>NZ_VJZK01000010.1 GCF_007109225.1 Flavobacterium sp. GT3R68
AATAAATATCAATTTGAATTGACAGATAAATGCAATAATATCTTAACATACTGAGATAAAGAAAAAAGTATTTGATTAGAAAGTTTCTTCCCCCCGCCTAGGCGGGGGGAAAATTGTACATAAGCTTACGGGTTATTAGTACTACTCGGCTATGACATTACTGCCTTTACACCTATAGCCTATCAACGTAGTCATCTCCTACGACCCTTAAAAGAAATCTCATCTTGTGGTGGGTTTCGCGCTTATATGCTTTCAGCGCTTATCCCTGCCAAACGTAGCTACTCTGCGGTGCTCCTGGCGGAACAACAGATACACTAGAGGTTTGTCCAATTCGGTCCTCTCGTACTAGAATCAGATCCACTCAAATTTCTTGCGCCCACAGTAGATAGAGACCGAACTGTCTCACGACGTTCTGAACCCAGCTCGCGTGCCACTTTAATGGGCGAACAGCCCAACCCTTGGGACCTTCTCCAGCCCCAGGATGTGACGAGCCGACATCGAGGTGCCAAACCCCCCCGTCGATATGAGCTCTTGGGGGAGATCAGCCTGTTATCCCCGGCGTACCTTTTATCCTTTGAGCGATGGCCCTTCCATGCGGAACCACCGGATCACTATGCTCTACTTTCGTACCTGATCGACCTGTATGTCTCTCAGTCAAGCTCCCTTATGCCATTGCACTCTACGCACGGTTACCAAGCGTACTGAGGGAACCTTTAGAAGCCTCCGTTACTCTTTTGGAGGCGACCACCCCAGTCAAACTACCCACCAAGCAATGTCCCCCGCAACGCGGGGTTAGGCCTCAGATAAACAAAGGGTTGTATTTCAACAATGACTCCACAACGCCTGGCGACGCCGCTTCATAGTCTCCAACCTATCCTACACATCATTTATCCAAGGTCAATACTAAGCTATAGTAAAGGTGCACAGGGTCTTTTCGTCCCACTGCGGGTAAACGGCATCTTCACCGTTACTACAATTTCACCGAGCTCATGGCTGAGACAGTGTCCAGATCGTTACACCATTCGTGCAGGTCGGAACTTACCCGACAAGGAATTTCGCTACCTTAGGACCGTTATAGTTACGGCCGCCGTTTACTGGGGCTTCAATTCAATGCTTCTCCGAAGATAACATCTCCTCTTAACCTTCCAGCACCGGGCAGGTGTCAGGCCCTATACTTCATCTTACGATTTTGCAGAGCCCTGTGTTTTTGATAAACAGTCGCCTGGACCTCTTCACTGCGGCCAGCATTGCTGCTGGCGACCTTTCTCCCGAAGTTACAGGTCTATTTTGCCTAATTCCTTAGCCATGAATCTCTCGAGCACCTTAGGATTCTCTCCTCGACTACCTGTGTCGGTTTGCGGTACGGGTACTATTAACCTGAAGTTTAGAGGTTTTTCTTGGAAGCCCTTAGGTGTACTATCTCTTTGTCCGAAGACTCCGAGTACTATCGTATTTTGCCAAGATCTGCGGATTTGCCTACAGTCCTTATAGCTACATACTTCAACGAACTATTCCGTCAGTTCGCGACACTTTCATCACTCCGTCACCCCATCACAGTTAACAGTAGTACGGGAATATTAACCCGTTGTCCATCGACTGTCCCTTTCGGGTTCGCCTTAGGTCCCGACTAACCCACAGCTGATTAGCATAGCTGTGGAAACCTTAGTCTTTCGGTGTGCGGGTTTCTCGCCCGCATTATCGTTACTTATGCCTACATTTTCTTTTCTAACCGGTCCAGCATACCTTACGATACACCTTCTACCCTGTTAGAATGCTCCCCTACCACTCCATAATTTAATATGAAATCCATAGCTTCGGTAATATACTTATGCCCGATTATTATCCATGCTCGTCCGCTCGACTAGTGAGCTGTTACGCACTCTTTAAATGAATGGCTGCTTCCAAGCCAACATCCTAGCTGTCTGGGCAGACAAACCTCGTTCTTTCAACTTAGTATATATTTGGGGACCTTAGCTGATGGTCTGGGTTCTTTCCCTCTCGGACTTGGACCTTAGCACCCAAGCCCTCACTGTTATGAAACATTATATAGCATTCGGAGTTTGTCAGGAATTGGTAGGCGGTGAAGCCCCCGCATCCAATCAGTAGCTCTACCTCTATATAACTTTACGCATAACGCTGCACCTAAATGCATTTCGGGGAGTACGAGCTATTTCCGAGTTTGATTGGCCTTTCACCCCTACCCACAGGTCATCCGAAGACTTTTCAACGTCAACCGGTTCGGACCTCCACTGTGTGTTACCACAGCTTCATCCTGCCCATGGGTAGATCACACGGTTTCGCGTCTAACACTACTGACTAAAGCGCCCTATTCAGACTCGCTTTCGCTACGGATCCGTGACTTAATCACTTAACCTTGCCAGCAACGTTAACTCGTAGGCTCATTATGCAAAAGGCACGCCGTCACCCCACTAAAGGGCTCCGACCGCTTGTAAGCGTATGGTTTCAGGATCTATTTCACTCCGTTATTCACGGTTCTTTTCACCTTTCCCTCACGGTACTGGTTCACTATCGGTCTCTCAGGAGTATTTAGCCTTAGCGGATGGTCCCGCCAAATTCAGACAGGATTTCTCGTGTCCCGCCCTACTCAGGATACCACTATCGTTATCTTCTCTTACTTATACAGGGCTATCACCTTCTATGGCTCAACTTTCCAGTTGATTCTAATTCAATCCGCAACAAATGTCGTGGTCCTACAACCCCAATATTGCCGTAACAACATTGGTTTGGGCTAATCCGCGTTCGCTCGCCACTACTTACGGAATCACTTTTGTTTTCTTCTCCTCCGCCTACTTAGATGTTTCAGTTCAGCGGGTTTGCCCACCTATCGGTGTACTATGTCTTCAACATAGTGGGTTGCCCCATTCGGGTATCTACGGATCAATTCGTGTGTGCCGATCCCCGTAGCTTTTCGCAGCTTATCACGCCCTTCATCGCCTCTGAGAGCCAAGGCATCCCCCATACGCCCTTATTTTGCTTATTGTACCTGTCATAAAATCAATTATGACATTATCTTTACCAAGTATTACTACTTAGTAAAAATTGCTTTCTACTTTTTAATATTTTTCTTATCTCAATATGTCAATGAACTGTTATTCGCCGTGGCGAATCAGTGGAGAATAACGGAGTCGAACCGTTGACCTCCTGCGTGCAAGGCAGGCGCTCTAGCCAGCTGAGCTAATCCCCCATTTCTATTAGAATGTTGAATTTTGAATTAATGTGTAATTCTTACTCATGCTCCTAAAATTTCCTTTTTTAAGTGTAAGTAGTTGTCTCGGACAGACTCGAACTGTCGACCCCTACATTATCAGTGTAGTACTCTAACCAGCTGAGCTACGAGACATTCAATGTTTAGCGTTTACCGATCACTCGTCAAACGATTAAACCATTAATCTTTTTACTTAAAATTTATTATTTGAACTAACAGCGAGAGTAATTGTTTCGGAAAATTTCAATCCGATGGTATCTTTTCGTCTTTTTCCTATTGCTGATGCAAGCATCTAACCAATAGGCTCTAGAAAGGAGGTGTTCCAGCCGCACCTTCCGGTACGGCTACCTTGTTACGACTTAGCCCTAGTTACCAGTTTTACCCTAGGCAGCTCCTTGCGGTCACCGACTTCAGGCACCCCCAGCTTCCATGGCTTGACGGGCGGTGTGTACAAGGCCCGGGAACGTATTCACCGGATCATGGCTGATATCCGATTACTAGCGATTCCAGCTTCACGGAGTCGAGTTGCAGACTCCGATCCGAACTGTGACCGGTTTTATAGATTCGCTCCTGGTCGCCCAGTGGCTGCTCTCTGTACCGGCCATTGTAGCACGTGTGTAGCCCAAGGCGTAAGGGCCGTGATGATTTGACGTCATCCCCACCTTCCTCACAGTTTGCACTGGCAGTCTTGTTAGAGTTCCCGACATGACTCGCTGGCAACTAACAACAGGGGTTGCGCTCGTTATAGGACTTAACCTGACACCTCACGGCACGAGCTGACGACAACCATGCAGCACCTTGTAAATTGTCTTGCGAAAGATCTGTTTCCAAACCGGTCAATCTACATTTAAGCCTTGGTAAGGTTCCTCGCGTATCATCGAATTAAACCACATGCTCCACCGCTTGTGCGGGCCCCCGTCAATTCCTTTGAGTTTCATTCTTGCGAACGTACTCCCCAGGTGGGATACTTATCACTTTCGCTTAGCCACTCAGATTGCTCCGAACAGCTAGTATCCATCGTTTACGGCGTGGACTACCAGGGTATCTAATCCTGTTCGCTACCCACGCTTTCGTCCATCAGCGTCAATCCATTAGTAGTAACCTGCCTTCGCAATTGGTATTCCATGTAATCTCTAAGCATTTCACCGCTACACTACATATTCTAGTTACTTCCTAATAATTCAAGTCTGACAGTATCAATGGCCGTTCCTACGTTAAGCGTAGGGCTTTCACCACTGACTTATCAAACCGCCTACGGACCCTTTAAACCCAATGATTCCGGATAACGCTTGGATCCTCCGTATTACCGCGGCTGCTGGCACGGAGTTAGCCGATCCTTATTCCTACAGTACCGTCAAGACTCTACACGTAGAGTTGTTTCTTCCTGTATAAAAGCAGTTTACAATCCATAGGACCGTCATCCTGCACGCGGCATGGCTGGTTCAGGCTTGCGCCCATTGACCAATATTCCTCACTGCTGCCTCCCGTAGGAGTCTGGTCCGTGTCTCAGTACCAGTGTGGGGGATCTCCCTCTCAGGACCCCTACCCATCGTCGCCTTGGTAAGCCGTTACCTTACCAACAAGCTAATGGGACGCATGCTCATCTTTCACCGATAAATCTTTAATATAAAAATGATGCCATTCTTATATACTATAAGGTATTAATCCAAATTTCTCTGGGCTATCCCTTTGTGAAAGGTAGATTGCATACGCGTTACGCACCCGTGCGCCGGTCTCTGGTTCCGAAGAACCATACCCCTCGACTTGCATGTGTTAAGCCTGCCGCTAGCGTTCATCCTGAGCCAGGATCAAACTCTTCATCGTATAATTGCGAGATAGTAAACTATCTCTGTTTTTATTTGACTGAAGATTCTATCGGTTATTATAAATCTTTCGATTCTCTTACTCTCTTTTTATTTGTCTTAAGGTTTCCCTTAAAACGGCTGTCAATTCAATATGTCTATGAACGTGTTCTTCTATGTTTTTCGTTTCGTTTGACCCACA
>NZ_VJZK01000011.1 GCF_007109225.1 Flavobacterium sp. GT3R68
AATCTTTTGTGTGATTTCTCCATAAAACAACAAATATAAAATTTATAATTTGTTGCGTTAGGTTATTGAATTCTCCTGTAAGGTTTAAAATTACAGCTAACGTCCCCGCGGCTTGCATTCAGTGGCTTGAATGTCGCGGACAATTGCAAATATAAACCAAACTTTGAGTTATCAGCGTATTTTCTAAAGAAACACCGAATTAAGCCATTGATGCAAACCGATGTTAGCTGCTGGCATTTTTTTTAACGATACCATTTGTCACTCAGATATTTTTCGGGTATTTTACCATTCCATGGATCGATGCCAAGTTTCTCAATTTCATCAAACCATTGGTCTCTTTTTGAATTCGGTAGTTTTTGTCCGCACCAAGGGCAAAATTCAATTGAAATAGATGAAGTTCCGCCATCCCAAATTTTCACACCATATTCGTCAAATTTTTCGCTGTAGACGATTGGAGTGTCTACATTTTCGAAATCAATAGAAGAATTCAGTTTCAGTTTTTCACACATTTTATTCATTTTATTGCAAGTCGTTTTATGCTTGCAGCTAACGTCCGGTGGCTTGCCTCAGTGGCGTTCACATCACCAAACAGTCACAAATATAAACCAAACTTTGAGTTATCAGCGTATTTTCTAAAGAATCACAGAATTAGCCATTGAGGCAAACCGCTGTTGGCAGAAGTGATTTAATTTTTAATTATCTTTTGTGTAATAATTTCATTATGTTCTGTAGTAATTCTGAGTAAGTAGGTTCCTTTTTCTATTATGTTTGATAAATCTATGGTTGTATTATCATTTTCATATTGAAATGAAGGTTTATTGATTTTTCTGCCAACTAAATCATATACTTCAACATTTTTTATTGGAGTAGTGTTTTTAAAAATAATTTTGTTATTAAATGGATTCGGATAAAAATTATTTTTATCATTATGGACAATAGAATTTAACCCTAAAGCTCCCTCGACAATTCTTAATGCTGAAAAACCAGGAGTACTAAATACTTTATAAATAAAGCCTGCAATTAAAATTTTTCCACTTGGTTCTTTTATAAAAACATATGATCTACTATCACCTATTACAGGTTCACCTGGAACACCAGCATAAGTAAATTCATATGAATAAAGTCCATTGATGTGGAAAGAAGAATCAGTTATTCCGTCAAGATTGAATTTTCTTAATTCAAAAGTATTATCACAAGCATAATAATTAGTACCACAACAGGAGTAACAATATGAGGTCAAAAATACTTTATTATCAATGATTTTGTTATAAAAGAATTCTCCATGAGTAATGGAGGATTCTATTTGGTCATTAATTAAATTATATATCAATAGGTTATTACTGTTATCACCTAACATCGCTCCACCTTGATTCATATTTATATATAATGTATTATTCAATAATTGAACATTCTTTATGGTGTTGTAGTAAATTCCCGAATTTGCCAAAGGGATAGTTTTGAAGCCATTAATTCCAAAAGATGTATTTGAATTTCCATTACCATCAACTTCGGTTATCAATATCTTTGTTCGATTATAAGTTCCATCATTCCCTGTCGTGGTACCCAAAAGCATAAATTGACTGTTATAGGGAATGATTTCTGAACCACTAGTACTCAAGTCAAGAGAAATTTCTTTAAACCCATTTAGATTAAAAGAAGTGTTTATAGACCCATCATTATTAATTTTGAAAAGTATTAACCTACTAGTGTTAGTAACATTTTGATTAAATCTAGTTCCGATGCAATAAAGACTTCCAGATGATTCTGTTAAAAAACTTGAAATATTTTCCTGAAGACCAAAATCTAATTTTACTATCCCGTTTGTTCCAAAGCTAGAATCATAATTTCCGTTTTCATCTATTCTAATAATATAGATATCTATATTATTAGTGCTATTATTTTTAACAGAACCATATATATAAAAGTAATTATTGGAAAAAACAAAATTTACTATAGTTAAAGTTTCGTTAGTTTGTTGTAATGCTTTAAAACCGTTCGTTCCAAACGCTGTTACAATTTGTCCATTATAATCCACTTTAGCAATTGTATTACTAGAAATAAAATAGTAATTGTTATTAACTAATAATCCATTTTTTACATGATAAAGGCGATTATTATAAGTCATAGTGCCTGAATTACCAAATGTATTATCCAAAACATAAGTTTGAGAGTATGAGTTTAACCCAAATAGTATAAATATTAACAATACATTTTTTTTCATAGTGTCTATTTTATAATTAATGTCTGGTTTTGCACTTATCATTTCTGCCAACGTCCCCGCGGCTTGCATTCAGTGGCTTGCCTGTCACGGACAATTGCAAATATATACCAAACTTCCGGTTATCAGAGTATTTTCTAAAGAAACACGAAATAAGCCATTGATGCAAACCGATGTTATCTATTGCCGTTCTTCGGTTCAGTTTGGTTTTTCGGCATAATATTTTTTGAGTAAGTTCGGCTTTTAGCGCTTCCACTTTTCGGCGTCAGTTTGGCTTTGCAGTGATTTGTTTTTTATGTGAGTTCGGCATTTTCCCGCTTCCAATTTTCTGAGTAAGTTTGGCTTTTAAGTCAAGAAAAGCGATATTTTAATTTTACCGAAATTTTTGTAATACGGTTATAGATAACGTCCCCGCGGCTTGCATTCAGTGGCTTGCCTAGCACCGGACAATTGCAAATATAACCAAACTTTGAGTTATCAGCGTATTTTCTAAAGAATCACTAAATTAAGCCATTGATGCAAACCGATGTTAGCAGCTGGCCTTATTTTATTTCGATTTCATTATATGCAATCCATCGTTTCAAATTACCGACAAATCTTTTCAAATGGTCTTCATTTAAAAAAAGGTTTGTCCAATAGTCATATCTATCGCATTGCATACTTATGTAATATGTCATAATTGCTAGACAGGCAATAGGTAAAATACGTTTTTCATTTTTACTAATTTCAGATATGGTTTCGTATCCTTTAAGAAAACTTTCTGCTTTTACTTTGTAATCATTCTCGTCTAGGTTTGTTATGAATAATTGAAATAAAAAGTATGAAATATCTAGACATAACCATCCATTGCCACAGAAATCAAAATCAAAAATCGTAACTTTATTTTCGTCATTAAAATGCATATTATCAAACCATACGTCGAGATGAACTGCTCCAAATCTAATTTGTTCATTTTCTATATTATCAAATTCATTTTGAAGATAATTAGCTAATCTTTCTATAAATTTTGTTTCATCAGTTTCTTTTTTAAAGAATTCTCGCGTTCGTTTAACGGAATCTATAAGTAAAGTTCTATTGTTGTATGTTATTCTGTTTAATGCAAACTTTTCTGCTGATTTGTGAACTTTTGCTAATGCTTGTCCAATAAAAAAACTTGTTTCCGCTGTAAATCTTGCTGATTTTGCGCCATCTGCAAACGAAAATAATACGCCAAACCTTTTTCCTTCAGGAGCATTTAATTCTTGAATATATTCATTTAAATTATCAGCTATTGGGAATGAAACATTAGTTTTATTTTCTTTTAAGTGTTTTAAAAGCCTTAATTCTTCAGCTATTTCAATTTTTGTTCTCCAATCAAAAGTATAGACACGAAATACATATTTCTCATTATTATCAGAAATCATATAAACGTGGTTCATTGCAGCTCTGAAAAGTTTACATTCAGTATTTTCGCTTAAACCATATTTATGCTGTAATAATTCTCCAATTTTATTAGCTGAAAGTGTTGAGTTTGTTACTGGAAATTCTTTCGTCATCAATTTTTTAGTTTTTTTGGACGGCTTGCTGCTAACGTCCCCGCGGCTTGCATTCAGTGGCTTGCCTGTCACGGGACAATTGCAAATATATACCAAACTTCCGGTTATCAGCGTATTTTCTAAAGAAACACGGAATTAAGCCATTGATGCAAACCGATGTTAACTGTTGCAATTTCTTTCGGCGCAATATTGTTTTTACGCTTTGTTTGGTTTCACGATTCTGCTTACGGAATTATTCAGCCAACTATTCAACGTTGCGTTTTCAGCTTTCTGTTAAGCCAATCAAACGGCAAGTACAAGACAAGATTTCGGTTAAGCGCAAACTTTTTGGAAGTAGGGTAAAAGTGGACAAAAATCCGAATTTCACATTTTGGTTATGTTCACCGTAAACGTTTTCAGATTGTTACAGTTAACGTCCCCGCGGCTTGCATTCAGTGGCTTACCTGACACCGGACAATTGCAAATATAAACCAAACTTTAAGTTATCAGCGTATTTTCTAAAGAAACACGAAATTAAGCCATTGATGCAAACCGATGTTATCTGGAGCAATTCTTAGGATCAGTTTGGTTTTCGACGAAATATGTTATGAGTAAGTTCGGTTTTTACGTTTCAGTTTTCGGCGTCAGTTTGGCTTTCGATAAATTTTTTGAGTGAGTTCGGCTTTTTACGATTCCAATTTTCAGCGTAAGTTCGGTTTTTAGGTTTCAAAACTCGACAAGATTTAACTTAATAAATGTTTCAAAAAACTGTCATTATGATTTGGCGGGAATTTCTGAAATATTGTTCCAGATAACGTCCGGTGGCTTGCCTCAGTGGCGTTGCTCTCACCGAACAATGACAAATATAAACCAAACTTTGAGTTATCAGCGGATTTTCTAAAGAAACACAGAATAAGCCATTGAGGCAAACCGCTGTTAGCTGCTGCCTTTATTTTTTTTTTGTCTTAGCAATAATTCATTTTTTTCTTTTTTCCGCAGTAAATCTTTTTCTTTTTTATCTTCCAAATAACTTTTGTAATTCCATATAGCGAATGCAAAAATCATAACAGATAAAACTAAGGTTCCATTCCCATCTAATGTTCCATGCGAAATATTTCCTTGCTTACTGAATACTAAACCACTTGAAGATAAACTTAAAAATTTCATTATTAAACCAACCAATAAAAGTAATAATCCTAAGAGAAATGAAAGTTTATAAAGAATCTTCTGTAGTAACATTTTAACGGAGTTATTTTTAAGGTTGCAGCTAACGTCCCCGCGGCTTGCATTCAGTGGCTTGCCTGTCACGGGACAATTGCAAATATATACCAAACTTCCGGTTATCA
>NZ_VJZK01000012.1 GCF_007109225.1 Flavobacterium sp. GT3R68
AAATTTGGTGCAAAAATGCGGGAAATAAAACGGTAGATTTAAAAACCTAAAAATTGCGCTAGAAACTTGAAACCGCCTAAGACTACTCATTAATTTAGATAATCCATGAATTTAGACGAACTAGTGAATTCAATTCCTGATAGCGAATTAGAGTTGAAAAAGAACTTTAGAAATCACATTGAGGACTGGAAAAGAAACACTGAAAGTGTTACTCATTTGGAAAGTCAAATTGGAAAATGGCATGGCAATGTTTGGTTTGAAAACACAGAAGTTTCAAATCAATTTTACATAGACTATTGTAGTTTTCGGGACGAATCTATAAAAAATATTGGAGGAATGACAATTAATGAGAGATTGTATCAATTTAGTTTATTTGATTTATGGGATTTGAATGATACAGAAACACAAATGAATATTAGAAAGAAATTAAACGCTGATTAAAAATGACAGCCTATAACAGCGGTTTGCCTCAATGGCGTAATTCTGTGATTCTTTAGAAAATACGCTGATAACTCAAAGTTTGGTTTATATTTGTGATGGTTCGGTGATGGGGAACGCCACTGAGGCAAGCCACCGGACGTTAGCCGACATTTTGAGAAACTTAGCATTAAAAACAAACAAAAGAGAATGAATCATTATTTACCCTATATATTTGGGATTTCAACTTTACTTTTAGGAATATATTTATTTTTAATTTCATTTGGTATTTATAACCCAAAAAATAGAACTACCGAACAGATTAAAAAATCTGAAAGTTTTCAAGAAAAATATGGAATATTTATGAAAATCATCTCAGTGATTTTGATTTTGCGAGGTGGATACAATTTATTAAATGCTAATCCAGAGCGCTATGCAATTAACTCTAGTAAAAAAGAATCTGTTTGGAGTGAAACTGCAAAAGATAGCTTAAATAAATATTGTTTAATTGGCATGGGTAAACAAGGCCTTGAATTCGAGAAAATAAATTTTGATTATTGCAATTGTACGAGTGAGAAAATAATGAAAACTTATTCACAAGAAGAATATGAAAATATAATTAAGAGATCTCAAGAAGAGCAATATAAAATATTTTCCGAACTAGTTAAAGAATGTAAAGATAAACTAAATCAAAAAATTGATAGTATACAAAAATAAAAACGTCGGCTAACAGCGGTTTGCCACAATGGCTTAATTCTGTGATTCTTTAGAAAATACGCTGATAACTCAAAGTTTGGTTTATATTTGTGCTTGTTCGGTGATAGGTACGCCACTGAGGCAAGCCACCGGACGTTATAAAACATTTACAAAAGAGACCTCAATCGAATGAAAAACATCATATTTATACTTTCATTTCTATCCTACTTGCAGGCAAATGCACAAGACAAACCTTATTTAACACAAAAGCAGAATTTAGCATGGGTTAATAACCTAAAAGACCTTCAACTAAAAAGTGAGAAAATAGATTTCATAAAAGCTAAAATATATTCTGATACTCTTTAT
Organism: Flavobacterium sp. GT3R68; assembly: GCF_007109225.1. Lineage (GTDB taxonomy): Bacteria > Bacteroidota > Bacteroidia > Flavobacteriales > Flavobacteriaceae > Flavobacterium. The sequence continues at coordinate 1,480 of NZ_VJZK01000012.1, forward strand.
GAAAAAAGAATAATTTTAGACAATTCTCGTGACCCTGAAAAACATATTTGTCAATCACTGATTGTGATTATTTATCTAAACAAATATTATAAAATAGATTTACGTGAGAATCGAAATGCAAAGTCGATTATGAAATATATTAGTGACGAAAATGTCCTTGAAATAAAAATTTTAGATTATCCAGAAAATGTTACTCTATACGGAACAGAAGGTCTTTGCGGAGTAGTAACAATTTACAGCAACAAAAAATTGGGCCGAAAAATGAAAAACGTTTTATAACAGCGGTTTGCCTCAATGGCTTAATTCAGTGATTCTTTAGAAAATACGCTGATAACTCAAAGTTTGGTTTATATTTGTGATTGTTCGGTAACATTTTAAGCCACTGAGGCAAGCCACCGGACGTTGTGCGTCATTTTGGTTGCGCTAAAACCAATAACTTCTAAAAACCCATTGAGAATGAAAAAATATCAACTGAATTCTGAACTTAATAGTTTGAATATGTTCATTATTTATTTAATCTCATTCACTTTTTTTATATGCTTTATTTACAATTTATACATTAAATACGTTTTTGGAATTGTGATGTGGTTTTTAGTTTTAACGAGTATTTATTTTAGCTTTTTTCGGAACATTCTCAAATATAAAAACGTCGAATTTGATTCCGAAAATATTTACTTTGACGAAAATATTATTCCTCTAAAGAATATTATAAAAATTGGGAATGGGAAAATCTATTATGAAGAAAACGGAAAACATAAAAAAATTTTTTTCAGATACAATTATTATGAGAATAACATAGAAATATTAAAAACGTTTCATCGAGAAGTTTAATTTAAAAAACGAACGCACAACAGCGGTTTACCTCAATGGCTTAATTCTGTGATTCTTTAGAAAATTCGCTGATAACTCAAAGTTTGGTTTATATTTGTGATTGTTCGGTAACATTTCAAGCCACTGAGGCAAGCCACCGGACGTTATCTGGAACCGTATTACAGAAATTTCGGTTAAATAAAATATTGGTTTTCTTGAAAACTTAAAAGCCAAACTTACTCAAAAAAGTGGAAGCGTGAAAAACCGAACTCACTTAAAAAACAACTCGCCGAAAAGCCAAACTGACGCCGAAACGTGGAAGCGTAAAAAGCCGAACTCACTCAAAACATATTTTGTCGAAAACTCACTGTATCAAAAAGAACAGCTCCAGATAACATCGGTTTGCATCAATGGCTTAATTCCATCATTCTTTAGAAAATACGCCGATAACTCAAAGTTTGGTTTATATTTGCAGTTGTCCGGTGATAGGCAAGCCACTGAATGCAAGCCGCGGGGACGTTAACTGTAACCGTGTTTCAGAACTTTCGGTGAAATTAAAATATCGGTTTTCCTTAAAACGTAAAAGCCAAACTTACTCAGAAAATTGGAAGCGTGAAAAGCCGAACTCACTCAGAAAACAACTTTATGCAAAGCCAAACTTACTCAGAAAATTAGAAGCGGAAAAATGCAGAACTCACTCAAATAACATTTCGTCGAAAAACCAAACTGAATCGTAAAAACGGCAACAGTTAACATCGGTTTGCATCAATGGCTTAATTTCGTGTTTCTTTAGAAAATACTCTGATAACTCAAAGTTTGGTTTATATTTGCAATTGTCCGGTGACAGGTAAGCCACTGAATGCAAGCCGCGGGGACGTTATCTATAACCATATTACAGAACTTTCTTTGAAATTAAAATATGGTTTTTCTTGAAATTTAAAAGCCAAACTTACTCAGAAAATTGGAAGCGTGAAAAAGCCGAACTCACTCAAAAAATACTTTGCTGCAAAGCCAAACTCACGCTGAAAACTGGAAGCGTAAAAACCGAACTTACTCAAAAAATATTTCGCCGAAAAACCAAACTGAATTCTAAAATGGCAATAGATAACATCGGTTTGCATCAATGGCTTAACCAGTGATTCTTTAGAAAATACGCTGATAACTCAAAGTTTGGTTTATATTTGCAATTGTCCGGTGATAGGCAAGCCACTGAATGCAAGCCGCGGGGACGTTAGCAACTATTTGGCATCAGTTTAAAAATCGTAGTAGAAATGTTCAAAATATTTGAAAAAATAACAGAATTAATAGGTTGGTTGCAAATTGCAATCTCCCCTACTCTGTTAGGTTTTGGAATTGGATGCATTGTTTATTACAATTTTCAAAATTCAATCGGATTCATTATAGGAATTGTAATTTCAATTATTGGACTAGTTTGCGGAATTGTTTTGGCTACAACTAAATTCAAAACAACTGGAACTGTGCATTTTCTATCCCGAATTATGGCAACGCCAGAATTAGACAAACCAGATGAAACCGAAACCGAAACCGAAAGCGCCGAAAAATAAAAACAGTTGCTAACAGCGGTTTGCCTCAATGGCTTAATTCTGTGATTCTTTAGAAAATACGCCGATAACTCAAAGTTTGGTTTATATTTGTGATTGTTCGGTAATAATCACGCCACTGAGGCAAGCCACCGGACGTTATCTGGAACAATATTTCAGAAATTCCCGCCAAATCAAAATGACAGTTTTTTGAAACATTTATTGGGTTAAATCTTGTCGAGTTTTGAAACCTAAAAGCCAAACTTACGCTGAAAATTGGAATCGCAAAAAGCCGAACTCACTCAAAAAACTTATCGAAAAGCCAAACTGAAGCCGAAAACTGAAACGCAAAAGCCGAACTTACTCAAAAAAATATTTCTCCGAAAACCAAACTGATCCTAGGAATTGCTCCAGATAACATCGGTTTGCATCAATGGCTTAATTCGGTGATTCTTCAGAAAATACGATGATAACTCAAAGTTTGGTTTATATTTGCAGTTGTCCGGTGATAGGCAAGCCACTGAATGCAAGCCGCGGGGACGTTATCTATAACCGTATTACAAAAACTACGGTGAAATTAAAATATCGTTTTGCTTGAACTTAAACGCCAAACTTACTCAGAAAATTGGAAGCGGGAAAATGCCGAACTCACTCAAAAAACAAATCGCTGCAAAACCAAACTGACGCCGAAAAGTGGAAGCGCTAAAGCCGAACTTACTCAAAAAATATTCCGCCGAAAAACCAAACTGAACCGAAGAACGGCAATAGATAACATCGGTTTGCATCAATGGCTTATTTCGTGTTTCTTT
>NZ_VJZK01000013.1 GCF_007109225.1 Flavobacterium sp. GT3R68
TGGTTATTTCTGTTTTAAGCTTTGCCTTTTTAAGAAATTTATCCGGCATTATTTTCAGGCATGGTTGCTACTAACGTTCCCAGGCTTTGCGATGTTGCGGACTAAAGAAGCCGAAATTTTCGGTTAAGCACTGACTTCAAAGATACAAAACCAACTTTAAATTAAGCACAAAAACCGCAATAGCGCAAAACCTGTGTTAGCAGTCGTTATTGTTTTTTATTCCGCCATTCAATTGTTGCAATTGCATCTTTATATTGTTCAGCATATGCTCCGTCTAATATATAATTTTTGTCAGTTTCGATTGAATATAATTTCTTTTTTGCTCTTTCATTTCCGCAAATCGATAGAATTTCAAGTCTAGCCAATATTTCTTCAACGTCAACTTTTTTATAATTTTCGGTTTCTAATAAATCTAAAAATTCTGTTTGAGTTTTTTCAGAAATATTTATTTCAACTTTTAGAGGTTTTGCCCCAAGTGATATTATTGACTTATTTTTAATCGTAATAATTTCTTCTGCAACTTTAATATCATTCCATTCCCATTTGTCATTTGTTGGAAGTTTATCCAGTTCGACTATATACAATTTGTCATTTTCAAAATTCAATTTACAAGTTTGAATTGCATCGTAACCGGAAATCAGTTTTTCAGTTTTACAGTCAAAAATTCCAAATTCGGAATATTCATTATTTTCTTCATAACCACAAATTGAGATTGAATTATTATCTGAAAAAGTATATGTTTTAATTGGTTTTTCTTCAAGACCATTATAACATTTACAGTCTTTACTATTTTCAATTTTCTGTGAGCTTTCATTGATTGTTTTTTGATTGATTTCTTTCTGTTTACAACCAATAAATACAAATGTCAATATTAAGATAAGTGTTGATTTCATTCGATTTTTTTTATAATGACTGCTAACGTCCGGTGGCTTGCCTCAGTGGCGTGACTCGCACCGAACCATCGCAAATATAAACCAAACTTTGAGTTATCAGCGTATTTTCTAAAGAATCACAGAATAAGCCATTGAGGCAAACCGCTGTTAGCAACTGGCTTTAATTACTAAATGTTTAGTTCTTTTTTAAATGTTTGATAGTATTCAATCCTTTTGATATCCTTTGAACTTTCATAACCAAGTTTCATTTCGGAAATTAATTCCTTTTCAACCTCTTCTATATAATCGAAGTAAACTTTCCGCAGAGGAAATTTAGGATGAGTCTTTCTAACTTCATATACCTTGTAAACCGAATAATTATAAAGATTAGCAATTAATTCAACAAGTGAAAGACATTTAAGTTTAAGCTCACCATTAGGTAAATAACTATTAGCAAGAACATTAAATCTCATTAGATTTCTATCAAAGTTAGTCTTTCCTACAATTTCTAGAAATTCTGTCGCATCTTGGTCTGCTGTTACTTCATCTACTAAAATATCTATTCCCTTTTTACCATTTTCAAATATTTTTTCACGCTTTTCAACTATATCTATCAAATATTGATAATAAGTTAAAAAGTAAAGATTAATTTCAAGCATTTCCTCTAGTTTGGATATTCTCAATTCTCGTCTGTTTTTTTTGTTGTCATTAAAAAGAGAGATGAGAGAAATAAGTATTGCTATTAACGCAATTGTTATAGTTATACCTTCAATAAATGTAAAACTTGCAAAAAATTTAAACATAATTTTCTATTTCGAATAATGTTTGGAATAAGCTTGTTGCTAACGTCCGGTGGCTTGCCTCAGTGGCGTTCCCATCACCGAACAATGACAAATATAAACCAAACTTTGAGTTATCAGCGTATTTTCTAAAGAATCACTGAATTAAGCCATTGAGGCAAACCGCTGTTATGCAATGTTATTTTAAATCTAACCAATTTTTAAGTTGATATTCTAATTTTTCAATTTCTGCTTTGCTCGTAACTTCTTTGGAGAAATCTACTTGAATTTTGTTTGGGTCAAGTGTAGAATATTTTAAAAAGAAAAACTTGTTGATTTTTTCAGCTGAATTTTCAGGACAGCCTCCGGCACCAGTTCGGTACAATTTATTATCCACAACATATTTCACAAAAGCTGTAGATGACTTTCGGGATATTTTGCAGAAAGTATATTTACAAATTGTTTTTCCAGGATGATTTTCAATTTCTTGTCTGTCCTTATTAATTTGGATGAGCAAATAGATTCCTCCGATAATAATTAGAAAGAAAAATACTTTAGATAGTTTTTCGCTGATTTTAGTTACTTCTGCCATAATGTTGCATAACGTCCGGTGGCTTGCCTCAGTGGCGTGACTATCACCGAGCTCTCACAAATATAAACCAAACTTTGGGTTATCAGCGTATTTTCTAAAGAATCACAGAATTAAGCCATTGAGGCAAACCGCTGTTAGCAGTAGTAGTTTATATCTTATCGATACTTTTATCTAAAAAAACATTTATCTTTTCAATTAATCCTACTACGTAAGATTTTAATTCAGCAATCATTTGCTCAATTTTTTCATTTGTCATTGAAAGAAGAATTGGATTTTTTAGGTCAAAAATTTCTGGTAATACGTCAGCGTAGTCTTCCCAAAAAGGGATATTTCGAACTTCACTTATTTCTATTTCACCTGAATGAATTTTTGTATGTCGTCTCGTTTTATTTTCATCCGAGTAGGTAAGTATATTTTCAAGCGATAAGGCAATTTCAGGATATTCGTTTTTGATTTTTTCTTTTAACTTATAACAGTTACAATCTTTAATTTCAGTTTTATAAAGACTGTCACCAAGTTTTCCTAATGAATCAATTATTGTATATGTTCTGATTATAAAATTTTCAAAATGATATTTATAATAATTTTCCTGCGTATTAAGATTTGGATGTAGTTCAAGAATTTTATTTCTATCAACTTGGAGAAATGTAAAAACTATATCAATATCTTCGACAGCATTTTGCATTGCTATAAATTTTTGCGCTTTGTTATAAATTTCAATTTCTTCTTTTGTTCCTACACTTTCAAATGGCTCAGAATAACTTCGATTCTTATCGAGTTTTTCTGAAATTAATGAAGACCATTTATTACTAATTTCACCAGCCTTTAATAGTAAAATAGATGGAAACTCAGATTCAAATAATTTATTTATTGTAGTCATGTTTTTTTTACTATTACTGCTAACGTCCGGTGGCTTGCCTCAGTGGCGTTACTCTCACCGAAGTCTCACAAATATAAACCAAACTTTGAGTTATCAGCGTATTTTCTAAAGAATCACAGAATTAAGCCATTGAGGCAAACCGCTGTTAGCAACTGTTTTTTTATTTTTCGTCACTTTCAGTTTCGTCTTCTTCTAATTCTGACGTCGCACTAACTAAAATTTTACAATTCCGGCTGAGTTTTCAATTTGTTTTTGATAATGATTTGAGCAAAAAGTAATATTAGATTAAATACTAACAAAATATGTGGTATATATGTTGGCCATGCATATGTAAATGTTATGATGGCAAGAATGTATTCTGCTAGTAGGGATGATAAAATTATTATTGTCAAAATAATCCAATTCAAAATAGTTTTCTTTTTAAAGGAAATTTGAATTGATTTTAATAATATCAATAACCCAATTATCATTGGAAATATTCCCCAGAGATATAATTCTAAATCGAACATTTTAATGGTTTTGTTAAATAGTTGCTAACGTCCCCGCGGCTTGCATTCAGTGGCTTGCCTGTCACCGGACAATTGCAAATATATACCAAACTTTCAGTAAT
>NZ_VJZK01000014.1 GCF_007109225.1 Flavobacterium sp. GT3R68
GCTGATAACTCAAAGTTTGGTTTATATTTGTATTGTTTGGTGATATTCACGCCACTGAGGCAAGCCACCGGACGTTAACAGTCAGGATAAAAAATCAAAATGCAAAGGAAATTAATCATAATAAATGGCAACCATTTTTCAGATTTAGAATCTTTTTATACCGAAATCGACAAAGTTTTGACCAAAAATTTAAAGTGGAAAACTGGACATAATCTTGACGCTTTTAACGACATACTTTGTGGCGGATTTGGTGTATTTCAAAATGATGATCAAATAAATCTGAACTGGATTAATTTTTCAAAAAGCCAAACAGAATTAACAAAAGAAACAACCGATTTATTGGTCGGAATAATTGAAAAACAAAAACATATCAAATTCACGAAAATTGAATAGTCGAAAAAAGAATCCCGAACTGTTAACAGCGGTTTGCCACAATGGCTTATTCTGTGATTCTTTAGAAAATACGCTGATAACTCAAAGTTTGGTTTATATTTGTCATTGTTCGGTAACATTTTAAGCCACTGAGGCAAGCCACCGGACGTTAACAGTAATTCTGCATCCAAAACAACATTCAACTTTAATATGCGAAAACATATATCAATAGTTATTCTTATTTCTATAATTACATTAAGTTGTAATAAATCGCAACAAATCGCAAATGATTTTGAACTTAATCAAATCGTAACCAAATCCAATAAAATAATTATTAAGACAAAGAAATCCAATGAAACAGAAGGCACAAGAAATGATTCTTCTTTTGAGTCTTACAATACTTTAGAAACGAAAAGCGATCAACAAATAAAAAGTCTTGGTGGAACACTTCGTCAACCTACCAAAACCGATTATTGTTGCTGTCCACAAACAAACTATTCTATTTCATTTTACAAGGACGATAAAAGAATTGGAATATACTTTGTCGATACAATCGAGTTTAAAAATAAAGTAAGAGTCTTTGAAGGAAGTTACCAATACTCGATGATTATTGAAAAAGAGTTCTGGAAAAACTATTTGAAAGAACTTAAGCCCGAAAATTAGAACTACTGTTAACAGCGGTTTGCCACAATGGCTTAATTCTGTGTTTCTTTAGAAAATACGCTGATAAATCAAAGTTTGGTTTATATTTGTGAATGTTCGGTGACATTCAAGCCACTGAGGCAAGCCACCGGACGTTAACAACAACCTTAACCCAAAATTACGTGTAAAATGAAAATTTTTGAAATTTTTGAAAAAATATCAGAGATATATGCATGGCTAAAAATTGTTTTTTCATTCACTATGACTGGATTAATAATTGGCACTATTATTTATTATCTAAACCAAACTATTCCAATTCTTATACTTGGAATTTGTATTTCCTTATTCGGTTTCATTTTTGGGTTAACATTTGCAACTAAAATGTGGAAAGGAAAAGGCACTATGTGGTTTTTATCAAGAGTCATGGCAAGTCCAGAACTTGATAACCATGATGAAAATGAAAATTACCGCTAAAAATAAAGGCAGTTGTTAACAGCGGTTTGCCTCAATGGCTTAATTCCGTGATTCTTTAGAAAATACGCTGATAACTAAAAGTTTGGTTTATATTTGTGGTTATTCGGTAACATTTCAAGCCACTGAGGCAAGCCACCGGACGTTATAGCCAATTTTATGAAAAAAATTACGATAATATTTATGTTCTTATTTACATGGTTGTCATACAGTCAAGACAATTCTAAACGTATTTATGAATATATTACTTCAACCGAAAAAAAATGGAAAATCATTAAACTTCGAGATACTATAAATGCTAAAATTATTTTCCACATTCCCGCACAAAGAGATTGTGATGAAAATCTTGTTGCTTCAATGACAATAGTTAAAACACAAAAAGGCGACACTATACGGATTTTAGATTTATGTAATTCAAATAAATTCCAAATTGATCAAAACATAAAAATAGCACCTGCCCAAAAACAATCATTTATTAAAGTATCAGTTCCTTTTAGTTTTGATGAAAATTTAGAAACCAAAATGTCTGAACCAAATTTAAAATATGATTTAAAAGTTTTGAAAACAGCTTGGGGAAAACTTATTGAATAAAAAACTGGCCATAACAGCGGTTTGCCTCAATGGCTTAATTCTGTGATTCTTTAGAAAATTAGCTGATAACTCAAAGTTTGGTTTATATTTGTGGGAGTTCGGTAATAATTCAAGCCACTGAGGCAAGCCACCGGACGTTAGCAGCTATATTATGAAAAAACTATTTCCAATAATCGCAATCTTGTTAATTACATTTCAGTTCTCTTGTAAAAAGAAAATTGATGAATTGCAATTTGAGAAAAATGTTTTAAATGAAGTTTTTGCAGAAATAGCTGATTCAATTTATAGAGATCGACGGACAATGCTTCCTCCTCCATTTCCAAGAATAGATTTTAAAACAAATAAAGAAGATACAATTGATTTTGATAAACGTTTAAAAGAATACAATCGGTTTCAGGACAGCATAAAAAATGATACGGCAAGAATATTACTTGCTGTATACGACACTGTAAAGACCTATAAAAATCATTCATTAAAAAAATCTGAAACTAAATATTTAAATGACTATAAACTAGATTTAACCCTCTTTAAGAATAACAAAAAATTTAATTTTAAATCTTCTTCATTATTTCCCAATCAACTATTTTGGGACATAAACGATTTGAAAAGCTCGCTTCCAGTTGGCGTTATTTATCTTTATAGAATACAATTTAATGATAAAAAAGACAAAGGAATTTTAGAAGCTGCTTCCAGTTGCGGCGGAGGAAAATGTGGACAAGGATATTTAATAACAATAGAAAATAAATCAGGGTACTGGAAAGTATCAAAAGTAAAAGAAACATGGATATCGTAAATAAATACAGCTGCTAACAGCGGTTTGCCACAATGGCTTAATTCTGTGATTCTTTAGAAAATACGCGGATAACTCAAAGTTTGGTTTATATTTGTGATTGTTCGGTGATGGGAACGCCACTGAGGCAAGCCACCGGACGTTAGCTGCAAGCGTAAAAAAAACAACTGAATGGACAAAAACACAACCAAAAGTCATAATCTCCTATTGGAAGATTACTTTAATGATTATGAAATTAGGCCTGAATTTAAGAAAGAATTCGTATCTCTTTGGAAAGGATGGCTTGGTAAAGAAAATTATTATAAATTAGATCAAGTTACTGAATCTGAATGGGAAAGATTTAACTCTCTAATTAGAAACATTTCAAAGTGTTATAAATTGTTGTTAGTAAATTTGAACGAGAAAACAATTTTAGAAATCGACGATATTGATAAAACACTTAATAATTATAATGATTCAATGAATAAACCAGGAAGCGAATTTTTTATATTTATAATTCCTGAATTAGATTGTGTAATAACAGAAGAGTTTGATTATACGTTTATAATATGGCACAAACACCAAAATACAATTGAAAAACTAAAACCATTTATTCTAGAATCTAATCTACATCATTTTTCAGACTAAACAAAGAACGCCAGCAGCTAACAGCGGTTTGCCACAATGGCTTAATTCTGTGATTCTTTAGAAAATACGCTGATAACTCAAAGTTTGGTTTAT
>NZ_VJZK01000015.1:0-1389 GCF_007109225.1 Flavobacterium sp. GT3R68
CAGGGTAAGTCCGCTTAACAAAACATCACTACCCCACTGCACACAAATCGTATTATTTCCTGTGGAGGACTCAATATCCGGTTCTGCCAATGGCTCTACCGTTACCGCTACTGATGCCGGCTTGGATCTGCAACCATTATTGTTGGTCACCACCATCCATATCGTACCGTTTGCCGTTGCATAAGCTCTTGGTGTGGTAATTGGATTGTTATCTGCCAGGGCATCGGCCTGGGAGTTATAATAAGTCACCGTGAACTGGAGTGGATCTTGTCCGCCCAAGACCTCAGTATTCATTTGGGTCAAATCAAAAGTATAGATACCATTTGGCGTGGTGTAGTCAGTATCACAAGTAACCCGTGGTGCAACCGGTGATGTGGCCGAGGCTCCCGGCAAAACTTCCAGTTTTACGCTACCATTGAAATTCACGCAACCTGTGGCGTTATTTACCACACGGGCATAGATAGTCTGTGGGTTGCTGGTATTTATATATGAATTCGGCAATTGATTGGTTCCTGCCTGCGCTTCTCCCGGTGACAGGTAATACGTTACCGTATATCCGCTTGTATCGGACATTCCCCCCAATAGCGCAACATTCTTGGTCTGCAAATCGAAAGTGGCTGTGCTGGAAGCCGCCGCATCACAGATTTTGTAGGGAACAGCAGAGCTGGCCACTACCGGTAATGAGTTCAACAATAAAGGCTGCTCTATCACCACATAACATTTACTGCCCAATGAGCTTACCTCAGTGTTCATCACACGGATCCAAATACTTCGTGTTCCGATTTCATAAAAAGTCGGTGTGGTTATCATACTGGCCTGAGCATTGGCGTTTGCCTCGGTAAGGTAATATTCGAAGCTCAGGTTAGGGTCCCCGTTGGCAATATAAGCCTGGTTCAGGGTCAAATCAAACAACTCGGTGCCGTTTGGTGAATTCACATCGCACATCTTCAATTGACTTGGATTGTCCTTCGGTGTTGGCAATGGCAAAACACGGATAGTCAGCGTGGTAAAGCTTTTACATCCCGCAGGGGCACGGCTGGTAACCATCACTCCCAGAGTCTGGGCATTGCTGGTATTGAGATAGGTCGTTGGGTTCAAAATAGGGTTAATTCCTGCCTGCGCATCAGCCGGGCTACGGAAATACGTTACCGTATAACCGGTAGCTGTTCCCAATATCTCACTATTCTTAACGGTCAGGTCAAATTCACGTGACGGTGGGCTCGTTGTCAGGCCATCATCACAAAGACTCAATGGTGTCGGGGTGGTAAGGGCAAGCGGGGTATCTACAATCAATTGGAAACTTCCAATACTGCTCGCACAACTTGTTGCCGCATCAGTAAGGACTATCCAGATCGTTTGTGGATTGGACGTATTGGTAAAGTTACTTTG
>NZ_VJZK01000015.1:1482-2799 GCF_007109225.1 Flavobacterium sp. GT3R68
CGATAGGTTAATGATTGGTGATGTTCCTGCATTGGCATTGGCCCAGCTGGTATACAGACTCGCACTGTAATTAGGGTTTGATTGTTCTGCCAGAGCCTGTGGGCCTGTCAAATCAAAACTTGTAAATCCGTTTTGGCTGTTGCTGTCAGCATCACATTTAGTCAAATCCTTCAATGCCGGTGGCGGTACAACCGGTGAGGCATTGACACGAAGGGTAATCTCAAGGGTACTGTGACAGCCCGTTAGGTTATTTATGGCCCGTATAAATATCGGATGTGAATAGGCAGTGATGTTCGTATAAGGACTTATCAGAGCGTTATCCCCATTGTCGGCATCGGTCTGGGTTTCATGGAATGTGATTGTCGTACCAAGGGCTCCGTTGCGTATCCCCGGAATCAAAGCATCCAAATCAAAAGATGCAAATCCGTTCCCGTCAATATCACATTTGGTAACCTCCCATGGTGCCGGTTCCGCAATGGTTGGCAAAGGTTCTACACGAATGTCCATCGTGGTAACCACAAAACATTGGGTCGCGTTATTCTCTACCCTTACAAACAAGGTTTGTGGATTAGGATTATTGATCAGAAGCATCGGTAATGCATTGCTATCCGCCTGGGCCTCAGCCGCGGTGCTATGGAATGTAACATTCAGACCCGTTTGGGTTCCGATGATGTCCTGGATTTTGGTGATCAGCTTAAACTCTTCTTTCTCATCCCCTGAAGGGTCATCACAAAGATTGTAGGATCGTACCGGGAACGGTACTACAGGCAATGGATTCACAATCAGCCGCAGGGCAACCACATCAAAACATCTTGTGGTATTATGCTCCACCCTTACCCAGATGGTCTGGGTATTGGAAGGATAATTCGACTCATTAAAAATGGCATTGGTTCCCGCCTGAGCATCACCTTGAAGTACATGGTAGCTCACGGTATATTGCGCCGGGTCCAGCAGCATTCCTAAAATAGCTGCTTCGGCATCGGTCAGGTTAAAACTAGCCGAACCGTCAGTATTGTCATCACATTCTTCCAAAGAAACGTTTTCAGTCGCTATTGGGGTATCATGGACAATCAATTGCAAGGTCGTGAAATTTGAACATCCGGTAAGCGCATACGATACCCTCACATAAATCGGTTGATTGTAAGCCCTGATATTGGGGTACGGACTGCTCAGCGCATTGTTACCATTGCTGGCATCATCTGGTGTTTCGTGATACGTAATAACTACACCTGGCGGTACTGAACCTCCTGCAATTTGATTGCTCGCACTCTCCAGATCGAATACAGAGAAACCATCGCTGTTCGGATCACAAACTTC
>NZ_VJZK01000016.1 GCF_007109225.1 Flavobacterium sp. GT3R68
GGTTTGCCACAATGGCTTAATTCTGTGATTCTTTAGAAAATACGCTGATAACTCAAAGTTTGGTTTATATTTGTGATAGTTCGGTAATATTTTAAGCCACTGAGGCAAGCCACCGGACGTTATGCGTCATGCATGGGCAAAACGGAGAATTCAAGAACATAAAGCATTCTAAAAGAAAGAAAAACAACTATTAAGAACTAATGGTTTAATATAGAGTGAAAAACACTGAAAAGTTTTGAACTGTAAAAAATTTACCTATCCCAACCAGGAGCAGAAGGGTTAATCATTCATTGCTTTTAAATTTAAATTACAAAGCTATGTTTTGTCATTGCTTTTGATAAAATATAAAAAAGCATAACATCTTTTTTAGATAATACGGAATCCATAAATAAAAAAAACAACCTATTGAATAATTGCTGAACAAGCTACTCTTGCTCCGGCATTTCCTGAAGGTTGTGTAACAAAATCATCGATACCTTGATGAACAATTAGTCCTTTCCCAAGAATATCTTTGTTGTTATCACCACAACCTATACACCATTCCGCTGTCGTTAATGTTATGATCCCATTTCCTTTTTTATCAGCAGTAAAATTACCTATATCTCCTTTGTGATATTGTCCAATTCCCCATTCTCCATGTGGTTGGAAAGTTGGGTTCCAATGTCCTCCAGCCGAACTACCATCAGGAGCCGTACAATCAGATTTTTCATGAATGTGAATAGCATGAATTCCAGGTTCTAAACCAGTCATTTTTGCAACAAAAGTCACTCTTCCGTTTATTTCATCGAAACTAGCTGTGCCTTTTACAGTACTATTACTTTTAGATTCAAAAATGATATCTAACTTAACTTTCTTTGCTGAAATTATATTTAATCCATTTTCATCGTTACTCAATTGAGGGTTCTCATTTGTACAAGAAAAAAACATTGAAAACAAAATCACGATCATATATTTTGAATTTCTCATGGCAATAAATTTCTAAAGTAAATTAATAACTAAAGTTACGATTTACAAAGCTAAATCAATTAATCACTTAACACATAATTAACGAGTAATGCATTGATATACAAATTGTTATTTAATTACTTTGTTTTTAATTTAAAAAAAAATTGCTTAAATCTCAATAATTTTTTAGGTAAATAAAATCAAAACAGCAGATATTAACTATAAATTGACATGAAAGCACGAACGCATAACAGCGGTTTGCCTCAATGGCTTAATTCTGTGTTTCTTTAGAAAATCCGCTGATAACTCAAAGTTTGGTTTATATTTGTGATGGTTCGGTGATATGAACGCCACTGAGGCAAGCCACCGGACGTTATAGCCAATGCAAAGACGACACTATAAAATTAACATTCAAATAAAAAAGATTAAAAATGGGAGCTTGGGGAACAGGAATAAGTTCAAACGATACATATGCTGACATTTACGGGCAATTTATTGACTTATATAATGAAGGTTTTACTGTTCCTGAAATTACAAAAAGATTAATAGACGAAAACGACGAAACAATAAGTATCGTAGAAGATGCACCAAATTTTTGGTTTGCAATAGCCAATGGACAATGGGAATGTAAGGACCTTAAAGAAGAAATATTTTCTAAAGTTGAATATCTTATTAATAGCGGTGAAGACATCAGAATTTGGAAAGAATTAGAAGCTTCACTAGCGGATATAAAGTCAAGAGAAAAAGCATTAGAAAAATTTTTATCCAAGCTTAAAACGGAGAAAGATAAACCAAGAAAACGAACTAAAAAAAAGTTTTATAATTCCGTTTACCAAAAAGGAGATTGCTTAACATATTTAATGGATAATGGAAATTATGGCGGTGCATTTGTTTTGACTGACGAACAACAAACAGAAACAGGAACAAACTATATTGCTATAACAACAATAGACAAACCAATAAAACCTACTTTGGATGATTTCAAATCAGCAGAAGTATATTTAAAGCGTGTTAACGAAATTAGTTTTAGCCAAACCGTTATGAAAGAAAATTGGGTTGACCAAGCACAAATTGGCGGATTTTCTGCAATGTTAAAGAAGAAAGATGTTGAAATCGAAATAGTTGGTAAACTGCAGATTTACAAAGAATATGAAGTAAGACGAGATATAATAGTTGGATTTGGATGGATTGCCCTTAAATCAAAAATACCATTCAAAGATGAGTATCTAAAGATTAATGGGCACCCAAAAACTAAACTAAAATTAAGTGAGTGGACAAAAAAGCACTGGCTATAACAGCGGTTTGCCACAATGGCTTAATTCCGCGATTCTTTAGAAAATACGCTGATAACTCAAAGTTTGGTTTATATTTGTGGTTGTTCGGTGATAGTCACGCCACTGAGGCAAGCCACCGGACGTTATCTGGAACCGTATTACAGAAATTTCGGTTAAATAAAATATTGGTTTTCTT
>NZ_VJZK01000017.1 GCF_007109225.1 Flavobacterium sp. GT3R68
AAGAACTAAGTGAAAATCCTTTGGCCACTTTTTATATCAAAGTCAAAGAAAATTCGATGATTGATGCGGGTATAAATGACAAAGATGTGCTTGTGGTGGATCGAAGTCTGGAACCTCAAAACAATAAAATTGCCATTTGTTTTATTGATGGAGAATTTACAGTGAAACGCATTCAGCTCGAGAAAGATTGTTTGTATCTCATGCCTGAAAATCCTAATTATTCTCCTATAAAAGTTACCGAAGAAAATCAATTGATCATTTGGGGTATTGTGACTTATGTTATAAAGAAGATTTAAAATAGTTTATGTATTGTCTTGAAGAAGGGAGTTCTTAAGAAAATGTTTTTCAAAAACAAAAACCCGCCCCAGATGATTGGAGGGTACTGAAAAAGTCCTTTAAGGAATAAATACAATAATTTAAGGAGTAGAAATCTTAGTTTTTCTGCTCCTTTTTTCGTATATTTAGCTATAATTATAAGGGTTTTTAGATGTTAGTACAGCAACAAACAATACAATTCAGCGAGCATTCTACGTTGTATGATTTAATAGTTCCAAAGGAAAATATATTAAGAAAAATCAACGATTTAATTGATTTTTCCTTTATTTATGACGAGTTGTTAAATAAATACTGCACCACTAATGGGCGTATGGCAGAAAGTCCTGTTCGTATGTTCAAGTATTTGCTTCTTAAAACAATTTACACCGTTTCCGATGTTGATGTAGTGGAACGTTCGCGTTACGATATGTCCTTTAAATATTTTTTGGATATGAATCCAGAAGACGATGTTATCAATTCTAGTTCGTTGACAAAATTTAGAAAACTACGTTTGAAAGACACCGATTTATTAAATCTATTGATAAACAAAACAGTAACCATTGCTGTCGAAAAAGGAATAATTCGTTCGAAGTCTATCATCGTCGATGCCACACATACTTTATCAAGATCCAATCCATTTTTAGCCATAGAAGTATTGAGAGAACGCTCAAAGTTACTTCGAAAAACAGTATACACCTTTGACGACCAATTCAAAGAACGTATGCCTGAAAAAAATACCGACAATGATTTAGAAAAGGAACTGGCTTATTGCAAAGAGTTGGAAACACGTATAGAAAATGAGCCATCTATAAGTTCAATACCTGCAGTGAAAGAAAAATTAAATCTGCTAAAAGAAACCGTAGAAGATACTCAAGAAAATTTAACCCTATCCAAAGATACCGATGCAAAAATAGGTCATAAATCTGCCGAGAGTTCCTTTTTTGGCTACAAGACCCATTTGGCAATGACCGAAGAGCGCATCATTACTGCAGCTGTAGTTACATCGGGAGAAAAAGGCGATGGACCAGAATTGCCTAAACTTTTAGAAATTAGTCAAGAAAACGGAGTTGATGTCGATACCATTATTGGCGATGCGGCTTATTCTGGAAAAGAAAACCTTAAGATCACAAGTGAACAAAATATTAAAGTAGTAGCAAGACTAAATCCATCGATAACACAAGGATTTAGAAAAAACGAAGATAAATTCGATTACAATAAAGATGCCGATAGGTTTGTTTGCCCAGCAGGACATTTAGCAATACGAAAAGCGCGCCAAGGCACTAAAGATGTCGGAAAAAATCAAGTAGATACTTATTATTTTGATGTCGAAAAATGCAAGTCTTGCCCTTTAAAAGAAGGCTGTTATAAAGATGGAGCCAAGACAAAAACGTATTCGGTATCCATAAAATCAGAATTGCATCAAGACCAAATGGCTTTTCAAGAAACAGAATATTACAAAGAGAAAGCAAAACATCGATACAAGATAGAAGCCAAAAATAGCGAGTTAAAAAATGTACACGGTTATGATAGAGCAATATCATACGGTATTACCAATATGCAAATGCAAGGAGCATTAGCAATTTTTACAGTCAACTTAAAAAGAATACTCAAATTAATGTAGAAAATGGAATCTACACATACATTTTTCCAAATGAACCCTGTAAAAGTCAAAAACCGACTCTTACAACCTACAATAAAAAACAGTTGCAAAAATAAAAACGCTTATAACGGATGCTTAAAATCCTGTTACAAGCGTTTTTTTATTGTCTAAAAAAGAACGCTAATCAAAATAAACGAGGTTTTTCAGTACCCTCCGTATAACCCGACCCGCTTTTTTTTGCGGGTCACGCCCAAATAAAATTGCTATATTTTATAATATTTGAAAGGCACGAACAACATCCCGAAGCATTCGCCATCTTCCTTACCCAAATGCTTGTGGTGTACTTTGTGTGCTTTTCGCAAGCCAATTAAATACTTATTATTGGTATTTTTAAACCACTTAAATCGTTGATGAATCAAGACATCATGAATC
>NZ_VJZK01000018.1 GCF_007109225.1 Flavobacterium sp. GT3R68
TATTACTTATGCGACAACTGGCGCAACGGGTGCTACCTTCTCGGGACTTCCAGCGGGAGTTACGGGAACTTGGGCAGGGAATGTGGTGACTATCTCGGGATCTCCAAGTGTTACAGTTGGTTCCCCTTATGCTTATAATATTCTCTTAACAGGAGGTTGTGGGGCAGTATCAGCTAATGGTAGTATTATCATAAATGCACAACCCAATGCGGGAGGTGATGGTAGTATTGTCATCTGTGATTCGAGTGTAGCTACAATTGATTTGTACAGTTTGATTACAGGTGAAGATGCAGGTGGGTTTTGGATACGAACTTCAGGATCAGGCGGAACGTTTAATTCTGGAACAGGTACGTTTACCCCAACATCAGGGTCAACATCTAGTAATTTTACCTATACAGCAATAGGAATAGCACCGTGTCCAAATGATACAAGTGTAGCGCGTATTACAATTAACGCAAAACCCTATGCAGGAGAAGATGTTGATTTAGTTGTTTGCCCTCAAACAGCATCTGCAATAAATATTGGCAACTTGCTTACAGGTGAAGATGCGGGAGGGGATTGGCTACAAACTTCAGGGCCAGTTGGAAATTTCAATCCAATGTCCGCAATCTTTACTCCTCCATCAGGATCCGCAGCTTCTGTTTCTACTTTTACTTATACTGTAACAGGAATTGCTCCTTGTCCAGATGATATAAGTGTAGTTACTATTAGAGTAAATAATCAACCTGATGCGGGAACGAATGGAACTATTACTATTTGTGATTCAAGTTTACTGCCAGTAGATTTATATAGCTTAATTACAGGGGAAGATACAGGTGGAACTTGGTCCCAAACTTCAGGGTCAGGCGGAACATTTAATGCGGGTGCGGGAACCTATACTCCAGCAGTAGGAGCAACCACAAGTATTTTTGCTTATACGATAGTGGGAACTGGATCATGTTTGGACGTTACCAGTGTAGCTAGGATTAATATCAACCCACAACCTTATGCAGGTGTAGATGGATTGCCATTAGTAATATGTGATTCAAATATGGCATCGATAGATTTATATAGTTTGATTACAGGTGAACAATCAGGAGGAAATTGGATCAGATTATCAGGAACAGGAGGTGTGTTTAATGCAGGCGCAGGAACATTTGTACCAGCAGCAGGAGCAACCAATAGTACGTTCCGATATACGTTAGTAGGAACCGCACCATGCATGAATTCAACGAGTATGGCTACGATTAATATCAATGCTCAACCTTATGCAGGAGTTGATGGATCGCCATTAGTAATTTGTGATACAAATTCAGCAGTAATCAATTTATTTAGTTTGATTTCAGGCGAACAATCTGGTGGGAATTGGATTAGATTAACAGGGACAGGTGGTGTGTTTAATGCAGGCGCAGGAACATTTGTACCGGCGGCAGGCGCAACCAATAGTACGTTTGAATACAAGTTAGTAGGTACAGCCCCATGTGGAGATTCTACGAGTATGGCTACGATTAATATCAATGCACAACCCAACGCAGGAGTTGATGGATTGCCATTAGTAATATGTGATTCAAGTGTGGTATCGATAGATTTGTATAGTTTGATTACAGGCGAACAATCTGGAGGAAATTGGATCAGATTATCAGGAACAGGAGGTGTGTTTAATGCAGGCGCAGGAACATTTGTACCAGCATCAGGGGCAACCAATAGTACGTTCCGATATACGTTAGGAGGAACCGCACCATGTATGAATTCAACAAGTATGGCTACGATTAATATCAATGCTCAACCTTATGCGGGAGTTGATGGATCTCCGTTAGTAATATGTGATACAAATGTGGCACCGATAGATTTGTATAGTTTGATTACAGGCGAACAAGCTGGAGGAAATTGGATAAGATTCTCAGGAACAGGGGGAGTCTTTAATGCCGCAGCAGGAACATATACACCCGCAATTGGAGCGACATCAAGCGAGTTTATTTATACTCTTACAGCTGCCACTCCTTGTGTTGATGACAGCAGTTCGGCTAGGGTTAATATAAATAATAGTGTGACTCCAACCTTTACGCAGGTTGCCCCAATTTGTGCCGGTGGTGTTTTAGCGCCATTGCCTACAACATCCAATAACGGTATTGCTGGAGGATGGTCGCCGCCTATAAATAATATGGCCACTACCATGTATACATTTACCCCTAATATCGGTACATGTTCGGGTACAGCAACGATGACTATAACGGTTAATCCTTTGCCTGTGGCAACCGCTGGAGCCGAATTAGAAGTTTGTGATCCGAACAGCGATGGTTTCTCTGTATTCGATCTGGAGAGTGCGAGCAATCAAATTGCAGGAGGTTC
>NZ_VJZK01000019.1 GCF_007109225.1 Flavobacterium sp. GT3R68
TAACTCAAAGTTTGGTTTATATTTGCAATTGTCCGGTGACAGGTAAGCCACTGAATGCAAGCCGCGGGGACGTTAACAACAATAGTAAACCTACACTTATAATGAGAATGTTTTCCTTTTTCATCTTATGCCTTTTAATTTTTTCTTGTTCAGAAAAGAAAACCAAAACTTTAGTTCAAGAAGCGAAAGCCCAAAATGAATCACTAATTCTTGGTACTTTTGATAATGCAAATGAAATAGAAGGATGCGCTGAGTTAATGCTTGATTCAAACGATACTATTGGAAGTCATAAATTTCTCTTCTTATCAAATTTCACAGACTTCGGAATTGTCATTCTTAACGGCAAAAGAATAATATTAGAAAAAGATACTATTGAAAGTAGACGAGTAAATGAGAATCAATATATTTCAGTTTATAAAAAAAATAGTACCAAAGTAATACTTAATCTTTCAATGGAAACAGCTTATGACGAAGGCGGAGTTTATAAAGGCAAAATGACAATAATAAAAGGAAACAAAAAATTAGAACGAAAAGTTCATGGAGAATGTGGTTGCTAAACTACTGTTGTTAACAGCGGTTTGCCTCAATGGCTTATTCTGTGATTCTTTAGAAAATACGCTGATAACTCAAATTTGGTTTATATTTGTGACTGTTCGGTAACATTTCAAGCCACTGAGGCAAGCCACCGGACGTTGCTGTAAAGTTGGTTGGAGAGAAAATTTGTTCCGAATTTACGCAGACGTTTTTAATGAAAATTTCAAAAAAGAAACTTGCAAAACTCCTACTGAAAACCGAAATGCCGCACTGTGGAAGTCGGAAATATTGAAATGTAAAAAACCGAAGATTGTCGAAATTTGAAACGTGGAAAATTGAATCGCAAACCTAACTGCCGAAAATTGAAACGTAGAAAAAAGAGCGGGTGAAAAAATAAAACCTTACAGCAACATCGGTTTGCATTAATGGCTTAATTTCGTGATTCTTTAGAAAATACGCTGATAACTCAAAGTTTGTTTATATTTGCAAGTGTCCGTGACAGGTAAGCCACTGAATGCAAGCCGCGGGGACGTTAATGGCAAGCTTATAAAAATTCTGAACATGAAAAATTTCATACTATTTATTATCCCGTTTATTACTATTATTTCATGTGATAAAATACCCGGTATTAGTGACTATGTAGGAGTCCCACCAAGCAGCGAAATTTCTAAAGAGCAAGGCTTATTGATTGCGAAATATACTGCAAGCCAAAATGAAGTTTTTATTGACGGCGAAAAATATATTATTACTGATAGTTGGGCCACTTATAGGTTTAAAACTAAAAATAGTAAAGTCATAAATAAGGATATCTATGATTTTCTTTTCAGTGTAAAATGTATCCGTACTGGTAAATTGCTAACAGAACAAAACCCTACTTTGTTTCTGAATAAAAATGTTTGCCTTATTGGGGAAAACTATGGCTACGGAATTGGCATTGGAATACAAGGTAGTTTATTATCAATCGATTTTTTAAGCAATAGAAAACCTATTTCACCCGAAAATATAATAGTCGAATTCCAAAGCGGAAATAAAAAACAGAGAGTTAATTTTGTAAAAGAAAATAAAGCCAGCCATTAACAGCGGTTTGCCTCAATGGCTTATTCTGTGATTCTTTAGAAAATACGCTGATAACTCAAAGTTTGGTTTATATTTGTGACTGTTCGGTAACATTTCAAGCCACTGAGGCAAGCCACCGGACGTTAACAGTAACCTTGGCCGAATAACGATAGCCTAATCCTTAAACAGAATGCAACAGAAATATTTGCCTTTTTTATCTTTTGTGTTTTTGCTCATCATGGCAACTCCATTTGAATCAGGTCTACGAATTCAAAATTCTGGAAGAAATGCAGTTGTTCCAACGACAAGTTATTTAGAAATGATTGTTTGGACATTGATAGCTGTAATATCATTTGTGTATTGGATAAGAATAACAAAACAAAATGAAATCAGCTTTAAAATTTTCCGAATACATTTTATACTAACTGTGCCGATAGTATTGCTTGCAAGATTAAATTTATTAATTCGTCAAATAACAGCACGAAATAGTGAAGACATTTTTGAATTAAGTACTCATCTAAAAATAGTAGTATATTCAGTTTTTTCAATATTTTGCATCGGTCAAATGATTTTTATTATAACACTGGTGAAAAAAAGATAAAATAAAGGCTACTGTTAACAGCGGTTTGCCACAATGGCTTAATTCCGTGATTCTTTAGAAAATACGCTGATAACTCAAAGTTTGGTTTATATTTGTGATTGTTCGGTGAGAGTCACGCCACTGAGGC
>NZ_VJZK01000001.1:0-268724 GCF_007109225.1 Flavobacterium sp. GT3R68
CCCGCTGGAAGTCCCGAGAAGGTAGCACCCGTTGCGCCAGTTGTCGCATAAGTAATAGCGGCTATTGGCGTGCCGGTGCAAACCGTTTGAGAGTTTGTGCCCGCTGCCGATGTTAACGCAATCGTGTTATTTGGCGTTATAGTCACATTTGTTTGGGCTACAACAGGCGATGCACAGCAAGCGCTGATTGGAATTGTATAAAAAACCGTATAAGCACCTGTAGTACTTGTACTTGGAGTAATAGTTCCCGTTACAGGATCAATAGTTAATCCTGCTGGGATTGAACTATATGTACCACCTGTATAAGCAGCAGTTCCATTTAAAGTAACTAATTGAACACCGGAAGTCTTACAATATGGAGATCCCGCATAACTAATAGTTGCAGTTGGACAAACCGCTGTTACATTAACCGTCACTGGTCTAAGATATTGACAACCGAATTGGTCAACCGCAGTTAAATTATAAATGAAAGACCCAGGGTTTGGAAAAGGTCCTATGGTAATGTTATTTGCTAGCTGATTTCCCAAACATGGGCCTGGTGCAGGACATACTCCTGGTCCAGGATTTGTGACAACTGTGCTTGTGGTTGTTTGAGCGGGCACAAGTGGTCCTGACCCACCATTAGACCATGTTGCCGTAGTAATACCCGGTGTTACTGACTGTAACGATGCGTAACAAGCCGCAGGGAAACTCAATGACCAATTAAATAACGTCCCATCGTCAAAATTCAAATTATCTGTAACCCTGATTGACCAAACACCATTTAGATCAGCACCATTAAGTACTGAAAACGGGTTCATCGAATTATAGGTTTGGGGTATATAATAATTCCCTACTTGACAAGACCCGGTATAAGTTCCACAAGCTGTAGATACTGTTGTCGTTCCAATGGTCCCTCCCGGAGGCCAAGCAATCCCGCCTGAATTCACAACCGTATAAGTAGCACCGCAACCAGCAATACCATCCCCATCGACACCATTCACACAAGTACCAAAGAGATTACTGTTTCCATACCCATTATTGTAAACCCGGACCGTTTCTCCTGAAGGGGAAATTAAATCAATAGACAAATCACCTGAATAAGAATGCTCTATATTAAAAGTCAAAGTTGGATAACAACCCGCAGACATCGTTGCTCCAGTCGGAAAAAAACCTGTATAATCAACACTGGACTGATAACTCGCTCCAGTACCATTCGGCAAAGATATTGTTGACCCAACAATACTTGGGGTTGCTTGTGTAATCGTCTGAGAAGCAGCCAATGCATTTAAAGTTGTTGAACTACCACAGGTAATATTTATCGGACCCGTAGTACTTCCCGTGAAATTTGGCGGGGGCATTACCCGAATGTTACGGGTAACAGAATTGGTACTCTCACATCCTAATGGATCAGAACTTGTAATATTATTTCTAACTTTTAACTTAACGACAAAAAATCCCATTGTAGGAAAAGTATGTGTTGTATTAGGAACTGTCGTAACACTTGTTGTACCATCACCCCAATCCCATTCCCATTTAGCAATGACTCCTGAAGACGTGGTAGAAGGCGAACCATTAAAGGGTACGGTTAAAGAGCCTGGGCTTACTGATGTTGGCGGACAAATATCAAGAGTGGCCGTGGTTGATAATGCTGCTACTGGCGGCGTACAAGGTGTTATACAGGAGACCGTTGCTGACCATCCGGCAGCTTGAGTAATATTGTCAGATATAAATTGAAAAGACAAACAACCGCTAGGATCTGAAGAAGTAACTGTAAAAGCCCCTACAGCCCCCGTAAAGTGCTCATCATTGGTCCCAACAGCTCCAACGCTACTCCCTTGCCACATGTCTAAATAATCGTATCCGTTTTCAGTATCAAATGACGTAAACGTAATCCGAATCAAATCCCCCGGTGTGGTAGGACAAAATGTAATAGTACTGTTCTGGTTAGCAGAGTAGTTTCCGGCTCCATCCCTAAATGTCCCTGAACATGAACTTATAGTACCATTTGCTCCGTTGGCCATATTATAGGTCTGAGCAAAGGCAATACTAGTAAATAAGAAAAAAACAAAAAGTAATAAGTATTTATTTTTCATAACTCTCTTTATTTAATAGTTAATAATTTATTCTTTAAATTCTGATCAAATACATAGATGTAGAATAATTCATTTTTCGTATAGAGATTTTTTACTTTATTCGAAAGATTATTAAAGTAGCTATTTGCAGTTGTATAATAATTATAATTTACAGGATCCAATTCTTTTATGGCTTCCAAATCATTATTTAAAAAAACTTTTGCGATTTTTAATTCCGAATCTTGATAACTTACAGCAGATGTTCCGCCATGAAGCTTATAAGACAAATCAAGTGTAGTAATGAATTTTTTTCCAAAAGATAAACCCGGTGGTAAATTATAATTGGCTGTGCTATTTTTATCCAAGCTGGCGTGTTGGGCTGTCATGCAAAAAGGCATAATCAGTAATAGTATTAATAACAATGTAGGTTTCATAATCTGTATTTGATTTTGGTTATGATATATGGTCTAGTTTTTAAATAGTAAAACTCTCAAAAAAATATAATTATACACTAACTAATTTGCAGTATAAACTTTACAAATTAATCCCGTGAATAAATTTTTCTAAATGATTTTTATGATAATTACGAATTAAGAGTCCCCGAAGAAAGAATCTGTTGATTCATTTTGGCTATCAAATAAAAAAGGAAAAATCAAGGAAATAGTAGGTAGAGAGTAATGGTGCTTCATAAAATTTGGTGACTAATTTATTAAAATATTGTACTATTGATAAAACAAATATGCAAAACTTATTCAATAAAAAAAATTTTTGTGAAAATTTTAATTAACAAAACTTTATCATTTTGTTAAAGACGCTATTTATATCTTCAGATAACCTTGATAAAACAAAATAAACAAAAATAAGCCTCTAGAAACAGTTGATCGCACTTCTTTGAATATCTATTTTTTAATTGAAATAAGCTACCTTTACAGCAGCAAAAAAAGAGACATAAATCTCCATTATCAAAAAAAAATAAAAATGATTAAAATAAACATAAAACAGACCCAAAATCCTACCATATTAAAATTTGAATTTCCGGATTTTATCACCCAAAACGAAAGCTTCGAGTTCAAGAATATCGACGAGGCCAAAAACTCCCCGCTTGCTCAACAATTATTTTATCTTCCGTTTGTGAAAACCGTTTATATTTCAGGGAATTTCATCGCTATCGAAAGATACAGCATTGTCGAATGGGAAGATGTTCAGGAGGCCGTAGCAGAACAAATAGAAGATTTTATCAACAAAGGCGGAATCATCGTTACTGCTGACGAAACCAAATCCAAAAAATCAGCCATTACCGTATACGGCGAAATTACCCCTAATCCGGCCGCGCTAAAATTTGTCGTAAGCCGCATGCTGACCAAAAACGCAGTCGAATTTAAAAACATTGACGAAACTGCCGCTTCGCCGCTGGCCAAAGAACTATTCGGTTTCCCATATGTTAAGGAAGTCTTTATCGACGAGAACTATATTTCGGTAACCAAATACGAAGTCAACGACTGGAGTGAAATCACGTTGGAACTGCGCTCGTTCATCAAACAATACATCGAAAATGGCGGAACCGTACTCGACGAGACAATCGCTACCGCTGATAAAAAACAGGAAAAACAACAAATCAAAAATTTCGATTCGCTGGATACCGTTTCCCAACAAATCATCAACATTCTGGAGGAATACGTAAAACCCGCCGTAGCCGCTGATGGTGGAAATATCCTGTTCGATTCTTACGACGAAAAGGAAAAGAGAGTAAAAGTAATCCTTCAGGGTGCCTGCAACGGATGCCCTTCTTCGACCTTCACGCTGAAAAACGGAATCGAAAACATGCTGAAAGACATGCTAAAAGACGAGGACATCAAGGTCGAAGCTCTAAATGCATAACTTTTTAAATCATAAAATTTCTTATATTTAAGCGTTTCTTTTAGAGACGCTTTTTTATTTTTAGGAGCTATTTCCAGCTATCCGTTGCAATCCACGCAAAAAAAGCGTGGGATTTCCACTGCTATCTGGGCTAAAAAACCATCCCATGAACCAATTACAATCCGAATCCAGCCCCTATCTTTTACAACACGCCAACAATCCCGTGCATTGGCAGGCATGGAACCCAAATTCCCTTGCAGAAGCCAAAGAAAACAACAAACTTATCATCGTTAGCATAGGCTATTCGGCCTGTCATTGGTGTCACGTCATGGAACACGAAAGTTTCGAGGACGACGAAGTGGCCCAAACGATGAACAACAATTTTGTCAGTATCAAGGTCGATCGCGAAGAACGCCCCGATGTTGATGCCGTATATATGAAAGCCGTACAGATTATGACCGGACGCGGCGGCTGGCCCTTAAACATTGTGGCACTTCCCGACGGAAGACCGGTTTGGGGCGGCACCTATTTCCGCAAAGACGAATGGATCAACACGTTAGAACAACTACAACTGCTTTACCTTAATGACCCTGAAAAAATGCTGGATTATGCCGAAAAACTGCATCAGGGAATAGAAAGCCTCAGTCCAATTACCAGTCCGGTAAGCGAAACCAAATTAAATCAGGAATTGCTAGAACCACTCATCGAAAAATGGATGCGCAGTTGCGATTGGGAGTTTGGCGGTATGGCACGCGCACCCAAATTCATGATGCCGAATAATTATCAGTTTTTATTGCGATACGGTCACCAGAAACAGAACCAGCAGGTTTTGGATTTCGTCCATCTGACCTTGACCAAAATGGCTTACGGCGGATTGTTTGATACTGTTGGCGGGGGTTTCTCAAGGTATTCGGTCGATATGAAATGGCACGTTCCACATTTTGAAAAAATGATGTATGACAATGGCCAATTGGTTTCCCTATATGCAGATGCCTACAAATTGACCAAAAATCCATTGTATAAAGAAGTCATCGAAAAAACGCTGACCTTCATTTCAAGGGAACTGACCAATACGACGAACGGTTTTTATTGTGCCCTGGATGCCGATAGTCTGAACGAAGAACATCATCCGGAAGAAGGTGCCTTTTATGTCTGGAAAAAAGACGAACTGCAAAAACTGCTAAAAGAAGATTTCAAACTGTTCAGTCTGGTTTTCAATATCAATGATTTTGGGTATTGGGAAGAGAATAATTTTGTGCTGATTCAAAATCAACCGCTGGAAGTCATAGCGAAAAATAATCAAATGGAAGTTTCCGAATTACAGTCCAAAAAGATGTTTTGGGAACAGCTCCTTTTCGCCGAAAGGGAAAAACGAAGCAAACCGAGACTGGATGATAAATCATTGACTTCGTGGAATGCGATTATGCTCAAAGGTTATGTCGATACTTACAAAGCTTTGGCAGACGAAAACTATTTGCAGACCGCACTTCAAAATGCAAATTTCATCATCAAAAACTTGTGGGCGCCCGAAGGAAATCTTTGGCACAATTACAAAAACGGAAAAAGCAACATCAACGGCTATCTTGAGGATTACTGTTTCGTGATTGACGCATTTATATCATTATATGAAGTCACATTTGATGAAATGTGGCTGCAGCATGCCAAACAATTGACTGATTATTGTTTTGACCATTTTTACGACGAAAAATCCCGTTTTTTTGCCTTTACATCCAATAAAGACGAAGTAATAATCACAAGGCATTTCGAAACCGAAGACAATGTCATTCCGGCATCGAATTCGGTGATGTCAAATAACCTGTTTAAATTGAGCATTTATTTTGACAACCAATATTATGAGACAGTCTGCCGTCGAATGCTGGAAAACGTAGTTCCAAATATCGACTATCCTTCGGCGTATTCAAATTGGCTGAATGTGTTTCTGAACTATTCCGAAGACCAGAAGGAATTGGCCATTTGCGGAGAAAGCGCTTCGGAATACGGAAAAGAAATCAATGCTCAATATATTCCGAATCTGACTATAGCCGGTTCTCAGAAACCTTCTGCCCTGCCCTTTTTACAAAATCGGTTTTCAGAAACAGAAACGCTTTTTTATGTTTGCCAAAATAAAACCTGCGGTAAACCAACAGCTAAATTTGAAGAAGTTATGTCATTGATTTAAAAAAAATGCGTAAATTCGTATATTAACCAAAAAACAAAACATCATGGGAATAGGAAGTTTTTTTAAGAATTTATTTGGCACAGCCAAAGAATCTACAAGTAATTACGCTGACAAGGCTGGAAACGCAGCCCAGGACTCTCTTGAAAAAGCAAAAGCGTCTGCGGGACCTGTTGTCGAAAAAATTGAAGAAAAAGCGAATGAATATGCTGCACAAGCTACAGAAACTTTGGATAATTTTGTTGACAACGTGAAAGAAAAAGCAGCTCCACTGATGGATAAAGCTGGGGATTTTGCTGATAAAGCCAGAGATAAAGCCGGAGAATATTCTTCCCAGGCTTCTGAAAAATTTGAAGAGTTTATCGACAATGCTAAAGAAAAAGCAGCCCCAATGATGGACAAGGTGGAAGATTTTGCTGATAGAGCAAAAGAGAAAGCAAGTGAATATTCTGCTCAGGCTTCAGAAAAAGTGAACGAATTTATGGGAAATACTAAGAATGAAGCAACCCCAGTTATGGACAAAGCAGATGAATTTGTTGAAAAAGCAAAAGATAAAGCACAAGATTTCTCTAATCAGGCTTCTGAAAAAGCCAATGATGTGATCGAAAATATTAAAGACAAAACAGCTGCCACTGCAGACAAAGCTGAAGATTGGGTAGCCGACACTTCTGAAACTGTAAAAGACAAAGCAAATTCTTTAGCCAACGACGGAGCTGATGCTGCGGATGATGCAATAGACACGGCAAAAGACAATATCAATAAAATTGAAGAAGACGCCGATTAAAAGGCAAGTGCAATGATAAAAAAAAGACCTTCTGTTTAGAAGGTCTTTTTTTATTTCGATGATTTGGTAATCATAAAATCTTTCAAATAATAAGGCTCAAAATAAGCCACATCTACAAAATCAGTCGCGATGAATTTATTAAAACTTAACGTATCCATTTCTTTTGCGGAAGGATAGATAATTTCATCCACGAACACAAAATTCTCTTTGTAAAGCACCGTTTTACACTTCTCGCTGCAATCACCCACAAAATTTATTATCTCCTTGACATCATCAAAAGAGTCTTCTGTAATAATCTCGGCTCTTACTTCCCGGATTTTTTCAAATTGGGCATTGTAAACCGCGCTATAGACTTCCATTCTTCGGGCATCAATCATTGGGACAATAATCCCTTCTGCAATGGTTACCTGAGAAGCTAACACCTGGAGGGTATCAATAGCAATCAGCGGAATGTTTAACGCAAAGCACAATCCTTTGGCTGCCGAAACACCAATACGCAATCCTGTATAAGATCCCGGACCCTGACTGACTGCCACGGCGGATAAATCTTTGAAGGTTAAATGCAATTCCTGTAATACCTCTTCAATAAAAACATGCAGTTTTTCGGCATGGGAATAACCCTGTTCCGCCATTTCCCTGCACAGGATTGTCTTCCCTTCTTTTGCTACAGCAACAGAACAATTTTTGGTGGCAGTTTCTATATTAAGAATGTACGGCATACTAGTTATCTAAAATCGTTTAGGCTTTCTTTTCGCGTTCTTTTTCTCTATCCTTGAGCTTATCAGCTTCGGTTTTTACTTTTACTGCATCACCGGAATTCAATTCCTTCGTCACCGTTGTATAAGGCCCCACAATAACCACATCACCTTTTCTCAGGCCGGATGTGATTTCGATATTGGTATCGTCCTGAATTCCGGTTTTGATGATTCTGATTTTTGCCTTATCCCCTACTTTGACAAAAACACATTCGAATTTTTTGTCGCTTTTAGGAGTTATTTTATTTTCTTTTTCTTCCGGATCCTGAACTTCAATTTTAGCTGTCGCAGCAGTATCGGATTTAATTACAATCGAACTGATTGGCACTCCCAATACTTTTTCCTTTCTGGTGGTGATGATATCGACAGTTGCGGTCATCCCGGGACGGAATGGAGAATAACTTGCCGGTTGTCCTTTCAATAAATCTGCGTAGGATTCTTTTAGGATTCTGATTTTAACTTTAAAATTGGTAACCTGATCCGCCGTTAAAGCAGAACTGGCCGAGTTGGATATACTTGTTACAATCCCTTTGAATTCTTTTTTCAGGTAGGCATCCACTTCTACTTTTGCAGAATCCCCAACATTAATTTTCACGATGTCATTTTCATTCACATCCACTTCCACTTCCATATTGTTCAGGTTGGCCACACGCAAAATTTCTGTACCTGTCATTTGCTGCGTACCCAAAACACGCTCCCCCAATTCTACAGCGAGCATTGAAACGGTTCCGTCAGCCGGGGCATAGATGGTAGTTCTACCCAAGTTGTCTTTGGCTTCGCTCACCGTTGCAGAAGCACTTTGTACATTATAGTAAGCTGATTGTTTCGATGCTTTTGCTACTTCAAAAGAAGCGATTGCCTTGTCCCAATCCGATTTGGATATAATTCCTTTTTCGAATAACGTCTTGTTTCTGTCATAATTCGATTTGGCTTCCCTGAAAGAAGCATCGGCCTGACTCAGACCAGCTTTGGTTCCTGATAAATTTGAAACCGAACGATTCAGACCAGACGTATATAAATCCGGGTTGATCTTAACCAACAAATCCCCTTTTTTTACCACTTGACCTTCTTTTACAGGTAGGGCAATAATCTCACCTGAAACCTCCGATGAAATTTTCACTTCAATTTCCGGCTGGATTTTTCCGGTAGCTGAAACTGTTTCCACAATAGTGATTTCATCTACCTTAGCAATCTCTACTTCGGTCCCGTCTTTTTTATTTCCAATTACCCCGGTTTTAGAAAGCACTAATAAAGCCACAATTAAAACTACTGCAACACCTAATAAAATATAAATTGTTTTTTTTGACATGGTTATTGTTTTTGAATGATTGGGATTCCGAAATAAAATTCTAACACTTTTACTCTAAAGATATAATCGTATTTTGTTCGCAATACTTCTGATTGCGCATTGACGAATAACGTTTGGGATTGATTGAAGTCAAAAGCATTCATCATTCCTACTGCATATTTTTCCTTTGCATAATTGTACGCTTCCTGTCTTGCTTCCAAGGCTGTCACGGCAGATTCGTAGGCCTTCAGTGCTCCTTTGGCATCGGTAAAAGCAGTAAATACATTTCTTTCCAGATCCAGTTCCTGTTGACTGAACGCGATTTTAGAACGCTCTAAAGCCACTTTGGATCTTTCGACATTATTGCGAACAGAAAATCCATTTAATATCGGAATACTTAACAGAACTCCAAAATTATGGCCTTTGTTATCGCTAAATTGATTAAAAATCGGTTCTGGCTTTCCTAAAATTGGGGTATAATTGGCTTGCATAACATTATAGTCAGTACCGTTTACATTTACTATTGCCCCACTTGAAGAATAAGGATTAGAAGCGTTGGGTTCAAATCCTACCACTCTATCCGAATATCCAGCGCTGGTGCTAAAACTATAAAAACCGCTTAAACTTGGCTGATATGCTCCTCTTGCAATCCGCATGTCCTTTTCGGCGATTTCCATGTTTGTTTTTGCAATTTTCAGTTCAACCCGCTCCTCTTTTGCTTTTTCATATATGGACGCCGGAGTTTGCAGCATTGTCGAACTTTCTGTTATCGTATTATCAGAATCCGCAATGTCGAAATCCTCAAAATTATCCAGTTGTAAAAGTTGTGCCAGGCTCAATTTTGAAATCAACAATGCGTTTTCAGCATTCACAATCGCCTGAGCGTTGGTCGCTGTTGTAGCTTTGATATCCAATAAATCCCCTCTCGGTATCACACCGGCATTGACCAATTCCTGGGAACGCTGCATTTGTCGGTCTGTGTTGGTCAATTGTTCTTTCTGCACTTTCACATTTTCCTTATTGAAAAGGATTTGTAAAAAAGCATTTGCTACATTCAACGCAACATCATCTTTCATTTTTGTCAGTTGATACTGTGCTGCAACAAGAGAAAGATTGGCTCTTCGCAGACGGTTTTGGTTTTGTAAACCATTATAAATGCTAAAACCGGAACTCAAACTCGCAGAAGTATATTGTGTAGTTTGATTCTCAGCTGCATTGGTAATAACATTTGTATTCAATCCAATATTCCAGGAATGTCTAACATCTGCACTTAATGTGGGCAGGAAATTTCCAACCGCACTTCTTTTATCAATCGCAGCGATTTGATTGTCCAATTGCGATTGTTTGATGGAAATATTATTTTTTATCGCATAATCCACACATTCCGCTAAGGTCCATTGTTTGGTTTGGGCTTGGGAAAAAACTCCTGCAAGCAAGGCAAAAATTAATGTTATTTTACTAACTACAGTTTCTTTCATAGGATGTGTATCGTGCAAAGGATAATTTTAGTGATTGCAAATTTATGTTTTTTTGTCAATTTTTTAACGAAAAACAAATTAATCTTATAAGACGATTCTCTCGAATTTATGTTACAGGATTTTTTTGTAAATGTTTCGAAATTAAAATTAAATTTACCCTGTTAAAATCTAACCTTGCATCCCTTTGAAAACTATATTTCACATCGCTTTTTTCTCCCTGATTGTACTGCTTTCAGGCTGTTCTTCGACCCAGAAAATTGCCTCTTTAAAACCGGAGCCAGATGATGCATCGCCATTGGCTTACGAAAACACCACATCTTTTATAAAAATTCCAATCGTAATCAAACTGAAGGATATCGAAAACCAGACCAACAGGACATTGACCGGGTTGATTTATGAAGACACTAATATTGAGGACGATGATATCGAAATGAAGGTCTGGAAGCTGGCCCCCATCTCAATTGAAAATCTAAACGGAAAAATAAAAACGGTTCTGCCTTTAAAAGCATTTGTAAAATACCGCATCGGAACCGACCGGTTAGGTGTTGATTTATATAACACGCGCGAATTCAACCTTAATGGTATCGTTACATTAATTAGTGATGTCAGTTTGTCCAATTGGAAATTAAACACCACGACAGAATTGAAATCACTGGACTGGAATGAATCGCCTACAACAACGGTACTGGGAAAAACAGTACCTATTACGTATTTAATTAATCCAACGGTACGTTTGTTCAAATCCAAAATCGAAAGAAAAATAGATGAATCTATTGGCACCTCAATGGATTTCAAGTCGAATGTATTGGACGCCTTGGAAAAAATCTGCGCGCCTTTTCAGATGAACGAAGCTTATGACACCTGGCTTCGTGTGGTGCCAATTGAATTATATACCACGGATGCCAAATTCAAAAAAGAAACCATCACGATGGATATGGGTTTGAAATGCACGATGGAAACCCTAATCGGGCAAAAACCAGCAACGAAGTTTGACAGAACGAAAATTATCTTAAAACCCGTAACACAAATGCCGGATCACATTTCGGCCAATATAGTTGCTGTTTCCAGTTATCAGGATGCCTCCAAAATAATGACAAAGAACTTCTCCGGACAGGAATTTGGCACCGGAAGTAAAAAAGTAACGGTGCAAAATGTTGCGCTTTGGCATAAAAACGGAAAGATGGTCATCGCACTGGATTTATTGGGAAGCCTGAACGGAACCATTTATTTGACGGGTTATCCGCAATACAACGAGACTACGAAAGAAGTGTATTTCGACCAACTGGATTATGCCATTGATACGAAAAGCCGATTGATGAAAACGGCCAACTGGTTAGCCCAAGGGTTAGTATTGCGAAAAATTCAGGAGAGTTGCCGCTATTCGATTAAGCCTAATCTGGACGAAGGCAAGCAGAGCATGATGAAATACCTGAAGAATTACTCACCGATGCCAGGCGTTTTTATCAACGGGGTCATGGAAGATATCCAGTTCCAGAAAATACAATTGACCAACAAAGCGATTATTGCTTTTATCAAGGTAAATGGAGATGTAAACGTTACCGTTGACGGCATTAAGTAAGCCAACTTCCGCGTGAGGGATGGAAGCGGCATCCCGCGCTTTTTTTGCGTGGATAAAGCGGATAGCCCGTTCGCCGCGGCGAACACGCCCAAATTATTTAGAGGAAACTGAAAAAGACTTATTTATTTTTTCGCTTTCATGCGGTAAATATAGTACCCGACTCCGCCCACCAGAATATACGGTATCGCCATTAAGTAAACGATTCCGTCATTGACTGCTTCCGCTTTTACGGCGTTCCCTTCACTTTCCAAGGCGGCGCGGCACATGGCACACTGCGCTTTAGCGGAAGGCGTTCCCAAAAACATCAGGAGCACTAAAGTAATTTTTAGTATATTTTTTTTAGTGAACATAATACGGGGAAATCATCAGATACACTACGACACCGGTAACGGCAACATACAACCAGATTGGGAATGTAATTTTAGCGATTTTCTTGTGTTTGTCGAATTTTTGAGCCAACGCCCTGACATACGTAATCAATACTAACGGGATGATCGCGATAGAAAGCACAATGTGCGTTATCAGGATAAAAAAATAGACATAGCGGCTAACTCCTTCGCCTCCATATTTGGTTGAATCAGAAGTCATGTGATAGGCTACATACATTGCTAAAAAAGCAACCGAAAGACCAATCGCAGTTTTCATCAGATTTTCATGCAGTTTTCTGTTCCCGTTTTTGATGGCGACCACTGCCGACACCAAAACCATAGCGGTAATCCCATTGATGGAAGCATAAATAGGAGGTAAAAAAGAAAGCGGAGTCACATTAAACCCCAATTTTTTTAAGTTAACCGTAAAAAGGACGGCAACCACTAACGGGATAGTAACCGATAACGCCACAATCCACTTATTATATTTTTGTTCAATCGTATTATCTTCCATGTTATTCTCTCAATAAAATTGCAATATCCTGCTGAATAGCCTTCACTCCTTCTTTTTCAATTCCGTCGTAATATAAAATCGGGTTGCCATAATCGTCTTTTCTGCAACGGATGTTTCCGTTTTTGTCGATGAGTGCAAACAATCCCGAATGTTCGAAACCACCGTTTACTTTGCTGTTTTCGCCCGCATATAAATTGAACCCTTTGTTGGCAATGTCAAAAATATACGCTTTATTTCCTGTCAGCATGTGCCAGTTGGAGGATTTTACACCCAAGAGTTCCGCATGCGACTTCAGGACTTCCGCGGTATCGTGTTCCGGATTTATGGTAATGGATGCAATTCCGAAATTAGGATTTCCAAAGAATTTATTCTGGATATCGATCATGTTCCGGTTCATCTTTGGGCAGATTGTTGGACAGGTCGTGAAGAAAAATTCGACGATATAGACTTTCCCCAGATAATCTTTATTGGAAATGGTTTTATTGTTTTGATCTTTCAGTTCAAATTTGGGTGCCGGTCCGATTTTCATCAGCTTGCCATCTTTTACGGTTTGATTCGAAACCGCATCCAGGCGTTCGCCCTTCACCACTTCATGATTCTTTACGCGATCCACGATCTTGGGAATGGCATAAATTCCAAAAACCAGGATTACCAATGAGATGCCGATATAGGATTTATTTTTTAGCATAAGAATTAGATTTTTCTTGTGGCATTATGATTCTTTTTCAAAGCTGCCCGATATTCGTACAGGATAATTTTAAAATCATCCAGCATCTCATTACTCAGCTCAGAGGGATGGAAAGTATTATAGCCTTCCTTGTAGTCTTTCTTTTCCTTTCTGCCTCTTAAGTTACGTTCTTTATCTACAATGAAGACATTTGGCGTCCCGAAATGGGAATCTAATTTCCCAACCAGCTTCAATTGATTGTAATAAGCATGGATTTCTTCTGTAGGCGCGAAAACAAAATGCCATTGGGAAACATCGGTAATAGCCGAAAGCTCATCTACAATGTATTTGGCGTCATTTTCTGTTCCTATGGGACATAATACAACAAACTGCAGATCTTTGAATTCGTGATACCGCTGGTAAATTTTTTGGTTCAGGTTAAAGTAGTTCCCCTTGTTCTTTAAAATATCTAATCCGGAAAAACCGAGAATCGTAATTTTTTTATCCAGGGTTACCGGTTTTCCATCCAAGGAATGCCAAGCGCCAAAATCAGGAATATGAGGCGTAAGTGTAGGTAATTTATTGAAACTGTTTATCCCCGATGCGAAGAAGAGGTAGGCAACAATAGGCAAGATAAACAACGTGAAAAGGACCAGATTTTTTTTCATTTTTAAATATGAAATTATTTAAGGTGCAAAAATAAAAAAAGACGGTGTAATACCGTCTTTTTTATGAATTAATATACTGTTAAAAATTCCATTTGATAGTGGCATTTTTAAAAACCTCGAAAATATAATTACCTTCTACTAAAAGGATGAATAATAAGTAAATAACCAGGAAGATAACCGGGAGTACAACTGCCCATCTTAAAGTTCCTTTTTCGCCTTCCATGTGCATAAATGCCCAGACAATATAATAAGCTTTGAAAATGGTTAAGATATAAAATATCCAATTCAGCAAATTCATTCCAAGTAAATGGTTCAAGTGCAGTGATTCCGGTTTAACAATCCCAAGGAAAACCTCTACCGTTGTTACAACAGATAATAATCCGAAAACAAACCAGATTTTTTTTGTATTAGAAACATGTTCGTGTGACATAATAATAACTTTTGAAAATTAAACTAGATAGAAAACTGTAAATACGAACACCCACACCAAATCCACAAAGTGCCAGTACAATCCAACTTTTTCTACCATCTCATAACTTCTTCTTTTCTCATACGTCCCTAAAAGAACATTAAAGAAAATGATAATATTGATAATAACCCCAGAGAATACGTGGAATCCGTGGAAACCGGTAATAAAGAAAAAGAAATCGGCAAACAATTTGCTTCCGTATTCATTATGGGTCAGGTTAGCCCCTTCGATTACAAGGCTGGCATTGCTCAATCTTGCTTCTGACTCAGCTCTGGTTAATATCGTTTTATGCTTGATTTTGGTAAGATTATGATCAATCCGGGTATCCTTTTTTGATACGGCATCGTCTTCATAAATTACCTCTGTTCTGATTAACAATTCAGGATGTGCTTTGAATCCCGCTTGTACCTCGGCTACTGAATAGCTTGGCAACGCGCTTTCTTCCATAAACCATCTTCCTGTATTTCTTTTTAACTGCACTCTCTCTTCAGGAAGCGTAGCTGCGAAATCTTCCAGTTTTACTCTATGACCTTCTTTGTCGACAAATTGAAGAAGACTTCCTCCTTTAGTTTCAATAGCGCCATATTCCCCTTTAATGAAATTTTTCCATTCCCATGCTTGTGATCCAACGAATATCAAACCTCCGATAATGGTCAAAAACATATAAAAAGCCACTTTGCTTTTTTGCATATGATGTCCTGCATCAACGGCCAAAACCATCGTTACAGATGAAAAAATCAAAATAAATGTCATTAACGCCACATAGTACATCGGCGCAGAAACACCGTGCATAAACGGGAAGTGGGTAAACACCTCATCCGCCAAAGGCCAGGTCTCAATAAATTTAAATCTTGAAAAACCATAAGCACCAAGAAATCCTGAGAACGTTAAGGCATCCGATACGATAAAAAACCACATCATCAATTTACCATAACTTGCTCCCATTGGCTCATTTCCGCCACCCCAAGTTTTTTCTTCACTATTTGCAGTAGTAACTGTCGATTCCATATTTAGTCATTCGTTAAAAAGTTCCCAAATTTACGTTTTTTTCTTATTTAAAGAAATATAAAAATAAAAACAAATAAACCCATAAGAAATCAAGAAAGTGCCAGTACATTGCACCTAGTTCAATACCAAGGGTTTGACCTGAATTGTATTTTTGTTTAAAATGATTATAAATTATTATCAAAAGCGAAATTAATCCTCCAAACAGGTGGGCCATGTGAACAATCGTAACAATATAAAGGAATGTTGTCGTAATCGAACTTTCACTTCCGGTGAAAAAATAACCGTTATCCACAATTTGTCTGAAACCTACAAACTGAAGAATTACAAACAATATTCCCAATGCTAAAGTAACTAAAAGAAATGAAGTCGTCGCCTTTTTATTGTCTTTTTGAATCGCTTTTTTAGCCAGATGAAAGGTAACGCTGCACGCAATAATCACTGCAGTACTGTAGAAAAATGCGCTTGGTAATTGAAAATCCTTCAACCAGTCGGTTCTAGATTTACTAACCACAAAGGCACTGGTTAATCCGGCAAACATCATAAACATGCTTACCATAGCAAACAACAGGATCAATTTGTATGACCGGGCTGTCCTTTGTTTATGTTCTTCAATTGTCATTTCCATAATTATCGTAAAAATTTATCTAATATATATACTAATTGCAGCAGCGTAATATAGGAAACACTCACCAGCATCAATGTTCTGGCTGCTTTTGGAGTCCGCAGCTGGTATAGTTTCACGGCATACAACAGCATCCACAACCCTAAAAGAAATACTGCCACGGCAGAAATCGGCGAGATGTGTAATTTTCCGGTATATCCTAAAACCGGTAAAAGGGATGCGACAATCAGCCAAACTGTGTAAAGAATGGTCTGCAAGGCGGTCGATTTATCTTTCTTCCCGGTTGGCAGCATGAAAAAACCTGCCTTTTCATAATCATCGTATAAAAACCAACCAATGGCCCAAAAGTGTGGAAATTGCCAGAAAAACTGAATCAAAAATAAGGTTCCGGCCTCTATCCCAAAATCATTGGTAGCCGCAACCCAGCCCAACATAAATGGAATGGCTCCCGGAAAGGCACCCACAAAAACAGAGAGCGGCGTCATCCGTTTTAACGGCGTATAAACAGAGGTATAAAGGAAAATTGAAATCGCACCAAACATAGCCGATTTCGGATTGATTGTATAAAGCAACGTAATCCCAATAATGGTCAGGATGGTCGCAATCGCTAAAGCGGAATTGACAGACATACGTCCTGAAGGAACGGGACGGTTTTTGGTGCGGTCCATCAAGATATCCAGATCTTTCTCAATGACCTGATTGAAAGCATTGGAAGCTCCCACCATGCAATACCCGCCAATGGCAAGAATAAGCAATACCGACCATTGGAAAGGATGCTCCTCGTCAAAACCCAACAAATAACCCGCAATCGACGAAAACAAGACGCTGATAGCCAATCCTGCTTTGGTGATTTCTTTAAAATCAGTAAAAACCGTTTTAAGGGAAAAGGTATTAATAGTAGCGTTCAAAGCTGATTTGATTTGGTTCTGCGTCCCAAATTTTAGGACGGGGCAAAGATACTTCAAAATTTATGTTACATCAAAATGAATCCCTGAAAATGAGTCCTGAAAAACAGATTTAACAAAAAAGGCAAACATTATTCTGTTTGCCTTTTAAAGTATTCTTTATTTAATCTAAAACATTCCTGATCTTCGCAAGTTAGTAATCAAAATACCAGTTGAACACATCCGCTCGTATACCGATTGAAAACCAAGTGGTACTTTCCTTAAATGTCGCTGCGGTTTCTTGTGTTGGATCAAAATTTCTGTAAATCAGACTTGCGAAAACCTTCATGTTCATCATAGGATTTACCAAATACCCAGCCTGCAGATCGGCAATAAAAATATTAGTTTTGTTCCCCTGACCAACCTTCACACCTTTCTCTGCATATCTGTCAATGTCATAATCCCGGTAAATATTACCGCCATAATTAGAATTTGGTCCTGAATCAGCAAAATCCAATCCCCGCTCTCCATACGTTATTTTGGCATCAGCATAATATCTACCGTTATGATAACGTGTAGTGACTATAAACTCTTTGAAATTCCCGCCCCACTGATGCCCCATGCTTTGGTTATTGTGCCCGTAATTTGTCAAAGGATCACTGTGCGCATATACATACGGACGGACATGATTGTACTCCAGCTGAAGCAAAAGATTATCAACATGAAATGCATTGAAATACTTGACCCCTAACTGATATCCAAATTTGTTTTTCCAGCTTTTCTCCTGTTTTTTGATGTCTCCAAGTGAAAACTCATCCAATAAAAACTGCCCATATAAATTAAACTGATTACTCCATTTGACCTTTGCGGTAGCACCCAAAAGTGCATTTCCGGTTCTTGCTGAAGAAGCAAACTCCACCGAACGATAAAAAATAATCGGGTTCACAAAACTCACGTCAAACCCCCGGTCATTGGTATTTGCCCAAACCACCGATTCGAAGAGACCAATATTCAACCTCTTGGCAGCATTCCAACTCAGATAATGATTCGCCATGTATTTGGTGGCATATGTACGATCTACCGTTTCGGCCGTTGTAACATCTTTCAGCCACATGTAGGTATTGGTGTATTTGATTTTCCAGAAATTGGTATTGATTTTTACATAAGGATAGGGACTCGCGCCGTCGCCTTCCAACAAAGAACGGTAGCCATCTCCTATAAAATTACGCCCGTATCCCATTTGCAGATTGATAAATTTACTTGGAGTATAGGTCAAATTGGCTTCCGCCGAAGGAAAATCATAAGCATCCGATTTGAAACCCTTAGCAATTCCGATACCGGGAATTATCGCCGGATTACCGCCATTAGGCCTGATTGACTCCGCATAACGGTTGTAGTAATCCGCAAAACGACCCTGGCTTTCATAGATTGTCGTGGTGAAGTTCAATTGTTCCAATAAACCACCCTGAATCTGAATTCCTCTGGTATTTACAAAGGTGTATTTGGCATCACTCGGATCGCTTTTTCCTAACTGTACATCAAAAATGGGATTCATCGTAAACCAATAACCGTCTCCTTGAATCTGGACTGTATTTTCATTCCATAATTTTCGGGTCACCCAACCGGACGTCTTTTTTTGGATTTTTTGATTCGCCTCTTTCAGATTGTAATATTTGGAAACTTCCGAATACGTAAATGGCTTAGAACCTGTATGATTGTTAGTGCCAACCTGATTCATCGCACCATCAAACTGGGAATAATAACTATGTGAAAAAGGAATATTCAAATGACTTTCAAACTGCGGGTTGTCAAATTTCTTGTACACGATATTGTCATATTCAGACAACTCCCTGCTTCTGTCTTTGGTCAGCGATGCTGCTTTGTTTTCTGCTTCTGCCTCCGCTTTTATCTCAGCGGCACTTTTTAGCGGAATAGAGATTCTAAGAGTATATTTTGAATACGTGGGCATTCCGTTATATGTTGGCGGTTTTATTTTTGGAAACATCCCCAAAACCTTCTTGCTTTCCTCGATCAATGCAGCGCCAACAGCATCAACGTAAAGCACCTTGAAATTTCCTTTATCATCAACTTCAAAAAGAACAGTCACATTTCCTTTGTAATTGCTTTGTTTTAAGTTTTCAGGCACCTTGAAATTATTGAAAACGAAATCCTGAACTTCGTCATAAAAACAGGCCTCGAGACTTTCGGACTGCATGTTTTCACACTTTGGAAAAACCGGGAATTGTTCCAGACTCTTATCAGTAACCTGCGCTTCAGAAAAGGCGGAGCAAAGTAAGAGTAATAAAGTACTGAATTTTTTCATTATGATTTGATCTGTATATTAATAATCACTATTGGATACGGCTCCGTCAGCAATGGCTTTTGCTCCGGAAGTTCCGATTCTCTTTACCCCCAACTGAATCATTTCAACTGCTTCTTCATATGTCCGTACTCCTCCAGCAGCTTTTATAGGAAGAGGCGAGGCATTTTCAAGCATCATGATTATCGCCGGTACTGTGGCTCCGTTTGGCAGGTTGTTTTCGGTTTTATAAAATCCAGTTGACGATTTTACAAAAACAGTCGCATAGTTTTCTTCCTTAAAATTCGTCATCACCACGTTTTTTATCAGGGCCGATAGCTGAATTATCTGCTGATTGTTTAAGGCAGCCACCTCAATAATCCATTTGACCACTTTATGATGTTTTAACCCCAGTAAGGTACATTTCAAGATTTCCTCTTTGACCAAATCCACTTGCCCATTTCTAAAAGCTTCATAATTACATACAAAATCAAGGTCATCAGCGCCGTCTTGTATTGCTTTGAAAGCTTCGTCTAATTTTATTTCGACGGTGGATCTGCCTTCCGGAAAATCAATTACTGTTCCGATATCCACTTGGGATTTGGCATCTGTAATCATTTTTTTTGCCATCGCTACCATTTCTGGCCGGACCATAACGAGCTTAAATTGTTCGTCAATAGCTTCCCGAACGAATCCCTGAACAATTTTTATATTTTCTTTCTCAGTAATCCCCGCCTGTATGGCCCTCTTCAAATAGGTTGAGTCCAAATATTGTCTGATATTCATACGATGATAAGTTTCTTTTGCTCCAGCAGTCATCTTAATTTGATTCCAAATCATCAAATGGCTCATTTCAAGGCATAAAAATAAAAAAATCCCACCGAAGCGGGACTGTTTTATGAATTTAATTACAAAGATTTTTCTTTTCTGATATATTTCTGAAATACCAATATCGATGCAGCAGCTGTCAGCGCTCCCACAGTGTTGGCTAGCACATCAAATAAATCAGCTTTTCTGGTTAATGTGAACAGTCCCTGCATGATTTCTACAGAAATTCCATAGAGAAATGACAATAAAAACACTAAAAAGATTGTTTTTGAATTACCCAATTCGTTTTTTCGGGATTCGAAGTATAGAAACCACAACCACGTAAAAACAAAATGAAAGGTAAAATGAACATATTTGTCGGCACTTTGCAAGCTCACCTTCGGCATATCGCTAAAATTTACCAAACACAAGACGGCGATAACAAAAGTCCAGATTAATGCTAACCAGAAATACGATTTATTATGCACCAATCAATTCTTTGTATGCTTCGCTGGAAAGCAATTCATTGAATTCGTCTGTATTAGAAACTTTCACTTTCACCATCCAGCCTTTACCGTAAGGATCCAAATTTACTGTTTCGGGATCACTTTCCAAACTGTCATTGAATTCAACAATTTCTCCAGATAAAGGAAGAAACAAATCCGAAACTGTTTTTACTGCCTCCACCGTTCCGAAAACTTCATCTTTCTCTAAAGTCTGATCCAATGTTTCCACCTCAACATAAACGATATCACCTAATTCTTTCTGTGCAAAATCGGTAATTCCTATAGTTGCGATATCTCCTTCTATACTAACCCATTCGTGATCTTTTGTGTATTTTAAATTTGCTGGAATGTTCATGGTGTTGCTATTTGTTTGTTTTTAATTTAATGCTGTTTTGAAGAAGCAAATGTAAAGTTTACTATTATATTTTAAAATGTTTTTTCTTTTAATTTCCGAAATTATATCGCATCGTAAATCCTGCACGGATGTTAGTCATTGGGAAAGAAGTGGATATCACCGCTTTTGAAAATGAATGGTCATAATAGAAAATCGCGGTCAGGTTTTTGCTGAACGCATAGTCTGCCGTTACTTTCCCCGACCAAATATTTTGACCACCGGCCAGTTGATTGTTATCATAATCCAAATATCTTACGATGGTCTGATTGTTACGATATGAAAAATCGACTTTGATATTGATATCACTCTTAATAATACCCGTTGGATTGTCGGCTAATCTTGAAGAAAAAATCACGTCTTTGAAACGGTACCCTACTCCAACCACGTATTCGAGTCCTTTCACTTCTGTAAGCAGATTGTTATCAAAACTCATGGATAGCGCGCGGTCTTTTTTCATTTCTGCCAAAAACTTGAACGCATTTTTCAATTCAAAATCAACCCTCATTAAAGGATTAAACTGCTCCACTAAATTAATATTCGAGATAATCGTTTTGTTTTGAAAATTCCCACCGGCATCAAAACCATTCGGACTGTAATCAAGATTAGACCGGTACGAATTCATTGTATAAGATGATCGGTAGCCGTGCTGTAGAGAGAAACGTTTGAATGCATCC
The DNA here is from genome assembly GCF_007109225.1 of Flavobacterium sp. GT3R68. Lineage (GTDB taxonomy): Bacteria > Bacteroidota > Bacteroidia > Flavobacteriales > Flavobacteriaceae > Flavobacterium. Next base: position 21,852 of record NZ_VJZK01000001.1, read on the forward strand.
TTGAATAATTTATAGCGCATCAATCCACTGTATTTCATGGTCCAGTTAGGAATTGGGATATCCCTAAAGGCACTTAATGAAATACCAGATGCTTTTTCGCCGTAAGGTGTGCTGATTAGTCCAGTGTATGCAGCTAAAAATGAAGGAATTAAAACTGCCTGACTGTTTTTTCCGAACCCAAGCGGATACCCTTCGGCATCCCTTGTATAGGGTAGGCCCGCATAATGCTGATCTGCTAAACGATTCGCGATTATTATCCTGTTCTCCCTGAAATCATCAAATGCTGAAGAGGTATTCTCATCACTGGTCTTGAATGCCGACTTCAGCATCACTGTTGAAATAGAGAAATTTCCATAGTGATACGGGGATCTCTGGTTATAAGGTTTTCCATCCACATCGTTTACTGTCACATCATATTGTTCCGAGAAATTGTCTGCAAACATTCTATCACCCGTTAAATCTATTTTGAAATCCGGGAACAAGTCCACGTTGGCCGTAAGATTCAATGTCTTATTCGTTACCTGAGTAAAGTTCTGATTGAAATTCGGATATAATGTCAGCCAGCCATTTCGTGCCGCTTCTTGCCTTACATCCTCCTGCGAACCGAAAACGAATCCTAATGTAGGTTTCGACGTACCAAAGAATCCAACTCCGGGAAGATAACCCGGCAACGCTGTTCCCCTGTTTTCAGCATAATTGACCTGAATATTTTTCACACTGGTTAAAACACCTCGTAAACCGGCAAGAAATATATTCTCTTCGGAAATAGTTGGCTGTTGTACATTAACCACTTTCTGCCCAGGCTTTGGCGCAACTGCAGGAATACCTTTTACCGGTTTTTTAGGTTTTTTCGTCAGCCCTATATATTTGTAAAAAGTCTCCATATTGAAAGCCGTATTCAATTTATGGGAAGCGGAATTCTGAATGGTATTCCCTAAATCATAACCTTCTATACTAGCCAAAGCAATCGAAGAACGTTGCCAATTGTAATTTCCTGTATAGGAATAGCTTGATTTTATAAAAGCAAATACCGGAATTTTATTGATTGGCAAATCGTAATTCACAATTAACTGCTGCATAAAGTGGTTGGGATCTCCCACACTCCAGTAATCATCCCATATTGTAACCGAATCATCCGGTACATTTTCATCGTTCAGGTAATTACGCACAATGTTGTTAGAGGAAGCATTATAACTCAGTTTTAGCGCTTTAGTCAAATTATAATTGAACCCATATTGATAATTAAACAGGAAGTTACGACGATATAGAGGATCAACTATGCCAATTACTTCCACTTGTCGGAATTGTTGTTTGTTGTACTGACGGCTAATATTGGAACTGAAAGAAATGTTTGACGGCAAATAATTGAAATTGAAATCACTCAACAGCTTCCAATAATCACTTTTCTTTAAAATTTTGGATTTCTTGAAAGGTTCAACTGTTTTTGGCTGGAAACTGTATGTGTAATCCACGGAAGTATTAACCAGTTGGTCCACATAATCCTCCACCTCATAATCATGGCGGTCCACCTGATTGTATGAATGCGATAAGGTTAAATTCTCAAAATCATAAACATGTGATTTTTTATCCGGAGCACGTTCCTTTTTAACACCGATAAAGTTGATACTCTTACGTTTGGTATAATCTATCGCTCTGTTTCTGAAATTTTCCTTTTCGGTTTCATTTGCAGTAACATTCAACAGTTGTTTCAATTTTATATCCTGATTGAATGGATCATATTCAGGAGTAATGATTTCTTCCCCAATGGCATAGTTAAACGGCAAATTAATTCCCCATTTTTTAGGCATCAGTTTACCTAAACTCAGATTGGTCACTACGTTATATTGCTGGATATCTTCCCTGCTTCTTTCGTTCGGGCCTTGCTCCAATGATCCAAAACCAATAGTGCTCTTTTTTCCTGAAGTCGAAACCGTGGCGAAATCTGCAAGATTGGAATCCACACTCAATACTGCAGCCATCCCTCCCTCATTGTCCATTCCGGAAAGGCGAAGTTCATTGAACCACACTTCCCCATAAATTCTATCGGTCACATCGGAGTTTTTATTTTTTACACCGACCATTAACGTACGGACCAATCCAAAATTGGGATTCCCTTTAATTCCTAATGTCAGTTTTCCTCTGCCGGTATTAGTGGCCAATCCCGGATCCAGCATAAAGTCATCAATAAAACGAATACCATTCGCATCTGGTGCTGGCAATGGATCTCCACTTCCAGGCATCGCCCTGATTTTCATTGTGGTTAATAGCGCCAGGGGCAAATCAATTTCATTCAGTTCCGGCCAAACCAATTCCGGACTTATATTACATGGAGCGCCAGGCATATTAGGCTGAGTAACTTTTAAAGGGATTTCTATCTGGTAAAAATTTTGGGTAAAATCATTTCCAAAACGAATAAACCCAACCAGTTCGTCATCAGCAAGGTTATGTTCAGCAGCAGAAGACAATGGTTCCGCATGTAAAAACATTTTTAAATTTTTGAACTGGCGCATATCCACACTTACATTTTTGAAAACGGCTCTTGAGTCACCACCTTCCAAACCAGCACCAGACACTCTCAATGCCAACGATTGCTCATTTTGACTGATTACCGTATTGTTGTTGTAAATTTCCTCACGGACCACTCCGGGAGGTGTTACATAATTTACCGGACATTTAGTCCCGTTTTCCTGAATGTTGACTGCTAACACATCCACATTTGTTCCATCGTTAGCTGGTGCAGGGTCAGTATTGTCTAATGTGTTAGTATATCTTCTCCATTCGCCCCGAACTAAATCCAAAGCGCCAAAACGGACCGTAATCTGGTCACTAAATCCCGTCATGAACATTCGCATAAAACTAATACTTCTGAAATCTGAAATTCCGCCTATTTCATTTCTCGCCGCATCATCTACTTGTACCGGAATCTTAAATTGAATCCATCGTGCTGTCGTCGGAATTGCTCCTGTAGGCAAATTAATTGCAGGCGTCTCCTCTATAACATCGGTGACATATCTGTCTATACCAACTTTCATGTCTTTACGCAAATGAATACTGTATTCATAATAGGCATTAATCGTATTCATGGTGTTGTCCCTATTGATATCTTCCACATCCGGGATTGTTGTAGAACCCCTATCGGTATCGGTAACATCTATCGGTGAATTTCTTTCAGTACCATTGTATTTTTTATAGCGATCCAAAACTGTTCCTGAAGCACTTAAGAAATACTGATAGTCATCAGCGGAAGGGTCTTCCTGAACTGCGAAAGCAGGGAATTTAGCCGCTTCATCATTGTTGTTCAATCCATCCAAACCGATGTCCTGATTGGACCTGTTTCCGGCATTGCTGTCAAAGGCATAAATCAAGGATTGGGATGCAGGAACATTCCCCCAGATAGGTTGTGGCTGTACCAAAATCTGGTCGGGACCTAAACCGTTCTCATATTGTTTTCTACCGTCTTTCAATACATCTTCAGAAATGGAACCTAAATTGAAATAGATATCTCCTTCATTTGTTGCGCCAGCCGCACTGCTTGGATTTCCGGAATCAACATAAGGATCTAAAATCCAAAACTGGATATATTCGACGTTCGCTTGTTCAAAATTAGTAGAATTAATGGAGCGCATAATTCCCCCGAAGTTTTCGGTAGGATTAGGCAGTTCATTCGCCGGAGTAGCTGATGGATTAAAATTATACGGTCCTCTTTCTTTTGGATAGTACGTCAGATCTAACGTATTAATCACTTGCGATTGTCCTGTTGCAATATCAGTTACCGGATATAATTCCTCACTAAAAATTCTCCTCGTGGCATTTGTTGATATATCCTGAACAGATATACCGGCTGGACGTGAAGCATAAAAAGTAGGGTCGATGGTGTACCACGAAAGTTTTGCTCTTTTAAAACCGTAATCCAATTCATAAGGATCATTAGGATGTTCATTAAAATCGTACGTCCCAAAAGGCGATGGGATTTCCGGAGTTACCGGAGTAGACGATAAACTCCACGACGAAGGCCCGCGCATATCGATTGTCGTTTGGGAACCTTCAAAATCATCCACATAAATAGTGGATTCTCCTTCAAATTGATCTCCTTTTGGAGTGTCGGGTTTCAAAAACGCTACTTCTCCTCTTATGGAAAGATTGGAAGGAACATCGGTATCCAAATTGGGGAGTTTGTTTACTAATCTTGTAAGGAAAGGAACTTCTGTGGAATAATTCCCGTTCACTCCAAAAATTGTATTATTAACCGATTCCTGTCCATAATTGGATTTTTGCGTAAACGGTTTTTCAGTCATTTTTAAAAAGGTCGCCCCAATCAAAAATTTATCTGAAAACTTATGTTCTACATTAACCCCCATAAATCTTCTGGTTTGCTGACCAAAAACAGAATTATTTTCTACCGAAACTTCTATTGGGGTATTGGAGGCCTGAAGAGCGGGATCCAGAATCTGAACCCTTCCCAATTGATAATTGACGCTATAGTCAATCCCTTCAACTAGGACCCTTCCTCCGGCGGTTACTACCACGGAACCTCTCGGCACATTAAATGCACCGATGGGAATGCCATCGCCTCCGGAAGATTTGAATTTTCCTTTTAATTGGAATTTATTTTTGTCGCTGTCCTGTAATGCCCCTGATTGTGTCAGACGATACATATTTCCAAAAACATATTTTGTTTGATTGGCATTATATACACCTCCATTAGAAGAATCCCCTTCATTATAATCTTCACCTGGATTGCTTCTTAATTTCTCGAACAAAAGTTTCCCAAAAGGTTCTATTGTTGTAAATATCAATCGGCCATTTTGCGTGTCGACAGTAATTCCCGGTACAAAATCAAAAAAACCATCACCTCCAATTTGTGGATCATTATTGTAATTCAGTCTGTCCACATTAAACACATTCAATAATGGTGTGTCGGTTACCTGGGTATCAATTGATGAATCCGGGAAAGAGGTTCCTGCTGGTACAGACGTAATAAAATTGATCGGTGAGGGGTCGGTGTAGAGGATATTAAATCTAAAATCTTCCTGCTGTAGTTGAAAAGCCCCTGGTATCTGATAGATATTTTTCATCATCAAATTCCACACGGGATTTGTCACAATAGTCAAACTACTTTTAAGCATTTTTACAATCAGTGCCTGCGAAGAAACTGTTGTTGGCTCCTCGCCTATATTCGTAGGTCCTGTTTCTGTGGCATCTACGCCATCTGTTCCAAATTCTCCTACCTGATAAACCTTATCTCCGATGGTATATTGGAAAGCTACCCCCAAAACCTCGTCATTAGCTAATCGTTGTTGCAGGGAAATGTATCCCAATTGAGGATGGAACGTAAATTCGTTCGGATTCAGTTTGCGCGCATTTTCCAATTTGGAATAATCCTGCCCTTCACTCACAGCAGTACCTGGGGGCAAAGTAAATCCTGAACTTGCCGTAACAATTTCTCTGATTTCATTATTAAGAAAACCCCCACTATTTATTAATGAAGGATCATATCTATTATTTTTATTGTCTGATGGATCATCACCGGTACTCTGATCAATAAAGAAATTCGCCGGCACAGGATTAAGCACTACTACATCATTATCGGGTATCGGAGTGCCATTGGAATCCGTTAATTGTGATTCCCCTAAATCCTGCAATGCAATTATATTCCTAAGGTTGTTGTTTGTTGTGGTAACCCTATTCTGCTTATTGGTTATCCATACTTCTACTCTTGTAATCTGAACCCTGCTATCAATGTATGGATACTTCCGAAGTGAGAAATCATACTTATTCCTGAAATATTGAGAAAGGAAGAAATGCCTGTCGGCATCGTAATCCAAAGCAAATAAATCAAAATCCTGAATGGTTCCCCCACCTTGGGCAGTAACGGTTTTCGTTTGTGATTTTTGTTCAGAAAAAATTCCTGTAACGGTCGTTTTTCCAAATTGCAATTGCGCCTTTACCCCAAACAAACTTTGCGCTCCACGAATCAGTGAACTATTGAGGGGCAAACTGACATTTCCTATTTCGATTTTTTGAATGATATCGTCTTCGGTGGGAGTGTATTCCAGTTTGATAAGATTTTGAAAAGCAAAAGTCGACTCGGTGTCATAATTGGCATTGACATTTAGACGGGTTCCTACTTTTCCCATCAGACTCATGCTGATACGCTGATCAAAATCAAAGGTAAGGCTCGAACGGTTTCTCGGCGATATGGAGGGATTATCCTGTTTGGAATATCGGATTCCCAAGTCCAATTCTACCGATCCTGTGGGTTTAACATCAATGGTATTTCCACCAAAAAGACTTTCAAAAAAGCCGGAATTGACATAATATCGAGGCAGCAAGTCTTTTTTTGCAGCTTCACTACCTTCTTTTTTGCCATCGATAGCATCCGATTTTTTTCTGAAATACTCGCGCATTGATTCGCGCATCACCAGCTCGTCGTACTCTTTAGGAGTTAGGATTATCGGGTAATTGATATTAAAGCCATCAATGGAATTAGTGTAAATATAACGGTTGGTTACCGGGTCATAGGTGTAAGCCTGTAAAATGCTCGGCGGGTTTTTAATCTGAATTTCTCCGGTGTCATATCCTGTTTTGATACTGTCCTGAGCTTCTTCGTCGACTTGTGCATGCAGACTGAAATTAGAGAATAAAACCAGTAAAAAAATACTGATCTTAAGTATGGCTTCAGGACTTTTTAAGTAAAATGTTTTCAAGTACTATAAATTTTTTAAAGCTTGTTTTATAATTGATTCCACAGTAGCATCCGGGTTTTCTTTAACTATTTTTTCTACAACTTTTTCGGCTGATTTTCTTATAAATCCAAGAACTTCCAAAGCTGATAACGCTTCATCTTTATTTGTATTGCTTTGACTCATTGAAACTTCATCCAAATCATACAGTTTTAACACCTTATCCTTTAAATCCAATATGGCTCTTTGGGCTGTTTTACTGCCAATTCCTTTAATGGATTGAATGGTTACCACATCTCCCGAAGCAAGCGCCTGAATGATTTGACGCGGCTCGAGTGAGGATAACATCGTTCGGGCAATTCCGGCACCAATTCCTGATACAGAAAGCAACATTTTAAATATTTCCCGTTCTGATTTTTCTACAAAGCCGAACAGAGTATGCGCATCCTCCTTTATCTGAAGATAGGTGTACAATTTGATCGCCTCAGAGGATGGAAGCAGCGAGTAAGTGTGTAAGGAAATATTTACATGATAGCCAACCCCATTGCAGTCAATAATGACTTCCGTTGGTGTCTTTTCCACTAATTTTCCTTGTAAGTGTGCTATCATATTGTTTAGTAAGTTTCAAATATAAGAAAAAACTCCAATCGAAAATATTCTGCACGACTATCTACAGAAATATACGCTTTAGAGTATCGTTACTTAGGTTTATTTCGTTTTTCCTTTTCCTGTGCATCAACAACTGCGACTGCCACCATATTTACCATTTCCTCCACACTGGCTCCTAATTGAAAAATATGGACCGGTTTTTCCATGCCGAGCATAATAGGCCCGATAGAATCCACTTTATAGAGTTCTTTCAGCAATTTATAAGTAATGTTGGCCGCTTCCAAATTTGGGAATATGAGCGTGTTTACTTTTTTACCGGCTAATTTGGAAAAAGGGAATTTATTTTTCAGCATTTCGTCATTCAACGCAAAATCGGCCTGCAATTCTCCATCAACAATCAGATCCGGATGATTTGTATGTAAAAAATCAACTGCCTCACGGACTTTGCTTGCGCTTTCATTATCAGAAGATCCGAAATTAGAGTAGGAAATCATTGCAATCACAGGTTCTATCCCAAACATTCGAGCGGTTCTGGCCGTCATTAAAGCAATTTTCGCCAGATTATCTGCCGTCGGATTGGGATTGATGGCCGTATCCGACAAAAACATCGGCCCACGATTGGTCATCATCATATTGGTCGTTGCTATTAGGGAGATTCCCGGAGCCTTCCCTATAAGCTGCATAATTGGTTTCACAACTGATGGATAACTTCTCGAATATCCAGAAACCATGGCATCGGCATCGCCTTCGTTGACCATCATGGCCGCGAAATAATTGCGTTCCCGCATCCATTTTTGGGCATCCAAAAGCGAGATTCCTCGTCGTTGTCTGGATTTCCAGAAAATGTCCGCATACCGGTTTCGTCGATTATCCTCTTCTTTAGTTTTAGGGTCAATAATAGGCACATCGGCTTCAAAGCCAATTTCTTCCTTAAGTTCTAAAATCGTATCGCGGTTACCTAACAAAATAGGCAATGCAATCTTATCCTCGTACGCAATTTGCGCTGCTTTCAGCACATCCAAATGATCTGCTTCCGCAAAAACCACTCGTTTTGGATCCGTCTTGGCTCTGTTCGCCAACAGTCGCACCATTTTGTTATCAGAACCCAATCGTTCCAATAATTCCTCTTCATATTTATGCCAATCTGTAATCGGGTTTAATGCAACACCGGAATCCATAGCCGCTTTTGCAACTGCGGGTGCTACCATCGAAATCAATCTCGGGTCAAAAGGTTTCGGAATGATATAATCCCTTCCAAAGACTAATTTGGTTTCACCATAAGCAATATTAACCTGCTCTGGCACCGATTGCTTGGCGAGAGCCGCAAGGGCTTTTACCGCCGCCATTTTCATGGCTTCATTTATTTTTGTCGCACGAACATCAAGTGCCCCCCGGAATATATACGGGAAACCCAAAACGTTATTTACCTGATTCGGATGATCCGAACGTCCTGTCGCCATAATGATATCTTTACGGGTAGCGATTGCCACATCGTAATCAATTTCTGGCGTGGGATTGGCCATGGCAAAAACAATCGGATCATTTGCCATTCCCAGAAGCATCTCTGACGACAGGATATTGCCGGCAGAAAGTCCAAGAAAAACATCCGCACCCTGAAGTGCTTCGCCTAACGTACTATTTTTTAACCCTTTTGAATATTTTTGTTGCAAAGGCGATAAATCGGTCCGGTCTGAAGACAGTACTCCATCTTTATCAAACATGATGATTTTGTCGGCATCTACTCCAAGTAAAACATATAAATTAGCACAAGCCAACGCTGCTGAACCGGCTCCGGATATTACGACTTTTACATTATGAATGCTTTTATCCGCTAATTCCAGTGCATTTAATAAGGCTGCCGAAGAAATAATGGCCGTTCCATGCTGATCATCGTGCATAACCGGAATATTGAGTTCTTCGACCAGTCTTCTTTCGATTTCGAAAGATTCAGGTGCTTTGATATCCTCGAGGTTAATTCCACCAAAAGTAGGTGCAATGGCTTTTACTGTTTCAACAAATTTATCAATATCGGTAGCATCCACTTCAATGTCGAAAACATCTATATCTGCGAAAATTTTGAACAGTAAAGCCTTCCCTTCCATCACCGGTTTTGATGCCTCGGGACCAATGTCTCCAAGTCCTAAAACTGCGGTTCCATTAGTGATTACAGCTACCAAATTTCCTTTGGCAGTATATTTATAAACATTGTTGATGTCTTTTGCAATCTCCAGACAAGGTTCGGCTACACCCGGGGAATACGCTAACGATAAGTCTCTTTGGGTGGCGTATTTTTTTGTTGGAACAACCTGAATTTTCCCTGGAGTTGGTTTGGCATGATATAATAGTGCTTCTCTTCTTTTACTGTACTTATTCATCTTGTAGATTTTATTCCGACTTACAAAGATAAAAGTCTGACAGTAAAAAGGAAAGTTTTATAAGGATAGTTTTGCAAAGTTTTTTTTAGGATAACCGGGGCGCAGAAAACGGTTTTTAGAACTACTCTTGGAAAATGCTTTTGCTTTTTGATAGTATACCTGAATAGTTTTTAATAAATTAGCATAATCAAAAGTTATGTCTCTATAAATCAACGATATGCATCCTGCTATTGATCTAATTTCGAAACGTTCAATATAAATTTTATGTTAGAGAAACCACATACCACTTTCGATTCAATATTACTCGTTCATAGCGGGGAAGATTATTTTTCGCGGTTGGAGCACATTATTGAAAACGCTGAAGCCGAAATTCACATGCAGACATATATCTTCGAATATGATGCTGTAGGAATCCGGATTGGCGAGGCTCTGAAAAATGCTGCTTCCCGCAATGTAAAAGTGTACCTCCTGATTGATGGTTTCGGGTCTAAATCACTTCCCGAAAAATTTATTGAAGAACTGGAGGGCTATGGCATCAACGTTCGTATATTTTCGCCCTTATTTTCTGCCAATTCCTTTTACATCGGCCGAAGACTACATCAGAAAGTTATTGTTGCTGATGCCGAAACTGCATTAATTGGCGGCATAAATATTGCCGAAAAGTATCAGGGAACCGCAACAACTGCCCCATGGCTTGATTACGCCATTCAGTTAAAAAACCCGGATCTGGGGCAACAGCTTCAGAGAATATGCAATTCGATTTATTTTAAGGAAAGAAGCCTTAGGAGAAAAAAAATACCAGCAGTTTTCTTCACTTTGGAAGGCACTAAGGTAGAAATCCTGCAGAATGACTGGCTGAAAAGGAAAAATGAAGTGTACAAAGCGTACATCAAACACATCCGATATGCTAAAAATGAAGTGATTATAGTAGGAAGTTATTTTCTTCCCGGTCGCAAACTTATTGGCGCCGTGAAAAGGGCTTCACAAAACAAAGCGCAGGTAAAAATAATCTTATCCGGAAATTCAGATGTCCCGTTGTTGCGCCATGCCTCCAATTATTTTTATACCAAAATCCTGCATTATGATATTGAATTGTATGAGTGGAACCAATCTGTCCTGCATGGAAAAGCGGCAGTTATTGACAGTCAGTGGACCACCATTGGTTCTTTTAACCTCAATAATTTAAGTTCCTATGCCAGTATTGAATTAAATGTGGGTGTTGATTCCGCTGAATTCTCCCAAAACTACCGGGCGCATCTCCATGAAATACTCGAACAATGTCATCTGATTACCCCAAAATCATTGGCTACACGACATTATTTCGGATCCAAACTCATCAACTGGAGCTGTTACCAGCTGGTTCGGTTGATTATGCTGCTTATTACGTACCTGCCGTACAAACGGTTCCTGAGCTTAAAAATGAAATGAAGCGCCACAAACTCATACGACAGACAAGAGTGTTCTTTTGGAAACTGGCACGAACACGCGACAGCGTGGAAGAAATTTCATGGGGCGCCGCGCTTGGGACCTTTATAAGCGTATTTCCGACTTTTGGCTTCGGAACATTATTAGTATTAATACTGAGTCGGTTTTTTAAATTTAACCTGATGATTGCGTTGGCGACCAGCATCATTTCCAATCCATTTACCAGTCCGTTTTTTATGATTTTGAGTTACAAAACCGGCTCGTTGATTATCGGAAATGAAATTGTCTTTGATTTAAAAAACTGGAAGTCGAATTTACAGGAAACTGGAATCAATATTCTGGTCGGTTCGTTGTTGGTCAGCGGTATTATGGGATTGGCGGCGTATTTTATCTCCAAGTTTATTGTCAGGAGATACCGTAAAAAACATCCAATCCACAAATAAAAATTTTATTTCAGGAAATCAATATTTCGTTTTAATCCGTGGAATTTTGTTCTTTTGACTGCCGAGTTTTTAAAAACGGCCCTGAAAGTTTCTTCGGTGATTTCTTCCCAATCCTGTTTGGACATCAAAAGCATTTCCGGATTGGGATTAAAAAGCGGTTCGCTGTGCGCCTTCGAAAATTTATTCCATGGGCATACGTCTTGGCAGATATCGCAGCCGAATGCCCAATCTTCGAATTTCCCTTTCATTTCCTGCGGAATATTTTCCTTGAGTTCTATCGTGAAATACGAGATGCATTTACTGCCATCAACCACATAAGGCGCAACGATGGCGTCTGTTGGACAAGCATCCAGACACGCGGTACAGCTACCGCAATGGTCAGTAGTTGCGTGGTCATATTCCAATTCAAGATCGATAATGAGTTCGGCAATGAAGTAAAAGGACCCGACTTGTTTGGTCAGCAGGTTGCTGTTTTTACCAATCCATCCCAAACCGCTTTTGGCGGCCCAGGCTTTATCGAGTACGGGCGCCGAATCGACAAAAGCACGACCTCCCACCTCTCCAATATTTTCTTGAATGGAGAACAGCAGTTCTTTCAGTTTTTCCTTGATGACAAAATGATAATCCTGTCCATAGGCATATTTCGATATTTTATACGAATCGGGATTTTGGATTTCGGAAGGGTAATAATTCAGTAAAAGGGAGATGACACTTTTGGCATCATCTACTAATAAAGTCGGATTCAATCGCTTGTCGAAATGGTTTTCCATGTACGCCATCTGACCGTTCATCTGGTTGTTCAGCCAATTTTCCAGCCGGGGCGCTTCCTGCTCCAGAAATCCTGCCGGCGATATGCCACAAGACAAAAACCCGAGGCGCTGCGCTTCGGATTTTATGAATTGGGTGTATTTTTCTTTGTTATTCATTTGCATTAGGGATTGAAGCGGCATCCTTTTTTGAGGAACGAAAAAAAGATACAGCGGAAGACCCGACCCGCAGGGTAATGCCCTAAAACAATCCGCCCTGAATATTGGTTCTTATTTTTCCAAGATGAAGATATGCTTTTTCGGTGACTTCCCTCCCACGTGGCGTCCGCATGATGAAACCTTCCTGTATCAGGAATGGTTCGTAGACCTCTTCGATGGTTTCGCTGCTTTCGGAAACCGCTGTTGCCAAAGTGGTCAATCCCACGGGTCCGCCTTTAAATTTATCAATGATGGTCGTCAATATCTTGTTATCCATTTCATCGAGACCGTGGGCATCGACATTCAGTGCTTTCAACGCATATCGGGCAATCTCGATGTCAATTTTTCCGTTGCCTTTGATTTGTGCAAAATCCCGAACCCTACGCAACAGCGCATTGGCAATACGAGGTGTTCCACGGCTTCGACCGGCAATTTCAATCGCGGCTTCCATCGTAATGGGCATTTTTATGATGGCCGCACTTCGTTCGACAATGGTCGTTAAGAGTTCGGTAGTGTAATATTGTAAACGGCTCTGAATTCCGAAACGGGCACGCATCGGCGCGGTCAATAATCCGGATCTTGTGGTGGCACCGACCAATGTAAAAGGGTTCAGGTTTATCTGAACTGATCTGGCATTGGGACCGGATTCGATCATGATATCGATTTTGAAATCTTCCATGGCGGAGTACAAATATTCCTCGACAATGGGACTCAAACGGTGGATTTCGTCTATAAACAAGACATCGCGTTCTTCGAGATTGGTAAGCAATCCGGCTAAATCGCCCGGTTTGTCCAAAACAGGCCCGGAAGTAATTTTGATGCCTACACCCAATTCATTGGCAAGAATATTGGCCAAGGTGGTTTTTCCCAATCCCGGAGGTCCGTGGAAAAGGGTATGATCGAGTGCTTCGTTGCGTTGGTTCGCCGCCTGCACAAAAACTTTTAAATTTTCTAATATTTGGTCCTGGCCCGCGAAATCATCAAAAGAAAGGGGTCTTAACTTTTTTTCAAGATCAAATTCTTCCGGATTGAAATGCTGATTGGTGGGATCTAGATTTTCATTCATCGAACAAAGATAGAAAAAGTTTGTTCGCCGATTTACATTTTATCTTACGCAACGTTAAACATGGTATCCTTTGGCCAAAAAGGAATGCCATTCGGGATGTTTGGTCACGTATTTGGCTACAAAAGAGCAAAGTGGCGCCAAGGTATAATTGTGTTCCTTCATGTACCGCAGTGCTTTTTCCACGATGGCAGAACCGACACCTTTTCCTTCAAGGGCAACAGGTACTTCGGTATGGGTCAGAAAGAGAATATTATAATTGTTGATGATGAATTCTATGAAAGCGACATGGCCATCGATGTCCATCTCAAAACGTTTTTTTTCGGGATTGATTGTCAATTTAAGAGCGGAATAGTCTTTACTCATCTACTTTTTTTTGATTATAACGAAATGACAAAGCGCCTGAGGGGCATTGCTTCACCTGGTTTACCATCGCCTCACTTGCAGCTCCATTAGGATTGATCCATGGCTTTTCTTTGGGCTTGAAAACTTCGGGCTGGCCTTTGGCACAATATCCACAATGGATACATAAATCGGGCTGCCAAATGATGGTCACCTCGCCATTGGAATATTCCTTATTTGTTTTCATAAAAAGACTTTAATAAATATAAAATTACACAAAAAACAGCAGACAGCAGTAAATAAAAAATGCCTTTCCGTATAGAAAGGCATTTTTTATATAGTATGAAAAGTTAGTGATGTAATACTTCTTCACCTTCTTTCATTGGAACATTTTGAGGAACAAAATCATCATCATGTCCAGGCTTACTGTAATCGTAAGGCCATCTGTGAACGTGAGGAATTTCTCCTGGCCAGTTTCCGTGCATGTGCTCGATTGGCGCTGTCCATTCCAATGTGTTCGATCTCCAAGGATTCTGAACTGTTCTCTTACCGTAAAAAATACTACTGAAGAAATTGTAAAGAAAAACCAATTGGAACGCTCCTCCCACTAAGGCGAAAATAGTGATCAATACGTTTACATTCTGTAAATCATCAAATAATGGAAAGTTCGTGTTGGTGTAATAACGTCTTGGCAATCCTGCCATTCCGATAAAGTGCATTGGGAAAAATACCCCATAAGCACAAATTGCAGTTACCCAAAAGTGAATGTATCCTAAATTTTTGTTTAACATTCTTCCGAACATTTTTGGGAACCAGTGGTAGATTCCGGCGAACATTCCGTAAAGAGCAGAAATACCCATTACTAAGTGGAAGTGTGCAACTACAAAATACGTATCGTGAACGTTAATATCCAAAGTACTGTCTCCAAGAATAATTCCTGTTAGACCTCCAGTAATGAAAGTCGAAACCAATCCGATAGAGAACAACATCGCAGGGTTTAGCTGTAAGTTACCTTTCCAAAGCGTTGTGATATAGTTGAACGCCTTTACTGCAGATGGGATTGCAATCAACAATGTGGTAAAGGTAAACACCGATCCAAGGAATGGATTCATCCCCGAGATAAACATGTGGTGACCCCAAACGATTGTGGATAAGAATGCAATTGCCAAAATTGACATGATCATCGCACGGTATCCAAAGATAGGCTTACGTGAATTGGTCGCGATAACTTCAGATGTGATACCTAATGCAGGTAACAATACGATATATACTTCAGGGTGTCCCAAGAACCAGAATAAGTGTTCGAATAATACTGGGGAACCTCCTTGGTAATGCAAAACCTCTCCAGCGATATAAATATCAGAAAGGAAGAAAGACGTACCAAAGCTTCTGTCAAAAATCAATAATAAAGCAGCTGATAATAAAACCGGGAAAGAAACGATACCGATGATAGCCGTTACAAAGAAAGCCCAGATAGTAAGCGGCAATCTCGTCATTGACATTCCTTTTGTTCTAAGGTTGATTACGGTAACCACATAATTAAGTGATCCCATTAATGAAGATGCAATAAAGATCGCCATTGAAACCAACCATAATGTCATTCCTAAACCTGAACCTGGAATAGCTTGTGGCAATGCGCTTAAAGGCGGATAAATTGTCCAACCTGCAGATGCTGGTCCAGCTTCTACAAATAAGGAACTAACCATAACTACACTTGATAAAAAGAATAGCCAGTAAGAGATCATATTCAAAAATCCGGAAGCCATATCGCGGGCTCCAATCTGAAGTGGGATCAATAAGTTACTGAACGTTCCACTCAGTCCGGCCGTCAGTACAAAGAAGACCATGATGGTACCGTGTATGGTAACTAAAGCCAGGTATATATCATTTGCCATTACCCCGTCAGGAGCAAATTTATCGCCTAATAGTACATTGAATATTTTAAAAGATTCTTCAGGCCAGGCCAATTGCATTCTAAAAAGCATTGACATACCCACTCCGATAACACCCATAATAATACCGGTAATAAGGTATTGTTTGGCAATCATCTTATGATCGATACTAAAGATATATTTTGTTATGAAAGTATCTTTATGGTGGTGTTCGTGTTCGTGATCGTGTCCTTCTGCTGACATATATGTTAACTTTAAATTATCTTAATTATTTTTTTGCAATTGAAGCCGCTGGAGTTTTTGCAGCAACTGCCGCAGTATCCATAGCATTAACCGGTACTTTTACTTCTTGTGGAGTTTCTTTGGAAGCTTTAAAAGCAGCCACCACTGTTGGCTTGTCTTGTAACCATTTCTTATAATCCTCCGGTGTATCCACAATAATTTTCATTTGCATGTTGTAATGCGAAGCTCCACAAATTTTATTACAAAGCAATAAATAATCGAAAGTGTAAGGATCAAGCGCCGGCTCGCCTTTGGCTAGAAGTTCAATGCTTTTTTTTGATCTAATTTCATTGATTGTATTCACTTTCTCAATCATGTAAGGAAGTTCCCTATATTCTTCAGTAGTGTAAGTTGGGGTGAAAGCAAATTCAGTTACCATACCAGGAACACAGTTCATCTGCGCTCTAAAGAAGGGCATGTATGCGGAGTGCAATACATCCTGAGAACGCATTTTGAAATGTATCTTTTTTCCTTTAGGAATATGCAATTCAGAAACTGAAATATCATCCTGTGCATTTGGATCAGCCAAATCAACACCTAAAGAGTTTACTCCGTCGATGTATCTTACATTCGCTTTTCCTAATACGTTGTCTTCACCTGAATATCGTGCTTCCCAGCTAAATTGTTTTGCATATAATTCAATAACGATAGTTTCCTCGTCCTCATCAATAAACATAATATTCGTCCAAGCGTACAATCCGTAAAGGATCAACCCGGCTAGTACAACAGCAGGGATAACGCTCCATACAAATTCCAGTTTATTATTATCTGCAAAGTACAATGCTTTATTGGTTTGCTTACCTCTGTATTTGAAAGCAAAATAATGCAATAGTGCCTGAGTTATCGCCTGTACAAGGAAAATCAACACCCATGTGATGTTCATTAAATTATCAATTAGCGGCCCGTGCTCGGAAGCTGGTGTATGAAGTACTAAATGTCCCCATTTCAACAATCCGTAAATTGTAAAAATATAGATGAACGCCAAGAAACCAAACATCAAGTATCCTTGTATGTTATTATCATTATCCGTTGCAACCTGTGAATTTTCAGTATTCCCTCCTACTTGAGTCAAATCAAATATCTTGGTCAACTGCCATAACGCAGTAGATAATAAAACTAGAACTATAATTACCAACAAACTTGTCATCTGTTTTTACTTTAAATATTAATAATGAAAATGTTTACTTTCTTCAATGAAAGGATTTCTCTTTGGCAACAAAGGTGATTTACCTAATGCTGTAAAAACAACAAAAATAAATAGTCCAAGGAAGAAAAGTACTGATCCAATTTCTGCAACTCCGATGAACCATTGGTCGCCAACAGTCCCAGGCATAATCATGTTAAAGAAATCGATATAGTGACCGGCTAAAATAACGATTCCAGCCATTACGATTACCCAAGTAATTCGTTTGAAATCAGTATTGATTAATATCAAAATAGGGAATAAGAAATTCATAACAACCGCACCAAAGAAAGGAAGATTGTACAATTCAATTCTCGTAACGAAGTACGTAACTTCCTCAGGAATATTAGCATACCAGATCAACATAAATTGAGAAAACCATAAGTACGTCCAGAATACAGAGATACCGAACATAAATTTTGCTAAATCGTGAATATGGCTTGTATTCACATATTCTAAATATCCTTTAGATTTCAGGTAAACTGTCACCAATGCAATAGTTGTTATTCCGCTTACAAAGAAACTCGCAAACACATACCATCCAAACAAAGTACTGAACCAGTGTGGGTCAATCGACATAATCCAGTCCCATGACATAATTGACTCGGATACAATAAAGAACACTAAAAACATAGCTGAGATGTTAAAATTCTTCTTGTAGAAGCTATCGTCATTTGATTCATCCTGCGCCAAACAATTTTTTCTTGAAAAATATCTATATGCATTCCATCCTAGTAAAAATACCGCTGCTCTGATGATCCAGAAAGGGAAATTTAAATATCCTGATTTCGCCTGTATCAATTCATCATGCGCGACAACATCCTTATCCATCCAAATGAATAAATGATTGGATTCAAAAACATGTAATCCCGTAAGAAGAAGAATTATAAAAAATATAATAGAGGCAACTGGCAAATATGCCGTAATACCTTGCATTACTCTGAACAGTACCGGAGACCAACCCGCTTGCGCCACTTGTTGGATTGCGTAGAAAGCTAAAACCCCCATCGAAACCAACATAAAGAAAATACATGCCACATATAAGGCAGCCCATGGCTTATTTTGCAATTGGTGCAAAACGTGCTTTAAATGTGCCTCATGTTCTGCATGAGCATCCTCATGATCAACTGCTTCTTTTTTATGTGCTGTCGTCTCTTGGTTGTCATGGTTTGCAACTGAAGGCTCTACACCAGCGGCCGTTACAGCTATAGTGTCTGTATGAACAGAATCTATTTCTTTTCCAGAAGCACTATCCGTTGCGGAAACAGCAACAGCTTCGTGTTCAACCGAGGTCTTGTGTTCAGTAGCAACTGGCTCATGAGCCGCTTCCACTTCGTAAGTAGCTGCTTCTGCATGATGTGTTCCATGGGATTCCGCAGCAAGAATTTTTTCTACTTCTTGAATATCTTTCGGGGCAGTTAAAAAACCATATCCAATTCCCAAAACACCAATTAGCATTAGGATAAAAGAAAATGTTTTTAATTTACTTGAAAATGTGTACATATCTATTACGATGAGTTTGTTCTACAATTATAATTCGCTTTTCAGTTTTAGCACATAGGCCGCTACTAACCAACGTTCGTGTGCACTTAATTGATTGGCATGAGAGCCCATCGCGTTAAGACCGTATGTTTCTACATGAAAAACACTACCTTCAGTGATTACGCGGTCTTTGTAACTTGGCACTCCTAGGAATTTTTCCTGTTTCACCAATTTACCCTTACCATCACCACCGGCACCGTGACAAATCGCGCAGTAAATTTCAAAAAGTGCCTTTCCTTTATCTAAATCTCTGGACAATGAGTCCAATGGTGATTTCAAATTGGCTTTTGCCAACTCGTAACCAGCAGTTGAATTTTCATATTCGTATACCTCATAGCCTCGGTTGATAGATCCGTTAGCAGGAAGCTGACCTTCTTTACCGTTTGGAAATACATCTGATTCAGAATACGTTTCCGCTCCTGCAGATTCATACATGTTAGGCATGTATTGGTAGTTTGGATTTTTTTTATCGTGGCAAGAAGTTACTAATGCTGACAGACCAAATAAAATCATTATTTTATATACCCTTTTCATATCTTCTATTAATGCTTATCGATTACTTTTATTTCTACCGCACCTGTGTTTTGGAAAAAAGAAATTAATTCTTCCTCATTATTATTTACAGCCACTTCCATTAGGAAATGATCGTCGGTAGTTCTTACATCCGGATTTTCAGCTTGTTTAAAAGGCCATAATTTACTTCTCATATAAAAAGTAATTACCATTAAGTGCGCTGCAAAGAATACAGTCATCTCAAACATAATTGGCACGAAAGCCGGCATATTCTGAATATAACTGAAACTAGGCTTACCTCCTATATCTTGTGGCCAATCCTGAATCATAATAAAATTCATCATCGCTGTTGCAACCGAAAGTCCCACACAACCGTATATAAAAGCACATATAGCTAATCGTGTTGGGGCAATTCCCATCGCTTTATCCAATCCGTGAACTGGAAAAGGTGTAAAAACCTCTTCAATATGGTGATGAGCTGCACGTGTTTTTTTAACCGCATCCATCAAAATATCATCGTCATTATAAATGGCGTATATTACTTTATTACTCATGATGTGAATCTTTATTTGCTTCTCTTTCTCTAATGTAATTATCTCCGGTTCCTTTCAAGATCGTTTTCACCTCTGCCTGCGCAATCACTGGGAATGTTCGGGCATATAATAAAAACAATACGAAGAAGAATCCAATTGTCCCGATAAATGTTCCAATATCTACAAATGTAGGAGAGAACATCGTCCAGGATGACGGCAGGTAATCTCTGTGCAATGAAGTCACGATAATTACGAAACGTTCGAACCACATACCAATATTTACAACAATAGAGATAATGAATGAGAACATGATACTTGTTCTTAATTTTTTAAACCACATGAACTGCGGAGAGAAAACGTTACAGGTCATCATCGCCCAGTAAGCCCACCAGTAAGGTCCGGTAGCTCTGTTCAAGAATGCATATTGTTCGTACTCCACTCCAGAATACCAAGCTACGAAAAGCTCCGTGATATAGGCAACACCCACGATAGAACCCGTAATCATAATTACAATGTTCATTAATTCGATATGTTGAACCGTGATGTAAGCTTCCAGATTAGATACTTTTCTCATAATGATAAGCAACGTATTTACCATCGCAAATCCAGAGAAAACAGCTCCGGCAACAAAGTACGGAGGGAAGATAGTAGTATGCCATCCAGGGATAACCGACGTAGCAAAGTCCATCGATACGATGGTATGTACCGAAAGCACAAGAGGAGTTGCTAATCCTGCAAGCACTAAAGAAACTTCTTCAAAACGCTGCCAGTCTTTTGCACGTCCACTCCATCCAAAACTTAATATTGTATAAATTCTTTTTGTAAAAGGCGTTACCGCTCGGTCCCTAAGCATTGCAAAATCAGGCAATAAACCTGTCCACCAGAAAACCAATGATACAGAAAGATACGTAGAAATTGCAAATACGTCCCAAAGCAATGGTGAGTTAAAGTTCACCCATAAAGAACCAAACTGGTTCGGGATCGGCAATACCCAAAATGCTAACCATGGACGACCCATGTGGATGATTGGAAATAAACCTGCCTGGATTACCGAGAAGATAGTCATGGCTTCTGCAGAACGATTAATGGCCATTCTCCATCTTTGACGGAATAATAAAAGTACAGCTGAAATCAGTGTTCCTGCATGACCAATACCAACCCACCAAACGAAGTTAGTAATATCCCAAGCCCAACCAACTGTTTTGTTTAATCCCCATGTACCAATACCGGTAGAGATGGTGTAAATGATACAACCTAATCCCCAAAGGAATGCGGTTAATGCGATTGAAAATACAATCCACCATTGTTTGTTGGCTTCA
This sequence comes from Flavobacterium sp. GT3R68, assembly GCF_007109225.1. Classification (GTDB taxonomy): domain Bacteria; phylum Bacteroidota; class Bacteroidia; order Flavobacteriales; family Flavobacteriaceae; genus Flavobacterium. Next base: position 43,021 of record NZ_VJZK01000001.1, read on the forward strand.
CCTTCTACAGGCGCAGCTACATCTACTGTTACATCGTGATAAGACTTATCACCTATAACTAAAGGTTTTCTAATGGGAGCTTCGTAGTGAGACGACATAATCCTTTATCTTGTTACTTATTAATTATTTTTTAACTAGGTATTTCTAACTTTTACGTGATAGATAACGTTCGGTTTTGTTCCGACATGTTCCAATAAATGATACATTCTTTCATCCTGAACTAATTCAGCCACATGACTATCTTTATCATTCACATCCCCAAACACCATGGCTCCGGTAGAACAGGCATTTGAACAAGCTGTCTGGAATTCACCATCTACCACAGGTCTTCCTTCGCGTTTGGCTGTAAGAATAGTTGCTTGTGTCATTTGAATACACATAGAACATTTCTCCATAACCCCTCTTGAACGAACATTCACATCCGGATTCAATACCATACGACCTAAATCGTCATTCATATTGTAATCAAATTCGCTGTTTCCGTTATACAAGAACCAGTTGAAACGACGTACTTTATACGGACAGTTATTAGCGCAGTAACGAGTACCCACACATCGGTTGTATGCCATATGGTTTTGACCCTGACGACCGTGAGAGGTAGCAGCAACAGGGCAAACAGTCTCACATGGAGCATGGTTACAGTGCTGACACATTACCGGCTGGAAAGAAACCTGCGGGTTTTCCGCTGCAATTTCCATTTCACCGAATCCGCCTAAAGATCCTTTTTTACCAAACAATCCGTCGAAATTTTCTTTCTTTTCATTGTCTTCCGCAAAAGTATCTTCTGAAGAGTAGTATCTGTCGATACGCAACCAGTGCATATCACGACTTCTACGTACTTCCGTTTTCCCAACAACTGGAACGTTATTTTCAGAGTGACAGGCAATCACACAGGCACCACAACCGGTACATGCATTTAAGTCGATCGAAAGATTGAAATGATGTCCAACAGAACGGTCAAATGAATCCCACAAATCTACTGTTGTTGCAGCAACTTCTTTATGATCTAAAGATACCATAGGAACCATGTTCCACTCTTTGGCATCTTTTGTATTGAATATTTCTAAAGTAGTTTCTTTGATAATATCCCCTCTACCCATTAACGTTTTTTGTCCCTGAACACATGCAAATTCATGTTCTCCCGGAGCTTTTGTTAATTTGGCAGACTGAACGTCATTAAAACCTTTATATAAAGCATAGGCATTCACCCCTACTTGCATTTCTTCTTTTATAGCGGCTTTTTTACCATATCCTAAAGCAAGACCCATAGTCCCTTTAGCCTGACCTGGCTGAACAATTACTGGAACATTTTCTAATTTTGTACCGGCAACAGTAATAGTTGCATAGCTACCATTAAGACCACCATTCGCAACAATCTCATTAGACATTCCTAATTTATCAGCATCAGCTTTGGAAACGGTAACGTAATTATCCCAGGAAACTCTTGTAATCGGATCCGGAAACTCTTGTAACCAAGGGTTGTTAGCCTGCTGACCATCTCCCAGACCGGTTTTGGTATACAATACCAATTCCATATCCTGAGTTGGTTTTGATTGCGCCAAAGCACTAGCAGCTCCGCTAAAATCAGCTGATCCACCTGAAACTCCAGAAACAGTTGCGCCAACATAAACACCATCGTGAACCACTTTATTCCATGTAGCACCAGAAATGATTGTAGAAGCATTCGCTTTCAGGTAATCATAAAATGTTACTGAACTGCCATTCCAAGCTAACAATGCATCTTGGAATTGTTTGGTATTGAATAAAGGACGGATGGTAGGTTGAGTCAATGCGTAGCTTCCTTTTGTGATGCTCACATCTCCCCATGACTCTAAATAATGAGGAACAGCCGCTGCAATAGTTGCGATAGAAGCTGTTTCGTCTTCTTTTAGTGAGAACGCAACTGAAGTTTTCACTTTTTTCAAAGCGTCTTTGAATTCAGCGCTGTTTGGTAATGTATAAGCTGGATTAACGTTACTCATGATCAACGTATGAACGCTTCCTGCTTTCATATCATTAATTAACTGAGCAACTTTCTCGTTAGATCCTTTTCTGATTTGTCTTGTACCTGTTGTTGTAAAAGCTTCACTTGATAACGCCTGATTAATTGCAAGAACTAACAACTGAGCGTTTTTGTCCTGGATTCCAGAAACTAAAACCCCTTTACTTCCGGCCGCTTTTAACTGCTGAGCCGCTTTAGTAACTACTGCATCCAGTTCTTTATCAAGAGTACCTGATACACCTGAACCTGTAATTACACTATATATTTTAACTAAGGCTTGCTTTTGATTTGCGGTTGACATCGGAACACGTTTGTCAGCTGCTGCTCCGGACAATGTCATGTTTGCTTCCATTTGGAAATGACGCGACATTTTTCCGTTTTTAGGAACTCTTCCTTTTGCATAACCCGCATCGTAACCTCCACCTTGCCAATCTCCTAAGAAATCCGCACCTACAGAAACAATTAATGAAGCTTTTGAAAAGTCATAATCAACTAAAGCTCTTTCACCGTATGCAGTTTCGAATGCATCCAATGCTTCAGATGACGAAACAGCATCATAAATCACATGTTTTGCATTGTTGGCAGCAACGAATTCTCCAATTAATTTTTCAGTCGACGGACTTGCCAATGTACTGGTCAAAACCACGATTTGACCTCCTTTTGCCTTAGCTTCTGCCAAACTTGCTTTCACTTTAGTATCCACATCAGCCCAAGCTGCATTTTTACCAGCAATTTTCGGCCCTTTCAAACGCAGGCTGTCATACATTGATAAAACAGATGCATGAACTCTGGCGTTTGCAGCAAATTTTGCTCCGACTATATTATTGTTATCAATTTTGATTGGACGCCCTTCACGTGTTTTTACCAAAAGATTAGCAAAATCAAAACCATCAAACATCGTAGTTGCATAATAATCGGCAATTCCGGGAATGATTTGTTCTGGTTGTAAAACGTAAGGGATCGACTTATGCACAGGACCTTCACATGCCGCAAGCGAAGCCGCAGCAGTACTGAATCCAACGTACTTTAAGAAATCACGACGTGTTGTAGATGAAGAAGATAAAGACTCTTTATCCCCTAAAAACTCATCCGTAGGGATAGCTTCAACAAATTCGTTATTTCTAAGCGTCTCAACAATAGAACTATTTTCGTTTAGTTCTTCAACACTTTTCCAGTATTTTTTGTTTGATGACATCGTATATAAATATTAGCTTCTTAAAATTATTTTTATTTCTCAGTTATTTGGTTTAAAGTTTAAAGTTTCAGGTTTCCCACAAACTTTAAACTTAAACTTTAAACTTCTTTAGTAGTGACACTTACCGCATTCTAAACCTCCCATTTGCGCTGCAGTCAACTTGTCTACACCGTATTTTTTGGAAAGTTCATCGTGAATTTTAGTATAGTACTCATTTCCTTCCATTTTAACATCGGTTTTTCTATGGCAGTCAATACACCATCCCATTGTTAAAGGAGCAAATTGTTTCTGAATTTCGTAAGTCTGAACCGGACCGTGACACGTCTGACATTCAATACCAGCAACAGTTACGTGCTGAGAGTGGTTGAAGTAAACGAAATCAGGCAAGTTGTGGATTCGCACCCATTTAACCGGCTGTGTCTTTCCTGTGTATTTCTGACCCGCTTTATCCCATCCTACAGCGTTATATAATTTTTGGATTTCTCCATCATAGAATGCCTTTGAATGATCTGGCGTAGCGGTAGTATCCGAAACTTCAGAGATGTTTTTATGACAGTTCATACAAACATTCAAAGAAGGAATACCTGCATTTTTACTGACACGGGAAGCAGAGTGACAATATTTACAGTCAATCCCGTTGCTTCCGGCATGGATTCTGTGAGAATAATGAATTGGTTGAATCGGCTCGTAATTCTGATCAATCCCTACCTGCATAAGGAATGCATAAACAAAATACCCACTGGCAAGCAGTAAGAATATTGCGGTTACCAAAACCAGGAACTGGTTTCTGGCAAATGCTTTCCAGATTGGCGTCGTAGGTGCTTTTTCAGCAACTACAATACCGTTCGCTTTAGCAACTTTAGTCAGCACTTTATTCACCATGAACAACATCCCAACCAACATCAGCATTACAATAGCCAAGGCGATTAAGATAAAGTTGTTAGAAACCCCACCATCTTCAATTTTAGTATCTGGAGGAGTTGCAGCCCCAGTCGGCTCTGCTTTTTGTTCCGAAGTATATGCTAAGATATTATCAATATCCGCGTTCGTTAATTGAGGAAAAGCCGTCATTACAGACTTGTTGTTTTCTTCAAACAGTTTTACCGCAGCAGCATCACCTGATTTTATCATCTCAGAACTGTTGTGAATCCAATTGTACAACCAAGCCGTGTCATGCTTCTCAGCCACCCCTCTTAAGGCAGGCCCTGTAGCTTTAGCATCCAGTTTGTGACAAGCTGCACAGTTAGCATTAAACAATTGTTTTCCTTTTACAGGATCGCCACCTGAAGTAGCTGCAGGAGCAGAAGTTGCCGCAGCTGGTGCAGCTTCTTGAGCCATTGAAGTTAAGGAGAAAGTTAGCAATACTGCTAAGCTAAAAAATAAATTCCTTGAAATCGAATTATGGTTACCCACCTTTTTCATATAGTATAATGATTATCGACTAAAATTTGGTATGATTTTTTCTATATACATTATAGTAAAATCGATACTTTCTATAAAAACTGGGACAAAAATACGATATAAGAACTATTCTCAAAACCTTAAAATAGTCTTAAATATCAATTTATACTAATTCTAAATAAAAAAATCAGATCCCATAAATCATTAAATATTACATTTGTATAAAAATCACTGCTTTATGAGAATATTAACATTCAAGACCATTTTTTTCTGCGCCGTAGCATCGTGTTTTTTTAGTCCAAAAGTACTGGCACAGAGTGAAGATGTGACCGTCAATCAAGATCCAAAATTTGAGCAATTATTAAACGAAAAAAGAAAAATCAATTCGTCTATAACTGTAAATGAACGTTATAAAATTCAGATTTATAATGGTGAGAGCGATTTGGCCAAAAAGACCTTGCAGGAATTCAAGCGGGAATTTAAAGACTATGACGGAACCATTGTTTTCAATACCCCAAGTTACAAGGTTTGGATCGGAAATTTCAAAACAAGAATTGAAGCTGAAAAGAATCTGATCGATTTAAAAAAAAGGTATCCCAATGCGTTGTTGATTAAACCGAATAAGTAATTGCGTCTTTCGGTAGAAAACAGAAAAAACAAAAAGCTACAACCGAGAAGTTGTAGCTTTTTGTTTTAAACTAACTGCAATTAAAATTTAAGCGATCAATCTAATTTACTTCTTTATGAAATTAGCGACCTTAAGCCCATCAGGGGTGCGCACCCGGATAATATAGGCTCCAGATTTCAGTCCGGAAACATCTAAATCTGTGGTGTGATCAGAACTTAATATTTCCTGTCCCAAAATATTCCAAACCGAAAGGTTTTCAATACTGCTATTAGTTGCAACGCTTAACAAATTTGACGTAGGGTTCGGATACAAGACAATCCCATTATTTATAGCAAAATCTGTGATTCCTAATATGGTACTTTGCACGCCGCCAGTTAAAATTGCATTCCCTGAATTTAAATTCCCTCCGCAATTCGAACCGGTATCAGCACCATTCTCCACCCAAGTTCCTAAAGTTAGATTAGGGGGATTGGGTGTCGACGCGGCCATGTTATAATAAATAATGTACGGATTCACAAAGTCCCCGTTTCCACTATCCGCAACAAACTCCCACCGGGCATTACCGGCACTCCAAATAATCCTGAATTCACAGGTCCCTAGTCCACCGCAGGGTTGATTACCGTCCACAGGAGACGTTTTATAAATATTTCTCCCACTGCTGTCTGTGTTTTCTAAAGTAAAAGCGTAGTCCTGATTATCAAACAGCGGATGACAACCGTTAAATGTAACATTTTGCGCATTTATTGATGAAAATATCATCAATAAAAAACCATTTAGTATAACTTTCATCGCTTTAGTTATGAGGTGGATAAATCCCTTGCAATGCAATTATATACGTAACTGCCAGGTAAGGCTGTATATTATTCACAGGCTGATTGCCTCCCGTATTACCAACCATTCCCGGATTCATAGTCGTATCGGGATTTGCTGAAGAATATTCCTTGTCCAGAGCCTTTGTATTGGCCGGCAGGTTGTTTGTCGCTACATTCTGATTCCCATCCGCCGTAACGGCAAGTATCGTGTGGTTATGAGCAGGCATCTGAGACACGGTAATTGTATTTGCTTCTGAGCCGCCTGCCTGTCCCTGCTGATAATTGGAAAGACCAGGTCCAGTACCCGAATGCACGGGTACCCTGCCTCGTAAATCAGGCAATGCGAATGTGGTTTGACCGTCACCACCATACATAGTCCCTAACAGCGAAAATAAAGCAGTATTTTGTGCAATGGGCAAAAGCTGTCCATCACAAGTAGCCCATCCCGCGGGCGCATAATTACCCGCAAACATCCTTATTTCTCCCAGATAAGCATCTTGAGAAAAAGCTTTTTGAGTTCCAAAAAATGACAAAACAAGCAGGCACAAAAGTGTAATTCTTTTCATTGCAAAGATTTTTTAAGTTATCTTCATAAAACTATAAAAATATTCGCACAAAAGTCGATATTGAAAAGCAAAATCGATAAAACGCAAAAAATCCCGACGAATCGGGATTTTAAATACAAACTTTTTTAAGACTATTTCAGTTTCTTTTTTACAGCTACTTCATGATACGATTCAATAACATCTCTTTCTTCGATATCGTTATATCCTTTCACCTGAACACCACAATCATATCCCTTCGCAACGTCTTTGACATCATCCTTGAAACGTTTCAGTGCAAGAAGTTCTCCTGTGAAAACAACCACACCATCTCTGATGATTCTCATTTTGGCATTTCTGACAATTTTACCGTCCATAACCATACAACCTGCAATAGAACCTACTTTAGAAATTTTGAAAATCTCTCTAATTTCAGCCGTACCCAATATTTCTTCTTTTATTTCCGGTGCTAACATTCCTTCCATCGCGTCTTTCAAATCATCAATCGCAGCATAGATAATAGAATAATAACGGATATCGATTTCTTCTTTGTCTGCCAGTTGTCTTGCATTTCCCGCAGGACGAACATTAAATCCGATGATGATAGCATCTGATGCAGAAGCCAACATTACGTCAGTTTCTGTAATGGCTCCAACACCTTTATGGATAATATTGATTTGAATTTCTTCGGTAGATAATTTAGAGAATGAATCGGATAATGCTTCTACAGAACCATCCACGTCACCTTTAAGGATGATGTTCAATTCTTTAAACTGTCCTAAAGCAATACGACGTCCAATTTCGTCAAGCGTGATATGTCTTTGTGTACGGACTGATTGTTCACGCATCAATTGAGAACGTTTCGATGCAATTTGTTTTGCTTCTTTTTCGTCTTCAAAAATATTAAACTTATCTCCCGCCGTTGCAGCGCCGTCTAAACCTAATACAGATACCGGAGTAGAAGGACCTGCTACAGTCACGACATTTCCTCTTTCATCATGCATCGCTTTAATTTTACCGTGGTGTTTACCGGCAAGCATATAATCACCCACTTTTAAAGTACCATTTTGTACTAAAATTGTAGAAACGTATCCTTTTCCTTTATCAAGGAATGCCTCAACAACAGTCCCTGAAGCCGCTTTATTTGGATTTGATTTCAAATCTAAAATTTCTGCTTCCAATAAAACTTTTTCCAATAATTCTTTAACACCTGTTCCTACTTTCGCAGAAATATCATGCGATTGGATTTTTCCACCCCAATCTTCAACAAGCAAGTTCATCCCTGCTAATTTCTCTTTGATTTTTTCCACGTTAGAATTGGGCTTATCAATCTTGTTTATCGCAAAAATGATAGGCACATTCGCCGCCTGAGCGTGTGAAATCGCCTCTTTGGTTTGTGGCATGATATCATCATCCGCCGCAATCACAATAATAGCGATATCGGTAACCTGAGCACCACGCGCACGCATTGCCGTAAAGGCTTCGTGACCTGGTGTATCAAGAAAAGCTATTTTTTGACCACTGTCCAAAGTTACTCCGTAGGCACCAATATGCTGTGTAATTCCTCCGGATTCCCCTGCAATCACATTTTCTTTACGGATATAATCCAGTAACGATGTTTTACCGTGATCGACGTGACCCATTACGGTTACGATAGGAGCTCTTCCCACTAAATCTTCTTCTTTGTCAGCTACAACCTGAATTGCTTCTTCAATATCTACGGTAATAAACTCTACCTCATAGCCAAATTCGTCAGCTACAATGGTTAAAGTTTCCGCATCAAGACGTTGGTTCATGGTTACCATGATTCCAAGTGACATACATGTACCGATTACTTTTGTAATTGGCACATCCATCATGATCGCAATTTCACCTACGGTAACGAATTCCGTTACTTTGATGGTTTTGCTTCCTTCTTCGATGGCTCTTTGCTCGTCATCAGATTTCTGACGATGCGTATCTCTCTTGTCTCTTCTGTATTTTGCCGCTTTCGATTTACCACCTTTACCTTGCAGTTTCTCTAAAGTTTCACGGATTTGGTTTTTAACCTCTTCTTCAGTTGGCTCTACTTTGGCAACAATGGCAGGTCTGTTTCCTTTTACAAATCCAGGTCTTGCGCTTCTGTTGGCATTGAAACCACCACCGGCATTTGGTGTTATCTTGTTAGGATTGTTTGTTCCCGGTGCACCTGGTGTTCCTGTTGTTCCACCCGGTCTCGGAGCTCCAGGTTTTGGAGCAATCCGTTTTCTTTTATTTTTATTGGCATTACTCGCCGCTGAACCAGGTGCTCCGGGAGCTCCAGGTTTATTTGGTGTAATTTTAGGATCTTCTTTTTTCTTTTTCGGCTTATTGAATTGCGATAAATCAATTACCTGTCCGGTTAAAGTAGCACCTGATAATTTTTGGTATTGGGTGGTAAAAGCCTCTTCACCTTCAGCTGGAGCAGCATCATTTGATTTTGCAGTTGCATCAGTCGCTTCTTTTACTTCTTTTACCTCTTTGATTTTAGCAACAGGAGTTTCTTCTTTTTTCTCAGAAGTTTCTTTTACTGGCGCTTCTTTTACTTTCGGAGTTTCCTTGTCTTTCGGAGTTTCATTTTGAACGGGATTTTCCATGTCCGGTTTCGCTTCCGCTTTTACTGGAGCAGCCACTGGAGCCGGGGCAGGTTTTTTAGGATTCAGATCGATGGTCCCCACTTGTTTTGGACCTGCTACTACCGCTCTCGCCTTAATAACATCTTGTTGTCTTTGGCGTTCTTCATCTTGCTTGCGTTTGTCTTCGATTTCTTTTTCTCTCTCAATACGCAATGCTTCTTTTTCTTTTCTTTTCTCTTCGCCTACTTCTTTAGAAGCTTCCTTATTCCCCTTATCGCCCGCAAATTGGCTTTGTAGGATATTAAATTCCTTGTCAGAAATTTTAGCGTTTGGATTTGCATCAATAGCAATTCCCTTATCTTTAAGATAATCCACCGCTCTTTCTAACGAAATATTTAATTCCCTTAAAACCTTGTTTATTCTTATTACTCTCTCTTCAGACATATAACCTTTTTATTATTACCTTTTTTGTTGTTGTGTTGTTAGAAGCACTTAATTATGCATTAAATTCATCCTTCAATATGCGCATTACATCCAGAATCGTTTCCTCTTCCAGGTCAGTTCTTCGGACCAAATCATTTACATCCTGTTTCAGGATACTTCTTGCCGTATCCAAACCGATTTTTGCAAATTCTTCGATTACCCATGCCTCGATTTCATCGGAGAACTCTGTCAATTCAACATCATCTTCTTCTTCGGCAACATTACCTTCTCGGATAACATCCAATTCATAACCGGTCAGCTGACCCGCTAATTTTATATTGTGGCCACCTCTACCGATGGCTTTAGAAACCTCTTCCAATTTCAAGAATACCTCGGCTCTTTTGGTCTCTTCATTGATTTTGATTGAAGAAACTTTGGCAGGGCTTAATGCTCTTGTGATATACAGCTGAATGTTGCTGGTGTAGTTGATCACGTCGATATTTTCGTTTCCTAACTCACGAACAATTCCGTGAATACGGGAACCTTTCATACCTACACAAGCTCCAACTGGATCGATTCGGTCATCATAAGAATCAACCGCTACTTTTGCTTTTTCGCCAGGAATTCTCACAACGCTTTTCACCATAATCAAACCGTCAAACACTTCCGGAATTTCCTGTTCAAATAATTTTTCCAAGAACTTTTCAGAAGTTCTGGACATAATGATCTGAGGCTTATTCCCTTTCAATTCAACACTTTCAATGATTCCGCGCACGTTATCCCCTTTACGGAAGAAATCCGACGGAATTTGTTTTTCTTTCGGTAAAATGATTTCATTTCCTTCATCGTCTACCAAAATTACAACTCTTGGACGTACATGGTGTACTTCGGCAGTATAAATCTCACCGATTAAATCTTTAAATTGTTTATAAAGATTCGTATTATCATGTTCGTGGATTTTAGAAATCAGGTTCTGGCGCAAGGCCAAAATAGCTCTTCTTCCCAAGTCGATTAATTTCACTTCTTCCGAAACCTCTTCCCCGATTTCGAAATCAGGTTCGATTTTTCTGGCATCGGTCAATGTAATTTCCTCATTCTCCAGATCCAAATCATCATCGGCAACGATAACTCTTCTTCTCCAGATTTCCATGTCCCCTTTATCAGGATTAATAATTATATCAAAATTATCATCTGAACCGAATTTCTTCTTCAATGCATTTCTAAACACATCTTCCAAAATCGCCATAAGCGTTACACGATCAATAAGTTTATCGTCTTTAAACTCTGAAAATGAATCGATTAATGCTAAATTTTCCATGCCAACTTTTTAATTAAAATGTTATTGTAACAATTGCTTCTTTTATATCTGCATAAGGAATCTCCTGTCTTTTCTGGACAGTTTCTTTACCTTTTCCAATCTTTTTGGGTTCTCTTGCTTCCCATTCCAGAACGATAAAATCATCATTAGCATCCACTAATGCTGCCTCTATCGTTTCGGCGGCGGTTTTAACACGCAGGTTTCTGCCAACGTTTTTCCTGTACTGTCTCAAGTGTTTCAAAGGTTCTGAAACTCCGGCCGAAGCCACTTCCAGGGAAAAATCCTGCTCTTCCCGATCTAAATGCTGATCGATAGCGCGACTCATATCGATGCAATCCTGCAGCGTCACTCCGTTATCACCATCTAAAGTTACGATAATTTTAAAATTATCCGTAATAGTCAGGTCAATTAAAAAAACCGATGGCTTTTCTTTTAGTCCCTCTACCAGTAACTCATTTACTTTTTCTTTGAATGTCATATCTTTATAAAAAGAGGGGACAAATGTCCCCTCATTATCTAACTTTTAATAAATAACGCTGCAAATATAGTGTTTTTTTTATAAATCAAAAAATGTGTGTAATGTTAAAATATTTATTATCTTTATTTTATAAACCAAAACTATATTAATATAATTTTCTTACACTTCAAATTATGAAACGAATTCTTGTTCCTACGGACTTTTCTAAGCATGCTGAATCTGCATTAAGAGTAGCAGCCCAAATTGCCAGAAAAAACAATAGCGAGATTATCCTACTTCACATGTTAGAACTACCTCAGCAGTCAAAAGATGCACTATCAAACGGTGCCGATATTCCACAGATCATGTTTTTTAAAGATCGTGCTATCGAAAAATTGGAAGAGCTGATGGACATCGATTTCCTGGAAGGACTGAACGTATCCGAGATCATTCAGTTTCACAAAGCATTCGATGGGATTTTAGGAATCAGTCAGAAAAACCAGATTGACCTTATAGTAATGGGATCTCATGGTGCTTCCGGATTCGAGGAAATGTTTATTGGTTCCAATACCGAAAAAGTGATAAGAACATCCGATGTACCTGTTTTGGTTATTAAAAATGAAAATGGAGATTTCAAAGCAGACCGTTTGCTTTTTGCTTCAGATTTCTCATCAGAAATAAAATCATCCTTTAAAAAACTACTTGAATTTGCCAAAATATTTGACTCGCACGTCGATTTGGTAATGATCAACACGCCAAACAGTTTTAAATCGACTGCCGTGGCCGAAAAAATCATGAAAGATTTCGTGAAAGATTATGACCTTCCCAACCATACGATGCATATCTATAATGATGTCAATGTAGAAAAAGGCATTTTGAATTATGCCAGCAGCGTAAATGCTGATTTAATCGGCATGTGTACCCATGGAAGAACCGGATTTGCCCATTTTTTCAACGGTAGCATCAGCGAAGATTTGGTAAACCATGCCGTTAGACCGGTAATTACTTTTAAGATCTAATACATTTAAGTTCAGACATAAAAAAAACTCCTCAATTACTTGAGGAGTTTTTTGTTGGTCTACAAGGACTCGAACCTTGAAAGACTGCACCAAAAACAGTTGTGTTACCATTACACCATAGACCAATTCCATTGCTGTTAAGCGAGTGCAAATTTAAACTAAAATTTATGTTTCACAAATTTTTTGAGAAAAAAAATTAAAAATATTTTTTTTGCATTTCTTTAACCAAAAAAAACATTTTCTTTGTAACACCAATAAAAAACACTAAAAAATTCATACTCTAAATATGGTAAACTTCAATTTCAACAAGTGGAATACAATTTTAGGTTGGCTTACTTTTTCAATTGCATTAGTCACCTACACACTTACCGTTGAACCAACAATGAGTTTCTGGGACTGTGGGGAATATATTGCCACCGCAGCCAAACTTGAAGTAGGCCATCCGCCAGGAGCTCCTCTATACCAAATGATTGGCGCCTTTTTTGCGATGTTTGCGATTGATGAAAAACATGTTGCGTTGATGGTTAATATGATGTCCGTATTTTCGAGCGCCTTTACCATATTACTGTTATTTTGGTCTTCTTCAATAGTATTGAAAAAAATTGTTTTACGATTTGCTGACTCTGACGACTCTGATAAAGAACACAAAACACTAAGTAAAAACAATGCTATAGTTATTTTAGGAAGCTCTTTTGTTGGGGCTTTAGCCTACACATTTTCGGATAGTTTCTGGTTTAATGCGGTCGAAGCCGAAGTTTATGCAATGGCAACCTTATTGATAGCCTTGTTATTCTGGTTGGGATTACGCTGGGAACAGGACATGTACAATCCAAGAGCCAACAGATGGTTGTTGATTATTTCTCTAGTAATTGGACTTTCGTTTGGGGTACATTTCATGGCCTTGCTGACCATTCCTTCGATTGGATTTTTATATTTTTTTAAAAACTATGAAAAAATAACAGTTAAAAATTTTATCATTGCCAACGTAGTAGTGGTGTCCATTTTATTGTTCATTTTTAAATTACTGTTGCCGTTAACGATGGCTTTCTTTGCCAATGCAGAGGTTTTTATGGTAAACGACATGGGAATGCCATTTGATTCAGGGACTATTTTTGTTGCCTTAATTTTCATAGCATTTTTTTATTTTGGATTGAATTATACCAAAAAGAAAGGATATGCTCATATAAACACAGCAATACTGTGCATTTTATTCATCTTAATCGGGTTTTCTACCTGGATGATGTTGCCAATACGTGCCAATGCCAATACGGTTATCAACGAAAACAAACCTTCCGATGCACGCGAAGTTCTTGCCTATTACAACAGAGAACAATATGGCGTTAACCCTTTGTTTTACGGCCCCCAATATTCAGATTCTTTTGCAGGATTAGACAAAGAGAATCCTTACTTGGATAAAGCACCCAATTACGAAAGAGATTATAAATCCGGAAAATACGTAATTGTAAACAATTATAAAAATGCCGAGCAGAACAGCGACAACAACCACAAAGCAATTTTGCCCAGAATGTGGAGTACAGAACATGTCGAAAACTACATGAATTTTACGCATGTTCTTGAATTCAAGATAGATCCAAATTATCCCTATGAAGATGAACTAGGCAAATACGGAATTGACATCAATCAATTAAACGAGGAGGAAATTGGCAAAGCTACCGCTCAATTGCGAAATGAAGTTGAAAAAACAGTTTCGGAATTCAGAAATGCTTATGCATCCAAACAAATTGACAACGAAGGCTACGTGTCATTCCTGAAAAGTTATGGCGATTATTTAATTATTGAAAAACCTACAACCGCAGATAATTTAGGCTTTATGTTCGAATACCAATTCGGATACATGTATTGGAGATATCTGATGTGGAATTTTACCGGAAGACAAAACGACATCCAGGGAAAATATGACAACCTGAACGGAAACTGGCTGAGCGGAATCAATTTTATAGATGAAATGCATGTCGGTTCCCAAGTGGATTTACCATCCGATGCACGGCACAATAAAGGACGCAATCTTTATTATTTCTTACCCTTTTTATTAGGAGTTATCGGTTTGTTGTATCACGCCAAAAAAGACCAAAAGAGTTTCTATGTTTTATTAGCTTTATTCTTATTTACCGGACTGGCTCTAAAAATCTACCTTAACGAAAGGCCTTTCGAACCTCGTGAAAGAGACTATGCTTTAGTAGGATCTTTTTATGTGTTTGCCATTTGGATTGGTATGGGGGTTTATGCCATTTTTGATTCATCCAAAAAATACGTCCAGTCAAAAATTGCCGGACCAATCGTTATTGGGATTTGCGTATTGGCCGTTCCCGTTTTAATGGCTTTCCAAAACTGGGATGATCATGACCGCTCCGATAAGTACACGGCTATTGCAATGGCAAAAAATTATTTGAATTCGTGTGAGCCAAATGCCATCTTATTTACCATTGGTGATAATGACACCTTCCCGCTTTGGTACGCGCAGGAAATCGAAAATGTAAGAACGGACATCAAGATTGTAAACACCAGTCTTTTTATGACCGATTGGTATATCGATCAAATGAAAAGCAAATCATACAAATCGGAAGGGTTGCCTATTTCATTCACTCATGACCAATATGTGGGAGACAAACTCGACTATGTTATTCACAATCCGATAACGGAAAACCGCTGGAACATTAAAGATTTCATGAACTTCATAAAGAGTGATGATGCCCGAACGGTTGTTGAAATGCAGAACGGACAGAAAATCCATTTTTATCCAACCAATAAGATCCGAATTCCAATCGACAAAAACAACATCATCAAGAACAAGGTGGTGAGCCCAGAATTAAATGACTCCATCGTTCCATATATTGACGTAGATATTAAAGGAAAAGCATTGTATAAAAACCGCGTAATGATGTTGGATTTAGTTGCGAATAACAACTGGAAAAGACCGATTTATTTTACCGGAGGAAGTTTTGGTGATGATGATTACCTATGGATGAAAGATTACCTGCAGTTAGACGGTCTGGTGTATAAATTGGTACCAATAAAAACGACTCTTACGAAAGATCAAAGCCAGCTTGACATGGGTAAGATTGATTCTGATAAAATGTACGACATTGTTATGAAATGGGATTGGGGTAATGGAGATAGCCCTACCATTTATCACGATCCGGAAACCAGAAAAAACAGTATCTCTTACCGAACCAATATGGCCAGGTTAATGGAGCAGTTAGTCAATGAGGGAAAAAAGGAAAAAGCGAAGAAAATTATTGATTTGGCGATGGCCAAAATGCCGTTGGAACATTATGACTACTATACGATGGTCGAGCCTTTCGCCGGTGGATATTATGCAATTGGTGAAAAACAAAAAGCACGTCAGCTGCTTACTCAGTTGATGACTAAATACCAGGAAAACCTGAAGTACTACAGAAATATGAAATCATCTGAACAAGGCGTTATCGCCATCGATATCGTGACTGATATTGAGCGTTACAGAAGTTTACTAAGCGTAATGAAAGAAAGAGGGGACTTGGAGTTTTACAACAAAAACCGCATAATTTTCAATACTTACAATTTGATGTTCGAGCGTTTCGGGCGTGACAATGAATAAGGTTTATTCAATTAAAACCGGTCATCTGACCGGTTTTTTTAAAATCAATTCCGACTATGTTTTATTGGATCAAAACAAATGCTTTAGTAAAAAAGTTGCTCTTCAGGTATGTTTGGGATATTCCGAACGACGAAAAAACAGTATATCTGACTTTTGATGACGGGCCTACCCCGCAAGTAACCGAATGGGTTTTGTCGCAATTGAAAAAATACCAGGCCGAAGCCACTTTTTTCTGCATTGGTAACAACATCGAAAAATACCCTGATATTTACTCTAAAATAATCGTTGACGGACATTCGATAGGCAATCATACGTTCGACCATCTGAATGGCTGGAAGACTTCAAAAACCCAGTATCTGGATAATGTGGCTCTATGCGAGAAGAAAATTCAGAAATATGAAAATACATCAGAAAATAACGATGGAGCCAAATTATTCCGTCCTCCTTATGGACGCACAAAACCATCACAAGCGAAGGTCTTGCGCGAGAAAGGGTATCAAATCATAATGTGGGATGTATTGAGTGCGGATTTTGACAGGACGATATCTCCGAAACAATGTTTAGAAAATGTGTTGAAGCATGTGCAATCCGGAAGCATCATCGTTTTTCACGACAGTGTAAAAGCATTTCCTAATCTGGAATATACCTTGCCAAGAACTTTGGAATTTTTGAGTAAAAACAAGTACAATTGTAAAGCAATCAGGCTTTAATGAGTAAGAGCACAGTTGATTCAGATTCAAAAATTAAATCTGGTCCTGAACAATACCGATAATGGTATTTGCATCGAGTTCACCGGATTGTCTCCAGATCATTTGTCCTTCTTTATATATCATAAGAGTCGGAAGCCCCTTTATGCGCAATGCATCGGCCAATTCCTGATTTTTATCGACATCAATTTTTATGACTTTTGCTTTATCTCCAAGGGCCGCAGCAACGTCTCTGATTACCGGATGCATGGAAACAGAAGGTTCGTTCCATTCTGTGTAAAAGTCAATTAACACAGGGGTATGAGCATTTATAAGTTCTCCAAATTTTGACATAAAAACAAAAATTAAATTATTTTACACTACTGAAGAGAGATATCATTATACAAATATAATGTTTTAAATAATCTAAGCCACGTTTTTAGCTTTTTTTAGTTCAATGACAGTTATCTCCGGCATAATACCGACGCGTCCCGGATAGGCATGAAAACCAAAACCGCGGTTCACATAAACATAACGGCCAGCGTTTTGATACAAACCCGCCCATTGCTTATAAACATACTGCGCCAGGCTCCATTTAAAAAACCCGGGAATCTCAATTCCGAATTGCATTCCATGGGTATGTCCCGACAACGTCAGATGAAAGTTTTTATCATGATGTTGCACGATATAGTCCCAATGGCTTGGATCATGACTCATCAATATCTTAAAATCTTCTTTTTGGATATGTTCTGAAGCTTTATCGATATCGCCTAATTTTTTAAAGTTATGTCCCCAGTTCTCCACTCCGACCAATGCAATTTTTGAGTTGCCTTTCTCGATATACTTATGTTCGTTCAATAAAAGTTTGAAATCGATTTCACCATAAACATCCTTGATGGCCTGAAAATTATCCTGTTTGTCTTTTTCGGTTGGCCAAGTAACATATTCCCCATAATCATGATTGCCTAAAACGGAATATTTCCCATATTGGTGTTTCTGGATCCTTTTGAAGGTGTCAATCCACGGATTCATTTCTTTCGCATCGGTATTAACAATATCACCGGTAAACAAGATCATATCCGAATTTTGTTCATTAATCAGATCAATAGCATAATTGATTTTTTCAGGATTATCAAAACTACCGCTATGAACATCTGAGATATGTGTAACCGTAAAACCATCGAAATCATCCGGCAAATCATCGAAAAATATGCGCTGTTTGATGACTTTGTAGTTGTATTTTCCAATAGTAACTCCGTAAAGCAATGATAAAAAAGGAACCGCTGCAATGCCCAAGCCAATTTGGCTGACGAATTTTCTCCTGGACGCGAGGAAACTGACATGTTCGTCTTTCATCGTGAAATAATTTACCGAGCCCGCGCCGAGCCGGAACACATCTTCGCCCAATAGTACTATCGATAAAATCATTTTCGGAACATATACCAAAAGAAGCAGTGCCGTCGACAGCATCGTCTGCTTGGTTTGCCCAACTGACCGGTCAAATTGAAGAAAGGAATAAACAATATATACCAGCAACAGCGAACTGAAAACCTGATAGAATGTCAATATCCATTTATCCTTCACCAGAGTTTTTAATGCCTGAAAAGCATATAGCTCGATGATAATAAGAATGAGACATAAGAACACGATGCGTATAAGCATATATAAAGAAGTTTTAGACAAAATAACAAAAGAATTCGTTCGGTGCAAAGCCATATTCTATAAATTTACAAAATCATGAATATTAAAATAATAGTCATTGCAAACTTATATCGATAAAGTGAATGTTTTTATCGATGAAGTGAATTTTTAACAACAGATTATGATTAACGGCCTGACTTATAGCTATTTATAAATAAAGACTCTGGAAAAATCAACTGTTTGCTGAATTATCATCAGAAGTCGTATTTAGAATTTAATTGACCGTAAGATTTAATGAAATTGTCAAAATATTTCCTGTCCCGGAATATCGCGTTGCAAAAACCTCAATATAATCATTAGTAGCCATAGGTACCATAACCACTATGGGCATCGCTATAATATCAGTGGGGGAATTGGAAGTTACATATACCTTGGAACTGTTGATAGGTGTCCCATTTTTTGCAATATAAAAGATATATACAGCGCCGTTCGAGCTGGACTGGAAAGAAATTGAGCCTCCCACCCTGAAGTAACGGGATTTGGTTCCGACATATTTTAGTCGGTTATTAACCCCACCATCAGTAGTAAATCGGAAAAGATCGCTTGATGTGGTGGTCCCCGCCAGTTTAACCGGCGTCCCCGACAAAGTTGTAGCGGCTCCCGAACCAACAGGATAATCAATATTAATATCGCCTATAGCCACACCATCAGCCTCTAAAGGAATTCCCGCGCAACGAACCGCCCACTTATTATTGAAATTAAAACCCGTATATACGGCAGGACTGTATCCCTTAACATACTGGCCCGAGGTAAGGGTACCGGTAAAAAGTACTGTTTCCATAATGGCATCACCTGTTATTATGGGATTAGAAGAAACATCCACACCAATATTGGTGCCAATAACTTCACTGAATCCACCGACTTTTCCGATCAGGCCAAAAGTTCCCTGAAATGTTTCAAAAGTTCCGGAATTATTTCCGAACCATCCCGCATTACTAAGTAATAGCTTACTGATGTCTTTGTATATAATGCCTGAAGCATTTCCTGAAAAATTTACAATACTAATAAAAACCAGCGAGAAATTCTCAATTTTACCCACACTGGCCGAATTTCCGACAACACAATCCCTGAAGCGTCTGGGTCCCTGCAGCGATAGAACCGGTTCCTATTAGATTAAAAACATTTCCTCCACTGGCCACTAAGGTCATTGATTTTAGGGCACCGCCGGTTGCACCGGTAAAGAGATCTCCGGAGACCTTAACTAATTTATCTTCGGAAGTATCCATACCACCTATGTAGGCGTTGTTCATTTCAATCGGAAAATTAAAAATCACAGTTCCATTAATCTCATAAAAAGTACTTGCATCCAATAGGTATTTTGCCCCACCACCGGCAGCTAATTCAGTAGCCAAAATCGTTGTAAGCACATCAGTAGATTTAATTCTCTTAAATTTTAGACGACCGTCCTTATCTCCAAATACTTTTATCCAAGTGGAAGTGGAAGAATCATAATACAAAAAAGATTTTACATCCGTATCAAAAACCATCAATCCATTAGCCGGGGACGCTATAGCTATCCTTTGAGCTGTAGTAATCCGGGGAGTCAGCATTCCTTGTGTAGTAGACGAAATATCCAATGCTGCACTCGCATCCGGAGTGACTGTACCAATTCCCACCTGAGCATGAATTTGCAATGACAATAAAAATATTGCCATGATAGACCCAAACGTGTTTAAACGCGTTTTTTGAGACAAATAGAATTTCATATGTGGTATTGTTGATTAGGGGCATTACAAAAATACGAAATTAATAACCAAATGCACTAATATTAAACATTTTTTAAGAAAAAGCTAAAATTATTAAATAATTTTTATCAAAAATGCAGGCTTTAACATATAGCAATGTAATCTTATCGAAGATGCCAAATAATATCAAAAGAAAACTTTCTAAGCAAGGCTTGATTTTTTTATATCTTTGGCGATTCTAATCCAGACCTGAAATGTCACACCAAAAACGCTTATTTCTGCTTGATGCCTACGCCCTTATTTTTCGTGGTTATTATGCTTTTATAAAAAATCCAAGAATCAATTCGAAAGGAATGGACACCTCGGCCATTATGGGTTTCATGAATTCCTTACTCGATGTGATCAAAAGAGAAAAACCAGATCACCTGGCGGTAGCATTTGACAAAGAAGGCAGCTTTGTAAGGACCGAAATGTTTCCCGCCTATAAATCACACAGGCAGGAAACCCCGGAAGCCATCAAAATTGCGGTTCCTTATATTCAGCAATTATTGACCGCAATGCATATTCCGATAATAGAATCTGCAGGCTGCGAAGCCGATGATTTGATTGGCACCATTGCAAAACAAGCCGAAAAAGAAAACTATCAGGTTTTTATGGTTACTCCTGACAAGGATTTTGCACAGCTGGTTTCCGAAAATATCTTTATGTATAAACCGGCCCGGATGGGTAACGGAATAGAAATCTGGGGTGTTCCGGAAGTATTGGCAAAATTTGAAATAGAACGGCCGGACCAGGTTATTGATTTTCTGGGAATGATGGGCGATGCAGTCGATAATATTCCCGGTCTGCCAGGCGTCGGGGAAGTTACCGCGAAGAAATTCCTGAAAGAATTTGGCACCATGGAAAACCTTCTTGAAAATACGCACCTGCTTAAAGGTGCCATGAAAGAAAAAATAGAAGCCAATAAAGCTTTGGGACTTTTGTCAAAACAACTGGCGACTATTATTTGCGACTGTGACGTGATATTTAATGAAAACGATTATGAACTCACGAAACCTGATGTAGAAAAAGTAGAGGAATTATTTCGTGAGCTGGAATTCCGCCGAATGGCAGAACAGTTCAACAGTCTTTTCTATACCGGAAGAGAAAATTACATTGGTATTGAAACACAGGGGCTTGCGCCAACAAAAACGATTGTGAAAAACGAGCAGCAATTTGATTTATTTGCTGACAACTCAAACGAAGGCGAACAACAAATTTCCAGCTTTTATAAAACAATCGAAAATACAGCGCATTTTTACCAGTCCGTTCAGGGAGATTTCGCCATTAAACTGCTGATGCAAAATCTGCTCAAACAGACATCGGTAAGTTTTGATACCGAAACCACCGGAATCGATGCTTTGAAGGCAGAATTGGTCGGACTTTCTTTTTCATGGGAAGTAGGGAAAGGCTTTTATGTTCCCGTTTCATCAAACCGTGAAGAAGCGCAGAAAACGATTGACCAATTTATTCCGTTTTTCGATAATGAAAACATTGAAAAGGTAGGGCAGAATTTAAAATACGATTTGAAAGTACTTTCAAATTATGGCATTTCCGTAAAAGGAAAATTATTTGATACGATGATTGCTCATTACCTTATCAATCCTGATATGCGTCACGGAATGGATATTTTATCTGAAACCTATCTCAAATATTCTCCAAAGCCGATTGAGGCATTAATTGGAAAAAAAGGTAAAAACCAAAAAACAATGCGCGATATTGAACTCGAAGATATCAAGGAATATGCCGTTGAAGATGCTGATATCACTTTACAGCTGAAACATCATTTCCAGCCTGTTTTGGAACAAACCGAAACAAAAAAACTATTCGATGAACTCGAAATCCCGCTTGTTCCGGTTTTGGCAGACATGGAAAAAGAAGGTATCAACATTGATGTTGCCTTTTTAAAATCCTTATCGAAAGAACTCGAAGACGACATCAAGGTTTTGGAGACCAATATATATGAAGCCGCAGGCGAAAAATTCAATCTGGCCTCCCCAAAACAGCTCGGCGATATTTTATTCGATAAATTGAAAATTGGCGGCGTCAAGCAAAAGAAAACCAAAACAGGTCAATATGCCACCGGCGAGGAAGTTTTATCGTATTTGGCCTTGTCAAGTCCGTTTGTTCAGAATATTCTGGACTGGCGCCAATTGGTAAAGCTGCAAAATACGTATGTTGAAGCGCTTCCGTTGCAGGTAAATAACATCACGGGGCGGATTCATACCGATTATATGCAAACCGTGGCTGCAACCGGCCGTTTGAGTTCGAATAATCCGAATTTGCAGAATATTCCGATCCGCACCGAAAGAGGAAGGCAGATCCGGAAAGCATTTATTCCAAGAGATGAAAACTACACGTTAATTTCTGCCGATTATTCGCAAATAGAATTGCGCATTATTGCCGCTTTAAGTGGCGAAGAAAATATGATTGCTTCATTTAAAAACGGGGAAGATATTCATAAAGCCACCGCTTCCAAAGTATTTAATGTGCCGTTGGAAGAAGTTACCAGAGAGCAGAGAAGCCACGCAAAAACAGTAAATTTCGGAATCATTTATGGTGTTTCTGCTTTTGGTTTAAGCAATCAGACCTCCCTTTCCCGTTCGGAATCCAAAGATCTGATAGACGCCTATTATCAATCTTACCCTACCCTGAAAGGATATATTCAGGACCAGATACAAAGCGCACAGGAAAACGGTTACGTACAGACTATTTTAGGACGACGCCGTTATCTGAAAGATATTAATTCGGCTAATGCCATTGTCCGTGGTGCTGCCGAACGAAATGCGGTAAATGCTCCCATTCAGGGAAGTGCTGCCGATGTGATTAAAATTGCAATGATTAATATTCATAAAAAACTGACATCCGAAAACTGGCAAAGCAAAATGTTGCTGCAGGTTCATGATGAATTGGTTTTTGATGTTCATAAGTCGGAATTGGAAAAAATAAAACCGATGATTAAACATGAAATGGAAAATGCTTTTATAATGGCCGTTCCATTGGAGGTAGAATTAGGTCAGGGAGAAAATTGGCTCGAAGCACATTAATTTTCTTATTCCCATTTCCAAAACGTTTTTTTTGAGATAAATTCCTAGGGCTTCCAACCATTAGGAAAAACAATTAGGAAATGGAAATAAAAAAAAGACATGACTCCAACTGTTAGATTTCGTTTTTTTATTCGTTGCCCTTCAATTTAATTCATTTTTACTTGCTGCTACGCTCGGCAGATTCGCTAATTTGAACCAATTAGATTTCTTCTATTAATATGAAAATTAATGTTAAATGTATTAACATACAGCGCTTTAAGTAAATTGTTTTTGTTAATTTTACCATACCCAACCGAAAATGTAAATACATGCAATCGATAATTGTCATGTATTTCCCATTTTTATCTACTCGTTTCCTAAAAAACAACTGCTTTGGCTTCTAATTGTCAAACCTTAAATGTTACATTATGAAAAACGAAGTAAAAGTTGAAGAAGTAAAACCTTCCTTCACTAACAGAAGAAGTTTTCTAAAACTCAGCGGGCTCACACTTGTGGGTACAAGTTTATTGTTAGCCGGCTGTAATAATGACGACGACAACAACAATCCACCCGATTCCCAGCTTCCCGGCATAAGAAACGGGGTGTTTGATTTAGGCGGCGGCGATTTTGGCGTGCTTACTTATGCCTATGCGCTAGAACAGCTGGAAGCTGACTTCTACACCAAAGTAGTCAATGCCGCAGGGTTTACTACTACTTTTACGGCTGAAGATCAAGCAGTGCTTATCGACCTTTTTAATCATGAAGTAATACACCGAGAATTCTTCAAAGCAGCTTTGACTGCTGCACTCCCAAGTCCCAGTACACAATTGCTACCCACTTTAGCTTTCTCATATGGAACTCTAAATTTCGGCAACCGCGACCAGGTACTAGCTACTGCTAAAGCGCTCGAAGATACAGGAGTCTCCGCATATAACGGAGCCGGAAAATTATTAACAAGCCCGGATTACCTATTATTGGCTGGAAAAATAGTTTCTGTAGAAGCACGGCACGCTTCAGCAATCAGAAGTTTGATTAATCCAAATTCAAAAGATTTTGCTGGTGACGATGTGGTTAATACAACCACTGGATTAGATGTCATGAAAAGCCCTTCACAGGTTATTCCGATAGCCAGCGGATTCATCACAACAGATTTTACAGCGCAATTTTTACCGTAATCGTAACATTTAAATTTAGAAATTATGAACATAATAAAATTTATAGAGTCTTTTACTAACGAAGGTGTAATGCAAAGTAAGAGCTCCAGACGTGAGAGTTTTAGTCAGTTCGGTCAACTGGGAAAAAATTTAGCATTGGCTAGTATTCCTTTTGGATTGGCTTCATTAACAAGTTCTGCCTATGCTGCAGATATTTCACCAACACCAAGCACACCAACCGGAGCTTTGCAGCTTGCCTTGACTTTGGAATACCTTGAAAACGAATATTATCAAATGGGATTGGATTCCGGAGTTATTCCTCCACTTGAAAATCTCGGACGCGATTTAAAGGTTTTTCAACAGATAGCAGCACATGAATCAGACCACGTGGCGTTTCTGATTACTGCTTTAGGCGGAACAGCAAGTGCTAACTTTGTAGCAAAACCAACTTTCGATTTTACCGTTGGTGGTCTTTTTGATCCATTTAATGACTATCCTACATTTTTAGCATTAGCTCAGGCATTTGAAGACACTGGAGTTAGAGCGTATAAAGGCCAGGCCGCCAATCTAAAATCAGCACCAGATTTGCTGACTGCCGCATTACAAATTCACTCTGTTGAAGCACGCCATGCTTCTGAAGTAAGAAGGTTACGAGGTCAAAAAGGATGGATCATCGGAAATGATCGAGGCGGATTACCTATACAGGCCCAAGCTAGTTATGACGGAGAACAAAACACTACTCAGGGAGGCTATAACACGGCCGCTTTATTTGGCGTGGGGGCCGGAACAGAAGCATTTGATGAACCACTGACCACCCAGCAAACCGTTACTATTGCAAATTTATTTATCGTATAATTGATTTAACAAAATAAAAAAATCATCTGAATTTATTTTTAGATGATTTTTTTATTTTAATTCCACAATATTATATTAAGATATAAAAATATTGTTTTTTTCTTGTTCATTTATAATCAAAAAGACATTTGCCTTATATCTGAAAATCAACTCTTAAAAGATTTTTTTATAAGGGTTTGTATTTAAAATAAATATTTGTACTTTTGCAACCCCTTTATTGGGGATGGAATGTTTAATTAAAATAATATTATGGACGCATTAAGCTACAAGACACAATCAGCCAGCAAAGCCACCGTTACGAAAGAGTGGATTGTTGTAGACGCTGAAGGTCACAACTTAGGTCGTCTTGCATCAAAGGTCGCTATGATCCTTAGAGGTAAGTACAAGCCAAGTTACACACCACACGTGGACTGCGGGGATAACGTAATTGTTATCAACTCAGAAAAAATTAACCTTACAGGTACAAAAATGGATGACAAAATTTACATGCGTCATACAGGTTACCCAGGAGGACAAAGAACTTTAACTGCTAAAGTTTTACAGGCAAAAAACCCTGCATTACTAGTGGAAAAAGCGGTAAAAGGAATGTTACCTAAGAACAAATTAGGAGCTGAACTTTTCAGAAATTTAAATGTTGTTGTAGGAACTGAGCACAAACAAGGCGCTCAAAAACCTAAAACAGTTAACCTTAATGATCTTAAGTAATGGCAGCTATTCACAAAATCGGTAGAAGAAAATGTGCAGTTGCACGTGTTTATGTATCAGAAGGAACAGGAGTAATCATTGTAAACAAAAAACCGTTTGCAACTTATTTCCCAACAGCTACTTTACAGTACAAAGTATTACAACCAATGTCTTTGACAGAAAATGTTGGAAACTATGACGTAAAAGTAAATGTATACGGAGGTGGTTCAACAGGTCAGGCAGAAGCTGTAAGAATGGCTTTGGCAAGAGTAATGTGTGAAGTTGGCGAAGGAAACAGAGCTATACTTAAACCAGAAGGTTTGTTAACAAGAGATCCAAGAATGGTTGAACGTAAGAAATTCGGTCAGAAGAAAGCTCGTAAGAGATTCCAGTTCTCTAAACGTTAATATTGAATTTGTTTCAATGCCTATCCGTAGCGCCATTGAAATTATTGAAAAGGCACTGAAAAAATTTCAGTGTAAATTTAAAAACAATGTTGTTGTTGTCCCATCGAGGTGGGAAATTAGTTTAGCATCTAAATGTATATAGCCAAGGAATTGCCATCTATACATTGCTAATCAACAGAACGTAAACTAGTACAAAAAATGTCAAACAAAATAGAAGTAAAAGATTTACTAGAAGCAGGTGTTCACTTCGGACACATGACTAGAAAATGGGATCCAAACATGGCCCCTTATATTTATATGGAACGTAATGGTATTCACATTATCAACCTATATAAAACTGCAGCAAAAATTGAAGAAGCTAATGAAGCTTTGAAAAAAATCGCTGCATCAGGTAGAAAAATTTTATTCGTTGCTACCAAAAAACAAGCAAAAGACATCGTTGCTGAAAAAGCAAAAGCTGCAAACATGCCGTACATCACTGAAAGATGGCCTGGTGGTATGTTGACTAACTTCGTTACTATCCGTAAAGCTGTTAAGAAAATGTCATCTATCGACAAAATGAAGAAAGATGGTACTTTCATGACTTTATCGAAAAAAGAGCGTTTGCAAGTTGATCGTCTTCGTGCTAAATTAGAGAAAAACTTAGGTTCAATCGCAGATATGTCCAGACTTCCTGCAGCATTGTTCGTAGTTGATATTAAAGCTGAACACATCGCAATTAAAGAAGCTCAAAAATTAAACATTCCAGTTTTCGCAATGGTTGATACAAATTCTGACCCAAGAGAGGTTGATTATGTTATCCCTGCAAATGATGATGCTTCTAAATCAATCGATAAGATTTTATCTTTAGTAACAGCTGCGGTTATTGATGGTCTTGCTAACAGAACTTCTGATAAAGAAGAAGCAACTCCAACAGCAGAAGCTACAGAAACTACAGAAGAGGCGGCTCCAGAAGCTGTTGAAGTTGTAGAGACTAAAACTGAAGAATAAATAAACATTTAAATTCCAAATTTTAAATTCCAAATTCCGAATAAATTAGAAACAAACGTTGATAATTTAATAAACTTGGAATCTGGGATTTGAAAATTGGAATTTTTACTTTTAACATTAAAAAAAAAATATTATGTCAACTATAACTATAACGGCTGCGGACGTAAATAAATTAAGAACAATCACTGGTGCAGGAATGATGGACTGCAAAAAAGCCTTGGTTGAAGCAGAAGGAGATTTCGATTTAGCGATCGAAAACTTGCGTAAAAAAGGACAAAAAGTAGCTGCAAACAGATCTGATAGAGAATCTACAGAAGGTGCTGCAATTGCTGTTGTTAACGCTGATAAAACTGCTGGTGTCGTAATTACTTTGAACTGTGAAACTGACTTCGTTGGTATGAATGAAAACTTCGTGAAAATGGCTACTGAAATGGCTAATTTAGCGTTGAACT
This sequence comes from Flavobacterium sp. GT3R68, assembly GCF_007109225.1. Classification (GTDB taxonomy): domain Bacteria; phylum Bacteroidota; class Bacteroidia; order Flavobacteriales; family Flavobacteriaceae; genus Flavobacterium. The sequence continues at coordinate 70,689 of NZ_VJZK01000001.1, forward strand.
TCAATACTAAAGAAGAATTTTTAGCAGCTGATTTCAACGGAATCACTGTTGCTGAAAAATTAATCGAGCAAACAGGGGTTATCGGTGAAAAACTGGAAATCAGAACTTTCGAAAAATTAGAAGGTGCTTTCATCGGGTCTTACATCCACTCAGGAAACAAAATCGCTACTTTAGTGGCGCTTTCTGCAAAAGTTGACGGTGCTGAAGAAGCTGCCAGAAACATTGCTATGCAAGCTGCAGCTATGGCTCCAATTGCGTTGAACGAAGCAGGTGTTGATGCTGATACTATCGCTAAAGAAATTGAAATCGCTAAAGATATCTTGCGTCAGGAAGGTAAACCGGAAGCTATGTTGGAAAACATCGCAAAAGGTAAATTAGCTCGTTTCTTTAAAGATAATACTTTGGTAAACCAAGATTATATTAAAGACAACAAAATGAGCGTTGCTGAATATGCTAAATCTGTTGACGCTAACTTAATCGTTACCGGTTTCAAAAGAGCAGCATTAGGATAATCTTTCAGAATTTCTGAAAAACATAAACAAAGCCGTCTAATTATTTTAGACGGCTTTGTTGTATCTTGTTTTTTTGAGGAGTCAACCTAAAATTCAATAATATGATTGCAAATTTCAAAATGGCGGTGTTAATGTTGGGACTCAGTAAATACAGAAAGAAAACTAAATTAAAATATTTTACACATATATATTTGCGATTGGTTTTTTTCTAATTATTTATTCTTGTGAATACTTGGACCATACCAAAAAGTACAAACAAATTAATCCTAATGCTGAATTTGATTTCACAGTAAATGATATAGAAACAAAAAATGGCTTTATATTAAACAACGAGTATTATTATGGTGGAGGAGTCTATTTACAAAAAAACAATAATTCTTCTAAGTGGCTTTCACAAGAAATATCTTTGGATGACGGCACTGCCCTTTTTAATGAGGACGGCCAGATCCTATTGGATATTTGGAAAATAAAAACACCTTATGAAATTTATAAAAAAGCCAATTCCAACATTTTATATTTAGTAAAAAATAAGGACACCTTACAATTTAGAATACAGTAGTCAGGATATGAGAAAGATTTTACCACTAGTAATAGCAATGACAATTATTTCAATTTTATCTGTTAATTGCGACAGAAAAAAGCAGAAACAGAACGGTTTTTCTTATTTAACCTTTAAGATAGTTTAACTTTAAACGTCGTAAAAACGGCTATTCAAAGCAAGGCGTTACTTTTAAATAATTCTGTGGTTTTGTATAAAACAAGTAGACTGATTTATGAAAACCATAAACCTAAATGGCTATTTGAAAAAACGAAAAACAAAGAATTAGCCAATAATGCATTTATTTATTCGCCCGATATTTCTGAAATACAAGCTCCATATAAATTAATAAAACATCAAAAATCGAATGTATTTCAAATCATTAAAGAAAGAGATACACTTTACTTCGATTTTGAAAATTTTGATGAATTAGATTATTAAACTGATAGGGCGGATTTGTAATCCGTACCCACCAACTGAATGAAAATTAAGAACCAGCAGCAACTCTATTTCATGAAAATAATTACTCATCCTAAATCCAAAATGAAGTTTCTAACATTCGTAATGATTTGCTTTTCGGTATGCTCTTGTGACCCAAGATCTTCTGCAATTATAGTTAACAACTCCCAAAAAGATTTCAGACTCAAAATTCAATATGATAAGGAATCATTAGAGAAAGTATTGAAAAAAGACCAGATAATACCCTTTCTAAAAAACACCATACCCTACAATCAGATGGTGATACGTTTAGACACCATAAATTTGATATCAGAAATTAAAGTATTACCCCAAGACTCCATTAGGGTGGATAGTGGCAGAGGGTTTTGCCCGAGATTCAACGAAATTAAAAGCATCACAATTTACACCGATCCGATTATTGAATTGAAAAGTAAAAAATCAATGATGGAATCGTTTAAACAAAATGGGAATTTATTTATATTGGAAATAAACTCTCTTTAGTTTCGGTGTTCATCCAACTTCAATAAAAAAATCCCGAATTCACATTCGGGGTTTTTTGTTTTTTTAGGTTATCCTATTTCTTGCTTATCGGGAAATTCCTTGCGCGCATCAACGCATCAATTTTGGCATCCCTGCCACGGAATTTCCGATAGGCTTCTTGCTGATCGATCGTGTTCCCAATACTGAAGACATTATCATATAAACTTTTCGCTACCGTTTTATCATACGGCCCTTTCGCCTCTGTAAACGCTTCCCAGGCATCGGCACTGATGACATCGGCCCACAGATAACTATAATATCCGGCCGCATACCCATCACTTGAAAACAGATGTCCAAATTGCGGAATACGGTGACGCATTACAATCTCAGAAGGCATATTCAATTTTGTGAGTGTTTCTTTTTCAAATTTTTTCGGATCGATCACACCCGTTTCCAGATGAAGTTTCATATCTACTAAAGAACTTGAAATCGTCTCCACAGTTGAAAAACCTTCATTAAAAGAAGCCGCTTTTTCGATGCGTTCCACTAATGCTTGGGGCAAAGCCTCATTCGTTTTGTAATGCAATGCGAATCTTTTCAAGACTTCCGGTGTACCCAGCCAGCGTTCCAATATCTGCGAAGGAAATTCCACATAATCCCTTGCCACTGAAGTACCCGCAAGACTCGGATAGGTTACATTCGAACACAACCCGTGCAAAGCATGTCCAAATTCATGAAAAAGCGTGCTCGCATCTTCCCATGAAATCAATATTGGTTGGTTTTCATTTCCTTTTATGAAATTGCAATTATTGGACACGATAGTAACGATATTCCCGTTCAGTTTTTGTTGGTCCCTTAACGCACTCATCCACGCACCGGAGCGTTTCCCTGCTCTCGCATATGGGTCAAAATACCATAATCCCACCACTTTTCCGGTCATCTTATCGGTCACTTCCCAAACTCTCACATCCGGATGGTAAACGGACACATTGGTAATCTGGTCGAATTTTAAATTGAATAATTCACCTGCCACCCAAAACATGCCTTCCCGCAGTTTCTCCAATTGCAAATATTCCTTAACATCATTCTGATCCAAATCGTATTTGGCTTTTCTGACTTTTTCGGCATAATACCGATAATCCCACGGGGCAATTTTGAAGATTCCGCCTTCATTGTTGGCAATTTTTTGCATATCGGCCACATCTTCACCAACTTTTTTAATTGCAGGTTTCCAGACCGCTTCCATCAATTCTAAAGTTCTTTCCGGGCTTTTTGCCATCGTATTGGATAAATTCCAATGAGCAAATGATTGAAAACCGAGCAGTTTTGCTTTTTGAGTCCGTAGTTTCAGTATTTCTACTACTATTTTATTATTATCCGTCGAATTTCCATTATCCCCACGCTTCACAAACATAGTCCACGCCCTTTCTCTCAAATCTCTTCGGGTTGAAAATGTCAAAAAAGGCTCAATGGAAGAACGCGTATTGGCGATGCATCCCATTACATTTAATTTACGGTCTTTAGCATCCGCTATAGCCGCATTTTTTATTTCTGCAGGCAATCCGTCAAAATCTTTCTCTGAAGTTAATTCTATATATTGGTTGTTTTCTTCCGCCAATAGATTTTGGCTGAACCGGGTAAAAAGTCCTGCTAATTCCTGATTCATCCGGGCCACTTTAGCTTTGCTTTGTGTATCAAGCTGTGCACCCTGGCGGACAAAATTGGTGTAATAAAGCCACACCAGACGCTGTTGTTCACTGTTTAATTTTTTCTTTTCGGGAGAATTGTGTAATTGTTCGATTCTGGAAAACAATTTGTCATTTTGGTATTCCTTATCCCAAAGTTCAGAAATCTTAGGAGACATTTCCGTTTCGATCGGTTCAAACTCCGGGCTGCTCATATTGGACCCGTAAATATCAAAAACAGCCATAACCCTGGTAATTGTTTTTCCGCAGTCCTCTAATGCAATAATCGTATTCTCGAAGGTGGGCGGTGCCGGATTGTTGGCAATGGCATCCAATTCGGTTAATTTTTCCCTAATGGCAGCTTCAATCGCTTCCTTTATATCGGTAACCCGATATTCATCAAATGCGGGAACACCACCGTAGGGGCCTGACCAGGTTTGTAGTAATGGATTTTCTGCCTTCATCTGAGCATGAGTAGTTAAAATTGTTGAACTTAAAAGTATAATAGAAATCAGTTTTTTCATTTAGACAAGGATTTAGGGCCGAAACATATTCCGAATATTATAATTCCAAATATAACTCATTTTGGTTTTGAATTTTTAATTGTCAGACAGTTTGCGTTGGGAATTCAAATACATAACTTTTTCCACTAAGGATTAATATTCCGTGGATCAGCGCCTGTGGAAGAAACCCAAGCCGGTCCAGAAAGAAGTCGTAGGTTTTATTGCAGTAGTTGGTGATTAAAAAAGGGTACGATTCGGAATCCAGATACAAGTCGTTGATGTTTCTGGTATCAATAGCATATTCGGTATTGAATTGTGCAAAGTATATTTTTTTATTTTCTTTTTTCAGATTAAAAATCTCCAAAACCGATAAGGGCATATCAGAGTCACTCTGGTAAAAACAGATGGATTTGGACACATCCATAAAAATCCATTTCTTTAATTCTTTGGAATAAAATTCATTGAAGGAATGCCCGCCCCGTATGTTGATATCGTCGGTCAGAATTTTCAATCCCCATTCTTTCACTTTTAAATCATTAATCACACAGAAATTATTAAAGACCTGCGAGAAATCACTGCAGACTCCCCCTTCACCCCGAACCATTTTTCGTATGGTTTTCCCCGAAGAATGTCCTAATCCAGGTCCGCCTTTTATATTATTGCGAAGCCAGACTGCAATTTTTTCAGCTTTTTGGATATCGATAAGTTCGGTGGTTTCGTTATTAAAAATCAAATGATTCAGCTCATAGTAGATCGCCGGAATATCGCTTTTTTGATTAAGCCTGTTGTAATAAAAACTTTCAACACGATCCGAAGGCACGGCTTTAGACACTAATCTAAACCGGATGCTGTACAGTAACGGGTGTCTTTTTAATTTCAAAAATAAAGTTTTATACATGGGCTGTTAGAATATTTAAATAGCAAGTCAGAAAATAATCGATATATAAAATGTTTTGTATTTTTAAAAAAAATCTAAACCTAATTAGCATGGCCGACAAAATCAGATGCAAATGGTGCATCGGGATCGACATTTACGAAAAATACCACGATGAAGAGTGGGGCGTTCCCGTCTATGACGATCAAAAACTATTTGAATTCCTTATTCTCGAAACCTTCCAGGCTGGTCTAAGCTGGATTACCATCTTAAAAAAAAGAGAGAACTTCCGGAAAGCCTTTGATAATTTTGACTACAAAAAAGTAGCGGGCTACGACGATGAAAAAATCCAGGGCCTGCTTAACGATGCCGGCATAATCCGCAATCAACTGAAAATAAAAGCCGCTGTCAGCAATGCAAAAGCGTTCATTACTATCCAAAAGGAATTTGGCAGTTTCGCCGATTACATCTGGAAATTTACCGATGGAAAACCCATTATCAACGATTTGAAAAACCAGTCAGAAATTAAAGCCGCTACGCCACTTTCTGAGACAATCAGCAAGGACCTAAAAAAACGAGGCTTCAAATTCGTCGGCTCAACGGTGGTCTATGCACACATGCAGGCAACCGGAATGGTAGATGACCACGTGGCCGACTGCTGGAAAAGAACAGATAGTAATTTAATTTCATAATTAAGCTTTTAGTATTAACAAACAAAGTTAAAGTTAGCAATAAAATCTAATTTGTCAATCACAAACATAAGATAATTACCTACAAATCACGCGATTGAAACTTTAATCGATAAAGTAACTCAAATGATAGTTCAAATGCTTGGAATCAAAAGTAAGAATTAATAAAAGGAATTATACGATCAATTGATGGGTTGTGATTGTGGAAAATATTACAATCATACCCTTTGAAATCGTATTTTTGCCCCATGGAAAATCCTTTTGACGATATTTATTTCATGAAAAAAGCACTGCAGGAAGCCGAAATGGCTTTCGCGAAAGGCGAAATCCCGGTAGGCGCCGTTATAGTTGTCGACAACAAGGTTATTGCCCGTACTCATAACCTTACTGAAATGCTGCATGACGTAACCGCTCATGCCGAAATGCAGGGTATTACCTCGGCAGCCAATTATCTGGGCGGAAAATACCTGACAGGCTGCACGCTGTATGTTACCCTCGAGCCTTGCCAGATGTGTGCCGGTGCGCTATATTGGAGTCAGATTTCAAGGGTGGTGTTCGGAGCCCGAGATGAAAATCGCGGATTTATGACTATGGGTACGCAACTCCACCCCAAAACGACCGTAACCATTGGGGTGCTGGAACAAGAATCCTCAGAACTGATGAAGCTTTTTTTTGCGGAAAGGCGTAAATAATCAGAACACAATATTTATAATTTATAGTACTTTTCCTATAATTTGTTATCGAGAAGCCCTATATTTGGTGCTTCAACTTTAAATAAATCATGAGAAATATTATTATTCTACTGTTCATCAGTCATTTATCTTGGAGCCAAAATCAATTTTCTGGAATTGTTAGGGATTCCGAAACTATGGAACTTCTGCCATTTGTCAATATTGTATTTGACGACAGTGGTCAAAGCCAAACAACAGGTTCAATCACTAACGAAAATGGAGAATTTACTCTGCATGGAACTTTCCACAAAGTAGTCTTTAGTCATATTAACTATGAACCTTTACATGTTAATCTTCAAGAGAAATCCAATGAGATTTTTTTAAAGCCTAAAAATTATATTTTAGATGAAATTGTTGTCTCAAAAACTTCAGCCAAAAAGTATTTAAAAAAAATCTTGAAATCATCTACCGCTAAAATTCAAAAAAACACACAGCTTAAAAGCTATTGCCGCGAAATTGTTAAAGTAAATAACAACTACACCAAGTTTTCGGATGCTTTAGTGGATTATTACATCAAAAGAGGAAACGGAAAATCCAACATTCAGTTAACACAACACAGGGCGCTCAAAAACAAAGAGCATAATTCTCTAAGTAAAGGCAACGTTGACAATATGAATTCGGGGTTTAATGTAAAAGATTATGTAAAGAATGCATATGATTTTGATGGACTGGGAAGATTACTAAAATCTAAAGAATATGATTTTATCAGGAAGTTAAAAAAGGAAGCAAACGGAGACGAATATGAATACATCCATATAATCCCCCATATTGCCAGTAAATCGATGCTCAATGAAGGATATGTAATTATAGACCCTAAGACTAAAAGTATATTAGAATTTAAAATTTATTCCGCAGAAAGCCACTTGAACAATTCAAAGCTGGTCAATATACTAATAGCAAAAGTACAAGTAAAAAATGTATTAAATTGGACCAAATTCCGATATGTCAACAACCAATACATATTAGTATACAATAGAAAACAAGTCGATTTCTTTGTGAAAATGGGTAACAAATTGGATGATGATTTTAGCTTTATGAGTGACTTGTTTGTATTTGAATTCAAAAACAACGCACCAATGCCTGCTGAAGGTTATAATAAAACAACCATCTTTGAAGCCGGTACCAATTTTAAAGAAGAGTATTGGAAAAAATATAATTCTTTTCCATTAAGCGGACCAGAAGAAAAGTTCATCAATTCAATCCAATAAATAGTGCGTATTCAGGTGATTTTGAATGAGCAAGAAGTGCGTAAGTTAACCGCGGATTAACTAGCCCGGATGGCCATGGAAATCCTTTTCTTTTTTTCTTTAAAAAAGAAAAGATTGTAATAAACAGCCGGATCAGCTCCAGATTGCTTCGTCCCTCGCAATGACAGGCTTTGTTACTCGTAATGAGTCATAAAAAAACCGCTACTCTTACGAGAAGCGGTTTTCAAATTTTAATCTTTAATTACATTTCCTTTAGTGTCAAAGAAATGATATTCTAAATACGTGTAAGCGTCACGAGGTATAATTTTCACCCATTTTTTACGTTCAAAAAACCACTTTGAGCGTATTGATGGAAAACCTTTGGTAAGGTATGCGCCCACAAACGGATGTACATTCAGCACTACATTTGGATGGGTCTTTGTAATTCTTTCCAGATCAGAAACAATTCTGTCGATAATCAAAATCGGAGCTTCGATCTCCCCTTTATCATTGTTAGGATCTTCTTCTCTGGTCTTGATGTTCACTTCTGGTCTCACCCGCTGTCTTGTAATCTGGACTAACCCAAATTTACTCGGAGGCAGGATTTTGTGCTTTGCTTTATCATCGCTCATTTCCTCTTTCAGGAAATCGTACAGCACTTTTCGGTTTTCGGGATTGGACAAATCGATAAAATCGACTACAATGATCCCGCCCATATCTCTCAGACGCAATTGTCTGGCGATTTCGGCAGCGGCAATCATGTTAACTTCCATCGCGGTATCTTCCTGATTGGTGGCTTTATTGGAACGGTTTCCGCTGTTCACGTCAATAACGTGTAAAGCTTCGGTGTGCTCAATAATAAGGTAAGCCCCTTTGGCCATCGATACGGTTTTACCGAACGAAGTCTTGATTTGTCTCTCTATGTTATATTTCTCGAAAATAGGTGTGTCGTTAGATTGATAATACTTAACAATTGATTGTTTTGAAGGCGCTATCTCCTGGAGATAGTCCTTGGTTTCGTTGTACAACTCTTCCTCATCTATATGAATACCGCTGAAGGTATCATTGAATACATCTCTCAATATCGAAGAAGCCCTGTTGAGCTCTCCTAATATCTTGGACGGATGATGAGCAGTTGGTAATTTTTTACACATTGCAGTCCATCTGCTGAGCAGGTTCTGCAAATCTTTGTCTAGTTCGGCTACTTTTTTGCCTTCGGCTACTGTACGAACAATAACGCCAAATCCTTTTGGTTTGATAGAATGCACTAATCGTTTAAGACGATCTTTTTCTTCTTTGGATTCTATCTTTTGTGAAATAGAAACGCGATCAGAAAAAGGAACGAGAACAATAAATCGACCGGCAAGAGAAAGCTCAGAGCTGATTCTTGGTCCTTTGGTAGAGATAGGTTCTTTGACGACCTGTACTAAAATTGACTGGTTCGAACTCAGGATGTCTGTGATCGTACCGTCTTTGTCAATCTCTTTTTCAAACTGAAAGTTTTTTAGGGAGAAATCTTTTATTTTACCTGCGCTTACAAGTTTTATGAATTTCAGTTGGGAAGCTAAATTTGGGCCTAAGTCGTGATAATGTAAAAAGGCGTCCTTGTCGTGGCCTACATGTACAAAAGCGGCGTTCAGTCCGGCAACTGGTTTTCTGATTTTGGCAATAAAAATATCACCAACCTGAAAGTTGCTTTTTTCTTCTTCCTTGTGTAATTCAATTAGTTTTCCATCTTTTAATAAGGCAAAATCTACGGCTTCGGAACTAGATCGAATGATTAATTCTTTATTCACACTGTAAATTTTTATCCATTCATCAAAATGACGAACAGATGGATTAAACAATATTTTAACAGGTATTGAACCCGGTGAAACATTTGGATGACAGATTCAGATTGCAGATGACCGGTTGTTTTACCAACCGCGTATCTTACATCTTAGGTCCTCCATCAAAAGGTTTCCATTTCAATGAACTTAATAATCTAAAAAGAAAAAAGTAGTATTATACTACTTTTTCTTTTTGTGACGGTTAGCTCTCGCTCTCTTTTTACGTTTGTGAGTCGCTACCTTATGTCTCTTTCTTTTTTTACCACTTGGCATATCTTGTAGTTTTATGGATTAGTTAATTATTTTGTTTCGTTATTTGTTTTAACTCCCTCAACAAATATTTTTGCCGGTTTAAAAGCAGGAATGTTGTGTGCAGGAATTTTGATAGTCGTGTTTTTTGAGATATTTCTACCTGTTTTTTCGGCTCTAGTTTTGATAATAAAACTACCGAAACCTCTTAAATAAACATTGTCTCCAGTTTCCAAAGAGTTTTTTACCTCTTCCATGAATGTTTCTACTGTGGCTTGAACGTCTCCTTTTTCAAGACCTAATTTTTCTGAAATTTTCGCTACGATATCTGCTTTCGTCATTTTCTTTCTTATTATATAATGTTGTACTATTTTTTGGGTCTGCAAATATATGCATTTAAAAAGTAATTAATCAACCATAAACAATTAAAATTTAATCATATAAACTTTTACTTTTGCTGTCCAATATTTAATTATGGATTTTTCTAACTTGTTAACCCGATGGTATTTACAAAATAAGCGTGATTTGCCGTGGCGAAATACGAAAAATCCATATCCGATTTGGCTCTCAGAAATTATGCTGCAGCAAACGCGCGTCGCACAGGGACTGCCCTATTTTTTGTCTTTCACCGAAGCTTTTCCAACTGTTTTTGACCTGGCCAATGCCTCCGAAGAGCAGGTTTTGAAACTCTGGCAGGGATTAGGTTATTATTCCCGTGCCCGAAACCTTCATAAAACAGCACAATACGTTGCATTCGAACTTAATGGCATATTCCCCGATAATTATAACGACCTGCTGAAACTAAAAGGCATCGGCGAATATACCGCAGCTGCGATTGCCTCTTTCTCTTATGACGAAGCAGTTCCTGTAGTCGACGGAAACGTGTTCCGGGTATTGTCCCGTTTTTTTGATATCGATACCGATATTGCTCAGGCTTCCGCCAAAAAGGAATTCGCCGCCCTGGCCTTCGAATTAATGTTGAAAGACACCCGAGGCGGAGCCGAACTGAGCGAAGCTAATCCGGCACTGTTCAACCAGGCTATTATGGAATTTGGCGCGATGCAATGTGTCCCGAAAAATCCCAACTGCGATACTTGCGTGATGAACTCCGGCTGTGTGGCGTTGCAGAAAAATAAAATTCATTTACTTCCGTTAAAATCAAAAAAACCGAAAGTAAGAAAACGGTTTTTCAATTACCTAATTATTGAAGATGACGACAAAAAAGCACTCATCCAAAAACGAACTGACAAAGGAATCTGGCATAACTTATATGAATTCCCATTAATCGAAACGGAAGAAGAGACGATTATTGAAGACCTCATTGAACCCATCCGAGACATGGTTTCGGAAAATGGAATCAGTTCGGTATCCGAATATAACTTTAAAAGCCAGGTTCATAAACTGTCCCACCAGCACTTGCATATCAAATTCTGGAAAGTAAAAATAAACGGAACCATCAAAAATGGGATGGATTATGAAACCTTAAAAAGCCATCCATTCCCGATTGTTATTTTTAATTTCATCGAAAATGATTTTTTGAAATAACTCAAAAATAACGTACATTTGAGTTAAATCCTAAATCGAATATCAAATGAGTGGTACCTTAAATAAAGTGATGCTGATTGGCTTTCTTGGAGATGATGTGAAGATGCATTATTTTGATGGCGGCAATTGCATCGGACGATTTCCTTTGGCAACAAACGAGACTTATATCAATAAGACCACCAACGAAAAGATCAATACCACCGAATGGCATAATTTGGTCGTGCGGAACAAAGCCGCGGAGATTTGCGAAAAATATCTGGTGAAAGGAGACAAAATTTATGTTGAAGGAAGAATAAAATCCCGTCAATGGCAGGCAGAAGACGGCACTACAAAATACACGACCGAAATCCAGGTGACCGAATTCACTTTCCTGACCACTAAAAAAGATACCGAAGGAAATAAACCGCCGCCAACCTCTGAGCCCGCAAAAAATACTAACTTTGACCCGCAAAATCCTTCTCTTCCTGAGAATGACCTTCCCTTCTAAATGTTTAACTAATTCCATTAAATTTGGACCCGGAACCTCCCAGTTTCTTCATCTCAGCACTGCACACCGATGTGGTAATCGGATTACCAGTAATGCTATTCCTGCTCGTTTGCGCAGCGCTGATTTCGGGCGCAGAAGTCGCTTTTTTCTCATTGACACCACAAGATCTTGAGGATTTAGATCGTAAGCATCAATCCAAATCCCAACTCATAAGGACATTGTTGGACAAACCCAAAAAACTATTGGCTACCTTAATCGTAGCCGGTAATTTCACCCACATCGGGATTATAATACTGTTCTTTTTTTTAAGCAAAAGATGGCATTTTGCGATTGCGGCGACCACATTAAGATTTTTTGTCGAAATACTTGCAGTGGCTTTCCTGATTTTATTATTTGGAGAAGTTTTACCAAAAGTCTACGCCAGCAGAAACATCGTCCGTTTTGCTAAATTCATAGCTAAACCATTGGCCATACTGAACCAGTTACTTTCTCCGATTAGTCTGCCCATGCGATCTGCAACCATTTTTTTACACGAAAAACTGGGGCGTCAAAAATCTAAATTCTCCGTCAATCATCTCTCGCAGGCATTGGAACTCACCTCGTCAGAAGGAACCTCACCAGAAGAACAAAAATTACTGGAAGGCATTGTTTCTTTCGGAAATACCGACACGAAGCAGGTTATGAGCCCAAGAATTGATATTTTTGCATTAGAAATCGACGAAGCTTTCGATGAGATCATGCCAAAAATCATTGAAAATGGCTTTTCGAGAATTCCGGTTTTCCGGGACAGTATTGACCAAATAGAAGGCGTTTTGTTTGTGAAGGATTTAATTCCCCACATTGACAAAAAGGATTTTAATTGGGTCACTTTGCTCAGGCCTCCTTTTTTTGTGCCCGAAAGCAAAAAACTGGACAATTTGCTGAAGGATTTTCAAAGCATGAAAAACCATCTGGCGATTGTAGTGGATGAATATGGGGGAACTTCGGGACTTGTCTCTCTGGAAGATGTCATCGAAGAGATTGTGGGCGATATCAGTGATGAATTTGACGCGGACGATATCGGATTTTCGAAGATCAATGATAAAAATTTCCTTTTTGAAGGCAAAACCAACCTGAAGGATTTCTATCGATTGGTCGAAGTAGACACTGCCCTTTTTGAATCAAGCAAAGGAGAAGCCGAAACATTGGGCGGATTTATTTTGGAAATATTAGGTAATTTTCCAAAAAAAGGACAGAAGATAAATTTCAGCAACTGCTTGTTTTCAATTGAAGCAGTCGATAAAAAACGAATTAAGCAAATTAAAATAACTATTGAATAACCAGACAATGCTCCAAAAAATAATATCCTTTTCATTGGCCATATCGGCATGTTTTACTCTTTTCAGCTGTAAGGACGATGTGGTACCAAAACCATCGAGTTACCTCCGATTGGATTATCCGGTGGCAGAATATGCCCATTTTGAAAATGCGTGCCCATTTACGTTTGACATTAATTCGAATGCGGTCATCAAACAAAAAGGCGACTGTAATTTTGAAATCAATTATCCTAAAATGAAAGCGACGGTATATCTGACGTACAAACCGGTAAATAACAATATCAATATCTTGCTCCGCGATGCTCAGAAGCTTACCTATGAACATGTAATCAAGGCGGACGATATCCTTGAACAACCGTACTTGAATCCCGATAAAAAGGTATACGGAATGTTTTATCAGGTGGGCGGAAACGCCGCTACCAATACGCAGTTTTACGTGACCGACAGCGTAAAACATTTTGTTGCGGGTTCAGTGTATTTTTATGCCAAGCCTAATTATGATTCGATTATGCCGGCAGCCAGTTATCTGAAGAATGACATGCAGAACCTGATGGAAAGTTTAAAATGGAAATAAAAAAAGGAGCTGAATTGAGCTCCTTTTTTATAATGGAAATACCAAATTATTACATGGTAATTGCTTTTTTCTCGTCCGCTGAACACTGCTTTTTTGCTGCACAACATCCTGATTTTGCTTCAGTACTCGCTTTGCCTTTCTTTTTAGCAGCTGTTTCCTTTTTTTCTTTTTCCTGATCTTGTGAAAAGACCATCGCCTGACTTCCGGAAGATTTCAGATTGGATACCTTATAGGTTTTCCCGTCAGCAGTTGCTTCTACGGTTTCTACCAATTTTTCAGGAGTCTGTTTCGTGGCATCAAATTCTACGGTAGCCGTTTTTTTATCAAAATCTACAGTAGCACTTTGAACACCGTCCATCGCAGCAAGTTCTTTCTCTATGGTTTTGGCGCATCCCATAGAGCAGGTCATTCCTTCAATACTGAAAGTGGCGGTTTCCGGTTTTACAGCAGGAGTCACTTCTTTTGGAGTTTCAGCAACCTCAGTTGAAGTTTCTGATTTTGACTCGGCAGCAGTTTCTTTACAACTGATAAACAGGAAGCTACTTAAAGCTAAAGCCAAAAATGGTTTGGTAAAGTTCATAATAATCAATTTAGATTTATATATAGGGCAAACACTTAATTTATAAGTGTTTGCAAAAATAACAAAAAAAAGAAAGGGGTAATTCATAAAATTATTACAATTTTGATGTGCAAAAAAAACAGCTATGAGCGCACAAAGATTAAAATGGGGGTTACTGATTATTTTAGCCCTCATTTGGGGAAGTTCCTTTATCCTGATAAAAAGAGGGCTCGTAGCATTAACACCGTTTCAGTTGGGATCTTTGCGGATTGTTTTCGCTGCGGTTTTTCTGTTGGTCATTGGTTTAAAAAGCCTCACGCTAATTCCTTTAGGAAAATGGAAATTTATTATTCTGACTGCGCTATGCGGGACTTTTCTGCCGGTTTATCTGTTTTCATTTGCACAGACGGAAATTAATAGCTCCGTAAGTGCTATTCTTAATTCATTGACACCGCTTTACACACTGCTTTTAGGCGCTTTCGTATTCGGATTGACCTTTGCGCGTCGGCAGTTTTTCGGCGTCGTTATCGGCCTTATTGGTTGCATGTTGCTTATTTTTAACGGCGCCATCAACAATCCGGGACAGAATTACTATTATGCCATTTTAGTCGTAATTGCATCCATTTGCTATGCGCTGAATGTGAACCTGATTAAAAAACACTTGTCCGACCTGAGTCCGTTGAGTATAACTACGGGTAATTTTGCTGTGTTGCTTATTCCCGCTTTGGTTGTCCTTTCCTTTACCGATTTTTTTTCCATGGCAGCGCAACCGGAAGTACAACATTCCGTTTGGTTTATCTTAATTTTGGGAGTGGTAGGGACCGGTATCGCGAACATCATCTTCTTTAAATTGATTCAGATGTCCTCCCCCATTTTTGCCTCGTCGGTCACTTATCTGATTCCGATTGTGGCGTTCTTTTGGGGATTGGTGGACAACGAATCCTTAACGCTGGTTCAGTTTTTCGGTGCTTTTATCATATTGTTTGGCGTTTACTTATCGGCAAAAAAATAAAAAAGGCCATCTTTTCAGATGGCCTTTTTGCATATAGGTTTCGATGTGATTAAAGGAAATCGATATCGTTTACTCCTTCGTTGATTTTTACTTCAGAGATTTTAAAGTCCAGTTCCATTCCTTGATTGATTACCATGCCGAAAGGTATTTTAACTCCTTTTATTTCTTTATAATCAGAATAATTGGTAGTCACAGTCATTTTCTTATCTCCTTTTTCAACCAATTTTGTTTCCGAAACTTTCAACCCTGATTTCACATCGTAGAATATAGTTGATTTACCATTTTTGATGATGTACGCATCACTTCCGTTGATAGACTCGATTCCGTCAAGAACCAAATCCGTTTTCTTCAACATAAGCAATTCTTCGAATGTCGTAGCAGATGCTTTTCTCTCGATATATTCTTCAGGAGTCAAATCTTTTCTTTGTCCTTGTTGCACAGAATAACCGATTTTATCATTCACAACTTGCTTCGACAATTCGCCCATTCCTTCCATTTCGATTTTCACTAAAGCTTTCCCTTTAAAGTCCTTTTTAGCAGTAAATTTTATAGGCATTGGTGCTTGTGGGATGGTAGCTGAACCCGTCATAAAGATCGTTTTCACAGCCGCAACCGCTTTAGCACCACCAATTGCAGTGATATAATTGTCTAAAACAGTTTTCACGGTAACTCCGGCGGGAGCCTCTTTTTTCATTACCGGTTTGGCAACAGGATTACCAAATTTGTCGAAATAGAACATTGGGATTTTTAGTTTTTCCAAACCTGGAATCACTTCGCTTCCTTTACCTACAATTACTACTCTGATATTGTCAGCAAGGAAATATTTATTGGCTACAGCCATAACGTCCTCAGCAGTTACTGCCTCGATGTTTTTGATGTAGTTTTCGTAGAAATCTTCAGGAAGGCCCTGCGTTCTGATTCTTAATGCATAACCCGCAACCGTTTGTGGTTTCTCAATTTGCATTACAAATTTTCCAATGTAACCTGCCTTAACATTGTTCAATACTTCAGCAGATACTTTTTCAGTTCTGATTTTTTTGATTTCATTGAAAAATTCAACTACTGCACTATCAGTAACCGCATTTCTTACTTGCGTAGAAGCTCTGAAAGCAGAAACATATTTGCTTCCGCTAATGCCTGAACGGGCACCATATGTCCAACCGTGCGCCTCACGCAAATTCATGTTCAGGTAACTGTTGAAGTCACCTCCCAAAATTTGGTTCGCAACAATAGCGGCAAAATATTCTTTGTCATTCATTTTCAGATTCACCGTATTCTGCAAAGCAATTTCGGATTGAACCGCGTTTGGCATATCAATAAAGTTGATTTGCGCATATTGAACGTTCTTTGGCTCAGCATACTCCAGACTTGGAGCAGTCGCTTTTTTCCATGATCCAAAAAGTTTGGTCACCGCTTTTTTAGTGTCTTTGAATTTAACGTCTCCAATGATAATTAAATACGCATTCGCAGGAACAAAATTCGTGTGATAGTTGTTGATTACATCTTCAAGGGTAACGTTTTTAATGGTCTCTTCGCTCAGGTATTCCCCAAAAGGATGGTTCTTCCCGAAAGCCAACACGCTTTGAACGCGCGAAGCTACAGCAGCCACATTTTTTTCATCTGTTTTTAAACGCTCTATTAATTTGTCTCTTTCCTTGTCGAATTCAGCTTGCGTGAAATTTGGATTCAAGGCACCTTCTGCCATTAATTCCAGAATTCTTCCTGAATATTTAGACAAACTGTTTGCTGAAGCTCCGGCAGAGTTAAAGGTGATGTCAGCACCTAAGAAGTCAATTTCCTCATTGAAGACATCTTTTGAAATGGTAGCACTTCCTTTTCCAATTAAGCTGCTGGTCAGATTGTCCACTCCTTTTTTAGATCCTTCCAAACCTGGCGTATTGTCAATGGTCAGATTAAAAGAAACCCTAGGAAGTTTATGGTTCTCCACTACGAGAACCTTGAGTCCGTTAGGTAAAGTAAAAGTTGCTGGTTTTTTAATATTAATAGCTGGTGATGGACCAGGTTTTGGCTGAGTTCTGTCTTGTGCTTGCATAATTACTGTTATAAACAAGCTTAATACTATAAGTGTTTTTTTCATGAGGATATCTTAGTTTTGAGCTTTGTCTTTTGATGGAACATAATCCAAAATCAATCGTTGGTTTGGATTTAAATATTTCTTGGCAACATCTCTGATTTCTTGAGCTGTGATAGAACGGTACATTTCAATTTCAGTATTGATCAAATTTATATCCCCGTATAATAAATAATAAGAAGCTAAGTTTTCGGCAATACCTTCAACGTTGGCATTTCCGTTTACATAATTGTTTTCGTATTTGTTTTTCAGTTTTTGCATTTCATTGTCTGAAAGCAACTCGTTCTGG
The DNA here is from genome assembly GCF_007109225.1 of Flavobacterium sp. GT3R68. Taxonomy (GTDB): domain Bacteria; phylum Bacteroidota; class Bacteroidia; order Flavobacteriales; family Flavobacteriaceae; genus Flavobacterium. The sequence continues at coordinate 88,299 of NZ_VJZK01000001.1, forward strand.
ATTTTAACAATTTCTTCATCTATTTCTTTAACGATAGCTTCAGAAGTATTGTCTCCCTGCGGCATTCCGTAAAGGATATACATTCCGTAATCTTCCTGGCTGTAGCTGAAAGCTCCAATCTGTAACGCCATTTTCTTGTCTTCTACGATTTTTTTGTACAATCTTGAACTTTTTCCGTCGCTTAAGATCGTCGAAATCATATCCAGAACCCGGGCATCACGTGTTTTCATTGATGGGGTTCTGTACGAAGCTACCACCATTGGTTTCTGGATGTTCGGATCTTGGTATGTTGCTCTTATCGTTTGGGTAATCGGCGCTTCAACAAAAGTTTTTCTGTCGATGTCCGCTCCTCTCGGGATAGCCCCAAAATATTTCTGAACCCATTCTTTAGTTTTGGCAATGTCATTCAAATCCCCTGCCACTACAAGAACGGCATTGTTAGGAACATAGAATTTTTTGTTGAATGCCTGGAATTCTTCCAGTTTTGAAGCATCCAGATGCTCCATAGATCCGATGGTTGCCCAACGGTACGGGTGATTCACAAACATATTTTTCTTTACTTCGGCAATTAGGCTTCCGTAAGGCTGGTTGTCAACACGTAGACGTTTCTCTTCTTTTACCACCTCATTTTGGGTATCCACACCAATTTGGTTAATTACCGGATGCATTAATCTTTCTGATTCCATCCATAATCCCAATTCTAAATTGTTAGAAGGGAAAACTTCATAGTAATAGGTTCTGTCATCAGAAGTGTTCGCGTTGTTGATTCCTCCGTTTGAAGTAACGATTTTGAACCATTCGCCACGTTTGATATTGGCAGTTCCTTCAAACAATAAATGTTCGAAAAAGTGCGCGAATCCAGTACGTTCCGGGTTTTCGTCCTTAGATCCTACGTGATACATTACTGATGTGATTACGACAGGAGCCGAGGCATCGTTATGCAAGATAACATGCATCCCGTTGTCTAAATTGTACTCTTCAAAAGCTACTTTTTGCGCTGATGCGGTACCGCCGAGCATAATCATAGAACTTAAAGCCATTAATGAATTTTTCATAAAAGATTAATAATTTGGTTGATTGAAACGAATTGGTAGTGCAATTTTGTTTTTTGTTACGTCAAAAATACTTTTTTTTCGCAATATATTATTTGACTATCCTAATTTAAAGCGAATTTAACGATTATTAGCTTGATTAATACTGTTAAAAAATAATTTAAAGGACTGATTACCAATAAAACTATTTTTTTTGCAGAAGTGATTGCACAATAAATTTTAAGTTGTATATTTGCATCCTTAAAAATTAACTAAACATCATTGTTATGTACGCAATCGTAGAGATAGCAGGGCAACAATTTAAAGTAAGCAAAGACTTAAAGGTTTACGTTAATCGTTTGACAAATGAAGAAGGTTCGAAAATTTCTTTCGCCAAAGTTCTTTTGTTAGATGATAACGGTACAATCACTTTAGGCGCCCCAGCTATAGAAGGTGCTTCAGTAGAAGCCAAAGTGTTACAACACTTAAAAGGAGATAAAGTAATCATTTTCAAAAAGAAAAGAAGAAAAGGTTACAAAAAGAGAAACGGACACCGTCAGTATCTTACTCAAATTGTAATTGAAGGAATCAGCGCGACTGGTACAACTAAAAAGACTGCTGCAAAAAAAGAAGCTGTTGAAGTTACTGCTGATGTAGAAGCTCCAAAGAAAAAAGCTCCTAAAAAAGCAGAAACAACACAAGAATAATAACATTATAAACTAATACGTCATGGCTCACAAGAAAGGTGTCGGTAGTTCCAAGAATGGTAGAGAATCAGAATCAAAACGTTTAGGTGTTAAGATTTTTGGTGGTCAAGCTGCTATTGCCGGGAACATCATAGTAAGACAAAGAGGTTCAAAACACAATCCAGGTGAAAATGTTTACATGGGTAAAGATCATACTTTACATGCTAGAGTTGATGGAGTGGTTAAGTTCCAGAAAAAAGGTGAAAATAAATCATACGTTTCTATCCTTCCATTCGAAGCATAAGAAATACGATTTTTTTGATATTAAAAACCCGTTCGCCAAGGCGAACGGGTTTTTTTGTATTTTATATTGTGGATTATTTTGCTTTGGCGTTTTCCAATGCATCATTATACCCTTCCTTCAAATCCTCTCTGACTTCCTGAGCTCCTTCTTTGGTCGATTGCCAAGCCGCTTCTGCTTTGTCAACTGCGGCTTGAGCTGCCTGTTGTGCTTCACTATTTCCAGAAGCTCTGGCTTCTTCTAATTTTCTCTTGGCTTCGTCCAGATTCGTTTTGGCTCTTTCTCCAATTTCCAGGTCCAGATTGTTTTTGGTAGTCGTTGTAGTCACGGTCACCTGACCGTCTTCGGTTGTTGTGGTCACCGTTTCTTCTTTTTTACAGGCAGTGGCGAATAACAATCCGCACAATGTTAAGGTAAGAGTCAGCTTTTTCATTTGTAAGTTTTATTTTTATAGTAATATTACTGAAATTTTATCGTAAAACAAAAAACCCTCACTTTTCAGCGAGGGTTTAGATTATAATAGTGAGATTGCTTCGTTTCCTCGCAATGACTAATACTAGTATCTGTAATATTCTGGTTTGTATGGTCCTTCAACAGCAACACCAATGTATTCTGCCTGGTCGTTACGCAACACTTCCAACTCAACACCCAATTTAGCCAAGTGTAAGAACGCCACTTTTTCATCCAAATGCTTTGGCAACATATATACGTCATTGTTATACGCAGCACTGTTTTTCCATAATTCAATTTGAGCCAAAGTCTGGTTTGTAAATGAGTTACTCATTACAAAACTTGGGTGCCCTGTAGCACATCCTAAATTCACCAAACGACCTTCTGCCAAGACTAAAATGTCTTTTCCTGCAATGGTATATTTATCCACCTGTGGTTTGATTTCAATTTTTGACGCACCGTGGTTTTTGTTCAACCAGGCCATATCAATTTCGTTATCAAAGTGACCGATATTACAAACAACAGTCTTGTCTTTCATTTTCTCGAAATGACTTCCCAAAACAATATCTTTATTTCCGGTAGTAGTAATGATAATATCAGCTGTACCGATAACAGTATCTAATTTTTTAACTTCAAATCCGTCCATAGCAGCTTGCAAAGCACAAATCGGGTCAATTTCAGTAACGGTAACAATAGATCCCGCACCTCTGAAAGAAGCCGCAGTTCCTTTACCCACATCACCATAACCACAAACGATGACTCTTTTTCCGGCCAACATCAAGTCTGTTGCACGACGGATCGCGTCTACAGCACTTTCTTTACAACCGTATTTATTGTCAAATTTCGATTTCGTAACCGAGTCATTCACGTTGATTGCCGGCATTGGCAATGTTCCGTTTTTCACTCTTTCGTAAAGTCTGTGAACACCGGTAGTCGTTTCTTCTGATAAACCTTTGATTCCGGCAACCAATTCCGGGTAACGGTCAATAACCATGTTGGTCAAATCTCCCCCATCATCCAAAATCATGTTCAACGGTTGTCTGTCTTCGCCAAAGAATAAAGTTTGTTCGATACACCAGTCAAAATCTTCCTCGTTCAGACCTTTCCAGGCATAAACCTGAATTCCTGCAGCAGCAATGGCAGCGGCAGCCTGATCCTGAGTTGAGAAAATATTACAAGAACTCCAGGTCACTTCAGCACCAAGAGCAATCAAGGTCTCAATTAAAACTGCAGTCTGGATCGTCATGTGAAGACATCCTGCAATACGCGCACCTTTCAATGGCTGCTCGTTTTTATATTCGCTGCGAAGCGCCATTAATCCTGGCATTTCTGCTTCTGCCAATTCGATTTCTTTTCTTCCCCAAGCCGCAAGAGAAATATCTTTCACTTTGTAGGCCACAAAAGGTATTGTTGTTGTACTCATCTATTATATATTTGTAATTGCTAAATAATTGCGCAAATTTACGGAATTCCTTTTTTATTTAAAATGATTTCCCTAATAATTATGAATTATTTACAGATGTAATCTTTTGAATTTTAATGAAATGATTTTTAAAAGCTATTTCCTGCTATCCGCTGTATCCACGCGAAAAGGCGTGGGATGCCGCTTTTATCAGGGCTAAATCAGAAGTAATCAATGCCATTACACAAAATAATTAACGTCAGCGATTCGATTCAGGTTTTTGTTTGGAAAATAACAGAATCTTATGAGGAGTTGTGCAACGAAGTCGAACTCAACGAAAGGAACATTATCCGTCTGGGCGGAATGCGTTCGGAACTTCAGAAGCGCGCCTTCCTGAGTGTCCGCAAATTATTGCATCACATTGGCTATTCTGATTTTGATGTCAACTATGACGAGTTCGGGAAACCGCTTTTAAAAGACGGCAAACACATCTCCATCACCCATTCCCATGAGTTTTCGGCCATCATTCTGAGTGACGTCAATATTGGTATCGATATGGAAATGCAGCGGGAAAAGATCATTCGGATTGCAGATAAATTTATCGATTGCGAGTTCAATTTTTTGGATTCCGAAAATGAAAATTACATTCGAAAATTAACGGTACTCTGGGGAGCGAAAGAAGCCATCTTTAAAGTCCGCAACGAAGCGGGCATCAGCTTTAAGGATCATATTAAAATGGATCCATTTTCAATGGAAGACAAAGACGGCACAGCGTATCTTCATTTTAAGGGAATCGTCACAAAATTCGCCGTCCATTTTGAAGAAATAGAAAATTTCACTTTAGTCTATGCCATGGAATCCGAATAACCGGGGCCTCGATTTTCATAGATAGCCACTAGTAACACCGTTCCCATTTTTCGGGCACGACGTTTCAGGATTTCAACATTCTCACCTTCAAACAATTCTTCAATAGTCTCAAACCAAAGATTCAGCCACAATCCAAAAAGTGTCGGATCGAGGGTATGCTTGAATTGTTCATCCAGCTTGGCATGCACCAACATTGGATTTCCGACATATTTCCTCACGGCAAATAAATTACTTTCCCAAAAATCAATCAGCTTTTCCAAGTGGGAATCCCAATCTTTAATAGTTTCGTTAAATACCGGGCCAATCTCCTCATTCAATCGTATTTTGGAATAAAAAGCGTGGACTAATAATGATAAGTCCGCCCGGTTCTGAATGTCTTTTTTCATTTTTTAAAGGAATATCGTATTGATAATAATCATTAAAAAGCTTACCATGGCGCTGTTAAGTACCAGGTTAAACACCAATTTAGGCGACTGCTGTGATAAAATGGCTCCGTTCACGCCCATACAAGAAACGACCACAAAGGCCAATTGAACCATCTGAAAAAAAGATGTTCCATTAATAAGGATATACATTACTGCGACCGAACCCAAACAACTTTGGCCAATGATAGCCATAGTTGCACATCCTAAATATTTATTTTCAAATTCCTGAAACGTTTTTTGATAAAGTGTCATACTATGTGATTTTAATTATCACAAATTTATAACCTGCACAGGCTTGGGTTTTATGACTTAAATCACAATCTTAAAAAATTTATCGATACACTTTTCGATTGATGATTTTAACAAGGTTTTTTCTTTCGAGTGCCTTGATGGCTCTAATTACAGTTTCTACGCGAAGGCCAGTTAAATCTGCCATCTGCTGGCGGGTCAGGTCAATACGATGGCCATCCTTTTCATTTTCGATTTTAAAAAACCGGATTGAATAATCCATCAGTTTGAGCAAGCGGTGTTCCGGTTCCTGCGAAGAGATTTCGGCTGCCATTACCGATTTATAATGAAGGCGCTGCGCCAAATTCTCAATAATAGAAAGCGAAATAGAATTATTTTCTTTAACCAGATCCCGAAATTTATCTTTTGGAAGCTGAAAAAGTTCACAATCCGTAACCGCAATAGCACTAGCCGGATAACTACGCTCCAAAAACAACGGTGGCTCTCCGAAACTTTGGGTATCATGAAAGATTCCCTGGATAAATTCCCGTCCGTCATCATTAAAATTGGACATTTTTACTTCGCCGTGAATAATCTGATAGTAATAAGCTGGAAATTCTCCCTCGCGGAAAATAATCTCCCCCTTACTGTATTTCTTGCGGCCGGCATTTTGGGATTCTAATAATTCTTGCGGTATCATTAGTGAAATTATAGGATATCATACAAAAATACCATTAAAATTTTATGGATTTTAAAAAAGGCCTACTTTTACCAAATCAATTAATGTACAAGAGAAATAATGCTCTACAACGAAATCGTGGCCGCAAAAAAATCCGGCCGCAAACTATTGGCCATCCTGCTCGATCCGGATAAGATTGAATTGGACGCCTTGAATAAACTGACCGAGAAGATCAATCAATCTCCCGCTACGCATATCCTGATAGGCGGCAGCTTGGTGGAAACCGATATAATAGCCGATTTAATAGCGCGATTAAAACAAAATTCTTCCCTACCGATTTTGCTCTTTCCGGGGAATCCTTCCCAAATTTCGGACAAAGCTGACGGGATTTTGTTTTTATCCCTGATCTCAGGCAGAAATCCTGATTATTTAATAGGCCATCAGGTAAAAGCTGCTCCATTATTGAAAAAATCGCAGCTCGAAATCATATCGACTGGGTATATCCTCATAGAAAGCGGAGGCGAAACGGCCGTATCTACCGTAAGTCAAACAACTCCGTTAAACCGGAATAATTACGAATTGACACTTGCTACAGCTCAGGCGGGAGAGATGCTCGGCAACAAACTGATTTATCTCGAGGCAGGCAGCGGTGCCCAATTATCGGTACCATTGGAAACGATTCAATTGGTCTCTCAAAATATAGGGATTCCTCTGATTGTTGGTGGCGGCATCAGAAATACAGAAGGAATCCAGAACGCGTATGATTCCGGAGCCGATATGGTCGTGATTGGTACTGCCTTCGAAAATGATTCCAACTTTTTTAATTCCTAAAATGATCGAATATTTGTTTTCCCAATACAATGGGTATCCCACACACGATATCATTCTTGAAATCATCGCTGTTATTTTTGGATTGTGGAGTGTCTGGTGCGCCAAGAAAGATAACATATGGGTATTCCCCACCGGAATAATAAGCACCTTAATCTATGTGTACCTTCTTTATAAATGGTCACTCCTGGGCGATATGACGATTAATGGCTATTATTTCATCATGAGCATTTATGGATGGTACCATTGGACCCGAAAAAAAGGAGATACGGTCGAATATCCTATTTCCCGGATGACTAAAAACGAAAAGACCATTGCTGCCATAATTTTTACCCTAACAATTATTTTTGTTATTATTATCTATCTTATTTTTGATAAATTTACAACGTGGTCATCCTATGTTGACACATTTGTTACCGGGATTTTCTTTGTGGGAATGTGGCTGATGGCCAAAAGAAAAATTGAAAACTGGATCATGTGGATCATTGGTGACATCATATGCATCCCTTTATTTTTTATAAAAGGATTCACCTTTACCAGTATTCAATATATAATATTTACAATCATTGCCTTTTATGGCTATTTAGAATGGAAGAAAACCTTAAGCAGCAGCCCACAAATACTATAAAAATAGCGATTTTTGGACCGGAAAGTACTGGCAAGACGACTTTAGCAAAACAATTGGCAGCCCACTATGAAACAGTTTGGGCCCCCGAATTTGCGCGCGATTATTTGCAGGACAAATGGAATAAGCTTAAAAAAGGCTGTGAACCGGAAGATTTAATGCCTATTGCTGTTGGCCAGACAAGACTGGAAAACGAGGCTTTGCTGATTGCCAACAAATATTTGTTTGCCGACACATCTCTACTGGTAACAAAGGTTTTTTCCGAGATATACTATAACTTTTGCGATCCAATTTTAGACAAAGCGGCACGCGAACACGACTATGATTTATTTTTCCTGACCGATGTGGATGTCCCATGGGAAAAAGACGATTTGAGAGACAGTCCTTTAGACAGGAACTCCACCTTTGATACTTTCAAACAAGCATTAATTGAAAATGATAAGGCATTTATGGTGCTATCCGGCAATATGGTCACCCGTTTGAACAAAGCCATAGGCATCATTGATAATCTCTCTAAAGCGAAGGAAATGAACTTTTCGCCGAAGGATTATGTGCAGATTTGTGATAATGAGATTCAATTGGAAACCATACAGAAACAACTGAATATTTTTAAAAACGGCGCATCAAAAGCCCTCTTGTCCCGACCGGCAACCCTGGGGGATGGGATTATTAAACTGTCGGAACTGCAATTCCAAAACGCGGCAGATTTATTTGACAATGAAAAATCAAAACTGAAACTAAAAAAATTCGTACCCGCTTCCGGTGCAGCCAGCCGGATGTTCAAATTTCTCAATGAATTCCTCAATGAGTTTGATTCAGAAACGGAAACCATCAACGCTTACATCAACCGGAAAAAAGCCAATAACCTCACTGTTTTTTTAGCGGGCCTGGAAAAATTTCCTTTCTTCGAACAGGTCAATGATAGATTACGAACGGAAATTACTGATTTTGATTCTTTGAAACAAGATCAAAAGAATTATCATTTCATAAAAAAAATACTGGCCTCCGATAATTTTGATTTTGCCAACAAACCAAAAGGTGTACTGCCTTTTCATAAGTACAAAGACCATGTTGCAACTCCGGTGGAAGAGCATTTGAACGAAAGCGCCTATTATTCCAGTTCCAATACGATTGCACATTTACACTTCACGGTTTCGGAAATCCATCAGGAGCAGTTTGAAAAGAAGGTTGACCCACTAAAAAGCAAGATGAAAATCCAGTCCGGAATTGAAGTGGATGTAAAATTCTCCTACCAAAAAAAATCCACCGACACCATTGCTGTTGATTTGGAAAATAATCCTTTCAGAAATGAATATGGCCTACTCGTTTTCCGTCCGGGAGGTCACGGAGCCCTGATTGAAAATCTGAATGCGTTGGATGCGGATGTTATTTTTATTAAAAACATTGATAATGTCATTCAAAATCATATTGAAACCATTGCCTTTTATAAAAAAGCACTGGCTGGAACCCTCATCGAAATCCAACAACAGGTTTTTTCCTATTTAACCAAAATTGAGCAGGTCCGAGAGCATGACATTGAAGAGATCACCACTTTTGTCAAAAATAAACTCAACACCGGAGTCATTGATGACTTTACAAAATACACCTTAGAAAATAAAATCAGCCACCTCAAAGCCATACTGAACCGGCCAATCAGGGTCTGTGGTATGGTAAAAAATGAAGGCGAACCGGGGGGCGGCCCATTCTGGACATTAGATTCCAAAGGAAATGACTCACTCCAGATTATTGAAACCTCACAAATTGATTTGACTAACTCGCAACAGAAAGATATTCTTCAGAAGGCAACCCATTTCAATCCCGTAGATTTGGTGTGTGCCATCAAAGATTTCAAAGGCGAGAAATTTGACCTGACCCAATTCATTGATATCAAAAGTGGTTTCATTGTAGAAAAAAATAAAAACGGAAAACCGCTTAAAGCCTATGAGTTACCCGGATTATGGAACGGGGCGATGGCCAACTGGATTACCTTATTTGTCGAAGTTCCATTGATTACCTTCAATCCTGTAAAAACCGTCAATGACCTTTTAAAACCAGCCCATCAGCCACAGTAATATTGGACGCTATAAAAATTATATCCGAATTACAGTTCAAGGCCGTCCGCAGCAGTGGGGCCGGTGGCCAAAATGTAAATAAAGTATCCTCAAAAGTGGTACTTTCTTTTGATTTGTTTGCATCACAGGCATTATCAGAAGAAGAAAAAAAGCTCTTAGAAATGAAGTTGGCAACACGATTGACCAACGAACAAATCCTGATTTTAAACTGTGATGAAGACCGAAGCCAGTTGAAGAACAAGGAAATTGTAATCAAGCGTTTTCTGGAAATAATCAGAAAAGGTTTACTCGTTCCAAAAGCACGAAAAGCTACTAAAGTCCCTAAATCCGTAATCAAAAAACGGATTCACAACAAACGCAGCCAGTCCGAATTAAAGCAAAATCGAAGAAAACCTGACCTCAATTAGCTGATTGTCATGTAGTTTGTGTTTTGATAAAAATCCAAGCCCAATCCAACGGAATATCAAAATAACTTTTCTAAATTTGCACCGTCTCAAAGGGGTGCTCCAAATAACGAGCTGAGATTATACCCAAAGAACCTGGGCAGGTAATGCTGCCAAGGGAGGACCGAGCGATAAAAAATGTTCAGTGAACATTTTTAGCGAAGGAGCCAGAACGCGCGCTGGCAATTTCACCGCAAAGTCAAAAACAATTAATTTAACAACAGAATAATTACCCCTTTTATTCGTAATCTATTTACGAATGAAAACTGCTTTAAAATTTTCTTCGATTATAGCCTTGGCGCTATTTTCGAACAGTAGTGTTTTTGCACAGGAAAAAACCAAAACCGACACTACAAAATCCAAAACAATCAATCTAGATGAAGTTTTAGTTTCCACTGTCCGTGTGACCGAACAAACGCCTGTGGCCTTTTCCAATATCAATAAAGAGGAGCTGGCGAAACGCAATTTGGGTCAGGACATTCCATTATTAATGAACTTCCTTCCATCGGTGGTTACCACTACCGATGCAGGAAATGGCGTGGGCTACACCGGAATCCGGGTACGTGGAAGCGACGGGACGCGTGTGAATGTGACTTTAAACGGAATCCCATACAACGATAGCGAAAGCATGGGAACTTATTTTGTCGATATGCCCGATTTCGCATCTTCTGTAGAGAGCCTGCAATTACAGCGCGGGGTTGGAACTTCAACAAATGGAGCGGGAGCTTTTGGCGCAAGCCTGAATTTACTTACTGATAGCTATTCTAAGGAAAGTAAAGGAGAGATTTCAAATTCCGGCGGAAGTTTCAATACCCGGAAACATACGGTAAAATTCAGCACCGGATTAATGAACAACCAGTTTGAAATTGCCGGAAGGCTTTCTAATATTGCGTCAGACGGCTACATTGACCGGGCATCGTCGGATTTAAAATCGTATTTCCTGCAAGGAACTTTCGTTGGAAAAACCACTTTAATCAAGGCGCTTGTTTTTGGAGGCCATGAAAGAACCTACCAAGCCTGGAATGGAATTGATGCCGCAACCTTAAAAACGAACCGCACTTTTAATTCTGCGGGAATGTATTTTGATGATGCCGGAACCATGAAGTTTTACGAAAATGAAGTGGATAACTACAACCAGGATCATTATCAATTGCATTGGAGCGAAAAATTATCGAAACATTGGAATATGAATATGGCTTTGCATTATACCAAAGGAAAAGGCTATTATGAAAGTTTTAAAGAAGATGCCGATTTTGCTGATTATGGATTCACACCAATCGTTATTGGAGGAGAAACCGTTAATACAACAGATTTGGTCAGAAGAAAATGGCTGGACAATGATTTTTACGGAACCACTTTTTCTGCCAATTATAAAAATGAAAACCTGGACCTGATTCTCGGATACGGGCTTAACAAATATGAAGGGCTGCACTACGGAGAAGTAATCTGGGCCAGGTATGCTTCGGATAGTGAACTGGGTGACCATTACTATAATGATCAGGCTACTAAAATCGACGAGAATATCTTTGCAAAAGCCAATTATCAGTTAACCAAAGAACTGAGCTTGTACGGGGATTTACAAATCAGGACTGTGACCTATAAAGCAGACAGCCCGGAAACCGGATCAGTGAATGACACATTCCAGTTCTTTAATCCAAAAGCGGGCATAACGTATGCCGTGAACACCAAAAACAGTTTATATCTGTCATATGCGCGTGCGAATCGTGAGCCAAACAGGACCGATTATGAAAATGGAAATCCAAAACCGGAAAAACTAAATGATTTCGAATTGGGCTGGAGATTGAATACCCCTAAAACAAAACTGAACGTAAATACGTATTTCATGTTTTATAAGGACCAACTGGTGTTAACCGGTGCGTTGGATGATGTGGGTTCTCCTTTGAGAGAAAATGTGGGAGACAGTTACCGTATAGGAATTGAATTAGATGCGGCGGTTACTTTATCTGAAATGGTGTCCATCAGGCCTAACATTACCCTTAGTACTAATAAGAATGTAGATTATCATTTTCAGAGAGATGGCGTGTTACAGGATTTAGGAGATACTGATATTGCTTATTCTCCAAGCATTGTTGCGGGAAACATCTTGGCTGTTACACCTTTTAAAAACCTGCAGGTTAACTTTCTTTCAAAATTCGTAGGAGAGCAATTTATGGGGAATATCGATTCGGAAAGTTCCAAACTGGACAGCTATTTTGTCAATGACCTGAGTATGTCTTATGAACTTTTAACCAAAAAAGTATTCAAATCCATCGTTTTTACAGGGTTGATTAACAACATTTTTGATGCCAAATATGAATCAAATGGTTATTACTACACGTATGACGACGATTCTTCAGGATCCCCAATCACTTACGATGGAGCAGGTTATTATCCTCAGGCAGGAATCAATTTCTTAGTGGGAGTGACTTTGAAATTCTAAGATTTTCATTATTTGTTGGGACAGCAGGGTCATCTTCACGGATGCTCTGCTGTTTTTTAATTATAGACCCGAATCAAATTCCCATTTGCCTCGACACGATAAGGTTTCATCGGATATTGTTTTCCCTGGCTTTGACCCGTATACAAACTATAGGAAGCACTGTCACAGGAACAAACTGCGTTGATTCCGTTTTTTGACATCGTCGAACACGAACTTATAGCTTGATTGGGACAGGCCGCATCAAAAGCAGTATACCCGCTTCCGGTGTTGAAAACAAAAATACCCCGGGCACCATAACTTCCAATATACACCCCATTTCCCGCAAACTTCAGATTATTATACGTCGGCAAATCGGTATTGATGTCTACAGAGAAACCATAATTGGGAATATACGGATTGTGATTATTAAAATTTTCACTTTCACAGCTAAATATAAATGGCAATAACAATAACAGGATATATTTTTTCATCTTTCAAAATTTCTTAAAATAATAGCGTGAACAAATTTAATTTATTTAACTTTGAATTCTATTGGAATGACATTTAATATTGACTAAAAATAAATAGCTATTATCTTTGCAAAAAGAAATCCCGTTCCGATGGGATTTTTTCTATTTTATATAAACGATGAAATTATGAGCGCAGTATCTTACTACACAGCAGAAGGATTGAAGAAATTGAGGGAAGAATTAGACCACTTAAAAAGCGTGATGCGTCCAAAAGCATCTCAAGATATAGCAGAAGCAAGAGATAAAGGTGATTTATCTGAAAATGCTGAATACGATGCGGCCAAAGAAGCGCAGGGTATGCTGGAAATGCGTATTGCCAAATTGGAAGAAGTTCATGCCAATGCACGATTGATTGATGAAACGCATCTGGATGTTTCCAAAGTATTGGTCCTGTCTAATGTAAAAATCAAGAATCAGTCTAACGGCACTGAAATGAAATACACGTTGGTAGCCGAAAGCGAAGCCGATCTTAAAACCGGGAAAATATCGGTGACTTCTCCAATTGGAAGAGGACTGCTTGGAAAATCAGTAGGTGAAGTAGCCGAAATTACTGTTCCGAACGGTATACTGAAATTTGAGATTTTAGAAATTTCCAGAGACTAAACCAAAGCGTATGTCAACCATTTTTACAAAAATCATAAACGGTGAAATCCCAAGCTATAAAGTAGCCGAGGACGAGAACTACCTGGCTTTTTTAGATGTGAATCCCAATGCAAAGGGACATACTTTATGCATCCCGAAATTCGAGGTCAACAAGATTTTTGATATGGATGAAGCGCATTATTTGGGTCTGATGCATTTTTCCAGAAAAGTGGCCATTGCCCTTGAAAAAGCTGTGCCCTGCAAAAGAGTCGGTATGGCGGTTATCGGACTGGAAGTACCGCATGCACATGTGCACCTGATTCCGCTGAATGAAATGGGCGAAATGACTTTCAAACATAAAGTAACCCTGACTCCGGAGGAATTTGAAGCTCTGGCCAAAAAAATCAATTCTTTTTTATAATACTGATAATCAATGCCTCCCATTTTTTTTGATTAGAAATTTGGAATGACTTTTGTGAGAGACGTATCTGCTTAATTGATACTAATGATGAAGAATGTTTTTTTCCTGTTTGTTTTACTTACAACCTGTTCGGTTTTCGGACAGGCACGCAATGAATACACTGCTATCGACCACATGATGGCATCCATTCCCGCAAAAGATACCCAAACCACATCGGCAATAGCCAATTACATTAACACGCATTTTAGCAGTGACAATGATAAGATCCGTGCGGTTTTTTTCTGGACCGCTTCCAACATCAGTTATGATGTGCCCAACATGAACAGTAGGGAGCAGAAAGAAACTTCAGAAGAAAAAATCAACGAAGCATTACAGACCAGAAAAGGCGTTTGCATCCATTATGCCGAAGTCTTCCATGATCTTGCTCAAAAAGTGGGGATAGAATCGGCAATCATCGGGGGCTATACCAAACAACAAGGCGGCGTAAATTATGTTTCCCATGCGTGGTGTGGTGCCAAAATCAATAACAAATGGTACGTTTTCGACCCTACCTGGGGTTCCGGTTTTGTCAATAAAAAAACCTATATCCGGAAAATCAATAATGCTTTTTTTAAGGCAGAACCCTGGAAAATTATCGCTACCCACCTGCCTTTTGATTATATGTGGCAATTCCTGACCTATCCGGTGAGCCCAAAGGAATTCGTCAGCGGAAAACCTGAAAATACAACAGCCAAAACCGCTTTTGATTATGAATCTGCCATTACCAATTACCAAACCCTGTCCGAGACGGAGCAATCAGTTGCCACTGTAGCCCGAATAGAACAAGCCGGCGGTAAAAATTCAGCGATATCCGAATATCTTGATGTCAAAAAGAGCCAAATCAATTATACCCGGCAGAGTAAGGTTATAGCCGATTTTAATGAGGTCGTAAAAGCGTATAATGAAGGAGTGTATGAGTTGAACAACTTCATCCAGTACCGAAACAGACAGTTCAAACCCCATGTTTCAGATGAAGCTTTAAAAAATATGATGGCAGTAACGATGACCAAATTGCTATACAGCCAAAAACTGTTGAACAGCATAGGCTTTGTCGACAGAACCAATATGGAGACTGTCAATTCGATGCGGAAATCAATGACTGAAACGATGAGAGAAGCCAATCAACAGGAAGTGTTCGTCACGAAATACCTGAGCAAATCCAAGCTGGTACGCAAAAGCATGTTTTATAAATTGCGGACAGAGTATCTTTAAACCGGCATATTTTTCCGGAAACAAACCTGCATAACAGTTCCTTTATTTACTTCCGAACTCAGTACTTTAATTTTTCCTTTGTGGTATTCCTCCACAATTCTTTTCGTCAGCGAAAGTCCTAACCCCCACCCTCTTCTTTTGGTGGTAAATCCCGGCTCGAATATTCTTTTGAATTGATTTTTCGGAATCCCTTTCCCGGAGTCGGAAATCTTGATCTTGACATATTTGGCATCTTCCTCAATGGAAACCACAATTTTACCGCGGCCCCTCATCGCATCAATGGCGTTTTTGACGAGGTTTTCGATGGTCCAGCTGTGCAATGCCGGATTAATCGAAATCATTATCGGGGTTTTGGGAGCCTTAAAATTAAATTCCACCTGCTTGGAGAATCGGGATTGCAGGTATTCAAAAGAATGCTCGGTTTCAGCAATGATATCCTTGCTTTCCAGTACCGGCTCCGACCCTATTTTGGAAAAACGATCGGTGATGTTCTGTAACCGGACAATATCTTTTTCGATTTCGGAGACGGTGGTTTCATCCACATTATCGGCTTTCATGATTTCGAGCCATCCGATTAAAGAGGATAATGGGGTTCCAATCTGATGTGCCGTTTCTTTGGCCATACCCGCCCACAATTTATTCTGCGTGGCCATTTTGGTGCTTCTGTAGAAATTATAGACCAATCCGCCAAACAGGAAAATGATCAGCAGCAATGCCACCGGATAATACTTCAGCTTGTTCAGTAACGAGGAGTTTCCGTAATACAGGTATTGGAATTTTCCCGGAACATATTCGATCACCACGGGCTGGTTTTCGGTGGATAATTTATATAGAAAGTCGGTGGATTTCTTTTCATTGTTAATGATTTCATCATCGACATTAATGGTATTGATGATGCTGTCGTTCTCGGTCACCATAATCGGAATGGTCGAATTGCTGCTAAAAATTTTCAGCGGAAGGTCTAACGGGGTGTCTTCGCCGGCATTAAACAGGGTCTTCTGGGCCGTAGCCAATATCTCCATCTTCAGGCGTTCCTCATTTTTAAAAATCTGAAAAAACACGTACGTGTTCCAGAGAATCAGTGAGATGATGATAAAGGAAACAACAATGATAATCCAGCGGGTAACACTTCTTTTGTCCGAAAAGTCCATACAGTCAATTTTGTGGCATAAATATAACGAAATATTGGGATTGAAAGTATCCCTATCCCTTTTTGAAGCCCATTTCCTCTTTCAGCTATTTTTTAAATAGAACACGGATGACACCCATTTGACAGATCGGCACAGATTATTTTAGTTATATAAAAAAAACAGGAGTTACAAAAAATTTTCAAGGCAGAATATAGTAACAAATTTCTATCGGTGGAAAATCCGATTAAATCCGTGTCATCCGTGTACTTTATATAGGACGGTTTTATTTTTCGTCTCCAGACAAAAAAATATCAAGCTAAAATAACGAAAGGTATTCCGGCTATTTCCAATCATTTAGTTGATAAATCGTAAAAACAACGGTCGCCATTCTGAATTCCTTTTATTACTTTTGTCTAAATTGAAAATTTTATGATCAGTATTGAACCCAAAGACATCACTTCAGCCAAATTACAAGGGTATCTGCAAAGTTCCGTAGGCCCGCGTCCGATAGCATTTGCCAGCACGATGGATACCGACGGAAATCCCAACTTATCACCTTTCAGTTTTTTTAATGTCTTCAGTTCGAATCCGCCCATCTTAATTTTCTCCCCTGCCCGACGCGTTCGCGACAATACCATCAAACACACCCTCATCAATGCCGACGCTACCCGCGAAGTGGTGATTAATGTGGTGAATTATGATATTGTACAGCAGGTCTCGCTGTCGAGCACCGAATATGCCGATGGTATCAATGAATTCCTGAAATCCGGGTTGACGATGGTCCCTTCGGATATTGTGAAACCGTACCGCGTGGCCGAATCCCCGGTGCAGTTTGAATGCAAAGTCAATGACATCATTCAATTGGGAACCGAAGGCGGCGCCGGAAACCTGATTATCTGTGAGGTCGTAAAAATTCATATCGACGAATCCGTTCTGGATGAGAATGGTTCGATCGATCAGCATAAAATTGATTTGGTTTCCCGAATGGGAGGCAATTGGTATTCGCGTTCCAATCAAGGACTGTTTGAGGTCCCTAAACCGCTGACCACCTTAGGGATTGGTGTGGACGAAATTCCGCAATTCATCCGTGAAAGCCCTGTTTTCAACGGAAACGACCTCGGGATGCTGGGTAACATTGAGGCATTGCCCACAAGAGAAGAAATTGATATATTTGTAAAGGAAAATTTTGCCGTAAAAGGCGTTTTGAGTGCCGATGATATTTTGAAACAGCACCAGAAAGCCAAAGAGTACCTCAACAACCATGATGTACTGTCGGCGTGGAAAGTTTTATTAGCCAAGGGAATCAGTTCCTAAACAGAGTAAAAAACAGCAATAGAAACAGTAATAAAAATAAGCAAGATGGAAGTTACAGGAAAGATTAAAGTGGTAAATGCAGCGCAGCAAGTGAGTGCAGCATTCAAAAAAAGAGAATTAGTTGTTACTACGGATGAGCAATATCCTCAGCACATCATGATTGAGTTTACTCAGGATAAATGTGATTTATTGAACAATTATAATGTAGGTGATGCCGTAAAAGTTTCGATCAACCTGAGAGGAAGAGAATGGGTAAGCCCACAGAATGAAACCAAATATTTCAACAGTATCCAGGGATGGAGAATTGAAAAAATGCAGGCTGATGGGGCTTCGAACCAGGCGCCGCCAATGCCAAGCGCTGGTACCTTTGAACCGGCACCAAGCTTTAAGGAAGAAGATCACGACGATTTACCTTTCTAATACAACACATTAACAGCCTCGAATTTCGGGGCTTTTTTGAACCAAACAATCCCTGACCCTTGTACCATCTGTCCCAAAAAATAGTGTTCCCACCCGTTGATACCGCTGATGAAGACGGTGTCGTTGCCATAGGCGGAGATTTGTCGACGAAGCGGTTACTGCTGGCATACCAGAGCGGTATTTTCCCGTGGTTCAACCCAAACGAACCGATCTTGTGGTGGGCACCCGACCCGAGAATGGTTTTGTTCCCGGACGAGCTGGTGGTTTCAAAGAGCATGCGAGCCATTATCCGGAAAGGCACTTTTACCGTAACCTTCAACCAGAATTTCAAAGAGGTGATCCGCCATTGCCAAAACATGAGAAGGGATGGGCAAAACGGCACATGGATCAGCGACGGCATGCGGGAGGCGTACTGCAAACTCCATGAGGCGGGTATTGCCAAATCGGTAGAGGTGTGGCAGGATGGCGAACTCGTGGGCGGGTTGTATGGCATTGACCTGGGCCATGTGTTTTGTGGAGAGAGCATGTTCTCGAAACGGAGCAATGCCTCTAAGGCGGGGTTTATCGCTTTGGTGGAGTACCTGAAGGCACACCAGTATCACCTGCTGGACTGCCAGATGCACAATGAGCATTTGGAGAGTTTGGGGTGTAGAGAGATTCCGCGGGAGGATTTTATGAAGATTTTAAAGGGAAAAGGTTAACCAAAAAATAATTGAGCGAATCACATCTTTTTCATAGATTCGCATTTTAATTAGCAGTCTTACTTATGTCGTCGAAAACATATTAATATAGTAAGGCTGCTTTTTGCATTCTTCACTAAGACACTTACCATTACGGAGTAGTAGGGGGTTTTTCATTTTCATAGTTGGCGCAAACCTACTCTTTTTGGTGGTTTATCGTTATCGAAAACTTCCTAATCAAATTCATTCAGGCCATAGAGGATTTCTTTCATTTTGGTTCCATTGACCTCAACCGGTTTGTATGCTATGTTGAATTTATTGATGGCCACATCAATATCTGATTTCAGTTTTTTATATTCCAGGGGAAGTTTGGTTTCGCACTGCTTCTGGTTTTCGTAGCTGTTTAAAATGATTTTAAACTTTTCGTAAAACTTGCCTCCTTGGTCTATAAAATTATTGTACTGTGTGATAAATTGGAGCAACCTGTCTATAGGAAACTCCATGTTTACCTGCATCTTATATTGTGGCACTCCGGTTTTCGTTTTCATTTTAACGAGATACTCCTCCATTTTCTGGGTGATGGTTTCCCAATCGTCATTTGTCCGGCAGGTCTCTAAGGAAGCGGTGTAGCCAATTGGTTTTGTGTAGTCTTTAAAGAGCACTTCAATTTCCTGCTTTATTTTCTCGTTGCTGGTCTGCAAGAAAGCCGTTTCAAAGTATATCGTATTCAAATCATTCTGCATCCGAAGCGTGAAATCTAAAATACATTCCACGGACGCGAGTTCTTTATCCTTATCGTCTTTTGAAAGACTGGAAACCAATAGATTTGAAAACGTTTGAACAATCGATATAATCGGATTTGTACCTAAGATAGCTGTTAAATCATACCCTGCTTTTTTATCTTTTTTGGCTGCTACCACTTCTTTTAATCTTCCATATTCCGGATATTGATTCGGATTGGATATTTTGTTGATTTCACTTAGGGTACGAACTGACGCAAAATGATGATCCAGACTCAAGACTTTTTCATACAGGATTTTTATGATTTGTAACCCTTTAAGATATCGTACTTTTGATATTTCATTGGTATTTTCTTTCTGTAAAGACTTTATTTCACCAGCAATGGCGTCTTTTTTCAAGAGTAAATCTACCTTTTTTTCCAATAATACTGCAGTAGTTAAATTGTCATTGATCGCTTTTAGCTGGGAATATAGTACCATGTATTTCACATCGTACTCTTTTTGGATATTCTGAATCTCAAACAACATTTCATGGATAATCCTATTGGGATCACTACCAAGCCTATTTTTTGCAACCCCTTTATAAGAAGTCACTAAAAATAATAATAGTAAAAGTTGTTTTAAAATATTCATTTTTAATTTGAAAGTGTGATGGTTAAAACGGCATACTCTTTAATTAATCGGAGAGGATAATCTCCTTTTTTTACTTGATAATAATTAATATCAACTCCCAATTCAGTCAAGAATTTTTTTTCAAAAGCATAATCTTCATCCTGATGAAAAACTAAAATTTCTTCTTGATAGGTCGGATATCTTTTTTCAAAAAGCATAGACTGGTCCTCCGGGGAAAGATCGGTTATAAGAATGGTTAAGTTAATTGTGTTACCCGAAATTTTGGTAACAGTAAAATTTTTGAGTGAATTTTTGCTCACCGGAGAAGTACTGCAAACTCCTAATCCTCCTGCGCAACTTCTTCCCCTTATATCGGCTTGTAATAATTTTGTTTCGGTTTGAGCAATAGAAAGAAGCGGCAACAGGATTATGGCTATATAATTTAGATATTTCATTTTGTGTAGTTTTTAGCTTTTGGGAGGAATCACTTCTAGTTTTAAGGTATTCCAATCCTCGGTTTTGTGTAATTTTTAAAACAAGGTTTACAAATAATTTACATCAAAATAAGCAATATTTAAAATGCTTTTTCATAAAGCTTTAGCTCGAATAATTTCCAATTGTAGTGTACCCCAATCAACGGCTTTATTTAGTTTTATGTTCATTTCACAAATATTTTTCGCAGTTACTTTCTCACCATTTATAGATGTTATAACATCTCCAACATTATAATCAATTAATTGTTGATTTTTTAATATAATAACAATCTGATTATTTGAATTATAGGTGATGTAATTATATTTTTTAAAATCTTTGTTTAACTTATTTTCAGTATTTATTCTCTTTACAAAAACCTTCTTATTTTCAAAATCTAAAATCCAGTCAAAGTTCTTCATAAATCTTATTCCAACATTTGTTGCTTTATTTGACGATGATGCAATTACTGTAGACACGAATTTTTCGCCAGCGAAATCCATTTCAACATTTTTATAATGGATTTCCTTATTGTTATCAGAAAATTCATCAAATGCTTTAAATGAAGAGCCATTATAAAGTTCGGCATCAAGTTTATTAAACATCGGATCATCATTTAAGGGTATTATAAAAAAATCTGAAAAACCAGTATCTAATTTAAATTGCTTTTTAGTTCCATTTATTTCAAAGTTTACAAAAATCATTTGATCACGAAAAGACGATTCAATTTCTTTATAATCACTTGTATTAACACTATCCTTATGGATTAGAGCTAAAGTTTTGTCGGAGAAATTAATCTGCATAGTCAATTTATCATTGATAAAGCAATCCATCCCTAAAATCCCATAAAAATTTCTAGTGAAACAATTGTTAACTTCAGCTTGTTTAACCGCCAAAAATTTATTTTTGGATTCAAAGAGAGTTGTTTTAATTGGGTAATTTATTGTGCTAACTTCAACTTTTACTCCATTTACCCCTTTAGCAGATAAAGAGCCTTTCGCTGATTTGTGAAAATTTTCCACCATTAATGTATCTTGAACGATAGTGGCAGTAGCTCCCGTATCAAACACAAATGGAAATTTTTTACTATTCATTTCAATCTCAATAATAGGCATGTTAGATTTCATTAAGAAAGTTATTTTTCCGGCTTTGTGATTGATTTCTTGAGTGTAATATTGTTTGAATACTGTACAAGATGTAAAAAAAAATATGAAAAATATTAAAGAAGTGAATTTAAATTTCATTGATAATTGTAAGTTTTGTTAATGTATTAGAATTTAAAATTGAAATGATTCAACTCTTGTGAAATTTTAAATATTAGATCTCTAATTTAGAAAATCTCAATTAAAAATAATCTCAATGGCAAAACACCATTGAGATTATTAGACATTTTATGGATGCAGCTCTGGAGTGATCATGTCAATAATAGCACCTACAATTTCAAGGATCAGTTTCCAAGGCCATTTTGCCGTAACATCAACAGGTGCATAAGGACCCGTAGAAACTAAATCCGCAAGATTTATTGGACTTGTCGATTTTGAATAAGCTATTTTTGTTTTTATCTGATTTGAAAAGATCACGACTTCATTATAATCCCATTCTATTAAAGCCTTAGGCGATAATTTGGCGAAATCATAAATTTTTCTAAAAAAAGCTTCAGCCTCTAACGTTTGAAATCCTTTGAAATTCAAGCAATCATTTGTAAATTGTTGAAAAGTAGCTTTAGGATTAACTGATAAATATTTTCTAGCTTGATCTACACTTTCTGCAAATTTTAATTTTGCTTCAGGTGAGATAGTAACATTACTATTAATAACTGCATGCTTTTCGCTTGAGTCCAATCTTAGACTTCCAGCATTCCCTGACGATATAATTAACCCCGCCATCATAGCACTTAATAAAACTTTTTTCATAATTTTGTTTTTTAATTTAAATTTGCAGTCTTACTTATGTCGTCGAAAACATTTAATTAGTAAGACTGCTTTTTTATTTATGGCTGGAAATCTCATCACAGAAAAAAAGCCAACCTTTCTTTTTCTCTGATTTTACATTCTTCTCTAAGGCATCTGTAGTTCCTTTTGCTCAGGTTTTTTTAAAGGTTACCGTACAGCTGTATCAATCCTTATATGCTCTGTTTTTGTTAGGATAACAGAATAGCTTTATCAAAGTCCTTTTTGCTCTGATTTTTATAGGGTTACATACCAGCTGAATCAATCCCTTATAATTGGCCAATTATATTTATTCTGAAAATGTTACAAATCGTTAACTAAAATTCGTTTCACTTTCTGAGGTCAAAACTACCTCCCTAGACCTATCTATGCAAACATTGTATTTATCAATTTCGAAATTGAAAACTTGTCAATTTCGGAATTTACACACTACAACGAAGATAATATATTTGATTTCAAGGATTTAACCTTTAATTTTTTAATCATTATTAAAGAAAAATATTACTAAAAAAAAACCAAAAATAACTTTTAAAATGCTAATTTCGCGCTAACAATTAACTGTTACTCCAACCAAACGTTCTGTTTTATGCAAAGATTCAAGATTATTTCGTTATGTTTTGGTCTATTTATATTTAATATTTCGATAGCTCAAGATTGTAATAAAATTCCAGACTCTTTAAAAAAATATAGTTATTTGGAATTAGATGCTAAAATATATAACAGTAGTGTAAGACTTCAAAAGCATAATGCCATTTATTCAAGAACGCATGTCTTAAAAGCAAAAAAAGAGAATAATATCGAAGAGCTTACCATAGGTTATAACGTAATGGCAGAAGT
Organism: Flavobacterium sp. GT3R68; assembly: GCF_007109225.1. Classification (GTDB taxonomy): domain Bacteria; phylum Bacteroidota; class Bacteroidia; order Flavobacteriales; family Flavobacteriaceae; genus Flavobacterium. Next base: position 111,692 of record NZ_VJZK01000001.1, read on the forward strand.
AGAAAATCATCCGAAACAAGGATTAAAATACTCCGATAGTGCAATTTATTTGGCAAAAAAAAAAATACCCAGACTTCTCTCTTATCTATATCATACTAGAGCCGACTTATACTACAATGAGAAAAAACTTAAAAAATCTCTTGATTATTATTTACTTGCTTATAAAGATTCAATTTTTCTTTCCAAAAAATTCAGGAATATTGTGCACTATCGTATTGGTGTAATTAAGGACATCCAAGGAAAACAGGAAGAAGCGTTAACTATATATAAAAAATGTGAAGAATATGCAAATAAATATAAACTTAACAACGTAGCGTATTTATATGGATTATCCGAATTGTATAATAAGATCGGTAGAATAAAATTATCAGAGCAATATACAAGGAAGGGGATTGCCCTATCTAAAAATAATATAGATAACTTATATTATTATCCTTATTTTATATCTAACCGAGGAAAAAACTATTATAAGCGTAAACAATATCAAAAAGCTATAATTGACTTAAGTAAGCCTCTCAAAACCATTCAAAATGATTATTCCAATTATGCCGAGAATTGCTATTATATAGGGGAATGCTATAAAAAACTTCATCAAGAAAAAAAAGCTGTAGAATATTTTAAAAAAGTTGATTCTATTTTTACTGTAAATAATGATGTTTATCCACTTATCATATCAGCATACCAACATCTCATTGATTATTATAAAAAAAACCAAGACTTTAAGCAGGCTATATATTATTCAGACCAATTCATAAAGGCCGATTGTGTAATTGATGACAATTATAAATACATTACATCAAAAATCGCTAAAACTTATGATATACAAAAAGTAGTCTCTTCAAAACAAGCCGTGATTACCTCCTTGAAAAAAGAAAAAAGAAATTTTGTTACGGCAATATTGTTGTTGTTTTTAGGATTATTTTTAGTTTCAAATCTTTGGTATATTAACAATAAAAAAAAGCAAACAGAACTCCTCAAGCAAAGAGAACTATTTAATATATTTAAATTAGAAAGAGAACAACAAAGCCTAAATCAAAAAATAAATTTTAGCGACAAAAAAACAAGCTTGTCTAATATTGACGAAAGTGTAATTGCACAAATATTGAGTAGCTTGGAGCATTTTGAAAAAGAGCAATGCTATCTGCACAAAGAATATACTGTTGAGATACTTGCTACTGAATTTAAAACCAATTCAAATTATTTGTCAAGAATTATCAATGAAATAAAAGGAGCTAGTTTTACAACTTACATTAATGTGTTGAGAATCGAATATATTTTGGAAAAATTAGAAACCGATAAGAAATTTTTAAATTACACGATACAGGGATTATCTGAATTTTCAGGATATAATAGTGTCCAAACCTTTACTAGAGCATTTACTTTATATACAAAAATGAAACCTTCTGAATTCCTTAAAGAATTGAGAGCTAGAAATATTCAAAATTAAAATCTAGCAATTTCCGAATTGATAAAGCATGTTTAGTCCACAGTTTGTTAGTTTTATTAAATTTGGCAGCAATTAACAAATAACTTTATTAAATATTATGCAAAAAGAAAATCAAAATTATTTAAAATTCTGCAGTTTTGTTTTCACTACTAGCATCTTTATTAGCAGTAGTTTTCAAGGACGGTAGTATCGTTTTATATATACGGTTATGGAATAAGTATAATAGGCTGTCAATAAAATTATGAAAAAATTAATGCAGTTTACACAAATTTGCTTGATTCTAAGCGGAATTATAAGCGTAATGTATATTGTTGTGGACAAATTTAACATTGCAAATTTAAATTCATTTCGATCGCCATTTTCTGTAGTAGCCAGTATTTGTATACTGTCGTTATACCTGTGGATAATTTTATTAGACATTCAAAAAAATAGGTTTTTGATTTTAGGCATTTTAAATTATGTTGCCTTAGTGGGAGCATTGGTATTTGTATTGAATCAAGCTATTTTACGCACACCTTGGATACTTTTATATGCGATTTATTTAATGCTTTTCATGTTGTTTAATTTAATCGTAATGAACTTTATATATAATTACCGAAAAACGATGGACCGTTCTTTTTTGAAGCAATGGGTGTGGTTTTTTGGATTTCTGTTCTGTACCTTCCTATTATTTTTTATACTAAAGAAGTTTGTCTATACTGAGGTTTATTAGATGATTTCAAGAATTTAAATGGAATGCTATTGCATGAAAAAAGCCGCTGATTTAGCGGCTTTTTTTTTAAATATCTATGGGCATTCTTCTTTATGATTAGTAATACTATTCGATTTCGAATTCATTCTTTTGTTGAAAAACCGGATAATTGCTCGCATTTGCCTGATAGGTCGAACTGCTTGTTTTTACCAGATTCGGGGTTATACCGTACCAGTTGTATACGTACAATCCTATATAATTCTTGAGATAATACGCTATCTGATAATATTTTTTGAAGGGGTTTTTATAGGGGTTTTTAATGTCTTCATATTGCTGTTTTTTTATTCTTTTCCATCTGGTGTTTTTTTATTGTTTAATAAAATTTAATTAGACTTTATTAGATCCGTTTTCTTTTTTCCAACATACCTTTCGACAGCAATTACAAGAGCAATTCCAGCCATGTAACAGATCATATCCATCCACGAGAAGGAAGTGCCGATTACAGTTCGGGCCAATTTGGATTTTTCTAAATGCATCTTTTCGACAATACGTAAAAACTGCAGGAATTCTATCGTAAAAGAGAAAATCAACACCAACAGCGCAGCAGTCAAAACCGGTAATCTAAGGAATGATTTTAAAAAACAATAGAGTAGGATAACCACCAAAACATCCCCCAGATAAGGCCTGACAAATTGGTCATGGACGCATAGGGCAATCAAAACTTCCAAACAGAAAATCAGGATAGTTAAGCCAAAGTAGTTTTTGTTGAATATCAGCATGCTGTCAATTTAAGTTACACGGCCTGCGCCCTTTTTATTCTCTTTACTGTAAAATGGCCTTTATAACGTTTCCATCTGCCATTTACGCTTAAGGTTTAGATCAAACTGATAGTAGCAAATACATATGCGGTATTAAATGCCAACCAAGTGCAAAAGTACATTTAAAATACCAAGTTGGGATTTGTTCTTTTATCATTTTCTTGATGTAAATTTGTCTTTTCCCGCATTATGAAAAACACGCTGCTATCCCATATCCAATCCCCAACCGATTTACGTCAATTGGATAGTTCCCAATTGCCTCAGGTCGCTCAGGAATTACGTGATTTTATCATCGCTGCGGTGGCTGCAAAAGAGGGACATCTGGGCGCCAGTCTTGGTGTGGTCGAATTGACCCTGGCGTTGCATTATGTGTTTGACACCCCTGATGATCTATTGGTTTGGGATGTTGGGCATCAGGCTTATGGCCACAAAATACTGACCGGAAGACGGGATAATTTCGATACCAACCGCCAATTGCATGGGATTTCCGGTTTCCCGAAAAGAAGCGAAAGCATCTATGATACTTTTGGCGTAGGCCACTCCTCTACTGCTATTTCTGCGGCGTTGGGAATGGCGATTGCGTCGAATCTGAAAGGTGATTTTGAGAAACAGCATATTGCAGTTGTCGGCGATGCGTCCATTGCATCCGGAATGGCTTTTGAAGGCCTGAATCACGCCGGAGTTACCGATGCCAATCTATTGGTGATTCTAAACGATAACGCCATCGGGATTGACCCAAGTGTTGGGGCCCTGAAAAAGTATCTTACTGCCGTAAAAGAGGGAAAAAACCCCAAGAAAAACAACATGATCAAGTCGCTGAATTTTGATTATTCAGGACCGATAGATGGCCATGATGTTTTTGCCGTAATCGCCGAATTGAGGCGGCTTCAAAAAATAAAAGGACCCAAATTCCTGCATGTCATTACCACCAAAGGCAAAGGTCTCCGTCAAGCGGAAGATGATCAGGTGCGTTACCATGCGCCGGGGAAATTCGATAAGAATACAGGTGAAATCCATTCAAAACCGGAAACCGATTTACCGCCCAGATACCAGGATGTTTTTGGCCTCACGCTATTGGATCTGGCCCGAAAAAATGAAAAAATTGTGGGCATTACGCCAGCCATGCCATCCGGGAGCTCGTTGAAATTCATGATGGATGCGTTTCCGAAACGTGCTTTTGACGTCGGGATTGCCGAACAGCACGCCGTTACGCTCGCTGCCGGAATGGCCACTCAGGGAATGATTGTTTTTTGCAATATTTATTCCACTTTTCTGCAACGCGCCTACGACCAGGTCATCCATGATGTGGCATTGCAGAATCTTCCAGTTATTTTTTGTCTCGACCGCGCCGGGCTTGTAGGGGAAGACGGTGCCACGCATCACGGCGTCTTTGATCTGGCTTACCTGCGCTGCATTCCCAATATGATTGTCTATGCTCCGATGAACGAATATGGACTGCGAAATATTTTATATACGGCTCAAAAAGGGCTATCTCATCCGATTGCAATCCGTTATCCGAGAGGGCGCGCCCAGAATGTGGATTGGCAACACCCCTATAAAACCATAGCTATCGGAAAAGCGGTCTGCATTCAGGACGGTTCCGGAATTGCGGTTTTATCTACTGGTTCTATTGGTAATAATGTTACTTCGGCTATAGCCAAAATGCGGCATCCGCAAACCATAGCCCATTATGATTTTGCCTTTGTAAAACCGTTGGACGAAAATGTACTACATACCATTTTTACCAAATTTGAAAATATCATCACTATTGAAGACGGGGTAATAAAAGGTGGTTTTGGCAGTGCTGTAACTGAATTCGCCGCACAGCATCGGTATCACGCTTCTATTAAAACCCTTGGAATTCCGGATGAATTTATTGAACACGGTACGGTTGAGGAACTTCAGCAGTATTGTAAGATGGACACCAAAAGTTTGGAATTACTATTTTCGGCGTATTGAAATTCTAGTATTGACTACAAAACTAAAATGCCATATAAATAAAAAAGACCTGAATAAATCAGGTCTTTTTTTTGCAATTAAAAATGAAATTTAGTTTAACACCACTTTACTGGTATGTGACAAGTCCTGTCCTTTCATTTTTAGGATGTAAATACCGGATTGTAAGCCATTCAGGCTGATAGCTTTTTCAGCTACAAAATCCGCATAATCTTTACTGTATACTTCCTTACCGTTAAGGTCAAATAATTTAACGGACATTTTTCCGGAATAACCTGCAACAGAAATGTTCAGAACATCACTTGTTGGATTAGGATACACTTTAACTCCCACTGAAGAAGCTAGATCATCAGTAGATAGTGTTGTGCCTGTAAATATACCAGAGAAGATTCCTCTTCCATAAGTAGCCGCAAAAACGGAATTGTCATTTCTTAAATCCATGTCGGTAACTTTTACATTACTCATTCCGTTATAAGACTGATTCCATACCGGAGTCGCTGAACTAAAGGTATTAGTATACCAAACTCCTAACTCACTACCCACAATCACTTCATTTAAGTTCAATGGGTTTTGCAAAATACATTTTACCGGAATATCAGGGAAGTTTCCTTCTTTATTCTGCCATGTTACCCCTGCATCGGCACTATACCAAATACTGGTTACATTATAATTATGAAACGTAACAAAAATATCGTTATTAGTCGCTCCAAATTCAACATCAGAAATACTTCCGACAAACCCTGGTCCTGTAATATCCGTCCAGATTGGCCCCGGCACAGTAACCTGAGCGCCTGTAATTCTTAGTAACTTACCGTTTCTGCAACCTACTAAAAGTGTAGTTGTTGCTGTCGTATATGGAGATACGGCGAAAGCTGTTGGAGAGTTGGTTAAAAGTGCATTCGTTAAGAGTGCTTTTGCAACTGTCCCGGTCAAGCCGACGTTAGTATATCTTCTGATTTGGTAAACCCCTGCAGCCGTTGTATAATCAGAATATAATATATTTAAATTGGAATCTAAAACCATTGGCGCGATAAAAGCTCCATTTGAAGTAGTTTCTGAATTTATAGATTTTACAGCACCAGCTGTCGTTCTTCTGTTAATATTGTTATTATATACGTAATTCGTAATATAATATTTATCAGCACCCTGATCAAACATCGTAAAGGCCCCATCACCTCCCTGAACTTCGACACTTGAGTTGGCACCTGCCGCAGCGGACGCAAAATATTGCGAACCGTTATCCTGAGCACCTGCCGCATAATAATCATTAACTAAATTACCTCCGGTAGCACCTGATGGAGCCACACCTAAGCTATAAAACTGGGTAACATTAAATCCTTTATTTCTTGAAGTAGCCGGTGTACCACCTGACAAACTTGCTGAGTAATATACACCTCCATCATTACCAAAAAGACCGATATTAGAATTGTTCGGTTTAAAGGTCATGGTATGCTGATCAGAGTGGACGTCAGACGTCCAGTTTGAAATAGCCGTCCAGTTAGCACCAGCATCGGCAGATCGGTATAAATCGATACCTCCTACATATACAACCTGGTCATTACTAGGATCCACTTCAATCATTAGGTCATAAAAAGCCTGTTGTCCTGTGAAACCGTATGTTGTTTCTCTTGTCTCATTCCCAACTGGTAATGATGTTGCAGCAGAACTTGCAAAACCATCAGTAGTTTTTATAATAGTTACTTCTATCGTTGCCGGAGCAACTGGTGTAATCTCAGATAAAACATATACTTTATCAGCAACTGTCTTAGAAACAGCAATTTGTGTTCTGGTACCTTTGGTAACAGTATATTTATCAATAAAATTCGTTCCATCGGTAGAAGCAAACACTTTACCTCCTCCATCGCCATAGGCAGTACTTTCTGTTGTAGAAACCCATACTTTGTTGTCTGCTCCAATTTCAATATCATTTGGACAGTGTTTATTACTTGATGCAGTAAGTGGCAAGGTTAATAATGTCCAGTTTGCACCACCATCATTAGATTTATAAACACCATAGGTATACGTTCCTAAGTATGCTCCTCCGGCATATCCATCACCGGCAGCTACAAAAATTTCAGATACTCCTCCATTATTTCTAACAGCAAGGTCATTTATCATTTGTATACCCGGAACCAAGTTACCAGTAATAGCTCCTGGAGTACTCGGGTTTAAGGCACCATTTACTGTCCCGGATCCTAAAGCAGCTTCTATAAGATTTCCGTCAGATTGAGAAATCATCGTAGAAGGAATGGTGATTGTCGCATCTGTTCCTCCCATAGCAACGGGAACTCCGGGCGCATTATTCATCATAATTACACCGACAGCTCCTGCATCTTGAGCAGCTTTGACTTTTTGAACAAAAGGACAAGACCCTCTTCTAATTAAGGCAATTTTTCCTGCTAACGCAGCTGTGTTTTGTATTACGTCACACCCATCCGATGATGGCGCTGCATTATCTATAACTAAAACAATATCTTGAGTAATTGGGGTAGATACTGCACTTCCGAAACCAGTTGTTGGAAAACAAGGATAATTTCCAGCAATACCCGCCGGAGTATTAATGGTTACATTGGCAGCAGATTGAAATGTTGTTGGTCCGGTAACGCCACCAAGTACTTTAGTCCATGTAGCACCGGCGTTCACCGATTTCCATACACCATCTCCATTTACATCTCCTGTATAGGATTCTCCCGTTCCAACGTAAAATGTTGTTGGAGTAACCGGATCCACTGCAATGCAGGATACGTTCAGATTATCTTGGATATTTACTCTGGTCCAGGCAGAAGCAGCATTTGAGATATTTGTGTTTTTCCACATACCACCACTTACACCACCTGCAAAAACAGTCTCATAGGTTGGATCATTTGGATCAAACATAATTGCTCTGGTTCTTCCACCTACATTTGTAGGTCCTCTTTCAACCCAACTATTATCACTGGCATCACCGGGAGTTCTACCCGATGCTAATTCTACTTGTCTTTCGGCATTAAGCCTGTCTCTAAGTAATCTTACTTTTTCCGGGGTCGGTCTACCAGTCGCCGGATTCATAGTTAATTCCCACTCACTTTCAAAATACTTGTTAGGAGGGAGACCCATACTTTTTCTTTCTTTACCCGAAAGTTTTAATATTTTTTTGTAGGGAGAGTTCGCTAAAAACTGAGCATGCTGCTTTCGCAAAGCCTTTGTTTTTTTATCGGGCTTAGCAGTATGCATCGCAATTTTTTTAGATGTAACTGAAGCTGTTGCCTTAACTTTCTTTTGCTGTACTGTCTGGGAATATCCAGAAACAGAAAGCATTAGCATCATTAGTAACAAGAGTAGATTTTTCTTCATGATTTGGTTGTATAATATTTAGTGCGCTAAAATAGATTTAATTTTTTATATATAAACAATTTATTTCTTAAATCGCTGGTATTTTAACTATTAACTTCGAGATTTGCGGTAAAACTGATGTAAAATAGAACGAATTTTCTTAAATTTCGACTTCATAACAAACTATTGTATAAAAGCTTTTCATAAAAAAAAGCCTGTTACAATTGACTAGTGGGGGAATTCCTTCTATTGGAACAGAATTTTTTATTAAATTTATTCCATAATGAAACTTATATTTTATCCATTATTATTTTTAGTAAGTAAAATCTTGATTTTAAGCTACTTAGATAATTTTAATTTTTAAACACCATATCCCTTCTGGCAGGGAACTGAATCATAACTCGCATAATTAACTTTTAGCAGCCGTGATTGTATTGTAAAAAATAAAGGCATTCCCGTCTGTCAATAAGGAGATGAAGTGGCAAATATGTAGTAACCTATCGTACAGATTATTTTTTTCCACGTGGAATTTTTCCGGTAGCAGTTTCAATAACAATTTGTCGAAATTGGTGGCTTTTCCATCAAAATCATTATTAAAAGCGGTGATGAATTTATCCAATAAGGTGTTGATGATTTGGTATCCGGTCAATTCCTTTTCAATCACTTCCCGACTTTGGTATATTTTCTTGACGCTCAATTTGATGATGTCATCCATTTGCGCTTTGTACTTGCTTTTATCCGTTAGCGCATGGGGAAATCTACCCTCTAGTATATCCGTCTCATTTTCCATGAACACACGGACGGCATCATTTATAAGACTTCCGATAGCAAGTGCGCGCAAATAACTGATACGATCTTCCTTGGTGGTCAGTGCATGGTATTTTTTAGTGTCAATACTGTCTTTGACCAATTTGATTAAGTATTCCAACGCAAAATCTTCCGAGACCAATCCGAGATTCATTCCGTCTTCAAAATCTATAATCGTATAGCAGATATCATCTGCGGCTTCGACCAAATAAGCCAGGGGATGTCTTTCGAAACCGATATCGTTCCCGGATTTATTGGAAATCATGCCCAACTCCTGCGCGACATCCTCAAAAAAGGCTTTATCGGACTGAAAAAATCCATATTTTTTATCCGCAATAGCGGAAGTAGGTTTTTTTGGCAGACTTTCTTTTGGGTATTTCATAAAAGCTCCAAGAGTAGCATACGAAATCCGCAACCCGCCTTCATTACCGGGACGCGAACTGGTCAGCACCGAAAACCCATTGGCATTGCCTTCAAAATCGATCAGATCCTGCCATTCCTTTTCAGTTACTTGGTCCTTGTATTTTTGGCCGTTACCAATCGAAAAATATTCGCCGATGGCTTTTTCACCCGAATGACCAAATGGGGGATTGCCAATATCATGCGCCAGACAGGCTGCAGCGACAATTGCCCCGAAATCATTCATATGAAAACCGTGGATTTCCTGTAAATGCGGATATTTTTCGATGATTTTTTTTCCAACCAACCTTCCGATGGATCGTCCCACTACGGATACTTCTAAACTGTGGGTAAGTCGGGTGTGCACAAAATCGGTTTTAGATAGCGGTATTACTTGGGTTTTGTCCTGCAGGCTCCGGAATGCCGATGAGAAAATGATCCGGTCGTAATCGACTTCAAATCCAAGACGCGTATCGTCCTGCTCTTTTCGCAATCGTTTGCTTGTGTCGCCCTGTCGTTTCAGGGATAGAAGTTGTTCCCAGTTCATCATTGGAAGGTTAAATTCAAAAATTAAGTTACGAATGTACGAATTGAAAAATAAAGTCGGTTAAATTATTTTCTTCATGCAAACGCTGTTTTCAACGCCAATGTATTGACCAAAGTTTGGAATAATTTTGTAGCCTGATTTTTTATACAAAGCAATAGCGTTTTCCAGTTTTGGAGACGTTTCCAAAATGTAACTACTATATTGGAGTTCTGTTGCCCAAGATTCCAATTCGTTCAGAATAAGACTGGCAATTCCTTTTTTTCTGTGTTCAGGATGTACAAACATGCGTTTGATTTCTGCTGTGTCAAAGTCGTATTCCTTAAAACCGCCACAACCCACAGGGGCATCATTTTCATAACAAACTACAACATGTTCTAAATATTTGTTGTTATAAAAGGAAAAGAAATCTCTTTCTTTCCCATCTATATCTATCAGGTATTCATCAAAAATGGCGATCAGTTTTTGAAAATCGGCATTATCGGAAGTGGTTCTTTTTAAAGTAATCATTTTGTAAAGTATTTAAATATAAAAACAGCCATCAAAATTGACGGCTGATTCTATGAATAGAACTTTTTAAAGCATCTCGAGCGGAGCGGCATACAGTTGTTTTTTTTCAATAAACTTATGTCTTTTGACCACATAGGTATGGGAAAAACTGTCGTGCCAGCCTCTGGATTTGGAACCTAAAAAAGTAAGGGCCTCAAAAGGAATGAAACGGCAGAGTGTTCTTTTCAGAATAGCCGCAGTAGTGGGTTTGGAACCATTTCTCATAGCAACAATGGTTTTGGTAAAGTATTTGGCCAAAGTCCGCGAAAAATAAGTTTCCATTATCAGATAATAAAGCATCATGACAACTGCGAATGATAGACAATGTTCGATGGGCGTCATGCATTCAATCCGGTCTGATAGAGCGGTGTTGTTGGCTATATCTGCGATCAGAATAATAGTAGTACCGATACTGATCCAGATAATGTATACAATAAGCGAATCGATTAGGCAGTTCAGAAACCGATCTCCTTTGGACGCCAGTAAAGTGTCTGTAATGGTAAATTCCTTGCTTTCCATCTTAAATTATTTTGAAGTAAATACAGCAATAAAAACAGGAGTAACTACCTCAAATATAGTGATTTATTTCTAAACATTTACTTACAAAATATGTAATTTCAGAATTAAATTCAGGTGCGGATCTAGCCCCGATTAAAGTGAAAATCCTTTTTATTCCGTCTTTTCTACGGATGAAAAGATTACTTCACTATACTTCTATTCCCATAGGAGTTCAGTGAATTTCATTTGCAACGAAAAAGCGGGATTAGCTCCAAAAAAAAAACAGCTACCAAAATGATAGCTGTTTAGATTTAATATTTAAAGATTGCTTCGTTCCTCGCAATGACTAAGAACCGCACATTTCACAATCTTCCGGTCCGTCAGCCTGTGCCTTTAGCAACATCGCCTTGAAATCCTCTACCGCAATCGCTTCCACCGCAATTGGTTCTGCTTTTTTATCGTTGTTTAACGTGAACTTAATCGCATCAACAGCCGCTTTGGTTCTCAAATAGTACATTCCGGTTTTCAAACCTGATTGCCAGGCGTAGAAGTGCATCGACGTCAGTTTAGAATAATTGGCATCCTGCATAAACAGGTTCAATGATTGCGACTGGTCGACAAAATACCCACGCTGACGTGACATATCGATGATGTCTTTCATTGACATTTCCCAAACTGTTTTGTATAATTCTTTCAAATCCTGAGGAATCGCATCAATGTTCTGAACCGAACCGTTGTGACGCATGATTTCCTGTTTCAGATCCTCATTCCACAATCCTAATTGTACCAGATCGTGCAATAAGTGTTTGTTCACCACGATGAATTCTCCGGAAAGTACTCTTCGGGTGTAAATATTGGACGTATAGGGCTCGAAAGCTTCGTTGTTTCCTAAAATCTGGGAAGTTGAAGCTGTTGGCATTGGCGCTACCAATAAAGAGTTACGCACACCATGTTCCATTACTTCTTTTCTCAAAGAAGCCCAATCCCATCTTCCGGACAATTCCTCGTCTTTCATTCCCCACAGATTGTGTTGGAATTCTCCCTGAGATATTGGTGACCCTTTGAATGTTGAATATGGACCTTCCTCGATTGCCATTTCCATCGAAGCGGTTACGGCAGCAAAATAAAGGGTTTCGAATATTTCCTGGTTTAATTTTTTGGCTTCATCAGAAGTAAACGGCAAACGCAATAGGATAAAGGCATCAGCCAATCCCTGCACTCCCAATCCGATTGGACGGTGACGCATGTTGGAATTTTCGGCTTCCTTAACCGGGTAATAATTACGGTCGATAACTTTATTCAGGTTTCTCGTTACGCGTTTGGTTACCTTGAACATCAAGTCGTGGTTGAATTTTCCGTTCTCCACAAACATCGGCAACGAAATCGACGCTAAATTACAAACCGCAACCTCATCCGGCGAGGTAAATTCCATAATCTCGGTACATAAATTCGATGAACGGATCGTACCTAAATTTTTCTGGTTTGATTTTCTGTTGGCTGCATCTTTATACAACATATACGGGGTTCCGGTCTCTATTTGAGATTCCAGGATTTTCTCCCATAATTCACGTGCTTTGATGGTTTTACGGCCTTTTCCTCTGGTTTCGTAATCGATGTACATGGCTTCAAACTCATCGCCATACACATCATACAATCCAGGGCATTCGTTCGGACACATCAATGTCCAATAGCTGTCTTCCTGAACGCGTTTCATGAACAGATCCGAAGTCCACATCGCGAAGAATAAATCCCTGGCGCGCATTTCTTCCTTTCCGGTGTTCTTTTTCAAATCCAAAAATTCGAAAATATCAGCATGCCACGTTTCGATATAAATCGCAAAACTTCCTTTACGTTTTCCACCACCTTGGTCTACATAACGTGCCGTATCGTTAAAAACCCGCAACATCGGGACAATTCCGTTCGACGTTCCGTTAGTTCCACGGATATACGAACCTGTCGCTCTCACATTGTGGATAGACAATCCGATTCCACCTGCCGATTGCGAGATTTTTGCCGTTTGTTTCAGCGTATCGTAAATCCCGTCAATACTGTCGTCCTGCATTGCCAATAGGAAACAAGAAGACATTTGCGGTTTTGGGGTTCCGGCATTGAATAATGTTGGGGTTGCATGCGTGAAGAATTTCTTCGACATCAAGTCGTAGGTTTCTATCACGGATTCCAAGTCATTTAAGTGGATTCCAACAGAAACACGCATCAGCATATGTTGGGGTCTTTCAACAATTTTCCCGTTTATTTTTAGCAAATAAGAACGTTCCAATGTCTTGAAACCGAAGTAATCATAGTTAAAATCCCTGTTATAGATAATGTGCGAATTAAGGAATTCGGCATTTTCCATAATCACTTTATGCACTTCTTCCGAAAGCAACGGCGCTTTTTGTCCATTTCTCGGGTTTACATAAAAATACATTTCGTTCATCGTTTCCGAGAACGATTTGTTGGTGTTTTTATGCAGATTAGAAATCGCAATACGGGCTGCCAATTGAGCATAATCCGGATGTGCAATTGTCATCGAAGCCGCAGTTTCAGCCGCAAGATTGTCCAGTTCAGAAGTCGTAACCCCGTCATAAAGACCTTCAATGACACGCATCGCCACTTTTACGGGATCAACCAAATCGTTCAATCCGTAACATAATTTTTTTATTCTATCCGTAATCTTATCAAACATTACCGGCTCTTTGTGGCCGTCTCTTTTTACTACATCCATACGGTTAAATTTTTATATTGTTATTGAAAAATTTAAAGATTGAAAATGAATCTCAATTCTTAAACATTGATTTTTTTATTTTTTGAATTCATCCTGATAAAATTCAGGAGCTAATCCTGCTATCCGCTATATCTTTTATTTTTTAAAGAAAAAAAAAGAAAAAAAAAAAAAGGATGCCGCTATTATCAGGGCTAACCTAATTTGACCACTCGCTTTTTCTAAAAATCCGCGTCAAATGAAATTTTCTGAGCATCCGAATCGGTATTCATCACCCCTGATTTTTGGTATTCGGCCACTTTCTTTTCAAAGAAATTGGTTTTTCCCTGAAGCGAAATCATGTCCATGAAATCAAAAGGATTCGCTGTATTGTATTCGCGGTCACATCCTAATTCCACCAACAATCGGTCGGCAACAAATTCCAAATATTGCGTCATCAATACGGCATTCATTCCAATTAAACTCACCGGAAGTGATTCGGTAATGAATTCTCTTTCGATAATTAAAGCATCAACAATAATCGCTCGAATTCTTTCTTTTGGCACTTTGTTTACCAAATGATGGTTGTGCAAATGCACGGCAAAATCACAGTGAACGCCTTCATCACGGGAAATCAATTCGTTAGAGAACGTCAAGCCCGGCATTAATCCACGTTTTTTCAACCAGTAAATCGAACAGAATGCCCCGGAGAAGAAAATTCCTTCCACAGCAGCGAAAGCAATCAGTCTTTCGGCAAACGAATCAGATTCGATCCATTTCAGCGCCCAGTCTGCTTTCTTCTTAATGGCCGGAAAAACTTCCAACGCATTGAATAATTGGTCTTTCTCCTGTTCGTCTTTTACATACGTATCAATCAATAACGAGTACGTTTCGCTATGGATGTTTTCCATCATAATCTGGAAACCGTAGAAAAATTTCGCTTCAGCATATTGCACTTCGTTAACAAAGTTTTCCGCCAAGTTTTCGTTTACAATTCCGTCGGAAGCTGCAAAAAATGCCAAAATATGTTTGATGAAGTATTTCTCTTCGTTATTCAGTTTATTGTTCCAGTCATTTAAATCCTGTGACAGGTCGATTTCCTCGGCAGTCCAAAAACTCGCTTCCATTTTCTTGTACCATTCCCATATATCATGGTGCTTGATTGGAAAAATCACGAATCGGTTTTTGTTTTCTTGTAATATTGGCTCAACTGCTGACATAGTTTCTTGACGTTTATGGAATTATAAGGAGATTGCTTTGACGAAATCCTGTTTACAAAGATTAGGAATTCTTATGGTTATTAAAAGCCAAACTTATTCACAATTGCCTTTAGTTTTTAACAAATGACAAAAAACAGGAACATTTTTCATACAAAAGATAAAATATTGATTTTCAATAATTTAAAAATTAAAAAAATAGATAAAGCACCGTAAAATATAGGAATTTTAAATTAAAAAACAAGAAATTTTAACATTTTCCATTTATAAAAATTTACACCAAAAACATAGGTCAGAATGACAATGAATTACAAAAAAACCGGACGATCAGGTCCGGCTCTTTGTTTATATTTTTATCTATTTTCTTCGTGAAGGGTAGTTTTTTAATTCGGCAGCCACTTTTTCAAGTTCCAGATACCAGTCTTCGCCAAATTTCCTGATCAGCGCTTCCTTGACAAATTTGTAGACCGGAACCTCCAGTTCCTTACCTAACGAGCAGGCATCACTGCAAATATCCCACTTGTCATAATTGACTGCAGCAAATTCCGAAAAGTCTTTTACGCGGATAGGATACAAATGACAGGAAACAGGTTTTTTCCAAGAAATCAGTCCTTGATTATAAGCTTGTTCAATACCACATAGCGCGGTTTTTCCGTCAAAGATTACATAGGCGCAATCCTTATTGTCAATTAACGGGGTTTCCATATCGCCATCGGTTCCTATCACCCAAGTGCCCTGCGCCTCAATGGCAGCGATTCCTTCTTTACGCAAAAAGGGTTTCACTTTGGGATAAATGGCCTCCATTATTTTAGTCTCTTCTTCACTTAAAGGCGCACCGGCATCACCATCGACGCAACATGCCCCTTTACACGCTGAAAGATTACAAACAAATTCTTTTTCTAAAATGTCTTCAGAGACAATGGTTTTTCCTATTTGAAACATTTTGCAAAGGTATTCAAACATTTTCGAAATAACAATCGCAAAATCACAATTTTTTAATTATAAAATCAACTCAACCTATTGAATATCTTTTGGTTACATGAATTTGTATTCTGATTTGACAAATGCACGGGCATTTTTCTCCAAATCCACACATTTCATCGTGGTCAGCTGGCCATTCTTTAAATTTTTCATTTCCATAGACATCGTCAGCGGCTTTTCGCCTTTCTTGAAAAAATCTTTGAAAGCATCGGGTAGCTTATGGTTTTGCTGTGATTGGAACATGTTTGCAAAACTCACTTTCGCATCATTGGTGTAATAAAAAACCATCACGTAATTATTGTTGGTCGCCTCCATCCCTTTGCAATTATAGCCCAAAATCGTTTTATTGGGCAGGGTCTTATAGGTAAATTTGGTATTCTCTGTTTCATTTTTGGCTAGTTCCGTATAATCCACCATTTTAGAGGCCGAGGCCATTTTCACTTTCTGATTGAATGTCGTAATCATGATTTTATTTTTATGGTCCATAATCATGAACATGTCGTTCGAATTAATATTGAACCCAAAATAGTCTGCATTGGGTTCTAAAAAATATTCGGTGACCATTGCTTTTCCTTTATCAGTCTGTATTTCCATGCTGTATTTCCAACTGAAAGTATAGGAATCGGGAATCACGGACGGATCCACTTTGTTCTTTCCATAGCCCATAGCCATAGATTCCGGGTTTAATGTCCTGTCCATTGGCTTGGATATTTCTTCTGCCGCCTTATCCGAAACCTTCTCAACCGCCTTGCGCTCTACTTTATCCTCAACTGCTCTTTTTAATTTTTTCAGAATCTGGGCTTGTGCTCCATTTACGAAAAACAACACCAATAGCGAACAAAAAATCCTTTTAATTTTTTTCATAGTTGCCTGATTTTAAATTAAACTACAAATTTAAGAATTGATTTTCAGAAGGTTATATCTTTTAATTATACATTATGATTACAGTCCGGATATGAAATAATTTTTCCAGCCGTAAACAGCAATTCGACTCTTCTGTAAAAAATTAACGTACTTTTGGCTAGTGCTGAATTAGATTTGAAATACTTTTGCACCCTCAAAAAAAACAATATGGAACTGAATTTTAGAGAAATAGCGACCGTGGGAATGGTTCTTTTTGCGGTAATTGACATTGTGGGCTCGATTCCGATTATTGTCGATTTAAGAACGAAGCATGGCCATATCGAATCCGAAAAAGCCTCGTTAGTCGCTGGACTGATTATGATTGTGTTTCTTTTTGCAGGAGAGGAACTGTTGAATCTGATTGGTATTGACGTGAATTCGTTTGCTGTTGCGGGATCGTTTGTACTATTCTTTTTAGCTTTGGAAATGATTCTGGGCATTCGCATCTATCGCGATGAAGAAGCAAGCTCTGCCTCCATTGTTCCTCTTGCCTTTCCGCTTATCGCGGGAGCCGGTACAATGACGACTTTATTGTCACTTCGTGCGGAATTTCAAACTATAAATATTATCATTGCTATTATTTTAAATATCATCCTGGTTTACGGTGTTCTGAAGTCGTCTTCAAAAATCGAAAGAATGTTAGGTAAAAACGGCTTGAGTGTTATCCGGAAAACTTTTGGTGTTGTACTGTTGGCAATCGCTGTTAAATTATTTGCAGCGAATGTTAAAGGTTTGTTTATCTAGAATATAATTTATTAATTTCACAACGTATAAATAACACTAAAATGAAACTATTTACTTCCATATTGGTTTTTTTGGCCTTAGCATTAATCGTTTTCAATATAACTTTGCTGGATTTTAACCATCTTTTTGAGGGTGAAAGTTCAATAGCATTGATTGGAATCGTCGCTTCTTTTTGTGCTATTTTCATTCTTCTGATCTTTAGAATGTCTAAAATGATCGAAGAACGAACTAAAGAAAAATAGTATATGTTTGATGTGCTGATTATAGGCGGCGGCGTCTCCGGAATGTCTTGTGCCTTAATTTTGGGTTCTGCTAAAAAGAAAACTTTTGTAGCTGACAAAAAAATAGGAATTATCACGCATCAAAAAAGCTCTTCTCTCCAAGAAGCGTTGTTTAATAATGCATACGGAATTCCCCCAGGGACTTTAGGTTCCGATTTACTGCGACAAAGCACCGCCCATTTATCCCAAGCTTATCCTCACATCCAACAAATACCGGACGAAAAAGTACTGAAAATAGAGGGGGTTTTTCCTGGTTTTCTGATTACTACCAACAAAAAATCCTATCACACCAAAAATATCGTCATCGGTATTGGGGCTTCTAATTCATTTGAAGTTGAAGGACTAATGCAGTATGTGGAACCTCATCAGAAATCATTGCCCGAAAAACAACGAATTCAGTTAAAAAACACCGACCATAAAGTCGCAGAAGGCATTTATGTAGTGGGAACATTGGCCGGTTGGAGAAGCCAGTTAACCATTGCTGCGGGAAGCGGAGCGTCAGTTGCAACCGATATTCTTACGCTATGGAATGACGGCATTCAGACGCACAGTCATGACAGCATTAAAAAATAAACTTACGGTTTTGGAGTAAAAACTGCTTTTACCATCGCATCTTCTTTTAGTACAATTTCAAAATATTTCGGCTCGCCATACAATTGTCTTGCAAATTCAGCTGCCAGATACCGTTTCACCAAGGCTTTATTTCCGCCGAGTTTCAACAGTAAGCCGGTTTTGGTTAGATAATCCTGAAACGTATTGAAATACATATCGGTTTGTGCCATCTTGGTCAGAAACTGTGGAAATGGCAATCCTGTAAACTCCTTTCGTTGCGTATCCAATTGTTCAAAAACATAATAGCTGACAATTCCGGACTGCATCAGATAGACCACACCTTCTTCGCCATGTTCTTCTTCTAACGGAACAAAAATATCCGGGACAATTCCGCCGCCGCCATAAACCGTTTTCCCTTTTGGGGTTTTAAATTTTAGCGTGTCATCGACTTTAATGCTGTCTTTTTTATACAATTCACCAGTTTGAATCCGCTGGTCGAATTCCTTGAAATAGTCTTCATTTCCGTTTTTATACGATTTCTGAATCGATCTTCCTGTAGGTGTATAATATCGGGCAACGGTTAGCCGCACTGCGGATCCGTCCTCAAAATCGATTTCGCGCTGCACCAAACCTTTCCCGAAAGAACGGCGTCCGATTATGGTTCCGCGGTCATTATCCTGAATGGCCCCGGCCAAAATTTCGCTTGCGGAAGCCGAATTTTCATTGATCAGGATAAACACTTTCCCGCTTTCAAAACTACCATTTGCAGTCGCAAAAATCTTATCTGTTCTTCCTTTTTTATTTTTCGTAAAAACGATTAACTGTTTGTCTTTTAATAATTCATCGGCAATTTCGACCGCTTTTTCCATATAGCCGCCTCCATTGTCACGGACATCAATAATCAAGGACTGCATTCCTTGCTTTTTTAACTTGGTCAGACCCGTCATGAACTCGTGATAGGTCGTTTCGGCAAAACGGTTGATTTTGATGTACCCGGTCGTGCGGTTCATCATTGTCGCGACATCGACGCTTTTTATCGCCACCACATCGCGTTGGATTTTGAAATGAAGTTTCTTGTGTGCGCTTCTTCGGTAGATAGTCAACATTATTTCGGAACCCACTTCTCCTTTCAGCTTTGAAAAAAGGCTGTCGGTCGGTAATTTACGCCCGAATAATTTGTCGTTGTTAACATATAAAATACGGTCTCCTGCTTTAATGCCTGCTTTAGCGGAGGGACCTCCTTCAACGGGCTTAATGATGGCAACTGTATCGTTGAACATATAAAAATTCACGCCAATCCCGACAAAATCGCCTTTCATGCTTTCGGCCACTTCGCTTTGCTGGCTGGGAGGAACATACACCGAATGTGGGTCCAGTTTTTCTAAAATGTTGGTCACCGCCAAATCAACAATTGAATCTGTATTGACATTGTCGACATATTCATTATTGATGAAATCGAGTAATTTATTGAGCTTATTGCGGTGCGAATTGGAAGAAAACGAAGCTCCCTGATTGGGAAAATTCAGCAACGCACCGAGAACCACACCCACAGCAAGCGTAGCAAAAATGTAAATAGGGAAATATTTATTGCTGGTTTTCATATTCTTCTAAAAGGGAAATATGCTCTACTTCCACTCCTGCTTTTCGTAAAAATTCTAGTCCTGAATCATCGCGGTATCCATTGTGGTAAACCACTCTTTTAATACCGGACTGATGAATGAGTTTGCTGCATTCCTTGCACGGGGACAACGTAATATATAAGGTGGCTCCTTCACAGGATTGTGTGGAACCCGCCACTTTCAAAATGGCATTGGCCTCGGCATGAAGCACAAACCATTGCGTTAATCCTTCATCATCTTCGCAGCAGTTTTCGAAACCCGATGGCGTTCCGTTGTAACCGTCTGAAATGATCATTCGGTCCCGGACAATTATGGCACCTACCTGCTTGCGTTTGCAATAGGACAATCGTGCCCATTCTGTAGCAATCCGAAGATAGGCGCGATCGTATTTGTTTAGTTTATTTTTCTCCATGAACATTTCCAAAAATTGAAATCATATATCCCTAGCCCTGATGGAAGCGGCATCCCGCGCTTTTTTGCGCGGATACAGCGGACAGCAGGATCAGCTACTACAAAAGTACGCAAACCTTTCGCTCCTCCTACCGAAACCCGTTCAGAATTTTTATTTTATCTGTGCCAGATTGGGCTTTCGATAATCATTGGCAGCACAATACCAATAACAAAAGCCGACATAACTAAGGTCCAGTCTCTTTTGGAGAATCGGAAGAAAGTCTGCACGATATAGGATAATATCAGAACGACAAAAACCACGACCAATTGTGCCGCTTCGATTCCGGTGGCAAACTCGAGAATCGGAAGTAATTTATCAGAGGCGCTTCCGCCAAGGATGGATTTAAAATAATTGGCAAATCCGAGTCCGTGGATAATACCGAAGAACAATGTGATGAACCCAATGATACTGATACTTTCGTTTTTAGATGATTTCCCCGCCGTGAAAAGATGAAAAATGGCAGTTACCAGGATAGTTATCGGTATTAAAAATTCGATCAGGTTCGCTTTAATGATGACTACTCCATACACCGAAAGCAGCAATGCCAGGGTATGTCCAATGGTAAAAATGGAAATTAAAACCAGGACTCTTTTCCAATCCTTAAAAGCATACGGCACCGTTAAAGCAATTAGAAAAAGCACATGATCATAGGCCCTGATGTCTAAAACATGACGCATTCCTATTTCAAAATAGATCCAAAATTCTGACATTGTATGTGATATTAAAGATTTAGATAGTGTCAAACTTACGATTTATTTTGAAAAAAGCCGGATGGGACTCTATTAAATGCATTCTGAAATATATTTTTTAAAACGGGTATTATTTAGAAACCGTAATTGTTAAAATCTAAATTTAGCAGTATATTTGTGCTATACTTAAAAGAACAATTATGTCATTTTCAGATTTATTTGATAACGAATTTAAAAGCAGAAACAAAGGTCATTTCTCTGCCATTGTAAGAGTGGCTACGGCCGATGGAGATATGAGCGCGGAGGAAAGATTATTCCTTGACAAACTGGCCAAACAATTGGAGATTTCCAAGGATGAATATGAGGAAATTCTGGAAAACCCAATGAAATATCCAATTAATCCCCCATATTTATACACCCAGAGACTGGAACGTCTGTATGATTTGTCGAGAATGGTATTTGCGGACCATGTTTTAGGACAAAGACAGAAAGATATTTTACAAAAGTTTGCTTTGGCACTTGGTTTCACGCCGGGGAACGTTAGCTTTATTGTTGACAAAGCCTTGTCATTGTTAGTCCAGAATGTGGATTTGGATACATTCGTTTTTGAAATGCAGCACATGAACCGATAATTATCGGTCATTATATAAAATAAAAAAGGTCCTGAAATTCAGGACCTTTTTATTTTATATGCTTCTTTACTTTATCATGAATTCTTCGGCCTTTTCCACCATGTTATGGCTTCCGCAGAAAAAAGGTACGCGCTGATGCAGTTCAGTCGGCTGGATTTCCATGATTCTGCCGAAACCATCCGAAGCTTTACCTCCCGCCTGTTCGGCTATAAAAGCCATGGGATTGCATTCATACAACAATCTCAGTTTCCCATTTGGCGATTTTGAACTCGTTGGGTAAATGTAAATTCCGCCTTTGATCATATTCCGGTGAAAATCCGACACGAGACTTCCGATATAACGGGAAGTGTAAGGTCTGTCGCCTTCCTCTGACTGGCAATATTTGATATAGTCCTTTACGCCTTGCGGAAAATGAACATAATTTCCTTCATTGATAGAGTAGATTTTTCCATCTTTGGAATATTGCATGTTTGGGTGCGAAAGATAGAACGTTCCGATAGCCGGATTCAGGGTAAATCCATTTACGCCATGTCCTGTTGTATAAACCAACATCGTTGAAGTTCCGTAAATCACATAACCCGCAGCTACCTGACTTGTTCCAGGCTGCAGGAAATCTGCCATTGTTACTGGTGTACCGATTGGAGAAATTCTTCTGAAAACAGAAAAAATAGTTCCCACGGAAACGTTCACATCAATATTGGACGAACCGTCAAGCGGATCCATCAAAACGACATATTTGTTATTATGGCATTTGTCATTTCCGGCAACGGTAATAAACTCATCGTTTTCCTCGGAAGCAATCCCGCAAACAATTTCCCGATTGATCAAGGTCTGGATAAAAACATCATTGGCATAAACGTCCAGTTTTTGCTGGTCTTCTCCCTGTATATTTTGTTCGCCTGCCGCACCTACAATATCCACTAATCCAGCTTTGTTAACCTTATAGTTGACTACCTTGGCTGCCAGCCTGATAGAATTGATGATTCTTGATAACTCGCCCGATGAATATTGAAAATCTTCTTGTTTCTCAATAATGAATTCACCTAAAGTCTTATTCCGTTGTTCCATTGTAAGTACGTTGTCGTTGTGTTCACAAATATCGTGTTTTTTGTTAAATTCAAATCATTATTATTTGATAGATTTACACAATTAAATTTTTATTGAAATTAGAACTTTATGACTATTCGAAAAGGCCAAAAAGAAGACATGCCGGCGGTTTTAGATCTCATCAGAGAACTGGCTGTTTTTGAAAAAGAACCGGATGCCGTTGTTGTGACTGTTGCCGATCTGGAGCGCGATGGGTTTTCTGAAAATCCAATGTTCCAGACAATTGTTGCCGAGATTGAGGATGAAATTGTAGGGATGGCGTTGTATTATTACCGTTATTCAACCTGGAAAGGGAAAACCATTCACTTGGAAGATTTGATTGTAAAGGAAAAAATGCGGGGAACGGGTTTAGGATCGGCGTTGTATAAAGAAATCATTGCTCAGGGCAAAAAAGATAATGTTCGCCGTGTTGAATGGAATGTGCTCGATTGGAATACTCCCGCCATTGATTTTTACGAGAAATCAGGTGCCAGAATATTGCATGACTGGCGTGTGGTTCAGATGGACGAAAGCGGAATTGATAATTTTTTAGACAGATTATAAATGAGAATATTCAAATTTGGAGGCGCTTCGGTAAAAGATGCAGCCGGAATCAGGAACGTATATGAGGTTTTGCAAAAAACAGGCTACGAAGATGTATTGATTGTCGTATCCGCGATGGGAAAAACAACCAATGCCCTCGAAGTGGTCATCAAGAATTATTTTGAGAAATCGCCAGCACTGCAAGCTTCCGTTCAGGACGTTAAAAAATACCACAACCAGATTCTGATGGATTTGTTTGAGGATGAAAAGCATCCCGTTTTTGCTGACGTAAATGTTTTTTTCGCCGATTTGGAATATTTCTTAAACCAGAATAAATCACCCAATTACAATTTTGTTTACGATCAGGTGGTCAGTTTTGGAGAGTTGATTTCGACAAAAATAATCAGCCATTACATGAGTCTGATGGGTATCAAAACCCAATGGCTTGATGTTAGAAATTTCATAAAAACCGACACCAATTACCGTGACGCAACTGTGGACTGGGATTTTACCCAGAAAAATATTTCCAAAAATGTCAAGAAAAAAGTTCTGAACATTACCCAGGGATTTTTGGGTTCGGATGAAAACAGTTTCACCACAACTTTAGGACGCGAAGGCTCCGATTATACGGCCGCCATTTTTGCGTACTGCCTGAATGCCGAAAGTGTCACCATTTGGAAAGACGTTCCCG
This sequence comes from Flavobacterium sp. GT3R68, assembly GCF_007109225.1. Taxonomy (GTDB): domain Bacteria; phylum Bacteroidota; class Bacteroidia; order Flavobacteriales; family Flavobacteriaceae; genus Flavobacterium. The sequence continues at coordinate 135,803 of NZ_VJZK01000001.1, forward strand.
GCGTCATGAATGCGGACCCGAGATATTTTGAAAATGCGAGCCTACTGAACCAGATTTCGTATCGGGAAGCCATTGAGCTGGCCTTTTACGGAGCCACGGTAATCCATCCTAAAACCTTGCAGCCCCTGCAGCGCAAAGAAATTCCGCTCTATGTAAAATCGTTCATCAATCCTCTGCTGCCTGGAACAAGCGTCAGCAAAGGATCCGATCTGGAACCTCAGTTACCATGTTTTATCGTGAAGAAAAACCAATTGTTAGTTTCACTTTCTTCGATTGATTTTTCATTTATAATGGAAGAGAATATCAGTGAAATATTTGCATTATTACATCAGTTTAAAATGAAGGTGGATCTGATCCAGAATTCTGCCATCAGTTTCTCGGTGTGTGTAGATGATAAGTTTGGCAATTTTGGAGCGTTAAAAAACATCCTTTCTAAAAAATTCGCCGTAACTTATAATGAAAATGTTTCGCTGTATACCATTCGCCATTTTGATGAAAAAGCAACCAAAATGGTAGAGAAAAACAAAGACGTTTTATTGAAGCAGATGAGCCGTGAAACAATGCAGATAGTAACCAAGGAAAGCAATTAATATGGAGAAGATTGAAATCAGGAAAGTATTACATCACGACTGCGAGCTATTGCATAGACTGGCCGTTGAGACATTTGTAGAAAGCTACGGTTCTGTCAATGCAGAAGCCAACATGCAAGGCTATTTGAACCAGAATTATTCTGTTGAGCAGTTAAAACTGGAATTAAAACATCCTTTTTCTGAATTTTATTTTGCTTATCTGAATCAGGAAGCTGTTGGTTTTTTAAAAATCAACTTTAACGAAGCCCAAACCAAAACACAAGACAAACCATCCATTGAAATTGAACGGATTTATGTTTTAAAGAAATTCCAAGGAAAACAAATCGGGCAGCTTTTATTCAACAAGGCCATAGAGATTGGAAAAGAACAACACGCCAAATATTTATGGTTGGGTGTTTGGGAGAAAAACGAACGGGCTATAAGGTTTTATCAAAAAAACGGTTTACTCCCTTATGGCAAACACATCTTCAAATTGGGAGATGAGGAGCAGCTCGACATTCTGATGAAGGTTGCTGTAACATCGTTTTCAAATCCAATTGAATCCAAAAAATCCGATTAAAACCACCGCTTGCCATATCACTGATTTTTCGCTGGAATACACTACTTTTGAAGTCTGGCCGTTATAGTAGTTATGATGAAAAAATTATTTTTTTGGATTTTTATCGGGCTTTTTTCCGGGCTTCACGCTCAGGAAATCACTACGCCGTATAAAACCAAAAAAATCATCGCAACCCGAGACACCGTAAGAATCGACAGCGTCAGTGTCAATTCCGCTTTTTTTAAATTGCTTGACGCCAAAGGAACTGCAATCGACACTTCTTATTACAAAATGGATTTCCAGAGAGGAATTCTGATCTTCAAGGACAGCATTCCTTTTTCAAATGATACCTTAACCGTGCGCTTTTTAAAGTTCCCAGATTATTTGACCAAGGAATACCGGATTTATGATAAAAGCCGGATTGTCAGCAACGACGCTGCATTGGGCGATTTATACAAAGTATCCTCCGGTCCAATCAAGAAATTTGTTCCTTTTGACGGACTGAATACTTCCGGAAGCATTACGCGTGGAGTTACCATCGGAAACAATCAGAATGCTGTGGTCAATTCGGCTTTGGATTTACAGATTACCGGAAAAATATCCGACAAGGTCAGCATCCGCGCCTCCATACAGGACAGCAATATTCCGTTGCAGGAAGGTGGTTATTCCCAGAAACTGGATGAATTTGACCAGATTTTCATCGAACTTTTCTCTGATAAGTGGAGCATCCGCGCCGGAGATCTATTCCTGGAAAACCGAAAATCGAAATTTCTGAATTTCAATAAAAAAGTACAGGGTATTGCGGCAAATTTCGAGTTCGGAAAACCCGAGGCTAAAACAACAGTTTTCGCTTCGGCCGCTCTTGTTCGGGGTCAATATGCCAAAAGTACTTTTATCGGGCAGGAAGGCAATCAGGGACCTTATAAATTACGAGGACCAAATGGAGAATTGTTTATTCTAGTAATTTCGGGTTCCGAAAGGGTGTATGTCAATGGAATTTTGTTAAAACGCGGCGAAAACAATGATTACACCATTGACTATAATGCGGGCGAGATAAAATTTACGTCTCTTTTTCCGATCACCTCCGAAATGCGGATTAACATCGAATACCAATATTCCGACAGAAATTACACAAGATTCGTTACCTATGCCGGTGCAACGCACGAACGCGAACAATGGAGTCTGGGCGGTTATGTCTATTCTGAAAACGATATAAAAAACCAGCCTTTACAGCAAAATTTATCGGCAGACCAAGCCCAGATTTTAGTCAATGCCGGAGACAATCCTGCCGTGATGTTTTCGCCATCCGCTTATATTGATTCGTATTCGGAAAACAAAATTTTATATAGAAAGACACTGGTAAATGGCGTCGAGGTTTTTGAATTTTCGACTGACGAAACTGAAGTATTGTACAGTGTCCGATTCACATTAGTAGGGAATAATCAGGGAAATTACATCTTAACCAGCGCTGCTGCTGTGGGGCGAATTTATGAATATGTCGCCCCTGCCGGTGGAATTCCACAGGGAAATTACGAACCTATCATCCGATTGGTCCCACCCACAAAAATCCAGATTGCAACCGTTTTGGGAAAATACAATCCCTCTGAAAAAACAAATGTTGATTTTGAAGTCGGCATCAGCAACAATGATCTCAATTTATTTTCACCGACAAATGACTCTGATAATATTGGTTTAGCCGGGAAATTTAATGTTAAGCAACGACTGTTTTCCAAAAAATGGGAAATCGATGCTTTTGCAAATTACCAATTGGTCCAGAGACAATTTAAAACCATCGAGCGATTGTTCGCCATAGAATTCGACCGGGACTGGAACTTGACGAATCCGTTAGGAAATCAGAGTTTGTTGATTTCGGGATTGAATTTTAATCTGCCGGAGAAAGGAAACTTTATTTATCAATTTGAAAAACTGGATTTCACCGAAAGCTTTTCGGGAAACCGTCATGTGATTAATGGCCTGTTTAAATTAAAAAACTGGAGCTTTCAGGAGAATGGAAGTTACCTGAAAAGTGATGGCGATTATGCATCATCACAATTCATTCGTAGCCAGACCCAAACGAAGTATCATTTTGGCAAAAACTGGGTCGGCGGCACTTTACGCCTGGAAGACAATCAGGAAAAAATAAAAACGACCAATCAGTTCTCGGCTTTAAGCCAACGATTTTTCGAATATGGGACTTTCGCCGGCCGTGGTGACAGTACCAAAGTGTTTGTCGAATTGGGTTACCTGAACCGGAAGAATGACAGTCTGCAAAGCGGTTTCCTGCAACGGGTTAATACTTCGCAATCGTATTATTTAAAATCAAAACTAATCCAGACCGAAAAAAATGACCTGTCGGTTTTTATCAATTACCGAAACCTGCATTTCACGGATGAAAACCGGGAAGATGAACCATCTTTAAACTCGAGAGTATTATACAATGATCGTTATTTCAACCAACTTATTCAGCTTGGCACAGCTTATGAAACTACTTCAGGAACGATTCCGCAACAGGAATTTACGTATCTGGAAGTGGAACCCGGCCAGGGAGTCTATACCTGGAATGATTATAACGGGAACTCCATTCAGGAGTTGGAAGAATTTGAGGTGGCCCAATTTAGCGATCAGGCCAAATATGTCCGGATTTTTCTGCCGAATCAGATTTTTCGAAAAACCCATCAGAACAAATTCTCGGTATCAGTTACTTTGAATCCTAATCAATGGCAAAATGAAACCGCATTCAAACATTTACTGTCTTATTTCTACGACCAGGCTTCCTTTCTGACGGAACGCAAAATAGAACGCAAGGGCAGTGATTTTGACTTAAATCCATTTGCTTCCAGCGATGATTTTCTGGGTTTAAACTCCAGTTTCCGAAACAGTCTGTTTTTCAATCGCGGCAAACAAAAGCATTCAGTAACGTATTCTTATCTGAGTAACCGGGCAAAAAATTTACTTTCTGTGGGTTCGCAGGAAAGCTATAATCGTTCGCATCAGATACAATATGCACATTTGTATCAAAAAAGCTGGCTGTTTGGTTTTGGAGGAAAGACGATTAAATCCAAAACGGTTTCAGAAAATTACGGCGCTAAAAACTTTAAGTTGATTGGTTATCAATTGGCGCCCAAAATCTCTTATCTGTTTTCGAAAAATGCGAGCTGGGATTTGTTTTATGAATTTCAGAAAAAGGAAAATCAGATCGCAGACCGGGAAAAATTGGCCCAGCAAAGATTTGGAACCTCCTTTATGTATGCCACTGAAAAACAATTTACAATGAATGGCGAATTCTCTTTGTATCAGAATAACTTCAACGGGAATGAATCGTCCCCGGTGGCGTATCAAATGCTTGAAGGTTTGCAATCCGGAAATAATTTAACCTGGCGCCTTTTACTGCAAAAAAACCTGACACAATATTTAGATGTCAACGTCAATTATCAGGGCCGGAAAAGTGAAACCAGCAAAGTCATTCACACCGGCAGTATTCAACTAAGAGCTTATTTTTAAATTAATTACGATAATTGAAAATAAATTCATAAATTTAATAGTCAAAACTTAAACACTACCAATCATGAAAAAAGTACTGTTATTATGTTTGCTATTTATTCTATCAAATAGTATTTACGCCCAAGAAACTGCGGCGGAGAAAAAAGCGAGAATCAAAACCGAAAAGGAAATGGCGATAGCCAAAAAAGAAGCCGCTCTAAAAACGAAGGAGGCCGCGCCAAAACTCAGAGCTAAAATCAAAGAGACCGGCACAAAAACCAAAGTAAAAACTACTACTAAAGTTACTAAAACTGCAGTACCTGTAGTTAAGGAGACAACAGTTAAAGTCAAAGCTAAACCGGTTATTAAAGAGACTAAAGTAAAGGTAAAAGCCAAAACTCGGGCAAAATTTAAAGAAACCAATGAAAGAGCACCTAGCGTTCCAGACAAGGTAACGGGACAATACAACGGAAAAAAAGTATATACCGGTCCGCGGGGTGGTAGATATTATATCAATTCCAATGGGAATAAAACGTATATCGAAGACTAAATCAGTTTTAAACGTTCATAAAGGCAGCAAGAAATTGTTGCTTTTTTTGTTTCCATTCCTGCATCTTTTAATAAAGATTGTTCAGGCGCATTTTGAAAATCCTTATATTTGAGGTCATTAAACCCAAAAACATGAGACTCTTACTAAGCACCCTTGTTATTCTTTCCCTAAGCCTTTCCTCTTGTAAAAAAGAATTGGAACCCCAGGAAAGCTCAGATGTTGTTGCACCCGTTACTGCCACTCCAGCGACTCCGAATCTAGCAACACCCGCACCGACCCCAATATCAACAACACCACAACCAGCAGTTGCTCCGGTAGCGCCTGTAATTACACCAAAAGGAATGAATCCTGCTCACGGACAACCGGGCCATCGTTGTGATATCTCAATAGGTGCTCCGTTGAATTCGCCTCCCGGGAAGGCAGCACCAACACAAACTTCACAAATTGTAACTCAAAACAGTAGTGCTAATGTGAAAATGACACCCGCAGCAGTAAATCCTGACGGAACTATTGCATCGAAACCAACTGGAAATGCTGGCGCACCTGCCATTTTAAACGCGCCAACTGCTGCCGGTATGAATCCGCCGCATGGTCAAGCGGGACACCGTTGTGATGTCGCCGTAGGCGCACCATTGCCAAAATAATCGGAATGTAGTATAATAAAAAAAGCAACTGCGATGCAGTTGCTTTTTTTGTGGAGAATACCGGAGTCGAACCGGTTACCTCTTGCCTGCCAGGCAAGCGCTCTAGCCAAATGAGCTAATCCCCCAATTCGTGGCAAATATAATTCAAATCTTTATTACTCTATAATAAATTATGTTCTTTTATCAATAAATGTAATTGGCTTACGGCTCATCGGAGTAAAAATGATTTTATTCAGCTCTTCGGAACTTACCAATTCCACTTTAGGCGTGACCCTTAATTTGGCCCTGAAATGGTCTTTAATGGATTCTAAAAAACCTTTATCTTCATTTTTAACAGCAATTTTAATCAGGATTTCATCGGTTCCCAAATCGTTAGTTGAAATTTCAATCACGTGGTTTTCCACTCCTTCAAAATACGATAATAAGTCATGCATCGCAGGTGGGTATAATGTGGTTCCCTTATATTTTATCATTTGTTGTTTGCGTCCCAATACTGGTCCCACGCGGGTAGTGTTTCTTCCGCAACCACAGACTTCATGGTGTAATTTTACGATGTCGCCGGTTTTAAAACGAAGTAAAGGCATTCCTTCAACTCCCAATGTAGTAATGGTCAATTCGCCGCTTTCGCCTTCTTGAACCGGTATATCATTCTCATCCAGTACTTCGGTAATTATCAGTTCCGGATGCTGATGCCCGCCGTGAAAAAACTCACATTCGGTAAAAGCAGTGCTCATTTCGGTCGAAGCATACGTCGAAAACAACTTAACATGCCATTTATCAGTAATTTTCTTTGCCAAAATACTTTGCGAAAAATCCTGGTTTCGCAGCGGTTCCCCAATACAAATTACACCTTCTACACTGGATGCATTGAAATCAATCTGATTGTTTTCGGCAAACTCAATTAATTTCAAAAGGAAAGAGGGAACGGTAATCAGGTATTTCGGTCTGTATTTCAAAATGGAATCCCATTGCAATTCGGGAATGCCAGCACCTACACGAATCACTCCGGCTCCTAATTTCCGCAAGCCAAGAAAGTATGCTAATCCAGCCATAAAACGCCTGTCCAAAGTGGTCATTAGCTGTACTATATCGCCTTTTTGGATTCCTGCGCAGGAAAATGAAATTGCCTCATTATAAGCCAATCGGTCCAGGTCACTATCGGTCAGGCCAAAGGTAACCGGGTCGCCCAAAGTTCCCGAGGTGGTAGCGTAATCAATTATTTTATCACGACTCACACAGAAAAAGGCATCGTTATGCTGCTGAAGGTCTGTTTTTGTGGTGGTTGGGACGTTTTGCAAATCCTCCAATGCCTGAATGGAATAGATATCAATATTTCCATTGGCAAACAATTTTTTATAATAAGGCGAATTTTTGCTTAAATACTGGAGTGTTTCCTGCATTTTCTGCTCTTGGAAGTGCTTGATTTCTGATGGAGCTGCTGTTTCTATGTCAGGGATCATACTCATTTATTGGTTTTCATGCGGTTCAGATATCCCTCAATCCGGCGTTTTTCAGGCAAGGTGGTAATTTCTTTTGATAATGCTTTTTGGAACTGGGCCTCAGCGGCTTTATACCATCCCATTTCATAAAAATACATTCCTGTTTTATAGTAAGGAAGCCAATAGTCGGGGTTAGCGGATTGGTACTGGTGGATGAATTCGGACTTTAAATTCTTCTTAGCGCTTGTTATTTTATCAAATTCCCGATCCAAAACCCGATATTTTTCATAATTTTTATACGCCTCTGTGTTAATGAAATCATCCTTTGGAATATTTAATTCCTTACTCCCTAAAACTACAAAGCCTGTCGGTTTATCTCCGAAGATTTTATTCAGGTCGTACGCTATAAATTCGCCCAGCTGATACGGGTTTGACGATACCCACACTATCCTTTGTTCCGGTTTGAAAATTACCGAATGATGCGCCAATAACTGATTAAGTGCTTTTTCGTTGCCATACCCTATTTTCAAATTGTGCAGCCCTTCTCTGTTCCTGAGAATCTCTGCTATTTTCACCGGTGTCATTTTTTCGTTTTCGGCCAATAATTCATTCATTCTATCCAAACGGTATTTGGAATGGCTTTCCAGAATGTGCGTAGTATTTCGCTCATCGGATCTATAGACATCACTTTGGAAGTGATTGGTGCAAACTAATTGGTTGTTATTTTTTACCTCATAGACCCCGAAATTCTCAGGTGAAATTTCTATTAAAACTGCCTTTTTATCATTGGCACTACCAATCATAATTGATTCGGAGACAAACACCTGCTTGGATTTAGCAATAGCAATGGCTTCGTCAATTGTTGCGGCATACTGCAATATTTCGCGCGCGAGAATCGATATTGGCGTTTTGGCGATTAAAGGGATTTTGGATTTTCCGGCATTAATAGTCACGGTCAGCCCTTCTTTGTTCATTCCTGAAAGTACGCCAATCATTCCGCCCCAGCCCACGCTCATAAAAGGATAGCCTTTATCAGGCGTTACAAAGGAAATCATTTTGTCCTCCGCAAAAACATCGCCAGCATAAAAATCCATATTGCGCCCGATTAACAAGGACCCGTCTGCAGATTTATCGCCCCAAACCGCGAAAGATGAGCAGCCTACCAACTCCAGATCCTGTAGAGCGTGACCAATATCATGTGCGCCGTGAAGGTATAAAGTACGCAGATAATTGGGCGCGATGGCATCATATTCATCAGTGGTATATTGTGAAATACCATAAATCTCAGTTTGGTATTCTTCCGGCACATGCAGGTATAGTTTGCGATTGTACCATTTTAGGAACTGCCGCAGGATTTTTTGCTTGAATTTGGAAGGAATAATTTCCTTCACCCTCGAAAAAAAGACACTTTCCTGCTTATGAACCAAATTCTCCGCCACACTTCCTGTAATAAGGCCGAGTTGTAAGGCATCTCCGGAAACGTATAATTCCCAAAGCTGTTGCGGGTTCTTTATCAGATAGTTTTTGCCGGATGAGAACAGTGTATCCGAATGTTTGATAGTGACAGGTATGTCTTGGTTGTAACCAATTATTTGAGGCGTATGATTAATAGACTTAGCAGTCCCGCACGAAATAAAAATCGTCAGGAGCACAAAAAAAGAAAGCATCTGAATTACTTTTTTCATCGCTTATTTGCCAATTCAGTTGTGATTTTGTTCAACAGGTAATCTTTTCCTAAAATTTCAGAGCAGGTGACCACTGCCCCAATAGTAACGCCCAAAACCCCATGCATATTGATGCTTTGCCCGGTCAGCAAAAGGTTTTCCAGTTTCGTTTTTGGCGAGATAAATGTCTTCATCGGATTATTGGAATCTTTCACATAACCATATAAATTCCCATTATGACCACCGATATAATCCCGATAAGACAGTGGCGTCGACGTATGTACTGATTGGATGCAATTTCTTAACCCAGGAAACTTTTTATCAATAACCTTCAGGAATGTTTCCTGTTTTTCCTGTTTGAACTTTTCATATTCCGCACCTCGATCACCTTTTTCTGAAGCTGTATTGGAGGTCTTTTCCCATTGCTGGAACTCATCAAATTTCATGTATGTAATCGCTGTAAGGCTTTCGGCCCAAACCTGATTTTCTGACGACACATTCATGGACGCCATATACGCTTCAGGCCACGATTGCTGCGTATATTCATTTGCCATCCAGACTCTCTTGCTGTCGCTGAAATGGTAATAATTATGATTTAAATATTTGAATGTCTCCGGTTTAAAAACAATATACAGACTAAATGCAGAAGGCAAGGGTTCCAAACTTTGAATCCTGCTGTAGAAAGATTTTCGGAATTTATCCTCTCCTATTAATTTTAACGTCGTTTTCGGCTCAATATTGGATATGAAAATATCACCAAAATATTCTTCGCCATCTTTAGTTTTTGCAGAAGCCAGTCTGTTGTTTTCAAACCCAAATGCTGTCACTTCTCTATGTTTAAAAATCTCCCCGCCGTATTTCCTCAATTGCTTGATCAGCTGTTTGGTAATTTGGCTTCCGCCCCGAATACACCGGTACGAACTCTGGATATAGGAATTCACAGAAAGCGCATGCACGTATAGCGGCGTCTTATCGGCAATTCCGGCATACAGAAAATTGGAACCCGCCAAGACCGCTTTCAATTTTTCATTGGAAGTCAATTCATCCAAATACGATTTGGCATTTATCGAAAGAATTTCGCTCTGATAACCCTCCCCCTGCTTCAGATTATATAGGGGAAATGAATCACAGGTATACATTATTTTTTCACAATACGATTTGATGGTTTCTTCATCATCCGGAAAAAAATGAACCAATTGCTTAATGAAATTCTTATATCCCTGCGCATGCGGATATTCATTTTGATCATCATCAAAAGAAATAATATCAAAAGCATCCTCATCCATTTTTTTGAGTTTCAGGTTATCCATAATTCCGAGATATGAAAAATACTGATGCAGATTTTGCCCTTCGGAAAGTCCGCCTATATAATGGATTCCGGTATCAAAAATAGTTTTGTCACGTACAAAAGTCTGCAGATTACCCCCGTACTGATTGTTTTTTTCAAGAACACAGACGCTCTTTCCTTCTTTCGCAAGAATGATTGCCGAGACTAAGCCTCCTAATCCGCTTCCAATAATGACAATATCGTATTTTTTCTTTCCTTCCATTTAATTTTCTAAAACCAAAATAGCAGCCTCTTCGTGTGTTATGGTATAACCCAACGACAAGAAATGCTCCCTTAAAGCAAAATTATCCATTAATACAACCGTATGACACGCAGACATGTCCAACGCGTTTACTGTTGCGCCTGCATCAGAAACGAGCAGGGTATTCCATTTTTTATCGTTCCTTTCCAACGCAGTAAGATACTGAATATTTCTATTTTTTACAATATAATTTGTTTGGGCCACATCCCTTTTTTCGACATCTGAAAAGTAACTTTGTATTTTCCTGTTGGGTTGCTGTAATGCAAGAAGCACATCCAATTGCCCATAATCATTAGCCAAATGAAGAATTTTAGAATCCGCGGCCATATATGTATTCATTCTTAAATACAATTGCTTTTTATTTTCAAAATCAGCTTTAACCAACTGAACAATTTCATTTTCTTTGTATAAAAAACTCAAAAGCAATTTCTTCTTGAAATAGTTTTCGTCTTCTAATTCGTGTCTTACTTTTGAGAAATTCTCTTTAAAAAGACGGCTGATCTTTTTGGTTCTCTCTGAATATCCTTCTCCAAAACGGTTGTCGGAAGAAGAAATCCTATCCCCAATTTTTACCGTAATTTTCTCGTCATAAATGATATGATCGCCTTTCGGAAGCGCTTCAGAATTACCATGGATGTAAATCGGCAGAATATCAATATTGAATTGTTCCGCCAGATAAAACGCCCCTTTGTGGAACCGTTTGACTGTATTGTCATGCGAACGAGATCCTTCAGGAAAAACCATCAGCGAATAGCCTTCCTTCACTTTTTGTCGCAAATGTTCCACTCCGCCTTCCAGACCGTGGGTAACCGGATAAAAGCCGGCCAACTTTACAGCACGCCCGAAAAAAGGAGAATTATATACCCAGTCATTGACCAAAAAAATAATTTTCGGGCTCAGCATTCCGACCGCTAAAGTATCGAGGAATGAGGTGTGATTCGAAATAATGACCGCCGATTTTTCGAAAGTCTCGTTGTTAGGATTCAGCACTTTTTTGGTTAAATACGGATTGGAATACAACACCGATTTCATGAATAACGACATTGTCTTTCTGAACCATTTCATTTTCGCCTCCTTATTGACAGGCACTATTTTCATGACCAGTTCCCCAAATACCGATAGTAAAAATCCGCCAAAGCCGTAGTAGATAAAAGAAAGTGTCGAATGAACCAGTAATCGCAGCGTTATAGGGGATTTTCCATTTTTAACGCGATTGAAAAAACAGATTTTAAAGAGTATCGGGTAGAAAATGAATGTGATCAGTAAAGCTGCAAAAACACCTATCAAAGAAACCGAAGAAATAGATTTAAGCGCTGGGTGCCGGGCAAAAATCAACGCACCAATAGCAAGAACCGTGGTTAATGCTGCCAGCAATATCGAAGTTCTATACGTCGCCATTTCGCTTTTTCCATACGTATATTCCTTTTGCAAGGCGCTGGTCATAAAAATACTGAAGTCGACACCATGTCCAAAAATCAAGGTACAGACAATCGTACTGAAAATATTCAGTTGGATATCGAAAATTCCCATGATTCCAGCCGTCACAACACCGGTAATCACAATAGGAATTACGCTGATAACAACGAGTTCGACTTTCCTAAAGAATACAAGCAAAATCAGGATTACTGCTACAAAAGAGTAATTCACCAGACTGTTGAAATCGTTCCGAAGTTCCCCTAAAAAGGTTTCATTCATCTGCTGGCGGTCTATCGCGACAATTTCCTTTTCCTTCTCGATAGTGCGGACAAAAGCGTCACGTTGTTTATCCGATACTTTGACTACGGACGAAATCGTATAAAAACCATTTTTACCAGTCACAAATTCGTTTAGGAAAAGTGCTTTTACTTTAGCATATTCATCAAAGCCGATTGGATAAAAATCCTTATCAAGCAAATCGTAAAATCCCTGATGTGTCGCAGGTTTGAAACCGATTGCATTTCCGCTTGCAACTAATTCGGAGTAGACTGATTCCTTTTTTGCGCTAGTCCAAAAAGAATTCCATTTTGCAATTTTTTCCTTCTGTGCTTCTTTTGACAGGACCACACCACCTACCGAGCTGAAGTTCAATATTTCACCTTTGCCTTTCTTGCCCTTTAAATTCCGGAACAGCGCATTGTTTTTGTCCAATACTTCTTCCATCGAATTGCCATACGAAGCCAAGTAAATGGATTTTGAAGTGAGATTGGTAGTACTTTCTAATTTGCTCTCGGCCATTTTAATTTCAGTAGGAACAAAGTTCAATTCCGAAAGATTGTTATTGAATTTTACTTTCCCAAAAGTGAAAAAGCTGACAATAATCACGATACAACTCAAAGCAATCAAAACCTTATTGTTTTCGAATGAAAAACCAGCGGCCCGGTCCAAAATATTTTTTTTCTTCTCCTGATGCTCTTTAGGTTTGTAGAGGTGCGGAATGATTAACAGCGAAAATAAAGCCGACACCACAACACTGATAGCAGCAAAAATTCCCAAATCTTTTAAAGCTTCTGAATTTACAAACAACAGACATAAAAATGCCAGCGCCGTCGTAGTACTACTCATGATTAATGGCATTGTAATGTCTTTATACAAGGTTTTTACATCGCTGTTGTGTTTGTAATGCGTCAGGATATGGAGCGAATAATCGATGGTGACTCCCAAAAGAACGGCGCCGATACTCAATGAAATTGCCGAAATGGTCCCTTTTAAAAAATACAGGCTGCCAATGGCAAACAACGCTCCAAAAATCGTGGGAATAAAAATAATAATCGGGACTAATAATTTTCGGTAGAACAAAATCAATATCAGCATCAGCGCACTCAACGAGATCAAAACTGTGGTGATGATGTCGTGCTTGATTTGCTTGGCATTGGCTACCGCAATTAACGAAGAACCAAAATAATCAATGGAAGCCTTACCTTTAAACTGACGGTTGATGTGGACTTTGATGGAATCCAGGCGATTTACAAAAGCCGTGTTTTTTTCGGTTTCGGTTCCGGCTAATTTCGGATTGATAAAAAGCAGTAATTTAGAATGGTCCTTGGTAATTACATATCCGTTTTGCAATTCAAACTCATCACCTATGCTAAATTGCTGAAGTTTTTTTAATGCGATAAACGAAATTCCCAGCGGATCATTAAGAATAAAATCTTTGGCCACCAATCCCGTGGGAGAAATTAAAGTGCGGTAATTCTTCTGAACCTGGTCGGCTATACTGTCTTTATTTAGTTTTTTATCAATTTGGGCATAATCTGCTTCATCCAAAAACAAAGGCAGATTATTGTATACAAAATCAAAGGTTTCCTGAATGTTCTCTTCATCCACTCTGCCCTGAATATCCTTTATGTAGGCCTCGCAAGACGCCACACTATCGAGAAAAACATTGGCGGTTTCTGATAAATCTTCAACAGATCCGGCTTTATCTTTTTCTATAATAACCGTAATCTTGTCCGAAAAACTTAATTGCTGCAACACTTTCGAAGTGACGTCTGCTTTTTCGTTTTTGGGAATGATTCGGGTAATATCTTCCTCAAATTTGATTTTGGAAGCAAAAAAACCGAAAACTACCAATAAGAAAAGACCAATGCCAATAGAAAGCAGTTTGTTTTTTTGCACAAAAAAATGGAAACCAATAAAATACCGATGCATTTCTGTTTATTTTATTTCAAGGATTTTTTCGAAAACGAAAGCAATAAATAACTGGTAATCCCAAAAAGAAATGCCGCCAACAAAGCTAAAACAAAGCTTCCGACAACGTATTGGGTCAAATTATTTTTAACGAGGTCAAAGGTAGTTTTATTCTTTGAAATTAGCACCGCATCGGAAGATACAAAAAGAGCTCCGGTTTGTAATGAACCATAAATAATCAGTGGAATCATCGGCGGGATACTGATGTTCGAGAAAGTAAAGGCCAAAACTTTATTCCATCGCAACAAAACGGCCAGAAAAAGGACAATAACCGTCTGAAAACCCCAAAACGGCGCTATCCCGACAAAAACACCCAAAGCAATGGAGGCCGCTTTTTTAGAATTGGAATCGGTACTTGCCAGAAGATTTTCAGTTAAGAATTGCCTAAAGTTCTTTTTTTTCAAACTTCGGAACAAATCTCTCGGTTTGACATAGAAAAGAGTCATAATTACCAAAACCGTATTCAAAATACTAATTCGGGTAAAATCGCGGAACGGACGGAAATGGCTGACCCTTTCGTTGGGGTCATAGAGAATCTGAATTGGAATATTTTTTACTGCTACGCCATTCCAGGCGGCGCGGACAATTACTTCAATTTCAAATTCGAATTTTTTGGTAAAGAACTTTTTCGGAAGGTATTGCAATGGATACAACCGATAACCGGATTGGGTATCATCCAATCTAATATTGGTTTCAAACCAAAACCAAAAATTGGAAAAGGCATTTCCAAAACTGCTTTTTTTGGGAATCCCATCCTGGTTCATACTTCGGTTCCCGATAAGCAAAACGGGTGATTTTTCTGCTTCCAAAGCATCAAGAAATCCCGGAATATCCTCCGGATAATGTTGTCCATCGGAATCTATCGTTAATGCATAGTCATACTGCAAGTCTTTGGCCTTCTTAAAACCTTCCCGAAGCGCATTGCCTTTGCCTGCATTTTTTGGGAGATGGATTTGGGTAATATCGGGATATGAACTTAGGATTTCTTTAGTAGTATCGGTCGAGCCATCATTAACCACAATAACGTTACATGTGTATTGCAACACGCCGTCAATTACGCGCTTTAGTGTGTTATGGTTATTATAGGTAGGGATAATAACACATGCTTTTATTATAGCAATTCTATCGGCAATGGGGACCGCATTCATTTATTTGTGTTTTATTTTAAAGCCTGTTTCTCCTGTTCAGAGAACACTTTAGACTGGTGGGCGTACTTTTTTATATATGCTTTCAAAGCTGGCGTTTGCTGTTCAAAAGAATCTAAAAGTATTTTTTTATCTTCATTTATCTGGGCTTTGTACTTCAGGATTTTTGGGGTATGTTCCTGAATACTCAATCGAATCAATCGGATTTCCGCATTATTCGGGTTGTTTTTAAGCGCAAGCTCCACACCCTTGACACCTTCAATAAATAATTTTTTTTTCGTTTTCGCATCGGTTGCATATCTTGATTTCAAAGCGATGGCTGCCCCTTTATAGGCTTGAAAAACGCCGGTCTCCTTTTCACATTTTGACATCAAAAGATAAAATTTTTCCGTGTTTTCTTTCGACTTAGAAGCCAAAAAATAATCTTCCCTAATATCCGGAAGATCCTGAATGAGTAAGGAGGAAATAGAAATGATTATGGAAAAAAGCAATTTCATTCCGTTGACTTATAGGTGTTCGTTAATTTTAAAGCGACCGTATCTTTAAAATACGTCGTATTTTTTACTTTGATTTCATCTTCTCCTGAAATCTCCAATTCCAGACGAAGCGTTGGATTTGTATCGGGATTAATCAAAGCCATAAATTTAACATTGGAGGCGCTGACCAATTGAAGGGACCGCCCGATAATGTCCTGCGTTAATTCTTTTATGATCTGCATCATACACACTCCTGGGGTTACCGGGTTATCCGGGAAATGTCCTTTAAAAATAGCATGGTCATTGTTTAAGAAGACAGTGACTATATACTTTCCTTCCCCTGTTTTGTCAATTTGCTCCACTTTATAAAAATCCTGTAATAGCATCTCCCGATTTATTTTTTAATATCAAAAGTATATGAAACTCCTACTTGAAATAATTGATTCAATATAATGTCATCGATATTTCCGTTTCCTTCCGGATCGGAGGTATTATTATAATTATTTCCGAAAATATCTGCCATACCTTGCTTAAAACGGGCATCAATGGAAAATCCATTTGAAAAAGCATACCCAATTCCCCCGATAAGCGCCAAATCCAAACCGATTGGTTCGCTTGCGCCTTTTTCATTAAAATTATCGCCAACCTTAAAATCTATGGATGGCCCTACATCAAAATGAAACCCTTTGCCAAAAGTAAATTTATTAATTACGCCCAAAGAAAGATAATCTAAGGAATATTTCAGCTCTGTGCCATCCGGAATGGTCGGATTAGCAACTAAGGTATTATCCTGGGTTCTTATTGCTCCTTGTCTGGAATATACTAACTCTGGTTGCAGCGTATAAAACTTGCTGAATTTCATCGCAAATAATCCTCCCAGATAAAAATCTGTTTTCGTATCAGCATCTGAATTGGTAAATGTGGCAAAATTAACTCCCCCTTTTACTCCAGGCTTAAATGTGCTCTGAGCGTTTGCTGTCATTAAGCAGCAGAAAAACAAGCTGCTAAAAAAAATCTTGATCATGTTAGTATTTCAATATTATTATTTAACGTCAAATGTATAGGTTGCTCCTACCTGAAAAACAATATTGGTGTAGTCCCAATCACTATTAACTGGTATAGTTCCTTTTTTTACTCTTGCCTCTATTCCGAAATTCTTGGTAAAATCATATCCGACACCTCCAAAAAAGGCAAAATCAATTCCGTTATACGCATTGTTGTCATAACTGGTATCCCCTAATATTTTTTTGGTATCATTGACTTTTACATCAATCGTCGAACCAACGTGGATGTTAAATTTTTTAAAGGTGAATTTATTAGCGATGGCTAATGAGACGTACGAAACATCAATATCTTCGTTGTGTCTGATGCCGTCTTGGTCAATGTATTCAAATTCTGCACCTTGTCTGGTATACATTAATTCAGGATTCAGCGTATAAAATTTACCGGTCTTGAGCGCTCCGAAAATCCCGATATAATAATCGCTTTTTGCAGAGAATTTTTCGTTCGGGTCCTCAGTCTGGGTAAATCTTGAAGAATTAAGACCTCCTTTGATACCCGGCCTGAAAGTTGCCTGAGCATGCATGACATTTAATCCGAAAAGGGAAACTAACAGGAATAATAGTGTTTGTTTTTTCATCTTGTGATTTTATTAATTACTGATTTGGTTCAATTCTATTTTCAACTTAATGTTTCGGTGTGAAATCGTAATGTTTTCCGCAAAAGTATTGTTTTTTGAGTCAAACTCGAAAGTAACCTTTTCTTTTGCTCGGGAAGCATGGATTATCTTGGTGAGCCGGCCGTCCTTTTTGGTTTCAAAAAAATAATTAAAACCTTTATTTACTGTGGACTTATAAATTAAAAAACCTTCATTTTCCTTAACCTCATCCACATTGTGCCCTGTTTTCAGCAATAAACGAAAATCTTCTTTTAACGTGTTCACCACCATCTTCCGGTTTAAATCATCAACAATATAATTGACTTTAAATGATTTTTCAGACAGTTCAAAGTCAAGCAATTTATTTCCAAACTCGGTCGTAAAAACCACACGGTGCAACGTATCACTGATGCGTTTCGCAATAAAAATTCCGCCTAACTGATGACCGTATACATCAATGTGCGCTTTATAAATATAATCATTTTCGGGATTCGAAAAATAGGCATTAGTAAACACCTTTGTCTTACTTGTGCTTGCAACGGTATTTGGTATTTTATAAGACTTGCATGAAAAAAACAAAGTCGAAAAAACACTAATTAGTAAAAGCCGAATCGTCAATTTTTGCATTGATTACTTTATTTTTGAAAACAATACGCGTAAAATCATTGGATGGTTCAATCAATTTAACCTGAGAAACCGTCGCGTCCTGAATCGGAAAATACAGATCCACCTGCTTGATGTATTTTTTAATGGCAGCGGTTTTAGGGCTTAATTTGGTAATATAAAATTCTTTGGTTTTAAAATAGGCGATTACAAATTCCTTGTCATCAAACATATTCCCACTGACACTCCCTATTATTAATTTGTTGATTTTTTCAAACATTTTACTGTTTCCCGCATCGACGGTATTTTTTTTGCCCTGATCGTTGATGTACACTTTATTGTTTTTAAACACAATACTGTACTGATAGGGTTTGGTGTATTGCCAATTCAAAAGATTGGGAGTTTTAAACATCATTTTTCCGGAGGTTTCAATGTCTTTGGCCAGAAAATCCAAATGTTTGTACTGAATAAAATCCGTTTTAAGCGATTTAATGTTTTTAGTATCCTTTTCGACTGTGGCTTTGAAATCGGCAATTTCACTGGCAGACATTTTCTGCTCCTGCGAAAAAACAGTAGTCATTGCACAAAGAAACAACGCGAGTAACATTCTAATCTTCATATGCGGGAGTTTTTAATAATTGCTCGGTGGAAATCACCCCGTAATTTTCTAATTGCAAAAATAGCAATAACCGTTCCAATACGTTCACACTTTTTTGAGAAGTATCATGCATCAGGATAATTCCGCCGGGAACGAGCTTCTTTTTTATCCTGGACAAAATTTGATTTTCATCTTCGGTAACGGTATCAAGCGAACGGATATTCCAACCGATAATCTTGGACTTCTGCCCATGGACTGCCCGGCTGAGATTGGGTGTGGTCACGCCAAAAGGAGGACGGAAAAACAACACTTTCTTGCCGGATATTTTTTCGATAATGGCATTTGTTTTCGAAATTTCATCTTCCACTTCGTCTGCAGAAAGAAAACCGAAAGATGTAGTATGCGAATAACTGTGATTCCCTACCAAATGTCCTTCACGGATAATTCGTCTGAAAATCTCCGGATATTTTTCAATTTGTGAACCAATGCAGAAGAAGGTCGCCTTTACACCGGATTGTTGCAAGAGATCCAATATTTTTTCGGTCATGGGATGTGGTCCATCGTCAAACGTGAGTGCCACTTTTTTTTGTTTTTCCAGTGGATTGTTGCAATAGGTTTTCACAAAGTAACCCAGCCGGATATCAAAAGATCCCCAAGCTATAAAACCAAGCCATAGTAGTACAACGACCAGAAACAGCCACCAATTTACTTCCGAAAAAAAACTAAAAACGGATAATAAAGCCAGTAGCGAAGCACACAAAAACGTTATGTTTTTATGCTTTAGCATTTTTTAAGTACAATTAAACTATGGTCTTTGCCTTGGTATTGATTGTATAGAAGAATTGTGCGGTACTTTTCCTTTTCCAGCGTATTCATTTTCAACACTTTCGGAATTTCCTGGTTCTTCAATATTTTTGAGGCAACCCAAAAACCGAAAGCCGAAACCGTATTGTATTCTCCGCTCAGATGCTTGTAATAGATTTGTGGGGTATCATTAAACATCTTTCCCGCGATGTCATAATAGTGGTCAAATTGCATATCGCCGTTGTTACCCAGGACAATGGCATCGATGTTTTCAATTTTTAAATTATTAGAATTTAAAAAGGTACTGATATGATTTTTAAGCTGGTCCGGTTGCACAGCATTGATTATAGAAACTACTTCAACTGAAGCATACGAACTCTCTTTTTTTTCTTTTTCCAAAACAAAAAAACTGGCTCCTTCACTAAAAACCGCTCCTCGTGAATTGGGGTTTAATACCGAAAACGGCTGATCTTCTTCTTTCTTGATGATATTGACGAGTTTAAGTAAGGACGCGGTATATTGTCCCAATTCGTCGATTCCACCTACTAATATGGAGTTGGTTTCGTTATTTTCGATTTGCATTTTGGCATCTAATAAGGCCGTTTCAAAAGAAACAGCACCATTAACATACGTGAAATTATAGCCTTTGCATTGCAGTCCCAAAGCGATTTGGGCGCCTACGGTATTGTGCGTCGATTGAATAAATGATGTCGGGGTTAGAAATTGCTCGTCGTTGTCTAAAATCGCTTTCAGAAATTTCTCTGAGTCCTCGACACAGCCCATACCGCTTCCGGTAATGATTGCTTCCGGCAGTTCGAGATGTGCTTCTTTTAATGCCTGGTGAGAGGCTGCAATTCCCATTTTTACGCCTTTGGCCATTCTGCGGCTTGCTGCAGGTGGGACAAATTCTTTATAGGAAGGTTCCTTTGCGGGAAGCATGTTTTCAGTCTCATTGAGACTAATGTCCTCCAAGAACTCCGTGTCAAATGTATTCTGGGCCGAAATACATCCTGCGCCATTGATATAAACAGTCTCCATTAGTTTTTCGAGAATATAACGGTGGAACAATTCCCTCCAAATCCAAACGAATTGGACAAGACATGCTGGATGGATTTTTCTTTTAAGATGGTCTGAGGCAATAAATCGAATTCTTCCATCGGGGTTTTAAAATTCAATGTCGGAAATACCAAATTGTGTTGCAATGCCAAAACGCTGTACACGGCTTCTATTGCTGCGGCTGCCGCCAAAGTATGACCGGTAAACGCCTTCGTTGAACTGAATTCAGGCATATTGTCCTCAAAAATCCGCAACATGGCGCGACCTTCCGATAAATCATTATTGGGTGTTGCCGTTCCGTGCGCGTTGATATAATCGATGTCTTTCGGCTCCAAATCCGCAGTCCGAAGCGCTTTCTGCATCGCTAAAAAGGCACCTTCTCCATTTTCTGAAGAAGCGGTCTGATGGAACGCATCGTTTGCATTGCCAAAGCCGGACACGTATGCCAATACTTTTTTATTTTCTTTCTGAACCAATTCATCGGATTCTAAAACCAAAAAGGCTGCTGCCTCACCCAGATTCAGTCCTTTCCGATTGTTATCGAATGGGGTATTATCAGTATCAGATAAAATCATCAGTGTTTTGAAGCCATTGATGGTAAATTTTGCCAATGCATCGGTTCCACCTACAATAACTCTATCCAATTGTCCGGACTGTATCAGTCTCGCACCCAGCATGATCGAATTGGCCGCCGAGGAACAAGCTGTGCTTACGGTAGTGACCAATCCTTGTAATCCTAATTGTTGGGCTATTTTATGGGTTACATCTCCGGCGTCGTGGCTGCTGATGTATTTTCGACAGGCTTCCCCTTTAAAATAATCATAATAGTACCTCTCCGTCATGTCCATTCCCGCTACGCTAGTAGCCGAAATCAATCCGGTTGGATACGCATTTATATTTTTAATTCCTGCATTTTCAACTGCTTGCTTGGCAGCAATGGCGCCCAGCATCGCGGTTCTTGAGAAGTTATTATCCGGCATAAGGCCTAGAATTTGCTCTAACTGGTAGTTGGTGAGTTTAATTTCACCCACTTTAATGGCATTTGCATGAAGGGTTTCCAGATTTTCAATAGTCGAAATCCCGGCCTTCCCATTCACTAACGCATTAAAATTCTCTTCGACGGTATTCCCTATCGAAGAAATGATTCCCATTCCTGTTATTGCAACTTTTTTACCCATGTATCCAAATTATTTCGTTCGGTGCGTTGTAATGTATTGAGCCATCGTTTCAATAGATTCAAAAATTGCTTTTCCTTCTTTCGGATCAGTCAATTTTATCCCATAATCTTTGTCCAATAAAACAATCAGTTCCAGTGCATCGATTGAATCCAAGCCTAAACCATCGCCAAAAAGCGCATCGTTATCCTGAATCTCTTCCACAGAGATATCTTCTAAATTTAAAACTTCTACGATTTTTGATTTTAATTCTGACTTTAAAGCTTCCATGTTATTTATTATATAATGTATTTATAATCTGTTTGTTATGTTCTAAAGCGCCTTCCTGTTCTACCAGATAAACTATCGCCTTGTATTTTTCCTGATAATATTCTACCCAGCCACAAAGCACTTTTTGGGCTTTTTTAGTTTCCAGAAGACTTTCCGCATATTGGGTCATGAAGGTAGTGTCAAATTGGTCAAAGACAAAAAAGGCATTCTCGGATTGCAGATGATGTTTGATACTGATTTCGCCAATGCAAATGTTTGGCAAGGTATAAACAAAAACCGCAGGACTTGGGAAATAATCGTCTTTATTGGCAATGGAATTTTGGTGTCTTACATCGGTATCCAAACTCGAGGACCGATTGGCAAAAACCAACGCAATATCATTTTCCTCAGTGGCTTTAACCACATTTTTCAGAATCAGTTCCGCGGTCAAAAATGCCAATTTGCTCAAATTATCCATTTTGAAAAATTTAGGATAATCCAGATCAAAGTTTTTATATACACTTTTTATAAATTCCGGATAAGGTGCTCCTTCCATTTCGAACAGCTTCTCGCCATTGATGGAAACAGCATTGTTTTCAATGATGCAATGATGAGATATATAATTTTTGCTGTCCAAATTTAATTTACTTTTTCAAATAAAACTGCCGTATTACAACCTCCAAAACCAGATGCTGTTTTTAGAAAGTATCTGATTTCTGTTTCCTGATTTTTCTCTATAATATTTATCGGTTGGGACACGCCGCTTTTTTTATAGCCTTTGGACGGAATCAACTGATTTTGTGTCGCACAGGCTATGGCAATAACGGTTTCAAGCAATCCGGATGTACCTAATGTGTGTCCGTAATACCCTTTCAGACTATTCATTGGAACATTCTGTAATCCCAATCTGTTAAAGGCAATCGCTTCCATTTCATCATTGAAGAGCGTAGCGGTGCCATGGGCAGAGATATAATCAATTTTAGTCGAGTCGATATTGGCTTCCCGGAAAGCACTTTCGATGCTTCGTAACAGGCCTTCACCTGTGCGAGATGGCCCTGAGATATGATTGGCATCATTAATAGCGCCATCGCCAATGACTTTTATGGCGCCACTTTTTACCGCTTTCGTATCCGAGGTCATATACACTGCAGCGGTCGCTTCTCCAAGAGTCACGCCGTTCCGGTCCTTGTCGTAAGGTTTACATGGCAATTCGCTCATTGCCTGAAAGGAATTAAATCCGGACAGAACAAATGCGGATAATTCGTCACCCGCAACAATAAAGGCATCATCATAGGCTCCTGATTGTATCATCCGCTTGGCAACTGCAATGGCCAATATACCCGAAACACAGGCATTCGAAACCACAATGGGTTGCGTAGTAAATCCAAAAAATAAACTTACTTTTTTGGCTAAAGCCGATAAATGAGCCGCTTCAATGGGATTTTTTTGATTTTCCAGTGCACTGATATTTCCTTTTGTCGTGGACAAAATAAAAGCCGTTCTTGGAGTAATCTTATGTTTTGCTACCAATGGCGATAAGGCCAACAGCAGCATTTTTTCTAATTTAGTAAAATCCGATTTAGTGGAAATTTTAGCAAAAGCAGCTTTCAATGCTACGGAATTGACAATAGCCGAATAAAATGATTGGTTCAGCATGCGGGAGTTTTTATGCAGCTGAATTCCGGAACGCCCTTTGGAAAGTGCCTCCATATTCGAAACCACATCAAACCCTAAGGGTGTGATACAATTACTGTCGGTGATAAAAACTTCCTTTTGCATTCCCTTTTATTTTAGCAAGCCTACTTTTCGTTTCCAATCCTCAAAAAAAGGAGGCAAATTCAATATTAAATCGCCTTTGGCATCGACAAAAACCTGAACAGTTTCGCCGGTACAGGCTATTTCGTTTTTAGCATCAAAAATTTTATACCTGAAAATCATTTTAGCTGCCGGACTATCCACGATGGTCGTTTCTATACGGGCAACATCACCGTATCGCAGCGATAATTTATGCTCACAGGACGATTTTACAATCGGTGTGGTGTACCCATGATGGTTGACATCCAGATAAGAAAGTCCATGTTCCCGTCCAAAGGCTTCCCGCCCATCTTCGAAATAAGTGATATAATAGCCATGCCAGACGATGCCGAGCGGATCGGTTTCATTAAAACGCACCCGTATTTCATGGGTTACTGATAATTGCGTGGCTTCGTTATACTGCTCTTTTCTTTTTATCATAAATTATGGCAATGCTGATTGTAATTATAAAGAACAAAAGTAATAAATTTATCTCTGGAAGGATATCGAGGAAAGTTCCGTTTCGCAAAAGGACATCATAAAAGGCACTCAGACCCCAATTCATAGGAGAAATCTGCGAAACATACTGCATGATTTTTGGCATTGCAAAAACGGGGACCCAGACACCTCCAACGGCTGCTAAGATAACCACGGCTGTCGAACCAAAAGGAGCGGCTTGTTCCTGTGTTTTGGCTATAGTTCCGATAAGGATTCCAAAACCTATTGCGGCCAATCCCGAAAAGAGAGCCACAACGCTCATCAACAACAATTTTCCATCCACATCTAAAACGGGCAGGCTTAAATGCGGAAATATATAAACTCCCACGGCGACCATCAGGAAAAACTGAATTATACAGATGATTAAATAGGTGAACGTTTTTGCGGCAATTATCAGCGCAGGCGAAACCGGATTCGTAATCAGACGGATCATCGTGCCTTGTTGTTTTTCTTTTACAATATTGATGGAAAGCGGCACCACGATGAAAAATATGGCAAATAATGCCCATGCCGGGACATTATGCTGAACCGAATTAGGGACGATTTCCTTATTATCTACCGTTGGAACAATTTCCTTGAAAGTGATAAAGTCTTCCTGTTCGAAAACCGGTTGGTCATCCTCACCCATCTGATCCTGAAAAGTCGCATAAATCGATTGGGTTTCAATCTGCGAAATCATTTTGTCAATGGAACTTTTCACCCCATTTTTGAAAGTAATTTGCGTGGCCGGATCGAAGTATAGCTTTACTTCTTTGGGACCAATTATTACTTTTTCTTTGGGAATACTTGTCAAATCGGCCAAGCCAAAACCGCTCATTATTTTATCGACGTTCTGGTTGACCTTTAACTGCAGATCGCTGCTTATTTTAGCCGGAATGATAATCGCCAATTGGAATTCGCCTTTGAAAACGGCCTCTTTAGCTGTTTCTTCGGTAATATCTTTGCCCGCAATTTTAGTCACGACACTAAAAGAGCCGCTTTGGATTAAGTTCTGCTTTACATTTTTAGAGATTTCCCCGTTATCATTATCAACAAACAAAACCGGAATTTTGCTCTCAGAAATCAGCTTGAAGGTATTATCCTGAATCAGTGTAATGGTAATGATTAAAATCAGTGGCATAATGAACAGAATAATCAATCCGCCAAAGTCCCTTTTCAGCAAAAGCATTTCTTTGTATACCGACATGAAAAATTTATACATCATCCCTAAGTTCTTTACCGGTTAATGAAATAAATACCTCTTCCAAATTACTGGCCATTGGCGTGGCTGAAATCAAACCTTGCGGTGTGCCTTCAGCATGGATTTTCCCGCCATCGATGATTGCAATTTTGGTACAAAAATCTTCTGCTTCGGTCAAATGATGCGACGTGTAAATTATAGTCGTTCCACTTTCATTTAGTGCTTTCAAATATTCTATGATGACGTTTTTTGACTGAACATCAACCCCTACTGTGGGTTCATCCAGAAACAATATAATCGGTTGGTGCAATATTCCTGCAATCAGGTTCACGCGACGTTTCATTCCGCCCGAAAAGGTCTCTATTTTTTTATCGGCAAATTTTAAAAGTCCCAAATGATCTAAAGCTTCGTCTATTTTTGTCCGCAAAGCTTTCCCTCTTAATCCGTACATACTTCCGAAATACAACAGGTTTTCGCGTGCGGTCAAAGTTGGATACAGGGCATATTCCTGAGGAACGATGCCGATAATTTTTTTGAGAGTGTTCGCTTTTTTACCGAACGAAAGCCCATCAATTGTAAAATTCCCTGAAGTGGGTTTTATCAATCCGCAAAGCATCGAAATCAACGTTGTTTTTCCAGCGCCGTTAGGCCCCAGTAATCCGAAAATTTCTTTCTCCTCTATTACTAAATTCAGGTTGTTGACAGAGAAATCGTCTGCCTCCTTATACTTTTTATAAAGTTGGTTGATCTGGATTATGGATTTACTCATTTGGTTTAGATTGCTTTTTTTAATTTTTTGAAAAAGGCTTCCTCTAAATCTGCAATTCTAGTAAGTTCATCTGCCAATGCGTTATAGACATCAGTTTGATTGCTTCTCTTTTTGTACACGCGAGCGACATTGACTGCAAAATCACGCCACAAATCACCAATCGAAGTCATCTCTGCGGAAAGATCTTTTAGTTGATCATTTTTTAATATCACTGACGCTTCCTGCAAAAATGCGGCATAGATAAAACGGAAGCCTGCACCGCCCGTACCTATTTCTTCCTGCATTCGGATCAATTGTGCAAGATAATGATTGGCTTTTTTCACTCCGTGTTTGACGGGCCATTTACGGATTTGGCGCGCCACAAACCGGATGCCCCGTACCCCGACAATCGGTACGGGAGCAAGCATGTCGTTACAGGTATTTTTGATTCCTTTTTTGATGGCAGTTTCCCAATCCAGGTTTTTTGGAATTTCAACAGGGTAATACATTTGGCCTTTAGGGGCAAAAGCACCTTTGGCAAAACGCACTTTATCCAGTTCGTTTTCGGTCAAACTGGTAACGGTTTCCATTACAGGGTCGCTGATAAGGAAGTTGTTGTCATTTTTTCCGTAGACCACCAAATTATGGGCATTGAAATGGAAACGGTATTCGTCCGGAAAATAGGTCAAATTATAAACCCCGACCTGTAATCCTGTTGGTATGTTGTTTTTCAGGTTTTCCTCTAAAGCTTTTTGTGCCTTTTGGTTATCCGAAAATTTAATTCGTTTTACTTTAATCCCCAACCGTTTTGCCATTCGGTTAAAAATTGTCCCAGGCATTGGGCGGTAACTGATTGCAGGAGCATGATTGACTTTGATGAACGGCAGATAGACAAAGAAAAGTCCGGAGCCGATACCAAAAACCATTGGTTCACTAATATTAATTCCCTGATGCTTCAAAAGGTTGGAAGCCACGCCATTTTCACAATGCGCCGATTGATGATGAATAAAATTAGTTTTCATATGTATTTTATATTTTAAATATGGAATATGTTATACGCCATGTGGTACCTTTTCCTTGATTATTGAATTTGGTTTAACCTGGCTATTTCATTATTCTCCTTTAAAATTCTTTAGTTCTGCAGTCGTAATTTGGAAGGCTTCGGCATATTTCTTTAAAACACCCTCATTTAATGTCTTGAATACGGAAGGTTTTCCGTGTCTTTTTACACGCCATTTCCACATGCCCACATAACTCGATAAAATATTCCAGTCCATTTTATGCAATTCCATAAAGTAGACAATCGGGCTTGCCAATCCCTGTTTAACTTCGTTTTTAGCCTGTTCGATCCGCTCGATTATGTCTTGGATAGAGTTATTCAAAGCAATCGTTTTGGGTTCCCAACCGGTACTCAAAGCGGTTGTATATTCGCCGTTTTCATCGGTTGCATAACACAATTCTTTCATGTCACTTTTTGAGAGATTGCCTTTGTCCTGAGGTACTTCTTCTTTCTTCATTATTTCGTTTCCTGAATAAATAAGTTAATTTCGGCTTCAAAAAGCACTGCCTCATTATCAAAGATCATACACACCATAGTACAGATACTGTAATCATCGCTGTCAAAGCGGGAATCCAGCGTTGCCGTCGTTTTGATTACTTGTCCTACTTTGGGCAACTGGTGTATTTTTAACTTTTTGATTCCGCTAATGAAACCAATCAGGTTGACATTCTCTTTTTCCTGATTATTTTCGTCCGTATAATATGATTTTCCCACAATTGCCGAACAGGTCTGCGCGGCGTTTTCGATTAGGCCTACTTCGGCAAAAACATTGTTTTCAACAAAAAGTGTGCTTTCCTTAATCTCAAAAATTGTTTTTACAACCCGCTCATTGAGCTCCACGATCACATCCACCAACAACATCGGAGCGCGATGCGGCAGGTAGTTTTGAATCGCTATGGTATTTTCGTACTGTTCCATATTTAGCTGGCCAAAACTGTTTTCATTTGACCGCGGGCAATTTCAACATCATTTACTTTTGACGAAATATCCACCAAAGTCACCCCCATAAACTCATGCAGAATGTTTACTGTAGTTTCTATTTGGTCTCCCAACTTCGGTAATTGAAGAATTTCAATTGTTTTTATCGAACCAATATACCCCGTGGGTGCCGGTTCCTGTTTCAGATAATACTGATAACCGGTATACAATGCGACTGATTGTGCCATATGTTCTATCAGTCCTGCTTCCTGAAAAATAGCTTCCTTCGTAAAAATACTGTCTTCTGAAACAGTCAGGCCGGCCGTTATCTCCTCTTCTGAAAACATCAAAAGCTTATCAACCATTACAAACGGGAATTTTTGCGGAATTAACTGTTCCACAAATGTTTTATCGAGTATTGGCATTGTTTTATATTCCATTTAGCATACTGTTAAATAAGCATGGGCATACGAAAAACGCCCGCTTTCCGGCACTATCAATAAGATCTTTTCGCCTTTTTTCAATTTTCCTGAATTCATCAGTTCCTCTACCATAAGATAAATGGATGCAGATCCTACATTACCCACTCTACTCAGATTCATAAACCATTTTTCTTTCGGGAATGTCATGCCTCTTTGGATCATTGCCTCATAAAATGGGGCTACAAAATAATTGGAGGATACGTGTGGCAGGAAATGATCCACTTCTGAAGGATCAACCTGATGTTTTTCCAACGATATTCTTATGCAGTCGGAACCTTTATCAAGAATATGTTTGTCCAGTGTTTTAACGTCTTGTTTTAACGAAAATACAGATTGTTTTGCCCATTCATTGGGGGCAAAATCACTCCATGGCTTCAGTTCCCCGTTTTCCATTTTATCGCCTCCGGCATACATGCAGGATTCTAATTCATGGGCATAGGAATACGCTTCCATCCATTCAATCCGCAACGAAATTTCGCCTGAAGGTTTGTTTTCCAATAATAATGAGCCGGCGCCATCGGACAACATCCATCTCAGGAAATCTTTTTTAAATGCGATGACCGGTTGTTCTTCCAGCGTTTTAAGATTCTCCACTTCATTTTCGAATTTATCGGCCAGCATCCAGGTAGAGACTCTTTCGGAACCGGTACAGATCGCATTGGCGGTACTTCCGGATTTCACCGAGAGAAAACCAAATTTCAGGGCATTCATTCCCGCACAGCATACTCCGGAAGAAGAATTTAGTTCGACAGAATGATTTTTCATCAATCCGTGAACCATAGCGGCATGTGATGGCAATAGATTATCCGGTGTTGATGTGCCGCACGATAACAATTCGGTATCTTTTCGAGAGAAACTCTCATCGAAAAGCGCTTCAATGGCATTATTCGTTAAATCGGCATTGGTATGAGTTGGCTTCCCGTCTTTATTCAAAGCATAATAACGGGTCTTTATGCCGTTATTTCTTAAAATAAGTCGTCTTGCCTTGGAAGCCACTTCATTTATCTTCCCTAAATAATCTTCCATTTCCTCATTGGAAACAGGTTCATTGGGAAGGTATTTTGCGGCTTTTGTTATATAAACTTCAAACATGTTTTTCATAATAATAAAGCGTTACACGCTTTGATAGTAAGCAATAGCTCTTTTTCTCTTCTCAGATGTAAAAGGATAGGTTATTATATGCAAGATATAGACTATTGGTGAGATTACCCAAATAGCCAACAACAAATAAACATTAAAAGCTTTAAGCCATTTTGCACGGGACTCTTTTTTAGAAATAATAAGACTGGCCCATTTATTGAAAACCATATTTCCTTTTTTATCCGTTTTAATAAGATACTCGCTGACATTCACAGCTCCCTTTCTGACTAATTCAGACTGCAAATCCGAGTAGTCATTCTTTTTGAGGTATCCCAAAATAATCTCTCCAAATCGCGATGCTTCTTGAATGTCTTTCTCAGAAACGCCCGGTTTTGGAAAAATTCCCAAATATTTTCTTTTTACTCCGGTAAACATCCAATCTACTATCGTAATCACACTGATTAAATTGGGAGCCCTGTCTACTAAAACGATATTTCCAACTAAGTTCCCTTTTACATCTCTGAGCAGTTGTTTCACTTTTTCCTGGGCCATAATCCACATGTTTCTGCAACCGATAACGGTAATTACAGGCACATTTTCCATCAATTGCTTTGCGAATTCGCTTTTCAAAAAGGAATTGGCAGGAATAGACGGGGACAAATACCAAACCTGGTAAGCGAAAATAATCAAATCATATTTTTTTGACAAGACCTCATCTGAAGGGGCAATAATTTTCGTGGGAATTTGTAAAAACGACTCCGGAAATGCATCAAAAAAAACTTCCTTTTTCCATGGAAACGGGAAGGGTTTTTCCAACGCAATATCACAAAAAGTTAGGGTAACATCAGAGTCATCAAGGATTGGGTTAGCAATGTTTTTTGCAATTTCTTCTAACTGACCTGATTGGGTGTAATATAGTACTAGAACGTTTTTCATTTAATGTTTGATTCGATCACAAAGATAAAGTAACGTAGATTTTGAACATATTTTTTTTAGTTAATTTACTTTGGTTTCCTTGAAATGTCGTGTTTTATCTTCTCTTTTCTTATGTACAAAATCGCCCCAGGTAGCCTGGTCTTCGGCATCATATATCCGAATTTGCTGATTTGGATCCTGTATCAGTAATTCTTCTGATTTGCAATTTAAAACCCGTGCTGCGGCTTCTATCCCTGAATAGGTTGCCCCGGTCACGCCATGCGATAAAGTGCTGGCACCACAAAGAAACAAATTACTGATTTCGGTTTTATTTTTATATGCAAAAGGCCCTACCTGCCGTAATGTTTTTTCGGTTCCGTATACGTTACCGCGGGTTGTATTTACGTAAAACTGATTTGTTTTTGGCGTCCCTAATTCGGCCTGAACAATGTTTTGTCTGGCGCCCGGAATAATTTTTTCGACACTGTTCAGTAACTTTTCAATGATTCTTGTTTTGAAAGCATCGTATTCCGGACCATGATAATCATCACTATGATTGAAGTCTTTAAAACTGTCATAATCCACATAGGTGACCACTTCAAAATTGTGATATCTTCCGTTGAAACTTATCGGATCTTTTAAAGTAGTGCAGCTCAGGAAAAAGGCTGGGAATTCATCACCTTCAAGGATATTTCCTTTGGTAAGGGTTTCAAAATGTTCATCAATATTCTCGGTTTTGAAATTCCAGATATTCCCGGAATCGATCCCTGCTGCGGTCACATCCATATCCAGCGTCAGAAACAAAATCAAGGAGGTTACCGAATACGTTGTTTTATCGAGTTTCTGTTTTAATTTTTTACTGATATTTTCGGGGCCGATTAATTGGAGGTAAGTCATTGTCGGATCTGCATTTGAAATCACGTTTTTGGCTAAAATTTGAGTTCCATCCGATAATTCCACCCCGAGGACTTTGCTGTTTTGGACTAAAATCCGGGTTACCGATTGTTGTGTCCGTACCAGCCCACCGTAACTTTTTATCTTGTTGGTCATTACTTTAACGATGCCGGCTCCGCCTCCCATTGGATAAAAACCGCCGTCAAAATAATGATTCATAACAGAGCAATGCACCGGGAAACTCGCTTTAGAGGGAGGTAATCCGTGATCGCCACATTGCGCGTTGAGGATTCCTTTTAAGACGGGATCTTTTATATGCCAATCGATGACCCTTTTCAGACTGAATAATGCAAATTTTCCAAAATGTTTGGTTCGGAACGGAACGGTGATGTTTTGCCAAAAGCCTTTAAGTTTAGGGATCAAACTCAATTCATCGCACACCTTCTGAATTAAGTTCAGATATTCTTTTATGTTTTTTTCTTCTTTGGGAAACTGTTCAATTAATCGGTTTTTGAGGTTCTCTATTCCGGCAGGATAATCAAATCTCTGATTGTTAATAATGCAATGATCGTAGGCATTTTTGTTCATCCTAAAAAAAACAAGATCGTTTGCCACACCTAAGCCTTTATACAATTCGCTGGTGGACTGCCCTTCGTCAAGAAGACCAATATAATGAACTCCGGGACTGAAACGCTGGCCGTTTAAGGTAAAACTATGACTCCAGCCTCCGGGAACGGTATGTTGCTCCAGGACCAAAACTTTCTGACCGGCTTTTGCCAGACAAAGGGCCGCTGCTAATCCGCCTGCTCCCGAACCAATGATAATCGTATCAAATTCTTCCATAATTTAATTTGCGTAACGCTAAAATTCGCCTGAATTCGATAAATCTATTTAAATCTATTTTTTCAATTTATTCCAAAAATCGAAATAATTAAACCACTGCAGTGGGTATTTTTTTAATATAGATTCCACACTTTCAATGTACACCCCGAGCAATGCTTTTTCGTCCCGATGTTTCGTGTGTGCTTCCCTTGCGTAAAGATGGTAATGTAAATTGGGTTCTTTCATCACGTACACAAAAACTACAGGTACTTTTAAACGGGATGCAATTAAAAATGGCCCGGCAGGAAAATCTGCTTCCTCACCTAAAATCGGGGATCTCAGACATTTGACTCCCGGAAAATACCGGTCACCGGTAAAACAAATCAGTTCATTGTTTAATAGCGCATTGTTGATATCGTATATATGTGACAAATCATCTTTGACAATGATGAATTTGATTTTTGATTTTTTCGAAATACTTTCCAGGTATTCTTTGATGGAGGTATGTTCATTATCAGTGGTAACCAAATTAATCTGGCAGTCGAAATCAATCTCTCCAAAAAAATATTCAGCAATTTCAAAATTCCCAACATGCGCACTAATCAATATACCACCTTTTTTTTCGGCGAGCAATTTATGCAAAATATCCACTCCATCGAACTCGTAGGTGAATCTATCTCTCATCCCTACAGAAATCGCTGTTCGGTCTATAATCGTCTGCCCATAGGTGTAGTAACTCTTATAAACCATCATCTTCGATTTCAGATAAGAATTCCCCAGCCTGTGATAAAAATAATAAAAAATAGCCCTGTTGCTCTTTCTCAGGAATAAAAAATAATAGGAAGCTACAAAATACAAAACGACATACGACGTTTTTATTCCTAACTTCCTAATACAAAAAATAAATAATTTATAGCCTAGCAGTGTGCCTTTAGACTTTCCGTCCCACTCACTCATGTGGTTATCCCTTAGCTATTATTTTATTTTCAATCAAATCATAAAAATCCTGAAAAGTAGCAATTCCAACAAAATCGGCTTCACCCAGTTTTACTTTGAAGTTCATTTCGACAGTTACCACCAAATCTACATAATCCAGACTGTCTAATCCTAAAGTATCCTTTAAGTTTGCGTCGGGGGCAATGGTATCACCGTCTACTTCAAATTCCTCTACTAAGAAACCGTTGATTGTTTCTATAATTTCTGCTTTATTCATTTTTGAAAATTATACTTTTTTTACTATTAATGCCGAATTGGTCCCCCCGAATCCGAAGGAATTCGACAAAAATATATCAATTTTTTTGTTTATCGTGTTCCGCACCAAATTAATTTTCTTAGAGTCTTCATCCGGATTTTCCAAATTAATGTTGGGCGCTATGAAAGAATGCTGCATCATCAATGTGGAATAAATTACCTCGCTTGCGCCCGCCATCCAACATTCGTGGCCGGTCATTGACTTGGTCGAACTCACCGGAGGGTTGCTTTCGCCAAAAATTTCAAAAATGGCTTTTGCCTCATTGGTATCCCCAACCGGCGTGGAGGTTGCATGGGCATTGATATAATCGATATCCGATGGCTGTAATCCTGCAAAATCCAAAGCACGCTTCATTGCTGTGGCAGGTCCTTCGACATTCGGCGTGGAAATATGTCCGCCATTGGAAGAAAAACCATAGCCAATTACTTCGGCAACAATAGGCGCTCCTCTTTTTACCGCGGACTCGTAGCTTTCTAAAATCAATGTCGCTCCGCCGCCGCTTGGTATCAATCCGTCTCTCGCCGCATCAAAAGGTCGGGAAGCTTTGGTTGGATTCGCTTCGTTAGGTGAAAAAACCCCCAAACCATCAAAACTGCTCATTGCGTATTTATTGATTTCTTGTGCTCCGCCACAAATTACCGTATCCTGCAGTCCATTTTTGATTAAAAAATAACCAAGTCCTATCGAATGTGAACCACTCGCACATGCTGCACTCACGGTAAGATTAATTCCCCGCAATCTGAAAATTGTGGAAAGATTCATCGTTACAGTCGAATTCATCGATTTAAAAATCGCACCGGACCCAATCAGCGCAGTGTCTTTTTTCTCTCTGATAATATCGGTAGCTTCAATCACGGCCATGGAAACACTATCGTTTCCGTACATAATCCCTACTTCATTGTCATCAAAAAAACTTTCATCAATATTCGCATTTTTCAAGGCCTCAATCGTAGCCATATAGGCATATTCTGTTTCTTCACCAATGCTGATGCGTTGTCTTCTGTTTAGTAACTTTTTTAAGTCAGGCCTTGGTACCATTCCCGTTAAGGCAGAGCGGAAGCCAAATTCTTTTCTTTCTTCATCATAGATTATTCCTGATTTGCCTTCATAAAGAGATTCTTTGACCTCTTCGAGTGAAGTTCCAATACAGGAATAAATCCCCATTCCCGTAATTACTACTCTTCTATTCATTTTTATAAAGTAATGTTATGAATATATTCCCCCGTTTATGTTTATGATTTCACCTGTGATATAGCCGGCTTTTTTTGAAACCAGAAAACTCACCAGATCGGCTACTTCTTCGGCTTCGCCAAAACGGTTGGCCGGAACCAGTTTAATTAATTCCTTTTCGTCCAGCTGACTGGTCATATCGGTACGGATGAAACCCGGCGCGACTGCATTTACGGTAATATTCCGTTTTGCCACTTCCTGAGCCAATGCTTTGGTAGCGGCAACAAGAGCGCCTTTTGCAGCTGAGTAATTGGTTTGTCCTGCGGTTCCTTTTACTCCGGAAACCGAAACCATATTAACAATTCGGCCATATTTATTGCGCAGCATTTTTTGTATAAGGAAGTTCGTGACATTAAAGAAACCGTTCAGGCTGGTATTGACTACGTCAGTCCAATCCGACGGTGTCATCCACATGAACAGTCCGTCCTTGGTGATGCCGGCATTATTGACAATAACTTCAACAATAGCCTCCGGATTAGCATCCTGCCACTGCGTCAATACTGTTTTTACCTCATCAAAATCGGCTACGTTGAATTTTATGATTTCTCCGGTCGCTCCTTTTTTAATGACTTCCTCCAGCGTTCTTTCGGCAGCTTCCTTGTTGGATTGGTAATTAATCAAAATATGGTACTGGCTATCTTCGGCTAATTTTTGACAAACCGCACTTCCGATACCTCTGGACCCACCTGTTACTAAAGCACACTTCATATTTATATTTTTTCCTTACCGGTGCAAGGGTTCATTTTATTTTTGAAACAATTCGGCGTTTTCAAACCACTGGTCTCCCAACAGTTTTCCGTCCGGTAATAAAAAACCCCATTCTCCAATGCTGTTTTTCACTCGGGCGACACCGCCGACAAATCCTTTTTCCTGTTTGCTGAAAATGGCAAAACCGGTCGATGTAATTTGAAATTTTTTTGCAATTATTACTTTCCCGCTTTCATTTATGAAGCCCCAATTTTCATCTTTTACAGGTGCGTAACCGTCGGCGCTGAAAATTTCGGCATCATTGTAAGTAGGTTCGACTACCATCTCTCCTTTGCGATTAATATAACCCCATTTTCCTTTTACTGAAACAGGCGCCAGATTATTTGAAAATGCTTTTGCCTTATCGAATTTTGGCTCAATTATCCAATTACCATTTAAATCGATAAAACCTATTTTCTTGTTCTTTTTGGCATAAGTCAACTCTTGTGTGTTGAAATCCCATATTTTATCCACACCTTCCAACGCAGTGAATTTGCCATTGATAACCAGACCAAAAGTTTCTCCTTTTTTTGCCCAGGCAGTATTTTTGTGATAGTTCCCTATGTCATCGTAGATGGCCTCCACGATAACTTTTCCGGTGTTATCGATAATCCCCCATTTATCCTTGTTTACTACTCTTGCATAATTGCCTTCAAACGATTTGATGAGTTGGTAGGTCGGTTCCAAAATAATTTGTCCCTTCGGATTGATTAATCCTATCTTTTCGTTTTGTCGTATAAACGCAACCCCGCTCTCGAAATCAAATACTTTATCCGACGCAGGCGTTTTCACGGTTTCCCCTTTTGAATTGATGTACATCCATTGTCCATTTTTTTCCACAACGCAAATCCCGCTGTTGAAATATTTTGCATTTGAAAATGTAGCCGGAATGGCCCACTCCCCTGTGGTATTGATGAATCCCCACTTGCCATTTTCCTCTGCTGCCGCCAACCCTTCCGAAAAGTTTTTGGCTGTTTTGAATTTAGGTGTAATTGCAAATGATCCGTTTTTTGAGATGTATCCAAATTTACCGTCTTTTCGGACTAAGGCCAATTCTTGAGCCGCAACCAACTGGCAAAGTAATACCAGTAAAATAACTATTTTTTTCATTTTCAATTGAATTATATTGATTCTGCCATTAAGTGCTCTTTCACTTTTTGGATAAAAGGATACATTACCTGATCCTCCTTAAATACAGGGATAATCGCTCTCACCTGATCGTACATTTCTCGGGTCACCGAAGAAATTCGGTCTTTATAATCCAAAGCATCAATTGCCTGAACGATGGTAATCATTTCGATAGCCAGTACTTCAAAAGCATTTTCGATTACTTTTCCGGTGATAACCGCAGCATTGGTTCCCATGCTCACAATATCCTGATTGTCATTGTTATTCGGGATACTGTGCACGTACATCGAATTGGACAGCATTTGGTTTTCGGCAGTGGTGGATGTTGCGGTGAACTGAACGCCCTGCATTCCAAAATTGAATCCCAATACACCCAGATTTACAAATGGAGGCAGGATTTCATTTAATTTAGAATTCAGCAAATAATTCAATTGACGCTCCGCCAACATCGTTAATTTGGTTATCACCAATTTCAATTTGTCCATTTCCAAAGAAATATAATCGCCATGGAAATTACCGCCATGATATACCTGCTGGGTTTTCACATCCACAATCGGATTATCGTTCGCAGAGTTGATTTCGTTTTCCAAAACGGCAGCCACATTTTTTACCGTATCCAGAACAGGTCCTAAAATTTGAGGAACACAACGTAAAGAATAATATTCCTGAACTTTTTCCTTGAAAATATCTTCACTGTTCTCACCGGTATAGAGATGTTCTTCGCGTTTTCTGACCAATTTGCTATCGGTCAGGTTATCACGCATTCTTTGCGCGACTTGTTGTTGGCCAAAATGACGCTTGGTATTGTTTAATTCTGCCGACAAATGATCATCATATGCCTGAACGATTTCGTTGATCGCACAAGAACATTTAATGGACCAATCCAGTAGTTTTTCGGAGTTGTGTACATTCACGATACCAATTCCGGTCATTACCGAAGTACCGTTCATTAATGCCAACCCTTCACGGATTTCAACCTGGATAGGTTGTAGATTTTCTATTTCAAAAACTTCTTTAGTTGCTTTTCTTTCTCCTTTGTAAAAGACTTCTCCTTCGCCTATCAGCACTAAAGCCAAATGGGCCAACTGGACCAAATCCCCACTCGCACCTACACCTCCATGTTCAAAAATTAACGGAGTAATATCTCTGTTAATCAATTCCTTCATTAAATGGATAAGCGAAGGATGTACTCCTGAATTACCCAAAGAAAGCGTGTTCAGACGTGCTAAAATTGCCGATTTAACATTGACCGGGCTTAGTGGTTTTCCGGTTCCTGAGGAATGGCTTCGTATTAAATTGTATTGCAGCTGTAATTGGTGTTCGTCTTTAATGCGGTATTGGGCCATTGGGCCGAATCCGGTATTTACACCATAAATAACTTTATTTCCTGAAAATTCCTTTAAAAAATCGAAGCTTTCGTGAACCCGTCTTTCAACTGTATCGCTGATAACTACTTTCTTTTTTTTGAAAACAATATCCCCAAAATCATTTAAGCTTAAATATTCATTTATTGTACCCATTCAACAGTATCGTTTTTACAGAATTATAAAATTAATTCCGTTTTTTTATTTAAAAATTATGTGGTTAATTTGAACTCGCAAATGTAATACATTCTCCATAACAAAAAGAAAACATGATAAAGGAATTTGTTGATGTACTGATTATCGGCGCAGGTCCTTCGGGATGCGTCTCTTCCTGTTATTTACACAATAATGGCGTCAAGGTAAAAGTGGTCGAAAAAACCAAATTCCCAAGACTGGTCGTAGGCGAAAGCCTAATCCCACGAGTGATGGATCATTTTGATGAAGCGGGTCTGCTTCCTGCCTTGAAAGCGATGAATTTCGAAAAAAAATGGGGAGCACGTTTTATTCGCGGTGAAGAAATATGTGTTTTTGATTTCAGTAAAAAATTTGGCGAAGGCTGGGATTGGACCTGGCAAGTTCCCCGGGCTGACTTTGACAATACGCTGGCACAGGAAACCATCCGTAAAGGAGTTGATTTAGAATTTGAAAGCGAAGTTGTTTCAGTAGCTTTCGAAGGAAAAAATTCAATTACGGTAGTGAAAGATGTAAATGGGGTTGCCAAAGAAATTCACGCCAAATTCATCATTGATTCCAGTGGATATGGCCGGGTTTTACCTCGTTTATTGGATTTGGATACGCCTTCCAAATTAGACCCGCACTCTTCGATTTTTACGCACGTAAACGACATCAATCGTCCTGACGGAGAAGAAGGAACGTTAATTTCGTTCGATATCCTGGAAACCGAAGTTTGGCTGTGGGTAATTCCGTTCTCCAATGGAAATACAAGCCTTGGTGTGGTCGGCCCGACAACATTCATTAATTCTCTTTCAGAAAATAAGGATAACGCCGAAGCATTGAAAAATGCGATTCAGCTGTCTGATTATTATATCAAGCGATTTGGCGGAGTCGAATTCATGTTTGAACCTGTCAAGTTAGAAAACTACTCCCGTTCCGTAAAACAAATGTACGGTGATGGATTTGCGCTGACCGGAAACAGTTCGGAATTTTTAGATCCGGTTTTCTCGTCCGGAGTAGCGTTTGCTACCGAATCAGGTATGCTGGCAGCCAAATTAATCCACAAAGAATTAAATGGCGTAACTGTGGATTGGGAGAAAGATTTTACTGAGTACATGCGCCGGGGGATTGGGGTCTTTACAACTTATGTGAAAGAATGGTACACCGGGAATCTGCAGACTTTGTTTTTTCATCAGCCTGAAAACCCGGAGGTTAAGGAGAAAATATGTGCTGTCTTGGCAGGATATGTCTGGAATCAGGAAAATCCTTTTGTAAAAAAACATGATAATGTCATTAAAAATATGGCGCACCTGATTAATCAGGAAAAAGAGCATAAAACAAAAACCAGCGAATAGCTGGTTTTTGTTTAAAACTATTTCGTTTTGGACTTTAGATCGAAAGCAAACTCTTTGGCCAGTTTGGCATAGGCCTCCGAAATTCGATACCCTGAATTATAATCAAATCCTGCCGCACCGCTTCCTAAAGCTTTAT
Source organism: Flavobacterium sp. GT3R68 (assembly GCF_007109225.1). GTDB lineage: Bacteria > Bacteroidota > Bacteroidia > Flavobacteriales > Flavobacteriaceae > Flavobacterium. The sequence continues at coordinate 175,503 of NZ_VJZK01000001.1, forward strand.
CATACTTGAGTGAAATCAAAACATTTCCCGGATTAGCCGTTTCAAAAACAGTAACAACCGTGTCTAATTTCGACGACGATCTCATTACACCGACATTGTATCCAGGATAAATCCATACAGACTTAACATTTAATGTATAATTTGACGGGGAATTTTTGGCTACCTTTACTGCTCCATTGTCAAATCTTTTATTAAAAGACTCGATAAATTTTGGCTCATACCTTTCTTCCCGATCGGAAAACCATGATTTTTTAAAGTCTTCATCGGTGCCTTTTTCTTCCCTCTTTTTCATCTTATCGGCTAAAAATTCCTCCTCTGTGGCAAATTTGTCCACTTTTAAATTTGAATAATCGAAAGTCAAATTATATTCCGAAATTCCTTTAAGATTTTTAAAATCTCCGGACAAAACAGTCATCTTCTGAGCCATTACAAAAGAGGAAATAAACAATAAACTTAATACTGTGATTTTTTTCATTTTTTTGATATTGAAATTTTACCTTAAAAATATTATTTTATTTTTATAAATGCATTATTTATCAAAAAATACATCTAAAAGAAATCTGCTCTTTTTATCTTTACTTCAAAATTACACCCATGACAACGGACAGACCCAACGGTTCATTATACATTAAAATTGAAAACAAAATCGCAACCCTTGAATTCGGGCATCCGGCAAGCAATTCTTTTCCGGGCGAATTATTACAACGCCTGACGGAAGAATTAAATACATTGAGTACAAATCCCGAAGTCTCTGTAATTGTATTAAAAAGCGAAGGAAATGGGGCTTTTTGTGCCGGTGCTTCTTTTGATGAATTACTTGCCGTCTCCGATTTGGAACAGGGGGCGAAATTCTTTTCGGGTTTTGCCAATGTGATCAATGCGATGCGAAATTGTTCCAAACTCATTGTGGGACGGATACACGGAAAAGCAGTAGGTGGCGGTGTTGGATTGGCAGCTGCCTGCGATTATGCCATGGCGACTGCGGAGAGTGCTGTTAAATTATCGGAGCTGGCCATTGGAATTGGGCCTTTCGTTATTGAACCGGCCGTTTCCCGTAAGATCGGAAAAGCAGCATTGGCCGAAATGACCCTGGCTGCACATGAATGGCAAAATGCCTACTGGGCCAAGGAAAAGGGACTCTATGCGAAAGTTTTTGAAAACGTGACGGAATTAGACCGGGAACTGGATCTTTTCTGTTCCAAATTGGCCTCCTATAATCCGGAAGCATTAGCGGAGATGAAAAAAGTCATTTGGGACGGAACGGAGCATTGGGGGACTTTACTCCCGGAGCGGGCTGCAATCTCAGGCAGACTGGTATTATCTGACTTTACCATTCAGGCATTGACACAATTTAAAAAATAGTTTTTAGAATTTATAAATAAAAAACCCTGTTCGTGCTGAACAGGGTTTTTTTAATGCTAATCTCTTTTATGCTTTTTGTTGTTTAGAATACGTCCGGTATTTATAAAATACAAAAACCAATCCAACCAATATTAAAACCCATAAATAGTCATTTATCGGCGCAGCCGGCTGATCTAATGGATCCGGATCTACGGGATCTCCAAAATCTCCCTGCGCAAAAGATACCACGCTGAACATCAGCGTGAAAAACAGGGTATAAAGGAATGTGATGTACTTTTTCATAATTATAATATATTTTTAAATCTTAATCAATCTTTAATTTATAACCTTAACGGTTACAGTTTCCTCATTTTCAGACACAATCTTGAATAACAATGCTGCTGTGCTGGTATTCAATCCCGATAGTATCGCTGTATTACTGTTAATTCCGGATTGTTTGAAAATCATTCGGCCGTGGATATCAAATACAACAATCTCTTTCATCGTGATGGCTTTGGTATTCACATGGAAAACACCCTGGTTCTTGTAAACTATCACTGATGCTTTATCAAACGTGTTGTTTGAAACCGTTAATGTATTACTGTATACCACTTCAAAACGGGCATCAAAAGTTCCTGCATCTGAATAAAAAGTATATGGAGCCGTTTTAATATTATGGACTAATCCAGTTGTAAGGTCTCTGATAAATACTTCCTGTGCATCCAAAAACAGACCGTCCATCATCGCTAATGTAATTGTGTAATTTCCGGCAGTAGCCGCTTTGAATCCAAGCGAAACGACATCTGCTGAATTAAACGGCAGTGAACGTCCCTGAATCGTGAAATCCTGTCCTCCAATTTTCGATGACAAAGCACTTCCGTTATTACCATAGGCTAAACCGTCATAATCACGATCTACTGCTTCTGTTGCTCCTTCGGCATAGGCAATCATTATTTGATTGAAGGTACTTCCCGTGGCATCGGTTAAATTAAACCACAAACGGTGTCTTTCCAATGGTGCAGCCGTCGTCATATTCGTTTTGAAGAACTGATTAGCATTGTCGCCAACACGCATCGCATTGGTAAAATTCGCTGTTCCTGAGGAAGTAGCTTTTACCAAAAATCCTTGTCCTGCGTGAATAATCCCGTTTGGCACATTTGCCGGAACACCTGAAGTCCCTAAAGTAGCAGAAGTTCCACCTGAACCTGAATTCCATAGCGCATAATTGGTTCCTGCCGGGAACTGTCCACTGGCGTTCATCGTTAATGTATGCGCATAAAAATACAAGGTCCCATTAATAGCAGGATTATTGGTAGCATTAACAAAAGTAGTTCCATTAATTGCCGATGGATAAGGATTTCCTACCAAATTATACCCAGTTCCTGAAGTTTCCAATGTATAGGATGTGGCACCGTTGTTAGGTACTCCGCTGAAAATCCCTAGCCATACCTGAGGTGTAGTGGTATAATTATTAGGAGCACGAACTGCAAAACCTTTGGCCGGCGTGAAAATCGAAGCCGCAGACAGACCAGTAGTTACATAGGTATTGGTTGCGGTGTTATACACATAAAAACGATTGGTCAATGTTTGTGGTGAAAAAGCAAACAAATTTTGATTGGCAACCGGAGAAGACCATAACGTATGATCCAAACGCACCTGTAAAGCCGAATTTCTTTTCACTGTAATGGCACCTGTATTGGCAACATCATTGATCTGAATTAGATTGGCATTGTTCTCAATGGTCATTGTACCCGCATTCACAATTGCATCTGTTACCGTTAAATTATTACCTGATGAAACCGATAAAGTCGCCCCTGCATTTATTGTAAGATTATAAGCAGAAGCAGAAGTTGCAATTACAGGCTGATTGGTTACGGCAGGAATTAAAACCACTGTAGACAAAGTAGGTATCGATCCACAACTCCAGTTTCCAATATCATTCCAGGAAGTACTTATCGCTCCGGTCCAACTATTGGTTACGTTTGTTACGGTAATCGAGGCTTCTGCCGAACTGCCACAGTCCGCAGTAACATAAGCATAATAAGTTCCGGCTCCTGCAACAAAAGTACTTCCGGTTTCTAAGTTTGTTCCCGTTCCTCCGGTGCCAGTCCACCAAGTCACTGATGCATTGTCTCCAGTTATTCCGTTAGCAGTCAAAGTGGTTGTAGCTCCAGAGCATACTGGGTTAGAAGCTGCAGTTACAGAAGTTATTCCAGCAGGTGTTTTCACGGTTACCGTTGCAGAACCTGTTTGTGCCTGTGAACAAAATTGACCTGCAATACTAACTAAGTTATAAGCAAACGCTCCGCTTGTACCAGTTGGCACCGAAACCGTAACACTGTTACCCGCAGTCGTTGTTACCGTCTGATTAGAACCTCCGTTGATATTATAGGTAAATGTATAAGGCGCCGTTCCGCTTGCCCCTGTAAAAGTGATATTCGGAGCACTTGCATTATAGCAAACTGTTGCTGTTCCTGAAATTGTTGCCGTTGGCAAAGGATTTACCGTCAAAGAAACTGTATTGCTGCTTGTACAGCTATTCGCTGTTGCAGTAGCGGAATAAGTAACACTTGCTGATGGTTTGGCATAAACTGTAGAAGAACTTCCTCCTGAATAAAGAGTGGTTGCTGCTGCGTCGGTATATAAATCCGTATTAGGAGTCCATGTTATTGCCGATGGTTTAGTAAAGCTAAATTTAAGGTTATTTCGTGTTGAATAAGTAAAAGAAGGTGCTCCTGCATAATTATCAATTGTTGCTGAATCTACATTATCAATACGATAATAAGCGGTACTGACAAATGCGGTAGTACTGTAATATGCTGTATTTGTTGGTGTTGTCGCTCCTGTATTGTTATTAGTGTAATTGATTCCAATTAACAAATTGCTCGTTCCGTCCCAGGTAAAATTAGTTGAAAATGGGATGTTGTTATAACCCGATGTTGGGAAATAAGGTGAACCCCCAGAATAAACCGTAGTCCATCCCGTTGCTACCATAGCAGTGGTAGAAACAGAAGTAGCTGCCGTATTTTGTAACTTAACTTTCAGATTACTTAGTCCATATGTATTATCAGCAACGGCCAGCTGCAATTGTAATGCAGAAATCACCGATCCGGCTGACAGTCCCATACTACTTAGCGTTGCGGCCTGCACCAGCATTTGTTGTTTCGCGCCGCCGTAAAAATTTTGAAATGGGTTTGGCCCAAGTCCAATAGTACTAACAGCGGCACTCGTTGTTGCTGTTCCTGTTCCTACGCTGCCGGATCCTATATAAGTACTCGTGGCGGTAAGTGGTTGAATCGCTCCACTGCAGATAGTTGCAGAAGTCGGTGAAATAGTTACCGCAGTCGGTGCCTCGTTAACACTGACAACGGCTGCAGCAGACGTAGTTATTGCACATGCCGTACTGCCTGTAATAACGACATCGTAGCTTGCTGCATCAGCCGATGTGGCAGATGCAATAGAATAAGCAGATGATGTGGCTCCTGATATATTTACGCCATTTTTTCTCCACTGGTATGCAGTAGCTCCACTGGCACTAACACTCAAATTAATTGCACTTCCGGTACATAAGGACTGGGTTGCTGGCTGGGTTGATATTGAAGCTAATGTACCTGAACAGGCAGTAATATATCCGTTTAAGGTTAAATTATCAAGTCTCCAGTTACCGGTACTGCTTCCTCCATAGGGATAAATTCTAAAGGTGGTTGCACTCATCACATCAGTAAATGATGTCCCCGACAATGAAACAGTTGCACCAACAGTAGGAGCACCTGAACCTATTGTCGTTGCATAAATTCCAGAACCAAGATTAGAAGTATAGCCATCCGCACTTGATCTTACAACAAAATTAGTTGCTCCTGCCGCCGTACCCAACTGCATAAAGGTCAATGAGGTTGATGTTAATAGCTGACCACTCACAGGCGTTACGGTAAACTGTATATAATTATTTGTATTCACCGTTGTTCCCCAACCTCCTGAAACTGATAAATTATAATATCCGCTTGTTGTAGTGCCTGTAACTGTATTTGGGCTTACATCAGCATAAGTAAGATTTGCATTTGGAGTACTGACTATTAAATTACTTGCAAACTGATACTGACCAAGGCTTACACTTCCTTGTGTCACACTCAGACTTTGAGCAACATCCGAAGCAGCATTATAATTCCCGCTACCCGCCTGTGAAGCGGTAATAGTTGTCGTTCCAATACCGGTAATATGAATGTTACCACCAACAATCGTTGCAACGGCAGTATTCGAACTTACATAAGTAATAGGATTAGTTCCTGATGTTGTAGAAGTAGCGCCAGGACTGTAATCTGCATCTGTTGTCGTCTTTGGCGCTAGTGCTCCAAAAACAATCGTCTGATTGGCTTTAGTAATATCAGCCGTTCCGGTTGGCTGCGTTAATGTATAATTGCCCGCATCAGCGCCTGACTTAGTGTAACTAACGGTAACGGTCAAGGCCGTTCCAACATTTGACTGTGAAAAAGTTCCCGTACCACTACCAAGAGTAACCACATCACTCAATAATACGCCGCTTAGCGAACCGCCGCTTAATGTAGCTGCAGTAGTACCATCATATACCTTATTGTTGGCAGTAGCACCTGTAACTGTTAAAGTGGCAGTAGTGATATTTGCCGATATTCCTGTCGGTTGTGCAGCCGTATAATTTGATGTAGGTGCGGTATATCCTGATACGGTTATTGCCTTAGCTGTACCTACTACTTTTGTAGCAAAAACATATACCGGAGTTCCAGTTACTGTGTAAGTTTCTCCATTTTGCAAACCCGAATAAGCGGCTGTACCAGTTACTGAAGCTGCGGTTGTAGCATCATATACTTTGTTTACACCAGTCAGCCCTGTTATGGTCAATGCCGCTGCTGTAATATTAGCTGTTAATCCTGTTGGCTGCGTCAGCAGATAATTTCCTGAATTCGCACCTCCAAGAACCAATGATGGAGTTACTACAATACCGGTACCAACGTTAGCACTCGCAAAAGTTCCTCCACCACTTACCGTAACTGCATCCGGCGCAATAACCCCTACCAAAGTAGCACCTGTTATTGCAGCAGTTGTAAGTCCATTGTAAGTCTTATTAGAAGCAGTCGCTCCTGTCACCGTCAAAGTTTTTACTGTAATATCAGCACTCAGGCCTGTAGGCTGTGTTAATGTATAATTTCCTGCATTAGCACCACCCAAAGTCGATGTGGAAGTAACAACAATTCCAGTTCCAACGTTTGCCGAAGCAAAAGTCCCTGTTCCGCTGTAAGTAACTACATCAGCACCCACAACTCCTGTAAGCGTGCCAACCACCGTTGCCGCTGTAGTTCTGTCGTAGATTTTGGAGTTCGCCGTCGCACCAGCCAAAGTAAGCACTTTCGCCGTGATGGTATATACCAAAGTAGCGCTGCCGCTTCCTCCGCCGTTGATCGCTGAAATTGTAACACTATAAGTTCCTACGTTTGCGGTTGGAGTACCTGTAATCTCTCCCGTACTTGTATCCAGGCTTAGTCCCGCCGGCAATCCACTGGCAGAATAAGACGTCGGTGTATTGGTAGCGGTGATAAAATAAGAGGCCGATGCAACGCCATAAGTAGCTGATGCCGTTAACGCACTAGTAATTACAGGCGTAGCAAACGATGTTATATCTGCCGTCAATCCAGTTGGCTGCATCACAGTATAGTTACCTGAAGCAGGGCCACTGATAGTATATCCTGAAACTGTAACTGCCAATCCGGTACCCACTGCACTCTGTGAAAAATTAGCAACATAAGGTCCTGCAACAGTGACATTACCCGAATCACCTGCAACAACACCGAATAATGTAGCCGTGCCGCTCAAAGTGGCTGTGGTAGTGTTGTCAAACACCTTATTGTCAGCTGTCAACCCGGTAATAGTCAATGCTTTTGCAGTAATATCTGCTGTCAGACCCGTAGGCTGTGTAAGAGTATAATTTGTTGATGGTGCAGTATATCCTATAACTGTAATGGCTATTCCTGTACCAACACCTGCAGTCGCAAATGATAAACTAGGTGTACCCGTTACCGAAAAGCTTTCTCCATTAACCAGACCTGAATAAGCAGCAGTTCCTGAAGATGCTGCCGCAGTCGTACCATTATATATTTTATTTACTCCCGAAAGTCCTGTAATTGTTAGACCTTTTGCAGTAACTGAATTACCCGAGGCAGATGTCGTGATATTCACAGACGTTGCCCCTGTACTCGAAAGCACTATATTTTGCGAATTATAAGAACCGGTTACAGCCGCTGCTGCTTTTAAACGAATATATAAGGTCCCGCTTGCACTTCCTGCTGTTTGAGTATAAGTCGCTGTCGAACCAAAAGTTATATTATCACTCGAAACCTCAAAACCGGTTGGAGCAGTAGCCACAAGATTAGCAGTTAAGTTGCTTCCCGAAACAGCGAAACTTTGCGCTGTTGAAACAGTACCATAAATAGTAGTGAAAGCGGCTGCGGTGGCAGCACCGGTAATTGTAGGGGTCGGACCTGCGGTTGTGAAATTTACTGGATTACCCGTACCACTTGCATAAGTATTGTATACTTCTGAAAGTGCCGCACCATCGAATTCACAAACCATCACACGGTAAGTGCTAGATGCAGACAAGCCTGTTACCGTAACACTTGGCGTTCCTGTGTTATTAAAAACACAATACCAGCCTGTTGCGCCTATTTGAGTACCAGAACCGAAAACTGTATTAGCAGTATAAGTTGTGCTGTTAACAGGCAAAGCCGAACCACTACTGGAAGCTGAAATAAACATAGCCCTTTTCGCGCCAGAACCATTGGAACAGGAAATAGCGGCTATAGAGGTAGGAGTTATTGCTCCTGATGTTATAGCGGTTGCTTGAGTGGTTCCTTTAATATCAACTGAATACACTCTTGCACCAGCTGTCCCGGTTGCATTAGGTGCGGTAACTCGTATTTGAGCCGCAGAGTACACAGCCGTGGCGGGCATAACAACAGTCTGTGTCCCTTTAGTACTTGTTGTCGCTAGTAAAGCCCCTATTTGCGTCCAAGTGGAACCATTATAATATTCAACTTTAATTTTATCAGAATTAGTAACAATTGTTCCAAAAGACTGCAACGAAAGAGAAACTGATACATTACTGTAAAGTGAAAAATTCATTGCCGGGGAAGTCATACTGTTTGTCGTAAGAGTAATCATTTTCCAATAGTCAGTTGCGGCATTATTTGTTGCTGCTGTGATAGTCCATCCTGCATTTCCCGCCGGAGCATTTTGCGCCGGAAGATATAATTGAGGCACAATTGCTGTTGTTTGTCCCGATCCACTTAAAGACAAAAACAAAAAGGCAGTTAAAACCAAAAATGAACGTAAATTTTTAAAATGTAAAGTTTTTCTCATAACTGTATTTTAATATAAATTAGGAGCACAAATATATTACGTCACTATTTGATGGGATTTCATCAATCTTAAGAGAAAGATATACAACACCATAACCGCCGTTTTTTATTTTTTTGCGCCGACAAATATATGCAGAAAACTCATTACGAAATCATTATGCAATATTATTTTATTGTAAATCTTTTACTTTAAGTACCAAAGGCCTTTCTTGTTGAAGCAGAAAGGAATAAAATGTAAACCTGCTGAAATATTGCAGGTAACCGCAACGGTAATATGGATTTCTTGCAATCTGACTTAGCTATATGCCACCTCCATTTACAATTATGCCACCTCCATTTACAATTATGCCTCCCGCATTTACAATTATTGCTCCCGTATTTGCAATTATAGCTCCCGCATTTTACAATTATACCTCCCCGTTTTACAATTATGCCTCCCGCATTTACAATTATTGCTCCCGTATTTGCAATTATAGCTCCCGCATTTGCAATTATACCTCCCCGTTTTACAATTATGCCTCCCGCATTTGCAATTATCGCTCCCTGTTTTGCAGTTATACATCCCCGTTTTACAATTATGCCTCCCGCATTTGCAATTATTGCTCCCCGTTTTGCAGTTATACCTCCCCGTTTTACAATTATGCCTCCCGCATTTACAATTATTGCTCCCCTTTTTGCAGTTATACCTCCCCGTTTTACAATTATGCCTCCCCGATTTAGAATTACGGCTCCCCGACCTATAATTATGGCTATCCGCCGTAGGGACATCGAAAAGGAATACATAAAATAAATTCACTAAATTTGCCAATCAAATGCAAAGCAATGAGTAAAATCAGAATTACAAAACAATTCAGTTTCGAGACCGGTCATGCTCTTTTTGGTTACGATGGGAAATGTAAAAATGTCCACGGCCATAGTTATAAACTGTCCGTTACTGTTATTGGAAACCCAATTACCGATAATTCTAATGTGAAATTCGGAATGGTGATTGACTTTACCGATTTGAAAAAAATTGTAAAAGAAGAAATTGTCGACCAATTTGATCACGCGACCGTTTTTAACAAAAATACCCCACATATTGAACTGGCCAACGAATTGAAAAGCCGGGGACATGACGTGATTTTGGTCGAATACCAACCCACCAGTGAAAACATGGTCATTGATTTTGCCAAAAGAATTCAGGACCGTTTACCCAAAACCATCGAATTACACTCGCTGAAACTTCAGGAAACGGAAACCTCTTTCGCCGAATGGTACGCCAGCGATAATTTGTAATTCCAAAACCAGCCTTATGCAGTTATCCCAAAATAAAAAAATTTACTTTGCCTCCGACCAGCATCTTGGGGCCCCTACAGCCGAACTGAGTTTTCCAAGAGAACAAAAATTCGTCGCCTGGCTTGATGAGGTGAAATACGATGCGGAAGCTATTTTTTTATTGGGCGACCTGTTTGATTTCTGGTTTGAATATAAAACGGTGGTGCCAAAAGGATTCGTCAGAGTCTTAGGAAAACTGGCAGAAATCCGGGACAGCGGTATTCCTATTTACTTTTTTGTAGGGAATCACGATCTATGGATGAGTGACTACTTTGAGAAAGAACTGAATATTCCGGTATACCACACCAATAAAGAGTTTGTTTTCAATAACAAAAAATTCCTCATTGGGCATGGTGATGGCCTCGGTCCTGGGGACAAAGGATACAAAAGGATGAAAAAGGTCTTTAAAAACCCATTTTCGAAATGGATCTTCAGATGGCTGCATCCGGATGTGGGTATGCAATTAGGGCACTATCTTTCGGTAAAAAACAAGCTAATTTCCGGCGACGAGGACGTCAAGTTCCTTGGAGAAGAAAAAGAATGGCTCGTATTATACGCCAAACGGAAATTAGAAACCCAGCATTTTGATTACTTTATTTTTGGGCATCGCCATCTTCCGATGCAAATCGAAGTGGGCGAAAATTCCCAATACATCAATCTGGGCGATTGGATCGGCTATTTTACGTATGGCGTTTTTGACGGAACTTCTTTTGAACTGAAAAAATTCAAATAGTAACTTTCCACTTAAATATTTAATTTCACAGTATGGCATCTAACCTTTCTCCGCAAAAATCTTTACAGATCTTCCGTATCATCCTTCCCCTATTCCTTATGATTCATGGTTTATTCCGTTTAATTTCAGGCGGGGTGGACGGATTTGGAATCTTTTTGGACAGTAATCATTTTGTTGGCGGAGCAGTAATTGCATGGTCGCTTACCATACTGGAAATTGTGGGGTCATTGTTTATTATCTTAGGTTATTTCGTCAAATGGCTCTCGTTGCTATTTATTTGCGAACTGATTATGGGTGTTGTTTTGGTACACGCCTCAAATGGATGGTTTGTAGTGGGCGGAGGTTCCGGAGGCATCGAATATAGTCTGTTACTAGTTTTAGGATATCTCTTACTTGTCTTTTCAAACCCACAGCCTCTTACGGAAAGTCAAAAAAAGCTTTAAGCGAAGATTTGATAAAGGCTATTCTACTAATCTAATATCTTTCAATCGCAATTGTGCGGTAACAATTCCATTCCATTCGTTTTCATCAATGCAATACGCGGCTTCAAACGGTTTTTGATTTACCGTTAAATCCATTTTGTCCCCTAATCCAAAACCAATCGCGGCAATACCTTCAGAATTATTCTGTTTTACGAAAAGTTTCAGATGTTCATTATCAGCGCCTAATTTTTTTGGGTAACCGGTATCTTTTATGTTTTTAGAAACAAAAATCGGGGTCATGTTTTGTGGGCCGAAAGGTTCGAATTGTTTCAGGATCCGGATTAATTTTGGTGAAATGTCTGCAAAATCAATTTCAGCATCAACAGAAATTTCCGGGGTCAGCATATCGGGATGAATGGTATCTTCGACTACTTTTTCGAAAGCTTCTTTGAACGCCAGATAATTTTCTTCTTTTAATGTCATTCCGGCCGCATACATATGTCCGCCAAATTGTTCCAAATGCTCCGAACACGCATCTAAAGCATTGTACACATCAAAACCCTTAACCGAACGGGCCGAAGCCGCCAGTTTATCACCGCTTTTAGTAAAAACAAGCGTCGGACGATAATACGTTTCAATCAGCCGTGATGCCACGATACCAATCACGCCCTTGTGCCAGTCCGCCTGAAAAACAACCGTGGAAAAACGTTTCTGTTCCTGATTGGTTATAATCTGCAGCAATCCCTCTTTCGTAATCTGCTTGTCCAAATCTTTCCGATCGGAATTGTATTTCTCGATTTCGGAGGCAAACTGCTGTGCCTGTTCAAAATCAAATTCCGACAATAATTCTACCGCATGGTTTCCGTGTTTAATACGTCCCGCGGCATTGATTCGAGGCGCAATGATAAAAACAACGTCGGTGATGTCTAAAGTTTTCTTTTTTATCTGATGACCCGAGACCGAAGGTCGAATTGACGAAGTAATAAGTGCTTTGATTCCGGGACGCGGATCAGCATTGATCACCTGAAGTCCAAAATGTGCCAAAACCCGGTTTTCTCCTGTCATCGGGACAATATCTGCGGCAATGGCGGTCGCTACCAAATCCAGATACGGAATTAAATCCTCGATTGTCTGATTTCGGTTTTGACCCAAAGCCTGAATCAGCTTGAATCCGATACCGCAGCCACATAATTCATCGTACGGATAGGTGCAATCGTTCCTTTTCGGGTCCAATATTGCCACTGCTTCCGGCAACACATTTCCGGGTCGGTGATGGTCGCAAATCACAAAATCGATGTTTCTTTCTTTGGCGTAGGCCACATGATCAATAGATTTTATGCCGCAATCCAATGCAATAATCAATGAAAATCCGTTGTCGTCGGCAAAATCAATTCCTTTAAAAGACACGCCGTATCCTTCATCATACCGGTCGGGAATGTACGTCGCGACATTCGGATAATGGGTTTTCAGATAGGAAGCCACCAAAGAAACTGCCGTTGTTCCATCCACATCGTAATCCCCGAAAACAAGAATATTTTCGGCATTGGATATCGCCAATTCAATTCGGGCCACCGCCTTATCCATATCTTTCATCAAGTATGGATCGTGCAATTGATCTAAGGTGGGACGGAAAAAGTTCCGGGCTTCTTCAAAAGTTTCAATGCCGCGTTGCACCAAAAGCGTGGCGACAAAATCTTCCACATTCAGGGCTTCGGCGAGGTTTTTAATTTTTTCTTCGGAGGGTTTGGGTTTGATGGTCCAGCGCATAATTTTAGTTTAAATGAAAGGCGTTTAGTTGAAATCCAAAATTAGTATAAATTTCAATACGCTGACAATTACTTATTAACAGCAAAAGGCGTTTGGTAACTGCTTCGAAAAAAGAATTACTTTTGCCCCCTCATTCTTAAAAAGATACCATGTACATTCAGGGACAGATTGTAGATATAGCCAACAGACGCATTTATTCGGGCGAAATAATTGTCGAACAAGGAAAAATTGTTTCAATCACCGAAAAACAGCATGCCAATACAAACTATATCCTTCCGGGATTTATCGATGCCCCCATCCATATTGAAAGCTCGATGCTGGTTCCTTCCGAATTCGCCAAAATTGCAGTCCTTCACGGAACCGTCGCCACTATTTCCTACCCCCATGAAATTGCCAATGTGTTGGGAAAGCAAGGTGTTTACTATATGATAGAAAACAGCAAAAAAGTACCGCTGAAATTTGAAGGTGCTCATCCGGGAAGGAAGTGCCGCTAAAAATTTCGATACGTTAATTCCGTTGCTTTCCGAAAACTAAGAAAACATGATGTTCTGTTCCGATGACAAACATCCGGACGACTTGATTCTGGGTCATATTGATGCTTTATGTGCGAGAGCTGTAGCAAAAGGAAGCGATGTTTTTAAAGTCCTTCAGGCCGCCTGTATCAATCCGGTGAAACATTATAAAATGGACGTGGGGTTACTTCAGCAAAATGACCCTGCCGATTTATTGTAGTTGAAAATCTAACCGATTTTAAAATCATCCAAACCTATATCAACGGGAAGCAGGTAGCCTCAAACGGGAAATCTTTTGTGGAACATATTCATTTTGAAACACCAAATAACTTTAATATCTCTAAGAAAGAAGTAACCGATTTTGAAGTAACCAGCGTAGCTACTACAATTAGGGTCATCGAAGCTTTGGAAGGTCAATTGGTTACTAATGAAATCCATCACAAAGCCTTGATTCAGGACGGAAAACTGGTTTCAGATACTGAAAATGACATCCTAAAAATGGCTGTGGTCAACCGCTATCAAAACACGGCGCCTGCGATTGCATTTATTAAAAACTTTGGTTTAAAAACAGGCGCAATTGCGAGTTCAGTAGCACATGATTGCCATAATATTGTAGTGGTAGGCACTTCCGATGAAGAAATCTGCAAGGCCGTTAACCTGATTATTGAAAATTCGGGTGGGATTTGTGCTGTCGACGGCGACGAAAGCAAAATATTGGCTTTGCCTGTTGCCGGAATCATGAGTGATAAAGACGGATGGGAAATTGGAAAATTATACGAAGAAATAGACACGATGGCCAAAATGATGGGCAGCAAATTGAAAGCTCCGTTTATGACATTGTCTTTCATGGCGCTTTTGGAAATTCCCGATTTGAAATTATCCGATAAGGGATTGTTTAGCGGGAATACTTTTTCATTCGTGGATTTGGAAATCGAATAATCGAACTTATTCCGAATCTCTCTTATTTTCCTTAACTACGATTTTCCCGCCAACCACGACAACGATTTCGCCTTTTGGCGGCTTGTTTTCAAAATGGGTCAGTACTTCCCGAACCGTTCCGCGGACATTTTCCTCGTGCAGTTTGGACAATTCCCGTGACACACAAATCGGTCGGTCTTCGCCAAAATAAGTAATAAATTCCGCCAAGGTTTTCACCAATTTATGGGGAGAAACATATAGAATCATCGTGCGCGTTTCTTCGGCCAAAGCCAAATAACGCGTCTGTCTTCCTTTTTTATCAGGCAGGAAACCTTCAAAAATAAATTTATCATTGGGTAATCCGCTGTTCACCAAAGCCGGAACAAAAGCGGTAGCTCCGGGAAGGCATTCCACATCGATTTTATTTTCAACACAAGCTCGGGTCAGCAAAAATCCCGGATCGGAAATGGCCGGTGTTCCTGCATCGGAAATTAGCGCAATGTTTTCGCCCGATTTCAATCTCGAAATTAAATTCTCGATTGTTTTGTGTTCGTTGTGCATATGATGGCTGTGCATGTGCGTGCCGATTTCAAAATGCTTCAACAATTTCCCACTGGTGCGCGTGTCTTCGGCCAAAATCAAATCGACTTCCTTAAGGATTCGGATCGCCCTGAAAGTCATGTCTTCGAGATTGCCAATTGGCGTGGGAACAATATATAATTTGGACATAGCTGAAATTTAAACCCAGAATCGGGAGTGTGTGTTTAATTTATGAAAATCTTCTTTCGACAATTTCCATAAAACGCTGGGCATAATCGTCTTTCCCTTCCCAATTGTGATAATCCGGCTTGACCATCTCGTCAATAAAAATCTGTGCTTCATCAAAACTGTCAAAAGTGCTCAACTGAGAAACCACACGGTTCAAATCCTCGCTGCTTCCTCCAAACAATTGTTTTTCGAAGGCAATTTTATCATTCAGTCCGAAAGTGATCGGTCTCTTGATATCATTATTGGTACGGACAGGCTTTGGTTCGTCGCGGAATTCCTCACGCTCAAAAAATGTTTCTTTTGATTGGATTACTTCATCGTCTTCCTGGTGATTTTCTACTTTGGTGAAAACTTCCGGTTCTATTTCATCAACGATCGCTTGCTCTTCTTTTTTCTCCGTTTTCTGAACGCGTTCAAAAATTGGCTCCGAATGCGAACCGCCCAATAAATCCTCAAACGAGATCTGTTTGATTTCCCTTTTTGGTTCCTTTACTTCAAATGCGGGCTCTTCTTTAAACAATTCGAAATGTGGTTCAACATCGTTATTTGCTTCTAATTCCGCAATTGGTTCTTCAATATCTTCTGAAATTTCATGTTCGTCAACAATGGCAGTTTCTTCCAAATCCATTTCCTCCTCCACGGTTCGTTCAGCTTCTTGCGAAACCATTTCTTCTGTGTCCTCTGCTTCTTCCGGAACAGTTTCCTTTATTTCTTCAGCAATTTCCTCTTCCAGTATTTCGGGAGTGGTTTCTACTTTTTCTTCTTCAATATTCTCCGGCGCATCCTCCATTTTATTGGTGATTGCCGCAGTACCTGTAATTGCACTTTCATTTCCTTCAAAAGCACTATTCAGCTTCTCCTCTATTTCTGCCTGTCCAATAGTTGGTTTTACCTCAGCAAAATTTTCTTCCAGAAAACGTAAAACAGACAATTTCTCGTATAACTTCTGGGTTTCCTGGTGCAACTGAATGACTTCCGACTTATTTTTTAGCTTTAAAATTCTATGTGCAATGCTGATTAAATCGGCTTCCAACTTTTTTTTCATAACTTTTAGAATTATAGTGAATAAGGCGTGTCATTTTTAAATAAAATCTTTCCGTAGTTTTATTTATCTAAAGGAAGAAGAAACCTTTACCTACAATATTTATATTTTGCAAATAAGTGTTAGTGAATCTTCGATTTGATAAAATTTTTATACTTTTGAAACGACGTAAAAGTATAAAATTTTTAAGTCGGTTTATACCATTACAAAGTAATAAAAACTATTCATTTTTACGAGCAGAAAAATACAAAATGTTTCTCGAAAATACAGTAAATCATAAAGAACAATTTGGGTGGATCGAAGTCATTTGCGGTTCGATGTTTTCGGGTAAAACCGAAGAGCTCATCCGACGATTGAAAAGAGCGCAATTTGCCAAGCAAAAAGTCGAAATTTTCAAGCCGGCCATCGATACCCGCTACCACGACGAAATGGTAGTGTCGCACGATTCCAATGAAATCCGCTCGACGCCTGTTCCTGCCGCCGCCAATATTGCCATCCTTGCACAAGGTTGTGACGTGGTGGGCATTGATGAAGCGCAGTTTTTTGATGATGAAATTGTAACAATTTGTAACGATTTGGCCAATCGCGGTATCCGTGTCATTGTTGCCGGATTGGATATGGATTTCAAAGGCAATCCTTTTGGTCCGATGCCAGCGTTGATGGCTACAGCCGAATACGTGACCAAGGTTCATGCGGTATGTACCCGAACCGGGAATTTAGCCCATTACAGTTTCCGAAAAGCCAACAGCGATAAACTCGTAATGCTCGGTGAAACCGAAGAATATGAACCCTTGAGCAGGGCCGCCTATTTTTATGCGATGAAGCAAAATCAGGAAAAAGAAAACGAGCACGATATTCCAAGTAAAGACTAACTTTTGAGTTTCACCATAGAAAATATCGCCCCCATTGTGAATGCCAAATGGTCTGGGCAAACCGACTCCATGCCGATTGACCATATTTCCATTGACAGCCGTTCGATGCAAAATGGTCCGACCACGCTTTTTTTTGCCTTGAGCGGAGCCAACAATGATGCCCATAGCTATATTGAGGAGTTAATCAAAAAAGGGGTTCGGAATTTTGTAGTTACCCATATCCCTAAAAAAGCCCAGGACAAAGCCAATTTTTTACAGGTTGAAAATACCCTGGATGCTTTGCAGCAATTTGCTGCCTATTACAGGGGGTTATTTGATTTTCCCGTAATCGGAATTACCGGAAGCAACGGAAAAACCATCGTTAAGGAATGGCTTAATTTTCTGTTGAGTCCCGACTATCATATCATCCGAAGTCCTAAGAGTTACAATTCACAGGTCGGCGTCCCGTTATCGGTGATTTCGATCAATGAAAAACACAATTTGGGGATTTTTGAGGCCGGGATTTCGACCATCAATGAAATGGCGAAACTGGAAAACATCATCAAGCCAACTTTGGGGATTTTAACCAACATCGGTTCTGCACACGATGAAGGTTTTTCAAGTCTGGTAGAAAAAATAAAAGAAAAACTGAAACTTTTCAGCCATGTAAAAGTTCTCATCTATAATAAAAACCCATCGGTTGACCCATTTATCAACTCCAATATTCAAACCTTCAGTTGGAGTTTTACAGATAAAAGTGCTGATGTTTTCATTACTGAAAAAACAATTGCTGAGAATACCTTCTTGCAGCTGCAAACCGGGAAAACTGATTTCGAGATTGAAATCCCGTTTTCGGACGATGCCTCTGTGGAGAACACTATTCAGTGCCTGATGGTTTTGCTTCATTTGGAATATGATTTAAAAACCATTCGGGAACGCATTGCGTTATTGTATCCGGTCGAAATGCGTCTGAAGGTTAAGAATGGCATTCATAATTCGACCCTGATCGATGACAGTTACAGTTCGGATTTCCAGTCGCTTAAAATTGCGTTGGATTTTCTGGAAAGCCAGAAACATCATAAAAAGAAAACATTAATACTGTCGGATATTTTCCAAAGCGGCTTATCCAATGACGAATTGTATTCGAGAGTATCCCAATTGGTTGTTTCCAATAAAATCAACAGGATCATCGGTGTCGGCGAAACCATTTCGGAATTTAAAAATCAGTTTTCACACTGCATTACTTTTAAGAACACCGACGATTTTATCACCGCCTTTGACAGTTTGAGCTTTGGCAATGAAACCATCTTAATTAAAGGAGCGCGGGCTTTTGAATTTGAAAAAATCGTGGCACTGTTGGAGGAGAAAACCCATGAAACGGTTTTGGAAATCAACCTTAACGCCATCAGCCATAATTTGAATTTTTACAAGTCAAAGTTAAAACCCACGACCAAATTAATGGTAATGGTAAAGGCTTTTGGATACGGAAACGGCGGATTCGAAATTGCCAAACTGCTTTCGCACCATAAAGTGGATTATTTAGGCGTGGCTTTTGCCGATGAGGGAATTGCATTAAAAACGGCCGGAATTGAGTTGCCAATTATGGTCCTCAACCCGGAAACCACGAGTTTTGCCGCCATTATCCAACATCATCTGGAACCGGAAATCTATAGTCTGAAAGGCCTTAAAGCATTTCTTAAAATTGCAGAACAGAAACAATTGCATCATTATCCGATACATATAAAAATAGACACTGGTATGCACCGTCTGGGTTTTGAAGCCGAAACCATTGCCGATCTGACTGCAACTCTGAAGGAAAATAAATTCGTGCATGTAAAAAGCATCCTGTCACACATGGCGACCAGCGACGATACAGAACACGTTGATTTTGCCAATGCCCAGATTAATTTGTTTGAGAAACTTTCGTCTCAATTGATGCAGGAATTGCATATTAAACCCATCCTTCATTTATTGAATACATCGGGCATTTCGAATTATCCTCAGGCACAATACGACATGGTGCGTTTAGGAATTGGTTTGTACGGGGTTTCAAACGATGCGGAAGAAACCAAGCATCTCGAAAATGTAGGTACGTTAAAATCGGTTATTTCCCAAACAAGAACCATTCAGGCGGGAGAGAGCGTGGGTTACGGCAGACGTTTTTGTGCTGTCAAAGAAACCAAAATCGCCACAATTCCTATTGGTTACGCTGATGGTATTTCGAGGCATTGGGGTAATGGACTAGGTTATGTGATGATTAAAAATAAAAAAGCAATGATTGTGGGCAGTATCTGCATGGATATGCTGATGGTGGATATTACCGAAATAGACTGTAATGAAGGAAACGAAGTCATAATATTCGGAAAAGAACCAAGTGTTTCCCTTATTGCAGAAAAACTCGAAACCATTCCGTACGAAATTCTGACCAGTATTTCACAAAGGGTAAAACGGGTTTTTTACAGAGAATAAAAAATTAAATTATTAATATAAAAATACTTTTGTTAATTTAGCAGGACACTAACTATGAATTTAACTAAAAAAACTGGAATTATGGGATTTTTTGCAGATTTTAAGGCCTCTTTAATGAAAGGAGACGTAATAACTTTGGCAACGGCCGTAGTCATAGGGGCTGCATTTGGAAAAATTGTGGGTTCCGCCGTGGACGATGTCATTATGCCAATCGTAGGACTATTGACCGGCGGAATAGATTTCACCCAAAAGTTTATTACCCTTGATGGTAATAGTTATAGTAATCTTGCGGAAGCAAAAAAAGCCGGCGCTGCCGTTATCACATACGGTAACTTTATCCAGGCTATCATCAACTTCCTGATTATTGCTTTCTTTATTTTTATCGTCTTAAGAGCCGTTGAAAAAATGAGGAAGAAAGACGAAGTAATCGTGGTCGAAGTTTCCCCAACCCAAGAGCAATTACTAACAGAAATCCGAGATTTACTAAAGAAATAAATACCGCTACATTACATATTCTAACTTAACCGTTCCTTAATTGGGGCGGTTTTTTTTATTAATCTGAGAAAGGATCTGGTTGTTTGGGATTGATAACTCATCAATAAAAGAGTTAAGGGCAAACACCAATTCGCCGCGCGTTCGACAAAATCCACAAAAGGCTCTCCTGATATCGGCCGGCTCAAGGCTGTCAAAAATGCCCAAATGACAGCCCAGACTAAAATGCCCCGCATCGGGTAAATTAATGTAGTAACGGCTATAATAATATCCATTGCTCCAATAATTGGCATTAAAAATATGGCCTGATCAACACTGAATCCCACCGAGGTCAGTAAGGGAATCCATTTCGGGTTAACGCCGATTGCGACAATACCGTGACCGAGAAAAGTTCCAAAAACACCAATTCGCGCAATTAATTCCAACGGATTTTTTTGGAAAACATCTTGAATTTCTTTTTTGAACTTTCTAATTTTTTGTTTCATCTTTTATAAGTTAAAAACCACTGACTTACATTAAGTCAGTGGTTTGATAATATTTAATCTTAATGCTATTTCAAAATCAATAAGGAAGTATCCTTTTGATTTCCTACAGTTATTTCTACTGTATAAACCCCTTTTCCATACTTGGATAAATCTCCTTTAAAGTTGAACTTTCTTTCAGTTTTAGAGGCCTTTTTAGAAAGCACTACATTTCCATTCATATCTGAAATTTTGATGAAAGCCTCCCCTGTATCAGGAGAGTCATATTCTAAAGAAAAAACATCTACCACCGGATTGGGAGCGATTTTAATAGGATAAAATTGTTGGCTTGCAGATGTGGTTGTGGATATTTTACCTGTGCCATTGTTCAGACAAAACGAATCGATTACAGCTCCATTGTTATCATACGTAGTACTGCAGATACCCGTTGCCGTCACATCAAATTTGCAAAAGTGATATTTACTTTGGTATGATTGTACGAACCAATTGGCTGTTCCGGTATAAAGTGGTGCGCCGGCCCCACCACATACAATCTGACAACGTCCTTCACCCGGCTGGCTTCCATACTGCGCAACAGGAGCTGTCGTGCTTATATTTCTGTTCAATGGCTTGGTACGTTCGTACATATGATCGTGTCCGTTAACAATTAAATCCACACCATAATCATCAAAAGCTTTCCACCAAGTACCGAAATAAGAGTTCATTTCGCCGGCATGTGCTCCTATTGTATAAAATGGCCTGTGAAAGAAAATAATCTTCCATTTCTTGGCCGAATTTGCCTCTAATGTACTTACCAGCCAGTTGTATTGCGTCACATTCGCAGGATCTTCAGAATTTAACGCAATAAAAACCGCATCTCCATAAGTAAATGAGTAGTACAGATTAGTTCCGGTCGTAGGAACAGATTTAGGCAATTCGAAAACATTTTGGTAGGTAGGGACGCTCGCGGCATCGTGATTTCCCAAGGAATGAAAAACCAAATTGTTTTCTATAAAAGAAGTTCCGTTATTAAACCAACTATCCCAATCAGTAGCTGAACTTCCGCTATTAACTATGTCTCCTGTATAAATAGTGAAATCAGGCGTTTTTGCGTTAGCAAGGGCCGCTACCTGATTCCAAACACTCATTCCTGAACGGCTGTCGCCAATGGCTAAAAATGAAAAATCAGTTGAAGTCACAGACGGAGCGGTTTGGTAGGTCTTTTGAGATGTCCAAACTGCTGCCGGAGCATCATACAATTGATAGTAGATTGTAGCATTAGCGGTTACCGTTGGAAAAGTGTAGTTATAAAATTTATCAGCATAACCATTTCTTACTACAGCCGGAAAAGTACCTTGCTCACAAGCAGTGGTATATCCCCATTTAATTTGGCTGGTTGTACCTGTATTTCTCCAGGTTACCGTTAGACCTTCCAAAGGATTATTACTGCTTCCCCATCGGATGTGTTTTATAGTCGATGCTGCAGTCGCATTTCCGACAAGTGACATATCGAAACTAATATCAGAACTGTTAATAGCATTTTGATGAATTTCCACGGCGATAGTGTTCGTTCCGGCAACAAATCCGGCTTGCGCCTGTGTCAGAGTGCTGGTCAGAAAAGTGCTTCCATCATCGCTGCACGCCGTAGAAGCCTTAGTCGTATACGAAACTGTTCCGGCAGGCATATTGTTTCTGTAAACTTCAACACCATTAATATAAACAACCACACCATCGTCTCTTCTTACATTCATCGTGTAATTTACAAAAGCAGTAGGATTTGTAACGGTAAGATTTTTTCGGAAATATGTCGTTATGTATTTATTTGTTGAACTGGTACCATAACTCAATGTTGTTGCCTCGTCACCATCGCCGTAGCCTAATTGGGCCAAACCCGAGCTCCAGCTTGTATCCCCAAAAGAAGTCCCCTTCCAGGCGGTTCCCTGATTAGAACCGTTACTTAAATATTTCCATGATGATCCCGTGGGAATTAATGTTGTCTGCGCCGACATGTTGTACACAGCCGCACAGCATAAAAGGCCAAAAAGCAGTTTTTTAACGTTTTTCATAATTTTTGGTTTGTTTTGGTTTTGATTGTTTTGCTCGCAAATTTAACAACAAATTTTAACATATATTAACTTACAAGTTAATTAATTGTTATTGTATGATTAACTGGCTTATAACCTCAAGGCAGGAAACCCAAAAAGTGTCAAAACTTTATGATTATTTTAATTTTCTTATTGATTACTTTTGTACTGCAAAAATTAAGTTCAAGAAACTAAACTATCTATTATGAAAATTGCTGTAGTTGGTGCAACCGGAATGGTTGGCGAAGTAATGCTTCAGGTGTTGGCGGAAAGAAATTTTCCGTTAACCGAATTGATTCCTGTTGCTTCAGAGAAATCCGTTGGGAAAGAAATCGATTTCAAAGGAAAGAAATATACCGTCGTAAGTATGCAGACTGCAGTAGATAGGAAGGCCGACATTGCTTTGTTTTCTGCCGGTGGCGAAACGTCATTGGAATGGGCTCCAAAATTTGCGGCAGCGGGAACAACCGTAATCGACAATTCATCGGCCTGGAGAATGGATGCCTCCAAAAAACTGGTCGTTCCGGAAATCAATGCCTCCGAATTGACCAAAGAAGATAAAATTATTGCAAACCCAAATTGTTCGACCATTCAGATGGTTATGGCATTAGCACCTTTGCACAAAAAATACAACATCAAACGCATTATTGTTTCTACCTACCAATCCATTACCGGAACTGGAGTAAAAGCGGTACAGCAATTGGAAAACGAATATGCCGGTATCAAAGGGGAAATGGCTTATAAATATCCTATCCACAGAAATGCAATCCCGCAATGCGACAGTTTTGAGGAAAACGGGTATACCAAAGAAGAAATGAAACTGGTTCGCGAAACCCAGAAGATCTTAAGCGACAAGACTATTGCCGTGACTGCTACTGCAATCCGGGTGCCTATTGTTGGCGGCCATAGTGAAGCGGTAAATGTGGAATTTACTAATGATTTTGATGTGAATGAAGTCAGAAGTATTTTGCATAATACACCAGGAATTGTAGTTCAGGACAATACTGATACTTACACCTACCCTATGCCGATGTATGCTCAAGGAAAGGACGACGTTTTTGTTGGAAGAATCCGTAGGGACGAAAGCCAGCCTAATACGTTAAACATGTGGATTGTAGCTGATAATTTAAGAAAAGGGGCTGCTACCAATACCGTTCAGATTGCGGAATATTTGGTTGAGAATAATTTGATATAAAAGAAAACATATTGAAAATAGAAAAAACCCTTGTAGAACTTACAAGGTTTTTTTTTATTCTCTTAGATTTTAACCAATAGTTTTCTTACTACATTTGTAAGGAATGAAAAAGAAACTCATTATAGTTAACCTTTCTTTGATGACGGCGGTATTGTTCGCAATACTGTTCCAGTCCATGCATTCCTATGAGCATCTGGCAAAACAGTTCACTGAAAAACAATGCCACCACCAATACAATAGTACCAAAACAGAATTCACACACCACCACACTGAATTTGATCATTGTTTTGTTTGTGAATTTACACTGAGCAGTTTTATTGCTCCCGACACCTTCTGCTTTAAGCCGACTTTCGCTCCAAGCGAAATTCCCTATTTTCTCGCTACACCTGAAATTGTTATTCCTTTTTCGGGAAGTCGTTATACACTTCGTGGCCCTCCGCATTGTATTGTTTAAAACTGCATTTTATTCGAAAACAGATTCCAGATTGCTTATTAAGCGATTTGAAACCTGTCGCATTTTAACAATTAATAATTTCCATGAAAAATTTAATCATAGTTCTCCTTTTAGGGTGTTCAACAATACTGCATGCACAAAACAGTATTACAGGAACTGTTACGGATCTAAAAAATCAGCCAATACCCGGCGTCGAAATCTCAGCCACTGACATTCATTCGGAAACCACTACCGACAGCAACGGAAAGTACACCTTAACCAATATCCCAAGTGGAAATTACATCATTGTCTTTGCATATCCCGGATTTAAAACCATCAATAAATCCATAAAAATTGAACAGAAAGAAACCATTCTTGACGTTCTTTTAGACGATGAAATCGTTCACATGGATGAAGTAATTGTTTCGACAGCTTTCCACAAACTGCAATCACAGAATGTTATGAAAGTCGAACAGGAAAGCATCAAATCCATGCAGCAAAAAGGCGCAGCAACACTCATTGAAGGACTGTCAACCATTCCCGGGGTTTCACAAATCGCCACCGGAACGTCAATAGGAAAACCGGTTATTCGGGGTCTGAGCGGCAACCGCGTTTTGGTATACACGCAGGGTGTCCGTCTGGAAAACCAGCAATTTGGGGAAGAACACGGCTTGGGACTGAACGATGCCGGTGTTGAAAGTGTCGAGGTCATCAAAGGGCCGGCGTCGCTTTTACATGGTTCAGATGCGATGGGTGGGGTGTTGTATTTCAATCCTGAAAAATTTGCAAAAGCCAATACGTCTCAGGGAAATTTTAGCCAAAAAGTCTTCTCCAACACCTTAGGCAGCAACTCTACCGTTGGTTTAAAAACGTCCACCGAAAACTGGAAATACTTAATCCGGGGAAGTTACAATACGCATTCGGATTATCAAATCGCAAACAACGACCGCGTAACTAATACCCGTTATAATGAAAGTGATTTGAAAACCGGAATCGAATACGACAATTCCAAATTTTCGAGTGTTTTTCGTTATAATTTCAACCATCTGGATTTGGGCATTCCCGAAAATGGCATCGCCGCACAATCGACAACCAAAAAAACTGACTATCCAAAACAAGGCGTCTTTAATCATATTTTAAGCCTTCACAATCACATCTATTTTAAGAATTCATCGCTGGATGCCGATTTTGGTTATATCGCGAATGACCGAAGCGAATTCGAAGACAGTGATATCGCCGTGCTGCACATGAAATTAAAAACACTCAATTATGATCTGAGATATCATTTTCCGAAATGGGGCAATATAGAAACCATTGCAGGCATTCAGGGCATGCACCAAACAAATTTGAATTCGGGTGAAGAGTTTTTAATTCCTGATGCCGAAACCGATGATTTCGGGATTTTCGGAACCGCCAATTACGAATGGAAATCGAATGTAATTCAAATGGGGTTGCGTTTTGACAATCGGCAAGTGGTCAGTGAACAGAACGGTATTTTTGGAGAAGAAGGCTATTTTGAAGACATGGACAAAACCTTCAACAGTTTTAATGCGTCTTTGGGATACAAAACCAATATGACTAAAAATTGGTCGGTGCGTCTGAATGTGGCTTCGGGATTTCGCGCGCCTAATTTGGCAGAACTTACTTCTAATGGTGTCCATGAAGGCAGTAATCGCTATGAAATAGGGAATAGCAACTTGGAAAGCGAGCAGAATGTTCAGACGGATCTGAATCTGGAATACAAAACCGACCATTTGGAATTTTTTGTCAATGGATTTTACAATCATATCAACAATTACATTTTCATTTCTCCAACGGGAAATACTATCGACGGTAATGATCTGTACCAATATGTTCAGGATAATGCCAAATTATCTGGGGGTGAAATCGGACTCCATTTCCATCCGCATCCGATTGACTGGCTTCATTTTGAAAGTAATTTTGAAACTGTGAGCGGAGAGAAGCAAAATGGCGACTACTTGCCTTTAATCCCAGCCAGGAAATGGAACAACAGCATCCGTACGCAATTCAATTTAAAAAAATGGCTAACTGACGGATTTGCGACTTTCAATATCGAGAACACTTTCAGCCAAAAGAATGTCAGTGGTTTTGAAACCAAAACTCATGGCTATACCTTAGCCAATTTTGCTTTTGGCGGAAAAATCACCGTCGGCAAAACCATTTTTGATTTAAATCTGAATGTCAACAACTTATTAGACAAAGAGTACATTTCCCATTTATCGCGCCTGAAAACAGATGGAATTCCTAATATTGGAAGAAATATAATTGTAGGTGTTAATTTTAACATCTGACAAATTAATTATATTTGTAAGAAACAGCTTTAGATATGAAAATAATAACTTCCATGCTTGTTTTGGCTTTCGGCTTAAGTGCCGCAGCACAAGTATCCAAAAACACCACAGGAAAAATGAAATATCCTGAAACAAATAAAATCGCCCATACCGATACTTATTTCGGCACCAATGTCAACGATCCCCATCACTGGCTGGAAGACGACCGCTCTCCTGAAACCATGGCGTGGGTTAAGGCACAAAACGAAGTGACCTATAATTATCTGAAGAAGATTCCGTATCGGGATGCGCTTAAAAAAAGAATGGAACAACTGTGGAATTACGAAAAAATAGGCGCCCCTTTTAAGGAAGGCGGTTATACCTATTTCTATAAAAATAACGGTTTGCAGAACCAATCGGTTTTATATCGCAAAAATGCGTCGGGAAAAGAAGAAGTTTTCCTGGATCCCAATACTTTTTCTAAAGATGGCACAACTTCTTTGGGTGCTGTGGATTTCTCCAAAGACGGATCAAAAGTCGCCTATTCCATTTCAGAAGGAGGCAGTGACTGGCGCAAAATCATCCTGATGGATGCGCTTTCGAAACGAATTATGGAAGATACTATTGTTGATGTCAAGTTCAGTGGCGTGTCCTGGAAAGGCAATGAAGGCTTCTATTATTCCAGTTATGACAAACCGCAGGGCAGCGAATTATCAGCTAAGACCGACCAGCACAAATTGTATTTCCATAAATTAGGAACGGCTCAAAAAAGCGACAAGGTCATCTTTGGCATGGACCAAAAAAGAAGATACGTTAGTGGCAGCGTTACTGAGGATGATAAATATTTAGTAATTTCAGCAGCCAATTCCACTTACGGAAATGAATTATACATGACGGATTTGAGTAATGATGCCAATCCCATTGTGACCGTTGTAAATGATTTCAAAAGCTCCAGTTATGTAATTGAAAATGAAGACACCAAACTCTTTATTGTAACCGATTGGAATGCACCTAACCAAAAGATTGTGACCGTTGATTTCTCCAATCCGAAACCGGAAAACTGGAAAGATTTCATTGCGGAAACAGAATATGTGCTTTCGCCCTCTACCGGCGGAGGCTATTTTTTTGCCCATTACATGAAGGATGCGGTATCGGCCGTAAAACAATACGATTATAGCGGGAAATTGATCCGTGATATTGTGCTGCCGGGAATCGGGACCGTCAGCGGCTTTAATGGTAAAAAAACGGACAAACCGTTGTATTTTACTTTTACCAATTATATTACCCCGGGAAATACATATTCTTTTGAAGCCAATGGAGGGAAATCGGAGGTATATCAAAAACCAAAAGTAGACTTCAATGGGGACAATTATGTTTCCAAACAGGTTTTTTATACTTCGAAAGACGGCGCAAAAATCCCGATGATTATCACCCATAAAAAGGGATTGAAGCTCGACGGAAAAAACCCAACAATGTTATACGGCTATGGTGGTTTCAGTGTCAGTCTGACACCGGCTTTCAGTATTGCCAATGCGATCTGGATGGAAAATGGCGGAATTTATGCGGTTCCAAATCTTCGGGGAGGCGGTGAATATGGAAAAAAATGGCATGATGCAGGAACCAAAATGTTGAAACAGAATGTGTTTGATGATTTCATCGCTGCAGCAGAATATTTGATTGCCAATAAATATACGTCAAAGGATTATCTGGCCATCCGTGGCGGTTCTAATGGCGGATTATTGGTGGGAGCCACGATGACACAGCGCCCCGACTTGATGAAAGTAGCATTGCCTGCCGTTGGCGTACTGGATATGTTGCGTTATCATACGTTTACCTCCGGAGCTGGTTGGGCCTATGATTATGGAACTTCGGAAGATTCAAAAGAAATGTTTGAGTACATTAAAGGATATTCACCTGTTCATAATGTAAAAAAGGGCGTGCAGTATCCGGCAACAATGGTGACTACCGGTGATCACGATGACCGTGTGGTTCCAGCGCACAGCTTCAAATTTGCCGCAGAATTGCAGGACAAACAAACAGGGAATAATCCAACCCTAATCCGGATTGATGTCAAAGCAGGACATGGAGCCGGAAAATCAGTAGCGGCAACTATTCAGGAAAATGTGGATATTCAGGCCTTCACTTTGTACAATATGGGCATCAAAAGTTTGCCCAATTGGAAGAAATAACCTAAAAAATGCTACTGAACGCAATTTTAACACACTTTGTAGATTTAATTGAGTTTTTACCGATTCGCTGAGAAGTATTGATTAAATTAGTTAGCTTTTTAATTTTAATTAACTAATCCATATACGTTTATGAATTCAAAATTTACAAAAATCGTTAGAATTATGTTAGGTATTGTACTTGTTGTTTTTGGAAGTAACAAGTTTTTGCAGTTTTTTCCGTTACCCTCTGCCGATGGGTCTGCCGGTGATTTCATGGACTCATTAGCTGCCACCGGATATATTTTTCCCATACTCGGTGTTGCAGAAGTTTTTATCGGCACGATGTTGTTACTGAAAAAATGGGTGGCTTTTGTTTTGTTACTACTGGCCCCGATTTCCATTAACATTCTGCTTTTCCACTTATTTCTGGACATTCCGGTAATGGGTATGGCATTGATAGTGGCGACTTTTAACGGTATTTTGATTTATAAACATTACTGGCAGCAATACAAACCGCTGTTCAATTAAATAGAACCCAACAAAAAAGCGACAATACTATGTCGCTTTTTATTAAAATATTTCAAAGACTTACCTGAAAACAAAAAGGCGGATTACCCTGTTAAACAATCGGTAGCCCAAAATATACCGGAGTGTCTTCATGATATTCGCATCAAAGCCAATAGTATGCCTGCGGAAGTTTTTCGAGGGGTTTTCGGCTATTTTTAATAATTTGCTGACAATAAGCGGTTTTAGTTTTGTGTTTTTACTGGTTTTCTTGTGGAGTAATTTTGTAATCTTGTCCATCATTTTCGTATAGGAATGTACGCCTGCCGGTTCAAACTTGATGGTCTTACCCTGAAAATTTGTGGGTGCATTTCCAAATTGTACGGTACAGACACTAATGTTGAAATCCAGTAACTCGTAGGCCATGCATTCTGAAAAACTTTCAACCGCCTGTTTTGTAGAATGATAAAAACTCCCCAAAGGCAAATTGACCAATCCGGCAATCGAAGATATATTGATAAACTGACCGTAATGCTGCTCTCGGAAAACAGGAATGAAGGCACGGCAAACTTTGACCACGCCCAACCAATTGATATGGACAATGTCGTTGATTTTGTGATCATCCGACAATTCAACAAAACTGCGATACCCAACTCCTGCATTATTAATGACCACATCAATGGTATTATGATCCATCATAATTTGGGTTTTCGCGGCTTCAATACTCTCTGTTGAAGTAACGTCCAATATGTAACAATTGATGTTAGGAATGCCCTTCAGTGATTTTCCTTGGTCCAAACACAACATAGTCGCAATTACATTCCATCCGTTTTTCGCAAAATGTAAGGCAGTTTCATTTCCGATACCACTGGAAGTTCCGGTGATGAGTACAGTTTTCAATAGATTTTATTTTATGAATGGAATTAGTAGTTGATGCTTTTAATAGTTCAATCTCCCAACATAACGCATGACACGCTGGATTTTCTCTTTACGCCTATTGATATAAGAGGTCGAACTACTGGCGCTAAATTTTCTGGGGTTGGGTAATATTGCTGCAATACCCGCTGCTTCGCGAGCAGAAAGATGGGACGCATCTTTGCTGAACCAGTGTCTGGAAGCGGCCTGTGCACCATACACTCCATTACCCATTTCAATACTGTTCAGGTACACTTCCATAATGCGTTCCTTTCCCCAAATCAATTCAATCAGAACTGTAAAGTAGGCTTCCAATCCTTTACGAAAATAACTTCGGCCTTGCCATAAGAACACATTTTTGGCGGTTTGCTGGGAGATCGTACTACCGCCTTTCAATTTTCGTCCTTTTTCATTACTTTTCATGGCCTTTTGTATCGCAATAAAATCAAAGCCGCTATGTTTCAGGAAATTCCCGTCTTCACTGGCGATTACGGCCTTCTGAAGATTCGGCGAGATATTTTCCAGAGGTTCCCAGTCGTGACTGAAGACAACGGCATTCTCGCTGGTTTTATTTTCGATAAAACGGACTGCCATCAAAGGGGTAAACGGGACCGGCACAAATTTGAAAAGCCCCACGAAAAAAATGGATATGCCAAAAAACCAGAGCATGAGCTTAAAAAAGAATCGAAATATTTTTTTCAACATGAATTTATTTAAATTGGTATATAACGCTGGGTTTAAAAATCTATAACGGCATTGAATGCGATAAAACAAAATGCACTTATTCTCAATTATTTTTGGAAAGATTACAACTACTGTATTAAATCGGCTAATTCCTTTCCAATCAAACTGCCGATAGCCACGCCCATTCCGCCTAATCGAACGCCGCAATAGACATTATTGGAAAGCTGTTCAACGATTGGATTCTTGCTCGATCCCAATCCCATGATTCCGCTCCAGCGATGGGCGACATCAAATTTTTGATTTGGCAAAATTACTTCTTTTAAGACTTCTTCCAAACGATTCTGAATAATTTCCGTCTGGCCAAATTCGGAAGTGGTTTCGCCTTCAAAATCAAGATTACGTCCGCCTCCGAATAATATCCTATTTCCAATATTCCTGAAATAGTAATAGCCTTTATCCAAATGAAAAGTCCCTTTAATCTTTAAATCTGCTATAGGTTCTGTAATTAAAACCTGGGCACGTGCCGGTTTTACTTTGCCAGAAGTTAACTGGCCTGCAAATCCATTAGTGGCAAATAAAAGTTTTTTTGTTTTAAAACTAAAATCATCCACCCGAGGCGCAGCCGAATCGAGCGTAGCTAAAACCACTTCAACGCCGTTCTGATTGTCCACAAATGAAGTGACATTTTGCTGATTCAATATTAAGATATCATGTGAAACCGCTTGCTTTAATAAGGCCTGCATCATATTTCCCGTATCAATCTGGGCTTCAAACGGATTAAAAATCAATTGGTCATAGATGTTCAGGAAACCAAAAGGATTAACCGTCTTAGCGAAAACATCCGACTTAAAAAGAGGCGTTAAAATTTCGTTGATAAAAGGTAGTTTCTCCAGACATTCTTCATACGCGGTTTCATCTTTTTTTAAAAAAAGCTCATAACCACCATAGGGTTTAAAATCGATTGCCCCATCACCCAAACGTTTGCGCAGTAATTGGAGTCCGTCCCATCTTCTCTGAATCAGATGCACAACGTCGTCTTGACTATGGGATTTTAAATCATCGATGATTTCGGAGATACTGCCAAAACAGGCGAACCCTGCGTTTTTAGTACTGGCACCTTGTGGCAACATCCCTTTTTCCAAAACCAAAATCTTGCTTTTCGGGAATCGTTCGCGCAGACGCAATGCAGTATGCAATCCTACTATGCCACTACCTACTATTGTATAATCGACATCTGTAAACCAGTTTTTTAATTCCCAGTAACTTAAAAGCATTTTCTGTTTTTTATTTTCAAAAGTAATTAATTTCGTAAAACAATACTGATTTGTCCGATTATATTATAGACAGCCTTATTGTAAATTTTTAGCGAAATACCTAGATTTTATGAGCTTTTACAAAGATTACCAAAAATTAATTGAAAAATATTTGCGTTTTTCTTAAAAGAAAAGATATTTTCCTATATATTTGAATCGCTAAAAAACCAACCAAACCAATAATTATGAAAAATAAATTACTCTCGATTGCTTTACTTGCCGTCACCAGTTTATCGTTCGCACAAGGCGGAGTATGGAAAGCAGCAGTAAAGAAAAGCGGAACGACCGTTGTTGCGAACAAAACACAGCTAACTTCACCAAGATTGTATGATTTGGATGTAAATAGCCTTAAACAAGCCTTGGCACATTCACCAAAAAGGAATTCGGTGGCCGGAAAATCCAATACCATTATTGCTTTCCCAAATGCAGACGGAAAATTAGAAAATTTCAGAATATTGGAAACATCCAATATGGATCCGGCTTTAGCAGCCAGATTCCCTGAAATTAAATCCTATGTAGGTCAAGGCGTGGACAATCCAACGGCAACCATTCACTTCAGTCTGTCTCCGTTAGGATTACAAACCATGTTGATTTATGCCGATAAATCAGCGGTTTTCATTGAACCCTACACTACTGATTTAAGCACCTATACCGTTTATAAAAAATCTGATAAAGCGGCTTCACTTTCAAAATTTGAATGTACCGTAATCGAAACAGCAAAAAACGAAATCAATACTACTTTAAGACCAAATGCTGACGACGGAAATCTAAGAACGTATAGATTAGCGATGTCCGTTACCGGAGAATACACTACGTATTTTGGAGGAACGAAAGCATTGGCATTAGCTGCTATCAATAATTCGATGACACGTGTGAATGGCGTTTTCGAAAAAGATTTCGGAGTTCACATGAATCTGATTGCTAACAATGATCTGGTAATTTATACAAGTGGATCAACAGATCCATATTCTGATGCCGCAACCGGTTCAGGAGGAGCTTGGAATCAGGAATTGCAGACAACACTTACTAATGTTATCGGAAGTGCCAATTATGACATCGGTCATTTATTCGGTGCCTCAGGTGGGGGTGGAAATGCTGGCTGCATAGGATGTGTTTGTAAAAACCCAACTACATCAGTACCATTAGGAAAAGGGAGTGGATTTACTTCCCCTAACGACGGTATCCCTTCTGGAGACAACTTCGATATTGATTATGTAGCACACGAAATGGGACATCAATTTGGCGGAAACCATACCTTTACTCATAGTAATGAAGGAACCGGGGCTCAAATGGAACCGGGAAGTGGCTCAACTATTATGGGATATGCCGGTATAACTTCTCTTGATGTACAACCGCATTCTGATCCTTTTTTCCATGCAATAACCATTCAGCAAATTACCAATTATATCAAAACCACTACTTGCCAGACAACAACAGTGACTGGCAATGCAATCCCGACAGCTAACGCCGGGTTGGATTACACCATTCCTAAAAGCACTCCGTTTATGTTAACTGGTGCAGGTACAGATGCTAATGGTGACGCATTAACTTTCGATTGGGAAGAAATGGACAATGGTACTGCTTCAACTGCACCAAGTGCAACTAAAACGACAGGACCAAATTTCAGATCTTATGTACCTTCCACTTCGACAGTACGGTATTTTCCAAAAATGACGTCAGTCCTAACAGGAGCTACAACGACGGCAGGTACAGAACTTACCGTAGAAGCATTATCTTCTGTTGCAAGAACCTTGAATTTCAGATTAACTGTTCGTGATAATCGTGCAGGCGGACCGGCAAATAACAGCGATGACATGATTGTTACTGTTAATGCAACAGCAGGACCGTTTTCTGTAAGCGCCCCAAACACAGCCGTTTCTTGGGCTGGAGGGTCTACTCAAACCGTTACATGGATTGTTGGCGGAACTACTGCAAACGGCGTAAACTGTGCCAATGTTGATATTTTAATATCTACTAACGGAGGTACGACTTGGTCAACTTTATTAGCTGCAACTGCAAATGACGGAACAGAAGCTATTACAGTCCCTAACACAGCAGGGACCCAAAACCGAATTATGGTTAAAGGTAGCAGTCACATCTTTTTTGATGTTTCCAATACTAACTTTACCATTACGTCAGGAACATCAGACACAGTAGCCCCATCGGCTCCATCAAGCTTAGCAGCTTCGGGAACGACACAAACGACAACCAATTTATCTTGGACAGCTTCTACGGATAACGTAGCAGTGACCGGATATGACGTATATCAAGGTGCTGTTTTAAAAGCAACTGTAACCACTACTTCATATGCAGTAACTGGTTTAACAGCTGCAACAGCATACACTTTCTCTGTAAAAGCAAAAGACGCAGCCGGAAACGTATCCGCAGCAAGTAATACGCTGAATGTTACCACATTATCGGGGACTGCAGTTTATTGTGCTTCTCAAGGAAACAGTGTGGCTGACGAATTAATCGGAAGAGTACAAATCGGCACCATCAACAATGCTTCGACAGGCGGAACTGGGTATACAGATTTCACCGCTTTTTCTACAAACCTTACCAAAGGAGCAGCTGCAACTATTACTGTAACTCCAACATGGACAAGTACAGCTTATCCGGAGGCGTATGCAGTTTGGATTGATTATAACAATGATAAAGATTTCACAGATGCAGGAGAATTAGTTTGGAGCAATGCCGCTTCTACAACGACTCCGGTTTCAGGTTCGTTTACTGTTCCTGCCACCGCTGCAACAGGTGCAACAAGAATGCGTGTGTCTTTGAGATACAATGTTATTCCAGGATCATGTGAAGCTTTTGATTTTGGACAGGTAGAAGATTACACAGTTAATCTTATAACTGGTGCTGCTGACACAACTGCTCCATCGGCTCCAACAAGCTTAGCCGCATCAGGAACCACACAAACTTCTACAAGCTTATCTTGGACAGCTTCTACGGATAATGTAGGTGTTACGGGATATGACGTATATCAAGGTGCTACATTAAAAGCCACCGTGACTACAACTTCCTATGCTGTAACAGGTTTAACAGCTGCAACAGCATATACGTTTTCTGTGAAAGCCAAAGATGCTGCCGGAAATATTTCTTCGGCAAGCAACACGGTTAATGTAACCACATTAGCAGGAACAGTTACATATTGCACCTCTCAAGGAAACAGTACGGCTGATGAGAAAATAGGAAAAGTAGTTTTCGGATCCATTAACAATACCTCTACAGGTACTGCAGGATATGAAAATTTTACCGCAATGTCAACAAATGCGGTTCGAGGAACTTTAAACACTATTACAGTAACTCCTTCCTGGACTTCATCAGTTTATGCTGAAGGGTATGCTGTGTGGATCGATTACAATCAAAATGGCGTTTTCACTGATGCAGGTGAATTAGTTTGGAGCAATGCCGCTTCTTCTGCGACTCCGGTTTCAGGTTCCTTTACAATTCCTGCAACGGCTACTTTAGGAGCAACAAGAATGAGAGTTTCTATGAAATACAATGGAATCCCGACTGCTTGTGAAGCTTTTTCTTATGGACAGGTAGAAGATTACACGGTGAACATTACAGCTACTGCGAAGCCTGCTGAAAGCACAATCGGTAACATCAAATTATTCCCTAACCCAACATCGTCAATCTTAAATGTAACTTCAATTTCTGAAAATGCTACATTCAAAGTATACAATTTGTTAGGGCAGACAATTTTGAACGGTAAATTATCAAATGGTTCCATTGATGTATCAAGCATCAAAACAGGAAACTATGTTTTGGAAATTACCGATAATAATATAGTTGCAACAAAGCGTTTTATAAAACAATAACAAACTAACATATTTAAAAGCTATCTCATTGGGGTAGCTTTTTTTTTGGAATAAAATCAGTACTTTTAAACCTGAAAAATTATAGTTAAATATGAAAAAAATAGTACTCCTAACCTTATTTATGATGAGTGTAAATGCAGTTGTAGCCCAAAACGTTATGTCGCCCGAATTACTTTGGAAACTGGGAAGAATCACCGCTCTTGGGATTTCGAAAGACGGAAAAAATGTCATCTACAAAGTATCCACACCGGATGTTGCCGAGAATAAATCGGATTCAAAATATTATTCCATTCCGGTAAACGGAGGAAATGCCAGTGAAATTACTGATTTCAAAACGGTGCTCAAAGATAAAAATGTTTCTCCCGACGGGAAATACATCGTATACAATGATGAAGTAAAAATAGACAAGGTACACGGAAAGGATTTTTATCCCGAATTGGATAAATCAAACGTTCAAATCTACAACGGACTGAACTATCGCCATTGGGACACATGGAATGAAGGGAAATTCAATCACGTATTTTATAAAGGAAGTAATGGAAATGATAAAGCAATTCCGGTTGATATTCTGAAGGGCGAAGCTTTTGATTCTCCACAGAAACCTTTTGGCGGAGATGAGGATTACATCTGGTCGCCGGACAGCAATAGCATTTTGTATGTCTGCAAGAAAAAAGAAGGAACTGCCTATGCAGTTTCGACCAATACCGATATTTACGAATACAATTTGGCCACGGGAAAAACCATCAATCTCACTGAAGGAAACATGGGTTACGATACAAACCCGGCATTCTCCCCTTCCGGAAATTTAACTTGGTTACAGATGCAACGTGACGGTTATGAGGCGGATAAAAATGATATTATCGTTAGCTTCAAAGGCATGAAGATGAACCTGACCGGCGGATGGGATGGTACTGTGGATAGTTTTATGTGGAGTTCTGATGGTAAAAAAGTGTATTTCATAGCTCCGGTGGATGGGACCAAACAATTGTTTGAAGTTAATTTTCCGGGCCTGAGCAGAATCGCAATCACGGTAAAACAACTTACTAATGGTGATTTCGATGTGAGTGATATCGTAGGATTTTCCGGCACTACCGCGATTGTTACGCGAACCGATATGAATCATGCAGGTGAATTGTTTTCATACGATTTAAAGAAAAAAGTTTGGAAACAATTGTCGAACATCAACACGG
Source organism: Flavobacterium sp. GT3R68 (assembly GCF_007109225.1). Lineage (GTDB taxonomy): Bacteria > Bacteroidota > Bacteroidia > Flavobacteriales > Flavobacteriaceae > Flavobacterium. The sequence goes on from NZ_VJZK01000001.1 coordinate 212,579, forward strand.
CAACCTATAAAACTTTGGCGTTAAGCAAAACAGAGAAAAGATATGTGACCACTACTGATGGCAAAAAAATGCTGGTATGGGTAATTTTACCTCCTAATTTTGATGCGAATAAAAAATATCCAACACTCTTATTCTGTCAAGGCGGACCACAATCTCCTTTGACTCAAAGCTATTCATTCCGTTGGAATTTTTCCTTAATGGCAGCTCAGGGGTATGTAATCGTTGCCCCAAACCGTCGTGGAATGGCAGGACATGGAGTCGAATGGAACGAACAAATCAGTAAGGATTGGGGCGGACAGGTTATGGACGATTATTTATCTGCGATTGATGATGTAGCTAAAGAAAAATACGTAGACAAGACCCGATTAGGGGCAGTAGGAGCAAGTTACGGAGGGTATTCGGTGTTTTATTTAGCCGGCATCCACAACAACCGATTTAAAACATTTATCGCACACGATGGGGTTTTCAATACCCAAAGTATGTTCGGGACTACTGAAGAAGTATTTTTTAACAATTGGGACTTCGGAGGTGCCTATTGGGAGAAAGACAACAAAGTTGCTCAAAAAACCTACACTGTTTTCAACCCGGCTAATCATGTCGAAAAATGGAATACACCAATCTTGATTATTCAGGGAGGAAATGATTTCAGGGTTCCGATCGGGCAATCACAGGAAGCATTTCAGGCGGCACAATTGCGCGGTATAAAAAGCAGGTTCCTTTATTTTCCTGAAGAAAACCACTGGGTTCTAAAACCACAAAACGCCCAAGTATGGCAGCGGGAATTTTATAAATGGCTGAAAGAGACTTTATAAAAATGAATAAAATGTTAAAAACGAAATCAATATTGTAACAATTTCGTTTTTTTACCTACCAATATGAAAACCTAAAAACTAAAAAAATGTATACCTTAAAAATTAGACCGCTTCTATTAGCCTCTGCACTGATGCTGGGTATGGGTGGTTATGCACAAGACAATTTAGTAAATTCCTTAAAAGTAAATGCAAGCGACAACAGCAAAGCGGCTTTTAAATTTACAGATGTAGTAAATATTGAAAACACTTCAATCAAAAACCAAGGTTCTTCCGGGACTTGTTGGAGTTACTCTGCAAACTCTTTCCTGGAGTCTGAAATGATCAGAATGGGAAAACAACCGGTAGAATTATCTCAGATTTTCTCTGCCCGCAATGCTTACATTGAAAAAGGAAGAAACTATGTGCGCATGCACGGTTCTGTTGCTTTGGGTGATGGTGGGGCGTTTCACGATGTAATGAATATGTACAAAAAATACGGTGCCGTACCTCAAATGGTGTATACCGGATTGAACTACGGAACTGATAAAAATAAATTTTCTGAAATGGCTGGCATCATGGAAGCAGTATTGGCCGCCACAGTAAAAAATCCAAATGGCGAACTTACGCCAAACTGGGAAAAAGCATACACGGCTGTAATCGATTCATATTTAGGGGACGTTCCAAAATCATTTGAATACAATGGCAAGAAATACACTCCTGAAACTTTTGCAAAAGACGTAGTGGGTATCAATGCTGATGATTATGTAGAAATTTCTTCGTTACAGGAATATCCATATTATACAAAATTTACTTTATTAGTACCGGACAACTGGGCTTTTGACCAGGTTTATAATGTGAAGCTTAATGAACTTACCGACATCATCGATAACGCGCTTAAAACAGGTTATACAGTAGCCTGGGGTGGTGATGTGAGCGAGAAAAGCTTTAGTTGGAAAAACGGAGTGGCATTTGTTCCTGAAAAGAAATTTGATTCCATGACTGCTGAAGAAAAAGCTGACTTGTTTAACGGTCCTAAAAAAGAAATGATGGTAACTGAAGATATGCGTCAAAAAGCATTTGATAACTATACCACAACTGATGATCATGGAATGCACATTGTAGGTTTGTCTAAGGACCAAAACGGTAGGGAATACTATATCGTTAAAAACTCTTGGGGAGCTACCAACGACTACAAAGGATACTTATACATGACCAAAGAGTTTGTAAAATACAAAACCACTGACATCATGGTTCACAAGAAAGGACTTCCTGCTGCTATCGCTAAAAAATTAGGCGTTTAAGCATTATCCGATTATAAGACAAAAATCCCGAAGTCAGCTTCGGGATTTTTATATTTTACACTTATTACTTTAACTTGCAAACAAGCCTTAATTTCATTCCCTAGCCCTGATGGAACCGGTATCCTCGTGGAGAGTAACGAAACGAGATAAAGGTGAGAGCAGGAAAATGATTTCCTGAAAAAGCCCGAATTTTTCGCTTCTGAAAATTTTAGAAAAATATATTTTAAATCAAAAAGCCCCACTTAGCAGTGAGGCTTTTTTTATATTACTTTGGGTCTTTCATTTTAAAAGTATCCATAAACGCTGTGGTATAATCGCCCGCAACATAACGAGGATCATCCATCAATTGTCTGTGGAAAGGAATCGTTGTTTTGATTCCCTCGATAACAAACTCATCCAAGGCTCTTTTCATCTTGTTGATCGCTTCCTGACGCGTTTGCGCAGTAGTAATCAACTTGGCAATCATCGAGTCGTAATTTGGCGGAATAGAATACCCTGAATAAACGTGAGTATCTAAGCGAACACCATGTCCTCCCGGGGTATGCAAGGTAGTGATTTTTCCTGGTGAAGGACGGAAATCATTGTACGGATCTTCTGCGTTGATACGGCATTCGATTGCATGCAATTGAGGAAGATAGTTTTTTCCTGAAATTGGAATTCCGGCAGCCACCATAATCTGCTCACGGATCAAATCGTAATCAATTACTTGCTCTGTTATCGGGTGTTCTACCTGGATACGGGTATTCATCTCCATGAAGTAGAAATTCCTGTGCTTGTCCACTAAGAATTCAACAGTTCCGGCGCCTTCATATTTGATATATTCGGCTGCTTTCACTGCGGCCTCTCCCATTTTCTCACGCAATTCGTCAGTCATGAATGGAGAAGGAGTTTCTTCGGTTAATTTTTGGTGACGTCTCTGAACAGAACAGTCTCTTTCAGAAAGGTGACATGCTTTTCCAAAAGCATCTCCAACAACCTGGATTTCGATATGACGTGGCTCTTCGATTAATTTCTCCAAGTACATTCCGTCATTTCCGAAAGCAGCAGCCGATTCCTGACGGGCACCTTCCCATGCTTTTAGTAAATCTTCTTCTTTCCAAACGGCACGCATTCCTTTTCCACCACCACCGGCAGTAGCTTTCAGCATTACCGGATATCCGAATTCTTTGGATAATTGGGCTGCTTGTTCATAAGATTCCAAAATACCAACAGATCCCGGTACACAAGGCACACCCGCTTCAATCATAGTCGCTTTGGCGGAAGCCTTATCACCCATTCTATCAATCATTTCTGGTGAAGCACCGATAAATTTAATTCCGTGTTCCTGACAAATTTTAGAAAATTTAGCATTTTCAGATAAGAAACCATAACCCGGGTGAATCGCATCTGCATTGGTAATCTCTGCAGCGGCTATTATACTTGACATTTTCAAATAAGAAAGGTTGCTTGGAGGCGGACCGATACAAACCGCTTCGTCGGCAAAACGAACATGAAGACTCTCGGCATCTGCTGTAGAGTAAACGGCAACCGTTTTGATACCCATTTCCCTGCAAGTTCTGATGATGCGCAACGCAATCTCTCCCCTATTTGCAATTAATATTTTTTTAAACATCTTTTTTTAATTTAGATAATTTTATTCCGCTGCGCTCCATACAATTCGGCTACGCCTCGGGTGACAATTGGATTATTTAATAAATTAGATGATTAGACATTTCAAGAAGTCTAACAATCTAAAAATCTAAAATTAAGATGGATCTACCAGAAATAAAGGTTGGTCAAATTCTACCGGAGACATATCGTCAACAAGAATTTTTACAATTTTTCCTGAAATTTCTGATTCGATTTCGTTGAATAATTTCATTGCCTCAATAACGCAAAGAACGTCTCCTTTTCCGATTGAACTTCCTACTTCAACGAAAACCGCTTTATCTGGCGATGGTTTTCTGTAGAATGTTCCGATAATTGGAGATTTGATAGTGATATATTTTGAATTGTCGTCAGCAGCCGGAGCAGCTGCTACAGGAGCAATTGCTTGTGTTGCAGCTGGAGCCTGTGGCAAAGCATGTTGCGCTGGAGCTTGCTGCATATAAGTAATCTCTTGTGTATTCCCTTCTAAAGTCGTTCTGATCGTGATTTTCACATCATCCATTTCCAGTTTTACTTCGGCAACACCTGAATTGGCAACAAATTTGATTAAATTTTGAATTTCTTTTAAATCCATAATATTTGTGTTTGGGTTAGTTTATTTTGTGTCATATGCCCATTTGAGATAGATAGATCCCCATGTGAATCCACCACCAAATGCGGCAAAAATTAAATTATCTCCTTTTTTCAATTTTTTCTCGAAATCAAATAACAATAATGGCAATGTGGCAGAAGTAGTATTTCCGTATTTTTCGATATTCATCAAAACTTTGGCCTCATCCAATTCCATTCGGCCTGCAGTAGCATCCAAAATACGTTTGTTTGCCTGATGTGCCACTAACCAGTCTACGTTTTCTTTCGTAAGATTGTTTCGTTGCATAATCATTTCGCTAACATCAGCCATTCCTTTCACAGCATATTTAAAGACTGTTTTTCCATCCTGAAAAACATAATGCTGGCGGTTTTCAACGGTTTCTTTTGATGGAGGCAGAATTGATCCACCGGCGTCAATTTTCAGGTAATCCCTTCCGATTCCGTCTGATCTTAAAAACTCATCCTGAAATCCAAGTCCTTCATAATTGGGTTCAAACAAAACAGCACCGGCGCCATCTCCAAAAATAATGCAGGTAGCCCTATCGGTGTAATCGATGATGGAAGACATTTTGTCGGCTCCGATCAATAATATTTTTTTGTATCGTCCGGTTTCAATGTAGGCAGAAGCGGTTGACATTCCGTATAAAAAACTGGAACAAGCGGCTTGCAAATCGTAAGCAAAAGCGTTTACCGCTCCAATTTGTGAAGCAACAAAGACTCCTGTTGAGGCAACCGGCATGTCTGGCGTTGTAGTGGCCATCAATACCAAGTCGATTTCTTTAGGGTCAATATTTCCTTTTCTCAATAAATCCTGAGCCGCTTTTATGGCGAGGTAAGAGGTTCCTTTACCTTCCCCTTTCAGTATTCGTCTTTCTTTTATTCCGGTCCGCGTAGTAATCCATTCATCATTGGTATCAACCATTGTTTCCAGGATTGTATTGGAGAGTACATAGTCTGGCACGTAGCCTCCTACAGCAGTAATTGCGGCTGTGATTTTATTCATAGGGTTTGCTTATTTTCTTCCCGGAGGGTGCTCACGAAAAGTTGTTGAAATTACAAAAAAATTTCTAAACCTAAATGTTTTGTACGTGTTTATTGGGCACTAAAGTTTTAAGCAACAAAAAAAACTCTCACGTGGTGAGAGTTTATCTTTCGTTTGCTATAATGTATTATGCAACAGCAACTTGCTTGTCAATAACAACTTGTCCTCTGTAGTACATTTTACCTTCATGCCAGTAAGCTCTGTGGTATAAATGCGCTTCTCCTGTTACAGGGCATGTTGCAATTTGAGCAACTGTAGCTTTATAATGCGTTCTTCTCTTATCTCTTCTTGTTTTCGAGATTTTTCTCTTAGGATGTGCCATTTTACTATATTATTTATCCGTTAATAGTTTCTTTAATTCGTCCCAACGCGGGTCAATATTTTCTTCTTGCTTATTCTTTTCTGCTTTTTTCTCCTCAACTCTCAATTCATTCAGTTTTCGAAGGGCTTCACTATCTAAAGTTCCGTCCTTTACTCCCGGATGAACCCTTCTCAAGGGGATTGACAATGCAATCATTTCATAAATGATCTGCGAAACGTCTAATTGATGCTCACCATGCGGCAAAATCAACAATTCATCATTATCATCATTATATGCTTCCCCAAATTGAACTACTAATTTAACTTCTCCTTTAACAGGCAAATCAAACATTTCGTTCGTCAAGTCACACGGCACATGAACTGTTCCTTTGTGCTTGAATTTCAGTTCCAACATCGTGCTCTTTTTGTCCAAAACTACATTGACTTTGATGTCTGAACTTTCGAACTCATCATAATCAAAGCTATCAAAGAACGCTTTACTTATTTGATATTCAAACTGATGTTTTCCTAACTTTAATCCTACGAAAGGAATTAAAAATTCATTTAACTGTTTCATGCTAACAACAATTTGTCCCGAAACTTCGGGGTGCAAAGATATAAAATTATTGTAATATCAAAAGTGTTATCAACATTTTTTTGTTTACAACTACTTTTCTTTTGTTTTTAGCGGCTTTTTACTGATCTCCGCGTATTCATTTCGTGAATTATAGATATCAATTGCCAAATAAACGGCTTCTTTAAACGAATTAGGGTCAGCCATATTTTTTCCAGCCAAATCATAAGCGGTCCCATGATCCGGAGAAGTTCTGATTTTATTCAGTCCTGCGGTATAATTTACGCCTTTACCAAATGACAATGTTTTGAACGGAATCAGTCCCTGATCGTGATAGGTTGCTATTATCGCATCAAATTTTTCGTATTGGTTGCTTCCAAAAAAACCATCCGCAGCATAAGGACCAAAAACCATGGTTCCTTTTTCAAATAATTTTTTGATGGCCGGTTTCATAATTTCATTCTCTTCCTGACCGATTACACCGCCATCACCAGCATGCGGATTAAGTCCCAGAACGGCAATTTTTGGCTTATTGATGCTGAAATCCTGAATCAGCGATTGCTTAACCGTTTCGATTTTTTTTCTGATTAAATCTTCCGTCAGATGCGATGCCACTTCATTTACCGGAATATGATCGGTCAGAAGACCTACCCTCAAATTATCCTGAACCATCAACATTAACGCATTTCCTTCCAATTCCTGATCCAGATAATCGGTATGTCCCGGAAATTTAAATTCTTCCGACTGTATGTTAAATTTGTTGATGGGAGCTGTTACCAATACATCAACCAAACCTTCTTTTAAAGCACTTGTTGCCGCAACAAACGATTTGACGGCATATTTCCCGGCATTTTCATCATTGGTTCCGAAATTCACATCGACTCCTTCTTTCCAGACATTCAGCACGTTTATTTTCCCCGGAAGGATCTGATCCAAATTATCAATACCGTGTAAAGCGGCTGTAGATTCGAAATTTTTTCTGGCAAACGAAAGGATTTTTACATTAGCAAAAATAACAGGGGTGCAAAGTTCCAGCATTCGGGAATCTTCGAAAGTTTTGAGTATAACTTCGCTTCCAATACCGTTTAAATCTCCAATCGAAATTCCAACGATTATATTTTCTGCTTTTTTCACCATGACGACACGTTATTTATTGCTAATTTTGAAGTTGCAAATTTAGTAAAATAAAACAAGAAATGTTTACAGGAATTATAGAAACCCTTGGCACGATACAAGAAATCCGCAAAGAAAAAGACAACCTTCATATAACAGTGGCTTCATCCCTTACGGAAGCACTCAAAATTGACCAGAGTGTGTCCCATAATGGCGTTTGTCTGACGGTCGTGGCCATTGATTCGAACAGCTATACGGTTACCGCGATTCGGGAAACCATGGATAAAACCAATGTTTCGGAATGGAAATCCGGCGACATGATCAATCTGGAGCGAGGCATGAAGTTGGGCGACAGACTGGACGGACATCTTGTTCAAGGGCATGTGGACCAGATTGGAATCTGCAAATCCATTGAGGAAGCGAATGGAAGCTGGTATTTTACTTTTAAATATGATAAAAAATTAAACAATCATACCATCGAAAAAGGGTCCATCACCATTAATGGGGTCAGCCTGACTGTGGTGAATTCTCAAATAAGTGAGTTTAGCGTAGCCATCATCCCGTATACCTATGAGCACACGAACTTTAAAAATTTCAGAATAGGAACAAAAGTCAATCTGGAATTTGATGTTATCGGAAAATATGTCTCTAAATTACATTCCGTGCGATAAAAGAGACATATAAAAACAAAAAACTCCAGTTTACACTGGAGTTTTCTTATTGAGATTAAACTGATATAGCTTATAAAGACCAAATAATACTGAGATGAAAAGCAACACTAAAACACCTCCATCAATCGGGAGTCCCGGTGGTGGCGGTGGTGTGGGCGGTGGCGGATCTGCGGGAGCAGCAAAACTACTCACACATGTAAACAACATGCCTAAAACACCCAAAAGCTTATTTCTTGCGATTTTCATAGGGCGTAAAAGTAAATAAAAATTCCATCTATCAAAAAAAAATAACAAAAAAATTAAAAAAAACAAAAAAATATAAACAACCATAGAGTCTTTTGTTGAAACATTAGACTCCCAGTAATTATTATAATAATCTAAATAAGATTTGGCGGGTTTCATTATGTTTTGAAGAAACAATCAAAATACTATATAAATTTAAGCTTTTTTATTGTTAAATTAATAAAAATCCTATTCTAAAATTCAACTAAAAAGGGGTATGTTAAACCTTGCTTAACACAAAGTAATTTTAACCTTATTGATTATTCGAAAAGCTACACCAACGACAATCCAACTCCGACCTGTTCACAGATGCCGATTGTGCAGAATTTATAACCTTAAGAGGAAAAGGCTGGGTGTCTGCAATCAATAATGAAATTGTTGGTTCCGATTGTTGACCTATAAGACATTAATTTCTGGGCCGTATTTGCACGACCGGAGTTTAGAAAACAAGGCATTAGACAAAAGCTTCACAACATTATGCTGGGCTGGTATTTCAGCCAGACGAACGATACGGTTTGGCCAAACACAAAAGCCAAACGTTTTACAGAAAAGCGGGCTGGAGAGAAATCGGCATCCACGGAAAAGTTTAAATTAAGTTTGAAATGACTCATGAAAACTGGACCAATAGAAACAAATAAACATTTGCAAAATCAATTTTAAATTGATAGTTTTGGATTTAACCCCAATTTATCATGAGAAAAATTATTTTATTATCGTTGCTAACACTCACCACACTGTCTTTTGGCCAGGAAACCGAATTTAAATTTGCAAAAGAGGGCTTTACCGATTACATCATCACGACTATCGAAAATAAATCGCAGACGGAATTGTATAAAAAAACGTTGGAATGGATTGGTGCTACATATAAAAACCCGAAAGAAGCCATTAAGTCGCAAAAGGAAAATGAATTCATCCGTTTTGAGGGAGTAAGCAAATCTTTAATCAATGTGAATTCTGCCGGAAAAATTCCGCGCGAGGCCAAATATCAGATAGAAATAACCTTCAAAGACGGGAAATACAAATTGGATGTTACCGATATCAGTGTTTATTCCCCTCCCGGAGAAAATGGCGCGGGAGGCTGGGCGACCACAGAGCTTAAGAACCTCGAAGCCTATTATAATAAGAAAGGCGAAACAAAAACCGTTTATAAATATTACCCGGAAATGATCCCGGTCTTTTTTAACGACCTGAACAGAAACCTGAAAGATTTTATATTACACGGCCAGGCTGGTGGCAAAAAAAGCGATTGGTAGAAAAAAATTTAATTCAAGCCCTTCTAAATTAGAGGGGCTTTTTTTGTAAATTTAGTTTTTAAAAGGCATCGACGCTAGTTCAGTTCACTGATAAATCGAGAAGCCTCGAAATTTATAAAAATAATCGCCATTGAAGATTTGCAGGTGCTTTTGTATATATTTGAAAAAGAAACCTGCAAGAAATGAACACTGTAGATTATAACAAATCAATCCCATCTTATTTCGAATTAGATTCAAAAGGGAATATTACTTCTAAAAAAAGTGAAGAAGGTAAAAAGTTTTATGACTTTTTCAAAAATGCATTTCTAAAAGGAGAACCTATTGTTATGGAGAATCAAGGTTTTTGGCTGCATAATGACAAGTATCTAAAACAACTATTTAAAGACCTTGAAAAAGAATATTATTTTCACAAAGATTTAGAATTTTTTACAAGTCAATATCAAATTATAAAAAAATTCTACAAAAATCTTTTTCGCTCTCATTTGCACGATATTTTTGTTGACTTTCTAATTTCAATAGAGCATTTTGAAGAAGCTTGGAATGAATGGAATGTTTTAAACTTTGAAATGTGGGAAAATGATGTTACATATGGCCCAAACCATATATCTATTCTTATGGATTTTGAAAAAAGACTTAAAAGAAAAATTGTCGATGGAAAACAAATCTTTCATATGGCAAAAAAGGACAATCAACTTACCGAGTTTGGAAAAAAAAATAGAAATGAAGTATTCAAGATATTATCTATAATTCTTTCTGAAAGTACTGGGCAAAGTTTCTTTGAACAATTCTACAAGAAATTTAATTATACCAAAAATCTAGAAACTTTCCCTTTTGATTATTACAAAAAATTCTTTGAGCACAATAAAAAGTTTTTATCTATTTATAATTGGTATGATATAAATAAAATAGGAGGTGCAAAACTTAAAAACGGGAATTGCTCCAAGGCATTTATTTATGAAGCAATAAGCTCGGAAGCTAGTAGATTACTGCGAGAGGGAGAAAATGAATACAGAAAAATAATTGGCGCGAAACTTATTGGAGAAGGTTGGATAAGCGAAACCGAATTATATTATAAAATCAAAACATATTTTAATGACTTGGAAATAATTCATCACGGCAGACCCGAATGGTTAGGAAGACAACATTTTGATGTCTGGATTCCCAAACTAAATATTGCAATAGAATATCAAGGTAAGCAACATGATATAGCCGTTGAATATTTCGGAGGCGAAATTGCATTTGCAAATAATTTGATCAGAGATGAACAAAAAAAGAAGAAGTGCGAACTTAATAACTGCACTTTAATAGAAGTGAGACCAGGTTATAATTTAGAAGAAATATTAGAAAAAATAAAAACAATTTACAGGAGTTTTAACTAGTGTGGATTTAAGGTTTAGCTAAAGTTCTTTTTATATATTTGACATTAGTTTACCTGCCTAAAATAAAACGGAAGGTTGTAGTAATATTTAAAAAATGGGATACCGAGAATTTTTTCCTTTTGGCGCTAAATCCATCGAGATAGTTTTCAAATGTAATGGTTGCGGACATGAAATCACAAGCGAAGAATTATTTCTTCCAAAACTAAATTATCTCGTAGATGATGCAAACAATCAAAGCAATGAATATGCTTATTGTTCTCATTGCGAAAAAGAGTTTGACATTTCTGTTAACGTTGCGTTTTCAGATTCATATGTTGAAATATCTGATGTTCCTAGTCTAGATATTTTAGATATTATAGAGAATTCTGATAATGATGACTACTATAATGAGCAAATTGATTCAATATTAAGTGGCTCTGATTATTATGATATCTTCCTCGTGGAGATGGAAAATCTAAAATCTCTCAATGATGTTGATTTAAAAAGTAAAGAACTTCAAAACACACTTTTACGTCAAATATATTCCAGTGTTATAAGTTGTTTGGAAGATTATTTGTCTTCAACATTAATTAACGAAGTATTGAACAAAGAAGAAAACTTTAAAAACTTTGTTAAGACAAATCCAAAAATAAAAGAAAGGAAATTTAGTCTTAATGATATTTATCAAGAATTAGATAAAATAAATGATATTGTTAAAAAAGAATTGGTTGATGTAATATACCATGATTTGCCTAAAGTTCGAAACATGTATCAAGACAGTCTAAAAATACAATTTCCTGAAATAGCAGATTTGATGTCAATTATAAAAACTCGACATGATATGGTCCATAGAAATGGCAAAGATAAAGAGGGCAACGTCATAAGAATAACTGAAAGTACAATTGATGACATAATTGAAATAGTAGAGGAGTTCGCAATGGACATAGAATCTAAAGTTAGACATACTGGGGTTTTGGGAAAGATTCCTCCCATCTCGTGAAATTGACACTTTTTGAAATTAATAACATCGGGCTGTAGCGCTTTATTCAATAAGAAACCTCATTTAGAGGTTTTTTTTATTTAATGTCCAAAACCATTTTTGAATATTCATAATAATTCCGCCCCTCATTCCGCCCCAGCAAATAAAAAAGCCTTACAAACGAAATGTTTATAAGGCTTTTTAAATGTAAATCGTGGTCCCACCTGGGCTCGAACCAGGGACCACCTGATTATGAGTCAGGTGCTCTAACCAGCTGAGCTATAGGACCGGTTAAGAGTTGCAATATTACTACTATTTTTGGTCGGCTCCAAATATTTTTTGCTTTTTAGCGGTTCTATTTTTGGAACAATTGATTTTTAAATCTTTAGGAACCAGTTTCTGCTACCGGATTTCCTGACACAATTCGATCAGCACGCCATTGGTTCCTTTCGGGTGCAGGAAGGCCACGAGCTTATTGTCGGCCCCTTTTTTGGGCGTTTCGTTCAGTACCACAAACCCTTCTTTTTGCAAACGGGCGATTTCCGATACAATATCCTCCACATCAAAAGCGATATGATGGATGCCTTCCCCTTTTTTCTCGATGAACTTGGCAATGGGACTTTCCGGATTGGTGGCTTCCAGCAGTTCTATTTTGTTGGGACCATTCAGAAAGAACGAAGTTTTGACGCCTTCGCTGGCCACTTCTTCGGATTTGTATGGCGGTGCGCCGAAGAGTTTTTCAAAAAGAAGATTGGATACTTCCAGATCTTTGACTGCTATTCCGATATGTTCTATTTTTCTCATCTATATTACAAAGGGTTACCAAATTAAATAAAGAAGCCGAAAACTCATCTTTTAGCCCTGATGGCAGCGGCATCCCACGCTTTTTTACGTGGATACAGCGAACAGCAGGAATACGATAAATAAAGACACTCAGGCCTTTCGCTCCTAATAATTATGCAAAGATAAAAACTTTGAAACTTAAAAATCGTATTTTTGCACCATGGAAACAAATAGACAGAAAAAAATAGGCGGGGTACTCCAACAGGATTTGGCGGATATCCTGCAGGGTGAAGTGAGAAAAAACGGGATTTCTAATTTAGTGATTTCGGTATCCAAGGTTAACGTAACGTCTGATTTATCAGTCGCTACGGTTCATTTAAGCATTTTTCCCCAGGATAAAGCAGCCGAAACATTGGCCGCTATAAAAAGCAATACCAAATTAATCAAGCACGATTTGTCGCAAAGAGTACGTTTGCAATTGCGTAAAGTGCCGAATTTAACTTTCTTTATCGATGACTCTTTGGACTATATCGAAAAAATAGATAATGCGCTTGCCGCCAAAGAAAACCCGATTGAAAACCGTGAACTTTTAGAAAAACGAAGAAAATCATAATTTGAATTTTTCGTTATACATAGCCAAACGCTACCTCAGAAGCGCCAGTAAAAACAATGCGATAAATATTATCAATATCATCGCATCGCTTGGAATTATTGTCGGGTCGATGGTTTTGTTTGTGGCTTTGTCGATTTTCAGCGGTTTGATTGATTTCAGTCTGTCCTTCAGCAATGATTTTGATCCCGATTTGAAAATCAGCTCCACTTTAGGTAAATCCTTTACCGTTTCTCCCCGTCAACAGACCGACATTAAAAATATTGACGGCGTTGTGGCCTCAAGTAAAATTGTGGAAGAGCGCGTGCTTTTCATGTTCGCCGGAAAAGAACAGGTGACTTTCATCAAAGGCGTTGACAAACATTACCGGGAAGTGAATGATTTGAAAGAAGTCATATACCAGGGGCAATGGTTTGCTGACAGTACCGCTCAAGTGGTGGTCGGTTATGGCATTACCCAAAAATTATCGTTAGGCCTGATGGATTTCAATAATGCTTTTGAGGTTTTTGTACCCAAATCAGGAAGAGGAACGATTGACAGTCCTGAGCAGGCATTCACCAAATCAGAATTATATCCGGTGGGGATTTACGCCATCAGTGAGGAATTGGATTCAAAATATGTTTTCGCTGATCTGACGCTGACCCAGGAATTGGTGGGCTGGAAAGCGAACCAGGTTTCAGGAATCGAATTGAAGCTAAAACCTGGCGCTGATGAAGAAAAAATAAAGGAGCAGCTTCAGAAAATTTACAACAACAAAATTACCGTTAAAAACAGGAAGCAGCTGAACGATTCCCTTTATAAGATGCTGAACACGGAAAATACGATTCTGTATCTGATTTGTACGCTGGTTATTGTGCTTACCTTATTTACCCTTGCGGGAGCCATCATCATGATGATTATCGACAAGAAAAGCAATCTGAAAACGATGTACAGTTTAGGGACAGAAGTTAAGGATTTACGAAAAATATTTTTGTTTCAGGGGACATTACTGAGCATTATCGGGGGACTTTTGGGATTGGTTCTGGGGATTATCTTCGTAATAGTCCAGCAGCAATTCAGCCTCATTATGATTACGCCAAGCCTGGCGTATCCGGTGGTTTTCTCTGTTAAAAATGTATTGATTGTATTGGCGACTATTGTTCCGTTGGGATTCATCGCTTCGCTGATTGCCAGCAGTCGCGTGACTAAAGGATTATTGGAATCGTAAGAAATTCTAGTTTTTATTTTTTTCCTTCAAATCCTCCATGAAAGTCGTTAACTCCCTGGTGAATACTTCTAAGTAATGGGCCGGTTCTTTCATATACTCGATTATTCTTTTTACATCTGCCTCTGAATTCGTTTTTGCGCTGATTAGATCCGTAAGTCCTACTATTTGTGTGATGGACTGCCGCACTTTATGAGAGGTCATAAAAAGCATTTCTTCGAGTCCTTTTATATTTTCCAATTTCTGCAAACCGGCATTTTTCAGGTCAGAGATTTCTATCCAGGCACCATGGATATGATTTTCTCCATTTTTATCTTTTACAAAGGTAAAATTATCCAGAAACCACTTCCAGGTTCCATCGGCACATTGCCACCGATACTCAATACTACCACTCAGACCTTGCTTTTCTTCCTTGTAATTTAATAGTTTTTCGGCATCATCAGGATGTACATTTCCAGGCCAGATCTCCGGATTGTCTAGAAATTGTTTCGCTGTATAGCCCGTAATATTTTGTACATTATCGCTTATTGAAGTAATCGCATGGTCGCTATCGGCTTTGGCAATATAAAACACGACCGGCTGCGAATTCATCAACTGTTCCATAAAGACATTCTTCTGCTTGATTTCCTCAAACGCCTTTTCTCTTTCGTGTTCCGCCTTTCGGGTTTTAAGGGCATGTATTATAGCCGAGGATAGCCGCATTAAATTACTTTTGAGAATGTAATCATCTGCTCCTTCCTTAATCATTTTGACCGCAAATTCTTCTGATACGGCACCCGTTACCAAGATAAACGGGATGGAATAATTAAAGTCTTTATAAATCTTTAATGCCTCCTGGGAATTGAATTGGGGCAATGAATGATCGCACAGAATCACATCCGGATTAAAACTGGTGAGGGCTTCTTCAAAACCAACCCTGCAGTCCACTGTTTTTCCCGCAAAATTAATTCCGCCCTTCTTTAATTCCCACTGGATAAGGTCCACATCGGTTTGAGAGTCTTCAACAAATAATATTTTTAAATGCCTGTCCATACAGATTATAATTATTGTGGCGCCTGATTCACTAGTAACCAATATAGTCCCAAATCGGACACTGCCTTGGCGAAATTTTCAAAACCTACCGGCTTCACTACATAACTGTTTACCCCTAATTTATAACTTTCCACGATATCCTGTTCTTCTCTGGAGGAAGTCATCATCACGACCGGAATACTTTTTGTCCGATCATCCTCCCGGATGGTTCGCAGTACCTGAAATCCGTCTACCTTGGGCATTTTGATATCTAACAAAATAACGTTTGGCCGGTCCTCTACGTTTCTGTCCGCGTATGGCCCTTTCGCAAAAATAAAATCCAGGGCTTCCGCACCGTCCGAAAGATGTACCAGATTGTTGGCAAGATTACTTTTTTTCAGCGCCCTGATTACGAGTCCTGCATCATCGGGATTGTCTTCTATCAACAGGATTTCGATATTGTGAATGGTGATTGACATAGTTATATTTTTTACTTTTAGTACTTAATTGTTCTGTAAGGAAAAATAAAAAGTGGCGCCTCGGTCCACCTCGCCTTCTCCCCAAATCTTCCCGCCGTGCCTGTTTATGATCCGTTGGGCAATAGCCAGGCCAACGCCGGTTCCTTCAAATTCACTCATGCTGTGCAGGCGTTGAAAAATACCGAAAATCTTATCATAATAAAGCATGTCAAATCCCGCGCCATTGTCTTTTACGTAATACACGATACTGCCGTTTTCTTTAAAGGAACCGATTTCGATTATCGATTTTTCCCTTTTGCTGGAGTATTTGATAGCATTGGACACGAGATTTATAACGACCTGTTTCAACATACTGCTGTCACCCTGGGCGTGTAAGAGCGGTTTAACATCCAATTCGATTTCCTGTTTGGGCGATTGGCTGAGTACCTCCTCCGTTACGGATTGTACCAGCGCATCCATATCGACATCTACCTTGATAAAATTTTGTTTGCCCAGTCGGGAAAAAGCCAAAAGATCATCGATCAATTGCCCCATTTTTTTGGCATTGTTCATAATGACATTCAGCGTATGCTGGCCGTCGGCGTCTATTTTATCGCCATAATCTTCCTTTAAAATCCGTGCATATCCATCGACAGCACGCAAGGGCGCTCGTAAATCATGAGAAACCGAATACGAGAAAGATTCCAGTTCCTTGTTGACCGCCACCAATTCTGCGGTACGATCCGCCACTTTTTGCTCCAGATTCACATTCAGCTCATGGATTTCTTCCTCTGCTTTTTTCCGTTCGGTGATATCTGTAGAAATGGTAAGAATCCCTTCCGGAACCGGCTGTATGTTTAACTCATACCAGCAACGGGAACCATCCGGATACACAAACTCATTTTCCATGTGATGGGTAGTCCTGTTAGCGAGACACTCATTGAAAACACGGAATAATTGAGTGTTTTCAACTCCCGGATATTTTTCTGGCATCGTACTGCCGATCAAGTCTTCTTTTAAAAACCGTCCTTGATTTGCAGCGGCATTGTTGACATACGTATACCTAAAATCAGCATCAATAATCTGCACCCCTTCCATCAGGTTGTCCAGCATGTTTTTGAAATATACCTCTTTACCAATTACTTCCCGGGTACGCTCTTCGACCCTTTTTTCCAAATTCTCGTTGAGTTCCTTAATTTCGGCTTCCGCTTTTTTTCGGGCTGTTATATTGACCAATGCGGCAATAAGGCAGATTTGGTTGTCAATTTCCATTTTTTCGATGGAATAGAAGATATCAATCTTTTTACCATCGGCTTTTCTGATTTGTAATTCAATATCTTTTCCGCTCCCACCCGTTTTTTTAACCTGTTCCATCATCTTATTCCGTTCGACCGCGCGGACGATATTGACGTCCACCGATTTTCTTCCAATAATATCTTCCTGCCTAAAACCTGTCATATCGCAAAAAGCATCATTTACATATAAAAATCGGCCATCCTCGAATTTGGTAATGGACATCGCAATCGGACTTTGATTGAACATTTTAGAGAACTTATCATTTGATTTCTGAAGCAGGTCTTCCGCCCTCATTCTCGCCTTGAATGTCCGTACGATAATGAAAAACAAACCCACAAGAACAAGGATGATAATCACCTGAAAAAAGGTAATCATCCGATTGAAATTTTCAATTCCTGCCTGATTGTTCTCTTTCTGCATTTCATTCATGATGAAATTGGTATTGCTTTTATTGAACGCAAAAAACAAAATGAGCAAAATCAGAACGACTACACCAAAACCCCCACCTACTTTCTTTTCAAAAGAGAATTTCAAATACCGGAGTTCCGGAGAAAAAAACGTGCCAATACATAAAGCGATGAAAGCAATTGCCGACAACATTGCCATTTTAGCTATCGAAGAAATGTCATTGAGATAATTGTTCCCAAAAACAAAACTCAACAGCGAAAGGAGTGAGAAAGACAAAATCAAGAACAAGACCAACTGCACGTAAGGATGTGATTTTTGGTTTCTGATAAATAGCATCGCCGCACCAAACAAAAAAAACGATAAGGATGTATTGGGACTCATTCTTCCGGGGGTTGAAGTAGCTACGGCATCTGTTCCTTCCTTCCACAACAATTCATCGATACCCAAATGCAGGCCGGTCAGGTATTGAAAAAAAGTCAGGAGTCCGACAACCGAAACGATGGCAAAACAAAATTTGGTTACCCCTATTGCCTTTTTGCGGATATGGAATAATAAAGCGCTCCCCGACATTAAAAAACACAACGCCGAATTGAATTTCATCGAAACCATGTGCGGCAGCACACTTTTAAAAAGTGTAATGTCAAAAAACCATCCTATCAGGCCAAGACAGCTGATTGCAATTGTGGAAATTGCTGCAGTTTCCGCTATGTATCTTTTAAATAAGGTCATTAGGACTGGCTTAAATTACACACTGCAATTAAATCGGGGACTTTTTAATATCTGAATTAATCCAACTTCGCGAACGTTTTGTTCTGGTGTCTGACTATATGTGGGACTATTTGGGTCAAAGTACTAAAATAGTGAATATTTTCCTTCAATTAACGAAATGCTGAAAATTATTAAAAAAATATCGGCGCAAAAAAATGGCCGCTAAGTTAGCAGCCATATTATATAATCCTTTAAGTTTTAATGTTGTTTTACAAACTGATAATCCGAATAAACGTCCTGTATCAAATCCAACATTTTAAACAAACTTTCCGCATCGTTGAGTGTAACCAACTGTTGGCGGTATTCCTTAAAACCGTGAATTCCCTTAAAATAATTGGTATAATGACGGCGCATCTCCACAATCCCGACGTGTTCGCCTTTCCATTCCATTGCCCAGGTCAGGTGATTACGGGCCGCCTCTACTCTATCAGTAATAGTTGGTGCCGGCAGATGCTCTCCGGTTTTGAAGTAATGCTTGATTTCATCAAAAATCCAAGGATACCCAATAGCGGCACGGCCGATCATCATGCCATCGAGACCGAAACGGTTTTTATATTCCAATGCTTTTTCAGGGCTGTCAATATCGCCGTTTCCGAAAATAGGCATGGTTATTCTGGGATTGTTTTTTACTCTTTCGACATGTGTCCAATCGGAATGTCCTTTATACATCTGGGCGCGGGTTCTGGCATGCACGGTTAATGCCTGCACCCCAATATCCTGCAACCGTTCGGCCACCTCATCAATGTTGATGGAGTTTTCGTCCCAACCCAAGCGGGTCTTTACCGTAACCGGAAGGTGCGTGCTTTTGATAACCGCCTTGGTCAGACGAACCATTAAATCCACATCTTTCAAAACTCCTGCTCCGGCACCTTTGCAGACCACTTTTTTTACGGGACAGCCAAAATTGATATCGACCAAATCGGGGTTGACCGCTTCGACGATTTTGGCCGAAAGTGCCATAGCATCTTCATCCCCGCCAAAAATCTGGATTCCAATCGGGCGTTCATAATCAAAAATATCAAGCTTCTTGCGGCTTTTGACTGCATCACGAATTAACCCTTCAGACGAAATGAATTCCGAGTACATCAAATCGGCGCCATGCTGTTTGCACAGGCGGCGAAACGGGGGGTCGCTCACATCCTCCATCGGAGCGAGCAATAAAGGGAAATCCGGTAATTCTATGTTGCCAATCTTGACCATCTGCTGTATTTTGGTGCAAAATTACGCTTTTTTAGCCGAAATTGGAAAAGAGAAGCTTTAACTATAAATGGATTAGCTTGTTTCGTCATCGACAAGTTTTAATTGCGAGTTCGGAACCCCTGTTGAAGGTGAAAATCTTGCCTGCTTTATGGAGGAAAACTGTTTGTTTCTGAAATCTAACTACAGGAATTTCTCAGATTAAAACTTGGGGCTTTGAAACTGTTGAATTTAAACTATATTTGCAGATTAATCACTACCTTTAGTGATAGCCCGCGTTAGATTTGACGACAAAGATTGATTGCGTTAGGGATTGCAGTGGAAATCCTTTTGTTTTTCCTTTAAAAACAAAAGATTGCAACGGAAAGCCCGACCCTTGTGGTAACGCCCAAAAAAAAAGACAAAGAACGAAGATGAAGAATATTAGAAATTTTTGCATAATTGCGCATATTGACCACGGAAAAAGCACCCTGGCCGACCGATTGCTGGGCGCGACCCAAACCGTAACGGCCCGTGAGGAAAAAGCACAATTGCTGGACAACATGGATTTGGAACGGGAACGTGGGATTACAATCAAGAGTCACGCAATCCAGATGGAATACACGTATAAAGGGGAGGATTATATCCTGAACCTGATTGATACTCCCGGTCACGTGGATTTCTCGTATGAGGTTTCGCGTTCGATTGCGGCCTGTGAAGGAGCGCTTTTGATTGTTGATGCTGCACAAAGTATTCAGGCGCAAACTATTTCGAATTTGTATCTGGCTTTGGAAAACGACCTTGAAATTATTCCAATTTTAAATAAAGTGGATTTACCGAGCGCCAACCCGGAGGAAGTGAGCGATGATATCGTTGATTTATTGGGTTGCAAATTAGAGGAAATCATCCATGCTTCGGGTAAGACCGGCTTGGGTGTCGAAAATATCCTGGCCGCCATTATTGAGCGTATCCCTCCTCCGAAAGGAAATGTTGACGAGCCGTTACAGGCCCTGATTTTTGATTCGCACTACAATCCGTTCCGCGGTATTGAAGTTATTTTCCGTGTCAAAAACGGACAAATCAAAAAAGGCCAGAAGATTAAATTCATGGCTACCGGAAATGAGTATTTTGCAGATGAGATTGGAACCCTGAAACTGAATCAGGTTCCGAAACAGGTCATTTCGGCCGGTGATGTAGGCTATCTGATTTCGGGAATCAAAGAAGCTAAAGAAGTAAAAGTAGGTGATACACTGACCGATGCGAAAACACCAACCACCAATATGATCAAAGGTTTTGAAGATGTAAAACCAATGGTTTTTGCCGGAATTTACCCAGTGGACACCGAAGATTATGAAGAGCTTCGAAATTCGATGGAAAAACTGCAGCTAAATGATGCTTCTTTGGTATTCTTACCGGAAAGCTCGGCAGCATTAGGATTTGGTTTCCGTTGCGGATTCTTGGGAATGCTACATATGGAAATTATCCAGGAACGTCTGGAACGCGAGTTTAACATGACGGTAATCACGACTGTACCCAACGTATCGTATTTGGCTTACACCAAAAAAGATCCGGAAGTGGGCTTGGTAGTGAACAACCCTACTGACTTACCGGAACCTTCCAAATTAGACCACGTAGAAGAACCTTATATCAAAGCGACCATTATCACCAAAGCGGATTTTGTGGGTAACGTCATGTCGTTGTGTATCGAAAAAAGAGGATTGATTACCAACCAAACGTATTTGACAACCGAACGTGTGGAATTGACCTTTGACATGCCTTTGGCGGAAATTGTATTTGATTTTTATGACCGATTGAAAACGGTTTCCAAAGGATATGCGTCTTTTGATTATGCACCAATTGGCATGAGAACTTCGAATCTGGTGAAAGTGGATATTCTTTTGAATGCCACCATTGTAGATGCGCTTTCTTCCCTGATACATGTGGACAATGCGTACCATATTGGAAAGAAGATGTGTGAGAAGCTGAAAGAACTGATTCCGCGCCAGCAATTTGATATTCCGATTCAGGCTGCAATCGGGGTGAAAGTAATTTCGAGAGAAACCATAAAGGCCTTGCGTAAGGATGTTACTGCCAAATGTTATGGAGGTGATATTTCACGTAAGCGTAAATTATTGGAAAAACAGAAAAAAGGTAAAAAACGAATGCGGCAGGTAGGAAATGTCGAAATCCCTCAAGAAGCCTTCATGGCGGTTTTAAAACTGAACGATTAAAAAATCCACTACATATAAGAAACCCGATAATGTACTTTGTCGGGTTTTTTTATGGGCAGAAAGCAACCTCGGTTTGTTGCGCTATTATTCGCTTTTTGAAGTAAATATGTAATTAAAGCACAATGATTGCAGCAATGTTTTCAGAATCAAAAATAAATTAATTAAAAATGTCAAAATTATTTTTAAATATTTCGTACTTTTAGTTGTATATAACTAATATATGAGGAATTCTCTATCTCTCCTTCTTTTATTATTTTCTATTGTTTCGTTTTCGCAGGGAATCGTTGTAGATACTACTGCCTTAAGCATTCCTCAATTAGTGGAGAATCAGCTGATGCCAAACTCATGTTCCGATGAATCTAATTTTGTGTTTTCTTCCCATCGCAGCATCGGACAATTTACCAATACAAATCCATCTTTTCCTTTTGCAAACGGCGTTATCATCCGAAACGGAATCGCAAAATACACCGAAGGGCCTTACAATGCAACGAATGAAAGCAGCCAGATAAATAATGCCGGAGATGCCGACCTACAAGCAGTAAGTAATAGTAACGGACAAACGGCCCCAATTATCGATGCGGCTTTTCTTCAGTTCGATTTTACCCCTCTATCGAGTAATTTTAGCTTCGAATTCCTGTTTGCCTCAAACGAATATGGAGAATATCAATGCGGCTTCAGTGATGTATTTATTTTTTTACTGACTGATTTAACTAGTGGCACTACTACAAATCTTGCCGTTATTCCCGGAACGACAACGCCTGTTTCGGTATTAAACATCCGTGATGCTGCGTACAATTCTTCGTGCATTTCCGCGAATCCAAATTTGTTTTCCAGATACAACGTTACTAATCCGGCAGGATCGGCCATTAATATGAGGGGGCAGACAGTGCTGCTGAGCGCTACTTCTCCTGTAATTCCTAACCGGACGTATCGTATAAAATTAGCTATCGGGGATTATAACGACACCAATTATGATTCCGCTGTTTTTATCAAAGGTGGAAGCTTTAACACCACGACGAATTTAGGCCCTGATCAGGCTATGTGCCAAGGGGAAAGCTTTATTCTTAATAGCGGACTTGGCCCTCAGTATACCTATGAATGGACATTAAACAATACTGTTCTGATCAATGAAACCAATGCGACATTGACTGTAACCCAACCGGGAACCTATGGCGTGAAAGCTACCACGGCGGGATGTGAAATCACAGATCAAATCGTTTTTTCGGACCTGCAAACTAATACCCCGGTGGATGTAAAGGTCTGCAACAAGGGACAAGCCACATATCAATTCGACCTGACTACCAACAATCTTACTAGTTTGGGTATTGATCCGGCAAATTATTCCATCATGTATTTTGCCAATCTGGCGAATGCAAATGCTAACGGACCACAAATACCGGCAGGACAATTAAATTCCTACACCAGCGCAGGGAATCAGACTATCTACATTAAAGTCACCCATCTGTCTAATGGAAATTTTATTTGCGATAATTTACTTTCCTTTCGGTTAGTGGTAAAACCAAATGTAACCGCCACCGCTCCTCCTCCATTACGATTTTGCAGTAATACCAGTGTGCCGGTAAATTTACTGGCTCAGAACACTCCAATTCTAAATGGACAAAGCCAGGCAGACTTCATCTTAACTTATTTTACCTCGCAATCGGATGCTCAAAACAATACCAATGCAATTGCGAGCCCAAATTTATATCCAATAACTCCTGCCCAATCCCCTCAAACCTTTTGGGTTCGGGTTGAGGAGAACTCAAGTTTAGGGTGTTTCACTATCGTTAGTTTTATTGTCAACGTTTTCCCTGAGCCTCTGGCAAGTGATATTGCTGATGTAATCGAATGCAGCAACTATACTTTACCTGCCATCGCCAATGGAAATTATTATACGGGCCCCAATGGAACCGGAACATTACTGAATGCGGGCGATGTCATCAGTACCAACGGTACCTACTATATTTATAGTGGGCCGTTAGCCCCTGGAAACTGTACCGCCCAAAATTCCTTTGTGGCGACTTTCATAGACGAACTGGATTTTGAAGATACGGCATGCGGTGAATATATAATTGCAGCTCAGCCTGCCGGCGATTTCTATACAGGTGCCTCCGGAACGGGCACACTACTTACTCCGGGAACTGTATTAAGCACTAGTCAGACCATTTTTTATTATGGTGTTATTAATGGCGTAGTGTGTAGGGATGAAGCTTTGCCTATTACCGTTTTTCCATTACCTCCTGTAGACGACCCGGCTGATGTGATAACGTGCAATTCATATACATTGCCGGGACTTACAAACGGCAATTACTTTACAGGTTCTCGAGGTTCGGGAACCCCTTTAAACACCGGGGATTTAATTAGCACAACTCAGGATGTGTATGTTTTTGCCGATGATGGGACTTGTACCAATGAGAATGTCGTTACAATCAACATTATAGACCCTTCCATTTATCAACCTGTTGACGCTTGCGGGAGTTTCATTTTGCCTGCCATTACGGTTGGGGGATATTTTGACCTACCTTCGGGTGGAGGGAATCCCATTCCAGCCGGAACCGCTATTATGAGTTCGCAGACGGTTTATTATTATGCAGTGGTAACAGTAGGTGCAAACTGCACCGATAATTTAAATTATGCCATCACTATTTTTCCACTGCCACCTGTGGACACACCTCCGATTTATAGGCTGGAATGCCAAAGCTATACCTTACCTCAATTAACCAACGGAAATTACTTTACCGAAACCGGTGGCGTTGGACCTCTGAATGCCGGAGATATTATCACCACTTCACAAACAATTTATATTTATGCAGTTGGCGGAGGTTGTACGAACGAGCATGCTTTTGAAGTAGAAATCAGGGAGCTTCCATTGGTTGACAGTTTTACCAATGTTTTTACCTGTAGTGATTTTACACTCCCTGCTTTAGTTAACGGAACCTATTATACAGCTATAGGCGGGCCAAGTGGGACAGGAAGCGCCATTGCTCCAGGCACGGTAATTTCCACTTCACAAATTATTTACATTTACAATGAATGGCCCGACCTTACCACTTGCAGCAATGAATCCCGTTTTACAGTAGAAGCCAGCGGGGTTGAAGTAGGTACTTTTGCCGATGTTGCTATATGTGATAGTTACACCTTACGTCCATTAACTGTTGGGAATTACTATTCCCAGCCCGGAGGACTAGGGCCCTCGATTCCGCCCGGAACTGTCCTGACAAGCAGTCAAACAGTATATGTTTATGCTATCAAAGGCAACCGATTAACCTGTACCGACGAAGATGATTTTATCGTGTCCATTTCACAGACTCCTAATGTAACGAGTCCGCCTGATATAGAAAAATGCGGGGATTACATTCTCCCTCCTTTGGCGGTAGGAAATTACTTCGCCGGCCCTAACGGTACATTACCCACCTACGCAGCTGGTCAAAGCATTGCATCCAGCCAAACAATGTATGTGTATGCAGTATCGCCAACCAATCCGAATTGCTGGGATCAGGAAGACTTTAACATCGTTATTCATCCAATGAAAGATTTGGTTATCCGACCTGGCGTCATTTGCGTTGACTTTTTAACTGGCGAATTGCTTAGTCCGGCACAATTAAATTCCGGTCTGAATCCCGCAATATATACTGTTGAATGGTACCTGAATGGCGTTTTGATAGCAACTGGACCGGATTTCACAGCGACTCAGGAAGGAACGTACGATGTTAAAATCATTAAAAATACACCCGACATTGGGGATGATTGTGGTTACAATACAACAACCGTTATTGTTGAGAAATCGAGTATCGCCATTGCAACCGCCACTGCCACCGGCGCTTTTGAAGAAAATATCGATATTATCGTAACTGTTACCGGAGGATTTGGCACTTATGTTTATCAATTGGGCGACGGAAATTTTCAAACAGACAATGTATTTTACAATGTCCCATCAGGAGAACACATAATTACAATACGTGATACCAAAGGTGATTGCGGCGACATTCGGTTAACAGTGATCGTGTTACATTACCCCAACTATTTTACCCCTAACGGAGACAATTACCATGATACATGGAATATCCCTGATTTGGACGACCAGACCGCTGCAACCATATTTATCTTTGACCGTTATGGTAAATTCTTAAAACAAATCAGTCCTGCCGGAGCGGGATGGGATGGCACTTTAAATGGGCAGCAACTTCCCTCTAGTGATTATTGGTTTCAGGTCTTTTACAAAAATGAAGCAGGGGATCAGGAATTTCGGGCGCACTTCAGCCTTAAACGCTGATATAACGATTCGGATGAAAAAAAACGACTCCCTTTTATATGATATAAACTTGTACATCTTTCGTACCTTTGCCGCTCAGATTTTATAAAATGATTGAAGATAAAAACCCACAAAGAACTAGTATTGCACAATTAGGAGAATTTGGCCTCATAAACCATCTAACCAAGAATTTCTCGATAAATCAACCCTCAACGTTGAAAGGTATCGGAGATGACGCCGCTGTTTTGGATTTTGAAGATAAAAAAATTGTCGTTTCAACTGATTTGTTAATCGAAGGAGTTCATTTCGATTTGTCATATATGCCTTTGCGCCATTTGGGATATAAAGCCGTTGTTGTCAATATTTCAGACATCTGTGCGATGAATGCGAAAGCCACCCAAATTACGGTATCGGTAGCCGTTTCAAACCGTTTCCCATTGGAAGCTCTTGAAGAGTTATTTGACGGAATTACGCTTGCCGCAAATGAATACAATGTCGACGTTATTGGTGGGGATACTACTTCTTCACAAAAAGGTTTAATCATTAGTATTACTGTACTGGGACAAGCCGATGAAGCCGAATTAGTGTATCGGAATGGTGCTAAGCAAACCGATTTATTGGTGGTTTCCGGTGATATTGGTGCTGCCTATATGGGTTTACAGGTTTTGGAACGCGAAAAACAAGTGTTTCAGGTAAATCCAAATTCGCAACCTGATTTAGAAGCCTACACGTATTTAATTGAACGTCAGTTGAAACCGGAAGCCCGAAAAGACGTCCGTACTTTATTGCATGCTTTGGAGGTGAAACCCACAGCAATGATTGATATTTCTGATGGATTGTCATCTGAAATTATTCATTTGTGCAAACAATCTAATGTAGGCTGTAATTTATACGAAGACAAGCTCCCGTTGGATCCCCAATTAATCAATGTCTGTGAAGAGTTTAATATCGACAGTACAACCGTAGCCATCAATGGAGGTGAAGATTACGAACTTCTTTTCACCATTAACATAGAAGACTTTGAAAAAATAAAAGGCAATCCGAACTTTACCATTATCGGTCATATGACCCAGGAAAGTGAAGGAATGCATCTGGTAACGCGTGCCAATACCAGAATCCCATTAAAAGCCAGGGGATGGGATGCTATTACGGAAGAGTAAAACATTCTCAAAAACACTAAACCAATCCTGATACTAGTGTCAGGATTTTTTCTTTAAATCTACAACCATTAATTTATTGTTAAAACTAAAATCGAGTGTTGTCAATTGGAAACTATATCGTAATATTGCGATATGGGAATAACAAAAACATCCGGTTTCTCCGAAGAGACCAATGAAATGGCCGAAATCCTGAAAGCTTTAGGACATCCGGCTCGTTTGGAAATCGTAAAATTCCTGATGATATCACCTTCTTGCATTTGCGGTGACATCGTTGAAGTACTGCCTTTGGCACAATCTACGGTTTCCAAACATTTATCCGAATTGAAAAAAACAGGTATTATAAAAGGAACGATTTCTGGCAATAATATTTGCTATTGCCTGGATGAAAAGGTTATTCAGAAAATTCAGAACTTCATAAACTTAGTGCAAACAACCTGCTGCAACTCTTCGGATTGCTGCTAAAAAACAACTATCATGAATTGGACAGACTTTAAAACACAGTTAGCTCAGAATCCGGAACTTCATCTGCAATTTGAATTTGCGGAAAACCAAAGAGTGCATCCTTCTTTTCACATCACGGAAATCAAGCAAGCCAATATCACATCAGTCGATTGTGGCGGAAAAATGAATGCCTGGACAGAAATTATCGTACAACTTTGGGAACCAGGACTTCATGAGGAAGAACGCTCGATGAAAGTTTCGAAAGCCATTTCGATTATTGATTTAGTAGAAAAAATGCTTCCGCTAAATCCGCACAGCCCGGTAAAAATCGAGTTTGGTAATGACAGTTTCGACACGCGTCAAATGCATCCGCAGGATTTTGAAATAAGCAAGGATGAAATCATTGTAAAATTAACCGCCGACAAAACCGAATGCAAAGCCATTGGAAGAGGTCAAACTTGTGGGACACCAAAAGAAAAAGTAAAATTATCCCAAATCGAAACCAGTTGTTGTGCTCCCAACTCCGGTTGTTGTTAAATCTAATATGAAGAAATATTTATCGGAATTAATCGGAACGTTTGTTTTAGTCTTTTGTGGTACCGGAGCTATTATTATCAATCAGGAAACTGATGGCGCAATTGGACATATTGGTATTGCTATCACCGTCGGACTCATTGTAACGGCCATGATTTATGCTTTTGGAGACAAATCAGGGGCGCATTTTAATCCTGCAGTAACGATTGCATTTTCTTTGGCGGGACTTTTTAAAGTAAAAGAAGTAGCCCCCTATATTATTTCGCAAGTTGCAGGCGCATTTTTGGCAACAGGAATGTTAAAATTATTATTTCCCGACAATCTGAACTTAGGAGCCACATTGCCCTCGGGAACGCAATTACAATCCTTTATTTTAGAAATTATATTGGCTTTCATTTTGATGCTTGTGATTTTATTTACCTCCCAAGGTTCAAAAGAAGCCGGCACTATGGCTGGTATCGCAATTGGAGGAACTGTTTTGCTAGAAGCTATGTTTGCGGGCCCCATTTCAGGAGCATCAATGAATCCGGCCAGAAGTTTAGCTCCCGCAATAATTTCAGGCAACCTCGATAGCCTTTGGATATATATCACAGCCCCAATTTTGGGAGTAGCAATAGCAACATTAGTTTGGAAATTCATTAAATAAAAAATATAGACGATGAAAAAAATCTTAGTCTTATGCACCGGAAACTCGTGCAGAAGTCAAATGGCACATGGCTATTTACAGCATTTTATAAAAGATAAAGCACAGGTTTACAGCGCAGGTGTAGAAATTCACGGACTGAATCCGTTTGCGGTAGGCATCATGGCGGAAGACGGAATTGACATTTCCAAACACACATCCAATCACGTAGATGAATATCAGGACATTGAGTTTGATTATGTGATTACGGTATGTGATAATGCCAAAGAAGCCTGTCCATTCTTCCCGACTAAAACCAAAACGATACACCACAGTTTTGAAGATCCGTCCAAATCTTCGGGTACCGCCAAAGAGTTAATCGCAGAATTTCGAAAAGTGCGGAACGAAATAAAGGAATTTTCAAAAGAATTTATAACCGGAATATAAAAACAAAAAAAGGCTTCCCGATATGGAAAGCCTTTTTTTTATATAATTATAAGCTAATTACACTTTCGCCTTCATCAGCCAGCTTCTCATGGAAACTTCGTTTTCAATAATCGATTTCAATTCCGTAATCTTTACGCGATCCTGCTTCATCGAATCCCGATGACGGATCGTTACCGTTTGGTCTTCCAGTGTTTGGTGATCCACCGTAATACAGAAAGGTGTCCCTAATGCATCCTGTCTTCTGTAACGGCGACCCACTGCATCTTTTTCATCATAGGCCACGTTGAAATCCCATTTCAATTCATCAATAATCTGGTGGGCAATTTCAGGCAAACCGTCTTTTTTAACTAATGGAAAAACAGCAGCTTTTGTTGGCGCCAAAACCGATGGCAATTGTAATACTGTTCTAGTCGAACCATCTTCCAGCGTTTCTTCTTTTAAAGAATTAGAGAAAACTGCCAAAAACATTCGGTCCAGACCAACAGAGGTTTCCACCACATATGGCGTATAATTTGCATTGGTTTCGGTATCGAAATATTGCAACTTTCTGCCTGAATGTTGTTCGTGTGCTTTTAAATCGAAATCGGTTCGGGAATGGATTCCTTCCAGTTCCTTGAAACCAAACGGGAAATTAAATTCGATATCCGCAGCAGCGTTCGCGTAATGCGCCAATTTTTCGTGATCATGGAAACGATAGTTCTCCCGGCCTAAACCAAGAGACAAATGCCAATTCAAACGGGTACTTTTCCAGTATTCGTACCATTTCATTTCTTCGCCCGGCTTTACAAAAAACTGCATTTCCATTTGTTCGAATTCGCGCATGCGGAAAATGAACTGTCTGGCTACAATCTCGTTTCTGAAGGCTTTTCCGGTTTGTGCAATTCCAAAAGGAATTTTCATTCTTCCGGATTTCTGCACATTCAGGAAATTGACAAAAATACCCTGAGCCGTTTCAGGTCTCAAATATAAATCCATCGCCGTATCGGCAGAAGCTCCCAATTTGGTTCCGAACATCAGGTTGAATTGCTTTACGTCAGTCCAGTTTCGAGAACCGGTTTCCGGATCGGCAATTTCCAATTCTTCGATTAAGGCTTTTACATCTTCCAGATTTTCATCCCCAAGGGATTTAGCCATTCTTTCCAGAATTTCTTTTTTTCTTGCCAGGTATTCCATCACACGAGGATTCGTCGTGATAAATTCCTGCTCATTGAAAGCATCACCAAAACGGCCACGCGCCTTTTCGATTTCTTTTTCGGCTTTCTGGTTTAATTTTTCGGCATAATCCTCAATCAGGACGTCTGCACGGTATCTTTTTTTGGAATCTTTGTTGTCAATCAACGGGTCGTTGAAAGCATCGACGTGTCCGGAAGCTTTCCAGGTTGTCGGGTGCATCAGGATTGCGGCGTCAAGGCCGACAATGTTTTCATGCATCTGAACCATGGATTTCCACCAATATTCCCTAATATTTTTCTTTAATTCCACTCCGTTTTGTGCGTAATCGTATACTGCACTCAACCCATCGTAGATTTCACTTGACGGAAAAATATATCCATACTCTTTTGCATGCGAAACTACATTCTTAAATAAATCTTCTTGTTTTGCCATGGTGCAAAAATATAAAAAGTGAACTTAAAAAGTGATATAAATTCCGATTGAATCGTTGAATTTTGTTATTTTTATAGCTAAATCTGACCGTAAATGTTCAAAAACCTGATAAATCTTCTTTTCCCAAAAGTCTGCATGGGCTGCAAATCTTTTCTACTGACCAATGAAACTGTAATCTGTACCACGTGCCGACATGAAATCCCATTGACACAACACACATTGGCTCCTGAAAATGAGGCTTTCAAGAAATTTTACGGGAGGATTCCGGTGGCACATGCTTCGGCCCTGATGTATTATCATAAAAAAGGGATTGTTCAGGAAATCATCCACAGCCTGAAATACCGCGGACAGGAAGAAATTGGGACTGTGTTTGGGCACTGGTATGCCGAAGATCTGAAAGCTACAGCCCAGACGATGCAGTTTGATGAAATTATTCCGGTTCCGCTTCATAAAAAGAGAATGCGAGAAAGAGGGTATAATCAGGTGACCACTTTTGGAAAAGGATTATCGGACGGATTAACGATTCCCTACAATCCTAAATTGTTGCAGCGAACCGCTTATTCCAAAACCCAATCGAAGAAGAATCTTTTGGGGCGTACCGAAATCGACGAAACGGTTTTCGATGTGACTTTTGATGAAAGAGACCACAACAAACATTTCCTGCTCATCGATGATGTTCTGACGACCGGTTCGACTCTGGAAGCGTGTGGCAGGGCGTTGTTAAAAATCCCGGGAGCCAAAGTGAGTATTGCCTGCATGGCGATGTCGCATTCTTAACTATTCTATGGGATTGGAGTGGTTTTAGCCCTGATAAAAGCGGCATCCTTTTTTGTTTTTTCTTTAAAAACAAAAAGATAGAGCGGATAGCAGGAAATAGCTCCCTCCTTCGACTGCGCTCAGGATGACAAATAAAATCTAAAACGTTTCGATTACAATAAATATAATTGTTATTTTGTAGCTCTTAATTTTTGATTATGATGTTGAAAAACAACTTTAAATATATTTTCCTTTTAGCACTGTTGACTATCATAGGCTGCGCTAAAAGAGGTTCCATTACCGGAGGATCGAAAGATACCATCGCACCGGTTTTGAGGATGAGCGTACCAAAGAATTACAGCACCAATTTTAAAGGCAATACCATTAAATTGACTTTTGACGAATTCATCAAGCTGAAGGACCTTACGAAACAGATCATTATTTCGCCCCCCATGGCAATTGCACCGACCATTACCCCAACTACGGCAAGCAAGACTATTACGATTCATTTCAATGACACGTTGCAGGCGAACACGACCTACAATATCAATTTTGGGCAGAGTATTGAGGATAATAATGAAAGTAATCCGTATAAGCAGTTTAAGTATGTGTTTTCAACCGGAAGCTATGTTGATTCGCTGACCCTGGGCGGGAGAGTAAAAGATGCGCTCAATAAGGAAGCGGATCCCAATGTTTCGGTAATGCTGTATGAAGTCAACGGAAAATTCACCGATTCTATTATTTACAAAGAAGCGCCGAGGTACATTACTAAAACGCCGGACAGCATGCAGACGTTCCTGTTTGAAAACCTGAAAGCGGGAAAATATCTTTTGGTTGCGATGAAGGATTTGAACAGCAACAATAAATTCAATCCGAGGGATGATAAAATCGGTTTTCATAAGCAATATGTAACCGTTCCTAACGATACGGTATATGAAGTGGAATTGTTCAAAGAAACTCCAAAATTCAAAACCCTAAAACCCGTTCAGGCTTCAGGGAACCGCTTGTTGTTGCCTTACGAAGGCAAACCTAAAGATCTGAAAATTGTTCTGAAAAACGGAAATGATATCCTACCGACCATTGTGACGCAATTCCCTAAAAAGGATTCCGTCCAGATTTGGTACAAACCGATTAAAACCGATTCGCTGAATCTGGCTGTGACCAAAGAACAGTACAGTGCTAATTTCAATTTTAAAATCAAAGATCAGAAAAAAGATTCGTTGAGTTTTGAGGCCAAGCAAGGCGGGGTATTATCTCTTCGCGACAAATTCACATTAATTCCTTCACGACCTTTAGTGAAATTTGACAATTCGAAAATGAAGATCACGAAAGATTCAACAAACGTCGTTTTCAAGACTGAATATAACGAATTCCTGCAACAGCTGGAGTTTGACTTCGTTAAAGAACCGCTGAAGAAATACACTATAAAAATACTTCCGGGCGCGTTGACCGATTATCTCGAGCAATCCAACGATACGTTGTCGTATACATTGACTACCAAAAATACTTCCGATTACGGGAATCTAAAGGTGAACCTCCAAAACGTGAGGCAATTTCCCGTTATCGTCCAATTAATCAGTGCCAAAGGCGAGATAATAGCCTCTGAATATTCGGAAGTCAGCACGGTCATCGATTTTACCAATCTCGATCCGGCTTTGTTTACGTTGCGTCTGATCTATGACGAAAATAAAAACAAGGAATGGGATTCGGGGAACTATCTCGAAAAAACACAGGCTGAGGAAGTGATTTATTTCCCGAAAGAAATTGATGTTCGGGCCAATTGGGATGTCGACCAAATTTTTGATGTGTCTTCTAATTAATTGTAAAGGAGTCCTGATCATCTAGGAATCCGAGCTTTTCGCGGGTTTCAATCAACGAGTGCATGTCCAATGTTGCCATCAAAACACCTTCCTGTTGGGTTGGATCAATCATGTGCTTTCCGAGATAATTCACCATTTGGGAATGTCCGGGATAGTTATGTTTATTATGGTCGGCGCTAATTCGATTGACGCCAACGACATAACACATATTCTCAATGGCACGAGCTTTCAGCAACGCATCCCAAGCTGAAATTCTTGGTTCGGGCCAATTGGCGACGTAGATTAGCACATCGTAATTCTCCGTGTTTCTTGAGAATACCGGAAAACGTAAATCGTAACAAACCAACGGGCAAATTTTCCATCCCAGATAATCGACAATTAATTTCTTCGTTCCTGCCGTATAGACTTTATCTTCACCGGCCAATGTAAACAAATGTCTTTTGTCATAATGCTGGATTTCTCCTGACGGAAAAACGAACAGCAACCGGTTATAGAAGCAGTTGTTTTCTTTGATTATAATACTTCCGGTAATGGCAATATTATGCTTTTCGGCCAAATTCCGCAGCCATTGCACGGTTTCGCCTTCCATTGTTTCGGCTATGGCATTAGGATTCATCGTGAACCCGGTAGTGAACATTTCTGGAAGTACAATCAAATCGGCGTTTCTGTGCATCGCATTGATCTTGTCAGCGAAATAGTTTCGGTTGGCTGATGGGTTTTCCCATTGCAACGGAGCTTGGATAATGGCGATATTCATATTTTTTTATTTAATGATTATTTCATCCACAAAAATAAAAGCATCCCCACCGAAGCCCTGATGCCATTCCGGTAACTTACCATAATTACAGGCAATGACTTTAATGTATTGCGCCTGCGTTGGATTTATACTTCCTTTGAAATCAATAATTTTGGTTTCTGTTACTTTAGCATCTATAGTGTTCTGGATTGTTTTTACCAATGTAAAATTGATATTGTCGGTTGATGTGTAGAATTCGACTTCGGTTGGCATTAAAATCCAGGAGCGGCTGTCCTGAAGGAAATTGGCGGACACTTCGGAAACTTTCTGTACTTTTTTCAAATCAACTACAGCCTCAAAATCCTGCGATTGATAGCCTTGCCAGTCCCCTTTACGCCAGTAATCTGATCCGAAAATTCCGTCTATCAAACCATCGGAACCGCCAGCGTGGTATTGCGGATTGTATTTTGATTTGATGTTGGCAGTGTAATTGTTTGGTTTTTTGAAGAAGGTTGCGGAAATGGTGTTGCTAACTATTTTATCATTTGTTTTTTTTACCACAGAAACTGCTTTGATTATACAGGATTCATTAATTTCAAATGGCCCCTTATAAACATACGGTGGTCTTATTTTATGATCTCCAGATTCTTCTATAGTGTAATGAACGAAATATTTGTCCTGGTCATAATTTATCTCAATTTTCATTTTATCTTTAAAAGACTTTCTGTCAGCCTGAATCACTGGCGCCGCAATAATCAACGAATAAGGAATATTATTTTTTAATTTTTTAGAAGGAGTTAAGCCAAATTCCTTTCTGTTTGCTGAAAGATTTTTTGTAATCACTTTTGAAGTTCCGTCCTCAAAGTTGACTTTTATTTTGTCAAAATAAGGAACAGTGGTGCTCCATTCCGGATTACCGGGAGTCACGGCATAAATTCCTATCGAACTCAACACATACCAGGCACTCATTTGTCCGCAGTCCTCATTTCCTATTAATCCATTAGGCGTGTTTTTATAGAATTCATTCAGGATATAATGGACTTTTTCAGTCGTTTTTTCTGGCTTTCCCACGAAATTATACAAATAGGCCATATGATGACTTGGTTCGTTTCCGTGTGCATATTGCCCAATTAATCCGGTAACGTCAACTTGTTCGCGGCCAGTCGTTTTGGATTCGCTGTTAAACATTTGGTCTAGTTTGGTCTCAAATTTTTCTTTGCCACCATAAGCTATAATCATTCCTTGGATATCCTGCGGAACGAAGAAAGAATACTGCCAAGAATTGCCTTCGGTAAAATTATTATTTACTTCCTTCGGATCAAAAGGTTTGTCCCAGCCTCCGTTTTTCTTTGGACGCATAAAACCCGTATTCCAGTCGAAAACGTTTTTCCAGCTTTGGGAACGTTTCATGAAATATTGATAATCTTCGGATTTGTTTAAAATTAAAGCCATTTGTGCAATACACCAGTCGTCATAAGCATATTCCAATGTTTTGGAAACACTTTCATGTTCATCATCAATAGCTATAAAACCATTTTTCTTATACGCATCCAATCCCAAGTGGTCAAGCATGGCACTGTGTTTTGCGGCTTCAAATGCTTTTTCGTAATCAAATCCTTTGATGCCTTTTGCCATTGCATCCCCCATAACCGAAACGGAATGGTACCCAATCATACAATCGGTTTCATTAGATGCCAATTCCCAAACCGGCAATCTTCCGCCGTGCTCGTATTGTTTCAGGAATGTATTGATGAAATCGGCAGTGCGTTTTTTGTCAATCAAAGTATATAAAGGATGTGCCCCACGGAACGTATCCCAAAGCGAGAAAACAGTATAGTAATCAAATCCCTCGGTTTGGTGGATTTGGTTGTCCCTGCCACGGTATTTTCCGTCGATGTCCTGTGCTATGTTCGGCTGAACCATCGTGTGATATAAAGCCGTGTAGAAAATGGCTAACTTGTCTTTATCTTCCGAAGTGACTTCAATTTTAGATAATTCGGTGTTCCAAAGTTGCTGAGCCTGTTTTTTTGCCTTTTCGAAATCCCAATCCTTTATTTCCGACATATTTAATTTCGCTCCTTCGTAACCAGTCGGCGACAGCGATACTTTTACCAAAATGGCTTCTCCTTTTTTCACATTTTTTGAAAAACTCAGCGCCAATTCGGTTCCGGAATAAAAATCCTTCTTTTGGTCACCATTCGACTTTTTTTTATTAATCTGCATCGGCTGGCTGAACTCAATTCTGGCATATACATATTGGTCACGGGCCCATGCCTCACTTCTTCTAAGAATCTCTATGGTTTTCGAATCGATAATCCGGACTTCACCATACAACAGCTTATCACGATGATTCAGGTCGAGAATAATATTGGCCGGACCATTGGCATTAAAAGTATATTTATGGAAGCCTACACGAGCCGAAGAAGTCAATTCGACATCGATATTGTGTTTACCTAATTTTACGCTATAAAACCCGGCTGTTGCTTTTTCATTCTGATGGGAAAAAGCAGAAGCATATACTTTGTTGTCAAAACTGGGTTCGCCCATTGTTGGCATCAGTAAAATATCACCAAAATCGGAAACACCCGTTCCATTGAGATGGGTATGCGAGAAGCCGTAAATCACATTGTCAGTGTAATGATATCCGCCGCAACCGTCCCAACTTCCGTCGATTCTGGTATCGGGAGACAGCTGCACCATCCCGAAGGGAACCGTAGCACCCGGAAAAGTATGGCCATGTCCGCCTGTTCCAATAAATGGGTTAACATATTGCTGCAAATTAGCTTGGGCGATACAGGCAATCGGAAGGAGAAAAAGGAATTGGAAAAAGAATTTCTTCATGTCGGAATATTGTTTCCCAAATATAAAAAAAACGCATCCAACTTTTACGTTGAATGCGTTTTTAACTAGTACTGTTTTGAGATTAATTTTTAATTCACAATTGTATACTCCCACTTTTCTTTTTTATGACCCCGAGGTATAGCCGGTATTGCAAGGCCTATCCCGTCAATAGCTACACCAATAGGAAGCACTAACCATGCAACACCACCAGTAGCAGCACAGGCTACTATTATTGGACTGCCAATACCCGCAATAACTACTCCCGACACAACAGCCAAAATTACCGGACGTCTTTTTATTTTTACAACAGAATTCATAGCAATGGTATCTTGTCTAATTACCATTGATTCGCTGTCAATTATTTTAAATTTTCCTTTAAAAACCTTACCCTTATCTGTTTTAATTAATATCCTTTTGTTTTCCTTTAAAAAAGTGGTTTTATTTGTTCTTCTGTTCACCAAATCGATTCCCTTATCCTGGGCATTCGATAATGTAGGTGAAAATAAAATCAAACTAAAAATCACGAATTTTTTGCAGTCTAAAGTCCAGTTTATCATATTTTGCATTTGTTTCGGTAAATATATTCTGACGGAAACTAAAAGCATTGTTATTTAATATTTAATTGGGAAAACGGTTTTAATCAAACAAAAAACGCATCCAAATCAATGAATGCGTTTTTTAAATTGAAAATATATAAGTTTATCCTTTCAAACTGGCTGAAATGTATTCTCTGTTCATTCGGGCAATGTTCTCTAATGAAATTCCTTTTGGACATTCAACCTCGCAAGCTCCGGTGTTGGTACAGTTACCAAAACCTTCCGCATCCATCTGGTTCACCATGTTCAGAACACGCTCCGTCGCTTCCACTCTTCCCTGAGGCAATAATGCAAACTGAGATACTTTTGCAGAAACAAAAAGCATCGCGGAAGCATTGATACAAGAGGCTACACAAGCCCCACAACCGATACAGGTTGCCGCATCAAAAGCGTCATCCGCATCTTTCTTATTGATAGGAATGGTATTGGCATCAATCGTGTTTCCGGAAGTGTTTACCGATATAAATCCTCCCGCATGTTGGATTCTGTCAAAAGAAGACCTGTCTACCACTAAATCCTTTATTACAGGGAATCCTTTGGCTCTGAAAGGTTCGATAGTAATGGTATCGCCATCCTTGAACATTCTCATGTGCAACTGGCAAGTCGTTACCAATCTGTCCGGTCCGTGCGCTTCTCCGTTGATGAACAACGAACACATACCGCAAATTCCTTCGCGACAATCGTGATCAAAAGCAACCGGTTCATCACCTTTATTGATTAAGCCTTCGTTGAAAACGTCAAGCATTTCGAGGAATGACATATCCGGTTCAATTCCGTCGATTTGATAATCAACCATTGCTCCTTTATCCTGGGCGTTTTTCTGACGCCATATTTTTAATGTAAGTTTCATCTTTTTTTAGTTTAAAAGTCTCAAAGTCGAAGGTGAAAAGCCGTTTGACTTTATGACGTTTGACATGTGACTAATTTTTACTTATAACTACGAGTTACTAATTTAACGTTGTCGAATGTCAATGGTTCTTTGTGTAAAACGGCATCGCTTGGTTTTCCTGTATATTCCCATGCGGCAACGTATGCAAAGTTTTCATCATCACGCTGTGCTTCTCCATCTTCTGTTGCGTATTCTTCTCTAAAGTGGCCTCCACAAGATTCATTTCTGTGCAAAGCATCTTTTGCGAAAAGCTCTCCCAGTTCCAGGAAATCGGCAACACGAGTAGCCTTTTCTAATTCTTGGTTGAAGCCTTTGTCTGTCCCAGGCACTTTAACGTCTCTATAAAATTCTTCACGTAAAGCAGCAATTTCAGTAATCGCTTCATTTAATCCTGTAGCATTACGAGCCATTCCTACTTTATCCCACATGATTTTTCCTAATTTCTTGTGGAAATAATCCACAGAATGCGTTCCGTTGTTATTCATGAATTTTTCTATCTGATCTTTCACTGCTTTCTCAGCTTCAATGAATTCAGGCAAATCAGTTGAAATTGGTCCAACTTTGATGTCCGGCGCCAAGTAATCTCCAATCGTATATGGCAATACGAAATATCCGTCAGCCAATCCCTGCATCAAGGCAGAAGCTCCCAAACGGTTCGCTCCGTGGTCTGAGAAATTAGATTCCCCGATAGAGAAACAACCCGGAATGGTCGTCTGTAAATTATAATCTACCCATGTTCCACCCATTGTATAGTGAACGGCCGGATAAATCATCATTGGCGTAGCGTATGGGTTTTCGTCAACGATTTTTTCATACATCTGGAATAAGTTACCGTATTTATTGGCTACGGCATCTGTTCCTAATTTTTTTACCAAGTTGGCATCATTGGCATCCAATCCTTTGATGAAAGCTTGTTCTTTTCCGTAACGTTGGATAGCCGTAGCAAAATCCAGATATACCGCTTCACCTGTTTTGTTAACACCAAAACCGGCGTCGCATCTTTCTTTAGCCGCACGCGACGCAACGTCACGAGGCACTAAATTTCCAAAAGACGGATATCTTCTTTCTAAATAATAATCTCTTTCCGCTTCCGATAAATCGGTAGGTTTCTTTTTGCCTTCACGGATTGCTTTGGCATCTTCCAAACTTTTTGGGACCCAGATACGTCCGTCATTACGCAACGATTCCGACATCAAAGTTAATTTTGACTGGTGATCGCCGGAAACCGGAATACACGTTGGGTGAATTTGCGTGTAGCAAGGATTCGCGAAGAATGCGCCTTTTTTGTGGATTTTCCAGGCAGCCGTAGCGTTACTTCCCATAGCGTTTGTCGAAAGGAAGAATACGTTTCCGTAACCTCCTGAAGCGATAACTACTGCGTGAGCCGAATGTCTTTCGATTTCTCCTGTGATAAGATTACGTGCGATGATTCCGCGAGCTTTACCGTTTACGATTACTAAATCAAGCATCTCGTGACGGTTGTACATTTTTATTTTTCCACGACCGATTTGACGGTTCATGGCAGAATAAGCACCTAACAATAATTGTTGTCCTGTTTGACCTTTTGCATAAAAAGTACGGGAAACCAAAGTTCCTCCAAACGAACGGTTATCCAACAATCCACCATATTCACGGGCCAAAGGAACCCCTTGCGCCACGCATTGGTCAATGATGTTGGCTGAAACTTCCGCCAGACGGTGTACGTTTGCTTCACGAGCGCGGTAATCACCCCCTTTTACGGTATCATAAAACAAACGGAATGTAGAATCCCCGTCTCCCTGATAATTTTTTGCTGCGTTGATTCCACCTTGTGCAGCAATTGAGTGCGCACGACGTGGTGAATCCTGAAAACAAAATGCTTTTACGTTATATCCTAATTCTGCTAAAGTTGCAGCAGCAGAACCTCCCGCTAATCCAGTACCTACAATGATAACGTCTAAGTTCCGTTTATTGGCAGGGTTTACTAAATTAATATGATCTTTATAATCTGTCCATTTGTCCGAAATCGGTCCGTTAGGAATTTTTGAATCTAATGCCATTATAATTTAATATTAATGATTGAAATGATGAAATAATGCAATGAATATGAATCCAACAGGAACCACAATTGCAAAAGCATATCCTAATGTGTGTAATGATTTCGAATATTTGTTATTGAAACCTACCGACTGGAATGAAGAATTGAAGCCATGCCATAAGTGTAAAGCCAATAATACAAAAGACAGGCAGTATAATCCGGTACGAACCGGGCTTACAAATTTGTGAACCAATTCCGGATAATATCGTGTTGCTTCCAAAGGACTGGCGTCAACATATTTGTAGACCATTTCCGGAAACCAGAAATCGTATAAGTGCAAGGCGATGAAAGCCAAAACCACTGAACCTGAAATAATCATATTTCTCGAAGCCCAGCTGGCGCTTACCGCACCATTGTATTTTGCATAAGCAATTGGTCGGGAGCTTCTGTTCTGAAAATCCAAAACAAAACCCATGATAAAGTGAAAAACTACTGCGAAGATAAGGATTGGCTGTACAATGTATTGAACCAGCGGATTATAGCCCATAAAATGAGAAACTTCATTAAAAGCATCAGGACCAAAAACGGACAAACTGTTTATAAAAAAATGTTGTGCTAAGAATACGATTAAAAAAAGTCCCGAAAGCGCCATTGTGACTTTTCTCGCAATGGAAGACTTCAATACTGCAGATTTTGCCATAAGAATTTGAATAATTTATTTTAAAAAAATTATACAAAAATAAAGCAAATAGACATGAAGTACAACCTTTTCGGTCTTATTTATAATGATTTTAAAATGGCTGTCTTGAAACACTTTTAATGACATAAAAAGTGTTATATTTTGGACTCAGACTAAAAAGATGTCTTACTGATACGACGGAATTAAACCTCTCAAGCCCATATCAACTACATTTTCTCCTGCCGCGGGTTCGTATTTTCCATCAGCATTTATCTCGCGCCATTCAAAACTATTGTTATTGGACAAAGAAAGCGTCATTTCTATGTCCTGTGTTTCGTTTCCGGCAATCACAAGGTTATTTGTAAACTTACCTGTCACCACACAGCTTCCTGCAGGTATTGGTGAAGTCGATGCGATTGGATTCGGAACGGTAGTTGCTCCGGCCGGTGCCTGGCCCGAAAATGGTATTCCCTGAACATTCAATGCCCAATAACCCTGCGCTTTGTTGGCATTCACGGGAAAAGTACTATTCCCGATATAATGTGTTCCAATGTAAGTATTGAACCCAACAAAACTCGCTAAAGTTCCGGTATAATCAACATTATCCTGACGGATTACAATGTCGTAATTCTGATACGATAAAGAAACCCGTACCCATTCGTAGCTTCCGCTTACAATTTGACTTAACGGGATTTTAAGAAACGTTTCGCCTTCCGCATAAATTTTAGCCTGACTGAAATCAATTGCATTGGCACCTCCTAAAGTAGTTTCCGGCGCATGGTATAAAATTGTCCCTTGACCTAATGCGGTATTTGCATTTGGAGCCAGCTCGATATAATGGGAAGAAATAGTATTGAATAGTGGTGATTGGGCAGCATTTCCCGATAAAACCCCGGCAGGTTGTCCGATATTATTTAACCGCACCTGATTTTCATCAAATTTGAATTTGATAATTAAAGACGGTTCATTAGCAGCGATATCATCGGCATCTTCACAGGAATAAAATCCGATACTTACTATAGTTATAAGTAATCCTAAAATAAAATTTTTCATATCCCTGTCTTTTTATGAAGTCCTTAACAGCAACAACCTTGCCAAGATTTCGTTAATTTTTACCTCGTTTTGGTCACATCTTCATCTACAACGAGAATAAAGTCGGCTTTATTGTAATGTTCAGTTTCTAATTTTGAAATATTGTTTTGTGACACCGTTGCAATGCTAATTATTTTCAGAGACGGGCTTTCTTTTTTCAGATACCAATAAATTCCGTCGTAATTATCGCTATGATAGGTTCCGTTATAATGGATAAAAACAGTATTTTCTTTTCTGTTTTTGGCAATCCAATATGCCATCGTCGCGTCTTTGACTGCCTGCGCTTTGGGAAGATTTGCGCCGCCATGGCCTTCCATTTCTTTCATCATTTTGACATATCCCGGCAAATTTGCATCATACCGGATTGGAAGTGGTGCCATCCAGGTTTTTTCTTCATCCGATAAGGATTCCAGGGCTTCAAAACCTTTCTTAAAAACCATACTCGCAAAACGTCTGGGAATGTTGGTCGCTATAAAAGGAATTTTTTTGCTTTTGGCAAAATCAACCAAAGGCTTGTAATCGGTTCCATAATTGGGCCATAAACGGGCAACTGAATCCA
This sequence comes from Flavobacterium sp. GT3R68, assembly GCF_007109225.1. Classification (GTDB taxonomy): domain Bacteria; phylum Bacteroidota; class Bacteroidia; order Flavobacteriales; family Flavobacteriaceae; genus Flavobacterium. The sequence continues at coordinate 255,472 of NZ_VJZK01000001.1, forward strand.
ACGTTTCTTGCTCAATTTCGCCTTTCAGATAACGGTTGAGCTGTTGTTGATTATCGGCCTCCAGCATTTCCGCACCAAGTACCAAATCTTTTCTCAGGGACAGATCCTTTGTGAATTCAAGTTGCAACCAGTGAACTATTGAATTATTATGGTGCTCTCCAAATAGGACCACATCGGTTTTTGCCGAAGCCTTCAGTAATTTTTCATACGAAGTCTTCTTTCCTTTTTTATCAAAAATCCGATACGGTATTTTATCCTGGGCATTACAAACAGACCCAAAAAATACAATTATCAGAAGGAAATATTTTGCTCTCATAGCCGAAAAATACTCATTTTGCTCATTCTTACAAAATTTATCACCCAATTAACCACATTTAGTGTTAAAGTTCCTAATTTTGAAACTTACAACTTTTAAACAAACTCCGATATGAAATACCATCAAATAGATCGAAACCTATTTATTAAAAATCGTGAAAAGTTTATCACTCAGATGAAGCCTAAAAGCGTAGCGGTTTTCAATTCCAATGATATATACCCGGTTTCGGCCGACAGTACTTTGCCTTTCGCGCAACACAGAGATATTTTTTACTTAAGTGGCGTGGATCAGGAAGAAAGCATCTTATTACTTTTTCCGGATGCCCCATATGAGCATCAAAGGGAAATTCTTTTCTTGAAAGAAACCAGCGAGCATATTGCAATTTGGGAAGGTGAAAAATTAACGAAAGAACGCGCTTTTGAAGTCAGTGGCATCAAAAGTGTTTATTGGTTACCCGAATTCGAAAAAGTTTTGTTTGAAATCATGACACATGCCGAAACGATGTACATCAATACCAATGAACATTACCGTGCAACTATTGAAACAGAAACCCGTGAGGCCCGTTTTGTAAAATGGTGGAAAGAGAAATACCCGGCGCATGCTGTCGCAAAAAGCAATCCGATTTTACAGCGTCTGCGTTCCGTGAAAGAAAAAGAAGAATTGGATTTAATCCAGAATGCCTGTAACATTACCGAAAAAGGATTCAGAAGATTATTAGGCTTTGTAAAACCTGATGTAATGGAATATGAAATTGAGGCGGAACTGATTCACGAATTTATCCGCAACCGTTCCAAAGGGTTTGCCTATACACCCATTATCGCCTCCGGAAACAATGCCAATGTGCTACATTACATTGAAAACAACCAACCATGTATAGCCGGTGATTTGATTTTATTGGATATAGCTGCTGAATATGCCAATTATTCCAGTGACATGACCCGAATGATTCCGGTTTCAGGGAAATTTACAGACCGACAAAAAGAAGTATACAACGCTGTTTTGCGCGTTAAAAACGAAGCGACAAAAATGCTGACTCCCGGAACGCTTTGGAAACAATATCATGTGGAAGTTGGTAAAATAATGACTTCTGAATTACTCGGTCTTGGACTTTTGGATACGGCAGATGTGCAAAACGAAAATCCGGAATGGCCGGCGTATAAAAAATATTTCATGCACGGAACATCCCATCATTTAGGATTGGACACCCATGATTACGGAATTTTGACGGAACCAATGCAGGCCAGCATGGTATTTACCGTTGAGCCTGGAATTTATATTCCGGCTGAAGGTTTCGGAATCCGCCTGGAAGACAACCTCGTGATTCAGGAAAGTGGCGAGCCTTTTAACCTGATGCGCAACATCCCGATTGAAGCGGAAGAAATTGAAAGTTTAATGAACCGTTAATCGGATTCATTTCAATTAAATTTAGAGTCTTAAAAAAACATAATTATGCAAGCACACGAAATAGATTACCACATTTTTGGTGAAGAAATGCAGTATGTGGAGATTGAACTGGATCCGCAGGAAATCGTCATCGCTGAGGCAGGAAGCTTTATGATGATGGACAATAACATCATAATGGAAACTATCTTTGGTGATGGTTCAGACCAGCAGCAATCCGGATTATTCGGAAAATTATTAAATGCCGGAAAAAGAGTCCTGACCGGTGAGAGCCTTTTCATGACCGCTTTCCTGAACCAGAGCAACACCAAAAGCAAAGTGTCTTTTGCAGCGCCCTATCCCGGGAAAATCGTTGCCATTGACCTGACCCAATACCAAGGGAAATTCATCTGCCAGAAAAATTCTTTCTTATGCGCCGCAAAAGGAGTTTCGGTCGGAATTGAGTTCTCCAGAAAATTAGGCCGTGGTCTTTTTGGTGGGGAAGGATTCATCATGCAAAAAATTGAAGGCGACGGAATGGCATTTGTACACTCCGGTGGAACATTGGCTAAAAAAGAATTAGCCGCAGGCGAAATACTGAAAGTAGATACAGGTTGTATTGTTGGATTTACAAAAGATGTCGATTATGATATCGAATTTATCGGCGGCATCAAAAACTCCATCTTTGGCGGCGAAGGCTTGTTTTATGCCACCCTTCGTGGCCCCGGAACCGTGTATATCCAATCGTTGCCTTTCAGCAGACTTGCAGACCGAATCATTGCATCGGCACCAAGATCCGGAGGCAGTGGCCGAGATGAGGGCAGTTTGCTGGGAGGATTGGGAAATCTTCTCGATGGCGATAATCGCTTTTAGATACAAATTGAACGGCTTACTGATTTGTAAGCCGTTTTATTTTTTAGTCCGAATCAAAAAAATTATTTTTGCATTGGAATCCAACCCTCATTCAAACTTCTTTTGAAACACATCATCCACAAAAACACCAAAATCACTTATTCCGATACCGGAAAAGGTACCGCTATTGTATTGCTTCATGGGTTTTTGGAAAACCAGACCATGTGGAATCCGTATGTTGAGGAGTTTTCAAAAAAATACCGGATCATCACCGTAGACTTACTGGGGCATGGTCAAACCGACTGTTTGGGATATGTCCACTCGATGGAAGACAATGCCGATGCCGTCCACGCTGTTTTAGCCGAACTGCGTATCCGGAAAGCCATTTTTGTAGGACATTCAATGGGCGGTTACGTGGCTTTGGCTTTCGCCGAATTGTATCCTGAAACCGTAAAAGGATTAGTGCTGTTAAATTCAACAACAAGAGCCGACAGCGAGGAACGTAAAACCAATCGCGACCGCGCTATTGTAGCTGTGAAACAAAATTATGCCAATTTTATCCGCATGTCGATTTCGAATTTGTTTAGCGAAGACAATCGTGAAAAATTAGCGGATGAAATCGAGAAGGTCAAATTGGAAGCGTTGAAAACTTCGTTACAGGGCATTGTCGCTTCACTGGAAGGAATGAAAATCAGACCCGACCGTGAAGTATTATTACACTTTGCGCCCTATCCGATATTGTTAATTTTAGGGAAAAAAGACCCTGTCCTCGCGTATGAGGAAACAGTGGAACAGATTGAAAATACCGATGTGCCATTGGTCACCTTCGCCCACGGGCACATGTCGCATATTGAAAACGAAACCGAATTGAAGAAAGTGTTATTCAATTTTTTTAAAAATATCTAGCAATTACAAAACCTTTTCCTCAAAAGGAACCGTTTCATCCAAAATCTCATTCAGCAACAAAACCATTTGGTCCAGATAATTGGATAAAATAGCTTCATCTATAATTAACACTGCTTCTTTTTCTTCCTTAAGGTTAAAGGGTAAAAACCCGGATCGTAGATTTTTGAAAGAAATGATTCCGGCTTCCATCGGCATGTTGTTAGCTTTTTCTTCATACATAAAAGCATACGCCAAAACCTGAATGATTTTGTCGTTTTTGATGTCATCGGACAAACCCGTCCATGCTTTTAAAGTGACGTTTGTTTTGTCAACTTTGCCGGTTTTATAATCGATAATGCGAATTTTGCCATTCCGTTCTTCAATCCGGTCAACATTCCCTTTAATCAATACCGGAAAAGGCAGGGTCGGATGGTTTAAGGTACGTTCGAAAGTTTCTTCCAAAGCAATAATCTTGATGGAATCCCCATTTTTGATGCTTTCCATTTCCACTTTCAGAAAGTTGGACACATTTCGCTTGGCGACTTCAAAAGCCAACAGATTTCGCCCTTTCTTGATTTCGCCTTCTTTGTATACGAGTTTGAATTGCTTCAGAACCTCCGCATCAATCAGCTTAAAGCATATTGTTATATCATGTTCCGATAAAAATTTACCTATGAAAGGTTCATACAGGGCTTTTAAAGTCTCGTGGATGATAGTTCCCAACGTGTTCAGCGCGATATTTTCTTCGACTTCTTCGACTTCCCGGATGCGCAGGATTTTTTGAAAATAAAACTGGATGGGATTCCGGATATAACTGGTCAGGGCAGATGGCGAAAATCCGGTATCGGCAATCTCCCGTAACCTCATCATTACGGATTCCGATTTTGGAATAACCATCGGCCGATAAGCGGCTTCAGGTAAAACGGCATTGTATATTTCGTGTGACAAATGGTGATTCGGTTGTTTTTCTACCTCCAATTGGGTAATAAAACGGCTTTTTTCACCGGCATCCAAACCTTCACTTTCGGTATTATACAACAGGTAAATATTTTTGGCGCGTTGCAACAAATGATAAAAATGATAGGTGTAAATGGCATCTTTTTCTTTGAAGGTTGGCAAGCCCAATTCTTTTTTCACATCATACGGAATAAATGAATTCAGGGATTTTCCGGCAGGAAACTTGCCTTCGTTCATAGAAGTAACAATTACGGTATTAAAATCTAAAACCCGACTCTCTAGGACACCCATAATCTGAAGGCCGTTCAATGGCTCCCCTTCGAAAGAAACTTCGGCTAAATCGATTATTTGCTTATAAATCGCATACAACGTTTCGATTTTGTCGATGTGCTGATGCTGTGAATAATAATTGATGAGTTTGTTGATGACTTTGAAAATGGCAAAAACAAAAGCTTTGGTAATTTTTTCCTCCTCATTATCATTACTCAGATTCGTTTTTATGGTCTGAAGCAACTTGGAGATTGTTTCCAGAACTGCCATCGACCCGCTTTCCCATTTTTGAAACAACAACAAGAACAAATCACTTGGATAAGGATTAAGTTCCATCAGTTTTTGATGGGTAATAAACGTGTAATTATGCTGATTGATAATATTCACCACTGCACCGGCTTTGGAAAATGGTTCCACCAGCGGATGCGTCAGGATATCGAGTACATCTTTATAATAGAGCACATAACTGTTGGCATTCCGCGACAACGCATTGGTGTGCATTTTAAACAATTTGGCAATCAGGATTTGTGCGGGGTTGTTTTTTCCGGAATAGCCCATCGTAATATTCAGTGCGCCTACCGTAGCAGGCAACGAATATAAAAGCGGCACCAGCAGATTTTCCTCTCCCAGAACGACGGCGACTTTATCAAGGGATGCTGTGGGATTTTCATTTAGCAAATTTTCAATAATGCTTCCGGCAATTTTTGCTTGACCAATGGTTTTTGGTGTTCCGATAATCTGGATACTCTTGGTTGCTGAGAAATCATTAACAATCCAGTCGAACGGATTCGATTTGTAATGTTTCCAGTTCTCTTTGAAACGGCGGACAAACAAACCGGCATCATGGAAAGGATCGTTCATAAAAGCCTGATCGGCGTCCCAAAATATTTTAGCCTGATCGGCTTCGATTAAATGTTGAATGATTTTTTCTTCGGCTGCATTCAGTGCATTGAAACCCGCAAATACAAATTGCTTTCCGGGAATAGATTCGGAAAAATGGTTCAGATTATTTACGGCTTCCCTGTAAATTAACCCCTGATAACCGATTTCCTTATTTAGCAAATGAGCGTACAGCGACTGGTAGTAATTGGGCAGTAATTTCCAGAAGTCAATATAGTTTTCCAGCAATTGCGTTTTATTTTCGACTTCGACGCCCCATTTTTTGATGTCTTCAATATCTTTTAAGTAAGAGAGGACATGCGAAGGATCCAATAAATAACGGTCTATTTCATTAAAATCCTGCAGCAGTGTTTTGGCCCAATTGGCAAAGAGTTCAAAGGACTGCTGGTTTGCTTTATCAGTAATCGATAAATATACTTCAAAGAATTCGAACAGCAGTTCTATCGAATCGACGGAGCGGATGCCGGCGACATTTTGTATAAAGTCTTCAATGCTGATAATCTCTGGCGAGAAAATGTTATTGCTGACCTGCTTTTTTAACGCTTCGATTAAAAATACCTTTGCCCGTTTGTTGGGCAGAACCACAATAGTATCCGATAATTGGCCGGCATAATTATCTATTATAACCTGCGCTATTTTACCTAAAAAAGAAGAATCTGTCATTTTATAAAAATAAAAAAACGCCCCGATAAATCGAGGCGTTTTCTATAAATATTTGAAATAAATTATTCCTTAATCAGATTCACTTCAACTCTTCTGTTGTTAGCTTTTCCTTTAGCTGTTTTATTTGAATCAATTGGTTTAGTTTCACCATAACCAGCTGAATTTAATCTATCAGCAGCGATTCCGTTTTCAATTAAGAAATTCTTAACTGCAGCAGCTCTGTTTTCAGACAATGTTTGGTTCAATTCATTTGTACCATCAGAATCTGTATGACCTTCAATCATGAATCTTGAATAAGGATATTCTTTTAAGATTGCAACAATTGATTGTAAAACTGGGATAGTCTGTGCTTTGAAAGTAGCTTTTCCAGAGTTAAACAAGATCGTTTTAGCGTAAGCATTCAATTTTTTGATAGCCTCTTCCGTTACTTCAGGACAACCAGCGTTAGCAACAGTTCCTTTAACGTCAATACATTTATCATCTTTGTCTAATACACCGTCACCGTCAGTATCTGGCCAAGGACAACCTGCGTTCTCTTTTGGTCCTTTTACAGTAACACATTTGTCATCTTTATCAGCAACACCGTCACCGTCAGCATCTGGACATCCTTTCATAGATACAGGACCAGCAACTTCAGGACAAGCATCATCTTTATCAGCGATTCCGTCTCCATCAGTATCAGGACAACCGTTTAATGCAGCTAAACCAAAATCATTTGGACACTCATCAGCACTATCTTGAATACCATCAGCATCCGTATCAGGACAACCGTTGAATTGCTTTAAACCAGCAACTTCTGGACAAGCATCATCTTTGTCATAAATACCGTCTCCGTCTGTATCCTTACCACCAAATTTGAAAGTAAGACCAGCAAAGTGCTGCATATGAGAAGCAACATCTACATCTGGAGTTCTTGTGTCATCAAATGAATGTTTGTAAGTAGACGATAAAGAAAGACCTACTTGCTCAGTAAACCAAAAAGTCAAACCTAAACCTCCATTTACAGTTCCAGCGCTAGCTTCACCCATAAAAGTATAACCTCCACCAATGTGGATAGAAGGATCGATAACTTTAGATTTCATTAAGTTCATAAGGCTATAGTTAATAACCCCATCAATTCCATAATAAGCCAAATTTCCAGGATTTGTTACTACATAATCCCATGATGGATCAACGCGTTCGTTAACGAATCTCGAAATTTTGTTCACAGATCCAACTACTCCAAACGAGAAATTGTTTCCTACATACTTCGAAACTTTCAAATAAGAAACTGAAGGAATAATGTTCCAGTTGTCTTTTGCGTCAAAATATTGTCCAAATTGATCTTCAATACTTGAAGCTGCACTAATTCTAGTGTCTACCGCATTTGCCCCGAATGTCAATGCCCATGGGTTGTTACTGTCCTGAGCTTGTGAGCTAAGACCAACAAACAGGCATATAACAGCCATTAATTTGTTAAGATGTTTCATACTTAATTTTGTTAGTTTACATTATATTATTAAAACAAAAGTAACACGTAAATTTTTAACTACAAAATTAAATGTTAAAAAATTTAACTAAATCCATAATTATATAACACTTAACCTATAATTATATAACCTTTAGCTGCTGCCCAACCTCAGTAAATGCAGCTATCGCTTTGTCCAAATGTGCAGTGGTATGTGCGGCTGACAGCTGAACTCGGATTCGTGCCTTATCTTTTGGAACCACCGGAAAAAAGAATCCAATTACATAAATCCCTTTCTTTAAAAGTTCATTTGCCATCGTCTGGGACAACTTAGCATCATATAACATTACCGGAACAATTGCAGAATCGCCATCAATAATATCAAAACCGGCCTTTTTCATGCCAGCTTTGAAATAGTTGGTATTCCATTCCAATTTATCCCGTAGTGTGGTGTCTTTTTCCAATAACTCAAAAACCTTTATCGACGCCCCTACAATGGCAGGAGCCAGTGAGTTAGAAAATAAATACGGTCGGGAACGTTGACGCAAAATTTCAATAATTTCCTTTTTGGCTGTCGTATATCCGCCCATTGCGCCGCCTAAAGCCTTTCCTAATGTTCCTGTAATGATGTCGACTCTTCCCATTACCCCCTTAGCTTCCAGCGTCCCTTTTCCAGTAGCGCCTATGAAACCGGCAGCATGGCATTCATCCACCATCACCATCGCATCATATTTATCGGCCAAATCACAGATCTTATCCAGCGGAGCCACGACACCATCCATGGAGAACACGCCATCGGTTACGATTAACTTATATCTTGTTCCTGCTTCATTGGCTTTAATCAGTTGCTGTTCCAAATCCTCCATATTGCTGTTTTCATAGCGATAGCGGGCCGCTTTACACAAACGAACACCATCAATAATTGAAGCATGATTCAGGCTGTCGGAAATTATCGCATCGTTCTCACCTAATAAAGGTTCGAAAACCCCGCCATTGGCATCAAAAGCCGCAGCATAAAGGATAGTATCTTCGGTACCGTAAAATTCGGCGATCTTTCTTTCCAATGTTTTATGAATATCCTGCGTTCCACATATAAAACGAACCGAAGACATTCCGAAACCGTGTGTGTCCAAAGCGTCTTTTGCCGCCTGAATCACTTCCGGGTGCGAGGATAACCCTAAATAATTATTCGCGCAAAAGTTTAAAACAGTTTCTCCGGTTGAAATCGTAATTTCCGCTCCTTGAGGGGAAGTGATAATTCTTTCCGATTTGAAAATTCCATTGTCCTGTATTGTATCCAATTCTGATTGCAGGTATTCCTTGATTTTTCCGTACATTTTAGGCAGTATTTATTTTTAGTCAGTTATGTTTTCTTTAATTTTTCAGTTTACAAATTTACTACATTGATTTGTTCCCCTATATATATGAGGGCTTTTTTTGTCACTTTAAACCCCATTAATTCAATGGCGTGTTGGTAATTTTCCAATTGAAATTGATATTTGCTTTGATGTATTCCGGTTTTATAATCCAACAGCAAAACTTCGTTGTTTTTGGCCAGTACTATCCGGTCGGGCTTAATCGTTTTTCCTTCTTTTTGAATAATGGTCTGTTCGTTCAATACTTCGTTACCTTCTGCAAAATAATTTTCCAATTCCAAATGGTTGACAATTTCATTCACTGTCCTATATACTGTATCTTTTTGATTGAAGGTAATCAAACCGCTTTCAATTGATTTGATAATTGCGAGGTCGACATCTTTTTTGATTTTGACAAAAGACAATATTTCATGAATCACGTTACCATATTCGATAGCTTCCTGTTGATGTGTGCCCCACATCAGCGCTTCTTTTTGGGCAATCTTTATATTTTTTGGATTCAGGATTTCACTGACAAGCGGAATCATTTTCAATGCGGAATCTTCATGATTATCGCTAGATAATTTGACCGGATTTCCAAATTCATACTGCAGTATATTTTGATCAAACAATCCTTTGCCTGCCAAATAATCGATAAAGAAGGTCGACATATTATTAGTCTTCACTTCACCTTTGGATGTAAAATTCATATTAGAAATGATATACAACTGTTCTTCCGAACGGGTTAATGCCACATACAACACATTGATGTTATCCAATAAGTCTTCCTGTTTTTTCTGGTTGTAAACCAAAACGGCGTCTTCCCCGAATCCTTCGACGGCACTGCTATTATCAATCAAAACTTTAGGCAGCCCAAATACTTCATCTTCCGTGGTGAGCCATAATCGGTCTTTTGGTTTTCTGGCATAATCTTCTTCGGCGAAAGGCATGATCACCACCGGAAACTCCAATCCTTTTGATTTGTGAATGGTCATAATCCGCACCGCATTTTTACCTTCCGGCGATGGAATGCTGAATTTTTCACCGTTTTTATCCCAGTAGTTTAGAAAGTCTGAAATTCCGGCTTGGTTCCGCACATCGCGTTCCAAAACGATATCCAAAAAATATTGCACATAGGCGTTGTTACTTTTGGGATTGATGAATTTAGAGATAATGGTTTCGACTGCTTCATACAGCGATTTTTTTCGGATGTTCTGAAAAGAAAGCGAAATATCAAAACTCATCAGCCAGTCCTCGAAAATCGTTTCATCTTTGGCCGCCATTCCTTCGGCAATAAAATCATGAACCGGTATTTTATGTTGCACATTTTGCGCCACATAATGGAGAAAATGTGCTTTTGCCTCTAAATCAGCGTGGTTTTTTAAATAGCGCAGCAAATGAATAATCAGCCGGACCTCCGTCGCATTCTGAATCATCAACGTTTCCGATGAAAGCAACGGAACGCCCTGCTCTGTCAGATAATTGGCTATTGCAATTCCCTGGTCGCGTTTTCGAGTAAGAATCACGATGTCCTTATATTGGAATCCCTGTTGCTTGACTTTCTGAATGGTATGTAAAGTCGTTAGCAGATATAATTCGGTTTTACCAAGCGTTTCATCCTGATCCTCTACATCCAGAACCGGTGGAATAAAGGAAATATTTACATAGCCGCCCGTTTTTTCATTGGTATTCTGCGTGCTGTGGTTTTCATATAAATCCTTGTAATCCACATGCGCAAATTCATTGGACAGCATTTGGAAAAAATCATTGTTGAATTCAATTATCCGGGAATAACTGCGGTAATTTTTATCCAGCGTTTCCAGTTTTTTATCCGGATTATTGAAAGGATTCTGATCTTTACTCAATTCAATAAACTGTTCCGCTTTCCCACCACGCCAACGATAGATAGATTGTTTCGGGTCGCCGACAATCATTAACGATCCTTTGACCCCAAAATCATCCTGGCCGGAAAGCGCATTGTCAATTAGCGGAATCAGGTTTTGCCACTGCATTTCGGAAGTGTCCTGAAACTCATCGATAAAAAAATGGCGGTAACGCTCGCCCAATCGTTCATAGATAAATGGGGCAGGCTGGTTTTGGATTTCGCGATGGATAATCGCATTAAACTCGCTAATCGAAAGAACGTTTTGCTCTTTCTGGATTTTATTTAATTCGTTACTCACGGTATTGAGCAGCGAAAGCGGCGTGATGTTTTTTAGGAAAGCTTTATAGAAATCACTTTTCTCGTAATTTTTATAGACGCTTCCCAGGATTTCCAGCAACTCGGGAATAATGTCTTCGATAATTGAGCGGTCGCCAGCGGTTTTGTTAATGGCTACATGATCAAACTCGTGAAAGGTTTTATTTTTTGGGTTGAATTTCCCGGTTTGAATGCTGACAATGTGATTTGGAAAAGTGCCTCTTGAGAATGACTTTAGATCGATTCCGTTTTTTTCGAGTAATGACATTGCCTCATTACCAAAAACGATGCTCTCTTTTTCCAAAACTTTGCAGGCTTCCGCCAAATTGACTTTGATATCGACGAACTCCCCAATGGATTTCTCGCGGAAGTGAACGATTTCGTTTCGGTTATTTTCGTTTAAAACCAGGCGGCCGGTTTCGAGTATTTCCCGTGAGATGTCCCAACTTTTGTCATCGTCGGTTTTTTCCATCGTGAAATCGATCAGCAGTTTGGTCAGCGTTTCATCTTCCCCGGCTTGTGCAATAATGGCGTCGACGGCTTCAATTAGCAAATTTTCGGTATCGAGTGTTACCTCGAAAGTCATTGGCAGGTTCAAATCGTGTGCAAAAGCCCGAATGACCTTGTGGGTAAATTTATCAATCGTGGAAATATCAAAGGCAGCATAATTATGAATGATGTGCTTGATGATGTTTTGGGATTTGGCTTTGATCTGGGGCAATGACAGTCCGGTATCTCCCGACAAATGGTTCATTAAATCGGAAGCTTTCGAACTCGGTTCGTCTTTGGCAAATTCGGATAAGCTGCCGACAATCCGGCTTTTCATTTCGTGCACCGCTTTATTGGTGAACGTAATGGCGAGAATGTGACGGTACGCATCATTTTTATGGGCAACAAGAATGATTTTGAGGTATTCTTTGACAAGGGCATACGTTTTTCCGGAGCCGGCCGATGCGTCGTATATGGAGAAGGAAGGTCTTTGCATTTTGTTGTCTTGTATTAAATCCTAAATCTTATTTCGGAGGGTTTAGCCCTGATGTAAGCGGCATCCTTATGGGCCGGGGTTCGGTACAAAAGATACAGCGGACAGCAGGAAACAGCTCCTGAAAACGACCCTCACAATTCACTAAAAATAAGATATTTCAGATTATTTAGGTAAATTATAACAAGGTAGTATTTCAATTCCAAAGTTAAATGTTTAAATTTGAATAAAATATTTATAAATCATTTAAACACCTATACTATGGCTTTCGAATTACCGACATTACCGTATGCGTATGACGCATTAGAACCACATATTGATGCGCGCACGATGGAAATTCACCATTCAAAACATCATAATGCTTATACCACCAATTTGAACGCTGCGCTTACAGGAGCGGATACGGATGGCAAAACTATTGAAAATATCCTGATTAACCTCGACATGAAAAATGCGGCGGTCCGTAACAATGGTGGTGGTTATTACAATCATAATCTTTTCTGGACGGTAATGTCACCCGACGGCGGGGGACTACCAACCGGAGATTTGATGGAAGCCATCGAAAGGGATTTCGGGACATTTGAAGAATTCAAAGCTAAATTTTCCAAAGCAGGTGCTACTCAATTTGGTTCCGGATGGGCTTGGCTCTGTGTTCAAAAAGGGGGTAAACTGGACGTTTGCGGAACTCCGAACCAGGACAATCCGTTGATGCCGGGCACAGGTTGTGGCGGAACTCCAATTTTAGGAATGGATGTTTGGGAACACGCTTATTATTTGAATTACCAAAACAGAAGACCGGATTATATTGAAGCTTTCTTCAATGTGATCAATTGGACGGAAGTGGCGAGAAGATATGCATCGGAGAAATAAGATTTTTATTGTTTAAATAAAAAAGCGCCGGGAAAATTCCCGGCGCTTTTTTTTATGTTTGGTTTTCTTGACTTTGTCCCAATAAAAAAGGTGGAATCGCTTCCACCCTTTTTGCCCCAAATCTACCATAAACTTTACCTACTAATGCTATGGTGAAACAAATCTATACTGAAAGA
>NZ_VJZK01000001.1:268730-1001977 GCF_007109225.1 Flavobacterium sp. GT3R68
ATCGCTTCCACCCTTTTTGCCCCAAATCTACCATAAACTTTACCTACTAATGCTATGGTGAAACAAATCTATACTGAAAGATTTAATAAAAAAAATAAATCAGAGGAACGGCTATAAAAATCGATGAAGCAAAACATCTTTGTTAGCAGAGTCGTTAAAATAGCCCTTTGATGCTATATTTCCTTGACTTTGTTCCAATAAAAAAGGTGGAATCGCTTCCACCCTTTTTGCCCCAAATCTACCATAAACTTTACCTACTAATGCTATGGTGAAACAAATCTATACTGAAAGGATTAATAAAAAAAATAAATCAGATGAACGGTTAGAAAAATCGATTAAACAAAAAATGTTGGTTTGTTAGCGTTCACAACCTGTTATATATTGTTACATTCGTTGACTTTTTTCCAATAAAAAAGGTGGAATTGCTTCCACCCTTTTTGCCCCAAATCTACCATAAACTTAACCTACTAATGCTATGGTGGAACAAATCTATATTGAATGCCTTAGTTTAAAAAATATATTAGACGAATGGCTAATAAAATCGATTAAGTGCATTTTTGTTACGATTTTAGTACGCTCTTGCGTCCTTCCCTTCGTAAAAATTCATGAAAGCGCGGTTCACTACCCGGTTTCCACCCGGTGTTGGATAATCCCCTGTAAAGTACCAATCGCCCAAATTCTTTGGACAGGCAATGTGCAGATTTTCGACAGTCTGGAAAATGATTTTCACTTCGGCTTTTACTGAAACGTCGGTCAGCATAATGGCAATCTTATCTGAAATTTCCTGTGGATGGAACGGCGCATAGATCTCATTTACATAATTGACCACTTCACTGTCTCTCATGTTTTCCTGAGCTTTGCATTTTTTGTACACTTCGTCTACAATATGGTACAGGTTTCTTTCCTTCAATAATTCGAGCGCAGCCTGAAAAGCCACAAGGCCTTCCAATTTGGCCATATCTATACCATAACAGTCAGGGTAGCGAATTTGTGGCGCCGACGATACTACAATAATGCTTTTTGGCTTCAAACGGTCCATCATTTTGATGATACTCATTTTTAGCGTGGTTCCCCGAACAATACTGTCATCAATGATCACTAAGTTGTCAGTTGGCTTGATTACGCCATACGTCACATCGTAAACGTGGGCCACCAAATCATTACGACTGCTGTCTTCGGTAATAAAAGTACGCAGCTTAGCATCTTTTATAGCCACTTTTTCAGTTCTGATTTTCACTGCAAGTAATTCTTGCAAAGACTCTTTGGTCAGCGTGTCCTTGTTCGCCAGAATGAAATTATTTTTTCGTTGGTTCAGAAAATCCTGAGCGGCTTCTACTATTCCGTAGAATGAGGTTTCTGCCGTGTTCGGAATATAAGAGAAAACCGTATTGTCGGTATCATTATCGATGGCATCCAAAACTGCCGGCAGGATTAATTTTCCTAAATTTTTACGTTCCTGATAAATTTCGGCATCGCTTCCTCTGGAGAAATAAATCCGTTCGAAAGAACAGGCTTTTTTAACGGTTGGCGTAATGATTTCTTCTTCGGTAACTTTTCCGTTTTTCTTGATGATTAATGCATGTCCGGGGGTTAATTCCTGTACTTTTTCAAAATCAATATTGAATACGGTCTGTATCACCGGGCGTTCTGAGGCTACCACTACAATTTCATCATCCTGATAAAAATATGCAGGACGAATTCCTGCAGGATCCCTGAAAACGAATGCATCACCGTGGCCTAGAAGTCCCGCCATGGCATAACCACCGTCCCAACCTTTGGAAGCGCGGCGCAATATTTTGGCAATCTCTAATTTTTCTGCAATTACAGGAGACGCTTCTCTTTTGGACAAGCCATTCATTTTGCATTCATGATACAAGTCGGTTACTTCATCATCCAGAAAATGACCTATTTTTTCCATCACCGTTACGGTATCCGCCATTTCTTTTGGATGCTGCCCCAGTTCAATCAGGCTGCTGAATAATTCTTTCACATTGGTCATGTTGAAATTTCCGGCAACAATCAGGTTCCGGTGCATCCAATTGTTCTGACGTAAAAAAGGGTGTACGCTTTCGATACTGTTTTTACCAAAAGTCCCATAGCGGACGTGTCCTAAAAATACTTCCCCTACGTAAGGAATGTTTTGTTTCTGAAGTGCCACATTGTCAGCATATTCCGGATGCAGCGCCATTTCTTCATTTACTCTTTCATTGATTTGGGCAAACACATCCTGAATTGGCTGCGCATCATTGGAACGCACGCGGCTGATGTATCTTTCTCCCGGCTCCATATCCAGTTTGATGCTGGCAAAACCAGCTCCGTCCTGACCACGGTTGTGCTGTTTTTCCATAAGAAGATACATTTTTTGTATTCCGTAGAAAGCGGTACCGTACTTCTTTTTATAAAATTCAAGCGGTTTTAGTAGTCTTAAAAATGCTATCCCACATTCGTGTTTAATTGCGTCGCTCATTGTGTTGTTGTTTGTTGTAGTTGTATTATTTGCTCAACAATCATTCCATTGCGATGGAAATCCAGTTAAATTGTATATATTGAAAAAGCCCCGTTTCCGAGGCTTTGCATAATTGCATTATAATGTAATTTCGAATTGTGTCAAAGATTTGAATTGTTTCAATCTGTTAACAACTTCTTCGTTTTCAAGGCCAATCATTCTTTCGGTCCCGAATTTTTCTACACAGAAGGAAGCTAAATTGGATCCATAAATAATGGCGTTTTTCATATTGTCAAAAGACACATTTTCGCTTTGCGTAATGTATCCTGCGAATCCTCCTGCAAAAGTGTCTCCCGCCCCTGTTGGATCGAAAACTTCTTCCAAAGGTAATGCCGGAGCAAAGAATACCTCTTTGTTATGGAACAAAAGCGCTCCGTGTTCTCCTTTTTTGATCACCACATATTTTGGTCCCATCGTATGGATTTTGGCAGCAGCTTTCACTAATGAGTATTCCCCTGAAAGTTGTCTCGCCTCTTCATCATTGATGGTAATCACGTCCACACGTTTGATTACTTCCAATAATTCCGGCAACGCACAGTCCATCCAAAAATTCATTGTATCCAAAACCACCAATTTAGGTTGTGTTGTCATCTGATCCAAAACACTGCTTTGAACTAATGGATGTAAGTTCCCTAACATCACCACGTCTGCATCCTGAAAATTCTGAGGCACTTTTGGCTGAAAATCTGCCAATACATTCAATTGAGTATCCAAAGTATCCCTTGAATTCAAATCATTATGGTAACGACCGCTCCAAAAGAAGGTTTTTCCGCCCGGAACTATTTCAAGACCTGAAATATCAATATTTCGTGCTGTCAATAAATCTAAATATTCTTGTGGGAAATCATCACCGACAACAGAAACGATAGCAGATTTTAAGTTAAAATGGGAAGCCGACAGACCAATATAAGTTCCAGCTCCGCCTAAAATTTTATCTGTTTTTCCAAAAGGAGTTTCAATAGCGTCGAAAGCAACGGTTCCAACAATCAATAATTTATTCATACTTAGATAATATTTGTTTTTTTTAGATTATGGAATTGGCATATCTTCATCGGTGTGTACATCGAATTTATCTTATGCTTCAATTCATTTCCTGAGTTTCGAATTAAGGGGCAAAGATACTTTATAAGTTTGAAAGTTGCAATGGGTCTTAGTTGTAAAGTTTTGCCAAATTATAAAGCTGAAAAACAGTAAGTTAAATTACTTTTCGTTCCTCGTTTTCATAAAAAGCATCAACGGATTGCTGGGCGCTTTGGGAACCCATTACCGCCAATACATCGCATCTTTCGTTTTGCGGATGATTGTTGTGGCCTCGAATCCATTGGAAATCGACCTGGTGCTTGCGGTAAATTTTCAGAAAACGTGCCCATAGATCCGGGTTTTTCTTTCCTGCAAAACCTTTTTTCTCCCAACCGAAAACCCATTTTTTTAAAACGGAGTCCACAACGTATTTCGAATCCGACACTACAAGGACTTTGGTGTTGGGGCTTTTTAATTTTTCGAGTCCAACAATAACCGCGAGCAATTCCATGCGGTTGTTCGTTGTGTGACGGAAGCCTTCATAAAATTCTTTTCTATATGGTTTTCCAACCCATTCCATCACCACTCCATACCCACCGGGCCCAGGATTTCCTTTGGCAGCGCCATCTGTATAGATATGTACGTCGTGACTCATTTATAGGTTATGTGTTTATTTGATGAAATATTACTTCAGTAATTCCGCAATTACCTCCGGAAAATGAAGCTGTTCCAACTGATGGACTTTCTCGGCCACTTCTTCCGGGGATTCCTTTCCGTTAAGCGCGACAGTTTTTTGAAAAATGATGTTTCCCTCATCATAATGTTCATTGACAAAATGGATTGAAATCCCGGTCTCCACCTCTTTATTTTCTATAATAGCGCGGTGCACGTGCATTCCATACATTCCCTTTCCACCATATTTAGGCAAAAGCGCAGGATGGATGTTGATGATTTTATCCGGGAAAGCTTCTACTAGACTATGAGGTAATTTCAATAAAAAACCGGCTAACACAATTAAATCAGGCTTCAAATCGATTAGTTTTTGAAGGATGGTTCCGTCTGAAAACTGTTCTTTTGAAAAAACCACCGTCGGTACATTTAATTTTTGGGCTCTCTCTAATACTTTGGCATCTGGATTGTTAGAAAATACCGCGGCTACAGTTCCGCTATTTGTTTTGTTGAAATGCAGTATGATGTTTTCAGCATTGGTACCCGATCCCGAAGCAAATAGCACTATCTTTTTCATTTATCCTGTGGTTTTTATCACACAAAAAAAAGAATAATAAATGATAATAAATAGATTTAGGGAGTCTTTATTAAATTATTTTTTTAAATTCGTAGTCACATTTATTAACTAAAGTGTGGTTTTAAAATAAAGTTTTTTATTTTTGCCATCAATTAAATTTTAAAATTAAAGATTATGTCAGACATTGCATCAAGAGTTAAAGCGATTATCGTAGACAAATTAGGCGTTGACGAAAACGAAGTTGTAACAGAAGCAAGCTTCACGAATGATTTAGGAGCTGATTCATTAGACACTGTTGAACTTATTATGGAGTTTGAAAAAGAATTTGACATCCAGATTCCAGACGACCAAGCTGAAAACATTGCTACTGTAGGTCAAGCAATTTCTTACATCGAAGAAGCTAAAAAATAATACATTTTGCACCCGTAGTCAGCTTTGTTTACGGGTGTTATTATTTTTTTAAATTTTAAACCATTGATTGTGAAAGCAATCATCAATATAAAGTATTGTAATACCTATGTCTTTTTATGATTTATAACATAGAAGAAAGCATAGGTATTATTTGTTTACATTCATAACCATAAAATTGTACGTATGGAATTAAGGCGAGTTGTAGTAACAGGTTTAGGTGCACTTACCCCGATTGGGAACAACATCCAGGAATTTTGGGATGGTCTTATAAATGGCGTTAGTGGT
The DNA here is from genome assembly GCF_007109225.1 of Flavobacterium sp. GT3R68. Lineage (GTDB taxonomy): Bacteria > Bacteroidota > Bacteroidia > Flavobacteriales > Flavobacteriaceae > Flavobacterium. The sequence continues at coordinate 274,199 of NZ_VJZK01000001.1, forward strand.
GCTGCTCCGATTACTTATTTTGACACTTCTAAATTTAAAACGAAGTTTGCCTGCGAATTAAAAGGTTTCAATGTCGAAGATTTTATAGACCGAAAAGAAGCCAGAAAGATGGACCGTTATGCGCAATATGCCATGGTTTCGTCTGACGAGGCGGTACGTGATGCCAATTTTGATCTGGAAAAATTAGACAAGGACCGCGTAGGTGTAATTTGGGGTTCAGGAATCGGTGGATTGGAGACATTTCAGATTGAGATGCTTGATTATGCCAAAGGAGACGGAACACCACGTTTCAATCCTTTCTTTATACCAAAGATGATTTCGGATATTGCTTGTGGGCATATCTCTATAAAATACGGATTCAGAGGGCCTAACTTCGCGACAGTTTCTGCTTGTGCGTCTTCTACCAATGCCATTATTGACGCTTTCAATTATATTCGATTGGGGCATGCCGATGCAATGATTACCGGAGGCTCTGAAGCTGCCGTTACCATTGCCGGAATGGGCGGATTCAACGCCATGCATGCCTTGTCAACCAGGAATGACGATCCTAAAACCGCTTCCAGACCAATGGACAAAGAGCGTGACGGTTTTGTTCTTGGTGAAGGTGCCGGAGCGTTGGTTCTGGAAGAATACGAACATGCAATAGCACGTGGTGCTACTATTTATTGTGAAATTGGCGGAGGCGGAATGTCAGCAGACGCACATCATATTACGGCTCCACATCCGGAAGGATTAGGCGCGAAAAATGTAATGATCAACTGTTTGAGAGATGCCGGGTTAAAACCGACAGACGTAGACGGTGTGAACATGCACGGTACATCAACTCCTTTAGGGGATATGGCCGAAAGCAAAGCGATTCTTCACGTTTTTGGCGAACACGCTTATACGATGAACCTGAATTCGACTAAATCGATGACTGGACATTTATTGGGTGCTGCCGGAGCTGTAGAAACTATTTCGTCTATTCTTTCCTTGAAACATGGAATAGTTCCTCCAACCATCAATCATTTTACCGATGACGAAAACATTGACGGTAAATTGAATTTCACTTTCAACAAAGCTCAGAAAAGAGATATGAAAGTGGTCATGAGCAATACTTTTGGTTTTGGTGGTCACAATGCTTGCGTTCTTGTTAAAAAACTGGACCTTTAATTAAATGTTATGGGTATAATCAGAAAAATATTTCAAAAATCCCGCTCTGAAGAAGACGGGATTTTTTTTACTGATATGCAAAAAATAATAGGATTCAAACCTATTACCATTAGTTACTACAAAAAAGCGTTTACCCACCGCTCCTTAAGCAAAATGGATCCGAAAGGAAATCCAGTCAATTACGAACGATTGGAATTTCTCGGCGATTCAATGCTTAGTTCAGTTATTGCCGCCCACCTTTTCAGTAAGGCACCGGCCGGAGACGAAGGGTATTTGACAAAAATGCGTTCCAAAATTGTCAGCCGCGAACATTTGAACGAATTGGGAAGAGATCTTAATTTAATCCAATTCATTGAAAGTAAGGTTCCGGTGCAGCATTTCGGCGAAAATATCCACGGAAATCTTTTTGAAGCATTGGTTGGAGCCATTTTTCTTGATCGCGGCTATCCATATTGCGAAAAATTCATCCAAAAAAGGGTCATTCTTCCGTATGTGGATATTGCTAAACTGGAAGGAAAAGTCATCAGTTACAAAAGTTTGCTGATTGAATGGTGCCAGAAAGAGAAAAAAACGTTTCATTATGATGTATATGAGGATAATGAAATCACCGGGGAAAGACTCTTCGGCGTGAAGTTAAGCATTGACGACAAAGTAGTTGCAAAAGCCCGGGCCACTTCAAAAAAGAAAGCCGAAGAAAAAGCTTCTCAACGCGCTTATTTTGTGTTTCAAACAAAAATCGACGGGAAATAATTTAATTTTCATGCTTGTCTACATGTTTTCGTTAAAAATTTAACGTTAACATGTTTTTTTACGCCTCTTTTTATTACGAAGAAACAGTATATTTACAGACTTATTTAAACAGTAATGGCGACTCATAAGTTGTACATAGGAGAATTTGACGACGTTGACTATGAGCTCGTTGCGATACACACTTCTTTGGAAGATTATCGCCTGGCTTATTTTTTAAACCAGAAATTGCCCATCCTTTTGAGCAAGAGTAAAAACGAGATTCAGATTACAGTAAAAGAGGGCGAAACCCATTTTTCCAGATACATTTTTGAGGAAATTGAAATCGACAGCTATTGGAATCTCATTCAGAATAAAAACGAGGTAATCGTCCAAAAAAAAGACAACCAGCAGAATCTTTTTGCCGATACAAGCATGGAAGTTTCCACTAAGGTATATCTGTTGCCCGAATTGAAGAAAGTTGATTTTTTCCTCAAAATCGAAAATGCGGAAGTGGACATCGAGGAAATTACCACTAAAATAAATACAATAGATCGGATATCGGCGGTTTATAAAGTTGATAACGATCAGATAAAATCAAAAAACAATTTAATTTTTTAATACAAAATGCTAACAAACAAAAAAACTAAAATTGTAGCCACATTAGGACCTGCCTGCAGTACGAAAGATGTTTTGAAGAGAATGATTGACGCAGGGGTGAATGTTTTCCGTGTCAATTTTTCGCATGCCGATTATGCTGATGTTAAGGAGAAAATCGACCTGATCAGAGGGCTGAACGATGAGTTTGGTTATACCACTGCTATCCTTGCCGATTTACAAGGCCCAAAACTTCGCGTTGGTGTAATGAAAGAGGATGTAGTTGTAAATAATGGCGATCTGATCACGTTTACCACCGCCGAAGATCTTTTAGGTACAGCCGAAAAAGTATATATGAATTACAAAGGGTTTCCAAGCGATGTGAATCCCGGGGAACGTATATTATTGGATGACGGGAAGCTGATCTTTGAAGTGGTTGAAACCAACCGAAAAACGGAAGTGGTTGCCAGAGTTGTACAAGGCGGCCCGTTGAAATCCAAAAAAGGGGTAAACCTACCAAATACTAAAGTATCGTTGCCTGCTTTAACAGAGAAAGACATCAAAGATGCGCTTTTTGCCATTGAGCAGAAAGTGGACTGGATTGCGCTTTCATTTGTCAGGACTGCAGAAGATTTAATTGAACTGCAAAATTTAATCGCAGATAATTCCGATCATAAAATTCCAATCGTAGCGAAAATCGAAAAGCCCGAAGGAGTTGAAAACATCGATAAAATCATCGCACATTGTGATGCATTGATGGTTGCCCGTGGTGATCTTGGAGTTGAAGTTCCGGCACACGAAGTACCTTTGATTCAGAAAAAACTGGTAAATAGAGCAAAAACGGCGCGAATTCCGGTGATTATCGCTACCCAGATGATGGAAACCATGATTACTAGCCTTACGCCTACGCGTGCCGAGGTGAATGATGTCGCCAATTCCGTAATGGATGGTGCCGATGCGGTAATGCTTTCGGGGGAAACTTCGGTAGGTAATTATCCGGTTCAGGTAATTGAAAAAATGACGCAAATCATTGAAGCTGTGGAAGATTCACCTTTGATTTTAGTGCCTCAAAACACACCACAGATAAAAACCAACCGCTACATTACCAAAACCATCTGTCATCACGCGGCCCAAATGGCCAATGTAATCAAAGCAAAAGCGATTTGTACGTTGACCAATAGTGGCTATACCGCTTTTCAGATTTCAGCGTGGAGACCGCCATCCCATATTTTGGTATTTACATCCAATAAAAGAATGCTGACACAGTTGAATTTACTTTGGGGAGTACGCTCTTTTTACTATGACAAGTTTGACAGTACAGATGATACAATTGTAGATGTCAATCAAATCGCCAGAGATAAGGGATGCGTCCAAAAAGGTGACATGTTAATCAATTTGGCAGCCATGCCGATTTCGGATAAAGGGATGGTGAACACGCTTCGTGTTTCAGAAATAGACTAATTTTTGATTTAAATAAAATGATTAATCCGATGGTACTGCTATCGGATTTTTAATTCTTAAAAATCAAATTTCAACTGAACAACAATTGATTTTTTGAGTTCGGTATTTAAATTGCTAAGCGAAATTCCGAGTAAACGGACAGAGTTTTTCAGACGCTCCTGGTATAATAATTCATTGGCCGTTTCTGACAATAATGCTTTATCCGAGATAAAATACGGCAGCGTTTTGCTTCTGGTCTGTTGTGAAAAATCGCTATATTTTATTTTAAGCGTCACCGTCTTCCCGGCAATATTGTGCTTTTTCAATCTCTTTTCCAATTGCCCTGCAATAATCTCCAAACGTTCCTGCATGAAAATTTCCGACGAAAGATTCTCATCAAAAGTATGCTCCGCCGCCACCGATTTGGTGATGCGATCGGATTTCACCTCACTATTGTGAATTCCGCGTACCACATTATAATAGAAGTTTCCCGATTTTCCAAAATGTTTTTCCAGAAACTCCAATGATTTGCTCTTTAAATCCACGCCGGTAAAAATCCCCAACTGATACATTTTTTCGGTCGTTACTTTTCCCACCCCATAAAATTTTCGGATAGGCAGTTCTTCCAAAAAAGTCATAACTTCATCCGGATTAACTGTTTTTTGTCCGTTTGGTTTATTATAATCACTCGCTACTTTGGCTACAAATTTATTGACCGAAATTCCTGCAGAAGCTGTCAATCCGACCTCATTCAAGATACGCATCCGGATTTCCTGAGCAATTAAAGATGCGCTGGGGTTTCCTTTTTTGTTTTGAGTCACATCCAGGTAGGCTTCATCCAATGAAAGCGGCTCAACCAAATCGGTATAATCAAAGAAGATTTTACGGATTTGTAATGAGATTTCTTTGTACCGGTCGAATCTCGGCTTGACAAAAATCAATTCCGGACAATATTTTTTAGCCAAAACCCCGCTGATGGCGCTACGGACCCCAAACTTCCGTGCTTCATAACTGGCCGCTGAAACCACGCCTCGTATTTCATTTCCCCCTACAGCAACAGCTTTCCCTCGCAATTCAGGATTATCCATTTGCTCTACAGAGGCATAAAATGCGTCCATATCGACGTGTATAATTTTTCTATTTTCGGGAAATTCATGCATAGTTATAGCCAGCACTAACGCTGTTGTTCGACACTTCTTTTTTGATGTAAAAAACGCAGATGAAATTCTTCTGTATGGTGTAAAAATACAAATTGGTCCGTCAATTTTCATTAACTTACTCACAAAATAATCAGGACCAAAAATGATTGAAATAGAGCGTAAATTTCTCGTTACTTCAGAAGATTTTAGAAGCAAATCCCATACAGTCCATGACATCGCTCAAGGATATCTGAATTCCAACCCGAACCGTACCGTACGGGTCAGAATTCGGGGCGAACAGGCCTTCCTTACTGTAAAAGGGAAAGGAAATACATCCGGAATGTCGCGTTTTGAATGGGAAAAGGAAATTCCAAAAACAGATGCCCAACAACTTTTACTGCTGTGTGAAAATGGCGTAATTGAGAAAAAAAGATATGAAGTGCAAGTCGGTACTCATACCTACGAAGTTGACGTGTTCTTTGGCAACAATGAAGGCTTGATAATAGCAGAAATAGAGCTTAATTCCGAATTCGAATCCTTTGAAAAACCAAATTGGCTGGGCCAGGAAGTGACAAATAACGAACGGTTTTACAATGCTTATCTCAGCCAGCACCCCTTTACAGGATGGAGTAAATAAATTATTCTAAAACCAGCTCGATCGTTACGAGCAGAGAGCCGCTGCCTTTATTATTAGCAATGTCCATAAAAGCCCTTTTGGTCAGGTCGATTTCACGTCCGCGTATAAAGGGGCCTCTATCAGTAATTTCCACGATCACCGATTTCCCGTTCGCTTCATTGGTTACTTTCAGTTTGGTTCCAAAGGCAAATTTCCTATGGGCGGCAGTATAACTGTTATTGCTGAATTTTTTCCCGCTCGTGGTCCTTCTTCCGTTGAATTTATCGGCGTAATAAGAGGCGTGCGCTTTGTTTTTGAAGAAAAGCAACTTGGACTTTGGGTTTACGGGGAATTTTAGACTGTCTACATCAATTATTTTGCTTTTTGCAGTATCCTGAACCGTTTTTAAGAGTTGGGGTTTCGTCGTCTGCTGAGCATTGACACAAAATCCGGTAAAGAACGTTGCGGCAATTATAACTAACGACAATACTATTGATTTATGTTTCATAACAATTGTTCTGGATTTATTAATTTACAAATACCATACCTAAATGAAAAAAGTCCCGCAAAGAGGACTTTCATTTATTTTAAAACCATAAATGCCATGGAATTCTAATCAGAATCAATAATAATCCTAATCCGTAGAATATCGAAAAAACTTTAAACTTGGCTTCACCAGTTTCCTTTGTTTTATGCTTTGACCAACCGACCGTAATCAGGATAATTGCCAAAATATTTATTGCCGGGTGCTCCAGGGCCAGTAATCTGCTTTCTGCTGTCAAACCGGCCATGCCGACAGTCTTTATCATATTTAATCCGTTTGGTGAAACGAAATATAAAATAAGACCAATTAACAATTGTGTATGGGTAGCGATCAAACCAAACAGCCCCAATTTGCGATCGGTTGCGGTAAATTCTTTTTTGGAAGTCATTCCTATTATGGAATTAACCACTACTATAATTAGAAGCAAAAGTGCCAGGTAAGCCCAGCCGGAGTGAAATTTTTGAATGAAATTGTATATATCCATGAAGAAATGTGTTTTGATTTAAAACAAATATAAACAAAAAATACATCACTAAAACCTTAGGGCTTTATCCAATAACTCTATAAAATTATTTAAAATTATTTTTTATCCATGAAGTGCTTCAGCAAAAAAGCGGTAGAACTGTCATGATTTTGAAGTTCACCAGTGGTAATTTCTGCCAAAATGGAAGTTGCCAATTCTTTTCCAAGTTCCACCCCCCATTGGTCGAAGCTAAAAATATTCCAGATCACACCTTGCACAAATATTTTATGTTCGTAGAGCGCTACTAAAGAACCCAAGGTTTCCGGGGTCAATTTCTGGATCAAAATTGTGTTTGTTGGCCTGTTGCCTTCAAAAGTTCTGAATGGGGCGCATAAGTCAGTTTTTTCAGCAGAAATGCCATTATCGAGCATTTCTCTTCGCACCTGATTTTCCAATTTCCCATGAAGCAAAGCTTCGCTCTGTGCAAAAAAATTGGACATCAGTTTAAGATGGTGATTCTCGTTTCCGTGCAATGATTCTATAAATCCGATGAAATCAGCAGGAATCAATTTGGTACCCTGATGAAACAATTGAAAAAACGCATGCTGCGAATTGGATCCTGGCTCCCCCCAAATGATGGTGCCGGTCTGATAGTCCACCTTTTTTCCATCCCTGCCTTTGCTTTTTCCATTGCTTTCCATACTGGCCTGTTGCAGATAAGGAGCTAATTTTTGCAGGTACTGCGTATAAGGGATAATCGCTTCGGTTTCCGCTCCAAAAAAATTGTTGTACCAAATTCCGATTAAAGCCAGGACAACGGGAATGTTTTCATCAAAATTGGTCGTTTTGAAATGTTCATCCATTTGGTTTGCACCGCGCAGTAATTTATCGAAATTGTCATACCCAACCGATAAACTAATGGAAAGACCTACGGCGCTCCACAGCGAAAACCGGCCGCCAACCCAATCGTACATTGGAAAGATATCCTCCGGATTTATTCCGAATTGTTCCGCTTTCTCAATATTGCTGGTAACTGCCACAAAATGTTTGGCCACATCCTGTTGCGATCCAGATTTTAAAAACCATTCTTTGATGGTTTCCGAATTGGTTAGTGTTTCCTGGGTGGTAAAGGTTTTGGAAACGGTAATAAAAAGTGTGGTTTCCGGATTTAGTTTTTTGAGGGTTTCGTATACATGGTCCCCATCAATATTGGAAACAAAATGAATGTTTAAATGATTTTTATAAAATTGAAGCGCCTCGACTATCATATCCGGTCCCAAATCTGAGCCACCAATACCAATGTTGACAATATCCGTGAACTTTTGATTGGTATAGCCTTTTCTTTGACCACTGATGACTTCGTGGCTAAAGACCTCGATCTTGTTTTTTACTTCAAAAATACTTGGGATAATATTTTTACCGTTTATTTCTACAACTTCATTCTGCGGTGCTCGTAAAGCGGAATGGAGTACGGCCCTATCTTCAGTCTCATTTATGTTTTCGCCTGTAAAATAGCTGTTGATAGCCTCTTTCAGGTGCATTTCTTCTGCTAAAGATAAGAGCAGGTTAATGGTTTCCTGATTGATTCTGTTTTTGGAATAATCCACTAAAAAATCCTTCCATTCCAAGCTAAATTTTTCGGCTCTTTCGGTATCGTTTTGGAACATTTCTGCCATTGAAACGTTTTGCATTTCTGCAAAATGTTGCTGAAGATTTTTCCAAACTTGGGTTTGGGAGGGATTTGCCTTTTGTAAAGCCATTATTTTGTGAATTTTAACTTAGCAACACTATCCAATTCTCTCTTAAGCGGGGTCATTCGGGTAATGAATTTTGGTAGATTTCGTTTGTCCATTGGCTCTGAATTCGGGAGTTTCAACCGCAAAGCATCCACTTGTACACCATTTTTCCAGAAACGATAACAAACATGCGGCCCCGTCGCCAATCCTGTACTTCCTACTTTTCCAATAATATCTCCCTGATTCACATGTTGTCCTCTTCGGGCTAATATCTTGGACATGTGAAGGTATTGCGTGGAGTAGGTCCGGTTGTGTTTCACCTTGACAAAATTTCCGTTTCCTGCCGTAAAGCCCGTCTGTTCTACAACTCCGGAAGCTGTTGTCATAATCGGCGTTCCTTTTGACGCTGCATAATCAGTTCCTTTGTGGGCTTTCCAGATTTGCTGTACCGGATGAAACCTGTTTTTGGCAAAACGTGAGGTAATGTGCGCAAATTTTAATGGTGCTTTGAGGAAAAAATTCTTCAATGCTTTTCCTTCTTCGTCATAATAATCAATCTTCTTGGACTTTTCATTTTGTTTGAACGGGAATGCGTAGATGATTTTTCCTTTGTATTCAAAGAAAGCAGCTTGAAGGCTATCCACGCCATCGTAAATGGAATCATTGATATATCGTTCTGTAAATGTAATGGCAAATTTATCGCCTTTCTTCAATTTAAAGAAGTCAATGGACCAGGCATATACTTTGGATATTTTATTGGCTAAGGCTCCTTCTACCTTTTGGCGTTCGAGTGTTTCAGACAAAGAACCATCTAATTGTCCTGCGATGGTCCTCCTTCTAATCGTAACGGGTTTGATGATTTTAGATACTGCTATCGAATCCCGTAAATCGATTATATAATAGCTCAATCGGTCGGGTTGGTATATGAAGACCTGTAGTTTTTTTGATTTGTCTTTGGAACGAAGCATCGTATAGGGTCTTCCCTTTCGGACGATTCGTACATCAAAAGTGTCTCTTACCTTTTGGACAATTTCGTGAACCTCTCGTCCTCCCAGATTTTCCTTTTCGATGATGCTTCCAAATGTGTCACCGCTGACAATAGTATCGCGCACCACATCGAAATTGTTAAGCGTAAATCCATACTCCACAACGATGGGAATTGGTTTTACGGCTATAACCTCTTTTTCTTTTTCTTTCTCTGATTTTTTACAGGAAACCAGCGTAAGAACCAGGATGATGATTAGTGATACTCTTTTCAACTTCAGTGTTTTAGGCTTAAATTATTTTTCCTCCCCCCAGTTCATCAATTCTTCCTCATTCCATAATTCAGGAAAGAAGATTCTTCTTTGGTATTTTGGATGCATGTATTTTTTCCAATCACTTCCTCCAGTGGCTTCACCAGTACCATGCCCGCTATCAATGTACTTTTTGGCGGCATTCAAATGGCCCATAACCCAGGTGATATTTACGGTATAATCATAATGACGCATCGCCTGAATCAGGTCCTGATTTTTTTGGTCCTCTGCCGGAAGCTGTTTGAACTTCTGCCAAATATTAATGGTATTATACTCTTCCATGTGTCTTAGGAAAGTAGCCTTGTATTTTCTTTCAAACTCTTCAATCAGGAATGATTTCTCTCCGGTAGTATAATCTTTTCCGGCTGCCTGCCAATACAAATGCTCGAAAGCATGTTCGTAAGGCGTATTTCTGTCGATAGTGGCGCGGAATCGGTGGTCTATCAGATTAATTAAGTCGGTAGAGGCAAATTCAATCATTCGGTACTGCGCACTTTGAAATCCGCTGGCAGGCGTCAGTGTGTTTCTGAATTTCATGTATTGCTCCACTTCCATTCCGTCACCCATGATATCGAATGAAGTCGTCAGCATATCGAAATAACGGCTAATTCGCATCAGTCTTTCGGCAAAGAAAACCGTTTCCAGCTTATCGTGATGTGAAATTTGATTGATTTCCCACAAAATCATTTTAAACAACAATTCATTCACCTGATGATACATGATAAAAACCATTTCATCCGGTAATGTGGTGCGTTGGTTCTGAAGATTTAAAAGTACGTCCGTTTGAATATAATCCCAATACGTAATTGGTTTGGACCAAACTAAGCCTTCGAGATGGGTTTCCGTTTTTTGATTTATTGCTTGAAACTTTTGTTCTAATCTATCTAATAATTCTCCAGGAATATTGGTCTTGTTCATTATGGTTGCGCTTTAATTTTAAAGGGATTTTTCAAACCTTTATATGCATCTAAATCTGCTTTGATGGAGCCCACAGCTAAGCTGGCCTTTATTCGTATTGGTATTTTGTTATCATCGTCTGAGATCCACACGGTGAGACTCTCTTCCTCCTTAAACACGCGGCCCGATTGGACCAATGGCCTGAATATCATGGTTGGAACTACACCAAATCTCGTTTCAATATTTTCACGGCCCACGAATTTTAATTTAAACTTGGTCGTTTCCTCGTCAAAGAACATATCAATACTGATTGATTCACCTACTTTCAATTTATCGACACTGGGATGATTCCTCAAATAATAAAAAGCAGACATAATGTCCTGCGTATTATCTGGTACGGAGAATGTTTTTTCGGTTTTCTTCTTATAGTCCTTTACGACTACTTTATCCGTTCCCTGATTAAAAAAACCTTCCTGATTTTTTCTATAACCGCCCTCATCGATTTTTCTTACAAATTGATATGGGTTACCGGTAACTTTGTCAATATAGCTTTCGTATGTATCTTCCACTTTGAAAAAAAATCTCGACATTCCTGTCGTATATCCTTTTCCGATCACATGAAAAACTTTTTTATTGTTTTTTATTGCATCCTGCACTTCTAAGGTGGCATAACCAGCGTTAATCACCCCGTAGTGAATCCGGAATTTAAACCATTCTCCTGTGTCGAAGGCATTTTCCCTTTGGGTGCCAAACCCTACAGTGATGATAAACAATAAGAAAACAAGTATTTTTTTCATAATGATGTAATTTAACCCGTCTAAAATACAATTTCCGTTCCAAATGTATTAAAACAAAAAAACCCAGTCAAATAATGACTGAGTTTTTATGCTATTAACCAACCAAAAAACTATAAATTATGAAAACTTATATAAAAAGGCAGGAAACCACTCCTCCCTTTTTGCGAGTGCAAATGTACTCAAACAATTGACCTATAATTAGCAAAAAGTAAACTTTAACATATATTTTGCAAAGATAAGTCGTTTTTGGTGGTCTAAATTATCAAATAACTAGTAATTTCATCTTTTTATAACGTTCCTCTTAATTGTTGCTCTCTTTCTATTGATTCGAAAAGCGCCTTAAAGTTTCCTGCACCGAAGCCTTTTGCTCCCATTCTTTGTATGATTTCGAAAAATAAGGTGGGACGGTCCTGCACGGGCTTGGTGAAAATCTGCAATAAGTAACCATCCTCATCGGCATCAACCATGATGGCTAAACTCTCTATTACTTTCAAATCTTCCTTCATCATTTTCATATGCTCACCTAGTCGTTCCGGAATCGCTTCGTAATAGGCATGTGGGGGAGCAGATAAGAATTCAACTCCTCGTGCTTTTAACGCTGATACCGTTTTAATAATATCGTCGGTTGCAATGGCTACGTGCTGTATCCCTGGTCCTCCATAGAAATCCAAATATTCTTCGATTTGTGATTTTTTCTTTCCTTCGGCCGGTTCGTTGATCGGGAATTTGATTCTACCGTTCCCATTCGACATCACTTTACTCATCAATGCCGAATACTCCGTGTTGATTTGTTTGTCATCAAACGAAAGGAAGTTCACAAACCCCATGACATCTTCATAGAACTTCACCCATGTATTCATTTCATTCCATCCCACATTCCCCACCATGTGGTCGATGTATTTCAGTCCGGTCGGCTCCGGGTTGTAATCGGATTTCCATTCCTTATAGCCTGGCAAAAAGACCCCATTATAATTTTTACGTTCCACAAAAATGTGAACCGTTTCCCCATACGTATAAATACCGGAACGCACTACCTCTCCAAATTCATCTTTTTCGACTGTCGGCTCCATAAAAGAACGGGCGCCGCGTTTCATTGTCTCTTCGTAAGCGTTGGTAGCATCTTCTACCCAGAGGGCAGCCACTTTCACTCCGTCGCCATGTTTTTTCAAATGCTCGTTGATTGGTGAATCCTGAGTTAGTGGTGTTGTCAGTACTAAACGGATTTTATCCTGCTTCAGCACATAAGATGCCTTATCCTTTACTCCGGTCTCCAGACCTGCATATGCCAGTGATTGGTATCCAAAAGCGGTTTTGTAATAATGTGCCGATTGCTTCGCGTTTCCGACGTAGAATTCTACATAGTCAGTCCCTAAAAGAGGCAGGAAATCCTGGGCTCCTTCAAATATTTTTTCCAGTCCGTATTCTACTGATTTTACTTCCTTGCTCATTGTGTTTATTTTTACTCCGCTGATTTTCGGTCTGCGGATATATTGTTTTTATATTTTTCATTTCTTTAGCCCTGATGGAAACGGCATCCCACGCTTTTTTGCGTGGATACAGTGGACAGCAGGAATAAGCTCCTGATTACTCTACCCAGGATTTGTAATATTGGCCATCATCCAGTCCCATGGCTTCCTCTGTCACCATTAATGGACGGAAGGTATCGACCATGACCGCCAGCTCGTGTGTGATGGTCTGACCAATACTTCGCTCCATGGCACCGGGTGCAGGTCCGTGCGGAATCCCTTTTGGGTGCAATGTGATATGTCCTTGCTCAATATTATTACGGCTCATGAAATCTCCATCTACATAATACAGGACTTCATCGCTGTCGATATTGCTGTGGTTATAGGGTGCCGGTATGGATTTCGGATGGTAATCGTACAACCTTGGGCAGAACGAACAAACCACAAAAGTGGCAGTCTCGAATGTTTGATGTACTGGGGGCGGCTGGTGTACCCGGCCGGTAATAGGTTCAAAATTATGAATGCTGAAACCGTACGGAAAATTGTAACCGTCCCAACCGATAACGTCAAATGGATGTGTGGCATAGACAATTTCATGCATCATGCCTTCCTTTTTGACTTTAATCAGGAAGTCCCCTTTTTCATCATGGGTTTCCAGGACACTTGGCAATTTGAAGTCTCGCTCACAAAACGGGGAATGCTCCAAATGCTGACCGGATTCATTTTTATATCTTTTTGGAGTATAAAAAGGAGCATAAGATTCGACGTAAAACAAGCGGTTTTCGGCGGTCTCAAAATCAATCTGATAGATGATTCCGCGTGGGATAATCAGGTAATCGCCATATTCAAAAGGGATATTCCCCATCATCGTGCGCAAGGTTCCTTTTCCTTTGTGGATGAAAATCATTTCATCCGCGTCGGCATTTTTATAAAAATATTCTCGCAACGATTTTTTGGGGGCCGCCAGCCCGATAATGCAGTCTTTGTTGAGCAACATTGCTTTCCGGCTGTCTAAAAAATCATCCTGAGGCTGTAATTCGAATCCCTTTAAAAGCAAGGATTTGATGTTTTTCCCGATAGCAATTTTAGGTTCTACCGAGTAAGATTTTCGTATGTCCTTTATTTGTGTTGGCCTATGGACATGATATAGTAGGGAAGAATGTCCGTGAAAGCCTTCCGTTCCAAAAAGCTGTTCGTAATAGAGTCCGCCATTTGGTTTTTCGAATTGTGTATGTCTTTTTTGGGGAAAATCACCCAATTTATGATATAGAGGCATGGTTTCTTTAGTTTAAATTTAAATTATAGAGCTTACAGAAACCTCCACTCATTCCGGATTTCTCTTGATGAGGAATTTCAGGTAATCTAATAAACCGACCCACGTTGTTTTCATATGTTGATACTTATTGCCCTTTAAAAGGCATATGTAATTCGCATGCTCATTTCATAGAAACAAATATCGGAAAAATTTAAATTTTGACCGTCTTTCTTGTGAAATATTTACAAAAGAGAAAGGCATTAAACAATTGATAAATCTCCTGTTTAATGCCTTTTTATACTTTTAATTTTTATTAAATATCTGATCCGTTATCCGGTCCGTTGTTCAGTCTGCTGTTTTTCTTTCCATACAAGAAATAAATCACCAGTCCTATAGCTAACCAGGCTGCCAATCGCAACCAGTTTGTCCATCCCAGTCCTGCAATCATAGCTAAACATACAATAACGCCAAGAATTGGAACTAAAGGTACGAAAGGTGTTTTGAATTCTCTTTTCATCTCCGGATGCGTTTTTCTTAAAACAATTACAGAAATACAAACAAGGATAAAAGCGAATAACGTTCCAATACTGGTCATGTCACCCACGATATCTCCAGGAACAAAGGCGGCGAATAATCCAACAATGACTAAAATTGCTAAATTTGCTTTGTATGGTGTCTTGAATTTTGGATGCAGGTCACCAAATGCTTTTGGCAACAAACCATCTTTACCCATGGAGTAAAAAACACGGGATTGACCTAATAACATTACTAATATTACGGATGTAAATCCGAATAAAATAGCAACCGTTACAAACTGCGATAACCATTCATAACCAGGCATCGCCGAGGTTATTGCATTTGCCACCGAAGCTTCTTTTCCGCCAGTTCTGAAAAACTCAACGCTTTCAAGTCCTGTTAATACATGTGCAAAAAGGATATATAAAACGGTACATACTGCTAATGATCCTAAAATTCCGATCGGCATGTCGCGCTTTGGATTTTTTGTTTCCTGTGCTGCCGTACTTACTGCATCAAAACCAATAAAGGCGAAAAACACAGTACCTGCCGCTCCAAGAATTCCCCAAATACCCCCAAAACTATGACCCACTCCATGTTCGTCTGTAAAAACAGATGGTGCTGGGATATATGGTGTATGATTTGCCGGATTAATAAAATTCCAGCCTAAAACAATAATCAACACTACTATGGTTACTTTTACTATAACAATTAAGCTATTTACAAAAGCGGACTCCTGAGTCCCTTTAATCAAAAGCAAACTGATTACCGCAACGATAAACAAAGCCGGTAAATTAATAATTCCGCTTACTCCGTCAGGAGAAGTCTGAAATGGCGAATGACACCATTCATAAGGAATTGGACTCGTATGAAGCACATTGACCAGTAAGTTATTGAGGTATTCACTCCACGCAATCCCTACAGTTGCTGCTCCGACAGCATACTCTAAAATTAAATCCCATCCAATAATCCAGGCAAGCAATTCGCCCATGGTGGCGTAGGTGTATGTATAAGCACTTCCTGCAATTGGAATAGAGGAAGATAGTTCAGCATAACACAATCCTGCTAATGCGCAACCAATAGCCGCGACAATAAATCCAATGGTTACAGATGGTCCTGCGCTTTGTGCGGCAGCTGTTGCTGTCCTCACAAATAGCCCGGCTCCAATAATAGCTCCGATTCCAAGTGCTACAAGTGACCATGCTGTTAATGTTCTTTTTAATCCTTTTTCAGATTCTGACGCCTCTGCAAGTAATAGCGCCATTGATTTTCTTTTCCAAATAGACATAAAATAAGTGTTTGGTTTTTTAGAACCCAAATATATTGCTTTTTCTATAACATCAAACAATAAAATTCAGCGTAAGATTCATTTTTCATTTTAAAACCAAAATCCAACCGAAATCCAGGTAAAACCTTTGCTTAATTCCGGGGACCAGCTATATTTAAGTTCCGCGGGACCTATAATGGTTTCCAGCCCGTACCCCACAGCATACCCATTATACTTGGGATGGGTCAGCCACTCACCCGTATCAAAGAGATTATCCTCTATATTGGCATAATTGGCCGTGAAATTCAGGTGATTTCTTTTAAAAATTTCGTAATCCAGGGTAACGGCCCCTTTGATATAGCTGTCGGCGGCGAGACTTAGAAAGTCATATCCATAAAAATGCCTGAAATTATTAACCGAATTATAGCCGTATCCTCCCAATACAAAGTCAAAAAACGGTAAGCTGTGATTCCCGATGACAAAGCCGGCTTCGGATTGAATTTTTACCGTAACATTCCTGAAAAAAGTTTTGGCAATTGCAATTTCTCCTTTGGCAATCGAAAATCTATTAAATTGATTGGTGTAGTCGGACGAAAAAAGGTACGACTGCAAATCACCGGAAAAATAAAATCCTCGTTTGGGAAAATATTTATTATCAAAAGAATCATATTTCATATACCCAAAAGCGCTTAAATAATCGCTATTCTCGAGTGTTGGTGTGGTATTTTCCAATGTTTTGGATTTTATTTTCAGGTGCTTGTATTCCAGTCCGGCACCAATTAGCATTTTTTTCAGAAATACGGTCTGTAAATAGGCCTGATTAGAAAAATCGGAAAAATCAATATTAATGCTTTTGAGTCCCAACTCCATCAGCAATTGCCCCTCACTGAAATCGGTTCCCACATTTTTGTTGAAAGCATTCAGCTTGGATTTGAATCCAAAACTCCAGTGAAAACCATTATCGAGATAATAATCTAATGTATATCTGAAATTATCCCCCAGAATCACGTCCAGGGAAGCAATGTCGTTTTTGAAAATACTTTTTTTCTGGGTGAGGTTCACTAAGAGCCCACTTTTATACAAACCATCATAATGCAATCCGAATTTGATGAATGTTTTGTTTGAAGTTTCGGTAAGACTAACATTCAGATCATCACCGTCGCCATTCGAATCCAGTGTATACGTAATAAAACTGAAATTTTGGGTTGCCGTTAAATTATCAATTCCGTTTCTGACATCTTTATAACTTATCTTCTGGCCTGGTTTAAAACCTAATTTTCCTACCACATACGATTCGGTATAATTTGCCAATGTATTGACGTTGATATTTCTAATCTGCAGGCTGTCCCCAAAAATTTTATTTCTTGGTTTTACATAACCGCCGTTGGATTTATCTGCCAATAATTTTATTTTTTCATAAACTGAAAACGCTGCTTCTTCACCTTTTTTGATGATTTCCTTTCCTTCTCCAAAAGAAATCACTCCAAATCCGTAGATATCCGGTTTGATATAAATATCGGTTTGCGAAATTTTCTGCAGCATCCGGTCATTCATCTGAAGATTGGAAATCTGGACCAATATCCGGGTAGCGTCTTTTAATCCTTTCCGGTCTTTCAGATCATCCTGCACATCGACCCCAATAATATAATCCGCCCCCAAATTACGCACCTCATCAATCGGATAATTGTTGGTCACACCCCCATCAACAAGTAATTTGCCATTGATTTCAACAGGTGAAAACAGGGTTGGGAAAGCGGAACTGGCCAACATCGCCTGAGCCAGAAACCCCTCGTTGATCAACACTTCCTCGCCCGTTTCGATATCAGTTGCCATACATAAAAACGGGATCGGTAACTGATTGAAATCCCGCACGTGGCGTACATTATGGGTCAGTCGGGTCAGTAAGTTATAATTGTAGATCCCTTTGGATAAGGAAGTAGGGATCCCTACTTTAAATTTATAGAAGGGTAATGCCAGCGCGTACAGTTCGTCGTTGCGCTTTTCGTAAAAATTCTTGGAAGATCGTGGAACGAAATCATTTAATAATTCATCAAAATCAGTGGACGTAAAAATAGAATCAATCTGATGAGCATTGTATCCCGACGCATACAAACCGCCCACTACCGCTCCCATACTGGTTCCCCCAATGTAACTCACTTCTACCCCGGCTTCTTCGAGTACTTTCAAAACCCCGATATGCGCAAATCCTTTGGCACCACCCCCACTAAGAACAAGGCCAATTTTTAATTTAGGCTTAACCGTTTCCTGCGAAAAAGAAGAAAGCGACATGAAAAAAACGAGAACAAAGAGGACAAGCTGTTTCATTACGGTTAATTGGTTTTGTAAAAGTCGGTAATTTTTTTTGCTTTTGAAAGTCCTACCACATCGGAAATTTCTTTTTCGGTTGCTAATTTTAATCTTTTCACGGATTTGAAATGTTTTATAAGGGTCAGCATGGTCTTTTCGCCAATCCCCGGAATCGTTTCTATCGAGGTCTGAATCGCTGCCTTGCTTCTTTTATCACGGTGAAAAGTGATCCCAAAACGATGGGCCTCATTCCGAAGTTGCTGAATTACTTTCAGCGATTCCGATCTTTTATCCAGATATAATGGCACCGAATCCCCCGGATAAAACAATTCTTCCAGTCGTTTGGCAATGCCGATAATCGCAATTTTACCTCGTAATCCCAATTCGTCAAGACTTTTCAGCGCGGAGGATAATTGACCCTTTCCACCATCAATGATGATCAGTTGTGGCAACGGTTCCTCTTCATCCAACAAGCGTTTGTATCTTCTGTAGACCACTTCTTCCATGGAAGCAAAGTCATTGGGTCCTTCTACCGTTTTTATATTGAAATGGCGGTAATCTTTCTTGCTGGGTTTTCCGTCTTTGAAAACCACGCAGGCCGCTACCGGATTGGTTCCCTGAATATTCGAATTATCAAAACATTCAATATGTCGTGGTTCTACGGGAAGCCTTAAATCTTTTTGCATCTGCGCCATAATGCGTGTCGTATGACGCTCCGGATCGACAATCTGCAATTGTTTTAATTGTTCGATGCGGTAGAACTTGGCATTGCGCTGGGACAATTCCAGAATTTGTTTTTTATCTCCCAACTGCGGGATAGTCACTTTTATATTTTCACCAACATTGACCATAAAAGGAACTATAATTTCTTTGGACAATAACTGAAATCGCTCCCGTAATTCGACTATAGAGAGTTCCAGCAATTCCTCGTCAGGCTCATCAAGTTTCTTTTTAATTTCTAGGGTGAAGGAACGGATTATGGACCCATGTGAAATCTCTAAAAAATTCACATACGCGGCACTTTCATCTGAAACTATGGAAAACACATCAATATTGGAGATTTTAGGATTGATAATCGTGGATCTTGACTGGTAATTTTCAAGAATTGCTATTTTATCCTTTATTTTCTGAGCTTCCTCGAATTGCATTTTTGAAGCATAGTCATTCATCCTTTTCCTGAAACCCTTCATGCTTTCCTTGAAATTCCCTTTGAGTATTTCGCGTATCGCATCTACTTGCGTCTGATAGTCCTCCATCATATGATGCCCTTCACAAGGACCAAGGCAATTGCCGAGATGGTACTCGAGGCATACCTTGAACTTTCCGGTTTCAATATTGGATTTATTCAAATCATAGGTGCAGGTCCGCAACGGATACAATTCTTTGATCATGTCCATAATGGTGTGTACGGTTTTAAAACTGGTGTAGGGTCCATAATATTCCGATCCGTCTTTGATCATTCTCCGGGTGGAAAAAATTCTTGGGAACAATTCCTTTTTAATACAAATCCACGGATAGGTTTTATCATCGCGCAACAGCACATTATAACGCGGTTGCAATGTTTTTATCAAGTTGTTTTCCAGCAGCAGCGCATCGGTTTCGGTCGGGACCACGATATGCTTGATGGTCACGATTTTCCTTACCAGCACATTGGTCTTTGCCGTATCGTGCACCTTATTGAAATAGGAAGCAACTCGTTTTTTTAGATTTTTGGCTTTGCCCACATACAGAATTTTATCCTCTTTATCATAATACTGATACACGCCGGGACCGTCCGGCAAAGTTTGTATCTGGAGTTCTAAAGAAATAACACTCATTTGGGGTATGTCTTTTTTTAATTTGGGTTCAGGATTCAAAATTACGAATAACATTTTTCAAAAGCGAAAATCGGGCCATTCTTATTTCTTTTTCAACGAAAGCAGTTATTTGACGTGCGTTCGGATTAATTTTCTACTTTTATATTTTTAACCTACTATGGATCACCCCGAACACAAAGAAATTACGATTTTAAAGGAAACGATTTTACCCGGAGAGAGCAAGACCATCAACATGGAAATTGCGAAACTCCATACGATGACCAAATTAAAAATCCCAATCATTGTGGAGCGTTCCAAAATTGACGGTCCGACTATATTATTATCTGCAGGCCTGCATGGTGATGAGATTAACGGAATCGAAATTGTACGCCAGCTCATCATCCAAAAAATCAACAAACCTAAAATCGGCACCATTATTTGCATTCCGGTAATCAATGTGTTCGGTTTTGTAAACCAGACACGCGAATTTCCTGACGGAAGGGACCTGAACCGGGTTTTTCCGGGCAGTAAAATGGGTTCTTTAGCTAGCCGTTTCGCCTATCATCTGCTGAAAGAAATCATACCCCAAGTGGATTATGTAATCGACTTTCATGCCGGAGGTGCCAGCCGGTTTAATGCTCCACAGGTAAGGATTGCGCCGGATAATGCCGAATTAAAAGCTCTGGCTGATGTGTTCAACGCTCCTTTCTCCCTTTATTCCAGGAATATTCCAGGGACTTTTCGTAGTTCGTGTGACAAATTAGGGGTAAAAATGCTATTGTTTGAAGGTGGTAAGTCCGTTAATATCAATGAAGAGATTACGCAGGAAGGCATTAATGGGGCCAAGAGAGTACTGCATCACTTTGGTATGCTGAATGGCAGTAAAAAAGTATCAACGCCAAAAAGCAAGACTATTTATATCGAAAAGTCCGGTTGGGTCCGCGCCAAGTTTTCCGGAATGTTTCATGGCTACACTAAAATTGGGCAGCTGGTAGAAAAAGGACAACTGTTGGCCACGATTTCAGATCCGTACGGGAAGGTCGAACATAAGGTAAAAGCCCCGAATTCGGGATACATCATTAATGTTAATGACGCTCCCATTGTTTATCAGGGAGATGCCGTTTATCATATTTCAAAAACATTGGAAAACTAATTATTATCATGTTAAAAAAGGAATTACGGGCCAAATATGTTGTTTTACGCAAAGCGCTTTCGGAAGATGAAATCGAAGAGAAGAGTCTGGCTATAGCCAATGAGTTGCTTCGACTTCCTATTTGGGACAAGGTGTATTTTCATATTTTCCTGCCTATTACCGAACAAAAAGAAGTGAATACAGAATATATTTTACATCTTTTATCCGGAAAGGACAAAGAAATACTGGTGTCGCAGGCCAATTTTGATACCCGTAAAATGAAGCATTTCCTGTTGACGGACAATACCAAACTTAAAAAGAACCAATACAATATTCCCGAGCCGGTAGATGGGATTGAGGTGCCTTCAAGTAAAATAGATGTTGTTTTCGTGCCGCTTTTGGCATTCGACGCTAAAGGACATCGGGTAGGTTATGGCAAAGGATTCTATGACAACCTGTTATCCGAATGCAAGCCTGATGTAATAAAGATTGGATTGTGTCATTTTGAAAGTGAAGAATTCATTGACGATGTGTTTGAAAAAGATGTGCAATTAGACTATTGCGTCACCCCGACTGCGGTATATTCCTTTTAAAAACGTATTTTCGCCGAAATAAATTGTAAATAATATGAGAGCATTTAAGTATTCAAAATTCGCTGCAACCCTTACCGCAGCTATTTTTGCTGTTTCGTTATCAAACTGTAGCATTCACACGAGCACCAGAAGCACTAACAGATCATCATATAAAGCCAAACCGCTACCGCCGGGACAGGCCAAGAAAATACACGGACAGAAAAGTGCCAGGCGATTTGCACCCGGACACAATAAAAAATAAAAACAAAAGACCTATTCAAATCTGAATAGGTCTTTTTTTTTTCGGTCAGCTCAACTTTTATTTGTGAAACGCTTTTTTATTGAATACAATTAAAATTCCCACTCCTGTGGAAATGGCCATATCCGCGATATTAAAAATGGCATTGAAGAAAGTGAAATTGTTTCCACCCCAAATTGGAAACCATGAAGGTAAGTTGCCTTCCCAAATAGGGAAATACAACATATCAACAACTTTTCCGTGAAAAAAAGTTCCATAAGGATGATCCGTAAAAATCGTAGCGACACTGTGATAACTGTCGCTGAAAATTACTCCGTAAAAAACAGAATCAATAATGTTTCCGAATGCACCGGCCAAAATCAATGCTATGGAAGCTACCAAATAAGGAGAGCTGTTCTTCTTAACGGCATCCCATAACCAATAGCCGATTCCGGTTACCGCCACCAATCGGAAAAGAGTCAGGATAATTTTTCCGTACTCCCCCGGTATTTCGGTACCCCAAGCCATTCCTTCATTTTCTATAAAAAGAATTTTAAACCACTGGAATACATTTACTTCTTCGCCTAAAACAAAATGGGTTTTGATGTATATTTTAGAAACCTGATCCACAAGAAGAATCAGAAATACGATGAAATAGGCTTTTTTTAGTGACATTATATTTTTTTTTGTGGTGCAAAAATAGCAATATTATCAGACAAAAAAAGAGAATAATCCAAATGTTTTGAAAGATTTAATGGTTTCAATTTTAATGTTTTAGACGTTGCTTTTCTTACATTTGTATAAACTAAAAGTGATTTGCTATGAAAACCTTTAAATTTATCTTAGTGACCTGCTTAGTTGGGGTTTTTTCATCCTGTACTTCTGATGACACTCCGAACGAGCAGGCCGTTTTTGCTGTGCCCATAGTCAAAACCCTTGCTGCCATCCGCAGCAGCGTGAACGTTACCGGCGCCCGGACCTCAGAGTCTGACGGAAAAATATATGTAACCGAAAACTACTTATTTTACATCGCACAGGAAGAGGGAATCCATATATTTGACAACCATAATCCTGCCACGCCACAGAATATTGCTTTTATACATCTGGATGGCGTCCATGATATTGCGGTAAAAAACAATACTTTGTATGCCGATAATTATACTGATTTGACGATTTTTGATATTAGTGACATTTCAAATATCCATTTAACTCAAACGCTCGAAAATGCTGTAACCTTTAATCCTTCCTATCCTGCCTCCGCTGAATATTATGACTATACCGTTACAGCAGATCCCGATGAGTTGGTAGTCGGATTTACATTGGAAACCCGAAACCGTCCCTATGGCCAGGAATTGATTTTGGCTAACGATGCTTTAGGTGCCTTTGAAAGTTCCAATGGGGTTTCAATAGGGACCGGCGGTTCGTACGCCCGTTTTCAAATCAATAACAACGCATTATACACGATAGACAGTTATCAGTTAAAGGTATTCAACATCACTGATCCTCTGGGTGCATTTTTTGACAAGGCAGTAACTATGATGGATTGGTTTGGCGGCGGCCAGTTTGAAACGCTTTTTATGCAGAAACACAATTTATTTGTAGGGTCCACTACTGGGATGCACATAGTGGATGCTTCGGATCCATTCAATCCTTATTTTGTCTCTACTTTTTCACATGCTACGGCCTGCGATCCGGTGGTAGTATTTATGGACACCGCGTATATTACTGTTCGTGGTGGAAATTCCTGCGGCGCCATCGAAGATCAGGTTAATGTTATTGATGTGACTGATATTTCAAGCCCAACATTGCTATCTACCACTTTAGTAGCACAACCTTATGGGTTGGGGTTTAGAGAAAACATCCTTTATGTATGTTGTGGTTCGGAAGGCTTGAAGGTTTTTGATGCTTCTGATTCCTCCAATCTGACCCTGCGCAATTCCTATCCTGATGATGTAACCGATGTGATTCCGCTGAACACCCATTTAATAGCCGTTGGAGCAAATAAAATTATACAATACAGTTATGGTGCTGATTTTACCCTAGAAGTCATCAGTATCGTTAATTTCTAAAACCAAAAAAACCCCGCTATGAACGGGGCTTTTTTTATCTTAATGAAAAAATTATCGCTGCAGGTTTTTTGCTTCGATACTCATGGTTGCATGAGGTACAATTTTCAGTCTTTCCTTATTTATTAATTGTCCAGTTACTTTGCAAACGCCGTAGGTCTTGCTTTCAACACGGAAAAGGGCATTCTTTAAATCGCGGATAAATTTCTCCTGGCGAATGGCAAGCTGCGAGTTGGCTTCCTTAGACATGGTTTCACTTCCTTCTTCAAAAGCCTTGAACGTTGGCGACGTATCGTCTGTACCGTTATTCAAATCATTCATATAGGCGCTTTTTATCAGATCTAAATCGAATTGTGCTTTTTCTATTTTATTTAAAATGATTTCCTTGAACTCTGCTAAATCAGCATCTGAGTATCTAGTGGTTTGCTCTACCATAATCCCTTACTTTGAAATTAATAAATTTGTTTTTACTTCGTCGAATACAATCTCTGTACCGTTATCTATTTTTTCCAGAATAACCAATTCTTCCGTTAGCGTTTCGTCTTTTATGTATTGCTCATTACTTTTGATTGCCGCTTCAATAGCGCTATCCTGCTGCACATACACTTTGATTTTATCGGTTACTTCAAAGCCGGAATCCTTTCTTAAATTTTGAATCCTGTTGACCAATTCTCTTGCAATTCCTTCTCTTCTTAAGTCTTCGGTTATCGTGATATCCAAAGCAACTGTAATATTTCCCGAATTGGCAACAAGCCATCCTTCAATGTCCTGAGAGGTGATTTCTACATCTTCTAATGTTAAAGTTATGCTTTTTCCTGCAATAATAAAATTAATATTGTTATCTCTTTCAAGTATATTGATCTGTTCTTGTGTTAAATTTTGTATCTCTTTGGAAATCAGACCCATATCTTTTCCGAAACGAGGGCCTAAAGTTTTAAAATTTGGTTTAATCTGCTTTACGAGTATGCCGGAAGCATCATCCAGAAGCTCAATCTCCTTAACATTTACTTCCGCTTTAATCAGATCCGAAATTGCTTCAATCTCTGCACGTTGCGCCTGATCCAATACGGGAATCATTACTTTCTGTAAAGGCTGACGCACTTTGATCATTTCCTTTTTGCGCAACGACAATACCAATGATGAAATCGTCTGCGCTTTCTGCATTTTGCTTTCCAATGACTTGTTGACAAAGTGATTTGCGCTCTTTGGAAACTCGGCCAAATGTACGCTGACAAATCCTTCTGACTGTGTCGCCAACGTTAAATCACGGTAAAGCTTGTCCATGAAAAATGGTGCTATTGGCGCTCCCAACTTGGCAACCGTCAATAAACAGGTATACAAAGTCTGATAAGCGGCAATTTTATCTTGCGCGTATTCGCCTTTCCAGAAACGTCTTCTGCACAAACGAACGTACCAGTTGCTCAAGTTTTCCTGTACAAATTCAGAAATCGCCCGGGCAGCTTTGGTTGGCTCATAATCTGCATAGAAACCATCCACGTCAGCAATCAGCGTGTTCAGTTCCGAGATAATCCACTGGTCAATTTCCGGTCTTTCGTTTAACGGAATTTCCGTTTCCGCGTATTTGAATCCGTCAATATTGGCATATAAACTAAAGAATGAATACGTATTATAAAGGGTTCCGAAGAATTTTCGGCGCACCTCAGCAATTCCTTCGATATCAAATTTCAGGTTGTCCCATGGATTTGCATTCGATATCATGTACCAACGTGTCGCATCAGGACCATATTCGGCCAAGGTCAGGAACGGATCCACTGCATTTCCTAAACGCTTTGACATTTTTTGCCCATTTTTATCCAGAACCAGTCCATTGGACACTACATTTTTATAGGCCACTTTATCAAAAACCAAGGTTCCGATAGCGTGCAGGGTATAAAACCATCCTCGGGTTTGGTCGACTCCTTCGGCTATAAAATCCGCCGGGAAAGCTTTATTATCATCAATTAATTCCTTGTTTTCAAAAGGATAATGCCACTGCGCATACGGCATCGATCCCGAATCAAACCAAACGTCAATTAAATCCGCTTCGCGTTTCATCGGTTTTCCGGTTGGCGAGACCAACACGATTTGATCCACTACATTTTTATGTAAATCAACCAGATCATAATTGCTTTCGCTCATGTTTCCGATTTCAAAACCTTTGAAAGGATTTTCTCCCTGGATACCGGCAGTGATTGATTTTTCGATTTCGTTGTATAATTCCTCTACCGAACCAATCAGGATTTCTTCAGTTCCTTCCTCATTTCTCCAGATTGGCAATGGGATTCCCCAATAACGGGAACGCGACAGGTTCCAGTCGTTGGCATTCTTAAGCCAGTTGCCGAAACGTCCTTCTCCGGTTGCTTTTGGTTTCCAGTTGATGGTTTCGTTCAGATCGAACATCCGGTCTTTTACCTGAGTTACATTGATGAACCATGAATCCAGAGGATAGTATAAAATCGGTTTGTCAGTTCTCCAGCAATGCGGGTAACTGTGGACATATTTCTCCACCTTAAAGGCTTTGTTTTCTTCTTTTAAATGAATGGCCAATTCCACATCCACGGAACGTTCCGGTGCTTCACCATCGTTATAATATTCGTTTTTCACATATTTTCCGGCGAATTCACCCATATGTGATGTAAATCTTCCCTGTAAATCCACTAAAGGCACTGGGTTTCCGCTTTCGTCCAAAACCAACATTGGCGGCACTTCGGGTGTGGCTTCTTTGGCCACTTTAGCATCATCGGCACCAAATGTCGGGGCTGTATGTACAATTCCGGTTCCGTCTTCGGTAGTAACGAAATCTCCAGAGATTATTCGGAACGCATTTTCAGGATTTTGGTACGGAAGGGCATACGGCATTAATTGCTCGTAGCGGATTCCGACCAAGTCAGCTCCTTTGCATTCGGCCAGAATCTGGTACGGTATATTTTTGTCTCCTTCTTTGAAATTTTCAAAGTCAGATGGTTCTTTGCTTTCAAAAAATCCTTTCCCGAATTGTTTTCCAACCAAGTTTTTAGCCAGGATGACAGCGTTCGGACGGAAAGTATATTGGTTGAAGGTTTTTACCAGAACATATTCGATTTTCGGACCTACGGTCAATGCCGTATTACTTGGCAAGGTCCATGGAGTGGTGGTCCAGGCAAGGAAATAGATATCCTCCAGATCTAATGCATCCAGCTTGTAATGCTGCATGTCTTTGGAGGTAATGTAATCATAAAATTTCGTAAACAGTGATTCGCGTTGGTTTTCCAATACTTTGAATTGCGCTACCACGGTCGTATCGGTCACATCACGATATGAACCCGGTTGGTTCACTTCGTGAGAGGACAATCCGGTTCCGGCTTTTGGAGAATAAGGCTGGATGGTGTAGCCTTTGTACATCAGATTCTTGTTATAGATCTGTTTCAGAATCCACCAAACACTCTCCATGTATTTGGGTTTATAGGTCACGTATGGATCTTCCATATCAACCCAATATCCCATTTTTTCGGTCAGGTCATTCCACACGTCGGTATACCGCATCACGGTATTTTTACAAGCTTCGTTGTACTCTTCGATGGAGATGGTTTTCCCGATATCTTCTTTGGTGATTCCCAATTCTTTTTCGGTTCCCAATTCTACCGGCAAACCGTGGGTGTCCCAGCCGGCTTTTCGCTTTACCTGGAATCCTTTTTGGGTCTTGTAACGACAGAAAATATCTTTAATCGCACGGGCCATAACGTGGTGAATACCAGGCAGTCCGTTTGCTGAAGGCGGGCCTTCAAAAAACACGAATGGCGGGTTCCCTTCACGTGTGGTGACGCTTTTCTCGAAGATGTTTTCTTTTTTCCAGAAATCAAGCACTTCTGACGCTACCGTTGGCAGGTCAAGTCCTTTGTATTCAGTGAATTTTGCACTCATTTTGTCGTTTTCTTTAATCAATGTGCGAAAGTAATCAATTTTGAATAAATAGTGATATGTTCTAAGTTATAAGTTTTGGGTTGCGTGAGGGATAACAGCGGAAAGCCCGCAATAAAATGGAGCTACAGCGGAATTTTATGAGGACTTGCAGCGGATAGCCCGACCCTTGTGGTCACGCCCAGAATATTTACGAGAAAATGACTTTTAAAACGTCGAGTGATTTGGGTTTTTGGAAGCCCTCGAGATGGAAGCTGTAATAATCGATGATGATTTTCAGCAGCAGTTGTCTTTCAATGACATGAAAGGATTTCTGGCTGCTGCCGAATTTGAGGCCGATAAGTTTTTTGAAGAGCTGGGTTTCGTGATCGGAAAGCGAATTTACGCCGTGAAAAGGGGTAAAAATGCCTTCGGTCAGGTCAAAAAAAGGAAAATCCATATCGGAAGTATCTGGATAAAATCCGAGGTATTTGGTGATTTCAAAAAGCAGGATCAGATGGAAATTGGCGACATCACCATTGGCATCGAGCCACAGTAATGCCGCTTCCAAAAACAGGAACAGCGGTTCGTTTTTTTCTTCCTCATGGATGCTGTGGTGCAGCATTTCGGACAGGAACATCGCCATCGTGCTTTTGACCACGTCGTTGGGAATCGTCTGGAAAGTGGCCGCTAATTTGATTTCTTTGAAGTTTTCCAACGTGCCTTTATTTTTATGCACAGCCTCAATTTCAAGAATCGTCAAAGGCTGGAAATAGGCTATTTTCTGATTGCTTTTCCGCGAGGAAAACGCATCGCGGACAAAATATGATTTGAGCCCGTCAGATTGGGTAAAGCATTTTACAATCAGGCTTTTTTCCTGGTATTTGATGGCGCTGAGGACAATGGCTTTGGTTTTGACTTGCACGTAAATTATCGGATGATCATTACTTTTTTGACTTTGGTTTCGACACCGTCCTGTGCCGAAATAAATATCATGTAAACTCCGGAAGCCACTTTGTATTTCCCGAATGCTTTGGTATCCCACTCGATGGTTCCGCCTTCGGCAATGGCTTCGTGTACTAAATTCCCTCCGATGTCGGTGATTTTGACGTTACATTTATTGAGCAGTCCACTGATTTTTACCGTTCCTTCAAATTCCGGACGCACCGGGTTAGGGTAGACAATAACATTCCCCAAATCGCCGCTTGCCTCTGTGGAAGTTCCTTTAAAAGAAACCATTCCTTTATCGGTAGCGATAAAAACTTCGCCAGTTTTTCCGTTAATATCAATATCGTTGATGACATTGCTTGGCAGGGGTGAGTTACTGGCTGTAAAGTGATAAATCGTTTCTTGTCCGTTTGGTGAAAGCAGGAAGACGCCGGAATCGGCAGTTCCAATCCATTTATTATTGGCACCGTCCACGACTATATCGTTGATGAACTGTTCGAACAGTAGTTCCTGCGCGAGATCATCTTCCAATATAATAATCGCATTTGTGGTCAACGGGTCAGCGCTCAAAAAACGATCAACACTGGAGAGTACCCTTAAACCACTGGTAGTTCCAATCCACATCTGGTTTTTATTGTCGATAGTGGCTACCCGGACATCATTGGAGGGCAAGTTCCCATCTTCAGCACCCGTTCTTATTTTTCTGAAATTCGGGGTTACATTTTCATTGAAGCCCACCAGGCCTTCATTAATGGTGCACATCCATTTTGTTTGATTCTTATCGATAACCAATTTTCCGAACCGGCCTTCGATAGGGTTTGGAAAAGGTGCTGTGGTATTATAGGAAAGCCACGTTCCGTCAGGCTTAAGTACTTTAAGACCATCGGCCACCAAGCCATTTGTCATCCATAAATTGCCAGCTTTGTCGTATGCGCTTTGTTCTATCCTAATGTTGGCATATGGCGGATCACTGGCGGAAATAGACTCCAGAGTACTGTTCGTTTCATTGTAAACCGTTACTAATTGATCGTTTTCAAATTTGACAAGGCCTGAATAATAAGAACTGACGAATATTTGGTTTTCATTTTTTGGATTGACGGTGACCCGCACTAAATCCACGACATCAATTCCGGGGAAATGCACTTCACTATACGGAATATTAAGCCATTGATTGTCCCTATATTTACTGATTCCACTGTAGCGGAACGGATTCGGATCATATTGTTTTGTGTAATCCCCGTACACCGCCCAGAGATTATCTGAACTGGTGTTAATGGAGAAAATATTATTTAAGGCAGGTCCATCAGGATTCATATATTCAAAAACAGAGGGATTGCTAACAGTCGTGGTGACAACACCATTTTCTGAAGTTCCAATATAGATTGTATCATTAATAATTGTGGCGCAGGTAAATTTAGGAATCATCTCAGGAATAGCACTACTATTGACCTGCGCGACCAATGCCAGACTTTGATTGTACACATAAACGGTGTTCGGAATTGTAACTATTAAATATCCTCCGGAGTTTCTCATATCCATTGTAGCCATTGGGAAATTCGAAAAATTAACAAAAGCAACCCCATTGAACCGGTACATTTCCCCCCAAACAGCTACCGCCAACAATTCGGTGCCAAAAGTTTCAATACTGGCCCAGCCATTCCCGTTCAATGTCGTCCACTGATTGTAATCATTTAAATTGGGATTGGTAATGCTGGCTTTTCGGATTCCACTGGAAGTTGATGCATAAATAAAGCCATTAAAAACAGCGGTTTGAGTTACTCTGATTTCTGCCCCTCCATTCCCGATTCGGTATGTGTCACCAAATCCTAAAGTAGCCAGATTATACTGTACAATCCCAAAATCGCAGGAAACATAGACAATTCCATTGTATTCCATGAAATGGTTGATTTTTTTTAGATTTTGATTGACTCCATTGGATATAATATCCACGACATTTATCATACTTCCATCAGCCTCATTAATTACAATCATCAAGCCATTTTTATACCCTATAATCGTCCTGTTCAGAGCAGTGCTATGATGAATTGCAGTAATCGTTTGGCCAGAAAGCCCATCTACGGTATTGGTTGTCTTTAGAACGTTATTGTTCAGATTTTTAGAAAACAGCGCATTTTCGGCAGCAGCAAAAAAAACAGCAGGGGATTGAGAGACATCCTTAATTTCATTATAAGAAAAATAACCCTTCCATAGTTGGTCGTTTTGGGCAAAGCCAATTTGAATTGCAATCAGGAAAAGTAGCGCTATAGAATATTTTTTCATTTAATCTAATCTGTTGGAAAGACAAATATAATACAAAACGGAATTATTTTACTTTTCATATAAGAAGTAAAAAAAAATGCCTCCCAAATCGGAAGGCATTTTATATTTAAAAATGATGTTTTGCAATTAAACCACACCTTGCGCTAACATAGCATCCGCCACTTTAACGAATCCGGCAATGTTTGCTCCTTTTACGTAGTCAACATATCCGTTTCCGTCAGAACCGTACTCTACACAAGAAGCGTGAATATCCAACATGATTACTTTTAATCTTTCGTCTACTTCTTCAGAAGACCAGCTTAATCTCAAAGAGTTTTGAGACATTTCTAAACCTGAAGTTGCTACTCCACCTGCATTGGAAGCTTTTCCTGGCGCAAATAAGATTTTTGCCTTTTGGAAAACAATAACTGCCTCCGGCGTAGAAGGCATGTTAGCTCCTTCCGCTACACAGATACATCCGTTAGCAACCAACACTTTAGCCTCTTCTTCGTTCAATTCGTTTTGAGTTGCACATGGCAGGGCCACATCACATTTTACTTCCCAAGGGCGCTTTCCTGCAACGAATTTCGCGTTTGGATATTTGGTCAAATACTCGCTGATTCTTCCTCTTTGTTCGTTTTTGATTTCCATGATGTGTGCTAATTTAGCAGCATCAATTCCATCAGCATCATAGATATATCCTGATGAATCAGACAAAGTCACGACTTTACCTCCTAATTGAGTGGCTTTTTCAGCAGCATATTGCGCTACGTTTCCTGAACCGGAAACTACTACAATTTTCCCTGTAAAGCTTTCTCCTTTAGTTTTCAACATACTTTGTGCAAAATACACATCACCATATCCAGTTGCTTCCGGACGGATTAATGATCCTCCAAAAGAAATTCCTTTTCCGGTTAAAACTCCGGTAAATTCGTTTCTTAATCTTTTGTATTGACCAAACATGTATCCAACTTCTCTTCCGCCAACACCGATATCTCCGGCTGGTACGTCGGTGTTATCACCGATGTGCTTAGACAATTCCGTCATGAATGCCTGACAGAAACGCATTACTTCGTTATCTGATTTACCTTTTGGGTCAAAATCAGCACCACCTTTTCCACCGCCCATTGGCAATGTTGTCAAGCTGTTTTTGAACGTTTGCTCAAATGCTAAAAATTTCAAAATACTCAAGTTTACAGATGGATGGAAACGGATTCCTCCTTTGTATGGCCCGATAGCTGAATTCATCTGAATACGGTATCCTCTGTTAACCTGAGTGATTCCGTTATCATCCATCCATACTACTCTAAACATGATTACACGCTCAGATTCTACCATTCTTTCCAAAAGCATTTTGTTTTGGTATTTTTTATTTTCTTCAATAAACGGAATTACTGTTTCAGCAACTTCGTGTACTGCCTGCATGAATTCAGGCTCATTTGGGTTTCTTTTAGCAACTGCTTCAACAAAAGATTGAATACTTTGTGACATGATTATTAGGTTATTAACGTTTAAATTAGGTTTTTGTTTAATCCGACAAATATACATTTTATAAGAATAGTGCAGTAATTTTTTTTAAATTCTCAGTGATTTTATCTTTTTGTTAGGAAATTTTATCTAAAGTCCTTTATTGAAGGTTTGATTTAAACTTTTTCTGATTTTTTTACAGTTTATCAAGTATTTAATGATTTTATTTTATTACTGAATGATGTTTTTATATATTTGTCCATAATTGTAAATACATTATCACAAATGCCCAAATATATTTTCATACTTTGCTTAGTGCTACTTGGTTACTCCAATGAAGTCGAGGCTCAATTTGGCTTTTCTCATGAAGTTGGTGCTATCACTGGGCCGGTTGCGTTTCAATCCGACTACGGAGAGCGACATGATTTGTCTACGAATGCAGGAAATACGGGTCTAGGAATTGGTATTATTCATTACCTTAACTTTTCATATAAGGCGGAATGTAACTGTTATACCCCGGAAACTTATTTCAACGATCACTTTAAACTAAGAAGTGAATTATCCTATAATAAAACCGAATTGAAACACTTTGGAAGATGGGCTGACAAAGATTCTCCAACTGGAGAGAAATTAAGAGCCATGCGAGGCAGTACCGCTGTAACTAATGTCGGAATGCAATTGGAATTTTTCCCTTTAAGCATCCGTGACTTTACTGCTACTATTGGTAGTTTGGCTCCGTTTGTGAGTTTGGGTGGCCAATTTTGTTTTTACGATCCGGAAGCATATTCCACTATGGGGTCTTTGGATTCGTCAATTGCATCATACCCAAAATATTTTGGTGCTTTTACCAATTCAGGAGGAACCGTTTGGTCGGTCGTTTCGAGTGTAGGGACGCGATATAAATTAACTCCATTGAGCGATTTGATGCTTGATTTACGAGTGCAATATTATTTCTCGAATTGGGTGGATGGTTTAAATCCTGATCCAACCGTTTATAAAGAAAATAAAGCGAATGACTGGAATGTCTGGTTAAACTTCGGTTATATCTATTATTTACAATAGGAAGAATTATAAAACAAAAAAGCCCGATTTTACATCGGGCTTTTTTGTTTTTAGATAGCATTGAATGCCTGTTCTAAATCCTCAATAAGATCTTCCGCATCTTCGACCCCTACACTTAACCGAACTAAATCATCGGTAATTCCGATTTCCTTTCTTTTGTCTTCGGGAATCGATGCGTGGGTCATTAACGCCGGATGGTTGGCCAAGGATTCTACACCACCTAATGATTCTGCCAAAGTAAATACGTCCAATTGTTCCAGGAACCGAATGGCATCATCTTTTTTACCAGAAACAAAAGTGAACGTTACCATTCCGCCAAAACCACTCATTTGTCTTTTGGCAATTTCATGAAAGGGATGTGATGGCAATCCCGGGTAATATACCGTTTTTACTTTTGGATGTTTATCCAGATAAGCCGCAATTTTTTCACCATTCTCACAATGTCTCTGCATTCTTAAATGCAACGTTTTTATTCCCCTCAAAACCAAAAAGCTGTCCATTGGCCCAAGGGTAGCACCAGTAGCGAATTGCTGAAAATGCAGTTGTTCCCCTAATGCTTCATCTTTAACAATAAGTGCTCCTGCAATTACATCCGAATGGCCTCCCAAGTATTTGGTGGCCGAATGCATTACAATATCAGCACCCAAATCCAATGGTTTCTGCAAGTATGGTGTCGCAAAAGTATTGTCTACCGCAAAAAGGATTTTCTTTGCTTTGGTGATTTTCGCAATTTCCTCAATATCGGCCAATTTCATCAATGGGTTCGTGGGCGTTTCCACCCACACCAATTTGGTATTCTCGTTGATTAATGATTTGAATTTGTCAATATCATTCATGTCAACGAAATGAAATTTAATACCGGAATCTTTATAGATACGGGTAAACATTCTATAAGTTCCGCCGTACAGATCATCCATAGCAATAATTTCATCTCCTGCCTTAAAAGAGCGAAGCACGCAATCGGTAGCAGCTAATCCTGATGAAAAAGCCAATCCGCGCGTTCCGTTTTCAATACTAGCCAAAGCATTTTCAAGTGCGGTTCTGGTAGGATTTGAAGCGCGGCTGTATTCGTAATCACCCAAAGGCTTACCCGGACTGGTTTGTACAAAAGTAGAAGTTTGATATACCGGCGGCATTACGGCTCCTGTACTTGGATCATGATGTTGCCCACCGTGAATAGTTTTTGTATTAAATTTCATATAATAGTTTTTTTAATTCTCAATAATTAAACAAATTTACCGTTTAATTCTTTTTAACCAAGTTTCAAAGGAATACCTTTATAATTAATTAACACTTTTTGCTATGAAAAAATGGCTTTGCTTTTTAACACTGGGTTTTTTACTTACGAGCTGCGGTAAAGATGAATTGGTTTTTACCACCACAACCTATGAAAAGAAATCCACTGTTCTTTGCAAAGACACCTGCACTTCAGTAAAAGTGATTATTCCGGTTGCCAGTAATGTGAAAATCGTTGCCGACAGCATCAACAATAAAATTTTTTCAGTAGCGAAAGAGATTATCTATTTTGGCGAAAAGCCCTATGTTTCCAGCAATTATGAAGATTTATTAGCCTCCTTTATTGGTTCCTACGAACAGCTATACAAAGATTTCCCGGATTACAGCATTCCGTGGAAGGCTACAGTCGAAGGAAATGTCCTTCATCAAACGGAAGAATTACTGAATATCAAAATCGACCATTATTCCTTTACGGGTGGTGCGCACGGTTATGGTGGACTGCGTTCAATTTTAATTGACCCAAAAACCGGAAGATCCCTTCATAACACAGACTTATTTACCGATATAAAAGCCTTTAAAAAGTTAGCCGAACAAAAATTTCGCTCCAAATTTACCATTCCGGACCAGGAGCCAATCAACTCAAAAGGCATGATGTTCGAGGAGGAAAAATTCCAATTACCGGCTAATATCTTTTATATAAAAAAGGGATTGCTTTTGTATTACAACCAATACGAAATTGCTTCCTATGCCGAAGGTCCTATTGAAATAGTGATCCCGTATAACGAAGCAGGGACACTTCTAAAACTTAAATAAACTTGCGGATACCCATCATCATTCCGGTATGCATTGCTTCATGGTAGTAATTGAAAGCCATCGCATCTTCGGCATTTTTTAGGGTATACCCGTACATGGTCGTAAATTCGTTGTAGTTTTTGAAGATGCTGGCATCAAAATCGGCCTGCGTCTGCTTCAGTGTTTCAAACAGTAATGATTTGATTTCTTCGACATCCTCGTGGGTTCCTTTTCCTTCAGGTGTGGTTCCTTTTTTATATTTCTCGACCATTTCGTCGGAAACCATCATCGGCAATCCGGAGAGTTTATAAACCAGCATCTGCTGCACGACTACAATATGACCAATGTTCCAAAGTAAATTATTTTTAAAGCCGTCCGGGATTTTATTCAACTGTTCCAAAGTGTAATTGTCTAAAAACTGTAACAGTAAATTTCTGCCTGTGACGGTAATATCGAATGTTCGTTGCATGATTAAATTTTTTATAAAAATAGTAAATTTCATTTCAAATGATTTTCCTTTGCAGGACCAATTTTCAACATTAATTTCACCCAATGGACAAAATATACTACCTCGCTTCCTGTGACACCTGTCGGAAAATCATAAAGTCTTTGCCTAAAAATCACAACCTAAGTTTTCATGACATTCGGGAGAATCCTATCACTGCCGCAGAACTCGAAAAAATGCACGGACTTGCAGGGAGTTATGAAGCGCTTTTTAGCAAAAAAGCACAGCTGTACAAATCGATGGGACTAAAAAACCAGTCCCTGACAGAAGACGATTATAAAAAATACCTTTTGGAACATTATACTTTTTTGAGTCGTCCGGTATTTATCATCGGGGACAAGATATACATTGGCAACACCCAACAGAACATGTTGCAGGTAATGAAAGCTTTTGAAAATGTCTAAAAGGAATCTTGCCCTGATTGGCGCTACAATCGTTTCCCTTATTTATGGTGTCACTTTTACTATTGCCAAAGATGTGATGCCGCACTACATTGATGCATACGGATTTATCCTGATGCGTGTTGGCGGGTCTGTTTTGTTATTTTGGCTGGTTTGGCTTTTTATGCCAAAAGAGAAAATTGCCCTCAATGATTTCCCCCGAATCATATGTGCTGCATTGTTTGGTGTTGCGTTAAATATGTTGACCTTTTTTAAAGGTTTGAGTCTGACTTCGCCGATTTCGGCATCGGTCATCATGGTGACCACCCCGATAATTGTACTTATTCTTTCGGCAATAATCCTCAAAGAACGTATGCCAAAACGCAAAGTTTTTGGAATCGTTCTCGGCCTCGTCGGAACGGCTTTTTTGATTCTTTACGGAAAATCGGTCGGCAATGCCCCGAACGCGAATCTGGGTAATTTCCTTGTCTTTGTTAATGCGGTATCATATGGTTTTTATCTGATTATCGTAAAGAAACTGATGGATAAATACAGTGCTTTTACTTTTGTGAAATGGATTTATTTGTTCGGGTTTTTGATGGTTTTACCGTTTGGCTGGAGCCAATTTGAGGCCGTAAACTGGAGTGTTGTGAGTATAGCGATTTATTGGAAAATTGGCTTTGTGGTCGTTTTTTCCACCTTCCTGACGTACTTACTGAATCTGCTTTCGATGAAAGAATTGAAGCCCACTACTGTTGCCGTTTTTATTTATCTTCAGCCTTTATTTGCCACAATTTTTGCCATCGGTTTAGAAAAAGATAAATTGAGTTGGGTAAAAATTGCTTCTGCAATATTGATTTTTTCTGGTGTTTACCTCGTTACTCAAAAAACAGCAATTAAGCCTTCAGATGTACAAACACAACCAGATAAAAGCGCCGATTTCACAAATTAATCTATGATTCACGTAATTGGTGTTTCAAAATGCTTTTCATTATCTTTGAAGTCTTTTAGAAAAATAATATGATACAATCCATGACGGGTTTTGGGAAAGCAACTTTGCAGCTTCCAACCAAAAAAATTACGATAGAAGTAAAATCTTTAAACAGCAAAGGCCTTGACCTGAATGTCAGAATGCCTTCTGTTTATCGGGAAATGGAATTGGGTTTGCGTAACCAGGCAGCACTGGCCTTGGAAAGAGGTAAAATTGATTTTTCCATTTTTATAGAAAACACCGCCGAACAGACTTCCACGAAAGTGAATGTCCCTATCGTAAAAGCCTATATCGGCCAGCTTCGGGAAGTATATGCTGGTGCCGATGAAACCGAACTGATGAAAATGGCAGTTCGTATGCCGGATGCCTTAAAAACAGAGCGTGACGAAATTGATGAAAATGACTGGGTTCAGATCCAAACGGTTATTGACGAAGGACTGAGCAATATATTAAGTTTCAGAAAAGACGAAGGTGCTTCTTTGGAAAAAGAATTCCAATTCCGGATTGGAAATATCCGCCAGTATATGAATGATGCCCTGGCCTTGGATGCAGAAAGGGTTCAGGCGATAAAAGACCGTCTTCAGACCGCTATTTCAGAATTGAAAGTCAACGTTGATGAAAATCGTTTTGAACAGGAACTGATTTATTACTTGGAAAAACTGGATATCACTGAAGAAAAAGTGCGTCTGACCAATCACCTGGATTATTTTTTGGAAACCATTGATGGAACTGAAGCCAACGGAAGAAAATTAGGTTTTATCACCCAGGAAATGGGGCGGGAAATCAATACGATGGGCTCCAAAGCCAACCATGCACAAATGCAGAAATTAGTCGTTCAGATGAAAGACGAACTGGAAAAAATTAAAGAGCAGGTTTTAAACGTACTTTAAAAGTAAAAACGATACTACAATGAGTTCAGGAGGAAAATTAATCGTGTTTTCGGCACCTTCAGGTTCGGGAAAAACCACTATAGTTAGGCATTTGCTTGGAAAAGAGGATCTGAATTTGGAATTTTCCATTTCAGCAGCTTCCCGTGAGCCGAGAGCTCAGGAAATTAACGGAACCGATTATTATTTCATTTCGACTGAAGATTTTAAAAAGCACATCAAGGCCGAGGATTTTTTGGAGTGGGAAGAAGTGTACCGCGACAATTTTTACGGCACCTTAAAATCTGAGGTGGAACGTATTTGGGCTCTCGGCAAAAATGTGATTTTCGATATTGATGTCGCAGGCGGACTGCGTATAAAATCAAAATTCCCAAAAGAAACATTAGCGGTTTTTGTAAAACCACCAAGCATCGACGAATTGAAAATCCGATTGAAAAAACGCTCGACCGAAACAGATGACAAAATCAATATGCGTATCGCCAAAGCCTCGGTTGAGTTGGCAACAGCACCACAATTTGATGTGATTATCAAGAATTATGATTTGGAAACCGCCAAAGCGGAAGCCTACGAGTTGGTTAAGAATTTTGTACAGTAAATGAAAATCGGCCTGTATTTCGGAACCTTCAATCCCATCCACATTGGGCATCTGATTATTGCCAATCATATGGCGGAGCATTCTGATTTAGACCAAATCTGGATGGTGGTCACGCCACATAATCCCCATAAAAAGAAAGATACTTTACTCGATGATCACCACCGGTTGCAGATGGTGCATCTGGCGACGGAAGATTTTCCTAAAATCAAGCCTTCCGACATCGAATTCAAGCTTTCACAGCCCAACTATACCATCAATACGCTGGTGTATTTGCAGGAAAAATTTCCCTCGTATGAATTTGCACTGATTATGGGCGAAGACAACCTTAAGTCGTTTCACAAATGGAAAAACTACGAAGCCATTTTGCAGAGCCATAACATTTATGTCTATCCACGCGTTTCATCCGAAGCAGAAAACCAGGAATTGAAGAACCATCCGAAAATTCATTTTATAGATGCCCCTATAGTCGAAATTTCGTCAACTTTTATCCGCGAAAGCGTCAAAAACAAAACCAATATTATGCCGTTGCTTTCTCCAAAAGTATGGGAGTATATTGACCATAATAATTTTTACAAGAAGTAGGCAATTCCCTTTTCTTAACATTCCTTTATTACATCTAATAAATCAATTTCATAACTTTGAGAAAAATCAACTGTTATGCTAAACTTCGAATTATACAATCCTACCAACTTAATTTTCGGGAAGGACCAGATCCAAAAATTATCCAAACTTGTTCCGAAAGACGCCAAAATCCTGCTCGCCTATGGCGGGGGAAGCATCTTCCAGAACGGAATCTACAATCAGGTAAAAGCTGCTTTACGGGATTTCGAAATCGTGGAATTCGGCGGTATCGAACCCAATCCTCATTTTGAAACCCTTATGAAAGCCGTTGACGTTATCAAAGAACAAAAAATCGATTTTATCCTGGCCGTGGGTGGCGGATCCGTGATTGATGGTGTGAAATTTATTTCAGCGGCGGTCCATTTTGACGGAAATCCAATGGAGATGTTGCAAAAACGACTTTCCATCACCGATTTGTCAAGGGTCATACCATTCGGAACGGTATTGACTTTACCGGCAACGGGCAGCGAAATGAACTCCGGAGCAGTTGTAACCATTGAGGCGACCCAGGAAAAACTTGCCTTTGGCGGGCCGGCATTATTTCCAAAATTCTCCATTTGCGATCCTACCGTTATTGCTTCCTTACCAAAAAGACAATTGCAAAATGGCGTCGTCGATGCCTACACGCACGTGATGGAACAATATCTGACATATCCACATGAAGGCTATCTTCAGGACAGGATTGCCGAAAGCATCCTACAAACCCTAATTGAAATCGGCCCGAAAGTCGCGGATAACCCCACGGATTACGCGTTGGCTTCCAATTTTATGTGGTGCTGCACGATGGCGTTGAACGGATTAATACAAAAAGGCGTACCCACAGATTGGGCAACGCATATGATAGGACACGAACTCACTGCGTTATATGGCATTGATCATGCACGAACCCTGGCTATCATAGGTCCTAACCTGTATCATGTGATGTTTGAGACGAAGAAAGCAAAATTGGCACAATATGGCAGCCGTATATTTAACCTGACCGGAAGCGAAGATGAGATTGCTACCGAAGCCATCAAAAAAACGGTGGCATTTTTCCATACGATGGGCATGGATACCAAACTCTCGGATTACACCAACGATTTTAAGCAAACAGCTGATTTCATCGTCGATCGTTTTGACAAAAGGGGCTGGAAAGGTTTGGGAGAAAGACAAAACATCACTTTGGAGAAAGTAAAATCGATTGTGGAGATGAGTTATTAGCTCCATGATATAGATGCTGAACTCCATCAAATTAAAATCAAAAGGCGTTCGTGAATTTAATTCAGGAACGCCTTTCTCATAACACCAAAACAAAATTAACTAACTCTTCAAATCATTACTATGACTCTGTGTCCGTTTGGTATCGCTACAAAACTCGCCCGTCAATATAACAATATGATGTCGTTAATATAGTAAACGCAAGAGTATTTTTTACATTGTATTACACATCACAATTTTATGTTAAGATTTTATAAGTTGGAATTTCCGATAAAAATACAATCTTCCGATTCAATTACTTTGTACTTCGTACATCTTTAAGTACTTTTGGAAACTCTAAAGTCCTGAAGCTTTTTACCTTCAAAAATGAAGTTAGTTCCCAAAACATGGAATATCAGGGCTAAAAAATATAAACATGATCGAACAACCAAAATTTGCCGTCATTGGTGGCGGAAGCTGGGCTACAGCCATTGCAAAAATGTTATGTGTGAATCTGCCGGAAATTTCCTGGTACATGCGAAACAATGATGCAATCCAACATATAAATAACTTTCATCACAACCCAAATTACCTGAGTTCTGTTGAATTTGACACAAAAAAACTGAATCTTACCAGTGACATCAATGAAGCGGTGGCTTATGCTGATTATATCATCTTTGCCATCCCGTCGGCATTTTTGAATGATGAATTACAGAAACTGACGGTCAGTTTAGAGGGAAAAGTCATTTTCTCCGCCATAAAAGGAATCGTTCCGGAAACCAGTTTGATTGTAGGCGAGCATTTTAATGTAACCTACAGCATTCCTTTTGAAAATATTGGTGTAATAACGGGGCCGTGTCACGCTGAAGAGGTGGCATTGGAGCGTTTATCGTACCTGACTATTGCCTGTGGTGACGCTGCAAAAGCCAAAATAGTAGCCAAATGTTTGTCCGGAAATTATATCAAGGCCAAAATTACCGACGATATCATCGGGACGGAATATGCCGCTATGCTGAAAAATATTTATGCAATTGCCGCCGGAATAGCCCATGGTTTGGGTTATGGAGACAACTTCCAGTCGGTTTTGATGAGTAACGGCATCCGTGAGATGAAGAAATTCATCAAGAAAGTCCACAAAATGAAACGGAACATTAATGATTCGGCTTATTTGGGCGATTTATTGGTAACCGGATATTCTGTTTTTTCGCGAAACCGGATGTTTGGAAACATGATTGGGAAAGGCTACACCGTTAAAAGTGCCATGATGGAAATGAGTATGGTTGCCGAAGGATATTATGCCGCAAAAAGCACCTACAAGCTCAATCAGGAATACAAAGCGAAGACTCCGATAATCAATGCCGTTTACGAGATATTATACGAAGGGAAAGATGCTAAAACGGTGTTTAAGAAATTAACCGATAAGCTGGATTAACATGAGTGAAAGATGGAAATACCAGATTAAAAATGGGTTAACATGGGCATTTGTAACTTTGTTTATTCTAACTGTTTTTGATTATAAAAATAATTCTTGGGAAAAATTCATTTACAGATTGATCGGTTTTGTTTTTATCGGGATTTTTTTTCTTGGGTATATGAGTTGGAAAAGGAAAACAAAATCTGATTTATTATGAGCGAAAGATGGAAATACCAAATTAAAAATGGTGGATTGTGGGGAATCATTATGATTGTTCCCATGGTTTTATTCAGAATCAATGAAAAAACAATTTCAGAGCAAATTTCTTCTCCAAAATTTTATTTACGGGTACTTGTATATTTAGCCATAGGGATATTTCTAATCGGGTATATAAACTGGAAAGCAAAAGTAAAAAGCGAATCTACTAAATAGTTTATTTCACCATCACACCATCGACAAACAATAATGGCACTTCTTCCATCTCATTATCATTGATGGAGTTGGCCTTAAAGATAAATTTCTTGTCGTAAAGCGTATTCCCGATAAAAAAGGTAATCGTGAACTCATTGTTCAGTGCCAGGACACTTTTTTCGACCATTTCGATTTTCTCTACCGAAACAGGTGGAATTTCGACGAACGCATGACGTAATAACGACGTTTTTTTCATTTCGCCATCCAAAGTACCAAACGCTTTAGAAACGACCATCACGCCGTCCAATTGGAAGTCGCTGTCGTTGATCAGATACACATACCACACCTTTTCCATAAAATCGTCGCTCCATTCCTGTACTGCGGCAAGGAACACATTTTCTACTTCGGGGATGATGATGTCTTTTTTCATGTCGATTCTAATGTTGGTTTAATTTCGGATCTTTAGCCCAGATAGCAGTGAAAATCCTTTTTTGAGGCTTTTTGCCGAAGAAAAGATTGTAACGAATAGCTGGAAATAGCTCCTAAAAAATTTATATAATGGATTTGAACTGCTCTAAGAAACGTACATCGTTTTCATAGAACATGCGGATGTCTCCGATTTGGTACAAGAGCATCGCGATACGCTCCACTCCCATTCCGAATGCGAATCCGTTGAATTCTTCCGGGTTGATGCCGCAGTTTTTCAAAACATTCGGGTCTACCATTCCACAGCCTCCAATTTCCAGCCAGCCAGTTCCTTTGGTGATACGGTAATCGGTTTCGGTTTTCAGTCCCCAATAAATATCGATCTCAGCACTTGGTTCGGTAAACGGGAAATACGACGGACGCAGACGGATTTTTGATTTTCCGAACATCTCTTTCGTGAAATATAACAGCGTTTGCTTTAAATCGGCAAACGAAACGTCCTTATCAATATACAACCCTTCCACCTGGTGAAAAATACAGTGGGAACGGGACGAAACCGCTTCGTTACGGAATACCCTTCCCGGGGAAATGGTTCTAATCGGTGGTTTGTTTTCTTCCATATAACGGACCTGTACCGATGACGTGTGCGTGCGCAACAAGACATCCGGGTTGGTCTGGATAAAAAACGTATCCTGCATGTCTCTCGCCGGATGGTATTCCGGTAAGTTCAATGCGGTGAAATTATGCCAGTCGTCCTCAATTTCCGGTCCTTCCGAAACATTGAAACCAATGTTGGAGAAGATATCGATGATCTGGTTTTTAACAATCGAAATTGGGTGGCGCGAACCGATAACTAAGGGTTCTGCCGGACGCGTCAGATCGCCATAGAAGCCTTTTATTTCTTCTTTGCTTTCCAAGGTTTCCTGAATGGTTTTAACCTTTTCTTCGGCGGTATTCTTAAGCAGATTGATTACCTGCCCAAATTCCTTTTTCTGGTCGTTGGGCACGTTTTTGAATTCGGTGAAAAAGTCATTTAAAAGTCCTTTCTTACCCAA
The DNA here is from genome assembly GCF_007109225.1 of Flavobacterium sp. GT3R68. GTDB lineage: Bacteria > Bacteroidota > Bacteroidia > Flavobacteriales > Flavobacteriaceae > Flavobacterium. Next base: position 318,317 of record NZ_VJZK01000001.1, read on the forward strand.
GAATTTAATACGAAATGCTTCGAGATCTTCTTTGTTCTGGGTTTCAAAGGCTTTTGCTTCGCCAATATATTCTTTTATCTTATCTGTCATTTTCATTTCAATAATTGAGGTGCAAATTTAAGCAATTTGTTTTAGGTTTAAAGTGTAAAATTTAAAGATTACAACCAAATCCAATCATTACTCAATCAGTTCTTTTTCTATAAAGTAATTCACGATGGCTTCTTTCATTAAAACCGATTGTTCTCCTGCCTTTAATGGTGGCAATTCTTCTTTAACCCTATAATGTGGCCAGCCGTCTTCATCGACAAAATCGAATTCGTAAAACCCGTAAGGTTCCAATAGTCGGCAGATGGCAATGTGCATCAGGTTCAGTTTCTCGTCTTTTTTAAACGTTTTATGTACTTTCCCGAGCTCCTGAACTCCAATCAGGTAGATGATGGCATCCAGATCCAAATCTTCCCCTTGTGAAAATTGATTGGAAAGTATGTTTACAAGCTGTTCCCAGCGTTCTTTAAGTTGTATATCTCTTGACATGATTTATGTTTGGTGGGTTGAACCCAAAAATTAATTTGCAAAGATAGGAAGTTGAAAATTGACATTCGGGATTCTTATTCGTTTTTACCGCTGCTGTTTACTTTGTTCTTTTATCTTTGCCTTTTGATTTTAATTTTTACGGATGAGTTTTTTAGACATTGTTTTGGGCGGATTGCTTTTGTATGGTTTCATCCGCGGAATCTGGAATGGCTTTTTCGTGGAATTGGCTTCCCTGCTTTCCTTGCTGGTGGGGATTTATGTTGCTATTAAATTTTCCCATTTGATGAATGCCCTCATTTCCAGTCATGTTTCGTGGTCTCCAAAAACCATTAAAATTGTCGCGTTTGCATTGACTTTTATGCTGGTGGTGGTAGCCATTAGCCTTCTGGCGAAATTCTTTACAACCATTGCCAACTTTGCGAGTTTGGGGTTGATCAACAAATTGGCAGGAGGTATTTTTGGGGTTTTGAAAACCATATTGATTCTCAGTATCTCGCTGAAGTTATTCCAGAAAATAAACAGCAGCAATACTTTCGCAGAAAAAGAAACACTGGATAATTCTTTGTTTTACAATCCCATCCTGAAAGTTTCCGGGTTTGTTTATCCTACTCTTGAGGAATGGTTTACGTCTCTTAAGTCGGAAGTCAAACCTGCAGAAAACAGCAATTAAAAGCTTATTTCAATTTTTTAACATTGTTTTTTTCAATCCACCCTTCGGTTCCGTCCGCTAATCTGATTTTCATCCAACTATCCAGATTTTCCTGAATTTGAACTTTGGTGCCTTCGTGTAACACAAAAGCATCCGGTGTATCGGATTTTGGTTCTGATTTTACCGGCGCGATTTCTGCAAAAACAATAGCGGGCTGGTCATTCTCCCAATGGCTTTTTTCGAATAGGGCCGACAAAATGCTCAACACCATAACAAATACTGCCAGAAACATCCCGAAAAACAATAGTCTTTTGGACACCGTCAGTTCCGCAAAATAATAACCTACAAAAAACAACAGGAACAAAACCGCCAATCCAACCGTGATTCCTGCCCAGGTATTGTAATGAAAGGTCGATGTAAAATCATGAATTAATTTATTAAAACCCACTTCCTGCGTTTCCTTAATGTCATCAATCTGGAGTTTTTGCGCAAATTTCAGGTTGTTCTGAATCTCTGCATCATTCGGATTTAACAGCAATGCTCTTTCATAATTGTAGATGGCAGGCGCTACCTTATTCAGTTTATAGTAACAATTTCCAAGATTGAAGTACAAATCCGCTGAATGCTTTTTGGTTTTCAAAACATTCTCATAAGATGTAATTGCTTCCTGGTAATTGCCTTTCTGATACAGCGCATTTCCTTGCTCAAAACCGTTTTGGGCAAACAGCAACTGCGTGGTCAATACTAATAAAGTGAGTATCTTTTTCATTTTTATTTCAAGTATCATTACTGATTAAATCTGTTTTTCGAGTTCCGAGATAACCGTCACTGCCTTATCATAATCCTGCTGGATGGCAACGGATGATGATGGCGCATATCTTGCAAATTCACAGTTTTCCGTTAGATTAATAAACGCGCTAACCGTTTCGGGCTGGGCATTTCGCGACAGTAAAAGAGTGCTGATTTTATCCTTGCTCATCTCTGAAGTTTCAATGTTCAGTTTGGCCTTCAGGAAATTGTGCAGCGCTTTTTCCAATGCAATGTAAAAAGGCTCCTTGTTGCCGATTTCTTTTTTGGCTTCCGACAAATATTTCTTCGCCAGCCTATTCGATAATTTGATTTTATTACCCATCACATCGCTGTCAATGGCTTCTTTTTTCTTTCTGAAAAGAACGATGAACGGAATGCATAAAAACGGCAAGATGGTCAGCGAATAAAACCACGGTGACCCGAAGAAATCTTTTTGTTTCATCGCTTTCAGATTCGTTTTCAGCATAATATACTTAAACTGTGCGGAACTTAAAATTTCTCTTTTATTAACACCTGTATTTTCGGTCACTTCATTTCCTGAAGCTGTTGGTCCCTCCATAACATTAACCATGATTTCCGGTGACGTAATGGTTTTATATGTTCCGGTATTCAAATCAAAATAAGAAAACTGCATCGGTTTGATTGGATATTTCCCTTTGTATTGTGGGATAATCGTGTACTTATCGGCTATTTTTCCGACCATTCCTGTAAGAGGCGTGTTGACCTGTTCGTTATGCACGGGGTCATACATTTCAAGCGCACTTGGTACCACCGGTTTTGGTAATGTAAATAATTTCAGATTCCCTTTTCCGATAATGGCAACATCCAAATCCAGGCTTTCACCCGATTTCAGATTGGTTTTTGAAGGAGTGACCTTAAAATCAAACTTACCGACGGCACCCGAAAAATCTTCTGGTTTTCCGGCTTCAGGAAGTGCTTTTACGTTGATGGTTTTCGATCCGGCCGAGACGCGTTTGTTGCCTTCCTGCAAAACCATTTGCCCGAAAACAGTTCTTCTGTTGGTTGGCACCTGAACATCAATATCCAAGGACAACGGTTCAATGACGAGTCGTCCTGATTTTTGAGGATACAATACTGTCTTTCTTAAAACCACATAACGGTAGCGTTCCCCGTTGTATTTTCCTTCTTCAGCCACCAATTGTTTGATATCAATATTCTGGCTCCAAAAATCATTGTATTTGGGTTTGTCGAGTTCACGCCAATTGCTGATTCCGATGTTATAGCTGAAATACAATTTGTAAACTACGGTAATGGGTTCATTGATGTATGGGCTGGTTTTCGAAACTTCGGCTACCAAATGAATGGCATCGTCGGCAGAAACCTGAGTGTCATTAGGATCTCTCGGCTGTTCTACGGCAGCAGTCACATTGATTCTTATGGGTGAGGTTTTGTAAATCTGACCATTGATTTCGATTGATGCCTGTCGGATAACCAAAGATCCTTTTTGCGTTGGCAGCAGGAAATATGAATATGTTTTATTAAACGAACTCCTGCCGTTAATCCATGATTGGCTTACTTGCTGGCTTGGTCCGGCTATTACTTTAAATCCATCAAAATTGGGTGGTACAAAATTATCACCATCGTCATTCATCGAAAAATCGATGCGCAGGCGTTCGTTGAGCCCCAACGTCTGTTTGCTGACTTTGGCTTCAAACTGCACCTGGGCCAAAAGTCCCTGAAAGCTTACTAATAATAGAAAAATATACTTTTTCATTTTTTGTTTACTCATTTATTTTTAAATCGGATGAACCGATTATTACCAATCTTTTTCGGTTTGTACCGGTTTTCCTTGTACTTTTCTGGCGTTTACCTTGTCCTGGACTTTTTTCTCTTCATTGCTTACCGCATCCAGAAGATTTTCTACGCGTTGTTTAGAAATTCCGCCGGGTTTTGGTTTCGGTTGTCCGTCATTCCTGTCCTTTTCATCTTTTTTATCTTTTCCGTCGCCTTCTTTTTTATCGTCTTTCGGATCTTTCCCTTTATCCTTCTCGTCCTCTTTATCTTTCCCGCCGCCTTTCTTCGGATCATCTTTTTTGTCCTGCTTCTTGTCGTCTTTTTTATCTTTATCTTTTTTATCATCCTTTTTCGGCGGATTGTCTTTCAGCATTTTTTTGGCCAACGCATAATTGTACCTGCTTTCTTCATCCTTCGGATTGTTTCGCAACGCATTTTTATAGGCCTCAACGGCAGCCGTATAATTTTTTTCTTTCATGTAGACATTCCCTAAATTATGGAACGCCTTGTGTTTTTCGGGTCGTACTTCGGCATTTTTGATGGCTTTTTCATAGGAAAATTTTGCTTCACCGGGTTGGTTTTGCCTGTAAATGGCGTTTCCTAAATTATACGATGCAATCGCTTTCTTTGGATTGTTGGATTGTGAAATCCGGTAATCCGCTTCGGCATCGGTAAATTTTTTAGAACTAAATTCTTCATTGGCTTTAGGCAAATGTTTGTCTTTTTCCTGAGCCGAAACGACCAAAGAAAGCAAAAGAAAACTATATAAAATCAACTTTTTCATTTATTCTTTTTCATTAAATAGATTCAATTTTTTCAGCCATTGCGTTTTTCTTTCCAAAAAGAAAACATCAAGGAACAGCAATCCGAAAGCAATCCCTAAAAACCATTGAAATTGCGAATTGAAATCAGTGAACTGCTGCGTTTCAAATTCAGTCTTTTCAATATTATCCAAAGCATTTTTTACGTATTCCAATACTTCTTTGGTATTGTTCCCGTTCACATAACCGCCTTTGGTATTTTTGGCAATTGTTTTCAGGCTTTCCTCATTCAGTTTCGTAATCACGACCTCATCGTTCTGGTCCCTTTTGAAACTTTGAACATGACCGTTCACTTTTAATGGGATTGGCCCTCCTTTTGTGGTTCCAATCCCAATCGTAATGATCTTCAGTCCTAATTTATTGGCTTCTTCTGCCGCCTCATTAGCACCCTCCGAATGGTCTTCGCCATCGGAAATCAAAATCAACAGTTTATTCGTTTGTTTGTCATCATCAAAATACGTTGACGACAACTTTATCGCTTCATCCAATGACGTTCCCTGTGAGGAAACCATAGTCGTATTCATGCTTTGCAGAAACATTTTCGCCACGCTGTAATCGGTTGTGATGGGCAAAACGGGAAAAGCGCTTCCGGCATATGCCACGATTCCGATCCGGTCGCCGGCCAACTGATTGATGATTTGTGATACCACCTGTTTGCTTTTCTCCATTCGGCTTGGCGCGACATCTTCGCAGAGCATGCTTTTAGATAAATCCACAGCAAAAACCACATCAATTCCTTCCCGTTTTACGGTTTCGGTTTTGGTTCCAATTTTCGGGTTGGCCAATGCGGTGATTAAGCTGGCTAAAGCCAAAATCAGTACCGAAAATTTTAAGATGTTCTTAAAAGATGATTTCTCGGGACTCAGTTTTTTTACCAATTCCAAATCTCCGAATTCGCGTTGTTTTTTTCGTTTCCAATACTGATTATATAGGAACAGCAGCACCAAAATTGGTACCAGAAATAAAAGATATAAATATTTTTTTTCGTCTAATTCGTACATAACATTTTAGATAAAGCTCTTGAAAAGAGTGTTTCGCAATCCAATTTCAATCAAAAGCAGCATTCCTGCCAAAAGGGCAAACGGTCGGAATTTTTCATCAAAATCGTAAAATTTTAATTCCTCGATTTCGGTGGTTTCCAGTTTATTGATTTCATCATATATCGTTTCAAGTTTTTTATTGCTGGTAGCCCTGAAATATTTTCCTCCGGTCTTTTCCGCGATGGATTTCATTAATCTCTCATCGATTTCTACTTTCATCATTCGGAATAGAAACTGGCCATTTGGGGCAATCGCATAGGGGAATTCCGCCATTCCGTTGGTTCCGATTCCGATGGTATATACCTTGATTCCGTATTCTTTTGCAATCTCTGATGCTGTTTCCGGCTCAATAAACCCTGAATTATTTACCCCATCGGTCAACAGAATGATAATTTTACTTTTGGCTTCGCTGTCTTTCAAACGGTTCACCGCAGTGGCCAATCCCATTCCGATTCCCGTTCCGTCCTGCAATACATTGTCGTATTTAATACTTCTGATCGCTTCCAGTACCACTGCTTTATCACTGGTTACCGGCGTTTTGGTATAGGCTTCCGAAGCATAAACCACTAATCCGATGCGGTCATTCGGTCTTGCCTCGACAAAACTTTCAGCCACGGTTTTTAGCCCTTCCATTCGATTCGGCTTCAAATCTTTGGCCAGCATACTTCCAGAAACGTCAATAGCCATCACGATATCGATTCCTTTTGTTGTTTTGGTTTTACTGCTGACATCAACCGTTCTTGGGCGCGCCATCGCGACGATTAAGGAACTCAACGCCAACAATCGGAGTGCGAATAAAAATGGTTTCAGTTTGGCCAAAAATGATTTCGATGTTTTGAATCCTTTAAGAGAACTGATTTTTAAGGTGGCCGTCTGCTGATTGCGTTTCCAAATTTGCCATACAATCAAAAGTGGCAGTAAAAGGAACAACCAGAAAAAGCCCGGATCTAAAAAGGTTACATTTCCCATTATTCAACAGCTTTTTTAAGTTCAACAGAATTTAATACGCGTTCCGAAATCTGCTCTGCATATTTATCACCTTCTTCGTGCACGATGATAAGCTGCTGCAGTCCGCCATCCTGGCTGAATACTAAAATTTCGTAATACAGTTTGACACTTTTTTTTCGGATGCCATCTATTTTTGAAAAAGTCCCATATCCTTTACGCCCGCTGATTCCTTCTTTGGTCTCAAAATCTTCCTGTTTGATAATCATATTTTGTGCCCCCTGCGCTTCCAAAGCCTGCAATGAACCTTCAATAGATTTTGACAAATCCAGTGCGCCTTCCTGTTTGTATTTTATTGTGGAAACCATCAGGTAAAAATTATCGGTAAGGCTTCCATAGGCAAACGACTGCATTTCCTTTATCAGCGCCATCCCGTCTTTTGGCAATGATTTGGTCAAATCGATTCGCTTCAGGACTTTTGGGGTTTCCACCGCTACCGCCGGATTTCCATATTCACTAAAAACCCAGTCGCCTTCGACTAACTCTTTTGTAGGATGACCGATAATGGTATCTTTTACATATTCGAATCCCTTGGTCGCTATAAAATAAGTTGCTGTGGCAGTAAGTAATAAAACCACGGCCAACAACGCCAGCAGGATTCGCTTGCTGCGTTGTTTTTTCAGTAAAAGCTGGGCCTGTTTCTGTTTTTGCGCTTCATTCAAAACCGAATCCTCAGGTAATTCCACCTCAACCGGGATGGAATTGTCTATCGTTAAAATGGCTTTCTCTATTTTTTTACGATCTTCGGCAATTTCAAAATCAAGCGGTTTAGATTTTGCAAATTTTACTAAATCTGCATGTTTCAAAACCTTTTCCAGATTTTCTAAAGTATCGGTTGCCAATGTCATTTTCTTTTTCAGGGAAACTGCGCGAAGTCCGATAATTAATTCAGATGTGGTGCTTTCCATCGCCGGTATTTCAATGGCTTCTTCTATATAATTTCTGGCAATATCCGTCAATTCACTGTAATAGGTTTTGATTTCCCCCTTTTGCCAAAGCTCTTTCTTTTCCAAATTTTGCAATAACGTAGTCGCTTTTTCTATTGGAGTTCTAAAAATCTCAGCCTCGATTTTTTTCTTTTGGTATTTTTTGGTCAGCCAAAATACCAACGCTCCTATTCCGACAATCAACAATAAGAAAAGGATATAAACCCAAATCGAACGTGAAGATTCCGCGGCAGCTATAGGCTTGATGTCAAACATTTTCTGTTGTAAGGTGTCAACCGCCACATTGGCAATTTCTACAGCAATACTATCCGTTAAAAACGATTTGTTATTGATGATTACTTTCAGGCTTGGGATGGTATATTTCCCGCTGTCAAATTGGGTCAATCCATATTTTTTGACCAATTCATAACGGTCGCCTTTTTTGATGGTATCGACCACATAAGAACGGATAACTTCCAGTTTACCAAAATTGGCTGAAGTTGGAAAAACCACATTCGATAACGTATCAACGTTGGTTTTCAGCGTTAAATTGAATTGTGCTCCAATTTTATTTTTGGTAGTGTCAATGCTCGTTTCCACTCTTTTCTGCTGGGCAAAAATGCTGGTGGAGATTAGAATCAATACGTAAATGTAAAATTTGTTTTTCATTTTTTATCTGACGGCCTTTTATGCTCTGGATTTGAAATAGCTTAATAATTTAGTCACATAACTTTCGTCCACGCGGGTATTTACGATTCCTGAGCCAGATTTCCGGAACGTTTCCCGGAAATAATTTACCTTATCGTAATAGTGTTTTTCATATTCCATACGGACCGATTTCGAACCAGTATTGACTACCTGGATTTCGCCGGTTTCTGCATCGAGCATCGAAACCATTCCCAAGTTGGGCATTTTTTCTTCGCGGATATCATACACCCGAATCCCGGTGATATCATGTTTTTTCGATGCGATTTTTAGGGTTTGTTCGTACTCAGCGGTCATGAAATCGGAAATTACGAAAACAATGGCTTTCTTTTTTTGAGTACCGGATAAAAACTTCAATGCCTGCGCCACATCGGTCTTATGACTTTTGGGTTCAAACTCGATCAGTTCACGGATAATACGGAGTACATGGGATTTTCCTTTTTTGGGAGGAATATACAATTCGATTTGGTCTGAAAACAAAATCAATCCAATCTTATCGTTGTTTTGTGTGGCGGAAAAAGCCATCGTAGCAGCGATTTCGGTAACAATGTCTTTTTTGAATTGGTTTCTGGAACCAAAACTTTCCGAGCCACTGATATCAACCATCAACACCATCGTCAATTCTCGTTCTTCCTCAAAAACCTTAATGTAGGGTTCATTGTAACGTGCCGTAACATTCCAGTCAATCGAGCGGATATCATCACCATATTGGTATTCCCGAACTTCGCTGAAAGTCATTCCGCGCCCCTTAAAAGACGTATGATATTCTCCCGAAAAGATATGATCGCTCAGTCTTCGGGTCTTAATTTCGATTTTTCTTACTTTTTTTAAAAGATCTTTTGTTTCCATTTATTTTTAAAATTGTTTAAAGCTTTAAAAGTCTAAGATTTCAAATGCGTTGCATGGCAATCCAAAATTTTAACATTAAACAAATTTTTACGGAACTTCAATTTCGTTTACGATTTTATTGATAATATCAACAGAAGTAATATTTTCGGCTTCCGCTTCATACGTAATCCCGATTCGGTGACGCAATACATCATGTACGACTGCGCGCACATCTTCCGGAATCACATAGCCACGACGTTTGATGAATGCATAACATTTAGCGGCATTGGCCAAATTGATACTTCCACGCGGGGAAGCTCCAAAACTGATTAATGGCTTCAAATCGGCCAACTTATATTTTTCCGGATAACGGGTAGCGAAAACAATGTCCAGAATGTACTTTTCGATTTTTTCATCCATATAGACCTCGCGGACAGCTTCCTGCGCGCGGATAATTTGTTCCACAGAAACCACCGGGTTTACTTTTTCGTAAGCTCCTTTCAGGTTTTGACGAATTACCATACGCTCCTCATCCATTTTCGGATAATCGATAACGGTTTTCAACATAAAACGGTCGACCTGAGCTTCAGGAAGCTGATAGGTTCCTTCCTGTTCGATTGGATTTTGAGTTGCCAATACTAAAAATGGTCGCTCCAGTTTAAATGTCGTGTCGCCAATGGTCACCTGTTTTTCCTGCATCGCTTCTAGTAAAGCCGACTGCACTTTGGCAGGGGCACGGTTAATCTCATCGGCAAGGATGAAATTGGCGAAAATTGGGCCTTTTTTTATAGAAAATTCGTTTTGTTTGATGTTATAAATCATGGTTCCAACCACATCGGCCGGTAATAAATCCGGTGTAAACTGAATCCGGCTGAAAGAACCGTGTACTGCTTGTGCCAACGTATTAATGGCTAAGGTTTTGGCTAAACCGGGAACACCTTCCAGCAAAATGTGACCCTGCCCCAAAAGTCCAATCAGCAATCGTTCTACCATGTGTTTCTGGCCGACAATCACTTTATTCATTTCCATGCTGAGAAGGTCTATAAAAGCACTTTCTCTTTCTATTTTTTCATTAATTGCTCTAATGTCTAAAGTAGTTGTATTTTCTTCCATAGTCTTATTTTTAAGTCGTGAAATTAGTGTCTTTATTATAACAGTGCAAATTGAATTTTTTTTTAGAAGTAAAATGTTAACAATGAGTTAAAACTTGGGGGAAGCCGTTGGGTTTAAGGATGATTTGTGATTTTGTTTTTATATTTTTAAGAACTGCATTTTTCATCTAACGAAAAAAGCATTTAAAGACATCTAAAATAAATACTACCAATGAAAAAAACAGCCTTAATAACTGGTGCAACAAGTGGAATCGGTCAAGCAACGGCACGGACTTTGGCAAAAAATAATTACAAGATTATTCTCTGCGGAAGAAGGGCCAACCGTTTGGAAGCCTTAAAGACCGAACTCTCGGAAATAACCGAAATCCACACGTTGGAATTTGATGTCCGTGATAAGAAAAAGGTCTTCGAATCAATCGCATTGCTCCCAAAGGAATTCTCTACCATCGATATACTGATTAACAATGCCGGAAATGCGCATGGAATGGATCCGATTCAAAACGGGGACATTGATGATTGGGACGCGATGATAGACATCAATGTCAAAGGATTGCTGTATGTTTCCAAAGCGATAATTCCACAAATGATTGCACGGGAATCCGGACACATTATCAATATCGGATCCACTGCTGCGAAAGAAGTTTATCCTAACGGAAATGTGTATTGTGCCAGTAAACACGCCGTGGATGCAATCAATCAAGGGATGCGCATGGACTTGAATCCTCACGGGATTCGGGTTGGGGCAATTCACCCGGGAATGGTTGCCACCGAATTTTCAGAAGTGCGTTTTAAAGGTGATACGGACAGGGCGGCCAAGGTATATCAGGGATTTCAGCCTTTACAACCCGAGGATATTGCAGATATTATTCATTTTGTCGTATCGAGGCCCTATCATGTTAACATAGCTGATTTAATAGTGATGAGTACGGCGCAGGCCAGTTCCACTATCGTGAAAAAAAATCTATAGTTCCCATTGAAAATTCCATAAAAAAAACAGCTATAAAAATATAGCTGTTTTTAATTTATTATTTGAGACAATTATGGGATGGTAAGACTGCCCATGTTGGTTATTTGCCCGTTAGTTACTACAACATTGTTAATAATTGATGCGCTTAATCCGGAACTTACATCCGGAGTTAAAGTCACCGTATATGTTCCTGCCGGAATACCATTCAACTGAAAGACACCATCTGCATTAGCATAGGATGAAACAGTAATGTCCCCTACCTGAACCGAGGCCAGTATCTGGAGCCCGATTGGAGCTACAGTTCCTTTAATTACCCCGGAATTAGCAGTCGTCGAAACATGGATTACCGGATGTAAATTATAGTTTCCGGAGCCGCCGGCCTCTACAACAACAGAGTTTTCCACATCAAAATCCAATAAGAAATCATAAGTCGCACCTCCAACCAACTCTTGGTTAATCAGCAATTTCAGCCCGGACTGCTGGGCACTTGGCGTGTTTAGGACATGGCTGACACCATCAACAACTACTGTATTTTCATCACCTAGCAATAAACGTATCTGTCCTAAATGTCCCGATGGAACATTATTATCAGCCAATAAAACATTTACGCCACCGGATAAATCCAATAAATTATAAATTCCCGGAGTAATATTACCAATACTTACCCAGCCCCCTTCGTCGCTATTCGCATTTGTTTTAATTAAAACATCGATCACTTCGACATTCACCTCATCATAATCCCCTGGCGCATCTGTCATTCGCACGGTAATTCGGGATGTTTGAGCAGAGTTGTCGTTATCGGCACAACTTAAAAACAAGCTGAAGAATGCAATCACTAAAAAACCTGCGGTAAAATTTTGGACCTTTTTCATATTTTCAATTGTTTTAAATTAGTAAAATAATAACGGGAATATTTCTAATTTAGTACTATCTTCCAAATTATATAACCAGTTTTAGCAATGATTAACAAACGTTTGCTTATTAAAAACCTTTTGGCTCACAATGATGAAAGCAGTTTTTATGACAAAAAACGCCAGTTAAATTTACATACCCGGGAGGGGAAAGCGAAGTTTATAAAACACATATGTGCGCTCTCAAATTCCAATCCGCATAACAATTCCTATATCGTAGTTGGAGTTGAAGACCAGAATAATGAGATTGTTGGTGATGACTTTTTTGATGACAGCCGCATTCAGAATCTGGTCAATGCTTATCTGGAGAATCCGCCAAAAATACAATATGAAAACGTGCCCTTTCCAAACCTGCCCAAAGACAAGGTAATCGGATTGGTCACCATAAAATCAAATCCGAAAGTTTCGCGATTTAAAAAAGGAATTCATACGATATTGCCTCACAGTATTTTTGTGCGTATTGGCAGCAATACCATTCCGGTTGAAGAATCCCCGGAGTTGAATTATCAAAATGTGGAAACGGTAACCGGTATTGAGAATAATTCCCGAAACAGTATCGAATACACCTTGGACGGCGTCATCGATTTTATGAATCTCAGACACAAGGACATGTCCCCCAAATACAAAGTGTTTAAAGAATTATTTGTCATCTGTTGGGCTGGGGTTCCAAAAAAAATCCGGGAAACGAGTTATCTGTCAAGAGTGGATATTTCGTTGATTAACGAGCAGGTAAAATTATTTTACTCCGCATTGGACGTGGTCACCATTGTTTTTGACGAAAGTACTTTTACGATTACCGAATATGTCGCTTTAGGTTTGAATGACAAGACCAGTTATTATCCATTGGAAAAAGTAACGCTTCATTTTCAGGACAACGGTTACTATAAAATGGAATCGGAGTTGTTGTTTCAGCCGCCTGAATTTAACCGAAAAATGCTGTATCATATTTATAATACGAATTTATCGTTAATTTCCAAATTACAGAAGGGGTTGTTTTTATCCCCAAGAGAACGATTTGATTTAGAAAATCTACCTTCTACACTGATGATTTGTTATCTGAATGGTTTTGAAGAAGCCAAGCAAAAATTAATTAATGCCAAGCCGCTCTTAAAAGAGATTGAAAATTCCAATGTATATGTATCCTTTAAGGAATCGATGCGTATTTTAAGAAAAATGAAATACGACATTTAGTGGTTGGTTAATCAAACTGACGAATATGAATATCAAAAAACAAGTTCCATCCGGAAGGATTGTTGATGGTTTTTAGGGTATGCCAAATTATCAGCGCCCATAAAAATAGCAGTACCATAAAGTTATAAAATAATGAAAGTCCCATCTTTTTTCCATTTATTGCATAATGTCCTTCTTTAAGGGACAGGATAATAGAATCGAAGCTGGGCTCCTGTAGCAAAAGTAACATATACATGATCAGATCCAATAAATTTACGATTAATAATATTAGAATCGCAAAACCCAAAGTGCTAGTTAATAAGCTAAATTTAGCCCGATTATCTAAATGTTGAATAGTTTCCTTCATGATGTAAGATTTAGGTTAGGGGGGATTGTTGTGTGGCTTTAAAATTTGAATGTTTTCGAATTATTTCCCAGATACGCATAAAATTTGCTGTCACATGATTCGTCATGGGAGTTGTTAAAGTTTTCGGCCACAGCGGCCAATTATTTGTGCTTGACGTTACAGCGCATCAGGGTGTGGAATAATGGGTCCGATTCGGACTTGAGAAATTAAAGAATACCTGGGGGATTCTATAATAAAGTATTTTTTTTTCATAAAGCTTTTGATTATTTGTTAATGACCGGTGTTTTCATTATCAAATTTATAGATTAAATCAAAAGAATTATTACGGTTTTTCCGTCAATTTTGTTAAAATATCGAATATTTCATATTATACCAAGCCCAGCTTTTTGGCTTCCCTGATAATATCTTCATCATTACCTTTTTGTATCCCGAAGTAGTCCCGGATTTGGACTTTTCTTTTTTCAATGGTACTAATGGAGAGATTCAGGTGAGAAGGCAGGCTTTTGGTTTTAATTCCTTGGGCCAGCAACGTTATTATCTGCCGGTTAAAAACATCGAGATATACTTTTTTGGAAAGCAGTTCCTTAATGTTCTGTTTGACCGTAGCACTGTGGTAGATGCCGTCATGCACCATTACTTCAAAAGCAGTCAGCAATTCATCGGCACTAAAATCACTTTTTACCAACAATCCGGCAGGCTCAATGTTTCGGACAATATTGTAGAGTATCAATGCTTCAGAATGGGAAGTAAGCATTACTATTTTTGCGTTAGGTAAATGGGTCTTGACTAATATCGCTAAATCTTCCCCCGAATTAATATGCATTGCCTCGTAGGCGGGCAGGCTGTAGTCCAAAAAGACCATGTCAAATGTGCTGTTCTTTTTAGTGATGATTTCATACGCTGCTTCACAATTGAAAGCCGTTGTGGTCTCAATCTCAAATCCTAAACTATTGTACGACAATATGATTTTATATCCTTCGAGCATTGAAGGATGATCATCGACCATAAGAACTTTTAGCTTCATTGATGTGGTTATAAGTAGTGTGAATATATAAATCTATAACGGAATAACCAAATATATGCTGGTTCCTTTTCCCTTTTGAGAACGAATTGTTATTTCTCCGTTAACAATTTTGATTCGGGACTGCATATTCTTTAATCCAATTCCCTCCCGTGTTTTTTTGGTATTAAATCCAGCGCCATTGTCTTTGATTTCAACATGGATGGTATCCTCGGCTTTTGTGATTGCGGCACTGATTTTCGTTGCTTTGGCATATTTATGAATGTTCTGCAGCGCTTCCTGAAATATACGATACAGATGCATTTTTGTTGTACTCTCAACATTTTCCCAAGCAATCGTTTCATCTATATCTAACTGACAAGCAACGTTGGATATGTTTTCCTGTTCTTCAAAGAGCGCTTCAATGATAGTTTTAAAGCTGTCTTTTGCAGAAAAAAGATCCTGATTAAGATCATGTGAAATACTGCGGATCTCTTTTTCAATGTTCTGGATTCCCTCAATATGAATTAGGCACTTTTTTATCGTTTCTTCGTCTGTTTTTTTACTTAAAACAAACAAGTTTAGACGTGTGCTGGTCAATTTGCTCATGATTCCGTCATGCAATTCCTGCGAGATGCGTTTCTTCTCATTTTGACGGCCCTCCTCTATTTTACTTTGCTGACTCAACATCAGCTGGTAAATTTCTTCATTGGCTTTCTGCTGTTCCTGTTCAAACTGAAGCTCTCTGTTCTTGGCGCGCTGCATTCTGACGATAAAGAGTAGTATCCCCAAAGCAAAAATTATAACTGATCCCCCGCCAATAATCCATCGCTGGGTGGCCAATTCGTTTTTTTCGGCCTCAATATTATTTTTCTGATCCAGAATCTCATCGGTTTCGAATTCAATTCTGGCAAACTTATTACGAGTGGCACGCTCATTATTTTGAAGGCTGTCTGTTAATTTTATAAACTTTTCGTTATAAAAAGAACTTTTACGGATATCGATTTCGGCTAATAAGCCCAGGGCCCGCAATTCGTCTTCAAATATCTTATTGTCATGAGCTTTCGTCCGTGCTTCATTACTGTTTAAAAAAGCTTTGACAGTATCTTTTTGAGCCAGGTAAAATTCGGATAAATTAATTCGACTGGACACAATACCTGGAATATTATCGAGGCTGTCCCTGATTGTTAAAGCTTCCTTGAGCTCAAGGAGTGCTGAGTTATCTTTGGATTTGAATCGGGAATACGCTAAATTATTAATTAGATTTGCGTACATCAACGGTTCATTTTTTCGGAAATCATCGAACAGCAACGCATTTTTAAAATAATCTATTGCCTGTACATGATTGTTTGCTTTCTGGTAAACCCTTCCGATAAAGTTGAAAGATTGCGCTTTAAGCAATAGATACTGGGGGTCCGAGGTCAAATCTTTGGTTGCTTCAAATGCCTTGTTATAGTATAATAGAGCGTTTTCACTGTTATTCATTCCTTCCAGCGCATTTCCAAGGCCAATGTAGCAGTCATAGCGCAATCGCTCATCTCCTTTTTCCTGTACGGTTTTCAGGATACTGATAATTGCTGCTTCACACCCGGAGAAATCTTTTTCAAAAAATAAAATATTGGCCTTATATAACCTTAAGCTATTGACATCTTTTTGCCTTTTTAAAAACAGATACGTTTTTTCAGCTTTACTGAAATAATAATACGAGCTGTCATTTTGGAATTTCGCATAATGGTAATCACCAATATAGTGCAGCGCTTTAGCTACATCGAGGGTATTGTTGCTTTCTAAGGCCATAGTATGAACCCGTCGGCATATCTTGATATACTTTTCGTATTTCTTAAGATTGTAATATCGGCCAGCTAACTTAAAATAATTATTTCTGGTAACTGAATCGTTAGGCTGGTCCTGAATGAGTTCATAAACTTTATCCGAATATGCAAGTCTTATTCGGCTATCTCGTTTAAAATCATTAGCTTTAACCAACAATGTATCTACATTGTCATTAAACCGCTCCGGCGATTTGTTCTTTTCTTTCTCAGTACAACTGATAAAGAAGACGCTGAACCATAAAAGTAGTATTGCTTTGTTCAAGGAAAACAGGATTAAATGCTTTCAAAGCTACTGAATTTTTAGGATAGCATAAATCATTTCTTACTTTTTCTTCTTACGGTTTTGTTGGTGGAGTAGGCGGATCAATGTCTCCCTCTTTATGCTGCGCACTGCTCTCGGTATTCTGTGTACTGCTATCGGTTGTTTGCTCCGTTATTATAACTCCTGCAGCACTCGCCAATTCTAATTCTTCGACTGTGCAGGATGAAAATGTTACTACCATAGCGATAATTCCAACGGTGTACTTGATTGTTTTCATAATTTTAATTTAAATAATTATAGATCGGACTAAAGAAGAAGAAATCAAAAGCAGCAAAAAGCAGGTCTTATCCGAAACAAGTTCGGCGATTTGCAGAGCTGTAGTAATTCTTATAATTTTATTCAAAATTATAACGGGTGCAGATATAGATTTTACGGTTTTTCCGCATATTTTGTTAAATGTTTGATATTCGACCTTAAACAAGTCCAAATAGCAACCAAAAGGGAGCCAAATTCATTTAACAATAAAAAATCTTTTCGAAATAAATATTTTGTGTAAATTTATAGTTCACATAAAGACATGAGAACATTAGTTATCGGCGACATTCACGGCGGATTGAAAGCATTACAGCAAGTAGTAGAGAGGGCCAGTATTTCAAAAAACGACAAACTGATCTTTTTGGGAGATTATGTAGATGGCTGGAGCCAATCCCCGCAGGTTTTGGATTATCTGATCCAATTGAAAAATACGTATCATTGTGTTTTCATAAGAGGCAACCATGATGAATTGGTTTTACACTGGCTTCAAAACTACCATGACAACCCGATGTGGTATAATCATGGTGGAGAATCTACTGTAGTGGCCTATACAAAAATAACAAAAAAAACTAAGAATCAACATATTGCGTTTTTATTAGCTTTGGAGAACTATCATTTGGATGATCAAAACAGGCTTTTTGTGCATGCTGGGTTCACAAATATGAATGGCGTCAATGCCGAACATTTTCCTAGAATGTTTTATTGGGAAAGAACCTTGTGGGAAACTGCTCTGGCGTTGGATAAGAGCATGCCAATTAGTGATCCTTTATATCCTAAAAGATTCACTTTATACAAGGAGATCTTCATCGGTCATACGCCGGTTTCAAGAATTGGCAAAACGGTTCCGGTGGGAATGGCCAATGTCTGGAATGTCGATACTGGCGCAGCTTTTTGTGGACCACTGACACTGTTGGATGTGGATACCAAAATATTTTGGCAGAGCGACCCCCTAAATGAACTCTATCCGGATGAAAAAGGAAGGAACGAGTGTGCTTTCAATGCTAAGTAGTATATCTTTACCAGTATTAATCAATAATCCATTTTATGAAAAAATTTGCTATTAGTTTATTGTTGCTTACTGCCCCTAGCATCCATGCGCAGGAAACCATTCAGACGTCGGATGCCTCGTTGCCCAGAAATGAAGTGAAATGGAACATTACCAACACTATCGTATTTGGTTCGGTTGAAGTAGGCTATGAGTATTTCCTTGACGGAAACCAGTCGCTTGGAGTGGAATTGCTGATTAATGATGTTTATAATTTTAGCATCGGGCGGGAATACAAGGATTTCGAGACCAATAGTGTTCAATTTACCTATAATTATTACACCGGAAGCGAAAATAATGGCTCCGGATTTTATATTTCCCCATTGTTAAAATATCGTTTTGGTGAATACCAGAAAACACCCACCGAACCGATTATCAGCATGGACAGTTTCATATTGGGAATTGGCGGAGGATACAAATGGAATTTGAGCAATAAGTTTGTTTTTGGCCCTTATATCAATATTGCGCGGGATTTCAGCCAGGAAGTGACGGATGAATTTACTGCGGTGGAGATTAACGCCGGTTTCAGCGTAGGCTACCGTTTTTAATTTCTAAAAACACTGTAAAAATAAAAACCCCGATTCATTGAATCAGGGTTTTCTTTTTATTTATTATAATAGATGGCTTACAAATCAAATTTGATTCCTTGTGCCAATGGTAAACTTGTTGTGTAATTAATTGTGTTGGTCTGTCTTCTCATGTATATTTTCCAGGCATCAGAACCCGATTCACGGCCACCACCGGTTTCTTTTTCTCCACCAAAAGCGCCACCGATTTCAGCACCAGAAGTTCCTATGTTTACGTTTGCAATTCCGCAGTCAGAACCTGCAACCGATAAGAAATGTTCTGCTTCACGCAAATTGTTCGTCATGATTGCAGAAGACAATCCCTGTGCCACACCGTTTTGAACTTCAACCGCATTTTCTACAGAACCTGAATATTTCAATAAATATAAAACAGGAGCAAAAGTTTCGTGCTGAACGATTTCGAATTTGTTATCTGCTTCAGCAATTGCCGGTTTAACATAACAACCGCTTTCGTATCCTTCTCCAGACAGAACACCACCTTCTACAAGGATTTTTCCACCTTCAGCTACTACTTTTGTCAAGGCATTGTTATACATTTCAACTGCATGCGTATCGATCAGCGGTCCAACGTGATTGTTCTGATCCAATGGGTTTCCGATTTTCAATTGGCCATAAGCCGACACAATCGCATCCTTTACTTTATCGTAAATACTTTCGTGGATAATCAGACGACGGGTTGATGTACATCTTTGTCCTGCAGTTCCCACAGCTCCAAAAACAGCTCCGATAACCGTCATTTTGATATCAGCATCCGGAGTTACAATGATTGCATTGTTTCCGCCCAATTCCAATAATGATTTTCCTAAACGTCCGGCTACAGCCTGTGCAACGATTTTACCCATACGAGTAGAACCAGTTGCAGAGATTAATGGGATACGTCTGTCGTTTGTCATTAATTCCCCTACTTTATAATCTCCGTTGATTAAACATGAGATTCCTTCGGGAAGATTATTTTCTTTAATTACTTCTGCAATGATATTTTGACAGGCAATTCCGCACAGCGGTGTTTTTTCAGATGGTTTCCAAACGCAAACGTCTCCACAGATCCAGGCCAAAGCCGTGTTCCATGCCCAAACCGCTACAGGAAAGTTGAATGCCGAAATGATTCCGACAACTCCCATTGGGTGGTATTGCTCATACATTCTGTGTCCGGGACGTTCCGAGTGCATCGTCAAACCGTGCAATTGACGAGACAATCCCACTGCGAAATCACAGATATCGATCATTTCCTGAACCTCACCGTATCCTTCCTGCAATGATTTTCCCATTTCATAAGAAACCAATTTCCCTAAAGCTTCTTTATGGAAACGTAATTTTTCACCAAATTGGCGCACAATTTCCCCACGTTGCGGAGCCGGCATTAATTTGAATGATTTGAATGCTTCGGTTGCTTTTTGCATTACCTGCTCGTAGTCGGCCGGAGTACTGCATTTTACTTTTCCGATTAATTGTCCGTCTACCGGAGAATACGATTCCAGGATTTCACCGTTTGAAAAATTATTCAGACCTGTTGAAGTTCCTTCGTTGATTTCCTGAACGCCTAATTGTTTAAGCGCTTCCATCATTCCGAATTGTTCTGCTATTGTAGTTGTTGTCATTGTAACTATTTTGTATAAAATTGTTGTATTTTTTTTGCAAAGTTATGATTTTATTTCGAGTGGCGAAATAGCCCCGATGGAAGTGGCATCCTTTTTCTCCTTTCTTTAAGGAGGAAAAGATAGAACGGACAGCGGGATTTGGCTCCTGAAAATAAAAAAATTGCTTTAAAACATGTTCTTTTTCTTGAAAAGGAATACGCCAAAAACCGAGATTATCAGCGAAATCAAGATTACTATGATGAAACCGTTAGTGCTGTCCTGCAAATTATTCGGCACGTTCATCCCGTAAAAACTGGCGACCACCGTAGGAATCATCAAAATAATCGAAATCGACGTCAGTTTTTTCATGATGACATTCAGATTGTTGGAAATCACTGACGCATAGGCATCCATCATCCCGGTCAGGATGTTGCTGTAGATGTTGGTCGTTTCTTCGGCCTGGCGTAATTCGATTTCGACATCCTCCAAAAGATCAGGATCAAAGGTATCCTTGTAATTTTTCAGGTTTTTAAGTCGGTGGAATAAAATATCGTTTCCTTTTAAAGACGTGATGAAAAAGACAAGACATTTCCCGATTTGGAGCAAGGCCTGCAGTTCCTCATTTTTGATGGATTCCTCAAGATTTTCTTCGGCTTGTTTTACCCGCTGATTGATTAATTTCAGGTATTTGAGAAACCAGATGCTGGAGGACAGTAGCAATTTCAGGACCAGATCAAAATGGTTGTCGATCGTAATTTTTTTGCGTTGGGAATATAACACAAAATCAGAAAGCATGTCGGTCTGGTGAAAACACAGCGAAACAAAGACGTCGTCCTTAAATATCAGACCCAGTGGCGCGGTATTGAACGGGAGTTTCTCGTCGTTGCTTTTGATGGGAATACGCAAAATAATCAAAAACCAGCCGTTTTCGATTTCAATACGCGGACGTTCGTCGATATCCTCAATGTCATTGTAAAAGGCTTCAGGAATCTGTAATTCCTTTAGAAGAAAAGAAGTTTCTTCTGATGTTGGTTCTGCCACGCTGATCCAGCTATTGGCTTCCAGGGTTGGGGTCTCAATTAACCCGTTGTTCTTTTTGTAAAAAGTAATCATAATGTAAAGCGCTGTTTTAAAGAATAGCGTTTACAGTAGTCAACGGCTATTTCTGTTAATCTTTCCTTTTCCTCGAATAATCGTCCATGTGGATAATTTAATTTTTTGCGAAAGTATAACTTTTAAAACATTCTTAATCTTAATTATTTCTTAATATAATAATTAGGATCGGCTTCCATCACGGTACCGCAATTAGAACAGGTACGCAAGGCTTCAGAATTGTAGAAATATTGGAAGTGCGGCAAAAAATCTTTCTCAATATCATTGAGTTCAAAATACACGTCATACAATTTGTGGTTGCATTTGTCGCAGAACCACAGCAGTCCGTCGGTATATCCCTGACCTTCGCGTTTGCGCTCAATGACCAATCCGATGGAATTGGCGGAACGTACCGGAGAATGGGGCGTTTTGGCCGGATGCAGATACATGTCGCCTGCGTGCAATTCCATTTCCTTGCGTTCGCCGTTTTCCTGGACAATCAGTTTGATATTGCCTTCCAACTGATAGAATAATTCTTCGGTTTCATTGTAATGGAAGTCTTTTCGGGCATTGGGTCCGCCGACAATCATTACAATATAATCTCCGGAATTTACATAAATGTTTTTATTACCGACCGGTGGTTTCAGTAAATGACGGTTTTCATCAATCCATTTGTGTAGGTTAAAAGGCCTGGCTATAGACATATTTTTATTTTTATATAAAATTACTAAAACTCCCGGCGTTGGAAAACAAAAAAGGCCAGTAATTTGAATTTCTTCGTTTACTGGCCTTTTTTGGAATTTGTTTTAGTTTTTATTTTACTTCTTTAATCAAGTAAATATACGCAGGCAAATGGTCGCTATATCCAACAAAAGTTGAACTGTTTCGCAAAGGATACCCTTTATACTGACCCAATGTAGTTATCATAAAAGGTTTACTCGTAATTCCAGCCTTCCAATATCTAAACGATGAGTACTCTTCTCTTACAAGTGGCTCGGTCATAATTAATTGGTCAAAAATATCGCCGGCATCCCTATAATACAAAGTAGAATCCCCTTTTCTAAACATCTTTTCCGATGGATTATAAATTCCCAAAAGAGGAACTTCTTTTTTATTTGCCTTTGCATTTAAAACTTTTTTCAAACTATTATTTAAAGGGCCATCATTTAAATCTCCCATACTAATAATTTTGGCATTGGGATTAATTTTTTGAAGAGAATCAATAATTCTCAGATTTAATGCCGCTGCTTTTTCTCTCAAAAGACTACTGACTTTTTCTCCACCTCTTCTGGACGGCCAGTGATTTACAATAAAATGGAATTCCTCACCATCCAAAAGACCTGTCACTAAAAGTTGATCACGAGTATATATCCTTTTATCCGTAGCGCCTACTTCAACTTTGTCGTCAGCATCTTCAGCAACATCCTTTACTGCTTTTTTATCAGCTTTCGTATCTTTTTCATAAATATACAGGGGAATGTTAATGTAACTGGTAGGTTTAAAATGCTTCTTTTGATAAATTAATCCAACATCAATCCCTCTTTTGTCCGGAGATTCAAATTCAATTACACCATAATCCTTATCAATCAATTGGGGGTCTTTTACCAAATCCTCCAAAACACTTTTATGCTCAATTTCTGATAATCCGATTATAGTTGGTGAATTTTTATTTTCACCATCCCCAATTTGTGTTAGTACGCGAGCGATGTTATGAATTTTTTCATGATAATATTTTGACTTATAAACCCATTCGTCATCACGAGTGTTAGGGTCGTTAATAGTGTCATAAAAATTTTCAGTATTATAAAATGCAACGGTATGTACCATAAATTTCTTTTCTTGGGCATTCGTTCCTAGGGTGGAAAAAACAACAAATAAAAAGGCTAAAAAAATTCTTGTTTTCATAAATCTGTGATTAGTTTATTCCAAAGGCATTTGAACTTTTGGCTTGCAAATGTAAAATATTATTACATATACCGTACCAATGTGAATAGAAGAAAAATATAATTTATGAAAGATTTATTAAATAGGCAATTCAAAACAGGAGTTCTATCTTACTGAACGGCAATTTTATACAGGGTGCAAAATATTTTTTTTAACCGGAAAAACCAATAAAATAAAGGCCCTATGTTAATTTAAGGTCAAGTTTAACAGAAGTTTGGTATCAAATGTAAATTATGTAATTAATTCTTGTAAATTTGCACCCCCTATTCACTATCAGTAATAATCAAAAAGGGATTAATTTTTAATTATTTTTATGAAAAAACTTGTTATTAGTACATTATTCGTAATGCAAGTGTTTTTCGTTTTTGCACAAACCACTACAGGAATCTCTGGAAAAGTGTTGGATGCTAAGACGCAAAAACCATTACAAAATGTTGTTGCTTCTATTCAAAACACAAATTTAACGCAGTTAACAGATGCTGCAGGTAAATTTTCGTTTGGAAATGTAGCAGTTGGTAATCAATTATTACAAATTAGAACTACTGGTTTTAAAGACCAGTTGTTACCGATTGAAATCGTAGCTGGAAAAATGCTTGATTTGGGCACTATCGTTCTTGAAGAAGATCAGAGCGTGGAGCAGCAAGCGAGCTTAGTCACTATTACAGAAAGTGATTTAGGTGATGATAACAGTGGGTCTGAAAGCACATCAAGTTTGCTTCAGGCTTCGAAAGATGCTTTTCAACAAGCGGCGGCTTTCAACTGGGGTCAGGCCCGTTTCAGAATCCGTGGTTTAGACAACGAATACTCTAACACGATGATTAACGGTGTGTCGATGAACAAAATCTATGACGGAAGACCTCAATGGGGTAACTGGGGTGGACTGAACGATGCGACACGTAACCAGGAATTTACCATGGGATCTGCTCCTTCTGATTATACTTTCGGAGGAATCCTTGGGACTCAGGAAATCAATACCCGTGCGTCTATTTACAGACCGGGTACGAGAGTATCTTTTTCTGGAACCAATACCAACTATAACTGGAGAATGATGGGGACACACGTTTCCGGAATGGACAAAGACGGTTGGGCTTATGTTATCTCAGCGGGAAGACGTTGGGCTGTTGAAGGATATTTTGAAGGAACAGATTATAGCGCGAATTCTATTTTTGCAAGTGTTGAAAAGAAATTCAACGACAAACACTCTTTGAACTTCACGTCTATCTATGCTGAAAACAGTAGAGGTAAAAATTCACCAAACACCGCTGAGGTTAGCCGAATTGCAGGCACAAAATACAACTCTTACTGGGGATGGCAAGACGGTAAAAAAAGAAACTCGAGAGACAAAAATGTTGAAGAGCCGATCTTGATGTTAAGCCACTATTGGAAATTGAGCAGCAAAACAAACCTGAACACTAACGTTACCTACCAAACCGGTAGAATAGGGAACAGTCGTTTGGATTTCCAGGGAGCCAATAACCCTGACCCGACTTATTACAGAAACTTACCTAGTTATTATACCGCGACGTACAACGGAACAACTTTAGTGGGAAATCAGGAGCCTTATCTGACTCAGGCGCAAAACGCAACATTCCTTACCAACAGACAGATTAACTGGAACGCACTGTATCAGGCTAATCAGAATACTGCAGCCGGAAACAGTGTTTACGTGTTGTATGAAGATCGCACAGATGACACACAATTGACCGCGAACTCATTGTTGAATTCACAATTGTCCGATAACATTTCTTTTAATGCAGGAGCAACGTTCCGTAAATTAAGATC
The DNA here is from genome assembly GCF_007109225.1 of Flavobacterium sp. GT3R68. Taxonomy (GTDB): domain Bacteria; phylum Bacteroidota; class Bacteroidia; order Flavobacteriales; family Flavobacteriaceae; genus Flavobacterium. The sequence continues at coordinate 343,353 of NZ_VJZK01000001.1, forward strand.
ACACAACCACAAAAACCTTTTGGATTTATTGGGTGGTGATTACTTCCTGAACATTGATACTTTTGGTTCCAATTACAACCAGACTCAGCCGGATTTGAACAATCAAAATGGTCAGATCGTTGAAAACCAATCTTACGGTTACAACTATAATATGTTTGCTAATACCCTGGATGCTTTTACACAGTTTAAATTTAACTATAAAAAAGTAGATTTTTACCTGGCTCAGACTTTTGTACGTTCTGAATACCAAAGAGAAGGTTTGTACCGTAATGGATATTACCCTAATAACTCTTTTGGAAAAAGCAACTCGACTACTTTCGAAAACTTCGGTTTCAAAGGAGGTATGACTTACAAAATCACCGGACAACACTACCTTACCGGTAATGCTGTTTACATGACGAAAGCGCCTTCAATGAGAAATGTTTTCCCAAATGCCCGAATCAACAACAACACTGTTGAAGATATTGACAGCGAAAACATTACCAGTGCAGACGTAAGTTATATCATCAGAGCTCCTAAATTCAAAGCAAGATTGACAGGTTATTATTCAACCATTAAAAATGCAACAGAAACTTCATTCTTCTTTGCTGACGGTGTTTCTTTCGACGATGGAGATCCAAGTACGGAAGATGCTACCAGTAATTTCGTTGCTGAAACCGTAACCGGTATCAACAAGAAAAACATGGGTGCGGAATTAGGTATGGAATATCAGGTAACTTCTACTATTAAAGTAACGGCAAACGCTGCTTATGGTCAGTTCACATACGATAACAATCCTACTGTAAGCCTGAACAACGACGCTTTAGCTACTTCCGTTAGCTTCGGTGAAGCGAAACTTAAAAACTACAGACTTCCAGGTTCGCCTCAAGAAGCATATTCTGTAGGTTTGGAATACAGAGACCCAAAATTCTGGTGGATCGGTGCCAATGCCAATTACCTGGCAAGCAATTATATTGACGTTGCACCGTTATTAAGAACAAACAACTTCTTCAATAACCCTGCAGATCCTTTCGGATTGCCTTTTTCAGATATCGACGATGCGAGAGCGGAACAATTATTGAAGCAAGAAAGATTTGATGATTTCTACCTTGTGAATCTATCTGGTGGAAAATCATGGAGAGTTAAAGGAAAAACTATTGGTATTTTCGCTACGGTCAACAACGTTTTTGATGTAACATACAAAACCGGAGGTTTCGAACAGTCAAGAAATGCGAACTATAGAGAATTAAATCAGGATGTTTCCAGCGGAACACCGGTTTTTGCTCCTAAATATTTCTACGGATATGGAAGAACCTATTTTGTTAACCTTTACGTCCAATTTTAATTAAAAATATTATGAAAACAAATAAGCTTAAATCTTTGCTTTTTGCCGGACTAACCGCCAGTATGTTGGTTGGTTGCGTAGATGATAACGATACTTCCCTTCCGGATTATACTCCGGTACTTTTCGGAGAGGATTTTGAGACAAATGCGGTAGACAATACTCCATTGAATATTCCGGGATGGACCAATTTTGCAGAAAGCGGAACAAAGGTATGGAATTCTCAATATTACAGTTCTAACAATTATGCGGAATTCACTTCATTCCAGTCGGGTGAAGCGGTAAATGTAGCCTGGTTAATATCTCCAAGTATCAACATGGATACGCAACAAGGAGAAAAACTGGTTTTTCAAGTAGCACAAAGTTATGTGACCAGTGCTAACAATACATTTGAAGCATTAATTTCAACTGACTTTGACGGTACCAATGTAACTGCAGCCACGTGGGAACATTTAGAAGCATTCGTTCCGGGACCTTCTGCTGTGTACTTCAAATTTTACAGTTCCGGGGAAATTGATTTATCAGCCTACACGGGAAATGTACACCTTGCTTTTAAAGTAAAGGGATCAGGAACAAACACTGCTTTAGATGGTTCGTACCAAATTGATAATGTTAGAATTATTAATTAATAACATAAAAAGAAAATTATGAAATCAATTATATTAAAATCTGTTTTCTTCATCGCGTTGACCGCTGGTATTTTGTCCGGTTGTGTAAATAGTGATGATTATGAAACTCCGGATATGACGTGTGTAGATCCGAATCTGACACCAACAAAAACGGTTCAGGAAATTATTACTCAAGCAACTTCGACGCCAACTTTGTATACAGCTGATGATATTATTGAGGCGTATGTAACTTCCAGTGATGAAAAAGGGAACTTTTACAAATCGATCTCTTTTCAAACCATTCCAACTGATGGTTCCGCTCCTTTAGGATTCAGCGTGCCAATTAACGTTGGGGCTACTTTCGCAGAAGGATTTATTCCGGGCAAAAAAGTATACATCAAATTGAACGGATTGTACACGGCTATTGTTTACAATTCACTACAAATTGGTGGCATTTATCAGTCATCACCAACTGCAGCACCGGAAATCGGAAGAATTTCTGAACAGGAATACAAAAATTTTCTTTTCCCATCCTGCTCGCAGGTAACGGAAGACAGTTTTGTAAGAACATTGACTGTTGCCCAGGCAATCACCAATGCGAATCTTAATACTTTAATTGAATTAGAAAATGTTCAGTTTTCTGAATCTTCAATGGGGAGAACCTATTATGATGTGGATTCAGGCGGAGGCGCAACCAATCATTACATTACGGCTACTTCGGGTGGAACTCCCGTGATTTTAAGAATCAGTAGTTTTGCTCCTTTCTCAGGAAAAATGGTCCCTTCAGGAAGTGGTAAAATCCGTGGAGTACTTACTAAGTACGGAAGCGATTTCCAATTCATGATCCGTTACGAAAGTGATATCAAATTAACGGAACCAAGAGTAGACGTAAACCCACCGATCGTTGGAAACAACCTTCAGTATTTAGGGGCTTTCACTGAAAATTTTGAGAGTTATACTGCTGGATCAGCAACTACCGGACAATTCAATTTCCCAAAATACATCAACGACCCTGTTGAAGGTACAAAATTATGGAGAGTAAGATCTGCCAGTGGGAACAAATATATCGAAATGTCTTCTTTTTCTGGTACACCGGAGAAAAACAGAACATTATTTATTGTTCCTGTAGATATGACTGCTGCGAATACATTAGCTTTCAAAACCAAAGCTTCTTTCTTTAACGGAGCAACGTTAAAAGTATATTACAGTACGAATTATACTCCGGGTGCAGACATCAATACTGCTACACTAGCGAATATTACTTCAAACTTCACTATTAGCGACGGAAGCAGTACTTCATTTATCGCAAGTGGCGTTTATAATATCCCTGCAGCTGTGACTGGAAACGGTTATTTTATCTTTGAATATAAGGGTACTGGTATCGCGCCAAAGATTACAACTAATATGGACATTGATGATATTGTTGTAAACTAATCATCGGCTACTAAAATTAAAAAAGCGGGCTAATGGCCCGCTTTTTTTTGTTCTTATAATTCTGGAAGTATTTGTTTTTTTAAACAATATACGGAAATCGCTTGGCGGTTCAATCGTTATGCCTTTACTTATTTGAGCACCACTTTACAATCCTGGCAATCCTTTCTACGGAAAGATTACGAACGCATCTGGAGATGGTTTTTAAGTTAAATAAGCGGTCGAAAATATTTTGGGGAGATCTTGCGTTCAAAAGGAAAAATGGCTTAGTTTGAGTCATTTTTGCTACTGTCCTTGTAGTGATCATTTATATATCACTTAACTATCGATTGGCCAAAATATAAGCGTCTTTTTGGTATTTCCAAATGCATAATTCTTCCAAAACTCATACTTTCTAAGCATTCGAAATAATTTTTTTTAAATTTCGGATATGTTCTAATAATTTAACTCAGACAAAAAAAATAGCGGCCCATATGGACCGCTATTATAATATAATTGTTGTTTACTATTTTACGATCAGGAACTCTGCACGTCTGTTTTGTGCATGTTGCTCATCAGTACAATTCAATCCGCAATCCACTTTCGGTTCGCTTTCGCCATAACCTTTACCGGAGATTCTATCTTTTGCAATTCCTTTAGAGATTACATACTGAACCGTAGATTTGGCTCTTCTATCGGAAAGGCTCAGGTTATATTTGTCACTTCCCCTGCTATCGGTATGCGATTTGGTCATGATAATTAACTTGTCGTTGTTCTTCAACACCTGAACCAGTTTGTCTAATTCAAAAGCCCCTTCCTGAGTAATGTTGCTTTTGTTATACTCAAAATAAATCGGTTTAAGGATGATTTCGGTTTCGGTTACAATTACATCAATTGGCTGCAAAGCCGCATCAACTTGCTTTTTACTGCTTTTATTTCCGCTTTTATCCACGGTAAATGTACTGCTCTCGTACCCGTCTTTTGCTGCCTGTATCGTGTATTCTCTTTCGCATTCCACCTTATAGGCTACCTCTCCTTTAACGTTCGAGGTTGCGTTCGCAATTACGTTTTTCTTGTCATCCAGAATGGCTACTCTTGCTCCGGATAAAATTTCTCCTGTTTTGGCATTTGTAACGATGGTAGTTACGTCCAGTCCGCATAACGGGTTTGCACCGTAAATATCGTCATTTCCTCCCCTGTTGGTCGAGAAAAATCCGGTGTTCTTGGAACTGTTGAACGTAAAAGAGAAATCATCTTTTTCACTGTTCACCGGTTTGCCGACGTTCATGGCGTCCTTTGGGTTGTTCAGGTCAATTTGGTACACGTCCAATCCTCCAAGTCCCTGTCTTCCGCTCGAGGCGAAATACAGAATGTTGTCATCAGAGATAAAAGGGAAGCTTTCATTGCCTTCGGTATTGACATTCTTACCTAAGTTTTCCGGAACACCGAAACTACCATCAGCGTTTACTGCTGCTTTCCAGATATCTACGCCGCCCAGGCTTCCCGGCATGTTCGAGGCAAAATATAATGTTTTCCCATCCCTGCTTAAACTTGGATTGGTGGTTGAATAACTTTTGCTGTTGAAGGCCAATGAAGTAATATTTCCCCATTTGGTTCCGTTTTTGGTCGCACGGTAAATATTGTTTTTTCCTAACTGTATGTTGTTCTTTTTGTCTTTCTCAAATAGATGCTCTCTGAAACTGTCACTGGTGAAGTACAAGGTATTCCCATCTGGACTCATCGTTCCAAAAGAATCATGGAATTTGGAATTCAGTTCGCTTAAAGCAGCAACATCAGTAATGGTACCGTCTGCATTGTAGTTGGCACTGTACATATCCAGATAAGGCTCTTTATTCCAACCGTATACTTTCTTAGCCGTGTTACGGGCGCTCGTAAAATAAAGAATGTTGTCATGAAGGGTTGCGCCAAAATCAGATTTCTCGCTATTCATATCCAATGACTTTACATTGAACAATTTGCTTTGGTCCAATAATCTTGGTATATAGTTTGGGTTTTCCTTAAAGGCAATCGCTCTTTCATCATTAGGCTGCATAGCCGCAAACTTCTGCATCTGGCGGTTGGCATCTTCATATTTACCATTGGCTTTCAGCATTTGTGCATAACGGTAGTAGGTCTCCGCATCTTGTTTCTCTTCAGTAGCCTTAGCGTACCATTTGGCTGCTTCTTCGGTATTGAAGATGTTGAAATAAGAGTCTGCGAGCTGTTTGTATACATAAGGGCTGGATTTGCCTTTCTCTACCAGTTTCAGGTAGCCTTCGGCGGCACTTACGTATTCATATTGGGTGTACAATTTATCAGCACTCTGCGTGTCCTTGTTTTGCGCGATTAGACTGGAGCTGATCATCACAAAACTTAATAATAGATATATTTTTTTCATTTGTAGAGGTCGCTTTTTATTAGAAATATCTAGGTGATTGTGAAACTTTTTTAGGGAAGTTCACATCAAACAGCAGGATAATTTCGTGGGATGATGATGTAGTTACTTTTAAGTCCGAAATAATATGGTCGTAAGCATAACCTACTCTCAAAGATGGCGTAATGGCATAATTTACCATCAGTCCAAAGGAATCGTCCAGTCTGTAGGTTGCTCCGGCCTCAAATTTCTCGAAAAAAAGGAAGTTTGTAGAAACATCCAATGATGTTGGGGCGTTAATAGCAGATTTTATCATCGCAAAAGGCTTGAACTTCACATTCGGATTTAAATCAAACACATAACCTCCCGTTAGAAAATAATGCTGAATCTCGTTACCAAATTCCCTACCATTATAATCCAAATGCGTACTCTTGATCATATTAGGAACAGAGAATGCCACGTAATATTTATTGGTATAATAGAAAAGACCGGTACCAACATTAAAAAAGGTATTGTTCGTGTCTTCAGCAAAAGCACCATCAGGCAATTGCGGCAAAGAAGATTCGATATCACTTTGCAATCCAATCTGTTGAAAAGTAATTCCCGCCTTAAGACCTAAAGCTAAACGGTGTTCGCCTCCTAAATTTAGGGTATAGGAGAAATCCCCATACACATTGTTCTCCTCAACAGGACCAATCTTATCCGAAATCACCGAAAGACCAAGACCAACATTTTTACCCACGGGGCTATGGCCGGATAAGGTTGCTGTGCGGGGTGCATCCTCAAGTTCGACCCATTGTTCTCTATAAAGCAATCCAACGGATAAAGCTTCCTTAGAACCGGCATACGCCGGATTTATAACATTCATATTATACATGTACTGTGTATAATGCGGATCTTGCTGCGCATGGACACCTGTAAAGACCATCAATACTGCCAATGCCGCGAAATATAATTTGTTCATTTATGTTGTGTTTTTATGATAAAGATTGCTGCCTGGTAACAGACAGCAATCTGTAACTACTAAATTGATTTAACGATTGATGTAAATCCAACCCGTTTTTTTCTCTCCGGAATTTCTTTCAATCACATAGAAATACGTTCCGTCAGGAAGTTCACCTCCATTATTGGATTGACCATGCCATTGATTGGTATAATTCGAGTAACTGTATACTTCGGTACCATATCTGTTGAAAATTTCCAACTTTTTAGCATCTGACAATCTGAAGAATTCATTTGTATCATCCCCGTTTGGCGAAATACCTCTTTGAATTTCACACTCAGTATTCGCAACCGCATGTGGGGTTTTAGTGGTACATCCATTGTAGGTCACAGAAGAAATATACGTTCCTGTTTGCGTGATGATCAATGCCGGTGAAGCAAATGGTCCAGAAACAATTCCATCAGGAGATGTCCATGAGTAACTGGCGTCTGAAGGATCAAATGAAGAATCGACTGGCAAGGCTGTAAGCGTAAACTTATTGTCAATACAGTCTTCAGTAACCTCTACTGCAACATCCGGTATTATGGTAACAAATGTAGTGGCAATTAATTGCGGACAACCGCCTGAAGCCCCAACGGTATAAGTTACTGTATAAACACCTCCTGAACTGGTGCTAGGCCTAATTTCTCCGGATACCGAATCAATAGTCAGTCCTGTAGGAGATACGCTATATGTTCCTCCTGGCGTGCCTAAGAAATTTACAGTTTCGTCGCCAGTATTATCACAAAACGATGTGGCATCATAAAAGATGGTAGCTGCAGGTGCCGCTGTAATCGTAATAGTAACCGGCAGTGACGTAACCGGGCCACATCCGCCAGTTCCTAGAACTGTATTAGTAACTATATACGTTCCCGGAGTACTGTTGGCTAAATCGATTAATCCTGTTGTTGCATCGACAAAAACTAATCCTGAAGTAGACGTGAAGTTTTGCGCGGTCGCACCAGTAACCATTTGTGCCACAGGGTTTGCATTACCTGATGCCTGACAAAATGGAGTTCCCAGATAACTGAAACCAGCTGTCGGTGGCGCTGTAATCGTAATGGTAACCGGTAATGAAGTAACAGCACCACAACCGCCTGAAGCAGCACTTGTATACGTTACATCATAAGTTCCCGGCGTGCTGCCATTAGGAGTAATAGTTCCGGATACCGGATCAATAATCAATCCAGATGGAGCCACATTGTAAGTTCCACCTGTATAGGCACCCGTTCCATTTAAAGTAGCAGTTTGCGCAGTTGCGCCGCTATTACAATACATGTCGGGAGCATTATACGTAAGTGATACGGTTGGTAATGCGGTAATGGTAATCATGGCAGATGCTGAAATATTAGCACATCCATTAGTGCCAGTCACTAAATTAGTAACTGTATAGGTTCCCGGTGTACTGTTCACTAAGTCAATTTCTCCCGTTGTTGTATTGGCAAAAATTAATCCTGGTTCAAGAGAACTGAATGATTCTCCGGTTGCACCTAAAAACATATCTGCGATAGGATTTGCATTACCTGCCGCCTGACAAAACGGACTTCCTTGATAACTGAAACCAGCTGTCTTAGGCGCTGTGATAGTAATCGTAACTGGTAGTGAAGTAACCGCCCCACAACCGCCTGCGGCGATAGTAGTATAAGTAACCGTATAATCTCCAGGTGTACTGCCATTAGGAGTGATGGTTCCGGATACAGAATCAATAATCAATCCGGATGGAGCCACGCTAAACGTTCCTCCAGTATATGCAGCCGTTCCTGATAAAGTAACAGCTTGCGTTGTTGCGTCGTTATTACAATACATGGTAGGGGTAGTATATCCAATTATTGCAGTTGGCAATGCGGTAATGGTTATCATCGCAGATGCTGAAACATTAGCACATCCATTGGTTCCAGTCACTAAATTAGTAACCGTATAGGTTCCCGGTGTACTGTTCACTAAGTCAATTTCTCCTGTTGTTGTACTGGCAAAAATTAATCCTGGTTCAAGAGAACTGAATGATTCTCCGGTCGCACCTAAAAACATATCTGCGATAGGATTTGCATTACCTGCCGCCTGACAAAATGGACTTCCTTGATAACTAAAACCTGCTGTCGGAGGCGCTGTGATTGTAATCGTAAATGGCGCAGATACAGGACCACAACCGCCTGCGGCGGCAAACGCATTTGTTATGATATAGCTTCCAGGGGTACTGGCAGATACATCAATCACACCTGTAACTGCATCTATAGAAAGTCCGGTGCTAGAGGTAAATCCTCCCGCAGTTCCACCTCCCGAATAAACAGGACTTGGGTCAGAGCCATTTTGGCAATACGATACTGGGTTATATCCGAAAGTAGCTATCGGAAGAGGTGTGATTACAACCGGAGCGGTAGTTGTAAACGATGGGCATCCAGAAAACGCAGGAACAGTATACGTTACTGTATGACTACCTGTTGTGCTGGTACTTGGGTTAAAAGCTCCTGTTGTCGGGTTAATTGATAATCCTCCAAGCGGGGATGAAGAATAAATTCCTCCGGTTGTTCCTGTTTGCAGCACAGTAACTGTACTGTTGTCATTTTTACAATAGGATCCGGCTGTGTACGATATGGTTGCACTGGCAAGTTCTGCAATTGTAATAGTATAAGTTTCGGATTTTCCGGTTGAGCAAGTCGCTGTTGGCGCAATAGTGTTTGTAACAACATAATTTCCAGCTACGCTTGCCGCAAGATTTATTTCCCCGGACAAATTACTTACAAAAACTAATCCCGGGGAACTGCTAAAGATACCAGCAACTGAGTTTGCGTTTATAACCGCTGTTGGGTTAGGCCCCCCGTTTTTACAATAAGTAGCTGGGTTATAAGTAAAGTATGCCTCAGGACAACAAACGGTTGTACCTGCTCCAGGAACAGTTGCATTGGTTTGTTGAAAACTTATAGTTCCTGACTGACCGGAGTAATTCGTAATTAGAACAACATAATACTGACCCGCCTGCGCGTTTCCAATATTCAAGGTCTCTGTTGCGGCGGCACTATAACTACATCCAGTCGTCGTAGTAACAGGAACACCGACACCTGGAGCCTGACCTCCACTTATTGCTGAACATGCAGTACTTTGCGAGGTAAAAGGCCCCCAAGCAGCATAATCAACATCAAGATTTGGTACAGTACCATTCGAAGATTGTGTCAGAGAGTAATTAAGCGGTCCGGTTGTCTGAACCTGAATTAAAAAGTATTTAGGATTTGGTGAAGTAGCAAGACAACCAATAGCGCCTAAACTAGTAACCCCAATAGTGTTGCCATAATTAACAGATCCACACATTGAATCTGAATTCATACAGGTAGATGGGGTTGTTATACATACATCAAAAGTCGTAGTTTGAGGCGTATTTGCATTCGACCAAATTCTTAAATAATATGTTTGCCCCACTACTAAGTTATTTGCAACACTGGCAAGCGTATTTGCCGTACTACAATATACTTGCGTCAAACCAGTACACGATCCTGAATATACAGCATGATTTAAATTTGTGTAACCTGCGCTAAGATTGGTCAATGCAATATTTAGGTACGAATTAGAAGCGGTAAATTGAAACCAAACATCATCATCTGCAGTTCCAACACAGGGCGCAGTTATTGTTGGCAAAGAAGGTGTTGCGCCCGAAATAGTTCCAGCAACACTCTGAGTACATGTTGAACTGGAGTTTACCGGTACGAATGTAGCACCTGAACATACATCATTTGTTGGCGGTACGGTAATACAGACATTAAATGTAGCAGTTTGATTGGCTATGCTTCCGGAAGTGTATACCCTTATCTTATAAGTAGCACCTACTGTTAAACCGGTTGCAAGACTTCCATTCGGATCACTGCAATACATTTGTGTCAATGCACCACAGGTATTGGAATATAAAATATGGTTTAAGTTGGTCGTTCCCCCAACAATATTCGTCAAATTGATAATATGGATGGTATTTGTAGCTACAAATTCAAACCAAACATCATCATCCGCGGTACCCAAACAAGGAGTAATAGTCGCCGGTGTTGATGGTGTAGCACCTAAAGTGGTACCTGAAGCGTTCACCTGACAAACCTGCGTGTTATTGGTCGGAACCACAGTAGCGGTAGCACAGTTGTCATTTGCCGGCGGTGGCGGTGGCGGTACACACGTTACGTTAAGGACAAAAACGCCTTGAGGTGGTGAAGCAGTAGCATATCCAAAAACATAAACGTAATAGTTTATTCCCAAAACTGAATTGATCGTAACTTGTGATTGGGTACTACAAAAATCATCATTACCGGTCACACAGGTGAATGTACCACATGCTCCGGTTACAACCTGAATTTTAGTGTCATATGCTGAACCACATAAAGAAAAAGTAACAACATCTCCTGTTCCTACATAAGAATACCATAGTCCTCCTGAGCCACCTGTGGTGCCGCAAGTTCCTGTCGGTGCTCCCGTTGTGGTGGCGCCTACTGTCGTCTGTGTGGCTGTTCCGCCACACGCAATAGGAATAGCACCCGAACATAAATCATTGGTCGCTGGACAAAATACCTGCGTTTGGTTAGCACTGTTTATGAAACAGTTCGCGTCAACCCCGTTTTCAAGGTGAATCGTTACGTTGGTTCCATTAGGGAAAGGACCAAACTGAACCTGACCCGGCGCAGTGATAGTCTGCGAAGGACTCGCCTGATTGTCTGTTGCCACAATCGAAGTTGCCGATCCCATATTAGTCACATTGGCTCTGACAAAAAACTGCGGCCCATTGGCACAATCGTTCACCACACTAAAGGTGGCGGCTAAATTGGTACACGTATTGGCGATTATGGTTAAATTATACGCCGTAGCTACAGCTGCGGCAGTGCCGGATATTACTATATAATAGGTCTGTCCAGCTGTAACCGGTAAACTCGATATCGTACGAATCCCCGAACCTGTGTTGGCAACTCCTGCCAGACAGCTTACACCAATATTGGCGCAACTGCTGTAAACAAAAATACTTGACGAGGCCGATCCCGGGGTCATAGTAATATTAATGGTCGTTGTGATGGGTGCCGTATAAGAATAGACAACATCATTACCGCCCATAAAATTAGTGGCACCGCCTGCACAACCTGCTCCTTGAGGACCGGTGATGTTATTCCCATAAAGGGCCGTATTACTGTTGGTTATATAAGGGAGTGTACCTGGTATGACTATAGGAGCCGAGCAGGTATAGCCCAATGTGGCCGTCGAGAATGTATAGGGCCCGACCCATTGGCTACTCACAACCCCACATAAGGCCCTGACATAATATGAATAAGATGTTCCCGGTTGTAATGGGGTAAATGGTGAGGCAGTAAGGGCCGTAACAGTATAAGGGTTGGTATTTACCACCAGACCACTTCCTGTTGGGGTTGCGGCTGCAGGTATCACTTCGATTTCCCATGAAGCGGCGCCGCTTGGGTTACCCCAGCTTAAACTCGCACTGCTTGTTGTAAAAGACCCTGCTGTCTGACCTGTTGGATTCAAACATTGTTGAACCAAAAGAACGTCATCCACAAGCCAGATATCTCCGCTTAAACCTGTACCTATCTGAGTATTTTCAGAAACAAAGGCAATATAGACCGACTGGCCTGCAAAAGCGGCCAAATTAACAATTTTTTCCTCATATACGTTATAGGTAGCGCTTAACTGGTCCTCGTCCCATTCCTGGACCAAAGCAGTGTACGCCGTTTCGTCTGTCTGGTTTGAAGGCAAAGCACCTGAGGCGATACGAATCTGGAATTTTGTACCCTGGTTATCAATTACAGAGGTTCGGGTCCAAAATCGCAACTGCCCGTTGGCCGGAATGGTTACTAACGGAGTAGCGAGAAAATCCTTGGAGGTATTGCCCTGACCGATGTTCTGCCGATTGTTTATTTGGGCAGCTTTAGTACCAGTGTGCGGAGCTGTGGTATTGATAGTCCACACATTAGAACCGAATCCATTTTGGAAAACAGCCCAGTTTCCCGGTGTTGTCGGTGGAAACGTAGCACCTTCGAATCCTTCACTGATGACTTGTGAAAAGCCTGCAAAAGATAAAAGAAGCATTAAAATTAATAAGGTAATTTTTTTCATGAATGAAAATTTATAGTTGAAATTGTGGTTTAATTAACCCCAAATTTAGCAAAATTTATGAAAATATGTAACAAAAGACGCTTTTTAACGAAATTTCGTAAATTTGTGAAATATTATTTTATATATTAAACAATCCGAACTAATCAAAATGGGTTAACTTTGCCATAGAAATTTGCTTATGTTAGAAAAAGAAAATATAAAATTCGAAAAAACGGTTATTGTTGGTATCATCACTCAAAAACAAGATGAAGAAAAACTTCAGGAATATCTTGATGAGCTGGAATTCCTAACTTATACGGCCGGGGGAGAAGTGGTCAAAAGGTTTTCTCAAAAAATGGAGCGTCCGAATCCAAAAACGTTCCTTGGAACCGGAAAAATGGAAGAGATCAATCTTTATGTAAAAGAGCATGGCATCAATACCGTTATTTTTGATGACGAATTATCTCCATCACAACAAAAAAATATTACAAAAATATTAGAGTGTAAGGTTTTGGACCGAACCCATCTTATTTTAGATATTTTCGCCCAACGGGCGGAAACCTCCTATGCCAGAACACAGGTGGAATTAGCGCAATGTCAATATTTACTGCCTCGTCTTTCCGGAATGTGGACCCACCTGGAACGTCAAAAGGGAGGAATCGGAATGCGGGGTCCCGGGGAAACGGAAATTGAAACCGACCGACGTATCGTAAGGGACCGTATTGCGTTATTAAAGGAAAAGATCAAGGTGATTGACAAACAAATGTCGGTTCAACGAGGCAACCGCGGCGCTATGGTGCGCGTGGCTTTAGTGGGTTATACCAATGTTGGAAAATCAACATTGATGAATGCCATAGGAAAAAGCGATGTTTTCGTCGAAAACAAATTATTTGCGACGTTAGATACGACTGTCCGTAAGGTGGTTATCAAAAACCTGCCGTTTTTGCTTTCAGATACCGTAGGTTTCATCCGAAAATTACCTACCCAGCTGGTGGATTCCTTCAAAAGCACATTGGACGAAGTTCGCGAAGCGGATTTGCTGCTGCATGTTGTTGACATTTCCCATCCGGAATTTGAAAACCATATTGCCTCTGTCAATCAGACTCTAATAGATATCAAAAGCAATGAAAAACCGATAATTATGGTTTTCAATAAAATCGATGCCTACAAACATCTTACGATGGAGGAAGATGATTTGATTACTGAAAAAACCAAAAAACACCATACCCTGGAGGAATGGAAAAATACCTGGATGCATAATGTTGGCGAAGAAAATGCATTATTTATTTCGGCAACACAAAAAGAAAATTTTGAAGATTTCAGAGAGCGCGTTTATGAGGCCGTAAGACACATACACATCACGCGCTTTCCTTATAATAAGTTTTTATACCCCGATTATAAGGATGCCGTTGAGAAAGAAGAAAAGGAAGATTTAGAATAGTATTTTCCGCAAAACAAAAAACCTTTAGAATCATCTAAAGGTTTTTGTGTATCAGTACTATATTTAGAAGTCAAAATTCACACCCGCTCCAAAAACCTGTCGGGTCTGCCAACCGTCATAAGCATCGAGATCATGAATTGTTTGGAAAGCCAGATTTGTCGATAAATACCTGTTGATTTTCATCTTCACATTCAACTGGTAATCCACGTCTGTTTTTTTAACTTGTGGTTTGTCGAGGTAATTCGAATAGACATTCAGTATATTTTCCAACGAGACATTCGCCATCAGCATGAATTTATAATATCCTGCAGCGTAAAACCCTAATTCATATCTCATACTGTTCCCCTCTTCGACACCAAAATAGGCTTTATTAGGTAATGTAAAGTCCGGATCTACAAAAGTGAATTTTGAAGTAAGCGGGGCGATGTTGAATTTCAGATTGTCATCTTTTTTCCAAAGCATTCCCGGTCCAAATGTCAGATATCCCGGCGATAGTAAATTAGTTCTTGGTTCTCTGGTTTCCACTCCCAATTCAGTTTTGTAAACATAGCCCTTGGTCATTTGGGTCCTGAAATTTAAAAAGGCTGAATAGTACCAGTAGCCCTTAGCTTTTTTACCCAATAGCGAATTGAATTCAAAACGATCATCGGTCTTTTTCTCCAAGGCACTTTTTGTTTTCACCACACCATAGGAAGCCAGGATTTTGTTATCCCAGGACCAGTCGTCCTTTTTGTAGTTACAATCATAATTGACCCCAACATTACCGGAAAGATTATTCACACCGCCGGCTGTCCAGTGACTAAAAGTGGATTGGTTAAAAAGAAGTATGAAATTTCCCTTGCAGGTCCAGACTTTCGTGGTGTCCGGTTTCACTTCCTCCTGTGCTTTTGCAGTAATCGTCCCGAAAATGCAAAGCAATATTATGGCTGTTTTTTTCATATTGTCGTTCTGGTCTAACAAATATAAAAAATGTAATTCACATAATGGGGTTTCTTATTTTTTCTTGTAAAGAGGAACTGCAGAACAGGCTTCTCCATACATAATACTTTTGGCAAAAGGCTGCAGATATTGGGCAGCCATCACATAGGCAGACATAGGTACTGGTTTTTTGGAACATCCTTTTATAATCACGGGTTTGTTTTCATAAATGGAATAATCCAATTGGGTTAAAATCTCCTGATATAACGTCGTTTCCAGATCTTCCAGATTGCCATTGACTACTTTTTTTGCAAAAGGAGCTAAATGCAGTGTTACCAATATAGAGGCCCACGCCGGAACTATAGCGTCGGTACTGCAATGAATGGCCACCAACTGATCCTCATATTGCGACCAGTCGTATTGTTTTAAATGTTCCCGAAAATCTTTTTCTTTCAATAAAAAACCTTCCAACAGCCATTGGGAAATATCAAGTTGTACGCGATTGCCTGCTGGATAATAATCTTCTAAATCGAAAATTTCCAAAACACTGTTCGTGACCCTGTTGATGATTTGTTCCATTGAATTTGCTGACTATGAAATTATAGCATTCCCAATTCCAACTTGGCTTCTTCGCTCATTAAATCTTTGCTCCATGGCGGATCAAAAGTAATTTCCACTTCAGCGGATTTGACATTCTCGATTGATTTTACTTTTTCTTCCACTTCACGTGGTAACGTTTCGGCAACCGGGCAGTTAGGGGAAGTTAGTGTCATCAGAATTTTAACTTCATAATCTTCATTGACCATTACATCATAGATCAACCCTAATTCATATATATCTACAGGGATTTCAGGATCGTAAATGGTTTTTAATTTTTTTACTATGGCTTCTCCCAGTAAATTGGTATCTATAATTGCTTCTTCCATAATTTCTTAATTGTTAGTATTTTGCGATTGAAATGCCAAGGCATACATCTTAATCTGTTTGATCATCGACACCAGACCATTGGCACGGGTTGGCGACAAATGTTCCTTTAAACCGATTTCATCAATAAAATTCATATCCGCATTCAGGATATCTGCCGCCTTTTGATTGGAAAAAGTCCGAATCAGGATAGCGATGATTCCTTTGGTCAGAATCGCATCGCTGTCGGCCGTAAAAACCACCGCATCATCATTTTGTTCTCCCTGCAACCATACCTTAGACTGGCAGCCTTTGATAAGATTGACGTCGGTTTTGTATTCTTCTTTAATCAGCGGTAGATTTTTCCCCAAGTCGATGATGTATTCATAACGCTGCATCCAGTCATCAAACATCGCGAATTCATCAATAATTTCTTCCTGTATTGCTTTAATTGTCATTATTCCTGTTCCGTAAGTGATACTACTTTATCAACTAATTTTTTAATCTGTGCCGGTGGAAAACCGTGATCAAAATTGCTGGATGTATAGTCCTTGTCTTTATAGGTGATTTTCAGTTCTGCAATCGGAGCCCCGTCATGGAATCTTTTTTCTGTAGGAGCTTTTAAGTTCGGCATTTCCGCCAAATTCACTTCAGTAAAAAACGCGGTAAGTGCTTTCCAGTCTGCATCCGATATTTTTTTAGCAACCGGCTGGTCTGCCCCGTTTCTGTCTTTTGAAACCATTATGGTCTGGTTCTGTATAGTTACCTTTTCGTAAAAACCTCTGGTATTGGCTTCGTATTCTATCTTCATACCGTTTTGGGTGTCTGGAATTAAATTTTCATTTGCTTGTGCTTCCTGATTTGCAACAATATTGGATGGTTCCACTGCCTTTTTCTGGCAATTGCAACTGATACACATAATAAAAATCGAGGCTAATAAAGTAATTGCTTTCATCGGTGTTGGTTTTTTTGGTTAGGATAACATTTGTTGCGCTTTCTTGACTGCTTCTACAAATATATCAATTTCTTCTTTGGTATTATAAAACGAAAAAGATGCCCGAATCGTACCCGGGATTTTAAAGAAATTCATAATAGGTTGCGCGCAATGGTGGCCAGTCCGCACTGCTATACCTAGTTTGTCAATAATCGTACCAATGTCGTATGGGTGAATCCCTTCGATGTTGAATGAAATTACCGATGTTTTTTCTTTTGCAGTACCATAAATCTTCAATCCTTCGATTTCTAATAAACGCGCGGTCCCGTAGGCCAATAATTCGTTTTCCTGTTGCTGGATATTATCGAAACCAACGGAATTCATGTAATCGATTGCGGTACCGAGAACGATTCCACCTGCAATGTGAGGTGTTCCCGCTTCGAACTTATGGGGTAAATCGGCGTAAGTAGTTTTCTCGAAGGTCACTTCCTTAATCATTTCGCCTCCACCTTGGTACGGCGGTAATTTATTGAGCCAATCTTCTTTCCCGTACAAGATTCCGGTTCCGGTGGGCCCGCACATTTTATGGCCAGAAAACGCATAGAAATCACAATCCAATGCCTGAACATCCGGTTTTAGGTGTGGTACTGCCTGCGCTCCGTCAATCAGAATCGCTGCTCCGGCCTCATGCGCTTTGTCAATCATGTACTTGATGGGGTTGACAGTTCCCAACGCATTCGATATATGGTTAACGGCAACAATCCTGGTTTTATCCGACAACAGTTTGTCATAATCGGCCATGATCAATTCCCCTTTTTCATTCATCGGGATGACTTTTAAGGTCGCTCCGGTGCGTTCACAAAGCATTTGCCAAGGCACAATGTTGGAATGGTGTTCCAATGCGGAAACCATTACCTCATCGCCTTCTTGTAAAAGGGAGGCAAATCCGTTGGTCACCAGATTAATACTTTGGGTCGTCCCGGAAGTAAAAATTACTTCATGATCGAACTCGGCATTGATATGCGTTTGGATTTTTTTTCGGGATTCTTCATACGCATCGGTGGCCAATTGGCTTAAGGTATGCACCCCACGATGGATGTTGGCGTTAATTTCCTGATAATAATTAGATATAGCGTCAATGACCACCTGTGGTTTTTGAGAAGTGGCTCCGTTGTCAAAATAAACTAAAGGTTTGCCATTTACTTTTTGAGAAAGTATCGGGAAATCGGCACGGGTATCGTTTATATTGAAACTCATTTTGTTTTGTTTTTAGCCCCGATTACTTCACTTAACTTCTTTTTTTTATCGGAGTTCAGTGAACTTCGTTTGTAGCGTTTATCCTTTTGTTTTTCTTTAAAACAAAAAGATAAAAGCGGATAGTGGGAAAAGCTCCTGATTGCTTCGTTATTCGCAATGATAATTACAAATCAAATCCCATGTTCACGCCTAATTTAGTGGCAATAATTTTGGCGATTTTTACGCGTAATTCCGGTATTTTTATACTTGAAGTCACTTCGCTGGTAAAGGCGTACATCAGCAAGGCTTTGGCTTCTTTTTTAGGGATTCCGCGTTGCTGCATATAGAACATGGCAGTGTCATCCAATTGACCGATGGTACAGCCGTGCGAACATTTCACATCATCGGCAAAAATTTCCAATTGCGGCTTGGCATTTATGGTCGCCTTATCGCTTAGCAGGATATTGTTGTTTTTCTGGAAAGCATCCGTTTTTTGGGCTTCTCTTTCCACGTAAATTTTTCCGTTAAAAACCCCGGTGGATGCTCCGTCATAAATCCCTTTATAATTTTGATGGCTTTCGCAGTTGGGCGTCGCGTGCTGAACCAACGTGTAATGATCGACATGTTGCTTGTCACCAATAATGGTCACACCTTTCAGCGTACTGTCGATTCTTTCTCCTTGGTGGAAGAAATTCAGATTGTTTCTGGTGATGTTTCCTCCAAAAGAAAAAGTATGAACAGCCACGCGGCTTTCCTGCTTTTGGGCAATGTATGTATTGTCAATCAGATTGGCAGTCTGTACGTCGTTCTGGATCTTATAATAATCTACGATCGCGCGTTTTTGCGCAAAAATCTCGGTAACCGAATTGGTCAAAACCGGATTTTCATTCAGGCTTTGGTGACGTTCGATGATTTGAACGTGGGCGTTTTCGCCAACAATTACCAGGTTTCTTGGCTGTACCATCAGTGCGGCTTCGTTTCCTGTCGAAAAATAAATGATTTCGATTGGTTTGTCGACCACTTTGCTTTTCGGAATATTGATATAGGCTCCTTCAGAAGCGAAAGCGGTATTTAAAGTCGTCAGGCTTTCTTCCTTGCTCGCAATCTGGTTGAAGTACGTATCAATGATCATTTTATATTTGGGTTTGGTCAATGCCGAGGACATTAAGCAAACATCCAGTCCGTCATGGGTCGTTGATGATAAAAACGAACTGAAAAGACCGTCAATAAAAATTACTTTATAGGTGTCGACATCATTCAGGAAGTATTTTTTCACCTCTTTGAAATCAATATCATTATCTTTCTTTGGGAATACGCTGAAGTCATTTTTTAAAATGGCATTCAGAGAAGTATATTTCCAGGCTTCCTCTTTTTTGGTAGGAAACCCTTTGTTTTCAAAATTCTTTATAGCCAGCGTACGAATATCGTGCAGTTCGTTGTGAACATCCACCGTTTCTTCGAAAGCCATAAAAGACGAAATTAATTTTTCTTTAAACTCCATTTTAATTTTCACTTTTTAACCAATCGTATCCTTTTTCCTCCAGCTCCAAAGCCAGTTCTTTTCCGCCACTTTTTACGATTTTACCATCGTGCAATACGTGAACGAAATCCGGAACGATATATTCCAATAAACGCTGGTAGTGTGTAATCACGATCACCGCGTTGTCTTTACTTTTTAATTTATTAACCCCGTTGGCCACGATACGCAACGCATCAATGTCCAGTCCGGAATCGGTTTCATCCAGGATTGCCAACTTTGGATCCAGCATCGCCATTTGGAAAATCTCGTTACGTTTCTTTTCCCCACCGGAGAATCCTTCATTTAGCGAACGCGCCATAAACTTACGGTCGATTTCCAGTAATTCGGATTTTTCGCGGATCAGTTTCAGCATTTCATTTGCCGGCATTGGCTCTTCGCCTTTTGCCTTACGGGTTTCATTGATGGCCGTTTTCATAAAATTGGTTACCGAAACGCCCGGTATTTCAACCGGGTATTGAAAAGATAAAAACACCCCTTTGTGCGCTCTTTCTTCCGGTGATAATTCAGAGATATCTTCACCTTCGAGTAAAATTTCTCCTGCAGTTACGTCATAATTTTCATTTCCGGCTATAATGGCCGAAAGCGTACTTTTACCGGCACCGTTAGGCCCCATTATTGCATGCACTTCGCCTGCTTTAACTTCAAGATTGATTCCTTTTAATATTTCTTTATCTTCTATCGAAGCGTGCAAATTTTTTATTGATAACATATTTTTAATTTATATAAAAGCTAATTCAATTTTATCTATTTCTGCTGGGTTATCGGCATTAAAATGCTGGTTTCCCAAATATTTCATTCCTAAGTATTCTGCTGACATCCGAAACGGAAGATAAAAATCATACTCCATTTCATCGTCATGTGAATTGGATATCACTGCAAACTTCTTACCTCTCAGTTTTCTTCCTGTCTCTTTTTCTATACGGATTAAATCCGAAAAACGGTCAAAAAACACTTTCATAATACCGCTCATGCTATACCAGTAAACGGGCGTTGCAAAAATCAGCGTATCGTATTTTTCTACAATTCCTTTAATCAGAGGCAAAAAATCATCTTCTCTGTTTTTGCTTCCATAATCGTAATATGAAAAATCGTAGTCCATCAGATTAACTACGTCAATATTATACTGCCTTGCTATTGCATCAACAATTCTTGTTGTATTTCCATTGTTTCGGGAAGACCCTAAAATAATGACTTTTTTATTTTCCATTTGTAAATTATCCTACCGAACCTTCCAAAGAAATCTCCAGTAATTTTTGTGCCTCAACAGCAAATTCCATTGGCAGTTTGTTCAGAACGTCTTTACTGAAACCATTCACGATAAGTGCGATGGCTTTCTCTGTCGGAATTCCACGTTGGTTGCAATAAAACACCTGGTCTTCCCCGATTTTTGAAGTCGTGGCCTCGTGTTCAATTTTGGCCGACGTGTTTTTGGATTCGATGTATGGAAAAGTATGCGCTCCACAATTATTTCCCATCAATAATGAGTCACATTGTGAGAAATTCCTTGCGTTATCCGCTCTGGCACTGATTTGCACCAGACCTCTGTAACTGTTTTGTGATTTTCCGGCAGAAATACCTTTGGAGATAATGGTTGACTTGGTGTTTTTACCCAAATGAATCATTTTGGTTCCGGTATCGGCTTGTTGGTGGTTGTTGGTTACGGCAATCGAATAAAATTCCCCGATGGAGTTATCTCCTTTTAAAATAACCGATGGATATTTCCAGGTAATGGCAGAACCGGTTTCGACCTGCGTCCATGAGATTTTTGCGTTTTTCTCACACATTCCTCTTTTGGTTACAAAATTGAAAACACCGCCTACACCTTCCTTGTTTCCGGGATACCAGTTTTGAACGGTAGAATATTTAATTTCAGCATTATCCAAAGCAACCAATTCCACCACTGCAGCATGCAATTGGTTTTCATCACGCGATGGTGCCGTACATCCTTCTAGATAAGAAACATAACTTCCTTCATCGGCAATCACCAGAGTTCGTTCGAACTGTCCTGTTCCGGCCTGATTGATACGGAAATACGTGGAAAGTTCCATTGGGCAACGAACGCCTTTGGGAATATAGCAGAAGGAACCGTCTGAGAAAACAGCCGAATTTAAAGCAGCGTAAAAATTATCCTTTTGCGGGACAATTGTTCCCAAATATTTGCGGACCAATTCGGGATGTTCCTTGATAGCCTCAGAAATCGGACAGAAAATAATGCCTTTTTCCCCTAATGTTTTTTTGAATGTGGTAGCCACCGAAACAGAATCGACAACAATATCCATAGCGACATTGTTCATCATTTTTTGCTCGTCGATGGAGATTCCCAGTTTTTTGTACATTTCCAAAAGATCCGGATCCACATCATCCAATGTTTTGTTTGGGTCTACCGCTTTTGGTGCCGAATAATACGAAATTGCCTGAAAGTCCGGTTTTGTATAATGAACATTGGCCCATGTTGGCTCTACCATTTCTTCCCACGCACGAAAAGCCTCCAGACGCCATTCGGTCATCCATTCCGGTTCTTCTTTCTTTAGGGAAATAGCGCGAACAATGTCTTCATTCAGGCCTATTGGGAAAGTATCTGATTCAATGTCGGTATAAAATCCGTATTCGTATTCTTTATTTTCGAGTTCGATTTTTAAATCGTCTTCCGTATATTTTGACATAATTTTATTTAAATATTTTTACAGAGAAAAACTTTCTCCGCAACCGCAGGTTCTGTTGGCATTTGGGTTATTGAAAACAAAGCCTTTTCCGTTTAAACCTCCGGAAAACTCCAAAATTGTCCCTGCCAGATACAGGAAGCTTTTTTTCTCCACCGCGATGGTGATGTCATTGTCCACAAAGATTTTATCGTCTTCGCCTTTTGTTTTATCGAATTTCAAATCATAGGACAGACCCGAGCAACCGCCGCTTTTCACGCCAACTCTTACATAATCTTTTGCGGCATCAAAACCATCATCTTTCATCAAGTCGATGATTTTCTTTTTGGCTGTGTCAGAAACCTTTATCATAACCTTATATTGATTTTGTCTAAATTAATAGGCAAAGATATTACAATTATCTCTTTTTGCTATATCAGCTAACATTTTTATAACTATAATTGAATAGAAAATGTTTATCCGGAGCCTGAAAACAAATGGATTTTCATAAATTGCAGGCTTATTTGAATTTTTTAAATCAGAAAAATGAAACTATATCCGATAGAAACCGGTAATTTCAAACTTGATGGCGGTGCCATGTTTGGTGTCGTACCCAAAACCCTTTGGAATAAAACCAATCCCGCAGACGATAACAACCTCATCGATATTGCCGCGCGTTGTCTATTGATTGAAGATGGCAATCGCCTGATTTTGATTGATACCGGAATGGGCGACAAACAATCGGAGAAGTTCTTTGGTCATTATTCACTTTGGGGAACGCATTCGACTGATAAATCACTGGCAAAATACAGTTTTCATCGCGATGATATCACCGACGTCTTCATGACCCACCTGCATTTTGACCATTGTGGCGGAAGTGTCCAATGGAACAAGGACCGAACGGGTTACGAGCCTGCTTTCAAAAATGCCAAATTCTGGAGTAACGATAATCATTGGGAATGGGCAACCAAACCAAATGCCAGGGAGAAAGCTTCTTTTTTGGCTGAAAACATCCTTCCGATGCAGGAAAGCGGCCAATTAAATTTCATCAAGAGACCTGAAGCAGATTTCCTTTCGGCATCCGAATTGGGTTTTGGCATTTTTTTTGCAGACGGTCATACCGAAAAGCAGATGATTCCCCAGATTCAATATCAGGACAAAACGATTTGTTTCATGGCGGATTTATTGCCGACTGCGGGACATCTTCCATTGCCTTATGTTATGGGATATGACACAAGACCGCTTTTGACTTTGCCTGAAAAGGCTAAATTTCTGAATGATGCCGCCGATAATAATTTTTATTTATTTCTGGAACACGATGCGCACAATGAAATAATAACCGTTGAAAAAACAGAAAAAGGCGTCCGCCTGAAAGAGTGTTTCAGCTGTGACGACATATTAAAATAAAGTTAATTGTTAATTTGATTGTAACAATCTTAAAGTATTTTTGACTTATTGTCTAATATTATCTAAACCAAGAAATAATTATAAAAATGAAATTAATAAAATTATCCGGGTTATCGCTGCTTGCGGCTTTAACATTCTCATTTTCGGCAAGTGCCCAAGATGCTAGTAAATCAACCGCAAAAAAAGCGAAACTTACTGAAAACCAATTAAAAAGATGGAGTCATCTGGATCTTGAAAAAGACAGTATTCCTGGAATGAGTGTCGATAAAGCTTACGCTGAATTGTTAAAAAATAAAAAAGGTGTTAAGGTAATTGTCGGTATCGTAGATTCAGGTGTTGATATTGAACACGAAGATTTAAAATCAGTGGTGTGGACCAACAAAAAAGAAATAGCAGGAAATAAAATTGATGATGACAAAAACGGTTACATCGATGATATCCACGGATGGAACTTCTTGGGTGACATTACCAAAGAAAACCTAGAATACGAAAGAATCATCGTGAACAAAAATCTTGTTGACGAAAAAACATATTTAGCCGCAAAAGCCATCAACGATAAAAAAATCGAGGAA
Organism: Flavobacterium sp. GT3R68; assembly: GCF_007109225.1. Taxonomy (GTDB): domain Bacteria; phylum Bacteroidota; class Bacteroidia; order Flavobacteriales; family Flavobacteriaceae; genus Flavobacterium. The sequence continues at coordinate 367,701 of NZ_VJZK01000001.1, forward strand.
GGAACCCAGGCAAAAGGGCAGTTAGAACAAATGGTTGCAGCCGTTGGAAAAGCGGATGGCGTTATCGTAAAAACGGTAGGAAAACCGGTTTATACGGCTGAAGACGTAAATAAAATCATTTCTACAGATCCTGAAGTGCTTCAAAGTAAAGCCATCATGCAGCAAATGCTTGCTTACGGTTTGCCTGTTGTGGATTTGAAAAAAGAAATCCAAAAAGAACTGGACGGTTTTGTAGTTGTACTAAATGGTGACAATTTAAAAACCAACTACAGAAAAGTTCTTGGAGATAATCCGGATGATTTAAAAGATACCAAATACGGGAACAATAACGTAATGGGACCGGACAAAGAAGAAATTCTTCACGGAACTCACGTAGCAGGAATCGTTGCGCAGGTCAGAAATAACAATATTGGTGGTGACGGTATTGCCAATAACGTTGAAATATTGACTGTGCGTGCCGTGCCGGACGGAGATGAGTATGATAAAGATATTGCTCTTGGAATCCGTTACGCAGTAGACAATGGTGCAAAAGTAATCAACGGAAGTTTCGGGAAAAGCTTCTCTCCGCACAAACAATGGGTTTATGATGCTATCAAATATGCAGAAAGCAAAGACGTGTTGATTGTTCACGCTGCAGGAAACGATGCCAAAGATATCGATGTTGACAACAATTTCCCAAATGATTCTGATGATAAAGTAACCGAATTTGCTGATAATTTGATCACTATCGGGGCTTTGAACTATGAGTACGGAAACAAATTGATCGCTAACTTCTCGAATGTTGGAAAGGTAAATGTGGATGTTTTTGCACCTGGCGTGAAAATTTATGCAACTACCCCAAACAATGCGTATCAATTTTTACAAGGAACCTCAATGGCTTCACCAAACGTTGCCGGAGTTGCTGCTTTGATCCGTTCTTACTATCCGAAATTATCTGCAAAACAGGTAAAACATATTTTGATGGATTCAGGAACTCAAATTAAAAACGATGTTGAGTTTGGTGGTAATGCAAATGACAAACGTCCATTTGCTTCTTTATCTAAATCAGGAAGAATAGTGAATGCTTACAACGCTTTGGTAATGGCAGAAAAAATGTCAAAAAACATGAAAAGCAAAAAAGTAAAAGGATAATTTTATCCAAAAATAACTAGATAAGCTTGCCGAAATTTAATACATTTCGGCAGGCTTTTTTTAATTTACAACACTTTTATATTTTTATCAGCATGAGAAAAATCGTTTTAATTGCTTTAATTTCATTGCCTTTCGCAAATGTCTCGGCACAAAAAGCAACGTATTGGCAGCAAAAAGCAGACTATAAAATGGACGTTTCGATGGATGTGAAAACGTACCAGTATAAGGGCAAACAGACCTTGGTATATACTAATAATTCACCGGATACCTTAAGGAAAGTGTTTTATCATTTGTATCCTAACGCCTTCCAGCCTGGAAGCGAAATGGACATGCGTTTGCGGAGCATCAAAGATCCCGATGGCCGAATGGTTACTAAAATTAAGGTGGATGACAAGGATGTAAAAGAAAGCAGGATTAAAAACCTGAAACCTACTGAAATTGGATTTTTGAAAATCACCAATTTCAAACAGGATGGAAAACCGGCCGCTGCCAAGGAAGTGGAAACGGTTTTGGAAGTAGCTTTAGCCACACCGCTTTTGCCTGGCAAAAAAACCACTTTCACCCTGGATTTTAACGGGCAGGTTCCGGTACAAATAAGACGTTCCGGCAGAAATAATGTCGAGGGAATTGAGCTGTCGATGGCGCAATGGTACCCCAAATTAGCCGAATTCGATTTTGAAGGCTGGCATGCTGACCCGTATATCGCCCGTGAATTTCATGGAGTGTGGGGTAATTTCGATGTAAATATTACTATTGATAAAGACTATATCTTAGGCGGTTCCGGTTATTTACAGAACAAAAATGAAATCGGTTACGGGTATCAGGACGCCGGAGTTATGGTAAAACCCACTGCAAAAAAAACCAATACCTGGCATTTCATCGCTCCCGATGTACATGATTTCACATGGGCGGCCGATAAAAATTATATCCACGACGTTGTAAAAGGACCTAATAAGGTCGATTTGCATTTCTTATACAAAAACAACCCAAAGACCGCAGCAAACTGGAAAAAACTGGAACCCTTAATGGTTCAGGTGATGGATTTTTACAATCGGAAAATCGGAAATTATCCTTACAAGCAATATTCCTTTATCCAGGGAGGAGATGGCGGAATGGAGTATGCAATGTGTACTTTGATGCTGGGGGACGGAACCCTTGAAGGAATTTTTGGAACTGCTACACATGAATTGGGTCATTCGTGGTTTCAACATGTATTGGCTTCCAATGAATCCAAACATCCATGGATGGACGAAGGATTTACCACTTATGTGGAAGATTATGTAACCAACGAAATGGCTGTCACCAAAGCAGAAAATCCTTTTAAAGGGAATTATGACGCGTATTATAACCTGGTCAATTCAGGAAAGGAACAATCTCAAACCACTCATGGTGACCGATATGATGAAAACAGACCGTATAGTATTTCGTCTTATGTGAAGGGAAGTATTTTCCTGTCTCAATTGGGCTATCTGATTGGCGAGGAGAAACTGGCTAAAACGATAAAGAAATATTACACGGATTTCAAATTCAAGCATCCGACCCCAAATGACATCAAACGTACCGCAGAACGTGTTTCGGGCGCCGAATTGGAGTGGTATCTGATGGATTGGGCCGAAACTTTAAACACGATTGATTACGGCATAAAAACAGTGTCCGAAAACAATAATGCGACAACAGTTGCTTTAGAACGCATCGGCAGAATGCCCATGCCAATCGATATCACGGTGGATTATACCGACGGAACAAAAGAAGGATTTTATATTCCGTTGCGAATGATGAGTTTCGTAAAAGACAACCCATATCCGAACATCAAAAGAACCGTCTTGAATGACTGGGCTTGGGGAAATCCAAACTACGAATTCACAATCAATAAAAATAAAGCTTCCATTAAGAAAATCACCATCGATCCAAGCGGACTGATGGCGGATATCAAAAAAGAAAATAATCTTTACGAAGTGAAATAATTAAAAAAGGCCCTCAGATGAGGGCCTTTTTGTTTTAAATTTATTTGTAATAAAATGGCACCATTTCAACACAATCATTTTTTCATATTACCAGCTTTATAAGGATGCTCTTTTAATTCGACTATTAAAAATTTGATGGTGGAAGAACCAATGTTCTCAGTCACATGAGGTCCTTCGGCTTCGCTGACACCTGATTCTCCAGCCTTTAAGTCGTATAGCTGATCTTTGCCGTTTTTGTAATGGACCATCAGTTTACCGTCGGTAATAGCGTAGAAAAAATTGGCCGGATGCGTATGCATGTCTGTTTTTTGTCCCGGTTCCAACGTTACTTCTACGGCATGGATTAATTTGTCATCTCCCAAATCACGATGCATGTTGGAATTCATTTTCTTCGCTTCCTGACCCACCGCATGGAACGAACACAATAAGAGCATACAAAACACTCTGAATATGAGGATTAGATTTTTTTTCATGACTATATTGTTTAAATAGTTAGACAACAAAGTTACAAATTTGATGGCGACGGCTTAAAAAATTTTAGTTGTAATTAACTGACAATCAACAGTTAGCCTGTAATAATGACGAATTTTCCCGATTGCTTTGTAAAAAAGCTCAGGCATAGCTTCGTTATTTTACCAAAAGGCTTTTTCCTATCTTTGCCGCTGAAATGAAGAATACATATCCGAAATCCGAGCGCCTCAAAAGCAAATACATCATCGATTCACTGTTTTCTAAAGGGAAATCGGTATCGAAATACCCGTTGCGATTGGTTTATATGCCGCTCGAAGAATGTGACGAAGCCATAAAAATGGGGATTTCAGTATCCAAAAAACATTTCAAGAAAGCCGTGGACCGGAATTATTTCAAAAGGGTGCTGCGCGAAACCTACCGACTCAACAAGCAGCTCCTGCTGGACACTACCTCTAAACCGTATGCGTATATGTTTATGTATCAAAGTAAAGACCGTTTGTCGTACGATGAAATTAACAACAAAACGATTCAATTGTTCGAAAAGTTTGTAGCAGCGATTAAGGAATCCAACCCTTAAGTTTTCTTTTTTTTTGGAAAACTGGCATTCTATTTGCCACATACTAATTTCTTGTTTTTTGGCGTTCTATACTTCTAAATCAAATGTATGAGATCGATAATTTCCTGTCTGGCCATATTGCTTATTATCGGTGGGTGCAAAGAAAATGAAGAGGCATCAGTCGCCGATGATTCAGCTTCAGAGATAATGATGATAAAACTTCCGCTGAAGGTATCAGCGGCAGGAAATGCTGAAAGTAAAGATTATGAAAGCGCTGCAACAGCAGACAAAGAGATTGAAGCCAAAATTATCAAACAGGGTAATCTTCGGTTTGAAACCAATGATCTTGAAAAAACGTATAACCAGATCCGTTCGGCTGTCAAGCAACACAACGCTTTGGTGCAAAACGACGCAGAAGGCAAGGATTTCGGTTCGCTTTTCCGAAATATAACGGTTCGCATTCCAAGCGAAAACTTTGATGTTTTTATTGCTGATATTTCAAAAGGTGTGGGTTATTTTGACAAAAAAGAAATTTCATCCCAGGATGTAACCGAAGAATATATTGATCTTAATTCCCGCTTAAAAACAAAGAAAGTACTCGAAATCCGCTATCTAGAACTTTTGAAGAAAGCCACCAAAGTTTCGGAAATGCTTGAAATAGAAAAAAAGCTATCTGAAATCCGGGAAGAAATTGATGCTAAGGAAGGACAGTTAAAATACATGCAAAACCGCGTCTCCATGAGTACGGTGACCATAGAATTCTACAAAACGATTGCCGAGGAAAGTGGTGCGACAGTTACCTACGGAACTAAAATCTGGAATGCGATTAAATCCGGCTTCAATGGAATTTCAAGTTTCTTTATAGGATTGCTTCAGATTTGGCCATTTATTATTATTTTAGTGGGCTTGTTTTTACTTATCAGAAAACGTTTGAAAAGACGAAAAATATAAACATTATGTATTCCATTTTAAAAAAACGATATATTATCCCCGTGGCGGCAAGCGGCTTACTGTTTGTCGGTGCGAGTTTCAGCGGTGATTTCTTCGAAGTTGCGAAACAAATCGAAATTTTCACCACGATGTTTAAAGCCGTGAACATGAATTATGTGGACGAAACCAATCCGGGAGAATTGATGGATAAGGCTATTAAGAACATGCTTGCCGACCTCGATCCGTACACCGTTTATTTCAACGAGCAGGATGTGGTGCGTTACAAAATCAACAATACGGCCGAATTTACAGGAATTGGTGCCATCATTACCCGGAAGGAGGGAAAGCTGATTGTCCGGGAACCTTATAAAAACTATCCTGCCGATAAAGCCGGACTGAAAGCAGGTGACGAAATCGTTCAGATTGGCGACGTGAATCTTGAAGACTTCAAAGAAGATGCAGGACAGTTGTTAAGAGGTGTCAAAAACGCCAAAATAGACATCAAATACAAACGTCAGGGCAAAATTCTGACGACCCAGTTGGTGTTGGAAGAAGTCGAACTCCGAGCGGTGCCTTTCTTCGGAAAAATTGACGATAAAACAGGTTATATCGTTTTGAATCAATTCAACAACAAGGCTTCACTTCAAACCAAAGAAGCTTTGGAACAACTCAAAAGGCAGGGTGCCGAAAAAATTATTTTGGATCTTCGCGGAAATCCCGGCGGGCTTTTGCATGAAGCAGTAAACATATGTAATCTATTTGTTCCGAAAAACGAGGTGATCGTAACTACCAAATCGAAAATTGAAAAACATAACAACGTTTATAAAACCACCCGCGAACCGATTGATACAGAAATCCCGTTAATCGTTATCGTGGACGGAAAGAGCGCTTCGGCCTCTGAAATTGTGGCCGGTGCCTTGCAGGACCTGGACCGTGCCGTTATTGTGGGAAGCAGAAGTTTTGGCAAAGGATTGGTACAGCGGCCTATTGATCTAAGCTACGGAACACAGATAAAAATTACCATTTCCCGATACTACACGCCATCCGGACGTTGTATTCAGGCATTGAATTACGGCCATAAGGATCAAAACGGGAAAGCGACACGAACGCTGGCTGCCAATTACAACGCATTTAAAACACGAAAAGGAAGAACTGTTTACGACGGGGGCGGAATCCTTCCGGATGTGGAACTAGCGGAAACCAAACTCAGCGGAATCACGGAAGCATTGGTGAAAAACGACGGAATCTTCAATTTTGCAACCGAGTATTATTATAAAAACCAAAATTTGGGAACCAACATACCCAATCTTACGGATACCGATTTCGCTGCCTTCAAGCAATTCCTGAAGAAAGAAAATTTCTCTTTTGATACCGAAACAGAATTGGCACTTAAGAACACTTTGGCTGCAGCCAAAAAAGAAAAAATTGATGTTGCCATTGCTCCGGAATATCAACAATTATTAACTTCTCTACAGAAAAGCGAAGAAAATTTGTTAAATCAAAACCAAAAAGAAATTAAAAATCTACTTTTGGACGAAATTATCAAGCGCTATCAGTACAAGGAAGGATTGTATCTGTATTATACCAAAAACAATTCTGAAATCAAAAAAGCGGTAGGTATCTTAAATAATCAGACGGAATACAATACTTTATTAAAAATATAACGATGCGCTTTTTTTTAAAATTTTTGCCCATACTTTTTTTTGGCGTCCTGCATGCTCAGGAAGAAGTAGTTCAGTCAGTTTACTTTCAATTTGACAAATACACACTTGACGAAAAACAGGCAGATGCTGTAATTGATTATATCCGTAAAACCGATTCAACCCGAATTGAATCCATTCAGATTTTTGGCTATTGCGATGATCGGGGAAAGGATGCCTATAATTTCAAATTATCGAATAACAGGGCCAACGCGATCAAGGAAAAACTGGTTGAAAACGGCATTAAAAATAAAATTATCGTTACCATCGAAGGAAAGGGAAGTATTTTAATCGATGATGATTTGGTCGAAAACCTACCTGAAGTCCGTTCCAAAAACCGACGGGTCGATGTGGTAATCAACTTAAAGGAATTGCCGGAAATTGATCTTCCCGGATTCTTTACGACCATCCAGAAAAAGCACGTCATCGGCGATCACGTGTACCTGGAAAACCTATTGTTTGAGAGAGGAAGTAGCAAACTTGAATTTAAAGCCAAGAAGCAATTGGATAAATTGGCCTATCTGCTGCAGAAATACAAAAATCTTAAATTCGAAATCCAAGGCCATGTTTGCTGTACACCGCCGTATCAAAAAGAAGCGATTGATATGGTAACAAGAAAAAGACAGTTGTCCCAAAACAGAGCCCAGTCCGTTTATAAATATTTGCTTTTCAAGAAAATTTCCAAAGATCGTATGACATACAAAGGATACGGAAATACCGTTCCGCTGGGGAAAGGCTCTGAATATGACCGCCGGGTAGAATTGGTAATTACCAAAATATAAAGAATATGAATCGTTTATGGATCATCGCCGTTTTTATTAGTTCTTTTGGTTTTTCACAGCCAAAAAAAGAATTGATAACCGTTCATTTTGATTCCAACAGCGCCGCCATTTCCAAAACTGAGGCAAAGCAATTAAAATTATTCTTTTCTGATCGAAATCAGTCTATTACTACACTTCAAATTCATGGCTTTTGTGATGATGTTGGGAGTTCGGAAAGCAATTTAGCTTTATCTGAAAAAAGAGCTCTTGCCGTGGCTGGTTATCTGAAAGCTCATTTCAAATTGTCTGCATCGGAAATAGCCGGAAAAGGGGAAATAGAGCTTGTATCAACCTCCGAATATGAAATTGAAAAAGAAAGAACTGATCACCGGAGCGTGACGATTGCCATCGAATACGCCGAAAAAAACATAGAAGAAAAACCTGTCGAAGAAGGCTATAAAACCTTCGGAGATAAATTAGCGGTAGGAGATAAAGTTATAATCGACAACATAATTTTCGTATCCAACAGTAAGGTTTTTGAGGATTACGACAAGGCAACCGCCGAATTACAAAAAATAATTGCCTACTTCCAAAAAAACCCAACAGTAGAATTTGAGATTAATGGTCATGTTTGCTGCATATCCAAATCATTTAGGGATGCCCATGACAGGGCAACCGGATTAAACAATCTTTCTGAATCCAGGGCAAAAAGCATTTATGATTATTTTGTTGAAAACGGCATAGCCAAAGAAAGGATGTCCCATAAAGGCTACGGAAGGCAGTTTCCCCGTCCGGGTTTGCCCGAAAAAGAGAATAAGAGAGTGGAAATTGTAATTACAAAACTTTAGTCTCTTTTCATTTCAATATGCGGAATGTCGTCTTCTAAATACATTTTACTGGTCTGAACAAACTGGTGGCTTTCATAAAATTTCTGCAGGTACAACTGTGCGGAAATCGTGATTTTCGTTTCGTTAAAATAATCCGCTATTCCGGCAATCGCTTTTCGCATTAAATCATGTCCCCATTTTTTGTCGCGGTAATCCGGGTCAATAACCACCCTTCCGATCGACGCGTTTTCAAAATAATCCCCGGATTTGAAGAGTCTGGAATAGGCGACAATTTTTCCGTCGTATTCGCCTAACAGATGCAATGCTTTCTCGTCTTTTCCGTCAATGTCCTGATAAACGCAATTTTGTTCCACTACAAAGACTTTACTGCGCAATTGCAGTACTTGATATAGTTCGTTAACTGATAAAGCCTCAAAATGCTTTATTTTCCATATTATAGCCATTTGCCTCTATTTGATTTTTAAAAATTGTACCGATTTAATAATGGCCTCCAATTCGAACATGAGATCCCGCTTTTCCTTGGAAGGCGCATAACAAAATCCCTCCAGCACCAAAATCCTGTTATTGGGCTTGTCGGTTATGCAGTAATTCAGAAAAGGCCCGGACATAAAATCGTTTTTCAGTTCCCATGTGCCCTTGGTTTCGTAGGTTGTCTTTCCCGCAATTTTGGTGTTGAATAAATACGGTGCATAGGCTGCTTCGGTAATCATAGTGGAATTAGGCACAGTTCCATGAATATACAAATTGCCGATCGAATCCCTCATTTTTATTATATTGTTGATGACGCTCGAATTGGGGTGCATTTCGATGGAATTTATCGGCACCTGATACACAAGTATACTGGTGTTTCCACTGGTAATCTCTTTCTTCAGCCAGATGAATTTACTCTTCTCCATCACATATTTATAGCCTTTTGGAATGGCTAATGAAACGCGGAACTGGTTGATGATGCGCTGGTTTTTCACCAAAAAAGTATCAATCAGCCGTTGGTTTTCGGCAATTTCGGTCTGCCTCATTATCCGGATGATTTCCGGACTGTGTTTTTCAAGTGTTTCCAAAATTTCCATAACCGTCTTTCCTGAGATATGGATGACATTTTGAGGCGTGGCGAATTCGTTTTTTATAATTTCGAAGCGACTTATACCTTCTTTTTTTATGACAATAATATTCCGGGTATTGGTCATATAACCTTCTAAAAGTTTTACCGGGTATTGGTTGATCGTAAAAAGCGGTTCTTCCTGCGGTAAGCCGATAACAGGGGATGCAAATTTATTCCGGATGCTGTCGCCTATTTCTCCGTCCCATAACTGGTCGTCAATAATTACCGAGATGGTATTGATTTTGCCCGAGGTATGGGCTAAGGAATTGTCCTTTTTCTCTGTACAGGAGAGGAAGAAAAAGATAATGGACAACCATAAAAAAAGGGCTTTATTCATCATCTTCTTTTAATGAATTAAAGCCCAAATTTAAGTAAAGATTTTTTATTATCCGTTTATTTTCAGTTTCATTCCCGGCTTGAGATTTTCATTGCTGATTCCGTTCCATTTTTTAATGTCTGAAATGGTCACTCCAGGGTATTTTTTGGCAATGCTAAAAAGAGAATCCCCTTTTCTAACTGAGTAAAGCGCCTGTTTGCTTTTGGAGGCTTCGGCTAATTTATCTTTTTTGCCTGAAGCTTTCGAGGCAATGATTTCTTTTTTGGAAACAATTAATTTGCTTCCCAATTGAATGTTTTGGTCTTCAAGATTGTTCCATTCTTTCAAATCAGTTACGGCAACATTGTATTTTTTTGCGATGTTCCCTAGGTTATCCCCTTTCACAACGATATATTCTTGTGTTTTGAATTCCGGTTCACCCTGTGCAACCGGGTTTCCGTTTTCAAGAGCTGCATTTGATACTTTCAATCGGCTTTCCATTTGGATATTGGCATCCGGAAGATTATTCCATTCTTTAATTTCAGCAACGGTAACGTTCTGTTTTTTAGCAATAGTACCAAGGTTATCCCCCTTTTGTACGATATAAAATTCCGATTTTTCTTCCTTCACATCTTTTACCTCAGTTGCAGCGATGCTTTCTGCTTTGGTTTCAACTGCAATTTTTGGGGCTTTTATTTCTTTTCTGACTTTGGAAACCACTCTTTCGCTGGTCATGATTTTCAGGCTTTTACCCAAAGCAACATTGTTATTTTTAAGTTTGTTCCATTTTTTGATATCGGCCACGGATACATCATGTTTTTCGGCGATTTCTCCCAGATTGTCTCCTTTTTTGACTTTATATGTTTTGGTCGTTTTCACGAAAGACACCACTTTCACGTCCTTGAAAGTGCTTTCGGTTTGGTTTTCTTTTGTTTCTGCAGAGGCCAGGTCCGAACGATTAGCAGTTTGTTCTGCAGTTTTGGTTTCAGAGGTATGAATTTTCAGATTTTTTCCCAGCGGAACTTTATTACTTTTCAGTTTGTTCCATTTTTTGATGTCCGACATTGCAACGCCATATTTACCGGCTATATCACTAAGGTTATCCCCTCGTTTTACTTTGTAATATTTTATTCCCGAAACAGTGGTGCTGTCCGGATTCGTGTTGATGGAATCACGGGAAGCAATGGCTCTTTCGTAGCCTCTTGTAAACGTTTTTTCTCTCAGGCTTTCTTCGTATTGAACATACGCGTAGATTTTATCCTCGTTAGAAGTATAGATTGCAATTTTATCATTTGGTAATCTCAGGAAGTTTTGCTGTCCGGCAATATAAGGGATTACATCTCTTTTATATGACGGATTCAGCAACTGCAATTGCGACACTGGAATGCACAATAATTCCGAAATTTGTTTGAATGAAATTTGTTGTTTAATCATGATCGTATCCGTTGCAAAATGCTTGATGATTGCGCGGTTCGGAACAATTCCATGTTCTTTATGGTATTCGTAAATGTACATGGTCGCCAAAAACGCCGGTACATATCCTTGAGTTTCTTTGGGAAGATTTTTTCTGATGTTCCAGTAATTCTGGTGTCCGCCGGAGCGTCTGATAGCTTTGGCTATATTTCCGGGACCGGAATTATACGATGCCAGAACCAAATCCCAATCGCCGAAAATCTTATACATGTTCGACATATACGTGGCGGCTGCATCACTCGCTTTCACAGGATCACTTCGTTCATCGACATACGTACTGATATCCAGATTGTATTGTTTCCCGGTTTGGAACATGAACTGCCAAAGTCCGGTTGCCCCTACTCTGGAAACCGCTTTAGGGTTCAACGCCGATTCCACAACCGCCAAATACTTGATTTCCAACGGAACGTTCTGACGTGCCATCGCTTCTTCAAATATTGGGAAATAATACTCCGAAATCGCCATTAAGCGTTCAAAGGATTTCTTTCTGTTTTTAAGGAAAGATTTAATCACATTCTCCAGTCCCTGGTTGTATTCAATATTAAACGGGGATTTGGCATCCATTAATGCAAGACGCTTTTTTAAAAGCTCCGTTGATAATTCGTAATCGACTTTTTGGTCAACATTGATGTTTTTTATATCAACAGAAAGGTCGTTGTACAAATCCAGATTAGTCAGTTCTTTCATCCAGAGACTATCGACACAAGAGGCAATATTGTCATGAACAAAAGTCGCTTTTATGGAATCCAAATAGGTGTTTTTGGTCTCCGTCTTTAAATTTCTGGTATTGTATTGCGCAAATGTGTTTAGGGATAAAGACAGAAGCAGTATCAGGGTAAAGTTGCGTAATTTCATAATTTAGTAGGTCAAAATGCTATAATTCAATCGTTTGGGGTTTTACAAACATAACGAGTTATAACTTATAAATTTTAAAAAAAATGTTAAAAATTGACTTATTCGGCAAAAGCAGCTATTCCGGGTAGCGATTTCCCTTCCAACATTTCAAGCATCGCACCGCCTCCTGTAGACACATAACTCATTTTTGGCTCGAGGCCAAATTGTTTCACCGCCGCTACCGAATCACCACCGCCTACCAGAGAAAAAGCTCCATTGGCCGTCGATTCCGCGATGAAATTTCCCAGACTGATGGTCCCGTTTGCAAATTTTGGCATTTCAAAAACACCAAGCGGTCCATTCCATAAAATGGTTTTGGATTCCATGATTACTTTCCGGATTGCTTCCAATGATTTTGGACCTGCGTCCAAACCTTGCCATCCGTCAGGAATCTTGTCGACGTCGACAATCTGGGTTTTTGCATCATTTGAGAATGAATCCGCAATGACCATATCCACCGGAAGATGAATCTGGACGCCCTTTTGTTTGGCCAGTTTGAGGATTTCGAGTGCCAGTTCCATTTTGTCGTCTTCACAGATGGAATTTCCGATTTTACCACCCAACGCTTTGACGAAGGTAAAAGTCATTCCGCCTCCAATAATCATGTGGTCGATTTTGTCCAGAATGTTTTCTATAACCGTAATCTTGGATGATACTTTCGAACCTCCAAGAACCGCCGTCACAGGTTTTTCGCTGTTTTTCAATACTTTGTTCAGACTTTCGATTTCTTTGGCCAACAGGATTCCGAAACATTTGTTTTCCGGGAAAAACCGGGCAATTATCGTTGTGGAGGCGTGCGCACGATGTGCCGTTCCAAAAGCGTCATTGACATAAATATCACCTAGAGAAGCCAATTCTTTAGCAAAGGCAACATCACCCGATTCTTCTTCTTTATAAAATCGCAGGTTTTCCAATAATAGAACTTCTCCGGGCTGCAGGTTTTTAGCAGCATTTTGGACTTCATCTCCTCTGCAGTCGGAAGCGAACTGCACTTCTGTCCCAAGGATTTCCGAAGCAGTTTTAACAATATGTTTCAATGAAAACCGGTCTTCCTTTCCTTTTGGACGCCCCAGATGGGACATTAGGATTACGCTGCCGCCATCGGCAATAATTTTATCGATGGTTGGCTTTGCAGCTTCAATTCGTGTGGCATCGGTCACGTTAAAATGCTCGTCAAACGGAACATTGAAATCTACTCTGATTAATGCTTTTTTATTTTTGAAATTGAAGTCTTGAAGCGTTTTCATGGGCTAATGAGTTTGTTGATTGTTCATTTTATTAGCTACAAATATAGGATTTTTTATTTTTTTCATAAATTTTTAAAGAATTGTGCCTGCCGGTTTCTTCAAACGGAAGAATTTATTACGATTTGATAAACTTGCTTAACTGGGCATCAAACCATTCTTTGTCATCGTACATAATAAAGTGTAGTCCTTTGTCAGCATATTGGAATTGAGCCGATTTTAAGTTTTTGTACTGGCCTTCAACCATGGGTTTCATGTTCACAAAATAAGATTCCAAAAGCACTAATGCCGGGCATTTTATAGCGGCAATTTTCTCCCGCAAATCAGTATTCGAAAAATCGGAATACATCATGGCAAGCGTTTTTCTGTCGGATTTCACAGACCAGCTCACTACTTCATCTATTTTTGAGGAGTTCGCCAGAAGCTGTGGCATCCTGTTTTTTTGCATTTGATAAAACTGCTCATCACTCATGGCCTTGAATTGTACCACAGCAGCGCTGCTATTAATACTATCATTTGTCTTGAAAGAAGGGTTTTGAATGGCTGCCAGACACGGTAAAGCGTCAACTATAATAACTTTTGAAAGCATATCCGGATAATCGGCAGCGATGGCCATAGCTAATCCCCCGCCCATACTGTGGCCAATAAGAATCGGTTTGTTGATTTTGTTTTGTTGGATATACTCGGCAATACTTTTTTCCCAATTTTTAAATGTTGGATTTTCCTCCGCGGGAATTCCTGCAAAACCAGGCATCGTCAATGTATAACTGGTAAAGTCATTTTCGAATGGCACTTTGGTTTCCTTCCACACATCGGCAGAACAGGTAAATCCCGGAATAAAAATAATGGCTTTGGCACCCTTTCCTGAAATTTTGACATCAAAAAGAAATGACTTTTTTTGTGCAGAAACAGCTACTGTCACTAACGCCAACGCCAACAGAAACGAGAATTGAATAAACTTTTTCATAATATTGTTTTTTTTAGGTTCATTCTTTGGAGATAAAAAATTTCTAAATGTTACAAGGCTAAAAAAAAAACGGCATGTTAGGTGACGATTATTTTTTTGGGAATTGACAGCAAAATTTGTTTTGAAAGTGGAACAAACACTAAACTCTGAAAGTTTCTGTTATCTTTGCTTTATGTTATTTTCCGAAATCTTAGGACAGGATTACATCAAAAGCCATCTGGCCAAAAGCGCGACTTCGGGCCGGATTCCGCACGCGCAATTATTTGTCGGTCCGGAAGGAAGCGGTACTCTGGCCATGGCTGTTGCGTATGCGCAGTATATTTTGTGTAACAATACCAATGGTGAAAATGACGGCGCAAACGAAGCATGCAACATGAAGTTTCATTCTTTTTCGCATCCCGATCTGCATTTTATATACCCGACGGTCAGCACCGAAGAGGTGAAAACCAAACCCAAAAGTCTTGATTTCATTGCGGACTGGCGTCAATTCCTGACGGAAAACCCGTATGGTGGCCTTTTTGATTGGTATCAGATGCTGGGTGTCCAGAACAAACAAGGGGAAATCCGGGTGGAAGATGCCAAAGAAATCCTGAAATCTCTGGCGTTGAAATCCTATGAAGGCGGATACAAAGTGATGATTATCTGGATGGCCGACAAAATAAACACGGAGGCTTCGAATAAACTACTGAAACTGCTGGAAGAGCCTTCCGACAAAACATTGTTTATCCTGATTTCGGAAAATGAGGAGGACATCATACAAACCATCCGCTCGCGCTGTCAGGTTTTGCATTTTAATGCGTTACCCGAAAAAGTAATTACGGACGCCTTGGTTTCACGTGAAAATATCGATCCGAAAGAAGCCGTAAAATTAGCGCATCAGGCTCAGGGAAATTATAACAAAGCCCTGCATTTGGCTCACCAGGACAGCGAGGAACTGCCTTTTGAGGAATGGTTTGTGCATTGGGTCAGAACTGCCTTTCGCGCTAAGGGAAATGCCGCCGCCATTTTGGACCTGATTCAGTGGAGCGAACAGATTGCCGCACTGGGACGGGAAACGCAAAAGAAATTTCTGCATTTTTGCATCGAAATGTTTCGCCAGTCGCTGCTGTTAAATTATCAGGCCTCAGACTTGGTGTACATGGAACCCAAAGTGGAGAAATTCAAATTGGAGAATTTGGCGCCATTTGTAAATGGTAATAATATAAACGATATTTTTAAAGAGCTATCGGATGCGGTCTATCACATTGAGCGCAACGGAAATGCCAAAATAGTTTTGACTGATTTATCGATAAAATTGACACGTTTAATACATAAAAAGTAGAAATCATGAATAATGTTGCCTCAATCTTAGTTTTAGTTTTTTTAGCGGTTTCTTTCTTACAGTCTGGTCAAGATAAATTATTTCACTGGCAGGACAATGTGGACTGGCTTAAAGAACATTTCGCTAAAACAATCTTAAAAAATGTCGTACCTTTAGCTTTATTGAACATTTTGGTTCTGGAGTTAATTGCCGGAATTCTATGCGCTGTGGGCTGTATAGAACTTATGGTAAATGGGGGTCGGACTTTCGGTTTTTATGGTGCGATTTTTTCCTGTGTCGCATTAATTATGTTACTTTTTGGACAACGGTTAGCTAAAGATTATGATGGAGCCAGAACTATAGTAATTTATTTTATACCTGCGGTAATTGTCGTATATTGGCTGAACTAGAATTAGTGTTCAGGGGTTAATATGCCAAACTAATTCAGCACTCCGCAAAATGCGACTTGTTTTTTTCGCCAAAGCGGCGGCAAATAAACAGAACCGTGCAAAATTAGAAATTAACGCTTATGTCTATTCGGAAAAAATCGACAAATGAGTTAAGTAATCCTTCTGCTATTAGTGATGTGGAACGCGCACAGAATGAAGAGTATATGGGGCATATGGCTTCTATTGTGGAATTTTCTGAGGATGCCATATACAGTCAATCTCTTGATGGAATTATAAAAAGCTGGAACAAGGGAGCCGAAAAAATGTTTGGCTACACTACAAAACAGGCTGTCGGCAAACCTATTTCTTTGCTGATTCCCAAAGGCTATCTTAAAGAAGAAAGAAAAATATTCCTTAGAATTAGTAATAACGAAACCATTAATTCATACGAAACGGTCCGAAAGAAAAAAAAGGGAGAACATTTTTTTATCTCGCTTACGGTCTCGCCTATAAAGGACCACTTGGGAACCATTATTGGGGTTTCCAAAATTGCCCGTGATATTTCAGCGAGTAAAAAAGCAGAGGCCGAGCTTATGGAGTCCAATAATGAGCTTGCAATACAAAATAAAGAAAAGGAAAAAAGGGAATCCGAGTTGATTATTGCCAACAAAGAACTGGCTTATCAAATTGAAGAAAAGAAAAAAAGAGCCGACGAGTTAGCAGTTGCCAATAAAGAGCTGGCCTTCCAAAATAAAGAGAAAGAAAAACGAGCTGACGAATTAATTATAGCCAATATAGAGCTAGCCTACCAAATTGAAGAAAAGAAAAAAAAGGCAGCAGAATTGGTTATTCTTAACAAAAAACTTGCCTTAAAAAACAAAGAAAAAGAAAAAAAAGAATCCGAATTGATCATTGTCAATACAGAACTGGCCTATCAAATTGCAGAGAAAGAAAAAGCGGCTGCAGAACTTGGGGTTGTCAACCGAAAATTAGCGTTACAAAATAAGGAAACCGAAAAAAGAGAGTCTGAGTTAATTATTGCCAATAAAGAACTGGCCTTTCAGATAGAAGAAAAGAAGAAAAAAGGCGCGGATCTTGTTATTGCTCACAGGAAACTGGCATCCCAAAATAAAGAGACCGAAAAAAGAGAATCTGAGTTAATTATTGCCAATAAAGAACTGGCACATCAAATACTAGAAAAAGAAAAACTGTCGGCCGAGTTGACCATCATTAACCGAGAGCTTGCCGATTATAAATATGCAATGGATGAATCGTCCATTATAGCTATTACAGATCCAAAAGGAATTATTAAACATGTAAACGATAACTTCTTTAAAATTTCCAAATACAGCCGGGAAGAGCTAATAGGTCAGGATCTTCGGATTATCAATTCGGGATATCATCCTAAAGATTACATCCGAAACCTATGGAAAACGATGGCAAATGGAGAAATTTGGAAAGGCGAATTCCGAAATAAGGCTAAAGATAAAACCTTTTATTGGGAAGATATTACTGTTATTCCTTTTTTAGACGGACAAGGAAAACCGTATCAATATGCAGCGATCCGATTCGATATTACGGAACGTAAAGAGGCCGAACGAAAACTAAAAGAGCATTTGCAGGTGTTAGAGTATCAAAACACCCAACTCAATGATTTTTGTTATATTATTTCGCATAATTTAAGAGGCCCATTGGTTAATATTTCCATGCTGGTAGATTACATCGAGGATAGTGAGGATGAAGGGGAACAAAGAGAAATGGTAAAAAAAATGCGGCCCGTTGTCAATAAAATTAATGAAACTTTTGACGAGTTAGTAGAATCGCTTCAGGTAAAACATAACCTCAAGATAAAATATGATAAACTTGACCTGAAACTATACTTTGAAAAAACGCTGACTTTATTGGAGCGCGAAATTACTTCAAGCCACGCGGAAATTCACATTAACATCAGCGAAACCCCTGTTGTTAATTTTCCGAAGAAATATATGAAGAGCATCTTATTTAATTTAATCAGTAATTCACTAAAATTTAAATCGCCTGATCAAAAACCCATTATTAAAATAAATTCCAAAAGGATCAAGGACCGCATAGTGTTATCAATAACCGATAATGGTTTGGGAATCGACTTAAAAATGCATAAAAAAGACGTTTTTAAAATCAGAAAAGTATTTCATGAACATCCCGACGCCAGAGGATTCGGATTGTTCATGATAAAAACACAAATTGAAGCCATGGGAGGAAAAATATGGGTAGAGAGCACTCCAGATAAGGGTTCTACATTTTTTGTTGAATTTATAAACCAGCCTTTATGAAACTTTTAAAAACTATTCTTATTGTTGATGACGATGAAATATTTGTTTACTTAACCCGAAAGGCTATAGAACAGGCTATGATTGTCGAAGAAATTAAAGTTTTCGGCAATGGTAGGGATGCTATAAATTTTTTAAAGGAAAATGCCGGTAATCCGCACTTATTGCCTGAAATTATCCTACTTGATTTATCCATGCCTATCATGGACGGCTGGCAGTTTTTAGAAGAATTCCATCTCATTAAACCTAGAGTCGAAAAGAAAATTATCATTTATATTGTGACATCCTCAATTTCCCCCGAAGACATCACAAGGGCCAAGAGTTTTAATGAAGTTTCAGATTATATTATTAAACCAATTACTAAGCAAAAACTTATAGAAGTTGTAAAAAACATATATCCTGGTCATTAATATTTAGGAGCCATGAGAGAGAAAATTCCTTTTACCAGTTGGTCATTAGCTACTGCAGGAATATTATTTGCTGGTTTATTGTCATGGTTGGTTTTCTCAGATTTTATTTTCCCCATTATTCCCGACAATTTCGTTTACCGCGCTAACATTCTCAGCTACGACAATATTTACAATGAAGAAAAAAAGGAGTTCAGCGGCGATATTCTTTCTAAAACACGGTATGGGTATCGTGTGGACAAAAAAGAAAACAATGTTCTCATTATCCGCAATTTTTTTCATGTTAATAAGCCTAGCGGTAATTCGATTTTTGCGGTAGAACGGTTTTATGGGATTGACCCCGTTACCGGGAAGCATGTTACCGGCTATGGATCCAAAAACCGGAAAGGCTATCTTTTTGCGCCCCAAAATCCAAGCAAGGAATTCATTTATTGGCATGTTAATTATGATGCTCCGGCATGTATGAAATTTAAGGGGGAAGAAACTATAGACGGACTATTAGTTTATCGTTACGAGAGCAATTTTAAGGCCGACCAAACCGAAAATTTAGAGTACCTGCCAGCAGTTCCGGAAGAAAGAGGGATTGAATTGGATGTCAACCTTAAAATCTGGGTAGAACCCATAACAGGTTATCTTATTAAATACGAAGACAGTTCAACAGGTTGGTATTATGATATAAAATCAAAAAAGAGAATCCATCCCTGGAACCGTTTCCACAACCAGTTTGAAGAAACCAGCATCAGCAATCAGGTGCAATTGGCGTTGCTTGCCAAAGAATTTAAAATGTGGCAGAACAGATATTTTCCTCTCAGCATTCTGTTTCTAATATTAATCCTGCTGTCCATAGGATTTCGTTCCCGTAAAAAAAGTGTCTGGAGATCTTACTTTGCCACCGGAATGATTTTATTTACCGGAATTTCTTCCGCTGTCTTTTTATACCACTTCCTTAAAAGAAATAATGAAATACGCATGGAAAACGTGTTTAACCGGGACTGTGAAAGCATCCGCATTAGTGTACAACGGGAAGTAGAACAATGTGTAGAAGTACTCAATTCCATAAAAGCAAATTATCTTAGTCATAAAGAAATGAATCGGGACCATTTCCGCATTGCCGTACAGCAATCGCTTAAAAACACTAAAAACATCAAGGCAATAGCCTGGATACCGTATGTTCCATATACAAAACGTTCCGTTGCCGAAGCGGCAGCGAAGAAAGTGGATCCGAAATTTAAATTTACCGAACTGAAAAATGGAAATGTGGTGCCTGCGGATAAAAGAGTGGTCTATTTTCCTATCTACTATATTGAACCTTTTGATTTTAACAAAATAGCTTTGGGCTTTGATTTTGCCAGTAACCCGGAGCGTCATGCCGCATTGGAGAAAGCAGCATCTACAGGAGAGGTCACTATTTCAGAATCTATTGTAATGGTGCAGCAACTGAAAGAACCGCACAATAAATCCTTTCTGATAATTATTCCGCTCTATGAGGACGAACTGGGTCTCAGCAAAAAACACATTATTCACTCCTATGTGTCGGCAGGAATTAATGTATATGATCTTATGCAGGAAGCTATTTCACGCGTCAGCATCAGCAATAATGTGGCCGTAACGGTGATAGACATGGACACCAGAGAAGGAAAAATACTGTATTCCAATGCATCCAAAAATACTGAATATGAATTTGAAAAAAAGAGCACCTTACAGGTGGCTAATGGTATTTGGAAATTGAAATTTCAATCCACACAATCTTTAAATCGTCTAGAATCCTCATGGTTCAACATTGTCCTCCCAATAGTGGTGGCGCTTTTGGCTTTTATTCTGGCGGTATATGTTTTCAGCATGCTCACGGATGAAAGCAAAAATCTCCGAAGATTTAATGCTCAACTGGTGAATGAAATATCCGAACGAAAAAAAGCAGAAAAAAAACTGAGTGACCATTTACATTTATTAGAATCCCAGAATACACAGCTTTCTGATTTTTGTTATATCATTTCCCACAATTTAAGAGGACCATTAGTGAGTATTTCAACACTGGTAGATTTTATTGAAGAGAGTGATGATGAAGGAGAAAAAAAGGAGATGTTTGATAAAATCAGGCCGGTCGTCAATACTATAAATGAAACTTTTAACGAATTGGTAGAATCTCTTCAGGTTAAATTCGATCTGGACATTCAGTCCGATAAAATAAATGTAGAAGAATGTATTGCAAAAACAGCTGCCATATTAGAATATGAGATTAAGAGTAATAATGTTCAAATTCTGGCAGATATCAGCGAGGTTCCATTCATTGTTTTTCCTGAAAAATATTTGGAAAGTATACTGTTTAATCTGGTCAGTAATTCTATAAAATATAGATCCCACGACAGAAATCCGATTATTAAAATCAAAACCGAAAAATTGAATGACGCTATTATCCTGTCGGTAAATGATAATGGACTCGGATTGGATGTGAAGATGCATCATCGCAATCTTTTTAAAATTAGAAAAACCTTTCATGAACATCCCGAAGCAAAAGGATTCGGGTTGTTCATGACCAAAACTCAAGTTGAAGCAATGGGGGGTAAAATTTGGGTTGAAAGCATCCCTGATGTAGGCTCCACTTTTTTTGTTGAATTTAGAAACCAAAACTTATGAACCGTATAAAACTGCTTACCATTATCGATGATGACGAAGTTTTTGTGTTTTTAACTACAAAAGCAATCGAGAAAACCAATATTGTCGATAAAGTAACTGTTTTCCATAATGGCAAGCAGGCTTTGACTTTTTTTGAACAAAATTTTAATAAGCCTGAATTATTGCCCGAAATAATCCTTCTCGATTTATTTATGCCTGTAATGGACGGATGGCAATTTCTGGAAGAATTTATTAAAATTCAGCCTCGGTTTGAAAAGAAAATTGTTGTTTATGTTATCACTTCCTCCATATCGCCAATCGATGCAAAAAAAGCAAAAACCATCACCCAAATCTCTGATTTCATTGTTAAACCCGTTACTAAAGAGAAATTGTTAGATAATATACTAAAATTGTAGGTCTTCATTTTCTAAATTCGCAGACGATACTTCGACTTTACTTTTAAACCTTCCGGCTCGCTTTGAACATTTTCAATTCATCCCAAGTAAACTGATTCCCATATTTCTCTTTCAGGCCATTCAGGCTCTCTTCGGTATAATCCTGAAAAGCTTTAGTTAAGGCTTCGATAGTTTCTTGCGGCATAATATCGTCAATGGCAATAGTCCCGGATTCGATTAGTTTGGCCAAATGACCACTGACTGTCTGGGATGTTAACTTTCTGATGGCCGCAATTTCCTTAATGGAATTCTTCTGTTGCCACAATTCATACGTTTCCTGGACAGTAGACTTTTTGGGTTCTTTGGTTTTGGAAGCCTTTTTCGTAGTGTATCGTTGCAAATCTGCTTCATCTTCAATCAGCGCAACATTTACCGATTTGAATTTTGCCTGAATACTTTCGACTTTATTGAGTTTATATGATTTGATGGCCGATGAATTCAGGTTTTCTTTTGAAATGGTTTTGCCTTCTGTAATTGTTTCGACCAACAACTTGGCCTTCATCAATTGCATCACCGATTTGATCTGCAGATCTTCCAAAACGGAAAGTTCCTCATAAAAGGCTTTGGCTTTCTTGGTACGTTTCATCTCCTCCAGTTTCCATAGAATTTCCGAAACCAATTCATCCATCAGCGGAATGAAATAAGTATTTGCCGCGGTAATCCGTTCCGAGATAAAATGGAAATCGATACTCTCTTTCGAAAACAGCAAATCCAATTGTGACATGAATTTTCGCGAAGGCTCCAATAGCTTTTCCATCGCTTCCGATTGTTTTTTAGCCCAGAGTGCGTGCTTCGATTTAACCGACTTCTCCTGATCCTGAGCATAACTGAATTGGTGATTGCGCCATTCCTGTACTATTTCACTCCAGTTGAAGCTGTTTTTTAAATAGTTATGGATGAATTTCTTCGTCTCCAACTGCAAGGAATTTTCAAGAAGCTCCTCGTCTGCCTTATTCAGAGCATAATCCATTACATCCTGATCATTCGAAATGCCATTCATCCGTAACGGAGAAAGCAAAATTAAGCCTTCTAACGAGCGTAAACGCGAAAGTGCCACATATGCTTGTCCCGGCAGAAAAACTTGCGAGACATCGAGCGCCGCTTTGTCGAAAGTAAGTCCTTGGCTTTTATGAACCGTAATGGCCCAGGCCAATTTGATCGGGTAGTGAACAAAAGTCCCCAAAACCTCTTCCTCAATTTCCTTGGTCATTTCATCCACCGTATAGCGGATATTCTGCCATTCGTATTTCTCTAGTTCAATGGTTTTGTTTTCTTCGGGGAAATGAACCAGGATTTCATAATCGGACAACGATTTGATGATTCCCATTTTTCCGTTGAAATAATTCTTTTCAAAAGACAAATCGTTTTTTACAAAAATAATCTGTGCTCCTACCTTTAGCTGAAGCTGTTCCTCGACCGGAAATATCTTTTCGGGAAACTCCCCCACAATTTCGGGTCTATAAACTACTGATTTTCCATCCAAATCTTCTAACGCTTCCGCATTGATAGCATCGGCTTTGGCATTGTGCGTGGTTAATGTGATGTAGCCCGGATTCGTTTTCAAGTCAAAATCAGGCTTGACAAAATCATTCAGTAATTGAATGTCTTCCTGTGAAATCCGGTTGTTCCGAAGATTATTTAAAACCGAAATAAAACGGTCATCAGTCTGACGGAAAATTTTCGACAACTCGATATACAACGGCGGGTTTTGTTGGATGACATGCGAATGAAAAAAGAATTTTCCTTTGTAATACTTCCGAAGTGTCTGCCATTCTTCATTCCGGATAACTGGTGGAAGTTGTAGTAAATCCCCTATAAACAACACCTGGATCCCGCCAAACGGTGCATTATTCTTGCGGACGCTCTGCAGCATAAAATCCATCGCATCCAATAAATCAGCGCGCAACATACTGACTTCATCAATAACCAAAAGCTCCATATTCCGGATAACCGCCTTTTTCAAACCGCTCATTTTGAAATGCCTGCGCAAAGTTGCCTTCGTTTCAAACTTCACCGATTCGTAAAATTGGGGGGAGCTACTATCAGGTATAAACCCAGCAAAAGGAAGTTGGAACATCGAATGAATTGTTACCCCGCCGGCATTCAGCGCCGCAATTCCTGTTGGCGCAACGACAACGGTGTTTTTATGGGTGGACTGGATAATTTCCCGCAATAGCGTCGTTTTTCCGGTTCCCGCTTTTCCGGTGAGGAAAACGGAACGATGCGTCTGATTGATGAATCGTAAAGTGTATGAAGCGGCTTCAGATAGGGTTTCCATTGGCGTATATTAAAAGTTGAAAATACTCAAAATTATTGTAATGGCATTCACAATCCGTGTTTTCATTTTAAAGACTTGTTTTTCAATTGGTAACAAAAAAAATGCCTCCACAAACGGAAGGCATTTTGAATCTATCTGCGGTGGATTATTTCTTTTTTTCTGTTTTTACAGATGTAGTGTCTTCTTTTTTAGCAGTCGATTTATATCTGTCGTTCAGCAATTGAGTAATTTCTTTAGTGATATCATATTTCTCCTTTGCATATAAAACCGACGGTGCATCACCGGTTCCGTAGATGTAGTCGTATCCTTTTTCCTTACCGTAATCCTTGATGAATTTTTTCACGTTAAGAACCAAAGTGTCCAGCTCTACGCCGCTTTCCTGCTGCAATTGCTGAGCCATTGCCTGTTGCGCATATTGAATCTGCTGTTCTCTTTTTTGCAATCTTGCGCCATTTTCCTGAGCCCACGCTTGTCCGTTGGCTTGCGCATTTTTCTGAAAATTAGCGGCGTCCTCTTTGAAACGAGCAATTTCAGCCTGTAATTCTCTCCCCATAGTTTCCGATTTGGCTTTGTATTTAGCCTGAACGTCTTTTGCTTCGGTATATTCATCCATTAATTTAGCACTGTCAACATAAGCTGTTTTAAACTCTTTAACTTCCGTTGTTTTGTTGCATGAAATAATAGAAAAGGCAAGTGCGATAATTACGAATGTTTTTTTCATTATGTATTTTTCTTTTGATTTTTTAAATTGGTTTGTAAAAGTATTAATTTTTGATGTAAAAAGTGAAAAAGTTATGAAGTTGCTTCAATTTAGCAACTATAGCATTTGACAATCATTATTTTTTGCGCCATATTTAAAAGCTATCGGAAGCAGCTTTTATATCTTCCAAATAAAAACATTTTTCTTTTTCGACAACAATTGACATCATTACTGACCTTTTATTGCTTTAAACGCGCTAAAAACGATTTTTAATTGTTTTTGATGATGTAAATGTGCGATGAAAACTCCAAATTGGACTTTGCTTTCAAATTTGATTTCAATCCTACCAAAAAAGCTTTGAGGAAATTCATTTTTCCGTTTTTGTATTTTTCAGATAATAAACTCACATAAAAAGCATCAAATTTCATCGGGAGCACTTTTACGAGTTTCATTCGTTCTTTTTCAAACAGCAATTTTATGGCCGTTTTCGAAAAATGCCAAAGGTGTCTCGGCACATCCAGCGCTGCCCAAAATTTCCCATAATGTTTGGCATCATACGAATTAAAATTAGGAACTGCTATAATAATTGTTCCGTTTGGTTTTAGGAGTCTTTTCAACTCTTTAATCTGCGCATCTAAATTTGGAACGTGTTCCAGAACATGCCACATCGTTATGACATCAAAAGAATTATTTTCCAAATTCTGACTTTTTTCAGAAAAAGAAACTCCTTTTTTGATTGCGATGTTTTTTGCTTTATCGCTTGGTTCTATTCCGGTAATGCTCCAGCCATTGTTTTTCGCGACGGTTAAAAAATCACCAGTTCCTGCTCCAATATCCAAAAGACTTCCTTTTTCAGTATGGAGGTCATTGATTAAGTCCAGTTTGTTTTTTAGCGCTATATCTTTGACAAAATGATAGGCTTTCTCAAACAAAGATCTTTTTCCATCGGTGTGCGAAATATAATCGTCGCTTTCATAATAGGCTGGCAAATTGTTTTCGTCAGGTTGCGGAGAAGTGATTAACATATCCAGAACTTCGTCATGATACAAGTCAAAGGTCTCTTTGGAAACCGAAAAATCTTTTACCGTTAAAAACAATTTGTGTTTAGAAATATCCATATAATTCTCAAAGTCATTTATGATAAAAACCCAACGGATTCTACAATCAGTTAGGTTTTAAAAATTTTTTATTTATAATTTCCAACAATAACAAGGCTTCGCGCCGTAGTTTCACGTGGAACAATTTAGCGCCCCATATAAATCAGCAGCACTGAAATGTCACTTGGCGAAACGCCACTAATTCGGGAGGCTTGGGATATGGTTACCGGACGAATCTTTTTGAACTTTTCTTTGGCTTCAAAAGACAGGGATTTTATTTTATCGTAATCAAACGCCTCCGGAATTTTGACATCTTCCAATCGGGTCAGCTTATCCGCATTGTTTCTCTCTTTTTCGATATAGCCGGAATATTTTACCTGGATTTCCGCCTGCTCCAGGATTTCCTGATCCACATCATTTTCAGAAATATATTCAGCCACTTTTTCGAATTTCATCATATCCTCCAAATCAATTTGTGGCCTGGAGAATACTTTAAACATCTTATCGCCCTGGTTAATCAGCGCGGTGTCTTTTGCAGCCAAAATAGGATTTGTTTCCGCGACCGTGACGCTGGTTTCTTTAAAGAAAGCCACCATTTTTTCGGATTCGTTTAACTTATGCTCCATTCTTCGTAACCGTTGTTCAGAAGCAAGACCAATCGCATGCGACATCGGGGTTAATCTGAAATCGGCATTATCCTGACGCAATAACGTTCGGTATTCGGCACGGGAAGTAAACATTCGGTAGGGCTCTTCAGTTCCTTTGGTAATCAAATCGTCAATTAAAACTCCGATGTAAGCCTCGTCTCTTTTCAAAATTAGCGGATCTTTTTCCTGCACTTTAAGCGCAGCATTGATACCCGCCATTAATCCCTGCGAAGCTGCTTCTTCATATCCCGTCGTACCGTTAATCTGTCCAGCAAAATACAAACCTTCAATTAATTTGGTTTCCAGCGTATGCTTCAGTTGTGTTGGCGGAAAGTAATCGTATTCGATTGCGTATCCCGGACGGAAAAATTTCACCTTTTCAAAACCTACAACAGAGCGCAATGCCTTGAACTGAATATCTTCCGGCAAGGAAGTAGAAAAACCATTCACATAAACTTCACACGTATTCCAGCCCTCGGGTTCTACGAATAACTGGTGTCTGTCTTTGTCGGCAAATCTGTTGATCTTATCTTCAATAGACGGACAATATCTTGGACCCAAACTTTGAATCCTTCCGTTGAACATCGGCGAACGATCGAAACCTTCCCGTAAAATATTGTGCACTTCCAAAGAAGTATAGGTCATATGACAGGAACGTTGATGTACTAATGGTTTTGTGATATCGGAATAAGAAAACTTATCCGGTTTAGCATCCCCTTTTTCCTCATTCATTTTGGAATAATCCAATGAACGGCCATCCACTCTTGGAGGTGTTCCGGTCTTCATTCTTCCGGATTGGAAACCGACTTTTTCTAAATCTTCAGTGATTCCGTAAGCGGCACTTTCGCCCGCTCTACCACCGCCAAATTGTTTTTCACCAATGTGAATCAGTCCGTTCAGGAAGGTTCCATTGGTAAGCACAACCGCTTTTGATCTTATCTCAACTCCCAGTGAAGTTTTTATTCCTTTTATTTTGCCATCCTCAATGATTAGTCCTTTAACCATTTCCTGATAGAAATCAAGATTTGGCGTGCCTTCCAACATCAATCGCCACTCCTCCGCGAATCGCATACGGTCACTTTGAACGCGTGGCGACCACATCGCAGGCCCTTTGGATTTGTTCAGCATCTTGAACTGGATAGCGGTCTTGTCCGAAACAATTCCGGAATAACCGCCCAGCGCATCAATCTCGCGGACGATTTGGCCTTTCGCAATTCCGCCCATAGCCGGATTACAGGACATCTGCGCAATGTTTTGCAAGCTCATCGTTACCAACAGGGTTTTGGATCCCATGTTCGCCGCTGCCGCTGCCGCTTCCGAGCCTGCGTGACCTGCACCCACTACAATTACATCGTATTCTTCTTGAAACACTTTTATTCTTTTTTATTTGTTCCACGTGGAACAAAATTTATATTTTCGTTTTGGCTGCCAATAAATGACAATCAAATCATTTGTCCTTTAGCCCCGATGGAAGGGAAAATCCTCCCGAATCTTTCTGAGGGAGACTTGGAATGACAGCGGCAATTGCAATATTAAAATTCACCTTCCATTCGCTCCAAAATAATTTCCCTATTGTTCCACGTGGAACAACGCGATTTTTTCTTCTTCCTTTTGACGCATCAAAGCCTCATCATCTTCTGCTTTGTCCTTGTATCCACAGTAATGCAAAATACCGTGAACCAGCACTCGCTTCAGTTCTTCTTCGAAAGAAACGTCAAAATCCTGCGCATTATCACGGACTCTTTCAACGGAGATGAAAATATCGCCATGTAATTCATTTCCTACGGCGTAATCAAAGCTGATGATGTCCGTCAGTGTGTCGTGATTCAGGTATTCCATGTTGATTTTGTGTAGATATTCGTCGTCACAAAAAACATAATTGATCTCGCCTTCTTTCTTGTTTTCGGAAACAATGACCTGAGACAGCCAGTCTGAAATAGCAGTTTCGTTATCCAACTCGAAGTCGGTTTCGTAATTAAAATTAATCATCTTTTCTAAAATACTTTTGAACCTTCTGGTTGTAATTTTGCCGCAAAGGTAGGCTTTGTCTGTTTAATATCTCAATACTGTTCAGATAATCTTGCAGGGCCGCCGGTAGCGCATTGGATTGGTTGTTAAATTCCTTTTTGTTGGTTTCGGACTGGCGGTTCTTTTCTTCGCCCTGTTGCTGTACGGCTTTGTCTAATTTGAGTAGTTCGTATTTAAGGTTCAGCATCTTTTGGAGCGTTTCGTTATTGAAGCCTTTGTTTAGTAATTGCTTTTCCAATTGCTTCATTTGCTCAACGGCGTTCTGTCCGCTTCCGCCCAGTCCTTCTTTTTCCAGCGCTTTTTGCAGGGCTTCCCGAAGCTGCTTTTGCTCCTGGTAAATCTTCATGATTTCACCGGCTGTTCCCTCGCCGTCTTCTCCATTTTCACCTTCATTCCCGTCGGATCCGCTTTTGCCGGTCTTACCGCTTTTGCCTTTTTCGCCCTTATCCCCTTCTTTTCCTTCCCCGGGCTTCTCCCCTTTCTTCATTCCGTCACTAATCTTCTGACCCAGGCCTTCCTGTTTTTTGATGATGTCGGGCAATTGCATTCCCTGACCCTGTCCTGGCTTAGGTTTCCCTCCTGAACCAGTACCCGACATCTGCATCTGCATCTGCATGCCATTGAGAACATCGCTTAAAAAGTCGGCCAATTTATTCGCCGAAGAAATGGTATACTGCTGGTGTGAAAGTCCTTTTGGTATTTGTGTTTCGGCCAGACTCTCTAAAGCCTTATCCAGATTATAATGAACGTTGCCAATTTCTTTGGTTATATCCTCGGCTATTTTCGGGTTACGCAATGACAACGCAAATAAACTATCGTCGACATGTTT
This sequence comes from Flavobacterium sp. GT3R68, assembly GCF_007109225.1. Lineage (GTDB taxonomy): Bacteria > Bacteroidota > Bacteroidia > Flavobacteriales > Flavobacteriaceae > Flavobacterium. The sequence goes on from NZ_VJZK01000001.1 coordinate 397,107, forward strand.
AAACTGCTGTTTGAGATCCTGCTGGATTTTTAAATGTTTATTATACGATGGCGAGCCTCGTCTCAAGCCCTTGAATTCTCCCATCAAATCTTCTTGCGAAAACGAGAATGCCAATAAGTTATCCAGAATTTGACGAAGCATTTTAACGTCTTCTTCCAACTGTTCCATTTCACCACCAGCCATACTTTCTGACATTTTCGCAGCCATCTCCTTCATTTTTTTGGATGCACTTTTTTGTTTGGGTTTGGCTTTGGACTGATTTTGTTTCTGCAATTCGTCAGAGGCTTTCTTTAAATCCTCATCAATGCTTTTTTCTTTTTCTTCGTCTTTTGGAATATCCAGTGGCGATTTAAGCTCTTTGTTTTCTTTGTCAAGTTCCTTTAAATCTTCTTGGATTTTGTCAAATTCTTTATTAATTTCACTTTGTTTGTCAGTGTTATTTTCCTTTTCTTTATTAGATAAATCCTCTTGCTTTTCTGAAAGTTTATCCAATTTATCAGCGAGCTGTTCGGCTTTCTTCTCTACGTAATATTTCTTGGTCAGTTCCACCAATTGCTCCAGATTTTTAGTTTGGTTTTTACTGTTCTGTTTGAATTTTTCCAATTTCTCAAGCAGCTCCTCATTTTTGATTTTATCTGTGAGTTCTTTTAACTCGTCCAATAACTTTTGGTTTTTTTCCAAATCCTTATCCGCTTTTTCCAGACGCTTTTGAAGTTCCTCCTTGAATTCGTCTTTTTTATCGGTCTTGACTTTATCCAGATTCTCTTCCATTTTTTTGGAGAATTCCTTCATCATTTCGTCCTGTTGCTTTTGACGTTTGATAAAATCATTCATCTTCTGCTGATCTTTGAATTCTAAATTGTCTTTTTCTTTTCCGGTCTTCTGCAATTTTTCCATCTCTGAAATTTGCTTGTCCTGATTCTTCAACGATTTTTCAAGGCTGTTGATGTTGTCATTTTGCTGCTGCAATACCTGATCTTCCTTCTCCTGGTCGGTCGCTATTCTATTTGAAAAAACTGAAGACTTGGTGCTTTTGAAATGATGCAATGCATCGTTGTCGAATACCTCGAAATAATAGTCATAAGAAACTCCCTGTTCAACCGGCAGCGCGCTTGGGAATGCAAACACGAATTGATCGTACACATCTTTCCTGGATCTAATTGTTCCACGTTTGGCATTCTCGGGCTTGTTTTTAGGATAATAAACCACTTGGAGTTTGTAAAGTCCGTAATCGTCGGAAATAGTTCCTAAAACGTAGTTTTTGGCTACTTTCAAACTGTCCGGAGCCGTGCCGACATTAATTGAAGGAAACTGGTCTTTGATAATGGAAAGCTGATAGTTCAGCTTTTCGAAGTTTTTAACCTTCTCATTAGAAGTAAGTATTTGATATTCCGTGTTTTGACTGATGTTTTTAGACAATGTAAACACATTATCCTGTTTAGAGAATGGAATATTCGTCTTCAAATCGGTCCATTCCACTTTTTGGGTAGCTAGTGTATTCATTTCCCAGGTTACCCGCGTGCCTTCCGGAACAATCGCGTTTCCGGTTCCTCGAATCAACTCCGGTTTTTTGTTCAGATACGATGGGAAATGAAGCAGCATTTGGAAATTCGCTATCGACGGAACGGTAATCACGGCCAGTTCATATTCTGATGAAGAAACATCATTGGCTTCCACGTGAAACGATAGATTCGCAGTTGGTTTTTCGATTTTAAATTGAAATTCCCCCGCAGCGTTGCTTTCCATGAAATAACTTTCGTCACCAATGAAAATCATTGCATTTTCGGGAACTATTTTTCCCTGGGTTTTTATTTTAAGGATAAAATCCTTGTTCTGTTCCGTTTGCAGACTTGGATTTAAAACAACAAATTGAAAGGGAGCCGGCGGTAAAAATTGCTCCTTAAAATGGACTACACGATTCATACTTTGCGAAATAATCTTGCTGTTGCCCGAAATATAAAAGAAGGCAAAAAACAAGATGGGTATAATCGCCAAAGGCAGGTATTTTCTGTTTGAATCAAAATTAATCGCATTGCTGAAAGGAATGGGCTGCAATGCTTTTGCTTTTTGTTCGATGGATGCCAACAGCAATTCAGATTGGTTGCTATCCGAAGACAACTGAAGAAAATTGGTCAACTTGTCGCTGACTTCGGTAAAATGATTTCCAATAATGGCGGAAGCTTCTCCGTAATTGATTCCTTTCTGTAGTTTAAATAATTTGGAAACCGGAAAAAGGATGAAACGGCCTAGTAAGAAGAGTTCGACCATAATGAAGGTCCAAAACAAGATGGTTCTTCCCATTGGTTTCAACCAAAGAAAATATTCCACAAACAAGGTAAATAACAGATACAACAATCCCAGACCAATGAAAAAAATCAATCCTCTGAGGAGTTCATTGGTGTAAAACTTTTTTATAAAAGCTTCTAATTTGTGGTAAATCAATGTCTTATTTTCCAATTTATTGGTCTTTTCTTTATAACCGATAAAAGTACGATTTTATCTGAATATGTGAAATAGAAAAACAACGATTGTAACTCACTCAAAAACAGATTATAATGATTAAGAAAAGAGTCTGGTTTTCATCCAAACATCTAATTATTAAATTCAGGGATTGAAATTGTATCTTTGCAAGAAAATTTACAAAAATGTCGAAGCAAGTTCGTGTGCGTTTTGCGCCAAGTCCGACAGGACCTTTACATATTGGCGGCGTCCGTACCGCTTTATTTAATTATTTGTTTGCCAAAAAACATGGCGGTGTTTTCTTTTTGCGAGTGGAAGATACCGACCAGAACCGTTTTGTACCCGGAGCCGAATCATATATCATGGAAGCCTTGGAGTGGCTAGGAATTTCACCTGATGAAACTGTTGGAAAGAATGAAAAATTTGGTCCCTATCGTCAGAGCGAAAGAAAACCTTTGTACAAACAATATGCTGATCAATTGATAAACAGCGGTTGGGCGTATTACGCTTTCGATACACCGGCAGCTTTGGATGCGCATAGAAAAAAGCACGAAGAAGAAGGAAAGGTATTTATTTATAATCATCATAACAGGGAAAAACTGGATACTTCTTTGGTGATTTCTGCTGACGAAACGGTAAACAGAATTGCTAATGGTGAAGAATATGTGATCCGTTTTAAAACTCCGGTTGATGAGACCTTACATCTGCATGATATCATTCGTGGGGATGTAAAATTTGAAACCAATTTACTGGACGATAAGGTCCTTTTTAAAGGCGATGGAATGCCTACGTACCATTTGGCCAATATTGTCGATGATCATTTAATGGCAACCTCCCATGTTATCCGTGGAGAAGAATGGTTGCCTTCGATGCCGTTGCACGTTTTATTGTACCGTGCCTTTGGTTGGGAAGCCCCTGAATTTGCACACCTTCCATTGATTTTGAAACCTATCGGAAATGGAAAATTGTCCAAACGAGATGGCGATAAACTGGGCTTTCCGGTATTTCCATTGGAATGGGAAACTGAGGAAGGACTTTCATCCGGATACAGAGAAAACGGATTTTTCCCGGAAGCGGTGATTAACTTTCTGGCATTGTTAGGCTGGAATGACGGTACGGAAAAAGAACTGTTCTCGTTAGCAGAATTAGTGGCTTCTTTCGATTTGAACAGGGTTCATAAATCGGGTGCTAAATTTGACCCGGAGAAAAACAAATGGTTTAACCACCAATACCTGATCAAACAAAACGATGAAAAGCTGGCCAAGGACTTCACTCCTATTCTGGCAGAAAGAGGAATCAGCGTGCCGGAAGATCTGGTGGTAAAAATAGTTTCGCTCATCAAAGAACGCGCACATTTTGTGTCTGAATTCTGGGATTTGTGTGATTTCTTTTTTGTTGCACCCGAAACGTATGACGAAAAAGCAGCTAAAAACTGGAAAGAAGAAACGCCTGCCCTGATGCAGGAACTGATTTCGGTGATGGAAAATATTGGGGATTTCACCTCAAATACTATAGAAACCGTTGTAAAGGACTGGATGACGAAAAACGAAATTGGGATGGGTAAAGTAATGCAGCCGTTCCGTTTGAGTCTGGTTGGCGCCCCGAAAGGTCCTCACCTTTTTGACATTGTGGAAGTTCTCGGAAAGGACGAAACATTCAAGCGACTGGAAAGAGCAATTGCTACTTTATAAAAAAGAAAAAGCCCCGAAATACCGGGGCTTTTTTATGCTTATATAAGTTTAAAATAGGTTGTTTTATAATACGATTCATTATCGGATTCCAATAACCAAATACCTTCTTTTGAGAAAAAAGTGTTGAAAAACAATTTTGATTTGCTTTTTATACTACTGATATAGTTGGCGTATTCTTGATTGGTATCTAATGCTATTAAGCCATTATTATCAAAAACTTTATTTTTTAACTCCTCCTTGTTTGAGCAAAAAGATAACAGAAAAAGTCTTGTTCCGGACATCATGGTATGAATGTTATCCGATTTATAGGTTATTTTCTTGCCCTTTGTTACATTTCCTGATGCTTTATCTAAAATAGCATAATGCAAATATTCTTTGTTTCTTTCTGCGACCGGAGCAGTTGAAAAAACAAGCTCGTTGTTTCTAATAATTAAAGACGCCAATATTGTCGTTGTTGTTTGAGAATCATTATAATCTTTTTTATCGCTAATGGGATTAATGGATTCCCAAATTTTATTTCCTTTTTTATCGTATTTAAATATATAATAGCCTAGAGGGTCATTTCCAATTTCCCTAGATTTACGGGCATGGTCTCCAAATATACCATACACATACACATCTTCGGTTTTCTTGTCAACCATAAAATTATCAATCGACAAATCGTCTAAAAATGCATTGGAGCCAGCGGCAGTACCATATCTTACAGTTCCTCCTCCATTACTGCAATAAATCAAAAATCCATCCTGAATCTCGGTTTTATAAGCAAGGTCTTCTATTTTTTTTCCTTCAAAATTATAAACAGTTCTGTATAAGATAGACGATTTATAATCTTTAGAAATAAACTTAGTTATTAATTCAAAATTATTTTCATTCATTTTAATGCTAAATGTCAGGTCTTGAAAATATTTGACTGCATTTTCTGTTCTCAATCTTGCTAAGTCGGGCTTTTCAAGTTGTATTTTAGAGCCTTTTCTTGTTAGAATATCGACTATACTCAGATACAATTGATCTTTTTCAAAATCAACTTTTTTATTACCTTTTTGATTCACAATACTTAATTCATATTGATCATTAGACCTTTGATACCAATCGTCTGTACTGATACTCGGAGAGGATTTTCCGTCAGTGTAAACCTTGTATGTTTTTCCGCTATAACTCATTTTAGCATAATCAACAACGCTAAAAGAACTTCCAGCATTTGAGAAAGAGCAATTCATTACCTCTACGTTTTCCAACAGGGTTTCTTTTTTTCCGTTGCTGTCATAACTATACAGATTATTAATCATTCTGTTGGTAGAAATTCCTATATGTTTCCCTTTTTGAATTACGATTTTATTGTTATTCTGCAGAAAGTTATACCCTAACGGGAAATTATCTTTTTCAAACTTTTCATCCACTATAGTAGTTTGCGCATTTACAATAATGCCGGTAAGCACTACCATACTAAAAAGTATATTTTTCATAAGGGATATTCATTTTTGGTTTAAATAACAAATAGGTTGATTATAAATTTTTATATTACAAATACACAATAATATTTCCGCTGAGGATTCCTGCATTCCCTTTAAAATCAGGTCCGAAACTTTGCTTGTTTAAGTTGCCCAGGAGATTATTAACCCCATATTGATACTGTACGTTTAATCTCAAATGCCTCACACCTGCCGTGATTCCTACTGCGGGGTAAAAATTAAACTTCGAAATGTCGGTAATGTCTTTAGCCATTAATGTGGTTCCGTTAATGATATTGTTTTCTTCTTCTTTGTCTATTGCCAGTTTTCCATTCACTTGGATTACAGGTCCAAATTCCAGGCTTAAATGATTCTCCACCACTTTGTAACTCAACATTAAAGAAACCTGTGCGGCGGCTAATTTATAGTTTACATCTTCATTTGCTAAGAACATATTCCTGGTTGCTACCGTGAAATTGCTTTCGCTAAATTGCATTGCATATACCATATCCCAGTCGTTATAAAAATTTCCACGCATAGAAAGTCCGGCATTCCAGCCCATCCCCGGTTTGGTGTTAAAATTTGTCGAGTTCAACTGGAACTGGTTTGCTCCAAAAATAATTCCGATTCGGTTAGAATCTTTATACTTGTCTTGTGCATTCATTACTAATGTGCTGAAAACTAGCAATAATGTAAGAAATATCTTTTTCATAGATAATAGGTTTATACGGCGCAAACCTAAAGTTATTTTTGTAATTTCCCACTAATTTTAAAACTTAATTTTTAAGCGTATGAACATTCCATTAATTATTTTATCAGTAGTCGGCATATTTATTCTTCTATCCTCCTTTTTCACAGTTAAACAGCAAACAGCGGTGGTAATTGAAAGATTTGGCAGGTTTTTAAGTATCCGCCAATCCGGGTTGCAGCTTAAAATTCCAATTATTGACAGAATAGCGGGACGTGTCAATTTAAAGATTCAACAGTTGGATGTTATCATTGAAACCAAAACCAAAGACAACGTATTTGTCAAACTGAAGGTGTCTGTTCAGTTTATGGTTATCAAAGAAACGGTATATGATGCGTTCTACAAATTAGAATATCCACATGACCAGATTACTTCATATGTATTTGATGTAGTTCGTGCCGAAGTTCCAAAATTAAAACTGGATGACGTTTTTGAACGAAAAGATGATATCGCCATTGCTGTAAAAAGTGAATTGAATGAGGCGATGACAACTTATGGCTACACGATTATCAATACATTGGTGACCGATATCGATCCTGATATCCAGGTGAAAAATGCGATGAACAGAATCAATGCTGCTGATCGTGAGAAAACAGTAGCTGAATTTGAGGCTGAGGCTTCCCGAATCCGTATCGTCGCTAAAGCGAAAGCTGAAGCAGAAAGCAAGCGTCTTCAAGGACAGGGTATTGCAGATCAACGTCGGGAAATTGCTCGCGGACTGGTAGAAAGTGTAGATGTGCTGAATAAAGTGGGAATCAATTCCCAAGAAGCCTCTGCTTTAATTGTCGTAACGCAGCATTATGACACCTTACAGGCTATTGGCGCCGATGCCAACTCAAATTTAATATTACTGCCAAATTCGCCACAAGCAGGAAGTGATATGCTGAACAATATGGTGGCATCGTTCTCTGCATCGAACCAAGTGGGAGAAATGATGAAAAACAATAACAAAAAGAGAAAACCGAAACGTGATGATTATCCTTCCCCTTCTCAAACTCCACCCAAAGAATTGCCGGAATCGGAATAAAAACAGATCAATAAAAAAAGAGGCTAATCGCCTCTTTTTTTATTTAATAACCATTTGAACACTAATGGAATCGCTATGTTGATTAGTGTGGGATAAGAGCTCGAAAGAATGGTTTTATAAGAACTCAGAAAACCGTGAACGATATTCTGTGGGGTAAAACTTTCTCTTGTTTTGTGGAATCCCAAATTTAATTTTTGGAAATTAATGTCTTTTTCCAATTTCAGCACTTCCAAGTCGAAATCGATTTCGGCATAGGAGGAATATTTTTTTTTGGCCATATTTAGTCGTTAAAAAAGATTTCTGAAAATTTCTCCAAAATTGGTCCTTCGACTATTTTATCCCTGATCAAAAATAAAAGTAAGGTAATAACCAGATACCCGCTACCTATAATCAGGAATCCTAACGGATAATTATCCAGAGACTTTCCAATTGACATTGCGGCAGCAAGCGAACAAAATAGCAGTACCATCAGGAAACAAAGCAATATCAAGGCAAATTTAAAAATCATTGTGGTAGACTTCATCGCCACTTTGAAACCCCACAATTTATAATAGGCGCGGCTGCTATCGATATAGGCCTGCACCTGTTCCTGCATATTATCGGTATTTTCTTTTATCTCGTCAAAAGCCATAGATTATAGGTTGTTTGGATATTTAATATTTTGTTCTCTCAGACTAAATAATTTTTCTTCTAAAAATGCGATGACATCTTCGGTGTTGTGATTGAAATTGGAAACTAAGTGATCGTACGTTTCCTGCAAGTCATCTTTTTTGCTGAAGAATTTCAATTTAAGATCTTCGGTGGCATTTAAATATTGATGTTTAATTTCCTTTTTTGCGTCATCAAAACCACCTTTTAGTTTTTTTCTGGTTCTCGTGCCTTTATCGGGGGCAAATAAAAATCCGATTCCGACTCCAATAACTGCTCCGGCCAAAAGAAGCAACATTGTATTTTCTTTGTAGTTCGACATGATATTTAAATTTTATGATTTCTATTTATAAAGATACCATTTTATTAACAACCACGAGTTAATAAGTCGTTAAAGTGAAATTATTCCAGCCGAAAAGCGATTAGGGTAGCGCTATTTAATTATTTTAAAAGGAAAGGATAAAATGGGTGTCGAAATTAAGAAAAGGGCTTAAAACCGAAATATGAACGCCGTTTTTAATTGTAAAAAACTATATGAGTTATAGATTCGATAGGTAATTGTAATAATAGAAAAAGCGCCTTTAAAAGACGCTTAGAATTGATAAAATCTATATCATATTATTCCTTAATTAACTTAACTGAAGAATTTCCTTTTTCGTTTTTAATTTTTGCAACATAAAATCCTTTCGGTAATATCTCTATATTAATTTCAGTGTCTGGATTTTTTTTATACCAAACTTGCTTTCCAACTAAATCGAAAATTTCTATCTCTTTTACGTCATTTCCAGAAATTGAAAAAGTGTATTTTACTGGGTTGGGATAAATGGCGAGTTTTTCTTGTGAAAATATATTGTCGTTTGTGCTTAAAGCTCCGACTGTTCCGAAATATTTACCGTAAGTAGCTCCTCTATTAAAATTGCCAGAATAAGAAACGTAAGGAATATTATTGCCATTTATTGTCATAGTAATATTATCTACAAATCCTGCCAAGAAATTCACGGATCCAACTAATTGCCACGAAGAACCATTAAATTTTTTTACGGTTCCAACGTATTTATAATTATCTATTTCTTCATTATAAAAAACATAAGGAACATTACTATTATCAATCTCTAAGCATATTTTTCCTATTTGTAAATCAGAAAAACCACTAATACCTACAACCACCCAGTTTGTTCCGTCAAATGTTCGAACTGTTGCACGACTACCCGTAAATCCATCTTGATATGCTATATATGGAACATTAATGTTATTAAATTTTATGGATGCAACACAAGACGCTCCTGAAGAAGAAAATCCTGCGCCTCCAACAGTTTGCCAACTGACACCATTAAATTTTTCAACTGTTAATCTTTGACTATAATTTTGATTAGTATAAGATACATAAGGCACCTCGTTATTATCAAATGCTAATTGAGGATTGTAAATTTTATCTAATGAAAAATTAGGTAAGCCTACAAATTCCCAATTTATCCCATTGAATTTTTGAACATTACACCTTGGGTTATCAGCCATTGAATTTCCTCCCCGGTAGACAATATAGGGAACATTCAAATTATTAATTCTTAAATCAAGACTTTCTGCCAAAACTGTAAATCCCGCAGTTCCCACAATTTCCCAGCTCACCCCATTAAATTTTTGAACAGTAATTTTAGCGTCGTTTACCACATCTATGTAAGCAACATATGGTATGTTATTACTATCTATTGCAATAGAAGTACAATAAACTTCACCTGAAGAAAATCCTTCAATACCTACTGATTGCCAATTTATTCCATTAAACTTTTTAACGGTAATTTTTTTTGCTTTATTTAAATCTTTATAAACCAAATAAGCAACATTATTATTGTCTACCGATATCTCGGGAGTAGATGTCAATCCTGAGGAAATTGCTCTGTCTCCAACAATTTCCCAGTCACTGCCATTAAACCTTTTTACTTTAGCTTGATCACCTATTTCAAATGATGATTGCTTAAATGCTACATTAGGTAAATTATTATTATCAAATGCTATAGAAGTCCATTTTGTATTTGCGTCTGAAATATTTTGATTTCCAACCATTTCCCATGTTACACCATTAAATTTTTGAACGACTGATAATGAAGAAGTGTTATTACAATATACTACATATGGCGTATTATTATTATCTATAGCAATAGACGGGAAATCAGCACGTTCGCTTGTAAATCCAGCTGTACCAACCACCTCCCAGTTTATTCCATTAAATTTCTGAACAGTTGCTTTAAAATTATTAGATGTATCACAATATATCACATAGGGCACATTGTTATTATCGATTACCATAGGAGTTTGGGTATAAGTAGTGTTTACACTAGAAGTGTCATAGGAAGGAAATCCGCTAACCCCAACATCTACCCAACTAGTTCCATTAAATTTTTTAACATATAATAGCCCATTATTAGAAGCATTTTTATATGTTGCATAAATAATATTATTATTATCAATTACAATATCTGTACTAAAAGCAAACCCGCTTGAGAAGCCTGCGTTTCCAACTATTTCCCAATTAATTCCATTAAATTTTTGAACTGTTGCTTTATCATTATTTGCACCATCACGATAAATTATATAAACTATATTATTGCTATCAATAGCTAGACTTGTTGAAGACGAAGATGATGTTGAAATGAATTGTGTACCAACAGTTTCCCAATTGGTCCCATTATACTTTTTTACTGAAGCTTTATTACTATTATTTGTATCAACAAAACATAGGTATGGGGTATTGTTATCATCGATAGCAATATCATAATAAACATTTGCAACTTGAGTAAAAAAAGGCGTGCCTATTTCTTCCCATCTTAAACCATTAAACATATTAACCGTAATCTTGTTTTTACTGCCGAAAGTAACAAACTCCAAATTTACAACAAATAATAAATTGTTTTTAGAAACTATTTTTGTCTTTAATACCGATCCGTATGATGGCTGGTTAAAATCATCAGGACCCATTGATTGCCAAGTTTCCTGAGCTGATACTGCGTTACTAATTAGAAGTAAGCCAATAAGTATTATTTTTTTCATTACAAAGATTTAAGGGTCAAACATAGCACATAAAACGCCATAACAGCGATTTTCTTGAACTAACTATTTAAGCTACAATTTGTTTAACAATTCTATCACCTTATCGTTTTTTTCAAAATTCCTCAACTCCATTATCTGGGATTTAAATTCATTCAGATTTTCCGGATTGTTTTTTAAATTCTGCAGCGCAAAAATCCGTACTGCCGGCAATTGACTTTTCATCGACATTGAAAACAGTTTTGTTAACGGTTCTGACTCAATTGCAGAAGCCTGGATTTTATCAGAATAATGCAAAACTAAATTGGCAAACAACAACGAATTGTTGTCATTTTTGACATTTTTAACAACCGTTTGGTTCAGAAGACTGTAATTATCAATGCTTTGGATGTTATCCACAATGCTTTTTAGAATCACATTAGCATTAGTTTCATCCTTTTCCTTCACATATTTATTGATTTCCTTTTGTGTGGCCATCAATAGATTTTCTTCTTTTTTGCCTTTTTCTTCCCAGGTATCTTTCAGTCCGACTGTTTTGTTGAACACTAATTTACCGTCCTTGGTATCTTTATCAACATTGAAATAACCCAAACGTTGAAATTGGAACTTATCTCCTGATTTTGAATCTTTTAAACTTGGTTCAACAAACCCTTTTGCGATTTGTAATGAACTATTATTCATAAACTCAAGGAAGTTTTTTTCCTTGTGACTGTCCGGTGCTTCATCGATAAACAAACGATCATACAAGCGAACTTCTGCTTCGACAGCATGTGGAATTGATACCCAATGTAGTGTACCCGCCACTTTACGTTGCGAAGCTTCACTCCCGCTCCCGCTTCGGCTATCACTGTCGTAGGTGACGTGAATTTCGGTAATATTTCCAGAGGCATCTTTTACAACACTTTCCGCTTTAATGATATAAGCATTTTTAAGACGGACTTCATTTCCTAAACTCAAACGGAAAAATTTCGCAGGTGCTTCTTCCAGAAAATCATCACGCTCTATGTATAATTCCCTTGAAAAAGGCACTTCTCTAAATCCGGCGCTTTCATCTTCCTGATTGTTTTCGGCTTCCAGCCACTCTTCTTTTCCTACAGGATAATTGGTGATAACCAGTTTTACCGGATCCAAAACAGCCATTACCCGTGGAGCGGTTTTATTTAAGTCTTCACGTAAACAAAAATCCAAAAGCGAAATATCAATGACATTTTCCCTTTTTGCAATACCAATAGTATCACAGAATTTACGAATGGCATTGGCTGTGTAGCCTCTTCTTCTTAACCCCGAAATAGTAGGCATTCTTGGGTCATCCCAGCCTTTTACGATGTCTTCCTGAACCAACTGCAGTAACTTCCGTTTGCTCATCACCGTGTAATTCAGGTTCAGCCGCGCAAATTCATATTGGTTAGGCCTAACCCTGTTTGTATCGTAAATCTGGTCTAAAAACCAATTGTATAATTCCCTGTGCATTACAAACTCCAACGTACAGATGGAGTGTGAAATTTGTTCTATATAATCACTTTCACCATGGGCATAATCATACATCGGATAGATTTTCCAATCATATCCGGTACGATGATGATGACGGTGCAAAACGCGGTACATCAATGGATCACGCATCAGCATATTCGTCGATGTCATGTCAATTTTAGCTCTCAAAACATGGCTTCCTTCCGGAAAATCACCGTTTTTCATGCCTTCAAACAATGCCAGGTTCTCCTCTACTGAACGGTTTCTATACGGTCCATCAACGCCTGGTTGTGTTGGAGTTCCTTTCTGGGCCGCCATATCTTCGGAAGACTGACTGTCTACATATGCTTTTCCTTTTTTGATTAAAAGAATAGCCCAATCATACAACTGTTGGAAATAATCAGAAGCATAGCGTTCCTCCGCCCATTGAAAACCAAGCCATTGCAAATCCTCTTTGATAGCATCTACATATTCCTGTTCTTCTTTGGCTGGATTGGTGTCGTCAAAGCGCAAATTAACCGGCGCATCATATTTAAGACCCAAACCAAAATTTAAACAAATCGCTTTTGCATGTCCAATGTGCAGATACCCATTCGGTTCCGGCGGAAAACGAAAACGTAATTTATCCTGTGGTAATCCCTCGGATAAACTGTCTTCAATGATTTGTTCTATAAAATGGAGTGATTTCTCTTCAGTTGACATATAATTGTTTTATTTTAGCAAAGGTAAAAAAAAGTTTAAGGTTTAAGGTTTAAAGTTAGCACAACAACCTTAAACTTTACACCCGAAATATTTAAACAAAACTATAAAAAAATGGGCACCATAAAATTAAAAAATATACGCACGTATTCCTACCACGGCTGTCTGGTTGAGGAAGGAAAAATTGGATCGGACTACGCCATTAATTTGGAAATCAAAACCGATTTGAGGAAATCCTGTCTTTCAGATAACCTAAAAGATACTGTGGATTATGTGCTTTTGAATACCATAGTAGTGGAAGAAATGGACGTCCGTTCTCATTTATTGGAACATGTCGGGCATCGCATTATTACTCGGATCTTTAAGGAAATACCGTCGGTTTCGAGAATCTTTTTAGGGGTTTCAAAACTGAATCCGCCTATTGGTGGTGATGTTGAAGCAGTTACCATTGAAATGGAAGAATATAGAAATTAGAGTTCGGGAATTATCCAGCGGGAATACGACTTTCTTAAAATTTTTTAAAGTTTTAATTTTAAAACTTTAATCTTTTTAATTACATTTGCCATCCATTCAATAATGGCGTCGTGGCCGAGTGGCTAGGCTGGGCTCTGCAAAAGCTCCTACTGCGGTTCGAATCCGCACGATGCCTCTAAAAAGAGATACTGAAAAGTGTCTCTTTTTTTATTAGTAATTTTTAAGAAAAATTAATTAAAGGGATTCGCGCACTCCTAACAATTTAACCTTCAAAAGCTATTTGCAGGCTTTTTTTTGGTAATTTTTAAGAAAAATTATGCAAAGAAGTGTTCGAATCCGCACTGATAATAGAAAATTATTAAAGAAAATGGGAGGTTCACTTTATAAAGAGATGTTAAAATATGCGAGATGCCTTGGAAACCTCAAAGTAAAACAGGTTGAAAAATTAAATTATTCTATCTTCTCCAATGCCTTTTTGACCATTTTCTGATCACTAGGGTACCAACCCTGCAACATGATGGCTAATCCGAATACTATCAGCAGGAGACTAATTAACTTTTTGACTTTTAGGATATTGGTTGGTGTTAATTTGTGACGCAATTGTTTCGCCAAAAGTATCTTTCCGGCATCCACAACCAAATATGTCCCAATCACGGAACTAAAGAACGTAATCATTCGGGAGGTTTCCAATTGCAATTTTGGTCCAATTGTAATTAAAATCAAAAACCAGAATAACAATACACCTACGTTGATGAAATTCAGTAAAAAGCCCTTGACAAAGAGGCTAAAATAATTTTTTTTAATCAATCCGACAATGACTTCCTCATCGTCATTTACCAATGCTATTTTCCGTAAACGGATAAAAGAAACCAGACCATATGTCAGCATTAAGATACCTCCAAAAATGAAGATTGCAGGGTCGTTTTTGATGGTTTGGATGAGTCGGTAACTACTGAAATAAGCAACAGCAATAAAAAAAATATCGGCCAAAACCACACCTAAGTCAAATATTATCGCCGCTCTGAATCCTTTTACAGCACTGGTTTCCAGTAATACAAAGAAAACAGGGCCGATTAAAAAACTTAAAAAAAATCCAAGTGGAATTCCCGTTAGAATATCTCCTATCATCAAATGAACTTATAAATTTGAATGCAAATATACACTATCGGTTGCTTTCGTTAATAGATCCGCCAAGTCTAGTTTTTTGATTGATCTGTTTGGGTTTGCCAAAAATTGTAATATTTCCACCGGCTGTGACCTTAGCATCAACCAATTCAGAAGCTCTGATGTCTGCGCTTCCACCTGCATTTACGTTGACTGTAGTCTGTTCGGTTTGCAATTTTTCGGCCCTTAGGAGACCTCCTGAAGAAACTGCCGCATTTTGATTGACTGCAGATCCTTCTATTTCAATGATGCCTCCCGAAGCCAAACGGATATCTGCTTTTTTGACTTCTAATTTTAGTTTAACGGACGATCCTTCCTTGGCATGAATCGTCATGGCTATTTGTTTGAATGTTTTTTCACCGGAAATATAGGAACCTTCATTTGCTTCAATGCTTTCTATTTTCTGGAAATACAAAAGCGCTGTGATATCCTCTCCTTTTAATAATTTACCTAATGGCATCCTGATTTTTAGTTCTCCGTTCTTATTGACCACTTCCACTTCTCCAGCATTGTTTCCAGAGATCTCAATCTTATTTTCATTGGATGGAATCAACTTTACCGAGATTTTATCAAAGACTGATACGCCATCAAAATCTCCTAAGTTTTTAGTGTTTTTTTCTTGCGAAAACCCAATCTGGGCCAGTAAAAGCAAGACAATCAACTTATATTTCATTGTTTTATTTTAATAAAGTTTACTTTCATTTTTTCTTATAAAATTAAAATCCAATTGTTTTTTAACCAAATCGGCATTTTTAACTTTAACATAGATTTCATCTCCTAATTGCAATAGATTATGCGTTGTAGCACCCACTAAAGCATATTGTTTTTCATCAAAAGTATAATAGTCATCCTTGATTTCCCTAATCCGGACCATTCCTTCACATTTATTTTCGATGATTTCAACAAAAATTCCCCATTCGGTCACACCGGAAATAACCCCTAAAAACTCCTGATCTTTATGATCCTGCATATAACGCACCTGCATATATTTGATACTGTCTCGCTCTGCATTGGTCGCTAAACCTTCCATGCTGGACGAATGCAGACATTTTGTTTCATACAGATCCTCATCCACCGATTTTCCTCCGTCTAAATAATGCTGCAATAAACGATGCACCATAACGTCCGGATAACGACGGATTGGCGAGGTGAAATGCGAATAATAATCAAAAGCCAAACCGTAATGTCCAATATTATCAGTCGAATATTTGGCTTTGCTCATACTTCGGATTACTAAAGTATCTATCAGGTTTTGTTCTTTTGTACCAACCACATCACTCAACAAACCATTCAGGGATTTTGAAATATCCTCTTTATTGCTTAGATCGATTTTATGTCCAAACTTTGCAATAAGCGTCTGCATTGCTAATAATTTATCCTCATTCGGTTCATCGTGAATACGATAGACGAACGTTTTCTTTTGTTTTCCGATATATTCAGCGACTTTTCTGTTGGCCAAAAGCATGAATTCCTCAATCAGATGATTGGCATCTTTTGAAATTTTGAAGAACACACCTACCGGTTCGTATTTGGCATTCAGATTAAATTTTACTTCGACTTTATCAAAAGAAATAGCACCTTCGGCCATTCTCTTTCTTCGTAAAATTTTTGCTAATTGATCTAGTTTTAAAGTGGCCGCAACGATATCATCGGAAACCTGGTAGGACTTTCCGGTAATTGAAATATCTTCCCGAATTGCACCATCTTTGGTTTCAATAATCTGCTGTGCTTCTTCATACGAGAATCGCTGATCCGAATAGATTACGGTTCTTCCAAACCATTCATTGATAACTTGTGATTTTTCGTTTATTTCAAAAACAGCGGAGAATGTATATTTTTCCTCATTAGGACGTAACGAACAGGCAAAATTAGATAATACTTCCGGCAACATCGGCACTACCCTGTCAACCAAATAAACAGAGGTAGCTCTCTGGTAAGCTTCATCATCTAAGATAGTTCCTTCTTCCAGATAATAGGAAACATCGGCAATATGAACACCTATTTCATAATTTCCGTTTTCTAATATCTTGAAAGATAACGCATCATCAAAATCTTTCGCATCTTTTGGATCAATCGTAAAAGTCAACGTATCGCGCATATCACGACGGTTGGCGATTTCGCTTTCCTGAATGGAAGTATCTATTTTTTGGGCATACAATTCAACTTCTAAAGGAAATTCTGCCGGTAAACCGTACTCGGCTAAAATCGCATGGATTTCAGTATTGTGTTCTCCGGGTCTTCCCAGAACTTTGATAACAGAACCAAACGGGCTGTCGGCTCGTGCTGGCCAGTCTTCGATATGGACTAAAACCACATCACCATTTTGAGCTTCGTTTAATTTATTTTTTGGAATAAAAATATCAGTATACATTTTTGGATTGGCAGTCGATACAAAGGCAAAATTCTTCTGTATGTCAATAACTCCAACAAAATCTGTTTTCTTTCTTTCAAGGACTTCTATAACCTCTCCTTCGGCTCTTTTACCGCTTCTTCGGTTATACACGTAGACTTTTACGGTATCACCATCCAAAGCGTGATTTAAATTGTTGGTCGGAATAAACACATCTTCTGTAAAATCAGGACAGACAAAATAAGCCGTTTTACGACCGGTCATGTCCACTTTTCCTTCGTAGTAATCTTTACTGGCAGCTACCACGACATATTTACCGGGTTCTGTCTCATCAATCTTATTTTGTGCTTTGAGTATTTTCAAGTCTTTGATAATCTGATTTCTGCTTTGCGTATCATCAAGCTCGAGCTTGGCTCCTATCTGTTTGTAGTTGAATACCTTATTTGCGTTTTGGGATAATACTTTTAAAATTTTTGCGGTTAAATCCTGCTCCTTCTTAACCGGCTTTCTAAGTCTTTTACTCATAAATCTTTTCTTATAAGGTTGAAAATTACAAAATAGTTATCAGATGTTTACTGTTAATACCCAGATTTAAATAAAATATAACTTTTGTAAAGGATTAAAATTTAAAAATCCAAATCTTCGTATCTTTATATAAAGATTTAAAAAATATGGAAGAGTTTATCACGGTCGCCTATTTTTATTATCCTCATGAAATCGTTATCCTGAAACATCTTCTTGAAGAATCACAATTGCAATATTATTTCGAGAACGAAATGATGACTATTATTGCCCCAATGTATTCTCAGGCTTTAGGAGGTATCCGATTAAAAATCCATCCCAACGATGTTGAAGAAGCTAAAGCCATTTTAGACCAATTAAACGATGAAACTAATTTAAAAATCGTTTAACTGCAGAAAAGTTGTCAACATATATTAAATACAACAAAAAGAAAATTTAAATTTAAAATATTTTTTGATGGTTATTATAGCGTGTTAATAGCTACAATAAGTTTATTTTAAAAAGTATTGATTTAGGGTTATGAATTATTATATATAGTTATCAACAGCTATAAAAAAGGATAATGATCTTAAAGCGAACCGATTTCACTTTTTGATTAACAACTGTTAACAATTGAAAATTGACTGTTTTTGTAGATAAGTTCACAAAACCATTTTTGTTAACAACAGCCTTTTTGATATTGATAACTATTCTAAAAATTCATCGAACTAAATTAGTTTTTTTCAACCCGGTTTTGGATTAGGTTTTTTTTCCGGATAACCAAAAAATACTTCTAAAATTCGATATCAAGTTATTAACAGTTCCTGTTAAATTAAAGTAAACTGAAAATCAATCGTTTATGGAATACTGTTAACATTACAAAAAATTAACAATTAAATTACATTATCAACAATCCTAAAAATGTCTATAATAGCTGATTATCAATAGGTTTAGCCTTGTTGAAATAAACTAAAAACAGTTATTAACCAATCATATCTTTTTGGTAAATTTGTAAACAACAAAACACAACGACAAAATGAAAATCTCCATTGGAAACGACCACGCAGGACCAGAGTATAAAAAAGCCATCATAAAAATGCTTGAAGAAAAAGGACATCAGGTGACCAATTATGGTACCGATACTTCTGAAAGTGTCGATTATCCTGATTTTGCACACCCTGTTGCCAACGATATCACTAACGGTAAAGCGGATTTCGGAATCGTCATCTGCGGAAGCGGCAACGGAATAGCGATGTCGGCCAACAAACACCAAGGTGTACGCGCCGCTCTGTGCTGGACAAAAGAAATAGCCGAATTGGCACGCCAGCATAATGACGCGAATGTGATCAGTATTCCGGCGAGATATACCTCTATAAAACAAGCAGAAGAAATGGTGGCCACGTTTATCGCCACTGCTTTTGAAGGCGGAAGACACCAAAACAGGGTGGATAAAATCGCCTGTCAATAATTCTTAAAATCAATACATGATGCACAGCCATTCCCATGTCCATATTCACAAACATGAAGTAAAAGGGAAGAATCTATTGTTTTCGATTGTTTTAAACGTCATTATTACGGTGGCGCAGGTTGTGGGCGGGATTGTTTCCGGCAGTCTGGCATTGATTTCAGATGCGCTCCATAATTTTAGTGATGTATTGTCGTTGGTCTTTACTTATATTGCCCATAAACTTTCCCGCAAAAAAGCGTCAATTAACCAAACGTTCGGTTTCAAAAGAGCTGAACTGATTGCCGCGTTTATCAATTCGATGACCTTGATTGTCGTGGCTATTTATTTGATAATTGAGGCTACACAACGATTTTTACACCCCGAGCCTATTGGTTCTACGTTAGTTATCTGGATGTCCATTCTGGGAATTGCCGCCAATGGTTTTTCAGCTTTACTGCTGAAAGGCGACGCCGATAAAAATCTGAACATGAAATCGGCCTATCTGCATCTGTTTACAGATATGATGGCTTCTGTGGCTGTTTTGATCGGAGGTTTATTAATGAAATATTTTAGCTGGTTTTGGGTCGACAGCGTCATGACTCTGATTATTGCTGTGTACTTGATAATAGTCGGTGTTGATTTGCTGAAAAGCTCTACCAAAATGCTGATGCTTTTTACACCGGCACATATTGACATTAAGGAAATCGTGCGGGAAGTACATAAAATTCCAGGCGTAAATAAGCTGCATCATATTCACGTCTGGCATCTTAATGATGAAGAATTGCATTTGGAAGCGCATTTGGACTGTCAGCAGGATATCAAAATGTCGGAGTTCAATGCATTACTTCATGAGGTGGAACAGGTATTGTTCCATAAATTCCATATAAACCATATCAATATTCAACCTGAATACAATAAGGAAGACCCAAAGGATTATATTGTTCAGGATTAATATTTATCGCAAACCGTTTTCAAAATCAAGATTCAACGGCTCAGTATTCACTTCCAACCGTGCTGTTTTAACGTTGGTGGTCGCGATAGAGTTGTCTACTACCTCTAAAGTTAAATTATCGAACCAAATCTGCCCGGTACCTTTTATCAGGGCACCACAGGAAATTTTGGAAGCATTGGCAGGAACGTCCAATACGATTTCATATTTTTTCCAATCATTAGTACCGCGGATTGGTCGGTTTTGCATGTTATCAAAAGCAAGCGATTGTTGGGAATTAGGTTGTTCTACCCTCAGCCACAAACACGCTTTTTCGGCAACATCGATCGTTTTGACATACCCGGACAATCGGATTCTTTGACCGGCATATTTTTTTGGTAAAAAACTTTGCATTAAGGTCCCGAATCCAGTGATGTTGCTCGTTATGGATTTAACTGTGGCGGCATTTTTACCATCCATTCCGGAGCCTTTTTCTATACCCATATCATAGCTGGCAGGTTCGCTTCCGGATTTAAACCATCCTGGAGGAATTTCGAAAGCCGCGAAAGAAAGAAATGATAATGCCAAACCTATCAGCAAACTGCATTTAATAGTATTTGTTCTCATTTTTTTATGTTTTAATTAATACTTATTATTTATAGCACGTAGGCGGATTTGTAGTATTTGTTGTTTGATAATCAGCTAGTTATAAAGTTAAGAAAAAAAGCACAACCAACCGTTAAATTTTAGATTTATTTTAATAGGAAACCGTTTCGTTATGTATTTTTGTTTTTCATTTTTTTAACGCAAATGAGCAGTTATGACTAATATCGATTTTATCAAACAATACGTTGCAACTGCAGCGATTAACATCCAGAATACCGTGCAATTGCTTCAGGAAGATTGTACGATTCCCTTTATTTCCCGTTACCGAAAAGACAAAACTGGAAACCTTGATGAGGTGCTGATAGAACAGATAGCCAAACTCCAGAAAGATTACGAAACTATCGTCAAGCGAAAAGAAGCCATTTTAAAATCCATTCAGGAACAACATGCACTGACTCCGGAATTAGACAAAAAAATCCAGCAAAGTTTTGATCTGAATGAATTGGAGGATTTTTACCTGCCTTTCAAAAAGAAGAAAAAAACAAAAGCCGATGTCGCCCGGGAAAACGGACTGGAACCGCTGGCCAAAATAATCATGGCGCAAAATAATGAGGATATTGATTTTGTAGCATCAAAATATTTAACCGATAAAGTTATTAATGAAGATGAAGCGCTGCAGGGCGCCAGAGACATTATTGCCGAGTGGATCAATGAGAATATTTATGTGCGGAAGCAAATGCGAAGACTTTTTCAGCGCAAGTCCACCATTACAACCAAAGTAGTTAAAGCCAAAAAAGACGATGAGAAAGCGCAGAAATTTGATCAGTATTTTGACTGGTCGGAAGGATTAACCAAAACGCCTTCCCACCGGCTATTAGCCATGCTTCGCGCTGAGAATGAAGGATTCGTCAAAATGAAAATAGAAGTTGAAACTGATGAAGCTTTGGATTTAATTGAAGAACAGATTATTAAAAAAAATAGCGATGCCAAACCGCATTTGCAATTAGCCATACAGGACAGTTACAAAAGATTGCTCGCTCCGGCGATTTCAAATGAAACCCTTCAGGAAGCAAAAGCCAAAGCCGATGCTAATTCCATCCAGGTTTTCGCCAATAACTTGAGCCAATTATTATTGGCACCACCTTTGGGAGAAAAGAGAATCCTGGCAATCGACCCGGGTTTCCGTAGTGGCTGTAAAGTGGTTTGCCTGGATGAAAGGGGAGATTTACTTTACAATGAAACGATTTTTCCGCATGCGCCGCAAAATGAATCGGCTATTGCGATGAAAAAAATCCGCTCGATGGTTAATGCCTATAAGATTGATGCGATTTCGATTGGCAACGGCACCGCATCACGTGAAACCGAATTTTTCATCAAGAAAATCGCTTTCGATAAACCCGTGCAGGTTTTCATAGTAAGCGAGGCAGGCGCTTCAGTATATTCGGCGTCCAAAATTGCGAGGGATGAATTTCCTAATTACGATGTGACGGTTCGGGGTTCGGTTTCGATCGGTAGACGCTTATCTGATCCGTTGGCCGAATTGGTAAAAATAGATCCGAAAGCAATCGGCGTAGGCCAATACCAGCACGATGTGGATCAGACGAAATTGAAAGAAGAACTGGATACGGTTGTGGTGCGCTGCGTAAATTCGGTCGGAATCAACATTAATACCGCAAGCAAACATTTATTGAGTTATGTGAGTGGAATAGGAGAGAAGCTTGCCGAAAACATTGTACAGTATCGTGCCGAAAATGGCCCTTTTGAAGATCGGAAACAACTTAAAAAGGTGCCTCGTCTGGGCGAAAAGGCATTCCAGCAAGGAGTGGCTTTCATCCGGATTTCGAACGCCAAAAATCCTTTGGACAATTCGGCGGTACATCCTGAAGCTTACCCAATTGTGGAAAAGATGGCCAAAGACCTGAAACTGTCGGTACAGGAATTGATTGCGAACAAAGAAAAAACAGCTTTGATCAAACCGGAAAATTACGTCACCCCGGAAATAGGATTGTTGGGATTGAAGGATATTATCAAAGAATTGGAAAAGCCGGGTTTGGATCCCAGAAAATCAGCTAAGGTCTTTGAATTTGACCCGAACATAAAAAGCATCAAAGATTTGAGAACCGGAATGATTTTACCGGGAATTGTCAATAACATCACCAATTTCGGTTGTTTTGTCGATGTCGGAATCAAAGAAAGCGGATTGGTTCATATTTCCCAACTCAAAGCGGGTTTTGTGTCAGACGTGAATGAAGTGGTAAAGCTTCATCAACACGTGCAGGTAAAAGTCACCGAAGTGGATGAGGAACGAAAAAGAGTGCAGCTGAGTATGGTTTTGTAGGAAAATAGAAATTCCAAATTCCAGCGATAATAATTGGAATTTGGAATTTCTATTTTAATATCCAAAAATTATTCTTTTACGGTTCCTTTTATATAAATCGTGGTAAATGGTGGATTTGTATTTGCTTCTATAACAATAGAATTATTTATTTGTCCAACTTGATCTTTTTTTGGAATAAATTGTACTTTAATTTTTGCAGATTCATTCTTTGAAACAATGGAATCTGAAATGATTGCGCCAGTGCATCCGCAACTTGTTCCTATCTGCGAAATCTCTAATTTTTTATCTGACGTGTTTTTCACCTCAAAAACGTGATTAACCGTGTCGTGTATAGAAATTGTTCCAAAATCAAATGTTTTTTCAGTTTTTAAGGTCGCATATTCTGATTTGCTCCTATTACAGGACATTGTAGTAATCACAAATAATCCTAAAATGATTTTATGTTTCATTATTTTATTTTGTTTAAGATGTCATAAAAATTATTGTAGAATATATCTTTTTCCGTATTTAAATCGCCAACATATCTAATGGTTTGATTTTTATCTATAATTAAATATGTTGGGACCGCTTCAATATGAAGTGTTTTCGATATATTTTTGTCCGCATAGAGAGTTTGGAAACTATATTCATGTGTAAATTTTCGAACAGCTTCCTTTTTATCGATATCACGATCCAATGGGATATTAACAGAATAGAAGCGGATAGTAGTATCGTCTTTAAACTCTTTTTTTAATTCGTCGAATTTAGGAAAAGCTTTAATACAATTTCCACAGGAAGAATTCCATAAATCAAAAACCAAAATTTTCCCTTTTTCCTTTTTTAAATCAAAAAGAGTTCCATTTTCATTATAAATAGTCAAATCTGGTAACGGTTGACTAATCATTTCATTTTTATGGTGACTGATAAAAACATAATAATTCGGTAAAAGATAAGTTGATAAACCAACGAATGTCATATATAGTATAGATGATTTCAGCAGGATCTTTGGTTCTGTTTTATATAAAATGGTCGCTAACGCTGTGGCAAAAAAACTAATTATAAAAATAGGAGCAGCCTTAAAACCAGAGTAAAGAAAAGAACCAATAAAGAGAGCACTAATTAGACATATCCATATCCCGAATATGGAAAACCAATTTATTATTTTATTTTGAAATGGGCTCCGTTTTAACAAAAAGATTCCTCCAAAAAATAATAAGATTGCCGTCCCAATAAAGCGCACAGAAAAATGAAGAGGACTTAAAAAAATTACTGCACAGTTTAAAGCTATGCAGTAAAGTATAAATTTTATTTTTTTCATTATTCCAACAACCCACACTTTCCATTGCATTCCCAAGCCCAAAGAAAACCACATCCAGTAGCAGTTGCATCCGGACATCTTTTATCCTCACAACTTCCAGATGCTCCACAACCAACCAACGATCCTTTATTACAATTACATTTGTCGTTTGAACCTCCTCCAGAAATTATATTGCTATCTGGGTTATAAAAAATCGCTTCAATATCACTCATTGTAAATGACGATTGTATTTTAATCAAATATTTTTTCACAAAAATATTCTTAAAATATGCTTTATAATCATCATTTCCATTATTAAAAACCGAAACTTTGAGTTCCTTTTGTAATTCAACAATACATTGTTTTTGTTTACTATTTAAATTATTGTTTGCTAAAACCAATTCTAATTTATCATTCCAAAGTTTTAATTTTTCTGACTGATTTAAAAGTCTATAGGCAACTCTTTTAGAAATAGCGTCATTTATTTCAAGGACATTTTTAATTTTGATAAGATTAACTTTGTCCGATACATTGTCCTTGTTATCAATGTCATTTGTTGAACATGAGAACATCGCAAGAGATGCGATGAAAATGAAAACGATTTTTTTCATACTGATTTTTGTTTAAAATTAAATATTATGGTTATAAACGCACAAAAATAAGTAAACTTTTCTTACATTTTCATACTTAACCCAAAAATTTAACTGACAAAACTTTTCACTGAAGAGGTAAAGTTCCATCAGAACCTGCAGGAAGGCTTAGCCATTGTCCATAAAAAAAGTCCCGAGAATATCGGGACTTTTTTTATTTTTTTTCTTCTTCCTTTTTATCGGCAGGTTGTTCATCCTTAGCCGCATTTTTGAATTCTTTAATACCGCTTCCAAGACCTTTCATCAATTCCGGAATTTTTTTACCTCCAAAAAGTAATAATATGACAGCTAATATAATAAGGATTTCTGTAACTCCAAATCTTCCCATGATTGTGATTATTAATGCCTAAGCAAATTTTGTAATAAAAATGTTTATACAAAGGTAAAAAGAAAAAGTCACTATGAAGTATATATTTAACGATTTTAAATTGTTAAAACTTTTGCAACTAAATTTTAGATTGCAACAACAATTAAGGAAGGGCCGACAACCCACTTAATTTGTTATATTTGTATCACAAATCAGTAAAGATGTCCCAGAAAAGGCTAAAAAGACAGGTTTTAAAGAAAAAGTTATTCGCCAAAAACCGCCTGGTTATATTGAATGAAGATACTTTTGAAGAAATATTCTCCTTAAAACTAACCTTGATGAATGTGTTCGTTGTCGCTACTTTGGGAGCGGTGGTCATTATATTTGTAACTACCTATATTATCGCCTTTACCCCATTGCGAGAATTTATTCCCGGATATTCTTCTTCACAACTGAAAAGGGAAGCAACCGAATTGTCCTTGAAATCCGATTCTTTAGCCTACGCCCTTAAGAAAAACGAAGCCTATATCAGTTCCATCCAAAAAGTGTTAACGGGAGAATTGGAATTTGCGCAAGTCAATAAAGATTCCATTATGGCGGCTGATATAACCGATCCGTCCACAGTAACACTTGAGCCTTCGGAAGAAGATTTAAAATTGCGGGAAGAAGTTGCCAACGAAGAAAATAATAATCAAAAAACAAAAACGAAATAGCAACCACTTTTTCTTTTTAAGAATCGCATATAAAAATGTCAATAAAGTCAGCCGCAGCAAGAATTTTTGCCAAAAAAATATACAAAAAAACCCAAGCCTGGGCTACGAATCCTGTAGCGACCCAGCAAAAAGTTTTTCTGAGTTTAATCCGTCAGGCGAAAAAAACGAAGTTTGGGACTGATCATCATTTTGACCAGATAAAAACTACAGCAGATTTTGCAAAAAAAGTTCCGATCCGGGATTATGAAGCTTTGAAGCTGTATGTTGATAGGGTTGTAGAAGGTCAGGAAAACGTACTCTGGAAAGGCAAACCACTTTATTTTGCCAAAACATCCGGAACCACATCCGGCGCCAAATACATTCCTTTGACCAAAGAATCGATGCCCTTCCATATTGAAGCGGCGCGAAACGCAATACTGCATTACATCCATGAAACCGGAAAAGCTGATTTTGTCGACGGAAAAATGATTTTCCTTCAGGGAAGCCCCGTTCTGGAAGAAAAAAACGGAATCAAACTCGGAAGATTATCCGGAATCGTGGCGCATTTTGTTCCGCAATACCTGCAAAAAAACCGGATGCCGTCGTGGGAAACCAACTGCATAGAAGACTGGGAAACCAAAGTCGATACCATTGTAAATGAAACATTTGACAAGGATATGACCGTGATTTCCGGTATCCCGTCTTGGGTCCAGATGTATTTTGAACGACTGTACGAAAAAGGAGGGAAGCCTGTCGGCGATTTGTTCAAAAACTTTAATCTGTTCATTTATGGCGGCGTCAATTATGAACCGTATCGTGCCAAATTTGAAAATCTGATTGGCCGGAAGGTAGACAGTATCGAGCTGTTTCCTGCTTCCGAAGGATTTTTTGCCTATCAGGATTCCCAAAAAGAAAAAGGAATGCTCCTGTTATTGAATTCCGGAATCTTTTATGAATTTATAAAATCTGACGAATTTTTTACCGAAAATCCAAAACGCCATACCATTGCCGAAGTTGAATTGGGAGTGAATTATGTTTTGATCATTTCTACCAATGCAGGACTTTGGGCGTATAATATTGGCGATACCGTGCAATTTACCTCGTTAAAACCCTACCGTGTGATTGTATCGGGAAGAATCAAACATTACATTTCAGCTTTCGGGGAACATGTGATCGGAAAGGAAGTTGAGTCGGCGTTGCAGGAAGCGATGGCGGCAACCCATGTTCGTGTTAACGAATTTACCGTGGCGCCTCAAATCACTCCGGCCAACGGATTACCGTATCACGAATGGTTTATTGAATTTGAAAACGAACCGGAAAACATAGCTGCATTTACAACAGCAATTGATCGTGCGATGCGCAAACAAAACGCCTACTACGACGATTTGATTACGGGGAAAGTGCTTCGGGAGTTGGTGATTACCAAAATAACGAAAAACGGTTTTCAGGACTATATGAAATCCATAGGGAAACTGGGCGGACAAAATAAAATCCCAAGACTCAGTAATGATAGAAAGATTGCAGAGGTCTTAAAAACAGAATAGATAAGGATGCTAAATAAGATATTTTCAATACTCATTTTTTTAATTACACTCACTTTTTCAGCTCAGACAAAGGGAGTTGTTCTGGACAGTATTTCCGGCAAGCCGATCCCGTATGTGAATATTTGGGTAGAAAACGAGAATATCGGAACCACTTCCGAAGAAACGGGCGAATTCAGTATCGGTTCAACCGAAAAAAACAAAAACTTAATTTTTTCCGTATTGGGTTTTGAAAAAAAAATCATTAAGGTATCTGAAGCCCGACAAGTAAAATTGAAACCAATTGCCTATCAACTGGATGAGGTTGTTCTTTCCAGAAGGAAAAATACAAAGCAAATAGAAATTGGTAAAGTTAAAGGTGGATATCTTGAAGCATTTGAAAATGGGCCGAGGATTGATGTCAAATTTTTCCCTTATTATACTAAATACAAAAAAACCAAATACATAAAAAAAGTTACCATATCGGCAGAGAGTCAGATAGAAAACACCACGGTTAAAATTCATTTCTATAATGTGGATACTAACGGTTTTCCTGGTGAAGAACTGCTAAAAAACGACTTAATTGTTAAATTGAAAAAAGGAGTATTTACCAATAGGTTTGATGTAACGGAATTTGATTTAAAAATACCGAAAAACGGAATTTTTGTAGGACTAGAGAAATTAATAATAGAAAAGAATAAAATTGAAAAAATTATTACAGATCCCTATACCAAAAAAGTAACTATTTACAAAACATATTCTCCCTTGGTATTATATAATTATGTGGAGAGAGATGTCTTATATACGTTTTCGGGAGGAAAATGGAAACAGCAAATTAATGTCAATACCCTTGATTCCTCTGATAAAAAGAAGGTATACGAACCGGCAATAAATTTAATACTGACCAATTAAAAAATAAAAAACTTACATTTGCAGGTTAGAAAATAAATTATAATGAAAGAAATTAAAAACATAGTACGCTCAAGAGCCCAGGAATCATCCAGTGCAGTTGAGAAATTATACATCACGATGCGTCATTTGTTCAATAGAGGATTCTATAAACCAATGGGAGTTTCGGGTGAAACCTTGCGAGAAGCTTTATTGTCATTACGACCAGAAATATACGGAACTATTGCCGAAGAAAAAGTAGAATTAAGCGGACTTTTGTATGTAATCGAAAGGCTTCCGGTAGGAATTGAAGAATGTCGTTTTATCAACTTAACGTCAGATGAAGGCTATTCAAAATCCCACTTCAAAGCGATTATTCCGCCAAAAAGAAGAAGAAATTGTTACCGTATTGATGACGAACAGATGAACGTCGAAATTACTCGCGGACGTTCTGACATTTATGATATCCTGACACACCTGACTTTTATTTTTATTGAATCCCATAAGATAAAAGACCGGGTATTGATTGACGAAAGCGGAGAAGTAACGCGCGATTGGCAAAAACTGGAGCAAGCGGTTTTATCCAACAAGAAGCTAACCCTGATAGATAAGGAAAAAGCCATTTCCCATACGGCCAATATTTTAGCGAGAACATTTGCTGAGGTTCTGGATATCTATGATGCTTTTGGAACAGCCGACAAACCGGACCGTTTCCTTCACATCATTTACTGGTTAGGAAAACTGGCCCTGGAAGAAGTGTTGGGCAACAATAAAAGAACCATTACATTCAGCCCTATCTTGAGAGAACGTTTAGGACACCATATCCACGGTGAAATTTGGGCAACCAACATCAAGGAAGTGCTTCGTGATAACGAGTTACTGGACCGACCAATTCATATCATCAGTGCCAACATGCACAGTGTGATGAATTCTGTTTTTGCGACCCATGTCCTGAAAACCAAATTCAAAGACAAATCTGATTTCTTTATTTACGAAGAAATGAGTAAATCGGGAGCTCACGATGTGAGAAACAAAGTAGAGGATTTTGCAAAACTGCACGGAATGATTTCGCTTCCGGATACTTCTGGAACCAATATCGATGTTCAGATTTTCGATACTGCCCAAATCGATTGGAAAAAATCAGCATTTCCAAAGGCGCAGCTGGACGATACAAAACCGGTAATCATCGTAATGGATTATGCTTTCGGTGAGCAGGCTTATGAAACTATTGATGAGTTGTTGAAACCATTTCAACTGACTAAAGAAAATAAAATATTTTTGAATGTTGTCTCTGTTTCGATTATGGGTAAAGCCGGAATCCTTCAGGGCGGAAAAGGGGATATCATGATTCCTTCGGCCCACATCAATGAGGGAACCGGGGATAATTATACGTTTGAAAACGAACTGACGGCTGAAATGCTGGAAGGAAACGATATTGCTGTTTTTGCCGGACCAATGGTAACTGTTTTAGGAACCTCGCTACAGAATAAGGATTTATTGAAATTTTTCCATGATTCGACCTGGGGTGTAATTGGACTGGAAATGGAAGGGGCCTATTACCAAAAAGCCATCCAGTCAGCATCTAAAATCAGAAAAAGCATCAATCCGGACGTAAAAGTACGGTATGCCTATTACGCTTCGGATAATCCTTTGGAAACGGGTAGTACTCTGGCTTCCGGCGGATTAGGGACTACAGGGGTAAAACCAACCTATTTGATTACCATTAAAATATTGGAACAAATTTTTAACGTAAAATAAAAACCACACTATGAGTTCAACCTCAAAAATGAACACGGAGGACCAGGAAATTGATTTGTCACAGATTTCAAAAAAAATCGGCGGCTTTTTCGAAAACATATCGACAAAAATTTTCAAGAGCATCTTATTTATCTGGCGACATATTATAATTATCGGAATACTTTTTATCGTTGGCATCGCCCTTGGTATTTATCTGGATTCGGTAAAAATGTATGATAATCAAATCATTGTCACGCCAAATTATGACTCAACAGATTACCTCTACTCTAAGATTGATCTTATTAAAGCTAAAATAAATGAAGGCGATACAATCTTTTTAAAAGAAGTGATAGGAATTAAGAACCCAAAAAAAATATTAAAAATTGAAATCGAGCCTATTCCGGATGTGTATCGATTTATTCAGGGCAATGCCGCTAATTTTGAATTCATTAAATTATTGGCTGAAGACGGTGATATAAAAAAGATTGTAGACGATAATTTAACAAGTAAAAATTATCCTTTTCATGTCATCTCGTATACCACAAAAGAAAAAACAAGCGACGTGAAGACCTTGACGCCACTTCTGGCTTTTTTGAATAATTCCGATTATTACAAAAAAGTCCAAAATGAAACGTTAAACAACATTCAGCTAAAGATGAGCCAAAACGATTCGATTATGAAGCAAATCGATAGTTTTTTAAATAGTTTAAGAAATAGTGCCGGTAGTTCAGATAAACTGGTTTATTATAAAGAGAATACCACGCAATTGAATGACGCTTTAAAAAACAAGGAAGAACTGCTGAATCAACAAGGTATTATGCGACTGCAACTAATAAACTACGATAAGATTATAAAAGATACAAGCACCACCATCAATATTGTTAGCACGAAGTCTGTTAACGGTAAAATGAAATTTCTTTTGCCTATTTTGTTTATTTTGATGTTTATGCTTGGAAATGCCTTCGTAGCATATTTTAAAAGACAAACCACTAAATTAAATAATTAAAATTCGATGAAAGGAATAATTTTAGCTGGCGGCTCAGGAACAAGATTGCATCCATTGACATTGGCAGTCAGCAAACAATTGATGCCGATTTACGATAAACCAATGATTTATTATCCGTTGTCAACTTTGATGTGGGCCGGAATAAACGAAATTTTAATTATATCAACTCCACATGATTTACCGTTATTCCAACAATTATTGGGTGATGGAAAAAATTTAGGCTGTCGATTTGAATACGCAGTCCAGGAAAACCCGAATGGCTTGGCAGAAGCTTTTATTATCGGAAAAGAGTTCATCGGAACAGATAAAGTGGCGTTGGTTTTAGGCGATAATATCTTTTATGGCACCGGATTGTCTGATTTGCTTCGGGCGAATAATGATCCTGATGGAGGAATTATCTACGCTTATCACGTGCATGATCCGGAACGTTATGGTGTGGTAGATTTTGATGCTAACGGAAAAGTCTTGTCCATCGAAGAAAAACCTGAAATACCAAAGTCCAATTTTGCTGTACCGGGAATCTATTTTTACGACAATGATGTAGTCGAAATTGCGGCCAACATCAAGCCAAGTCACCGAGGAGAACTGGAGATTACCGATGTGAACAGAGAATATCTAAAAAGAGGCAAACTTAAAGTAAGTATTCTCGACAGAGGAACGGCGTGGCTTGATACGGGGACATTTAACTCCCTGATGCAGGCTTCGCAGTTTGTACAGGTAATTGAAGAGAGACAAGGATTGAAAATTGGTTCAATAGAAGAAGCAGCTTTTCGAATGGGTTTCATCGACGCGGAACAGTTGAAAGTTTTGGCGCAGCCCTTGCTGAAAAGTGGTTATGGAACTCACTTGCTTAGTATTATTTAAAAATGAAATTTATCCCCACAAAATTAGAAGGATGTTTTATAATTGAGCCCAATATCATCACAGATGAGCGCGGTTATTTTATGGAAAGTTTTAACGAGAACACATTTCAGACAGGAATTGGACAACCAGTGCACTTTGTACAGGACAATCAGTCTTATTCTACAAAAGGTGTCCTTCGGGGCCTGCATTATCAAATCGGAGAACACGCCCAAGCCAAGTTAGTCCGCGTTCTGGGCGGGGAGGTCCTAGACGTAGTGGTTGATCTTAGACCGGAGTCAAAGACTTTTGGTGAAAGTGTCTCGGTAATGCTGTCAGCCGGAAACCAAAGACAGTTTTTCGTTCCAAGAGGATTTGCTCATGGGTTTTTAGTTTTGAGTGAAACAGCTACTTTCTTTTATAAATGCGATAATTTTTATAACAAAGATTCAGAAGGAGGGTTGATTTACAGCGATCCCACGGTTAATATTGATTGGCAGTTTCCCACAAGTGGCCTGTTGATTTCAGAAAAAGATAAGGTATTGCCAACATTGGAAAATGCCCGAAAAGTATGGTAGTTTTAGTAACCGGCGCCAACGGGCAATTGGGTACAGCACTGCAGTCCATTGAAGTAAAGTATCCCGAAATAAATTTTGTATTTGTTTCTTCTTTTGAGTGTGATGTGACTAATAAACATTCCATTCAAAACATTTTCGAAAAGGAAAAACCTAGTTTTTGCATTAACACTGCAGCTTATACCGCAGTTGATAAAGCGGAAAGCGACACCGAAAAAGCATTCGACATCAATGTAAATGGCGCTAAAAACCTGGCAGAAACCTGTAGGGACTATAATGTTACGTTATTGCACGTCTCTACTGATTTTGTTTTTGATGGAAATAGAAACATACCCTATACCGAAGAAGACACAACCAATCCGCAAAGTATTTATGGACAGACGAAATTAGACGGTGAACAAGCCATTAAACAGGCTCTTAGACACTATTTTATCATTAGGACCTCGTGGTTGTATTCTGGTTTTGGAAATAATTTCATGAAAACCATGTTGCGTCTTGCAAAAGAAAGGACATCAATAAGTGTAGTCGATGACCAAATCGGGACCCCAACACATGCCGTTGATTTGGCGGAAGCCCTGATTAAAATTATCTTAAGCGGCAAGAATGCGTATGGAATTTACCACTTCAGCAATGAAGGTATTGCCAGTTGGCATGATTTTGCAAAGAAAATATTTGAGATTAACCACGTGGCGATCGATTTACAGCCGATTCCATCGTCTCAATTCCCTACCCCGGCCACACGTCCAAAGTACAGCGTATTAGATAAAACGAAAATCAAAACAGTATTTGGAATAGAAATAAAAAAATGGGAAGATGCCTTAATTCAATAGGATTCTAAAAATATTAAAAAAGGAGATAATTTGTGTTATCTCCTTTTTTTGTTTTTTATGATTTTTTATTCTTTAATCAATTTAATTGTTTTTATCTGGCCTTCTAATTTCAAATGAAGAAAATACAAGCCCCCTGGTAATTCAGACAGGTTAATCCGGTAATTACTAATCATACCGTTTTTTAATATTTTACCATCGATAGCGTAAACCTGATAATAAACATCCCCCGTATATTTACTTACGTTCACCATTTCTAAAAATGGATTCGGATATATGATGAGCTTCTCCAAATCATTAAAAATGACCCCAAGCGGACTATCTACAGTTATCACAACATCGGCATTGTCACTACCACCAGAATTACTAGCGGAAACCTGATAAGTGGTCATGCCCGCAGTTTCAGTCGGAGTTCCCGAAATAACGCCCGTTGATGGGTTCAACGTTATTCCCTGTGGTAATGGAGGGCTAACAGCATACGTAATAACTGTTCCACCAGAAACGGATGGATTTAAAGGAGTTATGGCTGAACCTTTGGTATAGACATTCGGGGAAGAATAACTTAGTGAACTTGGTGCCACATCATTTACGGTAATAACCACATTTGCATTCGCACTGCCACCCGAGTGAGTAGCGGTCACCACATACGTTGCCATTGGGGCAACCGTTGTCGGTGTGCCTGAAATTACTCCAGTGGAGGTATTCAACGACAATCCTGTCGGCAAACTCGGCGCAACACTATAACTTAATACCGGTCCGGAAGCCGTTGGTGTTAAGTTGGTTATGGCCGAACCTTTAGTAAAGACATTGGGCGATGTGTATGAGACATTGAAAGTAGCCGGAAGTACGGTTCCCTCCACAGCAAAATTATTAAAAGTCACCCGATTACCATTGTCAAGTGTCAAATTGGATCCCGTAAAACGTAGTCTAACTTTAAAATTCGCATTATTATTCGCGGTAGTTATAGACGTAAAGTCAATTTGAAACAATTGATAAGTATCGGTTAACGGCAATGAAGAGGAAGTTAGACCGGTAGTAATCCAGTTTGGCGTTCCGGAATTAACTGCATAATCTACAGTAATGCCTGTTATTCCGGCAAGTTCATCCACGGCAGCAAATGAAAACTTAATGTTAGAATATCCCGCCGTTGAAAAATTAAATACCATCGTATTCTCCAGTCCTCCGTTTTGAAATGGTTGTTTAATTTGCAGTCCTCTCATCACATTTGCATCATAAGCAGCATTTCCATTTGCCTCCGGCCGGTAATTAATCGAGGTTGGATTATTTCTTCTTTCCATGGATGCTTTTCTCCAATTGGGATCGGATACTGTAAAAGGATATCCCGCCAACGAAGATTGATATTGGATTACCCCATTACTGCTGAACTCGTATGTGGAATTAAGGGTTTCCAACGGGGCATTATTAGTTATGTTTGAGTCCATCATCCAGAAATATATCGGGACACTCGTTCCGGAACTTTGCGGCACAAAATGGGCGGTAATTGAATAGTTACCGGTTGGAGTGATTGTAATTTCTGCATTGGTACTGGTTGAAGCACCGCTCCAATGGTCGAATATATATCCCGTTTTCGGAACGGCTTTCAGTTTTACCGGAATATTATGGAAATAGATTCCAGTCCATGGATATGGATTTCCGCTGATTCCGGGTGTTCCGTCCAGGATATTTATCGTATTTATTTTGATGTATCCGTGACTTGCGTCCGAAACATTTAAAGTAGCATTAATATTTGAACTAATACTAAATTTGGATCTGATGTGATTTCTTTGCAAAGCAGGTCTGGCATTTGCAAAATCTTTTTCGTAAGTAAGATCTTCATTCCATTCATCCATACTTACCGGAAAACTCCATCTGGTTATGTGCCCGGGCATTTCCGGAGCAATAACGGCCGACATCCCGTTTATGATTGATATAATTCTTGTAGAAAGAAAAGATGTATTCAGCAAATCGGCGAAACGATTTATAAAATCATTTTTATAAGTAGTGTTTTCCAAAAGTCTTCGTAATATTAAGGTAGACCAAGCCGGATTTACACCGTTTTCGTCAACGGATGTTGCGATTGCTAGGGTATTGTAATTAAAATCGTGGGTATCAACTGCAAATGTCGAGTCCAGATCATGAAACATCCATCGCCATCTGCCATCAAGGCCATAGGGCGCGGCGGCATTATAAGCGACCCTATTACGCCAGTAATGAATGTTATTATTAGGCCAGTCCGAATTCTGAAGGAATATTTCGGCAATAAAATAATCACTGAAACTTTCGGGATCCAATTGTGTTTTTATATAATCAAAATTTGCTGTAGATGACAAAGAATTCGTTTCCAAATAAGTCATCATTGCATTATAATGCACTGCATCTCCTTCCTGTGGAGAACCATTGTATTCTAAGAAATCGACGTCATCCGTATTATAGACTCTTTTAAAATAATTATTGTCGTAGCGTTCCCGAATATTATATATTCCCCAGAATTCCCCGTTCAAAAAAGCAATAGTTGGCTGATAGGCTTCCTTTTCGGGATACAATTCTTTGCATATTGTATGCCCCAGGGCATCTTTAAACATCGTTTTACGAAAATCAGTTCCGGAATTTGAAAGTGTTAATCTGTCGAAACTGGTATATGGCAAATCGGTAAAAAACTTATAGTCCAAATCATCATCGCCATAATCAGATCTTGCAAATACACTTAAACTTTTATTTTCATATCTTCTAGACGATCCGCCGCGTATTCTAAAACCTACTTCCTGGCTGATCTTTTCGGAACCATTTACGAAGTAACTTATATTTCCTTGTCTTTCACTTTCGATGCCCTCGCGGTAATAATTCCCTGCATCTCCGGCACGGGCAGACCCATTGGGATTGGCGGCTCTCCAGTCATCAAAATCTTTACCGGCAACAAATATTCCGTCGTCATAATCAAAAAACCGGTCTTCGTTAATGCTTACCGACACCACAGGCAAAGTATATTTGGTACTCCCTAGCGGGGTAATAAAATACGTTTTGGTTATTATTTTACTGGATATAAAACCCGATTTGATGACTTTAGCCCTTACGACAGTTCCCTTAAACACGGGATTATCCGGAAAATAATAGGAAGGATCAAAACTATAGGTTGATGAAATGGCGGAAACTTTGTTAGGTTGGGAGGTTCTGTCAATAATATTTAAAGGCGCACTGTATTGCAGGGTTCGAAAATTTTTATTTAACAACGGACCTGTTGGCTGTCCCGGTAATTCTGTATATTGATTTTTATGGGAGTAGGTAGTTCCTCCCAAATTATTTGCATCAGGGTCGGAGCCATCCAGAGTATAAAGTATAGTAACGCCGGAATCAGTGGAGGACAAGGTCAAGTTAAAAGCTGAAGGTAAAAATCCACTGTTTTGAGAAAAAACGGGCGGATTTAAAACGCCGGTATAGCCAGTAGATGCGTTTACTGCATTGGGAGTGGGAGTTTCGAAAAACACATATGGACCAGTTCCGTTAGGCAAACGGCCATATGAAATATCTGGTACCAGAACGGTGGGGGGAACACTACTCACCACAACTCCAGAGGCATTGCTTAATAAAATTGTTTCACCCGAAGAGCTTATTTTGAAATTGGTATGCAACGCACTGCCCGGTGTAGTGCGGTTTTTATCGGAACACCAAATCAGTAAATATTGCCCGGCACCAATGGAAACATTCGGAAAAACCCATTTGTTCAGTACTGCCGGATCATCGGATAAACCATAGCCGTTCAAATTTATACTTGAACTTCCGTTATTATACAATTCGACCCAATCCTGGTAACTGCCATCCTCATCTGTATTAATGGAGGTATTGGAAGTTAAGATTTCGTTGATAACTAAATTTTGACCCGAAACCAGATTTGCGCATAGAAGTATTAGTAAAGAAATCAAATAATGAGTATGTATTTTTTTCATAATAAGTATATTAAATGATCTGAATGGTAAAATTGTCAAATTCTATTTCATAATTGGAAAAGGTTTATTTCTTTATTATTTTCTTAATCTCTACATTATCTTCAGCCGACAGTTGCAATAAGTACATTCCCTTTTGCAAGTCACTCAAATTAATACGGGCAGATTCAACCTGATTTGTTTTAAGTAATTTTCCGTCGATGGTGAATATCTTATAATTCATGTGACTGGTATCGCCAGAGATGTTAAGAATATCTGCAACCGGGTTCGGATATACTTTAAACCGCACTACTTCGTTTGCAATAGTATCGAGTGTTGTTTGAACCCCTTCTACGGCAATATTGTTAAAAGTGACCCTGTTCCCTGCATCCAGAGTCATATTAGGCCCCGTAAATCGTAAACGGACTTTGAAATTCAGATTATTATTGACGGAAGTGATAGTAGAGAAATCTATCTGGTACAATTGATATGCAGAGGTCAGCGGTAATGATGAAGCTGGTAATCCCGTTGAAATCCAAGTTGGCGTTCCGGAATTTATTGCATAATCAACAGTAATGCCTGTTACTCCGGCAAGTTCATCTGCAGCAGCAAACGAGAATTTGATTTTCTGATAGCCCGCTGTCGAAAAATTAAAGATTAATGTGTTCTGTAAACCACCACTCTGGAACGGTTGTCTGATCTGCAATCCCTTCATGTCGCTGCTGGCATAAACCAAGTTCTTATTGGCTTCCGGTCTGTAATTGATTGGGGTTGCAAAACTTCTTCTTTCCATAGAGGCTTTTCTCCAATTAGGACTTGCAGCGGTAAATGGATAACCCACCAAACAGGATTGATATTGGATGACGCCATCTGTAGCTACTTTATAAGTTGAGTTTAGTGTTTGCAGTGGAGTATCATTTACAATTCTACTATCCATCATCCAAAAATAAATTGGCACACTGATTTCCGGACCGCCGGCAATGAAATTGGCCGTTATCGAAAAATTAGCAGTTGGAGTTAATGTAATTTCGGCATTGGTACTGTTGGAAGCACCACTCCAGCGGTCGAAAACGTATCCCGGTTTAGCAATCGCTTTTAATGTAACAGGAATATTGTGAAAATAAATTCCTGTCCACGGATAGGGGTTTCCAACAATGCCCGGAGTTCCATCAACTACTTCAATGGTGTTCATTTTTATGTAACCGTGACTTGCATTGGAAACATTCAATGTAGCATTGATATTGGACGCAATTCCGAACTTTTGTCGGATATGAGTTCGTTGGAAATCGGGTCTCTGAGCGGCAAAATCTTTTTCTAAATTCAAAAAATAATTCCAGTCACCGTCATCTGCAGGTGCTTCCCATCGTGCGAATTGTCTTGGCATTTCCGGAGCAATCACCGCCTTCATTTCGTCTATTTTTGACAACACTCGTGAAGAAAGGAACGTGGTATTCATTAAATCAGCAAATCGATTGATAAATTCGATTGTGAAAGTATTATTTTCCAGTAATTTGCGTAAAATTAAGGTTGACCACGCCGGATTTGGGATTGGGGGTCCATTAGGGTCTGTAGCAGCGGCTAAAGTATTATAGTTAATACCACCCGATCTCGCATAAGTATCATCCATATCATGCGCCAGCCATCGCCATCTCCCGTCATGACCAAACGGAGCATTTGGCACATAAGCTGTAGTTTTTTTTCTCCAATAAACAATGTTATTTCCTGGCCAATCCCTATTTGCCAGAAAAATATTGGAAATAAAATAATCCTTAAAACTTTCGGGATCCAGTTGGGTTTTTATATAGTCAAAATTAGCCTGAGTGGCAAAGGAATGGTTGGTTATATAATCAATCATGGCCCAATAATGGACATCATCCCCTTCTTGTACAGCGCCTTCATTTTCTAAAAGATCTATTTCAGTGGTCGGAATGTCAAATACTCTTTTAAAATAGTTGTTATCGATTTTGTCCCGCAGGTTTAGAAGCCCGTTAAATTCTCCGTTTATAAAAGTAATGGTCGGCTGATACCCTTTGGTGACAACATTCAGAGTCTTCATTAACTCTTGATTTAAAGCATCTGTAAACATGGTCTGATTGAAATCATTTCCGGAATTGCGAAGTACTAATCCCGAAAAATTAGCAAACGGACGATCCGCGAAAAACTGATAACTCATCGTATCATCCCCGTAATCTGATCGGGCATACAGGTTGAAAGATTTACTTGGGAAATCTCTTGAAGATCCGCCGTGTACCCGCAGACCGATATCCTGATTCAGCTGTGGAATACCATTTACAAAATAGGTAAAATTCGCGGGTCTCTCATTTGCTATTCCGCGACGGTAATAATTGGAATGATCTTCATAATCTATCGGCTCCCAGGTAGGATGGGCAATTCTCCAGTCGTCAAAATCTTTTCCCGCTACATAAATGCCGTTGTAGTAATCATAAAGCATATTCTCGTCCAGACTTATCGAAACGACCGGTAAAGAGAATTGATTGCCTGCCAGAGGAAAAACATAATATGTTTTGGTTATTGTTTTACTATCTAGAGAGCCGGACTTTATTAATTTTGCCCTTACAACGGTTCCTTTCAATATGGGACTTGTTGGAATGTAGGTTGGAGTAAAAGAATAAGTAGTTGAAATATTTGCAATTTTATTGGGTTGAGATGACCTGTCCGCAATAACAAGTGGAGTGCTATATTGGAGGGTCGTGAAATTTTTAGTTAAAAATGATCCGGTGGCCTGTCCGGGATGCTCGGGATACTGATTCTTATAACTATAGGTTGTTCCTCCTAAATTGGAGGCTTTGGGTTCCGAACCGTCAAGCGTATATAGTATGGTGGACCCGGCTACCGCAGTCGACAGGGTTAAATTAAAACCGCTGGTAAAAAATCCAGATTCTTGTGAAAAAGTTGGGGGGTTTAAGAAGCCACTGTAGCCAACTGATGAATTTGCTGCTTTAGGCGTAACGACCGAAAAGAAAGCAAAACCACCAGTCCCGTTCGGGAGACGGCCGTAAGAAATATTTTGTGGAATTACCGTGGACGGAACACTATTCACCACTACTGCTGATGGATTTGTCAATGATATCACCTCCCCTGCGGAACTTATTTTGTAATTAGTGTGCAAGGGACTGCCTGCAACAGCCCGATTTTTATCAGAGCACCATATCAATAAATATTGTCCTGCTGGAACAGATACATTTGGGAAAACCCATTTGAACAAAAGAGCCGGATCGTCAGATAAACCGTAGCCTGACAAATTAACCGTGGTTGCCCCGGTATTGTACAGCTCTATCCAGTCATGATATTCACCGTCCTCATCCGCATTAATAGTTGTATTGGATGTGAGTATTTCATTGATGACGATTTGACTAAAAATAGGTGTTGTGTTTGCAAGAGAGAACAAAAAGAATAGAAGGGTAGCTGTCTTTTTCATTTTTAGGTAATGTCTTGATTAATAGATCCATAAATTTATAAAAAAAAATAAAAAGCGATTCTCTTTGTCGGCACATAACCAATTTAATCCTGTCAAATGCATAATTTAAGAAAGGCGAAAATATTTTAACATTTTAAAATTTTGGACCAGTTTTATATTCCAAATGGGAGTTGAAGCAGTAAACTTTTCATTTTATAAAAAAAATCATTTCAAATTCATAAAATTGAAATAGATTTACGGCTGAAAAATTATACTGTCAATATCATTTATCCACACATTTATGTATTGCACATAAAGCATATTAAAAAATAAATTTTGAAACGAATAGACATTTCCATAGTTGTCCCCCTTTATAATGAAGAGGCTGTTTTTGACCAGTTAATCCAGAGACTGACCGATGTCATCGACCAAACATCGTTTTCATGCGAGGTAATTCTAATTAATGATGGAAGCATGGATAAAACCGACCAATTAATTGAAGGAATTTGTAAAAAAGACGACCGGTTTACGGGGGTTTTATTATCCAGAAATCACGGGCATCAGCTAGCGGTCAGTGCGGGGCTGTCCTATGTCCGAGGCAAAAAAGGAGCCATGATTATTGATGGTGATTTACAGGACCCTCCGGAATTAGTAAATGAATTCTACGAACTTTTGACGGAGGGATATGATGTTATATATGCCATAAGAAAAAACAGAAAAGAGAGTTTTTTTAAAAAATTGGCATACGCTGCTTATTATCGATTGCAAAAAAAGATATCCAGTTTTAATATTCCGATCGACAGCGGTGACTTCTCCATGTTGAGCCGAAGAGTCGTGGACAATATGAATAATATGCCCGAACAAAGTCGTTATCTAAGAGGTATGCGTGCTTGGGTGGGATTCAAACAAATTGGATATGAGTACGATCGCGATGAAAGGCAAGCTGGTGAAACCAAATACAGCTGGTCGAAATTATTTGAACTGGCTTTCAACGGCATTTTTAACTTCAGTGATTTCCCGGTTAAAGTTATAACCCGGTTGGGTTTTCTGACGGTGGTTTTTTCGCTGATGTACTTTATCTATAATATTTACAGAAAAATATATTATGATGATGTTCCTCAGGGATTTACCGCAACTATATTAGCCATAATTTTATTCAGTGGTGTGCAAATGATTTCTTTAGGACTAATAGGAGAATATGTTTTAAGAATTTATAATCAAGTAAGAAGCAGGCCGCTTTATGTTATAGATAAAATTGTTCAGGACGGTAAATATAAAGAAGAATCAAACTAAGAAAGACCTCATGCAGCACGAATACTATAAGGAATATTATGATTTAGAAAGACAGCACTGGTGGTTTGTAGCCCGTGAAAAAATAATATCCAATTACATTAAAAAGCTTATTTCGCAAAAGAAATTGCAGAAACAAGATTTAAAAATTCTGAATGTGGGTTGTGGAACAGGAAGGAGTTCCGAATATTTAGCGACATTTGGCCATGTCGTTTCTATAGAATACGATCAATTTTGCTGTGAGTTTGCTTCCGAAAAGACAGGTCTGGAAATTATAAACGGATCTATAACAGAGTTGCCATTTGCCGATAATTCTTTTGATTTGGTTTGCGCTTTTGACGTGATAGAACATGTCGAAGACGACCAGTTAGCCGTATCGGAAATGAATAGAGTCGCCAGGGACAACGGGATTCTTTTTATAACCGTTCCCGCTTTTATGAATCTTTGGAGCCACCACGATGTCATCAACCATCATTTCAGAAGATATAAATTAGAGCAGGTCGAAAAATTATTCAAAAAACTTGGCACAGGTGAAAAGATTTTTTCGTCCTATTTTAATTTTTTTCTTTTTCCCCCGATTTTTGCTTTTAGGAGCCTGAGCAACCTTTTGAAGTCGGGAAAAAAGAGATCGGGATCAGGAAGTGACTTTGAGGCTTTTAAACCAGGGCTTTTAAATTCTTTTTTACAATCTATCATGCTTTTTGAAAGCAAATTTATAAATAGCAATATCAAACTTCCTTTCGGAGTATCTATCCTTTACACCTGGAAAAAAGATAAATAACATGAAATTACTAAATTGGCTTAAAAAAAATTATTGGCTGACAATTATATTGCTAGCGGGAGCATTCTTAAGAGTATATCACGCTGATTTTCAAAGCATTTGGTTAGATGAAATTCTAACAATGAAGAATTCCGATCCTAAACTGACCTTAAAGCAATTTTATGACGGAATTATGTTTTGGGAATTTATACCCCACCTTTATTTTCTGCTACTCCGGTTTGTGTTTGAAGTTTTTGGCTATTCCACACTGGTTG
Source organism: Flavobacterium sp. GT3R68 (assembly GCF_007109225.1). Lineage (GTDB taxonomy): Bacteria > Bacteroidota > Bacteroidia > Flavobacteriales > Flavobacteriaceae > Flavobacterium. The sequence goes on from NZ_VJZK01000001.1 coordinate 440,126, forward strand.
CCAGAGTCTTTTCGGGTGTTATCGGTGTCGTGGGAATTTATGCTATCTATCTTTTTGCAAAGGAGTTATTCAATAAAAGAAGCGGTTTAATTGCAGCAGCCCTGCTTTCTGTAAATATTTTCCATATCTCATATTCGCAGGAAATGAGACCTTACGGCATGCTTTTTCTTTTCACGGTCATGGCCTTTTACAGATTGGTGATATTTATAAAAAAACCAACAATTCTGCATGCAGTCTATTATGGAATCTTTGCCGGTCTGATTGTGAATTCCCATTTTTTTGGATTTATCACCATTTTTTCCCAATATTTGATTTTGTTATTTTTCCTCATTACATCGCCAAAAGAGAATAAGAAAACTTTTTTCTTCTATTCCTTCATTTCAGGAATTGTAACTCTAATAATTTTTTTACCCGCATATGAAGCAATAATTAGAGTTTCTGAAATTTCGTCGTTTTGGTTACAAAAACCGGGTCCGGACGCATTTACAATGATGTTCAAAGAATTCTTCGGGAACTCAGAGATAATACTCTTTATTATCAATTTTATCGTTATTTTTTATGTGATTAATTTGTTCAAGGAAAAAACAGAGAATTATAAACATGAAACAATTTTAAATAATAAAATCCTATTTAGTTTTATAATTTTATTTATCTGGCTATTCACATCATTAGTTATACCGTTATTAAGGTCGTATCTTGATGTCCCGATGATATTAAGCAGGTATTTTATAAATATTTTGCCGGTATTAGTTCTGGTTATTACAATTGGGATGGATCTTATTAAGAACAAACTAATAAAATGCATAGTTATATCCTGTTTTGTATTATTTTCACTGATTGATTTATTTGTAGTTAAAAATTATTACAATACTGTCACCAAATCACAGTTTCGGGAATTGACCAAGGAGATCACCAGGCGCAATCCGGAAAAATCAAAAATTGTTGCCTATTGGAGCTGGCTATTCCCCTATTTTTTCGCAAACACTCCCGATATCACAATTGAGGGAAATTCATATTCGCTTAAAGATTATGTCGCGGGAATGAAAAGCGGAGCTATTAAACCTAAAGCATTTTGGTATGCTGATGCCAATTCCAGACCTTATACATTAACGGTCGATGGGCAGGCGTACTTAGACAAAAATTTTATTTTAAAAGAAAAATTAGAGTTTCACGATGCTTGGGCAAATTATTACGCTCCGATAGCGGAAGAAAAAATAAATTTAAATGAAAATTTAGATTTAAGTATATTTAAACCGGTACATTTCGATGGGAACGGGAATATAATTTTATTCGAAAACACCAATGCAAGGTCTGAATTTATTACGTTGGAGAAAGGAAATTATGATTTAATAATTAGCGGTAACAGCCTTCCTGCAAAACCTATTAATGGTGAAAATGCGCATTTAAAATTTAAATTAAACGGAGTTGAAATTGGGAATCTAAATCTCAGCGAAAACACCACTACGCCCGAAAAAGTAATATCGTTTAATTATAATAAAAACGAGAAAGTAAGGATTCAGTTTATTTATGATAATGATATTTTTGAGAAAGGGCAAGATAGAAATGCTATTATCTACTCACTTAAACTCAAAAAAAAATAAATATAAAATAAAACTACAGTGTTGCCATGTGTTTTTTTTTATATAATTTTGCCCCATAAAATTAAATAATCAGATGAAAACGAAAATTTTTATTATTACTACCATTTTCTCGCTTGTATTTGTTTCTTGTAAAAATGACAATCAGGTTAAAGACGCAGAAGAAAATGCACCGAAAGTTGAAAAGAAAGAAAAATTCAGCGTGGATTTAGATATTACAGCTCCAAAAGACGACAACTTTGCGGTATATTATACAGAAGACGGAACCATTAATTTCACCGGGGAAAAAGCAGTTTGGGCTGGCGTGAAAGGACAAGCGGAAAGTCAAAAAGTAGTTTTAGATTTACCCGAAGAAATTATTCCTACAGACATTAGACTAGATTTTGGATTAAACAAAGAACAAGGAGATGTTATACTTGAAAAATTTAAATTAAATTTTTATGGAAAAACATTTGAAGCTAAAGGATCTGATTTTTTAAAATATTTTATAGCTAACGATTCCGTAAAAACTGAAATTGATCAAGTTAAAGGAACTATTAAATTTGTAAAAAACCCTAAAACATTCACTACCCCTTTTTACTATCCTCAACAAGCTATTCTTGATGAAGTTACTAAAATAACTAAATAGTTTTAGAAAATTTTTAAAATGCTGTAAACAGAAATAGGATTCTGTTTACAGCATTTTCTTTTATGTATATTTGAAATTCTATTCATACTTCTAAATGTTTAAGGAAAAAATAACTGCATTATTAAAAAGCAAACAAAACACCAATCTGTTTATTTATGGACTGGGACAAGGTTTTAATTTGATTACGCCCCTATTGGTTGTTCCTTACATAGTCTCTGTTTGTGGAATTGAAAGTTATGGTAAAGTGAGCATTGCCATGGCTATTTCCTTTTTTATAATGGTCTTTATTGATTATGGTTCGGATATTATCGGCGTGAAAGATGTTGCGGTCAACAGGGGAAACAATGCCGAGTTAGAGAAAATCTTCATTACTACCTTCTGTTCAAAATTCGTATTGTTGACACTGGTTTTGATACTCTGCTCTTTGTTATTTTACCTGGTTCCTTTTTTCAATACCGAAAAGAAGTTGTTTTTTCTGGGACTTCCCATTTTAATCGGCCAGTTTTTAAACCCGACCTGGTTTCTTCAGGGATTAGAAAACTTCAAATGGATCACGATTCTGACCATCATTTCAAAAGTCATTTACCTTTTGGGGATTTTTGTCTTCATACACCAACAGCAAGATTATATCTACATCAATTTATGGTGGGGAATAGGAACAATTTTGGCCAACTTACTTGCCTTTGGCTATATCTTGAATAAGTACTCTTTTAGTTTTAGAAAAACCCAAAAAACGGACATAGCCAAACTCCTTCAAGAAAACTTTTCCATGTTTTCTTCCCAGATTTTTGTGTCACTCCAAATGTATGCCCCGATTATGATAATCGGTCTGTTTGGAAACAATCTTCTCGCGGGACAATATAAAATAGTAGATCAGGTCATCGTGATTTTTAAAACCTACATTAATTTGTTCTTTAATTTTGTATATCCCAGGATTTGTTTTCTTTTGGAAAAAGACGAGCAAAGCGGACTGCGGTTCTGGAAAATATACAATGGTATGAATTTTATTTTTGTCACTGTGTCCATGGTAATTATTTATGTATTGGCCATCCCCATAGTTTCCTTTTTTACCAAAATTGACCTTTCTGAAATCAGTATCCTATTACGGCTTGCAGTTTTGGTGCCAGTGGTATTGGCTATATCCAATCCCTTGAAACAATTGGTCTTAGGGTCCAACAGTCAGAGATTCTATATCAGGGTTACCGTGGCTATGGTATTCCTCAATTTACTGCTAATGATGGCACTGTTTCCATACTATAAAACGTACGCTATTTTTATGACCTTGATCGCCGTCGAAACCGCTACAATTTTTATTTATTATTTTTATTTAAAAGACAAATTCGCCTATTAGGATCCTTCAAAAAATACTTATTTCTATTTAGAGCAAAAAGTGTATTTTTGGAAGGAATTAAAAGCATGCCTATTGGAAGCGAATTTTCTGATTCCCTAAAAAATGATTAAAACATTATTTCAAAAATTATTAGCCAAGTCAGGAAAATCATATTCCATCGATTCTGATATTCCTGATTCTCTTATTTTATTAACACTTTATAAAAGGGGGATGATGCTTATTAGGGGCTATTTGAAAACAGGATCCAAAGTGTATTTCGAAAGACATTGTACCGTCTATAACCGGAAAAATATTTCCTTTGGGAAAAATGTAACGATAGAACATCATACAAAACTTGACGGATACGCGAAACACAAGATAATTCTTGGAGATGGAGTTAAAATAGGGGCTTATTCCAATTTGTTGTCCACAAGTCATTTCTCAAAATTCGGTGTCGGATTAAAGATGGGAAATAATTCCGCCGTAGGTGATTTTACCCATTTTGGTGCGCCCGGTGGTATCGAAATTGGCGATAATGTAATTATGGGCTCGTATGTTAGTTTTCATTCCGAAAACCATAATTTCAGTGATCTCAACAAATTAATTCGGGAGCAGGGCGTTACTTCAAAGGGAATAATAATAGGAAACAATGTATGGGTTGGCGCAAAAGTTACCTTTCTGGACGGTTGTGTTGTTGGTAACCATTCTGTAGTTGCCGCCGGTGCGGTGGTAAACGGGGTCTTTCCGGACTATTCCGTTATCGGGGGAATCCCGGCCAAAATCATAAAAAAGATAGAGTAGATGAAAATAGCCGTTCCCAGTAATTTTCTGTCTCAATTACTATTTGTCTTATGCGTTACAATTCCCTACCTGAACAACTTTGAGCTGACCATGTTGGTTTGGACAGGCACCGTATTGATTTCTGTCAGTAAAAATTATTCGTATTCATTTTTAAAACTGTCCATTCCATTTCTCGTTATTTTAGTCATTGCCACGGTAGTAATGTTTTTTCATGAGTATAAAACCTATTACATCATTAGGGATGTGGCCTATTTGATCAAGCCGGTCATCGGGTTCTTTATAGGGTATCAGTTGTGTAAAAGAAACCTGAATAATGCATTCAAATTAGTGATTACCACAGGTTTAATTATTGCGGTTCTGCACCTTCTTATTTTACTTTTTGCAGTAATCGTTTTCCGGGCAGCCACTGTAAATGACCTGCGTTTTTATGGCGGATACTTTAGCGATTATGAAGTTTATGTATTGATAATATTGATCTTTCATAAAAAATTCGAACTCGACTTATCCCCAAAGAGACTCAGAATCATAACTTTGATTGTGGGGTTCTCGGTCTTTTTGTACCTTGCCCGAACCAATTTTCTTCAATTCCTTATTTTATTTCTGGCCATCAAAGGGTATTTCACATTGAATAAAACATCATTGACCATCATTACAACCATAATACTCGTTTCCATTATTGGTTATGTGGCCGTATTGTATATAGACCCTAAACGGAACGGGGAAGGTGTAGAGGCATTCTTATACAAGATAAAAGTGGCGCCACTGGAGCCTTTTAAAACAAAAATAAACAGGGCAGATTATATTGATTTTAATGATAATTATCGCTCCTATGAGAACATTATGACCATCAGACAAGTGTCGAGAGATGGGATGTGGAATGTGTTTTTCGGCAAAGGTTTAGGTTCTATCATTGACTTAAAGCAAAAAGTCTATTTGGGAGATATGGAATTACGGTTTATCTCTATCCTCCATAATGGATTCATGATTGTTTTTTTAAAATCCGGAATTGTCGGCATTCTGATTTACCTGTATTCGATATATTATTTTTTCAGGAAAAAGAAAGGTGATTCCAATAAGATCAGGCAGATAAATTTACTTTTTTTAGGAACTGGAATTTTTTTAATACTATCAAATTGGGTTTTTCTGGGATTTTATAATTTAATTGACACCAAGACCATATTCATGGGGTTTTTAATTGCCTATTCAGAAAAATCCCGCAATAACATTCAAGAATAATGAAAAGCATACTTTTTATACATCAATCGGCGGAACTTTATGGCTCCGATAAAACAATTCTGATGTTTATATCGGAGTTGGATAAAACCAAGTATTATCCTGTGGTAGTATTACCCTTTGAAGGTCCATTAAAAGAGGAATTAGAAAAAAACAATATAAAAGTAGTCATTGCTCCGGTATTGAAACTTTACCGAAAAATGTTTACACCAAAAAATCTCGTGAAAATATTCAAGGAATATAAGGATGGGATTAAAATGTTGGATCAACTGCATCAGGAGCATGATTTCAAATTGGTTTATTCCCATACTTTAGCTGCATTGATTGGTATTTTATTTGCCAAAAAAAGAAATATCAAACATTTATGGCATGTTCAGGAAATCATTGCAACACCGAAAATTTTTAACCGTGCGTTCAAAAAAATCCTTGCAATAGAAAGCAACCATAAAGTGGTATACGATTCTAAGGAAACGATGAATTTCTGGATTGAAAATAATAAGATCTTAACTGACAAATCGGAATTTGTCTGGAATGGCATTGACGTCCATCAAAAGGTAGATTATTCGGCAGAGGAGATAAACAAAGTCCGTAAAGATTATCTTTTGTCCAATGACAGGGAGATTGTAATCGCATTGGTGGGAAGAATCAATAGCTGGAAAGGACAGCAATTGCTGTTGAGTGCTTTCCACATTTTGACGGAAACGCATTCTAATATCAAATTGGTTTTCCTGGGTTCCGCTCCGCCAAATCAGGAAATATTCGAAACAAATCTGAAGGAAAAAATTAGAGAATATCACTTGGAGCAAAAAGTAACTATTATTCCTTTTCAAAAAGAAATCGGGAAATTTTGGGATGCTATAGACATTGCTGTAGTACCTTCAACCCAACCAGAACCTTTCGGGATGGTGGTAATTGAAGCGATGTTGTCAAAAAAACCGGTCGTGGCATCCAATCATGGCGGTCCAACAGAAATCGTAATTGACGATGAAACGGGATTCCTTTTTATACCCAATAACGAAAACAGTTTGGCAGAGGCCTTAAATAAACTGATTGTTAATCCCGAATTAAGAAAAGAATTTGGAATTAAAGGACACCAGAGAGCGATCGATTATTTTTCTTTGGAAAGTCATGTCCAGCATTTTGAAAGAATATTCGAAGAGATTATTTAACAAATGTACCGCTAAATCTATTTTTATTAGGCAATAAAAAACAAGTTTTAATCAGTTTGGGCCCTTGTTTTATCACATAAAACAGTATTTTTACCCCTACAATATGAAATTTTGTTGATGAAAATAGCCATTCTAGGAACACGCGGGGTACCCAATTATTACGGAGGATTTGAGCAATTTGCTGAGTTTTTCTCTGTATATCTAGTTGAGCAGGGTCATGAGGTATATGTTTATAATTCGCACAATCATCCTTTTCAGGAAAAATCCTTTCATGGAGTACACATAATCCATCAGAACGATCCGGAGCACAAGCTAGGAACTTTCGGACAATTTGTGTATGACCTCAATTGTATTTTGGATTCCCGAAAAAGAAATTTCGATATTATCCTTCAGTTGGGGTATACCAGCAATTCCATCTGGTTCTTTCTGCTGCCCAAAAAGCCAATTATCATCACCAATATGGACGGATTGGAATGGAAGCGGACCAAATATTCAAGACCCGTACAGCAATTCCTCAAATTTGCCGAACGATTAGCTGCCATCAGTAGTGATTATCTGGTTTCCGATTCGTTGGGAATCAAAAAATTCCTGCTGGACCAATACAAAAAAGAGTCGACCTATATCGCTTACGGCGCCCATGCTTTTACGAACCCAAACGAACCGATTATCGCACAATACAATGTTGAAAAAGACAAGTATAACATGATTATGGCGCGTTTTGAGCCGGAGAATAACCTGGACATGGTATTGGAGGGAGTTTCCTTAAATGAAGACAAAACCCCAATTTTAGTCATTGGTAAGCACAATACCAAATATGGGGAATATCTGAAAAACAAATTCAAATATTTCTCCAATATACGCTTTGTAGGAGCGGTTTATAATCTGGAGCATTTGGATAACCTGCGTTACTTTTCGAATATTTATTTTCATGGCCACTCCGTTGGCGGAACCAACCCCTCGCTTTTAGAAGCTATGGCCTCGAGAGCTTTGGTTGTGGCGCACAATAATGATTTTAATAAGGGAGTCCTTAAAGGGAATGCCTATTATTTTTCGAATGCCGGAGAAGTGAAAAATATCCTGAATACAACCAAAAAAAGCGATAACTTGCCGCTCATTCAAAACAACTTTGAGGCAATTGTAAATGAATTTAATTGGAATAAGATAAATGGCAAATACCTACAATTATTTGAAGACTGTATTTCAAGAGCTGCAACAGGAAAGTAAAAACCATTCTTCGCTACTATTTATACTTTTAGTGCTATTGACTATCCCGCTGAGTTATGCTGTAAACAGTATTTCCCTTGGACTTCTGTTAATAGTAACATTGATTACTTTCAAAAAAACCAATTTTAAAGTTGACATTTATCTTTACCTGCCCATATTATTGTATGTGCTGATGGCGATTTCTGTGCTATGGTCCATTGATAAGCCAAGCTCGATAGCATCGCTCTCTAAAGAACTTCCGTTATTGCTGATTCCGCTTTGTTTTTTGCTGTTTAAGGAATTATCGCCGGAACAGAAAAGGAAAATCATCCGGTTTTACAGTTTCGGGATTCTCCTTTTTGTCCTTTTTTATTTCACTAAAGCCTTTATCCGTTTTGCTTTCACGGGGGATTCATCTGTTTTTTTCTATCATGAACTGGTAACTAAAGATGTCAATGCCATTCACGTTTCAGTCTATGTTGCCATGGCCTTTTTCTATTTTTTTACCAAAACAAACAAATCAGTAATAGATATTATTGCCATTGGTTTATTGCTTGCCATGGTCTTTTTGTTGTCTTCCAAGAACATCATCGTGGTCTTCATCGGATTAATGATTTGCTATCATTTATTTTACTCGAAAATTTCAAAAAAGATGCGACTGAAAAACCTCATAATATTCATTATTTTTCTTTTTTCCCTGACATTCGTCGGTAAAATTAAGGATCGTTTCAAAGAAGAATATGAAACCATTATGACCGACAGCAGTGTTAATGATGTTATCAGTAAAGAGTCCGGGCCTGTATATAATGTCAGCATTAAGCAGGCATGGACCAATACCACTTTTCAGCCCAATGATTATTTTCCAGGCACGGCATTTAGAGTATATCAGATGCGGATTTTTCTCGAGATGCTTCAGGAAGATGGCATCTTTTTTACCGGTTATGGTTTAAATGCTTCGTATCCAAAAATTGCTGCCAAAGGGGTGCAGTATAATCTTTTTTTAGGAGATGAGACCCAACAAGGATACCAGACTAAAAACTTTCACAATCAATACATTCAGAATTTTGCCGAATTGGGAATATTCGGATTGGTGATATTACTGACAATGTTGTTTGTAAACATAAAAAATGCCCTTAAAACAAAAGATTTTATCCATATTTCTTTTGCAGTTCTAATGATAAGTTTATTTTTGACGGAATCATTTTTATGGAGACAGAGAGGCGTAATGTTTTTTACCGCAATGTACTGTCTGTTTAACTCCGGATTTATACCAATTGCCCCAAAAAAAGAATAAAATAATATGATGAAAAAAATACTTATTACAGGTGCCGCAGGATTTTTGGGTTCGCATCTTTGTGATCGTTTTATTGCAGAAGGATATTCTGTAAAAGCAATGGATAATCTTATTACCGGTGACTTAAAAAATATCGAACATCTTTTCAAACATAAAGATTTCGAATTTTATCATCACGATATTACGAAATATATCCACATTCCGGGAGAGCTGGATTATATACTGCATTTTGCTTCACCGGCCAGCCCTATCGATTATTTGAAAATACCGATACAAACCCTGAAAGTAGGTTCATTAGGGACACACAATCTTTTGGGTTTAGCCAGGGCCAAAAATGCCAGAATACTTATTGCATCTACATCCGAAGTATACGGTGATCCGTTAGTGCACCCGCAAACCGAAGAATACTACGGAAACGTAAACACAATCGGCCCAAGAGGAGTGTATGACGAGGCCAAACGTTTTCAGGAATCAATAACAATGGCATACCATACTTTTCACGGAGTGGAAACAAGAATCGTTAGGATTTTTAACACCTACGGACCGAGAATGCGTTTGAATGACGGCCGCGTAATTCCGGCTTTCATCGGTCAGGCACTTCGCGGAGAAGATTTGACTATTTTCGGAGACGGAATGCAAACACGTTCCTTCTGTTATGTCGACGATCAGGTGGAAGGTATCTTCAGGTTGCTGCATTCTGATTATGTACTGCCTGTAAATATTGGAAACCCGGACGAAATCACCATCAAGGATTTTGCCGAAGAAATTATTAAATTAACCGGAACCAGCCAAAAAATTGTCTACCATCCGCTACCAATCAATGACCCGCTGCAGCGCCAGCCTGATATTACGAAGGCGAAAAAAATATTAGGCTGGGAAGCAAAAATATCCAGAGCCGAAGGTATGAAAATCACATATGATTATTTCAAATCCTTATCGACAGAAGAATTATTGAAAGAGGAACACAAAGATTTTACCGGTTATATTCGTTAAGTTATGATGACCTTTCACGTAGGAAGATATTCGAAATACATCCGTCCTATCAGCGTCTTAATGGATCTGATGGTGATTTCTGTATTTTGCTTGTTTTTCTTCAGGGAGCTTAATTTAAATGCGTTCTGTTACCTTTTATATCAGACTTCGGGATGGATGGCTGTGGCTTTTTTTGTAAAATTCTATGAAATCTACCGATTTACCACACCAGTTGAAATTACCACCAAATTACTAAAACAAGGTGCTATATTTGTCCTGGTGGTAATTGCTTTCTTTCCTTTCTCTAAAGAAGTTCTCTTCAGTGGGAGAGCCGTTGCTATTTTCGTGACTTCAAGCATGACCTTTATTGCCATCTCCAAATTTTCACTGTTCTATTATTTAAAGAAATACCGATTGATAACCGGCAGTAATTTAAGAAGAGCAATCATCATCGGATACACGCCAGAAGCCATACGTTTAAAAGAACTTTTTGAAACCAGAGCCGATTACGGATACCGATTCCTGGCTTTTTTCTCAGATAAGAAAACGAATGAGAATATTCAAGGAAAAGTAGAAGATTTAAAAAAATATGTCATTGATAACAAAGTAGATGAAATTTACTGCTCGCTGAATGAAATTTCCAATGAGCAACTGAAAGATCTGGTCTTTTTTGCCGATGAAAACAACCGAATCCTAAAATTTATTCCGGACACAAAAGAGATTTTTTCGAAAAATTTAAAAATAGACTATTATGAAATCTTCCCGGTTCTTTCGTTAAAAAAAACGGTCCTTCATGAACCTACAACCAAAGCATTTAAGAGAATTTTTGATATCGTATTTTCATTAATTGTGATTGTGGGGTTGCTATCCTGGCTAATTCCAATTTTAGCGATTCTCATTAAATTGGAGTCGAAAGGGCCTGTTTTTTTCAAGCAGGGCCGTCCCGGACTGGATGAAAAGGAGTTTTTCTGTTACAAGTTCCGTTCGATGAAAATCAATAAAACAACCGAAAAGGAAGCTTCTAAAAATGACCCCAGGGTCACCAAAATCGGACGCTTTTTAAGAAAAACAAGTTTAGATGAAATGCCTCAGTTTCTAAATGTATTAATGGGCGATATGTCTGTTGTAGGACCAAGGCCCCACTTATGGTCGCAGAATAAATCCTATGGAAACAGAATTCAAAAATACATGGTCAGACATTACGTAAAACCAGGAATCACAGGTTTGGCGCAGGTCAGAGGTTTTCGTGGCGAAATCGAAACGGATGAAGACATGATCAACCGAATTAAATTTGATGTATTTTATATTGAAAACTGGTCGATTATTTTAGATTTGAAAGTGATTATTCAAACCGTCGTTAATATTTTTCAAGGCGAAGAAAAAGCATATTAATATGGACACGCCGCTTGTATCCATAATTACACCCAGCTACAATTCCGAAAAATTTATTGTCCAGACTATAAAATCGGTCCAGAATCAAAGTTATGTCAACTGGGAGATGCTCGTTGTCGACGACTGCTCTTCGGATCAAACGGTGAGTCTGGTCAAAGAAATGGCGGAACATGACCCTCGAATCAAATTGTTTCAACTGGAACGAAATTCAGGTGCCGGAATCGCTCGAAATACCGCTTTAGGTAAGGCTCAAGGCCGATACATCGCCTTTTTGGATGCCGATGATTTATGGAAACCAGAGAAACTGAAAAAACAGATTGATTTTCTTATCAAAAACAACTCACCATTTACTTTTTCCTTCTACGACTGCATCGACGAAGCAGGCAATCCTTTGAACAAAACAGTGGAAGCACCGAAAGCGTTATCGTACCGCCAATTATTCTTTTGCAATTATGTGGGTAATCTGACGGGTATTTATGATGCGGATTATTTTGGTAAAATTGCTATTTCGGCCATTCGCAAACGGCAGGACTGGATGCTCTGGTTGACCATCCTAAAAAAAATAAAAACAGCGCAGTCCGTTCCGGAAATTCTGGCTTCCTATCGAATTCGCCAGGATTCGATTTCGGCATCCAAATTGAATCTGATTCAGCATAACTTTGCCGTTTATAGAAAATTTCACGGGTATAATTTTGTCTCAGCGCTTTTTTGCATGGCCGGATTTTTATTCACCCAACTGTTAATTAAACCACGTTATATCAAAAGGATTACACCATAGAACGGAACTGTTTCAGTTTGCCCCGGTTGCTTCTTTCCAACGTAGTTTTTCGGGTAAAATTAAATTTCAGATTAGGCTCTAAATATAAGGTAATGGCTTTCTCGATATCCTGAATCTGTTCAGCTGTTAATTCTTTTTCACTAACATACTCTATTTCAAACGTGTCAATTTTGGTTTGGATAATGATAAATTCCTTCACATTCCCATCGTCTTCAATGATGCTTTTGGTCACATAATAAAAAGTCAGACCCGGCGATTTTTTGCCACTCGGTAATATCGCGACATCATTTGTCCTACCAATCAGTTGCTTCAGAATCGGTTTTTTTAGCGTACTTCTTTCATCCAAAATCCCAATATCACCAATATCATATCGGATGAACGGGTGTACCTTATTAAAAAGGGATGTAATTACCACGCGGCCTTCCTGACCATACGGCAACACGTTGTTATAATCATCCATAATCTCTACAAACAAGGTCTCGGCATTGACCTGCCACTCGTCATTTGGAGTTTGAAAGGCAATCAGATCCAATTCGGAGGCACCATATTCATTGACTATCGGAATACCAAATTGCTTTTCGAGTAAAATTTTATCATCCTCAAAAAGCATTTCTGAAGTGACCATACACACTTTCAACGTGGGACAGATGTCTTTCAGGATGATATTTTTCTTTTGCAGATATTTGGCAAACAAAACGATGGAACTCGTATAGCCATTGATGTAATCAAACTTTCTGGTTCGAAAATGATGCAGAAAACCTTCTAAAACAGTGTCGGATAAATCAAAAATGGTAAAGCGGAACCGATGGCTCAAAAAATCTTTTAGGCGTTCTTTTTTATTACCAAAAAAATCAAGTGGAATGCCATAAAATCGAGCTTGGTACGATGTGTTAAAATCAATGTCAAACCATCCGAAACGGTACATATTACTTGCCCAGGTCAACGCATGGCATAATTTATCTTTCGCAAAAATAAAAGGATCGCCGCTCGAACCGGAAGTTTTGTTGACATACACCTTGTTTTCCGCAAATCCTTGTGAAAGGCGCTCTATTAAAGGTTGCTGAAAATCTTTTTTTTGCATCACCGGCAGACTTTCCCAATTTTCAAATTCATTTATGCCAGCAAAATGGCGATAGTACGCATTATTCTGCAGGTGGAACTCGACGATTTTTTGACGGCTTGAGACGATAAATTCTTCGTAATTGGTTTCCGGAATCGCTAAAATTTCAGCCAATTGTTCTTTCGCTTTCTGAATTGGAAAACCATTATAATGGAGCGTTAAATCGAAAAGAGAAAACATGGTGACGTTATTTTTATCAAAAATAATATTTAAGGCCCATTAATGGTCAAGAAGCGAGAACTTTTTAAGAATTAATTATTTTTTACGTTCAAAAGCAATTATTTTTGCGGTTACAACACTCAGGCATGGAAGTGCTAACAACAACATAAACAACTACACAATGACAATTTTACTACTTGGTTCCGGAGGAAGAGAGCATGCTTTTGCCTGGAAAATGCTCCAAAGTCCATTATGCTCCCAACTTTTTGTGGCGCCGGGAAACGCGGGAACAGAAGCGATAGCAACAAACGTGAATCTCAACCCAACCGATTTTAACGCCATCAAAACATTCGTACTTCAGGAAAAAGTAGAAATGGTGGTGGTAGGTCCGGAAGATCCATTAGTAAAGGGAATCTTTGATTTTTTTCAAAACGACGACAGTTTAAAACATATTCCGGTTATCGGTCCTTCAAAAATGGGAGCACAACTAGAAGGAAGCAAGGAATTTGCAAAAGAATTTCTGGTTAGGCATCAGATCCCAACAGCTGCATATGATAGTTTTACCAAAGAAACAGTAGAGCAAGGTTGTCAGTTTCTGGAAACCTTACAGCCGCCATTTGTTTTGAAAGCTGATGGTCTGGCAGCAGGAAAAGGTGTTTTGATCATTCAGGATTTGGCGGAAGCCAAAGAAGAATTGCGAAACATGCTGATTAACGAAAAGTTTGGAGAAGCGAGTTCTAAAGTTGTAATCGAAGAATTCCTTGACGGTATCGAATTGAGTTGTTTTGTGTTAACCGATGGAAAAAATTACAAAATTCTGCCAACCGCGAAGGATTATAAAAGAATTGGCGAAGGAGATACCGGATTGAATACAGGCGGAATGGGAGCAGTTTCCCCCGTTCCTTTTGCAGATGCTGTTTTGTTGAAAAAAATCGAAACACGCATTGTAAAACCAACTATTGAAGGCCTCCAGAAAGACGGAATCCCATATAAAGGTTTTGTTTTTATCGGGCTGATTAACGTGAAAAACGAACCGATAGTCATCGAATACAATGTGCGAATGGGCGACCCGGAAACGGAAGTGGTCATTCCCAGATTGAAATCGGATCTGGTAGCGTTATTTCAGGCGGTAGCAAACCAGACTCTGGATAAAACGGAACTGGAAATTGATGAAAGAAGCGCCACTACAATCATGGTCGTTTCAGGCGGTTATCCGGAAGACTATGAAAAAGGAAAAGTGATATCCGGAATTGAAAAGGTAACCGATTCGATTGTTTTTCATGCCGGAACGAAGTCCGAAAACGGTCAGGTTCTGAGTAATGGCGGTAGGGTTTTGGCTGTGACTTCGTATGGGGATGACTATCAGCAGGCCATAAAAAAATCTTATCAAAACATAGACCAGCTACATTTTGATAAGATGTATTTTAGAAAAGATATTGGCTATGATTTATAAATTCCTTTATTCCCTCTGGGGTTAGGGCCTTTATTTTAAGAAAGAATGCGCCGTTGTATCTTGATATTCTTCATTGTTATCCCGGTGCAATTTCAATTGTTTACACCAGTATACTGTTGCAACTGCACAAATAATCATGAAAATCCAGTTGATTATGTTTGCTAGTGCCCAGTTTTCAAGCTCTAATTGTCTTAAAAAATTGTGCGGCGCGAAAAAGATATTTTCAAACAACCATTGTATTCCTTCAAAAAATGCTCTCATCTTTGTACAAGTATTATATTTACATTTACAAAAGTATAAAATATCCGTATGATAACAAGTCTTTTTAGAAAATCTACACCATTAAATTATGCATTGGTCATTTTATTGATGCTGGTTTTCTTTTTTCTATATCAGTTTCAGGATATTTCCTGGACCAAATCGGCTTTTTCTATCATACAGAAAGTTGGAATTCTGGCGTTGTTCTTCGGTTCCTTGTTTGTAATGAATTTTATTACGAAGAAAAACGGACTCAGTAAGGACAGTACGTACCCAGTTTTTTTCTATTTTTTATTCCTGCTTTTATTCCCTTCGATTCTCAATAATCCGAATTTGGTTATTTCCAATTTTTTTATACTGTTGGCGTTGCGAAGATTAATTTCGATGCAGACGATGAAAACCATCAAAGAAAAAATATTTGATGCTTCCTTTTGGGTTTTTGTGGCTGCTTTGTTTCATTTTTGGAGCGTTCTTTTTATTCTGATGGTATTTATTTCCATTCTGTTCCATGGCGCCAGGGACTATCGCAACTGGTTTTTGCCTTTCGTCGCCTTATTTACAGTAGCCACAATTTTTGTCTTGTTCTCGGTGATGGCCGATAAAACACTTATCGATGGGTTTTTGGGAAATATGACCACCAATATCAAGATTAATTATTTTGAGAATAATTATCAGAATCTGGCCTTATCCATTTATGTGGCGGTAATGCTGTTCTTTTTAGTGTCTTTGCTGACGACCTTATCCCATAAACCATTGATTCTGCACTCTTCGTACAAGAAAATGATTTCTTTCTTTTTTATTGCGATAACTGTTTTTCTGGTTTCGTCGAATAAGAGCAACGATATCCTGGTGTTTACTTTTGCCCCGTTATCGGTGATGGCAACGAGCCAGATTGAGACGCCACAAGCCAAATTAAGACAAGAGTTAGTGATGTTTGTTCTGGTAGCCTGCTGTCTTTTTACTTTTTTCTCCCAACTATAATTTATTACCGTATGCTAAATCGCCGGCATCGCCCAATCCGGGAACGATGTAGTTTTTGTCGTTTAGTTTCTCGTCAATCGAAGCAATCCAAAGATGGCAATTGTCCGGTAGCTCTTCCTTTAAAAGTGCAATACCTTCCGGCGCGGCTATTACGACAGCAATGTGTATTTCTTTAGGAGTTGCATTTTCCATTAATTTATTGAACACTGCAACAATAGACTGTCCCGTGGCCAGCATCGGGTCAATCAATAATAAATTTTTATTGTTGATGTCCGGAATGGCCTTGTATTCGACAAGAATATCGAAAAAATCGTCATTATTGGGATGGTGTCGGTAAGCAGAAATGAAACCGTTTTCGGCACTGTCAAAATAGTTCAGAAAACCGATGTGCAGAGGCAGTCCTGCTCGTAGAATAGAGCATAAAACGAGTTGGTCGTTGATTTCGGCAGTCGGTTTTATGCCAAGGGGTGTTTGGATATCTACGTTTTGATAATGCAGTTTCTTGCTCAATTCATACGCCATGATTTCCCCGATCCGCTCAATATTTCTTCGGAAACGCATACTATCATGCTGAATATTAACGTTCCTGATTTGCCCCAAGAAATGGTTCAGGACACTGTTGGCTTCGGATAAATGATGAATATGCATGGCGTTATTTTTGAAATTAAACTTCTAAAGTTTTTTTAGACCATAAAAGTATAAAAAGTATCTTTGTCTTTTAATATGTAAAGATATGTTTTCAAAATTAGCTTATTCTGTATTCGAAGAAAGTATTAAAGATTATCATAAATTTGATAGTGTAGACCAACCCATCAGCAACGCCTATCCTAAAGATAAGTTTGAGCATTTGTTATATGCGAAGAATTGGGTTGATGCAGTGCAGTGGCATTATGAGGACATTATCCGGGATCCGAATATCGACCCGGTGGAAGCTTTGGTATTGAAACGCAAAATTGATGCCTCCAATCAGGTCCGAACCGATATGGTAGAATATATAGACAGTTATTTTCTTCAGAAATACAGCGGTGTTAAGGTAAAGGAAAATGCGAAAATCAACTCTGAAAGTCCGGCTTGGGCTTTTGACAGGCTGTCGATTCTGGCATTGAAAATTTATCACATGCAGGAAGAGGCTACCCGTGCCGAAGCATCTCAGGACCACAGGGATAAATGCCAGGCAAAACTGGATATCCTTATGGAACAGCTTAGCGATTTATCGACCGCGATTGATGATTTATTGCAGGATATCGAGAACGGAAGCAAATTCATGAAAGTGTACAAGCAAATGAAAATGTACAACGATGATGAACTGAATCCGGTTTTGTACCAAAACAAAAAATAGATTAAATCTGACAACTCCTAAATTGTCTAAAAAAATCAAACATATAGCCGTCATGAGACTCTCCGCAATGGGGGATGTCGCCATGACGGTTCCTGTTATACGGGCTTTTGTAACCCAAAATCCGGATGTCAGAATTACGTTTATTTCACGACACTTCTATAAACCTTTTTTTGAAGAGATTCCAAATGTGGATTTTTTTGCATTTGATGCCAAAGGAAGACACAAGGGTTTCTTGGGATTAGTTAGGTTGTTTCAGGATTTAAAACCCTTGAAAATTGATGCGTTTGCCGATCTTCATAACGTATTGCGTTCAAAAGTGGTCCGAAATCTTTTTGCGGCAAGCGGCAAAAAAACAGCGTCCGTTGATAAGGGTAGAAAAGACAAAGCGGCTTTAACCAGAGCCGAAAACAAAGTCTTTCAGCCTCTTATTACTATGTTTGAGAGACATGCCCAGGTTTTTTCGGAATTGGGTTTTGCGGTCAATCTGCTGCATCCCCAATTTCCGCCAAAACAAAAAATGGCCCCCGAAATCATTGCCTTGGTTGGAGAGAAAAACCAAAAATGGATCGGTATTGCCCCTTTTGCACAGTATGATTCAAAAGTGTATCCGCTAGATCTCTTGCAACGGGTAATTTCAGATTTATCGAAAAACAATCAATACAAAATATTGCTTTTTGGCGGAGGAGCAAATGAAATACAAATTCTGAATTCACTTTCAGACCATCGCGAAAATGTCATTACCGTTGCCGGGAAAATCACTTTCAGGCAAGAATTGCAACTCATCAGCAATTTGAACCTTATGGTCAGTATGGATAGTGGAAATGCACATATTGCCGCTATGCTTGGTATAGAAGTAATGACACTTTGGGGAGCAACACATCCATACGCCGGATTTTCCCCGTTCCATCAGCCTTTAGAGAATGCGCTGGTTTCCGACAGGGAACAATTTCCAATGTTGCCGACATCTGTTTACGGGAATAAAATGATTTCGGGGTATGAAGATGCAATGCGAAGTATCGATCCTAAAAAAGTAGTGTATCAGATTATAACTCTATTACAATAAAAAAGCGCTTTCCGAAGAAAACGCTTTTTCATTAAAAAGTAACGATCTTTTATTTTTTGTCCATTAATCTCAAGAGCAATTCATTTTGTTTTTTCAATTCTGAAATGACGCTTTTTAATTCTGAGGTGGTTTTTTTCAATTCTTCAATCTGTGCTTGCTGTTCCTGAATGGCTTTAACCGTTACGGGAATTATTTCGCTGTAATTTACGCCGTAATTACCAACGGGTTTATACTGTGCGGGTTTATCTTCCGAAGTTTTTTGCCAGGAATGAGTAGTAACAACTTCAGGTAAAATTTGCAATAAATCCTGAGCAATAAAACCAATATGATTTTCCTTTTTATCCTCAGGCACTGGCACTCCTTTTTCTGCAAAATCATCTTTCCATTTAAAGGTCACTGGTTTTAATTTTAATATTTCATTCAGCCCGTACTCTATTTTTTTAATATCTTTTTTGAGCCTTGCGTCAGAAGTTTGTATCACTCCGTTTACGCAAACTAATTCTTTCCATCTTAAATTAAAAGGACTTGTTGTACCTAATCTCCCTAAAGATACGGAATTGTCCGATGCAGGACAAACGTTGTCGCTAAATTGAAATTCGGTAATGCCATCGGTGATGTATTCAATAGAACCAAGAAAAGTCGTTGTCCCACTTCCGCCTCCTTTATTAAAAAGAGCTACCACATCCCTTGTGTTATTTGAATCTGCGCCGTCAATAAAAGTACTACCTTGTATCGTTGCGTAATTAGATGGTAATGCTGCTTGTCCAACCTGGAAATATTTTCCGGTTGAGCGAAGCATTTGTAAATTATTCCCATTAAAATCGATAGTTGTTGCGCCCGTTAGTGTACCGCCTAATTTTACCGCTGCGGATGTTTCAGTTAACCCATTAGTAAAAGTATATACAGTTCCTGGTGAAGCTGGTGCCCAAGAAGCGTTACCGGAAGCGTCAGAAGTTAGTACCTTGCCTGCTGCTTGAGAACCATCGACAATTTTAAGAGCCGCTCCATTGCCGGTTGCAAATGTTATTGAAACATTATCTACAGATGCGCCCCAAGCTCCATTTCCAGTATATTTAAATCGTATAGAATAGGTATTGCCACTTATTACAGTAATAGCAGCGCTTGTGTAAGATAAGCTGATAGCGTCAGCTGATGTGTTTATTAGTGTTGAAACCACTGTGCTAGTTGTCTCATTATAAAGTGTAGCAACGAAAGAGTCTGTCGCATCCGAAGAGTAGTCATCATAACTATAAGAGAAACTCACTGTTGCAGAAGTAGAAGTAGCGGTATATGGACCGGCAACTAACGTGGCATTTTGATTGCATGTCCCCGACCCGTAAGCTATTGTTGCTCTGTTTGTTGTACATGTTGTGCAAGGAGGATTGCTACTTGTTGTTGCAATTTTCCAAACATCGGCAGCAACACAACCACTATTGCTATTTATTTGATAGGGGTTTGTCCCCGCTGTTGTCGTTACATTTGCTATAGCTATAGATTCAAAGTTTTGTGTACCTGTTGAAGGTGCTATTGCAGCAGCTACAACATGTAATTTGCTGCTTGGAGCAGTTGTTCCGATACCTACATTTCCTCCGGATAACACACGGATCACTTCAGCATTGTTTGTTTTGATGACAAGGTCTTGACCATCAATTGTACCTAAAAAATTACTTGCCGGGGTTGTCCCTGCATTTCCCGTCAATGCCCATCCCGTAGAACCAAAAGGTGTCCAAGCTGAGCCATTATAATAATAAAAGCCTGCAGTTCCATCGGTTTGATAAATCAATAATCCTGTTGCAGGTGATGCAATGGCTGATTTTTGTGCCGTTGTCATTCTTGGGGTTAATAAACCGGCAGTGGTAGAGGTGATATCTAAAATTGAACTGGCGTTTGGTGTGGTGGTCCCGATTCCGACCTGGGAGAAGGAAGAGGTTGTAAGTGTAAATACTAATGCGCAAAGCAATAGTTGATAAGTTGGTTTCATTTATTTGATAATAATTAAGTGACGCAGATGCTGCGCCTGTGGTATTTTTAAAAAGTTGCAAATGTAACAATAATATCGACTAAAGTTACAAAAATACCGATTAAACGTTTTTTACTTCAATTTATCACAGACATTGTTCTGATATCCAAACACTTCCAATTTCAAAAAATAATAATATTAATAAACGAATAGACCAAGGGATAGGGCAAAAAAAAACGCTTGCCGAAGCAAACGTTTTTAAATTATATGTAGAATGAATTTATTTTTTATTCACCAATTGCATTAGCAATTCATTTTGTTTTTTAAGTTCTGCAACAGCCGTTTTCAATTCTTCGATCTGCCCTTGTTGCTCTTGAATGGCCTTTACAGCAACCGGTATTATTTGCGTGTACATCACCCCCAATTTATCATTTTGAACATATTCGTATTCATCTGGAGTGGCTTCGCTTTTAATTTTCCAATCGTATGTTTTAACTACTTCAGGCAAAACAGTCAACAATTCTTGAGCAGAAAAACCAAGTGAGGTTTGTTTTAAATTATCCGGAATTCTTGTTTTACCGATATAATTTTCTTTCCATTGGTACGAGATCGGTTTTATTTGCATGATTTCTTTCAAACCATATCCAATGTCATGGATTTTATTTTTTAAAGTAATGTCTGAAGTTACAACTGGTGCATTCTGAAGGTAAATATCTCTCCAACGACTAGCCGAAGTACCTAAATCATAGGTGTTATTTACAGTAGGTGCAATACTAAAACTGGATGCGATAATCGCTTCGCCATCGACAAGGTATTCAATAGACCCAACACCTACTGCGGTTCCCCTCGAAATTCCGTTTTTACAGCTTGTAATAAATTTAACGGTAGTTGCAAAACCGTCAATTGTTAAATTTGATCCTTCAGCACCCACAGGCGTATCATGCCCAAATTTCACGATATCTTCATTATTATCTACGTGAAACATATAAGGTTTACCGGCACTGCTGATATTAAATGGAAATGCAGTTGCTCCTACTGTCGTATCTTCAATTAACGTTCCTCCTAATTTTACTGTTCCGGCAGTATTTGTTAAACCATTTGTAAAGGTATAGGCTCCAGTTGGCAATGTCACTGTATTTCCACCAGAAATAGTTAAATTAGAACCAGCGATACTTAAGGTTTGGCTGGCGGTTGCAGATGATGGGGACCAACTGGCATTCCCAGACGCATCGGAGGTTAAGACCCTTCCCGCTGATTGTGTTCCATCCTCTAAACGGAAAACATAGGAGCCAGCTACCGCAGCAACTGTTTCCGTCACTAGTACATTATCTACTGTGGCACCAAATGCAAATGTCCCAATATATTCAAATCTAATTGAATAAGAAACACCCGCTGTAACTGCTAATGTTCCGGAATACGTTGTGTTTGTGTCAACAAGGACTGAAACCAAGTCTGCTCCAACTTGAGTTGAGGTATTGTTATTATATAGATATATCCTGAATGAATCTGCTCCACTGGAATATTCATCAAAACGATATCCAAAACTAACATTTACAGATGAGGTTGTAGGAGTAAAGTTCATATATGCAGTTGCAATTTGATCGCAACTAGTGTCATCCGAATCAATATAAAGATATGGGGCAACGCATGTGGTACAAATATAGGATGCTGGCGCCGCTGATGACGTAGTCCAGCCGCTGGTTGTAGTACAGGAAGCGTCAGGAGTATAATTCTGTGTTACTGCATAAGCTGAGAAATTCTGATTGATTAAATTAGAGGGTCCTCCCGCTACTGCAGCAGTTGTCGTACCGGTTATGTGTAATTTTGCAGTTGGATTGGTATTCCCTACAGCTACATTTCCTCCGTTTTTAACGCGCATCGCTTCGCTATTGTTTGCTTTAACTACAAAATCCTGAGCGTCGGTAGTTCCGATAAAATTAATTGCCGGAGTGGTTCCTGCATTACCGGTTAATGCCCATCCTGAGGATCCAAAAGGAACCCAAGCCGCCCCGTTATAATAATAAAAACCAGAAGTTCCATCTGTTTGATAAATCAATAATCCTGTAGCGGGTGTAGTAATAGCCGTTTTTTGAGCCGCTGTCATTCTTGGTGCTAATAATCCTGCTGTGGTAGAAGAGATATCCAATGCTGAACTAGCATTTGGAGTAGTTGTACCGATTCCAACTTGTGAAAAGGAATTAACAGAAATGAATAATAAAATAAAACTAAGCGAATTAAAGTAAAAATTCTTCATTAATAAGTAGGGTTGGGTTGTTAGTTTTTGGTATAAAATTGTGCAAATTTATCAAATTTTAACAATAGGACAATTTATTGTTAAGTTATCTAAAACATTTTCGATGAAGAGCAAAAAAAATCGACTAAATACACAATTTAGTCGATTTTATAAGATGTTACTGATTGGTTATCAGCATTGCATAAAAATTTTAGAATCACAATTTATTTTGAAAGTAAATAATAAAACTGCTGGAATTTTCCCATTTGTTCTGATTGGAATTCCACAACAACCATTAAAATAATAAAAGTACTGGATTGTGATTAAGACCCAATTCAAGCCTGCGTTTTTATCTTCCCATATAGGCTACATTTATTTCACATTTGTTTCCTAAAGATCCCAACGAACCTATTACATGAGGTGTAGCTGTTGTCGTATTGTCATCATCAGCTCCTGTATATGCACCGTTTAGATTACAAGTAGCCCCAGCGGTTAAATTGATTGTCACAATAATAGTGATTTCATTAAATAGTTCATAAAGATCAGACCCGCCGCTCCCATTCGAACCATTACTAGATCTATAGAGACTTACGGAATAGGAATATTTATCATAATTAGTTCCATTGACAGTCAGTCTAAAATTCCCTTCAACAAAACCGGTAGCAGCATATCCATCAATGTCTTTTGATGCGCCCACATTAGTAGTTTTTTTATTTACCGGAGTTGCCCCTAAATATCCGGAAAATATAATCTGATACTCGCCATCATAAGGCGCAATAAAACTTTTGGAATTAAGACCCACTATATTCGAGTATGTTGCAGCAGTAGAGGCTACGCTTAAAACGGCGCTTTGAGTAAAGGAGGTTTTATAATTTCGGTGTATTTGTGACACCCATTTAACGCCATCCCAAAAATATAAACCGGGAATTACTCCATACGTTCCTGCGGTTGTATTGGTGTTGAACACCATTGTACCTACTTCTAAGGTAACACCATTTGGATTGGTAACGGGAGCGGAAACATTTGTAGCGGTCAGCGCAATTCGGGGCATTATAAAACCGGTTGTGGCACTGGTGATGTCCAATGCGCCTTTTGGTAATGTAGTTCCCACGCCAACTTGCGCATAAAAAGAAATGGTAAAGAACGAAAATAATGCAATTAATCGGAGATGTGAAGATGTTTTTGGTTTAAAAATAAGCAACATGTTTTCTTGGTTTGTTTTTGGATTATTAACAGAAATTTAGCAAGAATACTATGTAATTATCACTCCACGTATATTTTACACACAAATTCGATAAAAAACTAAAAAATCCGATGAAAGACATGTTTTTCATCGGATTTGTTATATTATTATTTAATCTACTTAAAAATTGACATTTAAATCACTTTTATACATCATCGTAATCGACATAAACTTCTGTTGAGGTCGGATGTGCCTGACACGTTAAAACCAATCCTTCAGCGATTTCACCATCGGTAAGAATCGAGTTCTTTTTCATTTCTGCAGTTCCTTTGGTTACTCTTGCAAGACAGCTGCTGCATATACCTCCCTGACAGGAATACGGGGCATCAATTCCCTGTTTCAATGCGGCTTCCAGTAGTGTCTGTTTTTGCGACATTTCAAAAGTCGTTTCCTCATTATCCACCATTATAGTTATCTGCGTGTGATCGTGTAATGGCAGATGAATCTCATGCTCTACCTTTGAAGCTGTGAATAATTCGAATTTTATAGCGGAGTCTTTGATGTTATGTTCCTTAAGTACCGTACTTACCGTATTAATCATGGTTTCTGGTCCGCACAGATAGAACTTATCGAAATCCAATTCTTTATGTTTGTTGTTGAGAACAAAATTTACAGTCGATTTTTCAATTCGCCCGAACAATTCATTTTCCACTTTGGCCTGGCTATACACATAATGGATAAAAAAGCGACCCACATATTTCAATTGCAACTGATGAAGCTGTTGATGAAAGATAGTGTCTTCCGTGGTTTTATTTCCATATACCAAAACGAACGTGCTTTTCGGCTCGCCCTTCAAAACCGCCTGAATAATGGACATTATCGGCGTAATCCCGCTTCCTGCAACAAACGCCGCATAATTTTTTTGGCGTTCCGCCTGTGGTTCGAAAGTAAATCTCCCTTCCGGGAAACCGACTTCCAAAGTATCTCCGGCTTTTAATTTACTATTTGCAAACTGGGAAAAAAGGCCCTGGCCCACAGCTTTTACAGCTATGCGCAGTTCGCCGCTTTCGGGAGAAGAACAAATGGAGTAGGCACGGCGGATTTCTTTCCCGTCCAGGGTTAATTTCAGATTAATGTATTGCCCTGCAATAAAAGTGTAATTGGCTTGCAATTCCTGGGGAACATTAAATAATACCGAAACGGCATCTTTGGTTTCCCGTCGGACTTCCTTAATATTCAATTTATAAAATGATGACATGTTTTTATTTTTAGCAAAAATAGAAAAAAGTATTAAGACGACAGAATTTTCAGAAGCAACTGTCCTCCAATTTTAAAAAACAGAATCCAAAACTGTAACATTTCCTTACTTTTACAGTCAAACCCCAAAAATAACACTAACAACCATGTTCAAACTTTTTCTTAAACTCGAATGGAAAGCCTTCTTACGTTCGGCTTCTTTCGGAACAAATCTGGCCCTGAAGATCTTGATGGCATTCGGGGCAATATACCTGATAATGGTATTTCTGCTGATAGGAATCGGTGGGTTTTACATGCTTCAGGACATGAAGATCGATCCCTTGATAACCGTTAATAAATACCTTATTTATTATTTTGTAATGGATTTAACCGTCCGGCTTTTGTTGCAAAAAATTCCGGTGATGAATATCCGACCATTACTGGTGCTTCCTATCAACAGAAATACCATTGTCAATTTTTCTCTGGGAAAAACGATGCTGTCCTTTTTTAACCTGATTCATCTTTTTTATTTTGTGCCTTTTACCATTATATTGTTGATGGAAGGATACGATGTATTAAGCGTGCTTACTTGGTTTATATCGATTCTGTCATTGATCTACATCAATAATTTTCTGAATGTTGTTTTGAACAATAAGGACAGTTTACTAATTGTTTTCCTTACCATTATGGGGGCTCTTGGAGTTTCGCAGTACTATGGCCTCTTGGATATTACTAATTATACTTCACTGTTTTTTGATGGAATGTTTGCGACGCTCTGGGTCTTTCTGATACCGATGCTGACAGTGATTGCATTGTATTTGAGGACTTTCATTTATTTGAAGAAAAACCTTTATTTGGACGCCGGTCTTGCCAGTAAGGGAAACACCGCAAAAACTGAAAATTTTACCTGGCTGAACCAATTTGGAACCTTGGGTACTTTCCTAAAAAACGACATCAAATTAATTAAAAGAAACAAACGTTCGAAAACCACCGTATTTATGAGCTTTTTGTTTTTGTTTTACGGCTTGCTTTTCTTCACGAGATCGATCGAAGTTTATGACAATCCGGTGATGAAAATGTTTGGGGGCATCTTTGTTTCGGGCGGATTTCTGTTCACCTTCGGCCAATTTGTACCAAGTTGGGACAGCTCCTATTATCAGTTAATGATGACGCAGAACATTTCGTATCGGGATTACCTGAATTCGAAATGGTGGCTGATTGTTATCGCAACAGTCATAACAACTGTATTAGCGTCTTTTTACCTGTATTTCGGATGGGAAGCGTATATGATGATCATCGTGGGAGCTGTTTATAATATAGGAGTCAATTCGTATTTGGTCCTTCTGGGCGGAGCTTACATCAAAACTCCGGTGGATTTGAGTTCTTCGAAAGGTGCTTTCGGCGACAAAAAAGCCTTTAATGTCAAAACGATGCTGATATCGTTGCCGAAAATCTTCTTGCCGATTATGCTATACGGCTTCGGTTACTTTTTAATCAGTCCTATGGCCGGATTGGCATTGGTGGCGATTACAGGGATTTTGGGATTTGCATTGCGGAACAGCGTTTTTGGCCTCATTGAAAAAATATACAAAATCGAAAAATACAAAACCCTGGACGCTTACAAACAGAAAAACTAAGAATCAACGATTCAATAAAACATAACATTATGATACAGGCAACGCAACTTTCAAAAACATACAACGGGATAAAAGTTCTAAACATCGAAAACCTGGACATTCCCAAAGGACAAAGCTTTGGCTTGGTCGGCAATAACGGCGCAGGAAAAACCACTTTTTTCAGCCTTCTACTGGATTTAATCCAGCCCAGTTCAGGCAGCATAACCAATAATTCGGTTTCGGTTCATTCGAGTGAAGCGTGGAAACCCTTCACGTCGGCTTTTTTGGATGAAAGCTTCCTGATAGGCTATTTGACGGCAGAAGAATATTTCTATTTCATCGGGGATTTACGCGGACAGAACAAAGCGGATGTTGATGCTTTATTGGCAACTCATGAAGAATTCTTTAATGGAGAAATCCTTAAAAACAAAAAATACCTGCGTGATTTATCCAAAGGAAATCAGAAAAAAGTGGGCATAATTGCCACCTTAATAGGAAGCCCGGAGGTGGTGATTCTCGACGAACCGTTTGCGAATCTGGACCCAACCACCGTAAACCGACTCAAAAAAATAATCCGGGAATTATCGGACGATCCGTTTGTAACAGTGCTCGTCTCCAGCCATGATTTGCAGCATACGGTAGATGTTTGCGACAGGATTGTGGCACTCAACAAAGGCGAAATTGTCAAAGACATGACCACATCAACTGAAACACTTCAGGAATTGGAAGCGTTTTTCGCAGTATAAAAAATAAATGTTTGGGCGTGACCCTGAAAGAAAAATTCAGGGTCGGGCTATCCATTTCAAGTCCTCGCTCGTTCCTCGCTGCGGGCTTTACATTATTATCCCTCACGCAAATCACCCTCCGGTTTTCAAAAATAGTAGTGTAACCTTTTGCCATATCAAAAAGAAACGTATTTTTACAAGTCCTTACACTAAATTCGACTTTTATAAGTTAAAGAATTAAAACGTTTTACATTGAAAAACAACATCCTTAAATACTCGGTTATCGCAGGTTTTTTTCTTTTTTTGTTAGCCTGTTCTACCAAAAGAAACAGCTTCATTTCCAGGAATTCCCACGCACTGAGCACCGAATACAACATTCTTTATAATGGAGGGATCGCCCTTGAAACCGGCATTGCCGAACTGAAAACCAATTACAAGGACAATTTTTGGGAGCGGCTGCCAATCGAAAGAATGCAGATCAGCCAGGAGGCTTTTCTGCCCGGACAAACCAAAAACGCCAATTTTGATCGCGCGGAGACCAAAGCCATCAAAGCCATCCAGAAACATTCGATGAATATCGCAGGCGCGGAAAAAAACCCGCAAATGGATGAAGCTCATTTAATGTTGGGAAAAGCACGATATTACGACCAGCGATTTGTGCCTGCACTGGAAGCCTTCAATTACATATTATACAAATACCCGAACAGCGACAAGATTTATGAGGCCAAAGTATGGCGTGAAAAAACCAACATCCGCATGGAAAACGATGCGTTGGCGGTTAACAATCTTCGCAGATTGCTAAAGGAAATCAAATTCAAGGATCAGATTTTTGCCGATGCCAATGCGATACTTTCACAGGCTTTCCTGAATCTGGAGGAAAAAGACAGCGCCATTGCCAAATTAAAATTGGCGACTGAATTCACCAAACAAAAAGAAGAAAAGGCACGATACCGTTTTATCCTGGGACAGATTTATGATGAACTAGGTTATAAAGACAGCGCATTTGCCGCTTATCAGTCGGTCATTGACATGAAGAGGAAATCTCCAAGACAATATGTGATTCAGGCACATGCGAGACAGGCACAGCAATTCGATTTTGAAGAAGGGGATTCGATTGCCTTTCTGAAAAAATTCAATAAATTATTACGAGACCGGGAAAACAGACCGTATCTGGATGTGCTGAACCATCAATTGGCATTGTTTTATGACAAAAGCAAAAAATACGATATTGCCCAGAATTACTACAACAAATCACTTAAAGCCAGATCGCAGGATTCTTATTTGGCTGCGTCCAATTACCGCAACTTGGCGGATGTGTATTTCAATAAAGCCCGCTACCAAATGGCTGGTCAATATTATGACAGTACGCTGACTCAGTTAAACACAAGATCCAGAGAATATAAGGCAATCAAAAAGAAAAGAGAAAATCTTGTTGACGTAATCAAATACGAAAGTATTGCCACCCGTAATGACAGTATCCTTTACGCGGTCTCTCTTTCTGATGCCGAAAGGATAAGTTATTACGACAAACATATTGTGAATCTCAAAAAAGCGGACCAAACAAAAAAGGCCCAACAGGAAAAAGCTTCAAAATCAGTTCAACAAAATGGCGGAAAGTCCGAAGATTTGAATCCGACGGGTGTAAAAGACGGAGCGGTTCCCCAAGCGAACCAGCCGATGCTGCCCCCGGTTAACGTTGCTGGATCCCAAGAAAGCAATTTCTATTTCTATAATCCGGCCACCGTAGCATTTGGTAAAAACGAATTTAGAAAAAGATGGGGTAACAGGGCTTACAAAAATAATTGGAGACTATCGACTACAACAGGTGAGATAAAAACTGATGCGATTGCGGGAATTGAAAATGAAAATACTGACGGCATTGTGAAGAATGTTGTGGAAGAGAAATACTCCTCAGCTTTTTACATCAAACAATTGCCGGTAAATGAAAATGTCATTGACAGTATCGCCAAGGAACGCAACTTTGCCTATTTCCAACTGGGCGTTATTTATAAAGAAAAATTCAAAGAATATCCTTTGGCTGCAGCCAAATTTGAACAGCTTCTGAAAAACAATCCCGAAGAACGATTGGTACTTCCTTCGCTTTATAATCTGAGTAAAATCTATGAAATGATAGATAAGGACAAAGCAGCGATCATAAAGAACAGGATAATCAGCCAATATCCGGAATCTCGCTATGCTCAGATTTTAAATAGCCCAGGCGCTGAAACCACTTTAATAAATGAATCACCGGAAGTCACCTACAACAAATTGTATAAATTATTTGAGGCAGGGGATTACCGAACCGTGCTTTCTGATTTGGAAATCGCGATCAACCAATTTACCGGAGAAGAAATGGTTCCTAAATTTGAGTTGTTGAAAGCCACGACGGCAGGAAAATTAAAAGGAGTGGAAGAATACCGGAAAGCAATCAATTTTGTGGCGCTCAATTATCCGTACAGCGACGAAGGAAAACAGTCAGAACTGCTGTTAGGAAAAGATATTCCGGCACTTGAAAGTCTACGGCTGTACGCCGAAAACCCGAAGACCTGGAAATTGTTGTACAGGTTTGCCTATCCGGATGCTAAAAACATTAAAATCGTACAAGACAAAATCAATAAATTTGTAGCAGCACGTCCTTATGATAAACTGTCTTCCTCGGTTGATATTTATAACATGACTGATAATTTTATTGTGATTCACGGGATTATTTCGGAAGCGTATGCTAAAGGAATTTTAACCATTTTAAAAGAATACAAAGATTATAAAATTGCGCAGACGCCAGTTGTGATTTCCAATTACAATTATAAAGTAGTGCAGATTAAGAAAAATTTAGAGGAGTATTTAACGACACCACCTTCAATTCCAATTCCGGCTGCATCACCATCGGAAACTCCCATAACTCCAATAGATATTCCATCCGGGAATAATAATCCGCCGGGCAATCCACCTGTGAATAATGCTGTCGGAAATCCGCCAGGACAGCCGATGCAGAACCCAAATAAGCCGCCCGTATTTCAGGAAGAGAAAAGTTCTGAAAAACCGATCATCCAACCTAAAAAACCGTAATTATGTTTGAAAAAAGCCCCAAATCATACACAGATTTATTAGGTAAAACGAATCGGATTGTGGAAGGCACAACCATAAAAGGAGATATTATTTCCCCTTCTGATTTCAGGTTAGATGGAGAATTGGTGGGGAATTTCCAATCAAAAGGGAAAATTGTAATCGGACCCGCAGGAAGCATCAAAGGCGATATCATTTGTAAAAATGCCGATATAGAAGGAAAATTTGAAGGCAAAATTGACGTGACCGAAATTCTGAATATCAAATCAAAAGCAAGTATTCACGGGGAAGTAATCTGCGGAAAATTATCCGTAGAGCCTGGTGCCGATTTCAGTGCTACCTGTGCTATGAAACCAGCTGTAAAAAACACAATAGTAAATGATGGACAATAACGAATCTAAGAAAAATGCCACGAAGTGGCTGGCGCTGATCAATATCCCAATTCAGATGGGCGTTATCATTTTTTTGTTCGCCTACTTGGGCCACTGGTTGGATGAAAACCATCCGCATCCGAAAGTATATTATGTAAAGGTACTGGTTGTGGTGGGTGTTTTCCTGGCACTGTACAACGTGATGAGGCAGGTTAACGAAATCAACAAATCTTCAGAAAAATAGCAATGGGCATTAAAAAATTCAGACCAATTTTAGAAGTGCTGCTGCTTGCAATTCCAATCTACATTATCCATAAAATTATTTTCAGTTTTGTAAAGTCCATTCCCCATGAAGCTTTTCATTATTCTTTAGAACAAGTGTATGGGTTCTTTTTGATGGCATCATTGCTAATTGTATTGGTGCTGGTAATAATCAGGGAAAAGAACTTAGACATTGTAGGTTATACATTTTTATTGATCACCAGTATGAAAATGGGGGTATCCTATTTTGTATTAAGGCCAATATTGCTAAACGCAAATGAAAGTCAGCATTCCGAAAAAATCAATTTTTTCATCATTTTCGCACTATTTTTAGCAATAGAAACGGTAATAACAATACGATTATTAAACAATAAACAATAAAACATTAATCCAGCCATAATAATTACATAAAAAATTATTTATTGCCTTTGGAATATTAATTTAAAATGTACCTTTGCACCAAATTTTAGAAACGTAAAATAAAGACATTTAAAAGATATGGGGATTTCAAATAAACCACTCAGATTTATAGTAGCGACTTTAGTGGCGTGTCTTCCGTTAATCAGTTTTGCAAATCCTGCGACGGATTCTGTGCACGTTCAAACTGAAGCGCCTCATGTTGCGACAGAAAATGCACATGGAGGAGCCCATGCTGAACCGACGGATACCAAATCTAAAATCAAAGCATTTGTAAAGCACCACGTTTTGGACTCGCATGATTTTACTTTTTTCTCTGATGAAAAAGAAGGAGTACATTACGGGTTTTCACTTCCGGTTATTATATGGGATAATGGATTGCAGGTTTTCTCTTCGTCTAAATTTCACCATGGTGAAGCAGTGGCAGAATCTAACGGGAACTTCTACAAGATAAACCATCACGACGGAAAAATATACAAAACAGATGCGTCCGGAGCTATTCATGAAGATGAGAAAACTGGTTTTCCAAGCAATGTTCGACCATTGGACTTTTCGATTACAAAAAGTGTTTTATCAATCATGTTTGCTGCATTTCTGATGTTTTTCTTATTCAGAAGTCTGGCCAAATCATACGGTAAAAACGGAGGAATCGCATCGGGTGCCGGTAGAATTTTCGAGCCATTAGTATTATTTATCCGCGACGAAATTGCTATTCCAAATATTGGAGAAAAACATTATAAGAAATACATGAGTTATTTGTTGACCATATTTTTCTTCATTTTATTATTGAATATTATTGGGTTAACTCCATTAGGAATTAACGTGACCGGAAATCTTACCATTACATTTTCGTTGGCAATATTGACATTCGTCATTACGAATCTTACAGCCAATAAAAATTATTGGGGGCACATTTTCTGGATGCCGGGTGTGCCAAAAATAATGCGAATCGTATTGGCTCCTATTGAGCTTTTGGGAGTAATCATCAAGCCGTTTTCATTAATGATACGTTTGTACGCTAACATTTTTGCAGGACACATTGTTTTGATGAGCATCATTGGTTTAATGTTTATCTTTAAAAGCTGGTTAGGGAGCAGTTTGTCATTTGGATTGTCATTTGCGCTTTCTATCCTTGAAATATTAGTTGCGTTTTTACAGGCTTATATTTTCACGTTGCTTTCTGCTTTGTATTTCGGGTCAGCAGTAGAAGAGCATCATCACGAGGAGGCTCATCATTAAAAAATAAATGGCCTATGGCTTTTGCCTGATGCCTTAAAAAAGAATGTTTAATTTTTAATATATATATTATGGAAGGTTTAAATTTCGTAGGAGCAGGATTAATTGTAATCGGAGCAGGTTTAGGTATTGGTAGAATTGGTGGTTCAGCAATGGACGCTATTGCTCGTCAGCCAGAAGCTTCAGGAAAAATCCAAACGGCTATGCTTATTGCTGCTGCACTTATTGAAGGTATTGGTTTCGCAGCGTTATTCGCAGCTTAATTAAAACTTAAAAACAATAGTTGCAACGGTTGGTTGTGACTATTGTTTTATTATTAAATTAAATATTTTATAAATACATAACATGGAAAAGTTAATAAATCAGTTTGAATTAGGATTGTTCTTTTGGCAAGTATTGATATTTGTCGGATTGATCCTTTTACTTAAGAAATTTGCTTGGAAACCTATTCTTGACGCTGTTAATGACAGAGAAGAAGGGATCAAAAATGCATTGTTATCTGCTGAAAATGCAAGAAAAGAAATGCAGAACCTTCAGGCAGACAACCAACGTATTTTGCAGGAAGCAAGAATGGAACGTGACACGATGCTGAAGGAAGCACGTGAAATGAAAGAGAAAATGATTGCTGATTCCAAAAATGAAGCCCAAGCACAAGGATTGAAAATGATTGAGCAGGCTAAAGCAGCTATCGAAAGCGAAAAAAATGCAGCTATGGCTGAATTGAAATTACAGGTTTCGACGTTGTCTATTGAAATCGCTGAAAAATTATTGAAAGACGAACTATCTAACAAAGACGCTCAGACCAAATTGGTTGAGAAAATGTTGGGTGACGTTAAATTAAACTAATTATGGCAAGTACAAGAGCAGCAATTCGTTACGCAAAAGCAATTTTGGACATGGCCGACACTATTGGTGTGGCTAATGAGGTGAGCAGCGATATGGCTTTAATTGCATCAACAGTTAATGGAAATGAGGAATTGAATACCTTTATTCAAAACCCAACCATCACTGTAGAAGTAAAAGAAAACGCCTTGCAAGCCATTTTTGCTGATGTAAACGGAGTGACAAAAGGATTATTCCATTTGTTATTCGAAAACAAAAGATTTGAAATTCTGGAAGGCATTGCTTTAGAGTATAACAAATTGTATGACGAAATGAATGGTGTTGAAGTTGCGCATGTAACGACTGCCATTCCAATGGATATCGATTTGAAAGCGAAGGTTGCGGCTAAAATCGCTACTTTTTCAGATAAAAAAGTAACCATCGAAAACACAGTAGATCCTTCTATTATCGGAGGATTTATTATAAGAATTGGCGATAAGCAGTACAATGCTTCCATCGCAAACAGATTACAAGTATTAAAAAGAGAATTAAGTAACTAGTTATTTATATAATTATGGCGGAAATTAAACCTGCTGAAATTTCAGCAATATTAAAAATGCAACTATCAGGTTTTGAATCTGGTGCTACGCTGGAAGAAGTTGGAACAGTACTTCAAGTTGGAGATGGTATTGCTCGTATATACGGGTTATCAAATGTTCAATACGGGGAGTTAGTGGAATTCGACAACGGATTGGAAGCTATCGTTCTGAACTTAGAAGAAGACAATGTGGGTGTGGTACTTTTAGGACCATCTACAGGAATCAAAGAAGGTTCAACTGCCAAAAGAACGCAACGTATTGCGTCTCTTAAAGTAGGAGAGCAAATGGTAGGTCGTGTCGTTAACACACTTGGTTTTCCTATCGACGGAAAAGGACCAATCGGTGGGGACTTATACGAAATGCCTTTAGAGAGAAAAGCACCGGGAGTTATCTTCCGTCAGCCAGTTACCGAGCCATTACAAACAGGAGTAAAAGCAGTAGATGCAATGATCCCGGTTGGTCGTGGACAACGTGAGTTGGTTATTGGTGACCGTCAGACAGGTAAATCAACTGTTTGTATTGACACTATCTTAAATCAAAAAGAATTTTACGATGCAGGAAAACCTGTATTTTGTATCTATGTTGCAATTGGGCAAAAAGCTTCGACTGTAGCAGGAATTGCAAAAATGTTGGAAGAAAAAGGGGCAATGGCCTATACGGTTATCGTTGCTGCCAATGCTTCTGACCCAGCTCCGATGCAAGTATATGCTCCTTTCGCAGGTGCAGCTATCGGAGAATATTTCAGAGATTCAGGTCGTCCGGCTTTGATTGTTTATGATGATTTGTCTAAACAAGCGGTTGCTTACCGTGAGGTTTCCCTTTTATTAAGAAGACCACCGGGACGTGAAGCATATCCTGGAGACGTTTTCTACCTACACAGTAGATTATTGGAAAGAGCTTGTAAGGTTATCGCTAATGATGACATTGCAAGAAACATGAATGATTTACCGGACTCATTGAAATCAATCGTTAAAGGTGGTGGTTCATTGACTGCTTTACCAATTATCGAAACTCAGGCTGGTGACGTTTCTGCATATATCCCAACAAACGTAATTTCGATTACAGACGGACAGATTTTCTTGGATGGAGATTTGTTTAACTCTGGGGTTCGTCCGGCGATTAACGTAGGTATCTCGGTATCTCGTGTTGGAGGTAATGCACAGATTAAATCAATGAAAAAAGTTGCAGGTACCTTAAAATTAGATCAGGCGCAATTCCGCGAATTGGAAGCGTTTGCGAAATTTGGTTCTGACTTGGACGCGGTTACGTTAAACGTAATTGAAAAAGGTAGAAGAAACGTGGAAATCCTTAAACAAGGATTAAACGATCCTTATACTGTTGAAGACCAGGTGGCTATTATCTATGCAGGTTCAAAAAACTTGTTGAGAAATGTTCCTGTAAATAAAGTGAAGGAATTCGAGAAAGACTTCTTGGAATACCTGAACAACAAACACAGAGATACATTGAATGCTTTGAAAGCTGGAAAATTGGATGACACCATTACTGATGTTATCGAAAAAGTAGCAAAAGAAATCTCAGCAAAATATAACTAATTCTAGTAAATAGTGAATAGTGAGTAGTTTTTAGCTATTCACTATTCACTTCTCACTATTCATTATAAATAAAATGGCAAA
Organism: Flavobacterium sp. GT3R68; assembly: GCF_007109225.1. GTDB lineage: Bacteria > Bacteroidota > Bacteroidia > Flavobacteriales > Flavobacteriaceae > Flavobacterium. The sequence continues at coordinate 476,253 of NZ_VJZK01000001.1, forward strand.
TTTAAAGGAAATCCGTAATAGAATTACTTCCGTTTCATCGACGATGCAAATTACATCGGCAATGAAAATGGTTTCTGCTGCAAAGCTGAAGAAAGCACAGGATGCGATCACAGCCATGCGACCTTATGCCGAAAAATTAACGGAATTATTGCAGAATCTTTCTGCAACACTTGATGGTGATGTAGGAGGAGAGTTCACAACACAACGTGAAATTAAAAAAGTATTAATCGTTGTCATCACTTCAAACAGAGGTTTGGCAGGCGCTTTTAATACCAATGCAATCAAAGAAGCTAAAAACCGCGCTGCTTTTTATGCCGGGAAACAAGTGGATATTTTTGCCATCGGGAAAAAGGGAAATGATGTTTTAAGCAAATCACTTTCTGTGGTTGGTAATCAAAGCGCTATTTTTGATAATTTGACTTTTGATAACGTAGCTGAAATCGCTGAAACACTAACCCAGAAATTCGTTTCCGGGGAATATGACAGAATTGAATTGGTATACAACCAGTTCAAAAATGCAGCAACCCAAATCGTACAAACAGAACAATTCCTACCATTGGCGGCCATCAAATCGGATCTTCCGGTTTCAACTGGAGATTATATTTTTGAACCTTCAAAAGAAGAAATCGTTTTGACCTTAATCCCTAAGGCATTAAAAACACAATTGTACAAAGGAATCAGAGATTCATTCGCATCAGAACACGGAGCCCGTATGACTGCAATGCATAAAGCAACCGACAATGCAACAGAGTTGAGAGACCAATTGAAATTAACTTACAACAAAGCGCGTCAGGCATCGATTACAAGCGAAATCTTGGAAATCGTTGGTGGAGCCGAGGCTTTGAAAGGATAGTAATATAATTTATAATTTAAAAGAGCCGATATTTTATTAATATCGGCTCTTTTTTTATTTTACTTATTCAGATGATAAAGTAAGAAGCTATAGAAAGCCGCTTTTTCTTCTGTATAATTTTGGTAATTTGAAATTTTACCGGAATGTCCTGAATTGGACAGGGTTTTTAAATAAATCGGATTCTTCTGTGCTGCCCTGTTTTGCAATCCGGCCGCAAACTTATAAGAATGCATTGGAGGAACACGATCATCATTTTCCGATGTAATTATTAACGTTGTCGGATAATTAATCCCTTCCTTAATATTATGGAACGGGGAATAACCCATCATGACATCGAATTCATTTTTATTCTCGATATCGCCGTATTCGTCCAAATGATATTTTCCCACAGAGTATTTCCCAAAATTCATCATGTCATAGACGCCCATTTGCGGAATGGCAACTTTGAATAATTCCGGTCTTTGGGTCATGGCCACACCGACCAATAATCCGCCTTGTGAAGCGCCTGTAATTGCCAGTTTATCCGGTGAAGTATATTTTTCTTTAATTAAAAACTCGGCAGCATCAATGAAGTCATTAAACGTATTCATCTTTTTCAATCCTTTTCCGTTTTTGTGCCATTTGGTTCCTTTCTCTCCGCCACCACGAATTTCAGCGTAGGCAAAAACACCGCCTTTTTCCATAAAATACAACAATCCGGTATCATAAACAGGACCGCTTATTGTACCAAAACCACCATAGGCTTTTAGTAATGTTGGGTTGTTGCCGTCCAGTGAAATGCCTTTTTTATGGACGATCGTAATTGGAACCGCTACACCATCGCGACTTTGATACGTAACGGTTTTTGTTTCAAAATGATCAAATGAAAATAGTGCTGGTTTGGGTTCTATATAATCATTAAAGTAGGATTGGGTTTTCCCGGTTTCCAGATTTAATTTGTGATTTAAGAACGAGATGGCATAGGAGTAAAAAGTAACATACAAATCCTTAGTCTCCTTGTCGAAAAACCGAATTCGGAAATCCATATTATACGGAACATCAAATTTTCTGATAAACTGACCACTTGTGTCATAGACACCAATGTAATTCTTCCCTAAGGTTTTGTATTTGCAAATGATATAATCCTCATAAAAAAAGGTGTCCACTAATAAATGGGTATAGATTTGTGGAACGATTACTTTTTCATCTTCTCCATTCATATTCCTGGAACGGATTTCACCCCATTCATAATCTTTTGACGAAAAATATATCCGTTCTTTGGAATAATTTAAAAAAGTAAAGGTGTTCCGGTCATTTTCTATGAATTTTTCAGGCTTAAAATCGTCACCTGCCAAGGAACACCAATAAAAATTCCGAAAGGTTTCCTCCTTGTTATGCTCCATGATAACCAGTTTATTTTCTTTGGTGAAAAAAGTAAAAACACCTTCCGTTTTTGCCGAATCAAACACCAATTTGTCGTCGTCCTGAATAGTGCCTATTTTGTGATAGTACATTTGGTACGTAGAGTCTTTGTCGAATTTACTCAGATTGCTGGTTTTTTTATAGAAAACGCCCTTTTCCCCATTCCAGGCTATATTGGAAAACTTCACATTTTTTAAAACGTCCGTCAAATCTTCCTTTTTACTTATGGAAGTAAATCCCACCTGATGGAGGTCACTCCCGTTTATACTTACTTCATAAGCTACTAATTTAGAATTATCAGAAGGATAGAAGTCGGTCATCACCACATTGGCATCTTTAAAAGTCCTATACGTATTAGTGATCTCGATAGGAGCATCATTTAATTTTTTTCTATAAAAAAGCGCCGCTGGTTTTGATTTGTCCAGACGATAGTGGGAATAAAAATAGTCTCCTTTTTTTTCCGGCAGCCCATTGGTCGAAAGGTTATCGTATTCCTTTATTTTGAAGACAGGGGAATATTTTTTTTTGATTTCCTCCGTATGGGTATAAATCAACTGATTTTGTGAATTTACCCACTCTGAGACTTCGTCGGCATTGAAATTTTCAAGCCAGGTGTAGTCATCCTGAAAGGTAACGTCATGTTTGGTTATCGGGGAAGGCGTTTTCCTGGTTGCGGGATATTCTTGGGAAAAGCATGAAACAGAGAATAGGAAACAAATAAGTAACAGAATATTTTTCATTAGAAGTAAGTAGGAATATCCGCAAAGGTAAAATATTTAAGTGCAATTAAATCAGAAAGAGTCAAGGCAACTCTTTTTTTTTGGTTAAATTTATGCCATCATGATAGAAACCATTAAAAAATTGGAAATCAAAGAACTTACCACCCTGACAGAAATGATGGCTCAACTAGAGACCATTAAGTATCTTTATCCAAAAATGTCATTAGAGCAATACGAAGCTTTATTACAAGAAATGCTTCCCCACAATTACAAACAGGTTGCTGTATTCGAGGATGGCGAGTGTGTAGGGATTACCGGCTATTGGTTTGGTACCAAATTATGGTGCGGGAAATTCATAGAGATTGATAATTTTGTCGTGCATCCGGACCATCGCTCGAAAGGAATCGGAAAACACATCTCCGATTACATCAACTCAAAAGCCGAAGAGTTAGGCTGTGTCAGCATTGTTTTGGATGCCTATACCAACAATTTTCCGGCCCACCGTTTTTATTATAATCAGGGATTTGGACCAAAAGGATTTCATTTTGTCAAAATCTTAAACGCAGACGGATTAAACTAATTATACCATGAAAAAACTAGCATTAATACTGTTGTTCACCTCAGTCTTTGTTTCATGCCATTCCCAAAAGGAAGCTGCAAAAGCCATGAAGGCCACCATTGGCGAAACCTATTTCCAAAATTGGGTTGCCGGTGTACGAGGCGGCGGCTCGGGAACGAACTTTTATATCCAGTGCAAAAAACCAGTTCCCAAACAGATTATCCTGAAAGCGCTGTACTTCCGAGACAAAAAATCACCCATCCATAAAGATTCAGAGACGGAATATAGCGCGGGATTTACAGGCGACGCTAATAAAGAAAAAGCATCTGACCTCAATCCAACTCCAATCAAAGGCCAAAAAGTCACCCCGCCATATCCAATTACCGACAATGAGGCTATAATCGAATATTCCTTTAAAGGAAAGAAAGCATACTACAAATTAAGCACAATAAAAGAACAAGAATTAAAAGCATATCCATCGGCAAGACCTAGGAATTAGTTATTTTTGTTGACGAAAATCAGAATTTCAAGCCATCTATTTTGAGTTTATATAAAAATCTTTTCAAACAAACCGCCATTTACGGAATCGCCACGGTGCTGCCGCGCATGTTCACTTTTTTACTGGTACCGTTGTACACGGATTTGCTCCCTAAAGCGGAGTACGGAAAGGTGTCCATTATTTTCGCCTGGATGATTTTCTTTAATGTCATCTTAGCATACGGAATGGAAACCGCTTTTTTCAGATTTTACAATCGCGAATCGGACAAAAAAAAGGTCGTCGAAACCACCACAGTCTCAATTTTTTGGACCTCCATGTTTTTTTTGTTTGGCGCCATACTGTTCCAAAGTACATTAGCCGAAAAATCCGGAATTGACGTTCAGTACATTCAATATACGATATGGATTTTAGTGCTCGATGCGCTGGTAATCGTTCCGTTTTCCAAATTGCGCGCCTATCAGAAACCAATGGTGTATGCCGCCATAAAAATCGGAAACGTACTGGTCAACCTTTCGTTGAGTGTCTTCTTTTTATTGTTCCTTCCTAAAATAGCCCAGTCGCAGCCTGACAGTTTTTTAGGGTCACTGTATGTAGAAAATTTCCAGATCGGTTATATTTTCGTCGCCAATATTATTGCCAGTCTCGCCACATTTGTAGTGCTGTCACCCAATTATTTTCACCTGAACTGGCATTTTGAATGGGCTCTCTGGAAACGGATGATGCGGTATGGACTGCCTATTATGGTCGCCGGAATTGCCTTTGCTATCAACGAGCAGTTCGATAAAATCCTGTTAGGGAAACTCCTTCCGGCCGATATTGCCGAAGCCGAAGTCGGCGTGTATTCTGCCTGTTACAAACTGGGACTGTTTATGGTTTTATACCGAACGGCCTATACTTTGGGTATCGAACCGTTCTTTTTCAGCCATTCGTCCAACGAAAATGCACAGCAGACTTACGCGACGATTACCAAATATTTTGTGATTTTCGGTTCGTTCATCTTGCTGTCGGTCATCGTTTTTGCCGATGTACTAAAATATTTCATGATTCGTGACCCCTCCTATTGGGAAGCGATGAAAGTGGTTCCGTTGATTATATTGGCGAACTTTTTCCTCGGCATCTACACCAATTTGTCGGTCTGGTACAAACTAATTGACAAAACGTATATTGGTGCTTATATTTCGATTGTCGGTGCAGTCATTACTTTGGCACTGAACTATCTTCTGATTCCAACGATGAGCTACTATGGTTCGGCGATTGCCACCATTGCCGCTTACGGAAGCATGATGCTGATTTCGTATTACTTCGGAAACAAATACTATCCCATTCCGTACGATATCAAAAAATTGGCAGGTTACCTTTCCTTATCGATCGGGTTCTCCGCACTGTCGTTCTACGGTTTCCGCGAAAATTATTTTGTCGGCATTACACTTTTGCTCGCATTCATGTATTTCATATATTACAACGAAAAAGAAACCTTAAACCGGATTATAAAACGAAAGAATTAGCATTTTGAATTTTTAGAAGCTATTCCCGCTGTCCGCTGTATCCACGCAAAAAAGCGTGGGATGCCGCTTCCATCGGGGCTAAAAAAACAAGAATCGCATTAAACTGATACTATGACAATTAAAATCATCAACAAATCGCAACATGCGCTCCCAAACTACGAAACCATTGCTTCAGCAGGAATGGACTTAAGGGCCAACATCACCGAATCCATAACGCTGAACCCATTGGAAAGAGCCATCGTTAAAACCGGTCTTTTTATTGAACTTCCAATCGGATATGAAGCGCAGGTCCGTCCCCGCAGCGGACTGGCAGCCAAAAAAGGCGTTACCGTTCTCAATTCCCCGGGAACCGTCGATGCTGATTACCGTGGTGAAATTGGGGTAATTTTAGTAAATTTATCCAATGAGGTTTTCGTTATCGAAAATGGCGAACGCATCGCCCAACTGATTATCGCCAAACACGAAAGAGCCGATTGGGAAGAAGTCATCGAACTGACAGAAACCTCAAGAGGGGAAGGCGGTTTCGGAAGCACCGGGGTAAAATAAATAGATTTAATAAATTAAAGATTTAAATGATGGAAAGATTTCACATTCTAATTTTTCAATCATTTAATTTTTCAATCTTTTAATAAAAAACAACATGAAAATAATAGTTCCTATGGCAGGACGTGGATCCCGTCTTCGTCCACACACACTTACGATCCCAAAACCATTGATCCCAATTGCCGGAAAACCGATTGTACACCGGTTGGTAGAAGACATTGCCGGGGTAATCAATCAGGAGATAGAAGAAATTGCGTTTATCATCCACAAAGATTTTGGTAAACAGGTCGAGGAAGATTTGGTAGCCATTGCCCAAAAATTAGGCGCTCGCGGCACCATTTATTATCAAAATGAAGCTTTGGGAACGGCACACGCTATTTTGTGCGCCAAAGAAAGCATGCAGGGGCCTTTGGTGGTTGCTTATGCCGATACGCTTTTTAGAGCCGACTTCTCCTTGGATACTTCAGCGGACAGTGTGATTTGGGTAAAGCAAGTCGAAGACCCTAGTGCATTTGGCGTGGTACAACTGAATGAAAACAACCAGATTGTGGATTTTGTTGAAAAACCGGCCCAATTCGTTTCTGATTTGGCCATCATCGGAATCTATTATTTCAAATCAGGTGAAACATTACGCTCCGAATTACAATATTTACTCGATAATGATGTTGTAAAAGGAGGAGAATACCAATTGACCGATGCATTGGAGAATATGAAACAAAAGGGCATGAAATTTGTTCCGGGTAAAGTCGATGAATGGATGGATTGTGGAAATAAGAACGTAACCGTGGAAACCAATTCCCGTTTACTGAATTTCCTTCACCAGGATGGGATTCATTTGGTGGATTCAGATGTAAAATCCGAAAACTCAACGATTATCCCGCCATGTTACATTGGGGAAGATGTCGTATTAATCAACGCCACTGTAGGGCCGAATGTATCTCTTGGAAAAGGATGCCATGTGCAGAACAGTACCATTAAGAATAGTTTGGTGCAAAACCATTCCAATATAAAAAATGCCAATCTGGACAACGCAATGATCGGAAATCATGCCAGTTTTGACGGTAATTTTTCCAGTATCAGCATTGGTGATTATTCTGTTTTAGAATAACTGATAAGTTTTAAATGATGAGAAAAAAGGTTTTAGTATTAATTTTCTTCGGACTATTTTCCACTTCGGGAACGCTTATGGCGCAGACCGAGCCGGAAGATATTGCTATGGTCAACGATGAATTCGAGAACGCGTTCTACGAATCCTTGTTGCAGAAAGGCATTGAAAATTATGATAAAGCGATTATCTCATTAGAGAAATGCCTGAAGCTGCAACCCAACAATGCCACTATTTATTCAGAATTAGGAAGGAATTACCTGGCTCAGAAAGATTACAAAAGAGCCTATGAATCTTTTGAAAAAGCAACTATAATTGACCCTAAGAATAAATGGTTTTGGGTCGGAATGTATGATGTGTGTTATGAAACCCGGGATTTCAATCAGGCGATTGTCATTGTAAAAAAACTGGTGGAATTCAAAAAGGAATACAAGGAGGAACTGGTTTCCCTTTATATGAATACGCAACAGTTCGATATGGCTTTGGATCTGATCAATGAACTTAACGACAAAGTAGGAAAACTGGAGCTGAGAGACAATTATAAGGCACAAATTTTGCGCGACCCGAAATACCAAAGTGCCGAAAGAAATAATCTGATTGAACAAATCAAGAAAAACCCTAAGATAGAGGCCAATTATACAGCATTGATTTATCTCTATAACGAAAACAACCAAAAGGAAAAAGCGCAGGAAGTAGCCAAAAAACTCGAAGCAGAAATACCTTCTTCCGATTTTGCGCAGGTCAACTTGTTTAAGATGCATGTCGAGAACAATGATGCTGTAAATGTGATTAAATCAATGAATCTCGTTTTGGCCAGTCCGAAAATCGATACTAAAATTAAACATCGGATATTGAATGAATTCCTGCTTTTTGTTAACGACAAACCCCAATATGATGGTGATTTGGAAAAAGCCATTTCCTACTTTGATAATGACAAGGAAGTGCCGGTGGCCAAAGAAATCGGGAAGTTTTATCACACCAAAAAGCAGTGGGACAGGGCTATTCACAACTACGAAATACATCTAAGAAAAAATCCTGAAGATATTGAAGCGATACTTCTGTTATTTGAAGCCTACATGGAAAAAGGACAATTCGATGCAATGGCAAGAAAATCGGAGGAAATGATGCAGCTTTATCCAACACAGCCACAGTTTTATTATTATAATGGATTGGCAAACAATCAACTGAAAAGTTATAAAAAAGCGAAAGACGCGCTTGAGACAGGAATGGATTTTTTAGTGGATGATATCGCGCTGGAAATTAATTTCAATATTCAGTTAGGAGAAACTTACAATGGTTTGGGCGATATGAAAAAAAAAGAACAGTATTTTTCTAAGGCTGAAAAATTATTAAAACAGAAAAAATAATGAGAAAATATATAGGATTAGTATTCGTTTTGATGTTTTGCTTCGCCAGTTCGCTGCTCGTGTCATGTAAATCCACGAAAACAGGTTTATCGGAAGGAAATGCCAAAACCGTACTTTCAGCTGATAAAATTATAGCAAATCATTACAGCAACAAAAAGGAATTTTCGACTGTATACATCAAAGCAAGCGCAAACTACAGAGACGACAAACAGTCACAGAACGTTACGGCGGAAATCAAAATCAAAAAAGACGAGAAAATTTTGGTCAGCATCCGTTTTTTAGGAATTACCATGGCCAAGGCATTGATTACTCCAAACGAAGTGCGGTACTATGAAAAAATCAATGGTAATTATTTTGAGGGTGATTATGCCACTTTAAGCCAATGGCTCGGAACAGACTTGGACTTTCAGAAAGTACAGAACATGCTGATCGGACAGGCTTTAGATGATCTGAAAAGAGGGAAGTACAAAACCACTATTGAGGATAAGTTATACAAACTGGAAAATACTTCGGATTCAAATACTGTCAAGGCATTCTATTTTGAGGCGGAGCATTTTCTGATAAAAAAACAGGAAATCAGCCAACCCTCCAAAGAACGAATGCTAGAAGTTTCTTATCCTAGCCACAAAGAATATAATGAGGCCGTATTGCCCTTGAGTATCATTATTGAAGCAGTTCAAAAGAAAGGGAAAACCAACATCAGTATCAATTACAATCAGGTTTCTTTCAATGAAGAACTTTCTTTCCCTTATAGCGTACCGGATGGCTACGAAAGAGTTAATATTGATTAGATTTGCACAAATATATTTTTAGTATGCCAAAATTTATCTTAAGCCTGTTTTTCATCTTCATGACTACACAAATGTGGAGCCAGGAAGACCAACAGCAAAAACTGGAACAACGAAAAGCCCAAATTCAGGAGGAGATCCGTGAAAATGAAAGGCTGTTGCAGGATGCCAAGAAAAAGGAAAAATCGGTAACAAAACTGATCGATATCCAGAAGAATAAAATAAAGCTGAAAGAACGGTTAATTAATACTACCGAAAAACAAACCAGGCTGCTGAGCAATGACATGTATATTAATCAGATGCAAATCAACAGGTTGAAACGAGAATTGGTCATTTTAAAAGAAGATTATGCAGAGATGATTGTCAAGTCATATAAAAGCAGATCGGAACAGAGCCGGGCAATGTTTTTATTATCCTCGGAAAATTTCCTTCAGGCGTATAAAAGAGCGCAGTATATGAAACAATATACAAGCTACAGAAAAATGCAGGGGGAGGAAATAAAAAGCAAATCAGATCAACTGACGGTTTACAATGGTAAATTGAGTGTTCAAAAATCTGCCAAGCAAAAACTGATTAAAGAAAATGAAAAAGAGCGAATTGCACTGCAGAAAGAAAAACAGGAACAGGAAATCCTGGTCAACTCAATCAAGAAAGACAAGAAGAAGTACATTGCTGAAATAAAGAAAAAAGAAAAAGAAAAGAAGTCAATCGAGAAGGAAATCAAACGATTGATACGGGAGGCCATTGCGGAAGCGAACCGAAAAGCCGCATTGATTAACGCAAAAGCCAATCCGAAAGCGGCAACTGCAGCAACTATAAAAGCAACTGAATCATCTGATAAAATTGTTTTAACCGCAGAAGGTAAAATTATCGCAGACAATTTCAAAGCCAACCGGGGCCGATTACCATGGCCGGTTGAAAGAGGGGTTGTGTCCTTAGGATATGGCGACCAGCCGCACCCGGTTTATAAGACATTAACGGTGCATAACAGCGGTGTGGAGATTACCACAGAACCAGGCTCCAATGCTAGAGCGGTTTTTAGTGGTGAAGTAACTCGTGTTATGGTCTTTTCACCTCTAAACAAAGCGGTAATGATTCAACATGGGGATTATTTCACGGTGTACCAGAACCTGAGTTCCGTGTATGTAAGTAAAGGCGATAAAGTATCGATAAAACAAGCGATTGGAAAAGTAAGAACCAATAGCGATACCGGTAAAACGATAATCAAATTTACGATTTCACAAAACACAACGTATAATAACCCGGAGTCATGGTTGTCTAACATGTAAAAAATAAAAATAAAAAAGGGAACCCATTTGGTTCCCTTTTTTTATGATATAAATAAAGCTTTTAATTCGGTTGCTTCTTCTGGTTTCATTTTTCCGGCCAATACTAAGCTCAATTGTTTTCGTCTCAAAGCGGCGTCGAACCGTTCTTTTTCCAAATCCGTTTCAGGAATAATAGGCGCCACTTCTACAGGTCGCCCGGTATCATCAACCGCTACGAACGTATAAATTGCTTCATTGGCCTTATTTCGCGTACCGGATTCCCGGTCTTCCACCCAAACATCGATAAAGATTTCCATTGAGCTTTTGAAGCTTCTGGAAACCTTCGCCTCTACAGTTACCACACTTCCCAAAGGAATTGCCCTGTTGAAAGCAACGTGGTTTACAGATGCTGTAACGGTGATGCGACGGGAATGTCTTCTTGCAGCTATACTGGCGGCCCGGTCCATACGCGCTAATAATTCACCACCAAAAAGATTGTTCAATGGATTCGTTTCACTTGGCAAAACTAAATCTGTTAATATGGTCAATGACTCGGAAGGATGTTTCGGCTGCATAGTATTTTTTTTACAAAGATAATTACAGTTCATAAAAAATCCCGAAGATATCGGGATAATTTTTATAGTTCTTCGATAAGCAGCCAAGCGTCAGGGTTATCTGATTTCTGAATTTCGTGCATCGCTGTTTGTGCCATAGCGTAACTCGGATAACTGCCGTAAAGCACCGGAAACAAACCATTTCTGTTTGGTGCAATTCGTTTGGCTTTGAATCCTTTTTTATTTAATTCCTCCAATGTTTTTTCTGCATTTTCCTCCTGTCTGAAAGCGCCCGCAACCACATGGTACGGCATTTTCTCTTCTTTAACCGTTAACGTTACCGAAGGCAGTGGATTGGCAATAAAAAAAGTAGCTTCCTGAATTTTGTTCTGTACCTGTTTCTGAACATCAGTTTGCACCAGCAAAGTATCCGTCTCGATTTTATCTTGATATAATTTAAACCCCACACTTCCTGTAACGGCAACCGCAAGCACAAGGATGGCGGCATATTTCAGATACGGGTTTCTTTTTCTTTTTTCTAAAGTAATCAGGATTGGTTCTTCTTTGGTGATTTCTACCTCCTGTAGGGAGACTTCTCTTTTGACAGCCGGGGAAACAAAGGAACTCAGTCCAAAAGCAGCCTTTAAATAATTAGGCTGTTCGTATGGAGTGAAAACAAGACTTCCTTCTGTATTGAGTGAAAGTTCGCCGATATTTTTCAGCGCAATTTTCCCATTATTTTGTAAGGAATTTTTCCACGCAGTTACTTCATTTTCAATAGAAAGGACCGCATTTTCATACGTGGTTTTTTCGGCTGTAGCTATATGATTGGCCAGCAAGCCGTCGTTATTTTTTAAATACGAATTGAAAGAAATCGACTTCTTTGGCGGATAGAACGCATTTGACTTTTCATGCCATTGTGCTGATTGTATATCGGTCAGGAAAGCACCAAAACCAGGAACTGTCACACATTGATATCGGTATAAAAGCTGTGAAATGTATTGTTCTGTCTTCATGGAAACAAAGTTATACAATCAGAATAGTTATCAAAATTTTATTCACAATTTTTATTAACAATCTCCGTAAAAATTTATAATTTTCAATTTCAAATATACGCCATGAACCAAACAGATTTATTTTATTTATTAGCCTTACAAAAAGTAGAAGGTGTAGGAGATATTGTCGCCAAAAAACTGATCTCCCATTGCGGAGATGCCGAATCCATTTTCAAAACAAAATCTTCCCAACTGATGGCCATAGATGGTATCGGATCGGTCCTGATTAGAAATTTAAAGGACAAAACGGTTTTCGAAAAAGCGGAAGCTGAACTCCAATTCATCAGACAGAACAACATCAAATCTATTTTCTTCCAGGACGAAGATTATCCGGAACGGTTGAAGCATTGCATTGACAGTCCGATATTGTTGTTTTCATCTGGTAACATCAATCTCAAAAAGAGAAAGACGATCAGTATTGTCGGAACCCGCCAAATAACTTCGTATGGAACCGAATTTTGTAGAAAATTAATTGCCGATCTGGCGCCTCTGGACCCGGTCATTGTCAGCGGGTTTGCTTATGGGGTTGATATTGTTGCCCATCAGGCTGCGTTGGAGCACAATTTGCAGACTGTTGGCGTACTGGCGCACGGACTGAACCAGATTTATCCCGCGGTGCACAAAAAGTATGTTGCCAAAATGGAAGATAACGGTGGTTTCCTCACCGAGTTTTGGAGTTCATCCAATCCGGATAAGGAAAATTTCGTACGTCGCAACCGCATTGTCGCCGGAATGTGCGAAGCGACCATTGTAATCGAATCTGCCGATAAAGGAGGCTCATTGATTACCGCCAATATGGCCAACGATTATAATCGGGATGTTTTTGCCGTTCCCGGAAGGACCAGCGATAAGTTCAGTCAGGGCTGCAATAATCTGATCAAGACCCAAAGAGCGAATCTGCTTACCAGTGCCGCCGATTTAATATATGTGTTAAATTGGGATTTAGAAAAAGAATCTAAACCGATACAAAAACAGTTGTTTGTGTTTTTGGATAACGAGGAACAGAAAATTTATGATCATCTTCAGAAAAATGGCAAAGAATTGATGGACATCATTGCTTTGGAATGTGATTTCCCTATTTTTAAAATATCTTCGTTATTACTGAATATGGAACTGAAAGGAGTCATCAGGCCTTTACCCGGAAAATTGTTTGAAGCCATTTAAAAAAATCCCCTGTCATTTTATTTGGCAGGGGATTTTCTATTTAGTAATTAAATCCTAACTTTTCGCGTACGCGGGATAAAACTCCATTGGCAATTTTTCCGGCTTTTTCAGCACCGATTTTTAAAAGGGTATCCACTTCGGCGAGATTGTTCATGTAATAGTTGTATTTTTCTCTTTCGGTTTTAAATTTTACTGTAATGAGTTCGAACAATTCTTGCTTGGCATGACCATATCCATAATCGGCATTTGCATTGGCATACTTCACGATCATCGACTGAATCTGGTCGGAATTTGCCATTAATTTGTAAATCGCAAAAATATTGCAGGTTTCTGTATTCTTAGGCGCCTCGAGGGGTGTACTATCACTTTCAATGTTCATGATCTGTTTGCGCAGGGCTTTATCATCCAAAAAGATATTGATGATATTGTTGGCTGATTTGCTCATTTTACCACCATCGGTTCCGGGTACATATTTAGTGTCTTCCTGAATAGAAGGTTCGGGTAATACAAACGTTTCTCCCATCTGAAAGTTAAAACGCGCGGCCACATCCCTTGTGATTTCAATATGTTGCAATTGGTCTTTCCCCACAGGGACAAATTCTGCATCATACAAAAGAATATCCGCTGCCATCAACATCGGATAGGAAAACAATCCGGCATTGACATCATCCAAACGGTCGGATTTGTCCTTAAAAGAATGCGCCAAAGTCAATCTCTGGAAAGGGAAAAAACAGCTCAGATACCAAGACAATTCGGCCGTTTGAGGCACATCTGACTGGCGGTAAAAAACAACTTTATTGACGTCCAAACCACACGCCAACCAGGCAGCCGCAGTACTGTACGTGTTTTGACGCAACGAAGCGCCGTCCTTAATTTGTGTAATCGAATGTAAATCGGCTATAAAAAGGAAGGATTCGTTTTCGGGTTTATTGGAAAGCTCTATAGCGGGCAAAATGGCGCCCAATAAATTACCCAGATGAGGAGTTCCTGTACTTTGTATCCCAGTAAGTATTTTTGACATTTTATTATTCTTTGCGGCAAAGTTAATCGTTTGCATTAAAAATCACATACGTTTCCGTATTTTTGACCATATGAAGATATTAAAAATTATTTTTTGGGTCCTTTGGCGGATTTGGTTCTACATTTTACTGGGAGCGCCAATTGTGATCATGTTTCCCTTTTTGTTTATTTCTATCTTAAAAGAGAAATGGTATCCTTATTTTTTCGTGATGGCAAGGATATGGGCCAAAACCATTCTTTTCGGAATGGGATTCTACTATCGGGTCGAGAAGATGCAGGAATTGGACCCAAAGCGGAGTTATATGTTTGTATCGAACCATACTTCCATGACTGATATCATGCTGATGTTGGCGGTAATCCAAAATCCTTTTGTATTTGTCGGAAAAAAAGAATTGGTTAAAATTCCATTATTTGGGTTTTTCTATAAACGCACGTGTATTTTGGTGGACCGCAATAATTCGAAAAGTAAAGCACAAGTGTTTGACCGGGCCCAAAAAAGATTAGATCAGGGGCTGAGCATCTGTATTTTTCCAGAGGGTGGCGTTCCGGAAATTGAATCTACATTGCTGGATGAGTTTAAGGACGGAGCATTCCGGTTGGCTATCGAACACCATATTCCAATTGTTCCGATTTCCTTTGCAGATAATAAAGAACGTTTTTCGTATACTTTTTTCAGTGGAAGCCCGGGCATCATGCGGGTAAAGGTTCATCCTTTAGTGGAAACAAAGGACTACACGCTGGATCATAGAAAAGAATTAAAATCCGAAGTTAGAAGTATAATTAAACACCAACTTTTAGAATTTAAAGCAAAAAAAAAGAGCACTTAACCAGAGTGCTCTTTCTGTTATCACTAAAAAGCAATAACAACTGCTTAACTTAACTAAAACGAAAAAAGATTAAGGTTTAAACCAAAAAACCCTAAAAACGGTAACTGATTCCAGTATATAAACCTATAAAAAATGGCTTGAAATTTCCAGAATCATTAGTATAGGTGTTCAATTGGTATTTGAAAATCGGCTCAAAATTCAACTGGAATGATTTTAAAAAGGTATACTTCAATCCCAACCCAATATTGGTGCTGAAATGGGTACTGTTCAGGTTGTTGGCTTCGCCCATATTCATTTCCATTCCAGGTGAAACCAAGGTCACTTTATTTTCATTCAGGAATAAGGCACTCACACCACCGATGATTTCGACGCCAAATTTTTTATCGATAAGTTTATAGGAAAGCTCCAAAGGCACTTCCACATAACTTGTTTTTTGATTTAGATTTCCGTCAAATTTCGCAACATTAACATCGTTTGCCGTAAGTTCCGGTGTTGCATTTGAGTTTTTATTCTCTATTTGTATAATGGATCCCTGGGTAGTATAATTGACATGTTTAATACTCACTGCATTTTTGGTTTGGTAAAAAACGATCTCGTTGGTATTGTATTCGAGCGCAACAGCACTTACTCCGGTTCTGACGCTAAATTTAGGATTCAACTCATATTTAAGGCCAACTCCATAAGCCAGATTGGTTTTATAATCCTTAGCATTGTTCTTGAATACCGAATCCAATGGGGAGCCATTCCCGGCAGAATTATAGTATACCGGGGCTGCACTGGACGAAATCTGCCATTTGTCTTTTTTAGGTTCTTTGGCAACAACGGCTTTCTTTTCTTTTTCTTTCAATAATTCTTCTAAAGCATTCGGAACTTTAACAGAGTCCGTTTTTTTCTCCGCCTCTTTGTTTTCCAAAACAACAGGCTGACCGTTATCCAATGCTTTGCTATCCGAATTTTGTTGTATTCGATTATCCGAAACAGGATCAATTACATCTTGGCCTTTTTTATCTGGGGTAACATCCGAAGGATTTTTTACATCTTTCAAATTATCAGCAATCAACACGATTCCGTTTCCGGATTTCAAAACCTTTTTTCTGCTGTTTTTTTTGCCCGAATTTTTACCATCGGCAGTAGCGATAGCATTGTTTTTGTCGGATTTTAAAATAGTTTTAAGACGGTCTTTTTTAGAGCTGTCTTTTAATTTTGATTTTCTTTCGGCAACCGATTGGTTGTTTTTTATTGCTTTGGAGGATGGAGCCAAATTAATGCCGTTGTTTGTTTTGGCATTGGAATTACTTTCGGCAACAGCTGAATTGGCATTTTTCGTTTTACCAGAAGGAGTCAGGCCAAGTTTCTTTTCGGTCTTGGAGTTGCCGGACTGGAAAACGCCATCATCGGAAGAAGTAGAAACGCTTGTCTTTGTACCGTTAGTTTCCGGCACACTTATTGGGCTCAGGGAATCGGATGGTAAATTTTTATACGCACCGGATGCTTCAGCAGAGGTAACAATGCCGTTATTTTTCACAGAATTAAGATCTCGATTGTCAATGGCTTTTTTGTTCTGGATAACCACAGGGTTTTCTTTTTTCATATCCAGTAAGGACTCTGCTGTAAAAAATCCAATCAACAGGGTAGCTGCAATGCCTGACAGTTTCAGCCAAAACGGGATTACTTTTCGGTCTTCTTTCTTTTTTAATTTAGACTCAATGTTTTTCCACACTTTTTCAGATGGCTCAACTTCAAAGTCTTTAAATTTCTCCTGAAAGAGACGGTCTATGTTTTTTCTCTCACTCATTTTACGGAGGGTATATCGTTATTCTTGGTATACTGTTCTATTTTTTCTTTCAATATCATTCGGGCACGAGATAAATTAGACTTTGATGTTCCGATGGTTATGCCCAGCATCTCTGAGATCTCTTTATGGGAATATCCATCAATTGCATATAAGTTGAAGGCCAGCCGATACCGATCCGGCAGTTCCTGAATTATTTTCATCAAATAATCGATGGAAATAGCCTCGTCATCAATATCAATTTCAACATCATCAATTATATTATCGTTTACGAGTTCTAAAAAACTCACATTTCTATACTGCTGCAACACATTGTTAACCATGATGCGTTTGATCCAGCCTTCAAAAGAACCTTTAAATGTGAACTGATGAATTTTATCAAAAATTATCAAAAAACCATCCTGCAAGTTATCTTCCGCCTCCGCATAATTCCGCGAATACTTCAGGCACACAGTAAACAATTTGGCCGAAAATAATCGGTATAGCTGTTCTTGAGCTTTAATATCGTTTCTCTTACAATCGTTAATGAGCTGGTCTAAACTCAAGGCTTAATGGTTTTAAAATTAATTTATGGATTCACTTCCACATCATAACTCAAATATTGTTCCATTCCGTTTGCATCATCTCCTATCCAGAATTTAAAAACATAAGAACCATCAGTTGTTGGTCTGAAATTTAACGGCACCTCAAATAAAGTCTCGCTGTCATCCTGACAATTGTTTTGGTGTAGTTTTACTGCATTGATAGCAACGGTTCGGGTGGTACCATTAACATCGTAATAAAACCCATTAAAAATATGGCAATTTGTAGGTCTCCTGTATTTCACGGTAATTACCGAAACGGAATCTACTTTAAATTTGTTTGGCATAACGGCACCTTCCGCGGGCAAAACAACAAATTCTGAATTCGTGTCATCGCCCACAGAGCAAGAACCGAGAGCCAGAGCGAATATCATAAGGAAAACTAATTTTTTCATTTGAATTGTAATTATATATTCTTTAGATGCAAATAGGATTAAAAGGTTGCGTATAAAACAAGAAAATCCCGAAAATTTCGGGATTTAATTTTTATTCATTGCTTTCCTTTATCAGGGCTTTGATTTTCAGTTCCAACTCATCGGCCAATTCCGGGTTGTCTTTAATCAAGGCTTTGACAGCATCACGTCCCTGGCCTAATTTGGTTTCGCCATAACTGAACCATGAGCCGGCTTTTTTGATGATTTCAAATTCAACCGCTAAATCCAGGATTTCTCCTGTTTTAGAAACTCCTTCGCCATACATAATATCAAATTCGGCTACTTTAAAAGGCGGTGCCACTTTATTTTTAACCACTTTCACTTTGGTTCTGTTTCCGATTACATTATCCCCATCCTTAATTTGGGAAGAACGACGAATATCTAAACGAATCGAAGCATAAAATTTCAATGCATTTCCTCCGGTAGTAGTTTCTGGATTTCCGAACATAACGCCAATTTTTTCTCTCAACTGGTTGATGAAAAATACGGTGCAATTGGTTTTGCTGATAGTCCCCGTTAGTTTTCTCAAGGCCTGGGACATCAATCGGGCATGCAATCCCATTTTGGAGTCACCCATTTCGCCTTCAATTTCACTTTTTGGAGTCAATGCGGCAACCGAGTCAATTACAACAATATCGATGGCTCCGGAACGGATTAGGTTTTCGGCAATTTCCAATGCCTGTTCCCCGTTGTCCGGCTGAGAGATAATAAGGTTTTCAATGTCCACCCCTAATTTTTCAGCATAATTTCTGTCAAAGGCGTGTTCTGCATCTATAAAAGCGGCAATTCCACCGGCTTTTTGTGCTTCTGCTATAGCGTGAAGTGTCAGGGTGGTTTTACCTGAAGATTCCGGTCCGTAAATTTCTATAATTCTCCCTTTTGGATATCCGTTAACTCCTAATGCTAAATCAAGGCCTAATGATCCGGAAGAAATGGTTTCCACTTCTTCGATAGCTTTATCGCCCATCTTCATCACTGTACCTTTTCCGTAGGTTTTATCTAATTTGTCAAGTGTTAATTGTAAGGCTTTTAATTTGGCTTCTTTTTCAGGATTCCCTTTTTCTTTGTCTGAACTCATCTTAACTTTCATTTGTTTTTCCATTTGTTTTTCGCGCTTATTTTTTAGTAAAAATACTTTTTTTTTTGGAATGGCATGCGCAGATGCGAACAAAGATTTTTGAGTTTTCAATAATTTAATTAAGAAAAATATATTCCTTACTTTTGCGTATTATAATTTAGTTATGCAAAAAATTATTTCGTACCCAATTTCTTTGGTCGCTTATATTTTATTTTTGTTGGTACTGATCATTTTCCATCCGATTCAATGGATCTGTCTGAATGTTTTTGGCTATCAGGCCCATAAAAAAAGTGTCGATTACCTGAACTTTTTTTTGCTTCGGGTAGGGAATGTGATAGGGAGCACTTATAAATTTGAGAATATAGAACGTATACCAAAAGGGGTGCCGATCATATTTGTGTCGAATCATCAGAGCATGTTTGATATTATTGCAATGGTTTGGTTTTTGAGACGTTTTCATCCGAAATTTGTCAGCAAAAAAGAACTCGGCAGCGGGATTCCGAGTGTTTCCTATAACCTGCGTCATGGCGGTTCGGTCCTGATTGACAGAAAAGACCCCAAACAGGCAATTCCGAAGATAAAAGGATTGTCGGAATATATCGAAGCACACAACCGGTCAGCGGTCATTTTCCCGGAAGGGACCCGATCAAAAACGGGTGCGCCAAAAGATTTTGCACAAAGCGGGGTTAAAATTTTATGTAAGTACGCCCCAACAGCATATGTAGTTCCAATAAGTATTAACAATTCCTGGAAACTTTTTAAGTATGGATTTTTTCCTCTTGGTTTAGGAAATCGCCTTACCTTTGCAGTTCATAAACCTTTGGCAGTAAAAGATTTTACTTTTGAGGAAATCATGAGTAAGGCTGGAAAAGCTATAGTAGAAGGAGTTAAAAATTAAAATAGAAATATGTCTTTATATAACGTGCGTCTAGAAGTGATGCAATTTTTAGAAAAGAATATCGATACTTTTGTCGATCAATACCTTATACCGGTAGAAAAAATTTGGCAGCCTACTGACTTTTTGCCAAATTCCCAAAATGAATCCTTTTTTGAAGAAGTGAAGGAACTAAGAGAAATTGCCAAAGATTTACCTTATGATTTTTGGGTAACTTTAGTAGGGGATACTATTACCGAGGAGGCTTTGCCTACTTACGAATCCTGGTTAATGGATGTCGATGGAGTGGGGCAGGTGGAAGCCAACGGCTGGTCCAAATGGATCCGTCATTGGACCGGAGAAGAAAACCGTCACGGGGATCTTTTAAATAAATACCTGTATCTGTCGGGTCGTGTGAATATGCGTGAAATCGAGATGACTACCCAGCATTTGATTGCTGATGGTTTCGATATCGGAACAGGCAGAGATCCTTATAAAAACTTTGTTTACACCAGTTTTCAGGAATTGGCCACGTATATTTCGCATAACAGGGTAGCACAACTGGCAAAAAGTTATGGCGATAACAAATTGTCTAAAATCTGTAAAATGATTGCCGGCGACGAAATGCGTCATCATCATGCGTACAGCGAATTTGTAAACCGTATCTTCCAGGTGGATCCAAGCGAAATGATGCTGGCTTTCCAATATATGATGAAACAAAAAATCGTTATGCCTGCCCAATTCTTAAGGGAATCAGGCGAGAAAATGAGTTCGGCCTTTGAACATTTCTCCGATTCAGCACAACGTATCGGTGTTTACACGGCCAGTGATTATGTAGATATCATGCAAAAACTGATTGATAAATGGGAAATTGACAAAATCACAAGTTTAACCGATGAAGCAGAAAAGGCACGTGAGTACCTGATGAAGCTTCCGGGAAGAATGGCGAAAATTTCCGAAAGATTAGTCATTCCGCAAGAATCACAGATTTTCAAATGGGTAGAACCCGCAACCAGATAAATTCATGAAATCCTTTCCAACGAAAGGATTTTTTTAATCACAATTATGGCTAATCCGGAGTTAATAAACAAGACGATTGCTTTTGTAAAAAAAGAACTTGAAAATGCTGAAGGAGGGCACGACTGGTTTCATATCGAAAGAGTCTATAAAAATGCGTTGCTAATTGCCAAAAGCGAAGGATGCGACACGACGGTAGTAGAATTAGGAGCGTTGCTGCATGATATTGCCGACAGCAAATTTCATGATGGGGATGAAACCGTGGGACCAAGAACAGCCAGAGCTTTTTTGGAAAATGAAAATGTCCCGGAAGAGATCATTTCGCATGTGATCAGCATCATCGAAAATATTTCTTTTAAAGGTGGCAATACCGTAAAGCAGTTCCGTTCCAAAGAACTGAATATTGTTCAGGATGCCGACCGTCTGGATGCGATAGGTGCTGTTGGAGTGGCGAGGACCTTTAATTATGGTGGATTCAAAAATCGATCGATGTACAATCCTGAAATCGCTCCTAAAACGGACATGACCAAAGAGGAATATAAAAACAGTGAAGCGCCAACGATTAATCATTTTTATGAAAAACTGTTACTGCTGAAAGATAAAATGAATACTGAAACCGGAAAGCAGATCGCACAGCAAAGACATCATTTTATGGAAATTTTTCTGGGACAGTTTTATGCGGAATGGAATGGGGAACGATAAAGGATATAGGAAAAAATTAAACCGTCATTTTTCATATAAAACGACGGTTTGGAATTGTTATTTAACTATGCGTAAACTAATTGACTGTAAATAGAGGACTTATATTGGGTTGAACAAAAAACTAACTGTTGTCGTATTAAAATGGAATTAATTTCCTTTAAACTCTGCTTTTCTTTTCTCCAAAAAGGCCGTGGTTCCCTCTTTGAAATCTGCCGTCCCAAAACAATACCCGAAAGCATCAATTTCGCTATTAAAACCATTTACGCCATCTTTAAAATTATCGTTCACCACTTTTATGGCCTGACTAATGGCTGCTGGCGAATTCCTCATGATTTTTGATGCGATTCCATTACAGAACGCCAACAATTCCGCTTGCGGTACCACATGGTTTACTAATCCTGTTCTATAGGCATCCTCAGCAGAAACCATTCCGGCTGTCATGATCAATTCCATCGCTCGGCCTTTACCTATTAATTGCGGCAAACGCTGCGTGCCGCCATAACCTGGAATAACACCAAGTGAAACTTCAGGTAATCCCATTTTGGCATTATCGGAAGCTACCCTGAAATGACAGGACATCGCTAATTCAAGACCACCGCCAAGAGCGAATCCATTTACAGCTGCTATCACCGGGGTTTTTAGGTTTTCGACAAAATCAAACAAAAGTTCCTGGCCTTTTTGTGCTAATTGAGCACCTTCTTCGACAGAGAAATTGGCAAATTCCGAAATATCGGCTCCGGCCACAAACGCTTTTTCACCGCTTCCGGTCAGGATAATCACTTTAACTTCCGCATTCCGTTCCATGGCACTGAAAGCATCATGCAATTCCTGAATAGTCGCTTTGTTAAGGGCATTTAGTTTCGCAGGACGGTTGATAGTCAGTGTAGCAATTCCTTTTTCGTGTTCGATAAAAATATTTTCGTAGTTCATTTGGTTGATTTATGAGTTAATTATCGGAAGGGAAACGGTAAAAGTAGTCCCTGTTCCAAATTCAGTATCAAAAGTAATAGTTCCTTTATAATTTTCAATGATGTTTTTTATAATTCCCAGCCCTAATCCCATTCCACTGTTTTTGGTGGTAAATTTTGGCTCAAAAATACGATGGAGATTTTGTTCTTCCATTCCGATTCCGTTGTCTTTTACAACAATCAAAACATTGTTCTGTTCTTTTTTCACACGTACTAAAATGGATTTTTCTTCTTGGTCTTCGGGGATAGCCTGAATCGCATTTTTTACCAAATTGGTGATAATCCGTATCAGTTGGGTCCGGTCGATTTTTGAAATAATGACTTTTTCATCGCTTTCAAAATCGATAAATTCTTCATTGAAAATATCCAGAGCCAATTCCACCACGCTGACCACATTCAATGTTTCATTCTGTTGCGCCGGCATCGATGCAAAATTGGAGAATGCCGATGCTACCGAATTCATCGTGTCAATCTGCTGAATCAGTGTCTTGGAATAGTCACTCAGTTTTTGTTTTAATTCGGGATCGTTCGGATCAAATTTTCGCTGAAAACTCTGTACCGTCAGGCGCATCGGCGTCAAGGGGTTTTTAATCTCGTGTGCTACTTGTTTGGCCATTTCCCTCCAGGCTTCTTCTCTTTCGCTTTGGGCCAGTTTGACAGCACTTTTCTCGAGTTCATCCACCATTCCGTTGTATGCCGTAATCAGCAAATTGATTTCTTTGCTATTGGCTTCTAGCACAATTTTTTCGTTTTTTTGGTTCAGACTCGTTTCGCTTAACTTGTCGGAGATGGTCTTCAGAGATTTTGTAATATAAGTCGAAAGGAAATAGGCCAATCCGAAAGCAATTACCAACATGAATGAATACACCTGTGCTAATCGGATCAGGAAATTTTGCAGTTCATTTTCGTAAAAACTATCATCTTCGACATAAGGTAAATTGAGGATTCCCAAAGGTTTGAATTTCTCGTCCTTAATCTGGCTATAGGATGAACGGTTCTTTTGTCCATCAATGTTTTTAATGTCCACATATCTTTTTTCGATGGAGGACTGGACTAATTTAAGAATGTATTTGGGTATCGGAGGAGAAACATTATCTACTGAAAAGGACGCTTTTGATGATTTTAATAATTTGCCATCCAGCCCGTAAATGTTGATTTCAAGATTGTGGATTTGCGCCAATTCATGGATTTTGTCTTTAAAAATTAAATCCAGATTATTAGTGGTAAGTGGGTAGGTAGTGTTGGAAAGGACATAATTAATATGCTCTTTTATGGCGCTTTCTTTTCGTTCTAAACGTTCCTGATGGTATTCTTTGGCTTCGTTTTTAAATTGGATGATCGAAATGGACGCCATCAAAATGGAGGCCATCAAAATCAATACAATCATCGAAAGGAAAATCCTGATTCGCAGCGAAAGCATTGACATTTGGAACCTTTTTGGCATGGTTACGTTTTGTTTTTTTCTCTTATTCGTTTGTACATTTTAAATCCCAACATGATAATAATCGAAAACAGGAAGATTCCGAGCACACCATAAATCCAATTTACGGCATTTTTTAATATAACCAGAAAAACTACTGCAAAAAGAATAATCGTTGCCCCTTCATTCCATAAGCGCATGAAATTGGAAGACTGTTTTATTTCATCCTTTTGCAATTGCAGGTAAATTTGATGACATTTTAATTGATACAGATAAAGCAGAAAAACGAATCCCAATTTGACCTGCATCCAATCCTGTTCTAAAAATCCCGGCATTAGATATAAAAGTGAAAAGGCAAAAATGCTGGCTAATATTGCCGAAGGCCACGTGATAATATACCATAATCTGTACGTCATGATTTTATACTGCTTCTGCAAAATCTCCTTCTCAGGCGATTGTTTTTCAGCAGCTTCAATCTGATAAACAAACAGACGTACAATATAAAATAACCCGGCAAACCAGGTGATGACAAAAATCAGGTGCAGTGATTTCAGATAATTATAATATTCCATAACGTCGTTTATTTGTCTGCCCAAGTATTAATCCAACTGCTGATGGTTTTGCACCATTCTTCATCATCATTCAGGCAGGGAATGGCCAGAAAATCGGTCCCTCCATGTTCTTTGAATTGGTGATTGGCTTCCATGGCAATTTCTTCTAATGTTTCCAGGCAATCCGAAACAAAAGCAGGGGTTACGACGGCCAGTTTTTTGATTCCTTTCTCAGGCATTTTATTGATTTCGACGTCGGTATAGGGATCCAGCCATTTATCGCCGGCTAATCTGGACTGATAGGTCTGGCTGTATTTTCCTTCAGGGATATTTAAGTATTCCACCACCAGTCGGGTCGTTTCGGTACACTGATGACGATAGCAAAATTCATGTGCCGGTGACGGTGTGTTACAACAGGAGCCATCAATGGTGCAATGTGATTTGGTGACATCCGTTTTGCGGATATGGCGCTCCGGAATTCCATGATAAGAGAACAATAAGTGGTCGTATTCGAAATTTTGTAAATGTATTTTGATGGAGTCCGATAAATTCCTGATGTAATCCGGTTTATTATAAAATGCCGGAACGATCGTGAATTTCATGTTTGGAAAATATTTTTTTCGATGCTCTTCGGCCAAAACCAAAATGGTTTCAGTGGAAGCCATGGCGTGCTGCGGATATAGTGGAAATAACAAAACTTCGGTAACACCTTTATCAGACAATTCCTGAAGTCCGCTCAAAAGAGACGGCTTTCCGTAACGCATCGCCAAAGAAACAGGTATTTCCACCTTTCGTTTTACTATTTCATGCATTCTTTTGGATAGGACGATCAGGGGAGAACCTTCGTCCCACCATATCTTTTTATAGGCTGCCGCCGCTTTTTCAGGGCGTTTGCGAAGAATAATTCCTCGGACTAATAAGGCACGCAATAAAAACGGAACATCAATTACCCGTTTATCCATCAGAAACTCGTCCAAATAAGGCTTAACATCCTTTGGAGTTGGACTTTCAGGAGAACCGAGATTAACTAATAATACACCTTTCATAAAATCTTTTTTTCAAAAGTACTACATAAATTATTATTGTTAAGGGATGGGTTTTAGTTTAATACAAGAAAAAAGTAGAACATCGACAATTTTATACACTTTATCGATTTTGTGTAAATATTTTGCATTTTTTTAATGGTTATTTTAATTATATGTTAATTTGGCAAGTAGAAATTTAACAGATTATAAGGGAAAAGTAGCACATTATATAAAGTTGTCCGAACGATAGTGATTAATATTTAACATAAGATTTATGACGAAAAATTACATATTTATGACTTTATTGATAGCTTTCACTACAAATGCGCAAACAGGAGTAGGAGTAGGAACCACAAGCCCCCAACAAAAGTTGCATTTGACAAACAGTGTTGGAACGGTTAGAATAGAAGGTTTAAACAAAAACAACAGCCCTTATAATGGCGGTTTAATAAACGATCCGGCCACAACCTACCCGTTATATGTGGATTGTAACGGTGTCCTAACCCTTAAATTGGACCCGTATACAAACAGTGATGGTAGCGATGCTATAGACAATTCTTTATTCCCGGCTACTAACCTGATCTTACTTGCGGCTGATGCAGATGGTAAGGAAGAAACTACTTTCTATACTTACGCCATCAATGTGACACGGAATATCATGTTGGAAATCAAATACAATATCAGTTTCGATGTTTATGCGAATAACACGCTTGCCAAAGTTAATGACGGTGCGGCCAGAAGAATTTCAACGTATTATACGGTGGATGCCGGCACAAGAAGGTATGGTCCCGCTTCCAAATGTTATTTTAATAATGCAGCAACCGGCGTAGAGGGCACAATATTTAATTCCAGTACCACGTACATCCCTTTAGCAGCCGGAGCTCATACCATAAAATTTAAAGCTGAAGTATCCACAGCAGTACCAGCGGTCGCCACCTACGTGAAATTGGCTGTAGACACAGATGCTGTTTTTATGAGATTTTACTAATAACCTACCGACTTATGAGAAAAACAATACTCTTATTATTCATTCCCGTTCTAATACAAGCCCAAGTAGGAATTGGGACAGTTAACCCTCAGGCTGATTTACATATCGCGGGAACGACATCCACCATTAGAATTGAAAGCTTAAATTCAACGAACCAACCAATTTTAAATACGGGGTCAAAATTAGCTCCAGCTTTTGTTACCGCTGAAGGCGACATCACAGTAAGCCCATCCGGTTATTCCACAGGGATTGTAGCAGGTTCTATAGCTCCTTTGAATTTTTTGCTGTCTTTTGATAATTTCATTCCTGACGGGCCGTTTTCTAATGGGGTGGTGGTCAATAGTGATGCATTAGTGACATTAATTACCAAACCTATTTATACGGTACCATTTACCAGTCCGCAATCCGCTTTGATTGAAGTAAAATACGGGATAACTATAGTTATATCTTCAACTGATCTGGACACGCCCCCTTACGGCACTACTTTTACTGATTTATCCGCTCGATCCTTCAGGGTATATTTTTGTATTGATTTGAATAATAATGGCCTTGATGCCACGGAATTATCGAAAAGGTATGGTGTGAAAGGGCAAGCCTATGCTTCCGCGAGTCAGGGAAGTCTTGGTTATCCATATATGAATTCACAAGGATATGCCAATATACCGGCGGGAAATCACTCCCTTAAATTTTTCGGTGAAGTAGAAGATGCTCCTTCCAAATATACCAGTGTTGGTTTCGGTGGAGCCCAGGATTTTTTGAAACTTCGAATCTATAATTAAAACATCATGGAAAGATATTTATGCCTTATAGTTTTGTGTCCAATGATTTGCTTGGCGCAAGTTGGAATTAATACGATTGCGCCGCTTCAGGGCGTTCATGTTGCCGGAGCCACATCGACAGTAAAAATCGAAGGTTTAAACAGCCCCAATAATGTTAAAAATTTCGGAGGAGCCAATTCATCCCGGGTTTTTGTGAATGCAAATGGGGATTTAGTGCTGGGAGATGTCGCCAACAATATCGAAGTTATTTTCGATGCCGAAAATTATTTATCAGATGCCCAAGATACTGGAGGGGCTGATGCGAATGACTGTTTGCAGACAGGTACTGGATCCGGATATACAGTAGTAGGATGGCCAAGAGTGATAGGTCCCGGGTCATCAACGTTCACACTTACAAGACCGGCAATAGTTGAAATAAATTACTCGCTTTCGTGGGGAAATATTGAAAAAGCAGGAATTAGACTGAGTGATGGACACGCCAGAATTGTACAGTGTTTTATGTACCTAAAATCTGGCGGACCTGCAGGAGCAGATGTAATCAATGATTTGGATGGTCAGCCAATTGGACTTATTGGACCCAACGGCCAGTTTTACACCAATAATTCATTCACCCGCGGCGAAAGAAACACGTTTCACAATACTGGAACGGATTATGTAAAATTACCGGCGGGAACCTATTGCCCCATGTTTAAAGCCCAGCTGGCGGTTTCCGATACAGGAGGTACCGGGGCCGTAAAAATGTTTTGGGGAGTTGGGAATGATGAGGTGCAAATTATAGCCCATTATTATCAGTAAGGTACTTTGAATACTAAGACTTCTTTTCCAATAAGTATTTTTTGGGAGTGGTCGCAAATTTCTTTTTAAAAGCTGTAATAAAATGACTGCCGGTACTATAACCAATTTTCAATCCGACTTCATTCACATTATAAGAGCCCGAATCCAATAGTTTTCGGGCATATTCCATTTTGTAGTCGAACAGAAATCCGTATACGGTATCACCATAAATTTGCTTAAAACCCATTTTTAGCTTCTTCAGATTGATGCCGACCTGATCCGAAAGTTCCTGCAGTCCTGGCGGTTCTGCCATATTCGCAATTACAATATCCTTGGCTTTACGGATTTTCATCACATTACTTTCATCAATTAAAAAAGGACATTGTTCCGCATTCGGATCTTCCGTCCGGTTAAAATACAAACTCAGGAGTTCATACCCTTTTCCTTTGTAATATAAATTCTTTATGGAAGGATGTAAGTTATAATGAAACAACTGGCTCAATACAATGGCCATCGACGGACTGATGTTTCCTTCATTATAATATTTTTTATCTTTATTGTCATCACTTAAAAAAGTGATATAATCCGCTTCGGTTGAAAATAAGGCATGGAATTTCTTGATTGAAATGATCAGCGAAATTACCCACGAGTTTGGGGCCAATTCTAAATTCAACGGTAATTGTTTCTGTGGATTGTAGAGCAGCAATGATTTTTCTTCCTTTAAATCCAATGCATAATTTCCCTGATTGAATATGAATTTAGCATTTCCCTTGATCCCGAAATGAAACTGGATCAATCCTTGTTCGATTTCCCGTTCGGCACGGAAGACCTCGTTTCCGTCATTCTGAAAACGAATCAGAACAAAATCTTCTTCTATTTTTATAACTTCCTGGGAACCCATAGCGATATTTTATTGAATTAAAATTTTAAAAATGAATCAAAATTATTTAGAATTGTTCTACATAAGACAATTCCCAGGTCTTGATTCTAGTGCAAATTTAAAAGAAATTCCCTTATTTTAAGCATTTTATATGAAAATATCTCATAGCGACACAAATAGTCCTTCCAGCGTTATTTTTATAAAAGGTATAACGATAATTTTGTTGAACTTTTAGGAAAGTGATTTTATGGAAAATAATAACGTATCAAAGCACCACTATTTCTACGCAGTAGGATTAAGCTATAAAAAGGCAGATGCTGAGATGAGGGGGAAGTTCAGTTTGGATACTGCAGCCAAGACACGGCTGTTAGAACAGGCTAAAAGTGAGGGTATTGAAAGTCTGATAGTAACATCTACATGCAACAGAACCGAAATATATGGTTTTGCGGAGCACCCTTTCCAATTAATCAAATTGATTTGCGAAAACAGTCTGGGTACCGTGGAAGCATTCCAAAATGTAGGTTTCGTCTATAAAAACCAGGAAGCCATCAATCATATGTTTCGGGTTGGAACCGGATTGGACAGCCAGATTTTGGGCGATTTCGAAATTATCAGCCAATTAAAATCCAGTTTTAAAGAATCCAAATCTTTCGGATTAATCAATACGTTTTTGGATCGATTGATTAATGCCGTGATTCAGGCCAGCAAAAAAATAAAAAACGAAACCGAAATCAGCTCCGGGGCCACTTCTGTTTCTTTTGCGTCGGTACAATATATTATCAAAAATGTCGAAAATATCGGCAGTAAGAATATTCTTTTATTCGGGACCGGAAAAATAGGAAGAAATACGTGCGAAAATTTAGTGAAACACACTAAAAATGAGCACATCACCCTAATCAATAGAACCAAAGAAAAGGCTGAAAAATTAGCCGGAAAATTAAACCTGATTGTAAAGGATTATTCGGAATTGCATCTCGAACTGCAAAATGCAGATGTCGTAATCGTAGCAACGGGTGCACAAAACCCCACAATTGACAAAGCAATCCTGAATCTGAAAAAACCAATTCTTATTTTGGATTTATCGATTCCGAAGAACGTCAATGAAGATGTGAAAGATTTGAAAGAAGTGACGTTAATTCATATGGATCACCTGGCGCAGATGACCGATGACACTTTGGAAAACAGAAAAAAATACATTCCTGCCGCCGAAGCAATCATTGCTGAGGTAAAAGAGGAATTTATGGCCTGGACGAAAGCCCGAAAATTTGCACCCACGATTCATGCTCTGAAAGCAAAACTGAATGCCATCAAAAAGGCAGAATTGAATTTTCAAAGCAAAAAAATTATTGATTTCAATGAAGAACAAGCAGAAATTATAAGCAATCGAATCATACAAAAGATAACAACCCATTTTGCCAATCACCTGAAAGATGACAATACCATGGTCGATGAAAGTATCGAGTGGATTGAAAAAGTTTTTCGAATTGAAGCGCCCTCAAAATAATGAGCAAAACAATCCGCATCGGAACGCGTGACAGTGAACTCGCATTATGGCAAGCCCATACCGTTGAAAAACAGTTAAATGATTTAGGCTATAAAACTGAAATTATCGCTGTTAAATCACAAGGGGATATTATTCTCGACAAACCATTATATGAATTGGGAATTACCGGTATTTTCACAAAAACTTTAGATGTGGCAATGATTAATGACCAAGTCGATATTGCCGTGCATTCGATGAAAGACGTCCCTACGGCATTGCCTACAGGAATAGTTCAATCGGCAGTACTGGAGCGAGCCAATACCTTAGACATATTAGTTCACAAAGGGAATCTTGATTTTCTGGAAGGCAACGGAATTATTGCCACCGGAAGTTTACGCCGTCGCGCACAATGGCTGCATAAATACCCCAAACACACTGCGGTGGATTTGCGTGGAAATGTCAATACCCGAATGCAAAAATTACACGATAATAATTGGGACGGTGCTGTTTTCGCTGCTGCCGGTCTCGAACGCATCAACCTGAAACCGGCAACTTTCATGGATTTGGATTGGATGGTGCCGGCACCTGCACAAGGAGCCATGGTTGTCGTTGCAATGCAAAACGATGACTTCTGTAAAGATGCAGTTTCAGAACTGAATGATATTGAAGCCGAAGTCTGTACCCATATCGAAAGACAATTTCTAAGAATACTCGAAGGAGGATGTACGGCACCCATTGGCGCTTTGGCGACTTTCACCGAAGATACCATCGAGTTTAAAGGTGTTTTGTTTTCTATTGATGGAATCCAAAAAATAGAAGTTATTAAGTCTGTTCCGTTACAGGAATGGAAGAAATTAGGGTTTTATTCTGCTCAAGAAATTCTGAATAATGGTGGAACAAAATTGATGACAGAAATTAAAAATAATTTGAAGAAATGAGCCAAACAAGCATTTTATCCACCAAAACATTGTCGACAGAACAAAGGCAGGTATTTCTAGATGCTAATTTTGATCTTTTAGAAGAAGATTTCATCGAAATTAAAAACAACATTTTTGAACTGAATAAAATCAACGACAACTTAATTTTTAGCAGCCAAAATGCTGTTTTAAGTTTGATAGAGCAAAACGGTTGGGAATTTTTAAAGACTAAACCTGTTTTTTGTGTAGGTATAAAAACCAAGGAATTGCTTGAATCACATGGCTTTACAGTTGATGTTTATTTGGATTACGCATCTGAATTAGCCGAAATAATCACTTTGATTTACAACAAGGTAAGCTATACTTTTTTAAGCGGAAATTTGCGTAAAGAAACGTTGCCTGAAGCATTAAAAAGCGCCGGAATAACTTTTAACGAAATCGAAGTTTATCAAACAACACTTGCGCCTTTTAAAATATCAGACGAAGAAAATTTTGACGGAATTATGTTTTTTAGCCCATCTGCAGTTGAAAGTTATTTGACAAATAATAAAATCAAGAATGAAGTTTGTTTTTGCGTAGGCACAACTACAGCATTAGCATTAGAAACAAAGAAAATAAAAAATATAGTAATTGCCGAAACACCAACTATCGAAGAGGTGATTTTGGGCGTTATTGAATATTATAAAACGGAAAGCATCTAGCAATCTGCTAAAATTTAAATACATGATTAAGAACGACCTATTTTTAAAAGCACTAAAAGGAGAAACAGTACAACGCCCACCCGTTTGGATGATGCGTCAGGCGGGAAGATATTTACCGGAATTCATCGCACTTCGCGACAAATATGATTTCTTCACCCGTTGCCAGACTCCCGAATTAGCTGCTGAAATTACGGTTCAGCCCATCAGGAGAATTGCTCCGGATGCGGCGATTTTGTTTTCGGATATATTGGTAATTCCTCAAGCGATGGGAATTGAAGTGCTGATGAAAGAGAATTTTGGGCCTTTTTTACCCAATCCAATCCGTACCATTCAGGATGTGGAGAAAGTAATCGTTCCTGATGTTAATGAAACATTAGGTTACGTTTTTGACGCCATCAAACTGACCAAAGAAATGCTGAATGATGAGGTGCCTTTAATAGGTTTTGCAGGTTCTCCTTGGACAATCATGTGTTATGCAGTGGAAGGAAAAGGTTCCAAAAGTTTTGATATGGCCAAAGGATTCTGTTTTACACATCCGGAAGCAGCGCACGTTTTATTGCAAAAAATCACCGACACCACTATTTTATATTTAAAAGAAAAAGTAAAAGCAGGAGTAAATGCTGTTCAGATTTTTGACTCTTGGGGAGGAATGCTTTCTCCTGTTGATTACCAGGAATTCTCATGGAAATACATCAATCAGATTATTGAAGCATTAGCCGATGTAACCCCGGTGATTGTTTTCGGAAAGGGATGTTGGTTTGCCTTGGGCGAAATGGGAAAAAGCCGAGCCTCAGCTCTTGGGGTTGACTGGACTTGTTCTCCAAGAAATGCCCGTTATTTATCAGGGGGAAACATTACGCTGCAAGGGAATTTTGACCCGTCAAGACTACTTTCGCCAATCCCGACGATTAAGAAAATGGTGCATCAGATGATTGACGAATTCGGAAAAGACAAATATATTGTGAATCTGGGCCACGGAATCCTTCCAAATATTCCGGTAGATCACGCCAAAGCATTTATCGATGCGGTAAAAGAGTACAATCAATAAAAATACTTTTCAATGCTGAACGAGAACTTCATTATTGATACTTTGAAACCATCTGATGCAAAACAGTTGTATCAGTTTGTCTTGGACAATAATGAAAGACTAAGTAAATATTTTCCAGTTACCCTTTCCAGTAACTCAACTCTGGAAAAGTCTACAGAATATATTGAAATTAAAGCTAAAGAAATTGAGCAAAAAATAAATTTCACCTTTGCTATCCGAGAAATTGATTCCCAAAAAATTATGGGATTGATTATCATTAAAAAAATTGATTGGGTAAAAAGTATTGGTGAACTAGCGTATTGTATCGGAAGCGATTTTGAAGGAAAAGGCATAATAACTAAAACCGTTAAAGCAATTTCAGATTTCGCTCATGAGGAATTAGGGCTGAAAACGATTCAAATTATGGCCCATATAACGAATCTTGCCAGCTTGAAAGTGGCTCGAAATTCTGGCTTTATCTGGAAAAAAACGTTATTGAATCAATTTACGCCTGTTAATGAACCTGCATTAGACATGGAATTATATGAACATACAAATGAGAAATAAATTCTATACCTACATAAAATTGGTTTTTAAGATTCTATTTTTTGGATTTTATTATTTTTGGATTATTAATGCACTTATATTTTATCTTTTTCCAAATAATAAATACAATACTTCAAATGGAGCGTGTGCTGCAGGATGGATGATGATAGGTTATCCAATCATAATTGTGTCTCTGACTATATTATATTTATTAATAATTTTAATTTATTTTAAATTTTTTAAAACTAAAGACGTCATTCCCTATATTAAGTTAATAGTTTATCCATTAATATTATCAGGAATATTTTTCTGGACTTTTGTATTCATTTTTTCAATTTTCAAATAATAACACAAGTTAAAAATGAAAAATAAATTCTACACCTATATACAAACTCTTCAGGATCAAATTTGCAAAGGTTTGGAAGTGGCTGATGGTCAGGCCAAATTCCGCGAAGATCTTTGGGAACGTCCGGAAGGCGGAGGAGGAAGAACGCGCGTAATCGAAAACGGAAACGTATTCGAAAAAGGCGGCGTTAATATTTCAGCGGTTCACGGAAAACTGCCGGAAGCAATGCAGGAAATGTTCAATGTAGGCGAAGCTGATTTTTTTGCCTGCGGACTGAGTTTGGTTATTCACCCAAAAAGTCCAATGGTGCCAACGGTTCATGCCAACTGGCGTTATTTCGAAATGTATGATGACAAGGGGAATATTATCCAGCAATGGTTTGGGGGCGGACAGGATTTAACACCGTATTATCTGTTTGAGGAAGATGCCAAACATTTTCATCTAACTTGTAAAACTGCCTGTGACAAGCACAATCCCGAGTTTTATCCAAAATATAAAAAACAATGTGACGCCTATTTCTGGAATGCACACCGCAATGAAGCAAGGGGAATTGGGGGATTGTTTTTCGATTATTGCAAAGCTACTGACGATATGACTATGCAAAACTGGTTCGATTTCGTTTCAGAAGTGGGTAATAGTTTCCTTCAGGCATATGTCCCGATAGTGGAAAGAAGAAAAGAATTGCCTTCTACTGCGGAACAAAGAACCTGGCAGGAAATCCGACGCGGCCGTTATGTTGAATTTAATTTGGTGCATGATAAAGGCACTCTATTTGGACTAAAAACCAACGGAAGAATTGAAAGTATCCTTATGAGTTTACCGCCTCATGTGCAGTGGGTTTATGATCATCATCCGGAATCGGGAAGTGAAGAAGAAAAATTACTTAAAACATTAAAATCACCAGTTGATTGGATTTAAGCGCAAAGTGAAGCAACTTCAAACCTTAGACTTTTCAAACTTAAAAAAAAATATATGTTTCCATTACACAGAGGTAGAAGATTAAGAACGAACGAATCCATCAGAAGCCTGGTGCGTGAAACAAGTTTGAGTCCAGCCGACTTTATGTTTCCGATGTTCATTACAGAAGGAGAAAATTTTCAGGTGGAAATCCCTTCTATGGTTGGAATTTACCGTCGTTCGTTAGATTTAACGGTGAAAGAAGTCCAGGAAATTTACGACTTAGGGATTCGTGCTGTAAACATTTATGTGAAAGTTGATGAATCGTTAAAAGACAATACCGGAAAAGAGGCTTGGAACCCAAACGGATTGATGCAAAATGCGATCCGTGCCATAAAAGCAGCATGCCCGGAAATGATTGTGATGCCCGATGTGGCTTTGGACCCATATTCTA
Organism: Flavobacterium sp. GT3R68; assembly: GCF_007109225.1. Lineage (GTDB taxonomy): Bacteria > Bacteroidota > Bacteroidia > Flavobacteriales > Flavobacteriaceae > Flavobacterium. Next base: position 511,714 of record NZ_VJZK01000001.1, read on the forward strand.
TTTACGGTCATGACGGAATCATCGAAAATGGTGATATCGCAAATGATGCCACTAATGCTGCTTTGGTAAAAATGGCCGTTTCGCATGCTGAAGCGGGTGCCGATTTCGTAGCGCCTTCTGATATGATGGACGGTCGTGTATTGCGTTTACGAGAAGGTTTGGATAAAGCCGGTTTTCATAATGTGGGAATCATGAGTTATTCGGCCAAATATGCTTCTGCATTTTACGGTCCTTTCCGTGATGCTTTGGACAGCGCTCCTGTTGATGCCACCGAAATTCCAAAAGACAAAAAAACCTACCAGATGGATTATGCCAATCGCCTGGAAGCCATCAAAGAAGCTTTGTGGGATGTCGAAGAAGGTGCCGATATGGTGATGGTAAAACCGGGAATTGCGTATTTGGACATCGTTCGCGAGGTTAAAAATGCGGTAAATGTTCCTGTAACGGTATTTCATGTTTCTGGTGAATATGCGATGATTAAAGCCGCCGCCGAAAGAGGCTGGTTAGATCATGACAAAATTATGATGGAACAGTTAATGTGTATCAAACGCGCCGGCGCCAGTCTGATTTCGACCTATTTTGCCAAAGAGGCAGCGATACTTCTGAATAAATAACCATGAAAAACGTACTCTTATTATTGACGTTTTTTTTGATTTTCTCCTGCAAGGAGGAAGTAAAAATAGAAGCCGCAAATACCGATGTCCAAGGGATGTCTGCAACGGCGCCGGAACAACTCGGTAAGGAGATTTTCGAAGGAAAAGGAAACTGCAGTGCTTGTCACCAGCCCAACACTAAAGTTATCGGCCCCAGCATTAGCGATATCGCTAAAAAATACAAAGAACAAAACGGGAATCTGATCGCCTTTTTAAAGGAAGAGAGCGCCCCTATTGTCGACCCAAGCCAATACGAAGTCATGCGCACCAATTTTGCCATTACAAAAACATTCTCCGAAGAGGAATTAAAAGCTGTTGAAGCCTATTTTTATTCCCATTTGAAATAATTTTCAGGAGCTGATCCCGCTATCCACTGTATCCGCGCAAAAAAGCGCGGGATGCCGTTCCTATCGGGGCTAAAATTACATGAACCATCTCTATCGGGATGGTTTTTTTATGTCCCAAAATAGCATTTCAGCCAAAAAATAAATACCTTTAACTATGGAAACTGCATACATTAAAACGCCACTGGGCATCGCAAGAATTGAAGGGGATGAGGACGGTATTTCCGTTATTTCTGTAGTGGATCAAGGCGAAACTTCTTCTGCGATTCCACCTGTACTGACCGAAGCAGTAACCCAACTGTATGATTATTTCGACGGAAAAAGAAATGATTTCAATTTCCCAATCAATCCTGCGGGAACCGAATTCCAGCAAAAAGTATGGAAAGGTCTGTTGGAAATCCCATTCGGGAAAACGATGTCCTATCTGGAACTGTCTAAAAAATTAGGCGATGTAAAGGCCATTCGGGCAGTGGCTTCTGCGAATGGGAAAAATCCGCTTTGGATTGTGGTACCGTGCCATCGTGTTATTGGTGCCGATGGATCATTAACGGGATATGCCGGAGGTTTGTGGCGCAAAAAATGGCTGCTCGAGCATGAGAATCCATTGAAGCAACAATGTCTCTTCTAAAATATTTAATACATTTTCCTCGTTTTCGAAAAAGGGAAAGAGAAATACTGTAAATTCGCTATTTGTAGCTAAATTCTTAATATATGAGATTCTTAAAAAAATTCCTGATTGGGTTTTTCGTTGTAATTGTTTCGTTAATTGCATTGGCCTATGTCCTCAATATGGATTATTTGCTGAGAGCCGTGCGGACTATTTATGGGAATGGTCATAAAACGGCTTTTTTGGAAGATTACAACGAATTTGATAACCGCGTCATTGCAAAAGGCACGACGGCACAACCTTGGGCAATACATACAAAGTATAACACCGTAAAAGCCACGCCAGCATTAGAAAAAGTTCATCAAAAACTCGGCACCGTGGCTTTTCTTATCATCAAAAATGACAGCATCTGGTACGAGAGTTATTACGATGGATATGATAAAAATTCGAAATCCAATTCCTTTTCGATGGCTAAGAGCATTGTTTCTGCAGCGCTTGGCAAAGCCATAATGGAGCATAAAATCAAAAGTCTGGATCAGTTGGTTTCTGATTTTTATCCCGAGTTCAAAGAAGGAAAGGCGGCTAAAATGACGGTGGGCGATTTGTCGTCAATGGCATCCGGCTTAAATTGGGATGAATCCTATTACAGTCCTTTTTCGATCACTACCAGGGCCTATTTTGACGGAAATCTGAAGAAATTGATATTGGGACTCAAAGCAACAGACGAACCCGGAAAAGAGTACAAATACTTAAGTGGGAACACGCAATTACTGGCCATGATTATTGAAAAAGCAACCGGGCAAAATTTAGCAAGCTATGTTTCCGAGAAATTCTGGAAGCCGATAGGGGCCGAAAACGATGCGCTTTGGCAAACCGACAATAAGAATGGGATAGTGAAGGCTTTCTGTTGTATTGCCAGTGATGCAAGGGATTTTGCGCGTTTTGGAAAACTGTACAAACAATATGGAAAATGGAACGGACAACAGATCCTGGACAGTGCTTACGTGGCCAAATCCATCACGCCGCGATTTACAAGTTCGCCACAATACGGCTATGGCTGGTGGCTGAGCAATTACAAGAATAAAAAAATATTTTCGATGCGGGGCCATTTGGGACAATACGTAATCGTTATTCCGGAAGACAATTTGATCATCGTTAGATTGGGTCATTTGAAGGGATTACAGTCTTCAAATGCCACGTTCACGGATGACTTTTACGCATATATTGATGAATCGTACAAAATGTTAGGTAAATGATAGAAAAAGTGAACCTCGAACACATCTTGTTCCTGGATATTGAAACCGTTCCCGAGGCTCCATACTTTAATGAACTGGACGATGAAATGAAATCCCTATGGGAAAACAAAACACAATACCAACGAAAAGAGGATTACTCCCCGGAAGAGTTTTATGACCGTGCGGGAATTTGGGCCGAATTCGGGAAAATCATCTGCATTTCTGTCGGTTATTTTACATTTAAGGGTGATATCCGTCATTTTCGGGTAACCTCATTTTTTGGCGAGGAAAAGAAAATTCTGCAGGACTTTAATAATCTTTTGAACAATCACTTCAGTCAGCCGCAACATATCCTATGTGGCCATAATGCCAAAGAATTTGATATTCCGTTTATTGCCCGGAGAATGATTATCAACCAAATCCCAATTCCAAACAAACTGAATTTATTTGGCAAAAAACCATGGGAAATCCCACATTTGGACACGTTGGAATTATGGAAATTCGGCGATTACAAAAACTTCACTTCCTTAAAACTATTAACTAAAATACTCGGAATCCCTTCTTCAAAAGGCGATATCGATGGTAGTCAGGTAGGCCATGTTTTTTATGTGGAAAAAGATATCGACCGGATTGTCACGTATTGTGAAAAGGATACGATTGCCGTAGCGCAGGTTTTCCTTCGTTTGCGTCGCGAAGATTTGTTGATTGAAGACGAGATTATACATATTTAGTTTTTGAAACTCGGTGGGCAGATTCCACGATAAATGTTACATTTACCAAAAAAACAGATTATGGTTTTAAGTAGATTTTGGCTTGTGATTTTTATTTCCTCAATTGTATTTGTTGTATTCAGTTTGTTTTCCGGCAACAGTTACACCATTGATTATGTTTTGAATGGAAAAAAAGACGACCGGGTTTTAATCTCAGAAAAACACCTTTACCAAATGCCACCTTTCGTAAAAGACAGTATTGAGAAAGCGCCCGAAAATACCATCATAATCAATAATAATCCCAAAGACGCGGATACAACTTACGTTTATAAAAGCCAGACCGTAAAAGTGTACAGCGGTGTCCAGAAATCGGACGGTTTATTACCAACTTGTAAAGCTACATTGCTCGATTTGATTATTCCACTTATCGCTTATTTGGCTTTTTTCTGTGGATTAATGGAGCTTTTGATTATCTCCGGGGCAACCGAAAAATTAGCCAAATCCTTAAGCCCTGTCTTTGTAAAAGTCTTTCCAAGTGTTCCAAAAAACCATCCGTCTATTTCCTATATGACCTTAAACTTTGCTGCTAATTTTCTGGGCTTGGATTCTGCGGCCACTCCGTTTGGACTAAAAGCCATGGAAAGTCTGCAAGAAATTAATCCCGATAAAGAAAAAGCTAGCGATGCGCAGATTATGTTCATGTGCCTGCACGCGTCAGGACTGACATTAATTGCAACGTCTATTATTGGTTATCGGGCTGCTGCAAATGCAAGCAATCCTGCCGATGTAATGCTGCCTTGTATCATCACTTCTTTTATCGGTACGATAGCGGCTTTCCTTATCGTTGGAATCAAACAAAAAATTAATTTCAAAAGCGCTTCATTGGTAGTGGCTCTGATGGTAATGATTGCTGCAATAGTGGGTTTGCTGATGTATGTAAACCATTTGGATTTAATTGGCAAAAACTATTTCACGTCCAATCTTTCAGCATTGATACTGGTTGGGATTATTGGTTTCACTTTGCTTTTTGCCTTTATTAAGGAAAAGAAATTTGCCGAGGCGGGTACCACTGTTTACGAGGCCTTTGTAACCGGAGCCAATAATGGAATTAAAACCGGAGTTACTATTTTCCCTTATGTTTTGGGAATGCTGGTGGCTATTTCTTTGTTCAGAAACAGTGGTTTATTTGAAATTATAAGTAACGGGATTGCGTTTGTTTTCTCAAATATGGGCGTAAGTAAGGAAATCACCGATGCTTTACCTGTAGCCATGCTCAGGCCTTTTAGTTCCGCAGGATCACGAGGATTTTTGATTGATTCGATGAATACTTTCGGAGCCGATTCCTTAACTGCGAGATTAAGCAGTATTTTTCAATGCAGTGCCGAAAGTACTTTTTATGTGATTGCGGTTTACTTTGGTTCGGTCAATATAAAAAATACCCGATACGCTTTAGGAACGATGCTTTTAGTGGATTTAATTTGTGTGATTACCGCAATATTTGTGGCAAGTTGGTTTTTTTAAGGAAGTGTAAAAATGAACTTATTGCATACTTTAATAAATCATTTCGTTGGGAATTTTGCCATGTGGCTATATTATTGAGGCCGATAATCTATTGATGAAATTGTTTCGATTCTAGGATTGATTATAATTATTTTAGCATTTATTCTTTTTTTAATTTTCAATAACAAATAATTATAAAAAAAGAGACCTAATTTATTTAAATATGAAGAATATATTTAATCCGGAAAATAACAAGGAATTAATGGAAAGATTACAGAAATTATCTCCTGATTCCCAAAAGCAATGGGGAAAAATGACCGTTTCCCAAATGCTGCTGCACTGTCAAAAACCTTTGGAAGTAGCAGAACAAAAGCTAGTAGTAAAAAGAGGTTTTATCAGTTTTCTGTTCGGAAAAATGATGAAGACCAAATTAATCAATAAAGGGGAGAGCTTCACTCAAAACCTGCCAACGGCAAAGGAATTCATAATAGATACAGAGGTTGATTTTGAAAAGGAGAAACAAACCTTAAAGAATATGTTAGAAGATTATGGGTTGCGAGGCGAGAGCGTCATTGTGATGGCGACGCATCCTTTTTTCGGGAACCTGTCCCCGGAGGAATGGGGGATTTTGTTTTACAAACACCTCGATCATCATTTTACTCAATTCAGCGTTTAATAAAAAAGCCTCACATTTCTGTGAGGCTTTACTTTTTCAATTATTTTTTTATTTTGAAGATTTATGAGAATAGGGAATTTCTAGCTTAAAATCGATTTCTTTATTCTTTGATGAACTTCCTGGATAAAACAGCTTCATTATTATGTAATATAATTATGTAAAAACCATTTGTCAAATTGCTTACATTTATAGTGTTGCCAGAGACTATGTTTTCGACTACTTTTTTACCAATTAAGTCGTAAATCTCGTATTTATGAATGTTCGTTTCAGTTGAAGTAAAATGTAATAAATCTTTTACTGGATTAGGATATAAGACAAGTAATTTTTTTTCATATGTATTAATCGATGTAGAAAGCGTAGTAATATTTCCCATTAACCGAACAAGTCGATTGGATATTTGCGTTTTATATAATGTAAAATCTCCTCCAACTAAAATTTTTCCATCGGTTTGTAAGACTATTGCATTAACAACATTGTCAAATCCTGTTGCCGTATTAAATGTTGCATCTTTAGTACCATCATTATTTAATCGTATCAGACTTTTAGAAGCAATTCCATTATAAGTAGTGAAAAAGCCGCCAACTAAAATTTTTCCATCGCTTTGTATCGCTATTGATTTGATGATATTGTCAAATCCTGTCCCAATATTAAAAAGAGAATCTATACTACCATCATTATTTAGTCGTATCAATTTGTTTGCAGGGACTCCATTATAAGTACTAAAAATGCCGCCCATTAGAATTTTCCCATTAGATTGGGAAATAATTGTGTTAACTAAACCATTAAGACCTGTTCCTGTATCAAAAGAGGTATCTATACCACCATCGTTGTTTAATCTGATTAATCTGTTTTTTGTGACTCCATTATACGTAGTGAAATCACCTCCTACCAAAATTTTTCCGTCCGTTTGAAGGGTTATTGTATTTAACAAATTATTAAAACCTGCTCCTGTGTTAAAGGTTGTATCTATACTACCATTGCTGTTTAATCGTATTATTCTATTTACTGCTGTGCCATTATAGGAGGTAAAATAACCTCCAACTAAAATTTTCCCGTCATTTTGTAAGGAAATTGCAGATACAGAGTTATTAAATCCTGTTCCTACATTAAATGCAGGGTCAACAATACCATTACCGTTTAATCGGATTATTCTGTTAGTGATGATTCCATTAAAATTTGTAAAATCACCTCCAGCTAAAATTTTTCCGTCTGGCTGTAGGACTATTGTCTTTAAACTGTAATTAAAGCCGGATTCAGTATTAAATGAAGTGTCAATATTAGCATTATTGTTTAGTCTTATCAGCCTATTTGTGGTAGCTCCATTATAAGCTGTATAATCACCACTTGCTAAAATTTTTCCATCCGGCTGTAAAGCTATTGCATTTACGGAGTTGTTAAAACCTGTTGATGAATTAAAAAAAGTATCAGGATTGCCATTACTATCGAGTTTTATTATTCTATTGTTAGGCGTACCATTATTATATCGTAAGAAAGAACCGCCAACTACAATTCCGCCATCTGATTGTAGGTTTAATGTGTTTACCACTGTATCTGCCATATACCCACCATCAAATCCACTAATAGTTGAATTAAAGCTCATATCATGGCTTCCATTGCTATTTAATCTTATTATCTTCTGAGAAACCAAGTTATTGTAGGTATAAAAATCACCACCTACAAAAATTTTGCCATCTGGTTGTAAGGTCATTGTAATTACAGAAGAATCAAAAGCTGTTGCTCCTATTATAAACGAAGGGTCAATACTTCCATCATTATTTAATCTGATGATACGTCCTGCGGAAATGCCTTTGTAAGTGGTAAACCCTCCTCCGGCCAAAATTTTCCCATCGGGTTGCACAACTATTGATAATATTCCATAATTAAATCCTGTTCCTACAACAAAGGACGTGTCTATACTGCCGTCATTATTTAATCGTATAATTTTATTTGCAGTAGTACTGTTATAGATAGTAAAGTTACCCCCTATTAATATTTTGCCATCAGGTTGCACAACTATTGATAATATTTCATAATTAAATCCTGTTCCTACAACAAAGGTTGGGTCTATACTGCCATTGCTATTTAATCGTATAATTTTATTTGCTGTGATACCGTTGTATGCAGTAAAATTACCACCTATTACTATTTTTCCATCCGATTGGAGGGCTATTGTCCTAACTTTTGTAATCAAATAAGGTCCGGCAAAACCAGTTCCGGAATTAAAAGTGGTATCTATACTTCCGTCATTATTAAGTCTTATTATGCCCTTTGAGGGGGAGCCATTATAATTAGTAAATTCACCACAGGCTATAATTTTTCCGTCTGGTTGTATAGCTATTGCAGTTATTTCGTAATTAAATCCTGGTCCTGTATTAAAAGAAGGGTCGATGCTGCCATTACTATTTAGTCTGATTAATTTTCCAGCTATCGTACTGTTATAAGAATCAAATCTACCGCCCATCAAAATTTTTCCATCTTGTTGTTGGGCTGACGTTTTTACAATGCTGTTAAACCCTTTGCCTGTATTAAAGTTAGGGTCTTTACTGCCATCATTGTGCAATTTGATTATGCAAAGATTATCATAACCATCATATTCACCCATACCACCTCCTGATATAATGCTACCATCAGGCTGAACTGTTAAGGTATCTACAGTTCCATTAAAACCTTTCCCAATATTAAAAGAGGTATCTATACTCCCGTCATTATTAAATCTTATTATATTTTTAAATGAATTACCGTTATAAGAATCAAATTGCCCTCCTGCTAAAATTTTACCATCTGCTTGGATAACTATTTTTTCTAAAATATCATTAAATCCATTAAATCCTGTTGTAATAAATGTGGGGTCAATAGTACCATCATTATTTAACCGTATGATTCTATTTGCTGTCGTTCCATTATAAGTAGTAAATTCTCCTCCAACTAGAATTTTACTGTCTGGTTGCAGAGCTAATGTTTTAACAAAAGTGTTTGAGCCTGTTCCAGTATTAAATGAGAGGTCTTTAGTGCCATCACTGTTTAATCGTATAATTCTATTAGAAGTTGTGCCTTGATAGGTCGTAAAATCACCTCCTACCAAAATTTTACCGTCTGGCTGCAAAACAATTGTTTGTACAGTTTTATTAAAGCCTGTTCCTATATTAAATGAGGTGTCTATGCTACCATCACTATTTAATCGTATTATTCTTTTAGAAGAAACACCTTTGTAATAAGTAAAATCACCTCCCACTAAGATTTTCCCATCAGGCTGAACAACTAAGGCAACTACGGCCTTAATAATAATAACACCTGCAGTATCTTTAAAACCTGTTCCTACAATAAAAGACGGATCAACAGTACCATTGTTATTTAATCTCACGATTCCTTTAGCAGTATAGTCGAAATCACCGGCAGCTAAAATTTTCCCATCACTTTGTTGAGTAATTGCATATACATTAGTAAGCTCATTTAGTAAGAACGAATCGTCTTTACTCCCATCCATATTCAATCGGATCAATCCACGGGCAGTTAAATTATTGTATTTACTAAATTGACCTCCAGCTAAAATTTTGCCGTCTGATTGGATAAAAATTGAATAGACATGATTATTCGTAAAACCGATGAGAGCACTTGATGGTATAGTTGAATAAAAACTTGGATCTAATGATGCTGAATCTTGGGCAAAACCAATAAGACTAAAAAGTAAAAAGCAAAATAGATGTAGTTTTTTTATCATGATCTGAGATTTTTTATAAAAGTATATGTTTTTTATGTACTATATGAAATTCTGATTAAGAATTTTATAGTAATCACCTCCGTTGATTACGAATGACCGAAGCAGTCATTTAAAGACTAAAGAAATTTTGAAAATCAAAAAAAGCCTCACAGAAATGTGAGGCTTTAATTTTTAGTTTAAAAGAAAGATTATTTCTTAATGAATTTCTTCGTAATTGTTTTTTGACCATCGTTCACTTCGAAAATGTATGTTCCGATGCCTAATTTGCTAACATTTATAACATTATTGGATACTTTCCCAGAAGCAACTTCTTGTCCTAAATAGTTGATGATTCTAAAAGAAACAACTCTGTTATCGACCATGGCAACATTCAACAGATCACCTACCGGGTTTGGATACATGGCAAAATCAAAGAGATTGGTTTCATTGCCCAGTTCTCCTGCTATGGTTGTAGTGGAAGCTGCGATTGCTCCGCCAATATTTACCGTATAGTCTTCCACTTCCCCATAAGAGAACGTTTCACAGGCAGTTGGTGCTGCATTGTATTTCATGGAAACTCTCATTCTGGTTGTTCCGGATAAGGCTGAAGTTGGAACGGTAAACGAGTATGAAAGATTGCTGCTCAAAGAAGAAGATCCTGCCACTATTTGTTCGGTGGTTTCGAAAGTTCCGTTCTTGTTGAAATCAATCCAAACAGCCCAAAATTCGGTATATGCGGAAACACTAAATCCGGCGCTTATCACAATTGTATTGGATCCATAAGGAAGATTTCCTGTCAGACTGGTAAAGTTTCCATAACCGGCATTTGCACCAGTTGTATTTGCAATTCCACCAATTCCAACGTAATCGATGAATTCATCAGCCGCACTGTTTCCATTACTGGCACAATAAGTTACAGTAATTCCTGATGTAGTTACGCTCACTACATTACTGGAAGCAGAAGTATTTCCGGCTGCATCTTTTGCCTTCACAGAAAAAGTATATGCAGTAGCTGCAGTCAATCCTGTAACACCGTATGTAGTTCCTGTAACCGAACCTTTAAAAGTAGCTCCCTGATATACATCATATCCGGTAACCCCCACATTATCAGTGGAAGCGGTCCATGACAGATTTGTTGTAGTGGTTGTAGTTCCTGAAGCTGCCAAATTAGTTGGTACAGTTGGGGCTTGACCATCTCCCGTGATAAGGTTAACTGCATAATCTTCTACTTCTCCATAAGGGAACATTTCACAAGGGGTAGCAATGCCATTATATTTCAAGGACACTCTCATTCTTGATAAACCAGAAATAGCGCTATTCGGAACTATAAAAGACCCTGAAACCGGAGTATTTGCTGAAGCTGCGATACTCCATACCAATTCGCCTGCATCATCAAAATCTTTATCTCCATTTAAGTCAATCCACACGGCACAACCTTCCGCATAAGCAGAGCCTGTCCATGTTGGTGTAACCGTAATGGTTGAAGAAGCTCCTTTTGTTAGATTGGTTGAAATAGCGGTAAAATCACTATAGCCAGTTCCTCCGGTAGAGGCGTTATTGATGGTGCCCAATTGTACTCTTCCTATGTATTCATCAGCAACGCTGTTTCCTTTTGAAGCACAATAAGCAGCTACAACTGCAGTTGTAGTAATGGCAGCGGTATTACTTGCGGTTGATAAATTTCCGGCGGCATCTTTTGCTTTAACTGTAAAACTATAGGCTGTGCTGGCTGCTAATCCCGTAACGGTATAAGTTGTTGTTGCAACAGTTGTTACTAAAGTTGTTCCGTTGTAAACATTATATCCTGTTACCCCTACGTTATCAGTGGAAGCTGTCCATAATAAGTTGGTCGTTGTAGATGTAGTTCCTGAAGCAGCTAAACTGGTTGGTGCAGTTGGTGCCTGATTATCTATCACAGAAGTGATGGAAGCTCTCCAAATTCCTCTTCCATAAGTGGCAGCGGTAATGTTGTTGTCTACATAATTGATTTCTAAATCTGTTACGGAAACGTTAGGTAAATTTGTGTCAAAAGGTTCCCAAGCCGTTAAGGTATCATCTTTATAATATACACCAAGAGTAGTTCCCACATACAAAGGATTTGCAGAATTTTGAGCCTGATGCGCAATTACATTTTTCCCGATTGCGGGAAGACCATTACTTATGCTGGTAAATATAGTTCCTCCATTATTTGATTGGTAAACCAAACCACCAGTTCCCTGAGTGATTGCATATATAATGGAACTATTGGAAGAGTGGACGAGTATATTATTAACAGTTGTCGGGAACGTATAAACTTCCGTAAAAACATTCCCTTTGTCGGTACTTTTATACAACTTAGAACCATCAGAAACATACATAATGTTGTTGTTTGAAGGATCTATAATCACATTTTCAACATTACTGGTGAATGTGGTAGAACTACCAACCCAAGAGGTTCCATTCAATCTGTAAACTTTTGTATAGCCGCCAAAAACTTCTCCCAGCGAGTTAATAGCTAATGGTGTTACCCAGTTTCCATTGGCAGGGCCTGCTACTTCTGATGTTAAACTATTACCAGCATCAGTTGTTATATACAAACTAGATCCATATTGAATATATCCATAATATTTGCTGCTGTTGGCAGGATCTACTCCGGTATCCATTCCGTCAGCGCCATAGTAATTTTTCCATTGATTATTGCTGTAGGCATGTCCGCCATTATCTTGCAATCCACCCACCATATTTCCGGATGATTGTTTAGAAACGGCGATTTTATAAAACTGGCTAATTTGCAATCCTGCTGTTAAACTGGTAAAATTAGTTCCGGTATCAGAAGAAACATATACACCTCCGTCACTTCCACAATATAATTTATCACCATAATATCTCAAAAAGTGAATGTCAGCATGTGTATAAGCAGCTGCAGTAGGGGAACTCCAGTTGTTTACTTTTGTGAATGAAGTTCCGCCATTAATAGTTTTCCAAATATTCAGACAGCCGGTAAATACCACCTCTGCATTGGTTCGGGATACTGCTAATGCCATATCATAAAAAGCTTGAGTAGATTCGAAAATATCCGTTGTAGCACTGGATTTTGTAAATGAAGCTCCACTATTGATAGAGCGATATAGCCCTTGGAAGCCATTTGATGTATTGGCGCTCAGCACATATACATAAGCTGAATTAGCCGGTGTTACATCAATAACCAAACGACTTGAACTTGCCGGTAACCCCGAAGTTACTGTAGTAAAAATAGAACCTCCGTCAGTTGATTTGTAAAAAGAAGAAGAGCTTACAGCATATATAGTGTTTGGGTCTCCGGGTTTTAATTTAATGTCTTTAATGTTACCACTTAAAACATTTGTCCAGGATACGCCGGCATTTAGAGTTTTGTAAAGCCCTGCACTTGTAGCCACCCATAAAATATTGGAATTTGTCGGGTGAATATAAATATCGCCGGCCATTGTTGAGGTATTTGCAAAAGATAATCCAGTAGTATTCCAAGTAAGTCCACCGTCAGTTGACTTTAAAACTCCGATAGAATAGGTATCGCCAGCATCTTTATCTCCAGTGGCGATATAGATAATATTGGAATTCGTTGGATCTGTTACAATTCCGGAAACACCTATTTGCGGTAGTTGATCAGATAAGGGAATCCAAGTGCTTCCGGCATTCGTAGATTTCCATATTCCTCCTGCGGGAGATCCAACGTAAATGGTGCTGGAATTACTTGGATCTACATATACCACATTTACCCTTCCTTGACCGGACGACCATGAACCCGTACCAGTGTGGGTAAACGGCCCAACGGGCTGCCAGTTGCTCACTTTAGAGAAAGAAGTGTTATTTTTTGAGTTTTTGGATTGTTTTTTACTCCTCCAGGCCGCCCACATCTCTGAAGGGGTAATAAAACTTCCATCGGGATGCATATTATTTCTCCATTGATATTCCCAACGCATAAAAGGTTTATGCCCGGATCCTTTCTTGTTTTTGTCGTGTGTTGACCAATAGGCCTCAAATGAAGCTACCATCTCGTTCATCGTAAGTTGTTTTCCTTTTGATTTTGCTGCTGCATCTTTCATCCAGGGGGCATCTGCATTAAACTGTGCGCTCATGCTGGAGGGCATAAAGACTGTAAAACCTATTACCAGTAAGGTAATTTTTCTAAGTAATTTAATTTTCATTTTGTTTAATTTTTATTTTTGGTTTGGTTAATAAATTATTGTTGTATTGTAAGTATGAATGTGGATTTTTTGACTTTAAAAATAAAGGCCGCTTAATAGCGACCTCTTTTTTTATAGATTAGAATTATTTCCTTATAAATTTCTTTGTCATTGATTTCTGACCGTCGTTTACTTCAAATAGATAAATTCCGGTTCCTAATTTGCTCACATCAATAGCATTTCCGGATAATTTACCTGAATCTACCTGTTGTCCCAAATAGTTGATTACTCTGAAAGAAACTTCCCTGTTGTCTGCCATTCTAACATTAATGAATTCAGAAGTTGGATTTGGGTACATCGTATAATCAAAGATATTGTTTTCATAACCCAATTCTCCTGCTATAGTTGTATTGGTAGCTGCAATCGCCCCGCCGCCAATATTTACAGTATAATCTTCCACTTCTCCATAAGAAAATGTTTCACATGCAGTTTGAGCGACACTATATTTCATAGAAACTCTCATTCTTGTTGTTCCGGCTAAAGCAGTTGTCGGTACAGTAAATGTACTTGTAAGATTAGTACTGACAGCAGAAGTTCCTGAAACAACTAGTTCTGTAGTGTCAAAAACTCCATTTTTATTATAATCAATCCAAATTTTCCAATACTCAGTATAAGCAGCACCTGAGAAACCAGCACTAAATAAAATGGTATTTGAACCATAAGGTACATTACCCACTAAATTTGTGAAATTGCCATATCCTGCATTTCCTCCTGTAGTATTTGCAATACCTCCAATATTAACGTAGTCAATATATTCATCAGCAACACTGTTTCCTTTTGAAACACAGTAAGTAACTGTCGAAGCCTGTGTAGTTACATTTACCACATTACTGGATGCTGAAACATTTCCTGCAGCATCTTTTGCTTTGACAGAAAAAGTATAAGCTGTAGCGGCTGTTAATCCAGTTGCTGTATAGGTAGTTCCGGTTACTGTTGTTAAAAGAACGGCTCCTTTATAAACATTGTATCCTGTAACGCCAACATTGTCTGTAGAAGCTCCCCAAGATAGATTCGTTGTTGTAGTAGTGGTTCCAGAGGCAGTTAAGCTTGTAGGTGTAGAAGGAACAGTAGTGTCACCGGTTGCAGCACTTGTAGTTACATTTACAGCATTACTAACTGCTGATATATTTCCGGCTGCATCTTTTGCTTTTACAGTAAAAGTGTATGCGGTACTGGCAGTTAATCCAGTTACCGTATAGGTCAGTCCAGTTACTGTTGTCACCAAAGTGGCTCCGTTGTAAACATTATATCCTGTAACGGCTACATTATCAGTAGCGGCAGTCCATGATAAATTTGTTGTAGTTGAAGTCGTACCGGCAGCTGCTAGATTTGTTGGCGCAGTTGGCGCAGTTACATCAGTCGCTCCAACATAAGCGGCTCCAACACCAACAGCGTAAAATGCATTTGTCGTGGCAATTACCTCTGCCGAACCTGCTCCATATAAATCCGTTGCAGCCTGGATTCCGTAGGCTCTGGCATTGGCATACGTTGAATTTGCAGATAAATACACACTTTCCAGACGGTAAGCGATTCTTGCCGCTTTGTCGATCGTGATTCCAGTAACATTAAAGGCACTTCCGATATCATTGGTACCTGATTTACCTACTGATAAAATATAAAACCAGTGGTTCAAAACTCCTGAATTGGTGTGTACTCCACATTGGTCATTAGCGTTTGAAGGCGTACAATTAATATTTACCCAATAGGTTCCGCCATAGGTGTCCGGCTGACCTTCGACATTAGGATTGCTCATCGAACGCAAAGCGGTATGGCCTGCTCTTCTTTCAATATCTTCTCCAATTAACCAAGTTGATTTTGTCGGCGCTGCTCGATATTCAATACAGGCACCCCAAATATCAGAGAAAGCCTCGTTCATAGCACCCGACTCCTTTTGGTATGCTAAATTTGCCGTAAACGTACAAACAGCATGTCCGATTTCGTGTCCGGCCACATCCATCGCGGTCAAAACATCAAAAACAGTTCCGCTTCCGTCGCCGTATGTCATCACGCTTCCATTCCAGAAAGCATTGTTGTTGTCCGGATATCCGGCAGCAATCAAGTTGTAATGAACATAACTTTTGATTTTTGCACCAGCATTATCATAACTGTTTCGACCATGAACTGCTGACCAATAATCATAGGTCATTTCAGCTCCCCAATGGGCATCCAATGCGCCATTGTCCTTGTTCGTATTATTAAATTCGGCTGCGGTCCAGTTGTTATCGGCGTCGGTAAAATTCGTCGTTGGATAAGTCGCTGTCCTTGCCGAGTTATACGTCTGAACGCCTAATCCACGGCTGGTATCTGATAATATATAAGAAGAACCGCTTAAAGTAGTTTGGATCGATTGCGTTCCGCTGTATCGCGTAGCCGCATTTGCAGCAACTACAACCGAAGTTTTTGCCTCAGGAGTTGTAACTTTAGTATGGCCGCCATGACTGTATTCGCCAAGATGCTTGATGGTTGCATTATAAAATAACGATTCTCCGGAAACAGCGTCAATATAGATATCGCCTCTGCTTACCGGATTAGCCGCATAAATATCAAATTTATAGGCCAGTCTTACATTATTTTCTTTGTGTTTAGAGGCGCCATTGTCCATTATTGGCACCAATACCAGTTCACCTGTTGGCTTTTGGTAATTCATTGCAGCTGCATCTGAGGGAACGTCCCAAAGATATTGTATGGCTCCAATTTTTTTTACTGCATATTCCAATGCTTGTTGGGGTGATAGTTTAGGATTGGTATTTACATCCTCCATGTCATAAAATTCACCATTCATGGATTCCAATCTTCCTGATTTGGAATGCAACATGTAAGTAGCGAATTCCACTTTGATTCCTTTGTAATATTGTTGGAATTTTTCGTGAACAAATCCCAATTTATCAGATTCTGATTTGATTTTTGAAAAGGCGGAGTTTTCTTTAATGCCTAATTGATCTTTAAAAACCTGTTGCGAATCACCTGCTTTGTAAGACGATTTTTCGTTGAAGGTAATCAGTGTGGGTTTTCCATTTTGATCGGTTAACTTCTGCTTGACGTTTTTGTCGCCTTCCTGAGCCGACAATGTTAAGGCAAAAAAAGAGACTGCCATCGAGAGGACAATTTTTCCTTGTAATTCTTTTTTCATTGGTTTGGTTTTTTGGTTGGTTAATAGCTGGTAAAACTATTTCATTATGGAGAGACCTTTTTACGGTTTTTCCATAATTTTTGTTAAATTAACATAATATTTAAACATAAAATAAAATATTTATTAACTAAAAGAAGATTTAAGATTAAACGCGTCTTTTTATCGACGAAGTGCATTTGATAAAAAACAGCCATAAAACAAAAAAACAACCCGGATGGAGTTGTTTTTTGTAAGCTGGAAAATATCTTTTATTAGTCAATCTGCATCTCCGGAATGGTTCCTTCAATAATTAAATCGGCTTCTGTTGCTGCAATAATATCGTCTACGGAGACTCCCGGAGCTCTTTCCAGTAATTGGAAACCTTTCGGCGTTATTTCCAAAACGGCTAACTCGGTCACCACTTTTTTCACGCATCCTACACCCGTTAATGGAAGCGTACATCGTTTAAGGATTTTGGATTCGCCGGCTTTGTTGACATGCATCATGGCCACGATGATATTTTCTGCAGAAGCCACCAGGTCCATGGCTCCGCCCATTCCTTTTACCATTTTTCCCGGAATTTTCCAATTGGCGATGTCGCCATTTTCGGAAACTTCCATGGCTCCTAAAATGGTTAAATCTACTTTTTGGGCACGTATCATACCGAAGCTGAAAGCCGAATCAAAGAAACTGGCCCCATCTAATGTGGTAATGGTTTGTTTACCCGCGTTGATGATGTCGGCGTCTTCTTCTCCTTCAAATGGGAAAGGCCCCATCCCTAAAACTCCGTTTTCACTTTGAAATTCCACTGCAATATCATGACGGACATAATTGGCTACCAATGTTGGGATTCCAATCCCTAAATTTACAAAATAACCATCTTTAACTTCTTTGGCGATTCTTTTTGCAATTTGATTTTTATCTAAAGCCATGATTACTCTCTTTTACGGGTTGTGCGTTGTTCAATTCTCTTTTCAAATTTTTCGCCTTGGAAGATACGCTGTATCATGATTCCTGGCATATGGATTTGATTTGGATCTAATGTCCCTGCAGGCACCAATTCCTCCACCTCAGCGATAGTGATTTTGGCGGCCCCGGCCATACAAGCGTTAAAATTACGCGCCGTTCCCTTGAAGATTAAATTTCCTGCTTCATCCCCTTTCCAGGCTTTGACAATGGAGAAATCAGCTTTGTAGGCCAATTCCATCACGTGCATTTTACCGTTGAATTCTCGGGCTTCCTTTCCTTCGGCAACTTCAGTTCCGTAGCCGGCTGGCGTAAAAAAAGCTGGAATTCCGGCCTGTGCCGCACGACATTTTTCGGCCAAAGTTCCCTGAGGCGTCAATTCGACATCCAGTTCTCCGGAAAGCATCTGGCGTTCAAATTCCGCATTTTCCCCTACGTAAGAAGAAATCATTTTTTTGATTTGTTTTTTTTGTAATAGCAATCCCAAACCAAAATCATCTACACCAGCATTGTTGGAAATGCAGGTCAAATCTTTGGTTTCTTTAATTACCAGTTCGGCAATACTGTTCTCGGGAATTCCGCAAAGGCCGAATCCGCCAAGCATAATGGTCATTCCGTCTTCAATTCCCTGAAGGGCTTCTTGTACGTTGTTTACTTTTTTGTTGATCATACGGTATTTTTTAGCCCGGATGGAAGCGGCATCCCACGCTTTTTTTGCGTGGATACAGCGTACAGCCGGAATAGCTTCTAATAAATATTATAATTCAAATTCTTCGGTACTTTGTTCGATGTCGGTTGTGTCTTTTACGGCTGCAGGGCGGGACCAACAGTCTACTTTTATCGAAAGATTATCGGGTCTTTCGAATTCTTCTTTGGAAACGGTCAGATCTTTATCCTCGTAATTTTTTTTCATGAAAAGTCCCCAAATCGGTAGAGCCGCTACAGCTCCCTGTCCATAGGTAATACTCTTGAAACGGGCGGAACGGTCTTCGCATCCAACCCAAACGCCGGTTACCAGATTAGGAACCATTCCCATGAACCAACCATCGGATTGATTTTGTGTAGTACCTGTTTTTCCTGCAATAGGGTTCGTGAACATATAGGGATAACCGGTTACTCTTTCATAACCATAGCCACCTCCTTGTGTTCTCAATCGCGATCCGGTGCCTTCCTGCGTTACACCTTCCAATAATTTGACAATGGCAAAGGCGATGTCTTTGTTTAAAACGTCATGGGACTCCGGAATAGGTTCGTAGATAACGACGCCGTTTTTATCTTCTATACGGGTAATGAATTGCGGTTTAATGTATACGCCCTGATTCGCAAAAGTGCTGAAGGCTGCCACCATATCGTGAACTGTGATTTCAACAGCTCCCAACGCAATGGACGGCTGAACCGGGATTTCAGATTTAACCCCTAATTTATGGGTCAATTCTACCACCGCTTCCGGGCCTACTTTATCTATTAATTTAGCAGAAACCGTGTTGATGGAATTTGCCAGTGCCTTTTTCAAAGTCACCATTCCGCGGTACTTATTGTCGGAATTGCTTGGTGTCCAGGTTTCTGTTACGTGGTGCCTTCCTACCGGAATAGTAAAAGGGGAGTCAATAATGGAATCACACGGAGACATGTTCAGTTGTTCGATAGCGGTTGCATACACAAACGGTTTGAAGGTCGATCCTACTTGTCTTGCGCCCTGACCTACGTGATCGTATTGGAAATATTTGTAATTGATTCCGCCCACCCATGCTTTTACATGTCCGGTCTGTGGCTCCATGGCCATTAATCCGGATTGTAAATAGTGCTTGTAATAACGGATGGAATCCATTGGAGTCATGACGGTATCTTTTTCGCCTTTCCAGGTGAAAACAGTCATGCTTGTTTTAATGTCAAAAGATTTGATGATTTCGTCATCGCTCATATCCTGTGCTTTCAGAACTCTCCATCTTTCGGAAGATTTCATTGCCTGATTCAGGATTTTTTGCGTTTCCACATTAGAAAGGTTTACAAAGGGCGCATTCTTATTGGTTTTTGACTGGATGAAAAATTCTTTCTGAAGATTGGTAAGGTGCTCGGTCACGGCATCCTCTGCATGCTGTTGCATACGGGAATCAATAGTGGTGTAAATTTTCAGACCGTCCTTGTAAATATCATATTCGGAGCCATCCGCTTTTTTATTGTCCTTTACCCAATTTTTCATGAACTCACGCAAGTATTCCCTAAAATAAGTTCCAATTCCTTCTTTATGACTTTCCGGGTGAAAGTTCAAAACGATTGGTTCTTTTTCTAAACTAGCTTTAGCGGCGGGTTCCAGAAAATCGTTTTTTACCATTTGGCCTAAAACAGTATTTCTTCGGGCGGTTACTTTTTCCAATCGACGTACCGGATTGAAAAGTGACGGGTTTTTCAACATCCCGACCAACATGGCGCTTTCGTTGATCGATAAATCGCGGGGTTCTTTGCCAAAATAAACTTTAGCTGCCGAACGGATTCCGACTGCGGTGTTAACAAAATCAGCCTTGTTGAGGTACATGGCAATGATTTCGTTTTTAGTGTATTGTCTTTCCAGACGAATGGCGATTATCCATTCTTTGGCTTTTTGTATGATTCGAAATGGCAAGAATCGAGATCCTTCGCCGTGGAATAATTGCTTGGCCAACTGTTGGGTTAGTGTACTGGCCCCGCCACTGGTCCCTAAACTGGCAACAGCCCTCATTGTTCCCCTGCCGTCGATACCGGCATGCTCATAGAAACGCTCGTCTTCGGTTGCGACTAAAGCGTCAACAAGATGTTTAGGTAAATCTTTGTATTTGATTGAAGTCCGGTTTTCGTTGTAGAACTTTCCGATAGTTACTCCGTCAGAAGAAATTACTTCGGTAGCCAAATTGGAGTCCGGATTTTCAAGATCTTCAAAGGAAGGCATAAATCCCAAAAGCCCCCAAGAGGCAAAGAGGAAAAAAAGTGCCAATGCTCCCATGCCATAGAAGAAAATTCTCCAGAACTTCCTTTGATAATGGGCGATATCTTTGGTTTGGTTGGTGTTTTTTTTAGTAACCATATTTTTTATTCTAGTGATTCTATTCTAAAGCCGACTTGGGTAATGCCTTCGAGATTTTCGACGCCAACCACTTTTCCGGTTTGACGCACGGCTTGCTTGATGAGTACTTTGTTTTTCTTTGAAGATTTAAACTGAACACCGCTTTTATAGAAGAGCTTGCTTTCCTTGATATCTGAAAAACCGTCTCCAAGCAATGTTCCGTCAGGCTCGGCCATCAGATATTCCAGGGTATCGACCTTGGTTAATCCGTCCGGCTGCTCCAAGGCAACAATCAGGAATAAATTATTAAATTTATAACCGTCATTGGCCCTTAAATTGACAAACAGATTGTACTTTTTGGTCGTATCCATTTCAGGCAGATTAAACTCAACAACAGTTTTTTTATTCCAGGCGTCTCCCACCGATTTGTATTCGTCAAAGACTCTTTTTTTATCACAAGAAAACAAGAGTCCGGCAATCAGTATAAAAAGGATACTATTTTTTAGGCTCATTTTTATTAATGGGTTTTATCTTATTTTCGTTTGGCCTGATTTTATTGTCCGGGCGAGGTTTGTTATCTGCCGGACGGTTTTCATTCGGCTTAATTTTATTGTCGCCAGGTTTTCTGTTTGTTGCAGGTTTGGTAGCTGCTGCCGCATTTTCAGTAACCGGTTTGCGTTTGCTGTTTGGTTTTTTCTTCTTTTTCGGCTGATCGAAACGTGTTAAACTTTCCTGGCCCATTGCGTTATTGAAGTCTTTTTCAGGAGTTACAGTGATTTCGATAGCATAGTCTTCCAATGAAGAAACTTTATTCTTCAATTTATTTTCGGCCATGATTTCTTTCACCTGCTCTATTTTCAAGATGTGCCAGTTGGCAAAATTATTGGTGTAGGCAAACCACATCAAGCCTTTAAAGATATCCTGTTTTTGGCAGATAGCATCGCCTTTTTCGGTCACTAATTTGGTTTCGAATTCCGGGAATCCCTGTAATGCATCCATATAAGTATCCAGCTCGTAGTTCAGACAACACTTTAGTTTTCCGCATTGTCCGGCTAGTTTTTGTGGATTCAAAGACAATTGCTGGTAACGGGCTGCAGAGGTATTAACACTCCTGAAGTCGGTTAGCCAAGTGGAACAACACAATTCTCTTCCGCATGAACCGATACCACCTAAACGGGCCGCTTCCTGACGGAAACCTACTTGTTTCATTTCAACTCTGGTGCTGAATTCTTTGGCGAAATCCTTAATCAAAAGACGGAAGTCAATCCGGTCGTTTGCGGTATAATAAAAAGTTGCTTTTGAACCGTCACCCTGGAATTCAATATCGGAAATCTTCATTTCCAATTTTTGGGAGATTGCCAATTCACGGGCCCTTACTTTCATCGGTTCTTCCCTGTTTCGGGCAGTTGACCAAATGTCAATATCTTTTTGGGAAGCTTTTCTATAGATTTTCGGGACGTCACTACTGGTATGATTCACTCCTTTTTTCTTCATTTGGATTTTTACCAATTCTCCGGTCAGCGTAACAATTCCGACGTCATGACCCGGCGAGGCCTCAGTGGCTACAATATCTCCGATGCTTAACGTTAATTTTTCGGTATTGCGGTAAAATTCTTTTCTGCCATTCTTGAAACGGACTTCGACGCAGTCAAATGGTGCCTCGCCCGTTGGTAAACTCATATTTGAAAGCCAATCGAAAACAGTTAATTTGTTGCAGCTATCGGTGCCGCAAGTCCCATTATTTTTACAACCCTTTGGTGCGCCACCATCAGAAGTTGAACAACTTGTACATGCCATAATTTTATATGTAGTGTTGTGACGGGCACAACTTAAGTTCGTAAGATATTAATTTGTAAAGATAGTATTTTTTAGTTTTAAGTTACAAAGATTGAAACGGCTAAAAAAGCATAAAATTGTAATAAAAAAAGCAGCCTGAAGTGGGCCGATGTAAATGTTTCTAATTGATTTCAACCGAATAATTCAGCATATTCCTGTTGGTGGTTTCCAGTTTCTTTTTGGAAACGAAGACATTTTTTAATAATGAAGAATTCCAATTGTTTCTTTGCTGCCAGTTTGAAAAGGTTTCCGTTTTCCAGTCAAAATCGTCCTTCCAGAAGTATTTCGGCGACACATAACAATACGTATACGGAATAAGATACGAGCTGTCATTGCCGGTTTTTACTTTCAGAGTTTCGTCCTCGTTTCTATAAATCGACTGCGGATAAAGAAGCGTGATTTTGCGTTTTTGCGCCTCGTTTTTCAGAAAATCCGAAACTTCAAAATAACTTTCCTCGATGGCCTTCAGACTGAATTCGTTATACTTCGTTTCGCCAATTTTATCAATCGGACGCAATTGTATAATATCAATGGCGTATTGGTCATAAACGGAAAAAAAGTCTTTCAGTTCATGAAAATTATCCTGGTTGAACGTATAATTGATGCGTAAGCGC
Organism: Flavobacterium sp. GT3R68; assembly: GCF_007109225.1. Classification (GTDB taxonomy): domain Bacteria; phylum Bacteroidota; class Bacteroidia; order Flavobacteriales; family Flavobacteriaceae; genus Flavobacterium. The sequence continues at coordinate 534,900 of NZ_VJZK01000001.1, forward strand.
AATTTGGGATGTGTCTTTTTTTGCTCGGTGATATACTGCAAAACGGCATGAAATTTTTCATAAATGCCTTTGTCCATCAAATCCTCGTAAGTTGTTTTGGTAACGCCATGCATTGACAGGATAAATTCATCCAACCCCGCAGTTGCAAAATCAGAAACGTCTTTTTTATCCAAAAGATTCCCATTGGTCACCATGCTGATGTAGGGGACTTTGTAATTTTTGGCAATTTCAATCAATTTGGTGTTGTGTTTGAAAAGGGTCGGTTCCGCACCGCAACCAATCTGTAATTTCAACGCATTTTTAAAAATAGCTTTCGCGACATTTTCCAGATTTTCTTCTGCAAAAATACCTTTCATATTCTTTTTGACATAATCGTCATCTGTGAAATAACACATTTTGCAACGTAAATTACAGGCCAGGACCGGATCCATCTGAATGGCTAAATATCTTTTATTTAAAACCGACAACAGCCACAGCCCTAAGAACTTAACCCTGTGGCTTTTGACGCTATTGTTGAATTTTAATATTTTATAGATATCCATGAATGGGAAATTATAATTTATATAATTTGTCGGATAAACGGATTCGGAACGGTAGTTTGAACGTACAGCTGTCGCCGGCAACCGCTTTTTCGGAATCAGTACCATTTACGAGCATGTGATCAATAACCAATTCCTGATTTCCGGTGGTGGTTCCTTTGATCAGAATCCTGTCCCCGATTTTTATTTCATTTTCCTCGATCAAAAACTGACCGATACTTGGTTTTGGGAAGAAATGTGTCCCTTTTCCGACATAGGTTTTTTTTATTTTTGGATCCTTTTTAACAATGCTTTTTGGCTTTTGAAGCACAGCAAATTCGTGATTGTCTTCGTTGTTTTTGAAAGTTAAAACGTCAGATTTTCCTTTTTTGAAGATTTTATTACCATTTTTAAGGCCTCTGCGGATGGTTTTTTGTTCTTCTTCCGGTAAATGGATGATCGTCGAGCAATCTGCGGAACAACAACCTTCCATGGCCGTGGCACATTCCTCACACTGGATGAACAATAGATGACAGCCTTCGTTGGCGCAATTGGTGTGCACATCGCAAGGTTTGCCACACTGATGGCATTGCGATACAATATCATCCGTAATCCTTTCGCCCAAACGGTGATCAAATACAAAGTTTTTACCGATGAATTTGCTTTCCAGTCCTTCGGCTTTTACCTGACGGGTGTATTCAATAATCCCACCTTCTAATTGGTATACGTTTTCAAAACCTTTATGCTTGAAATAAGCACTCGCTTTTTCACAACGAATACCGCCGGTGCAGTACATCAATAATTTTTTATCTTGTTTGTGTTCGGATAGCTGATCTTCAATAATGGGCAAACTTTCTCTAAAAGTATCCACATCGGGTTTGATGGCGTTTGTAAAATGCCCGATTTCGCTTTCGTAATGATTACGCATATCGACAACTATCGTATTGGGATCTTCAAGTAGTTCATTGAATTCCTTGGCTTTCAGATGGATTCCGATGTTAGTGACATCAAACGTTTGATCGACCAATCCGTCGGCCACAATTTTATCGCGGACTTTTATTGTTAGTTTCAAAAAGGAATGATCATCATGTTCCACCGCAACATTCAGACGGATGCCTTTCATGAAATCATAGGCTTCAATGGTATCCTTAAATTCATAGAAATGATCGGCAGGAAGCGATAATTGGGCGTTGATGCCTTCGTGGGCCACATAGATCCGACCAAGAACTTCTAATGGGTTCCAAGCAAGAAATAACTCGTTTCTGAATTGAGTGGGGTTTTCGATCTGCGCATAAGCATAGAAAGACAGCGTCAGGCGTTGCTTTCCGGCATCATCAATCATGATGGCTCTTTCTTCTGCGCTTAAGGTGTTGTACAGTTGCATGCTATAAACAGTTAAGTTGAGAAAATTATTTTTTATTCCGGGACAAAAGTAAGGAATAATTTGGAAACCCAATAATCTTCTGATTGTAAATGCCCTAGCCCTGATGGAAGGGAAAATCCTTTTTGTTCGTTTTTTCGACGGACAAATAGATTGGAATGACAGCGGGAAGCAGCTCCAAATAAAAAAACCACGAATAAACGTGGTTTTATAGAGAAGGTACGGTGATTAACAGTACTCGTTGAAAGCGTCTTTCAGGTTTTCGGCAATTACTTCTGCCGGGCGGCCTTCGATGTGGTGGCGCTCCAACATGTGTACCAATTCTCCGTTTTTGAACAACGCCATGCTAGGCGAAGAGGGAGGAAATGGGAACATATGTTGTCTTGCCGCATCCACAGCATCTTTGTCGACACCTGCAAAAACCGTGATTAATTGCGATGGTTTTTTATCATTGTCCAAGCTCATTTTTACTCCCGGACGGGCATTTCTGGCGGCGCAACCGCATACAGAATTCACTACTACTAAAGTGGTTCCTTCTGCTTTTAAAGCGTTTTCAACCGCTTCGGCACTATGTAAATCTTGAAAACCAGCCGTTGTTAATTCGGCTTCCATTGGTTTTACCATTTCGTCTGGATACATATTTTTTTATTTAAAAAAGTTAAATTTCGTTGTTATGCTGCAAAGTTACAAAGTTTAGGTGCAACAAAAGTATTTGGATTATAAAGTTTTGTTATAGTTTAATTGGTGTTTTATTTTTTTGATTGCGACTTTAAAAACCGCTTCGAGAAACAGGACTTTCGGGCATTTAAAAATAACGCTAAGGTCCTGTGGAAAAGATGTTTTTTCGTCGAGGAATTTGAAAATAAGACCCGGATTTCCTGCTTTGAACAGTGAGGAAAAAATTTCAGAACCCTTTTCATTTTTTCGGTTTAAGATATCCAACAGGAACAAGTCATAGAACCAGAACTTATTCTTTTTGTGGAATTTCCAGAAATGCTTTCCCGTTTGAAGAAAAGCAACAAGGGCTTGGGATTTGCCGTCGGCATTCTTAAAGGTATACCCGGTACTGGCCTTGGTCCATCCTCCGGCGCTGCCGATATTGATGACATTCCGGGTGTTTTGGTTCCAAAACGGAAAGCAGGTCATTGGAATACTTCCCTGTTCTTTTTCGAGGATTTCATATTGGGTGCTCCCGAGTTTTTGAAGGTATTGCTGGATTTCATTTTCGTATTCTTCAGCGGGAAGTCGGCTTTCGGAAAAAAGCGTGTATTCAATCAAGGCTTCGGTGGAAGAAACCGGCAGGACATACATGAATCGGGTATTCCCTTTTTGGGCCACCGAAAAATCCATAAAAGTTACCTGCTCCGGATTAAAAACAGCCTGTTCGCTTTTGACAGTCCAACCAATAAAATGCTGTTGCAAAATCGGGTATTCCGATTGGCTGCCGACTCTTGGAGAGTTGTAAATGCTGTTTAAAAGACGGTTGCAGGAGAAGGATTCCGATTCAGTTTCGACCATAATGGTGGATCCGGACTCTTCAATTTCCGTTACTTTTTGGTTTAGGAAAGTGATGTTCTCCTGTGTTGAAAGCAATTCAAAAACGTGATTGTAAAAATCCAGTCCGCGAACCATTTTGTAATGATAGGGTTTCAAGTCCAAATCCCGTTGGAATGTTTCATTGGCAAATAGCGCCGTTTCCCATTTTTTGTGGACAATGGATTCCCAGTTTCCAGCTCCTTCTTCCCAAAAACACCAGATCCTGTCGTTGGTTTTTTTTGGATTTTCATCCAGAAGCAAAATAGTCTGATGCCTGAATTTACCCGAAAGTACCATTTGGTATACCGTCATTAATGCGGACAAACCTGCGCCTGTAAAAATATAATGGTAGTGTTTCATGTTACTTTAGGATAAATCCACTCAAAAGTAACTAATTATTTTATTTTGTCAAGAATACCAAGAAGCGTTCTGTCATCCAAATACGAATGTTTTTGAAAGAGGATTGAAAAGTCAGTTGCCAGAACGACCGTAGTGGGATAGATTACGTTATTGTCGATAGTGGCTAACTCGGTGGCCAATTGATGAATTCCGGTATTGGGGCCCGTAGGTTTGAATTTAAATACGTGGTTATTGAAAACGATATCATTTGTGCTCTCCGCATCCATTGAAACGAAGTAGTAGTTGGCATTTAAACGCGTTATGAGCTCGGGCTTTTTAAAGGTTGTATTTTCCATCATCCCGCAGTATTTACACCAGGAAGTATGGATAAAAACGACAATAGGTTTTGGATTTTCTTTGGAAAGTTTTTCGGCTTCCTCAAAGGAATATATTTTCAATTGGGCTACACTAGATGGCACTGCGCAAAAGAAAATCAATACTATGAATAAAAGTCGTTTCATTTATTTTAAAGTATAACGCAATCCGAAAAAGCTTCGGATGCCTTGATTTGGGCCGTAAACATAGCCCGGGTCAAAAGTTAGGGCATAAGGGTTGTCGGCGGTGTCGACTACTTGCCCATTTGGGACAGTTTGCCCACTTAGACCTACAGCAGTACCGTCAGAAATTTGTACATTTTGGTCAAAAGGATCGTCCGCTCGTGCAATAATAAACGGATTTCCTTTATTTGGAGTCCAATTCAGCAGGTTTTTTACACCCATGTAGATTTCCAAATTTTTAATTTTGTTATACGTAAACTGTATGTTCTGAATGCTCCAAGTTGGAGAGTATTCTTTTCTTGGATCCAATTTACCCAAGAGTGGTAAACGCATCGGCCCATAAAGGTTTCCGGTGTAATCAATATCGACAAATGCTTTCTTAAGACGGTATGAAATCGCCCACGTGCCGGAAAAACGCTCTGTTAGAATTTGTCTGGTAGTGACGTTTTTTTCTGTCTTGGTCACATCCATATATGTAGCCCCCACAATCATTTTCAGCCCGTTATTTAGCACCACGTCAATATTCGTACTGATTCCTTGGGTAATGGCATGACCGTCGAGGTTTTTATAAATAATCTGATTGGGATTGGTATCGTAATCCGGCACGATGGAATTCGTGAAATAGGTGTACCAGGCCGTGGTCTCCACCCCAATGAAGTTTCCGTTTTTAGAGTAGATTTTCTTCAGGTAATTCAGATTGGCATTGTAAGAGCGTTCCGGTTTCAGTTCTTCCAGCACAATTACATCGCGTGAACCCGTAAGTGCTGCGTGTTCTTCAGTAAAAAGATTCACAATACGGAATCCCGTCCCGGTATTGAAACGCAAAATATTATCCTTGTTGATTTTCCATTTATATGCGAGTCTTGGTGTAAAAATAGAGCCATGATTGCTGTTATAATCGTAACGAGCACCCAATAAAAGATTGTGTTTTTCACTCAGATGAATTTCGTCCTGAACAAAAAGACTAGGAATCCAATTAATGTCAGCCTCTGTTGTGGCGGTAGTATTGTCATTGTAGAATTGGTAGCGTATGGCGGTCCCGAAGAGTACATCGTGCTTATTGAATTTTTTATCCCATGTCAATTGTCCGAAACCAATTTTTTGCTGTGCCATATAAGGAATATCCCCATAAACAGAGTTCTGATCATGATCCGTATACGAAAAAGAAAGCTTCATTTTCTGTGTAAATGGAAGTTCATAAGCGCCTAATAATTCCCAACGTTTGGTATAAATGCTTTCACCATAGACTTCACTACCACCGCGGTATTTTTTCTCCCATTGCATTTCGCCGCCCCAACGGTCTTCATAAAATAAACGGCCTGCCATCGAAAATAATTTATTGCTCCTGCGATTAAAATTCCATTTTTGAAAAACGGAAATCCGATCCTGTAGGGTCACATCAGTAAAATTATCGTGGTTGTTGTCAATCGGATTACTGTAATTAAAATAATTGACACCCGTCAGTAAGGAAGCACTTTTACCCAAATTGGCCTTGAAGCCTAAATCTAGATTGGCCTCGCCCCAACTGTTGGAAAATCCATCTGCTGAATAAATAGGTGCGTTTTTTGGGTTTTTGGTGATAATATTGATAAGTCCGCCAACGGCTTCGCTTCCATATAATGACGATGCAGGTCCTTTGACAATTTCAATCCGTTCCAATAACGAATTAGGAATTCCTGACAATCCATACACCGTCGAGAGTCCGCTGACGATCGGCATTCCGTCAATTAAAACCAAAGTATAAGGGCCTTCCAGACCGTTGATATGAATATCGCCCGTATTACAGACGTTGCAGTTCAACTGCGGGCGGACACCGTTCACATTTTGCAGCGCCTCAAAAATATTGGCAGTCGGATTCTTTTTGAAAAAAGTCGGTTTATACACTTCCACCGGAACAGCGCTCTCCAATCGGGAAACGGGTTTTAAGGTTCCCGTTATGACCACTTCATCTAAGGCATTGTTTTCCTTTAATTCAAAATCCAGAGCAATATCGATACTGTCTGTAACGGTAATGTTTTTTTTCTGCGTGCGGAATCCCTCAAATGATGCCGTGACTTCATAATTGCCTGAAGGCACATTGTTAATTATATAGGTTCCATTATAGGAGCTTTTATCTGAAAATTTCGTGTTTTTCAATACAATATTAGTCTGGGACAAAGGCATTCCCTCGGAAGTAATTTTTCCTTTGATGTTGCTTTGGGCGAAAGAAAATGTGCCGATGATGACGGCAATAAGCGAAATTAGATTTTTCACAACTAAATTTTAGATTTACTTAAAATTAATATTTAGGCAAAGCTAAAAATTATATTCCGCATAACAAATTTTTTAATTACTTTTGTATCAATAATTTAATTTCAACCATGAGCAAATCACTTGAAGAAGTACACCAATCGGTTGCTACACAAAACAAAACATCGGTATTCAGAAAGATATTGGCGTTTTTTGGACCAGCCTATTTAGTCAGTGTCGGGTATATGGATCCGGGAAATTGGGCGACGGATATTGCCGGGGGCAGCCAATTTGGATATGCCTTGCTTTGGGTTTTATTGATGAGTAACATTATGGCGCTTTTGCTGCAAAGTTTCAGTGCCCGGTTGGGAATCGTGACGCAGCGTGATCTGGCACAGGCTTCGCGTGAAACCTATTCCAGATTTATCAATTACATCCTATATTTTCTGGCCGAGATCGCTATCGCTGCCTGTGATTTGGCCGAAGTGCTGGGAATGGCGATTGGTATTAATTTGTTGTTCGACATTCCTTTATTAGAAGGCGTTCTGATTACTGTTCTGGATACCTTTTTGTTATTGTTTCTGATTAATAAGGGCATCCGAAAAATTGAAGCGTTCATCATCGCTTTGGTAATGGTGATTGGCGTATCTTTTATATTTGAAATGATTTTTGCGCAGCCGGAAACCGGAAAAGTACTGTATGGATTAATCCCTTCGATGCCAAGTGAAGCGGCTCTGTATATTGCTATCGGAATTATCGGAGCGACAGTAATGCCCCATAATTTATACCTGCATTCGTCCCTGGTGCAAACCCGAAAGTTCGACCGCAGCGTCGCCGGTATTAAACAGGCCCTGAAATATAATTTTATAGATTCTACCATAGCACTGAATTTGGCATTCTTCGTCAATGCCGCCATTTTGATTCTCGCCGCTGCTACTTTTTATAAGAACGGAATGTTCAATGTAGCCGAAATTCAGGATGCACACCAGTTTCTGCAGCCGATTTTAGGCACCAAATGGGCGCCAATCCTTTTTGCCGTAGCCTTGATTGCCGCTGGACAAAGTTCCACTATTACCGGAACCCTTGCAGGGCAGATCGTGATGGAAGGCTATCTGAATTTACGCATCCAGCCATGGGTTCGCCGAATAATCACCCGATTGTTGGCAATAGTTCCGGCGGTTATTGTAATTTCTATTTTTGGCGAAAGCGTTACTGGAAAATTATTAATCTTAAGTCAGGTAATCCTGAGTCTGCAATTGGGTTTTGCGATTATTCCACTGATACATTTTGTCAGTGACAAATCCAAAATGAAGGGCTTTCACATCAGCAGGCCAACCCAAATTGCGGGTTGGATTGTGGCATTAATCATCGTTTCGCTGAATGCCAAACTGGTTTTTGAGGAAATAAAAGGCTGGCTCGAAACTTCAGAAAATCCAATCATATTGTGGTTGACCGTGGTTCCCTTAGCAATTGGTTTCCTTATTTTACTACTTTTTATCGTATTCAAACCTTTCATATCCAAATCGAAAATCGATATCGAAAATCACTCTCCACACAGTCTCAAACTGAAATTTTCCAAAACAGCGGTAAGCAGCAAAAAAAATATTGCCGTGGCCGTGGATTTCTCGCATGCCGATGAAATTGCGCTCAACAGTGCATTCGAATTGGGCGGCCTGGAAGCCAAATACACATTGATTCATATCGTAGAAACGGTCGGCGCCATGATGTATGGCGAGAAAATAGATGATCACGAAACCCTGATTGACGAAAAATTACTGGAAGAATACAAAGTGTTATTGGAGTCCAAAGGTCTCAAAGTCGTTACCCAACTAGGATTCGGAAAGCCAACAGTGATGCTGCCAAAACTTATCAATAAAGGTCATTACGACCTGTTGGTCATGGGGACGCACGGGCATACCGGATTCAAGGATTTGGTCTTTGGAACAACAGTCAACAAGTTGCGACACAAAATTGCGATTCCATTACTGATTGTTAAAAAATAATTTTTTCAGGAGCTATTTCCCGCCATCCGCTGTATCCACGCAAAAAAGCGTGGGATGCCGCTACTGTCGGGGCTAAAAAAAACAAACATGACTTTTTCAGAAGAAAACTATCTTAAAACGATTTACCACCTTACGACCATTTCAGATGCCGAAGTAAGTACCAATGCCATTGCGGAAATGATGGAAACCAAAGCGTCTTCGGTAACCGACATGCTGAAGAAACTCTCGGAAAAGGACCTGATCAATTATAAAAAATACCAGGGTGTATCCTTGACCGCAAACGGGATGCTGGCTGCCAAGATGATTGTTCGGAAGCACCGTCTGTGGGAAGTTTTCTTAGTTGAAAAATTAGACTTCACATGGGATGAGGTTCACGATGTGGCCGAGCAGCTCGAGCATATCAAATCAGAAAAACTGATCAACAAACTGGATGATTTCCTGGGCAACCCCACTGAGGACCCACATGGCGACCCTATTCCCGATATGAACGGACGTATCATTAAAATTGAAAAGCAACTGCTGTCGGAATTAACCGAAAATCAAAGGGGAATTTGTGTTGGGGTAAAAGATACGTCTTCCGAATTTTTGAAATACCTCGACAAACAGGAAATCGCTTTGGGTTCTAAAATTGAGATTATCAGCAAGGAAAGTTTTGATTTGTCGCTGAAGATAAAAGTGGACACTAAGGACCTGACGATTTCGAACAAAATCGCGAGCAACCTTTTTGTCAAAATAATATAGGATAAAACGAGTATTATCTGAATACAGTTAAAAATTAATTGCCATGAAAAAGTTCCTCCTCATCATTCTGCTGGTTTTTAGTGTTTCGGTAAAATCTCAAAGTGGAGAAGCTGAAAATGTTTCATCTTTTAAAATTACCCAAAAAACCTGCATCAATAAAAAAGGCAATCATCTGCGGCTGAAAAAAATTGTGTCGGACTCCCGATGTCCCGAAGGCGCGAACTGTATATGGGCCGGAGAGGTTTCGATAATCGTTTCCTATTATCGGGACGGCAAATTCATAGAGGATAAAACTATTGTTTTTTCGCATAAAAACGCTGAGGAAAACAAGGAATGGTTTGCCAGGCGGGTGCCTGAAAAATATCAGAAAGTGACTGACATTGTGGTATTCCCATATCCTAAAAATGGCAATACGCTGAATACAAAAAAATACTACGTGAAAGTGAACTACCAGGAGTAGTTAGTTACAGCCACAATTATCGCTGCCGCAATTTTTATCAGATTTTTTCTTTTTGAAAAAGAATTTTTTGATCAAAAAAGCAACTGCAATTCCTAAAGTGATAAATGCAATTATTTCCTGCATAACATTTATTTTAAAATCTGATACGCGATCAGAGCGATGATATAGGCGAAACCGCTCATAAAAATCAATTGTCCTAAAGGCCATTTCCAGCTGTTGGTTTCCTTTTTCGTAATCGCAAGGGTACTGGCGCACTGCATCGCAAAGGCATAGAACAACAGCAAGGATATCCCGGAAGCAAAATTGAATATTTTCTCCCCGGTCTCAGCATTAACTTCAGCCGCCATCTTGTTTTTGATCGTTGTTTCATTATCGGTACCGCCAACACTGTAAATTGTGGCCAGGGTTCCGACAAAAACCTCTCTTGCAGCAAAGGAACTCAACACCGCAATCCCGATTTTCCAATCGTAACCCAAGGGTGAAATGGCGGGTTCAATACTTTTCCCCATAATCCCAATATACGAATTCTCCAACTTATACGAAGCGACTTTATTCTTGAATTCGGCTGCCGGAAGGGTTTTGTTTTCTGCTTTTGAAAGCATTATCGCTTCGGCATTGTTGAATTTTTTACCCGGACCATAGGATGCCAGAAACCACAACACAATCGATATGGCGAGAATGATTTTACCGGCTCCAAAAACGAATGCTTTAGTTTTTTCGACCACATTGATCGCTACATTTTTAATCAACGGCAATTTATAATTTGGCATTTCTACCACGAAGAACGTTTTCCCTTTTATTTTCAGTATTTTATTCAGGATATAAGCCGAAAAAATAGCCATTCCGAATCCCAATAGATACAACAGCATCAATGTCAGCCCCTGAAGATTCAGAAAGCCAAAAAGCCGTTTATCGGGAATGACCAATGCAATAATGATGGCATATACAGGTAATCGTGCAGAACAGGTTGTAAATGGTGTTACCAGAATAGTGATGAGCCGTTCTTTCCAGTTTTCGATATTTCGGGTTGCCATAATGGCCGGTATGGCACAGGCAGTTCCTGAAATTAAGGGCACTACACTTTTTCCGGAAAGACCAAACTTTCGCATGATTTTATCCATCAGAAAAACGACACGGCTCATATAACCACTTTCTTCCAGAATGGAAATGAAGAGGAACAGGAATGCAATTTGAGGAATAAAAATCAGGATTCCGCCGATTCCGGGAATAATTCCCTGCGAAATTAAATTGGTAAGAACTCCCGCCGGAAGCGAATCATTGGCAAGTGTACTTAACGACGCAAAAGTACTGTCTATAAAATCCATCGGCACTTTGGACCATTCAAAAATGGACTGGAAAATGACAAATAATATAACGAAGAAAATGACATAGCCCCACACTTTATGCGTCAGGACCCGGTCGAGTTTACTGCGGAAATCTTTGGCGACAGTAGCGTCTACTTTGAGGCCTTCTTTGAGGACATCATTTATGAATTGATATCGTTTGATGGTCTCTTTCTGCTGTAAGCGTTTTAAATCCGAATGGGATTTGGTAAATGAACTCCCGATTTCATTCCGGTCCAGGTTTAGGAAATTGACGTCTTGGGTGATGACCAGCCACAGTTTGTATAAAAGCTGGTTAGGGAATGCCTTGCGGAGATTGTTGAAATAGTCCGGATCGATGCTCGACGCATTGAGGCAAGGTTCATTCGAGAGTGTTTTGTAACTGACGATTAGATTTTTCAGGTCATCGATGCCAAAACCCTTTCGGGAACTGATCAGTGCAATCTTAGTTTTTAAGTGTTGTTCGAGATACGTAATATCCAATGAAATTCCCTTGTATTTCATACGGTCAGCCATATTGATAACTAATATGGTTGGGATTTCCAGGTCTTTTATTTGGGTGAAAAGCAGTAAATTACGTTTTAGGTTTTCCACATCGGTAACCACAAGGGCCACATCGGGATATAATTTGTCATTTTTATTCAGTAACAATTCAATGACCACATTCTCATCAATGGAACTGGCATTTAAGCTGTAAGTTCCCGGTAGATCCAGAATATTGGCTTTGATGTTATTGGGAAGTTTGCAAAAGCCTATTTTTTTCTCAACGGTAATTCCCGGGTAATTTCCGACTTGCTGGTTTAATCCCGTCAGCTGATTGAATACCGAGGTTTTACCGACGTTTGGATTTCCAATTAAGGCAACATTGATATTTTTACTGGTCATTACAAGTTGCTTTTGATTATTTCAACTTCAATTTCACGTGCAGTTTCCACTCGGATAGCAAGGTGCGAACCATTTACATCCAGATACAAAGGATCCCCGAAAGGTGCAATTTGAAGTAATTCCACCATATTACCAGGCAAGCATCCCATTTCCAATAATTTTAAAGGAACGATGTCAATGTCAAAGTCTTTAATGATCGCTTTTTCTCCTTTTTTAAGGGAATTTATGGTTGTTCGCAAGTCTTATTTAGATTGAATTAAGATTACAAAAATACATATTATATACCAAATACGACGCTATTTATCATTTTTGTAACTATAGAGCTTGGAAGACTGGGGATTGTTATTCTTCGGTGCATAAAAAGTTAATATCAGCAATTAACCGTTGAATATCTTCTTTGCTAGTTCCGTCGTAAAAACCACGGACACGCCTTTTAGTATCGACCAATACGAAGTTTTCGGTATGGACCATATCATACAATTCGCTGGGTTTTCCTAATTTCACGGCCAGATACGATTTGCGGGCCATTGTATAAATGATTTTCTTATCCCCGGTAACCAAATTCCATTTGCTGTCATTCACCCCGTTTTTTAGAGCATATTCCTTTAAAACCGGAACACTGTCCATTTCTGGAAGCACACTATGCGAAAGCAGCATGACTTTTGGATTAGTAATAAAAGCTTTTTGGACTTCGACTAAATTATTGGTCATTTTAGGGCAGATGGAGCCACAGGTCGTAAAGAAAAAATCGGCTACATAAATTTTGCCTTCATAGTCTTTTTGGCTAATTGTTTTTCCATTTTGGTTCACAAAGGAAAAATCTGCGATCTTATGATATTTACTGACGTATTGTACCGTACTGTCGACCAATTCAGGATTCACCATCGAAGGATTATAGATGGCCAATCTCTTTTTGGGCAATAAAGCACTGTAAAACAAAGTGATAATAACAATGGAAAGAGCAGCCATGACACCGAAAAAAAGTCGGTAGGTCTTGAAAAAAGAAAGCATACAGTAATTTTTTCGCAAAAATACAAAAGATAAATTGTAACAAATTGATAATAAGGTGTTAATTAATCGAATTTTAAAAAAAGTTCACTAAATTTGGCCAAACTCTATTTTAAATGAAAAAATTATACCTACTAATCATTCTATTGTGCTCTACTTTAGGCTTTTCGCAATTTAATGAACTGGCCCCATGGATGCAAGCTGAAAACATTTCGAAAAAGGAAAATGCCACGATGGATGAAATTGTAGCCTCTTTCAATGAGTATTGGCAGCATCATGATAAAAGCAAAAAGGCAAGTGGGTATAAGCCGTTTATGCGTTGGGAAACCCATTGGAGAAATAAAACAAACGAACAGGGTTATTTAATAACGCCGCAAGAAATGTGGCAAGCATGGGCTCAAAAAAAGAATGCGAAGGCGGTGACAAATCAAAACAGAAGCCTTCCTGTCAGTAACTGGCTCCCGGTTGGGCCTTTTACACATGTTAATACCGGTTCCTGGTCATCTGGGCAGGGACGCGTAGGTGTCGTATGTGTGGACCCATCGAATGCCGCTACACTGTATGTGGGGTCTCCGGCTGGAGGGATATGGAAATCAACTGATTCTGGATTAAACTGGTCCCCAATGTCTGATAATTTGCCTCAGATTGGTGTTTCCGGAATTGCAGTAGATTATTCAAATCCAAATACCATTTACATAGCAACTGGTGATAAAGATGCATCGGACACTTATTCGATAGGTGTGCTTAAATCCACGGATGGGGGAGTAACCTGGAATACGACCGGATTGACTTTTACAAACACAACCACCTTGGCCGGAGACCTGATAATTCATCCCACCAACAACCAAATTTTATGGTGCGCTACCACTACCGGAATTTGGAGAACTACTGATGGAGGTACTAACTGGACCAACGAGCAGGCCGGAAATTTTGCTCAAGGTTCAATCAGAATTAAACCGTCAGATCCTACAACCGTTTATGCAGTTTCAAACAATAGATTTTATAAGTCGACAAATACCGGGGATTCATTCGCTGCAGTATTAACAGGATTACCACTTTCTTCGGGCAGGTTAATATTGGATGTTACACCCGCAAATGCAAATTATATTTACATTCTAAGTTCGACAACCGGGAATGCTTTTCAAGGGATTTATCGGTCAACCAACAGTGGAACCGGTTTCACTAAAACATCGGGAACTACAGATATTTTTGAAGGTACTCAATCATGGTATGATATGGCCTTAGCAGCTTCAAGTACTAATGCTGACGAGGTTTATACGGGATGTCTGAACGTATGGAAATCGACTAACGGAGGTGCGGCTGTTACAAAAATAAACAGTTGGAGCTCACCTACAGCAGCTTCTTACACCCATGCGGATGTTCATTTTTTACGATTTTTCAATAATAACCTATATGCCGGGACCGACGGAGGTGTATATGTTTCATCTAATGGAGGAACCAATTTCTCCAGTTTAACAGCAGGATTACAAATCAGCCAATTTTATAAAATTGCTGTTTCAAAACAGTCGGCCGATAAAATGGTGGGCGGACTTCAGGACAACGGAGGTCATGCATACAGTTCCGGGGCATGGAAAAATTATTATGGTGCTGATGGGATGGATACTGCTGTTGACCCTAACAACAGCGATAAATATTATGGGTTCATTCAAAATGGAAGTACTTTGTACATCAGCAGCAGCGGAGGAAACAGCATCAGTTCGTCGGTAGCTTCTCCATCAGGGGAAACCGGTAACTGGGTGACGCCGTTAGCAACAAATGCTGCAGGAGAATTATTTGCCGGATACGGACAGTTATATAAATTGAACGGGGGAGCCTGGGTACAGCAAAATACAAGTAGTCTGGGAACAGGAAATGTTGAACTTATCGCCATCGATCCCAGCAATGATAATACTATATATGTAGTTAATGGAGCCAGTTTATACAAAAGCACTGACAAGGGAATAGCATTTACTAACGTCTATAGTGCTGCTGCAAACATCACTTCTGTTTGTGTGCATTCATCAGACAGTAGTATCGTATATATTACCACATCCGGGACGGGGGGACAAGCGTTAAAGTCTACTACAGGAGGAACTTCATTTACGTCATTTTCAACAGGTCTGCCTGCTATTGGAAAAAATGTAATCCGCCACCAAGGCCGTCATTCATTGAATCCATTGTACCTCGGGACTAGCTTAGGAGTTTATTACAGAGATGATTCCATGTCGCAATGGGAGCCGTTTGATGCCAATTTACCGAATGTCAGTGTTACCGATTTGGAAATTAACTTAGAGGATGCAAAAATTACCGCCGCAACTTATGGAAGAGGGATTTGGCAATCAGTTATTCCTGCAGAAATTCCACAGGATGATATTAAATTAGAAAGCATACGCTATCCTACCATTGAAATTTCCTGTGGATCCGTAACGCCACAAATCTCCGTGAAGAATAAAGGTTTGAATGCCGTCACTACCGTAACAATCAATTATCAGTATAATGGTACGCCACTGAATTATGTATGGAATGGTACCATCAGCCCTTCCGGGTCGGCAACTATTAATTTACCACAAATAACTACTGCAAGAGGAGTGTATACTTTGGATGTTACAACGACAATTGTAAATGATGCATATGCCGATAATAATCATGTGGCAGCGATCTTTTATGTTAATGATGCCGGAACGCCGGCGGTAGTTAATACGTTTACTGCCCCCGCGGATAATTTATTGACATATATTGAAGGATCAACGACAAGTCAATGGCAGAGAGGAATCAGAACCGGAGGCGTCTTAGCTACCGGAACCAATAACGTGTACACAACCAATTTTACCGGTAATTATCCTGATGGAATTAAGAGTTATTTGGTTTCCCAATGTTATAATTTAACGACAGTAACGAATCCAACCATCCGATTTAAAATGGCATTTGATTTGGAACCGAATTGGGATATCGTCTACGTGGAATATTCTACCAATTTTGGTCAGAACTGGAATGTTCTGGGAGCTCAGGGAACCAATTGGTACAACAGTAACAGAACGCCATTAACCACCGGAGCAGATTGTAATAACTGCCCTGGAGCACAATGGACAGCAACCAATACGACATTACAGGAATATTTTTATCCGCTGAACGCATTGGCGGGAGAAACGAATGTCATCTTCAGAATTGTATTCCATTCCGATGAATCAGCAAATCAATTGGGAGTAGTCGTTGATGATTTTATAATTGACGGAACATTGGCGAACGAACAATTTGAATTGAATAATATTGCAATTTATCCAAATCCGTCCAAAGGAATTTTTAATATTGCTATGGGCACGATTACACCAAAGACAATTGAAGTATTTGATCTTACCGGAAAAATTATTTTTTCAAGAACGGATTTCCAAGATAATGCAAGTGATATCAAAATCGATTTGTCAGCAGTTTCTTCAGGGATTTATTTTGTAAAAATCGCTTCTGAAAATCAGTCTGTCGCCAGAAGAATTATCAAAAATTAATACAAATATATCGGCAACTTAACAAACCATAAAATATGAAAATGCAGTTCAGTAAAAAATTTCTTTTTGTAATTCCGGCCATCATCGGATTTACGCCTTGCATGGCGCAAAAAGGACCCGCTCAGAAAGAACCGGGGATTAACGTTTCCTTCATGGATAAATCGGTAAAACCGGGTGATGATTTCTTCCGCTTCGTAAACGGAACCTGGTTTGATAAAACCGAAATCCCAAGCGATAAAACCCGATGGGGAAGTTTTGATGAATTGCGTCAAAAAACTGATACCGATGCGTTGGCTATTTTAAAACAGGCAGCCACCAATCCAAAATACAAATCCAATACCGATCAGGGTAAAGCTGTCAATCTCTACAAATCCATCATGGATAAGGTAGCCAGAAACAAACAGGGTATTAATCCGTTAAAACCATATTTGGCAAAAATCGATGCGGTACGCAACATCAACGACCTGCAAAAATTAATGATAGAGATGGAACCTGTTGGAGGAATAGGTTTCTTTGGCGTGGGCGTTGGTGCTGATGATAAAGACAGTAATAAAAACTCGGTGAGTTTAGGAGCCGGAAGATTAGGCTTGCCAGACAAGGATTATTATGTTTCTGAAGATAACGATTCGAAAGAAAAACGTGAAAAATACTTGCAGCACGTTGCCCGAATGTTACAATTTATTGGAGAAAATCCTGAAAAAGCAAAAGAAAGCGCGAAACAAATTTTAGCTTTGGAAATTGAATTGTCAAAACCAAGATTGGACCGTGTGGAACGCAGAGACAGCAGATTGCAATACAATCCGATGACTGTTGCCGAACTTCAACAAATGACGCCGGCCATCAATTGGGAAAAATATCTTTCCGGAGTTGGTTTCCCTAAATTAGGATCAATCATCGTAACGCAGCCAAGATACATGAAGGCGTTGCAAAATACTTTAGCGGAAAACAAAGTAGAGGATTGGAAAGCATACATGAAATGGTCGTTATTGAACCGAGCTTCAGGGCAGTTGTCTACTGAAATCGGTGCGGCTAATTTTGATTTCTACGGAAAAGCATTAACCGGAGCTATCAAACAACGTCCTTTAGAAGAAAGAGCTTTGCAAACGATCAACGGTTCTGTTGGTGAAGCGTTGGGGAAATTATATGTAGAGAAAATGTTCCCGGCTGAAGCCAAAGTGAAAGCCGAAAAAATGATCAGAAATGTCATTAAGGCGTATCAGAACAGATTGAGTAATTTATCATGGATGTCGCCTGAAACCAAAAAAAGCGCCATTGAGAAATTAAATAAAGTGGCCATTAAAATTGGTTACCCGGACAAATGGAAGGATTATTCGGCTTTAAACCTGAAAAGCCCTGCTGAAGGCGGAAGCTATTTCGACAATGTTAACAGTCTCTCCCGTTGGAGCTATAATGATGACCTATCAAAATTAACCAAACCGGTAGATAAAACAGAGTGGGGAATGTCGCCACAAACGGTAAATGCGTATTACAATCCTTCGTATAACGAAATTGTATTCCCGGCAGCTATTTTGCAAGCGCCTTTTTATAACTACCAAGCGGATGAAGCCGTAAATTATGGTGGAATCGGAGCGGTGATCGGTCATGAGATTTCTCATGGATTTGACGATTCAGGAGCACGATACAATGCGGAGGGAAATCTTGTAGACTGGTGGACAGCAGAGGATCTGAAACAATTTACAGTATTAGGAAATGCACTTGCCGATCAATACAGCGCGTTGGAGCCATTACCTGGAATCCACGTAGACGGGAAATTTACTTTGGGAGAAAACATTGGTGACTTAGGTGGAATCAACGCAGCATATGATGGGTTGCAATTGTATCTGAAAGAAAATGGAAACCCCGGATTAATCGACGGTTACACTCCGGAACAACGTTTGTTTATTTCTTGGGCAACAATCTGGCGTTCAAAAATGCGTGATGAGGCGATCAAAAATCAGGTAAAAACAGACCCACATACTCCGGGAATGTACCGTGCCTACGTACCGATTCAAAACGTTGATGCTTTTTATGAAGCCTTCGGAATCAAAAAAGGTGACGGAATGTATGTTGCACCGGAAAACCGTGTAAAAATCTGGTAGTATCCGTTCTATAAAAAATAAAAATCCCATTCGCTCTCTGCGGATGGGATTTTTTTATGGAGTTTACTTTTTCAAAAAGCAATTTTTAACTTGTTGGAACTATGTTCTTCCGTGTTTTTCGTCGGATGGAAATATTGACAATATACAGTCCGGCTAATGTGGTGCAGCCGCCAATAATAATCAGTATGGTAAACGGTTCCTCAAAAATGATAGCGCCAATAATTAAGGCCACAATCGGATTGATATAGGCATAAAGGCTGTTGACTTCTGTCGGTAAATGCTGCAGCGAATAGATAAAAGCAATAAAGGTAAGTACCGAACCAAAGATGACCAGATACCCAATGGCAAGCCATGAAATCATCGGGATAGCAGAAAAAGGAACGCTGGTACCGGTCAGGTCCGTGGCGCCAAACAAGACAAAACTGGAAATCATCATCTGAAGGCCCAAACTGAAATACGGATTGAAACTGGCCGCTTTTTCTTTGGTGTAAATCGTCGTAAAAGCCCATGTTAAGGTAGCGATAATGGATAAGAAAATACCAAATCGAAAATCAGCCTTTAAGAAATCACCTAAATAATCATAGAAAATAATACAGATGCCAAAAAAACTGACCAGTAACCCTTTTACCGCGAGTGATGAAATCCTTTCGCCCCGAAAAAAAGTGATGATAACAATCCACAAGGGAAAAAGGGAACCGATAATGGCGCCCAAACCACTGCTGATATATTTCACGCCCCATGTGCTGAGTCCATTACTGAGCATAAAATTCAATACACTCAAAATAAGGATGGTGCGCCACTGCTTGCGATTGGGCCATTTGGTTTTTTTAAACAAGAAATAAGTAAGGTAAATACAACCGCCAAAAAACTGACGCATCGCCACCAATTGAAGCGCGGGCATGTGTTTTACGCCTTCTTTTGACGCAATCCAAGTGGTTCCCCAAAAAAAACTAACCCAGCATAACGCCAATACCGGCAATCCGATGGTGCTTATTTTGGATGAAAAGAAAGTATGTAATTTGGTTCGGGCCACGTTAGGGTTGAGTTATGGTAAATTGATAATCCAGCACTTTTTCTACTCTATCACTGAGGATGACTTTTCCTTTGGAGGGCAGCTGATGATTGAATTCGGGTGTGACCAAATTAAGCTGGGTAGCTTTTTGCGAATAATATTCCTTGCGGGAAGGATGAAAAGGAGCGACCGCATTGAACACATCACCCCAAGTCTCTTTTTTAATAATTTTTGAAATGATACCGATGCAATCGCTCTGATGAATCAGATTTATGGGTCCATCCGGATTTTCAAGGTTTTGGCGTCCGGCTAAAAAATGTATCGGATGACGATTGTCGCCAATCAACCCGCCAAAACGAAGAACGGTGGTTTTAAAATGGGTACTGGATTGCAAAAATTGTTCTGCCTGCAATAATTGCTTCCCGGACTCGGTATCGGGTTGTGCATTTGTATTTTCTGTGATTACCGAATTATCATCAGCGTAAATAGAAGTGGAACTGACAAATAGTACTTTTTCTACCGAAGATTTTTCAATATAGGCAATAAGCAACTGAATTTTCGCAACAAAATTTTCCTTGTCCGGCCCACGTAATTTGGGCGGAATATCTATAATTAACACTTCTGTTTCATACAAAAAATCGGTAATAGTGCCCTGAATTCCATTTTCCGTCAGGGCAATCAAAAACGGCTCCATTCCGGATTTTTCCAATACCTCAAGTTTCTCTGATGAAGTGGTAGAACCTTTCACCAGATGTCCTTCTGCAATTAAATGTTCCGCTAAGGGGAATCCCAGCCAGCCACAGCCTAAAATACTAATTTGTTTCATTTCCGGATGGGATTGTATTGTTGACCGGCAGATTCGAAGCTTGGTAATCCTCAACTAATGGCGATGGCACGATCACCTCCATTTTTGGTGTGGGTTTCAGTTTTTGCGTAATTACTACGGCATCATTCAATACAAAAGGCATTGGCATCATCCATGAAGCTCTTTTGGACATCTTAAATTCTGGGTTGGATATTAAATCAAACGAAGATTCAATAAGGCTCATGTCCAAAACGGTTTCTTTGGGGATTGAGAACTGCATTTCCAATGGCTCATTATCTACGACATAATAACTGATTATCTTTTTGCCATTCCGCGGATATTTCGACCCTTTCTGACCTAATGCGGCCGCGCCATTGGCTTTAAAATTATGAAAAACCATTTTTTCATTGGCAAAAACGTCATAGCGGTTGACTTTCCGGTTTGGAGAAATTTTAATTTTAAGATGCCTTTGCGTTCCAATAATAGTATCCCGGAGAAATTCTACAGTCGGTTTGGTCAGTGTTATTTTTGGCGCGGCAGCCATATAGGTAAAACCAGAATTGTATTTGCTGTATAATGGATTGTTGTTTAATGTCGCCGCATTTTTCGGGTTTTCACCTAAGTATTTTTTTGTCCATTCGTCCAGATTAGTGTCATAAGTTGTCCAGACTGCAGCTTCTTTATCGGCATCATAGACATACAAAAGACTGTTGGGTTTTGCTTTTCCTTTTGCATAATCGGAATTCAGATGGGCTTTTACAAAAAAACCAATGGAAATGAAAATCAACATCAAAGCCCAGATTCTTTTATTATAAAAATTACCAAAAACAGGAAGCAATAATCCAAACACCAATACCGTCAAAATAGCGCTTCCCGCCAGAATTTTCAATCCCAATCCAATTGGAAACATAATAATGAACGGCACAAATAGCAATAATGCCGGTATACTCAAAATTAAGGTAAGGGTTTTGTGGATTTTTTGGGTAATGACAAAATACGCCAATATCAGCAATCCAGAAAATACCGGAATGATAAAGAATCCGGCTCCCGGAAGCAGAAATGCGATGGCCCCATTGATACAAATCCATATCAATAGCGGAACCACAGATTGGTTCATGATTCCACTTTCTGACATAGGTTTTTTATAAGCAATAAAGGATATGGCCAGACTTAAAAAAATGAAAGCTGCAATGTAATCGTGTCCGTTATAAGTGAATCCCTGAAGAATGTCGCTGTATTGCGGATAAAACAGCAAAAGGATTTTCCAGCCTAAAAACGTTATCAATCCCGATAATAGCAGTGCAGTAGCAAAAGGGATAAAGGCTTTTCCAATTTCCCGCGGAATCAAAATCCGTTTTCCGATACCAATAAATATCAAAAGCACAAACATTACAACCGAGATGATCCACATCGGAACAATCCATGAAAAAGGATAACTCGCAAAATAGAAAGGCATATTGAAATACACATAATCGTCAGCTGAATTCATTTTTGTTAAATCAGCATTCGAAAAATAATGCAGCAACGGCATTAAATAAGTTCCCTGATGCGCCACTGTTTTTTTGCTTAAATGCTTGAGGTCATCCTGCGCCGTATGATAATTAAAATGATCGTCAATAAAGGCAAAGTTAAAACCGGGAATCTTTCCCTGCTCTCTCAAAACGGTCAGATCGGTATCATTGGGAAGCATTTTATATATACTATACATCAGGGAATTCGAAACGGGATATTTCGAACATGCTTCCGAAAAACCGTGCACCATGGCTGCATTTCCTTGATTGACTTCCATCAGCATATAACTCGGGCCACCGGTACCCCGTGCTTCAAAATTCAAAACCAGTCCAACGTCTTTAGCCCATTTGTTTTGTGTAACAAAAAGAGCCGCGCCGTTCAGGCCCAATTCTTCGGCATCCGAAAAAAGAATGATAATGTCGTTTTTATGTTTTGTTTTGGTGTGCAGAAAAGCACGTACCCCTTCCAGAATAGTGGCAATTCCGGAACCATCATCGCTGGCACCATGCGAAAAGGAATGAGGCGCGCTGTCATAATGGGATAAGAGCAATAAGGCTTTGGAGTTATCCAATCCTTTAATTCGGGCTAAAATATTTTTTGATTTCACCAGATTACCCCAGTCGGAAAGTGTTGTTCCTTCTTGTATAGAAGTTTCCAATCCCATTCGTTGTAATTCTCTTTGGAGATAATCGGCAACTTGCTGATGGTTTTCGGAACCTATAAAATGGGGTGTTTTTGAAATTTCTGCAACTTGCTCCAAAGCTCTTTTTGTTGAAAATTCGGCTAGCGGACTTTCTTCTTTGGGAATCCATTGCGGCATCATTGTGAAATACATCAATCCGAGAATCACCATGATAAACAGAGTGGAAAAAAGAGAGGTATAATTTTTTTTCATGGCATTAGTGTTGGGGTCTAAATGTCTTTTTTGACTAACATGTAAAAATCATTGTCCAGTGCGAGATAGCCCTGGTCGTATAGGAAATAGTAGGTATTTCCGGTTTTGGTCTGCAGGATATTGGTAAAAAATTCAAAATCAAATCCTTTTCCCAGTAATTTTGTTCGGGTCGTTTTGGATTTTCCTTCAGTATTGAGTTCGGATAAAATTCGGTAGTTCTTGCGCAGCTTATTATTGACATTGCGCATGAAATTGTTACTGTCTTTATTGATCTTGTTGTTGTAGGCGTTTCTGCAACCGTCACTGCAAAACTTTTTGTCTTCGCGGCCGACTAATTTTTCACCGCATTCTAAGCAGGTTTTCATGGCTTTATTTTTTTGATGTCATATAAATCGCGGCGACGATCTTTCAAGATTCGGACGCTTCCATGCTCGTGGAGTTCTTTCAGTAAATCGAGATCCACATCTACAATAAGGGTCATTTCGGTATTGGCAGTTGTTTCCGCTTTTATTCCGTTGCTCGGAAAAGCAAAATCAGATGGAGTAAAAACGGCGGATTGGGCATATTGAATATCCATGTTGTTGACCTTCGGGAGGTTTCCAATGCATCCGGCAATCGCAACATAACATTCATTTTCTATGGCACGGGCCTGAGCGCATATTTTTACGCGCATATAAGCGTTTTGCGTATCGGTTAAAAAAGGTACAAATAAAATATTCATTCCCTCATCGGCCATTAACCTTGCTTGTTCCGGAAATTCGACATCATAACAGATCATAATCCCGATTTTTCCACAATCGGTGTCAAAAGTCTGGATGTTTGAACCGCCTTTCATTCCCCAATGCAAAACTTCATTCGGCGTCACGTGGATTTTAGCATACATTTCGGAAGTTCCGTCTCTTTTGCAAAGAAAACCGACATTGTACAACGTGCCTTTATCCAGATACGGCATGCTTCCGGTAATAATATTGATGTTATATGAAATGGCAAATTCCTGGAAACGTTTTCGGATGGGGTCCGAATGTCTTGCGAGTTCCCGAATTGCATCTGCTTCCGATAAATGGTTATAATCGGCCATTAAAGGCGCAATGAACAGTTCAGGGAAAAGCGCAAAATCACAACCATAGCCTGAAACCACATCAATAAAAAATTCACTTTGCTCAAATAAAGAGTCCAGATTATTCAACGGACGCATTTCCCATTGTATTAATCCAAGGCGGATAACACTCTTCTCCTTGTTGATTAAACTTGGGCTTTCGTTGTAATATATATTGTTCCATTCCAGTAAAACGGCGACCTCTTTAGAATCTTTGTCGCCTTCGAGATAATTTTTCATGATCCGCAATACATGAAAATCATTGCTGAGCTGAAAGGAAAGTACCGGGTCGTGTAATTCTTTAAGTTTTACTTTATCGATATAGGTTTTCGGGCTTAATTCCTTCGCATAATTAGTGTAATTTGGAATCCTTCCTGCAAAAACAATAGCCTTCAGGTTTAACTCTTCGCAGATTTCTTTTCGCGCATCATACAAACGCCTTCCAAGCCGTAAACCTCGATATGTGGGATGGATAAACACATCAATTCCGTATAAAATATCTCCTTTCGGATTATGGGTTGAAAAGGTATAGTCTCCGGTTATTTTGGCGTAATCATGGTTTTTGTCAACCAGGTCCTCATCCACCACTAGTGATAATGCGGCTCCAACTACTTTTCCATCCACCAAAATGACTAATTGGCCTTCGGGGAAGACTCCCAACAACTTTTCAATATCATCTGCCCGCCAA
The DNA here is from genome assembly GCF_007109225.1 of Flavobacterium sp. GT3R68. Taxonomy (GTDB): domain Bacteria; phylum Bacteroidota; class Bacteroidia; order Flavobacteriales; family Flavobacteriaceae; genus Flavobacterium. The sequence continues at coordinate 559,507 of NZ_VJZK01000001.1, forward strand.
TACGAGTCTACCATTTCGGGATAGGACTGCACCATGGATTTTTTCAATTGTTTGTAGTCGTCAAACTCAAGATTTCGTAATTCTACTTTTTTTATTTTGGCCTGCATAAGAGTCTGATTTTGATCAAATATAATCAAAATAATTCCATTTACAAACGGTTACAAACAACTACAAACGAAATTAAATAGTTTCCAACCGATTAACTTGACATAGCCATCACATCTTTGCCTCGTTGATTTGAAACAACAATCATCACGAACATTTATAAACATTTAAATTTACAAGCCATGAATGCATTAAAAAACAGAGTACAGTTAATCGGGAACGTAGGAAATGATCCGGAAATCAAAATTTTGGACGGTGGAAAAAAATTAGCCAATTTCACTTTAGCTACTAATGAACGCTACAAAAACGACAAAGGGGAAAAAGTTGAGGAAACGCAATGGCATCGACTCACAGCGTGGGGTAAAACGGCGGAACTGATTGAGAGTTATGTAACCAAAGGGAAAGAAATTGCCATTGAAGGCAAACTAACGCATAGAAGCTATGAGGATAAAAACGGCGAAAAAAGATATGTTACTGATGTGGTGGTGAATGAAGTGTTGATGCTCGGAAAATAACTGAGGCAGTAAACAAGTAGTAACAATAAGAAGGTTTCCAGCAATGGGAGCCTTTTTTATCTGTTCATCAATTCCTGAAAACAATCTATAAACTGCCCCAGATGGAAACCGTCCATTAAACCATGATGCACATGCACAGAAAGCGGCATTGTTCTTTTGCCGTTTTCTGAAATAGTCATTTTACCCAAGGATATTTTTGGGCAGCTGTCTGGAAAAGTTAAATTCCGGGCATGGGAAAGCGAAGTAAAATCCAACCATGGTACGGCCGAAAAATGCAATAGGTTATCTTCATCAAAAGTTCTGGTAAACAAGCCGGGTGTATTTTTGACGCGCTCGATTTCTATTAGGGCTTTTTCTGCAAAGACATTAAAATCAGGATGGTATTCAACCAATGAAAAACCAAAGGTATCATCGTCGCGGCTGATGGTAGCAGACACATCGATTTGGTCATGGATGTGAATTTCGTCACCTGAAATCCGATAACGGAAAGGTTCAATCATATTGGCAGCGCCGACAGTTTTGTGTAAGTAATATAGAAAAAAAGAATGACCGAATTGTTTGGAAACGGCATAAGCTTTAGAACAATCGATTGTTACGGTTGCTCCAAAGAAAGGATCTTCAAATTTTCTAAAAAAATCAAAGTGCTCTTTTCTGTTCCACTGCTCAATATCCAAAATGGTTATCATTACAATACTTTTAAAACATCCGTAATCTTTGCAAAGGCTCTGAAATTTTCATGCTCCACCGCATGGTCAATACGCTCATGTTCCCAGGTTGTATGAAACGGAATATGAATCGCATGTCCGCCAATGGCCAGTACTGGCAAGATGTCGGATTTAAGGGAATTACCGATCATCAAAAATTCAGAGGCATCAATGTCCAAACGCTTCAACAATTTCTCATAATTGATTTCGTGCTTGTCGTCCATCACTTCGATATGGTGAAAATAAGGACCCAGACCTGAATTATGCAGTTTGCGCTGCTGGTCTTTTAAATCGCCTTTGGTCGCAACAACCAATTTATAGCGTCCCTGAAGTGCCTGCAAGGTTTCTTCGACACCGTCCAGCAATTCGATTGGTTTTTGACTCAGCTCTTTTCCGAATTCCATGATTTTGGAAATGAAATCGACCCCAATGGTTCCATTAGATACTTTAATTGCCGCTTCAATCATCGAGAGGATATAGCCCTTGATCCCATAACCATACAACGGAAGATTGTTGACTTGTGTCGTGAACAATTCACGGGACAATCCCTGATGTGACAAATAATCCTCCAGAAGCACGCAAAATTTCTTTTCGGCTTCTTCAAAATAAGGTTCGTTGACAAATAAAGTGTCATCCGCATCGAAGGCAATTACTTTTATGTTCATATTGTTAATCTTCAAATTTTCTTAGTTTATACATTTTTTCATAATTGTTGTAAAACCCTAAGAAATAGGAATTATCCAGTTTAAATAAAGTTGGGGAAGAAACAGCCTTGTTTGCCTCAAAGAAATCTCTCATTTTGTCAAAAGCAAGAGGTTGTAGTTCTCCATCTAAGTGATTCCCATTTTTGTCGAACAAACAATTGATATAAACTACTTTTCTCTTGGAGTAGGAATTAAAACTCTGATACGTCGGATTGGAAATGGCATAGGCAATCAAAACGCCACCGGCCCCAAACATCGCTCCATACATCACGGCACTGTTCTCGCTTACTTCAGAAATACTGCCAATCGTAGCTATATAATCATCATTTTTTTTATAGCAGGATATACCGCAGTTTAAGTTATTAACCTTCCTGATAAACTGGGATGTTTTTTCCAAAATCCGAGTATTACTTTTTTCACCGTTTTCTTGGATAATATCAGAATTCTTAAAACTAATAGGATTAGCTTCTGTAACAACATATTCTTTTAAAAGATGGTCTTCCGGATCTTTTATATTTAAAATAAATTTCTCCGTAGAAACCTTTATTTGATATAACCGGTCATCAATCAAAAAAGAATTAGAGTTAACCTGATAAAATTCGGTATATTGAATGAAAGGCTTTTTGAATAATTTCTGTTTGGCGGTAAAATTTTCCAAATCCAAAGTTACCATTTGGGTAAGGTCAAAATTATTATCAAAGGTCAGAATAATTTGTTTCGCATTTGAATAACATTTTCTTTTTTTGGCACTTTCGGTAAGCGATGTTGGACTTTCCGGATTTATTTTCTGTAATTCAAATGCGTTTTCCAATGGTAGTAAATTTTCTGAAAGCAGACCATATATAGTTACTTTGGAATAGTTAGTCTGAAAAAAACGGAAACCGGTCAGGTCAATTACTTTTTCTTCTAATTTCCCGTCATTTCCAAAAACATACAGTTTTAAAGTATTGCTGTTTTTTAATACCGTCAGAATATAGAATTTTTCATTTTCCGAGAATTTCTGCAGGAACCGCTCGTCCTTCAAGGGCAAATTATAATTTTTACTGGTAACCTTTCGGCCTTCAAAATTATACGATTGCGTAAGGATTTCTTTGTGATTTTCCGAAGACCAAAACAAGGTGGTATTGCTTGTATTGGTAGTATAACCAATCATGTCGCTATACATTTTTTCGGGCCTCACGGTCGACAAAGAATCTATAATCTGGATTTGCCCGTTTAGGCGAATCGCATTAACCGTTTTTTTATCGCTTACAAACAAAGTGGTCTCTTTCGTTTTGTCGTTTACAATCTGAAAAACATCCCGGTCTTTTTTAAGGACTAACGGAATCGAAGTCACGATTTCCTGAGAAAATGAAAGAAAACTGCTTAGATATATTAGGAAGACAATGTTTATTTTGTACATGTAAATCTTTTATTAATTGATCGTCTCCCCATTTCCAACACCATCGGCATCCGGATTGACAAAAACCAGTTTCCCTTCGGCGTTGTTGGTCATCAGGATCATTCCCTGGCTTTCAACTCCACGCAGGTTTCTTGGCGCAAGATTCACTAAAACGGTTACGCGTTTGCCAACAGTTTCCTCTGGCGTAAAACTCTCGGCGATTCCCGAAACGATTGTGCGGACATCAATTCCTGTATCGACTTTCAGGATTAAAAGTTTGTTGGCTTTTGGCATTTTTTCGGCTTCCAGAATGGTTCCGACACGCAGATCCATTTTGGCGAATTCCTCAAATTGAATCGCCTCTTTCTGAGGTTCTGCTTTTTTATTTTCGGCTGTATTGGCCACTTTCGTTGCTTCCAGTTTGTCTATTTGTTTTTGGATTTCTTCGTCTTCGATTTTTGAAAAAAGCAATTCAGCTTCCCCAATCTGGTGTCCCGCCGGAATTAAATCGGAGTCTTCAGAAATGGTTTTCCAGTTAATTTTATTTTCGATTTTCAGGATTCGGGAAAGTTTCGTACTCGTAAACGGCAGGAACGGTTCACACAACACACTCAATGCAGCAGCGATTTGCAATGCCACATACATTTGGGTCTGCACACGCTCCGGATTGTCTTTAATGACTTTCCAAGGCTCTTCATCTGCTAGGTATTTGTTTCCCAAACGGGCCACATTCATCAGTTCGCCTAATGCTTCCCTGAATCTGTATCTTTCAATCGAACTCGAAATGACCGCAGGATAAGCTTTCAATTCCGTCACAGTTGCCTCATCGACTTCCGAAAGTTCATTCGGTTGCGGAACGATTCCGGCGTAATATTTATTGGTTAACACCACGACACGATTGATGAAGTTGCCAAAAATCGCTACCAGTTCATTATTATTTCTAGCCTGAAAATCTTTCCAGGTAAAATCATTGTCTTTGGTTTCCGGAGCATTTGATGTCAGTGCGTAACGCAACACATCCTGCTGATTCGGGAAATCTTCAAGGTATTCATGCAACCAGACCGCCCAGTTTTTTGAAGTCGAAAGTTTGCTTCCTTCCAGATTCAAAAACTCATTCGCCGGAACATTGTCCGGTAGAATATAGCTTCCTTCGGCTTTTAGCATCGCCGGGAAAATGATGCAGTGAAAAACAATATTGTCTTTCCCGATAAAATGCACCAGTTTCGTATCGTCACTTTTCCAGTACGGTTCCCAGTCTTTACCTTCACGAAGGGCCCATTCTTTGGTAGAGGAGATGTATCCGATAGGCGCATCAAACCATACGTATAATTTTTTTCCTTCGGCACCTTCAACCGGCACATCAATTCCCCAATCCAAATCGCGGGTTACGGCACGAGGTTCCAATCCGCCATCAATCCATGATTTTACCTGACCGTAAACATTCGGTTTCCAGTCGCTTTTATGTCCAACGAGAATCCATTCTTTCAAAAAATCTTCATAACGATTCAGAGGCAAAAACCAGTGTTTCGTTGATTTCAATACGGGAACTTCTCCGGTTATCGTTGATTTTGGATTGATTAAATCGGTCGCGTTCAGGGTCGATCCGCATTTTTCGCATTGATCACCATAGGCTTCTTCGTTGCCACATTTCGGGCAAGTCCCAACAACAAAACGATCCGCTAAGAATTGATCCGCTTTCGTGTCGTATAATTGTTCGGTTACTTCTTCAATAAAATCGCCATTATCATACAATTTCCTGAAAAATTCCGATGCCGTATCATGATGAATTTTAGCCGAGGTCCTCGAATAATTATCAAATGAAATCCCGAAATCCATAAACGATTTACGGATAATCGCATCATATTTATCAATAACCTGTTGCGGTGTGATTCCTTCTTTTTTGGCTTTCATCGAAATCGCCACGCCGTGCTCATCGCTTCCGCAAATGAAGGCCACGTCTTTCCCCTGTAATCTCAGGTATCTGGAATAAATATCAGATGGCACATAAACGCCCGCCAAATGGCCAATGTGAATCGGTCCATTCGTATAAGGCAATGCCGCTGTAATGGTATATCTTTTTGGATTTTGTAACATAACTCAATTTAATTACTTCGTCTGTTCGGGATAATTCCCTCGAGTGACTGCAAAAATAAGCAATAGAATTGAGAGTTTTATGGTTTTTATTAGGAGCTGTTTCCCGCTATTCGCTACAATCTTTTGCCCCGCTAAAAAGCGCGACAAAAGGATTTTCGCTGCTATCCGGGCTAGAGATTCCGTTAATGGGAAGTTGTATTTGGTTATTTTTAAAATAAAATCCCGATTAGAAGCACTAATCGGGATTTTTTAAAATCATTTTATTTCAATTAATGATGGCTCATTTTACCACCCCCATTATCATTATTCTCATCATCATCATTGTGGTCCCCATCATGGTGACCGCATTCTGAATCAGCTTCTTCAATAGCCGTCTGTAAATCGTCATTATTATTTACAATAACTGTTGTTCCAGTAGCGTCGGTGATAGTAAGCGGGTAAGAAATAACGATCGAGTTTGTTGCTTCTAAATTGGTTAAAAAAGCGTACGCTTCATCATCAGTATTTAAAATGACAACGGTGCTAAGATTATTGGCATCTGTATAAGTGATGTTAATTGGATAATGAATATTCAGGCACTCAATATCATCCTCATCTTCGTCTTCATCACTGCAAGTATCCAAAACCTGTTGTAAACCTTCCGTACTGTTTATTGTCTGGGTTGTACCATCAGCAAAAGTAATGTTTATCGGAAAGACAAATGACACACTCGTGCTGTCATCATCACATTGGTGAAGGGCGTTTTGTACAGTGGCGTAATCATCCTGACTGGTTACGGTAACACTTTGCCCGTTGTTCTCAATAGTCACGGGAAGGTTTACGGTAAAACAAAATTCATTGGTTTCATTCTCGGATTTACCAGCTAGGGTGGGATTATGGGTAACCCGTAAAAGTAAATTGGTCAATGGGGAAGTTTTGGTTAGCGCTTGAGAACTGCCTCCGTCATCATTCTGACAGGAATTTGTTGTCAAAATAATCATTGTTAAAACAGCAACCGATAAAATAAATTTTTTCATAGTAGGATGGGTTTAAATTATTTTTTGTTAAATATATTATTTTTTATTACAAAACATATGGTTTTAATTGTAAAATGTTAAAGATCAATTAAAAACAATGCAATTTTTATATCGTTATCAATGGGATCCGATTGAACAATCAGAATACTTATATTTGCAAAGGGAATTAATGAAAATCGAAAATTATGGCAAAAGGACCTGAAAAAAATACCAAAAACAAGGCTTTACACACCAAATTGCTAAACCGGAAAAAGACGAAACTTCAAGAAGTAAAAAAAGAAAAAGCATTACGTTTGAAAGCTTTAGTTGCAAAAATGAATCAAAAAATGAATACCGACGAACTTGATCCCAAATAAATCATCTTGTATTTCATTTCTGTTTTATTTTCGCCGAAATTTGCTTCAAATCTTTAAACTCAAACCCTATGGAATTCGGCAGAATAATTATTTCAGAAAACGCAATGAACAGTGAAAATCTTCAGGATATAATTCATTCCAATATTTCGGTAATTAACTTGATGCGGGAAGAAAAGATTGATGATGATCTGATTCACAATGATGCTCTGATGAGTTATTATTTGGATTATTATACCTCACAATACACTCAGGGTAATTTTTCCCAGTTTGTATTTAATTCGGGTTGGAATTCCGAGTTAAACGAGTTGATTGAAGAAGGCCTGGCTTTAATCTGTGCCGAAAAACATTTGGAATTATTCAAACAACAAAGCAAAAAAGTAAAATTATTGAGCAGCGTGAAGCTGAATAAGTTCCTAACTGGAAAACTCGAAGGGGTAAATCCCACCAGAGATTTGCTCAACAATGACGCTTTTTTTGATCTGGATGAAAATTTGGCACACTTGAATGCCAATTTCTTAAAAACCCATCCTGATCTTGAAGTACTTTCGGTAGATGACATGTTTGCCGTTATTGAAGAATTTATCGGACATGAGATTAAAAGAGAGTAAACCACTCAAAACGATTAATTCACATAGATTTATATCTTTGTTAGATTGATTTCCATTACTATGAAAAACTTCAAGCCAATTAGCATCTTGTTATTACTAATCTTTTTGGTTTCCAACACCCAAGCACAAAACCATATCGTTATGCCAAAATTTTTGCAAAAAGGAGATACTGTAGGCATTTTGGCCACAGCCAGAAAAATTGATTCAGAAACCCTGCAGCCTGCCGTTGCGTTACTCGAAAGCTGGGGTCTGCATGTGGTCATCGGGCGAAGCATCGGGAAAGAAGAAAACCAATTGGCCGGACCCGACTGGCTTCGTGCCACGGATTTTCAGGAAATGCTCGACAATCCAAAAATAAAAGCCATTTGGGGTGCCAAAGGCGGTTACGGTACTGTTCGGATTGTGGACCGCATCGATTTTACCAACTTCAAAAAGAACCCGAAATGGATTGTGGGTTTTAGCGATATTACCGTTTTGCACAGCCACATCAACAATATGGATATCGCTACTTTGCACGGTATTATGGCAATCAGCGCAAAAACGGCAAGTCCTGAAGCAGTTGAAAGTCTCCGAAAAGCACTGTTCGGCGAAAAATTGGAGTATCATGTTCCTCATCACGCCTTTAATAAAATGGGAAGTGCGAAAGGCGAATTGGTAGGCGGTAATCTTTCGGTCCTTTATAGTGTCATGGGTTCCAAATCGGAAATCGATTACATAGGGAAAATTCTTTTCATAGAAGATCTGGATGAGTATCTCTATCACATTGACCGCATGATGATGAACCTGAAACGCAATGGGTATTTTGACGGTCTGAAAGGCCTAATTATTGGCGGAATGACCAGCATGAACGATAACGAAATTCCGTGGGGAAAAGATGCGTTGGAGATTATTCAGGACGTCACCAAGGATTTCGATTTCCCGGTGGTATATGATTTTCCGGCGGGACACTTAAAAGACAATAGGGCTTTGATTCTTGGTAAATCAGTCACGTTGGAAGTGAATGAAACCGAATCGGTTCTGAAATTCGAATAAATGGCAGAACATAATGATTTAGGGAAATTAGGAGAAAAACTGGCGGTCGAATTCCTGCAGAAAAACGGTTACTCCATTCTGGAAACGAATTGGACTTTTCAAAAAGCGGAAATTGACATTATTGCCAGAAAGGAAAACATCATTGCCGCCATTGAAGTAAAAACCCGTACCGGAGTAGATTTTGGATTGCCTCAGGATTTCGTAAAACCAAAAAAAATCCAATTGTTAGTAAAAGCAATCAATGAATATATAGTTGCAAACAACTTCGACAACGAAGTTCGTTTTGATATTATTGGGATACAAAAAGAAGGCAACCAATTCAAAATGGAACATTTAGAGGATGCTTTTTATTATTTTTAGCAGGTTAAATCCCTTACAAATTGTTTTTTCGACTATATTTGCCCAACCATAAATCTCAAAAAAATGAAAACCGTTTCTTCCGTTGTAGAGCATTACATTCAGACTAAACCATTTTTATTGGGTGCTCTTTCCCAAGGAATTATAAATTTGACGTCTTTGTCTAGAAATATGATGACGGAACTCGAAGGCGAGTTGGGAAAAGAGGTGAAGCAAGGAGCAATTGTAATGGCGCTGAAAAGACTTTCTGTCGATTTAGACTTCCGATTGAATCACAAAATCATAAAAGTTTTCAAAAATTTAGGGGAAATCACCGTTCGTTCTTCGTTGTGTGATTACACGTTTGCCGTTACGGATTCCATTTTAAACAAGCAAGTGGAGTTTATGTCTGAGATCAACAATTATTCTGATATTTTCTATACTTCATCCAGAGGTGTGAGCGAAACGAATATTGTTGTTAGTGAAAGTGTCAGCCATTTGGTAGACAAACACTTTTCAGACGAAAGACTCTTGCACAAATTTGACAACCTGGCGTCAATAACCGTTAAGCTTCCAAAAGAAAACGTTTCGACTCCGGGTATTTATTACTTTATCTTTCAACGTTTGGCGTGGGAAGGAATTGTCATCAATGAAGTAATTTCGACTTCCTGTGAATTTACACTTTTGGTTAGCGAAGATGAAATCGACGTTGCTTTTAAAGTAATCAAGGATCTCAAATCGTTGTAGGTCTACACCATTTCTATCATCTCCAAAGCTTTCCTGATTGATTTTACGTTTTCGAAAGTCAGCAATAAACGCAATCCATTGACGGTTTGTTTTTCCTTCATTTTGCACAACGTCGGATGCTTTTGTACAAACTGCAACACCTGATGAAAACGCTCCGATTGGTAATACTGTGATTGTTGGTCCGAAACAAAATAACAAATCATTTTACCCTGCTTCATTACCAGTTTTTCAACACCCAATTTCGTAGCAATCCATTTTATCTTAATACTGTTCAATAACGCAATTGCCGGTTTTGGCAATGGCCCGAAGCGGTCAATCAGTTTGTTTTCATACTTCAGAAGGGAATCCTCATCCTTAATCAGACTCAGTTCATTGTATAAATTCAGACGTTCCGAGATGTTATTGATGTATTCATCCGGAAACAACAATTCGAAATCCGTGTCAATCTGAATGTCTTTTACATATTCTTTTTCTTCCCCTTTATCTTCATCGGCATACAATTCCTTGAATTCATTTTCCTTCAGTTCATCGATCGCCTCGTTCATAATTTTTTGGTACGTATCAAAACCAATTTCATTGATAAAACCGCTTTGCTCACCACCAAGTAAATCTCCGGCACCCCTAATTTCCAAATCTTTCATAGCGATATTGAATCCACTGCCAAGTTCACTGAATTGTTCCAGTGCCTGGATTCGTTTGCGTGCATCATCTGTCATCGCAGAATACGGCGGACAAATGAAATAACAAAAGGCTTTCTTATTGCTTCGTCCTACGCGGCCTCTCATTTGATGTAAATCGGATAAACCGAAATTATTTGCGTTATTGATAAAAATCGTATTGGCATTTGGAACGTCCAAGCCACTTTCAATAATGGTGGTGGCCACCAGGACATCAAATTCACCATTCATAAAAGCCAGCATCAGTTCTTCCAGTTTTTTTCCGTCCAGTTGGCCGTGTCCAATTCCGACTCTCGCTCCCGGAACCAAACGTTGAATCATTCCGGCGACTTCTTTAATGTTTTCAATACGATTGTTGATAAAGAAAACCTGTCCGTTTCGCTGTATTTCATAAGAAATCGCATCCCGAATCAGTTCTTCACTAAAGCCGACAACATGTGTTTCGATAGGATATCTATTGGGCGGTGGGGTCGTAATAACCGATAAGTCCCTTGCGGCCATCAATGAGAATTGAAGCGTTCTTGGGATTGGGGTGGCGGTCAATGTCAGCGTATCCACATTCGCGGCAATCGTTTTGAGTTTGTCCTTGACGTTGACTCCGAATTTTTGTTCCTCATCCACAATCAGTAATCCTAAATCCTTAAAAACGACGTTTTTGTTCACCAACTGATGCGTTCCGATGACGATATCGAGTTTTCCATCTGCCAATTCTTTTAAGGTTTCCGTTTTTTGTTTGGCTGTCCTGAAACGGTTCAGATAGCCAATGGTAACGGGCATGTCTTTCAGCCTTTCCGTAAAGGTACGGTAATGCTGAAAAGCAAGGATAGTGGTTGGCACCAAAATAGCCACTTGTTTGCCGTTATCAACGGCCTTGAATGCAGCGCGGATGGCAACTTCTGTTTTTCCGAAACCAACATCTCCACAAACCAATCGGTCCATCGGACGGTCGCTTTCCATGTCGTTCTTTACTTCCTGCGTGGATTTGGTTTGGTCCGGGGTATCTTCATATATGAACGAACTTTCCAATTCCAGTTGTAAATAGCTGTCCGGTTTGTATCGAAACCCTTTCTCTAGTTTTCGCTTGGCGTACAATTGAATTAAATTGAACGCAATATGTTTGACGCGAGCCTTTGTTTTTTGCTTCAGAACTTTCCAGGCATTCGAACCCAGTTTGTAAATCTTGGGCGGGGAACCGTCTTTCCCATTGAATTTGGAAATCTTATGCAGCGAATGGATACTCACATAGACAATGTCATTATCGGCATAAACGAGTTTAATCGCTTCTTGGGTTTTGCCTTCGACCTGTATTTTCTGCAATCCGCCAAATCGCCCGATTCCATGATCGATATGCGTTACATAATCACCAACTGATAAGGTGGTTAATTCTTTTAGGGTAATCGTCTGTTTTTTGGAATACCCGTTTTTGATGCTGAATTTATGATAACGTTCAAAAATCTGATGGTCGGTATAGCAGGCAATCTGCATTTCCTCATCGATAAACCCTTGGTATAATGGAAGTACGATTGTGTCGTATTGTTTTCGGATGCTTTCATGGTTGGCTTCATCCAAAGTCTGGAAAATATCATGAAAACGTTTCGCCTGAGCATCATTGGAACAAAACAAATAATTTTTTATTCCATTGAAATGGTTGTCACCAAGATTATTCAGAAGCAAATCAAACTGCTTGTTGAATGACGGCTGTGGCTGAATATGAAATTCAAATGTTTTTTGGGTTTTGAAAATGGGTTTGGTCCCCAATTCTATAATCGTAAAATCCAATGCTTTTTTGATGAACGCCGATTGGTTCAAAAACAACTGCTGAGGTTCAAGATGTTTAACCGTCGCATTTAAGGCGGCAAAAGTCTCTTCGGCTTTTTGGAACAGCTTATCTAATTTTGAAAATAAAGCATCGGTATCCTGAATAAAAAGCACCGTTTTTTCATGGATATACTCGAGGAAGCTTTCACGGTTTTCTTGGAAAAACTTATTTTCGACATTGGGAATAATCGTTATTTTTCGTTGTTTTTCAATCGACAATTGTGTCTCAACATCAAAACTCCGGATACTGTCCACTTCGTTGCCAAAAAACTCAATTCGGTAGGGATTGTCATTTGAAAAAGAAAAAACATCGATGATTCCGCCACGAACAGAGAACTCTCCCGGTTCAGTAATGAAATCGACGCGCTTGAATTCATATTCAAAAAGCACTTCATTGATAAATTCAATCGAAATTTTATCGCCTACGGCTACTTTTAAAGTATTTTTCTCAAGTTCTTTTTTGGTGACCACTTTTTCAAAAAGTGCTTCCGGATAGGAGACAATGATGGCTGGTTTTTTTCGGGAATTGATTCTGTTCAGTACTTCCGCACGTAATAAAACATTGGCATTGTCGGTGTCTTCAATCTGATAGGGACGGCGATAGGAGCCGGGATAAAACAATACATCCTGTTCGCCTACGAGTTGTTCCAGATCATTCAGGATATAGGCAGCCTCTTCTTTATCCTGTAAAACCAATAGGAAAGGCAATTCACTTTTGGAAAAAAGGGAGCGGATAACAAAAGATGTCGACGATCCTAAAAGTCCTTTGAGGTGGATTTTATTTTCTCTTTGCTGTAAGCTTTCCGCAATTTGGTTGACTTTCGAAGATTTGTCGTATTTGCCTAAGAGTGCTGATTTGCTCAATGTCTAAATGATTTTAAAACGTAGTACAAAGATACTATTTTGCATTTGGAAGTTGGTAAAAAATAAAATCCGGTTCTTTCTCTGAAATTAGAAAAAGAACCGGATTGAAGTATTTGTGGAATCTAATTCATCAGCTTTTTGATCACTGTCTGATTGTTCTCCAGTTTTATTTTAACAGCCAACGCTTGGTTTTTTGCTGTAAGTGTTGAAATCACATATTGGTTTTGATTAAGATTATTGGTTTCAAAAAGAAGTCTTCCCAATAAATCATAAACTTCAATGGATTTAATTTTAACTAAAGTAGATTCAATAGTAATCACATTATTTTTAGCACTCGCCGCAACAGTATTGGTGTCCAAAACATGGGCTTCGTTTGATAATAATGGATTTACATAGTGAATTACAAATCTCGAATTGAAAGTACCGATGGCAGTATTAAAAGTATAAGGACCGGTTTTTAGATTGTGAACCGTCCCGGTCGTTAAATCTTGAAGAAAAATATCCTTGGAATCAAAAAAAGTGTCATTATGATCGAGTGTAATATCAAATGGGCCAACGATAGTAGTGGAGTAACCCAATGCAATCTGGTCGGTTATATTCCAGGGAAATGCTCTTCCCTGAATTGCATATCCTGTGGTTCCTATCAGAGAATAGAAATTGATAAAGGTTCCGGGTGCAGCAGCGGCATCGGTTCCAAAATCATAGCCGTTAGTAGCGCCCTCCTCATACCCGAAAGCCAATTGTTTAAAGGCACCTCCGGTGTTAGTCATATTCAGCCAGGTGTAATAATATTGTGGATCGGTTTGGGTGGTTTCAGTATTTTTAAAAAATTGCGAATTGTTTCCGCTGACGCGCATTGTATTTGTAAAAGTGATTGTCCCTGTTGCGCTTGAAGATGCAAAAAATCCCTGTCCGGATGCTACATAAGCTCCTGGGACGCTACCTCCCGTTACTGCTTGGGTTCCCACAAATTTAGTTCGGATGGCATAATCATTACTTGAAAACGAATTGTTTGTAATGGCAGTATTATGTGTCCAGAAATAAAGCGTTCCTAACGTAGTATTGTTAATTAAGGAAACTACACTAATAGCGGAAGGATAAGGGTTTCCCAGAAGGTTGTAATCCAATAGTGCGGGGTTGTGGATGATCACTCCGGCTGTTATATTCCCGTTGTTTGGATTTCCAGTGAATTCTCCGTTAAAAATCTGTGGTGTGGGAGTATAGTCATCCGGCGCACTAATAGCATATCCTTTTCCAGGAATCATAGTGTTGCTTCCGTTTTCACTTACCCATGTATTCGCAGCGGTATCGAAAGAAAAATAACGATCGGGGTCGGTCAAAGGTGAAAAGCCTGCTAATGTTTGTCCAGTAACAGGGGATGACCAATACGTGTACTCAAATTCACGCATTGCTGTAGCATTTCTCTTGAAGGTGATGTTTCCTGTATTGATTGCCGCGGCGTTAATTTGTAATAAACTGGCATTGTTCTCAAAAACCAGACTGGAACCGGCTGCGATGTTGATGTTGTTATCTACTGTGAACGTATGCCCCGAAGAGATGGTTACCAAAGAATTGTTTGTTATTAAAACCGTTTTGGCCGCAAAATCAATTACCGAAGAATAATTGGCGTTAAATATCGCGTCTTTACTGTTGTCCGGAGCGCCCGCATCCCAAATTGTTCCATCCCATGTGGTGGTCTGTGCGGAAACAGTATTATTGAAAGACATAAGCCCAATGAGTCCAAAAAGAATGGTTTTAAATAAAGTGTAAAATTTTGGCATAAGTGACGATATTAAATATTCAGTAAAATTACGATTAAGTATTTGATATAAAGTCAATTACTAAAAAATTATTTTTATTCAGGTATCTTAGTGGTGGGTACAGCTCGGGAAGTATCCAGCATTTTAATTAAATCGGATTCACCCTCTTCTTTCGGGATTAGATTTTTCCGGACAATTTCATCAAATTGTGCCTGAAGCGAGGCTAACTCAATATTGATTTCGCTAATCAGCGACAGGACTTTCTGAATCGGAATTTCATCCAGGTTGATGTACAAATTCAGTGAATTAATTTTGGTGGTCAGTACTCCAATCCTGCTTTTTACTGCCGGTTTACTATAGGTAGCCGGAATATTATTATTCAATTCCGTCACTTTTACTGAAAGTGTTTTGGCCTTTTTTTGAAAGGCACCCATAGTACTCTTTGGTTTTTGTGATAGTTCGTTCAGAAAAATTCTCCATTCACTCCAAGTGTTGGCAAGCGATTGAGAAGTTGCGTTGGATGGCTGCCCATTAAAATTCCAACCCTTATTGATATTTTCAAAAATAACGTCCTTTTTTTTAGCGTCTTTTGCATTTTCAGAAGTCCGTTTAGCGAGGTCTTCCTTGCAGGAAGTCAACATCAGAAGTAAAAGAAGGATATACGAAAATTGGATTTTCATTTTTATGGATTTTGAGCAAAGTTACAAAGGTAAATTATGAAAACAGAATCAGGAGTTAATATTTGTAACCGAATTGGCGACATATTGATTTTTATTTTTCGAAATCGCTATCTTTGCTCTTCAAATCGTTATTACATATGAGTACAAAAATTTTGATTATCGGAGCTTGCGGCCAAATTGGCACGGAACTCACCCAAAAATTACGAGCTATTTACGGTACAGAAAACGTTATTGCATCCGATATTAGAAAATTAAATACTGATGTAGTCAATTCAGGGCCTTTTGAAGTGGTCAACGCGTTGGATTTTAACCAAATTGAAAATCTTATTGAGAAACATCAAATTGATGAGGTGTATTTAATGGCTGCTTTATTATCGGCAACGGCCGAAAAAAACCCTGCATTTGCCTGGGATTTAAATATGAATTCGCTTTTCCATGTTTTGAATCTGGCGAAAGCCGGAAAAATAAAAAAGATATTCTGGCCGTCCAGCATTGCTGTTTTCGGACCTACAACTCCGAGAGAAAACACCCCGCAATATACCATAATGGAACCTTCTACTGTTTATGGAATCAGCAAACAGTCAGGCGAAAGATGGTGTGAATACTATCATAACATTTTTGGTGTCGATGTCCGTAGCATCCGTTATCCCGGTTTAATCAGTTGGTCATCGCCTCCCGGAGGTGGAACTACCGATTATGCGGTTGATATATTTCATAAAGCATTAGCAGATGGAACATACGAATGTTTCCTTTCTTCGGAAACGAAAATGCCGATGATGTATATGGATGATGCCATCAATGCAACGATTAATATCATGAAAGCACCCGCAGAGCAAATAAAAATCCGTTCTTCGTATAACCTGGCAGCCATGAGTTTTACGCCGACAGAAATTGCCGCGGAAATTAAAAAACACATTCCGGATTTCACAATAACCTATGCTCCGGACTTTCGTCAAAAAATAGCCGACAGCTGGCCCGCGAGTATCGATGATGCGAGCGCCAGAGAAGATTGGGGATGGAAGCACGAATTCGATTTAACTTCGATGACTACCGATATGTTGGAACATTTATCGTAAACCGAACTGTATATAAAAGTAAACGCCGCTTCTGTTTCAGGGCGGCGTTATCATTTATGTAATTCTGATTATTTAGACGTTTTCAGTTTCACGAGTAAAGCATCATCAAATGCGGTTTTTAGTTTGACCACTTCATCGGTGCTGTCATTTGGAATAGCGATGGACAATACGTAATGAGCAATTTTCCATTTTCCGTTCTGTAGTTCCAAAACGCCGGATCCACGGCAAATCTTCATTTGAGTATCCAGTAGTTCATCAAACCAGGCTGTTTTTTTGTCTTTACTGAAATAAATGTGACGTTCCACTGTTTTGAAGTTCCAGGCTTTCCCTTTGTTAAAATAAGGTTTAGCGAAAGCTATGAAAGCGGTTTTGTTCCAATTTTCGGTTGGATCGGTACCAATAAATATGGCGTCCTCAGTCATTGCACCAAAGTACTCGTTAAAATTGGTTTCGGCAGCAGCCTTATGCCAGGCATCGAGAGTTGCGTTAATTTTTGCCCTTTCCTGCTGAACATCTTTAAACGGAACAAAGGAGGAAAACAATACGATACCTCCGATAAAAAAGAAGAGTTTTTTCATGAAAATGGTATTAAATTTGGTATAATAAAAATATAAATCCGTAATGATTGTTATGTAAATATAGTATTTTAAGTTAAAATGGTAGTTTATGTGATGGCGTTTTGGTTATTTTTATAAAAAAAATAAGTTCATATATGAGAAAGTTGTATGCCCCAATGATGATTATTTTTTGCACGTTATTTTTCGCCACTGTTTCCTGCAACAAACGCGAAAAGAAAATAGCCGAGAATCAAAGTAAATTAAAAGAATATGAAATACCTTTTGATAGCGGTGTTATCAACGATTTTTTTTCAAAACACCCGAAATTAAAGGGATATCAGGCCGAAGTAGAATCTTTGTACAGCAAGCACGAATACCATTATGTGTGGTACGATAAAAACGGGATTAATGAGTTTGGAAATTTGTTATATGACAAAATCAATAATCTCGACGATGAAGGGGTTCAGGCCGTTGTTCCTTATAAAGACAGGCTGGATGAAGTGTATGAACATCCGGAAAACGGACAAAAACCCAACATTGAAACCGAACTGCTGAGTTCTTCCCTGTATTTTTTTTATGCCCATAAAGTATTTCACGGACTGGATGCCAAAAAAACAACCGAATTGGAATGGTATCTGCCCCGAAAAAAGCAGTCCTTCGTCACTTATCTCGATTCGTTATTGGCAAATCCTGCATTAATCAACAAAAATGAACAAGGCGTATTGAGCCAGTATTATCGTCTAAAAACGGTGTTGCAGCGCTATCGTGAATTGGAAAAAAAAGGAGGCTGGAAAACTATTGTTGTAGATTCGAAAATAAAATCTTACAAACCTGGGGATAGTGCCAAAGCGATTGCACAAATCAGAGAAAGATTGTTCATTACGGGTGACATTCGAATGGATTCGAAGAGTGCTGTTTATGATAAAACGCTGGTTGCAGGGGTATTAAAGTATAAACAACGGAACGGGAATATCGTCAACAAGACAATTTTACCGGAACATATCCAAGAAATGAATGTCCCGATAGCCGACCGTATCAAAACCATTATGATCAATATGGAACGTTGCCGTTGGATTTCGAATGACATCACCAAATCAAAAGAATTCATTGTGATAAATATTCCGTCGTACCAATTAACCTATTTCAAAGATGGCAAGCCTGAACTGCGCTCAGATGTTGTAGTTGGTAAAGCGTTGAATAAAACCGTTATTTTCAGTGCCACCATGAAATACATCGTTTTTAGTCCGTATTGGAATGTGCCGACGACCATTCTTAAAAAGGAAATACTTCCGGGCATTGATGAGAATCCGAATTATCTGGAGGAACATGAAATGGAGTGGTTTGAGGGAAATGTACGACAACGTCCTGGACCCCAAAATTCATTGGGAAAGGTCAAGTTTTTGTTTCCAAATTCGAACAATATCTATCTGCACGATACGCCTTCCAAAAACTTATTTAACAGTGAGGACCGCGCTTTCAGTCACGGATGTATCCGTGTTCAGAAACCAGCAGAACTGGCCAAAATTATTTTAAAGGATGATAAGAACTGGACACGTGAAAAAATCGATGAAGCAATGGATGCAGGAGTGGAATCCTGGTATACACTTAAAAATAAAATCCCAGTGTATATCGGTTATTTTACCGCCTGGGTGGACGACAGAGGAGCGGTGCATTTCTATCAGGATATTTATGAACGAGATCCTGAATTGGCTTCCTTGATATTTAAGAAGTAATGAAATTTATAAATAAAACCCCGTTAGGTGCCAACTTACGGGGTTTTATTTATAAAGTATTAAATCTCATCCTCTTCTTTTGGAGCGGAAGTAAATCCCCACAGCATATATACTGGGCAGCACCCAATAAAACTGGTAATAACAAACATTATAGCTATAGCCGATAGCACGTAACTGAGTGTTCCCGTGACTACATCAGTATTGACCAGATATACCAACATCGCTGCAATAATGATGCGGATGGACTTGTCAAGCATTCCCATATTATTTTTCATTTGGAATGTTTTTAAAAGTTAAAGCAGGTGTGGTGTTATAACACTAACCAAATCATTCTTAGAAAGGACGCCTGACTGCCTCCAGAGTTGCTTCCCATTCCGGAACAGCAGCATCGTCGGTATGCCTCGTACCTGAAACTGCGAAGCAAGCGCCTCGTTTTTATCGACGTCAATTTTTATAATGGATATATTGTCCCCGAATTCGACCTTTACCTCCTTCAAAATTGGCGTTAAAGCTTTGCATGGACCGCACCAGGTGGCAAAAAAATCCACCAGGACCAGCTTATCCCTATTGATGAGATCTGAAAATGTATTCATATCATCATATTCAAAAATTTCGAATAAAGTTACTGAATATTTTGAAAACTCTAAATATTAGCAGCATTAAATTTTTATTAAATAACTGTAAATCAGTACCTTTATAAGACATGTCTCAAAAACCAATGCTCATGAAACGTCATCTATTATTCATGCTGATTTTGCCCTTAATTTGTTTTGCCCAAAATACTTTAAAAACGACAACGCTGCCTCCGCCATCCAAAGCAACGGGCAATTATTCCAAAGTAATCGGATGGAAAGGGGGCCAGACACCAATTGCACCTTCAGGATTTGTAGTGAGCAAGTATGCTGACGGTTTTAAAAATCCCCGTTGGATTTGTATTACACCCAATGGCGATGTTTTGGTGGTGCAGAGTAATTCCAATTACAGTTGGCTGAAGCGCATAGGGGCCTCACTAATAGGGGCCGGAAGATCCAATAATCTCAAACCAAGTGCCAATGTCATTACGTTATTGAGGGATTCAAACAAGGATGGCGCCCCGGATCAGCGGGAAACCTTTTTAACAGATGGCCTCAATCAGCCTTTTGGAATGCTGGTAATCGGGAATTGGTTTTATGTGGCCAATACCAATGCTTTGATTCGGTATCCATACCAACCAGGCCAAACAAAGATAATCGGCAAAGGAGAAAAAATTGCGGATCTTCCTGCCGGAAAACACAACCAGCATTGGACGCGAAATATCATCACCAATGCCGATAAAAGCAAAATCTATATTTCGATTGGATCCGGATCAAACATCGCGGAACATGGAATTGCAAACGAACTTTCAAGGGCGTGTATTTTGGAATTAAATCCGGATGGTACCGAGTTGCGAGTGTTTGCTTCGGGTCTTCGGAATCCGGTAGGCATGGATTGGGCGCCCGGATCAAAAACGTTATGGACGGTGGTGAATGAACGTGACGGTTTGGGGGAGAATTTGGTGCCGGATTATCTGACTTCTGTTAAAGAAAATGGGTTCTATGGCTGGCCGTATGTTTATTTTGGAAACCATATTGATGTCCGGGTGAAGGAAATGAAACCGGATCTGGTTGAAAAAACCCTCGTTCCTGATTTGGCTTTAGGGTCACACACAGCTTCTCTGGGATTGGCTTTTTATACCGGAACAGCTTTTCCTGAAAAATACAGAAACGGCGCTTTCATTGCCCAGCATGGTTCCTGGAATCGGAAAATACTTTCGGGTTACCGCGTGGTTTTTGTTCCGTTTAAAGACGGAAAACCTTCCGGTGATTACGAAGATTTTCTTACGGGGTTTATTATTGATCCCAATAAAGATAAGGTACACGGAAGACCAACGGGAGTTTTTGTTCATCCCGACGGATCTTTATTACTGACGGACGACAAGACCAATACGGTCTGGCGCATCGCCGCTAAATAAAAGTTTTCCTGTTTATTTTTAGTGGAAAGACGATTCCATGGCTTTCAGCATTCCCGCAGTCGACCAGGAACTTGGCACCAAGATTCTTCTGACAGTGTATAAAGGATCAAGAGTGTCTCTTTTGGTAGCAAGAATGAATGCCATTTTGTAACCCTTCTCTTTTAGTTGAGGAATGGCCGCCTGATTCCACAATCCGAATGGATAAGCAAAATGTTTTAAAGGTTTTCCGGTAATATCTTCGAGCTTCTTTTTTGGTTTAGCGAACTGAAGATTCCAGTCTTCACCCGAATATTTGGTTACCATATGATGGTCCCAGGTATGGGCTGCAATTTCATGTCCGTCATCGGCTAGCTCCTTAATCATCTCTTTGGTCATGTAGTTGGGACGGTTAATAGAAACGGTCATGATGAAAAAAACGCCCTTAAAACCATACTTTTTCATTTCGGCGGCACCGACAGTATATTGCTGCAGATTGGTATCATCAAATGTGAGCATTACCGGTTTAGCCGGCAATGGCACATCATAGGCCAGGTAATCGTATAATTGGTCTGGGCTGATGGTATGGAACCCATTCTCTGATAAAGTTTTCATCTGCTCTGCAAAAGCCTCCGGAGTTACCGTATAGGCTCTTTTGTATTCACTGTCACCGGGTTGGATGTTCTTGATGTGGTGATAGCACAGCACCGGAACTTCCTTTTTTGCCAGAATTGTAGCCGCATCAGCCATTGTTTTTTTGACAACTTCTTTTTTAACAGGCTTTACGGCCACAGGTTCGGTTTTGTCTTTTTTCGCTTCAGACTGACAGCCAACAACTAAAAAAAGCAACATAACAAAGGAAATAGAAATATTTTTCATAGAGGAATCTACCAGGAATTATTGAAATTGAATATACATCGGGATTGGGGTGAACTTAAGCAATTCTTCAGGAGTGTAAAGTCCGTTTGGATCTTTCTTAATGTCATTCTTATAAAACAGTTTAAATCCTGTAAACTGCACCGGCTCTCTTTTAATATAAGTCAGGTATGTAGATTTTTTCAAAATTTTAGGACCGAATCCGTCCATATCCATTACGATCTGAACTTCAGGAACTTTTTTGATTCTTTTATAATCGGTTACCATTCCTTGTGTAAAACGGTGCACTACCAAAATCTTCGGAGGCAGATTGTTTTCACGTACAATTTTGGCCAGGTAATCAATAGCGTCATTGATGTCATCCGCATTCATCGTTCCGATTTTTCTTCCCGGGACATGTCCGAATTTCATCGAAAACTCCGGATCGATTCCTAAATGTACCTGTGGTAATTTTAAATATTGTTCCAACGTAGGCACTTCTTCTTTTACCGTGCTGTGTCCCACCTGAATATCAAGAAAAACAAGCGCATCGATAGGTTTAGCCCATTTGATCACCGTATCAATCTGGCGCAGTGACAAACGCATGCGGTATTTATTATCTTTTCCGGGAACACCCTGTGCAGTGGTAGCGATATAATGCAATGCCGGAATGGCTTTCACCGTTGGATCGGCTGCCTGCCATTTGGCAACTTCTCCCTGAAGTTTCTTCAGCATTTCGTCTTTTGGCAATTCGCCCAAAATCCCCATTCTTTTGGAATACAAATTTCCGTAAAATGCAATGATCCGGTTGTACGGTAAAATAGCGCCCGGTAATGGGTAAGGTGTTTTTACAGGCCATCTTCCGGTAGTATCACCGTTACTGATTGCCAGCATTCTTTTGTTATAATCAGCGGTATCGATGACGGTGGCTGCTTTTTTGGTTTCGGTTACTGTAGTAATGGAATCCTTTTTTTTATTTTCACTTGCCGTGACAATGGTATCATTTTTTTTGCAACTGGTAACACAAAGTAATACTATTGGAAGTATGCGGACAAGAACAATAAACGGCTTTCTCATAAATAAATTCTAAAGATGGATTTTCACAAATATAAAGCATTTTAGGAATTGGAAACTAACAGTAATCGTTTTATGGTGCTAATTTTTAACATAATCGGTTCAAAGACTTGATTTACTTGTATTTAAACGGAACAAATTTAAGTTAATTATGGCTTCATCAATAGATTTTTGAAAACCGAAAGAAAAAGCTAACTTTATGAAACTTTTCTAATCCTCTAAATAGCAAACCATTGTTCAAAAATTTCCTTTTCACTTTACTGCTTTTGGTAATTACCGGCGTTGCTGTTTGTGCTCAGGGCAAAAAAGATACAATTGTACTTTCGCAGGTTGTTTTGAAAGGACCGCCCATTAAAAATGCACTGCAGAATACCGCTTCTTCCATTTCGGTGATTACGGAAGCTGACCTCAACAAAAGTGACGGCATTGTGCTGACGCCGGTTTTGAATAAAATCCCCGGGGTCACCATGCAGCAAGGGGCGTTGAATACCAACAGGATTACGATTCGGGGAATTGGCGCGCGGTCCCAATACGGAACCACTAAGATCAAAGCGTATTTTGACGGGATTCCGTTGACTTCCGCCGAAGGGGAAACCACTATTGATGATATTGATCTGGCGGCTATCGAAAGAATAGAAATCACAAAAGGCCCCAATTCCACCAGCTTTGGTTCCGGCTTGGGTGGCGTGATCCAATTGTTTTCCAGAGAAATACCGTCGTTGGAATCTTTTGGAAAATCATCCCTTACTTCGGGGAGTTTCGGTTTGCTGCAGCAACGTCTTTCGGCAGGATACAGCAATGCCAAATACAATTTATACAGCAGTTATACCGATTTGCAAAGCGAGGGATTCAGGGACAACAGTTCGTATAACCGAAAGTCATTTAATTTTCATGGCAGGCAAAAAATCACAGCTCATAGCAGTTTGTCTTTTTTAGGGATTTTCACCAAATTAAAAGCTTTTATTCCCAGTTCGCTGAATGAAACCGATCTGGAAAACAATCCGCAGAATGCTGCCACCACTTGGGCAGCGGCGAAAGGTTATGAATCATTTGATAAATTTATGTTGGGTTTGGGGTACAGTCATCAGCTTTCTGAGAAATGGGTTTTGCAGACGAGTGTGTTTGCCAATTTAAAAGACGCGTATGAACCCCGGCCGTTTGATATTTTGGATGAAAACACCAGTTCCTTCGGTTTTCGTGCGAATGTGAATTATAAAGAACAATTGTTTTCGCGTCCTTTCGAATTAAGTTTTGGTACCGAATTGTTAAGCGAGAACTACCAGTATTCTCTTTTTGAAAATGAGTATCAATCGCAGCCGGGACAGGGAAGCATTGAAGGGGATAAGTTCAGTGACATCAGGCAAAACCGGAAGTATGCCAATTATTTTCTGCAAATGGAAATCTGGCTTTTATCATCCCTACATCTCGAAACCGGTATTGCTTTCAATACGACCAAATATACTTTAAATGACGTCTTTGAGAATACTCCCGAGAACCCGTTTACTTTTGGGGAAGTCTGGTCACCACGCTTGGGATTGTCTTATAAAGTCAGTCCAGGGAAGAACCTGTTCGCATCCGTAAGTAAAGGATTTTCGGTTCCATCCGTTGCGGAGACACTGACGCCGGAAGGCCAGATCAATACCAATCTGAAACCGGAAATCGGGTGGAACTATGAAGTGGGATTTAAAGGCAATTGGTCAGCAAAATTATATACCGAAGTCACACTGTATAGCACCCAAATCAAGAATCTTCTGGTGGCGCGCCGCACGGCCGATGATCAATATGTGGGAATCAATGCAGGCAGCAGTTCGCATTCCGGCTTAGAGTTCATTATTAATTATAAACTTTATGACGGTCAACACTTTCAACTCACGCCGTATGTTTCAGGGGCGGTCAATACTTTTGAATTTAAGGACTTTGTCGATGGCGATGCTGATTATTCCGGAAATGAACTGACGGGAGTTCCTGATGAACAGTATAACTTCGGAGTGGATGTGAACACCAGATGTGGATGGAGCCTGAATTCGTCTTTCCGCATGACGGGGAAAATTCCGCTGAACGATGCCAACACCAAATATACCGAAAGGTATTCGCTGCTCGATGTTAAAACGGCGTATGTTTTTACAATCCTGAAGCACCTGAAAACGGAATTGCATGCGGGAGTCAATAATGCTTTGGATGCCAAATATGCAGCGAGTATTGTCCCGAATATGGTGGCGTTTGGGAATGCTGCGCCCCGCTATTTTTACCCCGGAAACCCGGTAAATTATTATGGCGGTTTTTCTGTCGCGTATGTTTTCAGGTAAAAACTACTTCGGCATGATCCGGATAATTCCTTTTCCTTCGACACCCATATAGATATAACCGTCCGGGCCTTGCGCTACATTCCGCATGCGGCCGATATTGGTGGCGATTTTCTGCCGTCCGATAACCTGGTTGCCTTTCAGCTTCACCAATTCCAGATATTGAAATTTCAGTGAGCCAACTAATAAATGTTCTTTCCATTCGGGATACACATTGCCGGTGACGAAAGCCATTCCGCTGGGAGCGATGGACGGTATCCAATAGTAAATGGGTTTTTCGATACCGGGTTTCTCACTTTGTTTACTGATGGTGGTGCCGTCATAATCGATGCCGTAGGTCACCACCGGCCAACCGTAGTTCGCGGCTTTTTTGATGATGTTGATTTCGTCGCCACCCTGCGGGCCGTGTTCGTGCGTCCAGATGGCGCCTGTAGTGGGATTTTTTGCCATTCCCTGCGGATTGCGATGCCCATACGAATAAATTGCTTTTTTCGCGCCAGCCTGATTCACAAAAGGATTGTCTTTTGGGATGCTTCCGTCGTCATGGAAGCGGTATATTTTTCCGCCATCGCGTTGGATATCCTGCGGGTTTTTGAAGTGTTCGCCACGTTCCCCTATCGAGAGATACAAATAGCCTTTGTTGTCAAAGGCAATGCGGGAACCAAAGTGCTGTCCGGCGGTGGTATTGGGTGTGGCTTTGTAAAGCGATTGGATTTGCGTCAGGCTTCCGTTAACGATTTTGGCACGTATCAGTTTGGTATGGCCGCCATCACCTCCGCTTTCATCTGATGCATAGGTCATATAGATCCAGCCATTTTTAGCATACTGAGGATGCACGGCGATGTCCAATAAGCCACCCTGTCCGTGGACATATACTTTAGGGACATTCTTTATTTTGGTTTTTACGCCTTTTTTGATTTGGTATAGCGTGCCGCTTTTTTCGGTAACCAATAAGGTTCGGTCCGGTAACCAGGCCATTCCCCACGGAATATCAATACCGGAAGCGACGGTTTGGAACGTGTAGTTTTTCACTTCGGCTTTAAGGGGAACATCGTTGGGTTTTACCTGAGCTTCGCAGCTTATAAAAAGCAACGAAAAGACGGAAAGATAGAACGATAGGATTTTTTTCATGACGGTTCTTTTTAGCAAAACGAAACTTAAAGATAGTGAAAAGCAGCGGAAGTATACTACTGCGCGCAAGGCATAAAGCAGCGTGCGGAAGACATGAAGCAGCGTGCGGAGAGAGTAAAGCAGCGTGCGGGAGGGAAAAAGCAGGGTGCGGAAGGAAGAAAGCAGCGTGCGGAAGGGATAATGCAGCGTGCGGGAGGGACAAAGCAACGTGCGGTAGGGATAATGCAGCGTGCGGAGAGCATAAAGCAGCGTGCGGAGAGCATAAAGCAGCGTGCGGAAGGGATAAAGCAGCGTGCAGAAGGGAGTTTACTGCGAACGGGAGGTATGTGTGTTATTGCGGATTTTTCTTTAACTGGATTTCTGTCTGGATTTTAAGGATGCAAAATATTTTAATTCAATACTTCAACAAAAACTCCAATTACTTTAAAATCAGTTAAATCTTCATCTACTAAAATCAAATCTGAATATCCTGGCAAAGTAGAGTGTGGTTTCAGAATTATTGAATTATGATTCCAATTTTCTTCAGTAACCGTTTTTTTACTTTCATATAATTTTACGGTAAAACCGGAACCAAAATCAGAATCTTGAATATTAGTTTGGTGAACTAATACAATTTTACCGGATCTTGAACCACCCGGATCTTTTTTAAATAAACACCAAGAATCACTAGGAATAATTTTATTCATAGATTCTCCAATTACTTTACATACAAAATAATCGTGATTATATTTAAAGGGTTTAATTAATTCAATCCAGTCGGTTTCTGAGTTAATTTGTAAATTACTAAAATTACCCGCTGCAGCTTTTATATTGTAAAGAGGGATACAATTTTCATATTCATTTACTTCCTCGGGAGGTAGAATTCTGAACGGATTAATAATTGAATCTTCAATTTCATCTGAAACAACATCAATTGAAGCATTATCAAACTTATTAGTCAAATATTCATAAATAGAATCTTCAACTGTATTATTCATAGAAAAATGAACTTTAACAACAGACACTTGTTTTCCGTTATCATCCGGAATTGATGTTTGCCTAAAACTATTTTCAATTGGAGTTACATTTCCCATGAAATAGAATTCTGTTCCTTCATCATTATTTTTTTTTACAAAAAGAGGCAAACGCAAACCACTTTTATAATTTTTAATTGATAAAACATCAGGACTATTCAAAGTACGTTTTGACTTAGACATCCATTCGAATTCTGAATTGTTTATAAAACCATCTTCATATTTGGTAGTACTAGAAATACTTTCCTCTTTGTGGTAATTTACGAAAATAGGACAGTTTGTTTTACTAGAACTTATCATATAACCGCCAACATTTTGTGCTAAAGGATTACTTTCCCAATTTAAAATTCTAAAAACATCTTTCCGTGAATATTTTCGATACAAAACAAAACCCTCAATAAATTTACTCTTCACAAATAATTTATTAAATGTTTGAATTGAATAGTTAACATTGTCTTTTAAGAATTTTAAAAAAGTTAATTTTTTCAATGTTTTAGAGAAAGATTCATCAATTATAATTTGATTGCCAACTTTTTTTAAAACATTAATACCATATATTTCATGAACAGTGACCAGCTTTTTATTTTTATTTTCAGTTATAAATTTAAAATTCAAATTATTTATACATGATTGAATTGTTTCGTCTGAAAGATTATAGTCATACTCCTTATTTACCAAATCTTTTAACTCCGAAATATTAATTTTGCCTAATTCTATTATGCTATTAAGGATTAGACTTTCTTCAACACGTTTCGAATTATTTATTTCATTTGAAAAAAGCTCAAGCAGTTTTTTTTCGTTATCATCCAATAATGGTTTTAAACTATCTTCTAAATCCATCATAAAATTGTAATATGATTTTGAATAACCTACATAAAGAAATGGATCTCTAGAACCATGTTCAATAAAATCAACCATCATAGGAATTCTGCCTAATTTGAATTTTAATAGTCTGTAATCGTTGACTAAATCCTTTTTCAATTGCATATTTGCAGTATCAATGGCTTCAAATATTTTCTCCTTTGAGATTTTATCAAAATTTATTGTAGACGTTCCAGGTATTAAATTACTTCCGCTCGACATTAATTTTCGTAAAGAATCTTTATTATAAGAAGTGTCGCCATATAGTGCAATAGGGACTAAAAAGTTATTTTTATAGTTCCCAATAAAATCAATTACTGTTAAATATTCCTTATCGTCAATTTTTCTTAGTCCGCGACCAAGTTGTTGAACAAATATTATTGCAGATTGAGTTGGTCTCAGCATTATTACTTGATTCACACTGGGAATATCAATTCCTTCATTGAAAATATCGTAAGTGAATATATAATCAATTTTATTCTGCTCATCTTTAGATTCAAGTTTTAAGATTGCTTGAGCTCTTTCTTCTTCAATATTTTCTCCACAAAGGGAGATTGTTTTTAAACCTCGTTTATTAAATCCTTCTGAAAGGACTTTACTTTCTGGAAGGGACGAACAAAAAATTAATCCTCTTACATTTCCATTATCGCAACCATAAATACCTGCCTTTTCAATTATTCGGTCTATTCGCTCTTCAGAAGCTAGATACTTAAAATCTGTTTTTTCGTCTAATAAACTTCCATTCACAGTTATATCTGTTACGCCATAATAATGAAATGGACTTAGAATATTCTCTTCTAAAGCTCTGTGCAAACGGATTTCATATGCAATGTTATAATCAAATAACTTAAAAACATCTAATCCGTCAGTTCTTTCAGGAGTTGCTGTCATTCCTAATAAAAATTTAGGAGTGAAATAATTCATTATTTTTTGATAGGATGCTGCAGCTGCTCTATGAGTTTCATCTATTACGATATAATCAAAATGACTTTGTTCGAATTGTTTCAGATTTTCCTCTTTAGAAATTGTTTGGACAGTACAGAAAATAAAATCTGCTTGTAGGTCTTTACTACTTCCAGAATATATCCCCATAGTCTTAGAATTACCAAATATTGATTGGTATGTCCGCATTGCAGCTTTTGCAATATTTAAGCGATGTACTACAAATAGGAATTTTTTTGGGTTAGTTTTCTTTGCATCGAATGCTGATAAATAGGTTTTTCCGGTTCCTGTAGCTGATATTAATAATGCTTTTGATTTACCTTGAATTCGCAATCGTTCGAGATTGCGCAAGGCTTCCACTTGCATTGAATTTGGAATTATTTCCTTTATACTAGAAATAATTAATTTATTTTTAAGCGCTTTATTAAAAGCAAATTGTTCTTTGTATAAAACTTCATAGTTTGCGATAAAAGCTGAATCAACAACAACAGCTTTTGCATATTCAGCTGTAAATTCCTTTATCGCATTAAAAATAATATGGCTTATGGGTGTTGCTGTAATTTTTAAATTCCATTCTATATTCGTAGATAGCGCACTTGCGGTTAGATTACTACTTCCTATAATCAAATCATATACTTCTCCTTTTTTAAAAAGGTAACCTTTTGAATGAAAAGCACTATCAACAGCTATTTTTACTTCAATATTATTGAATTGTAATAGTTTTCTCAAAGCCTCAGGCTGCGTAAAATTTAAGTATTGAGACACTAATATTTTACCTCTAATACCTTTACTTTCTAAATCGATTAAAGTTTCTATTAAACTTGCAACACCACTTGTTGTTATAAATGCCACTGAAAACCAAAACTCTTCACAATCATTTAATTCTTGTATAATCGTTGAAAGAACTTTTTTACCTTCAATCTTATCATTAACTAATAATTGGGGTAGATATCCGCTATAGGAAGGAAGACTTCGGCTTAAAAAACCTGTTTGTAAACTTTGCTCTAATTGAGTAATTATTAAACTCATATTAATTCATTAATTTTTTTACAATTGGGATATCAGCAGCAGCCCAATCTAAATTCATCAATTCATCTTTGTTTAGCCATTTAAAATCAACATGTTCTGTTAAAGTAAGGTCTGGATTATCACATAAACATATAAAGCTATGCATTGTCAGTATAAAGTCAGGATAATGATGATTTACCGTAATAAAATCTTCCTTAACTTTTATTTCCATTTTTAATTCTTCAAATATTTCTCTTTTAATAGCTTCCTCTCTAGTTTCACCAATCTCCATTTTGCCACCTGGGAATTCGTATTTATGAGAGATGTAATCCAGCTTATTTGTGCCACGTTGAACACATAAAATTTTATCGTTATAAATTATTATAGCCGCAACTACTTCAATACTTTTCATTAATAAAAATATTATTGGTTAAAAATTTATAGTGCAATATACTGAACAATTTAAGAACAAGTATAATCCATTTTTGTTTCAAAAGTATTTTTTAAGCACAAGCAGATATGATATAAACAAAAAAAGCCACTCTTTCGAATGGCTTAATAATTCAACTTTATGCTTGTTAATTTTTAATCACCTTAAACACCGCCGTTTCTTCATCACATTGCAGGTGCACCCAATAAATCCCTTTTGCGGCTTCTTCGAGCGAAACTATAAATTCCTGCTGTCCTTTAAAATTTTCTTTTTTGATAATCTTTCCAATCACATCCGTAACCCGTATGGTCGTATTTTCGAAAGTAGTCGGCAGTTTTATTGTACAGATGCCCGTTGTCGGATTCGGATACAGTTTTGCAGAATGGGCCAATGCAGAATGCGCACTTAAGAACGTCTGACAACTGGACGTATTTCGGCAGCCATTGAATCGGGTCATTGCGGCGTAATTTCCACTGACCGTTGGCGTAAAAGAGGCGTTAGTGGCTCCTGTAACCGGGGCGTTGTTATTGTTGCAGTCAATCCATTGGTAGGAATCCGCCGGTGTGGTGACCGTTAATGCATTTGCCAATAGGGTAACAGTAACCGGAGTGGGGCTGCAGTCTTTGTAGGTGGCCAAAAACATGTCGGAAGAGTTCAGCGCTTTTAACTCTGACACCTCAGTGGAGAAATCAAAATCAGTGGTCAGCATAAAGGATCCGGTGAGTACCATTTCATCATTTTGGGTTATCGCCATGGAACTACCCGATTCGTCCAAAACGCTTCCGGCTGATTTCGCCCAAAGGTATGTTCCGCTACCATTGAATTTGGCTAAAAAAAGATCTCTTCCATCCGTGGTGGTTAGGGTAGTCGCGGGATTGGTGGGGTCAAAAGTGATGGTGGTGCCGCTGTTACCCTGCGACCTTCCAAACTCCCCGGTCATGATCAGGTTGTCTTCGCTGTCTGCCACAATCGCATTGATATAGGGCGATGAATCTCCGGTAATGGGTTTCGCCCACAGATAATTGCCGTTCCCATCGTACTTGGCAATGAAGTGGTCCACACTGCCTGAGGAGGTCGTAATTGCAACGGCGGCCGACGGATCAAAATCGGCACTGCCCACGAATCTTCCGCTGAGGTAGAGTTGATTGTTGGCATTAATCGCCATCGTCTCGAATTCGGCGACATCCAATCCCAGAATGCCTTTTACCCACAATAGTCCGCCATTGCTATTGTACTTGGCGAAATACATGTTGTTGAGGCCACCACCATCGAGAATCGCGGTACCTGCTGACGGGTCAAAATCGACCACATCGGCAAAAGGACCGGTGATATAAATGTCTCCGTTGCTGCTCAGGCACATCGCGTTTGCCCGGTCGTACCAATTGCCTCCAATGGCGTTTGCCCAGAGGTAGTTTCCGTTAGAATCGTACTTGGCCATGAAGATGTCATAAAATTGTGTGGAAGTGCGTATCGCATTGGCGGGCGAAGGGTCAAAATCCAACGAGCCTTCAAAATATCCTGAAATATAGATGTTCCCATTCGCATCTGCTGCGATTGATTTTATGGGATTCGTCCCTGAATTATTGCCGGTTTTTTGGATAAGTTTGGCCCATAGATAATTCCCGGACGGGCCGTATTTGGCAATGAAAATATCACTAAAACCCACCGAGGTTAATGCTGCGGTGTTGGGGGATGGATCGAAATCAACCGTACCGTAAAAATAACCGGTAATATACACATTGTCATTGGTGTCGGCCGTTAGTGCTGTTATCGACATGCTTTCACTGGCGACTCCTCCAATAGATTTGGCCCAACTGTAATTTCCTGCCGGAGTGTATTTTGCGATAAAAATATCTTTTTGACCGAGAGCGGTTAAATTCACTTTGGCCGGCGAAGGGTCAAAATCGACAATGTTTGAAAAGACACCCGCAACATAAATCGATTCGGTCGGACCCAATGCGACTTTGTTCTCGTTTTCGGCGAAGTCACCGGTAGGATAGCCACCGATTATGCCTGCATTCAGAAAAGCGCCCGCGGAAGAATATTTGGAAATAAAGATATCGAAATTACCAATGGAGCTGAGGTTCTGGGTTGCCCCTGACGGATCAAAATCAAACAGCTTACTGAAATTTCCGGTACTGTTTATATTTCCGTTACTGTCCAGGGCAATCGATCCCATATTGGCATCACCGGTTCCGCCTGATGCCTTCGCCCAAATGTAATTTCCGTTGGTATTGTACTGAGCCATAAAAACGTCACGCTCGCCCTGCGAGGTCAGGTTGGCTGTCGCCGCAGAAGGATCGAAATCGACGGTATCACGGAAATTCCCTGCAATATGAATGAGTCCGGAGGAGTTAATTTTAATGACATTAAACCCGTAACCATTAGCTGCCGCACCGACGGAATTTGCCCACAGGTGGTTTCCATTGGTGTCGTACTTGGCCATAAAATTATTCCACTCGCTGGTCGCTGTGAGGTTGTTGGTCGCTGTCCCCGGGTCAAAATCGACAGTGCCTGAAAATGCACCTATAATATGAACCTGTCCGCTTGCGTTCACTGCTATGGCATTTGGATTGGGATCTGCGGTAGTGCCTCCGATATCTTTGGCCCAGATATAATTCCCGTTCCCGTCGTATTTGGCGATGAAGCCATCCTGAAAATCTACGGTATGGGAGGTCAGGTTGGCGGTGGCCGCAGAAGGGTCGAAATCGACGGTGTTTAAAAATTGGCCGGTCAGATAGATATTACCGGCAGTATCGGCGGCAATGGCGCGGGTGGAGGCTGTTGCCACTAACGGTTTTACCCATACAAAATTTCCGCTGGCCGTGTATTTCGCGACAAACTGATGAAAACCTCCCGCTATCTGTACGATGGCTTCCGAAGGATCAAAATCGACATCACTAAGGTCACTGCCTGTTAAATAAATGTTCCCGGCGGTGTCTGTTGTAAACGACGAGAGGCTATTGTATTTGCTGACTAAAATGGTAAAGGACGAAAGGTAATTTCCATCAGAATCATATTTGGTGACAAAAATACCGAATTCAGCAAAAGATTCTGCGGTAGCTTCTGAAGGGTCAAAGTCAAAAATACCTCCCCGCTTACCAATAATGAGTATGTTGCCGCTGTTGTCCAATATAATTCCAAAGCCACTATCACTGCCATAATAGGAATCGGGTCCACCGATGGTTTTGGCCCACAGTAAATGACCGTCTGGGTCGTATTTGGCGAAAAAAACATCACCCCTGTCAGGGCGATAGTACGTATCGATGTAGGTTGCGCTCAAATTGAAGACAGCGGGTGAAGGATCAAAATCAGCGTTTAAGGTATAACGGCCGGTTATGTAGCGATTGCCGGCTGCGTCGACCGCTATGGCATTACTTTGAACGAACGCGGCGGAGGGTGTGGGATTTCCTGCGCTGAAAGCCCATTGTAACTGAGGGGCAGATTGTGCGAAAGTGTTACCGGATAATCCTGCTGCTACTAACCAGATAAATACGTATATATTTCTCATAATCAATAATTTAGGACCTTAAAGGTAAGGAAAATTTTGATGGGGTAGGGTATGAAAAATGTTGTAAATACAACAAAATGAGGGCATTAAAAAAGCCGGACATGGCTGTCCCGCTTTTCAATTATTTTACGGAAGTATATAAAACAAAAAACGCCACTCTTTCGAATGGCGTCTGCTTTTTGCTCCCTCTCTTGGGCTCGAACCAAGGAGTGTGGCTAGCAGTAAACCAAAGCTTTACACCGTTTCTTTTTTTTAAGTTACCGAATTGTATGCCTTTTTTATTAATTTTCTTATATATTTACTAGGTTAGAACTTGTTAATCCTGAAATGAATGAACTTTCCTTTTTCAAATGATCTTCCGATAAATAAATTATCATCGTCATTTTCAAATACATCTGCAACTTACAAATTTTATTGGTTAATTGCAATTCTCGAGTTGGTTGAAGAAGGTAATCAAAAAATTGAGAAAAGAAAACTTTTCTCGAGAATGATAAGTAATTCATGGTATACGGTTAATTATTTTCATATCTCTTTTGGGCAACAAGATTTGATTCAAAAAGCAATAAAAGAAATTACTGTTTATGAGAAGTTGGCTATTGATGATAAAAAAGATAAAGTGATTTCTGTTCTGG
Source organism: Flavobacterium sp. GT3R68 (assembly GCF_007109225.1). Taxonomy (GTDB): domain Bacteria; phylum Bacteroidota; class Bacteroidia; order Flavobacteriales; family Flavobacteriaceae; genus Flavobacterium. The sequence goes on from NZ_VJZK01000001.1 coordinate 593,996, forward strand.
AAAATTCACAGAACATTTTAACTAAGAGAGCTTTGAACCATTTTAATTCAAATGTTCCACATTGGTTCTTATCGCCATGGTTCCCTAAAATTAAAGGTGAAAACGATAACAGCCACAAGAGGCGTATTTATTTTTCATCACAAAACTTTGAAAATGATTGCATTTATGGCTTGTACGATGATGTAATCATTATAAATCCAAAATGGATTTCATATTTAAAATTAAATTCGAAAATTCTTAAAGACTTTTGTTATTGGAATTTATCATTATTTCTTCAATCTAGAAATCCTAATGTCCCAGATATTCCCAACAAATTAATTAAACCTGTAATTAGGAACGGACTTATTAAACAAAGAGCCAATTATTGGGATTTAGTTTTTAAAGAACTTGGCTCTGTTAATTGCATTTTTACAGATAAAAAATTGCTGATAGATAACTTTGCTATCGACCATTTTATTCCTCACGCTTTTGTTTCACATAATTTAATTTGGAATTTGATACCTATTGACAAAAGTTTTAATTCATCAAAAAGTGATAAGTTACCATCTATAGATAAACATTTTGATAAATTTTTTGAGTTGCAAAAAACTGCATATGAAATTGTTTCAAATCAAAATCCTAAAAATAAACTTTTAGAAGATTATTTAACGATTTTCCCTAATCTTAAAAGTAGTAATGAATTTGAATATTTAAGATATAAAGACAGTATACAGCCTTTAATCACAATAGCGCATAATAACGGATTTTCTTATTTTTGATCAACTTAGCTTATGAAATAAATTGGAACAGTTAAGTCATTTGGTAGAATTTTTTTTACAATTTTAAATTCATACATTTATACGATTATTGAAAAAAACATGGGAAAAAATTTTAGTATTGATGCAAGACTAATTTTACAATTAGGGAGAGATAGTATTAAAAATCATACGACGGCTCTGACGGAGTTAGTTAAAAATGCATATGATGCAGATGCTACAAAAGTTGATGTAGAAATTAGAGCGGATTATATCAGAGTAGCTGATAACGGCTTTGGGATGACAGAAGATGAGATAAATAAAAACTGGTTAGTAATCGGTTATTCAGAGAAGAGACATTCTAAAGAAAGTGAAAAAGGAAGAAGAAAGACAGGTGAGAAGGGCATTGGAAGGATTGCTACAGATAGATTAGGTAAAATTGTAGAGATTAAAACAAAATCAGCTTTAGAAGTTGGTCAAGGATTACGGATTGATTGGGAGCAATTTGATGTTGACAAAAAATCACTGGATTCAATAGATATTGAAGAAATTGAAAATCCTACTTTAACAATACCGAAAAGAGATGATGGTAAAATCTCTGGCACAGAAATTATTATAACAAGTCTGAGGGAGCAATGGACGTCGCAAAATATACAAGATTTATATGATGAATTATCATATTTCATTTCGCCTGCAGGAGCTGATGATAAAAAATTTGAAATCAATTTTGCAAATGACTTTGATGGTGCTTATTCTAAAAAGGTAAAATCTGCGATAGACAAATTATCAGAAATAGATTTAACAGCAATCTATGATGGTGGGGATGAAATAATTTATACACTAACAAACAAGTATAATAGTGTTATTACTACCAAGATAATGAAGATTACTGAGCTTTACCAAACCTTGAGTATTGAAGATTTGGATAATAAAACAGAGTTAAATAGTGGACCTTTTAATCTAGATTTATCACTATTTATTCAAAAAACTTCTTTGTTGTCAGGTACTAATTTCAAATTAGGAGATTTAAGAGATTTTTTAAATAATAATTCAGGAGTAAAATTTTTTAGAGATAATATTGTTGTGAAACCTTATGGTTTCGCAAAAAGTGTTCTGGGATATGATTGGTTGAATTTAGCAGAAAGAAAAGCAAGAGATCCTGCGGGTGTTGGTCGTGATACCTATAAAATTTCTCCCAACCAACTAGTGGGCTCAGTGTTTATAACTAGAGATTTAAATCATAATCTAAAAGACAGTGCAGCAAGAGAAGGGTTAGTTGAAAATGATTCGTTTTTTGATGTAAAAAATGTAGTTTCTGGTGCAGTATTTCTTATGGAGTCATATAGAGTGAAACTATTAAAAGAAATAGAAAAAAAGCCTGAGAAAAAACCAAAAACAAGTTACGATAGCATTAAACTGATAACTACTGAGTTAGATGATGTCAAAAAAGAACTTGAAAAAATTCAGGCGCATGTTGGGACTCTGGATGATTTTAAGGGTAGGCCTTTAAGTATGACAATTAATAAAATTAGTCATGCTATCGAGCAAACGGAATACACCTTTGAAAATTTATTGGACGAGAAAAGAGTTTTAAATGCTTTGGCAACTCTAGGAATTTCTTCAGCAGTCTTTGGTCATGAGACTGAGGATGCCATTTCCAATCTAAAAATCAGTTCAAAAAACGCACGGGATTACTTAACAGTCGATATAGATATCGCGCAGTCAGAACTTAATAAGGCATATGAGCAAGCAAAATTAGTTTCTGGTTGGGGGGCATTTGCTTTGGCAAGAGTTGAGAGAGAAAAAAGAAGTAAACGAAAAAGAATGATTTCTAAGGTAGTTGTCGATACTATTGAACAAATTAAACCTGCTTTAGAATCAAAATCTATTGAATTAATAGAAGAATATGACGATTTTTATGCCACTTCATATTCAATGGATATTGAATCGATAGTAATGAACTTGATAACAAATGCATTTACTTTTTGTGTCAATGAAAACAAAGTACGTAAGATTAAAATTGTGGTTTCAAAGAATATAATTGAAACGAAAATAGGCTACAATATAATTGTTAGTGATACTGGTAATGGTGTGCCAGATGAATATATTGATAGAATCTTTTCGCCGTTATTTAGTACTAAAATCACGGGCGAAAGGAAACATAACGGGACGGGTTTAGGTCTTACAATAGTAAAATCAATAGTTGACGAAATGAACGGTTTTATTGTAGTATCTAAAGATAAAGAATTAAAAGGAGCTAAGTTTGATATTTGGCTACCCACTGAAATTAATTAATTATGAGATATATAGGACTTATTGATGACAGAGAAAGGACACGAACAAGCTTAAGAAACGCGATTTTATTGCCGTTCTTAACTGATGGAAATAAAGAATGGGATGTTATAGATATCGAACCACTTAGTAGCAAAGCGGATTATCAATCGTGGGTTTTGGAAAATGAAATTTCAGTTTTAATAATAGATGAGAAACTTAACGAATCATCTGTTGTGGACTATTTAGGTCATGATGTTGTTATTTTATTGAGAGCGGTTTATCCTGAATTACCTATTTTCTGTATAACAGCTGCCAAGAGAGACGATGATTTAAATGAAAATTATAAAAATTATAATTTTATACTTTCTAAATCCGACTTTGAAAAAAACACCAATGAATGGGTAAATTTATTCGTAAAATCTGGAAGTGATTTTTATGACAAATATTCTTCAAAAAAAGATAGGCTTTCAGAATTAGCAGCTATTGTTTCCAGTTCAGATGGTGAAGTATCTCCTGAAATCAAAGAAGAAATGAATAAAATTCAGGAATTTCTTTCAATAACGCATAATGTTGATACTGTTTCAACAGAAGCATGGTTAAGAGAATTTTCTGCGGAAATAAAGGAATTTGATGAATTACTCATAAAAATTGAGTCGAACCTAAAATAAGAATATGATTTGGGATATTGTAGTTAAAGATGCACATAAACTTTCACAAGAAAAAAATTATAGAGATTGTAAACCTGAGTTAGCAATTGAAGCTGGGTATAAATGTGTATACTGTTGTATACATGAGAGTAGATTTGGGGGAATCAGAAATTTTCACGTAGAGCATTTTAAACCAAAATCAAAATTTCCAAATTTAATTAACACATATAGTAATTTATTTTACTCATGTTCAATTTGCAATTGTTTTAAAGGTAATGATTGGCCAAATAATCATAGCGATAAATTTGACAAACCTTTTTATCCTAATCCTTTACTAATAAATTACTTCGATTACATATCAGTAAATCCTTCCACAGGATTTATTTTAGGAAAAACAGTAACTACAAATTACATCATAGAAAAGCTATACTTAAATAGACCTCAATTAGTAAATGAAAGAAGGTTTTATCAGCTGATGAATCAATTGACAAAAAATTTAAATTGCTTAAGGGAGCTTGAAGAAAAATTGCAAAAACTCCCGAAAGAAAAAAAAGCTGAAATATTTGATTCTTTTCTTGAAACAGCAACGTCCGTTCGTAGAATCACGCAATTACAAGTTAAACTGCAGAGTATTTCCCCTTATACAATCCCACAAATTAGTAAATGATTAATAAAGAAACAGGCTCTTATTATACCCCATATGTTTTATCAGAATTCTTAGTTAAACATATTGTTAAGAACTATAAGTTAAAAAATTATAAAATTTTAGAACCTAGTTGCGGAGATGGAAGTTTCGTCGAAGCCTTAAAGAACAACTTGCCAATAAATAAAAAGATCCTTATAGATATATGCGATATTAATGAGGAGGAATTATTAAAGTCCTCAGATATTTTGCTGTCCAATAAAAATTTTACTGTCAAAGTACATCTGGGAGATTACCTCACGAAAGAGAATGATAAATTTTCAATTATTATTGGAAATCCACCATACATAAGTAAGAATTTTTTATCTAAAGAACAAATTGAATTATGTAAAAAAGTTTTAGACAAATCCATAGATAAATATGGTGAGGTCAAAAATATTTGGCCAGCATTTTTAATAAAAGCTACTGAGGAACTAGATGAGGAAGGGATAATATGTTATGTACTTCCCTCGGAACTCCTTCAAGTAAAATATACTAAACCAATCAGAGATTTTTTATTAGCGAATTATAGTAGAATTGAAATTTTTGCTTTCAATGAATTAATATTTAAGGGTGCTGAACAAGATGTTGTAGTTTTTATAGGTAAGAAAAAAAGTAATCCTATAAAAAATGAAGTTTCCTTTTATCAGGTAGAAAAACTGGAAGATTTAAAAATTCCTGACTTTGTTGAAAAACATACTAACATAAACAGAAAAAGATTAGACAAGTGGACTAATTATATATTAGATGAAGATGAATTAAATTTTATTGAATCACTTGTGACTAAATTTAAATTGCAGCCTATAAAAGAATTTTGTGCAAAGGCAGAAGTTGGAATTGTATCGGCGGCAAATGATTATTTTATTAGAAGTAAGTCAGAGGTTGAGGAAAGAATGCTAACAGATATATCAAAAACAATCCTTAAAAAGAGCAGTTTTCTTAAGAATACAATAATTTTTGATATTGATGAGCTTATTAAATTAAATAATGAAAATAAACCTACACAATTAATACTATTTGAAAATACTAGATTCAAGTTGCAGAATAAACCTTTTCAAAAATACATTTTAGAGGGAGAAAAATTAAAACTTAATCTTAGATATAAAATGAAACTGAGAGAAAATTGGTATACAATACCTTCTGTATGGCATCCAGAAGGATTTTTTGTAAAAAGGTCTCATGTCTTTCCAAAAATAATTTTCAACCCAGTAAATGCTTTGGTTACTGATTCTTTCTATAGAATAAAAATGCGTGATTCTTTTTCTATTGAAACCCTTACATTTTGTTTTTACAATACATTAACATTTATTTTGTCTGAATTAGAAGGGCGATTTTATGGTGGGGGAGTTTTGGAATTAACACCATCTGAATTTAAAAACCTTAACATTCCGTACCGCCATGAAATAGGTAATGAAGAGCTTAAGGAATTAAATACAATGTTTGTAAAAGAAAAAAGTATAATTGAAATTTTGAATTATACCGACTCAATTATTTTTAAAGATTTACCTATTAATGATATAGACAAACTTAGGGGTATCTGGATTAAACTTTTAAAAAGAAGATTAAAATCTGATATTGATTTCAAATAAAAAAGACGGTTTTTACACCGTCTTTAAGTTTAAGAATATTTCCATACAAACCCTTTACTCTGTTCAGTTTCTCCACGACAACATCTAGTAATAGAAGTTTTCGAAACATCGGTTTTTCTTGATGCTTCAGCAGCCGAAGAGTAATCTGCAATAAATGTTCCGTCTAAAGAATATTGGGAGACGAACTTCTTACGGCAGTCAGGCTCATTTTTAAAAACTGGAGCCTTGGTGTAGCTCCAATAAAATTGTTTACACGATTTATAAATTTGCAAACACGAATTACTGATACTTCGTTTGTCAGTGTCCACCGCTGTTGCTGCACTTTGTAAATCCTCATAAGAATTTAGGAATTCGCCAGTATTAAAATCATATTGATATATGGTTTTTTTAAATCCACCACCACGATTTGAGTTATAGCCATTTTCTTGACTATTGAACTCAATAATAAAATTCCTCTCTTTTTCCGCTAAGTCATTAGCTGTTTCTGCTGTATCTATGGCTTCCCATACAAAAGCATCTGCGCCGTATGTCGCAATAGCTTCTTGAAAATATGAGCCATTTGATTTATTGGCTTTTTGAATATGGTCTTCGATTCTATCCTCTAAAGTTTTTGCAGTTGCACCTATGTATACTTCTTGAGTAATCGTGTTTATAGCTTTATATATAATATTAGTTTCCATTTGCATCTTCGTGTTTGTTTAAAATAAATAAATAAATACCACCAGTAGATTTGTCTTCATACGCACTTCCAAAACTTACGCCATAATCTTTAATCCATTTTGTGAATTTATGGGAAGATAAGTCCTCTATTTCAGGATATGAAGATTGAAAAATCTGAAAAATATTCCTTTTATCAATCCATTTATTAAAAGTGATATTTTCTTTGGCGAATTCAATAAATTGTGGACAACTCTGGTCAATCATCCGATTCTTTCTCAGGTTTATTGATTCAGGTTTAATCAATCCATTTTTTAAATAATCCATTACACAGGTCATCATAAAAAAGTAGAATTTATTCCATTCTTCCTGACTCCAGTCACTATTGAAAAATCGTGACCCAAATTCCATTTCTGGGGTTAATTCTTCATTGTAATAGTTTGCAATTTCAAATTCATGTCTTCGTCTTGAATCGGAAGAACCGCCTGGACCCTTAACAATGTAATTGGAACTAATTAAAATTTTTGGTGATTTGTCCTGCTCAATGTAAAAAGACTGTTTGCCTTTTTTTTCCACTTCTATACCAGAGGTGATTATTGGAAAAAATGATTCAAAATTCACATTGGCTTTTAAATCGTCGTATACCATTAAATCAGTAGTAAGATTTAATCTTTGATTTTTAAAGAAACTGCCCTCTTTTATTTCCTTCCCGTCGAAAGTTTCTAATTCTCTACATTCTTTTAAAGCGAGGCTTAGTAAAGTCTTTCCAGTTCCTCCATGGGCTTGTTTGTTAAGTCCCATTTTTTCGTCATACAGAATAATAGCTTTAGATTCCCCGACTTCTTTATTTCTATGAAGTAAATAACCTAACGTTGTTTTTAAAGCCAGGAATCGTTCATCATTGTTAAATGAGATGTTTTTACAGAAGATTTCAAAATCTCCGCTTGTACTCAGAGAAGGCATTTCGAAATTTCTTTTTATCAATTTGTCTTCCCAAATAACTGAGGTTAATGCGCTGTAATCTAGAATTTGGATACCTTCAGAAGTTACTCTACAAAAGACATTTTGGAAAAAGAAATTTGAACTGTCCTTAGAGTCTCTATCATCAATTAGAGCAGTTTGGTCGAGTAACTCTAATTTGCATTTTGTAACATAAGATCCAACACCTTTTGTAAATGTTTCTAAAACTTCTTCATTCGCATATTCCTTCAAATGCTTCTGTACAAGAATTTTTATTTCTTCCTCTGAGGCAATTCGAACTCTATTATTTGTTTTCTTAACCAATATCGTATTGGTATCATTTATTTTTGCTTTTGAAAAACCGTTTTCGTTTATAAATCCAAGTAGTTTTGAATGGCTGATTTTTGCAGTTTTTCCTTCTTCATTCCAGAAAATTTTATTTTCTTCCTTTATCATTAAATCATTTTTAAAATGCTACTCACTTTACCATTATGGTCTTGTAGTGGAGTAGGTTAACTACGCCGTTTTTGGAACATAAAACTTATTGCTCGAGCTAAATAAGTTGTTTCTATTTCAAAGAACTGGTGCAAAAGTATTTTAAAAATAGAGTTTTTATAGGGGAAAAGATTTCATCCCCTGTTGGTTTTTAGAGAAGAAAAAATCCTTCATAAATTGTAAAACGAATCGTCTTGAAGTATACTTTTTAATCGGTCTATTGCTTTATTTACAGGTCTAGATCCGTTTTTAATATCGTTTATTACTTTTCCTGCTTTAATAATATTATCATATGATTTCGTTTCTTCATTATAATATTGAAAAGTTTTTTCAATCAAAAATCCTAGTTGGGCATCATAGGGACAGTTTAAATGTCCCTTCAATCTAAATAAATGCATTAATAAGAGTAAATCAGTTTTGTTTAAATTGAACTGCAATTTTTTTTCTATTTTGTATTCTTTATCAGAATTATAATTTGAAAGAAAATCTATAACCATGTTTAATTGGAGAAGTAATTCATCTTGAATTGTACTATTAAAATAGTCAGCTGATGATACTCTTTCCCCTATTACGAATAGCTCATCTAGTGTGTATTGTATGAAATGTTCTCTTTCGGGTACATTGTGTAAAAACTGGGAATCTATTTTCGTGTTTATCTTTCCAATAAAAGTTCTAGCTAAGGTATTTATCTGTGGATTGATGAAGTCGTAAAATGAAATCTCTGTAACATCAGGATTGTGATTTTCATCTACAGATTGAGTTGTTATTGTAAAATCGCCTAGAATAAATTGCTCATATTGTGGCTCCTCCATTCCCTGACGACTAACGTCGTAGTTGGCAAACTTATTTTGAAGGGCTAAATATCTTTCAACGGTGGTAAAATCTGAAAAAAGTACGTTTAATATCATAATATAAATTTGATGCCAAGTTTGACAAGTTTTTTAGTAAAAAAGGTAACGCAATGTATATATTTTTTGCGTTACCTAATTAAATAGCTATTACGTTTTCAATTGTTTTTTGTTAAAGGAGAAACGGTTTCAAAAGCTTGGTCATACAAAAAAGCATAACTCCTTTGCCTATTTTAAACTTCGATATTAAAGTGAAAGTAAAAATAAGCGGCATTGTTAATTATATAAACAGTTTTTAATTCTAATGTAACCTTGATTTCGTCAACTAATACAATCTGCCCACTCTCCAGTACTCCGATATCTCGCAATACTTTTACTGAGAATGGACAAAACAACCGTATTAGGACACCGTAATGCGTAATAACATACAATTCTTGTGGAGAACTGTATTTTAACAGCTCCGCCAACTCTTTTTTTGTCATTTGTGGAGTGATTATTTCTTTTTTTAGATGCTTTTTTTGCTGTTGTAAATGGGCATAAAAGCTATGTATAATTAATGAAGGAAGTAGTTTGGTTTCTGATTTTCAACCGAATTTAGCATGTAATTGATAAACTCGAATGCATTTACATTGCGCTCCAAGTTATTGTCAATATACGTGCTCTTATTGGCTTCTGTCATTAGATTGTAAAGACTCCAAAAGTTAATCGTATTGTCCCCTGATTTAGAGAAGTGTGCATCCGTATGATAATCCTTCACGATAATATTTAGCTGCGTGTCATTTATCGCCAATGGGAACAGGGTTTGCTTTTCTTCTTTAGCCAAATACGGAAACAACTTCATTTTACCAATAAGGTGGGCAAATTGTATTTCTGTTAACGAGTACCTGAACATTCTTTCCATATTGATAAGATGCTCCTTCTTTTTATAGTTGTTGACTAGCTCATAAATTTTAGCTTTCAACTCTAATACAGAACTTACCCGAAGATCCTCCAGCAAGCCATCAGTCGAAACACAGAGGTTCGTACAAACTGTATTCTGGAATCCAATAAACACTTTAAATTTTTCCATAGATTTTTTACTGAAAAGGTTTTCCTGATTATATGAACGTACACCACCGATGGTTAAATTGAGTTTATTGCCATTGATAATTTCACTTATTTCAGGGATTTCTATTAGGAACATACAGCGCTCATAATAGATGGTCTTCTCGCTGTCAGAGAGCTCGTTTGCGGGCTTTCCAATTGCGGACGGAATTCTGCCTTTGATTATGTGAGATGTTCTTATATTAGGCGTTAAAACGCCTTTATAACTCAATATATCTTCAATCACTTCTTTCGCGCTGTTGATAAATTCATAATGGCTAATTGTACACTCATTATCTTTGGAAAACACGGGAATCGTGCATTCATTTTGGAGATGTTTCAACGAAACTTCAATTGTGTTCGCTTCAATAAAATTTCTTTTTTTTGATTGAACAATTTCTATGTCATCAATGATTTGACTGTCGGGATTATTTATTAATAAATTCATTTTCTTGAGGATTTAAGTTTTGAATGATTTCTTCTTCGTTGATTAATTGTGCTGAAGCATTATCTAATACTTCTTTTCTAGCCATTACAATTGGATAAAGTTCAGTGCTTAAATTTGGGTACTTAGCATAAACTTGTTTCAAACTATCAGCAGTTTCGCAAGTATTGATTTCTTCTTTAATTTTATCAATACTAATTCCTTGATTACACCAATTGATTAATTTTTTTCCAGTTGCAGAATTAATTATAAATTCAGGTTTACCCATAAATAAACCAGTTCTGTCTTTAGATGCGGACACGAGATGATTATCATTTAATAATTCAAAGTTTACTGTGAGCTCATACTCAAAACCTTCTCTTGTAATTTCTTTTGTACCCAGTTTCATTACTTTGGTTTTACCATTACCATCTTTGTCAAGGCTGTAATCCACCTTTCTACGGGAAGTGGTAATAACATGGCATGGAGATAGCAGGATAGCATCTATAAAAGAATTATGACGAGGAGTTACACGAGCCCAATCTTGAAAACGAGCTCCTAATTGTTCGTGGATTTCAAGACATCCGCCTTTTCCCTGCCATTCATGCGAGATAGAATCAATAATGATAATTTCTATACCTGAGTCTTCACATACCTTAATCGCTTTAATATAGCGTTCTGGGGTAAATGGTTCTTCCAGTGACAATACATTGAAATCTCCTAAATGAGAGTAAAGGCTTGCGGATTTGTTCTCTGTGTCAATTAAAGCGATTTTGCCCCAATCGTTTGTGATTCCATAAGCTAACAATAATGCGGAATAGGTTTTTCCAAATCCACTAGGACCTGAAAGACCAATGCGTAGTTTTACCTGATGGCGTTCTGCTTTTTGTAGTTTCATAATTTTTAGTTTTAAATTTTTTCTTTAGAAATTTGACAATTGTTTTGAAATAGATGTAATAAAAAAGGTCTCCCAAAAAGAAGACCTTGTTATTTATACCTTTCAAGGGTTTAGTGGACTAATTCACTATTTACTAACTGATGTTTTAGTGCATCGACACCCGTTACATACTCGTAACGATGATTTAGTTTTACAGTTTCACCCGTTTCCTTAATAGTGAACTCATAAGAGTCACTTGGAACTTTGACAATCGTACCTTCAAATTGTGAACCAATTAAACTTTTGCAAGTCGCTTCATCGAATGTTGCTGGGACTCTAACGGTTCTTGTCGTGAAATACATTTTGCCAGTTGTAACACTTTTTACAGGTTCGACTCCTCCCTGCAAGACTAATAACAAGAAATTTTCGCCGTCTTCTTTTTCTACTGATTTGTAATCAATTACACTTACCATAGTTTTTTGTGATTTAAGATTAAACAATAATGGATAATTCCCAGGAATTGAAAAGTTAGAACGTCAATTCAACTCTACATTCCTGGGGGTATCTCCCAAAGTTTGAGGAGAGTCGGGGCTTGATGTTGGGTTTATCCACACGTTTGATCATAAATTTTTTTAAAAAAAATAAAAATTTTAACCATAAAAAAAGGCTCCCGTAATGGAAGCCCTGATGTTTAAATTTTTAACTCTGAATCCAAATCATGATTCTATAAATTTAGGGTAAACATTAGCGTATGCTTTTGAGATTATATATTCAATGTCGTCTTCGTTGATGTCAAATTCCACTTTATTTGATGTTAATTGGGTTTTGAATTCGTTACTTATTATCTGCATCTTGTTTATTATTTGAAGTCCTTCAAGCGGACTGTCTTTCCACGGATTGTTAGGGATGAAACCTTCAATTTCTTGAATCATGATTTTTTCGATTTTGCCAGCCCAAAAAACATTAATCTTTTTATTTACAATAACATCATCAAAGATTCTAACTGGTTGTATTTCCTCCTCAAAATCCTCCTCCTCAAAATCCTCCTCCTCGAAATCCTCTTCTTCCAGACCCATAGTATGATTAATAGCTAAAATTTCTTCTGAAGGTTTTTGTACTTGCATAATGTCAATTTCCGTAATAACAGCGGGAGAATTGGTTTTGTCGATTAATTCCTCATTGTTATCACTTTTAATTGTATTATAAATGAAGATAATAATTAGAAGAAACACAACTCCTATTCCAATATTTCTATAAACCCCCCATTCCTCTTCCCACTTTTGTTGTCGAAATCTATTCAACGAACCTTGAACATCGTTCGGATTAATGTCACCATTCCATTTTATTTCTGAATCATATTTTGATGAACCCAAATCAGTATTATAATATTGGTTATTTGAATAATTACTTGTTGTTTGTGTCGATGTTGAATCTAATTTATTTAATTCATCTAAGAGTAATTCATTTTCACTTTTTGATTCATTTTCCTTCGGCTCTACTTTTAATCCCAAGTGGGTTGTTTTTGATATGGGCAATTTAGAAGTGGGATCAAAAATCGATACTTTATTAGTTTTACTTTCACCATCTGTTTTGATATCATCTTGGGCTGTAACTGTAAAATTGGAAATTATTAAAAATGAAAGTAGAAGTAGTTTTTTCATATAGTTGTTGTTTTTTAGTTTAAAATAATAATTGATTTTTGTTGGTTAAAACTCATGGCACTTTGCATCTTTTTGTATTTCTAAAAATACAAATCTAATTTAATTTTCGACTTATAAGTCGAGAGGTGAAAGGAATTTTGAGTTAGCCATTTGTTTCCTTTGTTCAATGCAGAAGCATCTTGAACAAATAGAAGTTGAATTAACTCAAAGGCTCTACAAAGAGTTCCTTGTGAAATTTGATGGAAATAAATCTGAATTTGCCAGAGCTTCACAATGTTCAGAAACTACCGTACGAAGGGTATTTAGAAATGAACAAAGAATGACAGTAGATTTATTATTGAGATTTTGTTCTGCTTTAGGGAAAAATATAAATGAAATCTTTGAAGGATTAGATATTTTAAATAAAAAAGGAGACTAGGCTTATTAAATATGTTAGTCTCCTTTTGTGTTATTTCAATTTATTTTTAAGATTGGACATTGCCTCACTCACTTTCTTCTGAACAATTTTCCCATAACTCTCTTGTGTAATAGTCATATTTGAATGACCTAACAATTCTGATACAATTTCCATAGGAACATCGTTGAAAAGCAGAACCGTAGACGCAAATGTTTTTCTTGCAATATGATGAGTAAGTCGTTTTTCAATTCCAGTTATTTCCGCAATCTCTTTGAGATAAGAATTGAATTTCTGGTTGCTTATGGATGGGAATACGAGTTTCTTCTCATTTGAATACTTATCAATAATTTCTTGAGCCTTTGGAAGTATTGGAATAGAGATTTGACGCTGTGTTTTCTCTCGTTTCATTTGAATCCAGTTAATGCCATCAAAGCCTACTTGTATGTTTTGCTTTTCAAGATGGGTCATTTCTGTGAACGCCAATCCTGTATAGCAGCAAAAAATAAATAAATCTTGAATGATGCATAATCTTTTTTGTTGCAATACCGCTTCTTCAAGTGTTTGGAGTTCTTCTGTGGTAAGGAATGTAACGACTTTACGAACTGTTTTGGACTTATGGAGTACAAAAGGATCCCTCGCTAAATAACCTTCTGAAATGGCTTGTTTTATTGGCGCTCTAAGTCTCTGTATTGTTTTATTGATGGTAATCTGCTCTTGACCTTTCTCTGTCTTTAAATAGTAATCAAAGTAGTCAAGAAATTGTAAGTTCAATTCTTCCAAAGGGAAGTCTGATTTTTTAAATTTCCATTTTATGAATGACTCTAAATGCGTGCCAACATAGACGAATTTTTTATAGGTGCTCTCTTTGATTTCTAATCCTACAAGTTTCTTGATTTTAGTTAAATATTGTTTGTAATAGGAGAGGATGTGTTCTTTCTTTTTGATTTCTACACCGATATATTTATTATAGATGTTATCAAGCGTGCAATCTGCTCCCTGAAGTTGGAGAACCAATGCAATATTTTTTATCTTAATTTCAATTTTCTCAATTTGAGCATTAATGAATTTGTGATTAGAATCCTGTGTGTTGACTTTTTGGAGTTTGTTTCCCCAATATTTGGGATTAACAAAAAGTCCTGTACTGAATTGTTTCCGTTCTTTATTGAACGTAATTCTACAATTAAGAGGACATAATCCTTTTTGATTGGTTTTGTTTGCGCTAATTACAAACAGAATGGTGATTTTTTCTTGATGCATTTCCAATTGAATTTGAGTTAAACAATTGGCATATCAATTCGGAATTTAAAAATGGGTACCTCGAGATTTTAGATGGGTACCGATTTGGGTACCTTTTTTTATCAAAAAACCTGTCAAAGTTGTCAAACGACAAAATATCCATTTGTAATAGAAATTAAGTGAAGTCTTGAGTTTACTGAGATTGTATAAAACAAAAAACGCCACTCTTTCGAATGGCGTCTGCTTTTTGCTCCCTCTCTTGGGCTCGAACCAAGGACCCTCTGATTAACAGTCAGATGCTCTAACCAACTGAGCTAAGAAGGAAACTGAGCAAGAAAAGTTAACGTGTGTTTCACTTTTAAAGCGGTGCAAATATAGGGCGAAATTTAATTATTGCAAACAAATTTCAATAAATTTTTCAAAATAATTATTTTCCGATAACGGCTTTGTAAATATCGTTCCCGTTAGCAAATAAAAGGAGCGAGATAAGTAATACGAAACCAACCATTTGGGCATTTTCCATGAATTTATCGCTTGGTTTTCTTCTCGAGATCATTTCGTATAATAAAAACATCACATGTCCTCCATCCAATGCCGGAATAGGCAATAAGTTCATTACACCCAACATAATCGACAGCAACGCCGTGATGCTCCAAAATGCTTCCCAACTCCAGGTTTTAGGGAAAATGTCAAAAATGGCTTTAAAACCACCCACACCTTTGTAGGCACCTGTGCTTGGATTGAAAATCGCTTTTAATTGTTTTCCGTATCCTAATAATTGGTTTTTACCTTTTGTTATTCCAACAGGAATTGATTCCAATAATCCGTATTCCTGTTTGCTTACTTTGTACAAACCTAACTTTTCTAAATTATCAGCCGACAATCTCGGAGCGAATGCTATTCCCATTTTGGCACTGTCATTCACTTTCAGGGAAACAGCAATTTCCTTGTTGTCTCTGGTGACAATAGCAGGAACTGTTTTTCCTTTCAGGCTGTCTACTGCTCCTATAATCTCATCGGCATATTTCACGGGAACACCATTGAAGCTGGTAATGATGTCTTTTGGCTGGACCTTATCCTTGTTTGGAGAATCTTCGGTAACTCCGCCAACAACAAAAGGAATTCTCAATTCAACCACAGAGATTTTTTCTCCCTGCATCAATTTGTCAATAAAATCTACCGGCAAGGCAATTTTTTGTTCGGTTCCATTGCGCTCCACGACCACTTCTTTTCCTAAAAGGATTTTTTCGTTCAGTTCGTGGAATTTATCGGCTTTAACACCGTCAACGGAAATAATTTTATCACCGGTTTTCAAGCCTGTTTTCTCCACTACCGGATTCGCGATCCAGATACCGTCTTTTACTTCCGAATTTGAAATGTACAAATCCCCATAAGCGAATGCCATCCCGATGTAAATGATAAAGGCTAAAATAAAGTTGACCGTCACTCCTCCAAGCATAATGATCAATCGCTGCCAGGCCGGTTTCGAACGGAATTCCCACGGTTGAGGGGGAAGTGCCATTTGCTCTTTGTCCATGCTTTCGTCAATCATCCCTGAAATTTTCACGTAACCACCAAGAGGCAACCATCCGATTCCGTATTCGGTTTCACCGATTTTCTTCTTAAACAAAGAATACTTAACGTCAAAAAACAAGTAGAATTTCTCTACTCTGGTTTTAAATAATTTGGCAGGAATAAAATGTCCTAATTCGTGCAGTATAATCAGTAAAGAAAGGCTCAGTAAAAACTGGCCCATTTTGATAGCTATTTCCATTTGTAAGTTTCAGGTTCAATAATAACGCACAAAAGTAAGGTTTTCGCCTTACTTTTTGCATGAATGTTCAGGACAGTTTATTTTTTTATGAATTTTTTGTGAAAGGTTCCTGCGGAAGTGGTCATTTTGATAAAATGAACCCCGGTTGAAAGCGCCGCAACCGAAATAATGTTGCTGTTGTTTTCAAGAACCGTCTGTCCGATGCTGTTGTAAACGGTCACTTTTTCCAAAGTTATGGATGAAGGAACTTCGATATGTAAAACATCTGCCGTAGGGTTCGGATACAACTGAATGGCCTGCGCCATAATGTAATCTTCAGTCCCTAAGGTAGCCGTGTTGTTTCGGGAGATAATATCTTTATTCGGATCAAAAGTGACACTGGAAACTGCAAAAGGAACATTTTCCAGGAAAATCTGTCCATTGGTCGTATTCTGCAAAATGAAATCCATCTGTTGTCCTCCGGATCCAAAAACCCTTACCGGTACCGGCATTTCAAAGAACGTAACCGAAGCATCAGATTGCGTTTGATTTACCACGAACCGTACTTGTCCGGGAATCGTATTTTGCGCTGTAATGGTATAAGTTGGA
This sequence comes from Flavobacterium sp. GT3R68, assembly GCF_007109225.1. Classification (GTDB taxonomy): domain Bacteria; phylum Bacteroidota; class Bacteroidia; order Flavobacteriales; family Flavobacteriaceae; genus Flavobacterium. The sequence goes on from NZ_VJZK01000001.1 coordinate 610,922, forward strand.
TATCCTTGATTGTACACCCAGTCATTAAAGAACTCGGTAAAACTTAATCCGGAAACCGCTTCCAGATGTGCCTTAAATTGTGGAGTTAAAGCAAAACCGTATGCTAAAGCTGGATCGGCTAAATAATTTTTTAACGCCTGAAAGAAGTTAGTATCGCCCATTCTAAATCGAATCATATGGGTAACCATCGATCCTTTATCATAGGTTATTCGGCTACTGAAAATTCGGTTAACATCCATCGCCTGAGCATCGGTTAAGTAAAGATTTCCGGTGGCCTGTGAAGTGATATTGGCTGATTTTCCATTTTTCCAGGAAACAAAACTTGCCGCCCCGTCCTGATTTTCTACGACCAGACCGGACATGTATTCGGTGATGCCCTCGTTTAACCAGATGTCTTTCCAGGTACCACAAGTGATTTTATCCCCAAACCATTGATGGGCCATTTCGTGCGCAATCAGGCCTCTCGACCATCCACCCATAAAAGATACTGTTGTATGTTCCATGCCACCACCCCAACCAAATTGGGCATGACCGTATTTCTCATTTCGGAACGGATAATTTCCCACCAGGGTTTCATATAAATTGATGATTCCGGGTGTAACTGCCAAGCTGGCTTGTGTGCTGGCTGCCGTTTCGGGATAGATATAATTGATGATAGGAAAGTACGGACTGGCAACAGTGCCTAAACCTCCCTGTTGGTTGAATACATTATAATTGGTAACGGCCATGGCAATCAGGTAGGCAGGAATTGGATAGCCGTGGTGAAAATGTGTCGTTTTATTGGCGCCAACAATTACCGGTGCTGTCGTTTCGATTCCGTTGGAAACGCTGACATATTGGGACGGCGCTGTAATGTATACGTCGATACTGTTTACCTTGTCGTTCAGGTCCTGTTTACATGGCCACCAATCGCGAGCGCCGAAAGGTTCTGAAAGGGTATATAAAACCGCGGCTCCCGAATGGGTTTCAGTTGTAAATGCTTGCTCGGCAGTTGAGGGGGCACCACTATAGGTGATTACGACAGTAGCAGAATTTCCTGTTGTCAAAGTCGAAGGAAGGGTAATGATCAATTCATGACTGCTGTTGTGTACAAAAGCCAAACTGACATTGTTCATTTTTACTGAAGAAATATTAAATGGAACTATATTTTTTTTGTAAAAATCAAATGTAACTGTCGACATATTCGACAAGGCCGTAAATGTAGTCGTTACTTTTCCTGCGATGGAATAAACCGCCGGATCCACTGTAAATTCTAGCTTATGGTAGGTAATGTCGTAGTTTAAAGTATTCGGATTTACCGCTAAATTAATCAATTTTGAGGCTGCTTTCATTTCAGCTTCAGCAATATGACTGGTTTCTATATCTGATTCCTGAGCAAATACTCCAGATATGGCAAACATTAGGGTAAGTAGGTAGGTTTTTTTCATTGGGCGTGGTATATTTTTGCGAATATAGTCAATATAGTTGTAAAATTGCGTTAATGCACTACCAAAATACACTTCCGAATGTAAATTTCAAGTTTTTCAGTTTGCCTGTCTTTATATAAAACAAATCCTTAAATTTGCTTCCTTATTAAAATCAGGATATGTTACAGATAGCATTTATTAGGGAAAATCAGGAAAAAGTTATTAAAGCTTTGGCGAAAAAGAACATGGATGTCAAAACGGTTGTGGATGAAGTGGTGCAGTTGGATGAACAACGCCGTTCGACGCAGGTGGAATTGGACAACATTTTATCCGAATCTAATAAACTATCCAAAGATATCGGTGAGTTGATGAAAAGCGGTGAAAAATCAAAAGCCGAAATTTTAAAAGCGAAAACCGTTGTCCTGAAGGAAAAAAGCAAAACACTTGCGGAAAAAGCAGACGCATTGGCAGCTGAATTGACGCAAAAATTATACACGTTACCCAATCTTCCGGCGGACATTGTTCCGGAAGGAAAAACTCCTGAAGAAAATCTGAATGTTTTTGAAGAAGGTGCTGTGCCGGTTCTGCATGAAGGTGCTCAGCCCCACTGGGAACTGGTAAAAAAATATGACATAATCGATTTTGAACTTGGAAATAAAATAACAGGTGCCGGTTTTCCGGTTTATAAAGGAAAAGGTGCCCGTTTACAAAGAGCGTTGATCGCTTATTTTTTGGATAAAAATACCGAAGCCGGTTATCTCGAATATCAGGTACCTCATATGGTGAATGAAGCTTCTGCTTTCGGAACTGGACAATTGCCCGACAAAGAAGGACAGATGTACCATGACGCCACCGATAACTTATATTTAATCCCAACTGCGGAAGTCCCGGTGACGAACCTGTTCAGGGATGTCATCCTGAATGAAAACGAATTACCAATTTTGGCCACAGCCTACACGCCTTGTTTCCGTCGCGAAGCAGGTTCGTATGGCGCGCATGTCCGCGGATTAAATCGTTTGCATCAATTTGACAAGGTGGAAATCGTTCGCGTGGAGCATCCTGATAAATCGTATGAAGCGCTGGACGGAATGGTCGAGCATGTCAAAGGCATTTTGAAGGAACTGAAATTACCGTACCGAATCTTACGACTTTGTGGTGGTGATATGGGATTTGCGTCTGCGTTAACCTATGATTTTGAAGTATTTTCTACCGCTCAGGATCGTTGGTTGGAAATTTCTTCGGTATCCAATTTTGAGACGTTCCAATCCAATCGTCTGAAATTGCGTTTTAAGGATAAAGACGGAAAAAACCAATTGGCCCATACCTTAAACGGAAGCTCATTGGCATTGCCGAGAGTTTTGGCTGGAATTTTGGAGAATTACCAAACGCCCGAAGGTATCGTTATCCCGGAAGTGTTACGCTCTTATTGCGGATTCGACATTATAAATTAGATTTCGTATAAAGTGTTCGTTTGGAATATCCACTGAAGACGGATACTGCTCCGGATAGCTTCGGGACTGATAACTAATTGAGTATCTTTGCAAAATACTGAAAGTGCAATGAAAACTGTTTTCCTATATATCGCTTTATTTTTCTCACTGGTCGTTTTTGCCCAAAACGAACAATTGGCCGCGAATTATTACGATAAAGGAGAATTCGAAAAAGCGCTGATCTCTTTCCAGGAATTATTAAAAAACCAATCCGGCAATAGTGTCTATTTCCTAAAAATGATTGACTGTTATCAGCAATTAGGGCAATTTGATGCTGCCGAAAAGGCGCTTCAGGAACGTCTCGACAAATACAGACAGGCCAATATTCTGGTCGAATTGGGCGCCAATTTCCAATTAAAGAAAGACGAAGACAAAGCCAAAAAATATTTCGAACAGGCTTTGGACCGGATTAAAAAAAATCCCAATGAAGTGTACGGAGTTGCCGGAGCTTTCGAACGCAAAGCATTGATTGATTATGCACTGAAAGCTTATGAAATGGCAGTTTCATTAGATCAGAAATTTAATTTCAATTTTCAGATGGCATTGCTTTATGGTCAAAAGGGAAACACGGACATGATGATTGAAAAGTTTTTGACCGAATCCTACAACAATCCACCCAACCTGATTGCCATACAAAACCAGTTTTCCCGTTTTATACTCGAAGACGGCGAAGCGACTTTCAATGAAGCCCTGCGGAAAGCCTTGTTGCTGAGAGTCCAGAAAAACCAGGATATTTTTTGGAACCAATATTTAAGCTGGTTTTATGTTCAGCAAAAGGAATACGGAAAGGCATTTATTCAGGAAAAAGCCATTTACCGACGCAATCCGGAAACCTTCTCGAACATTGTCAACCTGGCCCAATTATCCATAGCGGAAGGCGAATTCGAAACGGCGAAAGAAATTCTGGCCTTCGTATTGGAAAATACCCAGGATTTGGATTTGCAGATTCAGGCCCATTATTTTCTGACCGAAATGAAGATTAAAAATGCGTCCGAAAAAGAGTTTAAAACTATCGAAGGAGAATTAGAACAATTGGTCAAACAATTTGGCATCAGTCCGTATTCCTTGTCTTTACAGATTTTACAGGCACACTTTGTAACGTTCCATTTGAAAAATTCCGAACTTGGAAAAACGATATTAAAAAAAACGCTGGAATTGCCTTTGAATCAATATCAGATTGCGGAGGTCAAAATGGAACTGGCCGATATTCTGTTGTATGAAGAGAAATTTAATCAGGCGTTGATTTATTATTCGCAGATTGAAGAGGATTTAAAAAATGATGTCGTGGGACATGAAGCAAGTCTGAAAGCCGCCAAAACCAGTTATTTCAAAGGTGATTTCGATTGGGCGTTAAGCCAGTTTAAGGTTTTAAAAACGGCTTCGACACAATTAATCGCGAATGATGCGCTCGAATATTTCCTGTTGATTAATGATAATAAGGTAGCCGATTCGACACAAACGGCTTTAAAACAATTCGCCCGGGCGGATTATTTGCTGTACCAAAATAAGAACCAGGAGGCATTAATTCAATTTCAGGCGATTCTGAAGAATTTCAAAGGTGACGAAATTGAGAGTATCACGTTGCTCCGCCTGGGAAAAACATATGAAAAACTGGGCGATTATAATTCGGCTTTAAGCCAATACCAATCGATTATCATTACACATCAGGAAGGAATTTATATTGATGAAGCCTTATATTTTTCGGCCGAAATTTATAACAAACAACTCAAAGATGTTGATAAAGCCAAGCCGCTGTACGAAAAAATCGTTTTTAATCATGAAGACAGTATCTTTTTTATCGATGCGCGCAAAAAATTCAGGCAACTTCGCGGCGATACGAATTTGTAATTAAAACTATCTAAAAAATCTAAAATGATAATATATAACGTAACCATCAATATTCACGAAAGTGTCCACGATCAATGGATGAAATGGATGCAGGAAAAACACATTAAGGATGTTTTGGCAACGGGAAAATTTACTTCGGCAAGATTGGTCAAAGTTTTAATTGAAGAAGAAATGGGTGGAATTACGTATTCTATCCAATTCATAACGGACAGCAGGGAAACGTTGCAGCGATATTATGACGAAGACGCGCCAAGATTGCGTGAAGAAGGATTACAACTTTTTGGCGAAAGAATGCTCGCTTTCAGAACGGAGTTAGAGTTAATAAGTGAGCATTAAACAAGACATTTAGATTACTTAGACTGTTAGATTTTTAGAAATCGTATCAATCAAATGTTTAAAATTCAAATAACCTAAGACATCTAGATAATCTAAGGTGTCTAACAATCTAAAAATGGAAAAAGTAACAGCCAAAAAACACCTCGGGCAACACTTCCTGAAAGATGAAAGTATCGCCAAGGATATCGCCGATACGTTAAATCTACAAGGTTACAACGATTTATTGGAAATCGGGCCTGGAATGGGAGTGCTGACCAAATATTTACTGGAAAAGCCAGTCAATACTTATGTCATCGAAATCGACGCCGAATCGGTAACCTATCTGGATCAGAATTATCCAAAATTGAAAGACCGGATTATATCGAAGGACTTTCTGAAATACAACATCAACGAAATCTTTGAAGGGAAACAATTCGCCATCATCGGTAATTTCCCATATAATATATCGACACAAATCGTTTTCCGTGCGTTGGAATACCGCGACCAGATTCCTGAATTTGCTGGAATGTTCCAAAAGGAAGTTGCCCAAAGAATTTGTGAAAAAAAAGGAACCAAAGCCTACGGAATCTTATCGGTTCTGGCCCAGGCTTTTTATGATGCCGAATATTTGTTTACCGTTGATGAACACGTTTTTAATCCGCCGCCAAAGGTAAAGTCCGGAGTGTTGCGCTTGCGGAGAAAAGAAAACTTCACATTGCCTTGTAACGAAAAATTATTTTTTACCGTTGTAAAAACAGCCTTTCAACAACGCAGAAAAACACTTCGTAACAGTTTAAAAACCTTAAATCTGTCGGATAATTTGCGACAAGATACTATCTTTGACCTTCGTCCGGAGCAGCTGGATGTACAACAATTTATAGAACTTACTCAAAAAATAGCCGCCGATGCAGTTTAAAATCAGCAAAGAGCTTATTGTTCAGGTAGAACAACTTATTCAAAACAGGAACGACGAAGAGTTGGAAATGTTATTGAATGATATGCACCATGCTGATATTGCTGAAATTCTGGATGCGCTTGATTTTGACGAAGCGACTTATATTTTCCGGGTTTTAGATAGTGAAAAAACCGCTGAAATCCTGTTGGAACTTGATGAGGACTTACGGGAAAACATTTTGGACCGGCTTTCGCCAAAAGAAATCGCGGAAGAACTTGATGAACTTGAAACCAATGATGCGGCAGATATTATCGCAGAACTTTCGCAAAGTAAAAAAAGCGAAGTAATCTCCGAACTTCAGGATGTTGAACACGCGAAAGACATTGTCGATTTATTGCGTTATGCTGAAGATACCGCGGGAGGAATCATGCACAAGGAATTGGTAAAGGTCAATGAAAACTGGAGCGTACTCACTTGCGTGAAAGAAATGAGAATCCAGGCCGAGAACATTTCAAGAGTACATTCGATTTATGTCGTTGATGATGAGGACCGTTTAAAAGGCCGATTGTCTCTTAAAGATCTGCTGACCACTTCGACCAAAACACAGATCAGTGATGTCTATATCCGAAAATTAAACTCGGTGAATGTCGATACCGAAGATGTTGAGGTCGCCCGTATCATGCAAAAATATGACTTAGAGGCCATTCCGGTGGTTGATGAATTGGGACGACTTGTAGGCCGTATTACCATTGATGATATATTGGACGTAATCAAGGACGAAGCCGATAAGGATTACCAGTTAGCCGCCGGTATCTCGCAGGACGTTGAAGCGGATGACAGCATTCTCGAACTGACCAAAGCCCGCTTGCCATGGTTGGTATTGGCACTTTTGGGAGGTTTTGTAACCGTAAAAGTGCTGGGCCTTTTTGAAGGCGCCATGTTACAGCACGGGAAATTATTCTTTTTTACGCCACTGATTGCTGCGATGGCAGGAAATGTAGGGGTACAATCTTCGGCAATTATTGTTCAGGGTTTAGCCAACAATACGCTGAGCGGTTCCTTATTCAACCGATTGATTAAGGAAGTGTCGTTGAGTTTATTGAACGGTGTCATTCTGGCGACCATATTATTTTTAGGCGGATATTTTCTGTTAAATGTAGAACCCATAATAGGCGTGGTCATTACCATTGCTTTGGTTTCGGTAATTATCATTGCCTCCTTAATCGGTACTTTCATCCCTTTATTACTCGATAAATTTGGAATCGACCCCGCATTAGCGACTGGTCCGTTTATCACTACAAGTAATGATATCTGCGGGATTCTGATTTATTTTTCAATTGCCAAACTTATTTTAGGCTTTTAACTCCGACATTTCATGAACATACATATAATTGGTGGTGGTAACTTAGGTGTCGCCATCGCTATCGGTTTATCCAAATATTCCAAAAACACTAACATAACTGTCACCCGACGCAATACCGAAAGCATTCAATATCTAAGGCAATCGGGCATTACTGTTGCATCCGACAATACGTTCCAAATCCAGCAAGCGGATGTCATTATCCTCGCCGTAAAACCGCATCAGACCGCAACCGTCCTGAACGAGATCGCCCCCCTGACCTTGGGGAAAATGATCGTTTCCGCAATCAGCGGAATCACTATTGAAACGTTAAGGCAATTCACTGATAATGCCAGTCCAATATTCCGGATTATGCCTAATATTGCCATTCAATTTGGCGCATCCGCAACCTGCATTGCCTTTATTGATAAAGACAAAGAACAGGCCCAAAAGGTAATCACGCTCTTCGCCGATGTCGGAACTGTCCCGGTAATAGAAGAAAAACTTATGGACGCCGCTACGGTACTCGGTGCGTGCGGAACTGCCTATGCCTTGCGTTACATCCGGGCTTCGATGCAGGCTGGTATTGAGATAGGTTTCGATTCGCAGACCGCACTGGCTATTGCCGCCCAGACCGCAAAAGGAGCCTCGCAGATGTTGCTGGAAGAAAAAATACATCCGGAGCAATTAATCGACCGGGTGACGACCCCGCAGGGATGTACCATTGTTGGCCTGAATGAAATGGAACATCAGGGCTTTAGTTCGTCGTTAATCAAAGGAATCAAAACCTCTTTACAAAAAATTACCGGCTAACCCCGCATCTTTCCTAAAATCCTATTGACAAATCTCATCGTTAGTTTTAAAGTTTGGATAGTTTTAAATCATAAGAAATTTCTTGACTATGAATTTAAATATATCAAAATAAAGCCTTATACTTGTTAAGGATAATAAGAAACCCTAGCCCTATTATTTTATTGATAAGGTAAGTACAACAACTCCTTTACATTTTTTTACATTACCTTTCAATAAAGTAATTATAACTTTTTCGTCTCAATGAAAAGTGAAAAGAATACAGCATTAAACGATGATTAATACTATTCCAAAATTTAGCAATATATTCGACTCGCTGCTTGAAGGGGTGCAAATCCATGATTTCAACTGGCGATATACGTATGTAAATGATGCGTTGGTTAAATACAGCAATTATTCAAAAGAAGAATTGCTGGGATATACTATGATGGAAAAATATCCGGGGATAGAACAAACGGATCTGTTTAAAGCGCTGCAGCGGTGCATGAATGAACGCACTATGGAACAACTTGAAACCGAATTTGTTTTTCCTGATGGCACACCTGCATTTTTTGAACTCAGGATACAACCCATTCCGGAAGGAATATTTATACTGTCGATTGACAGAACCCAGCAGCAAAAAGCAAAAGAAAACCTTTTGCAAAGTGAAAAAAAATACCGGCATCTTTTTGATAATAGTCCAATACCGATGTGGATAATTGATGTGAAAACGTTAAGTTTCCTGGATGTAAATAAAATGGCGATTGTCCAATATGGGTACACCCGCGACGAATTTCTTTCGATGAGTGCAGTCGATATAAGGCCGGACGAAGACAAAGAGCAATTCGAGCAATTAGATCGTTCGTTAGGATTTAATGCACTAAATTATAATAGGGGGATTTGGGATCACCGTAAGAAAGACGGAACTGTCATACAGGTTGAGATTATTGCTAATGACATCATTTTTGAAGGAATTCCGGCACGAATTATTCTTTCTAACGATGTTACCGAAAGGAAAATGGTAGAGGAAAATCTCCGTAAAAGCGAATCAAGATTAAAAGAATCGCAGGCGTTAGCCCATATTAGTAATTGGGAAATTGATATGGTGCATGACATTCACATCTGGTCAGACGGATTTTATAAGATTTTCGGAATTAACAGGAACGAAGCCGAGCCTTCAATTGAATTATTTTTATCATTCGTACATCATGATGACGTTGACTTTGTGCAAAAAAAAATGCAGGAAGCCTTTGAAACCTATCAGGATTCATCATTTAATTTTTGTTTCATATATAAAGATGGCAGTATAAGATATGGCTATTCTGAATGGAAGTTTGAGTTTAATAAAAAAAGCAGGCCCATACGGATTTATGGGATACTCCAGGATGTAACGGAAAGTAAAATGGCTGAGCTAAAATTGGAGCAGCAAAATAAAGAACTTGTTAAAACCAATTCTGAACTTGACCGTTTCGTATATAGTGTCTCCCATGATTTGCGTTCCCCTTTGACATCAATGCTTGGTCTGATTACGTTTATTGAGGAAGAAAGCAAAGAGCCGGATACCATTGAACATGCAAATATGATACACACCAGTATCCTCCGCCTGGACAGATTCATTAAAAACATTCTTCTCTACTCACATAATAACCGCACCGGATTGGAAATGGAGAAAATCCCGCTCCAGAAAACGATAGAAGAAGTTGTGGATGCACTTCGGAGCATGAAAGAGGGAAAAGGAATTCATTTTGAAGTTAATATTATAGAAGAACAGCCTTTTTATTCTGATTGGCAACGCTTTAATACCATAATGGAAAATCTTATTTCCAATGCCATCAAATACCATAAAAAGGAGGAATCCGGGCGATATATAAAAATAACGGGGACATCCGATAGGGAAAAACTACAAATTGACATTGCCGACAATGGAATAGGGATTGCGCCTGTCTATCACGATAAAATTTTCGATATGTTCTTCCGCTTATCCGGAAAATCAACCGGCTCCGGAATCGGATTATATATAGTAAAGGAAATTATTGAGAAACTGCAGGGCAGTATAAAAGTTCATTCCGAAGAAGAAAAAGGAACTTCATTCAATATTACGCTTAAAAATTTAATGCCATAAAAGCAATGTAATATTTGCAGGCACTCACTACTTTCTTAAAGAGTTTTTAATAAATTTGGAATCTAAACTAACTTCAACTTGAAACCCGAAACCGTCAAAATTCTCCATATCGATAGCAATAACCATCTGCTTTGGGAACAATTGCAGCAAGAAGGCTTCCTCAACCACGAAGATTTCTCCTCTTCCAAAGAGGAAATCGAAACCAAGATTCACGAATATCACGGAATTGTCATTCGCAGCCGATTCAATATTGACAAACAATTTATCGATAAAGCCACCAGTCTGCAGTTTATTGCAAGAGTTGGCGCCGGTCTGGAAAGCATCGATTGTGACTATGCCATCAGTAAAAACATTGAGCTCATCGCGGCTCCCGAAGGCAATAAGAATGCGGTCGGCGAACATGCACTAGCAATGTTGCTGTCCCTGTTGAATAATCTGAACAAAGCCGACAGCGAAATCAAATCGGGGCATTGGAATAGGGAAGCTAACCGGGGTCACGAATTAGACGGAAAGACAGTTGGCATTATTGGGTATGGCAAAATGGGGAAATCATTCGCCAAAAAATTACGCGGTTTTGATGTTCAGGTTTTGTGTCACGATATCCTGGAAAATGTGGGCGATATGAATGCCAAACAAGTTTCTTTGGAAGAATTACAAACGAATGCAGATGTCCTGAGTCTGCACGTTCCATGGACACTCGAAACCAATCAAATGATCAAAAGTGATTTCATCAATTCATTCGCTAAACCTTTTTGGCTAATCAATACCGCCAGGGGGAAAAATGTGGTGACGGCCGATCTGGCCAAAGCGCTGCAGTCCGGAAAAATTTTAGGTGCCGGCCTGGATGTGCTGGAATATGAAAAATCATCCTTTGAACATTTGTTTTCAGATCATCATGTACCTGAAGCTTTTCAATATTTGTTAGACGCAGACAATGTGATACTTTCACCACATATTGCCGGATGGACCTTCGAAAGCCATCAGAAATTGGCGCAGGTGATTGTCGATAAAATCAAATCGAAATATTCGGGCGAAAGCAAAACAAACACCATTGAAAAAAGAGTTACCGGAATAGGCGGTGTTTTTTTTAAGGCAAAAGATTCCAAAGCATTGGTAGCCTGGTATGGAAAACATCTGGGATTGAAAACCGATGATTATGGCTCTACATTTTGGTGGAAAAACAAGGAAGGAGATAATTGTTCGACACAATGGTCTCCGTTTGCAGATACGACAACTTATTTCCAGCCTAGTGAAAAACAGTTCATGCAAAATTTCCGGGTACATGATTTGGACAATTTGCTGATAAAACTTAAGGAAGAGGGCGTTACCATTGTTGGTGAACCGGAAGCATTTGATTATGGGAAGTTCGGCTGGGTTATGGATATTGAGGGAAATAAAATTGAACTTTGGGAGCCAAATGATAAGGCGTTTCTGTAAATTGTATATATTAGCGAATCGGAGTTCAGCAACCAAAAACGAGGCGTATCCGAAAAGCCATAAGAGTAGGGACCCACTAACTAAAATAATTTATTATGATTGATTGGTACAAAAGCGTAGTTTTTGAGAATTATGCAAATTTTTCAGGACGCGCAAGAAGAAGCGAATACTGGTATTTTACCTTAATGAATATACTTGTTGCTATGGCTTTTGTAACTTTAGGAGTTATAATGGTTACTGCTTTAGGAATGGATGAACTAGGAATAGGTATTTTTGTTGTTTTATATGCTCTCTATACTTTAGCGATTATAATCCCGTCCTTTGCAGTAACAGTAAGGCGTTTACATGATTTAGGAAAAAGTGGATGGTATTTCTTGATCTATTTCATCCCATTCATAGGTAGTATATGGTTGCTTATATTATTGTGCACTGAAGGTGAAAGTCAGCCTAATCAATATGGGCCTGACCCAAAGAATGAACTAGATGAGCTCAATGAAATAGGTGCTACACAAGCTTATTAATTAAATTAAGAAACAATTCATATCCCAAAAGCAATAATCAATCATGGAAGATTCAAAACAAGAAGACTGGAACAGACCACAACGGGATTATACTGATAATAAAAAAATAGCGGCAGGTTTGTTAGCAATACTTTTAGGTCCCTTTGGGATTCATAAATTCTTATTGGGTTACACCCAGGAGGGAATTATATGGTTAGTTATTAGTGTTTTTACGTGCGGCATTGTAACCAGTATATTAGGATTGATTGAAGGAATTATTTACCTGACCAAATCCGACCAGGAATTTTATGAAACCTATCAGGTTAATAAAAAAGCGTGGTTCTAACCATAAAAAAAGCCGGGAAGTGATTCCCGGCTTTTTATTTATTCTTCTATCGTTCCAATTTCATTGATTTCATCTTCAGGAAATTTTGGATTTTCGCCATATTGATTAGGTCCTTCTCACCATCGGTACAAGCTAAAATAAAACTATAGATGGGAATTAATAGGTACCATCCGCTTTTCCCCACATCATGCATCCTTCTAACTCCTACAGCTAAAGATGGAAGTAAGGTTGCTAAAATATACAGGGTTGAAAGAAGACTTAGCGATAAAAATTTCATCCCCAAAAAGATTAAACTATACATACAAATCATATTGAATAATGTAAACATCCAATATTCTTTTCTTCGTGATCTTCCAGTAAAAGTGGCATACTTCTTCAATACTTCTAAATAGTAAATCATAGGTTTTGGGGTTTTAATTATAACTAGTTTGGATTTTTAACATTCTCCTTTTTCGGCTAATTTGCGTTCGAGTTCGGCTTGGAATTCTTCCATTACCGGTTTCATCGTGCTCTCCGGAATATCGGCAATCCGGATGTACATCAATCCATCAACCGCATTATTAAATAGAGGATCCACATTGAAAGCAACGACTCTCGCATTTTGTTTGATGTATTTTTTTATCAACACCGGTAAACGCAAACTTCCGGGTTCCAGCTCATCAATGATTTTGTCAAATTTGTTCAGATCCGATTCGGCTTCATCAAAAATAAAATCTTTATCAGCATCTTTAAGTTTGACTTTATAAGCCTTTTTAGGATGAATATATTGCGCTACATAAGGATCATAATAATTCGATTTCATGAATTCGATCATCAGCGATTTCGAAAAGTCCGAAAACTGATTGCTGATACTTACGCCGCCAATCAGGAATTTATGTTCCGGAAAACGAAGCGTAATGTGCACGATTCCTTTCCATAACAAAAATAACGGCATTGGTTTTTGTTGGTATCCCTTAATAATGAAAGCCCTGCCCATTTCAATGGATTTGCTCATCATATCGTGCAATTCCGATTCAAAACGGAAAAGCTCCTGTAAATAAAAACCGTCAACTCCATGCTTGGCATAAATTTCAGACCCCAATCCCATTCGGTAAGCACCGGCAATTTGTTTGGTTTCGTCGTCCCATAAAAACATATGACGGTAATAATGGTCGTACTTATCCAAATCAATGGATTCATTGGTGCCTTCTCCCACTTCCCGAAAGGTTACTTCTCTCAAACGGCCAATTTCGTGCAGGACATTAGGTATGGCTTTAGCTTCGGCAAAAAACACTTCGTAATTTTTACTCTGTAGCAAACGGCAATCCGTACTGCGCAAAGCATCCACTTCCTTGATGATATTGTCCTGGCTAGCGGCCGTAACAATTTGTTTGGGACTTCTCGGTAATTTTAAATTGGGCGTTGGCAGAAAATTAGTTTCTTTTTCAAAAGGATTGGCCAACATATAGGTTTTCCGGCGTAGGAACTCCGAATATTCTTCTAGCGTTTTATGCTCATTTTGTTCCGCTACTGAAATCGGTTTTCCGACGCGGACTTTTATTACCCGGTCTTTTTGAGAAAACAATTCCGATGGTAATTTCGCAGTTCGGATCGTATCGTCTATTTTGGACAACAGATAAAATAACTTACTGTTTTTGGCATGGAAATATATCGGGACTACGGGTACCTGCGCTTTGCGGATCACTTTCATAGCTCCTTCTTCCCACGGTTTGTCCACCACCAATTTCCCATCATTATAGGTCGATACTTCTCCGGCAGGAAACATTCCCAATGGTTTTCCATCGCTCAAATGACGTAAGGTTTCCTTAATTCCAACCACGCTGGATTTTGCGTCTTTGTGGTTTTCAAAGGGATTGACGGGCATGATGTATTTTTTGAGCGGCTCAATGCGGTGTAGCAGGAAATTGGCGATGATCTTGAAATTAGGTTCTCTTTCAAGCATCAGTTTCAATAGCAAGACACCATCAATTCCTCCCAATGGATGATTTGAAATGGTGATATACGCCCCATCTTTTGGTAAACGCTTTAAGTCTTCTTCAGGAATTTCAAATTTTATTTCGAGGTCATCCAAAATAGCATTTAGGAATTCCAAATCTTCCAGATGCTTGTTCTTGTCATAGATTTCGTTAAGAGTGGAAATCTTAAGAACCTTCATCAGTAACCAGCCGGAAAAAGTTCCAAAAACCCCGTATTTTTCAGTATTTATTGCTTTTGCAACTTCTTTAGCGGTAACTAGACCCATGTAAAATATATTTTTTTCAGCCAGTAACAAAGATAGAAAAAAAGTCGACTATCCAACGGTTGCGGGAATCGATTTTCTTTGATTTTTCTGTATTGTTCTTTATACTTTTTTATTACATTTGGAAAGATAAAATTATAAATTGAGTAATGAAAATTATTTCCTACAACGTTAACGGAATTCGGGCGGCCATCACAAAAGGCTTCCTCGAATGGCTGCAACAGGCTAATCCCGACGTCATTTGTCTTCAAGAAATAAAAGCAATGGAAGACCAGATTCCAGTTGCCGAAATTGAAAAAGCGGGCTATCCGTATCAGTATTATTATCCTGCCACCAAAAAAGGGTATAGCGGCGTGGCTATTCTGTCCAAAATAAAACCCAACAATATTGTTTTCGGTACCGGAATCGAGCATATGGATTTCGAGGGAAGAAACGTGCGGGTCGATTTTGATCATCTTTCGGTGATGAGTCTGTACTTGCCTTCTGGAACGAATATGGCCCGGCTGGACCATAAATTTATGTACATGGATGATTTCCATAATTACATTAATGTATTAAAAAATGAAATTCCAAATCTTGTGATTTGCGGCGATTACAACATCTGCCACGAGGCCATCGATATCCACGATCCAATCCGTAATAAAACAGTTTCAGGTTTCCTTCCGGAAGAAAGAGTCTGGCTAGACGGATTCATGAAAAGCGGATTTATCGACAGTTTCCGCCATTTCAATAA
Source organism: Flavobacterium sp. GT3R68 (assembly GCF_007109225.1). Classification (GTDB taxonomy): domain Bacteria; phylum Bacteroidota; class Bacteroidia; order Flavobacteriales; family Flavobacteriaceae; genus Flavobacterium. Next base: position 626,381 of record NZ_VJZK01000001.1, read on the forward strand.
AGATCCGCATCATTACAGTTGGTGGAGTTACCGTGCTGGAGCAAGGGGAAATAATAAAGGATGGCGCATCGATTATGGGTTAGTAAGCGAGCCCTTAAAGGAAAAGCTCAAACGGGCGGTTATCTTACCCGAAGCAAAACATTCTGACCATTGTCCGATTTTAGTTGAATTTGAATTAATATAAACCAATAACAAAAAACCAAAAAATGATAAAAAAAGCCGCTATGGGATTTGCAGTATTGGCGTTGACCACATCATGCGTATCCAAAAAAGTGTACAACGAGCTAGAAACTAAATTCGCTGATCTGAAAAAAGAAAACCGTCATATAGCCGACCAGAATGATAGTATTTCAAAAGTAAAAAACCAATTAAATCTGGATCACATTGCTTTGAAATCTGACTATGATAAATTAAAAGCCGAGCGTGATAAACTGGCAGTGGATTATGCAGCGTCGTCTAAAAATCTGAAAACACTACAGGAGTCTTATAAGGCGCTGGAAAAAAACAGCGATGAATCGTTGCAGGCTAACATGGCTAAAAACCGTGAATTGTTGGCGCAGTTGGAATCCAAAGAAAAAGCATTGGCTGCTGAAAAAGACCGTCTGAATAAATTGAATGCCGACTTAAAAGAACGCTCAAACCGAGTGAACGAATTGGAAAGCATGATTGCTGCAAAAGAAGCCAGCATGAAGAAATTAAAAGAAACGTTGTCCAAATCGTTAAAGGCTTTTGAAGGAAAAGGACTTACGGTACAGCAGAAAGACGGAAAAGTATATGTTTCGATGGAAAACAAATTGCTTTTCGAATCAGGAAGCTGGGCAGTAGGATCGGAAGGTAAAAAAGCAGTTGTGGCTGTCGGGAAAGTATTGGGTGACAACCCTGAAATTTCTGTATTGATTGAAGGACACACTGACAACGATAAATTCGCTGGTGCGATGGGACAAATCGAAAACAACTGGGATCTTTCTACAAAAAGAGCCACGGCTATTGTAAATATCCTGTCTGAAAACAAAAGCGTTAAAAAAGATAATTTAACAGCTGCCGGTCGTGGGGAATTTGCGCCATTAATGACTAATGATACTCCGGAAGGAAAAGCAAAAAACCGTAGAATAGAAATTATTTTGACACCAAAATTAGATGAGATTTCAAAAATGCTGAACGACATTTAATCAGCTTAATATTTAGAATAAAAAAGGTTCGGGGTTTTTGCTCCGAACCTTTTTCTTTTATATCCATCCTTTGCACTTAGAATCCCGATGATGAAATACACTACGTTACCCAATACCGATATAAAAGTCAGTAAAATTTGCCTCGGAACCATGACTTTCGGGCAACAAAATTCCGAATCAGAAGCGCATTCCCAATTGGATTTCGCAATCGAAAGAGGAATCAATTTTATTGATACTGCCGAAATGTACTCCACACCGGCACGGGCGGAAACGTATGGTGTCAGTGAAGAAATTATTGGGAATTGGTTTCTAAAAACGAGAAAAAGAGAAGAGGTGGTTCTGGCAACTAAAATTGGCGGACCAAACCGCGGTTTGGAATACATGAGGGATGATTTGCAATTCAATTCCAAAACCCTCGCGCTTTCTGTGGAGAAAAGTCTAAAACGCCTGAAAACGGATTATATCGATTTATACCAATTGCATTGGCCGGAGCGCAAATCCAATATGTTTGGACAACGTGGATTTAAAATACAGCACGATGAATGGGAAGATAATTTTCAGAAGGTTTTAGAAGATTTGCACGATTTAATCCAACAGGGAAAAATTAAAAATATCGGGGTTTCCAATGAAACGCCGTGGGGCTTGATGCGTTTTTTGGAAGAAGGCAGAAAGCATGATTTGCCCAAAGTAGCTACGATACAAAATCCGTATTCGCTGTTGAACCGTACTTTTGAAGTAGGGCTTTCAGAGGTATGCCACCGTGAAAATGTGGGTCTACTGGCGTATTCTCCAATGGCTTTTGGGGTTTTGTCGGGAAAATTCCTGACAGGCGAATCCCATCCTAATGCCAGAATAAATCTGTTTCCGCAATTTTCGAGATACAACAGTCCGAACGCCCGGGAAGCTTCCAAAAAGTATAGTGAAATAGCGAAAAAATTTGGCTTGACCCTAACCGAATTATCGTTGGCTTTTATCGAGCACCAGTCTTTCGTGTCCAGTACAATCATTGGCGCCACCAACTTAAAACAGCTTGAAGAGAATATCAATACAATTGAAATTACAATGACCGAAGAGGTGCTTCATGAAATTGAAAACATCCAAAACCTGATTCCGAATCCGGCACCTTAGCGGAAAATTAGTTTACGGTTCTATCGGTGATTTTCAATTTGGAAGTAAAGTTCCGGCCATTCGAATCTTTTATCGAAACCAGATAAATGCCGTTTTTTAATGAACTAGTATTGATAGCATCATTTTCAGTTACTAACGTTTGGGTGGACAATGATTTTCCGGTCAGGTCTGAAATGATTGCAGTCAAAGGGAAATCGATATTCGTTGTTTTGATAAACACATTTGAATTCGCCGGGTTTGGATACAACATGAAATTTTCTTTGCTATTGTCATTTACACCCAAATTTGTGTCTACTAATTTATAAATGATACCGGAACTCCCACCGGCCAGATACAATTCCCCATTTTGGTCTTCGCCAAAAGAAGTGAAATTCCCCGAAAAAGTATTTGACCACGTAATTACTGCCGACGAATTTAACATCCCGATCCTATTGTTGCAATAATCAGCAAAAAAATAATTGTTCTGGAAGTCGGGATATAAAGAACCCGTATAAACATAACCGCCGGTAATCGAACATCCACCTGTTGCCGCATGCGTGTATTGTGCAATGGGCATTGTCATTGTACCAATAGGAGCGCAGCCTGCGGTATTGTAGGGTGACGTTCCTTCATAACATCGCCACCCGAAATTCAAACCCGGAGTTAAAGGAGCGGTGATTTTATTGATTTCTTCGACCGCATTTTGACCTACGTCCGCAATCCATAAATCACCATTCAGCCGATTAAAAGAAAATTTCCATGGATTCCGGAGTCCGATTCCCCAAATCTCATCATTCCCGGAGATAACTGCATATGGATTTGCTGGTGGAATTCCATACAAGGCTCCTGAATTGACATCAATCCGTAACATTTTACCTAAGTTTTCATTGATGTTTTGCGCCCGATTTTCGGGATCACCTCCACTGCCCCCATCTCCCATTGCAATGTATAAATAACCATCCGGACCAAATCTGATGCTGCCACCATTGTGGTTGGAATAAGGCTGGGCAATGGTCAATAAAATAGTTCCGGTTGCAGGATTGGCAATATCTGGGTTTCCTGAATCCACAGAATATCGCGCAATTATGGTGTTTCCTGAAATGTTTGTATAATTAACATAAAAATAACCGTTGCCCGCATAATTGGGATGAAATGCCAATCCTAATAATCCCCTTTCTCCACCTGTAGAAATGGTTGCTGTAGTAAGAGTTAAAAAATTAGTTCCATTTGTAGTTCCGTTACTGTTCAAAATCTTTATGGCACCGCCTTGTTCGACAACAAACAGTCTGGCATCTGCTGCAGGGTGAGCAATCTCCACCGGAGCAGTAAAACCCGAAGCAAAAGGGGTAACGCCAATGGTTTGCGAAAAAGCAAAGAAGAATAGTAATAAGCTGAAGAAAGTAAAAATCGTTTTCATGGTTATGAAATTTTGACTTTGACTTGTAAATTTAATCAAAACCCTTTCAAAACCCTAATCTTTTATATATGAATCGATTACAGCTGAAAACGATTTTTACTTTTTTTAAAAACTTATAAATTTGCTATAATCTTATCTTTTGGATATTTCACTTTATAACTGATGCGGATTTTTTTGGTTTCATTGGGTTTTAAATTAAGATCCCAGGTCAGGATGGCGGTTTCAGCATTCACTTTCGCGCCGTCTTTCTGAAGTAATTCTATTTCTATTTCCTTGTCGGTACTTAACGGATACTGGTCTTCCACTTTCAGTGAGATCGCTTCTTTTTTATTGTTCCGAATTGTAATATCATACGTAAACGTTTGTTCTTTTTTGCCTGATAAAAACTTGGTGCCTGACTTATCCACAATCTTTTCACGGGTAATCGATACTTTCTTATCTCGGCCCATGCTCAGGTTTAAAGTATCTGAAGTCTGGTTCGGATCTACCATCGTTTTTCCGACATACATGCCTTCAAAAATGATGTTGGCTTCCCCTTTAAGTAAATTGTATTTACCGTAATCGGTAATTTCTGCCAAGAGGAACGCTTCCTTGTCCAGTTTTGGTGCCGCATAATATTTATAGGTCGCAGGTAATTTGATTTCTTTCAGAGCTACGCTGTGTATTTTCCCGTTCGATAAAATATCGTACGGAATGTCAATGTCAAAGGACACATTCAGTTGATTTTCATTTATAGTTGTGTAGTTCGTAACAGAAGATCCAAGCGATTTGTCTTTCCTTTTAATTCCCATACTTGTTACAACCTCTTGCATTTGCGGTTTCGCCGCTTCAGTATCGTAAGCATATGCATATGGCTGTCCCTGATAGCTCAAAAACCATGGATTTATAGTCGGAGTCTGATTGTTTTGATTGGGCAATCCACTGAACAAGGTCAGCTTCACCTTTTTCCAGTCAATACCGGTATTTTGAACGACCTGCGCTTTATACATCATGTTGATAGGTGCGGTTACGCTCTCTGTTCGTAAATCGTAAAAAGGAATCCAACTCGCATTATTGGTCAGGTACGAAATTTCCAAAGGTACATTGCCTGCGATTTCATTCATCACCTGCAAGACCAATTTTCCGGATGAGGTTTTTTCTTCCTTACTCGTGTCAATTTCCAATTTGTTGTTGAGTTTTACCAGAATATCATTTAGTTTTTTCTCTTTTTCAGTTAACGTGTTGATCATATTGCTGGTTTCGGTTCTTTTGGCCTTGTAGTAATCCACCATTTTTATCAGTTCCGCCACATCCAGTCCGGAATTGGAACCCGTCACTTGTTGATTTTTATCCAGAAGCTCAATGGTTTTGACTTCCGAATTCCTGGCATTGATGACTTTTTCCAATTCTTTTTGTACCAAAGTTATACTGTCCTTTACTTTTTTTGTGGCAGGTGAATTCCCGTCTATCTCATATTCCGAGATGTAATCGTTGGTAAATTGGACTGAAAGTACTGTCACGTTGGAAGGTGCGCCTATCTGAATCGAACTTTCGTTCAAATAGTTGGCTACGTTTTTAACAACGATTTCATGCGTTCCTACAGGAATATTGACATTGATTGTTTGCGAAATTTCTGCCGCGTTGAAATAAACGGTAGCTGATTTTGCTTTGGCAGAAGTAAAAATGGGTTTTTGGGCGAAAAGCATTCCTGAAAGTAACAGCATGCAAAATAGAAGGATCTTTTTCATCTTTGATTTTTTTATCTATTAGTATAGATGCCCTAATCAATCAAAAGGTTGGGAAGGTCAGAAATTAAATTCTTCAACAGACATCGTGTCCAGCTGCTGAAGGTTTAGCTCTTTGATTCTTAAATGTGATCTCGCAGTTCCGGAAATCATTATTGGTAATTGATAAATAGTGTCTTCAGAAGTGATGATTCCCCGGCGCAGCATCAGGTTCCGGATAAATATATCGCGTTTGATGGCATACGGTTTCAGGTTTCCTTCATCGTTGAACTGATACATAAATTTTCTCGGGCTCGGAATAATATTTGCCAAAAACAAGCATTCGTTAATGGATAGTTCTGTCGGTGTTTTTTGAAAATAAAAATTGGAAGCTTCCCCAATCCCGTATACATTTGGACCCCATTCAATGATATTAAAATAGACTTCAAGCATACGTTCCTTACTGGCAATCCGGTTATTTTCCAGAATGTAAACCAGCAGGATTTCCTCGAGTTTTCGGGACAATGTTTTTTCACGGGTCAGAAAGACATTTTTTACCAATTGCATACTGATGGTACTCGCGCCTCGGGAAAATTTCCTCGTCCGGATATTTTTCACAATAGATTGTTTGAAAGCCTCGTTGATAAACCCCTTGTGGGAAAAGAAAGACGGGTCTTCAGTGGTCAGCACAGATTTTTGCAGATATGGTGAAATTTGGTCCAGTGGCGTATAATTTGGATTCGCATTCCCGACCAACACCGGTCGCTGGGGCACATCGTTGATGATAGCATGGTATATGAATTCCCCGTTGAGTTTGTTGAGGTTGGCATCCCCATATTTTACTATTTTCAGACCTTCTTTATGCAGTTTACTGTCAAAAACCACGGCGTCAGGTTTGTTGTCATTGAACAGAAAATCCAATTGGTAATCAAAATTCCCTTCGGCTTCCATACCTTCAAAATGGGTAAAAAGACCTTCCGGCAGCGAAGTGATAAAATCTTGTGCCCTCATTTTTGGAATGGCAATTTTCAGTTTATAGATTTTATCTTTTTCGTTATTGTATTCGACAAATGGACGAAATTTAATTTTGTTAAGCGTGGCCACAGAACTACTGTCAATCGCCATAAAGTGTTCCCCGAAGAGCAAGTGATAATCAAAACGCGCATTTTTGATAACCACATCTTTCTGTGCAATTTTCGGATGGTTCACGGTAAAATTGGAAATCGAAGTAAAGCCGTCAATCTGCAATTCATCGCCATCCTTGTCAATATTGCTGACATTTAAGCGGATCGAATCAAAACTGGCTTTTAGATTATACCGCTCATCGAAATACGGAACTTTAATTTTTCCGGTATCGATATTAAAAAACCGGATGTCGGTTTTTTTGTTTCTGGAATCCACAAATCCCTTAATTCTCCAGCGTTGGGTAAATGTATTGGTCTGCACCCGGATGGAAGTTTCCATTTGCTTGTCGGCCAACGAGAGTTTATTCAGGCGCATGGTAGCCCTTTTGCCCATATCGTCCATGCGCAGGGTAAGATTTTCCAATTGCATTTCGGTTGGAACCAAATTGAGTGCGGTGTTCAGCAAATCATACGCTAACTCGGCATAATTGGTTTTCGTATCTTTAATGGTGGTGGTTTTCTTTTTTTTGGGTAAAAAAGCATCAAAGTTCCGTCCGTTGGCAGTTTTTACCAATTGGGCAAAACCATTTTTAGCTTCAAGGCTTTCCAGTTGAATGTTTCCGGCCATCAATTGCCACAGGTTGATGTGGGTTTTAATGCTTTCTATACGAAACAGTGTGTCTGCTTTTTTGGGAACCAGAACTACATCTTCCATATGGATGGTCGCAAACCCGTCAAACTGTGCTTTTTTTACTGAAAAATCGCTGTCGTAATCCTGTTCCATTTTGTAGGAAACTTTAGCGATTACCTGTTGCAGAACAGCATCACGAAATAGTATGAGAGTAATAACAGCAAACCCTATGGCAATGCCCAGTATTTTGAGGAAGAGAAAAATATTTTGCTTCTTGGTTCTCATTTTTTAATTTGAGATTCAGTTTATTTTGCTACTGCAACATTCAAACCCACGCCAAGTACATTAGGTAAATAGGGTCCCTGCTTGAAAGCATGTGAAATAATAATTTTATAATTTCCTTTTTGGAGTTTGACTTTTTCTTTAATTTTTAATTCCAGATCACAAACATCACCACTACAATCGGCCAAATCTTTTCCGGAAGCATCTTTCATGACTAAATCTATGGAGCATTTTTCTTCTTTCCCCGCTGGGTCTATGATCGTGATAGTAATAGGGACACTTTCATATTGGTAATCATAAACATGGCCGAATTTTAAAAAGACATCATACGCTTTTGAATCGGTAATCGTAAATTCAAATTCTTTGGCATTCTTTGATTCCCATCGATTACTTGGGAAATCATCGTAAAATTTACTGTATAAGTTGGCATCATTACAAGAAGTAAGAACAGTAAACAGACTAAAAAGCAGGATGGTTAATTTTTTCATATTTAATAGAAAGGAAATAATACTTTATGGCAAAAGCATTTTGTTAAATTTATATAGAAAATAATCAATAAAGTTAATGATATTAAAAATGAGAATATCACAAACAAACGTTAGGGTCTTTTTTGAGAAATAAAATTCAAATTATTTTACCCAAATAATTCGCTGGCGACATCTTCGATTTTTGAAACGAGGCGTACCTTTATTAACGTATTTTTGAGTGAAATCTTATTGTATTTGGATATGAAAATAGTAGAAAAACCGAGTTTTTCAGCTTCCTGAATCCTTTGTTCAACGCGGTTTACCGGACGAATCTCTCCCGAGAGACCTACTTCTCCCGCAAAACAGAAATCCTTGCTTACAGGAATGTCTTCATTAGAGGATAAAATTGCTGCAACAACAGCTAAATCAATAGCGGGATCATCCACTGAAATACCTCCTGTGACATTTAAAAATACATCTTTGGAACCCAAATGGAATCCGGCTCTTTTTTCAAGGACGGCTAAAATCATATTCAGACGTTTGGCATTATAACCGGTTGTGCTCCTTTGTGGCGTTCCATAAACCGCAGTGCTTACCAATGCCTGAATTTCAATCATCAGCGGGCGCATCCCCTCCAATGTGGTGGCAATGGCGGTTCCTGAAAGTGCCGAATCATTATGGGAAATCAGGATTTCTGACGGATTTGCCACTTCGCGCAGTCCGCTTCCCTGCATTTCATAAATACCAATTTCCGCGGTGGAACCAAAACGATTTTTGAGCGAACGCAAAATTCGGTACACATGATTGCGATCTCCTTCGAATTGAAGGACGGTATCAACCATATGTTCCAGGATTTTCGGTCCTGCAATGGCGCCATCTTTCGTAATATGTCCGATTAATATCACCGGAACGCCGGTTTCTTTTGCGAATTTTATCAGTTCAGCGGTCGTCTCGCGGATTTGGGAAATGCTTCCGGCAGCTGATTCAATATAATCGGTGTGTAAGGTTTGAATGGAATCAATGATTACAATTTCCGGTTCGATTTCTTCAATCTGCCGAAAAATATTTTGCGTTTTGGTTTCGGTCAGAATATAACAATTGTCGCCGTTGCGGGTAATCCTTTCGGCCCGCATTTTAATTTGTTTCTGGCTTTCTTCCCCCGAGACATATAAGGTTTTATAGGGCAGTTTTAAAGAAATCTGAAGCAACAGCGTACTTTTTCCGATACCGGGCTCGCCACCTAAAAGGATTAGTGAGCCGGGAACAATTCCGCCACCAAGCACCCGGTTTAATTCACCGTCGCAAGTATCCAGTCGGATTTCTTGGGTGGAATCAATTTCGTTTATTTTTAAAGGCCTTGAGGCTTTTTTAGTGTCGGATGAAGAGGCTTTCCAAGCTACTTTTTCTTCTTTCTGAATAATTTCTTCAGCAATAGTATTCCATTCTTTGCAGGCATTGCATTGTCCTTGCCATTTTGCGTATTGTGTTCCGCAACTCTGACAAAAAAACGAGGTTTTTACTTTAGCCATTATTCTGCTTTTTTCTCTTCTTTAGGTTCTTCCACTGGTGTGTCAACTGGCTGATCCGTTGCGGGTTCTGCCACAGGTTCCTGGACAGGCTCTTTTCCTTTTTTTGCAAACGTTTTCTTTAAAGTATCGGCTTTGTCAAGCATCATGTCTTTAGTAAGACTGCCAATTTCTTCTTTTTGAAATGCTGCTTTATAGTATTTAACAGCATTTTTGTTATCACCTTTTTTCTCAAACATCATCGCTAAATGATAGTCAGCCAACATGGCTTTCGGATAGCTTTTTCGGGCCATTATGGATAGCGCATCGAAATCGTTATAGTCTTTGTTTTTTAGGATTGCGGCTTCAATGGCACGGAAATCATTAATACGGATAGGCATTTTGATACCTAATGATTTTTCGATCACATCGTATTTTTTTTCTAAATATTCTGAATAGCCCGATGGCATTGTGGCAATTTTTTCATTGAATTCAACCATAGAAATAGGCTGGTATATTGAAAAAAACTGATATAGGGCATTCGGAATAGAATACAACACTAAAGAATAGTGAGATGCTCCTTTAAATTCGTCAAATCGGTAATTTAAAGTCGGTTTTTTAATCAATTTGGCTTCGGAATCCAGTTTTTGAATTTTCTCCTGCATTTTCTTAACATCGCCATCTGCGGTCGAATGGTAGTAATAAATTGGTTTGGCAATCAAACCTATGCGTTCAGGGATCTGTTCCTCCATTCCTGGAGCCAAATCCGGGCTTAAGGAAATGTAGGCATCAAATAAAGGGACATCTTTATATAAGAAAAAATTCAAAAATCCCGCTGTAATATCATGTCCGGCTATAATTTTGAAAGGGGCAATTCGATAATTTTTTTGGATGGCTGGCAGTAATTCCTGTCCGATGAATTCAAAGAATTTTTCTCCTTTTTCTGTCGGAAGTCCGGTGTCCTTATCAACCGTACAGTCTGATTCCCGTTCGTTATTTTTGTTTTGACTAATCCCAACAATAATTACTTCAGGCAAATCATCCCAATAAGCACCATAACTAAAGGCGCCCTGAAATGGGTCCATTAAGTAGTCTCCGTCCAGCAGAACGACAAGGGGATATTTTTTGGTTTTGTTTTTCTCGTAAGAGGCTGGAAGGGAAATGTGAATTTCTCTTTTTTCTTTGAGTTTTTGAGAATCAATCGTATCAGTTATTTTTTGAGAAGAGGCAGTAAATGAGACTGTAAAAAACAGCAGAAAAAATAGATATTTCATTGATAATGTGGTTGGTTTTTAATAAATCTGTCAGATTAAAAAACAGAGCAGCAATATAATAAATTATTTGCTTCTATTGAAAAACGGTAACAGTAAAAAAGAAATCCCGCCTAAGAACACTAAAAGAAACATTTGTGAGGTCCATACAATCCAGCCAAAGGCATTTCCGGCAGTTTCTGCAATACCATAGAAAACCAGGATTTTCGCTATTAAAAAAGGATATGACCCAAAACCGCTGTTGGTAAATGCAATAGCGATACTTCCAACGACAAAAGAGGTAATAACGGGTCCCAAGCTGAGGTTGCTTGTTTCCGGAATCACAAAAATACCGATATAAAACATCACGATATAAGAAAACCAAATAAAGACGGTATGGGCTAAATAAGCCCATTTCTTTTTCATATACACCAAACTAAGAAGCCCTTCCTTAACCCCGGAAACTTTTTCTTTAATAGTGGCGATGAATTTTGATTTTGAATAAATAAAAACCAAAATCATCCCAAACATCAAAATGCCGGCAATGACCGCTAATGCCAATAGTTTTTGCATCGGGATTTTATCCAATATAAACGCTTTGACCACATCAAACTGAAGAAAAAAGGCTAAAATTATAAACAATAGCAAAATCAGCATATCAATGATTCTCTCAGCTACGATGGAACCGAAACCTTTGTCAAAAGGAATGTCGTTGTATTTTTTTAAAATTAGGGCACGAGAGATTTCCCCAGATCTTGGAATGGTCAGGTTCATCAGATAGCCAATGGAAACCGCCATAAAATTATTGGCAAATGAGGTTTTGTACCCCATGTGTTCCAGTGAATATTTCCATCGATACGCTCTGGAGGCACTGCCTAAAAATGCAATAAAAATGGAAAGATAGATGCAATTGTAGTTGGCGTTGGCAAAATGGCTTTTTATCTCAGCCAGTTGTTCGGCAGAAAATTTGTTGTAGGTATACACAATAATAAAAACACCCAATAAAAAAGGCAGCAGAATAGACAGCCATTTCCTGGTCAATCGAGTAATACGGGATGTTTTGGTAATTTCCTTAAGATCTTTATGAACCGCAATGGGGTTTTTCGCTGAATCGGACGAAGGATTATTCATAGCGGTCGAGTGAAAATTAAGTCAGAGAATTGTCTTTTTCGTTAGGAAACACTAAAGTAGGCTTGAAGGTTTTGGCTTCTTCAAAATCCAGTATTCCATAGGAAATAATAATGATAACATCTCCCTTTTGAACCCGTCTTGCCGCGGGTCCGTTTAGTGTAATATCACCACTATTCCGATTTCCTTTGATTGCGTACGTTTCCAGACGCTCGCCATTATTGATGTTTACGATAGCCACTTTCTCCCCTTCGAGGATATTGGACGCTTCCATCAAAGCTTCGTCAATAGTGATGCTCCCGATATAATTTAAATCGGCTCCTGTTACCGTAACACGGTGTATCTTAGATTTTACAACTTGAATTTGCATGGTGCAAAGTTAATTTAATTTAATGAAATAGTATCTATCAATCGGATGTTGTTCACAAAAACAGCGATGAAAGCACGATATTTCCTGTTTTTGCTCTTTCGTAAACACGGTAATAAGGTGGCTTCGTCGGCAATTTGAAAATATTCCAATTTGAAATCAGTTTCTCTTTCAAATTTGTTTGCGACCCATTCCTTAATATTTTCAGCACTTTTCGTGCCAAATTTAGCTTTGGCATCCAATAATGTCTGGTAGATGATGGCTGATTTCTGTTTTTCATGGGCAGATAAGCGTTCGTTTCGGGAACTCATTGCCAGGCCATTGGATTCTCTGAAGATATGGCAACCCACCACATTTACTGGTAGTTGCTCCTTTTCCACCATTTTTCTGACAATCTGCAACTGTTGGAAATCCTTTTCTCCGAAATACGCATTTGTGGGTTGAATGATTTCAAAAAGACGTTTTACAATTGTACCCACACCGTCAAAATGCCCTGGTCTGAAGGCGCCTTCCATTTGGTTTTCCAATCCGTCAAAATCAAAATGTTCAGAAATCGTTTTCCCCTCGTAAATATCATCCACCTTCGGCGCGAAAACAAGGATGGATTCGTTTAATGATTTTATTTTCTGCACATCGCTTTCCAATGTGCGCGGGTATTTTGCCAAATCCTCGTTATTGTTGAATTGGGTAGGATTGACAAAAATACTTATGATGGTAATGGTGTTATTTTGTAAGGATTCTTGAAGCAAAGACAAGTGTCCCTGATGCAAAGCGCCCATCGTCGGAACAAATCCGATTGTTGTTTTAGGGTAAGAAATAGATTTTAAATGCTCTTTTAAAGCTACTTGTCTATCGAAAATGAGCATGGTCCGTTTTTTAAAATAAAATGCAAACTTAAGATTTTAGTTAATAACTGCATAAAATTTTGTAATTTTGCATGTTTTTTATTGATAATAAGTAATACTAAATTATAATATGGAGGATAAGAGGATATTGTATGTATCATCTGAAGTAGTGCCCTATTTAGCTGAAAACGAAGTTTCGCTGATGTCGTATGACGTGCCGAAAATGATCAATGATCAGGGTGGCCAGATCAGGATTTTCATGCCAAGATATGGAAATATCAACGAGAGACGGCACCAGCTGCACGAAGTGATCCGTTTGTCGGGGATGAATTTAGTGGTAAACGATTTGGATATGCCGTTGATTATTAAGGTAGCTTCTATTCCGAAAGAACGGATTCAGGTTTACTTTATTGACAATGATGAATACTTTAAAAGAAAAGCCACATTTACCGATGAGGAAGGGGTTTTGTATCCTGATAATGATGAAAGAGCAATTTTCTTTGCCAAAGGCGTAGTGGAGACCGTAAAAAAACTCAACTGGGTTCCTGATATTATCCATGTTCACGGTTGGATGGCCAGTATGCTGCCTATTTATATGAAGCATTATTATAAAGATGAAGCTTTATTTGCTGATACTAAGATTGTAACTTCTGTTTACAGCCAGTCATTCGACGGTACATTAGATCCGGAAATGATAAATAAAGTGAAGTTCGACGGAATTCCGGATGACGCTGTTGCGTATTTGGAAACTCCTGATTATGAAAACATCATCAAGGCATCCATTTTACAGTCGGATGCGGTAATTATAGCTTCGGATAATCTATCATCAAGTTTAACAAAATTTATAGAATCTTCGAACAAACCTTTTTTACCTTTCGCCCCGAAAGATAGATTCGCTGAAGCGTACACTGATTTCTATAAAAACACTGTTCTAAAATAATTTAAAGATAAATATGCAAAACACTTCTTTTTTTAAACTAACGCTGGTTGCTCTAATTGCCGTTTTCTTTGCTTCCTGCGATAAAGATTATAATGAAGTCGGTTCAGATATCATTGGAGACGATCATTTCGGTCTTGTGGAAGATAATACAACGACCGTTGTGGCCTACAATCAGAGCCTAGGCGCAGTACAATCCAACAACCTTCCAATCAATGCGTTAGGATATTATGAACATCCTGTTTTTGGAAAGACTACGGCCAGTTTTTTAACCCAGGTTGGATTACAAGCTGCTAATCCTACTTTTGGAGTGACTCCAACAGTAACTAGAGTAGAGCTTTCAATCCCGTATTACAGTACTTTAACAAAAACCCTTGAAGATGGGGCTCATACATATGAATTGGATTCTGTATATGGAGGATATGGTAATAATTTTAAATTAGGTGTTTATGAATCTAAGTATTACTTAAGGGATTATGATGCGGCAACTGGATTTCAGGAGGTGCAAAAGTATTATTCTGATCAGGCATCTGATTTTACAATCAACCCGACCCGTTTAAATGACGACACCATAAGTCCAACCCAAAACGATGAATTTTTCTTCAGTAACGGAGAAATCGTAACCCAGGAGATCGACGAACATGGAGAAGCAAAAGAGGTACGTTCCGCTCCGAGAATGCGACTGAACCTTAATGCGACATTTTTTCAAGACAAAATTTTTGGAGCTGGAGCAGCCGGAAAATTGATAAATAACAATACTTTTCAGGAATATTTCAGGGGGTTGTATTTTAAAGCAGAAACCACATCCGAATCTACAAATCCGGGAAGTTTGGCAATGCTGAATTTCAAAGCGGGAAAAGTGACTATATCTTATAAGGTTTTTGTTGCCGAGGTGCCTGCCAATGGTACCACAGCTGCAATTCCTGCACATTGGGATGACAAGAAACTGGTGCTTGATTTAGGCGGAAATACGGTTAATGTATTCGAAAACGAATATAATCCCGCTTATGTATCAAGCTTTACATCGCCAGATAAAATTGCTGGAGATCCATTGCTTTATGTAAAAGGTCAGGCGGGATCAATGACGGTAATCGAACTTTTCAGTAATACTGATGTTAATCAAGGATATGACGCGAACGGAGTGCTGATCCCAGGGTCTAATAACGTTTCAGACGAACTGGACGCCTTGCGACACCCGGCCAACGGAAAACAACGTTTAATAAATGAAGCCAATCTGTCATTTACCATCGATGCTGCGAAAATGGACGGTTCGCCGGAACCAAACAGGGTTTATCTGTATGATCTGGATAACAAGAGACCACTGATTGATTACTATTCTGACAATTCCCTTAGTGCCAATCCCAAATTTAACAAAGTGGTTCATGGAGGTATTATCGAAACGAAAACTGTTACAATCGCCGGTGTGAAACAGAAAAAAGGAATCCGTTATAAAATCCGATTGACCAATCATATCAGAAACCTGGTGAAGAACGATTCAACCAATGTGAGATTAGGATTGGTAGTGACCGAAGATATTAAAACGGTTACTTCCGGGGTGCTGCGAAATTCATTCAATGTAAATCCTACCCCGGAATTTGAGAATCCGTTTACAGTGGACCGTGTGCCATTATCTTCGATAATCAATCCGTTGGGGACTGTGCTGTATGGCAGCAATCCTTCAGTACCTGTTAACCAAAGATTAAAACTTAGAATTTATTATACTGAACCTAAATAATTCAAATTATGTGTGGAATTGTAGGATATATAGGATTTAGGGAAGCATACCCTATTATAATTAAAGGATTAAAAAGATTAGAATATAGAGGGTACGATAGTGCCGGAATTATGCTGTACGACGGAGAGAACCTCAAACTTTGTAAAACCAAGGGAAAAGTTTCTGATCTGGAGGAGAAATCTCATAGAGAAATTACACCGAACGGAACTATCGGGATCGGTCACACTCGTTGGGCCACGCACGGGGTTCCAAATGATGTTAATTCGCATCCGCATGCTTCCAATTCAGGTAATCTGGTGGTGATCCATAATGGAATCATTGAGAATTATGCACCGCTAAAAAAAGAATTAATCAACAGAGGATACGTTTTCCACTCGGATACGGATTCAGAGGTTTTGATTAACCTTATTGAGGAAGTTCAAAAGAAGGAAAATCTTAAATTGGGTAAAGCCGTCCAAGTAGCTTTAAACCAAGTAGTAGGTGCTTATGCGATTTGTGTTTTCGATAAAAAGAAACCGGACGAAATCGTCGTAGCCCGTTTAGGAAGTCCTTTGGCGATCGGAGTAGGAGAAAACGAATATTTTATTGCTTCTGATGCTTCGCCGTTTATCGAATATACATCCAATGCCATTTATCTGGAAGATGAAGAAATGGCTGTTGTGCGTTTGAATAAACCGTTAAAAATAAGAAAAATTAAGGACGATACCTTAGTTGATCCCTATATCCAGGAATTGAAAATGAACCTGGAGCAAATTGAAAAAGGCGGTTACGATCACTTTATGCTAAAGGAAATCTACGAACAGCCAAGTGTTATTAAAGATACTTACAGAGGAAGGCTTCATGCTAATTTGGGGTTAATCCAAATGGCTGGGGTCGAGGATAATTTGGAAAAATTCCTGAATGCCAACAGAATTCTTATCGTTGCCTGCGGAACTTCCTGGCATGCTGGGTTGGTGGCAGAATATATTTTTGAAGAATTTACAAGAATACCTGTTGAAGTAGAATATGCCTCTGAATTCAGATACAGAAACCCTATCATCAATCCAGGTGATATTGTTATTGCAATTTCTCAATCCGGAGAAACAGCAGATACGCTGGCTGCGATTAAATTAGCCAAAGAAAGAGGGGCTTTCGTTTTTGGTGTTTGTAATGTGGTGGGTGCATCTATTTCTAGAGAAACGCATGCGGGAGCTTACACACATGCCGGACCGGAAATCGGGGTAGCTTCTACAAAAGCTTTTACAACCCAAATCACGGTGTTGACTATGATTGCATTGCGTTTGGCTAAGGCTAAAGGAACCTTGACTACTTCAGATTTCCATCGTTATTTGCAGGAATTGGAAATTATCCCTGAAAAAGTTGCCGAAGCATTGGAAACCAATGAAAAGGCAAAAGAGATAGCCGAAGTATTTAAAGATGCGCCAAATTGCCTGTACTTGGGAAGAGGTTATAACTTTCCTGTAGCTTTGGAAGGGGCGTTGAAACTAAAAGAGATTTCATATATCCATGCAGAAGGATATCCGGCTGCCGAAATGAAACACGGACCAATTGCCTTGATTGACGAACATATGCCGGTAATTGTTATTGCGCCCAGACAAGGGCACTATGATAAGGTAGTAAGTAATATACAGGAAATTAAGTCAAGAAGCGGAAAAATTATAGCCGTTGTAACAAAAGGCGATACACAAGTAAGAGATTTAGCGGATTATGTAATTGAAATCCCCGATACTGCAGATGCATTGTCGCCGTTATTGACTACGATACCATTACAATTGCTTTCGTATCACATTGCAGTATTGAGAGGTTGTAATGTTGATCAGCCAAGAAATTTGGCCAAATCGGTAACTGTGGAGTAAAACGGTTTAACTATTTATAAAAAGCGGGATATAATATCCCGCTTTTTTTGTGGCTGAAATATTTTAAATTTATTTTCTACTATTTTTTGTATGTTATAGGTACGCATACTATGGGTTTTTCGGTCAAAGTGTTAAAAAAATGATAAAATTAAAGTAAAGGTGCTTTAATTTTGAAATTACCTCATTTTAACAGGATTACAGATATTTAAATTTTTTAGGTCTGTTTTTAGTAATCTCAAATTAATTTGTACTTTGGCTTGATAAACAAACAAAATTCTAACCAAATGAGAGTGTATTTACTTATTTTGTCATTGTTTTTTTGTGGCATAACCTTTGCCCAAAATGCAGTAACAGGCACAGTTACAGACAGTAACAATCAACCGGTTTTCGGGGCCAACATCAAAATCGTGGGTAGTTCCGCAGGAACGGTAACAGATGTTGATGGAAAGTTTCGGTTCACCACAGCTGATAAGCCGCCATACGTAATCGAAGTTTCCAGTGTCGGATACGCATCCCAGAAAATTAACATTACAGAAAACAATCAAAATGTTAACGTTGCTCTTGTTGAACAAGAAACTTTATTGGATGAAATTGTAGTTTCGGCATCGAGAACTCCTGAACGGGTTATTGAATCACCTGTAACCATTGAAAGAATGGGAATTAAGGAAATCAAATCTACTACCGCAGTGACATTCTATGATGGTATGGAAAATATGAAGGAAGTGCATTTCAATACCAGTAGTATGTCCTTCAAATCGGTAAATACCCGTGGTTTTGCTTCTGTAGCGAATACTCGTTTTATGCAATTGGTGGACGGAATGGATAATTCCTCTCCCGCATTGAACTTTGTTTTAGGAAACTTAATTGGACTTTCCGAATTGGATGTGGCCAGTGTGGAATTATTACCGGGAGCTTCATCGGCATTGTATGGAGCCAACGCCTTTAATGGTATTTTGTTTATGAACAGCAAGAGTCCTTTTACTCATCAGGGTATCAGCACCTACATGAAATATGGTCGGACTACCCAGAAAACCGCCGGAACAAATGACTATTATGATTTTGGAATTAGAGCCGCAACTGCTTTCAGTAAGCATTTTGCAGCAAAAGCCAATTTAAATATCATGAAAGGAACCGAATGGATAGCGTCTGATAAAAGAAATATTGTCAACGGAGGTGTTTTAGCCAATCCTGATGCTATCGGACATGCTGTAAACCCAAATTATGACGGTCTAAACGTCTATGGGGATGAGATTTCTACCAACTTAAAAGGAGTAGGAGTATCATTGGCTAATATGGGATTAATTCCAGCGGCAGCTGTCAATTTATTGCCAAATTCAAATGTGAGCCGGACAGGTTACGAGGAAAAGGATTTGAGTGACAATAAAGTGGAAAGTGTTAAAGCCGATTTTTCTTTGCATTTCAAACCTTGGGCCAATGATTTCGAAATTATTTTGCAACATAAAGTTGGTTTAGGAAATACGGTTTACCAAGGTGCGAACAGATACTCTCTGAAGAATTTCTTTATGAACCAGACGAGATTAGAAGTGAAAGGTAAAAACTTTTTTGCAAGAGCCTATATGACAGCAGAGGATGCAGGAGATTCGTATGATACCCGTTTTGCGGCATGGAACGTGAACCGCGCTTGGAAAAGTGACAACACTTGGTTTGGTCAATATGCCGGAGCGTATATCCAATCCACGTTAGGTGGTCAGACACCTGAACAGGCACATGCTACTGCAAGACAGGTAGCTGATTCAGGCAGATTCATGCCTGGAACACCAGAATATCAAGCAGCTTTAGCAGGAATTATTCAGGATGCTGACTTTACTAAAGGAGCTAAATTTGTGGATAAATCCAAAATCTATCATGGAGATGCAAATTATAATTTCAAAGATCTTATTCATTTTGCGGAATTCCAGGTAGGTGGATCAGCAAGAGAATATGTGATGGATTCTGAAGGTTCAATCTTTACAGATTACGACAAGCCTATAAAATATAGTGAATATGGCGTTTATACTCAGGTTCAAAAGAAATTAATAGAAGAGAGATTGAAATTAACGGGTTCTATCCGTTACGATAAATCCAAAAATTTCGACGGCAATATTTCACCAAGACTATCGGTTGTGTATTCCGCCGGAGCGGCAAAAAGACATAATTTCAGAGTTTCTTACCAAACCGGTTTCCGTAATCCAACAACTCAAGATCAGTATATTGGACTTGATTTAGGGCCGTTTGCATTAATCGGATCTGCGCCTGAAAACTTAGACCGTTATGTGGAAACACGAAATGTTAGTGCTCCTGGTCAATTGCTTGGAAATGGACCAACTGTGGAATTGTCTGGGCAAAACGCATATTTTAATTCATACACAGTTACTTCAGTTCAAGCTTTTTCTGCTGCATTAAGTGCAAATCAAGCCGATCCTCAAGGAGCTTCAGATTTACTTGTAGTAGCAACTCCGGGGTTTGTGAAACCAGAAAAGGTACAGGCTTTCGAAGTAGGGTATCGTTCGGTAGTGAAAGAGTTTTCAGTTGACATCAATGGATATTATAACATTTATAATGACTTCTTGAATACGGCCAATGTTATTGCTCCTTATTATGGCGATGTTAACACACCTATTGATTTCTCTAACGCTACAACGTTAAATCCATTTTTTGCATTAACAAATGGCGACCGAAGAGTGTTCCAGGTCTATACGAATTCTAAATCAGAAATAACTTCAACAGGATTCGGAATAGGTTTATCTAAGAAAGTATACAAAGATTTTGAAGTGGGAGTGAACTATAATTTTGCTGAATTTAAATTTGACCAGGCAAGCGACCCAAGCTTCGAAGCAGGATTCAATACTCCAAAACACAGAGTCAAAGCATCGTTAGGTAATGCTAATTTGTTTAAAAATATCGGTTTCAATATGAACGTGAGATGGAATACGGAATACTTATGGCAATCTTCATTTGTTGACGGAAAGGTTCCTGAGAACACGGTATTTGATGCACAGGTGAATTGGGCTATTCCGGTAATTAAATCTGTTCTTAAAGTGGGTGCTACCAATTTGTTTGGAAAAGATTACATTCAGGTTGTGGGAGCGGGAGAAATTGGACATCAATGGTTTGCGTCTCTAACAATCAATCCTTAACTCCTTAAATCACTAACATAAAAAACATAGGATTATGATAAAAAATTTCAAATGGCTGCTATTGGTTTCCTTAACCTTTATGGCATGTGACAGTAATGATGATGATACTGTAACGGATGTACCCGTAACTTCCGGTTCGGCGGATTTTTCAAAATATGTGGCATTGGGTGATTCTTTTGCTGCAGGATATAGTGATAATGCATTGTTCAGAGCCGGACAGGAAGGGGCTTACACTAATATTTTAGCGCAGCAGTTTATGGCTGCAGGTGGTGGGGATTTCGCTATTCCTTTAATGGCTGACAATGTTGGAGGATTTTCATCAGGAGGTGTTCAGATACCTCAATTCCCAACCCGACTGTTTTTTAACGGTTCGGCTCCTGTAAATGTACCTGGTGTTTCCGGGGAAATTTATGGTACGGTACTGGCGGGGCCCTTCAATAACATGGGTGTTCCCGGTGCAAAGAGTTTTCATTTGGCATATCCTGGATATGGAACTGTCAATCCATATTTTGGACGTTTTGCCTCATCTGCTGGAGCGAAAATAATTGATGATGCGGTTGCACAGGATCCTACATTTTTCTCTTTATGGATTGGTGGTAACGACGTATTGTCGTATGCTACTTCCGGAGGTGTTGGTGTGAACCAGACAGGGAATTTTAATCCGGCAACGTACGGAAGCAATGATATTACAGATCCAAACGTTTTCGCAGGGGCTTTTACCGGACTGGTAACAGCATTGACCGCGAACGGTGCAAAAGGCGTTGTGGCGAATCTCCCATACGTAAATACATTGCCTTACTTTACTACGGTGCCTTACAACCCGGTCCCATTGGACACTGCGACTGTAGGATTGTTGAGCAGCGCAAGCGGTTACGGTACTTACAACGGTGGTATTCAGTTTGCTTTGGCAAATGGTTTGATTTCTGCTGCTGAGGCAGCTCAGAGAACCATTACCTTTCATGTTGGTGCCGGAAATGCAGTTGTTTTAACCGATAGTTACTTGACCAACTTAACAGCATACGGAATCCCGTCATACAGACAGGCAACCAGTGCAGATTTGATAATACTTCCGGCGAGAACCTTTATTGGTACTTCTGTAGGAGGAAATCCAACATTGATTAATGGGGTGTCTGTTCCATTAGCTGATCAGTGGGTGCTTTCTAAAAATGAAATTTCGGAAGTGAAAACAGCTACCGATGCTTACAATACAACTATAGAGTCAGTTGCTACGGCAAACGGATTGGCATTTGTAAATGCAAAAGCCGTAATGGATCAATTGGCGACACCTGCCGGTGTTGCGTTTGGAAGCTATACGATGTCTACTACGTATGTGACCGGAGGAACGTTTTCTTTAGATGGTGTTCACCCTTCTCCAAGAGGATATGCGCTGATTGCCAATAAATTTATTGAGGCGATCAATGCAAAATACGGATCGACATTAAGACTCGTAGAGTCACAAAACTACCGAATCCTTTATCCGATGGCTTTGTAATAAATGTAATAAAAATCCATAAAAAACCACCGATTCTTATTGGTGGTTTTTTTATGCAATCTATTTTCTAAAACGGTATTCTTTTGTTTGCGTTCGATTTACAAACAATGCTGTAAAAAAATCATATTTTTTTATCAAAATAGTGTTGATTTTATATTATAAAAAATTATCTTTGCACTCTGAAAAAAGAGGTGTTTTTCATAAACCTAAATAGCTATTTAATAAATACATAAGCAATGTCAAAAGTAATAGGAAAAGTTTCACAGATCATCGGGCCAGTAGTTGACGTAGTTTTCAACGGTAAAGATGTAGAGCTTCCAAAAATTTATGATTCATTAGAAATCACTAAGAAAGACGGTACTTTATTAGTACTTGAAGTACAATCTCACATTGGTGAAAATACAGTTCGTACGATTTCTATGGACTCAACTGATGGTTTAAGCAGAGGTTATGAAGTGGTTGGAACAGGAAATCCAATCAAAATGCCAATCGGTGCGGACATTTACGGGCGTTTATTCAACGTAATCGGAGATGCTATCGACGGATTGGGAGAATTGCCTAAAACAGGTGAAAACGGAATGTCAATTCACCGTCCGGCACCAAGATTCGAAGATTTATCTACTTCTTCTGAAGTTTTATTTACCGGTATTAAAGTAATCGATTTGATTGAGCCTTATGCAAAAGGAGGAAAAATCGGATTGTTCGGTGGTGCTGGAGTTGGTAAAACAGTATTGATTCAGGAGTTGATCAACAATATTGCAAAAGGTCACGGTGGTCTTTCTGTATTCGCAGGAGTAGGAGAAAGAACACGTGAAGGAAATGACTTACTTCGTGAGATGTTGGAGTCAGGAATTATCAAATACGGTGAGGAATTCATGCACTCTATGGAAAATGGAGGATGGGATCTGTCTAAAGTTGATAAATTAGGAATGAGAGATTCAAAAGCGACTTTCGTTTTTGGACAAATGAATGAGCCTCCTGGAGCCCGTGCACGTGTGGCACTTTCAGGATTGTCTATTGCGGAATACTTCCGTGACGGAGCAGGAACTGACCAAGGAAAAGATGTATTGTTCTTCGTGGATAACATCTTCCGTTTTACACAAGCAGGTTCAGAAGTGTCTGCCCTTTTAGGTCGTATGCCATCTGCAGTAGGATACCAACCAACGTTGGCTACTGAAATGGGGGCGATGCAAGAGCGTATTACTTCAACAAATAAAGGTTCTATTACTTCAGTTCAGGCGGTTTACGTTCCTGCGGATGATTTAACGGATCCGGCACCGGCAACAACGTTTGCTCACTTAGATGCTACAACGGTATTGTCTCGTAAAATCGCTGAGTTAGGTATCTATCCTGCGGTTGACCCGTTGGATTCTACTTCAAGAATTTTGACTCCTCAGATCTTAGGGAATGAGCATTATGATTGTGCGCAAAGAGTAAAAGAAATTCTACAGAAATACAAACAATTACAAGATATCATCGCGATCCTAGGTATGGAAGAATTATCAGAAGATGATAAATTAGCCGTATCAAGAGCGCGTCGTGTACAACGTTTCTTATCTCAGCCATTCCACGTAGCGGAACAGTTTACAGGTTTGAAAGGAGTATTGGTTGATATTAAAGATACCATCAAAGGATTCAACATGATCATTGATGGAGAATTGGATCACTTGCCTGAGGCAGCATTCAACTTGAAAGGGACAATCGAAGAAGCGATTGAAGCTGGAGAAAAAATGTTGGCAGAAGCTTAATATAAATTATGAATTATGGGTTATGAGTTATCATAGCCCATAACTTATAACTCATAACTCAAAAAAATGATTTTAGAAATAGTATCACCAGAGGCAAAATTATTTTCAGGAGAAGTAACTTCAGTTACCTTGCCTGGAATTGACGGAAGCTTTCAAATATTGAATCATCACGCACCGATTGTTTCTATCTTAGGAAAAGGAATTGTGAAGATTGCAGCACCTAGTTTTAAAATAGGTAAAGATGTAGCCGGGAAATTCACCAAAGTGGACGACCAGCACTACACCCTTGCAATTGCTTCCGGTACAATTGAAATGAAAGACAATAAAGTAATTATTTTAGCCGACTAACGACTACCATAATCCACTATAATGAAAAGCCTGACGTCACTGTCAGGCTTTTTTATTTTGGAGCTGTTTCCGGCTATCCGTTGTAATCTTTTGCTTTTTAAAGAAAAAAGCAAAAGGATTTCCACTTCTATCCGGGCTAGAATCCGAAAGAACCCAAAACCGCTGTGAGATTGTACCAGTGTTGTTTGTAAATTAGTCTATTGTCAGTTCGAGCGCAGTCGAGAACCCAATCTCGACTGCGCTCGATTTGACAAAACATATTGGACTACTATATAATATGATACATAAACTGTCGCAACGCGCTTACTCTTTTACATACTCCATAATATCACCCGGCTGGCATTCCAAAATATCACAAATCGCCTCCAACGTCGAAAACCGGATCGCTTTCGCTTTTCCGGTTTTCAGTATAGAAAGATTGGCCGTGGTAATACCCATTTTTTCAGCGAGTTCATTCGACCGCATCTTGCGTATGGCCAGCATTACATCCACATTGATGATGATTGGCATAATTAGATTGTTAATTCATTTTCCTCTTTCATGGTTTTAGCCATTTTGAATACTTCGCTCAAAACCATAAAAAATAAACCTAAACTGGCGGTAAATAAAAAGGAACTGAATCCGCCTCCGAACTCTACAGCCATGTCACCCTTAGTTCTTACATTGTAGATTAAAGCGGGTATTCCTGTCAAAAAAGATGCAAACATGAAATTAAGTCCTACCTGATGTAATAACAAAATTATTTTTTCATCGAAAATTATTCTGTTGGAAAACAGGACTAATAATTTTCGGAGCTGATAAATTGCATAAACAAAAAAACAATAGGCAATAACCCCAAGGACTAAAATGATTCTTGTTGTCCAATCGATAACCAGTATTTTTTCGCCATTTATTTTAATCGGAATGTCCATCGCCTCATCGCTAAAAAACATAAACGGAATAAAAAGTGCCAGTCCAATAATTCCAATAATTGAAAAAACCCAGAATACATCTAATAGGGTTTTTAAAATGTTTAATTTTTTCATATTTAATTGATTTGTTAATTATGGCAAATATATAAAATTATTGATAAACGATAATAAAAAAACGAATATCGATATTTTTTTCATCTGTGCGAACAAAAAAACTTTCCTTACTTTTGTAAATATGACACGATTTCCAAAATCTCTATCCGATAAATTAGACCAGCGAATCCAGTCCAATTCGCTGCGATCTTTGCCCGAATCCAATTCCAGGATAGATTTCGCGTCGAATGATTATCTGGGGTTTTCCAAATCCGAAACCATTTTCAATACGGCCCACCAATATTTGACGGATCATAATCTCCTTCAGAATGGCGCCACCGGTTCGCGTTTGTTATCCGGAAATCATCAAACCTACGCAGATGCAGAGATGTTTCTTGCCAAATTCCACCAAGCGGAAAGCGCACTTATCTTCAATTCCGGTTATGATGCCAATGTCGGTTTTTTCAGTGCCGTGCCGCAACGCGGGGATTTGATTTTGTATGACGAATTGTGTCATGCATCTATACGCGACGGAATGCAGCTTTCGAAAGCCAAATACTATAAATTCAAACACAACGACGGCGAAGATTTGGAAATGCTTTTGCAGCGTTTCAAAACCGACAACAATGAAATATTTATCGTCACCGAAAGTGTTTTCTCCATGGATGGCGACTGCCCCGATATCGAGGAACTGATTGTTCTTGCTGAAAAATACAACGCGCTGCTGGTTATTGACGAGGCACATGCGTTGGGTGTTTTTGGGGACAAAGGAGAAGGACTGCTTCAAAGCTTACAGCTTCAGGATCGCATTTTTGCCCGAATCATGACGTTCGGAAAAGGACTGGGTTGTCATGGGGCCGCTGTTTTAGGAGCGGAACTATTAAAAACCTATCTGGTAAATTTTGCCCGCAGTTTTATTTATACGACGGGTTTGTCACCGCATTCAGTCGCGACTATTTTGATCGCCTACCAGCAGTTGGAATCCGAACGAAAAATCGTGCAGCAGCTCCGTGAAAACATCGTCCATTTCAATCAACAGAAGAATTTATTGGGTCTGAAACCCATGTTTGTCAGAAGCAAATCGGCCATCCAATCGGCGATTATTCCCGGGAATGACAACGTGAAATCCATCGCCGCAAAACTTCAGGATGCAGGTTTTGATGTCAAAGCTATTTTGTCACCAACCGTTCCGGAGGGTCAGGAACGATTGCGGTTTTGCCTGCACAGCTTCAATTCCAAAGAAGAAATTACCACTGTCTTGTCCCATCTTTGCTCCTTTCTTTTTAAATAAAGCATAAAATCTGTAACGTTTTGGTTTTTCTTTTACTTACGGACTATAAACAAAGCAAAAGCGGTGAAAGCAAATCCATCCACTTTCCAATCACAAAAACCGAAGAGATAGTATTTTGAAGGAAAAAGAGACCGAATTTTTAAACCGAATCGAAAAACATAAAGGAATACTTTTTAAGGTTTCCAAAATGTATATGGATAATCCTGACGACCAGCAGGATTTGTTTCAGGAAATTGTCTGCCAACTCTGGAAAGCATATGATAGTTTTAGAAACGAGAGCCAATTCTCGACCTGGATGTATCGGGTAGCAGTAAATACCGCAATTGTTTTCTTTAAAAAAGAGAAAAGAAAAGTGCCCGTTTCTCCGCTCTCTTCGGATAATATTAAAGAGGAAGAAGATGATTCGCATATCAAAGAAGCCCAGATCAATCATTTTTATACTGCTGTAAACCAATTGGACAAAATCGAAAAAGCCTTGGTTTTTTATCATCTCGAAGGGTACTCTCATAAAGAAATTGGAAAAAACATGGGTATCAGCGAAGGAAATGCACGCGTAAAACTCAATAGGACCAAAAATAAATTAAAAGAAATCATAGAAAAGCAACAATATGGATTTTAACGATATACAATCAGCCTGGAACAATGACAAGTCAGAGAATGTCATACTTCCCACATATCTGCAAAAATTGCAATCAGCAAATATGCCTTTGGATAAAATCAGGAAAAATTTAAAAAAAGAATTGGTTTACCAAATTTTCTCTATCCTTTTTTTAGGATCTATCCCCGTGATATGCCATTTTTCGCCGCTATTGCAAACGGCATTTTACGGACTTTTTGTGCTTTTTTTAGTGACCTGCGGTTATTTTCTAGTCAAACTGTATTGGTTTTACAAAAGATTGAACAAAGTGGAAACAAATACCAAAGACAATTTGTACGACACTTATTTTGATGTACGATTGAATATGGAATTGTATAAATCCTTTACGTATTCCTTAGTGCCCTTTGTATTGGTTTTCGTGGGAATGATTTTCCTGAATAATTACACCGTAGAACAATTGACTGTCCTCATACATGAAAAGTCAGCCGATTTTTTTCTGGGATTATTGATGGGTGTTTTCCTTGGTATGATGGTATGTTTGGGTTCCGTTACCGAATGGTGGGTCAATAACCTTTACGGCAAGTACGCTAAGGAACTTAGGAAAGTATTGGATGAATTAAAAGAGGAATAACTAAAAGCAACTTTCGGGTTGCTTTTTGTTTTACAAAACATGAGGAAGTTTGTAAATACTTTACGAAATTTACGGTCAGGTTCTGTCTGTACGAGTTCAATTCTAAAGAAGAAATCCCCGAAGTCTTACGATTGTTAAGTACTTTTGTTTTTGGAACGCAGATGACGCAGATGTAACGGATTAACGCAAATTAAATATGAATAATTTTTTACATAAAAAATTGAGTGAATCCATTTTGAAAGTTTATTATGAAGTCTATAATGAATTAGGTTATGGCTTTTTGGAGAAAGTATATCAAAATGCAATGTTTCTTGAGTTGAAATCGCAGGGTTATAAAGTAGAGCCTCAGAAGCAAATCAAAGTGTATTTCAAAAACCAGGTTGTTGGCGAGTATTATGCCGATTTACTTATTGAAAATGCAATAATATTAGAACTTAAAGCATGTGAGTGTTTAATGGATGCTCATAAAGCGCAGCTTATCAATTATCTCAAAGCGACTGAAATTGAAATAGGCCTGTTGCTGAATTTTGGAGAAACACCGGAATTCAAAAGATTCATTTACAGCAATAATAGAAAGAAATTTTATAAACTTTAAAAAATCCGTGATAATCAGTTAAATCTGTGTCATCCGTGTGCTATAAACTATGAAACTATTCATTACAGGAATTTCCACCGATGTCGGCAAAACTATCGCCTCAGCCATCATCACCGAAGCGCTCGAAGCCGATTACTGGAAACCCATTCAGGCCGGTGATCTGGAAACTTCCGACACCCATAAAATCCAAGCGTATATTTCCAATAAGAAAACGGTACTGCATCCCAACAGTTATGCGCTCCATACTCCATCAAGTCCACATTTGGCCGCTGCATTGGACGGGATTGCGATTGATCGTCATCAAATAAAAGAACCCGAAACAAACAATCATCTGGTGATAGAAGGTGCCGGAGGTGTATTTGTACCATTAAATCATACCGATTGTGTCATCGATCTGATACAACCCGATTACAAAGTGATTGTCGTTTCCCGTCATTATCTGGGCAGCATCAACCATACGCTACTGACGGTGGAAGCCTTAAATAACAGGAACATTACCATTGCCGGGATCATCTTCAGCGGGAATGAAAATAAACCTTCGGAAGAAATTATCCTCAAAAAAACAAACTTGAAATGTATTGGAAGAATCGACCAGGAACCGTATTTTGACCAAAATATAATCTTGGAATATGCCGATTCGTTTCGGGAAACGCTACTAAACCTATAACGCATGAATCTGACAGAAAGAGACGCACTTTACAATTGGCATCCGTACACCCAGCATAAAACGGCACAACCACCGATTGCTATTGTTAAAGGGAAGGATGCGTTGCTTTGGGATGAAAATAACAAGGAATATATTGATGCCATCGCCTCGTGGTGGGTCAACCCGTTCGGGCATAGCAACACGGTTATTGCCGATGCGATCTATAAGCAGCTGACAACTTTGGAGCACGTTTTATTTGGCGGATTCACACACGAACCGGCAGTAAAGGTCTCCGAAAAACTGATGACGCTTTTGCCCAACAATCAAAAGAAGATCTTTTTTTCTGATAACGGCTCCACGTCAGTAGAAGTCGCGATAAAAGTTGCACTGCAATATTTTTATAATAAAGGCGAAAAGAAAACTACCATAATTGCGTTCGAAAACGCCTTTCACGGTGATACGTTTGCGGCGATGGCTGCCAGCGGAATCTCGTTTTACACGCAGGCTTTCCAGGGGATGTTCATTGATGTGGTCCGGATTCCGGTGCCTGTCAAAGGTCATGAAGTTGCCAGTTATGTAGCGTTGCGCGAAGCAATACAGAATAACAACTGTGCCGGTTTTATTTTTGAACCGTTGGTTCAGGGCGCCGCCGGAATGGTGATGTATGAGCCGGAAGCCTTGGATGAATTGCTAAAAATCTGTCAGGAGCATAAGGTGATCACCATTGCCGACGAAGTGATGACCGGATTCGGGAAAACCGGAAAAACTTTTGCCTGCGATTATTTGCAACACCAACCCGACATGATGTGCCTGTCGAAGGCACTGACGGGCGGAACCATTCCGATGGCGATTACGACCTTTACCCAGGAACTGTTTGATGCTTTTTATGATGAGGACATCAACAAGGCGCTGTTCCACGGACACACCTTTACGGCTAATCCAACGGGTTGCGCAGCCGCTTTGGCGAGTATGGAATTGCTGCACACCGACGAAATGCAAAACAATATTGCACGTATTCATCAAAGTCATCTTGAATTCCAGAAACGAATCGAACAGCATCCCAAAGTCGCAACAGCACGGACATTGGGCGTTATTTTCGCACTGGAAATAAAAACCGAAGGCGCGGCCAGTTACTACGGAACCCTCCGCAACAAACTGTACGATTTCTTTATTGAAAACGGCGTGATCTTAAGGCCGGTTGGGAATATCGTATACATTTTGCCTCCATATATCATTACCAAAGAACAACTCGAAAAAGTGTATCAGGTTGTCGAAAGTGCCTTGGAAATAGTTTAATTTTGCAGCTGTTCCTGCTGTTTATTGCAATCTTTTTGTTTTTAAAGAAAAAACAAAAAGGATTTTCATTTCCATCAGGGCTAAAACACCGCATACCGATAAAAAACCGTGAACATCTTTAAAATCTCTGACATTCGTGTTCAAAGAGCACATGGATTGTACAGATAACACAGATTTGCACAGATAAAAGAAAAGCCTGACAGCTGCTTTAAACAATATTCAAAAAATAAACTTTGTCAAAACTCATTTCCATAACGGCCATTGCCTCCCTTTCCCCGCTGGGAAATAACTCTAAAGGAATCTGGGAACACTATCTGAACGACCACCACTGTTTTGTTGAGGGAATGTATGGAAACCAAATGGCTTTTGCCGCGGTTTTGGATGCAGACTCTAAGCTTGAAGTTGAAACGCTGAAGCAGTCCGATTCCAAATACCGTTCCTTAGACAACTCCGTTTTGTATGCGATGGCAGCCGCAAGGCAGGCAGTAGCTCAGGCTGGCTGGAAAAAAGGCGACGACTTCGGGATTAATATCGGGTCTTCGCGCGGGGCCACCGAATTGTTTGAAAACCACCATCAAAATTACCTGAAAACCGGAAAAGCGCAGACGTTGGCTTCTCCAACCACCACTTTAGGAAATATCTCTTCGTGGGTCGCCCACGACCTGCAAAGTCAGGGCCCTGAAATTTCGCATTCCATCACATGTTCTACCGCGTTGCATGCGTTGCTGAACGGTATCGCGTGGCTTCGTGCCGGAATGGCCGATAAATTTTTGGTTGGCGGCAGTGAAGCGCCATTGACGCCCTTTACGATTGCGCAGATGCAGGCGATGAAAATCTATGCGAAAGAGGATCAGGAATATCCGTGTCGCGCTTTGGATTTAGAGAAGAAAAGCAACACGATGATTTTGGGCGAAGGTGCGGCAGTCTGTTGTCTGGAAATGGGAAGGGCAGCAAATGCGCTCGCTTATATTGAAAGTATTGGTTATGCCACCGAACTTCTGGCACACGGGACATCCATTTCTGCGGAAGCGGACTGTTTCCAGAAGTCGATGAAAATGGCGTTGCAAAATACCGACCCATCGAAAGTGGATGTGATTGTCATGCATGCGCCGGGCACTAAAGCCGGTGACTTAACCGAATACAAGGCCGTCCAAAAGGTCTTCGGGGAGAATCTTCCTTTGCTGACAACCAACAAGTGGAAAATCGGGCATACGTTCGGCGCCTCCGGGATGCTGAACATTGAGATGGCCGTTTTGATGCTGCAGCATCAGCAATTTATCGGAGTCCCTTTTGCGGAAGCGCAAACCCAAGTCAAATCAATCAAAAAAGTACTGGTGAATGCCGTTGGCTTTGGCGGAAACGCCGTTAGTGTGCTGTTGTCGTTATAGTTTTAATCTCATAGTTTACCCTAAATTACCCCTGCTTAATTATCCAATCAGGGTACAATTACAGCAGAAACCAGTCGGTCCTCCCAAGCCTGATCTCCGGCTATCTCCGTGCTTTGTCCCCTGACCAAACCTTTCTGCCACTGGTAATCTATTTCAACCGTTCTTGTCGGGTTTGTTCCATTAAAAGGAGTATAGGAACCCATATAACGCAGTACGGTATAGGGGTTTCCTTCAACTTCTACCGGTATTGCGGCCGTTCCTGCTAGCTGGTATACAGCAGTGCCAGATGCCAAATCTAACCTATATTGATACTTGTAATCTTCACCCGGATGGAATACAGTGCCTGAAGTTTCGGTAATTGCAGAGAAATCTTCAGGTAACTCGTTCTGATACAGGCCCTCATAACCCACCAAATTTCCTGCGTTATTCACCCGCAGATAGGAATAGGTAACGTTTCCATTTGTCGTAGAAACATTGACATTGTATCGGGTACGCTTTTGTTTTGAGAATGTAAATCCGTTTAAATTAACGGTTTCGGTAATTTCTATGCTGTCAATTATTCCGTTGAACGTATACACATCGCCGGGAATGTTTCGGTGATACGCATATTGCTTATAGACATATTTATTGCCCGGATTGATGTTGAAGAAAGCGTGGGATGGTGATGGATCATCATCATTATTGCAGGAGGAACACAGACTTATAAGGCATGTGGAAATAAATAGAGTTGACAGCGTTTTAATTTTCATGGCGTTAGTTTTTTATGTTAACGAAGAAAAAGAACAAGTATTATACGTACATGAAAACTATATCTTATTATACTTATAAAAACCTGAGTAAACTAAATTGTCATAGTGGCGCAGCAACTAATTTATTGACTTTGTCATAAACCAGGTTGCTCTCGAAACCTTTGCGGAGCAGGAAGTCGCAGAACTTCTTTTTCTTTTTCGGGAGGCTTCTTTCTTTGATGGTTTCCCACTGTTTTTCGGCCAGTGCATGGAAAGTGGCGGCATATTCTTCGGGGGTAATTTCCTTTAAGGCGGTATTGATGTTGTATTGGGAAATTTTTCGGAATTTGAGTTCATTGACGATACGGACTTTTCCCCAATGCTTGATGTGGTGTTTCCCGCGGGCAAAACTGCAGGCGAAGCGTTCCTCATTCAGGTAATTATTATCAATGAGATGTACCACAATCAGATCGATGGCCTGCGGAATCATATTCAGGCTTTTCAGTTTCTCGATGACCTCGCCGTGGCAACGTTCCTGATAAGCACAATAATGCTCCAGTTTGTTTCGGGCTTCGGCAACGGTACAGGAGATGTCAGACATATAGGGGACTGGGATTGGAGTTCCAAAAATACTCATTTAAAATCAAAATGAAAGTATCTTCTTTTGAAATGGGAATTGCGTCAGACACATCACGCTGCCTACTACTTTATAAGAAAATTTTTATAGAAAACAAATAAATTCGATAAAGAGCGAATCTTAACGATAAAATTACAATTATTTTAACTTCAGCTACATATTTTGTTAAATTATTAAATATCTTTACAGGCTCGTAATTATTTAAATTTCGAGCTTAAAATTGATTGTATAATACTACTAATGTTATGAAAATTAGACTATTACTATTTTTAACAATGTTATTTTCGGTTGGAAGTTGGGGACAAGTTTCTATTTACTCTGATAATTTTGGGGTTAGCGCAGTCAATCCGCTTGTCAGGACTGGTTATACAGCGAATGCTGCTTCGGGTGTTGCTTGGGAGTTAAGAACTTCAGGCGCGAGTACTACTTATACATGGACTTCACCAGCCGCAAGTTTTTCAGGGGGAGCGAATGTTTTTACAAACTTAGGGACGAACACGAACGTCAAAACATTAACATATGATAATTCTTTATCAACTATAGGTTATACTGCTATTAATGTAAGATTTGGAGCATTGAAATCTGGGACAGTTCCTAATTTAGATGTTTCTTATTCTGTCGATGGTACAATATATAATTCTGCTGGCTCTGTTACATTGAATACTGGATGGACAGCAAATTCAATTGCTCTTCCGGTGGGCGCAGAGGGTGTTTCGAATTTGAGAATACGATTTTCGATTGTCGCAAATAGTAATTCAGCAAATTTTTTCAGAATTGATGATTTTCAGTTAATAGGAACTCCTTCCTCCAGCAATACAATCACTACAAATACGACATTAACGGGTAATCCCTATTGCGTTTCGGCATCAACGGGTGCTGCAGTATCGATACCTTTTACCAGCACCGGAACCTTTACCGGTACTAATGTCTATACCGCGCAATTATCGAATGCAGCGGGAAGTTTCGCCGCTCCGATAACTATTGGAACGTTATCCAGTACAGCAAATACAGGAACAATAACAGCTACTATTCCTGCGGGAACAGTCTCCGGTACCGGATACCGAATCCGTGTGATTTCGGATACTCCTGCGATAATAGGAACTGATAATACAGTCAATTTAACAATCAACCTTGCAACCAACAGTGTTGCGCCAACCACGACTCAAAACCTGGCGACGGGAGCCAATGGTTCTGCCTTAACAGTTACAGAAGGATCAACCCCGGTAAGCAGACAATGGTATTATGGTACGGTTAGTGGTGGACCTTACGGGACTGCTATTGGTGGTGCGACAGGGGCGAGTTATATGCCTAATTTTGGATCGGTCGGAACATACTATGTGGTTTGTATATCGACTTTTGCCTGTGCGACCATTACCAGTGGACAGGTACAAATAAATGTGGTCAGCGCTCCGGGAAATGACCTTTGTGCCAGTGCGGTTGCCCTGACCATAAATGCAGGAAATACAGCGGGAACTTTATTAAATGCAACCGCTACTCCTGCAAATACATTTACATATCAATCGGCCAAAAATGACGTTTGGTATAAGTTTACACCCATCTGTACCGGTTCACATACCGTAACCTTAACTTTTCCATCAGCAGTCAGTGATGATATCGACATGGATATTTTTTCAGCGGGTTGCCCAACTACGGGGACGGCTTCGTTTACTGCTCATGGAAGTACGGTGACAGAAACCATAACAAGCACCTTTACTGGAGGAACCACTTATTATATCAGAGTAATCGATTTCAGTACAACGGGAAGCACTATGAATATTCAGGTTACGGGTAATATTGCTGCGCCTTCACAGCCCGGTGCAATTACCGGAAGCGCCAGTATTTGTAGTGGTGCAGCACAGACGTACTCCGTTACTGCTGTTAGTGGCGCAACTTCTTATACCTGGACTTTGCCGTCAGGATGGTCCGGAACCAGTACAACCAATTCGATAAACGCAACAGCCAGTTCAACTAGTGGTAATGTACAAGTGACTGCTAATAACGGTTGCGGAAGCAGTACAGCACAAACCTTGGCTATTACGGTTATCAGTACCGCTACTCCAGTAGGTTCTATTTCTGCTACACCAATTTGTGGCAGTACCGGTTTAAATTTCTCGGGAACGGCAATCGCTCCGGAAATTTATTATTGGCAAACCAGCGCAACGGGAACAGCAACTGCTAATCCTACGACCGCACCCTATAATGTAAGTTCGGGTGGTACTTATTATGTAAGAACATACGACGGCACCTGTTGGTCAGCCGGAACAGTTTCTTCGGCAGTCACTGTAAATGCAGTGCCAACTGTGCCAACTACCGGAAACCCAGCTGCGGTTTGTGAAGGTAGTGCCGTGACTTTTACCGGGACAGGAAGTAGTGGCGCTACGTCATATACTTTTTGGGATGCGGCTTCAGGCGGAACCAAATATTTGAATGGTGTTTCCGGATATACCATTACGGGGACAGCATTAACCACACCAACTGCTTTGACATCAGGTACGTATACCTATTATATTCAGGGAGAAACAGCGAGTTGTGTAAGTGCAGCACGTAAATCGGTAACAGTGACTATCAATGCCATTCCGGCTAATCCGGCGGGAACGATAAGTGCTTCAGCAAATCCATCTTGTGGTGCTGCAACATTAACCTATTCAGCGCCAAGCGCCACCCTATACTGGCAAACTACTGCCGGCGGAACTTCAACAACTAATGCCACGACTTCTACTTATAATGCGGCTTCGACAGGAACGTATTATGTAAGAAGTTATAACGGTTCATGCTGGTCAACCGGAACAGTATCTTTAGCCATAACGGTGAACGCGGTTGTAAATATTGCCGCTCAGCCTGCTAATCAGGCAGTGGTTGTAGGGAATATAGCGACTTTTAACGTTACCGCAACAGGAGCTACTTCATATCAATGGCAGGTTTCTACCAATGGAGGTTCGACCTGGAGTAATGTGGGGACTAATTCCAACAGTTATACCACTGCGGCTACTACACTTGGAATGAATGCCTACCAATATCAGGTACTTGTCAGCGGGACTGCTCCTTGCGCTACAGTTACATCCACGGCAGCAATATTAACAGTAAATACTGCTCCATGTTTGAGTGAGAATTTCGCTGTGAATGCTTTGCCTTCGGGATGGGCTTCAACTGCAGCTACTTTTTCAAGTAATTATGCTGCATTTGTATCTGCGACAGGTGATTTAGCGACCATTGCAGTAAGCAATCCAAGCTCGATGACCTTTACTTTGGAACGTTCAAGTAATAATGCCACCGACAAAAGTATGTTGGTTGAGGTTTCTACTACCACTCAAACTACCGGCTTTACAACGTTAGCAACATATATTGATGGGAATACCACATCTGCCGGAATAACAAATTGCACTGTAGATTTATCATCATATACTGCCAATTCAACCGTTTATATCCGATTCAGAAAAACCGGAACTACTACTTCCTATTGGAGAGTAGACGATATCAATGTATACTGTGGAGGAACCACACCAACCATTACCTTAACTCCGGTGACTTTAACCGGAATGACTTATGTTTTTGGGGCAGGGCCATCAGCGAACCAAACTTTTACCGCCAGTGGGGTGAATTTAACAGCAGACATTTTGCTGACACCACCAACGGATTATGAAATATCAACGGCTGCGGGTTCCGGTTTTGGAAGCGCCATCACTTTAACCCAGACAGCAGGAATTGTAAATGCCACCACCATCTACACCCGATTAAAAACAGGATTGGCAGTCAATACCTATAACACCGAAAATATTGCGGGAACCAGTACCGGTGCCACCACCAAAAATGTGGTGTGTAGTGGTAGTGTAACAGTGGCGGCGCCAGTCAACAATTTGTGTGGCAGTGCGACTTCCTTAACCGTTAATGCCGCTGCAACAGCCGGAAACATGACCGGGTCTACTGTGACGGCTCCTTTTACAGTGGAGAAAGACGTATGGTACAGCTTTACGCCAACATGTACCGGCATTCATGCTATTACCGTTACCGGGTTTAGCGGCGATATCGATATCGAATTATTTGGAGGTTCTTGTCCGGCAACGACAACTATATTAGATGGTTCTGCAGGAACTACTTCTACAGAAACTATCAGTACTTCGTTAACTTCGGGTACCACGTATTACCTTAGAGTTTTAGCGTATAATGCAGCTGCAGAAACTACTGCTTTTACCGCTCAGGTTGTTTCAACCAGTGTTTTGACATTAACCAATGCGGGAAGTCCTGCTACAGGAAATATTCCGGCAGGAACGGCCAATGCGGTGATTATGGGATTCACCACAACGCCTACTTGTGCGACCAGTTACGATCTTACGGCGGTAACTTTAACCAAATCGGCGATATCAACCGTAACGACAGCTGATATATCGGGTTTCAGAATTTTCTATGACGCCAATTCCAACGGGATTGTGGATGGAGCTGAAGCTTCGGTATCGGGAGCAGGAATTGCTTTGGCAACAACCATGTCCTTTACCTTAACCGGACAAACCGGCATTACCACTGCCAGAAAATATCTGCTGGTAGCGAATATCCTTGCCGGAGCGGTAAACGGAAACACGATTAAAGTCAACCTATCACCAAATACAGATTTAACCTCGGTACTTACGCCGTCCGGAACGAAAACGGGAACGGCATTGGGTAGCACCCAAACCATTACGCCTCCTGCCTGTACGTCGGCAGTCATTGCGACTATTACTCCGACATCCGGCCCGGTAGGTACAGAAGTGACCATTACTGCTTCATCCGGAAATTTAACAGGGGCAACGGCAACATTCAACGGAGTGGCTGCGACAGTAGTGTCGAGTTCGGCTACCCAATTGATAGTTAAAGTCCCAA
This sequence comes from Flavobacterium sp. GT3R68, assembly GCF_007109225.1. GTDB lineage: Bacteria > Bacteroidota > Bacteroidia > Flavobacteriales > Flavobacteriaceae > Flavobacterium. Next base: position 664,294 of record NZ_VJZK01000001.1, read on the forward strand.
CAGGAGCGACAACCGGAAATTTGGTTGTAACCGATGGACAACCTTGTAACGTAACAACTGCTTTTACGGTTATCAATAACGACATTACTACGTGCCAGGGTGCCGGAAACTCGTTCACTGATTTGATTATTTCTGAAGTGTATGACTCAGTAGCTGGGAATGTATGGCATATGGAATTGTTTAATCCAACGAATGCACCAATCAATTTGGATGCTGTTGGTGCTAATTACAAAATAGAAAGATACGGAACCATTGGCGATGCCGCTCCGACCAGAACCATAGATATTTCAGGAATTATTCAACCAGGCGCTGTCTATTTGGCCGACTTAGGAACAATTACGGATCCTTCCTGTATCAAGACATTTGATTTTACGTCGTATGCACAGGGAATCAATGAGCAGGATGCCATCAAGTTGACTAAAGAAAATGTCAGTGTGGATATCGTTCATTGTCCAAATGAAAAAGGATATACCATTACCCGAAACACGACTGCAAGCGGACCGAATCCTGTCTTTAATGGAGCTGATTGGAATACGAACAGTACCGAATCCTGTACGGATTTAGGCTTGTTCAGCGCTACTTTAAATGTTCCGCCAACGATTACCGCACAGCCAAGTATTAATCTGACGTGTACGAGTACTTCTGCTGCTGTAGCAGTTACAGCTACCGAAGGTTTTGCCGGAGGAAATCCACTAGCGTATCAATGGTATGTAGCGGCTCCGGGTGCAGCAACGTGGACAGCATTAACAAATACTGGGGTTTATACCGGTACAACAACAAGCGTGTTAAACATTTCGTCTGTTGCAGGTTTGGATAATTATCAATATTACTGTCAGGTACGTGAGAATGGGGCGAACTGTTACAAAGCGTCAATCGCTGTTAAAATTCCTGCAGGAACTGGTACTACCTGGAATGGAAGTGCCTGGTCAAACGGGACTCCTACCTTAGGAATGCTGACAATTATAAACGGAGATTACAACACGACAACCAATGGTGACATTGATGCGTGCAGTCTGATTGTGAAAGCCGGTTTTACAGCTACAGTCACTGCCACTCACTATATCAATATTCAAAATGATTTAACGGTAGAAGCCGGAGGAACATTAGATGTATTGAATAATGGATCATTAGTTCAGGTTAGTGATACCGGAGTGAACACTGGAACCATTTTGATGAAACGTACCGCTAATATCCGTCTATATGATTATGTGTACTGGTCTGCACCAGTAGCAAACTTCCCGGTAGCAAGTGTTTCCCCAAGTTCACCAACAGGAAACATTTTCAAATGGAATCCTACCGTTGCCAATAGCAATGGTGGATTTGGAAATTGGGAAAATACGGTGGAGAATATGGTTACTGCAAAAGGATATATCGTTCGGGGGCCTACCGGATTCAATAATGCAGCTCCGCAGGCCATGACCGCTAATTTCTCCGGAGTTCCTAACAACGGAATCTACACGCCATCGATATTAAGAGGGAACAATACAGCTGCCGATTATCCGGGCACCAATGGGATAACCATTACCAATAAAGAAGATAACTGGAATTTAATTGGGAATCCATATCCATCGGCTATTAAATCGATTGACTTCTTAGCAGCAAACACGAATATAGAAGGAGCGGTTCGTTTATGGACACATGGTACATTGCCAAATGCTGGAACTCCAAATCCGTTCTACGGAAGTTATGCCTATAATTATACCGCTACGGATTATATAGTTCATAATGGCACCGCGACAACCAGTGGTCCTGTTGGGTTCAACGGACTTATCGGGGCCGGACAATCGTTTTTGGTATTAATGAATGATGGTGCTGCCGCAACGCAGACCGTGACTTTCAATAATGCCTTACGAAGCAAAACCTATGACAACAGTCAGTTTTATAGAAATGCAAATTCCCAAAATGCAGTAGGAGGAATTGAGCAAAACAGAATCTGGCTGGATTTAATTTCCTCAACAAACGTAATTAACAGAGCCGTTGTAGGTTATGTTGAAGGCGCGACAGATCAAAAAGACCGCATGTATGATGCATACACCGATTATAAAAACGCACAGAATTTTTATTCCATTATCAATGATGATGTAGTGATAATCCAAGGAAAGTCATTGCCATTTAAGGTAGAGGACCGTGTACCGATGGGAATCAAAATTCCGTCAAACGGAACCTATCAAATTGCAATCGCAGCGGCAGATGGAATATTTGCTGCAGGGGGGCAAACGATATATCTTGAAGACCTTTTATTGAATGTAATCCATAATTTGTCTGCAGCGCCATACCAATTTACAACCGTTACCGGAATCATCAACAACCGTTTCGTGCTTCGTTATACGGATGCCGCTCTAGGAAATGATAGCTTCGAAATCGTTGAAAATGGCGTCACTGTTGCGACAGAAAATCATGAAATCAATATCAAATCACAGTTGGAACAAATGAAAAACATTTCTGTTTATGATGTATTGGGAAGACAGGTATTTGAAAAAAATAATATTAATACTACAGCATTTACGATTCAGAATTTAGTCGTAAGTCAACAGGCATTGATTGTCAAAATCATTTTGGAAAACGGACAGACTGTCAGCAAGAAAATCGTTTTTTAAAATAAATGTTTGCTGTTAAAAAATAAAAAAAGCCTGCGTCAGCGGGCTTTTTGATTGAAAGTCCGCGGGATATTTTTTTAACCCCTGATTTAACTTACAAACCAAAGGCAATAATAGTTTTTAAAGAACTGAAAATCATCATTTTCATTAAATTATCCGCAATAAAATTATTGTATTTTATGCTTTTAAAATGAATTATTCACGATGTTAATTAAAATGGTATGAAGTATTTAGTTTATTCAGTAGAACTGCTTTTTAATGTTTAAAAATTTTGATTTGAACACTGAAATTGATACTATTGCCAACTGATTTCCCCAAATCACGCAGAATTTTTATACCTATGAATAAAACACTACTTGTTTTCTTTTTTATTTTGAATTTTATTGTGGCTTCCGCCCAAAAAAATAATGTCTGGACTAAGGCTACAGAGGATGAAATGCGTTCTGTTCCCAAAATCGCCAGAAGCGAATATCCGTCAAAATATCAGCTATTTCAATTGGATTGGAATGCTTTTAAAAGCCAACTCACCCGCGCTCCCAAAAGAGAGGAACTGTCGGCCATTTCAAATGTAATTGTTACGTTTCCGAATCCGGAAACCGGACATTTGGATTCCTATCGTATTTTGGAAGCATCTATCATGGAACAGGAGTTGCAGGCTTCTTATCCTGAAATCCGTTCGTATGTCGGCCAGAGAATAGATAATCCTTCTGATGTAGTACGTTTCAGTATGTCACCACAAAAGGGCCTGAGTGCTATTATTCGCTCTGCGACATTCGGAACCAGCATCATTGATCCGTATACCTCGGATAATAAAAACTACATCATTTTTAATAAGTCCCATTCGAATACGAACTTTCCATTTCAATGTGCTACAAATGATGCGGTTCTTGAGATGGATGCGCTTCAAAAAAGTGCTTTAAACAATGCGGATGATAATCAATTGCGAAGACTGCGACTGGCGATGTCGGTAACAGGAGAATATACTGTTTTTCACGGCGGAACCGTTGCGGGCGCTTTGGCTGCTATCAATGCAACAATGACCAGAGTTAATGGTGTTTTTGAAAATGATTTTAATTCTACGATGGTTTTGATTGCAGCCAATGCGAATGTGGTTTATACGAATGCTGCCACCGATCCCTATTCGCCTGCCGCCAGTATGGCGAACTGGAATGCTGAACTGCAGGCTACTTTGACGAGTGCAATTGGGGAAGCTAATTATGATGTGGGACATTTATTCGGTGCAACAGGAGGTGGTGGAAATGCAGGCTGTATTGGATGCGTGTGCGTCAATGGGCAAAAAGGAAGCGGCTATACCTCACCGGCTAACGGAATTCCGCAAGGAGATACTTTTGATATCGATTATGTAGCACACGAATTAGGGCATCAGTTTGGGGCGAATCATACGTTTACCCATTCGACCCAGACACCTGTAGCGCAATTGGAACCCGGGAGCGGAAGTACCATTATGGGATATGCGGGAATCACGGGAGCGACCGATGTGCAAATGAACAGTGATGCTTATTTTCACGCAATCAGTATACAGCAGGTTACCAACAATATAAAAGCTAAGGCGTGTCCGGTTCTTATCGCCACGGGTAACGCAACGCCAACTGCCAATGCAGGACCAGATAAAATACTTCCTATAAGCACGGCATTCAAATTAATTGGTTCAGGCACAGATGCAAACGGTACGGCTTCATTGACGTATTGCTGGGAACAGATGGATATTGGCAGCGCAACTACCACTTATCCAAACGGAACAAAAACGGCAGGACCAAATTTCCGATCCTTTACGTCCACCAGCAGCTCAATGCGCCGCCTTCCGAGATTGGCAGATCATGTTGCGAACGGTGTAGGCGCAAACATGTGGGAAATTGTCCCGGGAGTCGACCGTACTTTGAATTTTCGTTTGACAGTCAGAGATAATCGGGCGGGAGGAGCCAGTAACGAGAGTGATGATATGACTGTTTTCTTTGACAATGCGTACGGCCCTTTTTCTGTTACTTCCCAGAATACTGCAGGAGGAAGCTGGACTCAGGGAACCAACCAAACCATTACATGGACGGTCAATAACACGACTGCATTAACAGGATCTGCGAATGTCAATATCCTGTTGTCTACTGACGGTGGAGTCACTTTCCCCATTACAATACTAGCTAATACTCCAAACGACGGAAGCCAGGTAATTACCGTTCCAAACGTTTTATCCACCACCTGCCGACTTTTGATTGAGCCTACAGGGAACGACTATTATGCGATAAACACCATGCCTTTTGCCATTGGATATACCATTGCCACTACATGTAATTCGTATACCTACAATACCGCTTTTGCAATACCGGATAATAACACTGCCTACACCGTTAAATCCATTAATGTGCCAACTACGGGGATGATTACAGATGTCAATCTGGCTGTAAATCTTACTCATACGTGGATTTCCGATATCAATATTGCCTTGATTAATCCAGCCGGTACGAGTCAAATCAATATTTTTAACAGAAGTTGTACCAATGACAATAATATCAATGCCACTTTTGACGATCAGGGCTCAGCTTTGGTTTGTGCAGCGACAATAACCGGTAATGTGGTTCCAACACAGGCATTGTCTGTATATAATGGAATAAATCCGCAAGGAAATTGGTTAATTGGAGTCCGGGATTTAAATGCCACTGATACGGGTAGTGTAACATCATATACTTTAACGATCTGTTCCCAGACAACTACGGAGATTGTATTTGCATGTGGAGCACTGACTACCACCTGGGATGGATCAGCCTGGAGTAACGGAGTGCCCTTGAAAAATGCCTACGCTGTTATAAATGGGAATTATAATACGGCAACTAACGGAAGTTTCCGCGCCTGCAGCATGACAATAAATGCCGGAAGAACACTGACCATTAATCCGGGTGGCTATATAGAGTTGGATAACGATTTGACGGTTAATGCTACGGGAGTGCTGAAAGTACTTCATGAAGGCTCATTAGTTATGCTAAATGATACCGGAGTCGTTACCAATAATGGAAATATTGAAGTTTATAAAACTACGTCAAGTTATGAAAGGTTTGATTATATATATTGGTCCTCACCGATTGTAAATGCAACTATCGGCGGCATTTTTAGCAGTTGGAGTTTGGATCATGCTTATAAGTTTGAAACTGCAAATTATTCTGATTTGAATAATGATACTTTTGACGACAATCAGGACGATTGGCAACTTGTACCTTCCGCTACAGTAATGACGCCTGCTAAAGGATATATCGTAATGACCCCAACCAGCGGAACTTTTCCGTCGATTTCAAGTGTGATGTTTAGCGGAACTGTAAATAATGGAGTTATCAATCATCCTATGGTTTTGAGCGCAAATGGTGCCAATGCCAATGATGACTTCAATTTGGTTGGAAATCCTTATCCTTCGGCTATTTCATCAAATGACCTGATTAATAATAATTTGTCTATATCAGGAACATTGTATTTTTGGACTCATGTGACTGATATATCTAGTGCCAATGCAGGACCGAATCTTTTAAATTACAGTTCAAACGACTATGCGATGTACAATCTTTCGGGAGGGATCAAAAGCGCGTCGAACAGTTCCGTACCGACGGGATACATTACATCAGGGCAAGGATTTTTGGTAGAGGCCATTGCGGCAGGTAATCTGACCTTCAGCAATGCTTACAGAAGAGGTACTTATGCCAACAATAGTTTTTTTAAAAATTCGTCAACCGCACAAGGATTTTCCCGGGACAGAATATGGCTGAATATGCAAAATGCCACAGGTGTTTTCAATCAGCAGTTAATTGGTTATTTTGATGAAGCAACTGCTGGTGTAGACCGAGGATATGATGGATTGAAAAGTTCAAGTCAAAATTACATCAGTTTTTATTCCATTATCGATAATATGAAATATGGTATTCAGGGGAAAGGAACTTTTGATTCTGCGGATACGGTTCCGTTAGGTTATTTTTCTGCGATGACCGGGACTTTTGAGATAGCTATTGACAGTATGGAAGGACAATTTAATTCTGCTGACGTATATTTAGAAGACAAACTATTGCAGGTCATACACGATTTAAAACTAGGTCCTTATAGTTTTTTAACCGAGACAGGAACTTTTAATAATCGTTTCGAACTTCGCTATACGAATCAAACACTCGGTGGGTCGGATTTTGACTTGACTAATAATGTAGTGAACGTCAACACTGCGAATCAGGAAATAGCTATCAGATCTCAAAGTGATTTAATTCAGACCGTAAGAATATTTGATATACAGGGAAGATTAATAGCGGAAAAAAATCAGGTCAACAACAAGAATGTTATTTTAACAGACATCGTCTCATCACATCAACTATTACTTATAAAAATATTGTTGCAGGATGGCCGGACAGTTATCAAAAAAATCGTTTTCTGATAAGTTTGTTTATTGAATATTAAAACCCCGTAAAGATTAATTTTTACGGGGTTTTTTGTTTAACGATTATTAATTGTTGAACCAATATTTAACATTCGTAAGCGATTTTTTTAAAATTAATTTTCCGTCTTGGCAGAAATCTCCACAAATTTCATATACAAATGTATCATAAATAAAGAAAAAGCTTGTTAAAATTAGAAATTTTAGCAAGTAAATTAACGCTATTTACCGAGAATATACTTACAGTTTAATTTCTATTTGTCAGTTAATCAGTTTTATTAACCGATTTCCGACAAAAGAAAGTATTACTGTCAATAATTTGTAATTTTCTTGTAGGAATAAGGACGAATTTAATGCGATGCAAATTTATAGAAGGTACCGCATTCTTATTTACGGTTATTCCGCATAAATTGTTAAAGTTGATTTTTAGTTTAAAAATTTGAATAAAACACAAAATAAACAAAATCTTAAAACGCGCAGAAAATGAATAAAACTCTACACACTTCAAAAAATAAAGCTGTTTCCATATCATTATTGCTACTTGTCTTAGGCTCCTTAAATGCTTTCTCCCAAACCAATACTTTTACCGGCACGGTCAACTCCAATTGGAATACGGCTATGAACTGGTCTTTGCTGGCGGTGCCAACTGCTATTCACGACCTTGTGATTCCGTCAGGGAAAAGTGTTATTGTAAATGCGGACGCCTCAGCAAAAACGATCAGTCTATCAGGAAATTTAACGATGAACAGCGGGATAAAGCTTACTGTTAATGGCAATTTGACCGTAAATGCTACCGGAAATTTTACAATGCCTGGCGGCTCCGGATTGGCAACGTTGGTCGTCTATGGCAATTTTATGAACAATGGTCTGACTGATTTTTGGAAAAGTACAGTGGTGATTTTAGGGGATTTGATTAGTCCGCTAACTTCCAGTTTACAGAATCAGGGTAATATAGTGGTAGGAGGTAACATAATTGGTAGTTTTGCTATTACCGGCGGAAGTGGTGCCGGACAAATTTATGCGTTAAATCCAAATGCGACCGTAACAATTACCCCAGCTTCCATTGATAACAACGTTACGCCGGGAACTCCTTTGTCCGGTTCTGAAAGTAATGCTCTGATAGATTTAGTCAATCAGGTCATCTATGGCGCGAGCTGTCCATTTGCGATTTCTGATGTGGCGAATGTTACTATCTGTTCCGGAAATATTGCAGTATTTACAGTGTCTACAACTGGAACATTGCCAACTTATCAATGGCAGGTAAACAGTGGCTCAGGCTGGCTTGATTTGGCAAATGATGCTGTTTATGCTGGAGTTTCCACGCCAACAATGACAATTGCCAATGCCAGTATTACTATGGATGGTTACAGATACAGAGCCAGCATTACTGCGGCTTCTTGCACTAAAAACGGGAATTACGGAAAATTAATTTTCACAGTGGCACCAACAGCTCCAATTGTTGGGGCTATTACCCAGCCAGCTTGTGTGGTTTCAACGGGTAGTGTTGTGTTGAGCGGTCTGCCTGCTTCAGGAATCGTAAATCCGGGAAATATTACTTATGTAGGTACTTCCTGCACGATTAATAATCTCAATCCTGGGACGTACAGCTTTATCGCTTCAAATACAACTTGCGCATCTCCGGCTTCTGCCAATGTGGTAATAAATCCAATATTGACTACAATCTGGAATGGTTCTTCGTGGTCGAATGGAGCGCCAGCGGCTGACAAAAATGTTATTTTTTCTGCGAATTATAGCAGTTCCGCGAATTTTGATGCTTGTTCCTGTAGTGTAAACAGTGGCGTTAATGTTACGGTTAATTCGGGTCATACGCTAACTGTTTCAAATGCAATCACAGCGACAAGTGGGTCGTTGATATTTGAAAACAATGCCAGCTTAATCCAATCTGGATATACAGGTATCAATACGGGTATCATCATTGCCAAAAGAAATTCGGCTCCAGTGATTTTATCTGATTATACGTATTGGTCATCCCCAACTTCGGGAAGTCAAACGTTATTAAATTTCTCACCGAATACAGCTGCATCTAATTTTTTCACGTACCATAATGCATGGACATATAGTGCTCCGGCTACAGATACTTTTACGAAAGGGTTGGGCTATGCGATTATTGCTCCAATAGGCACCAGTACCACTGTTCCGGCGAGTCTTGCGCAACAGTTTACAGGAGTTCCTAATAATGGAAACATTGACGTGACAGTTGCCTTAGGGCCGAATCCGATATCAAACCGATTAATAGGTAATCCTTATCCGTCCGCGATAGATGCCGATGCTTTCATTAATGCGAATGTTATTGGTACCGGTTCTATAAATAAAACGATATCGGGGACTTTGTATTTTTGGACCCATAATCATTCTCTTTCCGGGAATAATTATTTATCAAGTGATTATGCGACATACAATCTTTCAGGGGGAACAGCTGTAGCCTCAGGAACAGGAAATACCGGAGCGCCGATACGATATATTCCATCCGGGCAGGGCTTCTTTGTACATACTGTTGCCAATGGGAACGTAAGTTTTACAAACACGATGCGTACCGGAACTTCCAATACTAATTTTTATAAAACTTCCAATAGTATCACGGCGGTTCCTACATTGGAAAGTCACAGAATGTGGTTGAACCTAACTAACAGTACATCCAGCTTCAGTCAGATTTTATTGGGTTATATTGAAACCGCTACCGATGACGCTAATCCGGGCTTGGACGGACTTTATTATGGTGCTGATCAACATGTTTTGTATTCTTTTATTGGAACTGAAGCCTACACTATTCAGGCTAAGGCGTTGCCGTTTGCCAATTCGGACGTGGTTCCGTTGGGTTATAAAATCAATGTGGCGGGGGCTACAACAATTAGTCTGGATCATTTAGATGGAGTGTTTGCAGGAAACCAGAATATATATTTGGATGATCAGTTGTTGAATGTGACGCATGATTTGAAAGCGGCTCCGTATACTTTTACATCCCAAGCGGGAACTTTTAATAATCGTTTCGTGGTGCGTTATACTACAGAAACTTTAGGGAACGGGGGTTTTGATTTGCATAATAAAGTGACCGTTGCCACCGGCAAGAATCAAATTATAATCAAATCCGAATCGACCGCAATAGATCAGGTGATTCTTTTTGATGTGCTTGGCAGAAAAATACATGAAAATAAAAAGATTAATAATAATGAATTTCAGATTTCCGGCTTGTTGACACATCAGACAGTAATCGCGCAAATTATTTTGGCTGATGGTCAAGTAATAGCCAAAAAGTTAGTTTATTAAGTTTTTTGAGAGTTAGTAACAAAAAACCCCATCTGGAGAGATGGGGTTTTTTAATTGTATGAGGATTTTTAATTATGCTTTGCCTTTTCCTGAAGCTTCCAGATTTTTTTCAATAGTATGCCCCGGACGCGTCCATTTTGGTTTTTCGCCTAAAGCCTGAAATTGAGAATCAGCTGCTTCAACGGTGGTTGGCTGAGATACTTTTGTAAATGGTTTTTGAGGATTCAATCCCAGCATTTCAAACATTTTCATGTCTTCATTGACATCCGGGTTTGGCGTGGTCAACAATTTGTCTCCTGCAAAAATAGAATTGGCCCCTGCAAAGAAACACATTGCCTGACCTTCTCTGCTCATGTTCATTCTTCCTGCTGAAAGACGCACTTGAGTTTCTGGCATGATGATTCTTGTGGTGGCTACCATTCGTATCATTTCCCAGATTTCCACGGGTTTTTCTTCTTCCATCGGAGTTCCTTCCACAGCAACCAAGGCATTAATTGGCACGGATTCAGGTTGGGGATTTAATGTAGAAAGCGCTACCAGCATACCTGCACGGTCTTCAATACTTTCTCCCATACCGATAATTCCGCCGCTGCAAACGGTTACATTAGTTTTTCTAACATTTTCAATGGTTTGGATACGGTCTTCAAAACCACGGGTAGAAATAACTTCTTTATAATATTCCTCGGAGGTATCTAAGTTGTGGTTATAAGCATAGAGTCCTGCTTCTGCTAAACGGTGAGCCTGGTTTTCGGTAATCATACCTAACGTGCAACAAACTTCCATATCCAGTTTGTTAATGGTTCTTACCATTTCAAGGACCTGGTCAAATTCCGGACCGTCTTTTACATTTCGCCATGCGGCACCCATACAAACTCGGGATGAACCACTTGATTTTGCCCGTAAAGCTTGAGCTTTTACCTGGCTAACGGACATTAAATCATTGCCTTCAATTTCGGTATGGTAACGTGCCGCTTGGGGACAATACCCACAATCTTCAGGACAGCCGCCGGTTTTAATGGATAGTAGTGTAGAAACCTGTACCACGTTTGGATCGTGATGTTCTCTATGAACTGATGCCGCTTCAAAAAGAAGGTCCATCATAGGTTTGTTGTATATAGCGATAATCTCGTCTTTTGTCCAGTCGTGTTTTTTGATACTCATATCTACATATTTAGAAGTTCCAAAAGTAGTTAAATTGTTCTAAAAACACAAAGTTGACAGTGGATTATGTATATAGGAAGAGCCTTTTTATTTTAATCGGAAACAATATGTCGGCGCCAGTACTGCATTAATATAAAGGTTGCAATTACGGCTGAAGCTGAAGCTTCGAAAAGGACACCGAGACAATATTCATTCTCTGTAGGATTGTTCCCAAATAAAAACACATCGGAGAGGCTTTTTATATAGGCATCCCCCCCGCGTATCGCGATGTAGATACGAAGACCAATGACACTCAATATAACTCCGATAAATGCGGTTAACCCTCCCGATTTTATATTTTCAAGATAGTCATCTTTTCCTTCTTCAATATTGGATTTTAAAGTTTTGTTGACTCCATATAAAACTATAAAGATGTTTAGGATTCTTAGAAAAAATATATCTGATAAGCCAAGTGCTTCCATAAGTAGGAAATAGGCACCAACGCCTGCTGTGATTAACATTCCGTTCAACCATTCTCTGCTGAGTTTCATAACAAATAGTTTTTAAGGTATAGAATTACAAATTTTAAGGCGTTTCTGTTCGAAGACTTGAAAATCTTCAATACTGTTACATACATCAAATTTACTAAAATTATTAGCAATATTCATTCTTTTAACGTAAATAAAAAGAAATATTCAGATAAAAAGTGGTAAAACCAAGAATATAAAGAAGCGGGTGCTGGCTTATAAATCTGCTAGATAAGACAAGGATGCACTACGGTCTTTTTCAAGCTGTGCCTGTAGTAATCCTACTGAATCAAATTTTTGTTCAGAACGTAAGCGTTTTAAGATCGAGACAGTTATTTTTTGATTGTAAAGGTCATTGTTAAAATCAAAAAAATGAACCTCAATGGATAGATTTTTCCCGTCCACGGTTGGGTTAGTGCCGATATTCATCATGCCGAAAATCTCCCGGTTGTTTAAAATGCTTTTTACAACATAGACTCCGTTTTTAGGAATAAGTTTTGAGGCTTCCTCTATTTTTATATTTGCAGTAGGAAAACCTATGGTTTTCCCCAATTGTTTTCCTTTAATAATGGGACCGGAAAGGAAATAATAGTACCCCAAATACTTATTGGCCAATGTTATTTCGCCCTCAGTAATGGCATTTCTGATTTTGGTGGAACTGATGGAAACATCATTGATTTCCTTAGCAGAAATCTGTTCTACCTCAAAATCATATTGCTTGCCGTAAACAATCAGGTCATCAATGTTGGAGTTACGATTTTTGCCAAAGCGATGGTCGTAGCCGATAATGATTTTCTGGATATTTAGTTTTTCGACCAAAACCGTGCGAACAAATTCTTCTCCGGTCAATTCGGAAAACTGGGCGTCAAAGGGATGAATAATCAGATTGTCTATCCCTTTTTTTTCCAACAATGCACTCTTTTCCAGATTTGAATTTAGTAATTTGATATTGCTGTCCACATGTAATACAGCTCTGGGATGCTGCGAAAAAGTTAATACCACACTTTCCAGATTATTGTTTGAGGCGCTGTTTAGCAATCTGTCAATTATTTTTTGATGACCTAAATGAACTCCGTCAAACGTGCCAAGCGTTACTACGGTTTTCTTTGGACAGGCAAATTCTGAAATGGAATTGAATACTTTCAAAAGGAATAAATTTTATACAAATGTAAAGTTAAGTTTTGAATAAATAATGTAGTCAGATTCGGGATAATATCCGAAAGCTATTTTAGATCATGGGAGTGTTTGCTGTTTCCAGGCGCAGGGATATTCTTGCAAATTTTAACTGGTGTTAATTTTTATTAAAAGGTAGTAAGTTGTTATTCCCGAAGAGGTAAGTACGATTTAATTTTTATAAATTGCAAAAAAACACACATCACAATTTTTATTTGTTAATAATTTGTTATAAATATAAAATATTATACATTTGAACACAAATAACCAATTTTTACCTTAAAACGATTTAAATTTAATCCAAATGAAAAAAACATTACTATTAACATTAGTGTCTTTTTTGTTGTGCACCCAGTCCTATTCGCAAGTGGAAAGGCTTTGGACGCCCACAGCAAACAAAAATGTTATCGCCTCTAAAAATGTAGAGAGACCATCTTTTCCTGCTGAGTTTCAGTTGTACGAACTGAACATCGCATCAATGAAACAACTTTTAGTAAATGCACCTGACCGTGCCATTGCAAAAAAAGGAGTGATTATTTCCTTACCGAATATGCAAGGTATAATTGAGCAATTTGAAGTTTTTGAAGCTTCCAATTTTGCGGCAGATTTACAAGCACAATTTCCTGAAATTAGATCTTATGCTGGAAAAAGTCTACAAGACAGAACCGCTATTCTGCGTATGAGTGTTTCTCCACAAGGGATTCAGACTATGGTTTTCAGAACGGATACCAGAAATGAATTTATGGAACCTTATTCTGAAGACGGGAAAATCTATGCGGTTTATAATTCTTCCAGAAGCAAAGGAAAACTGCCTTTCACTTGTATGACTGAGGATAAAGCTATCGCCGAGTCATTAAATAATCAGGTTACAGGAAAACGTTCAAGCGCTTCTGAATTGCTTACATTCAGACTAGCCCTTTCCTGTACTGGAGAGTATGGAGCGTATTTTGGTGGTGCAGCGGGAGCTTTGGCTCAAATGAATGCTACCATGACTCGTGTGAACGGTGTTTTTGAAAAAGATTTTACCATTCGTATGACAATGGTCAATAATGCTGCCGTAATTTACACAGTAGCTGCTTCTGATCCATATTCGCCAGCGGCACAGATGGCTAACTGGAATGCTGAATTACAAACTACATTAACTGCTCAAATTGGGGAAGCCAATTATGATATTGGTCACCTTTTTGGCGCTTCCGGTGGTGGTGGAAATGCGGGTTGTATCGGTTGTGTTTGTACTGATGGTACCAAAGGTAGCGGAATCACATCACCTGGTAGCGGAGCTGCTATGGGAGATACTTTTGATATTGATTATGTTGCCCACGAAATGGGGCACCAATTCGGTGGAAACCATACTTTTTCGCACGCTGTTGAATCAGCAGGTGTGAATGTGGAGCCGGGATCTGGATCGACCATCATGGGGTATGCCGGTATTACTAATTATGATGTTCAGATGAATTCCGACGCATATTTCCATTACGCTACAATTTCACAAGTGGAAGATAATATGTTGAGCAAAACCTGTCCAACAAGAACCCCTATTGCAAATATAGCTCCGGTTGTGGATGCCGGATTGAATTACACGATTCCAAAAAGCACGCCTTTTGTCTTAACAGCTTCGGGAACAGATGTAAACGGCGATGCATTGACGTATTGCTGGGAACAAATTGACTCAGCGACAACTCAAACAAATGCAAACAGCGCAGCATCTGCGTCAAAAACTGCAGGTCCAAACTGGAGGTCTTATTCGCCTACAGCTTCACCAAGCAGATATTTCCCGGCTTTGGCAAGTGTAATTGCTAACTCAGCTTTTACAACCGCAGTTTCAACTGATACAACGCCAATTAAAACGGAATATTTAAGTTCAGTAGCAAGATCATTGAATTTTGCGGTAACAGCAAGAGATAATGTCGCAGGAGCTGGTTTAACAGATACGGATGGAATGTCGGTAACTGTTAATGCAACAGCAGGACCTTTTGCAGTGACTTCGCCAACTACAGCGGTTTCATGGGCGGTTGGAACCAACCAATCTGTAACCTGGAGTGTTGCAGGAACCACTGCAAATGGAGTGAATGCTGCATTTGTAGACATTTATCTTTCTAATGATGGCGGAAACACATATCCAACCTTATTGGCTAGCAGAGTGCCAAATGACGGTACTGAAACGGTAACTATTCCTAATGCCGTGGGAACGACAAAAAGAATAATGGTAAAAGGAAATAATCATATATTTTTCGATATCTCTAATGCAAACTTCTCTATTACAGCTCCGACAAGTGGATTTGCAGTTAGTTTCGATGGAACAACGACTGGACAAAATAAGCAAGCTTGTCAAGGAACGAATGTTGCTTTCTCAATTCCTTACACTACTTATGGAGGTTTCTCTGGAACAACATCCTTTAGTGCCGCTGGTTTGCCTGTAGGAGCTATTGCCACTTTCTCTCCTGCAACTATTTCGGCAAACGGAGTTGTTACAATGACTATAAGTAATACTAACGGTGCAGCCCCAGGGGTTTATTCTATAGTTGTAACGGCAACTTCGGGAACGACTAAAACAGTACCATTCTATTTAGATTTGCTTAGTTCTAACTTTGGTGTTCAGGCATTAACCGGACCAGCTGATTTGTCAACTGGAGTGAGTACTACAGCTGTGTTAACCTGGCCGGCAAATGCTGCTGCAACATCATATGATGTTCAGGTAGCTACGGACAGCGGATTTACAACTATTGTTAATACCGGAACTGCTACAACAAATAGCTATAATGCTTCAGGATTGGCAGAGGGAACTCTATACTATTGGAGAGTTTTACCTAAAAATACAGGTTGTGCGGGGACCTATAGCGCAGCCTATAGATTTACAACCGGAACTTCAGCATGTAATGTGTATTCTAATAACACAACAGTAGCTATTGCAGATGGAACAGGCGCGAATGTTGCGGGAGCAGTTGCTTCTAAAACAATCGTTGTGCCTGCAGGCGGAAACCTGAATGATGTGAATGTTTCTCTTTCATTTACCCATACTTATATTGAAGATTTAGTAATTTGGTTGGTTCACCCTGACGGAACGCAAGTTTCTTTATGGAATAGAAATTGTGATAATGAGTTTAGTACTGTGAATGTTACTTTTTCTGATGGAAACGCAAGTGTTCCTGATACCGGATGTACAATTTCAACTGGAACCTTCTCTCCGGATTCTCCTTTATCAGCATTAAATGGTAAGGCATCGGCGGGAACATGGACATTAAGAGCTACCGATAACTATAATGGTGATACTGGATCTCTCTTGAACTGGTCATTGGATATATGTGCCGCACAACCTTTGGGTGTTATTCAAAATTCGCTTTCTAATTTTGCAATCTATCCAAATCCAAACAAAGGAAACTTCACAGTTCAATTTAATTCTGACTCAGGTAATGATGTTGCAGTTTCTGTTCATGATATCAGTGGAAGAAAGATTTTTGACAAAAAATATTCTAATAATGGATTATTTTCTCAAAACCTACAATTGAATCATGTACAAACAGGAGTATATCTTGTAACAGTACAAGACGGAGACAATAAAATTGTAAAAAGAATTGTTGTAGAATAATTTATAGATAATGACAAAAAAGGGGAGACATAACAGTTTCCCCTTTTTTATTTCCTGTTATTGCAATTACAAATAGCCTGATTATACCATTTCCCGCACTATTAACGAGCGGGG
This sequence comes from Flavobacterium sp. GT3R68, assembly GCF_007109225.1. Lineage (GTDB taxonomy): Bacteria > Bacteroidota > Bacteroidia > Flavobacteriales > Flavobacteriaceae > Flavobacterium. The sequence continues at coordinate 681,130 of NZ_VJZK01000001.1, forward strand.
CCATCGGCATCGACAGGTAAGTCATCTTAAAAGTTTAATAGTTAGGCGGCCAACGTTTATATCGCGTTTCAGATAACAGGACGAAATTACTCAATCGCAGGAAGAATTGTAGTACACCAATCCCTCTGTTATAGTAAAATACTCACATTTTAAGCAATTATGTTTTATTATTATGTTAAAATATTGGATTATATATATTATTTGATACATTTGCCCCAATTACCCTTCTACCTATAAATTATAAAATTAAAAAAGCATGAAAAAAACATTACTATTTTTGTCATTGTCAATTTTCACTTTGGGCCAAGTAACCGCCCAGACCAATAAATACTGGACAATGCACAGACAAGGCAGCGATAAAATGCCGACTGCTAAAGGAGTGGCAAGATTGTCATTTCCTGTTAAGTTTGATTTGTATGATGTAAATATTGACCCGTTAAGACAGGCTTTGTTTTCTACAGTAAATTCAACTTCTAAAAATAGCGTGGTAATCTCTTTACCGAACGTTAAAGGAGACTTAGAGCAATTCGAAATGTACGAAGCGTCTAATTTTGAACCGGCTTTACAAGCACAATTTCCAGAAATACGTGCGTATTCAGGAAGAGGAATCACAGATAAATATGCCACCGTAAAGTTAAGTATTTCTCCACAAGGGATTCAAACTATGGTTTTCAGAACCGACAAAGAAAATGAGTTTATGGAACCATATTCACAAGATGGTAAAGTTTATGCAGTATTCAATTCTTCCAGACAAAAAGGAAAATTGGCTTGGTCATGTTCTACAGATGATAAAAATTTGATTGCCAGTGTGGATAAACAACTGCCAAGCAGCGCTAAATCAAGTGCAGGACAATTAAAAACCATGCGTTTGGCACAGTCTTGTAACGGTGAATATGCCGCTTATTTTGGTGCAACAACAGCAGGTACTGCTGGAGATAAAGCTTTGGTTATGTCAGCATTCAATGCTACATTAACCCGTTGTAATGGTGTTTATGAAAAAGATCTGGCTTTACACCTTAATCTTGTTGCCAGTACTACAAACGTAATTTTTTGTAACCCTGCAACAGATCCATATTCTGCCACTTTAGGAAACTGGAATGCAGAATTGCAAAACACATTGAGTTCAAGCCTTACCGGTGCCGCTACTTCATTGGCAGCTAATAATGCTGCTTATGATATCGGACATATGTTCGGTGCTACTGGTGGTGGTGGAAATGCAGGTTGTATCGGTTGTGTTTGTACAGATGATACAGCAAGTACAACTGATCAAAACAAAGGATCGGGCATTACTTCACCAGCCGATGGAATACCTATGGGAGACAATTTTGATATTGATTATGTAGTGCATGAGGTTGGTCACCAATTAGGTGGAAACCATACTTTTTCTAACAGTAATGAAGGTTCAGGTGTAAGTAAAGAAGTTGGTTCAGGTGTAACTATCATGGGGTACGCAGGAATTACTTCGCAAGATGTTGCGCCGCACTCAATCGATATTTATCATCAAGCGACTATTGCCCAGATACAGACTAATTTAGGAACTAAATCTTGTCCAGTGACTACGAATATAGCTGCTAACAATGCTACTCCGGTAGCGAACGCGGGTGCAGATATCACCATTCCAAAAAGCACACCATTCATGCTTACCGGTTCTGCGACAGACGCAAACTCTGGTGATGCATTAACGTACTGTTGGGAACAAAATAATGATGGTGGTGCTTCAACTGGTGCCAATAGTGTTGCCAGTGTAACAAAAACTGTAGGTCCAAACTTCACCTCATGGTCACCGACGGCTTCACCTACCAGATATTTCCCTCAAATGGCAACTATTTTAGCGAATTCGCAAACAACTGCCGGCACAGGAAATGATGGGATAAATGTGGAGGCGCTAAGTTCAGTTGCCAGAACGTTAGCTTTCAGATTAACTGTTAGAGACAATGCTCCTTACAGTGCAACTGCACCTATAAAAGTTGGACAAACTGCTTTTGATGATATGGCTGTTACAGTTGATGCTACTAAAGGACCATTTGATGTGACTTCACAAAATGTGGATGGTATTTCATGGGTTCAGGGAACTACACAAACAATTACATGGACGGTAAACGGCACTAATACAATGACAGGTGCTGCGAATGTAGATATCTTGCTTTCTTCTGACAACGGAGCAACCTATTCCACAGTTTTAGTTGCGAATACACCAAATGATGGTACCGAAGCTTTTACTGTACCTAATGTCGCGTTCCCATTTTGTAGAATAATGGTAAAACCAACTGGAAATGTGTTTTTTGATGTAAATGCAAAAACGTTTGCTATTGGATACACTGTTACCAGTACTACCATTTGTACAGATTATACAAGAACTTTCAGCCCACCTCAGGCTATGACTACAGGTTGGACAGGATACGGAATCCCCGTTACAGATAATTATATTATAACAGATGCTAACTTTCAAGTAGTGGCTACTGCTGCAAGAACGAATCAAGTATCTATCGGTTTAGGTAAACCTGGAACTGGTAATGTAGATATGATAATGGTTGACGCAAATTGCACCAATGCAAAAGTTAATTTGAACGCAGTTTTTGATGATGAAGGTGCTGTTTTCAATTGTAATGCTACTGCTACGGGTGCTGCTTATATTCCAGTCAATGCTTTATCAAGTGCTGATGGGATGTCATCTTTAGGGACTTGGTCATTGGCTGCAAAAAGTACTCTTACCACAAACACGCTAACAAGTGCTACATTAACATTATGCCGTGTGGATACAACAACAACGTTATTAAACCAGGATTTCGGTTTAGCAGAATTCTCTCTATATCCTAATCCAAACAAGGGTAATTTCACAATTCAGTTCAATTCTGCAACTAACAATGATGTGAATATCTCGGTTCATGATATCAGCGGAAGAAGAATCTTTGATAAGAAATATAACAATACAGGAATGTTTACTCAGAACCTTCAATTGAATAATGTACAGACAGGCGTTTACGTCGTTACTGTTCAAGATGGGGATAGCAAAGTTGTAAAAAGAATTGTTGTAGAATAATTCGAATTCCATTCATAATAAAATGCCCACCTGATTCAGGTGGGCATTTTTTTTATTAAAAAGTTGTATTGTTTGTAAAAAATTAAAAGTTTCTTCATTGGACAGTATAAAAATAAAGGTAATCAAAAAGAAGTCTTATTTCCCGTTAAAGAGATTCATCGTATTTTCCAGTCCGGCAGTACCGAAGGATTTGATGATTTCAGTTGCCATTTCCAATCGCTCCGGAAGTTTAACTTGTTCTGCGTCGTCCCAGTTGCCGAGCACGTAATCGACCTGTTTTCCTTTCTTGAATTCATCGCTGATGCCAAAACGGAAACGCGGGTATTCGGAAGTATTGAGTGTTTGCTGGATGCTTTTTAATCCGTTGTGGCCGCCGTCGCTTCCTTTTGGTTTGATGCGGATTGCGCCGAAAGACAGGTTCAAATCGTCTGTAATTACGAGAATATTTTCCGTTGGAATGTTCTCTTTATCTATCCAGAACTTTACCGCTTTGCCGCTGAGGTTCATATAGGTATTGGGTTTCAAAAGCAGAAATGTCCGGCCTTTGAATTTGTATTCGGCCAGTGCGCCCAATTTGACGGTTTCAAATGAAAGGGATTCTTTGCGGGCCATATAATCGAGCACTTTGAATCCAATGTTGTGGCGGGTATTGACATATTCGGCGCCAATGTTGCCTAATCCTATAATTAAAAATTTCTTCATGACATCGGTGTTGTCTGCTGTTTTGGTGGACGAAAAGAGTTGGGTCAGCCATTTTATCATGACGCAAAAATAACATAATTAGATTAGTGGATTGTCAGATTTGCAGAAAATGATTTGGTTGGATTCTTATATTGTTGTTCCGGGGAAAGATAGTTGTGATTAATAGCCCTATGGGAGCGGCATCCCGCGCGCTTTTGCGCGGATATAGCGGACAGCAGGAGGGGTGCTGATGCTATGGTAAGTGGTGTGCTTCAAAAAAAAGCAGGAGTGACTTAAAATAAAAAAGCACCAGTTTTGCAACTGATGCTTTTGAAATATGATTGAAAAAAAATTATTTTTTCTTTTTTCCTGCAGGTGCTTTTGCTGCTTTTGCTGCCTCTTGAGCTGCTTTCATAGCCGCACGAGAGATCTTCACTTGAGCAATTACAGTGTTGTCCGGGTGCATCAATTTGAAATTGTCTGTTGCTACTTTAGTTACATACAATTTGTTACCCATCTGAAGTTCTGAAATGTTAGCTTCTACGAAATCAGGAAGATTTTTTGGCAAAGCTCTCACTTTTAATCTTCTTTGATTTAAACGTAAATCACCACCTAACAATACTCCTGGAGATGTTCCGGTAATTTTCACAGGAACTTCCATAGTGATTTCTTTCTTCTCATCTAGTTCGAAGAAGTCAATGTGTAAAATTTTGTCTGATACCGGGTGAACCTGTACGTCTTGCAAAACTGCATTATAGGTTTTCTTTCCAAGGTCAATTGCAACTGTGTGCGCATTTGGAGTGTAAACCAATGTTTTGAAAGCTTTTTCTTCTGCAGAAAAATGCACTGGTTGATCTCCTCCGTATAATACGCAAGGAACCGCTCCAGCATTACGTAAGGCTTTAGTTGCTACTTTGCCCACGCTTTCTCTTTCTGATCCTTTAATTGTAATCGATTTCATTGTAAAAAAATATAATTAATAAATAATAATTTATGCTTTGATGCATTAAGTTTTTAAAAACTTGTGCAAATGTAATAAAATTTAAGCGATTATCCTAGTAAGGGTAAAGCCTTCAGGATATTGCCAAATATTACATCAAAAATTTCCCACTGATGGAATTGTTGTGGTGTACCATGTGCATCACTTCTGCAAAAAGAGGTGCACAACTCACTACTCTGATTTTTTTGGATTCTTTCTTTAACGGAATAGAATCGGTAACAATTAATTCACTCAATTGGGAATTTTCTATTTTTTCGTAGGCGTCACCCGATAAAATGGCGTGCGTACAAATAGCTCTCACGCTTAAGGCTCCTTTTGCAATCATCAGATCTGCGGCTTTCGCCAAAGTGCCTCCGGTATCGATCATGTCATCCACCAAAATCACGTTTCTGCCTTTTACTTCACCGATCAGCTCCATCGTATCGATGACATTGGCTACTTTTCTTTGTTTGTAGCAAATTACCACATCGGATTCTAAAAATTTAGAATAGGCATAGGCTCTTTTGGAACCTCCCATATCTGGCGATGCAATAGTCAGATGGTCTAACTTCAGGCTTTTTACATATGGCAAAAATATTGTCGAAGCAAAAAGATGGTCTACTGGTTTTTCAAAGAATCCCTGAATCTGATCGGCATGCAAATCCATGGTCATGATACGGGTCGCTCCGGCGGTTTCCAGCAGTTTTGCTGTTAGTTTTGCTCCAATCGGAACTCTTGGTTTGTCTTTTCTGTCCTGTCTTGCCCAACCAAAGTAAGGAATGACAGCTGTTATGTGTCTCGCCGAAGCTCTTTTTGCCGCATCAATCATCAGTAACAATTCCATCAGGTTATCTGCATTTGGAAAAGTGGAACAAACAATAAAAACGCGCAAGCCTCGTATAGACTCTTCGTAAGAAGGCTGGAATTCACCATCGCTATATTTCGAAAAGGTAACCTTGCCCAGCGGAACTCCATAGTCTTTAGCTATTTTTTCTGCTAAATAGACACTTTGTGAACACGCAAATATTTTCGCTTCTGGTTCTAAATGTGGCATTCAATGTGTTGTTTTATTCCGCTGCGGTCCATACAATTCCGCTTTGACAATTGCCTAAACAGGGTATATATAAACGCCTCGGGTGTAGTTAGTTAGTGTGTGTCGCGTAAGCGAGGTGCAAATTTATGAATTAAATCGCAGTTCCAAAGGAAAATTTTGAGTAAATTTTTTAGAATTTGCAAATAATTTATTTACATTTGCAGCGTGTTAAAGGAATTGATGGTTGATTTTACAATCACATCTTTTATTGCGTTAGATAATGGCTGTCGCTGTTATTTATGTCTGCTAAGCCCGGATGGCGGAATTGGTAGACGCGCTGGTCTCAAACACCTGTGGGAAACCGTGCCGGTTCGACTCCGGCTCCGGGTACTTAAAAAGTCTGTAACTGCTTGTTTATCAAGTATTACAGGCTTTTTTTTATTGCAGTTGCCCAACCATTGCCCAACGAGTAGATAAAACTTAATGTTTTTAATTTAAGATATTAATTTATGAGAAACATCAACATTCGTTACTCGATAAGTATTTACTTCGATACATTCTGTTTTTTTTTCTGTAAAAAGAACAACATTTACACCTCCAAGATGTAATGAACTATTAAACATGATTCCATCGGCATTAGAAATATTTCTAATATATTCACAAATAAATTGAGTAGGAATATATTCTAATTCTGAATCATATCTTCTCAATGGTTTGGATAAATCAATACTTATGTTTTTCTTTAAAATCACACTTTTTATATACTCTTTGATACTGTCACTGTTTAAAAAAAGGCTTGTCGTTTCTGTGAAATCAACTAAAGAAATTTCTTCTCCTTTTCGCACCTTGAATTTACCCACACTAACTTCGTCTAGATAGGTTGCTCTAGTTTCGTAAAATGTGGTGCTTTCTGACATGCTCAAGTATAAATATGGAATTCCTTGTGGATTTGCTCTACCACCTAAGGATTTTGTCTTGTCCGGACATCCCATTTCTAAAGTATTGAATGCGCTTTGAGCATCATTTGGATGGATTCTAGCTCTAAAAAGTACTGAATCCTCATGCAAAGATGAGTTTCTTTGAAAAAATGTATCCCATCTAAAATCTTCAAATGATTTTAGATCAGTTAAAAATCTACTTTCCCATTTAAGGTCTTCTTTTAATTTTGACCAAAAGGATATGCAGTTAAATATTTCTTCTTCATATCTAACTTTCTTTAAAGGGGTGTTGATTGTGGAATCTAGTTTTGTTAAAACTTCGGATAGAATGCCAAGACCTTTGTCTTTGTTTGTAAAAAAGTTCCAGTCTTGATGAATTAAATCGAGTAAAGGAATGCCATTTTCATCTTCTTCGAAGGATGATAGGAAGTCAGAAAAAAAGTCTAAAAGTTCTTCAATCGCAATTAGTTCTGATTTGGGAGGGTTATTACAAAAATTGCAATGTCCATATATAGATAGATTAGTTTCTATAAATAATTTAAGGTCGTCATCGTTAAAGCAGTTACTACAAACATTCATAAATTGATGAAATATTAAATTATCCCATTTATTAACTCAAGATGGTTTTTTATAGAAATCTTTTTTACCATTCCAAGTCCTGGATATTTAGATTCATTATGATAATTTCTCAATTCGTTTGTAGCCTCATTATGAATATCATTCGAATTAATAAAAGTAACAGCTTTTTCTAAAGCTTCTGCAAACTTACCTTGGATATTTGCTCTGTCAAAATTACTTTTCGATGTAAAATGTCTAATCCAAACCTCATCATTCTCTTTCTGATATGTTAAGTGTATTGCTACTGCAAAAGGCGCACTCCCACCTTCAAGAAAATCACTAACTAGAACCGTGTAATCAGAAAACCCATGATATCCTTCATCCTTATAAAATAAATGTTCTTCAGAAAATTTTTCTTCAGACATTTCTAAATAGTCACTATTCCTTTTTTGTCCATTAAATTTATCATCTAATCTTATAAGAAACTTGTCTTGTCCTGAAAGAGATCTTTTTAAAGTCCTGTTTTCTTGAGAAACAACTATGTATTTTACTTTTTGAGAAACAACTAACTGGCTAAAACTTTCATTACTTGTATCAGTTAAACCATTACATATTATCATCACATCGGAATAACCTGTTTCAACAATCAATTTTCCTATCTCATCATAATTATTCGACACAATAAACGCAGGAATCCAACTATCTTCTCCTATTAAACAATCACCTAAACCATCGATTATCTGATTATAATTATCAATTTCTCCAACTTGAGGATTCAATACTAAAGCAAACTTAATACTTGCATTTCTTAAAATTGGCAAAGCAATCTTCATGCTATTGAAAGTTTTTTTCACGGGCTCAATTATTGGAATTACATTATTATGTTCTCCTCGACAACCAGCAAACTCTCTTAATGCAATTAACTCAAATTGCCTTCCTCTTAAATATGGATAATACATAGCTCTAAATTTGTATAGTTTTATTTAATTTTTCAAATAAAATCTGATAATTTCTATCATCAATATTCAACGCTAACCCTATTTGTCGTAATTCTTTAGCGAAAGATTTTATATTTATAGTATTAGATTTGCGTTTCTTTAATTGTTCAATAAATAATATATTTAAGTCTTCTGTAGGAATTTGTTTTATTAAATCACTACAAATATCAAACATGTTAAAACTATTCATTTTAGGCAATCCGCCATAATACTGATTGACAATCGCTTTATATTCATTTGTTCTTATTGAACGAATGATACTTTCTGGATTTATTTCTAAATTTATTTTTGCAGGTCTAATCTCGGTCATTTTTAAAGACTTTGAGTTGCTGCTTAAAGCAATTAAACCTACCGAATCATCCTCTTTTAAATATTTATCAATTAATGCGTCATGTGTAACAATATAAGATTCTTTAAAAATTTTACTATAATCCGATAATTGTCCAATAAGTCTTTTGTTTGAATCTAATTCTGTTTTAATTTCAAAAGCCTTGCTTGTTCCGTTAAATAAAACAATATCGGCTATAGAGTCTCCTACTCTAAATTCATTTATTGCAACTGTATCTTTTACTCCATAAGAGTTTATAAGTAATTCATTTATAAAAGTATTTTTATAAACATACTCATTTCGATATTGTTTACTCATTTCTTTATACACAAAACGAATATAATCATGATAAGTAATAATATCATTTCCAATCTTTAGTTGGTCGTATTTGATGATTTTAGAATTAATAAATGAATAATCATCATTCCTCAATAATTTTGAAAAATATGTACTTGAAAAAATTGAAGAATAGCTCCTCATTCTATTCAATTCTATATTTTGAATTTGATTTTTCATTTTATCTCTACTGACAGATTGTTTTTTGCAAAGGTAATTTAATCCTTTGCTTTAAAGCCAATTTATATTATTAGAAGTATATGCAGGAAAAACAACCAAATTTTACCGAAATATAATATGTGAATATATAAAAAACAACATTAAAAACTCCTTTTAATTGTTCTTTATTTATTGTAATGCTTATTTCCTATAGACTAATTCCTATTTTAAATACCTTTGCGTTATAAATGTATTTCATTTAACTTTAACTATTATAAGTCAAGTTCTATTCTTGCAACACTTCTATATTTGAATTCGCAAATTTTACCGCTAAACTCAATTATAACAATCCTAACACTTGTTTTAAAATAGTAAATCCTACTAATAAACTGCAACAGAACATTGTAATTTATTAATAGGATTTGTTGCATTGTTAAAAAAAGGTGTCGGTGTTTTTAAAATGCAATGCAACCTTATTGCGGTAATAATAATGAAACAGTTTACAGTACCTTTTATCTTAGACTTACACAGTTTATCGAATAGTGCCATTGTTAAATACACATCCATATTATAAACACTATGATTATTGATACAACTACTATCTTGATGTGTGTTTGCTGGTCTTTTGCTTTGTCATTATTGCACCAATGGCACACATTACCACTAAATGGCGTTTCTTTTCCGCAGTTACTACATCTCATTTTTCTGTAATTTATTTATTGAATTAATATATGAATGTTCTTTAGCTTATGCAGTTTATAGAATAATATCAGGCAATTTAGTTGCTAATCTTGAATAGTTATTAAAATACCATTTTCAAAATATAAATACTTTTTTAAACTATAAACATATTGTTCATGATTACCGTATGGAGTTGTAGTGCGGTTTATATCCCGTGGTTTGCCCCATGAAGCAATGCACATTGATTTTGTCCATCCAATTTTAACCTTATGATTTAAAATAGCCTCTCCATTTTCTAAACCATATTTATTAATTATATCCTCTCTTCTTTGATTTTTCTTTTTTTCGTTCTCTAATTTGCTCTTTGTTTGCTTTTCAATTTCGTGCTTTTTTTGTGCAATTTTTATTTTAACGTCTTGTTTTCGCCGTTCTTTTTCTTTAGCCTCATTTATTTTTTTTTGCTTTATATATTCTATTGAATCTTTTATTTCTCCTTGTCTTCTTTCAATAACAAATATGCTGTCATTCTTTTTTTTAGCCAAGAGCATGTCGGAAATTCTTTGCCTTTTTAGTTCTTCTTCCCTTTTCGTTTGCTCGTTATGTTCTTTAATTCTTTCTTTTGTTTTTTCTTCTTGTATTTTATAATAAAAACTCTCTTTTTTATAATTTTCTAAATCAAAATATACGCTATAAGCCTTCGCAGTTTGAGTTAAGTTGTTAAAACGTACTTCTATGTCATTCGGATTATCAGGAATTTCTCCTTTACTTCGGGCTTCTAAATACCCCTCAATACTTCTAACGGCGTCTAAAAGTGGCCAATAATATCCACGTGAATCTGAACGTGATTCAAATTCCATTAGTTTATGATATTCTGTGCCATTTAACCGTTGTACTTTTATCGTATCCGACTTAGTTATAATATAGCTAGATATGTGTTGTATTATTGGAGTTTTCTTTTGTCCGTATGTCAATATGTTCAATGAAAAAAAGAAAAAAAGTAGAATTGTTTTTTTTGTAGTACTTGTTTTTTTAGGTATTTCCATTTTTTAATTATTATTTCCAAATGTCCCAAAGTAGAAGTTGGTAAAAATAATCAGCGTGGGACATTTCCTATCTGCTAGCAACGTCCGACCAAGAACGCAAACACAAAATAAGAAAGCCCACGCCTTTGCGTGTGCAATTCTTATTCATTTGTGTTATTTTTTAACTTGGCCGGTTTTGCTAACAAGAATAAGTACGCCGATATGTAAATATTTTTTTATTTCATACCACGAATATAAAGCAATTATCTAATTAAACTGTATAAATATTAGTGTAGCTTATTGATTGTATTTTGTATTGTAATTTTGAACTGTCAAACGATTGTATTCTGCAATGGTTTTCTTTTGCTCCTGATAGCTCGAAAACGGTTTTGCGAACTCATCCTTTTTAGGCTCTTTTTCAATCTCTTTTTTGAAAGTATTTTGTATAATGTTTAACTCTTTATCCAAGAGGTTAAGCGTGCTACAGAATGGGTTTTCAAAAACACGGTTAATCGTGCTACACTTTTTATTAATTTCTTCTCTAGTTTTATTATCAAAAAGTTGGTTAACCGTGCTACACTTTTTTTCAATCTCAATCAGGATTTTTTGAAACCTTTTTTTTGAAAATTTAGTCGTGATGCTGTCTAATCTTTTCAAATGTCGATCCCTATCATTTGGTTCTAAATCATTAATCCAATACCTAGGGTTGGAATAATCCCTCAACGCATTTAACTTGTGTTCTGTAAGCTTCTTTTTGTCGATGGAGTAATCATAATGTCTAATTTCGTTGAACCTCTTTATAAGCAACTTTGAAACTTTATCCAAGGTGTTTTCGTTTATGTCCTCAAACGTCTTAATATCAATGACAATGTTTTTGTCTTTTAGCCCATCCATTTTTAGGGTTTTCAACTCTATACGGATTACATTTTCTGCCATATCGTATTGATATAATTTACTGTAAATCTTGAGTAAATAATTACAGTATATTACTTTTGAACTATTACCGTGATGACTAAACTCAAACATTATGTTTTTGCGATATAGCAACCCTTTTATAAACAATATAGGGTTGTAATCTAATATTATATTTACTCCAAATTCGATGTTCTGAAAAATCATTTGAGATGCTTTACAGTCAAATAAATCTTCTAAATGAGTTCTAACCTCAACAATGTTGTTTAGTGTAAATTGATTGCCATTAAATCCCTTATACAATTTCTTTTCGTCGTAATTGGGTGCTTTTATTCCGTTGAGTTCATTCCACATTTTATGAATACTGCCTACAAAAAACACGTGAGTTCTTTCGGGTTTGCCTTCTTCTTTAATTCTCTGAATAGTGATTTCGCAAAAGTGATATTTCGCAATAAAAACACTTTCGTTAATTTCGCCAGTAGTTTTTGAAATTGTGCTTTTAAAGTCCAGGACTTTTAATTTTAGCAACTTTTGAGTATCAATATTTAAGAGGTATATTTTTGTGTAATCTACCATTAATATTATCTTTGAAAACGGTTTTACAATTGCCTTGTGAAACTAACTTTTGAACAAAGTATAAGGGAGCGTGAACAACTCCCTTTTTTGTTGCCCTAATGTTTCGATAAATTAAATGATTGGCTTAGCCGTTTAATGGTGTTAAACTTGCTTCTACTTCGGAACGTAGGAAGTAAACACGCCCCGATATTCCTAGAGGTCGTAATTTGCCGTTTTTTTGCCAGTTTGCTACTGTTGAAATATCCACATCAAACATTTCACTTACCTGTTTTCTTGTCAGATAGTCATTTGGTTGTTTCGGCGCGAAATTTTTAAGAAATTCGTCTAGTTGGATTTTAATTTCCCCGCTAATTTGGGTTTGAAGTTCCTGCGGGCTAGTACTGATAAATTGAATTTGTGCCATCTTGCAAAGTATTTGTTTGTTAATGCTTTGGCAAAATTGATTCTATTTCCAGTTTTATATATCACTGCACTTGTGCAGAATTTGTGCAATATTTGATTACGATTGTTTGTCTACTATTGACAAGTATTTACTTTTAAAACTTTCGCAAATATCTATTTTGTTTTCTTCGCAATAATTAACAATCTCTTTCATCTGTTTAATGTTTTTATAAATATTGTGATGTGATTCACTTTCTTTCATACTATCGTTTATATATTGCCTAGAAAGTTTTAAATGTTTTGATAATTGTGTAGGGTTTTCAAATTCTTTTGTTAAATGATAATAACGAAAACCTTTTTTCGGGTCTAATTTAGAATATACTTCTCCCTTTGCAAATAATAGTCCTATTTCAAAAGACTGTTTTACTGTTGGTTTTGATACTTCAATCTTTGGTAAGCCGTTAAGTTTTATTTTATAGAAAATCAATTCTAAATCAATATAGTTATCTCGATGATAATAAACTTTGTGATAGGAATTTCTGTTTTCAAAAAATTCTTTTATGTTTTCTGCTTCATCGCCATTATTAATAAATATTTCTTCTTGTTCATTTCTAAATTCTTGATAGAATTCATTATCCGGCAAATTAAATTTTCTTTGTCTTTCTTTAATCTGAAAATTGATACTTTCAATTTTACTTGCAATGAAATCATTTTCTGTTTTTCCATCATTATCAATTAAAAATGTCAGTCTGTCGCTGATGTACTCATTTTCTAATAATAGTTTTGTTTCAAAGTCCAGCATAATTTTTTGGTAAGGTTCATCTATTTGCATTGCTTTCTTATTAGGTTCCTTAAATGGTCATATTTAGTTGTCAGTTCCGTTTTTAATCAACTTCATTTCCGGTTTTTTGTCTTTGTTTATGGTTTCGTAAAACTTCATAAATAAATCGGCGTTGCTGTCTTTGTCTTCACTTTTATTGATATAGGTTAAAAATAAACTTTCTTTAGAATGTCCAGTTATTCCAATTAGCACTGCTGTTGGTACAATTTTATAGTAATTAGTAGCAAAAGAACGCCTAAAACTATGCGAGGTTATCAATTTATGTTTTTCATAAAATTTCAGCTCTTTACGCCCTGTTTTTGCATCAAATATTTTGCCCTCGGTAAGGGTTTCAATTTTTGCAATTTTGCAAACTTCTTTAATGTAAAGATTCAATTTTTGAGTGCTTATTTTATAAGGGAAACTGTTTTCTATTATGTCAATAACGTGAGGTGCTTTAATACCAATTGTAACCTCTTTTTTTGTTTTTTGCTGTATTATATCTAAATACATATTTCCTTTACTATATCGAATATTCTCTTTAGTAATATCCATTAAGTCGCCTCCACGTTGCCCAATTTCGCACCCAAATAGCACCCATTTGCGGGCGTTGTTGTACGCCTCGCCTTTTATGTCGGCGGTTCTAATGATTTCCAATTCCTCAAAGGACAAAGTTTGTATAAATCGGTCTTCGTCTCTTTCTGAAAAAATAGTAATTTGCTTTGCAAATGGGTTAACTTGAATGCCTTTTTTTTCTGCTTCAATACTAATTGTTTTAATATTTGCAATATGTTTTGAAGCTGTATTTACAGCATATTTTTTTGTTTTGATTAGCCAGTTTGTAAACTTATCAATCAGGGTTTCGTTAATATCAATAAAGTGGATTTGCTTTTTTGTTTTGGTTTGATATTCTGAAATTATACTTTTAGTTGAGATAAAACTGTTTTCTCTGCTTTTTGACAACCCCAGCTTATGACCGCCTTTTATTTTTACTTTTCGTGTACTCGCATTGTCGATAATGTCCTGAATGTAATTTACTATCAATCCTGTATCTGTTTTCTCAATACGTTCAAAACAATCATTTATTTTAGTTTCGAGCCATAAAGCATCTATTAAAACACTTTTGCCTAAATCGGTGTTGAGGTTGGTTAAAACAAAGGTTTCTAACTTTTTAAGGTTATTAGATAATCGTTTGTTTTCTGCAAGAGTTTGCTTTGGCAGTCCATTTGGCTCACTCCAGTTGTTTGGGTTGATTGTAAAGCCTGTATTTAGCTCAAATACGTTATCTCGATTGATTGATAAACGAATTTTTATGGAAACGTTTTTATTTGCCTTGCTTCTTAATCGGTATTGAATTGTTGCCATTTTATAACTTTTGAACGGTTGAACTTTTGAACACTTCAAAAGTAATGAAATTTGTACTAGATTTCACAAAGTTGCCCAACCGTTGCCCAACCGTTTTGAGATTTCATTCTATTTTATTAAATTTCATTAGGCAATATGTTTGTTTTAAATATGCTGTAATGTATCTAAAAATAAGGGTTTTTAAGTATTTATTGTAATGTTTTTGGTTGTTTAGTAAAATGGAGGAATCGAGGGGTTTCAATTCCGGCTCCGGGTACGTAAAAAACCTCTTCGAAAGAAGGGGTTTTTTCTATTTAAACTGGTTTAGTTTTAAACCATTTTTTGAAGCTATATCCTGCACCCGAGGCTGAAGGCCGAACTGGCGAAGCAATCCGCTTTATTTTTTATTTTTTAAAGAAAAAAATAAAAGGATGCCGCTTTTATCAGGGCTAGTCCAGCACTGATTTAATCACATGCATTGATATCACAACTATTGGCTGGGGAGTCTTTCAATAGCGTCACTTCTGAATCAAATTTCCCTTCTTCCCATACTTTTTCAAGAGTTTTCACAAAAGTCTCCACGTGTTGTGCTCCGGAAATGGCATATTTATTGTCAAAAACAAAAAAGGGAACACCCTGTACTCCTAGGGCGTTTGCTTCTTCGATGTCTTGTTTCACTTCGTTCGCGTAAGCTTCAGAATGAAGAACTTGCTCAATTGCTTCGGTTTCAAGTCCGACTTGCTGTCCAAGTTTGATTAACGTTATTACATCATTGATGTCTTTACCATCGGTTAAATACGCTTTAAATAATTGTTCTTCCAATTCATTCTGTAGGTTATGCTTTTTTGCCAGGTGCAACAGACGGTGTGCATCGAAAGAGTTGGCAAGAACTGCTTTTTCAAAATGAAAGTCTAACCCTGAATTTTTTGCGTTCTGAGTCATATTTGCTACCATTTCTTTGGCCCAAGCGGTATCTTTTTGATATTTTTTTGCTAAATGATCGATAGTGTTGTCGTCTGGTGATGCGATAAAATTGGCATCCAGCTGAAAGCTTTTCCATTCGATCTCGACGGCATCCTTATGTTCAAAAAGCGACAGAGCACCCTCAATTCTTCTTTTTCCAATATAACAATAAGGACACATGACATCGGACCAGATTTGTATTTTTAATTTATTTTCCATAAAACTTATTATTTGTATATACAAATGTAGTCAATTCCTTTTGCAGCTGATTTGACTTTAGGTTTTTATTAGGAATCGCCATAGAGTTATAGGAAATAAAAAATCCATCAAAATTGCTCTTAATGGATTTTCTATAAGTTGTATAATTTTATCCCAATATGTTCATTACCAGGGAAGGGAACAGACCTATAATAATATTTAATAGTATCGATACTACACCTACCGCATAAAATACAAACGGTGTTTTTTGGGTTTCTTCATTTGGTTCTTTGGTATACATTGCCAAAATCAGTTTGAAATAGTAGCCAATACTGATGATGGAATTAATCACCGCAGCAATAACGACTACCAGATAACCGGCTTCAATGGTCTGGCTGAACAATATGAATTTTGCAAAAAATCCGGAGAAAATCGGAATTCCACCCATCGAGAGCAAAGCGGCAGTAAGTACGGCAGCTAAAACCGGGTTCGTTTTTCCAAGTCCGTTGAAATTGAAAATTTCTTCGTTGTCTTTATTTTTACAAACATATAAAATCACGCTGAACGCAGCAATTCCGGACAATGAATAGGCAGACGCATAATATAATAAGCTACTGGATGACGTGCTGATGCTCAATAATGCCATCAACATAAATCCGGCATGTGAGATTCCGGAGAAAGCCAACATACGTTTCACATTGCTTTGTCTCAGGGCCATAATATTCCCAACAGTCATCGAGGCAATAGAAATGACTACAATGATGATTTCGAAACGATACGTAATATCCGCATTCATGGCTGTCAGTAACTTGTATAATGTCGCGATAGCCACAACTTTAGCCAACGTACTCATTACCGTGGTAATCAAAGTTGGAGAACCTTGGTATACATCCGGTGCCCAGAAATGAAATGGAACTGCAGCCACTTTAAACAACATTCCGATAGTAACCAATACAATTCCGATAAAGAACCAACTCGGTAATTCAGCCGATCTTGATAATTCACTAATTTCTGCCACGTCAAAAGTTCCCATCGCCCCGTAAATCAAACAGATACCGAATAATATGATTCCGGAAGCAAACGAACCCATCAGGAAATATTTCATTCCCGCCTCATTACTTTTAAGACTCAATCGGTTGCTTGCCGCCAAGATATATAAGGAAATAGACAACACTTCAATGCCCAGGAAGAACATTGAAAGGTTCCCGAACGATACCATGGCTACGGCTCCGGATAGTAAAAATACTTTTATGGCAATGAAATCAGAGATTTTGGTCTGATGATTTTCATAAACATCATGACTCAAAGCCACTAAAAATATGGTCAATACGATGAATAAACTCGAGAATGCCACTGAGAATTTGCTGACAACAATCATGTTGTTGTAATAGTTCGCAGGGGTATTAAATTCGGATATGTTCAGACCCAAAACGGCCAACAGTCCGATGATGGTAATCGGAACCAATGCTTTTCTCAGATTTAAAATTTCAAATAAAAGGCATAAAACACCTAATCCTGTTATAGCTATTAATGTATTCATTTTTTATTTGACTTAGTTAAATCGGTTTATTTGTAATAAGATGTTTTCAAGACTTGGCGTAATCATATCGATAATCGGTTTTGGATACATCCCAAAGAAGAACAAAACGGCAATGATAATTACCAATGACAATCCTTCATTGAAAGTTACATCCTTGAATATTTTAGCGTTTGTTTCTCCCAGCATCACATGCTGGAACATTTTCAACATATAATAGGCTCCGAAAATAATGGTGGTTCCTCCCAAAATCGCAAACCAGATGTTGATTTGGGAAAGACTGTACAATACGGTAAATTCCCCAATAAAGTTGAACGTAGATGGTAGTGCCACAGATGCCAAAACCAGAATCATGAACATGGACGTGAATTTTGGGGATTGGCTACGGATACCACCCATTTCCGAAATGGAGTTGGTTTCGTATCTTCTGAAGATTATTTCAGCTGCAAAAAACAATCCTACGATAACGAAACCGTGGGCAATCATTTGTAAAACCGCTCCTCGCAATCCGTCCAATGTTAATGTATAAGAACCCGCTGCAATTAATCCAACGTGCGCTAAAGAAGAATAGGCTAATAGTTTCTTAAGATCCTTTTGTCTCAAGGCTACGATAGAACCATAGATGACACCAGCAATTCCCAATCCGATGAAAATGTACATGTATTCTTTAGCCGCTAAAGGCGCAATAGGCAGCTGCCAACGAAGAACGCTATACAATCCCATTTTCAACATGATACCGGATAACAGCATGGTTCCGACTGTTGGGGCTTTTTGGTATACGGTTGCCTGCCAGGTATGGAAAGGAATCAATGGAATCTTGATTGCATACGCTAGGAAGAAAGCGAGGAATATCCAGAATTGTTCCGTTGAGGATAACATCAATCGGGTCAAATCACCCACTAAAAAGCTTCCGGATTTGTTGTATAAATAAGCAAAGGCCACTAACATGAATAAAGAACCGGCAAGTGTGTAAATAAAGAATTTTAACACGGCTTTTTTCCGTTCTTCGGCATCCCCGTTACCCCAAAGCAATGCGATGAAGTATATTGGAATCAATGCCAATTCCCAGAAAATATAATATAAAAACCCATCCGCAGCAAGGAATGTACCCGCCATGGCAAATGTCATGAATAGGATTAATGCATAGAAATTCTTGGCGTTTTTATAGGTATTTCCAAATGAGGAATAGATTATAATCGGTGTCAAGGCCGTGGTCAGTAATAACATGGCCAAAGCAAGTCCGTCCACTTGTAATGCAAAAAAGATTCGGGGTTTACTGATCCAAAGTCGGATAAATCCGATCTCATGTCCTGAATTGTATTGGCTCAGCAAACATAAGGAACCTCCCAAAGCAATTAGGCTAAAGAACAAAGCTACTTTTGGAGCCCATTTATCGCCTGAGAAATAAGTGGCGAAAGCGCCAGCTAAAAGTAGAATTAATATATAAGTTACATCCATTATGTAAAATTATTGTGCTATAAATAAACAGGTTAATATTGCGCAAACTCCTAAAACAAAGGCGAAAAGATACAGTCCGATATTTCCGCTCTGTAATGTCTTTCCTTGTGTCCCGATAGCGTTGGTTACCTTTGCAAATCCGAAAACAAAGGCTGATAAAGCGGTTTCCACATAATCCCTGAAGAATCTGGATAGCGCATTAACAGGTTTTACAAATAGGAATTCATAAGCTTCATCCACATAATATTTGTTGTATAAAACTTTGGAGAAACCGGTAATTTCACTGTCTTCGTTAGGAACTTGAGCCTGCTTGATATATTTGGTGTATGCTATCCCGATTCCGAGCAGACCGCCCACAACGGCAATGGCCATCAGCATGTATTCGGTAGTACCGAAAGCATGTGCTTCATGGATTTCTTCCGGTAAAATCGGAGCTAAATAATGGTTCAGCCAACTGTTGCCCGGTAAACTGATCAATCCGCCCACGGCCGCTAAAATAGCCAATACGATTAAGGGGAAAGTGATTAAACCTGGGCTTTCATGCAAATGATGTTTTTGTTCTTCGGTTCCTCTGAATTCCTTGAAGAACGTAAGATATAACAAACGGAACATATAAAAAGCAGTCATGATTGAAGCAATCGAAGCGATAACCCAAAGCACTTTATTGTGTTCAAAGGCGACCAATAAAATTTCATCTTTCGAGAAGAATCCTGAAAAAGGAGGGATACCTGATATAGCCAATGACGCGATCAGGAATGTGATAAAGGTAATTTTCATTACGTTTTTCAGCCCACCCATTCTGCGCATATCCTGTTCTCCGTACAAGGCATGAATAACCGAACCCGAACCCAGGAACAGGCATGCTTTGAAAAAGGCATGCGTGATAACGTGAAAAACGGCTACTTCATAAGCTCCTAATCCTAAGGCCAGGAACATTAATCCCAATTGTGAAACGGTAGAGTAGGCCAATACTTTCTTGATGTCATTTTGAACTAGTCCAATAGTAGCAGCTACCAAAGCGGTAACGGCTCCAACAATCGCAATGATATTCTGGATTTGCGGTGCCAGTTCAAACAGGAAATTCAAACGGGTAATCATAAAGATACCTGCGGTAACCATCGTTGCCGCGTGGATTAATGCTGAAACCGGTGTAGGTCCCGCCATTGCATCCGGCAACCACGTGTATAATGGAATCTGAGCCGATTTTCCGGAAGCACCGATGAATAAAGCTAAGGCTGCCAAAGCAATCCAAACTGTATTTCCACGGCTGGTTCCGCCAAGAATCGTTTCTTTAAGCTCCATAAAATCTAAGGTAGAGAACAAATAACCCACGATAAAGATTCCGATAAGGAAACCCAAATCCCCGATTCTGTTCATGATGAAAGCCTTTTTTGCCGCATCATTGAAATCCTGGTTTTTGTACCAGAAACCAATCAATAGATAGGAACAAAGACCAACACCTTCCCAACCAATGAACATCACCAATAAATTGCTTCCCATTACCAACGTAATCATGAAGAAAATAAACAGGTTTAAGTATGCAAAAAAGGAATGCATTTTCTCGTCATCGTGCATGTAACTGATGGAATACATATGGATCAACGCTCCAATTCCTGTTACAAAAAGCAACCAAAGCAAGGAAAGCTGGTCCAAAAGGAATCCGAAATTGATTTTGAAGCTTTTCAAGGAAATCCATTCAAATAAATTGATGGCTATCGGCTGTCCTGTTTGGTTGATTTGCATGAAAAAATACAATGTCACCGCAAAAGAAACCACCACTGAAAGTGTCCCTACGATCCCGACAATACTTTTGCCTGCTTTTTTACCTAAAAAAACATTAAATAAAAATCCTAAAAAAGGAGCTGCTACTAATACTAAAGCTAAACTTGTATCCATTGAAGATTATCCTTTTAAGTTTTTTAAATTATCGATATCAATCGAACCTAAATTTCTATAAATCGAAACCAGAATTGCCAATCCAACAGCTACTTCGGCGGCGGCCACAGCCATCGAAAAGAATACGAATACTTGTCCCTGAGCATCCTGATGATAGGTTGAAAATGCCACGAATAAAAGATTTACGGCATTCAGCATGATTTCAATTGACATAAAAACGATAATGGCATTGCGTCGGTATAAAACTCCAAATACGCCAATACTGAAGAGTATTACCGCCAGGAAGATATAATTTTCGATACCAATTTGATTCAAAATATTATTCATATTATTTGGCTGATTTTTCTTTTTTAGACAATAAAACCGTTCCGATCATCGCAACCAAAAGTAATATGGAAGCATATTCGAAAGGCACCATATATTCGTTGAGCAAGACTCTACCCAATACTTTTATCGATTGGTAATCTTCACCGGTCGTGATGTATTCTCCAACAATAGGTTTGGAGTTGATAAAAATGGCAATTAAAACCATACAAGTCAGACAGAATACCACCACGGCTCCCAAACGGGTTACACGCGGTTTATGCACTTCATCCTCTTTGTTGAGGTTCATCAACATAATGGTGAACAGGAACAGAATCATAATCGCACCCGAATACACAATCACGTGAACAATGGCAAGAAACTGGGAATTCAGTAATAGGTAATGTCCGGCGATGGAGAAAAAACAAATTACCAGGTAAATGGCACTATGAATCGGATTTCGGGTAAAGATGGTCAAAAATGCCGTTGACAAAGTTATGGCAGCTAAAACACAAAATATAATAAGTATAATCGACATTAGTTAACGTTTTTAAGTTGGGCATTCGCTTGAGCATTTTTCATTGCTTCATCCAAAGGCATGACTAATTTATCTTTTCCGAAAATAAAATCTTCTCTTTCATAACTAGAAGGAACCAGTTCTTTGGAAGTTGTCAGGTAAATGGCATCTTTCGGACACGCTTCCTCACACAATCCACAGAAAATACAACGCAGCATATTGATTTCATATATTGTCGCATATTTTTCTTCACGATATAGCAATTCTTCGCCTTTCTGGCGTTCCCCGGCTTTCATCGTGATGGCTTCTGCCGGACAGGAAAGTGCACACAAACCACAGGCGGTACAGTTTTCACGTCCCAGTTCGTCACGCTTCAACTGGTGCTGACCGCGGTACACCGGACTCATTTCCCGAACCTGTTCCGGGTACTGAATCGTCACTTTTCTGCGGAACAAGTGTTTAATCGTAATAATCAAACCTTTGATAATCGCAATCAGATACATTCTTTCCAAAAAGGTCATCTCCTTGTTAGAGACTTGCTTCTTTCTTCCCGATAAGGATATGTTTTCTATCGACATTTTATTTTTATTTTTTATTTGAAGCTATTCCTGCTTTCCGTTTCAATCTTTTATCCTGATTTGTTTCAGGATCCTGAAACAAGTCCAGTATAAAAGGATTTCCACTGCTATCAGGGCTAAGGCATTTCTATATATTTAGTCCTAATATTTCCCCTTCGGGGGTTAGGGGGCTTATAATCCTAAATAGGCTGCTATTTCTCCTCTCAAAATTACGATTCCGGTAATCATAATATTGACAATCGACAACGGAATCAATATTCTCCATCCCAAATGCATCAATTGGTCGTAACGGAATCTTGGAATTGTCCATCTCACCCACATATAGAAGAAAATAAACGCGCAAATTTTGATAAACAACACTACAATCCCTAAAATATTCGCCGGATTGACACCTACGTTTTCCACCATCCATTCCATTCCCGGATAATTGTAACCTCCAAAGAACAATACCGCTAAAATCGTAGAAGAGATAAACATATTCGCATATTCAGCAAATAAATAAAATCCCATTTTCATCGATGAATATTCGGTGTGGTATCCACCAATCAATTCGCTTTCACATTCCGCTAAATCGAATGGCGTCCTGTTTGTTTCGGCGAAAGCGCAAATCAAGAAGATCAAAAACGACAACGGCTGATAAAATACATTCCAGTTCATCCCGGATTGTTGTAACGATATTTCTCTCAGACTCAAGGTTCCGGTCATCATCAACAAGGCGATTATCGAAAGTCCCATAGCCACTTCATACGAAACCATTTGCGAAGCGGCACGAACCGCTCCCATCAAAGAAAATTTATTATTCGAGGCCCAGCCACCAATCATGATACCGTATACTCCAACGGAAATTACACCGAAGATGTACAATAAGGCCACATCAATATCGGTTGCCTGTAAGATGACGTCCCTGCCAAAAACATGCAGTTTGTCCCCCCAGGGAATCACGGCACTCGTCATTAAAGCGGTACTCATGGCGATAATCGGACCTAGGAAAAACAGGAATCTATTAGGAGTGTTGGGCTCAAATTCTTCTTTCGAGAATAATTTTAGTCCATCGGCAAGCGGCTGTAATAATCCACCCCAACCTGCACGGTTTGGCCCTTGTCTATCTTGTAGAAAAGCTGCTACTTTACGTTCAGCCCACGTCGAATACATAGCCATAATCATTGTAATCGCGAAAACTACGGTGATAATGATACTTTTTTCTATAATAATTGTACTGTCCATTAAAGATTCCCTTTTTTAAATTCTTCTTCTTCTTGTTTACTCAATGGAACAGCAGGCATACTTATTTTTTTACGATCTTGCTCCCTACCTTTCAAAATACCTGTTTCAGTAGCGATATGAACTGTTTCTAATTTTTTCTCGTATTTGTTTTGGTTGATAACCGAATCCTTTTCGAAAATTCTCGGTCCTTCAATAACCCAGTGTGATGGGTCTTTGTGGTCAAAACGACAACCGTTACAGATAAATTCTTCTACTTCATGGTATTCATCTTTTCTTCCGGTAACCCTTTGTATCTCATCACCAAACATCCACACGGTCGTTTTTCCGCAACATTTATCGCAATCGCGGTGTGCATTATACGGTTTGTTAAACCAAACTCTCGATTTGAAACGGAACGTTTTGTCAGTTAACGCACCCACAGGGCAAACGTCAATCATATTTCCGGAGAATTCATTATCGATGGCTTTGGAAATACAAGTTGAAATATTCGAATGATCTCCTCTGTCCATCACGCCATGAACGCGATTGTCAGTCAATTGATCGGCTACCATCACACAACGGTAACACAGAATACAACGATTCATGTGCAACTGGATGTTAGGGCCAATATCTTCCGGTTCGAATGTTCTTTTTTCTTCGATGAAACGGGTTTTGGATTTTCCGTGTTCAAAACTTAAATTCTGTAAATCACATTCACCGGCCTGATCACAAATCGGACAGTCCAATGGGTGATTGATCAGTAAAAATTCTGTTACCGACTGTCTTGCTTCTTCAACTCTTGGGGAGGATTTACTGTTCACTTCCATTCCGTCCATACATCCTGTCACGCAGGAAGCCATCAGTTTTGGCATCGGTCTTGGATCGGCTTCGCTTCCTTTGGAAACTTCCACCAAACAACAACGACATTTCCCACCGCTACCTTCTAATTTAGAATAATAGCACATGGCTGGTGGTACGGATTCGCCTCCAATTTTTCTGGCGGCTTGCAAGATGGTGGTTCCTGCTTCAACTTCAATTTCCTGACCGTCTATGGTTACTTTCATTTATTAAGTCTTAATGTCTTAATGTCTTAACGTCTTAATGTCATTTATGCCGGGCCCTTCGACATGACTTTTGACTTTATGACTTTTGACTATCATTTAAATATTTTATAAATCCACTTATCAACTTTGAAATGTTTGAAACATCCTCAAATAACTCTTCAAATTCTAATTTTGAAATATAGTTTAAATCCAGTGCTAAGTACAACTGAGATCTTACTTCACCTGCTGATGCTTTTGCAATGTATAAGAAATAAACAAATTCTATATCTGTACTCCTTTCAAATCCTTCTGCAATATTCGAAGAAATTGAAATTGATGCTCTTCTTATCTGTCTTGTTAAATCAAAATCTTTTTTAAAAGTTTGATTTTCTGTTATTTCGTAAATCCTCTTATTAAACAATCTTGCTTTTTGCCAAGAATTAATTTCTTCGAATGAATTGAATTTCCCCAATTTATAATCCGCTAAGACTTTTAGACATTCGACATTATGACTTTAGAAAAAGGTTCCGCCACAAAGTGATCTCTGTTTTTTATTTTTTCCGGGAAACGGACATGGTATTCAAATTCGTCCCTGAAATGACGAATTGCTGCTGCTACCGGCCATGCTGCTGCATCACCAAGCGGACAAATCGTATTACCTTCAATTTTACTCTGAATGCTCCATAACAAATCGATATCTTCTTCACGGCCGTGACCGTTTTCAATTCGGTGCAATACTTTTTCCAACCAACCGGTTCCTTCGCGGCAAGGCGAACATTGGCCACAGCTTTCATGGTGGTAAAATCTTGAAAAATTCCAGGTATTTCTAACAATACAGGACGTATCGTTATACACTATAAAACCGCCAGAACCCAACATCGATCCGGATGCAAATCCACCATCGCTTAAAGATTCATACGACATCAATCGGTCTTCTCCGGCTGCCGTTTTGTAGATTAAATGAGCAGGTAAAATTGGCACAGAACTTCCTCCCGGTACAAATGCTTTTAAAGGTCGCTCTGAACTCATTCCGCCTAAATACTCATCGGAATTCATAAATTCATAAACCGATAAACCCAATTCAATTTCATAAACGCCCGGATTTTTGATGTGTCCTGATGCTGAAATTAATTTGGTTCCGGTAGAACGTCCAATTCCAATTCGGGCATAATCCGCACCTGAATTATTTACAATCCACGGCACAGCGGCAATGGTTTCCACATTGTTTACTACCGTAGGATTTGCCCAAAGTCCCGAAACTGCCGGAAATGGCGGCTTGATTCTTGGGTTTCCTCTTTTTCCTTCCAGAGATTCAATTAATGCGGTTTCTTCACCACAAATGTAAGCTCCGGCACCAATTTGGACATATAATTCCAAATCAAAACCCGAACCTAAAATATTTTTTCCTAAAAAACCAGCAGCTTTCGCTTCGGCAATAGCTCTTTCTAAAATTTTGTAAATCCACATATATTCTCCACGAATATAGATGTACGATAAATTGGCGCCCAAAGCATAACTGGAAGTAATCATTCCCTCGATCAATAAGTGAGGAATGAATTCCATCAGATAACGGTCTTTAAAAGTTCCTGGCTCTGATTCGTCGGCATTGCAAACCAAATGTCTTGGTTTTCCTGATTTTTTATCAATAAAACTCCATTTCATTCCTGCCGGAAATCCAGCGCCACCACGACCTCTGAGTCCGGAAGTTTTTACTTCTTCCACCACTTCATCGGGTGTCATTGTTTTCATGGCTTTTTCCACTGAAGCATAACCTCCGTTTTGACGGTATACTTCATAGGTTCTGATTCCCGGAACATTTATTTTGTCTAATAATATTTTTTTTGACATCTTATTTATCGTGTAATATTATTTTATTGTCTTTACAATCAGCGATTAACTGGTCGATTTTTTCTTCCGTCAGATGTTCCTGATAAAAGTCACCCAACTGCATCATCGGGGCATAACCACAAGCGCCTAAACATTCAACACCACGTACTTCAAACATACCGTCTGGGGTTGGTTCGCCTACTTTTACGCCTAATTTGTTACAGGTGTAATCCATTAAATTCTCCACTCCATTCAGACAACATGGGGAAGTCTGGCAAAATTCGAACATGTATTTACCAATTGGTCTTTGATTGTACATAGAGTAAAAAGAAGCTACTTCATATACTTCAATCGGTTTGATCTGAAGAATTTCAGCAACTCTGTCCATTAGTTCAATGCTCAACCAGTTGTCGTGAGCATCCTGAACTTCATGTAAAACCGGTAATAAGGCTGATTTTCTTTTATCGGAAGGATAATGACTGATTAATTCATTGATGCGAGTCATCAAAGCGTCAGTAATATTTATGTTTTGTGTTTGATTTGTGTGTTCCATAATTTATGCGTCTAATTCTCCCGCAATTACATTTAAACTTGACAATATTACGATGGCATCAGAAAGTAATGCACCTTGGATCATTTCCGGATAGGCTTGATAATAAATAAAACAAGGTCTGCGGAAATGCAGTCGGTAAGGAGTACGGCTTCCGTCAGTAACCAAGTAAAAACCAAGTTCCCCGTTTCCACCTTCCACTGCATGGTAAATTTCTGCTACCGGAACCGGAACTTCACCCATTACAATTTTGAAATGGTAAATCAAGGATTCCATGGTCGTGTACACGTCTTCTTTTGGAGGAAGGTAATAATCCGGAACTTCAGCGTGATAGTCGTTTCCTTCCGGCATTTTTGCTAACGCTTGTTTGATGATGCTCAGACTTTCCCATACTTCGGCATTTCTTACGCAGAAACGATCATAAGTATCACCTGATTTTCCGACAGGAACCACAAAGTCAAAATCTTCATAAGAACTGTACGGGTGTGCGACACGAACGTCATAATCTACTCCTGCAGCACGCAGGTTTGGACCTGTAAATCCGTATGAAATTGCTTTTTCAGCAGAAATCGGGCCTACATTAACGGTGCGGTCAATAAATATTCTATTTCTTTCGAACAGGTTTTCGAATTCTTTCCAGGCAATCGGAAATTCTTCTAAAAACACATCTAATTTTCTAAATGCCTCCGGTGACCAATCTCTTTCGAAACCACCGATTCTTCCCATGTTGGTAGTCAGACGGGCTCCGCAGATTTCTTCATAGATCTCATAAACTTTTTCACGGAATTGGAAAACATATAAAAATCCGGTATAGGCTCCGGTATCCACACCAAGAATCGAATTACAGATCAAGTGGTCGGTAATACGAGCCAGTTCCATTACGATTACCCTTAAATATTGCGCTCTTTTTGGAACTTCAACACCTAATAATTTCTCCAATGTCATCCACCATCCCATATTGTTTATAGGAGAGGAGCAGTAGTTCATTCGGTCGGTAAGGGGAGTAATCTGGTAAAAAGGACGGTTCTCCGCAATTTTTTCAAAGGCGCGGTGAATGTAGCCAATGGTTGGTTCGGCCTCTAAAATTCTTTCCCCATCCATTAAAAGGATGTTCTGAAAGATTCCGTGCGTTGCCGGGTGTGTAGGGCCTAAATTCAGAACAGAAAGCTCGCTTCCTTCATCATTCATCCTCTTTTTTATAATTTCAGCATATCGATGCTCCGGTGGTAATAATAGTTCTGACATTTATAGAATGTGAAAAATTATATTAGTAATTGTCTACGGTTCTTCCGAAAAAACGATCGTCTTTATCAGTTCTTCCGCCATCTTCCATAGGGAATTCTTTTCTCATCGGAAATGAGGTCATCTCATCCATATTCAAAATACGTTTCAATTGCGGATGTCCTATGAATTTGATTCCATAAAAATCGTAGGTTTCTCTTTCCATCCAGTTGGCCGATAAGAAAATATTGGAAACCGTTCTTATTTCCGGATTCTCGCCGCTAATAAAAGTTCTGATTTTGATACGGATGTTCTCATACCAGTTATGCATGTGATATACCACTGCAAATTGTCTGTGCATTTCATTATCCGGATAATGGATGCCGCATAAATCAGTCAGAAAATTGAAACGCAGGGTTTCGTCATTTTTCAAAAAAAGCATTACTGCGGTAATTTTATCGGCGGCAACCTCAAAAGAAAAAACATCTCTTTCCTGGTTAAAATGAAAAACATCTTCCCCAAATGTTTCCGTCAATTTATCTTGAATCTGGATTGTTTCTAAAGCCATTATTTAATGTTATAAGAGGCTAATAATTCTTTGTATTCAGGAGAATTTCTTCTTCTAACGGATTCGTTTCGTACCAATTCCTGTAATTTCATTACGCCGTCAACGATTTGTTCCGGTCTTGGAGGACATCCGGGTACGTATACGTCAACAGGAATAACCTTATCGATTCCCTGCAAAACAGAATACGTATCGAAAATACCACCTGAACAGGCGCAGGCACCAACAGAAATCACCCAACGGGGCTCAGCCATTTGTTCGTAAACCTGACGTAAAATTGGGGCCATTTTTTTGGAGATCGTTCCCATCACCATTAACATATCCGCTTGACGGGGAGAAAAACTCACACGCTCAGAGCCAAATCGTGCCAAATCATAATGTGAAGCCATGGTTGCCATGAACTCAATTCCGCAACATGAAGTTGCAAAAGGCAATGGCCAAAGCGAATTGGCTCTTGCCATCCCTACGACGTCATTCAGTTTTGTAGCGAAGAAACCTTCACCGACAACACCTTCTGGCGGCTCCACCATCTTTATTTTTGAATCGCTCATTGTATTTAGTTTTTAGATTTCGATTAGATCTGTATCTAAAATTTGAAATCAATATTTTTAAAATCACTTGTGTAAATAATCTACAGATGTAAATTATCTTATTCCCATTCCAATGCTTTTTTCTTGATGATATAGAAAAATCCCACCAACAGAAGCATCATGAATATGACCATTTTGACCATCCCTTCTATTCCCAGTTCCTTGAAGTTGATGGCCCAAGGATAAAGAAAAATAACTTCGACATCAAACAGAACAAATAAAATGGCTACTAAGAAATATTTTACAGAGAAAGGAATACGGGCATTTCCCACTGATTCAATCCCACATTCGAAGTTCTCATCTTTTATTTGTGAATTTCTTTTCGGCCCTAAAAGTCCCGAAATTAACACTGTTCCTACAACAAATCCTACCGCAAGAATAAACTGCATAAGGATAGGAAGATAGCTTAGCTGGGTTGTTTGCATATTTTGTAATATTAACCTTGAAATTAACTACAAAGGTAAGTTTTCAATAATTAAATAACAACCCTATGAATCAATTTCGGTTTGTTTTGCGTGTTAAATAAACGCAGTTTTTATTAATTATAAATAAGGATGCTTTTTTGGGTTTAAATTTCAGTTTATTGCAAAAAAAAAACGTTCCGAAATTAATCGGAACGTCTTTAAACATTCAATAGGTAACAAAAATAATCTATATATTTTTAGTCTTCAAGTACTGCAACTTGTGCAGCTACTTTACCTTTTCTTCCTTCTTCTTCTTCGTAACTTACTCTGTCACCTTCTCTCAACTCTTCAGCTCTAATACCTGAAGCGTGAACGAAAATGTCTTTTCCTGTTTCTTCGTCTGTAATGAATCCGTAACCTTTTGATTCATTGAAAAATTTAACTGTACCTGTACGCATTGTAATAGTAATAATAATTTATAATGATACAAATGTAACCTTTAATATAATACGCACAACATTCTTACGTTAAAATTTTGTAAAAATATTGATATTTAGTGTTTTAGAGCCTTTTTTTATGCGTAAATTATAGCAAATCCACTTTGATGTGCAACTCATTTAATTGCGTCGCGTCAATTGCCGATGGAGCGTCAATCATGACATCACGGCCGGAATTATTTTTAGGGAAAGCAATAAAATCACGAATCGTTTCTTGTCCGCCTAAAATCGCTACCAATCTATCTAATCCAAACGCCAATCCTCCGTGAGGAGGTGCTCCAAATTGGAATGCATCCATCAGGAATCCAAATTGTTCTTTTGCCTGTTCTTCGGTGAAACCCAAGTATTTGAACATTAATTGCTGTGTCGCTTTATCGTGTATCCGAATCGAACCTCCTCCAATTTCATTTCCGTTCAATACCATGTCATAGGCATTGGCACGAACTTTTCCGGGATCGGTTTCCAATAAATGCATGTCTTCCGGTTTTGGAGACGTAAATGGATGGTGCATCGCATGATAACGGCCACTGTCTTCGTCGAATTCCAGTAGTGGAAAATCAACTACCCATAAAGGGGCAAATTCTTCCGGTTTTCTCAATCCCAAGCGCGTGGCCACTTCCATACGCAAGGTGCTTAATTGTGTTCTTGTTTTATCCGCCGGGCCCGACAATACGAAAATCATATCGCCTTTCTGTGCTCCGGTAGTCTTTGCCCAATTGCTTAAGTCGTCCTGATCGTAGAATTTGTCCACAGATGATTTATAGGTTCCGTCTTCGTTACATTTTACATAGACCATTCCGGTTGCTCCAATCTGAGGACGTTTCATCCATTCAATCAGTCCGTCAATTTCTTTTCGGGTATATTCTCCGGCACCGGGAACAGCAATTCCGACCACCAATTCAGCCGAATTGAAAACAGGGAACTCTCTATTCTGGGCAACATGGTTCAGTTCTCCAAATTCCATTCCGAAACGGATATCCGGTTTGTCGTTACCATATGTTTTCATCGCGTGTTCGTAGGTCATTCTTGGGAACTTCTCTACTTCCACACCTTTTATTTCTTTCAGTAAATGTCTGGTCAGTCCTTCAAAAACATTCAAAATGTCTTCCTGTTCCACAAACGCCATTTCACAATCGATCTGTGTAAACTCCGGCTGTCTGTCGGCACGTAAATCCTCATCACGGAAACATTTCACGATTTGGAAATATTTGTCCATTCCACCCACCATCAATAATTGCTTGAAGGTTTGTGGGGATTGTGGCAATGCGTAAAACTGTCCGGCATTCATTCGCGAAGGAACTACGAAATCTCTTGCGCCTTCAGGAGTGGATTTTATTAAATAAGGAGTTTCCACTTCACAGAAGTCCAGATCAGAAAGGTATTTTCTAACTTCCATCGCTACTTTATGGCGAAACAACAAACTGTTTTTTACAGGATTTCTACGGATGTCCAGATAACGGTATTTCATTCGGATGTCTTCGCCTCCATCAGTCTCATCTTCAATGGTGAAAGGAGGTGTCAAAGCAGCATTCAGGATATTCAGTTCGGTTACTAAAATTTCGATATCACCGGTAGTCATGTTTTTATTTTTGGCTTCACGCTCAATAACAGTCCCTTTTATCTGGATAACGAATTCACGTCCCAAAGTTTTGGCTAATTCGAATACGGCTTTATCGGTACGATCTTCGTCAAAAATAAGCTGGGTAATTCCATAACGATCGCGCAAATCGACCCAATTCATAAATCCCTTATCACGTGATTTTTGAACCCAGCCTGCCAGTGTAACTTCAGTATTTATATGTGCAGCGTTTAATTCTCCACAGTTGTGACTTCTATACATTATCTAAATTTTAGACTGCAAAAGTAAAAACAAAAATCAGATTAATGTCCAAAACTGCGAAACTTCAATAAAAATTTAAAATGAAATGTTTTGTTAATCTCTTTTGCTGATTAGAAAATTAGAGTAGATTTGGTTACCAAAAATAAACAAAACCTTTTATGAAAAAATTATTCTTTATTGCTTTTCTAGTTGTCTGCTCCATTAATAGTAATGGACAGGACAAGAAATACGTGACATTTCAAGCAGAGATCGCCAACAGGAATGGGGATTATATTTATTTAAACAATGGCGATAAAACCCTGAAAAAAATTCAGATCAACAAAGACGGCGTTTTCAAAGACTCTTTAAATGTAAAAGAAGGTTTTTATCAAATGTTTGACGGAGTTGAATATGCCAGCCTGTATCTTAAAAATGGTTTTGATTTAAAGTTAAAAATGGATGCCAAAGAGTTTGATGAGTCATTGGTTTATTCCGGAAAAGGGTCGGCAGAGAATAATTATCTTGCACAAAGCGCCCTTTTAGATGAAAAATTCAATTATGACAATCTCCTTACGGCAAGCGTAGCCGATTTTAATAAACTGGTGGGTGAAAAGAAAAAGGCTGATTTCGCAGCATTGGAAGCGGCTAAATTAGATCCGAATTTCGTGTCTTTGCAAAAGCGAAATATTGAAATGTCCTTAAAAGGTTTGGAGAAATTTTATAACGAAACCCAAGCTACCAATAAAATAAACAATTCAATTTCAGCTTCTTTCGATTATGAAAATCATAAAGGAGGAAAAACAAAATTAGAAGATTTTAAAGGCAAATATGTTTATATTGATGTTTGGGCAACCTGGTGTGGCCCATGTCGTGCTGAAATTCCTTTCCTGAAAAAGGTAGAGGAGAAGTACCATGGTAAGAATATTGAATTTGTAAGTATTTCTATTGATGCTTTAAAAGATCATGATAAATGGAAAAAATTCGTAACGGATAAGGAATTAGGAGGCGTTCAACTTATGGCAGATAAAGAATGGAATTCTGATTTCGTGAAGAGTTTTGGCATTCAGGGTATTCCGAGGTTTATCTTAATAGACCCAAACGGAAAGGTCGTTAAGGCAGATGCGGCGAGACCTTCCTCTCCAAAACTCCAGGAAGAATTGGATGCCTTGTTGCATTAAAAATTCTAAGCTCTGTTAATAAACTGTTTTCAAACTTTAAGTTTTCATTTTTTGGGAGAAAAAAGTTTTTTAAATACTTTATTTTTACTAAATTTGGATATGAACAAGACGTACTGATAAACAGAGATTCTCAGTATATTCCACCGAATATCTATCTCTGACTATTTTAATACAGGTATTTGCGTCTATAAAGAAATCGGCTGTCACACATTGGTGTAACAGCCGATTTTGATTTTAATACTATTTTGAAAGGGATACTTAAAATATTTTCATCATCTTCATATGTTGCCGATAAATCTACAATTACTAGTTTCCCATTAAAGTTTATTCAAATAATTTTCTAATTCTTGCATCGTAGGATTATTGGCAAGTATTACTCCTTTTTCATTTATTAAAAAAGAAGTTGGTATTGCATTTACTTCGTATTCTTTTACAATTTCACTAAGAAATTCTTTATCCTCAAGGACATTATCCCATTGCATTTTTTCTTTTTCTAATGCTAAAAGCCATTTTTCTTTATTTTTATCTAACGATATACTTAAAATTTTGAAGTTTTTATCCTTAAACTTCTCATATATTTTAGTTATTTCTGGGATTTGTTTTCTACAAGGAGCACACCATGAAGCCCAAAAATCTATAAGTAATACTGAGCCTCTGTATTGGTTGGTGTTTATATATTTTCCGTTTTTGTCAGGAAGTACGAAGTCTACCATTGGTTTACCTACCTTTGAACTTTCCGAAGGGTAGATGTTTTTTTTAAAAACTAACATTGTAGAAGGACGTTGTGATTTCAAATCCAATTTATTATAAAAATATTGCAATTTTTTAACGTCTGCTAAAGAATCCCACGATACTCCAGTTAATAAATCGCCAGTCAAATTATGGTTAGGATATTTTGAAACAATCTCATCTAATTTTTTGTATTGCTTCATTTGCCAATCTTTATCATTTTGATGTTTTGCTACAAAATCTTCATAATCTTTTTCAATCAAACTTGTCTTTGTTCCAGATATTGAATTAATTTTTATAAAATCAATTTTAAAGTCTTTAATTATTTTAGTTTCAATACTAATATCTATTTTGATATTTGCATTTTCTAAATAAAAATCTTTTTCCATTGAAGTTAACTTACTTGTAGTGAAATATCCCACATCCGCAATTGGCATTTTTCCTTTGAAATGAAATTTATTATTTATTACTAAACAACTATCTTTTTTATTATTGTAACTAAGATAAATATATCCACTATAATTTGTTCTTATAATACCCTCTAATGTAAAATAGTCTTTCTTTGTTTGACCTACGAATTTACTTGATATCAGTAAAAAGATAAATAGTGTAAGGATGTTTTTTTTCATTTTAAGTTTTTAGTTGTTATACAAAAACGAGAGTAAGAATATTTTTATCAAATTTGTAAAAAAAAGATCACTTGGTACTGATTAAAACTGTTAAACTTGTCCCAATGTAGAATAAAAAAACCATCAAAATTTCTCTTGATGGTTTTATCTTAACTACTAGAATTAGCTTAAAATTATTTCACCAATTCTACGATCTTATTTTTCTTGCGGTCTCTCAACCAGTATTTCGTTCTCTTTACCAAGTAGAACATTACCGGAACCATCACTAAAGTCAGGATCGTCGCGTAAGTCAATCCGAAGATAATCGTCCATGCCAAAGGTCCCCAGAAAATCACGTTATCCCCACCCATGAATACGTGCGGATTCAAATCGGTAATCAAAGAAAAGAAATCGAAATTCAGTCCTATGGCAAGCGGAATCAATCCCAATACCGCGGTTAAAGCCGTCAATAGTACCGGACGCAATCTTGATTTTCCGGATTCGATAATCACTTCTTTGATGACTGCCAAAGACAAATCATCATGTGTTTTCAGACCGCGTTCTTCAACTTGTTTGTCGAGCAATAAGACGAAGAAGTCCATCAGTACGATTCCATTTTTCACCACAATTCCGGCGAGCGAAATGATTCCCATCATCGTCATCAGGATCACGAAATCCATATTGGCAATTATATATCCGTAAAACACCCCACTAAAACTCAGGATAACCGTAAACAAAATAATTGCTGTTTTAGAAACCGAGTTAAACTGCAATACAATAATAAGGGTAATTCCGGCCAAGGCCAAAAACAACGCATACATCAGGAAACTCTGGTTTTTACCCTGTTCTTCCTGCACCCCGGAAAACGAGTAGGTGATTCCTTTCGGTAGTTGGTAATTCGTCAGCTGTGCCTGAATTTGTTTTGTGATTTCATCGCCATTATATCCTGTCAAGACATTTGAATAAATGGTCATGATACGTTTCTGGTTCTTTCTTTTGATCTGATTGTACGTTGTGGTTTTCTCAGTCGTAGAAACAGCTGAAATCGGCAATTGTACAATCTGTCCATTATTCTGATTACGGAACGTCAACGATTGGTTGAACAAAACGCTTTGGTTTTTGCGTTGGTCTTCCTGCATACGCATCACAATGTTATAATCATCATCGCCTTCCTTGAAAGTAGAGATTTCCTGTCCGTATACTGAACGACGCAGATTCATTCCGATTTGTCCGGTAGAAACACCCACACTTCCCGCATTAACACGGTCGACATTCACTTCCAATTCAGGACTTTCTTTGTTGACATCAACACTCAATTTTTCAATTCCAGGAATGTTTTTGGAATTGACAAAAGCAATCATCTTATCGGCTTCTTTCAACATGTCGTCATAATCCAATCCGGTCAGCTGAATACTGATTGGATATCCCGCAGGCGGTCCATTTGCATCTTTTTCTACGGTAACGGAAGCCCCGGCAATACCTTTTACCTTGGTTCGTATTTCTTCCAGAATATCGGCCGTATTGATGCCTTTCCTGAATTTGAACTCTGAGAAGCTGACCGTTACTTTTCCTTTATAAGGAGTTTCAGAGGCAGACCCGGCATCTACATTGGGATTACCGGCACCAACACCCACTTGTGAAACAATCGATTCCGCGAGGAAATTTTTGTTCGTTTTCGGATCTACATATTTGCTTAAGATGGAAATCACCTGTTTTTCGACAAAAATCGTGGCTTTGTTGGTTTTATTAATGTCCGTTCCCTGTGGATACTCGATATATGTGATGACCTGATTTGGGACATTATCAGGAAAAAATAATACTTTTCTGGGGAAAATGCTCAATAAGATAAATGAAAGGAACAGCATTCCGATAATTCCACCCAAAGCATACCAAGGCTTATTATCGTGAAGGATTTTTGCAAGGAAGTTTTTATATCGTTCTTCCATTCTTGGAAAAAAACTATGCTGGAAATCCTGTGTCCATTGGTAAATTTTAAGACGGTATGACCACATCAAGACCATTGATATGATAGCCAAATGACCAATGGCACGAGCTAATTTAGAGTCGTATACATTGCCGACAATAACAAAGATTACCGCAATAATAATAAATATAATCGAATAGTTTTTTGCTGATTTTTTGGTGACATTCTTGTCCTCAATATCCATGGAACCTCCTGTCATCGCCGCATTGACCACCATCGCCACAAATAGCGAAGCACTGAGGGTTACGGTTAATGTAATTGGGAAGTATTTCATGAATTTACCCATAGTTCCAGGCCATAATGCGAAAGGCAGAAACGCCATTAACGTGGTGGCTGTCGAGGAAATTACCGGCCACGCGATTTCGCCAATACCGATTTTTGAGGCGTGCACACGATCGTGCCCCTTCTTCATATTGGCAAACACGTTATCGACGACTACAATTCCATCATCCACGAGCATTCCTAATCCCATAACCAATCCGAAAAGTACCATAGTATTTAAAGTCAACCCGAAAGCGGAAAGAATACTAAATGCCATCAGCATGGATAAAGGAATTGCGGCTCCAACAAATAAGGAATTTCGTAATCCCATCGTAAACATCAATACAATCATTACCAGTACAATACCAAAAATAATGTGATTGGAAAGTTCGTCTACCTGATGTTCTACTCTTGAAGACTGGTCGTTGGTCAATTCCACCTTTAAGTTGGCGGGTAAATAAGATGCTCGGGCCTCTGTCAGTTTTTCTTTAATCTGTTCAATAGCCGAAATCATGTTTTGGTTGGAACGTTTTTTTACATTCAGCATCACCACTTCGGTCCCTTTTTCCCGGGCATAGGTCGTTTTTTCTTTTTCCTTAAATGTTACTGTTGCAACATCTTTAAGATATACGGTTCCCCCGTACGATTTTACAATCACATTTTCCAGTTCTTTCGGGTCCTTGATCTCACCCACAATACGGATGTTATTTCGGGAACCCTGAGAAACTAAATTCCCTCCGGAAAGCGTCAGGTTTTCATAACGTACCGCATTTTGGATATCGTCAAACGACACCTGTGCGGCGGTCATCTTATAGATATCAACTGCGATTTCTACTTCTTTGTCATCCACACCCAAAATATCCACTTTTTTGACTTCCGGGACTTCCTCTATATCGTCCTGCAGTAATTCGCCGTATTTCTTCAGCTGTTGTGTAGTATAGTTTCCTTGCAGGTTAATGTTTAGAATCGGCACTTCCTCCGAAATATTCAATTCAAAAACACTTGGTTCTACTTTGCTACCATTGTCCATGTTAGGCCAATCGGTGTCAGCTTTAACAATATCGACCTGGTCTTTTACTTTTTGCTTGGCAATTTCTATAGTAACGTCGTCGTCAAATTCTACAATGATCATTCCGTAATCCTGAAACGAACTGGAAGTGATTTTGTCGACGCCACTGATATTCTTGATTTCCTTTTCTAAAGGTTTGATGATCAGTTTCTCTACATCTTCGGCTGAATTCCCGGGGAAAACAGATGAAATGTAAACTTTGTTCTCAATGATCTCCGGAAAATCCTCACGGGGCATCGTGACATAGGCCATTAATCCGGTGATGACAATCATTAATGTAAGGATGTAGACGGTAACCCGGTTTTCTACAGCCCAGCTGGATATGCTGAATTCTTTATCTTTATGACTCATAGTATGATGTGCTGTTTAAAGCGTTTATATCCTGTCTTTTCTTTAAAAGTTTAATTTCATTCCTTCGGAAATCGTGTTCACACCTTCACTTACAATGACATCATCGGCATTTAGGCCTGAGATCACTTCAGTGGTATTATCCGTGGTAAGACCCGTTTTTACGATTGCTTTCTTCGCAATTCCGGTGCTTCCTTTAATGTCCGTGGCAACAAAGACAAATTTTTCTCCGGTCCCATCTTCCTGTATTACATTTGCCGGTACGACAAGCGCATTTTTACGGGTATAATCGATGATTTTAAGTTTAGCTACCTGATTTGGTCGTAACAGATTCTCTGTATTGGGAACCGTAACTTCAATGTTGAAACTTCTGTTTTCAGGGTTGATATTGCTTCCGATCTGACGGATTTTACCAACATAATTTTTGCCTAAGGAAGTAATGAAAACATCTACAGCAGTACCTACTTTTAATTTATTGATATACGTTTCAGGGACGGAAGTCGAAACATACATGTTATTTAAATTCACGATACGCATCAGTCCTTGTCCCGGGCTGACCACCTGGCCTTTTTCGATAAGTACTTCATCGATGATCCCTGTGAATGGCGCGATAACTGCTGTTTTTGACAGCTGTGCCTTGATTTGGGAAACCGCTTTCTGCTGGCTGATCATATTGGTCTGTGCTTGCAAATATTGGATTTCAGAACCGATTTTCTGGTCCCATAAACGTTTTTGTCTTTCGAAAGTAGTTTTGGCCAAAGCCAACTGCGTTTCAAGTTGGGCAACTTGTTGGCTTAATCCGCCATCGTCAATTCTTCCGAGAACCTGACCTTTAGTCACTTTCTGTCCTGATGTTACATTCAACGTAGTAAGGATGCCTGAATATTGCGGGTAAATGATTAAGTTTTGTTTGGTGTCGATATTTCCCTGAATATCCAAATAGTGAGTGAAGACGGTATCTTTTACAGTTTCAACACTCACTAATGTTTCCGTTTTTTTGGTATCTAAATTGGCGATGGCCTCATCCAGTTTAGTTATTTCAATTTGTAGTGCCGCTCTTTTTTCTTTGATTTTAGCCAAGTCTTTCGAACTTATCAAAGTGTCAGTATTATCGTTTTTAACTCCATTGGAACAAGAGAACAAAAACATGGAAATAGCTGTGAATACTAATATTTTTTTCATTTTAGTGAGTTGTATTGAATTATTGTTTGTTGATAATTTTTTCTAAAGCGGCTTTTTTATTGATGATATCAATCATCGACTGCAGGTAAGTTTGCTGTGCTGCGTATAATTGTCGCTGCGCTTCGCTGAATTCGTAACTGGAAGAAAGACCTTCTGTGAATTTGATCTGCTGCTTTCTCTCGATGCGTTCCGCCAGGTTCAGGTTGCTTTTTGATGTTTCGTATTGCTCAATGCTGAATTCGTATTGGCTCTTGGAATTCTCATATTGCAATTTCAGTCTTTGCTCAGTTTGCGTAAGTTGGGTTTTGGCCTGATCGTATGCGATTTTGGCCTGTTGTGTTCGGGCGCTTCGGGCGAAACTGCTGAAAATAGGCACATTCAAGCTTACGCCCAGATTTGAATAATTAAGCCATTTTTGATCTTTTGTAAAAAATTCAAATTGATCATCATTGTACCCATTGTACCCAAAATTCACATTCGCGGCTAAAGAAGGTAAAGCTTTACTTCTCTCGCGTTTCATTTCTAGTCTTCGTTGATCCTGAAAATTCAGTCCAATCTGGTAATCTATATTATTAGCAATGTTAAATTCCGTTTGTGTCAAGGCCAAATCCAGATTGCTTGTGGTTAAAGAGTCTAATTTGTCGGTAAGTTTTACCTCGGCAGCCAAATCAATTCCTAAGTTGATTTTTAGCATTTTATAAGCGATGTCTTTTAATCGTTTGGTATTGTTCAGACTGCTGTTGACAGACGAAAGCGTGATTTGGAGCTGCTCTACATTTTCCTCCTCAATAAGTCCGTTTTTGAAAGTTTCCTTGGTGTCGAATAATGTTTTGTCTAAGATGCTCTTGTTTTTTTCAAGGATTGCAATGCTTTCTTCTGCCAACAGTACATTCCCGTAGGCGTTAATGACCATTTCCTTGATTTCGACATTGGTTTTTTGTTTAGCATTTTCGAAATACTTCAAGTAGGTTTTGGCGGCCTGAAGCGCTACAAT
Organism: Flavobacterium sp. GT3R68; assembly: GCF_007109225.1. Taxonomy (GTDB): domain Bacteria; phylum Bacteroidota; class Bacteroidia; order Flavobacteriales; family Flavobacteriaceae; genus Flavobacterium. The sequence goes on from NZ_VJZK01000001.1 coordinate 721,438, forward strand.
ATACGAGCCATCAAAAATCAATTGGCTCAAAGTTGCTCTGGCGGTCATATTTTGTTTGGAACCAAATGGAATTTCTTTGTCACCAATAACAACTTTCTGTATTTCGAAATTATACTGATAATCTAATCCGGCGTTAATTTGGGGTAAACCCATCGCGGTCGTTTCCCATTTTTTCTGCTTGGCCGACTCAATATCCCGCCCGGCATTAATGGCAGCATAATTGTTGGTTACCGCATAATTAATGGCTTCTTCCAAACTAAAGGAGTAGCTCTGTTTGTTTTCTTGTGCTTGAGCCGTTATGGCAAAAAACACAAGTGTCATGGCGATTACTTTTTTCATTGAGTGATGATTATATATTTGAGTTTGATAATTGTTTTTCCAATTCGGCTATGCCTTTTTCGGTGGCCAAAGCACGGGTATGGTATTCCAAGGCTTCCAATTCCAGCTTTTGGGCTTCACTTTCCAAGATGGTCGTTTCGTTGATGCTGAAAATAAGGGTGTAATAAAATTTGATATAGGTGTCAACATTGATGTCTTTTCGGTATAAGCCCTGCTCAACACCTTTCTCAATATTTTGGCGGAAACACTTGTTGCACTCGTCAATTTCCCGCGAGATTACCTTTTCGTAAATTTCAGGATAGTGTTTCTTCAGTTGATAAATAGGAGAGGTGTCCGAGGATTTAAACATTTCTTTGAACATTTTTCGAATCTCGAAATTTTCCTGAATGGCGTTGTAGTTTTGGGCCACAATACTGTCGATAATCTGATGTACTTCTTTATGGACCATCGCGGTGCTTTCTTCCACCAGAATTTCTTTATTGCAGAAGTATTTGTAAATCGTTTTTTTTGAAATGCACATTTCTCCCGCAATATCATCCATGGTAATGCTTTTGAAACCAAGTTTCAGGAACATTTCGCTCGCCTTTGTTATAATCTTGTCTTTCATAGGAAATGAAACTGTTAAAATTTCGGTACAAAGATAGAATGGAAACTTTGAATACTAAAATAGTTTCCAAAGTATTTACATTTTTTTAACATTTGAAAACAGGCGGCAGTTTGTTATGAAGATTGAATACTGTAAATTAGCCAAAAATTACTTTTATGCACGCCATCAGCCAGTATCAGGAATTCTTCATCGACTATTTAGAGAGCCAGGTGATTATAAAAGAGCCTAAAAACCTATACACGCCTATTTCGTATATTGTAGGTCTGGGAGGGAAAAGAATGCGTCCTGTCCTGACATTAATGGCGGCTGAGGTTTTTGATGCGGATTATAAAAAGGCATTGCCCGCAGCGATGGCAGTTGAGGTTTTTCACAATTTCTCTTTGGTACACGATGATATTATGGATGATGCGCCCCTGCGAAGAGGTCAGGAAACGGTTCATGAAAAATGGAACATCAATACCGGAATTTTGTCCGGAGACGCCATGCTGATTTTAGCGTACCAGTATTTTGAACAGTACGAGCCGCATATTTTCAGGGATCTGGCCAAACTGTTCAGTAAAACGGCTTTGGAAGTTTGTGAAGGACAACAATGGGATGTCGATTTCGAAACCCGGGAAGATGTCACGATACCGGAGTACCTTAAAATGATTGAATACAAAACAGCGGTTTTGGTGGCTGCTGCCATGAAAATGGGTGCTATCATTGCTGGAACTTCCGAGGAAAATGCGAATTTGATTTATGAATTCGGACTCAATTTAGGATTGGCGTTCCAGCTTCAGGACGATTACCTCGATGCTTTTGGGGATCCGGAAACCTTCGGAAAGCAAGTTGGAGGGGATATTATTGAAAATAAAAAAACCTATTTGTATTTAAAAGCAGTAGCTTTCTCCAAAGAAACAGAAGCCGAACAGCTGATGCATCTTTTTTCGATCCAACCAAAAGACAATACCGAGAAAATCAATTCGGTAAAACAGATATTCAATTCGTCAGGAGCAGCGAAAATAACTCAGGAGTCCATTGCGGAATATACTTTTAAAGCTTTTAAAACTTTGGGAAAAATGAATATTTCAGAGGAGAAAAAAGCGATGCTTAGCGATTTTGGGAAAAGCCTGATGGGAAGGAACGTATAATCACAATCTAATCAATCATAATGTTTATAGCGCCAACAAATACGGATTCCCTTTTAACAGAGGCTGCAAATGAAAATTTATATCTGAAATTGGTCGAGCAGATTAACAAGGATTTTAATTTAGCCAATGAACCGATTGATTTTCCGTTGAGTACCAAGCCATTTGAATTGAAGGTACAGCTCCACGAAAAAATCTACCGGCTGATCCAATACAAGTTCGCCGAATATCTGAATTTACTTTATATTATTGATGTTTCTGAAGATCAGATAAAAAAACTGGACGGTTCCGATTTGGTAGTACTTTCGGAACAGGTTGCGTTTTTAATTTTAAAGAGAGAATGGCAGAAAGTGTGGTTTAGGAATAGACTTTAACTTGGAGTAACCGGCCACTTGCTCTCTAAAATAGAATGCCATATTCTTCCTATTTGACTTTTAGGTATTTGTGAGTAGGAATAATACTCTTTAAAAAAAAAATCATTTGTGGAGAATTTTTATACTTTTTATATACAAAGTATGTGCATAGAATAATAGTTATTGCTCTGAAAATATTTGAAGACCATCCGCCTAAGGCACCGTTTTCTAAGGCAAAACTATCCCAAAAAAAGTTCATAAAAAAGTGCATTCCTATAGGCAGCCAGATGTTACGATTCGTAATTAAAAACAACCAGGAAAACCAGGCATTCCCCAAAAATGTAATTAAAAGAATACCTAAAGCACTGATAAAATCATGTGTCTGATATAGATGGCCTATCCCGAAAACAACACCGCTCACTAAAACGGCAGGGATAAATCCCCATTTAGCTCGGTAAAATAAGGTTCCAAAAATAAAACCTCTGAAGTAAATTTCTTCACCAAAGGCAGAAACTAAAGACGATACGGCTATATATATATAATCTGTTTTGTGAAAATTAATTGTAGCCAAAGTAAAATAACCCAAAAGCATCGGTAAGGAAACCAATAATGAAAATGCAAAAGGTTTGAAGAAATTATTCTTCAAACCTAAAGATCCAACTATGGATAATCTGAGGCAAATTGTAGCTAAAAGTACAATTGTAAAATACCAAATAATCCGGTAAAGTTCGTATTGGTAGTAATTGGTAAACAGATAAACTCCTTTGGTTGATATAGTGATAAGCCCTAAAAATTCATCGATTGAACTTCTAAAAAAACGTTCAATAACAACAATGGTAATTAGCGCTATAGCCAATATTTTTTTATTTTGCAGGAGCTTCTTTTTGAGCATTTTTATCATCACTTCCGTAGCATTTAATTAATAAACTACTATTATGCTCAGCCCCCCATAAAGGCATTAAATAGGTGTCTTTTTCGACAAAATCTTTTACAAATATTTTATTGGCGAGCAAAAAGCTATTGCAATAATTATCTTTTGTATTGAAAAAATTGGCCATTCCTGATTTGAAAACTGCATTTAAATAGATGGCTCTTGGATTTTTTGGATAAAGTACCATTGCTTCATTAAATAATTGTAATATTTCACCACTTAAATCTTTTCCATGTTTTATCGGATCACTTATCAGGACATCTATTTTTAAAAATGCCTTTAAAGTAAGCAATTCACTTTTCTCCTGATTTGTTTTTGCAAAATTTTCTGCAATGCTATATATTTTAAAAAATGAATTGCAATAAACATCTTTTTCTTCACTTGTTTTACTCTCCATAGCTACTAAAAGATAGAAGTAACATAAATAATAGTTACTGGTCCAGCAATTATTTATTTTGGTAACTCTTTCCATCATATTGGCAGACCACCGCATGTTTTCGACAGTTTCTTCTTTGTCAATTTTTTTTACACACACCCTTATAACGCTATCTAATTCCTTTTTGCCTAGGGATTCCTGACTATGTACAATGGAAGTAAAGAAAAGGAAGCAGGCTATTATGCCTATTATTTTTATTTTCATATCTGTTTAATCTATTATAATACTAATTGGGTTATTCTTTAAAAGAAAAACTACCTTAACCTCTTCAAAAGACGGTGGTCCAAAATACCCTTTGACATTATTAGAAAAACCATAAGGTTCCATCGGTACACCAAAGGCATTTTTATCGAGTGTTTCATTGCCGTTTTCATCAAGAAAAGATGTAATGGCATATTCTTTTCCAACAACTAAATCTCCTATTTTTAATTGTGTATTTTCCCCACTGGACATGTCTATTTTTTGTTTTTGTAATTTTACCTTCATAAAATTATCTTCGCTGTCATAAACAGCAATATATAATATTCCTTTTTTCCCTTTTGATGAAAAGTTTACTTTAAGTGTAGGTTTGTTTTCTTGGGAGAAAACAAAAGATGTTGTCAAAAATGCTAATGCAAAAAATAGGATTCTACTCTGTTTCATAAATAGTAATTTAGTTGTTAATTTCATTTATTTTGTTTTTAATTTGTTTTGTCCCTCCAAATTTATAAAACATCCCGATAAAAAAGAATTGATCTGATGAGGGAAGTATTTCCTGTTCTTCATATACTCCATCTGTATTAGGATTTCTAGTGTAATCGTAAGATGCTATATTAGAAAAATCTAAGATATTAGATATGGAAGAATATATAAATAAGTTATTGGATAAAAGGTATGAATAACTCAAATTTAAACTGTTGTACGGTTTTGTAAAAGAGTTATTAAATCCTGTCTTATTTGGGTTTGTATATGGATTGCCGCTAGAATATATATAAGATATACTGATAAGACTGCGTATTTTTTCGGCCCAGTATTTAGTAACTACAGAGGCATTGTGCTTCGAGTAAAAGCCAGGATATGAGAGACCGGGATAATCTTCATAATCTCTTTTGGCGTCTATATAGGTATAGGATAACCGATATTCAAAGTTATCAATAGATTTCCTATCCCAGAAAAAGACATCTACCCCATTTGCATAGCCCTTTCCTAAATTATTAAAGTTCGATGGACTTGTACCGTTAGCAGCAAAATCGTATTTAACCAAATTTTTATATTCTTTTTTATAAGCATCTACATAAATAAGTCGTTTGTCTTTGTTCCAAAAAACATTTAAACCTTGTTGAAATGCTCTTTCACTTTTTAGGTTTTTCTCAAAATCGAAAATTAAATGGCCGTTTTGAGGAGATTGATTATATACTCCGTAATAAGGCGATATGGTAAGGTTTGGAATTATTTCGTAATTCAATCGAACTCTGGGAGAATAAACATTTTCATTTAAACGATCTGTATAATCGTTTCTTATCCCAGTCTTAAGCATCAGCTTATTCGAAATTTTAAGCTCAACATCCATGAACGATGAACTGGTATTAGTATCTGTCTTATTTATAAATTGGTTGCTCGTGAAATGGTCTACATAATTTATGTAATAAGTGTTAAAAAAATGTTCTAACCCAACCTTTAATTTCAACTTGATGTCATGAAAATTATATTCCCCTCTGGCTTTGAAGTGCAGGAGTTTATCGGTTACAAATGAATTGTCCTGATCAGAAAATATTCCATATATATCTCTTTGATTATTGGAGTAGACGAGTCCGGAATAAAATTTAAATGTATCATTAAATGTAAGATTTAATGAATTATTTGAATAAAAGTTTTTTTCATATATCCTGGTATTAATGATTCTTCCAAAGCCAAAATCATTACGATCATAGTCCAGCCTTGTTTGATCATATTTATTGTATGATTTAAAGAATCCATTTTTAAGATTGATAATGGTTCCTATCTCACTGGCTAAAGTATTATAATCCTCATTCCATTTATATCTGGAAGGGAATATGGCTCTGTATGGCCCTAAGTGGGTATAGTCTAAGGTACCGGTTAGAGAAATATTTTTAGTTAAAATCCTGGAGATTCCTGCATCTAAACCTACTGATTTTATTGATAGCTCTGTTTCATTTTTTACAGGAGAGGGTTTTGTATTCATTAATAACACACTGGATAAGGCCCTGCCATATTCTGCTTCAAAACCACCCGCCGAAAAGGCTATGCCGTCAAACAAAAAGGGGGAAAATCGTCCTCTGTTGGGTAAACTTGGTCCATTGGTATTGAAGGGTGTATGAACATTCAAATCATTAATAAATATTTTGGTTTCATAATGATCACCTCCTCTTACAAAAAATCTGCCGTCGTTTGGGTCAATTTGATTTCCTGGTAACGATGTCGAAATGGCAGTCATGGCATCCCCAAGGGCAGTTGGGGTTGTTATAAGATCTAAAGCAGAGAGTCCGGAAATGTATCCAGCTTTTACTTTTTTATCAGAAAAAATAACAATTTCATTCAGATTGTTGATTTCTACAAGAGTAACGCTAATGGCTTTAGAGGTTAAATTCTCAAAGGTGTCTTCCACATAATATTCCTGATAACCTACATGCGAAAAAATGATTTTTATGGGTATGTTGCTTTTTTTTAGAACTAACTCAAAATTTCCATCTTGATCCGAAACAGTACCTAAAATAGTGTTAGCAACATATATGTTGCAATTTTGCAATGATTTTTTACCATGAGTTATTTTTCCTCTCACAATGTTATTCTGAGAAAAAACTGTATTAAAAAAGAATATTAAAATAATTACAATTATTTTTTTCATAAAATAATTGCGTTTAATTTATTGAACTGTTCAGCTGTTATAGGATAAATTTGATATTCTTTTTTATTAAATAAAAAGGCATCTTCGTTAATCTTAAACAGGCCCAAATTATTACTGGTGAAATCTTCGTTTGTTATACCTTCAAGAGTGAAACTATTATCTTTGTCGAAGAGGATTTTTTCGTCCAGGTACTTATGAAAATAAAACCATGACTCCCATTGATTATAATGTTTGGTGATGTATTTTTCAAAAACTTTATATAATTGTTTCGTGGTATTTTCCATATACAAACTGATATTTTCTCCCGAAAACGATATTTCTTCCAAAAATTCAGTTACAGGAAAGTCATTTTCATCATAGTATGAAACAAAGGGCACAATTGGGGTTTTGGTAAAGTAGGATATTGCAGATAAACCTGTACGGGAAACAATGGTGCTATTTAAGAATGGTATTTCAATGGTTCTTTCTTTGTTATACACTCCTTTATATCCGGAGTTCCCATCCATATAGGCAAAAAGAGAGTAACCTTCTTTTATAAGCTGAATCATTTCTAATACAGAGCCGCTCTTTTCTACATTAATGATTTTAATATTGTAATCTATTCCCTTGAGCGCTTTAAATTTGTCGTGCATGGCCTGAATGGCCGCAGATTGTTTGATATACGTATTTTGGTCTACAACTAAGGCAATTTTATCTACTCCTTTTAATATTAACAGACTAATGGAAGCTTTGCAAAAACCCAGGTGACAGGTGATATATATTTTAGGGCTTCCAACCGTTTTTTCACTGTCATTATATAAATTATCTGCCAAACTGACGAGATGTACATCGAAATCGCGAAGCATCATCGTACACAATACATTCAAATAGATGTCCCAATGCTCTTCCAATGGGAGGTGAGGCATAAACCGGCTTAAATTTGCAGACAGGAAATGGTAGTCCTTAAGTTGATTTTGAGCTCTTTTTCCATTTTCCCTTTCAATAATCTTATCTCTTAATTTTGTTCTACTTTCTCTTAAAGTAAGTATGTCTTGTGTCATGAAACAGTTTATTTGTTAATTAATGTATTCTTTTATTATTTCTATGCTATCCTGATTGTAGTCTAAAACAAAATGACCTGCATCACTAAACTCTTTGAATATAATGTCTTTAAAGAGGACATTATATCGGTCAATGATATCCTCAAATACCGTTTCGTCATCTTCCCCAATAATAATTAAAGGAATCAGCGTATTTTTTTGAAGTACCAAATCTCCCACATTATTTTTTAAATGATCGAGTTGTTGTTCCAGCGCTAACTGATTTACATTAAGTCTTAATGAGGCATATAATGTAAGGTGTAAAAACGGATTGGATTCTTTTTCTTTCCTGTTATAACAAAAATTTAAAAGCGAAGTCGAAAAATCATAAAGTCCATTTTGCTTCAGAGAATTTTCTAAATACTCATAGAACTTAATTTCATTTTTGTGGATATATGGATTGGTTCCAATCAGCACCATTTTATGTATCGAAAGATATTCTGTCAGACATATGGCCACATTCCCGCCATAACTAAAGCCGATTACTATCGTCTCTTTGCTGTTCAATTGCTGTAAATCGTCCGCAATTTCCCTTGCCAGTTTTTGCAGGCTTTCGACATAATAAAAATCAACAGAGGCATAACCCGGATAATCTAAAAAGACCAGTTCAAAATTTTCAAAACTATTGTGTATCTGCAAATTTTGCAACCAATACTGAGATGTGGTTCCCATTGGGTTCAAGAACAGAATCCGTTTTTTACATGCGGTATTTAATCTTTCTGTAATAAATGTCATTGATTTATGAAATGGCATTAAGAAGATTAAAAATAAACTGGCTTGCCACCTGATGAGTAAGTTCCAATTCGTCTTTATCGGTGTATAATTCCACCACATCCAATCCTATGATGTCTTTGTCTTTCAAGACTGTTTTAATTAGATATGAGCACTCTTCCAAAGTAAATCCATTCATTACAGGGGTTGTGGTTCCCTTGAAAAATTGCGGATCCAAGACATCAAAATCAAATGTTACATAGTATTTTTTATCTTTTGGCAATTCATCAAACCCATGTTTTTCTTTGATGAGTTGCTTTACTTCATTGCACCAATAAATGGTTTGAAACTCATTTTTTTCCTGATTGCAATTTACAAGTCCTCTAATCCCAAATTGGTAGGCCTGTTTCAAGCCCGCTTCAAAACACTTGGTTAAGAAGTTGCCATGATGATGCGTTTTTTGGTCATGTTTTATTTTGCTATAAGGAGAGTCGTAAGTGTCGGTATGAGCATCAAAATGGATCACACATAAGTCGTCTCCAAAAACCTCTAGGGCAGACTTAATGATAGGATAAGAAATGGAATGATCGCCTCCAATAAAAAAAGGTATTTTATCCGCTGTGTCTTCAAATATTGTTTTAGATATTTTTTCTATTTTATGGTAACAGAACGTCGAGGACTCATTGGAATCAAAGAAAATATTTCCGTTGTCAAAAAGTCTTCCGTCTCGTTTCAATTTTTCTAAAGAAAGAAACTCATTGGCAGAACCAATAGCTTTTGAATTAAAAAAAGATTCCTTATTTAATTTTACGCTATACTTTTCGGTATAGTTACGCAGCGAATTCGGGTAATAGGAAGCCGAGGTATTGGTTTTATTTCCCATTCCCAACGGCACTCCAATAAAAACAATAGCTTTTTCCGTGAGGGTCTGCAGTTTTTGTTTTGACAAAAACGGCAAATTAAACAGATGAGGTGTGCACGGTGTTATGGTTGTTACGGTGTCTTCCGATTCGCTGTGCCTGAACAAAAACTTCTTTGCCAAAAGCGTATGAATTAATTGGGGCAATTCGTCTTTTATCTCGCAAAATTTCTCTTCAATGATCTCAAACTCTTTGGGTTCTCTTAAAAATTTTATAAGCTCAATGATTTTTTCCCCGCATAAAATTTTCTCTCCCGTCAGGGTATTGGATAATTTATCTTCGGTAGAACTGTCAAACACTATATAGGGATTAGTCTGGATTTTTGATTCCATTATTTTAAGAATTTAATTGTTGTTAAATAACCTTTCTTGGTAAACTTGAACACGATTCGCCCAATGACCCACATAAATAACGCGTAGAGTAACCAATTTTTTATGGTGCACCATGAAAGAGACTCTTCGGAGCTGAAATCGATCTTCATAATGTTGCTCAAGACATTGAGCACCATCTTGCCAATAAAAAAGAGCAGGAAGATATTGGTCAGGCCCTTAAAAAAGGTATAAATAATAAGGGAGAGGTTTTTAAAACTAAACGAACTCTGCTCGTTACTGTCGGTTAAAAAAGGAAAAGGAATTATTTTTTTGATTAAGGAAGAAACTAGTGTTTTTGATCTTTTCCCTAAGTTCGGCGCATTAAACAAATCACTATAGCACCAATAGCCATCAAATTTGAAAAACGGAAATAAATTCACTAAAATGGTGATTGCGTTGGCAATAAAAATATAATACAGAAAATTAATAAAGAAGGTATCTCCTGAATTATCCTTGAAGTACTGATAAGTAAAATACAGCAGTATACCTAATATGGACTGAACATAGATACCCGACAAATTGACAATCATTCTTTTGCTTTTGCTCAATGGCCATATCCCGGTAATATCCGCGAAGAAAACAGGGAAAACAGAATAAAATCCAAATCCTATCGACTTGGCTTTTACCCCAAAATTGAGGGCTGAGGACGCATGAGATAATTCATGGAGCATGACTATGACAAACAAGGACACATAGACACAGGTGTTTAAAAGCAGCATTTCTTCGCATCCTGTTATAGCAATGGTGGGCAGAGGAAGGGAAAATAACCAGTACAGATTTAAAATCAAAAACGTAAAAAACGGAATCCAAAAAATGGATGGTTTAAAAATAGCCTTAAATGGATTGATGACTTTTTCATATTGGCCAAATGATAAAAGCTCTTTTTTTAGCCAAAAAGTACTGGAATTTTGTAGTTTATGTTGTTTTTCAAACAGAGGGTTAATCTGATTTTGAAGAATGCTTTCAATATCATTTTCAGAAGCCGAAACCCCGAATTTTTTTTCAACATCTACTGCAATTTGGTTAAAAGGCAACCCGCTTTTGATTTCGTTTAGAATAAAATAAGTAATTTCATTAATTGTATAATATATACCGTTGATAATCAGCATATATTTTCCTTCCAATTCTTGTATTTCAAAACTATTTTGCATTCCCTTTTTTTTGATTCTTAAAATTTAATTTTTATATAAAAATGGTTGCTAAACTAGCGAACCAAATGAAAATCCTGAGTTAATTATATTTCACACCAGTGATGTTGTGAATCCCATTTACAATAGAAAATGTTCTCTACAGTAATGAGTATTTTTTAATCTACAGCTGAATCCAATACATCTTGAATCAACGTCATTTACTAATGGCAATCTTTTTATTTAAAAGGAACTCATTTGCATGAGTTCCTTTTTCCTACTTCTTAAATACCTACGAATTTATTATACTGCTTTGATCTCTACTTCTACTCTAGCTCCGTCGCCACATCTTTCAGCGTCTAAAGCAAAAACAGAAGTTTCAAATCTTTCTTCTAATTCTACTATTGAGATCGAAGACAATACGGTTTGTTTATTTGTATTCATAATTTTAAATTTGTTAAGGTTTTTAATTAAATTGATTATACAGCGCTAACTGTAACTCTTACATCAGCATTGTCACCACATCTTTCTGCGTCTAAAGCAAATACTGAAGTTTCAAATCTTTCTTCCAATTCTACTATTGAGATTGAAGATAAAACATTGTTTGTTTCCATGTTTAATTTTGTTTTTAAATGATTAGATAATATAGATAGTTTTAAGAAGTAGTTATTTTATCCGCATTAACGAATTTCAGTGTCAATTCTGCTAATGAGGTTACGTTTACAAAGGATTCCTCATTGAATTCTGTTGGAGGAATATCATATTTTTCAGACAGAACGGTAGCTATTTCCAAGATAACAAGGGAATCTTCAATAATTCCAGGTTCGGTCTCAGTCCCAAAAAAATTTTGATCATCGTCAATGTCTTCTGGTGATACATTTAATCGAAGTATATCTATTATTACTTCCTTAATTTCTGTTTTAATTACTGACAACTGTTGGTCCATAGGATGTTTGTTTTTAAGTTTGTTTAATTCATGTTTTTGATAAGAATGCTTGACATATTTCCGCCAAAGGCAAAGGAATTTGATAAAGCATAAGTGATTTTATGTCCGGTGGCTTCAGAAGGAATTTTTATTTTACTGTTATTAATCTTTAGAAGCTCATGCGGTTCGACATTTATATTGGGCAAAATAAAATTGTATTTCATTCCGAGGATCGTTGACACTAATTCCGCGCTGCCTGCTGCGCCTAAACAATGGCCAATCATACTTTTTGTAGAACTTACATACAGCTCATTGTCTTCTTTAGCCTCATCAAGTAACAGTTCAATCCCCTTTAGTTCGGTGGAGTCATTAACATTTGTAGCTGTACCATGTGCGTTGATATAATTGATGTCGTCTACAGTAAGATTTGCCTTATTTAAGGTTTGTTTCATACAATCATAAATGGAAGAGCCATCTTCTTTGACTGCCGTGGGATGGTATGCTTCGTTTAAAAAGTGATACGAAACTACTTCAGCATAGATTGACTTTCCATTGCTTTTTGCGCTTTCGTATTCTTCTAAGATTAAAAATGCTGAGGCATCTCCAAGCATTAATCCGTCTCGGGTGCTTGAAAAAGGTTTGCAGTCACTTTTTGATAAGGCTTGCAGGCAATTAAAACCACTAAAGGCCAGCTCAGAAAATATATCTACGCCTCCGGCAATGGCTATTTTGACTTTACCGGACCGAATCATATCTAAACCCCTGCCGACCGCATTAGTACTTGCGGAACAAGCTGTAGAAATAGTACAGGTTGGTCCGGAAATCTTGTAATGTTTGGCAATACTTCCGGTGATTGTTTGTGCAGAATTGGAAGCTAAATCCAAGGCTTCCTCAGAAAGCTTTTCATCAGTAATATATTCCTTAAAAAAATCCGCAAATGTGTGGCTTGCTCCAATGGAAGTGCCAATGATAAGGGCTGCTTCTTTTAAATCACCAGGAGTTAATTTTGCATCGTTTATGGCCTGGTCAATACTAAATATACCACAATTGATTTGCTTCGTTTTGTCCAGTTTTGTAATAGAATTCAATTTTTCCTGATCGATTATACACGCACTTTGATTTCTGTAAATAGGATGAGCGGTATTTATTCTTTCAATATTTTTTTTTCCGGATTTCCCAACAAGTAACGAATCTAAATGTTCCTGGATATTATTCCCAATGGAGCTTAAGATTCCTATTCCTGTGACTACTATTCTTTTTTGCATTTCGAAATTATTTGATTCACTACTTACATTACTACACTGCCCTTGCTTTTCTGCTATCCTGAGATTCCTCCGTCAATAATAATTTCCTGTCCTGTTAGGTAAGCAGGAGACGTAGAACCCAGATAATGAACCAGATTAGCGATTTCTTCAGCGGTAGCCATTCTTTTTAAAATGCTGTTTTCTATACGTAGTTTATAATACTTTTCCGTAAGGTCCTTAATACTGTCAGTCTCCACAAATGCAGGAGCAACTGAATTTATAGTGATGCCCATTGGCCCAATCTCTTTCAGGATAGATTTTGATAGGGAGGCTACTGCTGCTTTTGAAGCGGCATAAGATGAATGTCCCGGATTTCCTTTTGGACCGGATAATGAGGTAATATTTACTACTCTGCCTCCTTTGTTTTTAATAAATATCGGTAGTGTTTCTCTATAAGCATTTACCACAGATTTCAGGTTTAAATCGATCATATCCCAAAAATGGTCATTTGAACAAAATAAAAATGGCACCGTTTTCCCGTGTCCGCCGGCATTATTTACCAGGGTTTGAATAGAACTAAAATCAGTCCTATTTTCTTTAAAAATCTGTTTTACAGCTTCCGGGTTCGTCATGTCACACATGAATCCCTTCGGTTTAGGACAACTGTAATTGGTTTCAATAAATTCAACTAACTCATCCGCTGCCGCTTCATTAGATTTATACGTAAAATAGACTTGATATCCATCCTCTGCAAATTTCAAACATATTGCTTTACCAATTCCTCGGGCTCCGCCAGAGACAAAAACTGCTTTTGTTACTTCTTCCATTCTGATTCGTATTTTTTTAATAATAATAAAGTGTTATTTCCTCCTGTCGAAAAGGTATTAGTTAAAACCATTTGGGATAATTCTAATTCGTCAAAATCCATGGTTACGTTTTCTGGTGGCGTATTCAAAAAGGTTGCGTCTTTAAATACACTCGGAAACTTATTGTTTTGCAATCCTAAAATTGCGGAGGCTATAGTAGCATTGTTGGATCCTGAAAGTCCTTCGCCAAGCAAAATTTTTGAATTAGCATACAAATAATTATAAGAGGTATTGCCCAATGCTTCCCATTCATAAGAATGCACATGCCATGGTAAACATGCCGATCCGTAAAATAAAATGGGATCTGTAGTTGCCAGGTTATTCTGCTGCAGGAAACGTTCTACCTGAAAGGTCAAGTCCTCACTGGATCTCGTAAAAATCACTTTGTCTGATTTTGAATCCATAAATTGTTTATGGTCCACAATTTCAGCATATATCTTAGCATTCCTTACCAGTGCAGATTCCAAAGATTCAATTATTACATAAGAAGCGGATTCCCCAAAAATGTAATTGTCTCTAGCGGTAGTATTGTTAATCTGATCAATGGCCTCATCTCCGTCAGGCTCCAATAACCGATTCATTTCTTTAGCGACTAGCAGGGAAGTTTCGCTTAGTTCATCAACACCTCCGCAGATAATAATCTCTGCATGGTCGTTTTGAATTAAATCTATACCATACGTTATACTATCTTCTCCGTAAATTAAAGAACCGGGCCCTTTTATTTTTAAGACTCTTGATACATCTCCAAGAATACTATTGGAGGTTGCTTTAGAGAAAACAAACGGACTCAGTTTATCGGGTCCTTTGGTGTATAATTTGCCTAAAAACTCCTGAATAGCTTTACTCGCTCCTAAAGTAGTGGTGATGATTAGCCCGGCAGTCTCCAGTAAGTCTGCTCTCTCGGCTAAGTCGGCGTCTTTCAATGCATTAAGACAGGCTAATATTCCCAGACTGGAATATCTGTTAGGAAAAGGAGGCTTTAGAGATGGCAGCTCTTTTAAAATATCGAAGGCAGGAACTTCGCCAAAATATTGCTTTCCTATACCTTCCTTTTGCCAATTCTCTTTTTGAGTATAGGCTACTTTTGAGGTATATGAATTTTCAAATTCTTCATTTGAAAGCCCATGGGAAGATAGACAGCTCCAACCGGTTATAACTATTCTTTTTTTCATTTCAGATTAGGATAAAACTAATTCACTCTTACAGACTACTTTGTCATTTAACATTATATAACAGTCAAAGCTGAAAAAATTCATCATTCGGTGTTTATAATTGACAGTGATGGTCATTTCTTCATTGGGTTTTACTTCTTTTAGAAAAGAGGCTTCTTTCACTTTTACGGCTCTGCCTTGTATAACCTGAAATTCTTTTGAATGTTCAGCGCTTAATCGTAGATATAATCCACAGGTCTGAAACATGGTTTCAATTAAAATTATTCCCGGAGTTATTGGGTTATCCGTAAAATGTCCCTGAAAAAAGAAAGAAGAAGGATCAAATGAAGTTTTAGCTTCTAAAAACAAGCCATATTCAAATTTTGTGATTTTATCCACTAATGACATTGGTTTGTCATGAGGTAATATATCTTCCGGCTTCGGAAATGTTTTTGTCTCTAACATAATTTTTTAATGTATTAAATGAAATATTTTTATAATTAACTGTATCAATTGGATCATCCGAACTCAGGAAAGCAACATAATTTGCGTCTAAAAACAATTCTTTATAAATAATCCCTTTAAAAATATTTATATCTGAAATTTTTTTCTTTGCTACACTTTCTAGCTTTAATCCTTTTAATTTTAAACTGCTTTCAAATTTCACCCATTCCTCCAGGCTTGCTACACTTATGTAATCTGAATAAATGTTGTTTAAAAATACAAAACACGCACTGTCGATTTTTCTTTTAAATTCAATATCAATCCCTATTTCCTTACTATAAATAGCGCATACTGTAATATTTTTTGAGTTTGAAATACTTATTTTGTAATTAGAGTCACTTAAATGGGGCTTGCCGTCATTATCTTTATTTAGGGTAATCCCTTTGTTATGGATATTAAAAAAATACTCTACCATTAAAGCGGACATTCTCTTCTTTGAAATTAACTCTTGGGTTTCTTCATGTACCGCATACAAAACCCAAACGGAATCATTTGGTGAAAACAAACTGCTCATTATAATTTTCGACAATTATATTTTTCATGGTAGATTGTCCAAATCTCTTGTTCAGTGGAGCTATTATTTCCCCATAGTCCAATTTTATCTTGGGATGTTTCATAATCCCAATATGAATATCTTCCTCATTTCTTGAAATTTTGATTTTCAGTAATCCGGATATTTGTTCAAAAAGTAGATCTTCTATCTCAAAGCTCCAGAAACCAGTTGAATCTAATGTGTAATAATCTGATTTTCGTCCTAATATATAAATTCCATTTTCTCTTCCATAGACAATATCCCCTGTTTCCAGCAAACGGGCTTGAGCTGACTCGCTACCGCATAATAAATAACCTTTAAATATGGAAGGAGTGGATATCTGTAGATAATTGATGGCAAAATCCATATAATTACCGGCATTTTCGCCTAATGATAATGTGACGTTTTCAAGAGGCTTCCCTAAATAATTGGGTTCGAAAGACGGCGCATCAATATGCTCAATTGCATAGGTGGACACTCTTGGCCCAGCTTCCGTAATGCCATACGTTTTATAATAAACTGCTGCAGGATATTTTTTTGTAAAATTCAAAAAGCTGAATCTATTTAAATAGCCTCCGCCAATAGCCACGAACCGTAGTGAAAATGCGTATTGTTTCATATTAAAAGCCAGCAACACATTTACCTGAGTCGGGGTGGTGAAAAAATTGGTAGGCTTATAATAATTCAACAGATATTCTAATGAAAAGGAAACAAATTTATAGGGCGCGATAATAATATTGCCGCCTTGAAACAAATGTGAAAAAAATTGGCCTATTAAACTATAGGAATAGTATATGGGCAAACACAATAAGGTGCTGTCCCTTGATGTTATATTTAGCGATTTTATATTAGAATATATATTGGATATAATACCTTCGGAACTGCATTTAATAATTTTCTTAGCCCCGGCTGTCCCTGAACTTGTAAGCAATAAGGCACAATCTGCAAACGTTGGCATTCCGAATGAATTTTGTTTAATCAAAACGGCCCCGTACGGTGTTTCATAGTTAGAAAACTCGAAATCGCTTTCTAATATTAAGGTTGATTTTCTATTCTTGATTATGGCAAAGTAAGGAAGTTCTTTTAGTAAATTAGATGAAATCCCCGACACTTCTAAAACTACAGGAATAGCTTCTTGTACTATCATAAAAAGATATAATACCACGAGATTGATGGAGTTTTCATTGAAATCAAAGACAATTATTTTGCCTTTAAAGTCCACGTCATCAAAAATGCGTTCCAGTCTTTTTATCTCCTTAAATATTTCGCCGTAAGTTAATTCTGTTTGAAGAGAACTATCTATAACCTTCGAATTACAATATTGTGTTAGAGCATTTTCTAATTCTACTTTTAAACACATATTGTTAATTTGATTTACTTAAAAACCCAACAATAAAATTTTTGTAATTATCGTCAAACCCAAGGCTGTCGATATCAGTAATTTTTTCTTTTAAGAATAATGAGTCCTTTTCATAGGAGTCTGAAAATCCTAAGCCTCTGGGAATATTTTTTTGGATCAGATGTCTCAAAAAAACGGCTTCATAAGAATTATTAGTTTCCACTATCGCTTCATTGATGTTTTTATGAAACATATTCAGATAGTGAATCTTCTTTATCGGATTGAGATGGGTTTTTGCTTTATAAGCTAAAGAAACGGCATGAAAAGCTTTTTCAAAAGAATTGTTGATTTCGCTTTTCTCGAAGAGACTAATAAATTTTTTAATTGATAGATGCTTCTCTGTACTATTTGTACAATCTATCAAATTTACTCTAATTTCAGTTAGATTCATCATGTTTGTAAAACTATGTCTGAGGGTTTTTATATATGCATATATTTTGTAGGATTATTATTAGTTTTGGGTAGGCCAAACTTAAATGTTTTTTTTAAATCTGCAATTTTTAATACAAGTTTTTTTTAAATTTTTATTAACAGGGGAATATTTACAAAACAGATAGTTGTAAATTGTGTTAAAATAGGTAGTTACAACCGTGTTAACAGATTGTGTTTTAGTCTTCAAATTGAGGCTAGATAAAAAAGGAGGAACACAAGTTGAGATTATATATCACATTAAGAATTAGATATTAGAAATAAACTCTGATAAATGGCATAAAAGCATCCCCGTACACATTGTCGTTTTTATTGAACAACACATTATACCGAACGCCAATGGTAGCGTTGCCTGAGCGGTAACCTCCTCCTAAAAACACCCCCGTGTTCCAGAAATCTCTGGATTCCGAAGTGGCAGCCAAATCATAATTTACACGCAGTTGTTCTACTTCAACCGAAAGTTGTATTTCCTCTATCGGAGCAAACAAGCCTATTATACTTCCCCCATAAAGATGTGAGGAATAAAATTGCTTTTGTTCCACATAAGTATACTGCGCCCCAACTCCCAGGGCAACATACTGGTTGAAGTTATAAATGGCACTCGGTGCAACCGTAATATCAGTATATCCGGATCCGACGCCTACTCCCAATCCGCCGCCAAACTGAACGTGTTTCCAGAATTCGCTTGGTGGTTTCGGTGGTTCGACGGGTTTTTCCACAGGTTCCTGCGCTGATACAGTCAAATAAAAAACACTGCACATTATGGTAAAAACAACTTTGGAAACCGGAAATATAAATAAGTTTTTCATGGTTTTTCGGTGGTTAATTTTAATAATATAAAAGTATCCAAAAATCATTAATAATTTATACCATTTATTGTACTTTTGCGGGACTATTTTACAAATCAGTTTATTTAACAACATTTATGGATAGGTTTTCCTTTTTAAACGCAGCACATACAGAATTTTTCGCCGATTTATACGAGCAATATCTAGAAAATCCGGACAGCATTGAACCAAGCTGGAGAAGTTTTTTTCAAGGTTTCGACTTCGGAATGGCAACATACAACGATGAAAATCCGGCCACTCAAATGGCAAATTACGCTGCGGAGAATCAGGATTGCGCGTTGGTTTCAGAAAAACTACAAAAAGAATTTAATGTTCTTAAATTAATAGATGCTTACAGAACACGTGGTCATTTGTTTACCAGAACCAATCCGGTTCGTGACCGAAGATCCTATACACCCACTTTAGAACTTGAGAATTACGGACTTTCAAAATCAGATTTAACAACTGTTTTTGATGCTGCCAAAATAATCAAGATTGCACCTTGCACTTTACAGGAAATCCTGGATCATCTGGATAAAATATATTGCCAGTCCATCGGGGTGGAATATATGTACATCCGTAAACCCGAAGTAGTGCAATGGATTCAGGATAAAATAGGATACAACGACAATACTCCAAAATTCTCGGCAGAGGAGAAGAAAAATATCTTAGGAAAATTAAACGACGCGGTTTCTTTCGAGAACTTTTTACATACCAAATATGTGGGTCAGAAACGTTTTTCTCTTGAAGGAGGAGAAAGTATCATTCCCGGATTGGATGCTTTGATTGAGGCCGCCGCCGAAAAGGGGGTAGAGCAATTTGTAATGGGGATGGCACACCGTGGCCGTTTGAATATATTAGCCAACATTTTCGGAAAATCCACTCAGGATATTTTCTCTGAATTTGACGGAAAAGATTATGATGATGACGTCTTGTTTGACGGGGATGTGAAATACCATTTGGGTTTGACTTCTGACAGACAAACAAAATCAGGAAAAAGCATCAATATCAATTTAGCGCCCAACCCGTCGCATTTAGAGACAGTAGGTGCTGTAATCGAAGGAATTACCAGAGCGAAACAAGACCGTTATTTTCCGGACGATTTTTCTAAAGTATTGCCAATTGCACTTCACGGAGACGCGGCAGTTGCCGGCCAGGGAATTGTATACGAAATTGTTCAGATGGCACAATTGGACGGATACAAAACAGGCGGAACGATTCATATTGTCATTAACAATCAGGTCGGTTTTACAACAAATTACCTGGATGCGCGTTCGTCAACCTATTGTACGGATGTCGCCAAAGTTACGTTATCACCGGTATTGCATGTCAACGCGGATGATACCGAAGCGGTGGTTCATGCGATGTTATTTGCACTGGATTACAGAATGCAGTTTGGAAGCGATGTCTTCATCGATTTATTAGGATACAGAAAATATGGCCACAACGAAGGGGATGAACCTCGTTTTACACAACCAAAACTGTATAAGATTATCTCCACACATAAAAATCCAAGAGATATTTATGCGGAGCGTTTAATCGCAGAAGGGGTTATTGACAATGCTTATGTAAAAGGCTTAGAGGTTCAATACAAAGCGGTCATGGAAGAAAATTTGGAAGCTTCCCGCAAAAAAGACCTGACTATAATTACACCTTTCATGCAGAATGAATGGCAGGGATATGCACAGGCTGATGCATTGGAAATGCTTAAAAATGTGGATACAACTTTCCCGAAAGAAGGCTTGACCGAAATTGCAAAAGTGATTACTGAATTACCTTCGGATAAAAAATTCATCAGTAAGATTCAGAAATTAATCAATGATAGAAAGACCATGTATTTCGAAACGGACAAGCTGGATTGGGCTATGGCCGAATTATTGGCTTACGGTTCGTTGATGGTGGAAGGGTATGATGTTCGTATTTCAGGTCAGGACGTAGAAAGAGGGACTTTCTCTCACCGTCATGCCGTTGTAAAAGTAGAAGATTCGGAAGAAGAAGTCATCTTATTGCAACAACTGAAAAACCAAAAAGGGAAATTCAACATATTCAATTCGCTTTTATCTGAATATGGAGTGGTTGGTTTCGATTACGGTTATGCTTTGGCAAGCCCTAAAACATTAACGATTTGGGAAGCACAGTTTGGGGATTTCAGCAATGGTGCCCAAATTATGCTGGATCAATATATATCAGCTGCAGAAGACAAGTGGAACAACCAGAACGGTCTGGTAATGTTATTGCCTCACGGTTATGAAGGCCAGGGTGCGGAGCATTCCTCAGCCAGAATGGAGCGTTACTTACAGATGTGTGCCAACGAAAATATGTTTGTTGCCGATTGTACCACGCCAGCCAATTTTTACCATTTGTTGAGAAGACAGATGAAAACGACATACAGAAAACCATTGATCGTATTCACACCGAAAAGTTTGTTGCGTGATCCAAGAGTGGTTTCCTCTGCAGATGAGTTTGCAACCGGAACGTTCCAGGAAACAATAGATGATGTCGAAGCAAACAAAAATGAGGTGAAAACCCTGGTATTCTGTACCGGGAAATTCTATTACGATCTGCATACCGAAAGAGAAAACCTAAACAGAACAGACGTTGCCTTGGTTCGTATTGAGCAAATGTTTCCATTGCCGGTTGAGCAATTGAAAGCTATTATAGCACAATATCCAAATGCCGACGATTATGTTTGGGCACAGGAAGAACCAAAAAACATGGGCGCTTACAGTTTTATGTTGATGAATTTTGATTTAGTAAAACTAAGATTAGCATCATTAAAAGCCTACAGTGCACCGGCTGCGGGAAGTTACGCGCGTTCTAAAAAACGCCATGCTTCAGCCATTGCGATGGTTTTTGATAAAAATTTATTTAATTAGGAGCTATTTCCTGCTGTCCGCTGTATCCGCGCAAAAAAGCACGGGATGCCGCTTCCATCAGGGCTAAAAATATAGTATTTTTGATATATCGATAATTAACAACACACATAAAATTATATAAAAGATGATTTTAGAAATGAAAGTTCCTTCACCGGGAGAATCAATCAAAGAAGTTGAAATTGCAACTTGGTTAGTAAAAGATGGCGATTATGTAGAGAAAGACCAGGCAATTGCGGAGGTGGATTCTGATAAAGCTACCTTGGAATTACCGGCAGAAGCCAGCGGAATTATTACACTCAAAGCCGAAGAAGGTGATGCGGTTGCCGTTGGTGCCGTAGTTTGTCTTATCGATACAGACGCAGCAAAACCATCAGGTTTAACTGAGACTTCTGCTGCTGAAGCAAAACCGGCCGAAACTCCAAAACCCGCTGCTGAAGCGCCAAAACCAGAAGTTCCAAAACCGGATCCTGCTCCTGCAGCTACTTATGCATCAGGAACACCATCTCCTGCAGCACGAAAAATATTGGACGAAAAAAACATACAGCCATCGGATATTGCCGGAACCGGTAAAGATGGGAGAATCACTAAAGATGATGCCGTAAACGCTGTGCCATCTATGGGAACGCCAACCGGTGGATCTCGTGGTTCAGAACGTACTAAATTATCGATGTTGCGCAGAAAAGTGGCCGAACGTCTGGTTGCTGCTAAAAACGAAACAGCGATGTTGACTACATTCAACGAAGTAAACATGACACCAATTAATTTGGTCCGTAACCAATACAAAGACGAATTCAAAGCCAAACATGGCGGAGTAGGTTTGGGCTACATGTCATTCTTTACTAAAGCGGTGACAAGAGCATTGAAATTATACCCGGATGTAAACTCCATGATTGATGGGGATTATAAAATCGGTTACGATTTTTGTGATATCTCAATCGCAGTCTCAGGACCAAAAGGATTAATGGTTCCTGTAGTTCGTAATGCTGAAAACTTAACGTTCCGTGGGGTGGAAGCCGAAATCAAAAGATTGGCTATCAAATCCCGTGACGGACAAATCACCGTTGACGACATGACGGGAGGGACATTTACCATTACTAATGGTGGTGTTTTTGGAAGTATGTTGTCTACACCAATTATCAATCCGCCACAATCCGGGATCTTGGGAATGCACAATATTATTGAGCGTCCGATTGCAGTAAACGGACAAGTGGAGATTCACCCAATGATGTACGTGGCTTTGTCTTACGATCACAGAATTATCGATGGACGTGAGTCAGTAGGTTTCCTTGTCGCTGTAAAAGAAGCATTGGAAAATCCGGTGGAATTATTGATGGACAACAATCCTAAGAAAGCATTGGAATTATAATAAATAGTTATCATATTAATAAAAAAGCCTCAGTATACTGAGGCTTTTTTATTAATAAGTGATATCAAAAGTTCCCTGCGTAATATCGACACTGGCATTTCCGGAGGAAGTTAGCGGACCACTAAAAGTACCAACCAGATGATTATTGCTATTCACGGTGATATTGGAGTTCATTGGATTGTTGAGTTCATCTTCATTATACTCCACACTATTCAATAGATATGAATAACCCCAGGAATTCCCGGTCCCCGTAAATCCTTTAGCGGCGCCGAAAGTCACTGTTTCATCAGGGTTTCCGCTCATGCTGGCTACAATTGTTAAATCAACGTAGTCAACTCCATCCTGAGTATAGGGGGTCTGAGTAACGGCTACAGTATCAAATGTTTTTTGTACTCCGCCTACTCTCATAGTTACACTATCGCCTGGCGTTGAATTATTATCTGATGAACAAGAGTTAAATGGTAGTGTCAATCCGGCCACTAACATTAAAAGGAATACTTTTTTCATACGAATGGTTGTTTTAAGGTGTTAATAAACATAAAGTTAACAAAAATTTTAACTCCTGCTATAATTTTAACACAAAAATTTGTGAAAAAAATAACACTCTTTTTATTACCTTAATAAGTATAAATAGCGGTTATAGTAATCAATAATTCCTCTTCCGGTCAGGAGGACATCGGCTCCTATAATTCCATGGACAGGCTTGGCCTTGTGCTGCACCAATGCCATGTTTACATGGGAAAGATTAAAAATAACCACATCGAAATCATTATTTTGCCAGGAGCCAATTTTTAAAGAGTTTTTCGTCGCAATCTGAGTAAACATGCCGGTTGCCCCAGCTCCGGCAGCTTGTGTTTTGGAATGGGAAGGCTTTAAGTGGAACAAGGCCACATTTTCAAAACATACACACGTATTGGAAGCACCAGTATCGAGAATAAAATTGCCCGTCACCCCATTAATTTTCGCTTTAATTAACAGATGTTGGGTTTTGGTGATTTTGAATTTAATTTTCCGGTACTTTTCTTTTTTAAGAATCTCGTGAAGGTTTTTCATAAATCGGCGGTGAGTATCAAAAGTAATCTAAAAATTCAAATAATCTAAAAATTCAAATAATCTAAAACTCCAAAATAGTAACTTTGCCACTTCAATTTGAATAAATGATAATCACTGATACCCATACCCATTTGTATAGCGAGGAATTCGATCAGGACCGTGCCGAAATGATGCAGCGTGCGATTCAAAATGGGGTTACCCGTTTCTTTATTCCGGCAATCGATTCCACTTATACACAAACGATGTATGATTTGGAAAAAAATTACCCGGATCATGTTTTTCTGATGATGGGACTGCATCCTACCTATGTTAAAGAAAATTTTCTGGAAGAATTGCTACATGTTGAAAATCAATTGGCAAGAAAAAAGTTTTATGCAATTGGCGAAATAGGTATCGATTTATACTGGGACAAAACCACCTTAGACTTACAGGTTGCGGCTTTTAAACATCAAATCCAACTGGCCAAACAATACAAATTACCGATAGTCATTCATTGTCGCGACGCTTTTGACGAAATTTTTAAAGTTTTGGATAGTGAAAAAAGTGAGGATTTGTTCGGGATTTTTCATTGTTTCTCAGGGACCTACGAACAGGCTTTGCAAGCCATCTCCTATAATATGAAACTTGGAATCGGCGGCGTTGTGACTTTTAAAAATGGTAAAATTGATCAGTTTCTGAACCGGATTGATCTGAAACATATTGTGCTCGAAACGGATTCTCCATATCTCGCGCCCATCCCATATCGGGGAAAGCGCAATGAAAGCAGCTATATTATAAATGTGGTCAACAAACTTGCGGAAATTTATAATGTTTCTGCTGATGAAATTGCCCGTGTGACCACCGAAAATTCCAAAGCAATTTTCGGGATTTAATCGAAACAAATCATTGTTTTCAATAAATTTTCGTTCTTTTGTGAATATAAATAAAAACCCGATGTCAAAATTTGATACTATTCGTCCGTTTTATGATGCCGAAATAAATGACGCTATCCGTAGCGTAATTCATCATCCGATGATGAAGGCATTGATGAATTTTACTTTCCCTGAAATGGAAGATGCAGAGTGGAAAGAGCAATTAAAAAAGACGCATTCGATTCGAGATTTCCAATGCAACTTTATCTATAATTCCGTTCAGAAAGTACTTGAGAAAAGTTCTGATGGACTGACAACTTCCGGCTTCGAAAAACTGGACAGTAATACCTCTTATTTATTTATATCCAACCACCGGGATATCATTTTGGATACCTCTTTACTAAATGCCTGTTTGTTTGATCATGGTTTGATCATGACCGCCTCAGCAATTGGTGACAATCTGGTAAAAAAAGCGTTTTTATTGACTTTGTCCAAACTGAACAGGAATTTTCTGGTCCAACGAGGACTCTCTCCAAGAGAAATGCTGCAAAGTTCTAAACTTCTTTCCGAGTATATGGCGCAATTACTATTGCGTGAAAATCGTTCTGTATGGATTGCTCAAAGAGAAGGCAGGACCAAAGACGGTAATGATGCAACCAATCCAGGAGTGTTAAAAATGCTGGCAATGGGTTCAGAAGAAAAAAACCTGATGGAATATTTTAGAAATATAAAAATCGTTCCTGTTTCAATATCATACGAATATGACCCCACGGATGCTTTGAAAATGCCTCAATTAATGGCAGAAGCCAACAATGAGACGTATATCAAAGAAAAAAATGAGGATTTCATGACGCTATTAAGCGGAATTATGGGACAGAAAAAGCGGATTCACATTCATGTGGGTGAAGTATTGAACAAGGAGCTGGATCTCATTGAAACGCAATTTGACAACTCGAATAAGCAAATCCAGGCTTTGGCACAGGTTATTGACGAATCGATTTTGAGTACATATAAATTATGGCCGACCAATTACATTGCTTACGATATCCTCAATAAAAGCCAAACGTATTCTCATATGTATACGGAGAACGAAAAATCGCTTTTTGAACGCAGGCTGGAAATGAGGATCGATGAACAGAATCCTGTGGCATTACAAGGATTTTTGGCGATGTATGCTAATCCTGTAGTCAATAAATTAAAATACCAAAATGCAGTCTAAGGCCAAAATACTTCTGATTTATACCGGCGGAACAATCGGTATGATGAAAGATTTTGAAACCGGAGCATTAAAAGCGTTCAATTTCAGTAAATTACTCCAAAGAATTCCTGAATTGAAACAATTGGATTGTGAAATTGAAACGATCTCTTTTGTAAATCCCATGGACTCCTCCAATATGAATCCGGAGAGCTGGATTAAGATTGCAGACATTATCGAGGAAAATTATGATTCTTTTGATGGATTTGTTGTTTTGCATGGCTCCGATACTATGTCATACTCAGCTTCAGCTTTGAGTTTTATGCTCGAAAACTTAAACAAACCGGTTATTTTCACGGGTTCCCAATTACCGATTGGAGATTTGCGCACCGATGCCAAAGAAAATTTGATTACTGCGATTCAAATCGCTTCGCTGCAGCATAAAAATGCGGTTATAAATGAAGTGGGATTGTATTTTGAATATAAATTGTACCGGGGCAATCGGACTACCAAAATAA
This sequence comes from Flavobacterium sp. GT3R68, assembly GCF_007109225.1. Lineage (GTDB taxonomy): Bacteria > Bacteroidota > Bacteroidia > Flavobacteriales > Flavobacteriaceae > Flavobacterium. The sequence continues at coordinate 748,020 of NZ_VJZK01000001.1, forward strand.
ATGCCGAACATTTTAATGCGTTTGCTTCCCCAAATTATCCCGAATTGGCGGAATCCGGAGTGCATTTAAAAGTCAACCATGCGTTGCTTTTACCTAAATCACGTTCGAAGAAACTTAAGGTCAATACCGATTTGGATAATAATGTGGTTATCGTCAAGATGTTTCCAGGAATTAATGAAGCGGTTTTAGCTGCGATATTCAATATTCCGAATCTGAAGGGTGTCATCCTCGAAACCTATGGGTCGGGAAATGCCCCTACCGAAGAGTGGTTTATTTCCCTAATGAAAAAAGCAATAAAAAACGGACTGCATATCATAAATGTGACGCAATGCTCCGGCGGAAGTGTCAGTATGGGACAATATGAAACCAGTACGCTGCTCAAAAAAATCGGGATCATTTCCGGAAAAGACATCACTACAGAAGCCGCTGTTACCAAGTTAATGTATTTATTGGGACAAAAAGTGGCTCCTAATGTATTCAAAACCATCTTCGAAACAGCTATTCGCGGAGAATTATCATAAAAACTGCTTTTAAATTTCGATAACTGACTTTTTTTTTTGTTCTTTGCAATCTTAAAATAAATTAGAGAGGTGGCCGAGTGGCTGAAGGCGCACGCTTGGAAAGCGTGTATATGGCAACATATCGAGGGTTCGAATCCCTTTCTCTCTGCCAGATGATATTTAAGCAGTTAAGCCCTTCGAATCACAAGATTTTGAGGGTTTTTTGTTTTAACCTACTTTAATATTATTCAATCATATGAATTACAAGTTAAACCCGAAATCCATATATGGAAAAGTGTTGCCAATCGCGTTGCTGATTGCATTGGTTAAATTCATATCCATATTTATCAAAACCAAAGATGGCGTTTCCGTAATAGAATTTATAGAATTTTCCGATGTTGGAGTCATTTTTACCGGAGCTTTTTTTGTAATGGGGCTTTTGCTTGCAGGTACCATGTCTGATTTTAAAGAAAGTGAAAAAATCCCGGGAGAAATTGCCTGCAACTTAGAGTCCATACAGGATTGGATGCTACTCGTGATCCGCGTTTCTTCGGTTTCCTCTTCTGGAGTAGTCTTAGACAAGAAATTGTTGAAATCCGAGTTGATTTTTGTAACCGATAATATTCTAGAATGGCTGAAAAGTAAAAATAAAAATTCCCAAACCGTCTTTCCGTTATTGAGGCGCTTGAATGAAATCGTATACTATTTTGCTGAAAATTCCTGTGATAAGGAAGCCATTAAAGGAATTCAGGAAAATACGAATGCGCTTCGCAAACAATTAACCCGAACCTATACTATCGCGCGTACTAATTTTATCAGGTCAGCCTATATTTTACAACAGAGCATACTATTTATAATAATCCTGTTGGTAATCGTGAGTCATTTTAAAACGGATACGGCTTCTGTAGTGGTTTCAGGAGTTTTGTCATTTGTTTTTTTGTATTTGTATTTTCTTATCAAAGCCTTGGACGATCCATTCGATTTTGATGGTACGGATACTGAAATTGATTTGATGCCTTTAGATCGTTTTAGGAACAGAATAGAAAGCACTTTTATAGTTTAAGCAACCTAGTTCTCTAAAAACTCCTAGAATTTTCTGTCGGGGTTAAATTTTTAATGTAATTTTATATGCGTATCAGTCTTAGTTTTCTGGGACAGGATATTGAAATCCCAAAAAAACCAATATGAGATTTTTTCTGAATATTTTTATTTTTTTCTCCATCTTCAATGCTTTTTCTCAGGAAGCACCAAATTTTGCCGCATTGGATTCCTTGTATAGGGAAGATCAGTTTTATGTCGGTATTACTTATAATGATTTGCAAAACCGGCCAAAGGGGATCTCTCAAAACAAATTTACGCCTAGCTTTTCTATTGGGTTTTTGAGGGATATGCCCATCAATACGAAAAGAAACCGGGCAGTAGCGGTTGGTCTGGGTTATTCCATTAATAATTACAATCACAGTCTTCTGATTTCGGAAACTGATGGAAGACCGGAATACAATAAAGTAGATCCTGAAATAGATTATGATAAAAATAAATTAATCTTACATTACATTGACCTGCCAATCGAGTACCGCTGGAGAACCTCCACGCCTGAAAGCCATATTTTCTGGCGCATTTATACCGGAGTCAAATTAAGTTATCTTGTGTACGACAAATCAAAATATATTGATGGCGACAGCCGTATTATTGTTAAAGGAAATAAAGACCTGGATAAATTTCAATATGGACTTTACATGGCAGCAGGACGTAATACGTGGAACGTTTATGCTTATTATGGATTAAAACCCATCTTCAAATCGGCTCAACTGGAAGGGAATGAGATAAAAATGAGTACCCTGAATCTGGGGCTTATGTTTTATATCCTATAGCCAAAAATATCCTAACACTACCTGCGGAAGCATTCCCACAAAGAAACCCAACACTAATTCCTGATTCGTATGCGCTTTCATGGCAAGTCGGGAAGAAGCAACGACTCCATTCATGAAAATTAAAAAAGCAATCGTGTAGATAATATTGGTCTGCGTATGGAAACTCAATCCGATAACAAAAGCCGTTAACGTGCTGATGCCAATCATGTGCAGACTGACTTTTATTTTGCAAAGCAGAAAGATAAGCGCCATTATAGTACTTGCAAGGCCGCCTAAAAAGAAAAAATACAATTCCGGAATGGTTTCCAGTGTAATGCTTTTTTGGATGAGAGTGACAATTAAAACCGCCTGGATCATCAATGGAAATTTCCTTTGCGATAACTCCGAAACCATTATGTTATCGATTTTTCCTAAAGAACGAAGCAGAAAAAAAAAGGAGATCGGAATAAATATGGTAATAATGACAATCTGAAGTACGATTAGAAGTTTTTGCTGGTCATTGAAATAACTTTCGTTGAACAAAAAATAAAACAAGGTCGCAAAAACCGGAATGAATATCGGATGGAATAAATAAGAAAAAAAGGGAAGGGTTTTTTTCATCAGAAGGCTGCCTTACATTTTTTTCCTCATTCTTGCCACCGGAATATCCAATTGCTCTCTGTATTTTGCAATCGTCCTTCTGGCAATCGGATAGCCTTTCTCTTTCAGAATTTCGGCCAGTTGATCATCCGGTAAAGGTTTTTTCTTATCCTCTTCCTCTATGACATTTTGAAGGATTTTCTTGATTTCAAGTGTAGACACATCTTCGCCCTGATCGTTTTTCATCGCTTCCGAGAAAAACTCCTTGATTAATTTTGTTCCGTACGGGGTTTCAACATATTTACTGTTGGCTACCCTCGAAACGGTAGAGATATCCAAACCTACCATATCCGCAATGTCTTTAAGGATCATTGGTTTCATTTTGGTTTCGTCTCCTTCAAGGAAAAATTCCTGCTGATAATGCATAATGGCATTCATTGTCACAAAAAGTGTTTCCTGACGCTGGCGTATCGCATCGATAAACCATTTGGCAGAATCGAGTTTCTGTTTGATAAACTGTACCGCTTCTTTTTGTGCGTTGGATTTATCCCGGGACTCTTTGTAAGTCTGCATCATTTCCTGATAATCTTTGGAAACATGCAAAGCAGGGGCATTTCGGCCGTTCAGGGTCAGTTCCAAATCTCCTTCTACAATACGGATGGCAAAATCAGGAACGACATGCTCGATCATTTTGTTGCTTCCCGTATAGGAACCTCCTGGTTTCGGATTCAGTTTTTCAATTTCCTCAATTCCTTTTTTCAGCTGTTCCTGTGAAACGCCGTATTTCTGTAATAACTTATCGTAATGTTTTTTGGTAAAAGCCTCAAATTGGTTTTCAACGATATCCATTGCCAATGCTACTGATTCGGTAGGGGTTTTGTGTTTCAGCTGCAATAAAAGACATTCCTGCAAATCCCTGGCTCCAACTCCTGAAGGTTCCAGTTCGTGAATGATGTGCAGCATGCGGTCCACCATTTTTTCATCGGTGTAGATTCCCTGGGTGAAAGCCATATCGTCTACAATGTCCTGAACACTTCTGCGGATGTAACCCATATCGTCTATACTTCCAACAAGGAATTCGGCAATTTCGCGTTCCTCATCATTCAGAATAAACGTATTCAGCTGATTAATCAGATCCTGATGAAAACTCACCGGTGCCGCCAAAGGAGATTCCCTTTCCTCGTCGTCATCGCTGTAGTTGTTGACCTGCGTCTTATAATCCGGCGTGTCGTCATTACTTAAATATTCATCGATATTAATATCTTCGGCATCAATTCGTTCGGATTCGGACGCATCGTAATCGTCATACTCTTCATTTTCGAACTCATCCTTTTCATAGTCCTCTTCCTCTTTTCCGGATTCGAGAGCGGGATTTTCATTCATTTCCTCCAAAAGGCGTTGCTCGAAAGCTTGCGTAGGCAATTGAATTAACTTCATCAGCTGGATTTGCTGTGGAGATAATTTCTGTGATAATTTTAAATTTAAAAATTGCTTTAGCATGGTAATGTGTATTCGGTTATTTGATGACTTGGTTATTAATTATTATTGGATAAACAATTTACCGAATCAACAAATTTACTATTAGAATTCAGCGTTCATTGGTGTTCTTGGGAAAGGAATCACGTCACGGATATTGCTCATTCCGGTTACGAAAAGTACCAGTCTTTCAAATCCAAGTCCAAATCCTGAATGAACCGCGCTTCCAAATCTTCGGGTATCCAGATACCACCATAATTCTTCTTCATCGATTCCTAAAACTTTCATTTTCTCAACCAACACGTCGTAACGTTCCTCTCTTTGGGAACCTCCAACGATTTCCCCGATTCCTGGGAAAAGTATATCCATCGCGCGAACTGTTTTTCCGTCTTCGTTCAGACGCATATAAAACGCCTTAATATTTGCTGGGTAATCGAATAAGATTACCGGGCATTTAAAGTGTTTTTCCACCAAATAACGTTCGTGTTCCGACTGTAAATCGGCACCCCATTCGTTAATGATATAGTTGAATTTTTTCTTTTTATTCGGCGTTGAATCCCTTAAAATGTCAATTGCCTCGGTATACGAAACACGTTTGAAATTATTTTCCAAAACGAAATTCAATTTTTCCAATAACGGCATTTCGCTTCTTTCGGCCTGAGGTTTCGCTTTTTCTTCTTCGGTTAAACGAGCTTCCAGGAATTTCAAATCTTCCGGGCATTTTTCCATTACATATTTGATGACGTACTGGATGAAATCTTCCGCCAGGTCCATATTATCATTCAAATCATTGAAAGCCACTTCCGGTTCTATCATCCAGAATTCGGCCAGATGGCGTGATGTATTCGAATTCTCCGCTCTGAACGTTGGTCCAAAAGTATAAACCTGGCCCAATGCCATCGCAAAAGTTTCAGCTTCCAATTGTCCGGAAACGGTAAGGTTGGTTTCTTTTCCGAAGAAATCTTCTTTGTAATTGATTTTTCCTTCCTCTGTTCTTGGCGTATTGTCAAAAGGCAAAGCGGTTACTTTGAACATTTCCCCGGCACCTTCAGCATCCGAACCGGTAATGATTGGCGTGTTTACATATACAAACCCTTTTTCCTGAAAATAATGGTGTACGGCAAACGACAAAACCGAACGTACGCGCATAATCGCTCCAAAAGCATTGGTACGCACACGTAAATGCGCATTTTCACGTAGGAATTCCAACGAATGTTTCTTAGGCTGCATTGGGAATTTCTCCGCATCCGAATCACCAAGGATTTCAAGTCTGGTTACCTGAATTTCATATTTCTGACCCGCACCTTTGCTTTCCACCAATTCACCAATTACTGAAATGGCTGCTCCGGTGGTAATTCTTTTTAAAGTTTCTTCCGGTGTGTTTTCAAAATCGACAACACATTGTATATTATTGATCGTCGAACCGTCGTTCAGTGCGATAAATTGACTGTTTCTAAAAGTTCTCACCCAACCTTTTGCATTTACTTCGTGAAGCGTTTTTGTACTGTTCAGTAAGTCTTTAACTTTTGTATGTTTCATTATAATTATGAATTGGTATTAAAAATGTTCTTGCATTTTGAAATGCAAATATAATCGATTTGTTGTAATTGTCATGGTGGGAAATAGTCTAATCAGGAGCTATTTCCCGCTATTCGCTATATCTTTTACTTTTTTGATTGCTTCGTTCCTCGCAATGACAAAAAAAGTAAAAGGATACCGCTGCTATCGGGGCTAACGCAATCGGAAGCTTCGTTTTGTGCGTTAAAATAAAAAATTAAAGCTTCTTTTCCAGATTATCAATCTCCTCATCGCTATGTTCAATAATATCGATTTTCGGTTCGATGAATTCCTGCTCGTTTGCCAGCGTTTTGTTTAACGTTAACACCAAAGCCGGAAGCAGCATCAGATTCGACAACATTCCGAAGAATAAAGTGATTGAAACGAGTCCGCCCAAGGCGATGGTTCCCCCGAAACTTGACAGCATAAACACCGAGAATCCAAAGAACAATACGATTGAAGTATAGAACATACTCAGACCTGCGTCGCTGAATGTGGCGTATACGGATTTACGGATTTTCCAGTTGTTTTTCTTTAATTCCTCGCGGTATTGAGCCAGAAAACGAATCGTATCATCGACCGAAAGTCCGAACGCAATTCCGAAAACAAGAATCGTTGATGGTTTCAGCGGAATATCAAGGAAGCCCATAATACCGGCGGTCAGTAACAGTGGCAATAAGTTCGGGATTAACGAAACCAGTACCATTTTGAACGATCGGAACATAAAGGCAACCAACATGGAGGTCAGGAAAAACGCAAAAACCAATGACGAAAGCAGGTTGTCCAGCAAGTATCCGGTTCCTTTTTGGAACACCAGGGCTTTTCCTGTAATGGTCACATGATAGCGGTCCGGCGGGAAAAGTTTATTTGCCTTTTTCATGATCTCACTTTCGATTTTGGGCATTTTATCGCCACTGTCATCGCGCATAAACGTGGTAATCCGTGCGTATTGGCCCGTGGAATCCACATAACTTTTCATCAGGTTGTCTTTGTTGCCCTTGGCGGCATTTTTTGCATACGATAAGATGAACGCCTGTTCCTGAGAAGTCGGCAGTTCGTAATATTCGGGATTGCCATTATAATACGCCTGTTTGGAATATTTTACAAGATTGACAATCGAAATGGGTTTGGACAATTCCGGGATTTCATCAATCGTTTCCTCCAATTCTTCCATTCGTTTCAGGGTAGCGAGTTTCATGACGCCCCGTTTCCGTTTGGTGTCAATCATGATTTCTAGTGGCATCACACCATCGAATTCTTTTTCAAAGAAAACAATGTCCTGGAAAAAAGGTGCTTTTTTGGGCATGTCCTCAATGAGGCTGCCGGAAATACGCATTTTGTAAATTCCAATGATGCTGATAATCAAGAGGCTCACTGCCACAACATAAATTGAAAAACGGTTGTATTTTACGTTTCGCAGAATCCACTCCATAAAAACCTTGACGTAATTTCGGTCCAGATGTTCGATATGTCTGTCTTTTGGAGGAGGAATATAACTGTGAAAAATCGGAATAACAATAATGCACAAAACAAAAAGGCCCATAATATTGATGGAAGTCACCACGCCAAATTCCAATAACAATTGATTATTGGAAGCTACAAAGGTGGCAAAACCGATGGCGGTGGTAAGATTGGTCATCAGAGTGGCCATTCCTACTTTGGTTGTAACGCGTTGCAAGGCTTTGGCTTTGTTTCGGTGGATTTTGTATTCCTGATGGTATTTATTGGTAAGGAAAATACAATTGGGAATTCCGATGACAATGATTAAGGAAGGAACCAAGGCCGTCAATACCGTAATCTCATAATGCAACAATCCCAAGAAACCAAATGACCACATAACGCCGATAATTACAATGATTATTGAAATCATTGTCGCGCGGAAACTTCTGAAAAAGAAAAAGAAAAGCAAGGAAGTGACCAGTAAAGAGGCACCGATAAAAATGCCGATTTCGTTCATGATTGTTTGTGCGTTCAGCGTACGGATATAAGGCATTCCGGAAACACGGAGATCAATTTTGGTTTCGTCCTCAAAAGTTTTGATTGCCGGGATTAATTTTTTGATAATGAAGTCTTTCCTGGCCGGAGTATTGACGATTTTTTTGTCCAGATAGACCGCCGAACGGATACTTCCCGAACGTTTGTTGAAAAGCAATCCCTCATAAAAAGGCAAATCATTGAATAATTGCTTCTTAATTTTCGCCAGATAGGCCGGGTCTACTGTTTTGCTTTGGTCAACAAAAGGAACCAATTCAAACTTTTGGAGGGAGTCGTTTTTCTGTAATTTTTTTAAATCGTTCAGCGACACTACCAAGTCCACTTCCTTGTTATTCTTAAGCGAGTTCATCATCTTACTCCACGCTGCATAGGCTTTTGGGGTAAAAATAGTACTGTCTTTAACCCCAATGATAACGAGATTTCCTTCTTCTCCAAATTTATTCAGGAAGGCGTTGTATTCGATATTGACAATATTATCATCCGGCAGAAGATTGGCCTCGGTATACGTAAAATGAATATGCTTCCACTGCATGGCCAGAAGCGCCGTTATTCCGACGATAATTGACAACATCAGAATTTTATTTCGAAGCACAATTCGGGCGATTAACTCCCAGAATCCTAAACTGAACCACTTGACCATATCACTGTTTTAAAGGGTAACAAAGGTAGTTAAAAGCGCGAAATCCATTTTAATTTACACCAGTTTTTATTTAAATATTGACATAGTTTTACGGCGAGTTTTAAATTTACATTAATATCTTGAAAATCGGTATTATTTATAGTGTGGGTTTTCTCATCTTTGTACTTCAAAAGACGAAAATACAGTACCTGTTTGTATGAATAAATTTAGAAATGCATTATTTTATTTTGGTGTAACGGGAGGTTTTACAATACTCATCTATTGGATTATCTCAAAAGGAAAAGATTTGGAATTGGGAAAAAAATTCCAGATTACTGCGCCACAAAATGGACATTGGGAAGATTTTTTGAATGCGATGAGCCATAATCTGCGTCATCCGTTGGCAATTCTTTTAGCGCAAATCATCACCATTATTCTTGTGGCCCGTTTTTTTGGTTGGTTGTTTAGAAAAATTGGCCAGCCTTCCGTAATCGGTGAAATTATCGCCGGTATTGTTTTAGGACCCTCCTTGGTGGGAATGTACCTTCCGGAATATTCAGCTGCTTTATTTCCGTCGGAATCCTTAGGTAATTTGCAGTTTTTGAGCCAAATTGGTTTGATTCTTTTCATGTTTGTTATCGGCATGGAACTGGATTTGAAAGTTCTTAAAAATAAAGCGAACGATGCGGTGGTGATCAGCCATGCCAGTATTGTTATCCCTTTTGCACTCGGAATCGGCCTTGCTTATTTTGTGTATCACCGCTTTGCTCCTGAAGATGTCGAATTTCTTTCGTTCAGTCTGTTCATGGGAATTGCAATGAGTATTACCGCATTTCCGGTTTTAGCCAGAATCGTACAGGAAAGAGGTATTCATAAAACCCGTTTGGGCGCTATTGTAATTACATGTGCTGCTGCAGATGATATTACTGCCTGGTGTTTGCTGGCTGTAGTGATTGCGATAGTGAAAGCCGGAACATTTGTCAGCGCTGTGTATATTGTCGGACTTGCCGTTGTGTATGTTATGGCGATGGTGTTTGTGGTAAAGCCTTTCCTCAAAAGAGTGGGCGATTTATATGCTGCCAGCGATAGTTTGAGTAAACCCGTTGTGGCTATTTTCTTTTTGACATTAATTTTATCTTCCTATGCAACTGAAGTAATTGGGATTCACGCTCTTTTTGGTGCCTTTATGGCAGGAGCAATTATGCCGGACAGCACCAAGTTTAGAAATATTTTCATCGAAAAAGTAGAAGATGTTTCGGTCATTATATTATTACCGTTGTTTTTTGTTTTCACAGGATTACGGACTCAAATTGGATTGATCAATGATCCGTATTTATGGAAAGTTACCGGTTTGATTATTTTGGTAGCGGTAGTGGGTAAGTTTTTCGGAAGCGCCTTTGCTGCCAAATTTGTCGGGCAGAGTTGGCGGGACAGCTGGACTATTGGAGCATTGATGAATACGCGAGGTCTGATGGAACTGATTGTACTGAACATTGGTTTGGATTTAAAGGTACTAACGCCGGAGGTCTTTACTATGATGGTGATTATGGCTTTGGTGACCACTTTTATGACCGGACCAGCTCTTGATCTTATCAATTGGGTATTTAAAACCAAAGATGCCATTATTCCGGAGGAAATTATAGACAATGGAAAATTCAAAATATTAATATCGTTTGGGAATAAGGAGAAGGGAAAATCATTACTTCGTTTGGCCCATAGTATGATTAAGAAACAAAAAGAGACAGCGACCATTACCGCGATGCACTTAACATTTAGCGATGAAATCCACTCTTTCAATATGGAGGAAAATGAAAAGGACAGTTTTCATCCTATTATTGAAGAATCAGAAGTGCTTGATCAAAAAATCACCACTATCTTTAAAGCCACCATAGACATTGAAACCGACATAGCGGATATTGCAAATCATGGCGAATACGATTTATTACTGGTAGGTCTTGGAAAATCTATATTTGAAGGTACTTTATTGGGGAAAGTCCTTGGGTTTACCACCCGGATTATAAATCCGGATCGTTTGATTGATAAATTTATCGGTAAGGAAGGGTTGTTCGAAAATTCTCCTTTTGACGAAAGAACACGCCAAATTATTTCTAAAAGCAAAATGCCACTGGGTATTTTAGTGGATAAAGATCTTCATGATGTAAAGCATGTTTTTATGCCGGTTTTTGGACTGGATGATGCTTTTTTGATTGATTATGTGCAAAAACTAATCTACAACAACGACTCCCATATCTCTATCTTGGATATGAACGGACAGATAAAAAATAATTTTGTCATTGCTAATGCCATTGAAGCTTTGGAACACAAATATCCTAATAATATTTCCATGATTGCAAACGTAGTCGGAAACAAGTTTTTAACCGAGCAGGATCTGATGCTGATTAGTCTGGACAGCTGGAAAAGTCTGGTGAATTCACAAAGTGGCTGGCTGAGCGATATTCCGTCCATTCTGATTATTAAACCATAATTATGAATTGGTTCTTATTGATTATCGGCGGACTTTTTGAAATAGGTTTTGCGGCTTGTTTAGGTAAAGCCAAAGAAACATCAGGCACAACGTCAACGTTGTGGTTAGGCGGTTTTTTAATTTGTCTGGCCATCAGCATGCTCTTGTTGTACAAAGCTATCCAGACACTTCCAATAGGAACTTCGTATGCCGTTTGGACCGGAATCGGGGCTGTCGGAACCGTATTGGTTGGAATTTTCATTTTTAAAGAACCCGCTGACTTTTGGCGTATTTTCTTCATTACCACTCTAATTGCATCCATCGTCGGATTAAAGTTGGTGTCGAGTCATTAAAGCCCTAAGTCGAGTACAAAACTCAATTTAATAGATAGATTGTCTTCGAATCTCGCCAATTGATAAGGACCGTACCGATAAAAACCTGATAATCCAAATCCGGAATAAATCTGATTCAGTTCGATTCCGGACTCGAAAAATCCTTTGTTTAATGTTTTGTAAACAATACCCACATGCTGTTCGGGTTTTTCCATATTCCCCCAAGCCATGCGCGTTACCAATACCAATGACGGTTTCACTTTTTTGAATAAAGTGACCCGTTTCGAGCCGTGTTTCAGTTGAAGAAATATATATTGGCTCGAAAAGAACTCGTTGAAATACATCGTTTCAAAACTGTTTTTCCCCGCAAGCGTGATACGCTGAATTACCCGGTCTTTTGTCAGGCTGTTGGGAGATGTATTGTACAAATGCGTTAACGGGGCATCTCCAAAAGCGTATCCTGCTGACATCAGCAAGGCTGTTTTCTGTCCGTCAAGATATTTTTTTTCATAGTCTGCCCGTAAGTCAATTTTGCCGAAAGTAAAATCATTACCCAATACATTCGGCAACGATTGGGTGAACTGAAAAGTAAATTTTGGAAACCTCTTTTCAATTTCTAACCTGCCGGTAGGGGTCTGCATATAATCACTGAATGGACTCCACTGTAAGGAAACCATAGCGGTGGTCATATTAAAAACGCTGTATAATTTTCCATCTACATTGAACGCATAATTGAATTTGGGCTCAATCCTACTTTGGGTTAGCTGCCAGATACTTTCCGTTTTCGGAATTATTTTGGTCTCAATGTAGGCTCTCCACGTCACATGATTGTAAAAAGTGCTGACGTTGATAGGTCTTGGGTCATAAATTTTGAAAACCCTTTTATCAATTGTAAAAACAGTACTTGCAATCTCCCGAACATCGTCGGTATACGCCGCTCCAATCCACGTGTTCGAAAATTTGCCAACGCGTGCTGCACCTCCTAAGTTATATTTAAAATTCCCGTCCTTTGTTCCGTAAGCAGTATAGCCTTCAATGCGGTATTTTTGCGAGAATTTTTCACTGGTGATGCCCCCAAATCCCAAGCGGAATCCTTCATAGTTATTATAGCTTAACAGATAACGCAAATCCACATCGAAAAAGCCAATCGGTAAATACCCGTTAATTATTTTTCGTCCCAAACGCAACCGGGTTTCAATCCTTTTTTTGACCGAAATACTGTCTAATACTTCATATGTTTTTTGGCTCCTGAGATCAAGGCTGTCTTTTCGGTAGGTGTACCAAAAGGTCTCATTTTTAGTGGCCGCATCGTCCTTGACATCCACAGCAATAAATGATTTTTTAATGTTGACCGGGACATTGTAAACGATTTCGGAATAGTTGGTTTCGGACAATAAATACGTGAAATCCGATGCGACTTTTTCTCTGGATTTGAAATCTTCGGTATCAGCTTCAAATTGAATGGTTCCACCGAGAATCTTAATGTCATCATCGTTTTTTCCTTTGACGATTTTGAAATTTTTTGTGATCGGAAACCAAAGATCTTCTTTTTCCAAATATAGGAACTCATTGACTCCCGTGATGTCCAAAACCCCTTTGATACGTGTGATGGCTTTCGCAATGGCAAAATTTTCCTGGTCAATATAAAGAATGCCTTCCAATCCGGCAGCGTTTCGCTTCTTTTTATTTTTGAAGTGAATCATAAATGTAGAGCGTCCTGCGATGACCACCGTGTCCAATAATTTAAAATTATAATGCGTTACAGCATCGCTTGCAATGGGACTGTTGTATTTGGTTTCAAAAAGTTCAAAACGCGAATCATAAATGGAAAAGGATTGCAGGTCGAAAGCCAAAAGTTCATAAACGGGCTGTTTAAACCCGGCCATTTTGGTTCCCAATACCGTTTCTTTCAGTCCGCTTTCGTTAAACTGGAACTGCGAGACTTTCTCCGTCTGAAACAAATGTTGCTTGCTGATGATCTTTTTAAATTGGTAATCCGAGGAATCGATTTTTGTGAATTGTTTTCGTCCGAATTTATGCGTAAAAACAGAATCAATAGCTCCTTTTATAGAATCAGGATTGGCACTGACTATAAGTTTGTTGTATGCTTTAAACTGAAAGCTTTTTAATTTTTTCTGGGGATTGTTTTGGTCTTTCCGTTGAATTACTTTTTTGATGAGGGCTACCGCCGGATTGCCACTGATAATAACTTCGTTGAGGTTATCGGGCTGAGGTGAAAGAAAAACGGAATAGAATTTTTTATTAGGCTCTACAATGCTGTTGGTGGAATTGTAGCCAACGTACGAAGTAATGAAACTGCTGATATTTTGTTTGGTCTGCAAAGTGAATTTTCCATCGACATCTGAAATAGCGCTTCCTTCGGAACTCGTAATAGTCGCAAAAGAAAGCGGTTTATTAGTGGATGCATCTTTCACAACTCCATTGATTTGGAATTGCGCCTGTAATATTCCGGTAAAAAAGAACAACAAAAAAAGGTATCGCTTCATTAAGGTGTCAGATTTATTTCTGTCAGTTGAAAAGGGATAAAGATAGCAAAAATAAAAAATCCGCACGAAGCGGATTTTTAATAAGATTGCTCTTTATACTTTCATGATTTCGGCTTCTTTAACAGCCAGCAATTCCTCCACTTTTCTAATAAAACTATTAGTCAGATTTTGGACTTCCTCTTCTGCGCTTTTGCAGATGTCTTCAGAAGTACCGTCTTTTTCTAATTTTTTGATGTCGGTATTGGCATCTTTTCGAACGTTTCGAATACCAATTTTAGCATCTTCTGCTTCTGATTTCGCTTGCTTCACTAAATCACGACGACGATCTTCCGTTAATGGCGGCACGCTGATGATGATCACATCCCCATTGTTCATCGGGTTGAAACCGATATTGGCAACCATAATCGCTTTCTCGATCGGGTGCAGCATGTTTTTTTCGTAAGGTTGAATCGTAATGGTTCTCGCATCAGGCACATTCAAATTGGATATCTGAGCAAGCGGGGTTTGTGATCCGTAATAATCCACAAATACGCTTCCCAACATTGCCGGAGATGCTTTCCCTGCACGAATGTTTAAAAATTCTTTTTCTAAATGGGCAATAGAACCAGTCATTGATTCTTTAGCACTGTCCAATATAAATTCAATTTCCTCGGTCATTTTTTCGAATTATTTGATTTTGATAATTTGGTTTTCATCAAATTGGAAACCAATAATCTATTTTTTTATACGTTAACTACAGTTCCGATATTTTCTCCCTTACAGATTTTCAATAAATTGCTTTCTTTGTTCATATCAAAAACAATGATAGGCAATTTATTTTCCTGGCTTAAGGTGAAGGCTGTACTGTCCATCACATTCAATCCTTTTTTGATTACGTCTTCAAATGAAATCGTATCAAACTTGATGGCGTTGGCATCTTTTTCCGGATCGGAAGTATAAATACCATCCACACGGGTTCCTTTCAAAATTACGTCAGCATGGATTTCTACACCACGTAAAACGGCAGCAGTATCGGTTGTGAAGTAAGGATTTCCGGTTCCGGCACCAAAAATAACAATTCGCCCTTTTTCAAGATGACGTACCGCTCTTCTTTTTATGTAAGGCTCGGCAATAGCCTCAATTTTTAACGCAGTCTGCAAACGGGTCAACATTCCTTTGTCTTCCAAAGCACCTTGCAAGGCCATGCCGTTAATCACTGTCGCCAGCATCCCCATGTAATCCCCCTGAACTCGGTCCATACCGTTGCTAGCTCCGGCAACACCCCTGAAAATATTTCCACCGCCAATTACAATGGCAATTTCAACACCTTCTTGATGAATTTTTTTGATTTCTTCTGCATACTCGGCTAATCTCTTCGGATCAATTCCATATTGCAGATCGCCCATCAATGCCTCGCCGCTTAATTTTAGAAGAATTCTTTTGTATTTCATCAGTGGTACTGTTTGTTGTATGGATGCATAATTGCGTATGCAAATATAGACATATTCTGTTTTTTTAAAATATAGTTTTTAAAAAATATGATTTTAAGGTAAATCCTCAGATTAACTGTTGTTCAACCCTTTTTTATTTGGTGCATTTTACGAGTACAAAATCGGCTATTTTCTTTTAAAGCGCTAAATTTGTAGTAATCATTTATCCACTTATGAAAACCATCATTGCCAAATCCCTGCTGAATTCTTATTCGTATTCCGGATACCGAAAGATTGTTTCTGATTTATTACTCGAAGGAAAATCTTCCGGGAATGACCAGTCAGAGGCGCTGACCAATTACAGTACGCTTAACGAAACGAGAATGAACCGATTGGAAAAAACGATTTTGGTACCTCTTGAAATACAACAAAAACTGGAATCGCTTAAAAACGAATACATATGGGTAGTTATTGCAGAAGGCTGGTGTGGTGATGCGGCGCAATTGTTGCCCATATTTCATAAAATGGCTTCTGTTAGCAATAAAATTGAAGTGAAGATTGTCTTCCGAGATGAAAATGAAGATTTGATGAATCAGTTTTTGACCAATGGTTCCAAATCAATCCCGAAACTAATCGTTTTAGATAAGAATACATTAAATGTGGAAGGCAACTGGGGACCAAGACCAAAAGGGGCAACAGAACTCATTAAAAATTATAAAGCTGAATTTGGTTTGGTGGATGAAACTGCCAAAACCGAATTACAATTATGGTATCTGCACGATAAAGGATTAAGCACGCAACTCGAATTGGTTACTCTGATGCTGGACTTGGAGGAGTAACCAAGCTGTCTTCAAACAACGTCACATCCATCGCGTTTTTCACATCATAATCACCAATTTTGGTCCGTCTCAAAACGATTAAATGAGAACCGGAATTCATTGCCTTTCCAAAATCATACGCCAGCGAACGGATATACGTCCCTTTGCTGCAGACCACCCTAAAATCAACTTCAGGAAGTGCAATCCGGGTGATTTCGAATTCATGTATTGTGGTTTTTCTGTGGGCAATCTCTACTTCTTCACCTGCTCTGGCATGTTCGTATAATCGTTTTCCATCTTTTTTGATAGCAGAAAAAATAGGAGGTTTCTGGTCTATTTCGCCTAAAAATTGTTTGGTCGATTCACGGATCAAAGTCTCGTCAATATGTTCGGTTGGGAAAGTCTGGTCAATTTCGGTTTCCAGGTCATACGAAGGCGTCGTGGCACCGATATAAAAAGTTCCGGTATATTCTTTTGCCTGTCCCTGAAGTTCTGCAATTCTCTTGGTGAATTTTCCGGTGCACACCAATAACAAACCGGAAGCTAACGGATCTAAAGTTCCTGCGTGGCCTATTTTGATTTTCTTCAAACCCAGCTTGCTTTTCAAAGCCCACTTCATTTTATTGACAGCCTGAAAGGATGTCCAATGCAAAGGTTTGTCAATCAATAAAATTTGTCCGTCCTGGAACTGCTCGGCTAATATCAAGGGAATTTTATTTAAGGTAAGTGAAGTAAATGACAAGAAAAATTCCAACAACAATTCGGTACCATCCCCAAGGTCTGAAACCATATTGCTTGATAATTCCAATGAAGAATTTAATAGCTATAACAGCCACTATAAAGGCAATTACATTTCCAAGTAAAAACATTTTAATATTGTCATTGGATTGCAAAAGCAACTCATAGCCTTTCAATTGAGAGGTTTCGTATGTTTTCAAAAACACGGAATACATCGTTACGGCCAACATCGTCGGCACTGCCAAAAAGAACGAGAACTCCGCTGCTGCCTGACGGGTAAGTCCCTGCTGCATACCGCCAATAATGGAGGCTGCTGAACGACTTGTTCCGGGCATCATGGCCAGGCATTGCCAGAATCCAATGGCAATTGCTTTTTTAAGGGTAATATCTTCTTCTACGGTGACTGTTGGATTTTGGAATCTGCTGTCAATAAAAAGCAATACCACACCTCCAAGAATCAGAACAATTGCTATCGGGATTGGGTCTCCGAGAATCGCTTCAATTTTATCGTCAAATAATTTCCCTAAAACCAAAGCCGGAATAACGGCACAAGCCAGTTTGATGTAAAAGTTGAATTTTGAAAAATCGAAAAACTTTCTCCAGTATAATGCAACAACTGCAAGGATGGCTCCGAACTGTATCGAAACCTGGAATAACTTTACGAAATCATCATTTTGGATTCCAAAATACGAACTCGCAAATATCATGTGTCCCGTGGAGGAAATCGGTAAGTATTCGGTCAGCCCTTCAATGATGGCGAGAATAACCGCTTCAAAAAAATCCATTCGTTATTTTTTCGGGTTTTTAAAAATGGAATAGATGGTAATTCCGAAACCAATCAGCACGGTGGTTGGTGCCAAGCGGATTCTTCTGAAATCGAAAACCGATTCGTTGAAAACTTTTGGATCATCGCTTCCGCCCCCGGACATCAGGATAAATCCCAAAATAATGACACCCAAACCGATTAAGAGAATTTTATAATTAACTTTTTCAAAAAGAAAGTCAGGCTGTTGTTTATTGTTTGTTTTCATGTTTTATAAGTAATTTTAAAAAAGCTGCGACTAATACAAATCGTCAGTTCTCAAATTCAAAAAGCGCTGTGTCGCAAAATAGGTACTGAGCCAGGTGATTAAAATCCCTACACCCACTACACCCAATAATACTAAGCCAATCATTAATTTCTCTTCTAAAATACCCAAATTCGGATAATTATTGTCCAGGTAAAGCAAGGTGGCAATCAATGCGATAACCGCCAAAACGGAACCTAATATTCCTAATTTAATGCTTCTCCAGATAAAGGGTTTTCTGATAAATGATTTTGTTGCCCCAACCATCTGCATGGTTTTTATAATAAAACGGTGCGAATATATCGAAAGGCGCATCGAGCTGTTAATCAATAAAACGGCTACCAAAGTCAGGAAAGCGCTGCTGATCAATATCCACAGACTCACTTTTCTGATGTTGTCATTGACCAAATTCACCAATTGTTTGTCATACACAATATCCGAAACCATTTCATTGGCTCTCAGGCGGCTTTCGATTTTTCTGATGCTGTCCGATACGATGTAATCAGCTTTCAGGTGAATGTCATAAGAGTTTTGCAATGGATTCGTTCCCAAAAAGGTCATGAAATCCTCGCCAATAATATCGGTATGCTGTTTGGCAGCATCGTCCTTATTCACAAAAACACTGGATTTTACATACTTGGCCTCTTTCAGTTCAGTGCCAAAAGCCCTTAAAATACTGTCGTTCGCCTCATTTCTGAAAAACACGGTCATCGCAATTTCTTCTTTGAAATCATCCGATAATTTTTTGGAATTCAGGACAAACAAGCCCAAAATTCCCAATAAAAAAAGTACTAAGAATACACTCAGTACCACCGAAAAATAAGACGAAATTAACCTGCGTTTTTGAAACTTATCGTAAGAAGAACTCATATTGTATTGTAATTATTGGGTAAAAATAATAAAGTATTTCTTTATATGAACTTAATAACGCTCAAAGTTTCAATTTTCGTACAATAAATGTAAATTTGTCCGCTTGAATGGCTTTTTGTCTGAAGGAGCAGAAAATTATGACTTTTTTACTGTTGCCATTCCCGCTGTACGCAGTATCCACGCAAAAAGAAAGCGTGGGATACCTGCTTCCATCGGGGCTAAAGGATGAAAGCTTTCGCTTGTTTATTTTAAACCCAAAAACAGTCATTATTTCGCATAAGCCTTTAAAAAAATAGATAAAATATCGCATGAAATACATTCCGAATAAAGTAGAAGCCACGTGGCAGAAATATTGGGCAGAAAATCAAACTTTTGCAGCACAAAACCATTCCGATAAACCCAAATATTATGTATTGGACATGTTTCCTTATCCATCCGGAGCTGGTCTGCATGTAGGTCATCCGTTGGGTTATATCGCTTCCGATATCTATGCGCGTTTCAAACGCCACAAAGGTTTCAATGTATTGCATCCGCAGGGGTATGACAGTTTCGGATTGCCCGCCGAGCAATATGCGATCCAAACGGGTCAGCACCCGGATAAAACCACCAAAGAAAATATTGCCCGTTACCGCGAGCAACTCGATAAAATAGGATTTTCATTTGATTGGAGCAGGGAAGTGCGCACTTCCAACGCCGATTATTATAAATATACACAGTGGATTTTCATCCAATTGTTCAATTCCTGGTACAACAAAACGTCCGATAAGGCCGAAGATATCGACACCTTAATCGCGGTTTTCGAAGACAGGGGAAATGCGGAAGTCAATGCGGTTTGCGATGACAATATTCCAACATTTTCTGCAACGGAATGGAATAACTTCACATCCGAGCAGCAACAAAAAATCCTATTACTTTACCGACTGACCTTTTTAGCCGAAACTGAAGTGAACTGGTGTCCCGGATTGGGTACCGTTTTGGCAAATGACGAAATCGTCAATGGAGTTTCAGAACGAGGCGGACATCCGGTTATTCGCAAGAAAATGACACAATGGAGCATGCGTATTTCTGCATATGCGGAGCGCCTTCTGCAAGGATTGGAAACCATCGACTGGACCGAAGCTTTAAAAGAAAGTCAGAGAAACTGGATAGGAAAATCTGTTGGGGCCACCGTTTCATTTAATGTCATCCCGAACGTAAATAATGTCATCCCGAGCGCAGTCGAGGGATCTAAAATAGACGTTTTCACCACGCGTCCCGATACAATTTTCGGAGCAACGTTTATAACATTGGCGCCGGAACACGAATTGGTTTCTAAAATCACCACACCGGAACAGAAACAAGAAATTGAAAATTATATTACTGCTACAGCTAAACGTTCCGAACGCGAACGTATGGCCGACGTAAAAACGATTTCCGGAGTGTTCACCGGAGCCTACGCGGAGCATCCATTCACCAAGGAACCGATTCCAATCTGGATTGGGGATTATGTGCTTGCTGGTTATGGAACCGGAGCAGTTATGGCGGTGCCTTGCGGAGATGAGAGAGATTATGCGTTTGCCAATTTCTTCAATGGACAAAACGGAATGCCGGCGATCAAAAACATATTTGCTAATGTCGATATTTCAAAAGAAGCCTTCGGATCCAAAGACAATGTGATATTGGCCAATTCCGATTTCCTGAACGGACTGAATTACAAGGAAGCGACCAAAAAAGTTATTGCAGAACTAGAAAAAATAAACCACGGACAGGGAAAAACCAATTACCGTTTGCGTGACGCGGTGTTTTCCCGTCAACGCTATTGGGGTGAACCGTTTCCGGTGTTTTATGTCAATGGATTGCCGCAAATGATTTCCGCGAAACATTTACCAATCGCCTTGCCAGAAGTGGAGAAATACTTACCCACCGAAGACGGACAGCCGCCATTGGGAAATGCGACCGTTTGGGCCTGGGATACTAAAACCAATCAAGTGGTCAGCAACGATTTGATTAATAACCAAACGATTCATCCGTTAGAACTGAACACGATGCCGGGTTGGGCGGGAAGCTCCTGGTATTGGATGCGTTATATGGATGCACACAACGAAACCGAATTTGCCAGCAAGGAAGCTTTGGATTATTGGCAAAATGTCGATTTGTACATTGGCGGAAGCGAACATGCAACCGGGCACTTGTTGTATTCCCGTTTTTGGAACAAATTTTTAAAAGACAAAGGATTTGCACCCACCGAAGAACCATTCAAAAAACTGATCAATCAGGGAATGATTTTGGGAATGAGTGCGTTTGTTTATAGGCTTGAGGGTACTAATACATATATCTCTAAAAATAAAATTGCAGAACAAAAAGTACAGCCTATTCACGTAGATGTTTCTTTTGTAAACTCCTCGGATGAATTGGATGTTGAAAAATTCAAAAAATGGAGGGAAGATTACGCGAATGCGGAATTCATCACCGAAGAATCTGGAAAATACATCGTAGGACGCGAGGTCGAAAAAATGTCCAAGTCAAAATACAATGTCGTAACTCCGGATGATATCTGTAACGAATACGGAGCCGATACGTTGCGTTTGTATGAAATGTTTCTCGGACCATTGGAACAGGCAAAGCCATGGAATACAGCCGGAATTACCGGTGTTTTCGGATTCCTGAAAAAACTATGGCGTTTGTATTTTGATGATAATGGCTTGATTGTAGCGAACAACGCACCATCAAAAGACAGCTTGAAATCCCTGAACAAAACCATCAAAAAAGTAAATGAGGATATAGAGAATTTCTCTTTCAATACCTCCGTGAGCCAGTTTATGATTTGTGTCAATGAATTGACAAGCCAGAATTGCCACGAACGTGCCATATTGGAACCGTTAGCAGTTTTAATTTCGCCGTATGCCCCGCACATTGCGGAGGAATTATGGAAACAGTTGGGGAATGCCGGTTCGATTTCAACCGTGGATTTCCCGGGATTCGACCCGCAACATTTAGTAGAAAGCAGCAAAGAATATCCGGTGTCCTTTAATGGGAAAATGCGTTTCACAATCGAATTACCTTTGGACCTGACCGTTGCGCAAATTGAGGAAATCATCATGAAAGACGAAAGAACGCAGAAGCAATTGGAAGGTAGAACGCCAAACAAAGTGATTATCGTTCCCGGAAAAATCATCAATCTGGTGGGGTAGTGACAAAATTGCAGTTACAATAACTGGCTTGTAATTTGATGTAGTTTAGTAACTTTATATTAAAAAGAAACAATTATGTATTTGATATTAGCAGGTTTAATCATGTTATTCAGTTGGATGGTCAGCAACCGTCTGAAAAACAAATTTGAAAAATATTCCAAAGTGCAATTGCAAAACGGAATGAGTGGCGCCGAAATCGCCGAAAAAATGCTTGCCGACCACGGAATCCGTGATGTAAGAGTTATTTCTACACCGGGACGATTAACGGATCATTACAATCCGGCCGATAAAACGGTCAATTTGAGTGAAGCGGTCTATAACCAAAAAAACGCAGCAGCGGCAGCGGTTGCTGCCCACGAATGTGGTCACGCGGTACAACATGCTACAGCCTACAGTTGGCTGGAAATGCGTTCAAAGTTAGTGCCTGTTGTAAGTGTAGCCTCAAATTATGTACAATGGATCCTGATTGCCGGGATTTTAATGATGCGAACCTTTCCATCGCTGTTGTTGGTTGGAATCGTGATTTTCGCTGCCACTACATTGTTTTCGGTAATTACGTTGCCGGTAGAATACGATGCGAGTAAACGTGCGCTGGCGTGGCTGGAAAACAAAAACATGCTGACACGCGATGAACATGCCGGTGCCAAGGATTCCCTGACATGGGCCGCCCGAACCTATGTGGTTGCAGCTATTGGGTCAATTGCGACGTTGCTATATTATGTGTCGGTATATATGAACAGACGATAATTTTCTGAAATAACAATAAAAAATCCGCTTCGAAAGTTGCGGATTTTTTTTTGGAACAAAAAGGCCGGGCTTTTTCGATAAATCATATTCCCGCTATCCGCTTTATCCACGCAAAAAGGCGTGGGATGCCGCTGTTATCGGGGCTATGAGATGAAACGTCAGGTTGGATTGCGCTATACTTTGATATGTCCCCAGTTCTCGCCTCTTTCAATTCTTTTCAGGTGGGTTTCACTGATGTTGAATTGTTTGGCAATCATTTTCAAACGGGTTTTACGATCCGGATTCTGGAGTAATTTTTTGATCAGGATTACCTTGGTGGCCGTCAGTTTTTTTCCGTCCGCTTTGATATTGTGTTCCAGTAATTTTGCTTTCGCCAATATCACGTGTGGACTCTTTCTGCTGTGGTCCAGCATTTCCTGGCGGGTGGCCCATTGTAGGTTGCGCACATGGTCATTATCCCGGACATAATCCAAATGCAGCACATAGGTCTGATCTTCGGATCTTTTAGGAATAAAGTATTGGGCAACCATTTTATAAAAGAAATGGTATTTATGGATTAATTTGCCATCTTCCCGATACGCATAACGGAATATCCGATAGCCGTCAGCGATTCCGCCCAATAATAATTTGCCGTCATCTAAACGTTCTGTGAAGCTGACGAATCGGCCATAATTCGAAATGGCATAGCGGAATTTGAGGGGTTTTTCAGTGGAGACTTCCTTGAATTCCTCATTGGGGTAAAGTCTAAAGGGTGTTGTCATAGGTGGTATTTTTCTTCAGCTTTTTAAACTATCGCTAATATAAAACGTTTTTATTCAAAATAAAAGCGAAAACCGATGAAATATATGATTTAAATATCTGAATGACAGCCTATTCCTACTAAAATTAATTCATTCACTTTATAATTGGATCTGGCGTTCAATCTGCTGATCCAAAGAAATGAAAGTTTCCGTGCGCGATACGCCTTCGATGGCCTGGATTTTTGTATTCAGCAACTGCATCAGATGTTCGTTATCCCTGCAGATGATTTTGATAAGGATTGACCAGTTACCGGTCGTGTAATGGCATTCTAGTACTTCGGGAATTTTCTTCAATTCTCTTACTGTTTCCGGATTACGGGCTGCCTTATCCAGATAAATGCCCACAAACGCCATTGTGCTGTAACCCAAAACTTTGATGTTGACCATGAATTTGGACCCGGATATCACCTGGGATTGCTCGAGTTTGCGCAATCGCTGGTGAATTGCCGCTCCCGATATCCCAATTTTATTGGCAATCTGGAGAATCGGTTTTCGGGCGTCTTCCATCAGATATCGCAGAATTTCCTTGTCGATGCCGTCAATTTCTACGGTGTGGGCGTTAATTTTCATGTTATAATTTGTAAGTGTAATGGAGCTCCTTGCTAACAGTTGGAAAGTAAAAATACTAAAAAACCGCTATTTTAATTGAAATAGCGGTTTTTTTTATTTTTAGCCCTGATGGAAGCGGCATCCTGCGCTTTTTTTGCGCAGATACAGCGGACAGCAGGATTTGCTCCAAATTATGCCAGAACCATATTCGGATTATAGCCTTCGTAATGCATTTCCTTCTCGTGAAATACGACGCCAAACTCTTCCAGTTCTTTCAATATTGGCAAATAGACTTCGCGGTTGATAGGTAGTTGTACGCCGGGAGTTTTGATGTTTCCGTTCAGGATTTGCAATGTAGCCATGGCTACCGGTAATCCAACCGTTTTTGCCATCGCCGTATACGTTTGGTCATCGCCAAGGCATACCATTTTGGAGTCTATTTGTTTTTTTACTCCGTCGATTTCAAATCCGAACTTGTGGTACATGACAATCATGTCCTTATCTTCGGGTTGCAGAGTCCAACTGTCGGTCAGGATTTTTTCCAAAATCTGAGCTGGTGTCGCATCTTTCAAACCTACAATTTTGTTGGCATTGAAAAGGTCCAGTTCCACCAATTTGTCCCACATCACGTCGTCCTGATCGATTTTCAGAACATGGCGTAACTTGATTTCGACAGAATCCGTTGGATGGTATGGCAGGAATAAATTAACGAACCCTCTATAGCTCATCGTTTCGCTATCGTCGATAATATAGCTGTCGTCTGTCATTCCCAATTGCACAAACATATCCCAGGCTTTTGAAAAACCAACCCTTCGTAGTGTACCGCGATACAAAGTCAGTACATCATCCAAGCCATATACGCTTCTGTATTTTAACGAATCGCGGTTGGCATAGCCTTCGAATCGGCCGTAGCCTTCGACTTCCATAAATTCGGTTCTACGGAATAATTTATGGTAAGGAATGTATTTGTAGGTTCCTTCCTGAATGAATTTAGCAGCACCGCCTTGTCCGGCTAAGACCACGTTCCTTGGTGCCCAGGTGAATTTATAATTCCACAGGTTATTGTCTGATTCCGGAGCCACCAAGCCGCCGCAGAAAGATTCGAATAAAATCATTTTACCGCCCTGATCTTGTACTTCATCAATGATTTTCATTGCGCTCATATGGTCTATCCCGGGATCGAGCCCAATTTCATTCATGAAAACCAGGTTGTTTTCTTTTGCTGCCGCATCGAGAGCCTGCATTGCTTCGCTAACATAAGAGGCTGTTACCATATGTTTTTTATACACGATACAATCTTTAGCAATTTCTATATGTAGGTGCGCCGGAAGCATGGATATTACAATATCGGCTTTTTCAATTTGGGCTTGTCTTTGGGCGGAATCAAAAATATCCAAGGCAATAGCGGTAGCATTTGGGTGATTTTTTGTTTTTCGCTGTGCAAGTTCCAAAGATAAATCGGCTATGGTAAGATGAAGGTTTTCTTCAACAGACTTGTTTAACAGGTATTTTATTAAAGAGGAAGCGGATCGGCCGGCGCCTATAATTAGAATATTTCTCATGATGTTAGTAATGTAACACAAAGGTATGGATTTGTTATATTTTTCAAAACTAAAAAATTATAAAAGCGACTTCAATTAAAAAATCAGAGCCATAAACGCTGTTGCGTAGGAAAATTCTACTACATACCTTCCAGTTCTTCCAAATCTTTCTTGGCTTCTGTTTTGGACTCTATTTTTTTCTGGTCAAATTGTGTATCGACAATCACTTCATCTTTTACAAATGCTTCTCTTCCAATAACAATGAATAATGTCAATGCAGATAAAATTAGCAACATTATCGGAAATTTTTTCTGGGTGGCTTCTGACTTTATAAGGACAAGTAATGCGAAGAGCAGGGCTAATGCAATAGGTATTAAGGCAATCGTTCCCAATGGAAGAATGGTGAATATGATTCCTAAAACCGTAAAAAAGGATGCCAAAACAATAAATAATTTTCTCATGATGTGGTATAGTTAGATTCCAGTGGCCTGGGATAAGGTTAATTGTCCGGTTCCTACAGGAATACTGAATTTAATTAATGCGGGGATTTTTTTGGTATCGGCGGTCAGCCAGATTAAATTTTTGTCGGTTCCTTTTAACGCATCTGTTTTAGCGGCAATTGAAATTTTATAACACTCTTTTTTGCCTAAATTCCCGGCAGAAACAGTTTCTTTACCCATGAATTTAACGATAACCGGAATTTCTTTCTCATCAAAAACAATGGTAAACGATTTGGTTTGACCAGGTTTGAAATTCTGGAAATCAACCGTTCGCAGTTTGTAAATTATCGAAACAATATCCTGGGTTGAATTCCCGATTTTTACCGTTCTTTTGGTTTCGGGTTTGTTTTTTCGTTTGGTGGTGCTGATAATAGTGCTGCCTTTAAAAACGTATTTTTCAGCTTTTGTATAACCTCCTTCGTTGATGCTTCTTTTATAAAGACTTGGTTTGAGGGTAGAAGGATCGACGTAAGATTCATACAAATCCCTGATTTTGAAAAAAGTATCCCATTTGCTAAACGTGGCTGCCTCACAACTCAAATGCAGAAAACTGTTTTTTGAAGTTTTCATGGCTTCGGTGGTCATCGAAACCTGCGCTAAATGGGTCATTAAACCACTCATATTATAGGAAGCGGCATACACCAGTTTTTCATTGGGTTTAATTTGGGAGTATCCGAAGATAAAACTGAAAGAAAGACTCAGCGTAAAAAGTAATTTCCTCATTATTTTTTAGGATTTTTGATGTACAAATGTAATATTATTTTTCACGGGCATACTGCAAAAAATTCAACAAAGTGAACAGATTTCATTTGATAACGCATATTTTTGTATACTATTTCACCAATTACAGCAAATGAATAGAAAAATTATACTCGCATCGACAGTAATGGGGATGATGGCCATTATTTTAGGGGCTTTCGGGGCCCATAAATTAAAAGAAGTACTGAGCATAGAAGAATTAAACACCTTTGAAACAGGTGTAAAATACCAAATGTATCATGCTCTTTTCCTCCTTTTTTTGGGAACGGTAAACATCATTAGTGATAAAGCCAGAAATACCATTTTGTATTTAACAGTAACAGGGGTGATTTTCTTTTCTGGTTCTATTTATCTGTTGGCTACCAATAGATTAACTGCTTTTGATTTTAGGGCTATTGGGATTGTTACGCCTATTGGGGGGGTGTTACTTATATTGGCATGGTTCGTATTATTTATGAATGTTATCAAGAAAAAGGCATAATGTTGTTCTAAATAAAATATATCTGAAATTTAATTTTTACTTTTGCGTTCTTTATTGCTTTGCCGAAAGGTAAAAATATGGCAGACTATTAACAAGAATACAATAATAACACAACAACAATTATTAGTTATGAATGTTACGAAAACAATTTCATTAGAAAAGTATGGTATCAATGATACGGTTGAGATTATTTACAACCCGTCATTTGATTACTTGTATAATGAAGAATTAAACCCTGATTTAGAAGGTTTTGAAAAAGGACAATTATCAGAGCTTGGCGCTGTTAATGTAATGACTGGGGTGTTTACGGGAAGATCTCCAAAAGACAAATATATTGTTGAAGATGCTGTAACGAAAGATACAATTTGGTGGACTTCTGATAAAGCTGTGAATGATAATAAAGCAATATCGCAAGATACCTGGAATGCGTTAAAAGCGACTACAGTTAAACAGCTATCTGGCAAAAAATTATATGTTGTTGATGCCTTTTGCGGCGCCAATGAAAACTCCCGTCTGAAAGTACGTTTCATTATGGAAGTGGCCTGGCAGGCTCATTTTGTAAAAAATATGTTTATCCGTCCGACGGAAGCTGAATTGGAAAACTTTGGCGAACCGGATTTCATTGTAATGAATGGTTCAAAAACAACTTTCAAGGATTATGCAGCTCACGGATTGAATTCGGAAGTATATATTGCATTTAACCTTACGGAAAAAATCCAAATTATTGGTGGAACCTGGTATGGTGGTGAAATGAAAAAGGGGTTGTTCGCGATGATGAACTACTACTTGCCATTAAAAGGAATGGCTTCAATGCATTGTTCGGCAAATAAAGGAAAAGATGGTGATGTTGCTGTTTTCTTCGGACTGTCAGGTACAGGAAAAACAACTTTGTCAACTGATCCGAAAAGAGAATTGATCGGAGATGATGAACATGGATGGGATGATGAAGGGGTTTTTAATTTTGAAGGTGGCTGCTATGCAAAAACTATCGATTTAAGCAAGGAAAATGAACCGGACATCTATGGTGCTATTCGTCGAGATGCCTTATTGGAAAACGTAACTCTTGATGCCAATGGAAAAATTGACTTCACGGACGGTTCGGTTACCCAAAACACACGTGTTTCGTACCCAATCAATCATATTCACAATATTGTAAAACCCGTATCAAAAGCGGGTCATGCTTCGAAAGTGATTTTCCTTACGGCAGATGCTTTTGGTGTAATGCCTCCTGTTTCTAAGCTGACTGCAGAGCAGACTAAATATTTTTTCCTTTCCGGATTTACAGCAAAATTAGCTGGAACGGAACGTGGAGTTACCAAGCCGGAACCAACTTTCTCTGCGTGTTTTGGTAAAGCATTCTTATGCTTGCACCCAACACAATATGGTAAGGAATTGGTTAAGAAAATGGAAGAGCACTACGCCACCGCCTACATGGTTAACACGGGTTGGAATGGTACCGGAAAACGTATTTCGATTAAAGATACCCGAGCTATCATCGACAGAATTCTGGATGGCTCATTAGAAAATGCGGAAACGCACATCGTTCCAATCTTTAATCTGGAAGTGCCTACTTCTTTGGAAGGAGTAAGTACTGATATTTTAGACCCTAGAACTACCTATGTTGATGCATCTGAATGGACTGCAAAAGCTACTGATTTAGCGCAATTATTTATCAAAAACTTTGCGCAGTATACGGATAATGAAGAAGGTAAAAACTTATTGAAAGCTGGCCCTCAGTTGTAATTTAAGTTCAAATATATTAAAAAGAGCCTTTCGTAAGAAAGGCTCTTTTTTTATTTAATTAGGAGTAATTACCATTCTTTATAAATATAGTAAGTAAAACCAGCTAAAAAGACTGATAATCCTAAATATACATAACAAAGAAATGTGTATTTGCCTAAATTATAATTGTGATTTTCAATAATTCCTCTTTTATTATTTCTTGACTCATAGTAATAATAATTTGCAGCAAATAAAACTATAATACCTACTAAATAACATTTTGGGATATCATAATTATCATTAGTACGAGTAAAAAAGAAAAGTAAATTTAATACAGTAAGTAAATTATTAATTTGGCAATGTGAGATAAGGCCTATAACGGAAATTTCCGGCGTTGCATTAACCTTTTTACTAGACTTGTATACATTGTAATAGATATATTTATAAAATTCCATGTTTAATGAATTTATGAAATCCATAAAAAGCACATTGCGTGTCAATTTAGAATAAAAAAGGCTTTCAAATTTTGAAAGCCTTTTTTTATATAAAGTAATTTTTGTTTCTATAGATCTATTTTTTTGCTTCCTTGGTTTCTTTGGTCTCCTTTGGTTCTTTGATTTCTTTATTTGCTTTTGCAATGTATTTTTCCAGAGCCATAGTCATTGAAGGTGCTTCTGGTGACGGAGCCATAATGTCCACGCGTAATCCGTGTTCCAAGGCTTCTTTTTGTGTTGTACTTCCAAACACAGCAATACGGGTATTGTTTTGTTCGAAATCCGGAAAATTCATGAACAATGATTTGATTCCTGTTGGACTGAAAAATGCCAATACATCATAATACACATCTGCTAAGTCAGACAAGTCGCTCATTACTGTTTTGTAAAAAACAGCTTGGGTCCAATCTACTTTTAAATTGTTCAGTGTAATTGGCGCTTCGGCATTCAATTGGTCAGAAGCCGGTAAAAGGAATTTTTCGTCCTTATACTTTTTTATCAATGGAGATAAATCGACAAAATCTTTCTGGCCTACATATATCTTCCTTTTGCGGTATACCACATATTTCTGTAGGTAAAACGCAATAGCTTCCGATTGGCAAAAATATTTTAAACCCTCCGGAACTTTGTAACGCATTTCTTCAGCTACACGGAAAAAATGATCGACTGCATTCTTACTGGTCAAGATAATCGCAGTATAGTTATTGATATCGATTTTCTGTAGTCTAATGTCTTTCGCATTGACTCCTTCAACGTGAATAAAAGGCCTGAAATCAATTTTTATTTTATGCTTTTGTTGAAGCTCGAAGTAAGGAGAGTTCTCTACTTTAGGCTCAGGCTGTGACACCAAAATCGTTTTCACTTTCATATTTGACTTTTTCTAAAATGCTAACTTTTTGTAAACCAATAGTACATAAAATAGTAGGGCGCTATTTCAAGTGCGCAAAGATACAAAATAAAATAAAATATCTTGCTGAATATTAAATTTTGGTAATTCTTCAAAGAAACGAGATACGTCCATAGATTTATTGTCAATACAATAATAATTAAACTGATAATTAGCGTTTTTGACGGATTATCATTGTAATACAGGATAGTATTGATCGGTAAAATGAGTAAACCGATATAGGTGCGGTAACTCACTTTCTGTAAATTGAACTGTTCGGTAAATTCCTCTATATTAAAGGATGTCGCAATAATTTTTTCTATCAGATACTTCGATAAGATAAAAACGGTTATAAAGGTGAAGATTTGGATAAATATAAGCCAGTCGGTTTTAGGGACACCTGCAAAATAATACAGCAACAACTGGATGAAGAACGCGAACGAGATCAATTGAACAATAAACAGCGTGATATTGAACCAGCTCATCAGGTGGCTGGTGTCCCTGTAAATTTTGATGTATTTGTCTGATACCAGTAATCGTGAAAATTCTGTAAACCGGTTTTCGAAAATGGATTTGGCAACAGCAATCAAAGCAAACGCAACGACAAATAAAATGGTTGCCCAGTCTTTATTTTCAATTATCCGTGGATGAAGTACGTTTTCAATCATAGCGGTACAAAATTACTAAATTTTTATTGCTTTCATTTATTATAATTTTATGAATCGTCAAATATAAAAAGTTTATTTTTGTGAAGAAATTCAGACCCTTATGAGCGACAGTGTTGTTATAATCCCTACCTATAACGAAATTGAAAATATTGAAAGTATCATCAGAGCGGTATTTTCCCTGCATAAATCATTTGACATACTGATTGTCGATGATAATTCCCCTGATCAGACGGGTGAAAAAGTCCTGGCGCTACAAGAAGAATTTGATTCCCGTTTGTTTTTGGAAAAAAGAGAAAAAAAGGCGGGATTAGGTACAGCATATGTACATGGGTTCCAATGGGCTCTGTCCCGTAAATATGAATTTATATTTGAGATGGACGCGGATTTTTCCCATAATCCCCAGGATCTTGAAAAATTATACAATGCCTGTAAATTTAACGGTGCCGATGTGGCGATAGGTTCCCGATATATTACCGGGGTAAATGTGGTTAATTGGCCTTTAAGCAGGGTACTGATGTCGTATTTTGCCTCTTTTTATGTGAAGATGATTACCGGAATGAAAATCCATGATGCGACTGCGGGATTCATGTGTTACAAAAGACATGTCCTTGAAACCATTAATCTGGAAAAAATAAAATTTATAGGATACGCGTTCCAGATTGAAATGAAATACCGCGCCTTTATTGGAAAATTCCGAATAATTGAAGTCCCGATTATTTTCACCGACAGAACCAAAGGGGAATCCAAAATGAGCAATGCCATTATCAAAGAGGCTGTTTTTGGAGTTATTTCACTCCGAATCAGAAAGTTTTTTAATCGATTATAAGAAGGAGAGAAGATGAATACGGTTTTAATCAAGAATGCTAAAATTGTCAACGAAGGAACGATATTCGAAGGCGACGTTTTAATAGAGAACGAATTTATAGTTGAAATCGCCGAGAGCATCAGTGCTAAATCCGGTGATTGTAAAATTATAGATGCCGAAGGAAATTACCTGATTCCCGGTGCTATCGATGACCAGGTGCATTTCAGGGAGCCCGGGTTAACGCATAAAGGCGATATTGCATCCGAATCCCGTGCTGCCGTTGCCGGAGGAATTACTTCTTTTATCGAACAGCCTAACACGGTACCGAATGCGGTGACCCAGGAGATTCTGGAAGAAAAATACCAGATTGCTGCCCAAAAATCATACGCGAATTATTCTTTTATGATGGGAGCGACCAATGATAACTTGGAGGAAGTTTTGAAAACCAATCCTAAGAATGTAGCGGGAATTAAAATATTTTTAGGCTCCTCTACCGGAAATATGCTGGTCGATAATGAAGCTACGCTGGAACGGATATTTTCAAGTACCCCGATGCTGATTGCGGTGCATTGTGAGGATGAACAAACAATTATGAATAATCTTGAAACCTACAAAGCACAATATGGAGACGACGTTCCGGTGCAGGTTCATCATCTGATTCGTAGCGCTGAAGCGTGTTTTATTTCGTCTTCGAAAGCTATTGCTTTGGCTAAAAAAACGGGTGCTCGACTTCATGTCTTTCATCTTTCTACCGCAAAAGAAATGGAACTATTCACCAACAAAATTCCGTTGGAAGAAAAGAAAATTACGGCTGAAGTTTGTGTGCATCATTTATGGTTCACCAATGCCGATTACGATACTAAGGGGAATTTCATCAAATGGAATCCTGCGGTAAAAACTGCAGAAGACCGTCAGGCGTTATGGGAAGCGTTGCTTGACGACCGAATCGATGTGATTGCCACCGACCATGCTCCTCATACTTTGGAAGAAAAACAGCAATCCTATTTGAAAGCACCTTCCGGAGGTCCGCTGGTGCAACATGCCGTAGTGGCGATGTTTGAAGCGCATCATCAGGGAAAGATTTCAGTGGAGAAGATCGTGGAAAAAATGGCACATAATCCCGCGAAGATATTCAAAATTGAAAAAAGAGGTTTTATAAAAGAAGGTTTTTATGCGGATTTAGCCATTGTCAATCCAGGTTTGCCGTGGAGCGTTAAAAAAGAAAACATTCTTTCCAAATGTGGTTGGTCCCCATTCGAAGAATTTACCTTTACTTCCAGAATAACGCATACTTTTGTAAATGGACAATTGGTGTATCATAATTTCCAGGTGAAGGATGTTCAGTGTGGAAAACGATTGATGTTTGACCGTTAATAAAATCGAATCATGAAAAAACTTATAACCTTAATTATACTCTTTTCTTTTTTTGCCGGCTGTCAGAAATCAGCGGTTGAAAAACCAGACAACCTTATTGAAGAGGATGTAATGGTGGATATTATTTACGATTTGGCCATTCTCGACGCGATAAAATCACAAAATCCGGCTTCTTTGGATGCACACGGGATTAATCCAAACGAGTATATTTACAAGAAGTATAAGATCGACAGTCTTCAGTTTGCTCAAAATGACCGTTACTATGCTACCGATATTAAGAAGTACAAGAAAATATACGATGAGGTAGGGAGAAGAATGGAGGAACAATTGGGTAATCCTAATAAAAAATCCGACGAGCAAATTGTACGTTAATATTTTTGGGATTGTGTTTGCAAAACAATAACTTTTGGGATATAGGTTTTTATCTCCTGGAAGGGAAATCTAAAAATCTTCTTTGCTTTTTCATTGGAGTATAAAACTGAGGCATGTGATGCTCTAGCGGTATCTTTTGAAAATTTTGTTTTTTGCCCAAAAACATTCGATAGCAGCCAATCCACTCTCCAGGCGAGTTCCGTCAGCCAAAACGGAGCGTATAACCGAGGTCTTTTTACTTTCAACCCATCGGCAATGGTATTAAGGGTTTCTCTAAAAGGGATATTCTCGGAGATAACAATAAATCGGTCGCCATTGATTTCACTTTTCATCAATTGCACTAAAAACGCCACTACATCTGAAACTGCCACAAATCCGGTAGAACCGTCGGTGTAGAAAGGCAATCCTTTGGCTACAGCCCTAAAAACTTCACCACTCCCATTATCCCAAAAGCCCGGACCAAGAATTACCCCCGGATTAATTACGCCAACCTGAAGGCCTTCTTGTTGTCCGCGCCAAATTTCCATTTCAGCGCCATACTTGGAAATGGCATAATCACTATGGGGTTTCTCCGGATTCCATTCGGTTTCTTCATTGACAATGTTTTCGGATTCTTTCAAATCGCCTAAGGCCGCAATGGAACTAACAAAACACAGTTTTTTTATGTTATGAACAAGCGAAAAATTGACAATGTTTGCCGTTCCTTCGATGTTAATTTTTCGGAGATTTATCTCGTCTTTTGGATCAAAGGAAATCAATGCGGCACAATGATAGACATAATCAATGTTGTCAAATGTCCGTTCTAATGACGGCACATCAGTAATATCGGCCTGAATCCATTCGATTTTTTCAAACAGATTTTCTTTTTTATAAAGTTGAAAAAGAGATTTTATTTTGCTCAGCGATGCGGGGTTTCTGTAAATAGCACGAACCGATTCCCCATTCTCAATCAGATGAAGTGCTAAATGCGAACCGACCAAACCTGTAGCGCCTGTGATTAAAACCATAGAGACAAAGATAAATAGTTTGTTGGATTTTTAGAGGGTTCCATTTTCAAATTATGCAATTAAAACTATCTTTGTGCGCACAAGGTCAAAAAGACCGACTGACGAAAGTAAATTGAAATTGAAATGGAAAATATAGTTGAAGAATTACAATGGCGTGGGCTGGTTCATGATATTATGCCGGGAACGGAAGAACAATTATTGAAAGAAATGACCACGACATATATTGGGTTTGACCCGACCTCTGATTCCCTGCATATAGGAAATTTGGTTCCGATTTTACTTTTGGTCCATTTGGATAAATTTGGACACAAACCGATTGCCCTTGTAGGAGGAGCTACCGGTATGATTGGCGATCCGTCCGGAAAATCAGATGAACGAAATTTATTGGATGAAGCCACTTTGGATAAAAATGTAGCGGGAATTAAACGTGTATTATCCCGTTTTCTGGATTTTAATTCCACGGCAAAAAATGCTCCGATTTTAGTTAACAACTATGATTGGATGAAAACATTCACCTTTATTGATTTTGCCAGAGAAGTTGGAAAAAGAATCACGGTAAATTATATGATGGCCAAGGATTCCGTGAAAAAACGTTTGTCCAGTGATGGCGAAGGGATGTCTTTCACTGAATTTACGTATCAGCTGATTCAGGGATACGATTTTTACCATTTGCACAAGCATTACAACTGCCTGCTTCAGATGGGTGGTTCCGATCAATGGGGGAATATTACCACCGGGACAGAACTGGTGCGCCGGATGAATCATGAAGGTGCCAAAGCATACGCGATGACATGTCCATTAATCACCAAAGCGGATGGGTCTAAATTCGGGAAATCGGAAAGTGGAAACATCTGGCTGGATGCCGATAAAACTTCAGTATACAAATTTTACCAATTTTGGGTCAATTCCACCGATGTCGATGCTGAAAAATACATCAGAATTTTTACGTTTTTAGATAAAGAAACAATAGACGCCTTGATTGCTGAGCACCACGAGGCACCACATTTAAGAGTTTTGCAAAAAAGATTAGCCCAAGAGCTGACCACATTTGTACATTCCAAAGTAGAATTGGAAAAAGCGATAAAAGCATCTACGATTTTATTTGGAAATGCGACGGCTGATGATTTGAAACAACTGGATGAGATCACTTTCCTGGAAGTTTTTGAAGGAGTTCCGCAAGCAGAAATATCCAGAGGCGATTTGGAAAATGAAATTGATATAGTTGCTGTACTGAATGAAAAAACAGGTTTCTTTAAATCAAACGGGGAAGCTCGACGCGCTTTGACCGCCAATTCTATTTCGGTTAATAAAGAGAAAGTGATTGAAGATTTTAAACTTTCAGCGACGGATTTAATCAACAACCAATTTGTATTATTGCAAAGCGGCAAGAAAAATTATTTTGTAGTAAGAGTGGTTTAGGTTTTTAGACTATAATTTATAATAACAGCTCCGTCGGAGGTATTTCTGATGGAGCTTTTTATTTAAAATCGATTTCCATTTTGTTGGAAGTGAAAACGCCCTGAATGAAGTTTTTGTCGGCTGTAACTTTTTCAAATTCCTCGGGAAGAAGCCTTTCCTTATACTGATCCCTTAAAAGGACAAGATAAAGTTCGATGCTGAAAACAGACTTTTCATCCAAATAATGTTCATACCCATCTTGCTTATAATATCGGGTTTTGTCCCAATAAAAGAGCTGTGAAATGGTTTTAATTTCTTTTGGTTTCAAGGTGTAAATATTTTCCATAGGAGAAGGTGGGCTTGTGATGGCCATCCCCTCTTCAAAATCCGTATTATTCAGATCAAGGGAATCGGTATTGATGTGCAATTTTTCTTTGAAAAAGTTTTTCATGGCCAACTTTCTTTCCTTTTCATCTTTAATATTGGAAAAGTCCGGAATTTCAATGGTATTGTTCGTCAAAGAATTATTTAAAATACCACTAACAGCAACGATATCATTGTTTTGATACAACTTAAATAACGGTGATGTGCCCATGGAGCCGTAATGGGCTGGTATTAGTTGCTTTGGATTCAGAAAACAAGAGATTTCCCTGTCGGTCAAATTTTCAATATGGTACGTAATCGTATATTTTCTTGCGCCTGAAATAGTGTCTTTAGAAACAATCGAATCAATTTTAATGTCCAAGGGTTTATTTTGTGCAAAAATTGAAAGAGAATAGAGGAAAAAAATAGAATATATATAGCGCATAGAAATAGTGTTGTAAGAACTAACGTATAATAATCTAATTTATTACAGCACCATCAAATTGCAGCCGCGAATATCGGAATTGTCAAAACGGCCCAATACTTCGAAAGAATTGTTGGAATATTTTTTACCTAAATCCTGTGTCGCAATAAAAGAGCAAGAATTGATATTAGCTAAATCAATGACGTTGATGCCGCCTGTTTTTTCGGTTTCTTCATACGTCAGCGCATCTTCGGTATCACGGATCAGGATGTGCATCCAGGACGGACATTCAAAAACCCCATTTCCCAGTGAATAAGCCTGTGATAACAATTCTGTCATTCCGTACTCGGAGTGAATTGACGGCACTCCAAAGCCGGTGCAAAGTTGGTGGTGTAGTTCTTCGCGGATCATTTCTTTCCGTCGCCCTTTCATGCCGCCGGTTTCCATAATGATAGTATTTTTTAATTGGAATTGCTGCTTTTCGATTAAGTCGAGTAAAGCGTATGTAACTCCAATCAGGATTACATTTTGTCCGGAAGCGTCAAGGCTGGTTAGTTTCGCTGTCAGTTCGTCATGATTGTGTAAATAGAATCCACTGTCGGCATTGTTGGATAGCTGAATTAAGTCCTCGACCATATAGATTAACGAAGAACCTTCTCGCTCAAGATAGGAAGGTAACAGAGCCAAAATCGCATAGTCCTCGATGTTGCCATAGAATTGCGAAAAACCGCTTCGGTAACTTTGCTCGTATAAAGAAATATCGGTAACCAAATGTTTGCTGGTTATCATCCCGGTTGTTCCGCTGCTAATGAAAGTGGCCTGAACGGGTTTAGAATTAGAAGTGACAGCGTGGCTTTTAAAAAACTGAATTGGAAGAAACGGGATTTGTTGTAAAGATTTCACTTCCTGTTTGTCGATATTCAAATATTGGCAGAATTCATTATAAACAGCATTGTTTTCATATTGAAAACGAAACACTTTGAGTGCTGTTTTTTCAAATTGCTTGTGATTAGAAATGCTGAATATGTCGGAAGCTGTAATCAAGAATTATTTTTTACAAAAGTAATTAAATAAAAAAAACTCCAACTTTTCAATTGGAGTTTTTAAAATATTATAAAGAAATTAATTATCGGATAACTAATTTTCTTGTAGCTGTTTTTCCTTCTTCAGTTACTTTAACAATATAGATTCCATTGTTTAAGTTTCCTACGTTGATTGAGTTTCCAGAAGTTGCAGTGCTTAGAACTTGTTTTCCTAAAACATTATAAACAACCACTTTCTTTTCTGCATTGGCATTAGTGTCAATGTACAAAGTTCCGTTAGATACAGGATTTGGATAGATGTTCAAACCTGCTATAGCATTTTGTTGAACTCCTAAAACTGCACTCGTTACATAAGCCCATGTACCTCCAAGTCTAACATTGTCATATTCTACATTTCCAGTACCGGTTGCAGCCGTACCACCTTGTCTTAGAATAATGCTTGCAATTTGTGTAGGCGCAGCAGTTGTTCCTGTAACATTTGTGATATTGGCAGCTGTCTCAGCACCACCTAAAGCTGGATTTACCCATAAACTGGCAGTATTTGTCGCTATATCATATTTGGTAACTACGAATAGTGGGGTCCCAACTGGATAATCTGTTGGTAGATAAGATGGACTAACTGTTCCTCCGCTATTATTTAATATACCTATATTGAAGGTGTTGGCAACAGTTCCTGTTCGGAAATACAATCTTGACGGTAATGTACCAGCAGTCGCGCCTGCTGTTGAACCCATTGATAACGAATAGTCACCTATCGCTGCACTAGGGTGTAAGCCAGTTGTATTAGGTACATTCACAATAACTGAATAGTAAGCTACTCCTGTCAATGTTGAGGATGATGCTAAATTAACATCTTCCGTGTTTCCAGCGATTAATGCAACCTTGTTTCCGGTTGTTGTCATTCCTGGATATGTTATAGAACCAGGTGCGATTGTAAGTTGACCAGGTGTAGCACCACTATGCGTTACCCATCCATTAGCATTTAAAGAACCTGTTCCTAAAAAAGGATCAGTAACTTGTCCGAAAGATACGGTGGCAATCGTTAAGAATAATAAAGTGTAAAGTTTTTTCATTTTTCTAAATTTATATGAATTGGGAACAAAGATAAGTACTATTTTTCTTTGTGGGAATAAATCAATGTAAAAAAATCATTAAATCAGCAAAGAACGTATTTTTTCAACTACTTGATAATTAGTTTTCTAGTGGATGTAGCGTCACTTTCCTTAATTTTTATAATATATACCCCCGGAGAAAGTGCCGAAACATTCAACTCTCTTGAGTTCAAAACCGTTTGAAGAACTTTTTTCCCTAAAACATCGAAAATGGTAATTTCCTTGTCCAAGGAAGATTTTGAAGTAATGTATATTTTCCCATTGCTCACAGGATTTGGGTAGAAACTCAAACCCTCGATTGGGGCATCCTCATTTTTCAATTGCATTTTACTGT
Source organism: Flavobacterium sp. GT3R68 (assembly GCF_007109225.1). Lineage (GTDB taxonomy): Bacteria > Bacteroidota > Bacteroidia > Flavobacteriales > Flavobacteriaceae > Flavobacterium. Next base: position 787,371 of record NZ_VJZK01000001.1, read on the forward strand.
CCTGCGCAGCAACACTGAACGAAGACAACAAAACCAATAAGATTACAATATAAAAGTAGTTTTTTGTCATGGGTGTTGATTAGTTTGTAAAGATACAAAAAACAAATAGCATGCCAAAAAAAACATCCCGTTTTAACAGGATGTCTTTTTGATTGGATACCTGTTATTTTTTTAGAACCCTGCCGTCCAACCCGTGGACCATGCTGGCGCATTTGCTCCATTACCCGCGCCTGTGGCAAGGGCAGATTCGGTGAATACGGCACTCACATTTGCATCCGTTCCTGCAGTGGTTGTCCCTTTGGATTGCGTTAATACATCAATAAAATTCACGTTCGTAGCCTTCAAAAGAGTGCCTACGAAACTGATGGTAGCATCGTCTTCGACATTAAATCCCTGTTTCCAGCCGCTTAAAACCACATTTGAGAATTGGGCCTTTGTTCCTGTTCTCAGCTTAAATCCCTGGTTATCGGAATAGATTACCGGATCGGCGCCACTTCCCGGGCCCACTAAAGTGATGTTGGTAATTGTAGGATTTGAAATAGGGGTATTGGTGAATCCCAGTTCGTAATTATCCCCTTCAATTCCTCTGTTGCCTTTGCCGTACGCAATTTTTGCATACCAGTTCGTATGCGTTCCGGCGAATCCTTCCGCCCAGTCAAATTGATCATCCTGATTGCCTAGTGCGACGAGATAGGAGGTATTCACGGTTCCGCCGAAGAAGCCAAATCCATCATCAGCGCCGCGGAATGCCTCCACATATTCAAATGTAGTTCCGGATCCCACACCAAACAATGAAACGCCATCGGATTTTTTTCCACTGAAATCTGCTCCCGCATATTCCACTCGTAAATATCGTATGGAACCTGAATTGTCGCTGGCAATAGCTCCGCCGTAAGTTAGATTGCCCACTTCGGATGAGGCTGTTCCGCTTCCGCCGGAAGTCCGGTTAATGGGTGCCTTTCCGCAAATCACCAATCCGCCCCAGTCTCCGGAATTTTTTACGGATAATCCACTGGTCATAACCACTGGATCAACCGCAGTTCCGTTTACATTTATTTTTCCTCCTTGCGCCACCGCTATATAGGAAGAAGTTCCCATGCCTTCAATCATTGTTCCGGCGGGAATTGTTAATGTAGCGCCGGTGTTTACCTGCAGTTTACCGGTTAACTTGTAGACAGTCCCTGCGTTAAGGATTACTTCTCCTTCGGTAATGGTTCCTTTGAAGTTATTTGCATCAAGTACAAATGGATTAATGGTCGTGCCGCCACCGTCACTTGATGAACAGCCAGTAATCAAAGTTGTCAATAAGACAGAAATCCCAAATAATTTTACAATCGAATTTTTCATAGTTGTTTTATAAATTAGGGTTAATTTTTAATGTACAAATGAAAACCAGGTCTTATCAGACCATGAAGAATTAAGATTGTCTGCATGTTAAACCGTGCTTTAACCTTTTTTATATGCAATTATATTGGGGGAATAATTACACAACGGGTTAAAATTCAATATATTGAATGTGCAAAAAGACAATCAATATCAAATATAGCGAAAAATTATTTATCTCTTAAAAAAATCATAACAAAAAAAACATCCTGAAATTAACAGGATGTTTTTAGTGGTGTAATTGTTACTTTTTAGAATCCTACTGACCAGCCAGTAGACCATGTTGGTGCGCTTACTCCGTTGCCCGCTCCAGTTGCGGTTGCAGATTCGGAGAAAATTGAAGATACATCAGCAGTTACTCCTGTTGTTGCCGGGGCTACCGCAGTTGTTGTTCCTTTTGATTTTGTAGTCACATCCGCTATGAAATTCACATTTGTAGCTTTTAGAGCGGTTCCAATAAAGCTGATAGTTTCATCATGCTCCACATTAAAACCTTGTTTCCAGCTGCTTAAAACCACATTAGAAAACATTCCTTTTGTTCCTCTTCTCAATTTGAAAGCGTTGTTTTCCAAGTAAATAGTTGCGTCTGCAATACCTCCAGGTCCTACCAATGTCAAGTTAGTGATTGTAGGGTTTGAAACTGGTGTATTACTATATCCTAATTCGAAGTTATCTGCTTCAATTCCTCTATTTCCTTTTCCGAAAGCAATTTTTCCATACCAGTTAGTGTTAGTTCCATTCCATCCTTCAGTCCAGTCAAATTGATCGTCTTCGTTACCAATGGCGATTAAGTTTGAAGTGTTTACGGTTCCTCCGAAGAATTCGAATCCGTCATCTGCTCCGTGAAAAGCCTGAACATATTCAAATGTAGTTCCGGAACCCACTCCAAATAAAGATACTCCGTTGAATTCTTTTTCACTGTTGAAAGCTGCTCCGGCATATTCGATTCTCAAATAACGAATAACTCCCGAGTTGTCATTAGCAGTAGTTCCACCATAAGACAAATCAGCTACTTCTGATTGTGCAGTACCCAAACCTCCGGTTACACGGTTGATAGGTGCTTTTCCGCAGATTACCAATCCACCCCAGTCTCCTGCATTTTTAGTTGCCAGACCGCTGGTCATTACAACCGGATTAGTTGCTGTACCATTTACGTTTATTTTTCCTCCTTGAGCTACTGCAATATAAGCTGCAGTACCACCGATACCTTGAATAACTGTTCCTGCAGGGATAGTTAATGTCGCGCCGTTGTTTATTTGTAATTTCCCGGTTAATTTGTAGATAGTCGCAGCATTCAACACTACCTCTCCGTCGTTTATAGTTCCTTTAAAGTTATTTGCATCAACAACAAATGATGATGAAGGGCCGTTGTCATCGCTGGACGAACAGCTGGTAAGTAAACTTGCCGATAGGACAAAAATTCCGAATAATTTTACAATTGATTTTTTCATGGTTGTTTAAAAATTTAATAGTTAATTTCTTTGATGCAAAGATGGGACAGCCTTCTATTTTGGAGGTTAAGTGAATGTGATTGTTAGTTTAAGAAAAGAAGGAGTAATCATTAATTTAATGTTTCGAATGTTAATTTAATTTCCAATAAAAAAGAGCGGTAAAAACCGCCCTTAATTCTAGAATTGATAGTTGATGTTTAAACTGAGTGTCAGTCCTTTTTTATAAGACAGCACATTGACATCTCCGGAACTGTTTTCCTGAACCCGTTCAATGACAGGATCTAAGATGTTTTTGACTACAAGGCCCAAACCGAGATTTTTGGTCAGCTTTGATTTGGTGATAAAATCCAGAGAGCCAAATGCCTTATCGACTAGGTTACCCTTTCCGTCGGTTCCGATAGCGTTGACACGATCTGAAAAATAACTATAGGCCAATGTGGTGGTCAGATTACTTTGTTTGTTGTTCCATTCATTGAAGAAAGTAAGATCGGCATTCAGCAATAAATCGGATGCGCCGGTAAAACGGCTTTTTTCATTGGTAAAAGCCACCTGGTAATCGGTTTCTTCCTTTACTTTTTCAGCATCAAGGCTTTGGTCGCTGTACAAATAGGAAGCATTGATGCCGGTCGATAATTTTTTCGCTTTCGCTTCGTCTGATTGGAAAAGTATTTTTCGGTATTCGATTTCAGCTCCGGCCACATAACCAAAATCCCCGGTGTTGATGAAGGAAACGTCATTGGAAGAAGAAGAAATGGTCACTTCATTCATTGGGTTTTGAATGTATTTTCCAAAAGCGGTCAATGAAATCAGCTCTTCACTTTTAGGAAACATTTCCCATTTGATATCCAAATTATAATTATCGGATTCATATAAATACGGATTACCCACTTTTACCTGCAATACTTCTTCGTAAACGAATAAGGCTCTTTCCTTGAATTGTGGTAATGTATAGGTTTTGCTGAATCCAAAACGTAAATTTTGTTTTTCGGTCAACTCGTATTTCATAATTAAACTGGGTAAGAAGGCGAATTTTTTTAATTCATCTTCACCACCTGCAGGGTCCAGCTGTGTATTCCATTTTACTTTTTGATATATAGATTCTCCTCTCAGACCCAAAATCGTTGTCAGTTTATCGGATTTATATTCAGTAGTGACGAAAGCAGCATGGATGGTCTGGTCACCATTAAACGTTTGCGGATCTAATGCATTAGTAACCTGTGAATTTCCTCGGAATGTAGCGATGGTAAAATAACCATTACTGAAATTTTCCTGATTATAAAATAAATCTAGGTTATCCGGGTCAACCACCGTATTGGTATATCCAAAACTTGACTTGAAGTTGAATTGCGTCGCCTCAAAATCCCGGGCCTTAATTTTTCCACTGTAACCAAAAGTTATTTTTCCTTGGAATTCACCTTCGTCTTTTTTATTGAATTTATAATCAAAAGAGGTATTAGCCGCTATTTCATTTTCTTTCAGGCTTTGAAAATAACGGTGATTGTTGGGCGCAGATATACTTGAAAGGATGTAACCATTGGTTTCTTTCCTAAAGGTATTCTGGGTTCTGTCCGGCAAGTCACCTTTTATAGTGTTGTATGAAATCCCCCAATTTAATTTAGAACGATCATTCAGCTTATGGTCTCCCAATAACTGATTTACCCACAAACTATTTTTTTCATAGGTCGAACGACGGATTAATCCGTTGCCGTCATCGGCAATATCGGCAATGTATCCCGTAAATTCTTCTTTCGATTGTGATGACGTGTTGATGAAAACACTATTGAAATTAATTTTATTGGCCTTGATTTTATAGCCCACATTCGCCATTGCGGTACTATTGGTGTTGTAATTAAAAGAGGTGTATTTTTCAAAATTTTTATTTGCTACACCACTTCCATTTACGTTGCTTTTCGCTGTTCCGTCACTTTTCGAAGTATATTCATTTCCAAATGCCGCTGTTGCGAAAAGGCTCAGCTTTCCTTCAGATCCTACCTGAAATGATTCTCCGCCCGAAATTCCCAAAGAAGTCCCAATCGGATCTTTAGTGTCCAATTGCAAGGTGTTGAAATTGTATTGTGTTAATCCATTGCTGGGGATAGAAATGTTCGTGAATCCAGAACTGCTTGGCCGTTTTTGCAGCGAGAAGTCATCTTCGTTCATAGCATTGGTATTTATTTTTGAACCCACTTCCAGTTTCATAAAACCATTCCCTTTATAGTCTTTCGAAACGATATCTACATTCCCTCCGGCAAAATCACCATAAAGCCTGCTGTTGTAAACTTTGTCAATACCCACATATTCCAAAATATCGGTAGAGAATATTTCGAGGTTAAGGTTTTTCTTTTCTGGGTCATTCGAAGGTATTGGAAGACCATTCATGGTTGTGGAATTATAACGGTCACCAAGTCCACGAACAAAAATATTTCCGGAACCTTCCTGTTTGGTAATCCCGGTGGTTTTGGTTACAGCAGTTGCCACATCACTAACTCCTTTTCGTGACAACTCCTGGGCCCCAATACTTTGTTTTATTTCGACAGCCTGTTGTTGGTCCAGCAATAATACGCTCTCCTTTTCCCTGCTTTTAACCGATTTAACGACAACGTTTTCAAGATGCTCGCCATCTGATACAATGGTGTCTTTCGCTTCGGTTGATATAACAGGTATGACTCCGCTGATCGAATCTTTATCCTGAATTGTTACGGATGCTGTACTTGTATTTTGCGCCATCGCAACAGAACAGATAAATAACGTGATGAATAATAGTCTGAATTTCATTTGAGGTAGTGTTTTATTTTTTGCAAAATAACGACGGGTCTGTAAAGATGGAGTTACTTGCCGATTACGATTTGGTTTTGTAATTATTACCAAATTGTTACTACATTAAATTACCGTTAAGGCGTTTTATCGTTTTGTTTTATCTTTACATTTACATCGCAATTAGAACCTTATTTAAAATAGTTTCGTGAGATAACACACAACTTTGCAGATTATGAAAAAGAAAGAAATAAAGATTTTATTGGTCGATGATGAAGCTGATATTTTAGAGATTGTAGGATATAATCTTTCGCAGGAAGGTTATCAGATTGTGACCGCTACAAATGGTAAAGAGGCTGTTGCCAAAGCAAAAAAGGAATTACCTCACCTGATTATTATGGATGTGATGATGCCGGAAATGGACGGAATGGAAGCCTGTGAAAACATCCGTAAAATCCCTGAACTTAGCCAGGTTATCATTACCTTTTTGACGGCCAGAAGTGAAGATTATTCACAGGTTGCAGGCTTTGATGCCGGAGCCGATGATTATATTACCAAGCCCATCAAGCCCAAGTTGTTGGTCAGTAAAGTCAAAGCACTGTTACGTAGATTGAAGGATGAGGAAAAGAATTCGGAGACATTGAACGTAGGCGGAATCGAAATCAATCGGGAAGAATATAAAATTATAAAGGACAATCTTGAAATTATTCTCCCGAGAAAAGAATTTGAATTGTTTTATCTTTTGGCTTCCAAGCCCGGAAAAGTTTTCAAGAGAGAAGAAATTCTCGATAAGGTTTGGGGTAATGATGTTGTAGTCGGCGGAAGAACTATCGATGTTCACATCCGCAAATTAAGAGAAAAAATTGGAGAGGATTTATTCAGAACCATTAAAGGTGTAGGGTATAAGTTTGAAGTATAAATTGTGATTATTTTTAAACGGACATATCGTTTTGCTGTCATGTCAGCGCTATTCATCTCCCTGTTCTCTACGGGGCTGGTGGGGTTACTAACGACCGTGTTTTTTACTTTTTCTCCAAGGTTCTGTTTTGTTTTTGGTATCTCGATTGCGCTTTTTTCGTTTTTTGTGATACAATATCGGGTAGAGCGATTTATCTATAAGAAAGTAAAAAAAATATACGATGATGTTTCCTTATTAGAGTCCAGTACTTTCAGGAGCCAATCCATCACTACCGACATGGCGACGCTTACCCGCGAAGTGAAAAAGTTTGCTACCGATAAAAAACTCGAAATCGAAACCCTGAAAGTGCGTGAGGAATACCGACGTGAATTTTTAGGAAATGTTTCCCACGAACTCAAAACGCCGCTTTTTACCGTTCAGGGCTATCTGTCCACATTGCTTGACGGTGCTATGAATGATAAGACCATCCGTAAAAAATATCTGGAACGGGCCGAAAAGGGAGTCGAACGCCTCATTTATATCGTACAGGATTTGGATATGATTTCCAAATTGGAAATTGGAGATCTGAATCTGGAAGTTGCCCAATTTGATATTGTAAAGGTCATCCAGAATGTCTTTGATCTGCTGGAAATGAAAGCTTCTAAAAAGGATATTTTGCTGATGTTCGACATGAAGTACAACAAACCGATTATGGTCGTTGGTGATCAGGACAAAATCCAGCAGGTGGTAATGAACCTTATAGTGAATTCCATCAAATACGGTAAAGTCAAAGGCTCGACCGAAGTGAGTATTGAAGATCTGACCGAAAATAAAGTCATTGTCCGCATCACTGATAATGGGGAAGGAATTGAGAAACAAAATATTCCCCGTCTTTTCGAGCGTTTTTACAGAGTAGATAAAAGCGGAGCCAGAACTGAAGGCGGTTCCGGATTAGGTTTGTCCATCGTAAAGCATATCATTGAAGCCCACGATGAGAAAATATATGTCAACAGTGAATTTGGCGTTGGATCAGAGTTTTCTTTTACTCTTGAAAAGGCATAACAACGTACCAAATTTATATGCGAAGTTAACTTCAGAGTTAATTAATCTTTAAAATAAAACAAATAAACCCACTGTTATCCGAAACTTTGGTGGAATCTAAAAAACTTAGAGTCAGCGAGATGTATTTTTACATAACAATTTCATAACTTTAGCGTCTTAATAATTTAATGCTGATGTAATGTTTAGTTAACATTACGCAAGCATCTTTGCACTGTATAACAAACAACATTTAACTGTGAAAAAAATTGCATCATCACTTCTACTTCTAAGTGCATTTATTAGTCAGGCACAAGATGTTCCTGTTGATTCCTTAAAACAAGGTGTCAGCATTGATTCTTTAAAAGAAGCCATCAATGACCATACGATGAGGTTCGGTTCTTTGGACGAAAGATTGGCTACAATTGAAAGCGATCTTGGTAAATTGACGAAAATTAAAATCTCCGGTTACATACAGGCACAATACGACATGTATGATTTTCAGGATGATAAAGGACCAGTAAGTGGTTCTAATGCGGATGCACCGGTTACTAACTCTTTTTATCTTCGCCGAGCGCGAATTAAATTTACATATGAAGCTTTGGATGGGATAAAATTTGTGCTTCAACCTGAATTTGCGTTTGATAAAGTCAATGTGAAAGATGCGTATGTAGTTTTAAATGACCGTTGGACACAGACGTATTCGTTGTTTGTGGGTCAGTTCAACCGACCGACATATGAGGTTGAATTATCTTCAGGTTTCAGAGAGTTCTTGGAAAGAAGCTTGATGACTCGAACCCTTTATCCAAACGAAAGAGATTTGGGAGCCAAATTGGAAGCTAATTTCGATTTGAAATATGAAATTCCTTTGAAATTGCAATTCGCCATCTTTAACGGGAATTTCGGTTATGGAACCACGGATAAGCAAGTTAGGGATATTGATGGTAACAAAGATGTGATGGCAAGAGCCGTATATTCGATAAAATTACCAAAGCAGGGACTAGGGATTGATATTGGAGGCCATGGTTTTTTCGGTACAACGAAAGTCCTTTCTCAAACCTCTCCTGCAACGGTTTACACTGACGAAAACAACAATCCATTCACCCCATCGGTGGGCGATAGTCTGAAGAAAGACTGGTTCGGCGCGGAGATGCAGGTTTATTACGATATTCTTGGCGGAATGTCCTTAAGGACTGAATATATTGGAGGAACCATATCCGGAACTACAAATCCAGCGCAGAGCAATCCACTTTTTAAGTTTGACAGAGTGAGAAATTTTACAGGATTTTATGCTTCTTTGATAAAAAATGTTGGAAAAAATCATCAGGCAGTAGTACGTTACGATGAGTTTGATCCTAACAATAAACTTAAAGGAGAAGATGCTGGAATGACTGCAGGGGATTTAAAATTCAGTACCTGGACTTTTGGATGGCAGTATTTCTACGATGAAAATGTCAAAGTGGTATTAGGATACACGATGCCAACTAATGAGAAAAGTACTGTTGTTGGAGGAGATTACAAAAGAGATAAAAGAGACAATACATTCTCAATAAGACTACAGGCTAGTTTTTAATAACAAACACAATTAAAAAAAATAAAATGAAAACAAAAAAAATAACAGTAGCAGCAATCTTATTAGTCGTTATGACAGTAGGATTCTCGTTTACCGCTTTAGATAAAATCACGGTTAAAGGTTCAGATACCATGGTGATCCTGTCTCAAAAATGGGCGGAAGTATATATGCAGAAACACCCGGGAACGACCATTCAGGTAACCGGAGGTGGTTCAGGAGTTGGAATTTCAGCATTGATTAACGGTTCTACCGATATCGCAAATTCAAGCCGTCCGATGAAAGCGTCTGAGGTAGCAAAATTAAAAGCAAAATTCAGTACGCTTGGTGTGGAGATCCCTTGCGCAAAGGATGGTATTTCTATCTATCTTAATAAATCAAATGGGGTAAATGAGTTAACCTTAAAGCAATTGGGACAGATTTATTCAGGAAAAATTACGAACTGGAAACAAGTGGGTGGAGTAGATGCGAATATCAAATTATATGGTAGAGAAAGCAGTTCAGGAACGTTTGTTTACTTTAAAGATAATGTTGTAAAATCGGATTTCGCGCCAAGCTGCCAAAGTTTACCAGGAACCGCTGCGATTGTAAATGCAGTAAAAAAAGATAAATTTGGAATTGGCTACGGTGGAGCTGCTTACGCAGAAGGTGTGAAAGACTGTAAAGTGAAGAAAGACGATAAAAGTCCTGCTTATGCTCCTACAGCCGAAACCATCAAAAACAGAACGTACCCAATTTCGAGATACTTGTACATGTATCTTAGAAACCGTCCAACTGGTGCTATGAAAGCTTATATTGATTGGATTCTAAGTGCTGAAGGTCAAAAAATTATTACCGAAGTGGGGTATTTTCCAGTAAAATAACAACACAATAAGTGCTTGTCAAAACCTCTTTATTGTGTAAGGAGGTTTTGATTTTTACAATAATTACCCATCTAATTTAAATAAATGGATCCCAATATTCCACAAAACCAAACTTTTACCCCGGAAAGCCTAAAGAAACAATTCCGTCTCTCTGAATTTTTGGCGGAGAAAATAATATCATCCGTTGCTTTTCTGTCGATAGCAATGATTGTATTGATTTTTGTTTTTGTATTCAAAGAATCGCTGCCGTTATTTAGTTTTGGAAATGATAGCAAAGCTAAAACAGAAACCTTAGTTGATTCGGATTCAGAAGGTCAGCGACCGGAAGCATATGGTACTGAACCAGCTGCTGACAAGCCGGAGACTTATGGATCGGAACCCGTTACGCAGGAAGATTTAAAACCAGAAACGTACGGATCGGAACCGGTTTCACAAAAGGATTTACAGCCGGAAAGTTATGGTGATGCAGCAACAGAGCCTGCCGTAGCCAATGATAAACCTGAGAGCTATGGTGATGTTGTCGCGGAAGTGCCTAACGAAATGCCTGCGGAAGTTGAAGCCAGTAACGATGGTGCGGACAATACTTGGGGATCCTTTTTCTCCACCGAATGGGTACCGGTTTCAGACAATCCTCGATTTGGGTTATTGGCTTTGCTTATCGGAACTTTGAAAGTGACAATAATTGCTATGTTGATTGCCGGACCTATCGCGGTTTTAGCAGCACTTTATACCTCTACCTTTGCCTCCAAAAGAGCTAAAGAAATCATTAAGCCTATAATTGAATTATTGGCCGCATTCCCATCAGTGGTAATTGGTTTCTTCGCCTTAATGGTATTGGCAACTTTTTTCCAGGATGTTTTCGGGTATGAAACCCGATTGAATGCTTTTGTCGGCGGTGTCGCGATGGCATTGGCGGCAATCCCAATTATCTACACGATATCGGAAGATGCGCTTTCAGCAGTTCCTAAAACCTATACCGAAGCCAGTCTTGCCCTGGGCGCCAGTAAATGGCAAACCGCATTCTTTGTGACGTTGCCTGCCGCGATTCCCGGAATTTTTGCCGCGTTGCTCTTGGGTGTCGGAAGGGTTTTTGGTGAAACGATGATTGCACTGATGGCCACCGGAAATGCCGCTTTGATTTCAGCCAATCCGTTTGACAGTGTGCGAACATTCGCCGCAACAATCGGTTCCGAAATGGCAGAAACTGTTTTTGGCGATACCCATTACAGCGTCTTGTTTTTCATTGGTTCATTGTTGTTCATCTTTTCTTTTGGATTGAATGCACTGGCAGAATTTTATGTTAAAGGTAAATTACTCAAGAAATTCCAAGGAAATTAATAATGGAGACAATCATAAACGAAGAGCAAAATACTTTTTTCGCCGAAAAAAATAAATCGGCCGATATTAAAGGAAAATTTATTATTGGAACCACTTTGGCATCGGTTCTTATTATTATTTCGGTGTTGTTTCTGATAATCGGAATTATTATATATGAAGGATGGGATATGTTCTCCTGGGAATTTATCCGTTCCTTTCCAACAGATGGAATGACAAAAGGAGGAATCTTTCCGGCGATTATCGGAACGTTCATCTTAGTGATTGTCATGTCGGTGGCAGCGGTCCCTTTTGGAACCATTACGGCAATTTACCTGACCGAATACGCAAAGGAAAATTCTGTTTTTGCGGCCGCAGTACGGTTCTCGGTACGTACACTTGCTGTAGTACCATCCATTATATTTGGACTTTTTGGACTTGGGTTTTTTATTCAATTCATAGGAAAAGGAGTCGATACTGCTTTTAACGCAGGAGAATTGCATTGGGGACAGCCTAATATTCTGTGGGCAAGTCTTACCATGGCTTTGCTGACGTTACCGGTAGTTATTGTGTCGGTGGAAGAAGCTTTGAAAACAGTGCCTCGAGAGTTGCGTGAAGCCAGTTTGGCCCTCGGCGCTACCAAATGGCAGACTATCAGAAAAGTGGTATTGCCGGGATCCGTATCCGGAATAATGACAGGGACCATTTTGGCTGTCAGCCGGGGTGCCGGAGAAGTGGCTCCAATCTTATTTACCGGAGCTGCTTACTATCTGGCGACTTTACCCGAATCGGTGAGCGATCAATTTATGAATCTGGGGTATCACATTTACATCATGTCGACCCAGTCGTCAGATGTAGAAAAAACAATGCCTATACAGTTTGCGACTACATTAGTGTTATTGATGTTAACCATCTCCTTAAATATCATTGCTGTGGTAATCCGATCCAGAATCAGAAGAAAGAAAGCATAATTATCTTCTGCAAAAAAATTATACAAAAGAACAAGAATAGATGATGAAAGAATTAAAAAAAGATATCAAAATTGAAGTTAAGGATTTGTCGCTGCATTATGGTGAGAAAAAAGCCTTAACAGATATTTCAATGCAAATCCCACGCAATAAAGTGACCGCGTTAATTGGTCCTTCCGGTTGTGGAAAGTCGACTTTTCTAAGAAGTATTAACCGGATGAATGATCTGATTCCGAGTGTTTCCATTACCGGTCAAATGTTGGTGGAAGGTGTTGATATCTACGGTAAAGATGTGGATGTGGTCAATATTCGCAAGAAAATCGGTATGGTTTTTCAAAAATCAAATCCATTTCCAAAATCGATTTACGAGAACATTGCGTATGGCCCGAAAATCAACGGGATGAAAGACAAAACACAATTGGACGAAATTGTCGAGACTTCATTGAGACAAGCCGCCATTTGGGATGAGGTAAAAGACCGCTTGGGTGATTCTGCGATGGGACTCTCAGGAGGACAGCAACAAAGGTTGTGTATCGCAAGAACATTGGCCGTAAGCCCGGATATCATTTTGATGGATGAACCGGCAAGTGCTTTGGACCCTCTTTCCACTGCAAAGATTGAGGAATTGGTACACCAGTTAAAAGAACAATACACGATCATTATCGTAACTCATAATATGCAGCAGGCAGCCAGAACAAGTGATTATACGGCCTTCTTTTATTTGGGGGAGTTGATCGAAATGGACAAAACAAAATCTATATTTACAAAACCATCCAAAAAGCAAACGGAAGATTATATCACAGGAAGATTTGGATAACTTTCAAATTTTCAATCGTTTCATTTATAAGTAAAAGAACATGGCATCACAATTAGAAACAGAATTAGAAAAGCTTAAAGGCGCAATCATAAAAATCAGTAATCTTGCCGAAATCCAGGTTTTTGAAGCGATGAAAGCATTGCTTTCCGAACCTGTAACGGAGAAGAAAGAAGTAAAGAAAACGGAGAATAAAATTGACAAATTAGATGTCAAGATCGAAGATATCTGTCAAAGTGTTTTTGCATTGCAGCAGCCGGTAGCCTCCGATTTGCGGTTCATCATGTCCGCAATGCAGATCAGCAACGAAATCGAAAGAATTGGGGATTTGGCCATCAGTGTTATCAAAAGAGCGAAAAGCATCAATGAAAAGCACGAACTGGTAATCAAATTTGACATCACCGATATTGCCCGGGAAGTAGAAGCCATCACGATCAAAACAGGTCGGTGCTTTCAGATGCTGGATGAAACGGCAATTGGTGAAATTTTCATATTAGATGTAAGCATTAAGGATAAAAGTGCCGATGCAATCCAAAACATTATCCAGGAAATGAAAACCAATTCCAAATCGGTAGTGTCAGGAACCAATTTGGTGATTGTATTGAAACATATCGAAAGAATCGCGGACCATTGTACTAATATTGCGGAGTCAGTTTACTTCATGATCAACGCCAAAATCGTTAAACACGAAAAACTTGGAAAAAAATAAATCCACTTGGGTTGAATACGATTCTGTAACCGGATTTCTTGAAAAGGGAATCCGTTTTTTTATCTGAATATGTTAAAAAGCTTTTCCCAATCTGGAGTGTTGTTAAAATTCTGCAATCCCCGATACAAGTCGGCCTTTAACAAATCCCGGATTCTGAAATCATTCTGTTTTGCATAAGGAACAAGCCCTTCCTTTTTTAATTTTCTGGCCAGATATTCCTGCTCATATTGACCCGGTGTCGGAATAAAGAAAGATTTTTTCTCCAAATGGGCCAAGTCCATGATAGTCGTATAGCCGGAACGGCAAAGTATCATTTCACTTTCGTTAAAAGCCTGCTGCAATTCTCCCGAATGCATAAAATTATAATAGGTCACATGTTCCGCAATTTCTTTTTTTTGTTCGCGTTCCAGGATTCCTTTTATGAAAATTACCTTGCCTTTATATTTTAAGATCTCCTTTTTCAGTTGGTTTTCTAAAATACTCCGTTGCGGTTCCGGACCCGAAAGAATCACCATCAGATCATATTTTTTCTCCACGGTATTTTTTTGCATCCGACTCAAAGGGCCAATATACCGGACATTATGAATGGGTTTTTTAAGGTGACCTAATTTTCCGCTTAAATTGGGGGTTCCTTCCACATCAGGAACCCAACATTCCCTATACTTTTGAATAATATTCTGATGCAGTAAACTCGTTAACCAGGTCGTGTTGCCACTCAATACATTCAGTTGATGGGTAATGAAAACGGAGGGGGTTTTTTTGCTGAAAGCGCCCAAACGGTTGTCCGAAATAATTCCGCGAATATCATATTGGGTAATCCATCTGGAAATTATTTGCTTTTCCTGGTAGATCGCCCAAATCATTTTTGGACTGTTCTGAATCATTTTCCATCTCAGATAAGCGCCATCTTTGGGATACTGAATATTATAGGATGGCATTTCTAAAGCCAACAGATGTGGAAATTCTTTCCGTAGTAGATCCAGCGCCATTCCATCGGAAGCAATAATCGGGATGAATCCATTTTTTTCTAACTCTCTTATAATTGGAATACAGCGAGTTGCATGGCCCAGGCCCCAATTTAAAGGGGTAATTAAAATATTGGTTGTCGGATGGCTCACTGTCTGTGGTTATAAAATGATTAAGTTTAATAATGCGAAAGATAAAACTATTTTAGTTCACTTATATTTCCTTAATTTTGCCAAAATATTAAGAAACGTCGTGGGAAGTAAAAATAAATTAAAAAGGTTCAAAGAAAACGAAACATTCAATAACGTTTTCCAGCCAACGAGAGAAGAAGTTGTAAGCGAGTCATTTCCTTTGAAAGGAAAATGGAACTCCGAATTTTTTAAAAATGACAATCCGCTAGTCTTGGAATTAGGCTGCGGGAAAGGTGAATATTCCGTGGGACTGGCTGAAAGGTATCCAAATAAAAATTTTGTCGGAATTGATATCAAAGGAGCCCGTTTTTGGCGTGGTGCAAAAACTGCTGTTGAAACCGGATTGCATAATGTGGCCTTTATCCGCACACAAATCGAATTGATCAATCATATTTTCAATGAAAACGAGGTGGATGAAATCTGGATTACTTTTCCGGATCCGCAGATTAAATACAAGCGTACGAAGCACCGAATGACCAATTCGGAATTTTTGCAGTTGTATAAAAAAATCCTCAAAAAAGACGGCGTAGTCAACCTGAAAACGGACAGTGAATTCATGCATGGTTATACTTTAGGTTTGCTTCATGGCGAAGGTCATGAGGTTTTATATGCCAATCATAATGTGTACACAAATGAAGGGAGTCCGGAGGAAGTGACTGCATTCCAGACCTTTTACGAAAAACAATATTTGGAAATTAACAAAGCAATTACGTATATTCGTTTTAAAATAAAATAAGAATGGTTTTTACACTGCCGTTATTTTTAGGTTTTTTTGCTGCTGCACTTGGTATTACTCCTCCGGGACTAATCAATATGACGGCTGCAAAAGTGAGCATAAAAGATGGACGAAATGAAGCTATTTCTTTTGCGATTGGAGCCACGGTGATTGTTTTTTTTCAAACATTCTTAGCGTTGCTTTTTGCTGAATTCATTAACAGTCGGCCCGATGTTATTAATATTCTGCAGGAAATTGGTGCCGTGATTTTTATTGCCCTGACGGTTTACTTTTTATGGTCCGCCAAAAAGCCGAAACGCGAGAAAGAAGAACTAAAAATGCGGAGTAAGACCAACCGGTTCTTTCTCGGAATGCTACTTTCAGTTCTGAACTTATTCCCGATACCATATTATGTTTTTATAAGTATTACCTTGTCATCATACGGGTATTTTTCTTTCAATAAACTTTTTCTTTTCACATTTGTTTCCGGGGCTGTAATAGGATCTTTCCTGGTTTTTTACCTATACATTTTATTCTTCAAAAAGAAAGAAGGTAAGCCGTCGTTTTTAATGACCAACGGAAATTATATCATTGGCGCCATCACCGGAGTGGTGGCCTTACTTACACTTTTTAAAATCTTCAAATCTTACTGGGCATAAAGGTTATGGCAGATACCAACGATAATTTTTTCGAAAGGGTCTATGCAGTAGCGCGTCAGATTCCGTTTGGAAAAATTACATCTTATGGAGCCATTGCCAAGCACATAGGCGCTGCACGTTCGGCAAGAATGGTAGGCTGGGCGATGAACGCGTCGCACAATCGGGAAGATATTCCGGCACATCGCGTGGTGAACAGAAAAGGACTGCTAACCGGGAAACATCATTTTGACGGTACCAACCTGATGCAGCAATTGTTGGAAAGCGAAGGGATTACTGTAATAGACAACCAGATAATCGATTTTGATAAACATTTCTGGCAGCCTGAAAGCGGAGTAATTTACTGATTATCATCATTTCTTTTCCTTTTGCACGCCATCTCGGCAATCCGCATCAGGTATTCTTCAACTGATTCGTTTTTCTCCATCGGAATGGTTTCCAATAAGCTGTCAAATGCATTGATTAGACTGGAGTATTTAGCAAAAGTCTCCTTAAGCAACTGCTCGTTTTTGGTTTCCCAATAATTTCCCTCATCGATGAAATCGAAATTTGCAAAATACTTTTTGTTCAGGTAATCGAAAAGTACAATCAGTTGTTTGTGGATTTCAGGACCGGCAAATTGAGTTTTTATCGATAAGTACCCTTCTTCATCGGGATCAAAACAATTGGCGTTTTCAAAGTTCCACACCGGACACATTCTTCCGTTGGAAAGAAAAGTAAAACATACCGTTTCACAATTCGGCGGATTGAAACTGATGCCGTAAATGGAATTGTCGATAGCGCTGGTAAATGCATTATTTGGAAACTGATCTTCGAAAATCCGGTAGTCCCAAGCATTGGATTTCGCAACATCAAGAATCTCTTCAATCAATGTTTGCAATGACTGAGGAGTTTTTAGGTCGCCTTTATAATGAAAAGATAATCCCATAACCGACTTGCTTAATGCTACTACTAATTTAACGAATTTTACGCTTAGTATGGCTTTTTTAGCCTTCGTTTTTTCAACATGTGTCTTTAGGATTACAACGCTAATAAATCCAATCTAAATGCTTTATAATAAGAACTTTTCATAGTATATTTGCAATCTGAAATCAGTTTAAATAAAGATAACCTATTTGTTGTCTGAAAAACAGTACACTTATAATGAAATTAGACAGAAAAGATATCCTTAAAGCCTTAGAAACCATTTCTATAGCCGGTGAGGGAAAAAATATGGTGGAAAGTGGAGCAGTAACCAATGTCATCACTTTTGGCGATGAGGTTGTGGTCGATTTAGTATTACACACCCCGGCAATGCACATCAAAAAACGCGCGGAAGACGATATCAAAAGAACAATCCATGATTTGGTTTCTGCGGAGGCCAAAATCAAAGTCAATATCAAAGTGGAAACTGCTGAGAAAAATGAAATCAAAGGAAAATCCATTCCCGGAATAAAAAATATCATTGCCATCGCATCCGGAAAGGGAGGCGTAGGGAAATCTACCGTTACCGCCAATATAGCAGTCACTTTAGCTAAAATGGGGTTTTCGGTTGGGGTTTTGGATGCCGATGTTTACGGGCCATCCATGCCAATGATGTTTGATGTGGAAAGCGAAAAACCAATTTCAGTTGAGGTAGACGGAAAATCAAAAATGAAACCAATCGAAAGCTACGAAGTAAAAATGCTTTCCATCGGATTTTTCACGGCGCCAAGCCAGGCCGTTATATGGCGTGGGCCAATGGCTTCAAAAGCATTAAACCAAATGATTTTTGATGCGGATTGGGGTGAATTGGATTTCATGTTAATCGACTTGCCTCCGGGGACCGGTGATATTCATCTTTCGATCATGCAATCGTTGCCAATTACCGGTGCGGTTGTAGTAAGCACGCCACAGGCAGTAGCTTTGGCCGATGCGAAAAAAGGAGTTTCGATGTTCCTGCAGGACAATATCAATGTTCCTGTTCTTGGAATCATCGAAAACATGGCGTATTTCACACCCGCCGAATTACCGGAAAATAAATATTACATCTTCGGAAAAGAAGGTGCCCGAAATTTAGCCGAAGATTTAAATGTACCGTTCCTTGGCGAAGTGCCAATCGTACAATCCATCCGTGAGGCTGGGGATTACGGGCGTCCGGCAGCGATGCAAACCGGTTCGGTGATCGAAACCGTTTTCGAAACCATCACGCGCAATGTCGTGCAGGAAGTAGTCAACAGAAATGAAAGCTTACCTGCTACCGAAGCCATCAAAATCACCACCATGGCGGGTTGTTCAGCAGTAAAAAAATAAGATTATGACAACAGAACAATTATTAGAGAACGTACAAAAAGCACTCGAAGAAATTCGGCCGTTTTTGAATTCTGACGGAGGTGACATCACTTTAATCTCGATTGAAGATGACAAACACGTCAAAGTGCGTCTCGAAGGAGCATGCGTAGGATGCAGCGTCAACCAAATGACCTTGAAGGCGGGTGTGGAAACGACCATCAAAAAATTCGCGCCTCAAATCGAAACGGTAGTCAACATATTATAATATAGAGGGGCGTGACCCGGAAGAAAAATCCGGGTCGGGCTTTCCGTTGCAATCTTTTTTTCGTTCCTCAAAAAAGGATTTCCACTGCAATCCCTCACGCAAACCATTCGGTTAAAAACAGCTTTAATTGTGCTAAACTGATAAATGTCATAAAAAAGGAACTGCAGTTTCAAGACCTTTGAACCTCAGAACTTTTTACAACTTTGAACCTAAAAAAATGATTGAAACCGATATACTCATCATTGGCGCCGGCCCAACAGGACTTTTTACTGTTTTTGAAGCCGGGCTTTTAAAATTAAAATGCCACATCATTGACGGTCTGCCACAACCCGGAGGCCAGTTAACCGAATTATATCCCAAAAAACCCATTTTTGACATTCCCGGTTTTCCTTCTGTATTAGCAGGAGATCTGGTGACCAATTTAATGGAACAGATCAAACAGTTTCAACCGGGGTTCACCCTTAATGAAGTGGCTGAAAAAATCGAAAAACTGGAAGACGGAACTTTTATCGTAACATCTGATAAAGGGACCAAACACCATGCGAATGCCATTGCCATTGCAGGCGGACTCGGTAGTTTTGAACCCAGAAAACCTCTTTTGGAAGACATCGAGTTTTATGAAGATAAAGGTGTCGAGTATTTTGTAAAAGACCCGGAATTGTTTCGGGACAAGAAAATTGTAATCGCCGGTGGCGGGGATTCTGCTTTAGACTGGAGTATTTTCTTAGCTGATGTAGCTTCCGAAGTGACTCTAATCCATCGCCGGAATGAATTCCGAGGCGCTTTGGATTCCGTTGAAAAAGTGCAGGAACTCAAACATGCCGGAAAAATTCATATGATTACTCCCGCCGAAGTCGTAGGATTGAATGGCGCCGAGCATTTGGAATCCATAGATATAGAAGAAAATGGTGCCCATCGTAATATTAAAACCGATTACTTCATTCCGCTTTTTGGACTAACACCAAAATTAGGACCCATCGCCCACTGGGGACTGGAAATAGAAAAAAATGCGATCAAAGTTAATAATGCACTCGATTATCAAACCAACATTCCCGGGATTTACGCCATTGGGGATGTCAACTCTTATCCCGGAAAATTAAAACTGATTCTGTGTGGTTTCCATGAGGCAACATTAATGTGCCAGAGTGTGTACCAACGTATGAATCCGGGGAAAAAATATGTGTTGAAATACACCACTGTTTCCGGTGTCGACGGTTTTGACGGTACCCGAAAGGAAGCCGAAAAAGCAGTCGTAAAATCAATTGATTAATATGAAAAAGTTAAGTTTGTTATTGTTTTTATTATCAAGTATTAGTGTGCTTGCGCAATCACAATATCCTGTAATGAAGGATTCCATAATCAACCCCGGAATATACAGAACCTTTGCAGAATTTAGAAATAACAAACCGACAATTTTATTAAACCACAAAATAATAAGTGACGAGGTAAGTTATGGTGGATTTGGAAGCTCTAATTCACTTACGGCCTATGCAATAGATATTCCTAAAAAAGAGGGAAGGGAAATAGGTGAAGTTTTTGGTTTTTCCGATGGTAAAAACTTCTATTTCATTGCATCGGAGTATACGGATATTTATTTCCCCAATAAGATTCATAATTTTAATTTTTATAAGGTAGAATCGGTCGGGAAATATTGTTATTACGATGCGATTCAAAATTCCGGTCCAAATAGTGGTACAATTCCGACCCGGAGAATAAATGTTTTAAATATGGATTTGGGTGAAATCAAACTACTTTCAAAAAGTTATTTAAAAGAATTGCTTTCTGAAAAACCCGAATTATTGGAAAGATTTAAGAAACAGGAAAATAAATACCAACATCTGAAGGAGTATTTAATTGAGTTTTTAAAAGTTAATTAAATGCAATTAAACCATCCACAATTAGTAGACTTATTAAAGAAAGCATATTCTGCAGAAAAGGCAGCCGCATTTGCTTATCAGGGTCACGCCTCTTCGGTAAAAGATGCCACTGAAAAAAAAGAAATACATCAGATCGAGATTGATGAATGGATACATCGCAAAGAAGTATTGGGTATTATGAACGATTTTGATATCCCAGTTTCGAAATTTTACGAACTGAAATTTTATATTATCGATAGAATAATCTCTGCAAGTTGCCATGTTATTGGATGGTTTATGCCCTTTTATTTTGCCGGAAGACTGGAAAGTGGAAATGTTTGCGAATACTTTCGAATCAGACAATACTTTAACTCTTTGGGAATTACCACTTATGATGAAATTCTGTATGATATGGGATTGAAAGAAAAAGAGCATGAAATTTATTTTTTGGAAAAAATAAAAAGCAATAAATTCCTCCCTTATTATGAAAAGTTCTTCTCATGGGGAAATAATCAAAGTTTCAATAATATAGATTTAGATAAAAAATACCCGTTTGAGAATTCAAATCATTATTGTAAAAAATAACAGAACTTAATTTTGAATACGGAATACAAGACATGGATGTAACAATAAAAATTACCGATAGAGAAGGGGTTACTCACGAAGTGGAAGCGCCAACAGACATGAACATGAATATCATGGAGCTTATCCGTATGTATGAACTTGCCCCGGAAGGAACTATCGGGATTTGCGGCGGAATGGCGATGTGTGCGTCCTGTCAATGCTATATATTAAACGATGTGGATTTACCCGAAATGGGCGATGAGGAAGAAGCAATGCTATCTGAAACATTCCATGTAAAATCCAACAGCCGTTTGGGCTGCCAAATTTCCATTACCGAGAATCTCAGTGGACTGGAAGTGGAATTAGCACCAGAATAGTAAAAAAAAACGTCCCGATTTCGGGACGTTTTTTTATGTAGTGGTCAAATGATTTTCTAAGATTTGTTCTTCAATAGCATCCCATAAACCAATTCGTTTTTCCAATGCTTCGATGGAAATAGCTTCTACTTCCTTCCATTTTTGGATATCATCTCCACATAGTTCGCTAATCATCCGCATCGCCATCGGACCGTGTTCATCGGCATCCAATTCAATATGTCTTTCGAAATAGTAAATCAATTTGCGTAAATCGGTTTCCGGAAAATTCTGCTGGAAGTTTTTCAATATCGCATTAAACATGGATGGAATCAAATCTTCCCTTCCAAAGGTAAAAGCTGCAGCAATTTTATGCGACTTTCCTTCTTCAATCACCCGGAATGTAAAGTCCAGAAATGCCTTGATGTTCGGATGAAGTTTGCTTTGTCGGATAGCTACAAATATATTTCGCAGTGAATTCACCTCTGTTAAAAATTGCTTGATTTCGGATGTACTGGCGCTACAATCTTCCATGGCTTCAACATACATTTCATAATGACTTTGGCGGCGACCGTCCAAAGTCAAATCGGTTTCTTCGGCAAGAACAATTTCGTTGATCAGATAACGGATTTCCGGATTTGGGGTAGCGAACCAAGGCGTTGTAATGCACGTCAGTTGGGATTGAAGTGCTTTTAGCAGCGACATAAAATCCCATACGGCATAGACATGATTTTCTAGGAAACGGTGTAAATCTTCAATTGTAAGCACTTTTTTGTACAAAGGGTGCTGCAGCAAAATATCCTTTATGGGCTGTATATTTTGGTTTATGGTTGAAATATTCATAAAGTAGGTTTTTTAAATTGAAACAAGTGTTTGAAATCAGATCCTATTTCTATATACGTCAAACAGTATACCATTGGATTTAAAATAAAAAAGCTTCCCATTTCCGGAAAGCTTTGAGATATATGAATCTGTGTATTTTATTTAAATGCTGAGATTCCGGTTACATCCATACCTGTAATTAGCAAGTGAATGTCATGCGTTCCTTCGTAAGTGAGTACACTTTCCAGGTTCATCATGTGACGCATGATGGAATACTCGCCGGTAATTCCCATTCCGCCCAATATCTGGCGGGCTTCACGGGCAATTTCTACTGCCATATTCACATTATTTCTTTTCGCCATAGAGATTTGTGCAGAAGTAGCTCTTCCTTCATTTCTCAACACTCCCAATCTCCAGGTAAGCAATTGTGCTTTGGTGATTTCGGTAATCATTTCGGCTAATTTCTTTTGTTGTAATTGCGTTCCTGCAATTGGCTTGTCGAACTGGATACGTTCTTTTGCATAACGCAAAGCGGTATCATAACAATCCATAGCGGCACCAATAGCACCCCAGGCAATTCCATAACGTGCTGAATCAAGACAACCAAGTGGCGCGCCCAATCCGGATTTGTTTGGTAATAAGTTTTCTTTAGGAACTTTCACATTGTCAAAAATCAATTCTCCGGTTGAAGAAGCTCTCAATGACCATTTGTTATGCGTTTCAGGAGTAGAGAAACCTTCCATGCCTCTTTCCACGACTAATCCGTGAATTCTTCCGGTTTCATCCTTTGCCCAAACCACAGCAATATCTGCGAAAGGCGCATTAGAAATCCACATTTTAGCACCGTTCAACAAATAATGGTCGCCCATATCTTTGAAATTGGTAATCATGCTTCCCGGATCTGAACCATAGTTTGGCTCTGTCAATCCGAAACAACCGATCATTTCACCGGTGGCTAATTTTGGAAGGTATTTCATTCTTTGCTCTTCGTTTCCGTATTTCCAAATTGGATACATTACCAATGAAGACTGTACGGAAGAAGTAGAACGAACTCCGGAATCACCACGCTCGATTTCCTGCATGATTAATCCATAAGAAATCTGATCTAATCCAGATCCGCCATATTCAACTGGAATATAAGGACCGAAACCGCCGATGTCTGCTAAACCTTTTATTAATTGTTTTGGGAATTCTGCTTTTTGGGCATATTCCTCAATAATCGGCGATACTTCGCGTTTTACCCATGCACGGGCTGAATCACGTACTAATTTATGTTCGTCTGATAACAAATCGTCTAACAGATAATAATCAGGAGCTTGAAATAAGTCTGGTCTCATTTGGATGGTTTTAAAATCGATGCAAATTTACGCAAAGAAATTTAACTTTTCAACGGATAAATGTTATAATTTGAGAAAAGATAGGGTATTGGGATGAAAGAACATTCGATAAACTATTTCTTTTCGCTTGTCTGAAACGGACTGGTACTTCAGGAATTTAAAATGTTCTTAATATAATAATTCCCTTTTTTTGACCGCTGACATGTGCTCCGTGGCCATTTAACATAATTAATTGATTAGTAATGTCGTAAGAAAAATATTGATAAATATGCATTTTAATTTGGGAATTAATGTCAAAGAAGAGTAGTTTTGCAAATAAATCTTACTTGTTTTTGGCAACTTAAACTTCGTTGATTTTAAATTTCTTCAATTTTCTTAATAAAAAAAATATTTTGCAATCACCTATAGCAAACATTGTTAATAAATATCTCAAATTATCAAATTTTTCTATAGATAGTAAAACATTTGAATTGCAAGTTGAAACGCACCCTGATTATCCAAGCCTTAAATCTATATCAGATACCTTTGATTATTTTGGTATTGAGAATTTGATTGCAAAAGTGCCGAAAGAGGCGTTTGATCAATTGCCCAATTCTTTTATTGCATTATTAATAAAGGATAATGACTCAAAACTTATTTTGACTGAGAAAAAGAAAAATGGCATTCTAATTACCGAAGAAAATCTAACAAAGCAAAAAATAAGTGTTGAAGCGTTTAAAAAGAATTGGGATGGAACTATTATAGCCATTGAAGATAATAAACAGCACAATGATATTTCGGAGTCATTTAATTTTAAAAAAATAGGTGTTTTAGTTTTTGGCTTAATTATTTTAATGAATATATTAAACTCAAATACAATTGAGATAATAAGTTATAATTTACTTTCATTAATTGGACTTTTAATAAGCTATTTTATAGTTAAAGAATCATTTGGCATTCATAATAAAGCCGTTGCGAAAGTATGTGAAACAATTTCTAAAAAAGATGGTTGCAAAACGGTCATTAATGATAAGCAGAGTGCGATATTTAGTCGAATTCCATTGAGCGATGCTGCGATTATTTATTTTTTAATTAGTGTTTTATCATCAGTTATTACCGGGTTTAATGTCCCTCTGTTGTTTTGTGTTTCTCTTTGTAGTATCCCGTTTGTTTTATTTACGCTCTATTATCAGGGATTTGTTCTAAAACAATGGTGTGCTTTATGTTTAGGGGTTTCCTTAACCTTAATTTTTCAATTTCTTGTTTTGACAGCAAGTTTTCAAGGGTTTTATTTCGATTTTACAATTCTCATGAAATACTTGTTTACCATATTTTTAGTGGTTATAGTCTGGCATAATTTAAAATTATTGTGGATTAAGAATTCTAAATTAGCTGCGATTGAAATTGATTTTTTAAAATTTAAAAGAAATAAAGAGCTATTCGATAATTTATTAAAGAAAGAAAAATTGATTAATAATAATTTAATCACTACAGAAAATAAAATTGTTTTTGGCTCAGACAATCCTGTATTGACTATCAATGCAGTTACAAATCCTTTTTGTGGATATTGCGCAGAATCCTTTCGAACATATTATAATTTATTAAACACCCGTAAAGGTGTTGACGTAAATTTAGTGTTTAGTGTTCCAAATGATATCAAGAAACAGGAAATGCAGATAGTAGTTACGATAATAAAAATATATCTCAAAGGAAATAAGCGGGAGGCTCTTGAATCTCTGAAAGATTGGTATTCAGACAGAAACATTAAAAACTGGGAGAGCAAATATGGCTTGGCAAAAAGTATAAATGAAGAAGTTTTTTCATTATTAAAAAACCAACAAAATTGGTTGCAAGTAAATAACATAAAACATACGCCCGCTACTTTTATTGGTGACTATTATTTTCCAAAATCATACAATATAGAAGATTTATCGATGTTTATCGATGATATGATATTGGATAAACAAAATCTAGTTTTACTAGAAACAATATAAAACACCAAACCCGAAAGTTTAGTGTAAAAACATTCTTGCAAGGGTAGACACAAACTCAAGTGTCTTTAAATGTTTGGGTAAAATTAATTACAAATATTGTAAATTATGTTAAAAAGCATTTTAAATTTAGAAGGGATTGCAGTTTTAAGTAAAGTGCAACAAAAAAGTATCAATGGTGGAATAGTTGCTGGTTTAGAAGCTGGATCTGGAGGTTGTTGTGTTACGGTTGTTGGGAATGTTGGAACCGATAGAGCATGCGGGATGAGTCAAAGTGAGGCCATTGCAGAAGCTAACACAGTGGCAAGTTGGGGTGGAGTTCGTGCATACTGGTGTTGTGCTTCATGTTAATTAAATAAGAACAGAGCCTATCTTTGTGATAGGCTCTATTAAAACCATAATCAGATGCGTAAAAATGCTGTAATGAATAAGATAAACAGGACGGTAGATATATCCTTTAATATTAAATTAATGTCTGTATTTATTTTTTTATCAATCACTTCTTTCGATGTAGTATACAGTCAAAATATAGTTGTTAAATATGTTGGGTCTTCGAGTAATGCAATTAATCTAAGATATAATCACAGGGAATTAAGTGATAATTATACAGTTTTGAATAAGGACAATAGATACTTAGTCATAAAATCTAATAAAGAAGAAACCATACTGTGCGATGATATAGTAAGAAGCACATTCATCTATGCACAACCCAACGATACAATAGATATAGATCTGAATAAAAAAGGCTTGATTACTTATAGCAGCAAAAATTCGGTATATCGAAAAAACGAGTCTGAATTTATTAATTCCTGCTATGAAAAATATGGGCCAGCTAAAGATATGTTGTCTAAGAAAAGATGGCTTCTTTACCATAAGCAAATCGGTCAGGGTGATTTTCTGGATGAAAATTATGATAAGGAAAAACAATTATTAGAAAAGTACCACAAAGACAATCTTATTTCAAATCAATTTTATAAGTATTTTAAGTCTTTGTATTGGAGTTTATCAATGACAAATAAAATGCAAAATCCAAAAAATGAGGACGGTGCATTCGTGGAAGTTAAGAGCAGTTTGAATAATGCGGATTATTTGATAAACATTCCTGAATATCGCATAGTATTGTTAAACTATACGTTTAGTTTGATGAAAAAGCTAAAGGTTAAGAATGATTTATTTAGTACCCTTCAATTTATCTCAGCAAAGTTTTCCAATCAAAGTATTATAGATGGTTTATTCTATAATAGGATGAAATTTTCGTTGCTTCATCTGAAGGTAAAAATAGAGAAAAAGTCCATGGAACTATTTCAAAATAAATGTAAAAACAAGCAGTTTCTTGAAGAAATAAGTAAAGATCTAAGACCTAATAAAAAGTCTGTCCTTTTGAATGATATTTTGAAAAAATACGACGGCAAGTTAGTTTTAGTAGATTTTTGGGCATCTTGGTGCGAGCCATGCAGAGCAGAGTTTCCTTATGAAAAAAAACTGATGGGAATGTACCCTAAATTATCATTTGCATTTATTTCTACTGATAAAAGTAGGGCATCATGGGAAAAAGCTTCGGGAGAATATCCTGATATCCTAAATCAGGATAATAATTTTTTTTTAGGGATAACATCAGGGGATGCATTGCTAAAGGAAATTAATGTTTCAAGTATACCTCGTTATATTTTGGTTAGCAAAGAAGGTAAAATTATTACCTCAGACGCACCACGTCCTTCAGACCCAAAACTTAAAGTTCTCATAGAGGAATACTTAAACTAATAGTGCCTCAGTAATTAATTCTAAGTTTTTTTGCGACATTTACTAAGGAGTGTTGTTCTAGTTGTTCAACAGCTTCTTGGATTAATTCTTGTAATGTTTGTTAATCAAAAAAGGTTTAAATAAATGGGCTAATTTTAGCCCATTTAAATTTTAAAATATGTATAAAATGATACTTCTAAGCTTTATTATTTGTTTTTTCTCCTGTAATCAATTTTCAAAAAAAGAATTGGATACAAGAACAAAGGATCCTGAAACTAATAAAAATCAAATTGTTTTCATCTTCAAAAAGCAAAATTTTGAGAATTCCGTAGATATTAAAAGTAATGTTTTAGGGAGTGCTATTTTTTATTCTGAAAAAAACGATTTTACAATCATAGAATTAAATCCTAGTAACAGTGTAAAAAACGATACAATAGTAAAAAAGGTAAATAGCGATAAAATATGTCTTTCGCACAGATTTAATAAAGTTCAAAAGTTTTTATACGAATTTCAAAAAGGAGATACTGTTGTTTTTGATTATGAAAAGGGATATCCTTATGTATCAATAATTAATCGAAAAGTATTAAAGTATGACAATAATTTTCTCGCTGATATAAAGATTGAAAAGCCCTTAGAAGATTTTCAATTCGTTCTTAAAAATAAAAGGATTAGAAACGGTAACGAAAACAAAATTTATTTTAAGGAATTAAGTAATTATAGGATTAAGGTTGAGAAATTCCTTGATTCAATAATGAACGAAAATTTAATTTCTCCAAGCATTTATGAAATGTACAAAGCCTCTAATAAGTTTTCGGAAATAAATACAGATAAAACTTTACTTAAATCAATTGTAAGTGATGATTTAAGAAGAGATGATTTATTATACTTAAAGAGTTATAGACATTTTTTAAATAATTATGTTGTTCAAAAATTTCATATTAAAACTCAATTTAGTAATGACCCTATGACCTGCAATTCTAAAATTGCATTTGATTCAATAAATAGATCTGCCCTTTTTTCAAATAAAGTCAAAGAGAGTCTCTTATATACACATTTAGTAAACATAGCAGAGAAAAATTCCACAGTTGACCTAGATGAATATTTCAAAAAGTTTCAAGAGATAGTTAAAAATCCGGTTTTAAATGAATATATATATGACACTTATCTTCTAGACTACACTAGTTTGAAAACAAATATCAAAGATGTTTATCTTTTAAATAAAACAAAACAAAAAATCACTATCAATGATGTTCTTTCTCAACATAGAGGCAAAGTTGTGTATGTTGATTTTTGGGCAAGTTGGTGTGCTCCTTGTCGTTCTGCAATGCCTTCTTCAAGAAAGTTACACGAAGAATATAAAGACAAAGATTTGGTTTTTGTTTACATTTCTATTGATAATGACTTTAATAAATGGCAAGCTGCATCTGAAAAAGAAGATTTGTCAATTGGAAATAATAATTTATTAGCCATGAATTATCCAAATGCTTTATTTTATAAAGAACTTCAATTGAAAACAATTCCAAGATATTTGATATATGACAAAAAAGGAAAATTAGTTCATCAGAATGCTCCTGGCCCCGAGAATAATGAAATTAGATTTGAATTAAACAAATACTTGAAAGAATAATTCATGTCTAAAATTTTTTCAAGCTATAAACAGGCCGATTCTAAAGATTGCGGCCCTACCTGTTTAAAAATAATAGCCAAACATTACGGCAAAACCATTAACATCCAGGAGTTGCGAGATTTCAGCGAAACAACCCGGGAAGGAAGTAATCTGTTGTTCCTTAGCGATGCTGCCGAGAAAATCGGCTTTCGGACATTGGGAGTGAAACTTAATTTAGAAAGATTAAATGAGGCGCCATTACCCTGTTTGTTACATTGGAATAAAGAGCATTATGTAGTGCTCTATAAAATAAAAAAAGACAAATACTTTATTTCCGATCCTGCTTTTGGATTAATAGATTACAACCAGCAGGATTTTATGAAATTCTGGATTGGAAACAATGCAGATGAAACTACTGAAGAAGGAATTGCCTTATTGCTGGAAGCAACACCAAAATTCTTTCAATCCGAATTTGATGAGGAAGATAAAAAAGGCATGGGTTTCGGGTTATTACTTCAATATGTATTGCGGTACAAATCGTTTTTAATCCAATTGAGTATAGGTTTGTTAGCCAGTAGTTTATTGCAGCTAATTTTTCCTTTTCTAATGCAAAGCATTGTGGATGTTGGGATCCAAAACCAGAATATTCATTTCATCTATCTGATTTTATTTGCGATGCTTTTTCTTTTTGCCGGACGAACCGGTTTGGAATTCATCCGAAGCTGGATATTGCTCCATCTTTCCACACGGATAAATATTTCACTGATCTCTGATTTCTTTATCAAATTAATGAATCTGCCCATTTCCTTTTTCGATGTCCGGATGACAGGCGATATCATGCAGCGTATTAATGATCATCATCGCATTGAACGAATATTGACTACGTCATCATTAAATGTCCTGTTTTCTGTGATTAATATGTTTCTTATGGGCGGGGTTTTAGCCTATTATAACCTTCAGATATTTTTCGTGTTTTTCGCAGGAAGTATATTGTATTTCGGTTGGATTACCTTGTTCTTAAAACGAAGGGAAGCTTTGGATTACAAACGTTTTTCGGAAGTAAGCCAGGAACAAAGCAAAGTGATGGAGCTCATCAACGGAATGCAGGAAATTAAATTGCATAATGCCGAGAAACAAAAGCGTTGGGGGTGGGAACATGTTCAGGCAAGATTGTTTCGTGTTTCAATGAAAGGATTAGTCTTAGAGCAAACACAGACCATCGGATCTTCGGTCATCAATGAAATCAAAAATATCCTGATTATTTTCCTTTCGGCAAAATTGGTTATCGACGGTTCAATAACCTTAGGGGAGATGATGGCAATAAGTGCTATTGTCGGAAGTCTGAACGGGCCAATTCAACAATTGATTGGATTTGTCCGTGAAGTGCAGGACGCTAAAATATCGTTAGCAAGGTTGTCTGAGATCCACGAGAAGGAAGACGAAACGCAACAGGAAGAGCATCAGACACATGACATACAAAAAGATGTTGATATTAAGATTGACAATCTTTCCTATCGTTATCTGGGGTCGGACATGCCGGTTTTGGAAAACTTAAACCTGACCATCCCAGCTCGCAAAGTCACTGCAATTGTCGGGGCCAGCGGGAGTGGGAAAACTACTTTAATGAAATTGCTGCTTAAGTTCTATGAACCCAATCATGGTGAAGTTACAGTCGGTAATGCACAATTGAAAAATATTTCCCAAAAGGCGTGGCGAAATAATATTGGTGCTGTTATGCAGGAAGGATTCATATTTAATGATACGATAGCTAATAATATTGCGGTTGGAGTAGATAGTATCAACAAGGACCGACTGGTTTATGCTGCGGATGTTGCTAATATTAAAGACTATATTTCGGGCTTGCCTTTGGGGTACAATACGAAAATAGGTTCGGAGGGAACAGGTATGAGTACCGGGCAAAAACAACGATTGCTGATTGCAAGAGCCGTGTATAAAAACCCCGAAATGTTGTTTTTCGATGAAGCCACTTCGGCATTGGATGCTAATAATGAAAAAGAAATCATGGGCAAATTGGATATGTTTTTCAAAAACAAAACCGTAGTGGTTATTGCGCACCGGTTAAGTACCGTAATGAATGCAGATCAGATTGTCGTGCTTGATAAAGGAAAAATTATTGAAATGGGGAGTCACTCTGCATTAGTAGAACAAAAAGGAAATTATTTCGAATTGGTTAGAAACCAATTGCAATTAGGAAATTAAAATGGCAGAAAATAATACGACATTCGAATTGCGAAGCGAAGAAATACAGGATATACTGAGCCGCGTGCCTCACTGGATGATCCGTTGGGGGACACTGCTGATTTTTACAATTATAGCGATGCTTGTTTTTGTTTCGTGGTTTGTGAAATACCCGGATGTGATTGCGACACCGATTGTGATTACTACCAGTGTTCCGCCAGAAAAACTGGTAGCAAGAACATCTGGCAGAATTGAAACCATTTTAGTGAACGATAAGGCTGCTGTATCCGAAAATACTCCATTGGCTGTGATTGCCAATACGGCGAAATTCAAAGATGTTTTTGTATTGCAAAGCATTTTGGATACGCTGGATATCAATAAAAAAATAAAGTTCCCCTTTGAATTATTGCGCGATGCGGAATTGGGTGATATCGAAAATGCCTATTCTGTTTTCCAAAAAGACTATGTTGCAAATGAACTCAATAGCAACCTGCACCCATTTCAGGTTGAAAATAATGCGCAGCATTCAGAGAAGATACAGATCAAAACCCGCCTGACTCTTTTACAGCAGCAAAAAAACCTGAACGAATCGGAATTACAGCTTCAGAAAAATGATCTGAAGCGTTTTGAAACCTTGTTGAGCAAGGGTGTGATATCGGAACAGGATTTTGAACTTAAAAAATTAGCCTTCCTGCAAGCCCAGAAAAATTATAAAAGTTTATTGAGCAGTATTTCCCAATTGCAATCTTCGTTGATTGATAACAATCGGAACAGTTCCAGCACCAGAATCAACGAAACAAAAGAGAAAATCAATTTAGATCGGAATTTGATACAGTCTTTCTATCAATTAAAAAAAACGGTTAAAGATTGGGAGTTGAATTATGTGTTGAAATCTTCCATCGAAGGGCAAGTTTCCTTTTTGCAAATCTGGACCGCCAACCAAACAATTTCCGCGAGCGACAATGTTTTTAGCATTATCCCCACTACTAAAAAAGGGTTTATTGGAAAGGTAAAGGCTCCGGCGCAAAATTCCGGTAAAATAAAAGTGGGACAACAGGTCAATATCCGATTGGCTAATTTTCCGGATCGTGAATTTGGAATGCTGAAAGGCAAAGTGAAGAATATTTCGCTGGTTCCGGATAAAGAAGGAAACCTGTTAATTGATGTTGCTCTTCCACAGGATTTGAAAACCAACTACAATAAGTTCATTCCATTCCAACAGGAAATGACTGGTTCTGCAGAGATTGTGACCGAAGATCTTCGTTTGTTGGAAAGAGTTTTATACCAGTTTCGGAGTATTGTGAAAGCGAATTAAACCTGCAATTACATCTTCAGATAAAAATCCTTGGTCAAAGCAATATATTCTGCGGTATATTGGTGACGGGCGGTTTCAATAACCAATTCATCAACGACCACATCCGTTTCGTTTCGGCTAAAAGCCATTAAGCACCTTTTGATTTCAGTAGTCGGTGTGCCTTTGATACGGGTAATTTTGAAGGGATACAATTCGCATTCCTGGGCTAAAGCTAAAAATTTGGCTTCTTCCTTAAAAGGGATAATAACGGAGAAAACGCCATTTTCAGAAAGGAACATTGCCGCTGCTTCCACCAGTTCTTCAAAAGGCATCGCATCAGCAAAGCGGGCTAAATCCCGTTGTTCATTACTGGAATAGTAATCTTCTGTATAAAAAGGGGGATTGGAAACAATTAAATCATATTCGTCTTCCGGCTCCTCGACAAATTCGTCCAAACCGGCATGAAAACAAAATAGCCGATCATTCCACGGACTTTTCTCAAAATTGTCGACCGCCTGTTCATAGGCATCTTCGTCAATTTCCAAAGCGTCGATTTGTTCGGCAAAACTTCGCTGGGCCAGCATCAAAGCAATTAATCCGGTTCCGGTACCGATATCTAAAATACTGTTTGGATTGTTTTCCAGTGGGGTCCACGCGCCAAGCAAAACGCCGTCTGTTCCAATTTTCATGGCACATCGGTCTTGATCAACAGTAAATTGTTTGAATGAAAACATGAAGAGATACAATTATGGGTTAACGATATCGGGTTTTTGTAAATAACCAAATTAACGAACCAAAAAAACGTTTAAAGATACATTTCAATAAGTCCTTCTGGAAGATCCATAATGACCTTTTTATTTTCGCGATCAATCTTAACAAGGAAATGATCAATCATCGGGATGAGGAGTTGCACTTCGCCGTTTTCGACTTCAAATAAAGGTTGCGCAGTCGA
The DNA here is from genome assembly GCF_007109225.1 of Flavobacterium sp. GT3R68. GTDB lineage: Bacteria > Bacteroidota > Bacteroidia > Flavobacteriales > Flavobacteriaceae > Flavobacterium. The sequence goes on from NZ_VJZK01000001.1 coordinate 820,869, forward strand.
ATCGTTAACCGAAACAATTTTTCCGACAACGCCTAAACGTTTGTCTTCGACTTCAAAACCAATAACTTCGTGAAAATAAAATTTGTTACCGGTAAGTTTTGGCAACATGTTTAAAGGAAGATAAATCGCATTACCCATAATGGCATCCGCATCTTCCTCGGTATTCATATCCTCAAAACGGATTCTGAGAAAATCATTTTTGTGCAGCGAACTGCTTTCAATAAAAAAAGGAACCAAGTGTTTGTTGCATTCAACAAACACTGATTCCAGGTTTTCGTATAACTCAGGTTCGTCCGTATCTAAATAGGCAAGAACTTCCCCTTTGAAACTGAATTTTTTCGCGATTTTACCTAAATAGAAACAATCTTCTTTACGCATGAATCGCTACTGAATTAAGCTTGAGCTTCTTCGTTATTTTCTTCTGCAGCAGGAGTTTGCTCCGCCTGGTCGTCCGCTGGACTCGAGTCTTCAGTTTCCGCTACTACTTCTTCAGTAACTTCTTCTTCAGCTTCTTCAACAGCAGGATTTGCAGCCGCAATAGCATCTGCTTCAGCTTGTGCAGCTGCAGCTAAACGTTTTGCATTTACATCTTGTTCTGCTTTGAAAGCTTTTGCTTTAGCATCCGCTTCTGCTTTAGATAAACCAGCTTTTTTAGAATCTACTTTACCAGCTTTTTCGTCTAACCAAGTAGTTAATTTTGCATCTGCTTGTTCTTGAGTCAAGGCTCCTTTACGAACTCCTCCATCAAGGTGGTGTTTCAATAAAGCTCCTTTGTAAGAAAGAATAGCTTTTGCGGTATCTGTTGGTTGAGCACCATTGTGCAACCATTGTACTGCTTTATCAAGGTTTAAGTCGATAGTTGCAGGATTTGTGTTTGGATTGTAAGTACCGATTTTCTCTAAGTATTTACCGTCTCTTTTTGAGCGAGCATCAGCCGCTACAACCCAGTAAAAAGGTTTTCCTTTTTTACCGTGTCTTTGTAATCTAATTTTTACAGACATAATCGTATGATTAAATTTTGAGGTACTCGACCTCTGTTAATTAAGGGTGCAAAGATACATTTTTTTTCTAAAAAAGCTAATGCAACCTGACAATTAAACGAATACTAGTGTTAAAATTGGCTTGAACTTTAATTTTTAACTGTTTTTTTTAGTGTTTTTGGTTTTAAAAACTATTTTTGTGGTATTAAAAACATAAAAAATGAAAAAAGTAATATCGCTTTTTGTCCTAATAATACTATTGACATCCTGTTCAGAGGATATACTAACTAATAATCCTTCACTTCAGGGATTAAGAGATAATTTATTATGGAGAGCCAATGATGTTCGTGGGTACATACGTGCGGATAATTCTTTGGTAATTGTGGGTTATTTTCAAAGCGAAAAATTGATATTAGCTACAACTTCAACTAATTCCCAAACCTATCCATTAGGAACAAGTGATTCAAAAAAAGCTAAATTCAAGTATTCCATAAACGGACAGGAATTGATTTATGAAACCGGAATTGGAATCGGTGATGGTGAGATTAAAATTTCTCAATACGACCCTACCAACATGACCGTTACAGGTACATTTAGATTCAATGCCGAAAAAACAACGGATAATCCTGCCGGAGACGAAATATTGAATTTTCAGGAAGGTAACTTTTATAAGGTAAGAGTCTATTCAATAGATTCAATGCCGCTCGGAACATTGGATTAACAACAAAAACATCTTGAAAAGATGGTTTTTATTTTTATTATTGTATGGTGAGTTAAAAAATAAGACAGAAATAATCTAATACATAGTATATTACAGAAAAATAGTTTATATTTGTAATTATTATAAATTCGTACATATGAATATTTTCGTTGGAAGCCTTCCGTTCAGTATTGAGGAAGCAGATTTAAGAGAGTCTTTTGAGGCTTATGGTACAGTTGATTCTGTAAAAATTATTACTGATAAATTTACTGGAAGAAGTAAAGGATTTGGATTTGTTGAGATGGCAAATGACGACGATGCTCAAAAAGCAATCGATGAATTGAACGGTGCTACTGTTCAAGGTCGTGCAATCGTAGTTAACAAATCTGAGCCAAAACCAGAAGGTGAAAGAAGAAGTTTTAACAGCAACAGCCGTGGTGGAGATAACCGTGGTGGTGGTGGATATGGTGGAAACAGCCGTGGTGGAGACAACCGTGGTGGTGGAAACAGAGGTGGTTACTAATCACTTTTCTGAATTAACATTCAATACAATGCCATAAAATAGCGTTAGCAATAACACTAGATTTATTCCATATAAAAGCCATTCATCATTTGATGAGTGGCTTTTTTTTGTTGATAACTTCTCGAAATTTTTTATTCAAAAAAAACTACTTTTGACGTTCATATATTGTAATTTTTCAGAATTACAAGACCCTCACATTCAGCTATGTATTTAATATTCGATACCGAAACCACCGGATTGCCAAAACGATGGGATGCACCTATAACCGACACCAATAACTGGCCGCGTTGCATTCAGATTGCCTGGCAATTGCATGATGAGATGGGACAACTTATCGAGCATAAGGATTATTTGGTTCAGCCGGAAGGGTTTAATATACCGTATGATGCCGAAAGGATACACGGGATTTCTACCGAATTGGCGCAGGCGAATGGAGTTCCATTATCAGAAGTTTTAGAAAAATTCAATATTGCTTTATCGAAAGCCAAATTCATAGTCGGCCAGAATTTAGGTTTTGATGTCAACATCATGGGCTGCGAATTTCACAGGATGAATGTGAATTCGCCGATGGCCACAATGCCCGTTTTGGATACGTGTACCGAAGTAACCGCTTCGTTGTTACAATTACCTGGTGGTCGTGGTGGAAGATTCAAATTGCCAACGCTTACCGAGTTACACAGTTATCTTTTCCATAAGCCTTTTTCGGAGGCGCACAATGCCACCGCCGATGTGGAGGCAACTACGCGTTGTTTCCTAGAATTAATCCGTCGCGAGGTTTTCACCAAAGAAGAACTGGATGTTCCGTCCGGTTATTTTGAGGATTTCAAAAATTACAATTCCGGCGAAATCCAATTAATCGGATTAAAGCACATCAATTTGAAAGCGGCATCGGAAGCGATACGTCAAAATTTCAAAAAAACAGAAGAAGCTCCTCTTTCCAAACAGGAACTTTCAGAAAATAAACAAATTTTAATTGATACCGATTTCGTGCACTTGCACAATCATACGCAATTTTCGGTATTGCAGTCCACCATTAGTGTGGCGGCATTGGTAAAAGCAGCAGCGCAACACAAAATGCCCGCGGTAGCCATGACGGATCATGCCAATTTAATGGGTGCTTTTCATTTCGTTCGTGACATTCTGAATCACAACAAGTCGGCTGAAGCCAAAAACGCAACGGCTGTTGAAAATGGGGAAGAACCGACCGAAGTGCAAATGAAACCTATTGTGGGTTGTGAATTTTTTGTCTGCGAAGACCATAAGGACAAAACCCGTAAAGACAATGGATACCAGATTGTTCTTTTGGCGAAGACCAAAAAAGGATACCACAATCTGGCCAAAATGTCGTCTATCGCATACACGCAGGGATTTTATTATGTGCCGAGAATCGACAAAAAAGTCATTGAAGAATACAAAGAGGACATCATTGTTTTGTCCGGAAATCTATATGGCGAAATCCCCAACAAAATCCTGAATCTTGGTGAAAACCAGGCTGAGGAAGCATTGGTTTGGTGGAAAGCCCAATTTAGAGACGATTTCTATATCGAAGTCATGCGCCACAATCAGGAAGATGAAAACCGCGTGAATCAGGGATTGATCACATTGGCAAGAAAGCATGATGTCAAAATTATTGCGACCAACAATACCTTCTACATCGATAAGGAAAATGCAAATGCACACGATATTTTATTGTGTGTCCGTGATGGTGAAAAACAGACAACACCAATTGGACGTGGACGTGGCTACCGCTACGGAATGCCCAATCAGGAATATTATTTCAAGTCGGGGGAGGAAATGAAAAAACTCTTTAACGATTTGCCGGAAGCCATTTCAAACTTGTCCGAAATCGTAGATAAAATTGAAATCTTCAGTCTGGCGCGTGAAGTTTTATTGCCTAAATTTGAAATTCCTCGGGATTTCATGGTTTCGGAAGACGAACAGGATGCCGGAAAACGAGGTGAAAATAAGTTTTTAAGACACCTTACTTATGAAGGTGCCAAACGAAGATACAAAGAGATTACCACGGAAATTGAAGAACGAATCGATTTTGAATTGCTGACCATTGAAAATTCCGGCTATCCGGGGTATTTCCTAATTGTACAGGATTTCATTGCCGAAGCCCGGAAAATGGATGTTTCAGTAGGTCCCGGACGTGGGTCCGCTGCCGGTTCAGTGGTTGCCTATTGTCTCGGAATTACCAACATTGACCCGTTATTATACAACCTGCTATTTGAGCGTTTCCTGAATCCTGACCGTGTATCGCTTCCCGATATTGATATCGATTTCGATGACGAGGGTCGAAGTAAAGTCATGGATTATGTAATCAATAAGTATGGTTCAAAACAGGTAGCGCAAATTATCACCTACGGAACGATGGCTGCCAAATCAGCAATTCGGGATACCGCACGGGTATTGGATTTGCCGCTTTTTGAAGCTGATAAAATTGCCAAACTGATTCCGCTCAATTTAAATCTGGCGAAGATTTTCACCTATGATGATGCCAAATTAAAAGCAGCTTTGCGTCCGGAGGATTTCGATAAGGTAAAGGAACTAATCGCTTTATCGAAAGAAGGCGATTTAGGTGCCGAAACGTTGCAGCAAGCGCAGATATTAGAAGGAAATCTAAGAAACACAGGTATTCACGCCTGCGGGGTTATCATCACGCCAAGTGATATTACGAATTTCGTTCCGGTGGCTACAGCCAAAGATTCGGATTTGTATGTGACACAGTTTGATAACTCGGTGGTAGAAAGTGCCGGACTATTAAAGATGGACTTCTTGGGCCTCAAGACCCTGACCTTGATTAAAGATACAGTCAAATTAGTAAAATACAGAACCGGAAAAGACATCGATCCGGATGAATTCCCGATTGATGACCTAAAGACCTATGAACTTTTCCAGCGTGGTGAAACAGTTGGTATTTTCCAATACGAATCTGCCGGAATGCAGAAATACATGAAGGAACTGAAACCAACGGTTTTTGGCGACTTGATTGCAATGAACGCTCTATATCGACCGGGCCCGATTGCCTACATTCCAAGTTTTATTAAAAGGAAAAATGGCGAAGAGGAAATCTTATATGATCTCGATGCCTGTGAAGAATTACTGAAAGACACCTACGGAATTACGGTTTACCAGGAGCAGGTAATGCTATTGTCCCAGAAATTGGCAGATTTCTCCAAAGGGGATGCCGACGTTTTGCGTAAGGCGATGGGAAAGAAACAAAAAGATGTCCTTGATAAAATGAAGCCCAAATTCATTAGTCAGGCTGCTGCAAAAGGACATGCTGAAGACAAACTGGAGAAAATCTGGAAAGACTGGGAAGCTTTTGCCGAATATGCGTTTAATAAATCGCACTCGACGTGTTATGCGTGGATTGCTTACCAGACCGCCTATTTAAAAGCAAACTATCCCGCCGAATATATGGCCGCCGTTCTTTCCAATAATATGAGCGATATCAAACAAGTTTCCTTTTTTATGGAAGAATGTAAACGGATGGGACTGCAGGTTTTGGGACCGGATGTGAATGAATCGTTCTATAAATTTACAGTAAACGAAAATTACGCAGTCCGTTTTGGGATTGGTGCTGTAAAAGGAGTGGGAATGGGAGCCGTTCAGACCATTGTCGAAAACAGGAAAGACGGAAAATACAAATCAATTTTTGATTTGGCCAAACGTATTGATTTACGTGCCGCCAATAAAAAAGCATTGGAAAATTTAGCATTGGCAGGAGGTTTCGATTCGTTTTTAGGAACGACGCGCGCCCAATATTTCCATGATGATGGCGATGGCATTACTTTTTATGAAAAAGCCATCCGATATGGAGCCAAATTTCAGGAAAACGAGAATTCCTCGCAAGTAAGTCTGTTTGGAGAAAGCAGCGATGTGCAGATTGCGGAACCAATAGTGCCTCCTTGCGAGGACTGGACCACGATGGAAAAACTGGCTAAAGAAAAGGAAGTAGTCGGAATCTATATCTCGGGCCATCCTCTGGATGATTATAAATTTGAAATGAAATATTTCTGCAATGCCAAATTGGAAGCCCTTAAGAACATGGAATTGCATGTCAATAAAAACCTGACTTTTGGCGGTATCATTACCAATGTGCAGCACCGTGTCGCCAAAAACGGAAAAGGATGGGCATCTTTTATGCTCGAAGGTTATGATGAAAGTTATGAATTCCGGATTTTTGGTGAGGAATATTTGAAATTCAGACATTTCCTGATTCAGAACAATTTTACCTTTATGAAAGTTCTGGTGAAAGAAGGCTGGGCCGATAAAGAAACCGGTAAAAAAGGAGAGCCAAGATTGCAGTTCATGCTGGTGCAGTATTTGCAGGATGTCTTGCCTACATTCGCCAAGAAATTAATCATTCATTTAAATATTAATGATCTTCAGGTGGAATTTATTCACAAGCTGAGCGATCTTTTTCACGCCAATAAAGGCGATAATTCAGTTACATTTGAAGTATTGGAACTGGAGAAAATAAAAAAATTGGTTGAAGCACCCATAATGGTTTTGGAGACTGAAGCAGTTTTTGATGAAACAGCAGAACTCGCAGAAGAAGAGCCCGAAATTGCGGTAACTTCGGAAGTAGAGGAAATAAAAATAATAACCAAGTTATCGATGCCGAGCCGGAAGCTGAAGATTAAAATCTCGAACGAACTGCTTCAGGAACTGGAGAAAATGCAGATTAATTTTAAACTGAATTAAAACGTCAATTTAAAAGTGGTTCCGGAATTTAGTTTTGATTCCACAGTAACAGTACAATCGATTGCTTTTCCTAAATCGCGAATTAAGTGGAGTCCCAAACCGGTTTTGATTCCGGAAACTTCTTTTTCGTCATAAAGTGCTTTGAATTGCCCTTCGGTTCCGCCCGGACCGTTGTCAGAAATGGTTAAAAAGGTTTGGCTATTTTGTTGCCACGATTTCCAGATAATGATGGGATTTTCTATTTTTTCGCAGGCCTTAATGGCATTTCCGGTTAAGTTTCTTATGATGGTTTTCAGGTAATCTTCATCGGTGTTCAATTGGATGTTTTCCGGATTTTCAAATACCATTTCAATGTTTTCGATACTTGAAAAATGCGTTTTAGTGTCTTCAAAAAGTGAATGTATGGTTACATTTTTTAAGTGAGGCTGGAAGTTTTCCATCTGCCCTTTACTCCACAATAAAATATCTTCCATCGACGTCAATAAATTTTCGGCACCTGACAACGTTTTATACTGAAGCCGCACTTTACTTTCTTCATCCAATAATTCCGGACTTTCATGCTGCAGGTGCAGAAAATGTATCAGATTGGCAATCGGGCTTCTTAAATCATGGTTTAAAATACTGAAAAATAATGCTTTTGTTTTATTGGCCTGATCCAGCTCCTGATTTAAAAGCTGAAGTTTTTCGTTGCTTTTCCTTCTGTTGCGGCTTTGCTTAAACAATAATCCGGCGATAACGACCAATAGTACAAAACCAATTCCAAGATAGATTTGCTGCTTTCTGGTATTTTCAATTTGAAGGTTTTTCAGTTTATTTTCGGTGGAAAGCGTGTTTATTTTTTCCTGTTTGTATTGGTTTTGATATTTCGCTTCAGCATTCGCAATACTTTGTTTTCCAGATTCCGTTAACATCACCTCATTACTCTGGCTGTAAATAGTGTGATATTTATAGGCGTTCTGCCAATCTCCCAAAGCCTCATAACATTGAGAAAGCTTTTTATTTATCGTAATAAAAGATTCCTTATCAAATTCATAAGCATAGGTCGAGGCTGAATTCAGGGTTTTGATAGCCTCCGGATATTTTTTTTGTGCAAACTCTAATTTCCCTTTGGAGATATTGGCTTCCATCAAAATTTCCTCATCATTTGATTTGAGGGCATATAAAACGGCTTTGTCCGCATAATTTGAAGCCGTGTTTATTTGGTTTTTGGCAATGAAATATTCTGCCATATACCGATTTGCAGAACTAATGTTCAGATGTAAAGGTTCGTTCTGGCTGACCAGTTTATGAATCCCATTGTAGTATTTTTTTATGCTGTCCAGATTCTCGAGTTCCACGTAGCACTTGATGTAATCATTGTACAGAAAGGCAGTCGCATTATCGGAAGTTTTCAAATAGGGTTGCGCATAACCGGAATATTCAATACCTTTTTTATATTGTTTCATTTTAATGTACGCGCTGGCAATTTGGGAGTAGGAAATCCCAATATTGACAAGGTTTCTAGCATCGTCTTTCGGAAATTTTTTGCGGTATTCGATGGCTTTTAATTTATAGCCAATAAATTTTTCATATGCCGCCTGGTCCAGATAATATTCGCCCAAACTCCCGTTTAAAATGCCTTGCGTATAAATGCTTTTGGTGGTATCCAACACTTTTTTTATATAATCAATAAGTTGGTCCCTCTTGCTAAATTGTTTTGTGGAATAATACAAGTAGTTAAGCCGCATCAAGGCTAAGGTTTCTTCTTTCAGATGCCGTCCTTTTTTTGAATAGTCTAACGATTTTTCGTAATACGGAACCGCTTTTTCATACAAATTATTATCATATTCATACCCGTAAGCTTTGAAGTAATTAAATCTGGATAAAAAATAATGTTTGTTTTTGGCCTTCTCAATTCCCTTGGTAGCAACTACAATTAACTGTTTGTAGTTATTTGAATTTAGAAGGGTATCACATTTTACAATCAATTCGCTTAACTCTTTTTCAGCTGATATTGGACTTTGCTGCGAAAACAACAAAACCGGATAAAATATCAGACAGAGAAAAAGGTTTTTCATGCAATTAAACTCAGATTGTCTTTATAACTTCTTCCAACAGGGATTAATATGCTGTTGTTCAATTCAATCTCCAAGGTACCGATTCTTTTCACAAATTGTTTCTGCACAGCAAAACTTCTGTGGATTCTCACAAAGGACTGAAAATGATTTTCTTTTAAAAGCGTTCCAATGCTGGATAATACGCAATGCCTTTTATGGGAAGTAATAATCAGCGTATAATCTTTTAAAGCTTCCAGATACAGGATTTCGTGAAGTTTTACTTTGGTTTGCTCGTGCCCTTCTTTTATATAAATGGTGTCTCCGCCAATAGTAGCCTCAAAAAGTGTGGCTTTTAGCTTAATTTCCATGAATTCCTCAATGCGCTTCATGGTTTGGGAAAAACGATCCAATTTCAAAGGCTTCACGATAAAGTCCAGGGTTTCTAATTCAAAACTTTCAACGGCGTGTTCAGGATGTGCGGTGATAAAAATACAAACAGGAATATGCAGGGCTTTCTTCCGGAAATCCAATCCGTTAAGATTGGGCATATCAATATCCATAAACAAAATATCAATTTTCTCTTTATCGATGATTTCTAATGCTTTTACTGCAGAATCGTATACGCCCAAAAGTTTCAGCCTCGGAAATTTTTTCACAAAGGACAGCACCGTAAGTCTATCAATTTCATCATCATCAACTATAATACAAGTGTATTGTTCCATATCCTTTGTGTTCCTAAAACAACTTTAGGTTTCAACAGAAATGTCATTCATCTATTTAAAACGTTGACTGTCTATCGGTATTTTTTATATCATAAAACTAACCGCAAATTTGCTTAAAATTTTGTTAAAACGCAATTATTTGGCGTCTTAAAGTGTCGGCAACATTGGAAATTAATAAAAATGCTGTTTATCGGTTTTATTTGCTGTTTATCGGATTTTTAAGTTTAAATATGGAATTTATGATGAGAATAAAGTTATTATTTATGCTAATTTTTCTTCTTTCCTGCGCCATTTCACAAGCGCAGGACTTGGAACATATTAGCGAAGTAAAGCCTGTAGAGTTTTCCGGAACTTTTACAGTCTTTGGTTCTTACTATAATGTAAACGGAATTGAACCACGCCGAAAGGATTTTTCCTGGTATGCAACCGGGAATCCGTTATTGAAGCTGTATGGTGTGGAAATTCCTTTTTCTTTTACGGTAAGTGAACAGGAACGTTCTTTTCGTCAGCCTTTTAATCAATTTTGCATCAGTCCGACGTATAAATGGGCAAAAGCCCATTTGGGCTATACCAATTTGACATGGTCGCCATTTACCTGGTCAGGCCAGACTGCTTTAGGAGCTGCGGTGGAATTAAATCCCGGGAAATTGCGTTTTGGTTTGTTATATGGACGATTGAACAGAGCCGTGGAAGAGGATTTGACTTCACCGGAAGTGCAGACCCCTTCCTTTAAGCGTATGGGATATGCCTTTCGCATGGGTTATGGTACCGAGACAAGCCATGTGGATTTGATCATGTTAAAAGGAAAAGATGATGAAAATTCCCTGAACACCATTCCTCAGGGTACGGAAGTGTTGCCAGGTGAAAATGTGGTAGCCGGTATTTCTTCTAAATACAAATTAACGCAAAAATTGTTTTGGGATGCGGATGTTGCCACGTCTGTTTTTACCCGTGATGTGCGCGCATTACCACTTTCGGGAGATGATGCTTCAACAGTCAATAGTTTTAACTCTTTGATTATCGTCAATTCTTCCACGCAAATGTACAATGCCTATCAGACGGAAGTTCGATATGAAGAAAAAAAATATAAAATTAAAGCGAAATACAGAAGAGTGGATCCTGATTTTCAAAGTATGGGAGCCTATTATTTCCAAACGGATGTAGAGAATATTACGTTAGAACCATCGGCTTATTTGCTGAAAAATAAATTAAAAATCACAAGCAGTTTGGGTCGTCAGCGTGATAATCTGATGAATAAAAAATCATTCACCACTAAAAGATTTATCGGAAACATTGGACTGGATTATACGTTATCGAGTATATTTGGATTCAATGCGATGTATGGAAATTACTCCGGGGAACAAGGCAAAGGATTGAAAATCCCAAACCAGACCACCCAACAATCGTTTGTTTCTCAAAATATGGTGCTGATGCCCCGACTGACTTTCGTAAAGGAAAAACTCACTCATTTTCACTCGTTAATGGTTAACCGTCAATGGCTGACAGATAAGAATCCAAATACGGCAGGCATAACAGAATACAAGGTTGACAATCTTAATTATAACAGTTCCTTTGTTTTCAATAAAATTGGATTAACCCTTGGGGCATCTTACTTATTGTCTATTTTTGAATCCAACCTGAATACCACCAGATTAAACGGAATCGGAATCAATACCAGCAGACCGTTTTTAAAAAATAAGTTAATTTCGTCCTTGTCTGTCAATGGTACCCAGCAAAAAATAAACCATGAGAATTTTGCCGATATTGTAAATCTGACCTTTCAGAACACCTATAAACTGAATGAGCATCATGGTCTGACTCTGCTTGGTATTTATATCGATAATAAAGCGAAAACACCAACAGGGATTTCATTCAGTGAATACAATATTGACTTAGGATATACCTACACTTTTTAAAAGAAATAGTATGAAAAATAATTTTAAGATTTTTAGTGTCATTTTTCTGTTGTTATCACAGATTAATTTTGCACAAACAGTGAATGTCACCGTTCAGGTTTTGCCGCCGTATTCCACGTACCTGACGGATTATCTGAATAGCCCAAGCAAAGTCGTTTTTACATTGCTTTCGTATTCCAATGCCAGCGTTTATTTAAAAGCGAATATTACCGGGGATAACGGAATATCAATCTCCACATCCGATTCCTATCGTCCGGCAACGCCAATTCAATTGGTAGCCTATCAGCCAAAAATGATGACGGGAATTGACCTGAAAAATTATCTGGATCTGAATTCGGTTATTGTGACCGGAATCAATAAAAATGATTTGTTTAAAGGGTCGGGACTACCGGAAGGTTCGTATACCATTTGTATTCAGGTCTTGGATTTTAGCACCGGACAGCCACTGAGCACTCCTAAACCTTCAGGTTGCAGCAATCCGTTTGACATCCATCAGATTGCTCCGCCACAGTTGGTTTCTCCGCCTTGTGATGAACCAGTTGTAGCGGGGAATATCCAAAATGTGATTTTTTCGTGGTTGCCTTCTGCCGGAGCACCTGCCGGTTCCCAATACAAATTGAAAATTGTCGAGCTTAACCCAATCACAAGAAATCCTAACGAAGCGATGAACAGTGCAACGACTCCTGCATTTTTCGAAACAACGACAAACTCGTTTTCATACGTATATGGCCCAGCCCAACCGCCCCTTAAAAAAGACAAAAAATATGCCTGGCGCGTTACTTTATTACCAACAGATACCCGATTTAATGCCGGCGGAGCTGCCCTGAATGTTCAAAACAAAGGGAACAGTGAAGTATGTAGTTTTGTGTATAAAAATAATGTGGTGGCTCAAAGTACGGCAACCCCGGGGACTTACAATATTAATTTGATAACACCGATTCAAGGTGCAAAAATAAACAACGGTTATGGTTTGGAGTTTTTTTGGTCCCAAAGCAAGAAATGGGTCGTGAAGTACGAAGTGCAATTTACCGATCACGAAACGCAAAATAAAAAAATAACCAATTGGACTGCATTACCTGAGAATTTATTTTCATTGAAAAATGCATTTTATGCCAGTAAAGAAGTAGCCTATACCACTACCAAGTTAACCCTTCCGCAATCATTTACCGCAAAAAACGGAAAAATTGCCTGGCGTGTAATGGCGTATGATAACGCACATAAAGCAATTGACAGTAGTCGGATTGAAACCTATGAAGTGGTGGATGCGCCATTGACAGATCGAATAAAACTAATCGCACCGATTAAAGGTGAAAAAATAAACAACGGGTATGGTTTGGAATTTTCATGGACCGCGAGCAAAAAACCAGTGGCTAATTATCAGTTGCAATTTACCGATCGCGAAACTCAGGATAAAAAAATCACTAATTGGAACACGCTGACGGATGCCATATTCACTAAGAAAAATGCATTCTATGCCAGCAAAGACATTGGTAATAAACTGAAAATTGATTTACCACCTACATTCACAACCGGAAACGGAAAAATAGTTTGGCGTATCGTTGCATTCAACCAGGGTAAAAAAGCCATCGACAGTAGTGCCATTGATATCTATGAAGTTGTTACTGCTCCTTCGACCGACCGGATTAAACTGGTTTCCCCAATTGCAGGAAAAAAAATAACTTCGGGGTACGGACTAAAATACGAGTGGGAAGCCTCTAAAAAGAAAACCATTACCGGGTACCGTGTACAATTTACCGACAGATATTCCCAAAATAAGGAAATTACGGATTGGAATAATTTGAATGAGAAATTGTTCAATGGTAAAAACGCTTCTTTTGCATCTAATGACACCAAGGAATTGTTTATAAACTTACCGAACTCTTTTACAACCGGTGTAGGCAAAATGGCTTGGCGTGTGGTTGCACTTCACAATAAAACTATTGTCGACAGTAGTAAAATTGAAATCTATGAACTAATCGAGGACACCAGCGAATTGGCCAAAATTAAAGGGTTTGCCATTAATGGATATTACGTTCAGGTAAACCAGATTTCCAACAAAGATCAGGATAAGTTTAGTGGTTCCGGGGAAATGCTGCTATGGGTAGGAGGAAAGAAAATAATCTTCAATTTCAAGGATTTAAAAATTCGTCCGGTTTCGTACAACGCTAAACTTAAAAAAAATATCTGGGGTGTGATTGACGGTACCCTTGATATCGATGCTAAAAAAGGATTAATCAACAATCGATTTGATTTATCTACCGAAAAGGATTGTGACGGAGCCTTTCAGCTGACTTTAAACAGTATGAAACTGTATGGCAAACTCGAAGGTGCCATGGATGACAAAACAAATCTGTACAAAGTTTCTAAAGATGTGGGTACAACCGATGCAAAAATCATTGGGAAATGGATGACCAATTGGTTCATTCCTAAAAACGGGAAATATTCCAATGATATGTACGAATTCGTATCCTATGAATCTACGATAAAGATGAGTTTTGCCAATAAATTCGACGGGTTCGTTAATTTAAACAGCGATAAGGACGTTTCAAACCTCGCTAACGGAGGAATCGACGTAACTTTCGGAGGTACTCCCGGTGATATGAAGCTGAGCATAAAAGGATTGGAAGGCCAAACGGATTTGAGCGGAACCGTAAGGGTTTCAGGGGCGCAGCCTTCCGCAGAATCAGATGCGTATTTGACCAACTTATCCATTCCGTTCAAGAACAAAAAGAACCTGAATTTTTACTATACTTTCGAAAAACCTTTAAAATGGAGAGTCAACGACGACGGTTCGGTTTATGCAAATGTTTCTGAAACCTACGTGCATTTATCGGATAACGGACAATTGGAATCAAAATTTGAAAACTATAACAACGGTCTGAACTTTGATAAATTTGGCGTCCTGATTAATCTTCCTAAAAAAATCGGGGCAACGACAGGTTCTACTTTAAATATGTCTTTCGACAAAGTTTATAACAAAGGAAATGGGTATACCTCGATGTCTAAACAGGACACAGAAAGCAAAAGTAACGTTGACTTGGCTGGTTTCACATCCAAGTTGGCCAAATCGTCCTTTAAGATTGACAAAAACAAGTTGGTTTTCCTGAAAATCGAAGGCGAAATGTATGTTCCGTTTATCAATGACTGGGCTGGTCTTACAATGGATATCGACAGCAAAAAAATTCAGGAAATCCAATTAGATATAGATTATACAAAGAAATATTATTTGTCTAAGGACAACAGTGGAAGTTCAGCCTATATGACGGTTTTTTCGGGCCGATTAGAAAACAATGCCGTGGTAATTTCTTCCAACTTATCGGTGAAAAACGGACAGAATAAAGGTTTTGAAACCATAAAGATGAACATGTGCGATATGTATATTGATCCATCAGGAGCCGTATCGTTCAATACTAACTTTTCTGATAATACCGAATCTGTTTGTGAAGGGACTAAGGAATGGGCTAAGTATTACGGATTTACATTTACGGTTGATAAAATGAAAATAAAACGAAATACCAGTAAAACAGACGTCCAGTTTTTATTTTCCGGAGATGTAACTCTGGGTCCTAATATTGCAAGCGGCAGAAAAGAAATGGGATTCACATACCACGGAACATCAGCACAGCCTGGTTTAGGGTACAATATGATTAATACCAACGGTGTCAATTTTAATCCCAATTCTAATCTGTTGGGAATGAATTCAAAAGGACCAAATGATACCAATGAGGACTATATAATTAATAATTCCCTTGTCGAAAATTCCATTGAAATTGCCGATGATGGAAAAGCAATTAGCGGAAACTATGAAGACGGTTCCCAAAAATTTGGCGGTGGATTTAAAATGACCCAAAATGCAACGTGGGGTAATTGTTTCGAATTGGGAGGATCATACGAAACGAAAGAACCGAGTACTAAAGAATTGTCTGCTAAAATGATTTTGGGAAAAACCCTTCCAAGTGCCGGAAATTACACGTACTGGTTTTTTGAATTCGCCCAAAAAGGATTCGTTTCTATTCCGATTATTCCTGGAATTTTGGAAGCGCATGGTTTTGGAGGAAAAGCCTACTACCAGATGGAGGTCGAGTATGATAATATGGGAAAGATTAGCAATATGAAACCTAACAATGCCTATTCGTTAGGAATTGCCGCTGAAGCCGATGTAAGGACTTCATACGACCAGGGGGCAACACTTCACGGTCATGTACAGATTGTAACGCAGTTTCAAGGCTGGAGTATTGACGGGATAAGTTATTTTATAAAAGGGGATGCGATTTCTACAAGCAGTGATAGTCCAGGTTTGATTCAGGCAAGATTAAACGGCCAATTAAACTGGGTAGATAAGTACATCGACGGGAAGGGCCAGATTTGGGGAGGCGTAAAAGATATCGTTTGTATCAATGAAGGTGCAGCAAACGAAGATGCGATATTTTTCCACTTTGGAGCCGATGATTTCTACATGAACGTAGGAACTCCAGAAAACCCAATTACAGCTGAAGTGATGTGCGGCAGCGGGTTCAATGTGGGAATCTGGTTAGGGTTTGATAAAAAACAATTAGGTTTTGGTTTTGCCCAACATTATGACTCCGGTTGGAAAGGTCTGGATTTGGGAATTGCCTCTGCCGAAGGACGATTGATTTCCAATTTTGCCGCAGGCGTTAATGTGCAATATTCCCCGTTTCAGGCTACTGGTACTGCCTCTTTTGATGGTAGGGCGTATGGGAAAGGATGTGTGGACTTTAAATTCTATGAAGGCTGTATCGGCGGAAGCTGTGGTGTATCTGCTAATCTTTCCGTATCGATGCCAAACCCTGTAGTATTTCAAGGAAGTGTCGCTTGTGATGTCCACAGATGGATTCCGGATTTTACGCTGAATGCAAAATGGTCTTCTAACGGTGGATTCAGTATCTGGCTATAATTAAAAAAAATAAAAAGATGAAAAAAGTACTCATACTCGTTTTTGTATTATTATCAATAGGAGCAAAAGCACAAGATTATAAATTGTTTGGCGCCGGAGGCGAAAATAAAATTCAGTTGAAATGGATGTCAAAATTAATTAAATCCGATGTGGCATTCGATATCATGAAAAGCGAAGCGGGCGGAACCTGGCAAAAAATCAACCCGACTCCAATTATGCCTTCAGCGGTAATCAAGGAATCGGAATTGAAAACGGCTAAAAACCCGTTTCCAAAGGACGAATCGTATGCTTTCTATATCAAGTATAAAAATGTAAAGGAAGTTTCGGCCAATAAACAGGCCTATTCGGATTATACGTTAGCCTTAGCAGCCATCTTCGACAATGAGGTGGCCAAGCATTTGGGGATTTATTTCGAGGATAACGCGGTTGAAAAAGGAAAATCCTACAGCTATAAATTAGTCGATGCAAAAACCCAAAAGCAAATTTCGGTGGTTAATAATCTTGCTTTGGGGGAATTGCCTAAAGCGCCTGAGAATGAAAAAGTAGCACAGTTAAAACAGAATGTGATGATTACATGGTCTGCCAACGAGGACTATATTGGATACAATATATATCGCAACGGAACGAAACTGAACAAAGAACCCATAATGGCTAACTTAGAGAAGAATGTCTACATAGCCAATTATGCCGATGCGAATGTTCCAGCCGGGAATTATGTGTATGTTTTAAAAGGGGTAACATTTTTAAATACCGAAAGTAAACCCTCAACAGACTTGAAAATAGTCGTAAAAGATATCACGCCGCCAGCAGTTGTAAAAGGATTTAAAGGCGAACGGAAAAACGATGAGGTAATTTTAACATGGACGCCTTCAAAAGATAAAGAAGTAGCGGGTTATAACATTTATAAAAGTGACGACAAGGGAAAAACCTTCAAGAAAATCACAGCCCAAACCATCAAACCATCAGAAGCTAAATATGTGGAGAAATTAGACAAAACCACTTTCGGCTCATTGCAGTACATTGTCGAATCGGTAGATCAGGACAACAACGGAAATCGTTCGGTTCCTATAGGTGTTTTCGTTCCGGATCACGAAAAACCAAATATGCCAAATGAGTTGAAATCAAAATCAGAGGTTGGGAAAATCACCCTTTCCTGGCGTGCCAACTCCGAAAAAGATTTGGCAGGATACAGAATTTACAGAGGATTAAAAGACGATGACCAAAACGACATGCTTTTATTGAATGCCACGCCGCAAACGGGAACTAGTTTTGTCGATGTTTTCAATGAAAAAGCAGGTACCAAATTCATATACAAAATTGCGGCTCTCGATAAATCATTCAACGAAAGCGACAAGGCAGTTGTCTGGGTTCAATTGCCGGATGTAATTCCGCCGCACGCGCCAATTTTGCGGGAAGCCAATTACGACAGAAATCAGGTAAATTTGAAATGGGACGCAGTTTTAAACGATAGCATTTTAGGGTATGATGTGTATCGGATTGTGGAGGGGAAGGAAATGAAAGTCAACAGAGAACCTGTAACTGCAACCAATTTTAGCGACAGCGAAATGCCCGCCAGAGGAATCTGTGAATATTATGTAAAAGCAATCGATGTGGCCAAATTGGCTTCAAAAGCGTCCAATAAGTTAATGGTTACCAAAGCGGTCAATCCAAATCAGACAATCGATCTTGTGGCCACGCAAGATGCCAATAGTAAAAAAGTACAATTAAAAGTACAGGGCATTGAGCCCGAAGCAGTTCTGGAAGCAAAGCTGTATCGAAGAAAGGGAGATGCCGGATTTTTAAGAATTCCATTTACTGTTTCTGACTCGTTATTTACAGACGAAACCACGGAATTGGGTGTGATTTACGAATACTTTTTAGAGGTAATAACCACGGATGATGTCAAAATTAAATCTGAAAAAATTGCTGTTAACAATTCATAGTCCATATGAATTCCACTTATAGAACTATCAATAAAACTGATTCTCATCCAGTGAAGAATCAAAAATAAAATTCTACTTTTGTCTGAACAGTAATTTAAAAAACAACAGATGGCAATAGCAATAACAGATGCTACTTTTGAAGAAGTAGTTTTAAAATCGACAAAACCAGTAATGGTAGATTTTTGGGCAGCATGGTGCGGTCCTTGCAGAATGGTTGGTCCAATCATCGACCAGATTAGTGAGGAATATGAAGGAAAAGCGGTTATCGGAAAGGTAGACGTGGACGCCAATCAGGAGTTCGCTGCAAAATACGGAGTGAGAAATATTCCAACTGTCTTGGTTTTTCAAAACGGAGAAGTAGTAGGAAGACAAGTGGGAGTTGCTCCAAAGCAAACTTACGCGGATAGTTTGGATGCTTTATTGTAATTAAACATCAAAACAGTTAAAAAGGCCTGACGTAAGTCGGGCCTTTTATGTTTACTGTAATAAATATAGTAATGTGTCACCTATAATGATATATCACCCTGAGCGCAGTCGAAGGGCAGAGGATATCAGGCCTAAGGAGTAATTATGCGCCAGCCAGGTGTCACCCTGAGCGCAGTCGAAGGGGCGAAAGTCGCCTTTTTTGTTCAGGAGCCAATTTTGATTTTGTATCTGCAAATGCAATTCCCGCTGTCGGCTTTATCCACGCAAAAAAGCGTGGGATACCGCCTCCATCGGGGCTAAAGGACCAATTATCCGCATTTTTTACTAGAATGGATTGCAATGATGTGTCACCCTGAGCGCAGTCGAAGGGTAACGAGAGCGGTTGTTAAGTTTGTTTCTGCTTCTTACGACGTTTTTTCTGCTTCTTGCGACGTTATTCTTGCTTCTTGTGACATCGTTTCTGCATCTTGCGAGTTTATTTCTGCTACTTACAACATTATTTCTGCTACTTACGACATTATTTCTGCTTCTTACGACGTTATTCTTGCTTCTTGCGACTTTGTTTCTGCTACTTGCGATTTTGTTCTTGCTACTTGCGATGTTTTTTATTTAAGAGCGAAACGGTCCAATCCTCAAGCGCCAAACTTTCAAACTTTTAATTTCCAAATCATTCAATCTTTTAATACATTTGACACGAGCCGTAAGGCAAACTGACGCAGTAAAAATGAAGATCGAATCCCAATTAGAAAAAATATCCAGTTTCCAGCATCTGGAGTTACTCGCCAATCAAGTGGTAGAGGGCTTCATTTCCGGAATGCACAAAAGCCCGTTTCATGGATTCTCTGCCGAATTTGCCGAACATAAGGTGTATAATTCCGGAGAAAGTACCCGGCATATCGACTGGAAGTTGTTCGCAAAAACAGATCGTTTGTATACCAAGCGTTACGAAGAGGAAACGAACCTGCGCTGTCATCTGATTATTGATAATTCCTCCTCCATGCATTACCCGAAGCTGAACAACAATCAGCAATTCTACGAAAGCAAAATAGGATTTTCGATTTTGGCTTCCGCCGTATTAATGAATCTGCTGAAGAAACAACGGGATGCGGTAGGGTTAAGTGTTTATTCGGATACCTATGAATATTATGCCCCTGAAAAAGGAAGCGACCGTCATCACCGCATGTTGATCAATACACTGGAAAACCTGTTGGTCAATCAGAAACCCAAAAAAAACACGGACACCGTCACTTTCCTGCATCAGATTGCCGAGAAAATGCACCGCCGTTCGATGATTATCCTCTTTACCGATATGTTTCAGTCCGGTAATGAAGAGGCGTTGTTCAATGCGTTGCAGCACCTCAAACATGACAAACATAAAGTGGTCCTGTTTCATGTGATCGACAATAAAACAGAGCTGAATTTTGACTTCGACAACACGCCAAGAAAGTTTATTGATGTTGAAACGGGAGATGAGGTTAATATATTTGCCGATAATGTGAAGCAGGAATATGAAAAATTGGCGGAAAACTACTTTAAAAAGGTAGCATTGACCTGCGCTCAGAATAAAATTAAGTACGTCCCTGTTGCTGTGGGCGAAAATTTCGAAAAAATATTAACCACATATTTAATTGAAAAACAAACCTTTGGATAATAAGTTAAATTTTAATTTAAATATTTTTCTAAAAACGTTTGGAGAAGTCGAAATAGGTTGTATATTTGCACTCGCAATAAAGCGCTGGTTTGGTAGTTCAGTTGGTTAGAATACATGCCTGTCACGCATGGGGTCGCGGGTTCGAGTCCCGTCCAGACCGCTTAAATTGGGGAAAGCCTTTCGTAAAGAAAGGCTTTTTTGCCCCCAAAAAGGTTTTTAAAATAGTTGTGTTGTTTCGGTACGCAAGTACCAGGTTTAGTAGTTAGACCAATGAAAAGCTTTCCACTTTATTGTGGATAGCTTTTTTGATTTAGGGAAGTTTCATACTTCATTTTGGAGGTTTCTTCTCTCTCCATATTTCCCCATTTTACTTCTAAAAAGGATAACAATTAGGTGTGCATCATTTTAAAAAAGGTGTGCATGTTATTCATTTTTTTTACCCATTCATCCCATTCACCAACTAAACAACTAAAAATCATGAATATTATAAAAATCAATATAACATTTCTGCTTACCAGAAATAGGTTAAATAAAATGGGCAAATGTTCTCTTAGATGCAGAATCACCTACTTACAGAAAAGACAAGAATTTGCAACAGGGTTATTTATAAATCCCAATCATTGGTACAGCAATTTTCAACTAGCTAAGCCCCCCAATGAAGAAAATATTTTTATAAATACTGAACTAAGCCTGATTAAACAAAAAATTAATCAGGCTTTTTTATTTCTACAAATCAACGAAATAAATATCTCCGTGGAAGACATTTACAAGCAATACAAAGGGAAAACCCTTGATAAGGAATTTGGTGTAATTGAAGCCTACAATCAATACATTGAAAGAATTAAAAAGCTTATTGATATTGAAATACAGATGGTGACTTACAAAAAATACATTGAATCTCGAAATCATCTTTTAGCGTTTGTAGTTTGGAAGTTTAAAGTTAAGGATTTCAAGTTTAGAGAGCTCAATTTTAACTTTATTACGGATTATGAATATTTCCTTAAAACCGAGAAAAACTTACAGCAAAGCACCTTAAATAAGGCTATTCAGAGGTTTAGAAAAGTAATGCAGTTTGCAATAAGTCAGAATTATTTGGATAAAGATCCTTTTCTTCTTTACAAGGCAAAACGAATCAAAAAAGAAATCATTTTTTTGACAAATGAAGAACTTAAAGCTTTGGAAAACCAACAATTTGAGATAAAAAGAATAGAGCAAATCAAAGATTTATTTGTGTTTTGCTGCTACACAGGATTAGCGTTTAATGAAATGACGAATTTAAAAAAAAGCCATGTTGTGAAAGGTTTTGATGGTGGACTATGGTTAAATATTAATAGAGCCAAAACCCTGAAAAGTTATAAGATTCCGTTATTGAATCAAGCTAAGGTAATATTGGATAAATACGAAAATGGAAAATCAGAAAAAGTATTTCCAAAAATATCAAATCCAAAATTCAACGCATATCTCAAAGAGATAGCAGATGTTGTGGGGATTCCTAAAAATCTAACCCATCACGTTGCAAGAAAAACTTTTGCAACAACAGTTTTGCTTTTTAATGACGTTTCAATGGAAATTGTATCTGAACTTTTAGGACATTCCAAATTATCCACCACCCAAGAACATTATGCAAAAGTGGTGCAAAGTAAAGTTAGTGATTCAATGCGAATACTTGCAAATAAACTAAAGTAGAAATAGCAAACAATTTTTACCTATTAAACCTAAACTCCATTTTGTATTTAACAATTTGGAGTTTTTTAATATATACGAACAGTTACAAAAAAAATATTTATGAATAAAATCGCAGAAATTAAAGTATCGTATAATATACGAAACACTCAAAAAGAAAAAATAACCTCTGGACAAAAAGCATATGAAATTTTTTTAAAGTCTTGGAAAAAAGGATTGTTAGAACTCCAAGAGGAATTTAAAGTACTACTTTTAAATAGAGCAAATGAAGTTTTAGGGATTTACTCACTATCAAAAGGTGGAATTTCTGGGACTGTTGTAGATGTCAGATTGATATTTTCAGTAGCGCTAAAGTGCAATGCTTCGAGCATTATAATATCACATAATCATCCGTCTGGAAATCTGAAACCAAGTGATTCAGATATTAAAATAACCAATAAAATAAAAAAATGTTCAGAGTTTTTGGATATTGCATTACTTGACCATTTGATAATTACAAAGTATGGTTTTTATAGCTTTTCAGATGAAGGAATCCTTTTTTAAACGTAACCCATCGAAGATTACATTAGCCCTACATCTAAATAAGTTGTAGGGAAACGATTTATTTATTTTGGATTGTCGTTAATTCAAAATTAAATAATTCTGCAAGCGGAACTTCTAAGGCTCTAGTGATTTTAAATATTGTGCTAATGGTAGGATTTATTCTTACTGTTTCAATTCTTGCAATTTGTGATAGTGTTATTTCCGAACGATAAGCAAGTTCTTCCTGTGAGATACCTTTTTTATTACGTATCTCTTTTAGTCGTTTTGCCAACAACTGCAATCCGTCCTCGTCAAAGATTAATTTTCTAAATTTAGTATCGTCCTTTTTCACTATTCAAAAAGAAGATATAAATAACAAAATCATTATAGCACTTATGCTATAATTGTTATATTTGTTAAAAATAACGACTCTGCTAATCATTATCAGTTTCTGCCAGCCAATATTTGCAGGCACAGGGACACAAAAGCCAAGCCTTTAATAAATAAAATTTAAATAATATTAATATAAAATAAGAATACTATGTTTAAATCACTAAAAAAAATACAAGAATACACAAAGTTAGGTCATTCAATGAATAGTGTATCACAGATGTTAACTATGTTACTTGAAAAGCATAAAGGAGGATCTGCTCCAATGGACTTAAAAGAAGAAATATATATAATATCCTACGTAGCCAGAAAAGGAATTTTAGACAGAATGGATGAATACGAATGGAATTTGGAAGGTCCAATTCATGTCCCTGTAATAAATTCAAAGAATATAACTCTATTTCACGCATATAGTAATACAATTTCACTTATTAAATCTTTGTCAATTGAATTAGGTTTTCCGTCTGAAGTAGAAAGCATACTTAATAAAGAAACTTGTTATTATGAGTTTGAGAGCTTATTTCCTGTAGAAACCATAAAACAACTTGATAAACTAATTTTGATAAATTAACAATTTAAAATTTCGTTTAAATAACAATCATTTTACCAACTTGCCAAATAAATCAGGGCTACGATTCTGGGAGCCCTTTTTAAACCTAAATGTGGGGACGAAAATTTCGTCGGTATACCAGGATAAGAAAATCCCTAAATTTAGGGATGCTTTTGTTGTATTAATTTTATTACATTGCACCACAATAAAACACTATAAATTATTAGCTATATTATATGACAAAAGCCCTTAAAAAGATTACAGCAGTAATCACAATTATTCTTCTAACTATATTTTCAAGTTGTGAAACTGAAAAAGACTTTCTAGAAGGAAACCAAAAAACTCTATTAAAAGAAAAATCATTTAACGAGTTACTATTATTAAACAGTTTTAATGCCGCTTACACGAAAATTCAGCAAGAAAAGCAAAAATCTATTGCATCAAGGTCAGCATTAGAAGATGAGTTTAATTTTACCATTTCCGAAAAAGAACCTGTTAACGTTGTAGAAATTGATGGTGTTACTTATTATAACATATTGATACAACGAGACGAAGCTGAATCAGGATTTTTCGAGAATTTATTAATAATTAATGAAACTATTGATGAAGTACTAGAAAGCCGAGCTTACATTGTTAAATATATCCCAACTGGAGAATTGGTGGAAACTATTCATAATTCTTATTATTTTGAAGGAGAGAAAGAATTAACGCAAATAACGGGACGAATCTCTGGACGTTGCAATCATGTGTGCTCTCTAATCTGTACTCAAACTGGGACAGGTGCAAGTGGGACAGTATATACAGGCCCTCATCTTATGTGTGGTGATTGTAGTGGCTCAACAGTAAATTTAGAGTGTTCTTTCGTTTGTACAGATGCTGACGGCGGGGGAAGTGGAGGAGCTGTTTCTACTGGTGGAGGAGGTGGAACTACAACTGGTGGTGCAGATACAGTTACTACGCCATCAAACGAAACTGGGAATAATGAAATTATAGTTGCACCTGTTTTACCTGAGTTTGAGGATGATGTTGATGCTGAACAAGCAAATCTGCTTAAAGCTTTTAACTTAAGCTTAACTGCGCCTCAAAAGCAATATTTAATTAATAATCCTTCAGTTAAATTGGATATTAATAATTATTTAAGCCAAAATATCTTAAATGGAATTATTAACACACAAGCTGTTGCTTTCGCAAAAGAATTGATAAATGCTTTAATCAATAATCCCCAGCCGATATATACAACTACAAATTATCCTGGTATAAATGAAGGAAAACCATTTCAATGGTGGAAAGATGAAAATTATATAAATGCCAATTGTGAGGACCCATATGAATCATGGAAAACAGTAAGCAAACAAGAGAAATTATTAATTAAAAATTTTCCAGAGGTTGCATATCGTATATATCAGCGTCGAGATGTGGCAATGCAAACGACATTTATGTATTTTGGGAACGTTCCAGGTAATTTGAATGGAAAGGCAGACGCGTTCAGACATGCTTATTTTCAAGCTATCAACACCGCGGCTATGGGGGTTTATACAACAAAACTGTTCTCTGATGCTCATGAAAGCGAAACGCCCGATCGTTGGATTAAAGAAAAACAAATGGATTTGTATAATAATCAGAAGGGTATGGATTTAATTGCAATTAATCAACCGACCCTGACTGACGTAAATTTGATATCAATTGAAGTTCACAATTTAGTTGTAAACGGTCAATTAGTCTATCTTTCTCCCCTGAACTATAATAGTCCAAGTTTTTGGGATAATCCAAATACCTCCGTACAAAATGATGGTAACCATGGAATATTAATAAATACTGAATTAACTCCAACAGATCAATAGCAATGAAAAAACTTGTATCATTAATCCTCGTGTTTCTGTCCCTTATAATTACCAGTTGTAAATTCGGAACAACATTTGAAGTCGAAAATAAAACTAATCTTGCGCTTGATAGCTTATCAATATCAAATGGATTTAATACTGTTTACGCACATAAAATGGATAAAAATGAGAAAATTTCATTATTTCTGAACTTTAAAAATAATAACACAAAATCTGACGGTAATTTTGTGGTAAAATATAAAGCGAACAATAAGCAACGAAAAACAATGTTTGGTTATTATAGTAATGGAATGCCATCCGATGAAAATGTAAAAATTCAGATTTATAAAGACACCGTAATAATTGGAGATTAACCACATTATAGACTAAATATAAATAAAAGATTAGGGCTCCTGTTTACGGAGCCCTTTTTTATTGTATAAATTTAGAATATTAAAATTTTTATTTTTTTCAAAAAAATTACAATCGAACGTCTGGATTAACCCAACGTCACACCCCGACTCTTCTAAAACTTTGGGAGATACCCCGAGGGTGACTAGTTGAATTGACATTCTAACTTATTCAATTCTCGGGGAAGTGCCTTTAATGTATAATCTTAACTCACAAAAAATTATGGTAAGTATAATTGGGTATCAATCAGTAGAAAAAGAAGACGGAGAAAATTTCTTGTTATTGGTTCTACAAGGAGGCGTCGAGCCTGTAAAAAGTTTAACAACTGGCAAAATGTATTTCACGGCAAGGACAGTGAAAGTTCCTGCTACATTCGATGAAGCCACCTGCAAAAGTTTAATAGGTTCACAATTTGACGGGACAATTATTAAAGTTCCAAGTGACTCTTATGAGTTCACCATTAGGGAAACGGGTGAAACTGTAAAACTAAATCATCGTTATGAGTATGTGACGGGTGTCGATGCACTAAAACATCAGTTAGTAAATAGTGAATTAGTACACTAACCTGCATAAATAAGGTCTTCTATATGGAGACCTTTTTTATTTGGACAAACTATCGACAAACATCTAAAAATAAAATTGAACTACTTGTTTGCGCGGACAAACACAAAATGGCATATTCCTTGGCTGAAAGCTTCCGAAATCCATAGCCAACCATATATATAACATAGCTTTTATGCTAATTACATCTGCAAAATAAACATCTAAAAAAGAAATAATCAATCTGAAAAATGACAAAAAATGAGTTGTGGGAACTAATCAAATACAGTTCTTCAAGGGAAATATATATTATTACGCATTACGGAGTTCTAATACGGTTGTACTGTCCAATAAAAGTCCAAGCTATACAAGATGTAGGCATACTGAAAAAAGGACAAATCGTTCTTGTTGACGAAATCAAGACTACGATTGAATTAAAGACCGTTTACATAATAAACAACGAGGGGTACTACTATTATAATTTTGACATTATGCTTTAAAATGATTGTCTGTGACAATTTCTGCAATCAAAAAACGCTCATTTTATGGAAAGTGCACATGAGTTTTTAAATTTTTATTAGTTTAAAGTACAATTTTTAACCAAAAGTCAATTTATTTACATTAATTTAAGACTTTTATTGAAAATAAGTGCTTAAAAATTTGGAATTGTCATATTTTTGATTACCTTTGTACTAAATCGGATTTCGACTTACTTCAAAAGTTCCGTGATTTCAACGAAAAATACAAAAATCTACAAAAAATACACATATCACTTCTGCTTTTTATTAGGCTAAATTCCATTTTGCAAATTATTTAAGTGACTCATTAGCGGGCAAATTCCCAAAACAAGCACTTAGTAATTGCATTTCAAATTTAACTTTCAAATAAACTACGAAATGGTAATTCCAAACAATGAAGCTCAGAATACAGCTGAGAATATTGCAAAATCAGTTTGCAATGAAAATTTAATTAATTTATCTACTTCCTCCTCTTTCCTTATCTCTCCCCTTATATATGTTACTGATGGGAGTACAGTTGATGGTTTTACTATTGACCCAGTAAACACGGGTGTTGTAGGGCAGTATGACAGTGAAATACCTGATGAAATTCAAGTCAGTTATCCGCTATTTTTCCCAAATGTAAGTACCATACTTATTCCAAAAAAAGTTCAAAGAAATCTAGGACGTATTCCAAAAAAGTATTTGGAAAACATTGACAACGATAAAACAATTGCAATTGAAAAGTGTCTTGTAATTGTTTCAAATCTTTCTTCAACGATGTTTGATGACAATAGGTGGAAAAGTTTGTCTTCAACATTAATGCATGAACAAACTAAAAAAGGTAATGACAATACATTTATTTACCCACATATTATTAAAGCTCTAAAATATAGTACAAATAATACTGAAGGGATTATCAAAGTCAAAGAAAATGAATTTGGCAATGAAACATATCAAGAAGGTGTTTCAAGTAAGGAGTATGGCTTGACAGACACTTATTATAAGACACGTTTAGTTGAGTATAATATTAAAAACAAAGAAATCCTTCATAAAAGAAATAAGTTCTTTTATAGCCTCGTAAAAAAGGCAAAAGAAAATGTCATCGCTAATAATCTAATAGATTTATACGCGAAAATTGACTTGCCAAATTACAACGATTTGGTGATGGAAGCAAAAAAACTGGTTAAGGCAAAATACAAAAGCAAGAAAGGAAAGACACTTACCTTTTTGAATAAACATTCAGAATCTTATTTCAAGGATGTTTCTTCTAGAAGTTTCGTTGAAAACAATATAAAGCAATTTGATTACCTGACCCAAAGAAGTTTTATGGTCCCAATTGTAGGAGATGAAAAATCTGGCGGCAGAGTTGTAGACAGCTTTACCCTTATGCCCAGTTGGATTAGAAAGTTAGTTAAAATTGATGGCGAACGTATAGTTGAAGTCGACTACAAAGCTTTGCATCCTAATATAGCAATATCGATTTACGGAGGTTCAAAAAAATATCTGACACATGATATAGTTGCAGAGGGAATCAATTTAGACATTAGCGACGTAAAAATTCAACACTTGTCCTATTTCAATAAAAGAGTGCAAGGCATGAAGCGTAGTGCACTTTACGACTTCTATAATGAGTCCGAACCCCTAATGAATGAGACAATCATGAGGGAGAAACAAACGAGCCTGAAAGCGCACAGAATCACATCTATGAGGATGTTTGCCAAAGAAGTTGAAATAATGACAGAGTGTATTAAACAATTGAACTCCAGAGGTATTTATGTGGGATATGTTTACGACGCTCTGTTTTGCAAAGAAAGTGATGTCGAAATAGTTGAGCAAATAATGAATAAAGTTGTATTGGAATTTAATGTTTACACAACTGCTCATTAATCTGTCAAAAATTACAACTTATTAATTTAAAATACTTACATGAATAATTATATTATATACAAAGCGCAAAACACTTTTACAGGTGAAACATATATCGGCGCAACCACAAAATCCCTTGAAGAGAGAAAAATAGATCATTTACAAAAATCCAAAAGGATTGATTGCGCAGACTTCCATGAAGCATTATACACTTATGGTTCCGAATCTTTTACTTGGGAGCAAATTGATACCGCTACCAATTTAAATGAATTGGCTGAAAAAGAGACTCAAAATATTATTTTGTTCAACAGTTTTCAGGAAGGTTACAATTTAAACAATGGAGGTGGCGGATTTAAAAAATTAGTTTATCAATATGATATTGAAACTGGAGAATTGCTCAATTGTTATGACGATTTGACTAGTGCAGGTCATGCAGTGAACGCAACTAAAAAGAGTATAGGAAACGTTTGTTTACGCATTGATAAAACTTGCAAAGGTTACCATTGGAGTTATTCCAGCGCAGATAAATTTAACTCCAACTCTGATTTGAGAAAAAAACCAGTTAAACAAATTTCTTTAGAGGGTAATCTGATAGCTTGCCATGTGTCCGCATCAGATGCATCCAAAAAATCTGGAGTTTCAAAAACATGCATAACTAGGTGTTGCAGGGAAGAAAGAGAGCAAAGTGGGGGATTTATTTGGAAATACTCCTAAAATTAAGGCGGTGTGAAAACCGTCTTTTTTATTAATTCCTAATTTAACCATAAAAACAAATCAATCCAATATACTTTTTTGATATAATTTATAACATGTAAAAAGATGACTTCTGTTATTTGAAATATTTCCACTATATTTACAATTAGACACTGATAAACCTAAACATTAAAATAAAAATAGGCATACAATTAGGAAACATTTAGAGAACAAATAACGTAAGTCATTGATAACGCACTGAATAACTCAACTAAATTTAGTCCCGTCCAGACCGCTTAAATTGGGGAAAGCCTTTCGTAAAGAAAGGCTTTTTTGCCCCCAAAAAGGTTTTTAAAATAGTTGTGTTGTTTCGGTACGCAAGTACCAGGTTTAGTAGTTAGACCAATGAAAAGCTTTCCACTTTATTGTGGATAGCTTTTTTGATTTAAGGAGGTTTGGTTTTTTAGGCAAGAACGATTTTAATTTTATATCTTGCGTCCGTTTCTTACAAATTGAGATGACCTTTTGTATTTTTTAATTTCGTCTGAGACTTATACCTTCAACCCCAAAATCCTACGTTCATGAAAAAACTATTACTTCTCATTATCTTTCTTTTTTCTAATTCGGTACTTTTTGCGCAAGCGAATACTTGTGTAGGAGCTTTTCCATTGTGTGAGGCTAACGGGAGCTCTTTTCCTAGTACGACCAATTCACCTGCGGCACAAGTTGGGCCGAACTATAGTTGTTTAGGATCACAACCGAACCCAACCTGGTTTTATATGCAGATTGATGCCTCCGGGCCATTAAATTTTCAGATAAGCCAAACGGATAATGGTGGAGTAGCTAGAGATGTTGATTTTATATTGTATGGCCCTTTTGCTGATCCGGTGGCACCGTGTTCCGGACAACTTACCATTAATAATGTTGTGGGCTGCAGTTATTCTGCCTCTGCGGTCGAAACTTTTACAATGCCGAATGGAATTACAGGTCAGTTTTATCTAATGATGGTTACAAACTTTAGCAATCAGCCAGGTACTATCTTAATTACTCAGACAAATGTAGGGGCTCCGGGAGCTGGAACTATTAACTGTGGCGGTGTTGATGGCTTATCCACCCTTAACGCGTTTCTGGATAGTAATAATAATGGAACAAAAGAATTTGGAGAAGTTAATTTTCCTTTAGGACAATTCCATTACGAAATGAATAATGATAGTGTTGTGCACAATGTTATTTCGCCAACCGGTTTTTTTAATATCTATGATACTACATCTAATACATATGATTTGAGTTATTCTGTTGATCCTAATTATGCAGGATTTTATACTTCAAGCGCAACTTATATTGATGTTAATATTGCTACAGGAAGTCAAACGTACAATTTTCCCGTTACGGCTACACAACCTTATAATGATTTAAGCTTGGCTATTGCACCTATTGGACAACCAAGACCTGGTTTTACATATCAAAATAAGATTGTATATGCAAATAATGGCAATCAGGTTGCTTCCGGAACGTTGACCTTCAACAAGGATGCGTTAGTTGCCATTACAGCAAATACACAAACTGGTACTGTTTCGAACGCGAATGGCTTCACTTATAATTTTACCAATTTGCTTCCTTTTGAAGTACGAACAATGACGGTAACCATGCAGGTTCCAACCATTCCAACGGTAACACTGGGTAATTATTTGGTAAATAATGCGTCTATTGCACCTTTAGCCGGAGAGGTTGTTTCCGGAAATAATACTTCAAATGCTACACAGATGATTGTCGGCTCCTATGATCCAAATGATAAAATGGAATCACACGGGGAACAAATTTTACATTCCGGCTTCACGTCAAATGATTATTTGTATTACACCATCCGTTTTGAAAATACTGGAACTGCGAATGCTGTAAATTTGCGTGTTAATGATGTTTTAGATTCCAAATTGGACGAAACTTCCATAAAAATGATTAACGGAAGTCATGCGTATATGTTGGACAGAGTAGCGAATGATTTAACGTGGACATTTAACAATATCCAATTACCACCGGTATCTCAAAATCCTGCAGGTGGAAAAGGTTATGTAATGTTCAAAATAAAACCAAAACCAGGATATGCAGTAGGTGATGTTATTCCAAATACAGCTTCGATCTATTTTGACTTTAACCCGGCGATTGTCACCAATACGTTCCAAACCCGATTCGTAACCGTGTTGGGGGTAGATGAATTTGAAAATGGAAACTTTGTATTCTTTCCAAATCCGGTAAATGATATCGTCACCATTTCTCTAAAGAATAATTCGGATGCTATTGCAAATGTGATCGTGTATGATCTTATGGGGAAAGTGATTATGAGTAAAAAGACGCCTGATGCTATGGCTATAGAAACTATAGACTTGTCAGCTGCTACAAACGGAATTTATTTCCTTGAAGTATCCACTACGAATAGTCTTAAAGTGGTGAAAAAATTGATGGTGAATTAATAATTCAATTTTTAATAAATAAAAAGCCGTCGGAAGATGGCTTTTTTTATGAAAATAAAATAGTCCTGTTTTCCCAGGCAATATAAAAAAACAGCACTAAATAAGAAACACAAACCATGGTTTTGATGAAGGTCGACGCCAAAAATCCAATAAAGGAACCGACGGCCGCTTTGAAAGCCTGTTTTTTATCTTGCGAGTTGTAAATCAGCTCACCAATAAAAGCCCCAACAAATGGTCCAAGGATAAAACCAATCGGCGGAAAAAATAAACCCAACACCAACCCGATATTCGTTCCCCAAACCCCATATTTGGTGCCTCCAAAATGTTTGGTGCCTTTTGCCGGAATCGTATAATCCAGAATCGTAACGATAATAGTGATCAGCAGCGTAATGCCCAACACCCAATAGTTCGCTGTAACAGTATTTGTGTAATACAATAACAGTAATCCAATCCAGCTGATCGACGGGCCAGGTAAAATCGGCAAAAAACTGCCGACGATTCCAATAAGCATACAGGCGAATCCAATAAGTAACAAGGCTAAATCCATAAATTAATTTTTAGTATTTTTGAAAAATTAAAATGTAATTTTATATCCATCGAAACGCATGGGTTTCTGTAACGAATATGAGAAAAATAATTCTAATAACACCGCTGCTGGCTTTACTTTTTACCTCCTGTCAGTACTTTGATAAGCGCGTTCCGTCAAAGGATGAATTATTGGAGAAAGAATTAAAATCCATCAATTGGAACGAAGTGGATGAATTTCCGTCCATCGCCGAATGTGAAAAGATTAAGGATGAGGCGATGCGAAAGCAATGTTTCTTTGAGTTTCTGACCCAAACCATTCAGCAAAAATTAAGTATCGATACCCTTGCAATTTTGTATCCGGAACTGGACACTATTGATGTCAAAGTGACGATTTATCCAGACGCGACCATGCAATTTGAGCCTCAATTCCCTAAAGATTCCGTCGCATATGATACCATTAAAATTGACAGTATTCTTCATGCCCGTTTAGTCGATTTCCCGAAAGTCAACCCTGCTATCAAAAGAGGAATTCCGGTGAAAACCCAATTCGTTTTGCCGGTTATCTTAAAAGTAGAATAATTTTCAGGAGCTATTTCCCGCTCTCCGTTGCAATCTTTTTATCTCGTTAAAAAACGAGTAAAAAGGATTTCCACTTTTATCGGGGCTAAGATTTATCTAAAGTTTAAACTTCCGGCCTTTCCATTCATACTTTCCAAACATCGTATATAATGCCACAGAAGTACTGAAAAAAGGGTACAATAAACTGCTGATTACCGGAAACAGGAATTTCCCTTTATTCAAAAACCGATTGGTTTGTATCAATAAAACCATATCGATCGTAAATTTTACTATGAATAAAATCGCAAGATGTTCCCAAGGCAACAGGTGAAATAAACAAAATACCAACGTAACCAACAGACTCAAATTCCCAAAGAATACGGCCATCGCCAAAATCTCCCCATATTCACTTTGATACGAAGTCGTTTTAGACGCCCAACGTACCCTTTGATGAAACAGCGATTTCCAATTGTTCAATGGTTCCGTACGCACAATAGCCGAATCCGATTTCAGATAATGAACCTTATCCGGGAATTGTGCCGCAGCTTTCTGAAGTAAAAATACATCATCACCACTGGCGATTGCCGAATTTCCTTTGAAGCCATCCAATTCCTGGAACAATTTTTTAGTGTAAGCGAAGTTCGCCCCGTTGCAGATAAAACTCTTCTGAAGTCCAAAACTTCCGATGGTAACACCCTGAAGGCTCATTAAATCCATCTGCTGGAAACGGTGTAAAAAGGAGCGTTTACCGTTATAAGTCACCGGGCCTGCAATCATCGAAACGTCATGATTCTGTATATAACTATCCAAAGTCAGCAGCCAATTCGAATCCACGGTACAATCGGCATCAGTCGTTATAATCCATTGATTTTTAATAATCGGGATTGCCCGCGAAATGGCGTCTTTTTTTGGGGAATTTGAAATGCGTACATTCTCTAAAACCGTCGTATGGAAAAGTCCATGCTCCATGCGCCATTTGGTAATCACTTTAGCAGATTGATCTTCAGAATCATCATCTATAAAGATAAATTCAAAGAGGTTTTTGGGATAATCCAAATGGGAAAAACTCTGTAAGAGTTGAGGTAAATAATGCTCTTCATTACGAAAAGGAATAATAATGGAGAAAGTGGTTTTGGGATGCACTTCAGACTTTTTAAATGTTTTTACCTTTGGGAAACCATAAATCAATCCGATTATAAAAAGGATATATATCAGGACATTCAGATAGAGCAGTATTGTTATTGCTTCCATTTCGATTTAAAATTAAGTACAAAATAACTTCCTATAACGACGGGTAAAACCACGTTCAAAAACCACATCAAGGTACTGATAAAAACCACAATCCATTCGTTGACCCCCAATAATCCAAAGAAATACACCGCGACGCTTCCCTTTACGGCAAAATCCAAAAACTGGAAAGTCGGCAAGGACGAAGCTAAAAAATAGACGGCAAAAATAGTAGCCATCAATATCAGATACGGCAATTCCACATCAAAAGCCCGAAATAAAAAGTAATATTGATGCGAAAAAACCAAATAACGTCCAATCGCCAATACAATGTTTTTCTGATGAATCGGCTTCGGGATGGCGTTAATCCTGTGAATGATTTTCTCAATCGAATAGCCTTTTATGGTCATTTTTTTGGCTAAAAATAAAACACCCAGTCCCACAAGTAAACCTCCAAAAAGAATCACAACCGTTCGGGTGGTAATTACATTAAAATTGGCATTGAAATACAAAAGCCCGAAAATCCCCAACACAATAGTCAGCAGCATTTGGATTCCATTGCAGATCAGGTTCAGGAAGATGATTTTCTTGGTTTCCGATTTCTCAAAAAACAATGCTTTTCCGGCATATTCGCCTAAACCATTCGGTGTGAAAAGAGCCGCAGTAAGTGCACCCAATACTTGTTTGGTAGCATCACCCACGGATATTTTCTGAATAACGCCTACCAGATTCTGCCATTTCAATATTTCCAGATAACGGTTGAGGACACTCAGAAACAGGATAAACAAAATCCCTAATACCGACTGGTTTTTTTTGAATTTTTCAGCAAAAAGCGCCCAGTCCAATTTATCATTATGGGCTAATTGATTGTATATAAAATAAAATGCTCCGCCAACCACCAAAAGTTTGGCGACAAGAATAAGGAATTGTTTAGCTTTGTCGGATATTGAAATCATTGTTGCAAAATAACAAATTAAAATTGGCAAACGAACGCATCATATTAGGAATCGACCCCGGAACGACGATTATGGGTTTTGGATTGATAAAGGTCATCAATAAAAAAATGGAATTCCTGCAGCTCAACGAATTGCAGTTATCCAAATATGACAACCATTATCAAAAACTAAAAATCATTTTCGAGCGCACCATTGAATTGATCGACACGCACAATCCGGATGAAATCGCGATTGAAGCGCCTTTCTTTGGCAAAAACGTACAATCAATGCTAAAGTTAGGACGTGCACAAGGTGTCGCGATGGCGGCAGGATTGTCGAGAGATATCCCGATTACTGAGTACGAACCCAAGAAGATAAAAATGGCCATTACCGGAAACGGAAACGCCAGCAAAGAGCAGGTTGCCAAAATGCTGCAACAATTGTTAGGATTAAAGGAACTACCAAAAAATCTCGACAGTACCGATGGATTGGCGGCAGCCGTTTGTCATTTTTTCAACTCCGGAAAAGTGGTTGGCGAAAAGAGTTATTCCGGATGGGATGCCTTTGTGAAACAGAATGAGGAAAGAGTAAAGAAATGATTACTTTTGCCGAAACACCTACATCAATAATTTTATGAAATTCTTTAAATTTTTAAGTGCATTATTAATAATAGCTACATTGTTTTCGTGTTCTTCTGATGGTGCAGATTCTGGAGCAGGTGCAGATTTTTTTAATCTGACCTATAACGGTCAAACAAAAAACGTTACTAATTGGCAAGGTATAAAACATGGAGATTTTATTGATGTATATGGAACTACAGATGGAACTACAGGATTAGGGATTGATTTTAAATTCAATATTTACGGGAATCTATACAAAGCATATACTTTTCCAACCATAGAATCGAGTCCTTTCTCTGTAAAAGTGGTGTCTGACCATTTCAGTGCCAATACTTTTACTTTTCAACTAATTGAACTAAATGCCACAGACAAAACAATAAGAGTAAATTATGAAGGAAAAGTTTATGATGATAAATTTAATCATACGTCCAATTTCGCGGTCGTTAAGGGTTCATTTAAAGTCACATATGTTGAAGCGCAGTCAGTAATGAATGATTTGGGAACCTACGCAGAACTAAACGGACAAGCTTGGCATGGATTGGCATTTACGACCTATAATACAAGTAACTCCACGGTTCTAAATGTAAAAAATGATAGCGAGTACGAAATAGGCATTTCATATCCTTCCAATGCACCAGTTACGGGTACTTTTGCTTTTACAAGTAATGCTGATGATAATAGAATTAAATTTTCAAAATATGAAGTTGCAACACATTCTCTTATCGAATATAACGTTAATGGGACGATAACGTATACTAGAGCAAACAATAATAATGTTGAGGGAATTTTTAACTTAATAGCGACCCATCCCACAAACGGCTCTACCATTACAATAACAAACGGAACTTTTAGTGAAAGCTCAACCATCTAATTAATTAAAAAAACGGGCTGGCTATCAGCCCTTTTTTATGGCAGGAATCTACATCCATATCCCATTTTGCAAGCAGGCATGTCATTACTGCGACTTTCATTTCTCGACTTCGATGAAAAAGAAAGACGAGATGGTTCTGGCCTTGGCCAAAGAATTGCAGCTCCGTAAAAGTGAGTTTGAAAATGAGACAGTAGAGACTATTTATTTCGGTGGAGGAACGCCGTCAGTTTTAACTTCAGACGAAATCAATTTTCTGATAGAGGAGGTTTATCAAAATTTTTCTGTTTCTGATAATCCTGAAATTACGCTTGAGGCCAATCCCGATGATTTGTCATTTGAGAAAATACAGGAACTCTCCAAATCTAAAATTAACCGTCTCAGCATCGGGATCCAATCTTTTTTCGAAGATGATCTGAAAATGATGAACCGCGCTCATAATGCCGAAGAAGCCAAACAATGTCTTACCCAAGCGACCAAACATTTTGATAATATTTCTATTGATTTGATATATGGGATGCCGGGTATGAGCAACGAAAAATGGAAACAAAATATCCAAACGGCATTGTCTTTCGGGATTCCCCATATTTCAAGTTATGCATTAACGGTGGAGCCCAAAACAGCCTTAGCCCAATTTATCCAAAAAGGAATCATCCCGGCTCCCAAAGATGAAGTCGCTCACGAACATTTCATGATTTTGGTCGAAACCCTGGAAGCAAACGGTTTTATACATTACGAGTTATCCAATTTCGGAAAGGAGAATTATTTTTCGAGAAACAATTCGGCCTACTGGTTAGGAAAAAAATATTTGGGTATCGGACCTTCAGCGCACAGTTACGACGGGATTTCCCGAAGTTGGAATATTTCCAATAATGGTTTGTACCTGAAATCGATTCAGGAAAATCAACTGCCAAAAGAATCCGAAATTTTATCGAAAACAGACCGTTACAATGAATATGTAATGACGGGCTTGCGAACCATTTGGGGTGTTTCGTTGGAAAGGATCCGAAATGAATTTGGCGAGGAATATCTGGATTGTATGATGCAAAATGCCAAACAATACCTCGAGAGCGAAAAACTGATGGTCGAAAATGATGTTTTGCAAACGACAAAAAAAGGAAAATTTTTCAGTGATGGAATCGCCAGTGACCTATTTTGGTTAAATTTGGAGTAAAATTCCAAATCTTGAAAGCAACGATTCAACACAACAATCAAACTCTAGAAGTCGATTTCTCAAAACCCATCGACATTTCGATTTCGTTGACCAATACCGATGCCAATCCTATAGCGTGGTATATCGAAAAACCGATGATTGAACCCGTTCGGTTTGGCGATTGGATCGGAAAGGTTTCGGAAGGAAGTTCTTCGACCAATTTCAATAATATCTTTTTCAATCCTCACGGACATGGAACCCATACGGAATGCCTGGGCCATATTACCCGCCAATTTTACAGCATCAATCAATCCCTGAAACAGTTTTTCTTTTTGGCAGAATTGGTTTCGGTAACCCCGGAAGTGCAAGGCGACGATTTGGTAATTACCAAAATGCAGATTGAAAAAGCGTTAAACGGAAAAAAACCGGAAGCTATTGTGATCCGGACGCGGCCAAACGGGAATGATAAACTATCCAAAAAATATTCGAACACCAATCCGCCTTATCTCGAAGAAGGGGCCGCCACTTTCATTCGTGAAATCGGAATTTACCATTTACTGATAGATTTGCCCAGCGTTGACAAAGAACATGACGAAGGGAGGTTATTGGCTCATAAAGCATTTTGGAACGTGACAGATGTCAATGATTTGAATGATGATGCACGGCATGATGCAACGATTACCGAATTGGTTTTTGTGGCCAATGAAATAAAAGATGGCAGTTATCTGCTGAATCTGCAAATGGCTTCTTTTGAAAACGATGCCAGTCCAAGCAAACCGATTTTATATCAAATATGATAATTGTTTCTACCGATAAAAAT
Source organism: Flavobacterium sp. GT3R68 (assembly GCF_007109225.1). Classification (GTDB taxonomy): domain Bacteria; phylum Bacteroidota; class Bacteroidia; order Flavobacteriales; family Flavobacteriaceae; genus Flavobacterium. The sequence continues at coordinate 859,546 of NZ_VJZK01000001.1, forward strand.
AAACTGGATATCCCTTTTATCCAAAACTTCCTGAAAGATGTCTACTGGGCCGCCGGACGGACAATTGACGAAGTACAGACCACAATTGATAACTCCTTTTGTTTCGGAATCTATCTGGATGATAAACAAATTGGTTTTTCCAGGGTAATTACGGATTACGTGGTTTTCGCTTATCTGATGGATGTTTTTATTGCCGAGGAACATCGCGGAAACGGCTATTCGTCCATTTTAATTGAGGCGATGATGACCGAACCAGAACTGCAAGAAGTTAAAATCTGGCGGTTGGCTACTTCGGATGCCCACTTTCTGTATCGGAAATTTGGCTTCAATCCATTGGCACACCCTGAAAAATTAATGGAAAAAATCTGTATATGAACATAGAGACTTATTTCGAATACTGCCTTTCCAAAAAAGGAGTTACCGAACATTTCCCATTTGATGAAGATACTTTGGTGTTTAAAGTGGGCGGTAAAATGTTTGCCCTGTCTTCACTAAGAGGATGGGAAAACGGGAATCCGTCGACGAATTTAAAATGTGATCCGGATCGGGCCGAAGAATTGCGGGCACAATATGATGATATCAAACCGGGTTACCACATGAGTAAAATCCATTGGAACACCGTTGATGTAAACCGTGACGTACCGGATTCATTTGTGAGGGAACTGATTGATCATTCGTATGATTTGGTTTTCAAAAGTTTAACTAAAAAAATACAAAACGAAATTATCGAATTATCGAATTAGGCATTACTTTTGCGGTGCCATTGCAAATAAATAACAAACAGCCCTGAATTAATTCAGCATAAGATGAAAGAACAAATCAAAAGTTTTTTAAACGAAGAACAAGATCCAAAAGCGATAGAAAAAATCACTTCAAAATTGAATGATTTATTGATGAAAAACGAAGAAGTCGGATATATTGGCGTTCAGAAAAAGCCAGCCATTACCGTTTTTCCGGATAGCATTGTCCTGACCAATAAACGTATTATCATTTGCAAGCCAAAAAATTTGGGACTTTCCATGGATTTTATCGATTACACCTGGGATGAAATCGTAGGGACTTTCGTAAAGGAAAATATATTGGGATCCGAATTTTCGTTTTCAACCAAAACAGACATTCAGGTTTCCATCGATTATATTCCTAAAACCCAGGCAAGAAAGATTTTTACTTATGCCAAAGAACAAATCGACATCCTGAAAAATGGAATAGTATTGGAACCAATTTCTCAAACTGCATCGGTTTTACAAACTGCGGAAGTTATTGAAGAAGCAATCGTTGATGAAAGTGAGTATCCTTTTGAGGAAATCGAAACAGAAGAAGTAACTTCTTTCGCAGAAATCATGTCGTCCACTCCGGCAGTACAGGAACCATATGCGGAACCAATTGCTCAGACTAGTTTAGAGAAAAAGATCAGCGATATGTCAAGCGAAGAGTTGTTTTCGAAACTTCAGAATTATAAAAAATTATTGGACAACGGATTGATTCTTCAGGGCGAATATGACAAACTGAAAGCAGAAGTTTTACAGTATATGTAAAATCTAAAATCATAATAAAAAAGGGCTGTCAATCGACGGCCCTTTTTTATTATTTCGTTAAATCGATTGGAATTTTCACGCCGAATTGAACATTAATTCCCGGCTCAATAATTTCAAACGATCGGAATCTTGATATGTGGTCCAAATAGGTTTTGTCCATGACGTTATTAGCTGCCAGGGTAAATTCCCATTTTCTATACGTTCCGCCGAGGCCAATATTTAATAACGTGTAACCCGGCGTTTCCATTTCGTTTTCCGATACTTTATCCTGCGTAAAAGCGGTCAGGGTTCCGATACTGAAAAATGTATTTTTGAAACTATTGATTTTGTCAAAGTTAAAATATAATGTGTTGAATAATTTGGTGGCCGGCATAGTAGGCAAATAAGAGTCGTTGTCTCTTCTTTTTGCGGTAAGAGTGGAGATTTTTGATTCAAAATGCGTCCATTTCATTGTCGCCGGATGAATGTCTATTCCTGCTTCTCCTCCATAAATTCTGGCATCGGCTTGATAGAATTTATATTCAGGGACTATTTCAAGAGGATCAATATTGCTTTGGACCATATTACCGGTAGACTTAATGTAGATGTAATCGTCAATCATGTTGTTATAAACCGAGCCTTCTATCGAGATGTTTTTGGAAGTAAATAGCAGATATAAATCGATTTCATTGTTGGTTTCTTTCCTAAAATTTTCATCGCCTATTTCAAATCGCTGGTTTTCAAGTTTAACACCATACGAAAAAAGTTCGTTCAAATTAGGTGTTCTGTACCCGGAAGCAAAACTGGCTCTTGCCGTTAAATTTTTAGCCAATAAATAAGAGGTACCTACTGAATAACTGATGTTGTTATATTTCTTCGTCCTGTTATCTGCTTCATTCATCGGTTTGGATTCCAGAATACGGGAATCGTATCTTGCCCCAAAACTCAAGGAAAGTTTTTCCAAATCTAATTTGGTCAATGCCAAAAAACCGATATCATTGATGGTCGCATCCGGAATTATTTGCGCAGCAGCATTTTTTAAATTTTTATTATTTTGATGCATCCCTTGCGTACCGATTATCGTAGAAAATTTATTCCAATTTGGTAAATGCCATTTTACATCATAGGTTAACGATTGCAAACTCATGTCTAAGTACCTGTACCCTTTTTTAACGCCGCTTAATTCCTCGTTTTCAATTCTATGATTATTCTGATATCCAAAAGTGGTTTCGATTTTTGATTTTCCTAAAAGAAACGTGGACATGGAGTTTAAACGATTATCGGTAACCTCATGAAAAGGAGCTTCAATTTCGAAAGGGAATTTTTCTGCTTCCAGGCTATCGATATTGGTTATTTGTCCGTTTTCATCCTTAACGATATCTTTTCCGTCTAAAATGCCGTAGTACGCTTTATTAAACAAATACGATAAGGTTGTAGATCCCCATTTCCCGTTTTTCCCCACATATCCTTTTGCGCCATATTCCAGTAATCGTGTATTGGGAACCCTGAAATCATATCCATTCTAGAAATAATCAGAAAGTAATCTGCCCAATGCATTCACGCCCCAATTATATTTTTCCTTTGCGCCCTGTAAATTCGCTTCGGTACTGGCGCCGAGGTTATTTGAAAACAATCTGCTTGAAACATATCCTTTTTTAGTATTTACCTCTGCCGGCTGTTCTTTAACGATATGGATTATTCCACCCATGGCTTCCGGTCCGTACAACAAACTTACAGGGCCTTTTATGATTTCAATACGATCCAGTCCGAGTTCATTAACACCTATTCCATGCTCATCATCCCATTGTTGGGTTTCAAATCGCATTCCGTCCACAACCGTTAGAACCCTGTTTCCTGACAGACCCCGAATGACAGGTCTGGAAACCATAGGCCCGGTAGATATGGCATCAACACCAGGTACTTTTTCTATCGCATCCATGATCGTAACAGCCCCCATCTTTTGAAGATTGCCCTTTTTAACGACGTCAATTTTATAAGTATTTTTATCTTGTTTGTCGTAGAAAGCATTTGAAATAACCACTTCATCCAATTTAAAAGACTGAGTATTTAACCTAAAATCGAGAATTAGGTTTTCCTTGTCACTTGCAATTGTAACGGTTTCGATTTTTGTCGTATAATCTAATTGGCTGATTTTTATCCGGTACACACCTCTCCCTAAATTGGTAAAATTATACTCTCCGTTTTCATTGGTGAACGTATTCTTATTGATTTCCAGTAGAAAAACATTAACTCCTGCGATAGGTTTATCGGTGTTTACATCGAAGATTTTACCTTTTAAAGTTTGTGAATTAATTATTTGGGATGCCAAACAGGAAGCTATTAAAAAATATATACGCATAGGTTCAGTTCATTAATTGAATTAAAAGACGGGCAAAAATATAGTTTTTTTAAAAAAACTACTCATTTATATTCAAGATTTGATTTAAAAACAAAAAAGCCAAAGGAATTATCCCTTGACTTTTTTCTATTATGACTTGAATGAAATGCTTAGGTTAAAGTTTGTTTCTGTTTTTGTACAAAACTATTGGCCTGCAGTTCCAGTAACTCAGTGGCTTTTTGGCGTTGCATTTTGTATAATTCCTTATCCTGTGCAATATCTTCATATACTTTGTCGTGCATCGTGGCGCTTGTTTTTACCAATAAAGTACGCTGGTATTTATGCTGGGCCAACGTCGCATGTAAGGCTGTTTCCAAATCTTCCAATTTCAGGTCGTATTCCCCTTTGGGTGATAACAATTTGGCAATGATCGGTGAAGTTTCAACTGCAAGGAACAATAGCATAATGAATAAAGATGGCAATAAAGGCAATTTACCTAATGCATTGATCCGGGCCATCAGTCCATCGAAGCCATCGATAATAGGTTGGGTATCGGTAACTTTTTTGTCTAAATCGGCCTGCAGCATTTTTGCTTTTTTCTCTTTTTCCAGAAGGGTTTGGGAACTATTGCTTTTTAAGGAATCCAGTTGGGTCATGGCCAAATCGTGCGCTTCCCTTTTTTCCTTATAAATAGGGCCTTTACCTATTTTTTTGGTACCGGCAGAACCTTCTGCCTCCGTTATATAAGAACTGTATAAAGCAGATACTTCTTTTTCTTTTCGGGTAACTGCGGATTTCAGGCTATCGATTTCGGATTTGTTTTTATCGAGGTCCGATTTAAAATAATTGGCAACTTCTTTTTTATTATTCAGTGCCATGGCGTTTTTTTCTTTCAATAAAACGGTATTGATTTCTTTTTCGAAAATTTTTATTTCCAGCGGTTTCGAAATGACAATAGCAATGATCACCGCTAAAATAATCCTTGGGGTAGCCTGTAAAAATTCACTGCTAAACCGGTCCCTTTTCCGAATGGTCGAAACGATAAAACGGTCCAGATTAAAAATAAGTAAACCCCAGACAATCCCAAAAAGTAATGCGGGAATAACATCGTCAAAAACAGTGAAGAGGGCATAGGCGCTGGCGATAAAAGCCATGACTGCGGTGAAGAAAACGGTTGCCCCTATACCGACGTATTTGGTTTGCTCCCCTTCGGAGCAGCCTTCGAGAAGGTTTTTGTCAGCCCCTGAACAGAGGATAAAGAATTTTTTAAGCATGATTGATGATTTTGATGATGATTGATTGTGCAAATTTAACGCCAAAATTCTATATATGTTGTTAAAACGCTGATATGTTTTGGTTTACGAAAGAAAAACATCCGACGGATATGGAAAATTCTTTTTTAACAAGAAAAAAATTATTTAAAGTTACCTGTAAATCAATATAATGAAGATTATTTTGTAAATTTGAGTTCCCCTTTATCACTTCGCCCCAATTTAAAAAAGTATTTATACAATCTCTAATACTTATAAATTTCGAAGTTATGAAAACAATTAAACACACGTTTTTAGCGGCACTTATGGGAGTGTTTCTAATGAGTAATTCCACTATTGCTCAGGAAGAAAAAGAGTATTTTATTACCGTTACTACACTACATTGGAACATGGATCAGGAAGATTTTTCACTGGATGCATGGAAAGCACTTGAAAAGGAATATCTGGAAAAAGTAGTTAAGAAAAATGAGTTCATCATAGGACAGGAATTCCTGATGCATTATTTTACGGCCGACAACACGGAACTTCTTCTGGTGAGTACCTTTGAGTCTTGGGACGCCATTGAAAAAGCATCTGTCAGAACTGACGAGTTGGAAAAATTGGCATGGCCGGATGAAAAAGCCAGAACCGCTTATTTTGATAAAAAAGGGACCTATTATGGTCATAATCATTCCGATGAAATATACAGTTCTTATGCTGGTGCAAAAATGCCAAAAGGGAAAATGGATAAGGAAATGCTGTTCTATGTCAGAAAAAGTCATTTGGCCTATCCAAAAGGAGGCAACGAAAAGGAATTTAAGGAATTGCACAATCAATATCTGACTGCAGTGACCTATAAAAATGATTTTGTAAAGGCTTATTATCCAAATGTTCATGCCTGGGGTGCTAATAAAACGGAGTTTACAGAGGTTTTTGTGCTTGATTCATTATCGGATATTGAAAAATATTTTGACAAAAATGAGGAACTGGCCAAAGCATGGAAGGATGAAGGCAAACGAAAAGAGTTTGGCAAGAAAATTGGGAGATATTTCACAGGGGAACATGGGGATTATCTTTATAAATTAGTTCCTGAACTGACTAAATAAGTTTTTGGTTAAAAAAACGCCAACTGAGAAGTTGACGTTTTTTTTTATTTTTAGTGACAACACTGAAAACGAAATGAATTTAAAAGGATTGGGTCCTACAGATGAGCTGCCATTTTTTTATTTAAAATGAGTTCTAATGCCCAATCTGAGGCGTTTATAGCGCCTTCAATAAAGCCAGTATAATCGGAATACGCCTCTCCGATAATGTGTACATTTTTGGGTCCGCCGTTCAGCGAGAAAGCTTTGAATTTTTCTTGTACTTCCCAAGATTTGATTCCCGGTCGCCAGCAATGATTTCCCGCGCCATACGGAGTACATGACCAGTCCCGGATGCCATAAGACACAATGGAGGCCAGGATGTCTTCCTTGATTTCGCTTAAGGTCATATCCGAATAAAATAACAATGCCTCTTTAGTCAGTTTCAATCCTTTTTTTGACATGGCTTCATTTCCTTGTAAGGACCGATACACTTCTTGAGACATAAAATTGGCAAACTGCGATTTGATTTCATCATTATTGTTGATTTCTGCCCTGTCATGTTTTTCTTTATCTGCAATATAATAATTCCAAAACTCGGTCGCCGGACGATCGGTATATAAAAGAATCATACCGTATCCATCAGTATCCTTTAATTTGGAACGTCTGAAATAATGAATTTCTCTGGTTGGCATTCGGTTGGCTCTGGATTGTGGTGTTTGGTCATAATCCCACCAAGGCTTGTCCAGAACAAAGAATACTTTAGTCATAGAGAATCCATTTACCGCGTCTAAGGACTTGGCTATATCTTCAGGAAGGGAAGTGATCAGTTTTTTTAGCGGATGTTGTGGCATAGCCAACATCAAGTGATCTGCTGTCGCATTTATAGTTTGATTGTCTTTTAAATACTTGATTGACAATTTATCACGGTTATATTCGAAAGATATTAATTTGGCATTATTAATCAGGATAACATTGGGTCTGTCATTCAGTTTTTTCAACATTTGAATGGTAATTTCTTCTGTCCCTTTTTTGATTGTAGCCAATATTTGTCCTTCGGTTTTGAACGCTCTTAACCACCAAATGGCCCATTCGATTGCATTGAGATTGTCAGGAATCATGTGATAGAAAGTACCCGTATCCCGAATTTTCATTAAAGCTTGATGACTCAAAATACCGTCTTCGCTCAGAGCATTCCAAAAACCCGTATTCCACATCGGTTTTCCGTTTAAGGTTGCTTCTTTTCGCATGATACGAAAATCGTCTTCCGTTAGGCTATCAATCCAATTTTGGCATCCATAATCTATTGGGTTCGTGGGGTTTTTACCCATCATGAGTAAAACACCTCTGCGCAATAGATCCAATGAGTCGAGGTTTTGTTCCTGCAAAGGCAGATCGTATTGCGGATATTGCGAAGGATTGGCTCTTGGTCCTGTAAAAGGAACCAATTCTATTTTTAGCTCTTCTATGAGTTTGCCAAATTTAGGCTGAAGTTGGGTTTCGAATCGCATGGGCCCCCATTCGGTTATAAAGCCTTCCATAATAGTAGTTTCCATACGGCCGCCCCAACGGTCTGGTGACGCTTCAATTAAAGTCACCTGATGTCCATTTTCGCTTAGTTTTAGCGCACTATATAACCCTGAAAAACCACCACCTGCAATTAAAATATTTTTCTTCATTTTATTTAATTCATTCGACGCGCAAACATACGAAAAGCAAAAAAAATCCGCTCTTGATTAAGCGGATTTTTAAGTATAATATGATTTTTGTAGTTTTTTTATCTATGAGATGTGTGATATATCAAAAAAATATTGATTTTAGGGCTGTTTTAACAAAAAAATTATTTACTCAACTCCACAAAGTATTTGTAAAACAACGGAATCGTTTCAATTCCCTTTAAATAATTGAAGATTCCGAAATGCTCATTAGGGGAGTGGATGGCATCACTGTCCAGACCAAATCCCATTAAAATGGTTTTGCTTTTCAGTTCTTTTTCAAACAAGGCTACAATCGGAATACTTCCTCCGGAACGAACGGGAATGGCCGGCACTCCAAATGTTTCAGTATAGGCTTTGTTGGCTGCCTTATAGCCGATGCTGTCAGTAGGTGTAACATAGCCCTGGCCTCCATGGTGTGGTTTTACTTTTACCGTAACCCCAGCCGGTGCAATGCTCATGAAATGCTTGGTGAACAATTCGGTGATTTCTTCCCAATCCTGGTTCGGAACCAAACGCATGGAGATTTTTGCAAAAGCTTTACTGGCAATAACCGTTTTGGCTCCTTCACCTGTATAGCCACCCCAGATACCGTTTACATCTAATGTAGGACGGATAGAATTTCTCTCGTTGGTCACATATCCTTTTTCGCCATAGATGTCATTCAGATCCAGTGCTTTTTTATAATTGTCGAGATTGAAAGGCGCCTTTGCCATTTCTGCTCTTTCGTCCGTAGATAATTCTTCTACTTTGTCGTAAAATCCCGGGATGGTGATGTGATTATTTTCATCATGCAAAGAGGCAATCATTTTCGCCAGAACATTAATCGGATTGGCGACAGCACCACCATATAATCCGGAGTGCAGATCTCGGTTAGGGCCGGTCACTTCCACTTCCACATAACTCAAACCACGCAAGCCTGTCGTAATCGAAGGTTGTTGGTTAGAAATCATTCCGGTATCGGAAATTAATATCACATCATTTTTCAATTTTTCCTGATTGCGTTCCACAAACCAGCTCAGACTTTTGGAGCCGACTTCTTCTTCGCCTTCAATCATGAATTTTACGTTACACGGCAATGTTTTGGATTGCACCATGTACTCCAATGCTTTTACATGCATGTACATTTGCCCTTTATCATCACAGGAACCGCGTGCGAATATGGCGCCTTCCGGGTGAATGTCTGTTTTTTTGATTACTGGTTCAAATGGCGGGGATGTCCATAAGTCCAATGGATCCGGCGGCTGCACATCATAATGGCCATATACCAAAACAGTAGGCAGGTTCTTATCGATAATTTTCTCACCATAAACAATAGGATATCCGGGCGTGTCGCAGATTTCTACGAAATCGCAGCCCGCTTCTTCCAATCTTGCTTTTACGGCAGTGGCAGTATCAATAACATCTTTGGAATAGGCAGTGTCGGCACTTACGGAAGGTATTTTTAATAATTCGATTAACTCGCTGATGAAACGGTCTTTATGTTCCTGAACATAGGATTTTATGTTGTCCATATTTTGGTTTTGGGTTTATGAGCTCAAAAATACAAAAAAGAGTGGAAATATTTTTTTAGAAAATTGCTTTGAATGTTCGAAGTTATGTTTATATTTGCACTCACAATTTCGCGGATATGGTGAAATTGGTAGACATGCCAGACTTAGGATCTGGTGCCGCAAGGCGTGTAGGTTCGAGTCCTATTATCCGCACCGAAAAAGCTTCTCATTTTGAGAGGCTTTTTTTTTGAACTATCTCCAGAATCTTATAAATGCCTTTAAATGAAATTTTTAAAATTTGCCTCCCTATTACTCTTTATCACTCTGTTACAAGGCTGTGCATCACGCTACAAAAGGATTGAGCCGGAAAAAATTGACTATGTCGCAGTAAATCCGTTTGAGAAAGTAACATTTGACTATAAATATGATTTGTTAAGCAAAAAGTATAAGAAGAAAGAAACCCGAAACAATATTAAACTAGTCGCTGTAAAAATTACTAATAAATCGAATAAAGATTTAATCTTTGGAAAAAACTTAAAAATTATATCGTCTGATAATAAGGGGATTGATATTGTTGATAATGAGACAATTTTCAAGACTTTAAGGCAGCGTCCGGCTTCTTATTTGTGGTATATGTTTATAGCAGGTTTGAATTATAATATAGGTGAACACACAACTCTATATAATCAAGATCAAAAAAACAGTTCAAATGTTTTTGGATTAATTATAGCCCGGAATTGTGGGAGGAAATATCTTAGTCGCTAATGGGGCTAATAAAAAATTTAAAAACGAATTAATTAAATATAATATAACAGGATTAACCATTAAAAAAGGGGAAACTTTGTACGGATTGATTGGCATCAATTCAGATTCGTATAAATCTTTAAAACTAAAGATAGAATAAATTGATCAAAAATTTTTTTAAAAACCCGCTCAATCGAGCGGGTTTTTTTATTTTAAAATGGTTTGAATTTTACTCTTCAATAGTTGCCGCTGGAGCATTACTTTTTACGGATTCGATTCCATTATCACGGCCTGATGCGCTTTCGTACATTTCACTATTTCCGATAACTTGTCCATTAATGGCCTTCAGATTAAAAAAATATTTCCCATTACTTGAAGTTTTCTTGTCGTATTTCGAATCATCCTGAGAGTTCTTTTTTACTGATTCAATTCCATTTTCGCAGCTGGTTTTGGTAGCATAACCTTCACTTGCTAAAATGGTTTGCCCATTGCTGGATTTTAAATTGAACTGAAACTCTCCGTTTGATCTCTTAGTAATTACAAATTTTCCCATAGTTATTATTTTGGTTAAGTTGAAAATACTAATTTAAAGAATTATTGGATATGTTCTGCAATTGGAACATAAAAAACAAGTTGTCAAATGGTTAAAGTGATTTCTTAAATAAAAAAAGCTTCCCGATTGAGAAGCTTTCTATAATTATTTACCTGTTTCGATCCAGGCATTGATTTTCTTTTCTAACAACGCCAATGGCATGACGCCGGATTCCAATACTTTCTCGTGGAATTTCCTGATATCGAATTTCGTTCCCATTTTGGCTGCTGCTTTTTTACGCAGTTCAATAATTTTTAGTTGTCCTATTTTATACGACGTTGCTTGTCCCGGAATGGCCATATAGCGCTCAATTTCCGAAATGATGCTGGCTTCGCTTTCCGCTTCATTTTCCAAAGAGTATTTTATCGCTTGTTCCCTGGTCCAGTTTTTGGTATGGATTCCGGTATCGACTACCAGACGGATTGCGCGATGCATTTCGCTGCCCAACATTCCAAAATACTGATATGGGTCTTGGTATAATCCCAATTCTTTCCCTAGACTTTCGGTGTACAAAGCCCAGCCTTCGCCATAAGCACCAAACCAGTTGAATTTCCTGAAGTCCGGTAATTGCTGGTTTTCCTGCTGCAATGAAATCTGGAAATGGTGACCCGGAATGGCTTCGTGTAAAAACAAATCCTCATCAGCATACAAGTTATAGCTTTGCACGTCCGGAATTGGAACATAAAAGATACCCGGGCGTGATCCATCAGCAGTTCCCTGAATGTATTCGGCGCTGGCAGAATTTTCCCTGAAGGCTTCGGTACGTCTGATTTCGAATTTGGTCTTTGGCTGCAAGGCGAATAATTTGTCCACATTCGGCTTGATCCGCGCATAAATGCTTTCAAAATTCGCAATGACTTCTTCCGGTTTTTGAAATGGTTTCAGTTCTTTTTTGTTTCGAACTTCGTCAAAAAAATCTTTGATAGTTCCTTTGAAACCTACCTGAGTTTTTACTTTTTCCATTTCCTCTTTCAGTCTGGCCACTTCTTTCATTCCTAATTCGTGGATTTCTTCCGGAGTCATTTGGGTTGTTGTCCATTGTTTAACGTAAGCGGCATACAATTCTTTTCCAAATGGGAAGCTGCCAATACCGCTTGTGGTTCGGCTTGCAGGCAGATATTCTTCTTTTAGGAATTGCGCCATTTTTTTGAAACGAGGTGTTAACTTCTCGTTGATGACTGCAGCGTATTTTGTGGTTAAATCTTTTTTGACAGCATCGGAAAAAGTGTCCGGCATCGTTTTGATCGTGCTGTAAAACAAATTGTCTTCCACTTTTGGAGTGATCATATCTTCAAATTCCGGAATCACTTTTAGCGTAAGCGTTTTTGGTAAAACAATTCCCTTCGCCATTCCTTTTTTCATATAAACCATTGCAGAATCCATCCAAACGGCATACGTGTCCATTCTTTTAAGGAAATTAGCATAGTCTTTTTCTGTTTTAAAAGGTTGTGCAGCAGTACCTCCGGCAAATTGCCCCATTGTTAAATGCGTACCCCAAAATTGGTGGATAGGCATTAGATTAGTCGGTTGCTTTAATAGCTCCTCTCCAACGGCAATTTCCCATTTAATGATTTCATAACTGATTTTTTCCTCATCATTTAATTTTGAAACATCAATCGCGGCAAGTTCTTCCTCGTATTTATCAAAAAAAGCTTGTTGTTTGGTGCGGAATCCATCAGTCATTTCCAGTACCAACTGATCATTGTATTGGTTCTGCCCGTTTAAGGTAGCATCTAACGGATTCAGCTGATTTTTTTCGTCAAAATAACTTTTGGTCACTCCGGCAAAATCGGGTGCTTTTTCTTCGGATTTACAGTTTACTAACAGAGTTGCCATCGAAAATGCAATGAAGAGGATTGAGATTTTTTTCATATTAAATAAAGAAATAAAGAGGGGTAAATATAAGAATTACCCGAAACAGATTTAAATAAATTTATGATATGTTTATCCGTGATAGACACGCGAAGCTATTATCCTGTTGTCTCTGACTACCAACACTTCGGCCACCAGCATATTTTCTTCCCCTTCCACTGAACGGACATATTCCATGAAAACGCGATCGCCATTGGCGGTAAGCGAAGTCACTTTATAATTTAGCGTTGGTAATCGTTCAAAGGCATCCCGCCACCATTCGCGCATGGCCTGTTTTCCTATAACCAAACCGTTGGTTTCCGGCTGGCGGATTTTTAATTTAGGGCTGAAATGTTCCGCCTCGTCATCATACAAAGACAAAAGTTGTTCTAAATTATGATTATTGAACGCATCAAACCATTTGAAAGCAATAGATTGTAATTTTTCCGGAGTCATATTTTATTTTTAAAATGAAAAATTCCTGCTGTAAATGGAAGCAGGAATTTTATTAATTGATTTACTGTTACAATAACAATATTACATATTTTTCAAGTTGATAATCTCTTGTTCAGTCAACATTCTCCAGTTTCCTCGAGGCAGGTTTTTCTTGGTTAGACCCGCAAAGGCAACTCGGTCAATTCGCAAGACATCATACTTGAAGTGTTCGAAAATAGCCCGTACCACCTTCACATTCGAAGATTTTAACTTCAGTCCAATCTCGCTTTTCGCTTCATTTTCGATGTAACTTACTTCCTCGATATACACGCGGTGACCATCTAGAACAAGTCCTTTGCTGATTTTTTCCAAGTCTTCAAATTTCAGATTTTTATCCAGCGAAACTTGGTAGATTTTAGATGACTTCTGATTTGGCAAAGCAAATTTACGAATCATATCGGTATCATTCGTAAACAATAACAGACCTGTAGTGTTCTTGTCCATCCTTCCTACTGCTCCAATTTTTGAAGTCGTAGAACCTTTTACCAATTCCAACACATTACGGAATTCCTGACCTTCGTCAAGAGCAGTCGTAAAGTTTTTAGGCTTGTTCAGTAAGATATATTCCTTTTTCTCCGGAATCAAAGTAGCGCCGTCAAAATTCACGACATCACCCGGTTTTACCATATAGCCCATTTCCGTCACCGGAATTCCGTTCACTTTTACGTTACCGGATTGGATGTAAATATCAGCATCACGACGCGAACACGCGCCAGAATTAGCAATGTATTTGTTCAGACGGATTTCGTCTTTTACTTTGGGTCTCTTAGGAGCCTGATTTGGCTTTTTCTCTACTTTATCAGTAGCAACTTCTGCAACTTTAGTGGTCGTCTTTACTTTTTTAGGCCCTTGTGCCCTTTTTTGCATCGCAGGTTTTGGCTTATTAGAACTTGGTCTTGAGCTATTTGCTCTTGCTCCCGTTCCTTTATTATTGCCTTGCTTATTATTCATATTAATCCATAATTTGTGCAAAGATAGTATTTAAATAGTTGAGAATCAACAATTGAGCATTATTAAACGGTAACTTCTACAGAATAAGCGAATTACCCTCAGTCGAAAGTTTATTTTTAGGAGCAATTCCCGCTGTTAGCTTTATCCACGCAAAAAAGCGTGGGATACCGCCGCCATCGGGGCTAGACTATTCGCGATATTTGGAAATGAGCAGGAAATTTTAGGCAGAATCTTATAACAGGGAGATTAAATGGCTGTGTCCGGTAAATGCCGTTAACAACAGTTTTCGCCCATGCCACAACACTGATGGGTCGATCAGTACAATAGAAAATACACCGGTAACAATGAGAAGTTTCAATACGTTATGAAGCAATAAAAACTGTGGCTTCGAATCGGATTTCCATAAGTAAATGAGGAAAAATATCAGGATGATCATGCAGACATAAAAATAAATATCCATATAGCCGACATCATAAATGTCAATCAATACGTATACCGGAAGGACAGTAAAGACCGTCAATGCCGTGATGACTTTTTTGGAAGTGTTTTCACCGTAAAGAATCGGAATGGTCTGGTAATCATTTGCCAAATCTCCTTTAATGTTTTCCAAATCCTTGATCATTTCCCTAATCAATAACAATAGATACAGGAAGATAGCATGGGAGAAAATAACTTCGTATAAATTTTTATAATACAAAAGAATAGCAAAAAAAGGCAATACTGCCATAAAAGCAGCCATCAGGTTCCCTATAATTGGGTATTTTTTGACCTTGTGGGAATAAAACCAAATCAGGAAAATGTAAACTGAGAAAAACAATACGGCACGCCAGGAAACAAAAAAGGATAAAAACGCGACGACGAAATTCAACCCGAAATACACATACAATTTCGTGCTCTGTCTTACCAGACGATCCAGCATCGATTTTTCCGGGCGGTTAATCAGGTCTTTTTTGCTGTCGTAAAAACTATTGATGATATAGCCCGACGCAATGGTTAACGAGGAAGCCAAAACGATAATAAAAAGATTGAAATCCAATAATACGGTCAATGCCCTTTTCTCCGGTGCGAGAATAAATATCGCCGAAAGATATTGGGCCAGTACGATAATAGGAATATTGTAACCTCTCACAACAGAGAACAAACTGACAATTTTCATTAGTAAAAGCTTGTTCTTTCTGCTTAACATTGTAGAAGCGCGATTTTTATTTGGGTTAACGAATAGTTAAAACTGGTAAACCACTTCCAGTTTATAATCTTTCAGGGATACGCGGGCTTTGTCAATGTCTTGCGTAAAGCCAAGTATATAACCGCCGCCCCCGGAACCGCATAATTTGAGGTAGTAATCATTGGTGTCAATTCCTTTCTGCCAAATTCCGTGAAATTGTTCCGGAATCATCGGTTTGAAATTATTCAGAACAACTTTGGATAATTGTTTAGTGTTTTCGAAAAGTGATTTCATGTCTCCGCCAAGGAAATTCTCCACACAGGCATCAGTGTATTTTACGAATTGGTTTTTTAACATCGCACGGAAACCTTTATCTTTCAGGTTTTCCATGAAAATATTCACCATCGGAGCGGTTTCGCCCACAATACCCGAATCCAATAAAAATACTGCGCCTTTTCCATCAAAACTTTGTGTCGGAATTCCGGTAGCTTCAATATTGTCTTTCGAATTAATCAGGATTGGAATGCTCAAATAGCTGTTCAATGGGTCCAAACCGGAGCTTTTTCCATGGAAAAACGATTCCATTTGAGAGAAAATTGTTTTTAGTAACAGCAATTTTTCACGGGTCAGGTTCTCTAAAACCGTGATTTTATTCTGGGCATATTTGTCATAAATGGCCGCAACCAAAGCACCACTGCTGCCTACACCATAGCCTTGTGGAATACTGGAATCAAAATACATTCCGGACGTCACATCTTTTTTCAGCGTAGCCAAATCAAACGTTACCAATCCCGGCTGTTCGCTTTGCAGATTCTCCAGATAAGAGACAAAACGCTGCAGGTTTGCATTCGATTTTACCGCTTCTTCAGAAGTATTGACGTCTGTTTTCAATGCACCGTTATAGAAATTATAAGGGATAGAGAGTCCTTTGGAATCACGAATAATTCCGTATTCTCCGAAGAGTAATATTTTTGAATAAAATGAGGGGCCTTTCATAATGTAGTTGACTGTTATAGGTTAACGGTTAACATTGATTTTTATTGGACTAAAGGTACAACAAAAAACCATCTATTTTGAGTCATGGATTAAAGTTGCTCCGCTGCCAATTTCGTCACAAATATATTGCGAGTTTTGACAATAGCCAACTAATTCACTCTTAATAAATTGCAAAACTTTTTCTTTCGTATTCTCCGGATATAGAACATGCACATTCGCGCCCGCATCCAATGTAAAACAAACCGGAATACCGGTATCACTTCGGAATTTCCAGATGGCGTTGATGATTTCCAGCGTATTGGGTTTCATAAGAATAAAGTACGGAAGTGAGGTCATCATCATCGCATGAAGGGTTAGTGCTTCGCTTTCGACAATTTTTATGAATTCCTGCAAGTCTCCGCTTTCGAATACGGTAATGAGTTTCGCCAGATTTTCATGAGCCTGATCAAAACGCCTTTCGGCAAAAGGATGGTCGTGCATCAGATCATGTCCGACGGTACTGGAAACCTGTTTTTCGCCTTTGTCCACCAGCAAAATGGTATCCTGATAGTTTTTGAAATTAGCATGAACCGGCTTTTGGAATTCAACACCAAACAAATCGGAGCTTCCTGCAATACCGGGATGATTTCCCCAGACTACGACACTGCCTTTTACACTTCTGCAGGCACTTCCGGAACCCAAACGGGCCAGAAAAGAGGCTTTTTGAAAGAAATACGCTGAAGTCATTCCCGGATTCAGTTCTTTTTCCAGACTCATCAGGTTCATCGCCAAAGCGGCCATCCCGGAAGCCGATGATGCAATTCCGGAGCTGTGTGGAAACGTATTTTTGGTATCAATCGTAAAATGATAGTCTTTCAGGAAAGGCATATAAACAAAAATGCGTTCCAGGAATTTCTGGATTTTCGGTTTGAAATCTTGCTTTGGTTTTCCCTCAAATAACAAATCGAATGAGAAATCTCCATCGTTTGCTTTTTTGGCGAAAGCCAATGCAGTAATGGTTTTACAGCTGTTCAAAGTGAAACTTACCGAAGGATTGGCCGGAATCTGCTTCGCCTGTTCGCCTGTTAGGCTCGGGTGATTCTCCTTTTTCCCCCAATATTTGACCAATGCAATGTTGCTTGGCGCGCTCCATCTGAAACTGCCTTTTTCAACCGAATGCGTATATTTTGATGGAATAAAATCGTTTGCTGAAATCATGAACTGAAAAATTTAAGCAAAGATACTTTTTTGATTTATACGTTGATTTGTTTATTTGTAGAAATGTTCGCCCGATTTGATTAAATTTGGCAAAAAATTGAAATGAATAAATTCAAACGCATCCTGGTTGTTGTCGCAACATGTCTTGCTCTTGGCTATTTCTCCGGATTGGTCACACAATCCAGTATCGAAACCTGGTATCCGACTTTGCTAAAACCAAGCTTCAATCCGCCAAATTGGATTTTTGCTCCCGTTTGGTCGATGTTGTATATTATGATGGGAATCGCGGCAGGGTTAGTTTGGAACCGCGTGGAATTTGAAAAAGAGACCGTAAAAAAAGCTTTGGTTCTTTTCGCAATACAATTGGCACTGAATGCGTTGTGGTCCATTTTGTTTTTCGGATTGAAAAACCCGTTGTTGGCCTTGATCGAAATTGTTTTATTGTGGCTGATGATTTATGAAACCTACCTCAAATTTTCCAAAATCGATAAAATCGCAAGTTACCTGATGCTGCCGTATTTGGCCTGGGTCAGTTTCGCAGCTGTTTTGAATGCGAGTCTTTGGTGGCTGAATAAAGGATAGTGTCTGGAGTTTCAAAAGCTGTGTTATTTTTTAAATTCTTTGTAGTTTTTTGAATTCAATGTTCTTGTCATATAAAAAATCCATCATGATGAGTTCGTTGTAATTTTCACTAAGTATTTTCGATTTTGGATCTGCCTCACAAAATTGAAGGAACAACTCTATTTCATGTGGTTGTAGCTTCAGGTTTTCAACATAAAACTTTTCATAGGAAGTGCTTCTTGCCAATTCTTTAAATTCAATTTGGGGCAATTTGGTGTTGGTTGGTTCTTTTTTTAAAAGTCCAAAAAGTCTTTTACCTATCAGCGCCAAATTTAATCCTTTGTTTATACTGCCATCATAAACTCCTGGAATTTTTAATGTGTTTTCAGTTCTTTCTGCAGCGATTTCATCTCTCTTGGCTAGTTCCCATGCGGTATCTAATTTCCAATCAATATTTGGAGTTTGTGTAATTATAATTTCCTTCAATTCTTCGGGTTTTTTAACCATTGAAATTGATATATTTTTGAACGCAATATCGGTGGGGCTTAATTTGATTCTTTTTAAATAATATTCTTTTCTAAAAAAAATAATGCTGTCATTGATTTTGGCTGCTAGTATAAACTCGCCTTTCACATCCGTAGTAGTACTTTTTTGGTTAGTTATATTGACTACATCGACATTTTGCAGTAACGAATTTTCGAACATGACTTTGCCTCTGAGTGTTTTTTCGTTTTGCGAGTAAGCAGATTGAAGAACAAAAAATAGAATGCAGGCAAAAAAGTAGTTTTTAATCATTCGTAATATTTTGATTACAAACTTATTCAAACCATTCTATGAAAGTGAAATCAGAATAATAAATTCATGTTAATCAAAAACTAAAGTTTTCTTAACTAAAGCTTTGCAGTTTTGGTCTAAATGGCATTCGCCAGGATAAAACCGCTGGTCCACGCATTTTGGAAATTAAACCCACCGGTAATGGCATCAATGTTCACGATTTCACCAGCAAAATAGAGATTTTCATGCAGCTTGCTTTGCATCGTCTTAAAGTTGATTTCCTTAAGATCAATTCCGCCCGCGGTCACAAATTCTTCCTTAAAAGTGCTTTTTCCGTTTACCTGAAAACTGGCATTTGTAAGTTGGCTGCTCAAATTCTGCAGTTGGATTTTGGATAAATCGGCCCATTTGGTTTCGCTTTCAATTCCGGAGGCAAGCACCAGGCTTTCCCAAAGCCGGTTAGGGAAATCAAAAGGCGATTTTTTGGAAACCGCTTTTTTGGAGTGTTCCTGTTTTAATTCCTTGAGAATTTTTTCGGCATCTTCGGCATCGACATCATTGAGCCAATTGACGAAAATGGTAAACTGGTAATTCTTTTCATATAAAATCCGTGCCCCCCAAGCGGATAATTTCAGGATGGCCGGTCCGCTCATTCCCCAATGGGTAATCAATAGTGGTCCCGTTGAAATGAGTTTGGTGTCTTTCACTTTTACCGTTACCTGTGCAGCCACGCCCGGTAATTCTTTTATTCTGGAATCTTTAATATTGAAGGTAAACAACGATGGGACCGGACTGACAATTGCATGGCCGAATTCCTGCAGTGTTTCCCACATTTTAGGGTTGCTTCCGGTAGCCAGGATTAATTTTTCAGTAAGATAGGTTTCGCTCGGGGTTTCGATTTTCCAGAAGTCGTCCTTTTTGAAAATCGACTGCACACTTTGACCCGTCAAAACTGAGATTCCCAATTTTTGTGTCGCTTTTAGAAAGCAATCAATAATCGTTTGGGACGAATTCGAAACCGGGAACATTCTGCCGTCGTCCTCAATTTTGAGTTCCACACCATGTTTTTCAAACCATTCGATGGTATCTCCCGAACAAAATTGGTGAAACGGTCCGCGAAGTTCTTTTTCCCCGCGAGGGTAATACTTAATCAACTCATCAGGTTCAAAACAGGCGTGAGTGACATTGCATCTCCCGCCTCCGGAAATGCGCACTTTCGTCAGGACTTCTTTGCCTCGTTCTAAAATAGCGACTTTTAGCTTCGGATTTTTTTCCACAATATTAATCGCGGTAAAAAATCCGGCAGCACCTCCGCCTACAATAATGATGTCGTAATTCTGGTTCATATTCGGTCTGGGAAATCGGAAATGATTCCGGTAACTTGGAATGATTTTATTTTTTGGATGTCTTCGGGCTCATTGACGGTCCAGGCAAATACCTGAAAACCTTGTTCCAGCATTTCGGCAGTTTTATTTTCGGACAACAAATGATAATAGGAATGGATAGACTGCGCCTGAATAAATTTGGTGAAAGCAAAAGCAAGATCGAGATCGTAATTGGCCAGAACACCCAAGGGAATTTTAGGATTCGCGAGATGGATATCCATCAGCATGAGCCAGTCGAAGCTGGATACTAAAAAAGTATCATAACTCCAATTTTTCTCATTGACATAATATTCGATTAAATCTTCTACGGGTTTGGCAGTTCCGGCTCCTTTGAGTTCAATATTGATCAGGCATTTTTGCTCAATATGCTCGAAAACTTCGGTTAAAGTCGGGATATGATGTTCATGATTGATTCGCAACGCCTTTATTTCGTCCAAAGTCAAATCGTTCACAGAACCTTCCCCGTTTGTGGTACGATCAACAGTGTGGTCATGAATAACGATGATATGGCCGGTCTTGCACAAGTGAACATCCAGCTCGATACCGTCAACAGTCATCTCGAGCGCTTTCTGGAAAGCTACCAAAGTGTTCTCGGGAGCATAGGCTTTGGCTCCACGATGAGCAATGTTGAGGATTTTGTTCATTGTTTTTGCAATTGTATACAAAGGTAGTAAAAAACAAAAAACCCGAATATTGCTATTCGGGTTTTGTGGTACCTCCAGGGATCGAACCAGGGACACATGGATTTTCAGTCCATTGCTCTACCATCTGAGCTAAGGTACCTTGCTTGATGCGGGTGCAAATATAGGATGATTTTTAATTTATCCAAAACAAATTTTAAAAAAAATCAATTCGTACCTTCGCATGACAAAATATAAATTATGCTTTTAGCGGTTGATGTCGGGAATACCAGAATTAAAGTAGCTGTTTTTGAGGACGGTACCCTTTTGGAGCGTTTTGTTTTTCTGGGAGATGAGCTTCCGAAAAATATTTTAAATATTTTAAATAAGTATAAAAACATCTCCGATTTGGTGGTGGCTTCGGTTGGAAATGTCGAGAAATCGCAGTTTTTATGTTTTGAAAATACCCTGAAAACCCACTTTATAACCCATGAAACCCATTTTCCGTTCCAAAACCGATATGCTACACCACTCACATTAGGGATTGATCGCATGGTATTGGCCAGCGGTGCCGTTCTCCAATTCCCAAATCAGAACCGTCTTGTTATCGATGCAGGTACCTGTGTGACATATGATTTTATTGACAAAGAGAATAATTATATAGGCGGGGCGATTTCTCCCGGAATCCGGCTTAGATATGAATCGTTACATAATTATACGGCGAAGTTACCGTTATTGTCTTTGGAAGAATATAATGTGGATAATGAATCCAAAAATCTAAATTTCATTGGGAATACTACCCAACGTTCCATCCATTCGGGAGTAATCAACGGAATTGTAAATGAAATTGACGGATGTATCAATCAGTATCGGGAACAATATTCAAATTTTATAATAATTTTAACGGGCGGCGATGCAGAATTTTTGGCTAAACGATTAAAAAATACCATATTTGCCAATTCAAATTTTCTACTGGAGAGTTTGAACCAAACTTTTCAATTTAAAAATCAAAAATGATTAAAAAATTCATATTACCTATCTGTTTCTTTTTTACTTTAATTTCTTTCGCTCAGGAAGGTACTTCGTCTCCTTATTCTTTTTATGGGATTGGTGATGTAAAATTTAAAGGTACTGCTGAAAACCGTGCCATGGGCGGATTAACCATTTTTCCAGATAGTATTCACCTTAATTTTCAAAATCCAGCATCCTATCCAACTTTAAAATTAACGACTTTCACTATCGGAGGAAGTTATCTGACCACAAAACTGAAAACGGATAGCCAGGAACAAAAAGCCAGAAGAACCACGATGGATTATTTAGCGTTGGGACTTCCATTAGGTAAGTTCGGTGCTGCTTTCGGCCTGATGCCTTATTCTTCTGTTGGATATAGAATACAAAGGACGGAAAAAGTAAACGCTCAGCTAACCGAGTATAGAAAATATAACGGAACCGGAGGTTTGAATAAAGCATTTTTGGGTTTAGGATATGCCATTACTCCTAATCTTAGTATCGGGGCAGATGTCAGTTATAACTTTGGAAAAATAGAGACCAAAACCCTTCTTTTTGCAGCGCAGGACAGTGTATCTGTTCAGTACGGTTCCAGGGAAAAGAATTTGTCTGATATCAGTGGTGTTACTTTTAATACCGGGTTGATGTACCATACTAAAATAAACAATAAAATTTCCTTATACGGAAGTTTGACGTACTCTCCGGAGAGCAATCTAAAATCAAAAAACCAACGTGATATTACAACAATTCAGTATGTGGCTTCTAACGGAGGTGAATTTGATGTTGATAATATTTCTGTAGCGGTTGAAAATACAACGATCAAATTACCTGCCAAATTTTCTTTCGGGGCTGGAATCGGGGATTCTAAAAAATGGATGATCGGAACCGAAATTACCGTCCAGAAAAGCAGCAATTTTGGTAACAGATTCAACGATATAGACGATGTAAAGTTCGAAAATGCCACCAAATTTAGCGTCGGTGGGCGTTTTACGCCAAATTTTAATTCCTATACCAATTATTTAGACAAAATCACATATAGAGCAGGTGTGCGATATGAAAATACCGGCATGATTAAAGAGGAACAGTCCATTAAAGATACTGCATTAACATTAGGATTAGGTTTGCCTTTACCAGGAGCATTTTCTAATATTAATGTTGGTTTTGAATTTGGACAAAGAGGAACTACTAAAGCGGGTCTTGTTCAGGAAAATTATGCCAATATCAGCATTGGCCTTTCATTAAATGACAAATGGTTTGTGAAGAAACTGTATAACTAATACCAGTTAATGCGATGAAAACTAAAATCACTTTTATAGGTATTGCGTTCTTTAGTTTTTTTATCACTGCACACGCACAAGATAGTGGCTGTACTGAAAAGGTGATGCGTTATAATGATTTGGTGAAGGCAAATGAATGGAACGCTGCCTTTTTGCCTTGGTCAGAAGTAAGAATGATGTGTCCATCATTCGACGAAACTATTTATACGACAGGATCAAAAATCCTTCAATACAAAATTGACAATGCCGCTACTGCGGATGAGAAAGAGATAATCATTCGGGACTTATTGAAGTTATACGATCAATACGATAAGAATTTTCCAAAAAACAATAACGGGAATGTTATAAACAAGGCAATGGCTTTGTATGATGCCAAAATTGGAACTCCTAATGAAATCTATGCTTTACTGGATAGCGCTTTCAAAAAATATCCGGAAAACTTTACGAATCCTAGTGCCTTATATGTGTACTTTGATTTGTTTTACAAGCAATTTACCGAAGGAACGAACGGAATTCAGGTGGATGATATTCTTGCCCGGCGTGATGCTGTTTTCTCGAGAATTGCGGTTGCTTCAAAAGATCAAACAGCTGATAAAAGAGCATACAGAAGAGTGTCGGAAGGAATTGATGCTTTAATTTCCGGCGTCGCTAACTGTGAAAAATTGATTCCATATTATCAAAAAACTTTTGAATCAAAAAAAGCTGATGTAGTTTGGCTTGAGGGTGCAACTGCCTATTTAGTAAGTAAAAAATGTACTTCTGACAGTTTGTTTATAAAACTTGCCACCGAATTGCACCAGGTTAATCCGACATCCAAATCAGCGTACTACCTTGGATTGTCAGCATTGAAAAACAAAAAACAAAAAGAAGCCATTGTTTACTTCAGCCAATCGGCGGAATTAAGTACTAGTACTTCAGAAAAAGCAAAAACCTATTTTATGGCCGCGTCTTTGTTGAATAATAGCAATAAATCTGAAGCTCGTGATATGGCCAGAAAAGCAATTTTGGCAGATCCGTCTTTGGGTGAAGCATATCTGTTAATTGCCCGATTATATGCCAAAAGCGGAAGCGAGTGCGGAGAAAATGCTTTCGATAAAAAAGCAATTAACTTTCTGGCAGCAGAAACCGCACGAAAAGCAGGTGAGGTGGCGCCTTTTTTGAAAGCTACGGCTAATATGCAGGCCGATGGGTATCTTAAAAATGCTCCATCCAGGGCTGAAATCAAAGAAGCTAAAAAATCGGGGAAAAACATTGTGTTCAATTGCTGGATAAACGAATCCGTGAGGGTTCCAAAATTATAGTATGACGATAAAAAAACGTAAAGTAATTTTTGGTGTTGCTGCTGCTTTTTTTTTGGCGGCCTTGCTGTCGTGCGAAAGTAATTTTAAGGAAGTCCAAAAAATTAATTTTTCAGAATTTACTCCCAGTGGAGAAGCGGAGGGTTTTAATTTAAAATATACGGATTCCGGCAGGATCAAATCGATTTTAATCAGTCCTAAAATGATGGATTATGCGACAGTGGAATTTCCATTTACCGAATTTCCGGAAGGTATCTATGTTACTTTTTTTGATGTAAAAGGGAAAAAGAGTTTTGTCACTGCTAAATATGCCGTAAGTTACAAAGGCACCGATGTGATTGATTTGCAGGGTCAGGTGAAAATCAGCAATGAAACCGGACAAAGCCTCGAAACGGAGCAGTTGTATTTCGATCAGAAAAACGAATGGTTTTATACTGAAAAAAAGTTTAAATTTACAGATCCAAAAGGTGTATCCTACGGTGAGGGAATCGATTTCAGTAAAGATTTCAAAATTGTAAATTCTCAGAAAATTTCTGGGGAAATTGATCAGGCAGAATAATTTTTAAAATAAAACAATGAGTTATCTTAAATATACCCCATACGCATACCTCCTTTTTGCGGTAATTTTCATTTTTGACGGAATCAGCAAATTAAATGCGGGTAATGACACCCCATGGCTCAGCTTCATGATTGCCGGGCTTGGTGTTTTTATGTTCTTCTTCCGCAGGAATTACTTCAAAAAAATAGAAAACAGAAATCCGAAAAAGTAAGCCATGGAAATTAGTATTATAATCACCTGTTTAATACTATCGGCTTTCTTCTCAGGAATGGAAATTGCTTTCATTTCTTCAAATAAAATCTATCTTGAGATTGAGAAAAAACAAGATAGTTTTCCTTCTAGGATTTTAACCCGGCTTACCGAAAAACCATCTCACTTTATCGCAACCATGCTCATTGGCAATAGTCTGGCGTTGATTATTTACGGGTTTTTTATGGGCGACCTGATAGTGGAATGGATTGCTTCCTCCGGGTACCATTTTTCTAATGGCTCAACACTGTTACTACAGATTTTTATTGGTTCTTTTTTCGCTATTTTCACCGCGGAATTCCTGCCCAAGGTTTTTTTTCAAATTTACGCTAACTGTTTAATCAAAGTTTTTGCGGTGCCGGCCTATTGTTTCTACCTGCTCTTCTATTATGTTGCCACTTTTATCATTTGGATTTCCGACGTGATTTTAAGGAATATCTTCAAATCCCCAAGCGACGAGGCTCCCATTTTTTTTAGTAAATCCGAACTAGGGAATTACATAACGGAACAGATGAAAGCCGTTGAGGATTATGAAATCGTAGATTCGGAAATTCAGATCTTTCAAAATGCATTGGAGTTTTCCGGAGTAAGGGCGCGGGATATTATGACACCGAGAACCGAAATTTCTGCTGTTGAAATCGAGGATTCCGTGGACAATCTGAGAGACATGTTCATTCGGACCGGATATTCAAAAATGTTGGTATTCCAGGATTCACTGGATGATATGATTGGTTATGTTCATTCCTTCGAATTGTTCAAAAAGCCGAAATCAATAAAAAAAGCCCTTATCCCGGTTGAATTTGTGCCCGAAACGATATTCATAAAGGAAGTGCTCAACCAATTGATAAAAACACGAAAAAGTATTGCGGTGGTTTTAGACGAACACGGTGGAACTGCCGGGATTATCAGTATTGAAGATATTGTCGAAGAACTGTTTGGCGAAATCGAGGACGAGCACGATTCGGAAGAAACAGCACTTACGGAAAAAGAAATAGAAGAAGGCATATTTTTATTTTCAGCAAGACTCAACGTGGAGTATCTGAACCAAACTTATAAATTAGCTATTCCAGAAAGCGATTCATATGGAACATTGGGGGGTTTTATAATGGATTTCACCAAAGAAATACCTCAAAAAGGCATGGAGCTTGCCATCGGCGATTACCTTTTTTACATTGAGGAAGCCACGAACAAGAAGATCGAATTAGTTAAAATGACAATGAGAAATTAATTTTTAATAAAAAAATGAAATTTCTTGTAAATTATAACTTTACAACTATAATTATTAAATAGATAATTGTATTTTCGCAAACTGAATTTAAAATTAACAACGATAAAAATGGCAGTTTTACAAAAAATTAGACAACGTTCCCTTCTTCTAATACTAGTTATTGGTTTTTGTTTATTAGCGTTTATAGTAGGAGATCTTTTTAATAAGGGCGGTTTTAGCGACATGGCAAAAGACGTTGGAAGCGTAAACGGTAAAGACATCGCTTTTGAAGATTTCAGAGTAAAAGTTAGCAATGCTGAAAAAAGCGGTCAAGGAATGACTTCTACTCAGGCAGCAAACAGAGTTTGGGATCAGGAAATTTCAATTGCACTATTAACTGCCGAATTTGAAAAATTGGGAATCAGAGTTGGTGAGGATCATATTATTGAAGTATTGAAAGCGGATCAGAATATTGGTCAGAACCCAATGTTTTTAAACGCGGCCGGAAAATTTGATATTGCCAAATTCAGAGAATATTTCAAATCCAATCCTGAGCAGGCCCAAATGATCAAGGATCGCGAGAAGGATGCGTCTTTGAATGCAAAATTCCAAATCTATAACGGTTTGATTAAGGCTGCAATGTTCACAACAGAGAGCGAAGGAAAGTTGAAATACGAAATGGAAGCCAACAAAGTTAATTTTGACTATGTGGCTGTTTTATTTTCTTCTATCAAAGATAGCGACGTGAAAATTTCTGATTCGGAGATTACGGATTTCATGAAGAAGAATGAAAAGAAATACAAGGCAGAAGAATCCCGTGAAATCGAATATGTTTTAATTGAAGACAAAGCTTCGGTAGAAGATGAAAATGAAGTTAAAACGAATGTAAATTCATTACTAGCTGGTAGAGTGGAATATAATAAAGCTACTGGTAAAAACGATACCTTACCTGGTTTTAGAACCGCAACCGACAACATGGAATTCGTTAATGCAAATTCTGACATCCCTTACGATTCAACTTATGTGGCAAAAAAAGATTTGCCGGCAGAACATGCAGAACAGTTATTTAACTTGCCTCAGGGAGAAGTTTACGGACCATATATGTTTGGAAAATATTATTGTATCTCTAAATCTTTAGGTAGAAAAGCTGGAGCTAATGCAAAAGCAAGTCATATCTTAATCAGTTACGAAGGTACTCAGGTTCCAAATAAAAAAGAAAAAAGAACTAAAGAAGAAGCGAAAGCAAAAGCAGAAATGTTATTGGCTCAGATTCAGGCTAACCCATCAAGTTTCATGATGTTGGCTTTGACGACCTCGGATGATTCATCTGCACAACAGGGTGGGGATTTAGGATATTTCAGTCAAGGGCAAATGGTAAAACCATTCAATGACTTTGTATTTAGTAACCCAATTGGTAAAATTGGTCTGGTTGAAAGTGACTTCGGATTTCATATCATCAACGTTACTGATAAGCAAGATGCGATTCGTTTGGCAACAATTGCTCAAAAAATTGAGCCTTCTGATGTTACTTCAGATAAAATCTATAACAAAGCAGTACAATTCGAAATGGACGCTAATGAAAAAGATTTTGCCAAAGTAGCGAAAGATGCTGCCTTGACAATCAATCCTTCAGTAAAAGTGAAAGTAATGGATGAGAATTTTGGTGCCATCGGTAACCAAAGACAAATTGTTCGTTGGGCTTTTGAAAAAGAAACCAATGTTGGTGATGTAAAACGTTTTGAAGTAGCTAACATTGGAAATGTAATTGCGAAACTTAAGAAAGTATACGAAGTAGGCTTGATGCCAATCTCTGAAGCTAGAGTTTCAATCGAACCAATATTGAAAAACAAGAAAAAAGCGGAGATTATCAAAGCTAAAATGGCAGGAAGTTCTTTAGACGCTATTGCAAAAGCTAATGGTGTGGCCGTACAACAAGTCGTTGATGTAACTTTGGAAAATCCATCATTACCAGGTGTTGGGCCTGAGCAAAAAGTGGTAGGAGCTGCTTTTGGTATCGGAACCAATAAAACTTCAGGAACCATCGAAGGCAATTCAGGTGTATATGTGGTGAAAGCTACAACAATCACTAAAGCTCCGGTTTTGAAAAGCCATGAGCAATACATTAGTAAATTAAAATCTCAAAACGCATCAGCGGCAGGAAGAGTAATTCCAGCTTTAAAAGCAGATGCTGAAATAGAAGATAACAGAGCTAAGTTTAATTACTAGTTTCGTTATACATAAAATAAAAAATCCCGATCTGATCGGGATTTTTTATTTTATGCCAGTATCATATCGTGATATGGGATAACGGTGGTGTATCCCTTACTTTTAAAATAATCAGATGGATCTTGTTTGGAAACTGCGAGCACGAAATCGCCGCCCCAGGCCCCTAAGCTTTTGATGACACCAGTAAAATCATGAAATAAGGCCTCTTTAACGGTCTGCATTTCCAGAATGTGGCTTAAGATGATTTCGTGGTCTTCCAATTGGTTTGCAAACGTTTTTAAATCCGTGTTCACGACAGTTTCTGTAATTTTGTTGATAGCAGGTATGGTCTTACTGAGTTTGCTGTGTTTTTTATGATACGAAACAATGGCTTTTTTACTGCTCTGTTTTTTATTTAAATACACAAAATATAGATTTTCGGTAAAATCCGGATGAAATTCTACAGGTTCCACTATCGGTTTACCGTCATCCAATCGATAAATGATAGGAGTATTGTTTTGGGCGCATGCAATATCATAGCCGCTTCCTCCAAAACTGTTTCTAAGCAACGTAAAGGCATCAATTTGCAACCACTGAGCAATATTGTTGATTAACGTCGAAGAGGTTCCTAAACCCCATGATTTTGGAAATGTCAGTCGGGTTGTAACAGTGTGCCCTTTGGACTTAGTGATAAAGTCAGGATTTAAAAGAAAGGCCTCATGCAGAATTTCAGTTAATGTTTCTTTTATTGTCTGGCTTTCCTGTCTGGGTTTATTTTCAATGGCATCAAATTCAAGAACTTCCTGAAACCATACACTGCCGTCCTTATCATAACTGGTCCAGTTGATAGCATTGTCTTTTCCGGGCTCAACAGTGAGGTTCTGTCCGAATTTTGTTGGTATTGCCAATGCTTTTGCACCATCGAGCACTACGTATTCTCCGGTAATCAGCAGTTTTCCGTTACTGTAGTATGTTTTTTTCACGTGCTGTTTTTTTAGAAAAAAAATTATTTTCTCAAATCTTCAATAAAGCCAACTACCGTGCTGTGTGCGATGGAATTGGTCTTGAAAAATTGTTTAATTAAAACCCGTTCCTCTGTCGTTGCCTGATATTGGTTCATGATGTTGTTCAGATGCATTTTCATATGACCTTCCTGGATTCCGGTGGTGGTGAGCGAACGCAATGCAGCAAAGTTCTGGGCCAGCCCTGCTACGGCTACAATTTCCATTAATTCCTTAGCCGATGGTTTCTCCAGCATTTCCATCGATAACTTTACCAGGGGATGCAACGACGTCAGGCCACCAACTGTACCCAATGCCAAAGGGATTTCCATCCAAAAACTAAAAATACCATTCTCTATCTTCGCGTGCGATAAGCTCGAATACTGTCCCGATTTGGAAGCATAGGCATGAATTCCTGCCTCAATCGCGCGGAAATCATTTCCGGTTGCCAATACCACAGCGTCAATTCCGTTCATTACTCCTTTATTGTGGGTTACGGCACGATATGGTTCTACTTCTGCAATTCGGACTGCCCGAACAAATTTTTCTGCAAATTCTGAAGGATACTCAATATGCTTTTCAGCTAAAGCTTCAACCGGGCAGGAAACCTCGACACGAACCAAACAATTTGGAACGTAATTGGAAAGAATACTCATCACGACTTCAATTTGCTTTTCTTCGTCAGAAAATAATTCAAAAGCGAGGGCCTCTTCTTTTAGTGTTTTCGAAAATTGTTCCAGACAGGAGTTGATAAAGTTGGCTCCCATCGAATCTTTAGTCTCAAAAGTAACATGTAGTTGAAAATAATTAGCCATCAGTTCGGTCTTGTCCCGAAGCTCGATATCTAAAATTCCGCCACCGCGTTTCTGCATGTTTTTTGTAATGGCTTCCGTAGTGGAGAAAAATGTCGCTTTAGTTTGTGCAAAAAAATGCTCCAGTCTGGAGACATCTCCTTTATAAATGAAATGAACCTGACCGATTTTCTCGGTATTCAGAACGGTTGCTTTAAATCCACCGCGTGTTGACCAGAATTTAGCCGATTTAGCAGCCGCCGCTACTACCGAACTTTCCTCAATGGCCATGGGTATGGTTTTGTATTTTCCATTAATCAGAAAGTTAGGAGCGATTCCTAACGGAATGTAAAAATTGGTTATCGTATTTTCGATAAATTCATCATGCAGCTGTTGCAGTTTTTGGTCAGAATTCCAATATTTCTTTATCAGGGCGGTTGCTTCTGCCGGGTCTGCGAAATATTCATTGGCAATCCAGTCTATTTTTTCGTCTTTGGATAATTTTGAAAATCCGGCAATAGCGTTGTTCATTCCTGATAAATTAAATTGTATTTGTTGCAAAGATACGGTTTAGGGAAAATTTAATTTACTTTTTGATGGTTTTTACCCATTTAATAAGCGCTGTTTCTAATGTTTGCCTGCTGATTGGTTTCGTAATGTAATCGTTCATTCCCAAATTGATGCAAACTTCCCGCTCTTCATTGATTATCCCTGCGGTGAGGGCAATGATAATGCAATCCTTACTCAGTGCCCGGATGGCTGTTGTAGCTTCGTATCCATTCATGACCGGCATCTGGATATCCATCAGGATCATTTCGGGCTCATGCTCTTTATACATTTTAATGGATTCCTGACCGTTTACAGCTTCCAATATAGTGGCTTTGGGCATGATTTTTTTTACCAGTGTTTTGGTCAGCAACATGTTTATTTTGTTGTCTTCCGCGATCAGGATTTTTATCTTTTCTCTCGTACTATGACTTTGTTTATCTTTTAATTTTTTTGTGATGCCTTTCTCTGTATTGGATTGGCTTAACTCCGTCAATACATTATAAAGGATAGAGGTCTTTAGTGGTTTTACTATTGTGATAATATTGGTTTTGGTGGATAAATCGATTTCACTGGCATTGGAATTCTGCATTAGTATAATGGGTCTTGACGCAATATTTGTAACCTCGAGAAGTGTCTTAAGTCCTGACTGCCCAATCAGTTCATAGTCGAGCGTAATGATATCGAAATTCGGATTTAGCTCAATTTCTTTAATTGTTGACTCGATGTCTTTGACAACAGTACAGGCAATATTATAACGCTGAGCCATTCTTTTTAATACATCGGCATTGGCTAAATTGTCTTCGAGCAGCAACACCTTTTTAATGAGATTGTCTTTCAGGACCCTTCTGGAACCCATTTCCGATTTAATTTTTATTTCGAAGAAAAAAAGTGTGCCCCCTTGAGGCTGGTCCTCAATCTGTAACTTACTTTTCATTAATGAAAGCAGGCTGTTAGAAATGGGCAGTCCCAATCCGGTTCCGCCATATTTTCGGGTAGTTGAATTGTCTTCCTGTAAAAAGGCTTCAAATATTTTTTTCCGATTTTCGGGTTTTATACCGATTCCGGTATCCCGTACATAGAATTTCATTTTGGAGGTGTTCTCAGTAATTTTTTTGCACGTAACTCCGAGTTCAATTTCGCCTTCAGAAGTAAATTTGATCGCATTACCCAAAAGATTGACCAATATTTGTTTCAGGCGGATTTCATCTACCCAAATATGGGCAGGAATGTCGTCATTAAGATTGATGATTAACTCCAGATTTTTCTCGTGAGCCGAATATTTGACCATATCAGCCACCTGGTCTATCATATTATTAATGTTGGCTTTAGTGATGTCGAGTTCCAATTTTCCGGCTTCGATTTTTGACAGATCCAAAATGTCATTAACAATACCCAACAAGGAATCTGCCGATTGCGCCACCGTTACCATGAATTGTTCCTGAATGGAGGTCAGCTTAGTTTTCAGCAGCAGATTGCTAAAACCGATAATCCCATTTAAAGGAGTTCTGATTTCATGGCTCATATTGGCCAGAAATTGGGATTTTGCCCGGTTGGCCTCCTCAGCAAGTTCTTTTTCCTTGAAGGCCACTTCTGCCTGTTTATGTTCGGTGGCATCGATGATTACCCCTTCGATATAGGTTATTTCATTATTGATGACAATTGCTTCTCCATATTCTTCAATCCAGACTGTTTCACCGTTTTTTTGAATTAGTCTGCAGGAAATATGAAAAGATTTTCCCTGATTGATTGCAGTTTCGATTTCAGCTCGGGCCCGTTCGCGGTCTTCGGGATGGTATAAATTAAAAATGGATATGGAATTGTTCAGAAAATCGGATTTGGAGTATCCCGTTAAAGTTTCTATTTCGTCGTTCAGATAGATTTTTGTCCGTTCTTCATTGTATTTGACCAGGTATACGGTAGCTGGGATATTATTGGCCAATAGCCTAAATTTTTCTTCGCTTTCCTTGATAGTGTTTTCATTATTGATTCGCTCAATAGTGACGGTAATATTATTAGCCAGTGTTTGCAGAATATTTATTTCATCAGCACTCCAGACACGTTCACGTGTACAATCATCAAATCCGATATAGCCATAAAAAACATCTTTGATAAATAGTGATAAAATTAGAACAGAGAGGATTTTTTGTTCCAATAGGAATGTTTGGAAGTTGCTCTCCGGAAGGTCCTTAACAATGGCAATATATGGACTTTTACTGGTAGTGCTCGTTATGAATTCTTTGATGGCAGAATGAGGAATGTTTTGGAAATTCGGATTATCAATTTCCTTGAGATTATCCGTACTGCTCCATTCAAATTTTTGACTTAATGTCTGAGTCTGTGGATTATTTTCAAAGAAACTTAAGCGATCCACTTTGGTAGATTCCCCAATATATCCTAATGATTCACTGAAAATCTCCTTGATGCTGTTTATTTTCAAAAGTTTCTCCGTGGTTTTAGCTATGGAGGTAAGTATTTCACTTTTGTAAACAATCAATTCCTCGGCCCCTTTTCTTTTGAAAGTTTCTATGGCTAAAGCAATGATATCGGATATTGTTTTTGCAAAATTAATCTCTTCATCAGTCCAGATTTTTATGGCCCGGGTAGTTTCAAAAAAGGTAATCGCTGAAAGTTGCCCTAATACATATAGAGGAAAATGCAGAAGAGACTTGATTTTAAACTCATCCAAATAATCCCGTAACTCCCCAATTTGAGGATTATGCTGCGCATCGGAAGCGACAAATATGGGAAGCTTCTCAATCATATTGAAGTAATACGCCATATCTTTCTTATAAAACTTCCGTTCCTCCACCGTGTTGTATGGATTGTTTACATTGATCGTCAATAATTCGATGTAGTCATCAAAGTTGCACCACAAGCTAACCCTTTCAATCTGTAATCCAATCGCAGTTTCATTCGCAATGTGCTGAATCAATTCGAATGAAGAATCAAATGTCAGGAAATTTAAGGTCGATAATTTATTAGAGAGTGACGTTAATTCGTCTATCCGGGTATGGCGGATTGCTTCTTCCTTCTCGGCTTTTTTTGCTAACGTAATATCTTTTGCGATAGCCGAAAAGCCAATTATTTTTCCCAACTCATTTCTGTTTATTGTAGTGCTTTGGGATAACCATAACTCTTCCCCGTTTTTTTTCAGGACCGGGAATTCAATGGTGTCAAAATAATTCCGTCCCTGCGGAATATGGGAATAATGCTCCTCAACAGCTTTTAAATATTCCGGAACAATCATGAACCGGAAGTTTTTACCAAGCAGTTCGGGATTGGAATATCCCAAAATCGTTTCCGAAAATTGATTGATGAAAATACAATTTCCATATTTGTCCATTTCATAAATAAAATCGGAAGATGCTTGTATCAGGTTTTTGTATTGTTCCTCTGCAAGTATTTTATCGGTGATGTCCTGACCATTGGCAATAAAAAGATTGCCATTGTACTTCTGATCGGTCCATTGGATGTACTTATAGTGTCCGTCTTTGCACTTCAATTTACGGATATAGGTTTTGTCAGGGATGTAAATGGAGTTGTAATCCACTTTATCGTGAATTCCCTCTTGTGTTAAGTCTAAAAAATTCTTCCCTAATATCTCCTCAGGTTTGAATCCCATAATTTTCTCAATGGAGTTACTACAGAATGTCAGCTTTCCTTCGTTATCAAATGCCACCGAAATTGAATTCAAATTATTGATGATATTGTTGGAAAACAAAATGCGGTCACTGGTATTGAGGATTGCAATTCTACGGGCATTGTTTATCAGCAGGATGACCATGCCACTTTCAATTAAAACGATAAGCGGTTGGGCATCTACAATTTTGGAAAACAATAAAATGACCAATATTGTAAAAAAGCAACTGATGAAAACCAGGTAGTGCTTAATTTCCCTGAATACATTATAAGAGAAAAAAAGCAAAATCAGCACCTGACTATAGTTAATTAAATCGAAAGGGAAAGCCGCAATCTTATATATCATTGCTGCCGAATAAAACGTAAATAATGTTACGAATAAGGGTTGTAAGTAGTCGTCGTAAGCGTGGTTTTTTCGAGACAGAAAATAAATGGACAAACACACTATTCCAAATAAGGACTTAGGAAGTAATTCCGAAAACTCCCTGATTTGTAAAGTACTGTTCAGAATTTCGATAAGCAGCGAGATAATACCGATAAAGAGGAAATAGGTTTTTATTTCTTCTATGCTTTCAATGGTTTTAATGTGGTTTTGAGCATAGTTTTTATTGAAACGATAACTTTTCTCGAATAACAATCTCAGAAATAATGCTATAAAGAAGACTGCCGCCATTAAAAACCACCACTTGTAATAAAAATGAGGACTTGCCTCAAATGGATAGCTGATAATTTTAACAATTGCGTTTCCCAATTGTTGTAATAGTCGGCTGATTAAAAAAGGTTGGCTATGAGTGCTGAAAGCTGCTTCAGTGATAAAATGGGATATTAGGTCAACGCCAAGCGCATGACTTTTGGCTGAAAAGCCGAATAATAGATGGAAAAATAAAACCAGCCTTTCTTTCATCGTTATAAAATTGGCATTGTTTTGTTACTATGAAGTTATATAATTTTAAAGGAAAAACTTCATATTTTCACATATATCTCTCCTGTAATTTTCATAAATTGGATATAATTCTTTTGTGTTTTCCCTTTTAACAATTAAAAGTGCTGTTATATGATAAATTTTCACTAAAATTGGAAGTTTTTTCAGATACATAACACATGAAACAGATTAGAAAAATAGCGTTTTTATTTTTATTGACTTCATTGTCAGTAGTTGGACAGCAAAAAATTACCGTAGACGAGATATTTACGGGAGTTTTTCGTACAAAAGGAATGGATGAACTGCAATCCATGAAGAATACGAATCAATATACGGTCCTAAATTCCGACAGAGCAACCCGAAGCATCCAAATTGATCTGTATGATTTTGCTACGCTCAAAAAAGTGTCTACTCTGATTGACACTAAAAATCACAAAGAATTGGAAGGAATCGACAGTTATACTTTCAATGCCAATGAAAAAATGATATTGATTGCGAATAACAGCGATCAGATTTTCCGTCACTCATTCGTAGCCAATTATTTTTTATACAATACCGAAAACAAACAGTTGGTCAAATTGGCTGAATTCAAAATCCAGGAACCTACCTTTTCTCCTGATGGAACGCAGATTGCTTTCGCTAAAGAAAATAATTTGTTTGTTTACAATATCGCTTCCAAAACCACGAAACAAATCACAACCGACGGTAAGAAAAATCATGTGATCAATGGAATTACGGACTGGGTGTATGAAGAAGAATTCGCATTTGTAAGAGCCTTCGACTGGAATAAAGCCGGAGATAAATTGGCTTACATCAAATTTGATGAAACTGAAGTTCCGGAATTCTCGATGAGTACTTTCCATAAAGATTTATATCCAACGGTGGAAACGTTCAAGTATCCGAAAGCAGGCGAAAAAAACGCAGTGGTCTCGTTGCATTTGTATGATGTAAAGGCCAATGCCACAAAAGAAATACAACTTGGGAATTACAATGATTTCTATATCCCAAGAATAAAATGGACTAATGATGCCAATCTTTTGAGCGTACAGGTCATTAACAGACATCAGGATAATCTGGATTTAATTTTTGTAGACGGAACTACCGGGGTTGCAAAGGTGGTGCTGAATGAAAAAGATAAAGCCTATATCGATATTACCGATAACCTGACGTTCCTGAAGGATAACAGTTTTATCTGGACCAGCGAAAAAGACGGATTCAACCATATTTATCTGTATGATAAAACGGGGAAATTAAAAAATCAGGTTACAAAAGGAAAGTGGGAAGTAACTTCGTATTACGGTTTTGATGAAAAAACAGGTACGGTGTTTTATCAGTCGGTAGAAAACGGTTCCGTCAATCGGGATATATACAGAATTAGCCTGAACGGTAAAAACAAAGTTCGTTTGTCTCAATTTACAGGAACAAATTCGGCGACTTTCAGTCCGAATTTCCAATATTTCATCAATACTTTCTCAAGTGCATCGCAGCCTACAAGCTACACTTTGAACGGCACAAAAACCGGAAAGCAAGTGCAGTCTATTGTTAATAATGACGCATTGGGCGAAAAACTAAAAGGATATAATTTACCTCAAAAAGAATTTTTTGTTCTGAAAACGGCAAAAGGAAATGAGTTAAACGCCTGGATGATTAAACCTAAAGATTTTGATCCCACTAAAAAATACCCGGTTTTTATGTATCAGTATTCCGGTCCGGGATCACAACAGGTGAATAACGAATGGAACAGTTCAGACGATTATTGGTTTATGATGCTTTCGCAGCAAGGATACATTGTAGCTTGTGTAGACGGAAGAGGAACAGGTTTCAAAGGAGCTGATTTCAAAAAAGTGACCCAAAAAGAATTAGGAAAATACGAGCTGGAAGATCAGCTTGATGCTGCAAAAGTGATAGGAAACTATCCATTTGTGGATAAGTCCAGAATAGGGATTTTTGGATGGAGTTTTGGAGGATATATGTCGTCTAACTGTCTTTTCAGAGGTGATGGCATTTTCAAAATGGCAATCGCTGTTGCACCGGTAACCAACTGGCGTTTTTATGACAGTATTTACACCGAACGGTACATGCAGACCCCTCAGGAAAATCCAAGCGGATATGATCAGAATTCACCAATTAATTATGTTGATAAATTAAATGGCAAATTCCTTTTGATTCACGGAAGTGCCGATGATAATGTTCATGTACAGAATTCAATGCAAATGATGGAAGCTTTGATTCAGGCGAACAAACAATTTGATTCGCAAATCTATCCGGACAAAAACCACGGTATCTATGGTGGAAAATCCAGAATCCAGCTTTATAACAAGATGACCAACTTTATCAAAGAAAATTTATAATCAAATTAATATAACCAAAACAATAAAATGAACAAAGCAGTAGTAAAAACAGGACATCCAAAAGGGCTTTGGGTGTTATTCGGAACAGAAATGTGGGAACGTTTCAACTTCTACGGAATGAGAGCAATTCTTACTTTGTTCCTTGTGAATTCATTAATGATGAAGGAAGAAGATGCTTCATTAATTTATGGAGGATTCTTAGGACTTTGTTATTTAACCCCAATGTTGGGTGGATTTATTTCCGATCGTTTTTTTGGAAATAGAAATTGTATTTTACTTGGGGGATTAATGATGGCAGTTGGTCAGCTTTTATTATTTTTCAGTGCAAGCGTTTTTGGCACTAATATATCTTTAGCGAATACTTTAATGTGGTCAGCTTTAGGAATTATTATTTTTGGTAATGGATTCTTCAAACCGAATATTTCAAGTATGGTTGGAAGTTTATATCCAAAACAAGAAAAGAGCAAATTAGATACCGCTTTTACTATTTTCTACATGGGAATCAACTTAGGAGCTTTCTTAGGTCAATTAATTTGTCCAATTGTAGGGGATGTTAAAGATGCAAATGGAATTAGAGATATCCACGCTTTCAAATGGGGATTCTTGGCAGCTTCTATGGCGATGTTGATTGGAACAGCTGTTTTTTACTTCTTGAAAAATAAATATGTAGTTACTCCAGAAGGGAAACCACTTGGAGGATTGCCAAAACATAATGATGATTCTCACTATGAAGAAGGTGAGTCTCAAAAAGCCGTATTTTCTAAAAATGCATTAATGGGTGCTGTAGTTGCCTTTTTTGTTTTAGGAGCAATTTTCCATTATATTGTTGATCAAAACTGGATTTATACTGTAATATACTCTAGTGGTATCACATTGGCGGGATTGATTATTTCAGATTCATCTTTAACTAAAGTTGAGAGAGATAGAATTTTAGTGATTTATATTGTGGCTTTCTTCGTAATATTTTTCTGGGCTGCTTTCGAGCAGGCAGGTTCGTCTCTGACGTTTATTGCAGATAACCAAACGGATAGAAATTTCTTTGGATATAACATGCCTCCTTCAATGGTGCAGATTTTTAACGGATTATTCGTAGTCGCTTTTGCAGTTCCGTTCAGTATGTTATGGGATTATTTAAGAAGCAAAGACAGAGAGCCAATTTCTCCGGTAAAACAAGCTGTAGGACTAGGTTTAATTGCCTTAAGTTATTTCATTATTGCTTACAATGTGAAAGACTTAGGAAACGACGGATTGTTAGCTATCAAATGGTTAATTCTTTTGTATCTAATTCAGACTGCTGCTGAGCTGTGTTTATCCCCAATCGGATTATCATTAGTAGGTAAATTATCTCCAAAACGTTTTTCTTCTTTATTGTATGGAGTTTTCTTCTTATCAAATGCCTCAGGTTATGCGTTAGCCGGAACTTTAGGTTCTATTTTACCTGCAACAGGAGATAAATTCAATAAGGCAAAAGAATTAGGAATCGATTTACAAGCTGTTCTTGATAAAAAAGTAACGCCAACAGCTGAGCAGTTAGCGCTATTGGAGAAAAATCAAATCAGCCCTTCGAATCCGGTTTTTGCAGGATTTGAAATTCACAACTTATTCGAATTCTTCATGGTATTTGTTATTCTTTGCGGATTGGCAGCTGTAATTTTAATGGCTCTTACTCCAAAATTGAAAAAAATGATGCACGGAGTGAGATAATTAGATTAAAAAATATTTTTATATCTTTCAAGCCTACAAGAAACCCTTGTAGGTTTGTTTTTTTAACACAATAAATTTATGTGGAGTAAACACCCAAAAGCGCTGCCCTTTTTGTTTTTATCGGAAATGTGGGAACGTTTCGGTTATTATTTGATGATTGGAATTTTTACGCTCTATCTTAAAGACGTAGAAGCCGGATTTGCAATGACCGAAAAAGAGGCTTCGGATTTATATGGTACTTTTATCGCTTTGGTTTTTCTTACCCCATTTATTGGAGGATTGGTTGCGGATAGATATCTGGGATATAGAAAATCCATTGTTTTCGGGGGTATTCTAATGGGAATAGGATATTTCATGATGGGAATACACAATATTACATCTCTTTATATTGCGATGACTTTTGTAATTGTTGGTAATGGATTTTTTAAACCCAATATTTCCACACTATTAGGAAGTTTTTATTCCAAGGAAGAATACAAAGACAAGAAAGATGAAGGTTATAATATTTTCTATATGGGAATTAATGTCGGTGCTTTCATTTGTAATTTCTTTGGTGCCGCATTGCAAATTCTTTTGGGATGGCAATGGGCTTTTATGGCAGCCGGTGTCGGAATGTTTATAGGTGTAGCAATCTTCCTGTTAGGTACAAAACACTATGTGGGTTATGATCAGAAAAAAGGTGTTCAGGAGGGCGATATGCCATTTTATAAAATCGTCCTTTTTATCTTATTACCATCCGTGGTATTTGGAGTTATCGGGTGGTTACTAAAAGGGGTGGCTTCGGATGCCAATCCGAACTGTTCTATTTTTGGTTCAGATAGCACGGACGCTTTTGTCTTTGCCTGTATTCCGGTTGTTTTCTTTTATGCAAGTCTTTATTTTAAAGCGAAAGTGGAAGACAAACGGCCAATTGGCGCTTTGCTGGCCATTTTTGGAGTAGTGATTTTATTCTGGGCGGTATTCAAACTGAATGGTTCTGCACTGACCACTTGGGCTGACCGTTATACCGACAGAGAGGTTTCAGGAACAACCGGAGCAGTTTTCAGCGGATTGAAATTAGCCAAGGAAGTAGAATTCAAAAAAGATTCTGTTGAAGTGTATGATGAACAATTTCGCCTGCAAAAAGAAAATGGTGTGGTTAAAAAAGAAGTGAATTATCCGCTCTATTTTAGAAACGTGTCCGATGATAAAAAGCCGCCGGAAGGCACAAAAGTCAGTTTGTGGGCAACCAATTTAAGCCAATCCATAAATCCCGGCTGGGTGATTATCTTAACGCCTTTGGTGGTCGCTTTTTTTACTTTTTTACGAAGTAGAAAGAAAGAACCTTCAACGCCGACAAAAATCGCTTTTGGGTTGTTAATATCGGCATTGTCCGTTTTGGTAATGATTGCGGCTGTGAATATGGGAGGTAACGGAGCAGAGAAAGTAAGTGTTTGGTGGCTTGTTGCCAATTATGGAATTATCACTATTGGAGAGCTTTTTCTCAGTCCGATGGGATTATCGGTGGTATCCAAATTGAGTCCGACCAATATCACTTCCCTGATGATGGGAGGATGGTTTTTATCGACCTCTATCGGGAATAAATTAAGCGGCGTTCTCGCCAGTATGTGGGATACTTATGAAGATAAAACCGATTTCTTTTGGGTGAATTTTTCATTGTTGATGTTTGCCACCATTTTGATGTTTGTTTTAGTGAAACAACTTAATAAAGTCATGAAAGAAAAAGGAATTAATTAATTTATTATATAAATGGAACATAGTTTAACATTAGAAGAAATACAGAATTTTAAAGGTAAATATCCAAAACAACTTTGGTATTTATTTTTGGTAGAAATGTGGGAACGCTTCTGTTTCTATGGAATGAGAGGGGTTTTGACCATTTTTATGGCCGATCAGATTTTAGGTTTGGCACTGTCTGATAAGGATGCCAACCTGAAATATGGCGCGATTCAGGCTTTCGTTTATGCCTTTACCTTTATCGGAGGAATTTTTGCAGATAAAATTTTGGGATTCAAAAAATCCCTGTTGTTTGGAGGTTCCGTAATGATTTTGGGGAATTTAATTATTGCCTTTTCTCCACAAGTGTATTTTTATCTAGGAATTACGTTGTCTATTATTGGGACCGGTTTTTTCAAACCGAATATTTCCTCGATGGTAGGGGAACTCTATAAAGAAGGTGATCCAAGAAGGGATGCCGGTTTTGGATTGTTCTATTCCGGAATCAATATTGGAGCTTTGTTAGGTGGAGCCGTTTGCGTTTATTTAGGAACAAGCCCTGATTATGGATGGAGCTATGCCTTTTTATCGGCCGCTATAGTAATGATTATCGGATTGATTACTTTTATATTGACTAAAAAATCATTAGGTCCTATTGGAGACACTCCGAATCCGCATCTGGCTGCGTCGAAAAGAACGACTATGGAAATCACGGTATATGCCTGTTCGCTTTTAAGCATTCCGTTGATTTATATGATGATTAAAAACACTGATTACACAGATTATTTTATGTATTTAATCGGGCCCTTGGCCATTCTGTACTTCTTTTACGAAACCTTTAAAGTGAAAGATAAAAAAGCGCAGAAAAAACTGCTGGCTGCCTTTGTCTTTATTCTATTCTCGGTTATTTTCTGGGCATTTTTTGAGCAAAGCGGCGGTTCATTGGCGCTTTTTGCAAAAGATAACCTGCATCATAATTTATTATTTTTTGAGATCAATCCAAACATTGTAAATAATACGTCCAATTCATTATTCGTAATTATTTTCAGCCCGTTAATCGGATTATTGTGGTTGGCTATGGCCAAAAAGAAAATTGAACCCAATACCGTAATTAAATTTGGAATAGGGTTTTTGTTTTTGGCCGCCGCATTTTACGTATTCTATTATACCCGATTTTTTGCCGATGTAGAAGGACTCACGTCTTTAAATATATTTACCCTTGCTTATTTGATTATCACTTTTGGGGAGCTTTGTTTGTCACCAATCGGATTGTCGATTATGACCAAATTATCTCCAAAAAGATTATCGGGAATGATGATGGGAATGTGGTTCCTGGCCAGCGCTTATGGTCAGTATGCAGCCGGTTTATTAGGAGCCGGAATGTCCTCCCCGGATGAAAACGCCTCGTTGATTACCAAATTACAAGGATATACCGATGGTTATTATCAATTGGCCATTTATGCCTTAATTGCGGGAATACTGCTGATTGTTGTGTCACCATTGATTAAGAAGTTAATGCAGGAAGTTAAATAAATTTTACTATGAGCCAGAATTCTACAGACCAGTTTTTTAAGAGTACCGTTTTAGGCCATCCGGCCGGATTATTCGTTTTGTTTTTCACAGAAATGTGGGAACGTTTCTCATTCTACGGAATGCGTTCGTTATTAATATTATTTTTAACGTCGTCATTTATTGATGGGGGTTGGGAATGGACCCGTGGTAATGCATCTGCTTTATTCGGATCGTATGTAGGTCTGGTATATTTGTCAACGATGATGGGAGGTTACTTCGCCGACAAAGTAATCGGTTTCAGATGGGCAGTCGTTTTAGGGGCAGTATTGATGACCCTTGGACATGCTTCTATGGCTGTAGAAACGGAGTTTTCTATCTATTTAGGATTGGTATTACTGGTTTTTGGGAATGGTTTTTTTAAACCCAACATGACCTCGATCATTTCTGAAATGTACAAAGACCGTCCGGATAAAAAAGATGGAGCGTACACCTTGTTCTACATGGGTGTAAATGCGGGTGCTTTCTTCGGAATATTGCTTTGCGGATACCTTGGTGAAAAAGTGGGGTGGAGTTATGGTTTCGGTTTAGCCGGAGTTTTTATGTTCTTCGGAATGCTTCAATTTTGGCTTTCTAAAAATATTTTTGGAGATATCGGTTTAAAACCAAGCAAAGAAAGCAAGGCAAAAGCAGAAGCTTTGGATACCGACACAAGAAATCCGTTTTCAACATGGCAATTAGCACTAATTGCACTTTCCGCGATGTTAGGACTATTATGGATTTTAAATGACCCTGCTTCAAAAATTTCTGGCGGGAAGATTAATATATTTGGATTTTTAGGCGAAAACGGAAACTCCGTTGCAATTGTAACCGCCTTGGTTTTGTTTATTATTTTATTGATTTACCGATTTACCCAATATTCTCAAATCACAAGAGAAAAATTAATGGCGGTTACTTTTTTTGCTTTTTTAACTATTTTCTTTTGGGCTATTTTTGAGCAATCACCAAACAGTTTAACCATTTTTGCCAGTGATTATACGAATAGGGTTCTGGAGGGTAATTGGAGTGTAGTATTTTTAGTGGTGAATTCATTGATTACGGTATTGCCTTTGGCGATTATCACTTGGGTTTTGTACCTGATGTTCAAACAAACTTTTAAGAACTACGCTGTAGCGAATATGATTTTGAGCTTAAGTTTTGTGATTATCTGGATGATTGCACTCTGGATGCTGGCGAAAGATTATTACACCGCAGGTTATTTGACGTTATCCGATGGAACTCTTGAATTTTTGAAAATAGACAAAGTAACCACGCCTTTAACAGAAGTTCCTGCCACTTGGTTTTCTACCTTAAACTCTCTCTTCATTATTTCCCTTGCCCCATTGTTTTCAAAATGGTGGGAAAGTAAATACAACCCTGCTGCCAATCTAAAATACGGAATCGGGATGGGATTGTTGGCCTTGGGAATGGCATGTGTTGCATTTGGAGCTGATGGTATTGCACCGGGAGCTAAAACCGCATCAGTGAGTATGATCTGGCTGATTTTAGTATATTTGTTCCATACCATGGCCGAATTGTGCATTTCGCCTGTTGGATTGTCTTATGTCAGTAAATTGGTTCCGGCAAGAATGATTGCATTTATGTTTGGAGTTTGGTATCTTGCAGTAGCAATCGGGATGAAAGGTGCCGGTATGTTCGGTGAAAATATTGATAAGATTGCTGACGAGCATGGTTTGAGTTATTTCTTTTGGATATTAACAACAATCTCGATTCTGGTAGCTTTATTTTCAATCTTAATGGGGCCTGTGATTAAGAAATTAATGCACGGCGTCCGTTAGATTTTCGGCATCAT
Organism: Flavobacterium sp. GT3R68; assembly: GCF_007109225.1. Taxonomy (GTDB): domain Bacteria; phylum Bacteroidota; class Bacteroidia; order Flavobacteriales; family Flavobacteriaceae; genus Flavobacterium. The sequence goes on from NZ_VJZK01000001.1 coordinate 904,106, forward strand.
ATTTGAAATGAACAAATAAATAAAAATAAAAATGAATAAGATACTTATAACATTATTACTTGTACTTGGATCATTTGCAGTAGAAGCACAAGAATCGGTTTGGCAAAGTGATGTCAAAAAAGCAATAGAGATTTCTAAGAAAACCAAAAAGCCATTGCTATTGTTTTTTACAGGAAGCGACTGGTGCGGCTGGTGTATTCGTTTGCAAAAAGAAGTTTTGAAAACACCGGAATTTGAAGCATGGTCAAAAAGAAATGTAGTTCTTTTGGAATTGGACTTTCCAAGAAGAACTCCGCAAGCTGAAGAATTAAAAAAGCAAAACTCCGAATTGCAACAGATATTTGGTATTCAGGGTTTTCCAACCGTGTGGTTTGTAAATGCAACTGATAAGGATGGGAAGGTGAATTTTGTTCAACTTGGCAGCACAGGTTATGTGGCTGGAGGACCAATGGCATGGCTTGATACAGCCAACCAGATTCTTAAGCTGGATTCACAAAAAGAAAAGATTGCCATAGAAAAAGCCGTTAAAAAGATTAAGAAAAAGCAAACTTAATTCAATCTATAAAATCCCTTTTCACCAGTATCGTGAAAAGGGATTTTTTCTTTTCGGCAGGTGTTCTTCCAACAGCTTACATAAGTTTTGTAATTGGAAGCGTCAACTACCACAATTTCGGGCTTGAAGGTTTGAAGCAGTCGTTCTAAATTTATTTTAGGCGATTGCGTAATGACTAATACATCCGGTTTCATTTCAATTGGAAAGACTCCTAAACTGTCCAGTATTAAAATGCTTTTATTTTTGAAATAAAAAGTGTTTTGCATCTTTTCAAACTTTTTTATTGCACTGAAATGCGAAACCATATACGGTTTCAGTATCCAGTTTTCGTCGAAAGTATTCCTCTTCCTGCTATGGTAAAAAGCGGTTATTTCTTCTCCGTTACGTTCCGTAATGAGCGATTTTTTCTTTAGATTAAAGACAATCCATTCTTTTTGGCTTTGATTATTCCAACGCGTTCCAAAACAACAGATCTGGAAAAGGATTATGGCTATTCCTACCCAAGTCATTTTGCTGAAATTCGGTTTTTTGAACCAAATTATGGTTGTAATGATTAAAAAATAGGAACTTATAAGCATGTAACTGTTGAACGGAATATCCTGAATAATGAATTGCTCGAAAGAAGCCACCCAGCCAATAATTTTGTTCAGATAACTGACACATATCTCTAACAATTTAACCAGTATTTCGGGAACATAATTAAACAGCGCCAGAACCATTACCAATACTCCCAAAGCCATAATGACACTTAAGAACGGAATCACAATCAGATTGGTGACAAAAAACAAACCCGGGAATTGATGGAAATAATAAATGCTTAACGGGAATGCGCCTATTTGCGCTGCAAACGAAACCGTTACGATATCCCATAAATATTGCGATATTTTGTATTTAGGCAACCAAAGAGTAGTTAGTAAGGGCTGCAGCCAAAGAATAAAAAACAACGCCACATAACTCAGTTGAAATCCAACATCAAATAGAAATGACGGCTGAAATAAGAGTATCAGTAAAATGGAAACCAATAATGTGTGGAAAATATTGGTGCTCCTTTTCAAATGCATCCCAACAGCCACAAATGAAAACATCGTTACCGAACGCACTACCGAAGGTGATAATCCCGCAATAACGGCGAACCCCCAAAGTGTGACCAATATAACGATTAACCGGACGCTGTTTCCTAATCTATTTTTTGATAAAGGTTTTAAAAGGAAGGTGATGAACAACATGATGAAACCAATATGCAGACCAGAAACAGATAGGATGTGTATCGCCCCGGCAAATTGGTAATCATGTAATATTTCCTGGGAAATCTCCTGTTGCTGTCCTAAAATCAAAGCCGTAATCACATTCAATTCTTCTTTTTGGAAATGGCTCTTTTGCAGGTTTGCTATAATTTTTTCCCGCAGGTAATCTGAATAAAACCAAATGCTTTTGTCAATGCCACACATTTTTACTTCAGAATAATTGGTATACATCTGTGCTAAAACCGATTTGTTGGTCAGATAGCGGCCATAGTCAAACTGATTTGGATTAAGTGGAATCCTGTGTCTGTAAATCAAACCTCTTATCTGTAAATGGGATCCGATAGGAAGTTTTATAGGTACTTTGTTCTTATGGAAATTAAGAAGTATTTTCCCGCTGGCGCTATGTTGATTGATTTTTTTAACGATGCCAATAAAACGCTCATTGGCAACAGAACTTTTCAGTTTTTCCCGGAGAACCACTTCCATAACTTGAACCTTATCTGCGCTGTCCAACTGATAGATAAAATTGCTTTTTTGATACGAATCGGTGTGCGCAACCTGTGTGCTTACGCCAATACAAAACGCCAGAAAATATACGCTTAGCCCGAAATATGTTTTTTGTATAAAATCTTTTTGGGATAGGTAGTACATCAGACTAAATCCTAATAAAGAAAGAATAAGCAGTAGCAACGCTGCTTGAGGAACAGTATTAGTACCATAGGAAATCAGTATTCCTAATACAAACCAAATAGTTATTCTAGCAACAGGGAATTGAAGTACTTTCATGTTTATAAAAGTACAAATTATATTGAAAGATTTGTCTTACAAAATATAATTTGAATAATTATTTGCCCAATAGAAAAATAAAACTTGTTTTTAGGACTATTTGAGGTCTTCCATAATCAAACGCGCTGTTTTTTCACTTGCACCGATACCACCCAATTTGGTTTGCAAAACATCGTATTGGTACAGGACTTGTTTTCTGGATTCTGGATCCAGTATTTTTCTCAATTCTGTTTTGATGCTTTTGGAATTGCATTTTTCCTGAATCAATTCGGTCACCACTTCCTTATCCATTATTAAATTGACTAAAGAAATGAATTTCAGGGTCACTACCCGTTTGGCAATCTGATACGATGCCCAGCTGCCTTTATAGCAAACCACCTGAGGAACTTTGAATAGCGCAGTTTCTAATGTTGCCGTTCCGGAAGTCACTAAAGCGACGTGTGAAATACTTAATAAATCATATGTTTTATTGGAAATAAAATGGACGTTTTTATTGTTCAAAAATTGCTCATAAAACGAAAATTCCTGACTTGGCGCACCGGCAATCACAAATTGGTAGTCGGGAAAATCGTATACCACGCTCAGCATCACTTCCAGCATTTTACTGATTTCCTGTTTGCGACTTCCGGGAAGAAGAGCGATTATGGGTTTCTCATCCAGCTTATTTTCTTTGCGGAAATCAGTGTCAACCGGAATGCGGTTGTGAATGGCGTCTATTAATGGATGGCCAACAAATTCGACAGGGAAGTTATGTTTTTTCTCGTAAAAATCTTTTTCAAACGGAAGAATGACAAACATTTTATCCACGTCGCGCTTGATGTCCGTAATGCGGTTTTCCTTCCAGGCCCAAATTTGAGGTGAAATATAATAATGGGTCTTTATGCCGAATTCTTTGGCCCATTTGGCAATACGCATATTAAAACCGGGATAATCGATAAAAATAATCACATCCGGTTGAAATGCTAGAATATCCTCTTTACAGATTTTGATGTTTCCTAAGATGGTTTTCAAATTGAAAATCACCTCGATAAAACCCATAAATGCCAAATCACGGTAATGTTTTACCAATGTTCCTCCTGTTTTCTGCATCAAATCACCACCCCAGAAACGCATGTCCGCATCGGGGTCTTTCTTATATAAGGCCTTCATTAAATTCGAACCGTGTAAATCTCCTGAAGCTTCGCCGGCAATGATGTAATATTTCATGTCTTTTTGGTAAACGTTACACAAATAAGGTAATTATGGTCAAAATAATCAATGCTAAAATGACGCCCCGCGCCATAAGTTCCCTATTGACTTTTAATAAGATGAAAAACATAGCCAAATTTAAAATCGCACCTAAAGTAATGATTTTTCCCAATTGGTTTCTTGATTTCATTATCTGGATGCCCTCAATAAAACCATAGTCAGTGAACATGGCCAAAAAAAGATAGCTCCCGAGAACCGTGGCAATGATGCCAATTAAAAATCCGTATAGTAAGTCGATTTTATTCATTTAAATCCCATGTATTAAGTTGTTGTATAGAATGATGTGCCGTTAGGTCAAATTGTACCGGTACCACAGAAACGTAGCCATGTTCGAGCGCCCATTCATCAGTGTCTTCTCCTTTATCCTGATTGACAAATTGGCCGCTGAGCCAATAATAATCCTTACCTTGTGGACTTTTCCTTTTGTCAAATTGTTCAATCCACATCGCTTTGGCCTGACGGCAAACTTTAATTCCTTTGATGTCTTTTTCTTTCAGTTTTGGAAAGTTGACATTCAGTACCACTCCTTCCGTTAAGCCATTTTTGATTACCTGAAGCGTAATGGTTCGTACAAATGATTTGATGGATTCAAAATCGGCATTCCAGTCGTGATCCAATAATGAAAACCCAATTGCGGGTATTCCTTCAATTCCGGCTTCCACGGCAGCGCTCATTGTTCCCGAATAAATGACATTAATAGACGAATTCGATCCATGATTGATTCCGGACACGCACAAATCCGGTTTGCGGTGTAGGATTTCGTTTACCGCTAATTTTACGCAATCAACCGGTGTTCCGGAACAGCTGTATTCAGGGATAAGCGCATTCTCATCCGAAATCTTATTTATAAAAATGGTATCATTTATAGTAATGGCATGTCCCATGGCACTTTGGGGTTTGTCCGGAGCAACAACAACAACATCGCCAATTTCCATCATAACAGAAATCAAAGCCCTTATTCCGGGCGCGAGTATGCTATCGTCATTGGTAACTAAAATTAAAGGTTTTTCCATTTTTAAAAAGATACTTACTAAAGAAGGCGGATTATCCGATAAATTCCATTTCCCGTATTCTGGGAATTAGCTTCATCGAAATTGGCGTTGTAAAAATAAACATTTTTCAACGGAAGAACCTATTTTTGTATCTTTAACAAAAAATTAGGCAGCGACCATAGAGGTTGGCATAGTTTTTTATGTAATTTAGATTAAAAATTAATGAATGCAATTTTGACATATATGAAAAGGAATTATAAGTTACTACTAGTCATTGTTGCCTTAGCGGTGGCATTTTGGAGTTTTATTCCAAAAGAGAAAAACGATCCCGAAAAAGATAAATTACTATTAGAGTTACTGACTTTCGTTATAGAACGCGGACATTATAGTCCTACTGCCATGGATGATCAGTTTTCAAAAGGAGTATATAAAGACTATATAACGTCTTTGGATCCTTCCAAAAGGTTCTTCATGCAATCCGATATCGATGAGTTTGCTAAATTCGAAACGCAATTGGATGACCAAATCAAAAACAAGGATTTGTCGTTTTTTGATTTGACCTACAATCGTTTGATGCAAAGAATTGAGGAAAGTAAGAAATATTATAAACTTATTCTCGACAAACCTTTTAATTATAAGGTAGACGAAGAATTCAATACGGATTATGAGAAATTACCGTATGCGAACAATCCAACCGATTTGCATGAAAAATGGAGAAAGCAGATTAAATTATCCACACTTTCTTCGCTTACGGACAAGCAAAAATTTGAAGAAGATAAAAAAAATGGTGCCATTGCTTTAAAATCAAAAAAAGATTTGGCTTTAGAAACGGATAAAAAAACCGACATAAGTGAACCAAAATCTTTTGAACAATTAGAAAAAGAAACCAGAGCAAGTTCTTTAAAATCATTGGATGAATATTTCGGTTTTATCGATGATTTGAACAGAGATGATTGGTTTTCGGTTTATATCAATTCGATTGCAAGCCGATTTGACCCACATACTTCTTATTTTGCCCCGGAAGAAAAAGAGCGTTTCGATGTGAGCATGTCGGGGAAATTAGAAGGAATTGGAGCAAGACTACAAAAGAAAAATGATTTTACTGAAATTACAGAATTGATTTCCGGTGGTCCTGCCTGGAGAGGAAAAGAATTGGAACCTGGAGATGTCGTATTGAAAGTGGCTCAGGGAAAAAGCGAACCTGTTGATGTGGTGGGGATGCGTCTGGATGATGTGGTAAAGAAAATTAAAGGACCAAAAGGAACCGAAGTGCGATTGACCGTTAAGAAAGCCGATGGTACGATAAAAGTAATTACGTTAATCAGAGATGAGATTGAAATTGAAGAAACCTATCTGAAATCAAGTATAGTGGAGAAAAACGGTTTGAAGTATGGCGTTATTTACCTTCCTAAATTTTATATTGACTTTGAAAACCAAGACAGCAGAGATGCCGGAAAGGACATGACCATTGAAGTGGAGCGCCTGAAAAAAGAAGGTGTAAAAGGAATTATTCTGGATGTGCGTGATGATGGTGGAGGATCCTTGAAAACTGTGGTTGATATTGCAGGTTTGTTTATTGAACAAGGCCCGATTGTACAAATCAAATCAGCGGCAGGGAAAAAAGAAGTTCTTTACGATAGAGATAAGAAAATACAATGGGATGGCCCACTGGTAATTATGGTCAACAGTTTTTCTGCATCTGCTTCGGAGATTTTAGCTGCTGCGATACAGGATTACAAAAGAGGAATAATTATAGGAAGTAAACAAACTTACGGAAAAGGGACGGTACAGAATGTTATTGACCTGAACCAGTTTGTCCGTAAAAACAGCATGGGTGATTTAGGGGCGTTAAAAACGACCACCCAAAAATTTTACAGAATCAATGGAGGTTCAACTCAGTTGGAAGGTGTAAGCAGTGATGTAGTGATGCCGGATCGTTATTCGTATGCAAAAATGGGCGAACGTGATGTAGACAATGCCATGCCGTGGGATAAAATTGATGCAGCAGATTATACCGTTTGGAACCGACAGAATAATTTTGCTTCCGCTATTGCAAACAGTAAAAAAAGAATGAGCCTCAACAAGCAGTTTCAATTGATTGATGAAAATGCGAAATGGATTAATGAAAGAAGCGAAGAAAACCTGTATAGCCTTCGAATTGATAAATTTAAGGCCGAGCAATTATCGTTGGAGGAAAAGGCTAAAAAATACAAAGCTATCATCGATTATCAGAATCAGTTAAAGTTTTCCTCATTGCCATATGAAAGTGAGGGGATGAAAAATGATGTCACTTTGAAAGAAAAAAGGGAGAGATGGCATGAAAGTTTGGCTAAAGATATATATGTGGAAGAAGCCATTAATGTACTTGATGATCTGCAAACTAAACCTGTGGTAAAAGGAACGGTTAATCTCAAGAAAAAAGAAAAGCTGGTTAAGTCATAAGAAAATTAAAGTTAAAAACGCCCCGAACAATTTGTTTTCGGGGCGTTTTTTTATTCCTTTAAATGCAAAAAAACCACCCGAGGGTGGTTTGTATTATCTTAATTTATTGAGTCTTTTCTCTTCTTTTTCAATATCCTTTTCAAGCTCCATTATTTTGATTTGCTGTTTGCTGATCTTGATATTTTCTTTTTCGATTTCCATCTCAGAAAGTTTTCCTCTTGATTTTCTTTTTTCAAATTTCTCTGTTCTTTTCGCCAAATCTTTTTCCGCTTTTGCCTTTTTAGATTTTGTTTTGCTTAGCCGTTTTTCATGTGTGGCTATCTTATCTTGTTTCTTTTCAAAAGATTTTTTTTCTTTCTCTAATTTTTTTTCATTTTTCTCCAACCTTTTTTGATCTCTTTCGCGGTCTTTCGAATCTTTTAACGATTCCTTTTCCGATTTAAGTTTTTCTCTTACTGCTTTTTCGTTCTCGGAGCGAGCTTGGGCCTCCGCTTGTTGCTTTTCTAAATCAAGAGTGTTTGATATTACTTTTAAGGAATCGGCTGTTTTGATTTCGGCCTGGGTTACTGTTTTAACTTCTTGAGCAAAAAAGGGTTGCATACTTGCCAGCAAAACTACGAGGAGGATTGATTTTATTTTCATAATGATTAATTTAAAATTAAAATTGTATAAAATTGTGATTCTATATCTTTACAAATTTAACAAATATCATTCCTAATCTGTTACGTTTCTGCATAAATCCTCATATGAAAAAAATAAGCTCTTTATTTATTCTTTTATTTCTGATCCTTTCCCTTGGATGGTATTGTCGGAAAAATGATATGCAGCCTAAAAAAAACACCTCTGAAGGTAAAGCGGTTGTAAAGTCCGAGGAAGAGGAATCTAATTTTGTAAGTTCTTCAGAAATATCCTTTTTCGAGTTGTTGCCAACCTCCACTTCAAAGCAAATGGTTTTCCATGACTATTATGTATTATCGTATGTGGAGCAATATGAACAGGCCGAATGGGTGGCATACCAACTGAAAAGAAAGTATACCGTGACTGATTTTAAAAGGCCCTTTTTTATTGCTGATCCGAAAGTAAGGACACATTCAGCAGATTGGCGGAATTACAAGCGTTCGGGATATGACAAAGGACATCTTTGTCCGGCGGGTGACATGAAATTTTCAAAGCAGGCATTTGAGGACACTTTTTATACGTCGAATATTTCGCCTCAGCTTCATGACTTCAACGATGGTGTCTGGAGTCGGTTGGAACAGAAGGCGCGGTATTGGGCCGTAAAATATGACGGACTTTACGTAATCACAGGAGGCGTTCTAAAACCCGGATTACTAACCATTGGACAGGAAAAGGTCGCGGTGCCGGATTATTTTTATAAAATATTCCTCAATACTGCCGGCGGAAAATATAAGATGATAGCATTCCTGGTTCCGCATCAGGCGAGTGAAAAACCACTTTACGAATTTGTCGTTTCGGTGGATGCGATTGAAAAAATGACAGGTATCAATTTCTTCCCTAAGTTGGATGATGCATTGGAGGATACCCTTGAAAAAGGGAGCAGTTATAAAAACTGGAGTTTCTAAATAGGAAGACGATTTTTTAGCCCGGATGGAAGCGGCATCCCACGCTTTTTCTGCGTGGATATAGCGGACAGCCGGAAACAGCTCCAAATTATATTACCATTCATTTACTTTGTTCGCATCCATTTTCAGGAAGATAAAGAGCAAAATCGTAAAGCCCCAGAGACCGGAGCCTCCATAGGAGAAGAATGGCAGCGGTACTCCGATAGTAGGGAAGACGCCTAAAACCATTGAAATGTTGACAAAAAAGTGAATGAACAGAATTCCTGCCACGCAATAACCATACACCCGGCTGAATTTTGTTTTTTGTCGTTCCGAAAGGTAAATGATTCTCGTAATCAATCCGACAAACAAGGCAATTACTATAAACGAGCCCACAAATCCCCATTCTTCGCCCACGGTGGTAAAGATATAATCGGTGTGTTGCTCGGGTACAAATCCGCCTTTGGTTTGTGTTCCTTCCAAAAATCCTTTTCCGATCCAACCGCCTGAACCGATTGCAATTTCAGATTGATTGGTATTGTATCCGATCCCTTTCAAATCGACTTCTCTCCCTAATAAAATGTTGAAACGGTCGCGGTGGTGCTGCTTAAAAACATGCTCGAAAACATAATCTACGGATAGTACAAATCCGGAAATCAGTCCCAATACTATAGCGCTAGCAATTATGTTTCGGTTGATTTTACGGCTTCTGGCGTATATGAAGGCGATTACCAAAAACGAAATCAGAATGACATATTGGGGTTGTAAGACCAATGTCAGAACGAAAATCAAAATCGCTATAAAGCCGGTCCATACGTACCAGGCAGGCAGGCCTTCGCGATACAGGACAATGATGAAAATACTATAAATCAAGGCACTTCCGGGATCGGGCTGCGGTAAAATCAGCAACACGGGTAAGGCAATAATTAATAATGCCTGCACTTGTCGGCTGACATCTTTAAGGTTGACCTGAACGTCGCTCAGATATTTGGCTAAGGCCAATGCGGTTGCGGCTTTTGCAAATTCGGAAGGTTGTAGGGTGAACCCACCGATAGCATACCAACAGCGTTGTCCGGCTATGGTTTTTCCGAAAACAAATAATCCGGCCAATAAAAGAAGGGCAATCCCAAAGATGATACTGGAGTACTTCTCGTAGAATTTCCCCTCGACCGACAATACAATAAAGATTAACGGAATCGTAAAGAAAATAAACATCATCTGTTTTCCGTAAATCTGGGTGAAATCAAACAGATAGGCATCCTGCGCGGAAGTAGATAGGGAGGATGAATAAATGTTCAGCCAGCCTAAGACCACTAAAATGATATAGATAATGACGCTTATCCAATCTAAGTTGCTCGATACACTTTGGTTCTTCATTTTATTGGGTTACAGTTTTAGGCTGAATCGGTGTTTTTGGTTTTTCTGTTTTTTTTAGGGTGTCTTTATTAATCAAATTCCGATTGACTAATAAGGAGTCCATATATTTTTTATTGTATTTATTGTACTCATTCTGCAGACTGGTCTCAAACATTTTTTTCTCCAAGTCCATTCTGCTAATTTTTCTTTTGAGGTATTTTTCAATCATTAAACTCGCAATCGGCCCGGCATTTTGGGCGCCATAATGTCCATGTTCGACCAATACAGCGATGGCGATTTTAGGGTTATCTTTGGGTGCAAAAGCTACAAAAATCGAGTGATCCTGGAGTTTCGTCCTTTTTCCATTTACTTCCCCGTAATTTTCGGCTGTTCCTGTTTTTCCACAAATTTCAATGCCTTCAACCTTCAAGGCGTAAGCAGTTCCCAGATTGTACACATCCGCTAAACCGCTCACCATGGGTTCGAAATACTTCCGGTCGATTGTGGTGACATGTTTGGTACGGAATTTTTTATCAATGATTTCCCCTTCAATTTTTTTGATGATATGAGGCGTGTAATAATACCCGCGATTCCCTATTGCGGCCATCATATTGGCAAGTTGTATCGGAGTCATCAGCACTTCTCCCTGTCCGATAGCATTCGAGATGATCGTAGTCCCTCTCCAGCCACCGTTAGGATAAGCTTTCTTATAGGTTTTTGAATCGGGAACTTTTCCTTTTTTCCCGGTAGGTAAATCATACCCCATGAATTGGCCCAAGCCAAAACTTTTTACGTGATTACTCCAGGCATCGACTGCGACTGCAGGTTTGGAATATTTGGCAATGGTACGTAAATACACATTTGAAAAATAGGCATTACAGGATTTATAAATACCTACGTGTAAATCCCGGACGCCGCCTCCGCAGTGACACCGCTGGAATCGTCCCCGGGCATAGCTAAAACCATGATTACACATGAAAGTAGTTTTCTCATCAATTACACCTTCCTGAAGTCCAACCAAACCGGTAAGGATTTTAAAAGGAGATCCGGGCGGAAATTCTCCCAATAAACCTCTGTCATAAAGTGGTTTTGAAATGGAATCATTATAGAGTTTGGTGTAATTTTTAGAGCGCTGTCTTCCCACTAATATTGCCGGATCGTATGAAGGAGCTGTAACAAGTGCTAATATTTCACCGGTGCTGGGTTCAATGGCCACAATTCCACCTCTTTTATTAATCATCAATTCTTCTCCGTATTTCTGAAGTTCCATATCGATGGTCAGATTGATATCTTCTCCCTGAACCGCGATGGTATCAAATTTGCCGCCTTTATAGGAACCGATTTCGCGATTGTATTTGTCTTTCTGAATGTATTTCACTCCTTTTATCCCACGAAGAATCGTCTCGTAGCTTTCCTCCACCCCCTGTTTTCCAATTAAATCCCCACTGTTGTAATATGGGTTTTTTTCGACTAATTTTTCGTTTACCTGCGTAATGAAACCAAATATGTTGGCGCCAAAATTTACCTGATAATCACGAAGGGATCGTTTTTGGATATAAAACCCTTCAAATTTTCGTATTTTTTCCTGAAAGGCAGCATACTCCAATTTGTTCAATTGCGGTAAAAAAACCGATGGCAACCTTGGACTGTAAATTTTTGCTTTTGCTATTTTTATTAAAAAATCCTCTTTGGTGATATTCAGTAATTGGCAAAATTCGAGGGTATCAATATTTTTCAATTCACGAGGTATAACCATGATGTCATACGATGGCTGATTGGCAACCAATAATTCACCATTACGGTCATAGATATAACCTCTTTCAGGATAGTCGTATTTTATCTTGATAGCGTTGTTTTCGGATTTTAATTTAAACGAATCATTTATTACCTGCAGATAAAAAAGCCTTATCAAAAGCAAGATACTTGCGATGATAATAATGGAAGGAAGCAATACTTTTCTCATCTTCGGTTAGGCTTGAAAATATAAATTAAGACAATACAGACTATTATGGTAAATGCGGTACTTAACAATGTCCTTAGTAAAATATCCCAAAGGAAATTCAATTGAAAAACCTCCAACAGAAATAATGTCAAATGATGTATGGCTACAGCTATCAAAATAAAGGAAAATCTTTCCGTTGTCAATACGTCATTTAACCGTACGGTCTGGTACTCATAACTCAACCCAAACGAAAATTTAAAAATATACGGCCGAAAATAGGCTAACAACAAACAAGAGGCAGCATGAACTCCACCAGAATTTGAAAATAAATCAAGGACAATTCCAAGAAAAAAACTGGAGATCATTAATGCCGATTTATTGCCGTTTACAGGAAAAAGAATAATAAAAAGGATATAAGGGAACGGATTTACATACCCCAGAAAATCAATATTATTAAAAATAATAATCTGTGCCGCAAGCAACAATATAAAACGGGCGATATTGACCAGTACTGCACTATTCATTTTTTGATTCCTCTTCTAGATTTTTAATTTCTGTACGATCTTTACTCTTAATGATATATACGTGGCCCAGGTTTGTCATATCATTGAACAAACGGACATTTAAGGTATAGTAGTTGGTTTCATCATCTACGAAAATTTTATCGATGATACCAATGTTGATGTTTGCCGGAAAAATTACAGACTGTCCACCAGTTACTATAGTATCTCCTTTTCGCACCGAAGCCAATCTTGGAACATCAATCAACTGAACAAATCCAGTGCTTTTTCCGTCCCAAATCAACGAACCGAAATGATTGGTCTTTTTGATTTTTGCATTAATTTGTGATCTTTTGTTCAAAATGCTGACCACCGTAGCATAATTTTTAGAGGTCTTGTCTACAATTCCCACGATTCCGTTACTATTGATGACTCCCATGTCCGGTTCGACCCCGTCTTTTGTTCCGCTGTTCAGCGTCAGGTAATTTTCATAAACGTTGTACGAATTGTGGATGACTTTAGAAACGATGATATTGATTTTGCTGACTCCTTTAATGCTGTCGATTTTTGGAACGAGAGTGGTGTCCTTAATGTTTAATAAAAGACTTTTTAATTGGGCATTTTCATTCGCTAAAATCTCATTCTGAGTCTTCAGATTCAAGTATTCGCTGACATTATTGATGCGCTGATAAACGCCTCCTGTCAGGAAGTTTGCCGAACTGATAACCTTACTCCGGTGAAAGGAATGAGACTGGATAGTTAGGATTAACGAAATACCCAAAAGCAGCAAAAACAGTAACTTATTACTGTTTTTAAATATAAAATTAAAAATTTGCTGCATGAATTATGCTATTATTTTATTAGAATACTTCTGAATTTCGGGATGTTTTTAAGTGCCATTCCGGTCCCGCGAACAACTGCTCTCAATGGATCTTCGGCGATGTAAACAGGTAAATCTGTTTTTTGTGAAATCCTTTTGTCAAGGCCTCTTAACATTGATCCTCCACCAGCAAGGTAGATTCCGGTATTGTAAATGTCTGCTGCTAATTCGGGTGGTGTCTGAGATAATGTTTCCATTACAGCATCCTCGATTCTCTGAATTGATTTATCCAAAGCCTTGGCAATCTCTCTATAAGAAACGTTTACTTGTTTTGGTTTTCCGGTCAACAAATCACGACCTTGAACTGACATTTCCTCTGGGGGTGTCTCTAAGTCTTCCAACGCGGCTCCAATGGTAATTTTAATTTTTTCTGCGGTACTTTCTCCAACAAATAAGTTGTGTTGGGTACGCATATAGTATACGATGTCATTTGTGAATACGTCACCGGCAATTTTTACCGATTTGTCGCAAACAATTCCCCCAAGAGCAATTACTGCAATTTCAGTGGTTCCTCCTCCGATATCGACAATCATATTTCCTTTTGGCTGCATGATATCGATACCAATACCAATTGCTGCTGCCATCGGTTCGTGGATTAAGTATACTTCTTTTCCATTGACTCTCTCACAGGATTCTTTTACCGCACGCATCTCTACTTCGGTAATCCCCGATGGGATACAAACCACCATACGAAGGGCAGGAGTGAACATTCTTTTCTTCAATGCTGGTATGCTTTTGATAAACATACTGATCATTTTTTCGGAAGCGTCAAAATCGGCAATAACCCCATCTTTCAATGGCCTGATGGTTTTTATGTTTTCATGGGTTTTACCTTGCATCATATTGGCCTCTTTTCCAACGGCAATTATTTTACCCGAGATTCTGTCACGGGCAACAATAGATGGGCTATCAATAACAACTTTATCGTTGTGAATGATTAGTGTATTAGCGGTACCAAGATCTATCGCAATATCCTCGGTCATGAAATCAAAAAATCCCATAAGTCTTTAAGGGTTTAATTATATAAAATTTAACGCACAAAGTTAATCAAATTAATGTTTAAAATGACGCGTTCCTGTAAATACCATTGCAACTTTATTTTCATTACAATAATTAATGCTTAATTCGTCTTTTATCGAACCTCCGGGCTGTATCACGGCAGTTATTCCAGCACTTTTTGCAATTTCCACACAATCAGGGAAAGGGAAAAATGCATCGCTCGCCATAACGGCCCCATTCAAATCAAAACCAAAATTATTTGCTTTTTCTATTGCCTGCTTTAAGGCGTCTACTCTTGATGTCTGTCCGGTTCCTGACGCAATTAAAGTTTTGTTTTTGGCAAAAACAATCGTGTTCGATTTGGTGTTTTTGCAGATCTTTGATGCAAACAGTAAATCTTCAATCTCTTGGGAAGTAGGGGCTGTGGTGGTAACGGTTTTTAAGTCGTCTTTATTGTCTGTCTTACTGTTTTTATCCTGAACCAAAATTCCGTTTAAACAAGTACGTACTTGTCTCTGCGGTAATTCTACTTCATTCTGTACTAAAATGATTCTGTTTTTCTTTTCAGAAAGAATCGCAATAGCATCCGTTGTATAACTTGGAGCAATCACCACTTCACAGAAAAGCTGGTTGATTTCCTGCGCAGTTTCTGTATCAATGGTTGCATTGGCAATCAAAACACCGCCAAATGCTGAAGTCGGATCTCCGGCCACAGCATCCAGATACGCTTGTTTTATGGAACTTCTGGTTGACAGGCCACAGGCGTTATTATGTTTCAGAATCGCAAAAGTTGGGTCTTGGTTTGTGAACTCTGAAATCAGATTGACTGCAGCATCTACGTCCAATAAATTATTATAAGACAATTCTTTTCCGTGTAATTTGGTAAACATCATATCAAAGTCGCCAAAGAAAAATCCTTTCTGATGTGGATTTTCTCCATAACGCAAAATTTGTCCGTTGGCAATACTTTCTTTATAATAGGTTTCGTCTGTGTTGAAATAATTGAAGATCGCTGTGTCATAGTGGGAAGAGACATGAAACGCTTTAGTGGCAAATAATTTTCTGTCTTCCAATGTGGTGGAACCTTTTTGGTTCGTAATCAAATTCAATAACATGCTGTATTGATCAACTGATGCAACGATAACAGTATCTTTAAAGTTTTTGGCAGCAGCACGGATTAACGAAATCCCACCAATATCTATTTTTTCTATAATATCAGATTCGGAAGCACCGGAAGCGACCGTTTTCTCAAAAGGATACAAATCAACAATAACCAAATCAAGCTGCGGGATATTGAACTCTTCCATTTGCTGTACATCACTTTCATTATCCTGACGGTTTAATATTCCGCCAAAAATCTTAGGGTGCAATGTTTTTACGCGACCGCCAAGGATGGAAGGGTAGGAGGTCACATCTTCAACCGGAACTACGGGAATTCCCAAATTTTTGATGAAATCTTCCGTACCGCCAGTGGAATAAAGGGTTACATTTTGTTCGTGTAATTTCTTTACGATAGGCTCTAAACCATCTTTTGAAAAGACTGAAATCAGTGCAGATTGAATTGTTTTTGTTGTGTTCATTGTGTAGTTGTGTTTAGCTTCGTTCAGTTCAGCCATATAGCTTCGAGTGAAGTTGCAAAAGTAGTTTTTAATGTGAAATTATCCCAATTTGAAAAAGAGATAATTCGATAAATTTGAACACTGTAACAACCTATTTTCCGACATTGATTTTTTATTAGGTTTTTGCGGAAAAAATATAGAATTTTACGGGACATATATTTTAAAATTATGGTAGTTTACCTACGATTACTGAGAGAGAGTTTTAGCTTTGCCATGAATGCCTTACGCAACAACAAATTGCGGACCCTGCTTTCCCTGTTGGGGGTTACTATTGGGATTTTTTCTATTATTGCGGTGCTGGCTGCTGTTGATTCCTTAGACAGAAAAATCAAGAAAGATTTAAGCAGTCTCGATAAAAATACGATTTTTTTAATGCGTTTCTCCTTTGGTCCCTCAGAAGTTCCACAATGGAAAAGGGAGCAATTCCCGGATGTAAAATACGATGAATATGAATATTTAAAATCGGCAGTGAATAATGCCGATCAAATATGTTTTCAAATGTTTACCAGCAGACAGTCTATCAAGTTTGATACCAAGACCGTTAGCGATGTAAATGTAACGCCTGTTTCATATGAATATATCGATATAGAAGGCTTGCAATTTGAAAGCGGCAGGTTTTTTAATGAATCGGAATCCAATTCCGGAACGCCGTTGATTGTTTTGGGTTATCAGATTGCAGAGGATCTTTTTGAAGGCCGTGATCCGATCGGAAAGAATATACGGTTGTATGGGCAAAAACTGACTGTTGTTGGGGTTTTAAAAAAGCAAGGCTCCGGAATGTTTGGCGACAGTAATGATACTAACGTTTTTCTTCCTGTGAATTTCATCCGCCGATTATTTGGTGACAATAATGAGTCGATGACTCCGGTGATTCTTATTAAGCCTGAAAAAGGCGTTGATATGGATGCTTTCAAGGCAGAACTTTCTCAGAAATTAAGAAATTTCAGAGGTATAAAAACAGGGGAAATTGACAATTTCTTTATCAATGTTTTATCCGGATTTACGGATTTGATTGACGGAATCATCAGTCAGATGAATGTGGTCGGGTGGATTATCAGCGGTTTCTCGCTTTTGGTTGGTGGTTTTGGAATTGCCAATATCATGTTCGTTTCGGTAAAGGAACGTACCAACTTAATTGGAATCCAAAAATCGCTAGGGGCCAAAAATCGTTTTATATTATTTCAATTTTTATTCGAAGCCATCATTTTATCAGTGATCGGGGGAATGATTGGTCTGTTTCTGGTTTGGATCATTTCATTGATTCTTAGTAATGTATTGGAGTTCGAATTTATATTAGGAGTTGGAAATATAGTATTGGGAACTGGATTGGCCGCAGTTATTGGCTTAATTTCGGGAATTCTTCCGGCAATTTCCGCATCGAAATTAGATCCGGTAGAAGCAATCAGAACAGGAATGTAATTCTGATAAAATCATAAAAAATCCCAAGAACTTCTTGGGGTTTTTTTATCAATAAACTTTGGATACTTATTTGCTTTCCAGAATATCCCCGGAATTTACCAGGCCTTTTTTGACAACGACTTTATTCGATCCCAAAACCTGGGTGTAATTGCTAAAGTAAGAAGGTAGTCCCTCTACATGTTTGGCGCCATCGCCGTTACGCAATTCATAATGAAGATGCGGGAATAATGAGTTTCCGGAAGCGCCCATAGCGCCAATTATTTCGCCCTGTTTTACTTTCTGTCCTTTCTTAACGGTGATGCTTCCTTGTTTTAGATGCCCGAACCAACTGAATTCACCATTCTGATGATCGATGATAATATAATTTCCCCCGTAAGCTTTCTCGTTTTTCAATATTTCAGCCTCATTCATTAGACGGTTATCTTCAACGCCTTCTCTGACATCATTGATGATTCCGTCGCCGGTTGCATGAATTGGCACACCAAATCCTAAATAATCGGAATTGGCATCGGCTACATCATCGTACCACTCCAGGTTTATTTTTGGTTTCCCTGTATACATGGTGCCCAATTCGTCAACCACAACAAAATCATAACCATATCTTTGAAAGTTCATCGTTGTCCCTCTTTTGATAAATAATGAATCGGTGTAGTCAAAGCGTCTGTGATGGGAATTGGTATCATGTCCGTCCCAAACCAAAATCCTGCCTTTAACCGGAAGTATCAGATTCGTTTTGGTCTGATATAATTCCGGTGAAACATCTACGGTAACAACTTGATGTTCCTTTCCGTCTTCGTTACAAAATGAAAATTTATAATGCAGTTTCTTCAAAGGGATTGCTATGTCAAAAACGGTAAACGGGTTGAAAAGCAATTTTGATCTATGAGATGCGATAGGTTTCTGGCTCACCAATTCGAGACTTTCCCTACTGTATAAATTTAAAAAATCCCTTTTGGCCAGTTTATTATTTTCATCGAAAACAGAAACTTCAATGGCATTCAAAACCAGGTTTTTATTGCTGTTGTTTTCAATAAGAAAATCAAAATTCAGGAATTGATTGTTTTGGTTTCTCTCAAAATATACCTTTTCTGGTTTTATGCTTATGGTAATGTTTGAAGTGGTCTGTGCAAACGAACCAATGTTTAATAACAAGCTAATTATTAGGGTGTATTTATTCATTGTAGAAGAATTATGGTTTTGTTTATTTTTTAACTAATAAAAAATCCCGAATGAATCGGGATTTAATTTTTATCTGACAGGCTGATCTAAAATCAAATCCAAGTATAGATTGATTTTGTCTTTCAATTCTTTTCGTGGCGTGATGAAATCCAGGAATCCGTGCTCCAATACAAATTCTGCTGTCTGGAAACCTTCCGGCAAATCTTTTCCTGTGGTATCTTTTACAACTCGGGGTCCTGCAAAACCAATCAAGGCTCCCGGCTCCGAGATGTTTACATCGCCCAGCATCGCATAAGAAGCAGTAGTTCCTCCTGTAGTGGGATCCGTACATAAGGAGATGTATGGAATTTTTGCATCAGCTAACTGCGCCAATTTAGCGGATGTTTTGGCTAATTGCATTAACGAATAAGCTGCCTCCATCATTCTCGCTCCTCCTGATTTTGAAATCATCACAAATGGAGTCTTGTTTTTTATAGCGTAGTCAATACCTCGGGCAATTTTTTCACCTACTACGGCTCCCATCGAACCTCCGATGAAAGCGAAGTCCATACAACATACGACTAAATCTTTACCTTTGGATTTTCCAACACCCGTACGTACCGCATCTTTCAATTTGGTTTTGTCCATCGCGTCTCTCAAACGATCCGAATATTTTTTGGTATCCACAAAATTCAGCGGATCTTTAGATGTCATTTTAGCATCCAATTCCTTAAATTCATTGTTGTCAAAAAGTATCTCGAAATATTCTTTACTTCCAATTCTAACATGAAAACCATCTTCCGGGCTCACGTATAAATTCCTGGCCAACTCATCTGCATCAATAATCTTTCCCGTCGGAGATTTATACCACAATCCTTTAGGAACATCTTTTTTGTCCTCAGTTGCGGTGGTGATTCCTTTTTCTGTTCTTTTAAACCAAGCCATATTTTCTGTAATTAGGATTAGAAATCGGATTTAGGAGTTTTGTCCAAAATTCACAATTCGTAATTTAAAATTTATAATGTATTTACGTTATTCAAATCTGCAAAAGCCTGCTCCAATCGGGTGTTGAATGTTATTTCGCCTTCACGGACCCATTTTCTTGGGTCATAATATTTTTTGTTTGGTTGCTCGTCACCTTCCGGGTTACCGATTTGTGTTTTCAGGTAGTCAATATTCTTAACTACATAATCACGTACTCCTTCAGTAAAAGCAAATTGTAAATCGGTATCAATGTTCATTTTTATCACTCCATATCCGATAGCTTCCCTGATTTCTTCCAAAGTCGACCCGGAACCTCCGTGGAAAACAAAATCAACCGGATTATGCTCCGTATTGAATTTTTGCTGCACATAATTCTGAGAATTATCCAAGATTTTCGGTGTCAGTTTAACGTTACCTGGTTTATAAACACCGTGAACATTTCCGAACGCCGCGGCAATGGTAAAACGAGGGCTTATTTTTAGCAATTCCTCATAGGCATACGCCACTTCTTCTGGTTGCGTATATAATTTTGAGCTGTCCACATCCGAATTGTCGACGCCATCTTCCTCACCACCGGTGATTCCAAGTTCGATTTCCAATGTCATGCCAATTTTGCTCATTCTTTTTAAATATTCCTTACAGATTTCAATATTTTCCTCGATTGGCTCTTCCGATAAATCGATCATATGAGAACTATATAATGGTTTTCCGGTTTCAGCAAAATGTTTTTCGCTGGCTTCCAATAAACCGTCAATCCAAGGTAATAATTTTTTAGCACAATGATCCGTGTGAAGAATAACGGTTGCACCATATGCTTCCGCTAATGTATGAATGTGTTTGGCGCCAGCAATTCCGCCAAGTATCGCAGCTTTTTCGTTTTCATTGGACAATCCTTTTCCGGCATTAAAGATGCATCCGCCATTCGAGAACTGAATGATTACGGGTGCGTTTAATTTTGCGGCTGTTTCCATAACCCCATTTACGGTGCTGGAACCGGTAACATTGACTGCAGGAAGTGCAAATCCTTTTTCTTTTGCATATCTAAAAATTTCCTGAACCTGATCTCCAGTTGCAACGCCTGGTTTTATATTGTGAGCCATAGTGGATTTATTTTAAGAATTAAAGGATACAAAAATAAGAATTTATAAAATTAGAAAGGATAATTAATTCCAATATTTAAGACAGAATGACTAAAATTATAATCACGAAACCATCTGTCGCCCACTTCATCTGCCGGATTATAAGTTTTAAAACCAAAATCAAGGCGCACTACAAAAAAGTTAAAATCGTACCGCAATCCGAAACCGGAACCGATGGCACTATTTTCCAAAGACTTTAAACTGGAGAATACAGACTTTTCATCTTCCACATTATCAAGTACATTCCAGATATTTCCGGCATCGACAAAGAAAGCTCCGTTTAAATCCCCGAACAGGTTAAAGCGAATTTCTGCACTAAGGGCCAGTTTCATGTTGGCTTCATTAAAATCATTAGTAGCTCCGCTGCTTCCGGGTCCTAAGCCATAGGACTTCCAAGCTCTATTGTCATTGGACCCGCCAGCAAAGTAACTTCTGGAAAAAGGAACGCTTTCGGAATTTCCATAAGGTATAGCAATACCCGCAAAGGCTCTCATGGCAAAAACCCTCTTTCTTTTAAGATCCCAATGCTTGATATATTCGAATTCGGTTTTGAAGTATTGCGAATATTCCACGTCAAAAATAGTCCTGTTCCCATTCTGATTTTTCAGTTGTCTGGACGTATTAGCCAATAGCGATAAAAAATTTCCGGCCGATTCCATTTTAGTTTTGAACACATAAAATTCATTATCATTCAGATCTGTTTTGGATGTTTTTGAAAATCCGTAACTCGTCGCGAAAATCAAATTGTTTTCGGTAAGCCGTTGTCTTCTTTCTTCAATGCTTTTGATGGTTTTGAAATCATTTATATTATACGCACTTGGATTTGATAACACATCATTGATAAAACCGGTAGTTCCCGTCTCGATGATCAGATTATTTTCGTTTGGAGGATCATCAAAATAGTCTGAGTCGGCAGGAAGGTAAATGTTTGCCAGATCGTTCAATACACCATAAGAAGACAGGTAGACATTGAAATAATTTCCGGTATTTACATTTTTGACATACTGAATATTGAACAGGTCAAAACGTACCGACGTATTTCTTTTCGGATTCCAGTTGTAACTCAGGACACTCGTGAAATTTTCCTTATCCAACCCGATATTTCGTTGTTTGGCATATCCTAAGGAAAGACTGGTGGACGGTATCATGTTTTTAGGAATGATACGTTCCGTATTTAAAGGAAAAAAGATTCTTGGGAAATTGAGTTTCATGTCAAACCCATATTCCGATACATTGAAAAAATTATCGTCTGGATTGGCCAAAGCTTTGGAAGAACCGATATTACCCCTGGCGGCAAGTTCCAGTGTTTCGGCCCCTCTGAAAATATTTCGAATCGTCAGCGAAGTACTTCCCACAATACCAAAATCCTGGATATTGGAGTGTGTAAAATCCAGTCCTGCGCCAAAATGGTATTTCTTTCTGGAAGTCAGATAAATATCCGCGATTAGCGAGTTCTTGATAGTATCCCTGGTGTCAACGCGATATTGTATCGACGGATAATTGAACACCCGAAGATTACTTAGATAACGTGAGGTCAGCGTAGTTCTGAAATCAGCAAATACGCTTCCTTTTGTAATGAAAACAGCATCTGTAATTGCTTTTGGCCTGTATTTTAATTTTGTCGCACTGTATAGGTTGAAATTCTTATATGTGGTGCTGTCGGTGTTTACTGCCTTGCCATCGGTAAAAATATTAACTTCACTGATTTTATAAATTTTGAACGGGACCGTTTGGGTGGAATCTCCTTCACGATAATTATAATCGTCGATAACTAAATCAAGATTCACTTTATTGTGGACATTCAGCGTGTCTACATTATAGGTAATAAAATTTGGTTGAAAATGAAAAACCCCATTATTCCTGAAGTTCGTTGTAATACGGATTCTTTCCGCATCCAAATCATCTTTTTTGTATTGCTTTCCGGTTTTCAGGAACGTCAGTCCCTTGCTTTTTTGATACAAAGAATCCAGTGCTGGGGTGCTTATGCGGGTATTTATAGTGTCTAATATCCAAGGATTTCCGGTAATAACCATATATTGAATCTGCCCCTTTTTGGGTTTGAGCGAATCCAATTTATAAGTGGTTTTATTACTGAAATAACCCTGGTTGAAATAATACGATTTTAAGCGGGTAGCCGATTTTTTGGTGCTGCGTTCCTCGATAATAACGGGCGGCTCTCCGGTTCTTTTCAGGAAGTTATGAATACCGAAATACCAAAATGATTTTCCCAAACGGTCCACCTGTTTTTTCGACAGCAATTTGGCCATCCTTTTGTATTTCGAAGGGTTTTTTATAAATTTTGCTTTGTAAACAGAATCCGGATTTTTTTTCGCTATGTTGTATAAGTTCAATCGCAACCGGTAACCAAAAATCTTGCTGTTGGGCTTCTGGTACAATTGGCTGGACACTTCCTCATCTTTTTCCTTTTTACCATTTGTCAGGATTTTATTCCTTATAAGAAGCTGTTTTCCATCGGGAACTCGTTTTACAGCATTACATCCGGAGATAATTATTCCTATTAGAATAAATAATGATATTTTTGTGATTATGTTTCTCAAGTGTTGTGGAATATTTAATTCAAAAGTACATTATTTTCATGGTTAGTAAAAACCAAATAAAGTTAATAACGAGTTTACAGCAAAAAAAATACCGCTTGGCACATCAATTATTTATTGCCGAAGGTGCAAAAGTAATTCAGGAATTGCTGCTATCCAAGTTTGAGCTGGAGCATTTGTATCTGACAGAGCCTCTTTTTAATCGTGTTCTTGCATCTCAGAAAACAATCGTAAGCGAAAGTGATTTGAAAAAAATAAGTGCATTGGCCACGCCTAATAATTGTCTGGCGGTTTTTAAGATGCAGGATGCAAAACCGGTCATTGAAAAAGGATTGATTGTCGCACTTGACGATATACGTGATCCGGGAAATTTAGGCACCATCATGCGGTTATGCGACTGGTTTGGAATTGAGCAATTACTTTGTTCGGAACATACGGTAGATATTTATAATCCAAAAGTGGTTCAGGCAACCATGGGCTCCATAACCAGAGTGAATGTCAATTATATCGATTTGGATGCTTTTTTAGAAAATACTGCCTTGCCGGTTTTTGGTACTTTTATGAATGGCAAAAATATATATACCGAAAAATTACCTAAAGAAGGAATTATTGTCATGGGAAATGAAGCTAATGGTATTTCCAAAAATAACGAAATCACCATCAAAAACAGACTGACTATTCCGAGATTTGGAAATTTACAAGTAACCGAAAGTCTGAATGTCGCTACAGCTACCGCTATTGTTTTAAGTGAATTTAGAAGAAGTAATTGATTTCTTTCTAGTGGAAAGTAAAATTGATTAAGACTGCCCTGGTTTTCATGGATTCAATATTGGAAGTCCACGGACTGTTTGGGTCATTGTCCCGGATAAGTTCATCCTGTAATCCGAAAACCCCTCTGATGGAAGGTGAAAATTTGAAATATTCGAAATACATGTCGATTCCAAAGCCGATTTCATAGTTGTTTGTCCAGCGTTTTACCCGAAAGCGTTGTTCGAGATTGTCATCTTTTGATTTGGAATTACTTCCTAAATTTAAAGTTGTAGAAAGACCTCCTACTAAATAAGGCCGGATATTTCCGGTTCGTAATGCTGAAAATTTCAATAATAAGGGGAAATGTATATAGGTAGCCCGCACTTCCCGATAGGCATCCAGTTCACTGGTGAAATTAGGGAAGGTCAGATTTCTTTGCGTGTAATAAAGTCCCGGTTCAAATCTTAAATTAATATATTCTTGAAGTCTTAAATCTCCGACCAGACCCACATTGAAACCAGTAGTGGTTTCGGTGGAGATGTCTTTTTGGTTCATACTTTTATAATCGAACTTATAATCGTAGGAATTGAATCCAAGGAAATAACCCCAATATACCCGGTCTTTGTCAAAATTCTCCAAATTTATAAGTGGGTCTTTTCCGAACATTCCCTTTGCCTGTGCCAAGCTATTTAATGTGAAGGACAGTAAAATAAAAACAAATAATTTCTTCATACTATTTTTTTGAAGCCGAATAAATGGTAGCTACGCCAAAAGTTTGCGGTTTTGCTACAACATCTATAAACCCAATTTTTCTTAAAATATTGTTTAACGCTTCACCGTATGGAAAAACAGATGCGGATTCAGATAAATATTGATAAGCAGAGGTGTCTTTGGAGAATAATTTCCCTATCAGAGGAAGCATGTATTTAGAGTATAATTTATAACCCTGTTTGAAAGGAGTTTTTTCCGGAACAGAAGTTTCTAAAATCACGAAGATACCGTTTGGTTTCAATACCCGAAGGATTTCGCCCAGACCTTTGTCCAGATGTTCAAAATTACGAACCCCAAAAGCAACGGTGATGGCATCAAAAGTATTGTCTTCAAATGGCATGCTTTCGGAATCAGCCAATATCATTTCAATTTTGTCAGATAAGTTTCGTTCTGCTATTTTTTTTCTTCCCACCTCCAACATTCCAGCGGAAATATCCAGGCCGATTATTTTTTTTGCGTCTGTATTAGTCATTAAAATGGCCAGGTCACCCGTTCCGGTAGCAATATCGAGAATTGTATTCGGATTGGTAGCAGCGACTAATTGCAGAACTTTTTTACGCCACTTAATATCTACTCCGAATGAAATCACTCTGTTAAGACCGTCGTAATTTCCAGAAATTGTGTCAAACATCTGGGCAACCTGCTCTTTTTTTCCTAACGAAGAGTTTTTATATGGAGTTATATTTTCTGGCATCTTATTTAATTTGCACAAATATAAACAAACTATATATTTTATAAATGGCTTTCGATTGATAATTAATCACTTTAAATGGTATCCCGATAAACGAATACGCAGACAAATTCAGTTAAACGAGGTATCCCTAAATTTAGGGATAGAAAAATCACTATATATGGGGATTGTGGGGATTGTTTTTATTGTTGAATTTTACAATATCAAAAACTGGTAAAAATGATTATTATGTTTTCAAGGATAATAGCTGAATTTAAATGGGTGCTTTTAGCGCTTGTTTTAGCTTGTGTACTTGATAATATTTTCAATAGCGACCTTTTCCGTAATGAAACCATGAATAACGTATCACACAAATTTTTAGGGTTAAATTTTGTTTTAGAAATTTTGGTTTATTTCGCTTTTAGTACCTTCGTGGTATTTGGTATTAAAGGCTTTTTCGAGATGTACTCGCAAAAAACGGCTAACATGATTATCTTCGTTTCCGGAGTAATCTTAACGGCAGTTATTTTTGTTTTAAGTTATCAGATTTTATTCCAGGATTAGGCAATTTTATTAAATTTATTTTTATTAGTTAAACATCTCGATTTTGTCGGGATGTTTTTTTTACAACTAATTCCTAATATAGGTCTGGTAGGTAAAATCACAATTGTGTTTTTCATCTTTTGAATGAAATTCCTCAGTACTCAGACGCCATTCTTTTTTATCAATTTCCGGAAAAAAAGCATCAGCATCAAAATTATCGTGAACCCTTGTCAGTTCAATCTTGTCTGCAAATGGAAGTGCCAAATTGTAAATTTCGCCCCCGCCAATAATGTAGATGTCTTCGTCTTTGGGTGAAATAGCTAGCGCATTTTCAATACTGTCCGTAACGATACATCCTTCAGGCCTGTAGTTTTGCTGACGGCTAATGACAATATGGGTTCTGTTGGGCAGTGGTTTTGGGAAACTCTGGAAAGTTTTTCTTCCCATGATGATATGGTGCCCTGAAGTCAATTGTTTGAAACGTTTAAAATCATCCGGCAAGTGCCAGCACAATTCATTATTTTTTCCGAGCGCATGGTTTTCTGCCGCGGCGGCAATGAGTATGATCATTCTGTGGTAGTTTGGTCAGCTTCGAAATCAAATCAGGCGACATAATTCTCCTGCACCTGTTGTTCTAATTCTTTTATTTTTCGTTGCTGTTTAATAATAAGATTGTCAATTTGGGCTCTTTCCCAATTTTTATTCATGAAGCGGTCCGTGATGTACACTTTTATGAAATGGAGGATAAAAAAGAATAACCACGTCGTGGACAGCCACAGGAACCAGTTGTTTGGTTCGCCAATATTCATTAGGTGGTTAGTGGCAAACATAAACAGGCTCCCAACCAAAAAGAAAACGCAATGAAAATAGAGCATTTTCTTTTGCTTTATTCTTCTCCTTGCATATTCATATATTTCGTGAGGTGTGTTCTCCATAAAAAAAATATTTAGCTAAAGATAGCAAAATTGTTTAAAAAATATTAAATGGGGAAACCAAAATTCAATTTATCCTGTATTATACAGCTACGGCTCCTTTTATATGAGGGTGCGGTTCGTATCCTTCCAATGTGAAATCCTCAAATGTAAAATCGAAAATATTTTTTACTTCCGGATTTAAAATCATTTTTGGCAATGGTTTCGGAGCTCGGGACAATTGCAGTTCCAATTGTTCAATATGGTTATTGTAAATATGGGCATCACCAAAAGTATGAATGAATTCCCCCGGCTGTAAATCACAAACCTGCGCAACCATCATTGTGAAGAGGGCATAAGATGCAATGTTGAAAGGAACGCCAAGAAAAATATCGGCACTTCTTTGGTACAGCTGGCAGGATAATTTACCGTCGGCTACATAAAACTGGAAAAAAGCATGACAAGGCGGTAAAGCGGCTTTTCCATTGGCTACATTTTCTGAAAAAGACTTGGAGGTGTCCGGCAAAACACTTGGATTCCATGCCGAAACAAGCATCCTGCGGCTGTTCGGATTCGTTTTTAGAGTATCAATAAGTTCGGTAATCTGATCTATTTCTTCATTGTTCCAATTACGCCATTGATGTCCGTAAACCGGTCCTAAATCCCCGTTTTCATCAGCCCAGTCATCCCAGATTTTAACGCCGTTTTCTTTTAAATACCCAATATTCGTGTCGCCTTTTAAAAACCACAATAATTCATAAACAATAGATTTCAGGTGTAGTTTTTTTGTAGTTACCATCGGGAAACCTTCGCTGAGGTCAAAACGCATCTGGTAGCCAAAAACACTTTTTGTCCCTGTTCCTGTTCTGTCACCTTTTTGCGCGCCGGTTTCTAAAACATGCTGCACTAAATCTAAATATTGCTTCATTGGGGGTAATTTTTATAGGATGATTTGAAAGGCCAAAGTAACACTTTCGGATTAATTTCTATGATTCTCTTTTAGAAATTTCGTCCCGGATTTTAGCGGCTTTTTCATAATCTTCGTGCTCAACGGCAGCATCCAGCATTTCGGTTAATTCGGACATGCTGTGTTTGGTGTACACGCCTCCGGATTGATTAGTTTCTTCCATTCCGAAAGTTTCGGGGTTGGATAAAACATCATCAAGTTCCTGAGCGCCCTTATCGGTTTCTGAAGGACTGGCTTTCAGGTAAATACCAGCCTTGTCCAGAATGTTTTTATAGGTGAAAATAGGAGCGTTGAAACGCAATGCCAAAGCAATCGCGTCTGAAGTCCTTGCGTCAACAATCTCTTCGATTTTATCTCTTTCGCAAATGATGCTGGAGTAAAAAACGCCGTCCACGAGCTTGTGGATAATGACTTGTTTGACAATGATATCAAAACGATCTGCGAAGTTTTTAAATAAATCGTGCGTCAATGGACGCGGTGGTTTGATTTCTTTTTCTAGGGCAATAGCTATAGACTGCGCCTCAAAAGCACCAATGACAATTGGTAATTTTCTATCGCCGTCAACCTCATTTAATATTAATGCATACGCACCATTTTGAGTCTGACTGTACGAAATTCCTTTTATGGTTAATTTTACTAAGCTCATACCTGCAAAAGTACGAAGAATTATAAATATAAAAAAGAGGCTATCGGAATTTTGTTAAATTCAAATAACCTCTTTAAAAGAATATATAAAAAACTATTAGCTGTGAGCCTTGAAAGCTTTTAGTTTCTCGATTAATTTTGGTATAATTTCAAAGGCATCACCTACCACACCATAGTCGGCAACTTTAAAGAAAGGCGCTTCCGGATCGGCATTGATAACTACTTTTACTTTAGAAGAGTTGATTCCGGCAATATGCTGAATCGCTCCCGAAATTCCTACTGCAATATATAGATTAGCGGCAACCGGTTTTCCGGTTTGTCCCACGTGTTCATTGTGTGGTCTCCATCCTAAATCAGATACCGGTTTCGAGCATGCTGTTGCAGCTCCTAAAACTGCTGCCAATTCTTCAATCATTCCCCAGTTTTCGGGACCTTTCATCCCACGACCTGCAGACACCACGATGTCAGCATCCGCGATGGTTACTTTTCCCGAAGCTTTTTCAACAGATTCCACTTTTACACCAAAATCATTCTCGCCAATAGTCGGATTGAAATCTTCCTGAGTTAATGTCGAAGCGTTTTCGAAAACACCGTATGAATTTTTAGCTAATCCTAATACTTTTACATCTGTCGCAATTTCCGTAATGTTGAAAGCTTTGTTAGAGAACGCATTTCTTTTGACCTGAAAGGGCGAAGTGCTTACCGGCAATCCCACAACATTAGAAGCAAATCCTGCACTTAATGAAACGGCTACTAGAGGAGCCATGTACAAACTATCCGTTGTAGAGGAAAGCAAAACCAGTTTCACATTTTCTTTTAGGGCTGCCTGCTTGATCACATCAGCGTATGCTTTTGCTGTAAAACCCGCTAATTTATCGTTGTTTACTTTTAATACTTTATCGACGCCGTATTTTGATAAATCAGAAACATCACCTGCATTTACAGTAACGGCCGTTACAGTTGTTCCCAATGATTCGGCTACTTTTTTTGCGTAAGAAGCTAATTCGAAAGCTACTTTTTTAAATTTTCCTTCTGCTGATTCAGCGTATATTAAAATTGACATAGTCTTTTTGTTTAATGATTTTTGTTTGCGTTTTGATATATTCCCGAAAGGTCAAAAACGGAAAACTAAATTACTTTGGCTTCTGTATGTAATAGGTTAACTAATTCGTCCAGATTATCAGCGCTTACTAGTTTTACTGCCGATTTTGGTGCCGGTTTTTCAAATTTCACTGCTTTGGTTTCAGAAGATGCGGCTACCGGTTCCACGATAGTAAGAACTTTGGTTCTTGCTGTCATAATTCCTCTCATGTTCGGGATTCTTAAATCTTTTTCCTCTACCAGTCCTTTTTGTCCACCAATAATTAAAGGTAATGTAGTGCTTACTGTTTCTTTTCCACCATCAATTTCTCTGGATGCTTTTACTGCGTTTCCGTCAACAGTTAAGCTCACACAAGAATTCAAAAAGTTGTATCCCAACAGTCCGGCCATCATTCCAGGAACCATTCCGCCATTGTAGTCCAATGATTCTTTTCCTGCAATAATTAAGTCATAACCACCGTTTTTGATTACTTCTGCCAATTGCGTAGCTACAAAAAATCCTTCAGTTGGAGCGGCATTCACACGGATTGCTTCGTTAGCGCCAATTGCCAATGCTTTTCTTAAGGTAGGTTCGGTATCCGGTCCACCCACATTTACTACAGTAACTGTAGCACCTTGTTGCTCCTGGAACCAAATCGCTCTGGTTAAACCGAATTCGTCGTTTGGATTGATAACAAACTGAACACCGTTGGTGTCAAATTCAGAATCACCGTTGGTGAAATTAATTTTTGAAGTAGTATCAGGAACGTGACTGATGCAAACTAATATTTTCATTTTGTATAATTTAAAGGGTAAAATTTTCAGGGCACTAAATTAGTAATTTATTTTTATAAAAAAAGCTATGCATGCATAATGTATTCCAATAACAATATTTCAATTATAATTTTATTTTTTAAGTAATTAGCGTAGCATTATTGTAAGATAAATCTAACTTAACGATTTTTATGGATTTTCTAAGAAGGATTTTGAGGTGAAATTTTTGTGCTGAAAGAAGAGTGAAACCAAATAGAGGCTGTAGTGAAGTTGTAAACCTTATAAAATATGCAATAACAATAAATTTGTTGATTAGCATTGCTCGAAATGTTGTTTATATTTATAAAAATTTTACAAAAAGATTATGAAAAAAATATTCCTTTTATTATTAGCTTTTGTCCTCATATTATCATGTTCAGCAGACGACGCTGCAAATTCTATAGACCAAAACGGTGGTGAGATTTTTCGTTCTCAAGTAGTGACTGTTACTATGAGCAGTGTAACTTTATTGGATAATGAATACCAAGGAACTCTGGATGGAGCTGCCATTACTTTAACGAAATCTGAAGATAGCAAATTATTATTTTTAGTACCTTATGCTACAACAATTGGATTACATGATTTAGTAATCCCTTCATTAGATAATGCTACCATTCATTATGATGTTAAAAACACAGTGCTTTCTGAAACACCTGAAGTAACAATGGCGCCGTTTCTGGCCAATCTTAATACGTTTTCGCAGACCCTTGATGCTTCTCCTGAAGCCGCGGCTGTGCAGCATACAATCGACAGTTTCAACGCCGTCTTCACCAATGCAAGTGCGGAGGATAAAACCACGATGGCCATTTTATACAAATCCAATAACGCTATTTTCAATGACTTGATCCTAAACGATTTCAGCTCCGTTACCGACAGAACCATCGATCCTAACGATGTGGTGACTTTAGCAAAGCATTCCGCTGCCGTCTATCTGATGGCCGCCGGAGCCATAGTCGCTATTGCCGAGCCAACCAAGATTGGCGTTGTGGTAGGCGGGGTATTGGTTGCTGTCGGGGCTTACAAGGCAAGGGCCTATTTCCTCGTGCTGCTCGAAAGGAAGCTAAACTGCATTAACCTAAGCCTCAACGGTCTTTTCGGGAACAATGACCGAAATGCCACCGCTACGGCACTGACTTTCCAGAACCAAGTATCGAGCATAATTCCCTTCAATACTGTTGACCGCGGACTCATCGCCGCTGACAGCGGCAAGACCCAGCCCGGAGCAGTCTCCTTCTTTAAGGTATATAACCGCTACAATTACTTCGTCAATAAATTGAACAGCATCATCATTTGGGTCAACAACAATATTGCCTTTGCTGATTTCAGGACCATTCCCACCGAGCAACTGGCCGTGACTAACCCCTTGGTAAATACCCAGGCCGGTATAACCAGCTTCAGCCATTTCACCTTCTCGGTGAACCACCCGGACCTTGTGCTGCAAAGCGTTTATCCTATCAACGGCTCGTTAGACATTAAGATTAATTTTGTTAATACCCCTGCCACAGTGCCTGTCGAATCATTTTTGTATTACAGCTACAACGACTCCTTCAGCAGCTTTTCGGGCAAAATACCCATCACTGTGATTCCTACCTTTATGCTTATCGGGACTTGGAACCTCGAATCATATGGAGGCGTGCCTTTGGGCACTAATGCCGTTGCCGATTATTATGTAAACTGTAGTCCGATGATTGTAAGGACTTACATCGCATATGTCAGTGAGACTCTTACTTTCAACGGTGCATATTCAGGTACTATGACCAGCCAGAATTCGAGGATAAAGACTGATACGCGCGTTTTTGCCGGGTCTGACTGCATTCTTACTATGGATTATCCCGACGAGATGACTCCATTGTCCTCTAGTAGCAATGTTTCTTTTACATTAAATCAGAGAACATTGAAAACCGTCGGTATTTCTGAGGATTATTTCCACGACATGCGCATTATATCCCCAAATAAAATCGGGATTACATACCACTACGGGTGGGAAATTTCCTTTCCTCTATCACCCGTTTTCGCAGGCGAATTTATATACGTGAGACAATAAAACGACTACCTCTTAAAGGGATATATATAATACTATTATCGATGTTCGGTAAGAGGTCTTTTATGTATATCCCAGAAATCGAACCTAACTAAATAGAGGGTTCTACAGTGGTTGATAAATATAATTTTAGAATCTTTGTAGTTCTCCCCAAACGCCCGGATTTAAAATCAATGCCTGCAAAAAATAATTAAACAAAAAGCAACTCGAGAGGGTTGCTTTTGTTTTATGTAAATGATCTCAACCTTTTTAAAATCCTTGATAAGCAGAATCTCAAAATAAGGTATTTAACAACTTTAAATATAATTTACATCATAAGTGATTTAAAATAATTATTTTTGCTTTTCAAAATTACAGAGATACATAAAAAGATATGAGAACGATACAATTTAGAGAGGCAATTTGCGAAGCGATGAGTGAAGAAATGCGTCGTGATGAGTCCGTATATTTAATGGGTGAAGAAGTGGCTGAATACAATGGAGCTTACAAAGCTTCCAAAGGAATGCTGGACGAATTCGGCCCGAAAAGAGTCATTGACACACCGATTGCTGAACTTGGTTTTGCAGGAATTGCGGTGGGTTCTGCGATGAATGGCTGTCGCCCGATTGTGGAATACATGACTTTCAACTTCTCTTTAGTAGGTATCGATCAGATTATCAATAACGCGGCAAAAATGCGTCAGATGTCAGCCGGACAGTTCCCTATGCCAATGGTCTTCAGGGGGCCTACAGCTTCTGCCGGACAACTAGGTGCAACACACTCTCAGGCATTCGAAAACTGGTTTGCTAACACGCCAGGACTGAAAGTAGTGGTGCCGTCTACTGTTTATGATGCGAAAGGATTGCTAAAAGCAGCTATCCGTGATAATGATCCTGTGATTTTCATGGAATCAGAACAAATGTATGGCGACAAAGGGGAGGTGCCGGATGGCGATTACATCATTCCAATTGGTGTTGCCGATATCAAACGTGCCGGAACAGATGTAACCATTGTTACTTTTGGAAAAATTATCAAAGAAGCGCATCACGCTGCTGACGAATTGGCAAAAGAAGGAATCTCCTGCGAAATTATCGATTTGAGAACCGTTCGTCCTATGGATTATGATACGATTTTGACTTCAGTAAAAAAAACCAATCGTTTGGTAGTATTGGAAGAAGCGTGGCCATTTGCCAGTGTGGCTTCCGAAATTACATATATCGTTCAGGAACGTGCTTTTGATTTCCTGGATGCTCCAATCCAAAGAATTACGACTGCCGATACGCCTGCGCCTTATTCTCCTACATTATTGAAAGAATGGCTTCCAAATGCAAATGACGTTATAAAAGCAGTTAAAAAAGTAATGTATAAATAATCGGATATTTAAATTAACTATATTTGAAACTTCATCAAAAATTTTCTGATGGAGTTTTTTTTTTTGACTTATGAAAAAGAAATTATTTTTTTGCCTGTTTTTTATCATTGGGTTATCGAATGTACTTTGCTCCCAGACTAAAGTAAGCGGTATGGTTGTTGACAATAGCAATCAGCCCGTGCCTTATGCGAACGTAGTTTTCAAAGGATCCACCGAAGGAATTGTGACCAATGAAGACGGTCGTTTTTATATTGAATCGCCAAAAACATATACCGCTGTAATTGTTTCTTTTGCAGGTTTTGATACGAAAGAAGTGCCTTTGCCTAAAGCAGTCAACTATGATTTTATCATTAAAATCAACGATGGTGAAAAACTGAAGGAAGTCGTTATATTCTCCGGAAAAACATCGAAGAAAAACAATCCGGCCCTTGATATCCTTCGTAAAATCTGGGAAAGAAAACGCAAAAACGGACTTCGTATGTTCAACCAGTATCAGATGGATAAATACGAAAAGGTAGAATTCGATATGAATACCATCGATAGTGCTTATATGAAAAGTAAACTTTTCAAAGGGATGGAGTTTATTTTCAAACAGGTAGATACTTCGGATGTTACCGGGAAAACCTATTTGCCGATCTTTATAAATGAGGCACTTTCGAATGTCTATGGTGATAATGTAAAAAATAAAGTCAAAGAAATTTTAAAGGCCAATAAAAATTCGGGTTTTAGTTCCAATCAGCAGATTATTGCTTTTGTAAAAGATCTTTATAATGAATATGATATTTATAACAATTATCTGACGTTTTACGATAAAACCTTTACCAGCCCGTTGTCAAAAACAGGTATTGACGTTTATAATTATGTATTGCGTGACAGTTCTTTCATTGATAAAAAATGGTGTTATAATATCGTTTTCTATCCAAGACGAAAAAATGAGCTGACTTTCAAGGGTGATTTCTGGGTGAATGACACCACTTTCGCGATCAAAAATATCAGTATGGCGGTGACCAAAAGCGCCAACATCAACTGGGTGAAAGACATTTATATAGAACAGGAATTTGAAGTGCTGAACGATTCGGTTTTCCTTTTGAAGCGAGACTATATGATGACCGATTTTGCTTTTAACAAAAAAGAAAAATCAAGAGGTTTGTACGGAAAGAGAACTACTCTTTTTCAAAATCATAAGTTTAACATCCAAAAACCCGAGAATTTTTACAAAGCAGAAGTTAATAATCAGGACGCAACTGCTTACGAGCGTTCCAACGAATTCTGGGCAGAAAACCGATTTGAAAAGCTGAATAAAAATGAGGCCGGCGTTTATAAAATGCTTGATACACTTCAGACCAATAAGAAATTCAGACAGATTTTCGACTTAGTGACTATTCTTGGAAGTGGCTATATTCCAAAAGGGCATTTTGATTATGGACCCATTTTTTCCACTTTTGGCACCAATGAAGTCGAAGGTCTCCGATTGCGTGCTGGAGGAAGGACGTATTTTGGAATGAATGACCTATGGCGTGTGCAAGGATATACCGCCTATGGATTTAAAGACGACAAATTCAAATACGGATTTTCGGGAAAATGGCTGATCGATAAAAAAAACCGAATCATGATTGCCGGTGGGAACCGAAGGGATATTGAACAGATCGGAGCGGCATTGACCACCACAAATGATGTACTGGGACGAAGTTTCGCCTCGTCGGCACTTTTCACCACCGGTAGCAACGGGAAATTAACGAATATCAATCTGACATCGTTCTCGATAGAAATCGAACCGTTCAAAAATTTCACGGTGCAAACCGGCTATTCGTATCGAACTTTAGCTTCTGCATCATCCACATTTAGTCTGGATTATTATAAAGTCTTGCCGGATGCATTAGGAAATGGCGGCGTGGTCGAAAGCGAAGTCAAACAGTCCGAACTGAACCTGCAGATTGATTATACGCCGGGTAGAAAAGCCATTGGTTATGGTGTCGAAAGATCGTATGTCGACAGTCCGTATTCCCGAATTTTCGTCAATTACAGTCTTGGGGTTAAAGGATTGGCCGATAGTGATTTCGATTATAAAAAATTACAGTTGTACTACAAAAAACCGTTTCTTATTGGTGGGGTAGGCCGACTCAACGCAATTGTAGAACTCGGTAAAACTTATGGTGATGTGCCTTTGGGATTATTAAGTATCGTTCCCGGAAATCAAACGTATTTCACGATAGAAAACACGTTCAACTTATTGGATTTCTATGAATTTGAAACCGATCAATACGCAACGTTCCAGTTGGAGCATAATTTTGGCGGAAGGATTTTCTCCCGAATTCCGTTCCTTCGAAAACTGAACTGGAGAGAAACCATCGGCGTTAAAGGAGTATACGGAAACATCACCGACAGCAATCGGGCGCTGAATGCATCCGGACTGGTTTATCGCGCACCCGAAGATGGCTATTGGGAATACAATGCCGGAATCGGGAACATCTTTAAAGTATTCAAAATCGAATTCAGCTGGAGAGGGAGTTACATCACACCTGAAACGAGAAATTTCGGAATCAAAGGTTCGTTGGGGTTTTATTTCTAAATACTGTCGAGCAGTTCAAATATTTCCTTATCGGTTTCCAAATCAAATTTTCGTGCATACAGCATGTTGTGCGGTTGTTGTTTTAATTCGGCTAAATCAGACGAAACAAAAGTGACCGGTAGCGGGCAATTTTTCCGGGACCAATTGGCATAGTGTAGCGAAGGTTTAAATATAATTGTCGGATCATTTTGGCATAACCGCATGATAATCGACTGAAAGAAAATCTCGTCCGGCAACAGCGTATACTGATGATGCGCAATGAAATCAGGATTCAGGTCTACAAAATCAATAATCTTATCGACGGTCTCTAATGACAGCGCCCACCATTGCCCACCGGCATAGGATGGAATGTTTTCATATGGTATCCTTTTGGTAACCAAATGGGAATAAAAAGAGGATTTTGACAATAAACCGGGTCTAAAAAGAAGCACTTTACCCAATTTATTAATGGTCTTCAACGTATAAAAATACTTGCTCAGTAACCTCGGAATCAGAACATGGTCTGCTCTTATATCCGAAATATTATATTTATAGAACTGTAATTTTTCAACCCATTCCGGAGCGTTTAGTACCTTGTCCAGCGGAGAAATATCGATAAAATCACAGCCGGCATTTTCATCCAGATACGCGTTTATCTGTTCGTTGGTTTTTATCGGGTAATCCTGCCCGCTCAATAAAATAACAGTACCTTTTCTGGAATCTTTTAATATTTGTCGCAGTGCATTTAGGGTTCCTTTTACAATTCCGATATCGCCCCAAGTGCCTTTTTCTCTCGGATTTACAAAACTGACATTGGCAAGAGACTCAAAAGCCCTAAACGGTTCAATCTCGATATTTTTATCCACATGAATATAAAAATGTGATTGCTTGTCAGCAAGCCTTTCAATCAAAAGTTTCAATTGTCCGGGATTTTTATGAGCCAGAATAATATAGCTTTTTTGCATATAGGAGGGAGAATGTTATTTTTGCCAAAAATAGTTTTATTAAATTGATTGTCAAACAATTTATCGGAAGCTGCATAGTTTATTATAATACTTGAAGCCATTTCCTGCTGTCCGTTATATCTTTGCCTGCTTAAAGAAAGCAAGCAAAGGATGCCACTTCCATCAGGGCTACACAAAAACAAAATCATGAAACAGGCCATTATCTATCTTTCCGAAAAAGACACCATCTTCAAACAGATTGTGGATATCTACGGAATTCCTGAAATTCCCAAAAGGCCACAGGGCTTTGAAACCCTGGTGCTGTTGATATTGGAGCAACAGGTGTCGATTGATTCCGCAAAGGCCTGTTTTGGGAAGCTCAAAACCAAAGTCATCACATTAGTACCGGAAGAACTTTCAATATTATCTGAGGAAGAATTCAGGAGCGTCGGCGTCAGTCGTCAAAAAACAACTTATATCAAAGCATTATCCGATGCCATCATCAACCGTACGATTGATTTGGAAAACCTCGCATTGAAATCCGCACAGCAAATCCGGGAGGAACTAATCAAAATTAAGGGAATCGGTAACTGGACCATTGATGTCTATCTAATGTTCTGTCTTCAGTCACCAGACATCTGTCCCATTGGCGATATTGCAGTAGTTAATACCATCAGGGAACTCTGGGGATTGCAGACCAAGGAAGAGATGAGTAGCCATGCCGAAAACTGGATGCCGCACCGCTCTGCCGCCACTTTCCTGCTCTGGCATTATTACCTTCAGAAAAGAGGACGAAAAGTATCATATTAGCCATTTTGTTTTATTGTTTTTTAAGCGCGATTATTCTTGTGTACAACGTGTTTTTAGACTACTTTTGCACCCGCATAAATTAGAATTAAAGACATAAAAATAAAATGACTGCAGACAAATTAAAAACATTCGATGTACTGATCGAAATCCCCAGGGGAAGTAGAAACAAATACGAATACGATTTTGAAATAAAAAGAATGCGTTTTGACAGAATGTTATTCTCCTCCATGATGTATCCTGCTGATTATGGATTCATCCCGGAAACTTTAGCATTGGATGGGGACCCATTAGATGTTTTGGTTTTGGTAAATGAACCGACTTTCCCTGGTTGTGTAATGGAAGTGAAGCCTATCGGTGTTTTCCATATGGCTGATGATAAAGGTCCCGACGAAAAAGTAATCTGCGTGCCTGTTTCAGATCCAATCTGGAATAAGCTGGAAGACTTGTCAGATATGAATCCGCATTTGCTAAAAGAAATCGAACATTTCTTCCAGGTATATAAAGATTTAGAAAACAAAACTGTTGATGTAGGCGGCTGGGGAGATAAAAATGAAGCATATGCTATTTTGAAAGCTTGTACAGAACGTTTTGAACAAATAGAAAACAAACCGGAAGGATTATTCAGCATTAAATAATTTTTTTACCCTCGATTTATACTAAAAGCAATATTCTATTAAGAATATTGCTTTTTTATTTATAGGCGTTTAGTTACATTTACAAAAAATTAACAAAAACCAAAAATTATTTCTATGGATTCAATAATGATTTATGTGCCGATTATCATGGCATTTATTGGGCTTGCATTTATGTATGCTAAAAGGGCTTGGGTTTTAAAACAGGATGCCGGGGATGGTAAGATGAAAGAGATTTCAGATCATATCTACGAAGGAGCCCTTGCTTTTTTAAAAGCAGAATATAGATTATTGGCCATTTTTGTAGTTATTGCGAGTGTCGTTTTAGCGGGGATTACTTTTTTACCAGGTGTTCAAACACACTTATTAATAGTGGTTGCATTTATTTTTGGTGCTTTCTTTTCAGCTTTAGCCGGAAATATGGGTATGAAAATCGCAACTAAAACAAACGTAAGAACAACACAGGCAGCCCGTACCAGTTTGCCGCAAGCTTTAAAAGTTTCTTTTGGTGGTGGAACCGTAATGGGTCTTGGAGTTGCTGGTTTAGCTGTTTTAGGTTTAACAAGTTTCTTTATCATACTTTTCAATATGTTCATGGGCGGGGTTTGGACTTCTACAGAAGACATGACTGTTGTTTTGGAAACATTGGCCGGTTTCTCTCTGGGAGCAGAATCGATTGCTTTATTCGCAAGAGTTGGTGGTGGTATTTATACCAAAGCTGCCGATGTTGGAGCGGATTTAGTAGGTAAAGTGGAAGCCGGTATTCCGGAAGATGATCCTCGTAATCCTGCTACAATTGCAGATAACGTTGGAGATAACGTAGGTGATGTTGCCGGAATGGGTGCCGATTTATTTGGTTCTTATGTAGCGACGGTTCTTGCCGCAATGGTTCTTGGTAATTATGTGATCAAAGACATGGGTGGTAAAATCGTTGATGCTTTTGGCGGAATCGGACCAATCTTGTTACCAATGGCGATTGCCGGTTTCGGAATCCTATTCTCTATCATCGGAACTATGTTGGTTAATATAAAGAGTAATGATGCGAAAGAAAAACAAGTTCAGGGAGCTTTAAACGTTGGAAACTGGGTTTCTATCGTTTTGACTGCGATTGCTTGTTTCTTCCTGGTAAGATATATGCTGCCTGAAGTAATGACAATGAAATTTTTCGGAGAAGCAGCACAACAGATTTCTTCAATGAGAGTTTTCTACGCAACACTTGTTGGATTAGTAGTTGGTGGAGCGATTTCTTCAGTAACAGAATATTATACAGGATTAGGCACAGGCCCAGTTCTGAAAATTGTACAAAAATCTTCAACAGGAGCTGGAACCAACGTAATTGCAGGTTTAGCAACCGGAATGATTTCTACATTCCCAACAGTGTTAATATTTGCAGCAGCGATCTGGTCTTCTTATGCTTTGGCTGGATTCTACGGTGTGGCTTTAGCAGCTTCAGCAATGATGGCGACTACAGCTATGCAATTAGCAATTGACGCATTCGGGCCAATTTCTGATAACGCAGGTGGAATCGCTGAAATGAGCGAATTGCCAAAAGAAGTCAGAACAAGGACCGATATTTTGGATTCAGTTGGTAACACAACTGCTGCAACTGGTAAAGGTTTTGCAATTGCTTCAGCTGCATTAACTTCATTGGCATTATTTGCTGCCTATGTTACTTTTACAGGAATTGACGGAATCAATATTTTTAAAGCGCCGGTTTTAGCGATGTTATTCGTAGGTGGAATGATCCCGGTGGTTTTCTCTGCATTAGCAATGAATTCTGTTGGAAAAGCAGCGATGGACATGGTGTACGAAGTACGTCGTCAGTTCCGTGAAATTCCTGGAATTATGGAAGGAACCGGTAAACCGGAATATGCAAAATGTGTTGATATTTCTACAAAAGCGGCATTAAGAGAAATGATGTTGCCAGGGATTTTAACTATTGGTTTTCCTATTGCCATTGTTCTTTTGGGTAAATTGGTTTACATGAATAATGACGGTGCCAACTCTTTAGTTGCTGAAATGTTGGGTGGATACATGGCCGGAGTAACAGTTTCTGGAGTGCTTTGGGCTATTTTCCAAAACAATGCCGGTGGCGCTTGGGATAATGCCAAAAAATCTTTTGAAGCAGGAGTATTAATCAACGGTGAAATGACCTATAAAGGTTCTGATGCTCACAAAGCGGCAGTTACCGGAGATACCATTGGAGATCCATTTAAAGATACTTCAGGACCATCGATGAACATCCTGATTAAATTAACGTGTTTGATTGGTTTGGTAATTGCTCCGATTTTAGGTAACGGGAGTCATACAATTTCTGATAAAGTGGCATCGTGCTGCGCTACCTCAGATGCATGTACTTCGATGTCAAAAGAGGAATGTATTGCTAAAGGATGTGCCAGTACTACTTGTGAATACATGGCTCCAATGCATGCTGCAATGTCAAACAAATGCGATATGAGCAAATGTGCCACGATGACCAAAGAAGAATGTGCCAAAATGTGTGACGAAAAAGGTTGTTCCGCAGAAGAAAAAGCAATGTGTTTGTCTCATTATGATGCGGATGGAAAATTCATAGCTGGTCAAGCAATGAAAACTGAAGTTAGCAAAAGAGTGGTTATTGAATCTGAAAAAGACAATAGCGGAAAAGTAAAAGCTACGGTTACGACAACCATCAATGGTCAGGCCGATATTCAGAAGTTCGAAGGAACTGCCGATGAGGTGAAAGCTAAAGTGGATGCTTTGAAGTAATCCTTTTCGACATATAAATAAAGAAAGCCTCACAATTGTGGGGCTTTCTTATTTTTCATACTTTAGTGCAACTTAATGTTTAATTAACCCCTACGCTATGATTCGCCAAATAACATATTTTCTTTTATTATGCTGTACAATTGGATTTACCCAAAATCCATTACCCATCATTCCGCAGCCGAAAGAACTAAAAAGAATGGATGGCAATTTTACAATCAACAGAACTACGAAAATTGTAGTAAAAGAAGTTGCCTTTCAAAAAGATGCGGATTTGTTCAATCAGTTTTTGCTAATGAATTATGGTTATGAACTGCAGATTGTCAGCTACACCAAAGGCCACACCAATATAATTGAAATTCAAAGAGCAACGGAAGGAAATTCCGGAAGCTATACTTTAAATATTTTACCTTCCAAAACCCAAATCGCATCAAACGAAAGTCAAGGTATTTTTTATGCGTTTCAGACGCTGATACAATTGCTTCCACTGGAAAGGGACAAACAGATAACCCTTCCTTGTCTGCAGATTAAAGATGAACCAAAATACCAATGGCGGGGCATGCACCTAGATGTAGGTCGCCATCTTTTCCCCACGGCATTCATCAAAAAATACATAGATTACATGGCGATGTATAAGATGAACACATTTCATTGGCACCTGACGGAAGACCAGGGCTGGCGTATTGAAATAAAAAAATATCCAAAACTAACCCAAATAGCGGCCTGGAGAAAAGGTTCGATTGTAGGGCATTACCGCGACCAGATCTATGACACAATTCGGTATGGCGGTTTTTACACTCAGGACGAAATCAAGGAAGTTGTCGCTTACGCAAAAAAACGTCACATCACCGTCGTACCGGAGATTGAAATGCCCGGACATTCACAGGCAGCTTTGGCGGCTTATCCGGAATTGGCATGCACCAGTGGTCCATTTGAAGTTGCGACAAAATGGGGTGTTTTGGAAGATGTCTATTGCCCTAATGAAGCAACGTTTGAGTTTTTGGAAAATGTGCTGACAGAAGTCCTGGAACTGTTTCCATCCGAATACATTCACATTGGGGGCGACGAATGCCCGAAAATCAGATGGAAAAACTGTGCACATTGTCAGGCTTTGATTAAAAGCGAAGGTTTGAAAAACGAACACGAACTACAGAGCTATTTCATTAAAAGAATCGAGAAATTCCTGAACTTCAAAGGGCGAAAAATAATTGGATGGGATGAAAT
Source organism: Flavobacterium sp. GT3R68 (assembly GCF_007109225.1). GTDB lineage: Bacteria > Bacteroidota > Bacteroidia > Flavobacteriales > Flavobacteriaceae > Flavobacterium. Next base: position 946,929 of record NZ_VJZK01000001.1, read on the forward strand.
TCTTGAAGGTGGATTGGCTCCCAACGCCGCAGTGATGAGCTGGCGTGGTACTCAAGGAGGAATCGACGCTGCCAAACAGCACCATAATGTAGTAATGACTCCGAGTTCCCATTGTTATTTTGATCACTATCAGGGCGATCCAAAATACGAACCAATTGCAATCGGAGGATATACCCCGGTTGAAAAAGTGTATGCGTACGACCCAACACCGGCTGCTCTTTCACCTGAAGAAGCAAAGTATATTATGGGCGCTCAAGGAAATGTCTGGACCGAATACATCAACACTCCCGAACACGTGGAATACATGACTATGCCCCGTATGGCCGCTTTAGCTGAAGTGGTTTGGGGAACTTCTAATCCTAATAATTATAAAGATTTTCAAAATAGGCTGTTGCAGCATTTTGCTGTCTTAGATAAAATGGGTGTCAACTATTCGAAAGCCATATATGGTGTTACTTCAAAAGTCGCAGAAACTACTGATGGTAAAGGCGTATTCCTTACTTTTTCGACAAATTTCTCTGATTCAGGAATACGTTATACAACCGACGGAAGTGACCCAAAGGAAACTTCAAAAAGATACGCAAACCCGATACTGATTGATAAAAGCACTACTGTAAAAGCGACACTCTTTGAAAACGGAAAACAATTAAGCCCCATAATCGAACAGGCTTTCGCCGTGTCCAAATCAACCGGTAAAAAAGTGACCTTAAAAACGCCGCCTCATCAGAATTATAACAAAGGGGGCGCGTTTGCATTGGTCGACGGAATGCTCGGCAGCCGACTAGAGCAAGGTTTTGATTGGCTGGGATTCTTAGGAAAGGATTTGGAAGCGGTTATTGATTTAGCAGAAGTACAATCTGTTTCTAAAGTAGCTCTGAATGTTCATTCCAATGAATTGAATCGCGTGTATTATCCAAAAAACATCATTATCTCGGTTTCTGAAAATGGAACTGATTTTAAAACGGTTAAGGAAATAACATTACAGGAAATCGAAAGAATGAAGGGTAGCGTAATCGTGGATTTTACTCCTGTCAAAACAAAATATGTAAAAGTAATAGCTCTAAATGCAGGAAAAATTCCGGAAGGGAAAGTTGGCGCTTCAGCTGATGCATGGTTACTCATTGACGAAATCAGGATCGACTAAAAATTAAAGATATGTCAAATCGTAGGAATTTTTTAAAAACAACGGTGATGGCCTCTGTAGCTGTTGCGCTTCATTCATTTAAAGGAAAACCAGATGCGGAAGAAGAAACTTTCATATCCGGAAAAGTAAAAACCCGAGCTGCAGGCGAACGGAGCGAAGCTAAACCAATCGTACTATCCACCTGGAATTTCGGAATAAAAGCCAATGGTGCCGCATGGGAGATATTGAAAAATAAAGGGCGCGCTTTGGATGCAGTTGAAGCCGGAGTCAGGGTTCCTGAAGGTGATCCAAAAGAACGAAGCGTAGGTTATGGAGGAAGACCCGACCGTGACGGACACGTAACCCTTGATGCATGCATTATGGATGAAAAAGCAAACATTGGCGCCGTCGCTTTCCTGGAACATATCAAACACCCCATTTCAGTTGCAAGGGCCGTGATGGAAAAAACGCCGCACGTGATGCTGGTTGGTGAAGGAGCCTTGCAATTTGCTTTATCACAGGGTTTCATAAAAGAAAATTTGTTGGTGGAAGATTCCGAAAAGGAATGGAAAGAATGGCTTAAACAAAGTAAATACCAGCCTGCGGCCAACATTGAAAACCACGATACTATCGGAATGATTGCCTTGGATGCTGATGGTAATTTATCCGGTGCTTGTACTACCAGCGGATTGGCTTATAAAATGCACGGTCGCATTGGGGATTCGCCCATAATCGGAGCGGGTTTGTACGTCGATAATGAAATTGGCGCCGCGACTGCTACCGGACATGGAGAGGAAGTAATCCGGATTTCCGGCTGCCATCTGGTAGTAGAATTGATGCGACAGGGTAAATCACCACAAATGGCGTGTGAAGAGGCCGTCAATAGAATAGTAAAACTGACGCAAATCAGAAATAAAAACCTAAAAGACATACAAGTTGGTTTTATTGCATTGAATAAGAAAGGGGAATATGGAGCCTATTGTGTTCAGGGCGGATTCAATTTTGCCGTAAACGATGCTTCCGGAAACCGATTAATTAATGCCGATTACTTTATGAAACCATGATAGAAAACCAACTCGAAATTGCCTGCTTCAATCCGGAATCAGCGATTATAGCACAACAAAACGGAGCTGATAGAGTAGAATTGTGCGCCAATATCCATGAAGGCGGAACTACCCCTGATTTGGAAATAACACATTCCGTCCGTGCAGCAGTAACCATTGATTTGTATGTGATGATTCGGCCGCGCGGAGGAGATTTTGTTTATTCCGATGCCGAATTCGAACAGATGAAATCAGGAATTGCCCAATTTAAAACGTTGAATGTAGATGGTTTTGTTTTCGGGATTTTAAATGAGGATGGAACCGTCAATAAAAAACAGAATACTGAATTGGTCCGGGCAGCCCATCCAAATCCATGTACATTTCATCGCGCTTTTGATGTGGCAAAAGCGGTCTTTCAATCTTTGGAAGATGTTATTGATTGTGGCTTCAAAACGATACTCACTTCCGGTCAGGGAGAAAATGTTGTCGAGGGAATTCCTGTTTTGTCCCAATTGGTAAATCTTGCGAAAGGCCGAATTGTAATTATGCCGGGGGGAGGCTTGCGATCTTTTAATATTGGAATGCTGCAATTCGAAACACAGGCTGCTTTTTATCATTCTTCCGCCATTACGGATAATACTGGGATTTCATCTGGAGATGAGGTAAGACTTCTGAAGGTGAATCTTCAGCAATGAGCAGTGCTCTCTACACAATTACTATATGATACTTTGGAATGAAAATTAGAGACCAATTATTCCATTTTTTAACAAATAACACTTTTTTGTTGGTTAGGCTTATTTTCCATTGAGGTACAAGGTTTTTTAACACCACAACTTTGCAAGATAAAGAAAAGTAATAGTAACGCACAAGCAGATTTACTTTTTAAATTTTGAAGCTTCATGATTCCTGGATTTTTAATTAATAATAGTAAAATTATAGATTCATGATTTAAATAAAATTTTGGATAATAAAATAAAGACACTCTAATTACTTGATATACAAAGGTATAAAAATAATAAAGCCTCCCGACTGGAAGACTTTATTATTTTTTGTAAAAGGTAAAACTAAAACAACCCGCCATTTAACTCGGCGTCAATGCGGTTTAAAATGATTCCTAAATCTTCCGGATTGTCAACAAAATTAATATTGTCTACATCTATAATGAGCAGTTTTCCTTTATCGTATGTTTGGATCCAAGCTTCATAGCGTTCGTTCAGACGACTCAGGTAATCAATACTGATGGTGTTTTCATAATCGCGACCGCGTTTGTGGATTTGATTCACCAAATTCGGGATCGAGCTTCTCAGGTAAATCAGCAAATCCGGGCCTTCCACCAATGTTTCCATCAATTCAAATAACGACGTGTAGTTCTGGAAATCACGGTTTGTCATCAATCCCATAGCGTGAAGATTGGGAGCGAAAATATGCGCATCCTCATAAATTGTCCGGTCCTGGATGATTTTTTTGCCACTTTCGCGAATCTGCAATACTTGGCGGAAACGACTGTTCAGGAAATAAATCTGCAAATTGAACGACCAGCGTTCCATCTGGTGATAAAAATCATCGAGGTAGGGATTGTCAACAACGTCTTCAAAATGGGGTTCCCATTTGAAATGTTTCGCCAATAACCGTGTCAATGTTGTTTTTCCTGCGCCGATATTCCCTGCTACTGCTATGTGCATTATGGTATTGTGATTTTATAATTTATAATTCCTGTGGTGGTAAAAATAGATAAAATTTGGTCTTTGTAGTAGAAATTTTTAAAGGTTTTCTCAATATTAACAATCGTGTAAATTACATTCTTTTGTAAATCGTGCAGAAAAAGTTTCCCGTCTTTATAAAAAAGAATGCCCTTGTTGGTAACGGACTGGATTTGGTCGAAATCGGCCACTTTTCCCAAGGAAGTAACTTTTCCAAAAACATCACAGGAATACCAGTTTAATTTTTCATCAATCCATTGGAATGTATTAAAATCGGTTTCATAATATTTAAAATTTGCCTGAAAGGAAAGTGCTATGGATTGATACGTATTTTTCTGATAATCGAAAAGTCCAATTTGCTGGGATAAACTATTGTAGATCCACAGCCGATTTTGGGAAGCAATTCCAAGTGCTGCAGCCATTATCGGGATTTCATTTTCAGAAAAATTGATTTTATGAACTTCATTTAATTGGTTGTCTAGTATAACGGCTGAATTGAAATCTTCATAAAACAAGACGATTTTTAGGGGATTCTGCAAATCCACTTTTGTGATTTTTCCTAATGAAACGTTTTTGTATTCTGAAATTTTGCCGTCGAAATGTTTACTGATAACATTATCTTTTGTCAGGTAATAAGCACCCAAAGCATCGAAACCCAAGAATGAATCTGCATTAATTAACTGGTCCGACAAAGGGATTGCCAACAGCTTTTGATCCTGCGCTAAAGCGGAATTCATTGATAGTACAAAAAAAAGCAGCAGTAATTTTTTCATAGAAAGCTAAAATACGATTAAACTTTTTAGATGCAAGAATGTCTTACTCTTTATTTTAACAAAACATTTGTAACAAATGGACCTTCAAGTCGTCATATTTGTTATGTCAAAAATAAAACCAATTGTCATGAAATCAACGATTAGCCAATGCCAACAAACAATCCAAAATTGTATGAGCAAAAAAATAGTTGCCTCCATTATACTGATTGCTGCCTCTTTTTTCCAGATGCAGGCTCAGGAATTTCAAGGAATGGCTGTATATGAATCGAAAACCAGCACTTCTGATTTTAAGACCCGAATGGAAGGCAATAAGGACATCACTCCCGATATGCAGAAAATGATTGAAGACCGTATGAAAAAAATGTTCGAAAAAACATTCATCCTGAACTTTAATAAGTCGGCATCCATCTATAAAGAGGAAGAAAAACTGGACGCACCCGGACAAGGTGGAGGTGGAATGCGTATGATGAGTTCTATGTTGGGCGGCGGTGGAACGCATTATAAAAATGTAAAAGACAAATCGTATATCGTTGATAAGGAGTTTATGGGGAAAGAATTTTTAATCAAAGACTCTTTACCTGCATTGAATTGGAAAATGGAAAGTGAAACAAAACAAATAGGTGGTTACACATGTTTTAAAGCAACAGCAGTCCGCCCTGTAAGCAAATCCGATTTCAGAAACTTCCGTCCTAAAAAAGAAGAAGACAAAAAAGATCCGGCAAAAAAAGACGCGGTAAAAACAGAAGACAAAGCCAAAACAACCAACTTTATGGATGATTTCGAATTACCCAAAGAAATCACCATTACCGCTTGGTATACTCCGGAAATTCCCGTTAATCAAGGCCCGGAAAATTATTGGGGGTTACCGGGATTAATCCTAGAGGTAAATGATGGAAAAACAACCATCTTATGTTCCAAAATCGTATTGAATGCAAAAGAAAAAGTAGATATTAAAGCACCGACAAACGGAAAAGTAATTTCTCAGAAAGAATACGATGAAACGGTAGTTAAAAAAATGGAAGAGTTCAGGCAAATGAATCAAGGGCAAGGACGTGGAAATGGCAGCGGAATGCAGATGAGAATTGGAGGATAAATTTAAAGTATCCAAAGTATCAATTTCCTATCTTAAAGCCTGACATGAAAAAAACAGTTCTCCTTATAATTATATTGTTCTCCACAGTCTCCTATTCGCAAAGCATCAAATTTGAAGGTGTTATTCAGGATAACGCCAATAAACCTTTGGAAATGGCAAACGTTATGGCCGTTAATACCATAACCAAAGCAATGGATTCGTATGGAATTACGAATGATAAAGGAAAATTTCAGTTGACATTGAAACCGAATTCGACTTACAGCATTAAAGTAAGTTACCTCGGAATGCAATCGAAAGAGGTGGCAATTACTACTAAAACTGAAAATATTTCCCAGAAAATAACCATGGAAGCGGGTGGAATCGAATTGGAGGGTGTCGAAATCGTACGTGAAATGCCGGTTTCAATCAAAGGCGATACCATAGTTTACAATGCGGATTCCTTCAGATCAGGAACCGAACGAAAACTGGAAGACATACTGAAAAAGTTACCGGGCGTTGAGGTGAATGCCGATGGCGAAATCGAAGTCGAGGGGAAAAAAGTATCCAAATTAATGGTCGAAGGCAAAGATTTCTTTGATGGAGACACTAAATTGGGAGTAAAAAACATTCCCGCAGATGCGATTGACAAAGTGCAGGTACTCAGAAATTTCAACGATGTCAGCTCCTTAAAAGGACTGGAGAACGGCGACGAGAATATTGCAATGAACATCAAACTCAAAAAAGGCAAGAAGAATTTTTGGTTTGGTGATATGAATGCCGGAATCGGTGTCGCAGATGATGAAAGCCGATACGTCATCAATCCCAAATTATTTTACTACAGTCCGAAATATAGCATCAACCTGATTGGGAATTTCAATAATATAGGGGAATTGCCTTTTACGATGCAGGATTATTTCAAATTCACCGGTGGATTCCGAAGCATGATGAAGAAAGGCGGGACCAATTTTAATGTCTCTTCTAATGATTTAGGATTGTCGATATTGCGGAACAACCGGGCCAAGGAAATCGAAACCCAATTTGGCGCAACCAATTTTTCATACAATGTCAATAAAGCCTGGAGTTTGAGTGGTTTTGCCATTGTTTCTTCTACTATAACCGATTTGGAAACGGCAAGCCAAAACAACCGTATTGACCAAATCAATAATTCCACTTTTACAACCAATCAAATCACGCAGGAAACGACCCATCAAAAAAGTAATTTAGGGCTTTTCAAAGTGAGCTCCAGCTATAAACCCAATACCAAATTGCAGTTTGATTATGATGTTTTGCTAAAAACGTCCAGGCAGGATGAAGATAATAACCTGTTGTCACAATTAACGACAACGGATGCGAATGGTTCCGAAATCAACGACAATCAAAATATTCTTAGTGTCAAAAAGCAGGATCCAATCTCTGTCAATCAGAATCTGAGTCTCTATTATACCAAAGATGACAAGAATGTATTTGCGGTCGAAATGCAGCACCTGTATCAGGATGAAGACCCTTTTTACAATGCGAATTTAGGACGAAATCCATTTCCCGATTCTGTAATCAACCCAATGGATCCGGATAATTTAGGAATTGAGGATCAAGGTCCTGGCGGTAGATATAATTTGACTCAGAATCGATTTGTGAAAACCAACAAAACCGATGCTAAATTTGATTATTATTATATGCTTACCCCAAAAAGTAATATAAATGTCACTTTAGGTGATACGTATTCCTACCAGGGATTTGATTCCGATATTTTTCAGATTTTGAACGGAGGCATTGTAAATGATATGAATGCAAATTCTATAAATGATGTAAAGTATAGTTTTAATGATGCTTTCCTCGGTTTGCACTACAAATTCATTACCGGAAAATTTACGTTCAATCCCGGTTTCAGTGTACATAAATACAACACGGCTAACGAACAACTAGGAACTACAGCCGACGATGATTTCTACCGTGTGCTTCCTGATGTGTATGCTTTATACCAAATCAAAAAAGCCGAAACATTGACGTATAACTATTCCGTTACAAATGATTTTACCGATATCAATAAATTGGCAGAAGGATATACGCTGACAAACTACAATTCGTTATTCAGGGGAAACAGAACGTTGGAAAATGCGCTGTCGCAAACCCATTCGCTGCGCTACTTCAAATATAATATGTTTAATTTCGAGAATATTTTTGCCAATATCAATTACACACGAAAGGTAGATGCGGTGAAGAGTATTGCGAATTTTGACGGAATCAATCAGTCGTCCACGCCGTACAATTCCAATTTTGCAGACGAAACACTTTCCGGAGCCGCAAGTTACGGGCGATCTTTTGCCAAGAACTATAAAGCTTCCGTAAATTTAGGTTTGCTTTGGTCCAAATTCAACAACATTCAGAACGATAAACCTAAAGCAACCGAATCATTCACTCAAAGTTATACGGCGAAGATATCCACCAATTATAAAAACTTCCCCAATCTGGAAATCGGTTACAATCTGACGGTTAATGATTATGAAACGACTACTTTTTATACAGAAAAACCGTTCGCCAAACTGGATTATTACTTCCTGAACAGTTTCTCTTTTGTAGCCGAATATGAGTTCTATCACTATACCAACAATACCAAAACGGTCGATAACGAATATGATTTCTTAAGTGCGAGCCTTATATACCAAAAGAAAGACAGCAAATTCGAATACAAGTTGAGCGCGACTAATTTGTTGAACACGACTTCATTAAATGATGATAGTTTCTCACAATTTCAAACCAGGACATCACAATATACCGTGCAACCACGATATCTGATCTTATCGCTGAAGTATAATTTGTAGCTATTCCCGCTGTCCGCTATATCTTATGCTTTTTAAAGAAAAAGCAAAAGGATGCCGCTTCCATCGGGGCTAAAAACAAAAAACCTGACTACATCAATAGTCAGGCTTAGATTTTTTTTTAAAATTATTTATTGTTTCACTCCTTCAAAAGTATATTTAGAATTTGCAATAATAGTTATAGTATTTGCATTTAGATTCATTGAAATAGAAGTGCCATCGACCAGTTTACCAACAAATCCATCTTGCCCATTGGGAGTTATCGAGCTAATATTTTTGTCACCAATGTTAGAAGCGCTCTCGATTGTAGCTATATAGCAACCTTTTTTAGTGAGTTTTACAGTGGAAGCGCTCATCTGTCCGTTAATTGTAATGTTTCCATCGTAGGTTCCGGTATAAGAATCGTTAAAACAAGAAACTGAATCATCTTTCGAGCACGATGTCGAAAATAACACAGTTGAGAATAATAAAATAAATAGGTTTTTCATAACTTTAAGATTTAGATAAAATTTATTAATATGAAAAATATAAAACAGTGACGGAGTAACCTAAGTATTTAACTTTATTCATGTTATAATTAACCTATCAGTTTATTGTTTTGACTTAATCTGGTAATAATCCTACGCTAACTTAAATTCCGAATTCGCTTTTAATCGTTTCCACAAAATCTAATTTCTCCCACGTAAACAATTCCACTGTAACCGTTTTCTCGTTTCCTCCCGGAGCCTTGAATGTTTTGGTCACCGTTTCTGATTTACGTCCCATATGTCCGTAAGCAGCGGTTTCGCTGTATATAGGATTTCTTAATTTCAATCGTTGCTCAATAAAGTAAGGACGCATATCAAAAATAGCTTCCACTTTTTTAGCGATTTCACCGTTTGTCAGGTTCACTTTTGAAGTCCCGTATGTTTCCACAAAAATTCCCATTGGTTTAGCTACTCCAATTGCATACGAAACCTGTACCAGGATTTCGTCAGCAACACCTGCTGCAACTAAGTTTTTAGCGATGTGACGTGTAGCATATGCTGCACTTCTGTCCACTTTACTTGGGTCTTTTCCGGAGAAAGCACCACCACCGTGAGCTCCTTTTCCACCATACGTATCCACAATAATTTTTCTTCCTGTCAAGCCGGTATCACCGTGAGGTCCTCCAATTACAAATTTCCCAGTTGGGTTAATGTGGTATTGGATTTTATCATTGAATAAATGGGCGTACTGTGGACTGTTTTTGATGATTCGAGGAATTAAAATTCCAACCAGATCTGATTTGATTTTCGCAAGCATGGCGCTTTCTTCATCAAAATCATCATGCTGTGTCGAAATTACAATCGCATCAATACGAACCGGTTTGTTGTTGTCATCATATTCCAAAGTCACCTGCGATTTTGCATCGGGACGCAAATACGAGATTTCTTTGTTTTCACGGCGTAAAACCGCTAATTCCTGTAATAATTTATGGGATAAATCCAAAGCCAATGGCATGAAATCTTCGGTTTCGTTGGTCGCGTAACCAAACATCATTCCCTGATCTCCGGCACCCTGATCTTCCGGATTGGCTCTTTCAACACCTTGGTTAATATCGCCGGACTGTTCGTGAATAGCCGATAAAACACCACATGAATTGGCCTCGAACATATATTCACTTTTCGTATAACCGATTTTTCGGATTACATCACGCGCAATCTGTTGAACATCTAAGTACGTTTTTGATTTTACTTCCCCGGCAAGAATTACCTGGCCGGTAGTTACCAACGTCTCGCACGCCACTTTGGATTCGGGGTCGAAAGCTAAAAAGTTATCAATTAATGCATCCGAAATTTGATCCGCAATTTTATCCGGATGTCCTTCGCTCACAGATTCTGACGTAAATAAATAAGCCATAATAATATAGTTTTTTTAAATTAAAGCGAGGAAAAATAATTGCAGGGGAATACTAAAGGAGAGTTTCTGCTTTAGCATTTTTTAACGAGGTTGCAATCAGTTCAAATTTTTCCTCTAATATGGTTGCAAATGTATGAAACGATTTTGATTTGCAAATTAATCCTGGCTTTTTTTTCGTTTTTTTATGCAATTAATTCTGAAAACCAGCAATTATGGAATTCTTTGCAAAGCTGTACTTAAGTACTATGCAATTATTAATTATTCAACGGAAAATGTTAAAATGCGCTTTTTCATTTGGTAAATCAAAAAATAGTTCGGAGGTTTGCATTATCAAAATCAGATAATAAAAACTAAAATGAATTCAATTAAGCGTCATATGTGCTATTTTATGTGGAAGTTTTCCGCAGAGGACACTATTGCTTAATTTTTAGATTCAATTCAAAAATATACAGCTAAAGCCTCTGCCAAACCGCAGAGGCTTTTTTTGTTTTATGCCGATTCAAAACCGGAAGAAGAAAATACTAACAGCTGAAACCAATTCAGCAAATTTAAAGCAGAATGAAAACTATAACGACAAAAAACATTTTTATGAAACGCCGTATGATGTGCATGTATATGCATATCCCCCATTGCCATTGCCGAAAGCGGAAGATCTGATCTTTGTTATAGTTCAAACTATAAGCCCTTTTGGTAAATATTCCAAAAGGGCTTTTTTATTATCCTGAATTCACTTCAGAAGCAACAATTAAAAATATTAAAAACATGAAAACAACAAATAAAATCTTAAAAATAGCGCAATTGATATTAGTTATCATTTTTCAAAATAAAACAACAAAAAGCAAATCCTTGTTAGGACAATTAGAAAGCGGTCTGTTCTCAAACGATACCGATTCCTTGTTGTTTCTGATCAATGCCGAAGAGGATGAGTTTCTTTTTATATAAACTAAAAAATTAAACGAATAAAAACAACATAAAATAAATAGCATGAGCACACAAACCATCAACGTAATCGGATCGGCCACAAATAACAATCAGTTCGCTGTACAAGCACAGGATTTCAAAATAAAATTTAACAACGATGCCAACAACGGAGTCTGGGAAACACCCAATCCGTTGGAATATGTATTGGCTGGTTTCGCCGGTTCCGTCAATGCTGTCGGACAAATTGTTGCCTTGGAATTAGGTATTGAATTGCAATCGCTTCACGTCGAAATTTCGGGAACTCTAGCGGATAAAAGTAAAAAAACGCAGAAAGGCAGAGTCGGTTTCCAGTCTATCGAAATTGTCGTAAAACCAATTTCTGATGCGCCTTTGGCACTGCTGAAACTATGGATAGACACGGTCAAAGAAAGATGCCCGGTTCGAGACACTTTGCTAAATACCACACCGGTGCTGCTGACCTTGATCAAGGAATACTCGCAAGAACCGAAATAAATATTAAAAAAATCATTGTTGTTCAAGGGCTGTTTTTCAGTCTCTCTTTAAAATTATCATGGAAAATTTAGAAAAAATAACACTTGCTCCCTTCATTACCGAAACCGGAAGAATCCAAAAGAACTTACCACTGTTCTTTCAGGTTTTTGGACAACCAATCGGAAAATCGCCAATTGTGTTGGTCATTCATGCACTGACAGGGAATTCGGAAGTGGCGGGGGAAAAGGGTTGGTGGAAGGAGGTGATCGGGCCTGATCTACCGATTGACACCAATGAGTTTACGATAATCGCATTCAATATTCCAGGTAATGGATTTGATGGTTTAAAAGAAAACCTGATTTATAATTACACTCATTTTACCGCAAGGGATATCGCCAAAATATTCTGGAAAGGCTTACAGCAATTGCAAATAGAAAAATTGTTTGCGGTCATTGGCGGAAGTTTGGGAGGAGGAATTGCATGGGAAATGGCTATTCTCAACCCAATTGGAATCGAAAACCTAATTCCGATTGCTTCCGATTGGAAAGCCACTGATTGGGTAATTGCCAATACATTGGTGCAGGATGAAATTCTGAACAATTCGAATTATCCGATTCCTGATGCAAGATTGCATGCTATGCTGTTATACAGAACACCACAATCGTTAAAGCAAAAATTCAACCGTCAGAAAAATGATCTTAAAAATATTTTCCAGGTCGAAAGCTGGTTGTTTCATCACGGCGAAAAATTGCAGAAACGATTCCAATTGTCCGCTTACAAAATGATGAATCACTTGATTAAAACGATAGATATCACCAGAAACAGAAAGGATTTTTTGAGCGTGGCCAAAGTAATACAAGCCAATATTCACATTGTGGCTGTCGATAGTGACCATTTTTTCATTGCGGATGAAAACAGGGAAACCTACAGCGATTTAAAAAAAATAAAACAGAACGTCTTTTACCATGAAATAAAATCGATTCACGGTCATGATGCTTTCCTGATAGAATACGAACAACTGAATGTCATATTGAACAACGTCTTTATAACCAATAAACAACCTATATGAAAATTTTAAAATTTGGAGGAAAATCACTCACGTACGGAGATGGATTTGAAAAATCGGTGGAAATTATTCTGGAAAAAATAAGGAACGATGAAAAAATCGCGGTGGTCGTTTCGGCAATCGCCAATGCAACCGATGAGTTGGAACAGATTCTCGAGAAAGCGGCCAAAAACGAGATTTATCTCGAGCAGCTCGATACGTTCAAAAAATACCAACAGTCAAATTTTTCAGTGGACTTGTCCGAAGAGTTTCGGCTTTTGGAAAAAACCTTCGAAGGCGTTGCTTTATTAGGTGATTACAGCAAAAAAATAAAAGACAATGTGTTGGCGCAAGGCGAAGTCATCTCGGCAAAAATGGTCACGCAAGCTTTAAAAGACAAAGGAATAAATGCCAATTTTTCGGACACACGCTTATTGATCAAGACCGACGGGAAGTTTGGCGACGCACAGCCGTTGGAACAGGTATCCAAAAAAAATGTCATCAATCATTTCAAGACCAACAACGGTACAACGGTCAATATTGTAACCGGTTTTATTGGTTCCAATATCAATAACGACACTACGACTTTGGGCAGGAATGGCAGTAATTACACCGCTTCGCTGATTGCGAATTATCTGGACGCTGAAGAATTGCAGAATTATACTCATGTCGACGGGATTTATACCGCCAATCCGGATTTGGTATTGGACGCCAAAAAAATCGATCAGTTGTCATTCAATGAAGCCAATGAACTGGCCAATTTTGGCGCAACAATCCTCCATGCCAAAACGATCATTCCCTTGTTGGAAAAGAATATCCCGCTTCGGATTCTGAATACGTTTAACCATGAAAATCAGGGTACTTTAATTACTTCTGCTGCGGATACTGCGGGAATCAAATCGCTGTCAGTGCTTGAGAATGTGTCTTTGGTGAATCTGGAAGGCCGCGGGCTTTTGGGTAAAACGGGTATCGATGCACGAATTTTTAAAGTGATGGGCGATCATGATATCAGCGTCAGCATTATATCTCAGGGTTCTTCCGAAAGAGGAATCGGAATTGTGGTCGCTGCCGATAAAGCATCAAAAGCCATTATTGAATTGGAAAAAGAATTTGAAAATGATTTCTATTCGAAAGACGTCAATAAGATTTCAGTGACCGATAATGTTTCAGTGATTTCAATTATTGGCCAGGATTTAAGCACGTTTCATAAACCCTATACTGCGTTAATCAAAAATAAGATTGTGCCGATACTCTTCAACAATACCGTGACAGGCAAAAATGTGAGTCTGGTAGTGCATAAGTCACAATTATATAAAGCACTCAATGTGATTCATGGAGAAATTTTCGGGGTTTCCAAAAAAATAAACATTGCCATTTTCGGTCATGGTGTCGTGGGAGGAACGCTAATCAGCCAAATTTTGACATCGGCCGAAAGCATTGAAAAACGCAAAGCCATTAAACTGAATATTTTTGCCATCGCGAATTCCAAAAAAGTGTTATTGAACAAAAACGGAATCACATCCAATTGGGAAACCGAAATCCAAAATAACGGAATTTCATATACCATTGAAGATATTATCGCTTTTGCCAATGAACATCATCTTGAAAATTTAATTGCTATCGATAATACGGCAAGTAGCACGTTCGTCGAAAATTATATTCCACTGGCGGAGAGTAGTTTCGATTTGATTTCTTCCAATAAAACGGCCAATACATTAAGCTATGATTTCTACAAAAAAATCCGCAAATCCCTCGCCGACAACCAAAAGAATTATTTGTATGAAACCAATGTAGGTGCCGGTCTACCTCTTATCGACACCATCAAATTACTGCACCATTCCGGTGAAAACATCACGAAAATCAAAGGAGTGTTTTCGGGAACCTTAAGTTATCTGTTCAATCATTTCTCTTCAGAAGACCGGCCTTTTAGCGAAGTGTTGCAGGAAGCCATCAACAAAGGTTTCACCGAACCAGATCCACGGGATGATTTGAGTGGCAATGATGTCGGAAGGAAATTATTGATTTTAGCCCGGGAACTTGATCTGCAGAATGAATTCGATGAAGTCAATATTCAAAATTTAATTCCCGACAAATTGATCAATGGCGATAAATCTGATTTTCTGAATCGTTTAACCGAGATGGATGCGGAATACCAAGCAATTAAAGAGAACCAAAAACCGAATCACGTATTGCGATATATTGGGGAATTGTCCGGAGATTTACAACAACAGAAAGGAAATCTGGAAGTGAAATTAGTTTCAGTTCCCGTCGATACAGCATTAGGCCAATTGAAAGGTTCCGATTCATTCTTTGAAATCTATACTGAATCTTACGGCGACCGTCCTATTGTCATTCAGGGTGCAGGGGCAGGTTCGGCGGTGACCGCCAGAGGAGTTTTTGGGGATATTTTAAGACTATCAGAAAAAGGATAAAAACAATATACACATGAAAATAACATTAAACAGAATCAACGACAATTTCCATTTTCAACTAAAAAATGAAAGAGGCCACATTGTAGAATTGGACAGTAAGTCCGAATTTGGCGGCAATGATTTGGCCCCAAGCCCCATGGAACTATTACTGATGGGAGTGGCAGGCTGCAGTGCCATAGATGTAATTTCGATACTCAAAAAACAACGTCAGCAAATCATTTCGTATAAAACAGAAGTGGAGGGTATCCGGGAACAAATTATGGACGCCAAACCTTTCAAAATCATCGATGTTACGATTTTTATCGAAGGGAAAATCACAGCAGAAAAAGCGCTTAAAGCCGCAGAGCTTTCTTTTGAAAAATATTGTTCGGTTTCCAAAACATTAGAACCAACAGCCAAAATCAACTATAAAATAGTTTTAAACAATATAATATTATGAGTGAAACGCAATTTGGTTTTGAAACCAAAGCCATCCGGACTCAATTAGAACGGTCGCAATATCAGGAACATTCGGTGCCCTTATATCTGACGTCCAGTTTCCTTTTTGAAGATGCCGAAGACATGCGCGCTTCGTTTGCAGAGGAGAAAGAAAAGAACATTTACAGCCGTTTCAGTAACCCGAACACCAATGAGTTCATTGATAAGATCTGCCAGATGGAAGGCGCCGAAGCAGGTTACGCTTTCGCCACAGGAATGGCGGCTGTGTATTCGACCTTTGCGGCGTTGCTGAATTCCGGGGATCACATCGTTTCGGCCAGCAGTGTTTTTGGTTCTACACATACTTTATTTACCAAGTATTTCCCGAAATGGAATATCGA
The DNA here is from genome assembly GCF_007109225.1 of Flavobacterium sp. GT3R68. Classification (GTDB taxonomy): domain Bacteria; phylum Bacteroidota; class Bacteroidia; order Flavobacteriales; family Flavobacteriaceae; genus Flavobacterium. Next base: position 963,045 of record NZ_VJZK01000001.1, read on the forward strand.
AACCTCGTATTTCAATATTAACGAACCGGAAACGATTGAGAATTTTATTCAGCCCAATACCAAAATCCTGTACGCGGAATCACCAACGAATCCCGCAGTGGACATTTTAGATTTGAAATATTTGGGCAAAATCGCCAAAAAACACAGCTTGCTACTAATCATCGACAATTGTTTTGCGACACCGTATCTCCAAAACCCAATCCAATTTGGGGCCGATTTGGTAATTCACTCTGCCACGAAATTAATCGACGGTCAGGGACGTGTGCTCGGCGGAATTACGGTCGGCCGGGAAGATTTAATCCGGGAAATTTATTTGTTCTCCCGAAATACAGGTCCTTCATTGTCGCCTTTCAACGCCTGGGTATTATCCAAAAGTTTGGAAACATTAGCTGTCAGGGTCGAAAAACATTGTGAAAATGCGTTAAAAGTTGCCCGGTTTCTAGAAAGCCATACCAATGTAGAACTTGTGAAATATCCTTTCCTGAAGTCGCATCCGCAACATGAAATTGCCAAGAAACAAATGCGTCTGGGAGGAAACATCGTTGCTTTCGAAATCAAAGGCGGCATCGAAGCTGGACGCAAATTCATAGACAAAATAAAACTCTGTTCGCTGTCGGCAAATCTTGGTGACACCCGGACCATCGTCACGCATCCGGCCTCAACAACCCACAGTAAATTAACTGAGGACGAACGATTGGCGGTTAGTATCACCGATGGATTGGTACGGGTATCGGTCGGATTGGAAACGGTTCAGGATATTATCGATGATTTAAAACAGGCTTTGGAATAATAGCTGTATTTTAGATATAAAATCTATATACTCGATATTAAACAGAATAAAAATCTAATGTAGCATTTAATTAAAGTAGATTTTAGAAAATATTTCCGAATCTGATTTTTATTGTTACATTTGCAGTGTTCATACACACACTGATTTTGTTATCACGAAAGGCCGAGGGATTAGACCCAATGAAGCCTTAGCAACCCTTTATCCGTAAAGAAGGTGCTAAATTCTACCAAGCAATTGGATAGATAACGACAGAATACTTCCTGAGTATTCCCTCGACTTTTCCTGATTACTTATCGCTATTTTTTGAAGCAGACGGCTTGGGTACTTCAACCAATCCTGTTCCCGCTTTTTGTTGCAATCTTTTATTTTTTAAAGAAAAAAATAAAAGGATTTTCACTTCAATCGGGGCTAAAAAATAGATGTATTGAAGTTTTGTAAATTTTTTAAAGAAAACTAAATGTCAAAAATTCACGACGCGATTAAAAACCGGATATTGATCCTCGATGGAGCGATGGGAACGATGTTGCAGCGCTATAATTTCTCCGAAGAAGATTTTCGGGGCGAACGTTTCAAAGATTTTCCTCATTCCCTGAAAGGAAATAACGATTTGTTATCACTCACCCAGCCACAGGCGATTCGGGATATCCATGCCCAATATTTTACAGCAGGAGCCGATATTGTAGAGACCAATACTTTCTCGGGAACCACCATCGGTATGGCCGATTATCACCTGGAAGATTTAGTATATGAACTTAACTACGAATCGGCACGAATTGCCCGTGAAGTAGCAGACGAATTTACCACCAAAAACCCTAATAAACCAAGGTTTGTAGCCGGTTCTATCGGACCTACAAACCGAACAGCGAGTATGTCGCCCGACGTAAACGACCCGGGGTACCGCGCTGTCACTTTTGATGATTTGCGGATTGCCTACAAGCAACAAGTAGAAGCGCTGATCGATGGCGGCAGCGATATTCTGTTAGTGGAAACCATCTTCGATACGCTCAATGCCAAAGCGGCCTTGTTCGCCATTGAAGAAGTAAAGGAAGATCGAAAAATTGATATTCCAATTATGGTTTCAGGAACCATTACCGATGCTTCCGGAAGAACTCTTTCAGGTCAAACTGTGGAAGCTTTCCTGATTTCCATTTCCCATATCCCGTTGTTGAGTGTGGGATTCAATTGTGCTTTGGGTGCCGACCAGCTCAAGCCTTATTTAAAACAATTGGCGCACAATACCTCATTCAATATTTCGGCACATCCCAATGCCGGTTTACCCAATGCTTTTGGGCAATACGACCAGACGCCGGCGGAAATGCAGGCACTGATAAAAGAATATTTAGAAGATAACTTAATCAATATCATCGGTGGTTGCTGCGGAACCAATCCGGAACACATCCGCTTAATAGCAGAAGTCGCCAAAGAATACCAACCGAGAACTTTAGAAACGATATAATGGCAGAAGCTGACTGTAAAAAGTACCTGAAACTTTCAGGATTGGAACCTTTGATTATTACTCCCCAAACGAATTTCGTTAATGTCGGAGAACGGACCAATGTAACCGGTTCCCGAAAATTCCTTCGTCTGATCAAAGAAGAGCGCTACGACGAAGCGCTTTCTGTAGCCCGTGACCAGGTGGAAGGCGGCGCGCAAATCATCGATATCAATATGGATGAAGGCATGCTTGACGGCGTGCACGCGATGACGACTTTCCTAAATTTAATTGCGTCTGAACCGGATATTTCCCGCGTTCCGGTAATGATTGACAGCTCCAAATGGGAAATCATCGAAGCCGGTCTGAAAGTCGCTCAAGGCAAAAGTGTGGTAAATTCCATTTCGTTAAAAGAAGGAGAAGAAACGTTTATCCATCACGCCAAATTAGTAAAACGCTACGGTGCGGCTGTGATTGTCATGGCATTTGACGAAAAAGGCCAGGCCGATAACTACGAACGACGCATCGAAATTTGCAAACGTTCTTATGATATTTTAGTGGATAAAGTAGATTTTCCTGCCGAAGACATTATTTTCGATCCCAATATTTTCCCGGTGGCCACGGGAATGGATGAACATAAACTGAATGCGCTTGATTTCTTCAGAGCGACCAAATGGATTCGGGAAAATTTGCCATACGCTCATGTTAGTGGTGGTGTGAGTAATGTCTCGTTTTCTTTCCGTGGCAACGATAAAGTGCGTGAGGCCATGCATTCCGCCTTTTTATACCATGCCATTCAACATGGAATGACCATGGGAATCGTCAATCCCGAAATGCTTGAAATCTATGATGAAATCCCAAAAGATTTACTCGAACGCGTCGAAGATGTTTTACTCAATAGGAGAGAAGATGCTACCGAAAGATTGCTCGATTTTGCCGAAAATGTAAAAGGCGATGTCAAGAGTACTGAAAAAGCAATCCAAGAGTGGCGTTCGGGAACAATTCAGGAAAGATTGACGCATTCCTTAGTCAAAGGTATTGATGAATTTATCGAACTGGATATTGAAGAAGCCAGACAAGCGGCATCAAAACCCATCGAAGTTATCGAAATCAATCTTATGGCAGGTATGAACGTTGTCGGTGATTTATTCGGAAACGGGAAAATGTTTTTGCCTCAAGTGGTGAAATCTGCAAGGGTAATGAAAAAAGCAGTAGCGTATCTTTTGCCATTCATCGAATTGGAAAAAGACGGTAAGTCTACCTCTGCCGGAAAAGTCCTGATGGCGACCGTAAAAGGGGATGTTCACGATATCGGAAAAAATATTGTAGCGGTGGTTTTGGGCTGCAACAATTACGAAATCATTGATTTAGGGGTAATGGTTTCGCCGGAAAAAATCATCGAAACTGCCATCAGAGAAAACGTAGACATCATTGGATTGAGCGGATTGATTACGCCATCACTCGACGAAATGGTGTATCTGGCGAAAGAACTGGACAAACTCAACATCAAAATCCCAATAATGATTGGTGGTGCCACAACGTCAAGAGCACATACGGCCGTGAAAATTGCACCCGAATACACCGAAACTGTGGTTCATGTAAACGATGCTTCACGTGCAGTGACCGTTGCCGGAAATTTATTGAATATTGAAAGTAAAGTAGAATACTCCAAAGCTCTGCGTTCCGAATATGATGAATTACGGGAAGGGTATTTAAACAGAAGCCGGGATAAAAATTTCCTGACCATTGAAGAGGCGAGACTCAATAAACTAAAATTGGATTGGGAAAATTTCACTCCGGTAAAACCGAATTTCATCGGAACAAAAACCATTGAAGTCAGTATAGAAACTTTAGTCCCTTATATCGATTGGACACCATTCTTCAGGACGTGGGAATTATTCGGAAAATACCCAGCCATCTTAAATGATGAGGTTGTGGGTGAACAGGCAAAAGACGTTTTTAAAGATGCGCAGCAAATGCTGGCTGTGATTTTGAAAGAAAATAAACTTTCGGCTAAAGGGATTTACGGTATTTTCCCGGCGAACCAAATCAACGATGACGACATTGAATTATCAGATGCAAACGGAAAAAAATTACACACATTTTTGACCTTACGCCAGCAATCACAGAAAACCAAAGGAGCTTGTAACTTGGCTTTAGCCGATTTCATAGCGCCAAAAGACACCGGGAAAACGGATTATATGGGCGCGTTTTGCGTCACGACCGGTTTCGGTGTGGATGAATGGGCAGCCGAATTTGAGAAAAATCTAGATGATTATAATTCAATAATGGTCAAAGCACTCGCCGACCGTTTAGCCGAAGCTTTTGCGGAATACCTGCATGAAAAAATACGGACAGAAATCTGGGGCTACGCTTCCGAGGAACATCTTTCCAAACAGGATCTGATTGAAGAAGAATATAAAGGGATTCGTCCCGCGCCTGGTTATCCTGCCTGTCCCGATCATTTGGAAAAACCGACCATCTGGAAATTATTAAATGTGGAAGAGCAAATCGGTGTGAAACTTACAGAAAGTATGGCGATGTGGCCCGCTTCATCGGTTTCAGGATATTATTTCGGAAATCCGCAGAGCAAATACTTCGGTTTGGGAAAAATCAAGGAGGATCAGGTAATCGATTATGCCAAACGAAGAAATATTCCAACCGAAACGGCCAAAAAATGGCTCAATCCTAACATTGCCGATTAAATTTCAATTTTAAAATAAAACAATTACTTAAATGAAAGTAACGCAACATATAGAAAATGCAAAGGGGAAATCACTATTCTCTTTTGAAATATTACCTCCCTTAAAAGGACAAAACATACAATCTATTTTCGACAGCATCGATCCGTTGATGGAATTCAATCCGCCTTTCATAGATGTAACCTATCACCGGGAAGAATTTGAATTCAAGGAATTACCAAGTGGTTTATTGGAGAAAAAAATCGTCAAAAAACGCCCGGGAACTGTTGGGATATGTGCTGCCATTCAAAATAAATACCAGGTTGATGCGATTCCTCACATCCTTTGTGGCGGTTTTACCAAAGAAGACACGGAGAATTTCCTGATTGATATCGACTTTTTGGGCATTCAAAATGTAGTGGCGCTTCGCGGGGATGCCATCAAAAGCGAAACATATTTCAAGGCGGAAAAGGGGGGCCATCTGTATGCATCCGATTTGGTATCCCAAATATCAAATCTGAACAATGGCGTGTATTTAGATGCTGATTTACAAAATTCGTGCAGAACTGATTTTTGCATTGGTGTCGCCGGTTATCCCGAAAAACATATAGAAGCTCCCAGTCTGGATAGTGACATTCATTTTTTAAAGAAAAAAATCAAACATGGCGCAGAATACATCATCACTCAGATGTTTTTCGACAATCAAAAATATTTCGATTTTGTGGCAAAATGCAGGGCTGCAGGAATTACGGTTCCCATTATTCCCGGATTAAAACCCATCGCCACCAAAAAACAACTGAATTTAATTCCACATCGTTTTAGTGTAGAATTACCGGATGATCTGATTATGGAAGTCGTTCGTGCAACCGATGCAGAAGCGGTAAATCAGATTGGGATTGAATGGTGTATCAACCAAAGCAAGGAATTGATAAAAGCAGGAATTCCCGTATTGCATTACTACTCAATGGGTAAATCCCAAAACATAAAACAAATAGCGCAGTCCATATTCTAAAAAAGAATATATTTGCGGCTTTAATTGGTCAGATGAGAGTTTATTTAACGGGAGTATTGTTGTTGTTTTTCGGATTCGTTTCAGCGCAGGAATTTAACGATTCCAATGCTTTTGATGTGAATTATTTCACAGGAAATGTAATGCGACATGCACCGGATTTATCGCATTTGATAACCGGTCATCCCGAGGCCGTAATGTTTAGTTTTTCGAAAGAGACACATGGGAAAGAAGAATGGCATGCTATTTATAATTATCCGGATTATGGCGCTTATTTTTTATACCAGGATTTAAAGAATGAATATTTGGGACAATGCTATGCACTGGGTGGGCACTATAATTTTTATTTCCTGAAAAGAAAGCTGATGGTAAAAATAGCGGAAGGAATTGCAATGACTACCAATCCTCATGATAATATAACCAACAGTAAAAACAACGCATTTGGTTCCAAAATCATGGCCAATACCGATTTCGTCGTGAATTATAAGAAGGAAAATCTGATTGACAGATTTGGTATTCAGGCGGGATTTGTCTTTACGCATTTTTCCAACGGAAGAATTAAATCACCAAACAGCGGAATAAATACGTACAATATCAATTTTGGAATTAACTATAATTTTGGCAAGATTCAGCAAAATGCACCGGATACCATTTTTAACAGAGTAAAATTTACACAACCTATTAAATACAATTTCGTCCTGAGAACCGGAATTAATGAGAGTCCTATAATTGGTAGCGGAACGCATACTTTCTACCATATTGGATTGTATGCAGACAAACGCTTGGGCAGAAAAAGTGCAGTACAATTTGGGACCGAACTTTTTTTAACCAATTCTTTTAAAGATTTTATCAAGTACCAAGCTGTAGCTTATGAAAATGTAGATCCAAATACCGATTATAAAAGAATAGGAGTATTTATTGGTCACGAACTGTTCATCAACAAAATTTCGCTGGAAGCACAAGTGGGATATTATGTATACCAGCCTTACAAATATGATATCCCGGTTTATGACAGATTGGGAATGAAATATTATATCAGCGATAAATTTTTTACTGGCGTGTCCATTAAGACCCACGGATTTTTAGCGGAAGCATTAGAGTTTGCAATTGGAGCACGATTATAATTATTATATATGAAAAAAATACTACCCGTAATTGCATTATTATTTTTGATTTTAGGTTGTTCCAAACCTGGTGACTGTGTGGAATCAACCGGACCGATAACTTCCAAAGAATATGGTGTTCCGGAAGGAACTAACTTTGATAAAATAATTGTTTATCCCGGCATTGCACTTGTGGTCGCCGAAGGGCCTTATAAAATCGAGGTAAAAACGGGTGAGAATTTAATCGACGATATCGAAGTAAAAATCGTCGATGGATTATTGTCCTTACGCGATAATACTACGTGTAATTGGGTCCGTGAATACGGACAGACGACGGTCTATGTAACAGCCCCTGATATTATTGAATTGCACTCCAAAACCGAAAAAACCATTTCATCTAATGGTGTCCTGACTTTTCCAATATTGCGTTTGTTCTCTATGGATTTAACTGATGGTGCAGGAACCGGAGATTTTAATATTCAGGTCAATAATGTGCAGACAGTTATAGAAAACAACAATGTTGCCCGATACTATATCTCAGGGCAAACTAATCAGGTATTGCTGAATTTTTATGATGGAAATGGTCGTTTTATGGGCCAAAATTTAACTGCCAAATGGATTAAAGTTTTTCACCGGGGTTCCAATGATATGATTGTGAAGCCTGTGGATAGTATTACGGGAAAAATGGTCAGTACCGGAAATATAATCCTAAAAAGCACACTTCCCACTGATGGGATGAAAGTCAAAGAACTGTACCACGGACGCGTCATTTATAACCAATAGTTCTCTCAGAATTACTTCTTCTTGGTCATTTCCCTGAAAAGGGTTTCCAGGTTTTTGTTTTTCTGATTCAGCTGCAAGGTTTTGAGTCCATTGTCATGAGCGAAATCAAAAACCACAGGACGCATATCCTTATCGGAAGAGAATGTCAATTCCCAAACCATATCGTGCACGTTTTTGTATGATTTTAAATGAGGTATTCTTGCAATAAATTCTTCTTCGATTTTAAAATCAAATTCCACTTCAATAATCTGTTCTTTTTCAGCGGATATCAGGTTGTCCAGTTTTTTATCAGTGACGATTTTTCCGTTATTGATGATAATCACCCGGTCGCAAATCGCTTCGACTTCCTGCATGATATGTGTGGACAGAAAAACAGTTTTGTCTTTCCCAACATTCTTAATCACATTCCTGATTTCAACCAATTGATTCGGATCCAGACCTGTGGTCGGTTCATCCAGAATCAAAACATCCGGATTGTGCAGTAAAGCATTCGCCAAACCCACACGCTGACGGTATCCTTTGGACAATTGTCCTATTTTTTTATGGCTTTCAGAAGTCAAACCGGTCAACTCGATCACTTCTTCAATACGGGATTTTGCCACTTTATAAACATCGGCATTAAAGGCCAAATATTCACGGACATACAAATCAAGATATAACGGATTGTGTTCCGGCAAATAACCAACAGACAGCTGAACGGATTTTTGTTGTGCAGTCACGTCAAAGTTGTTGACGCTCGCCACACCTTCATCGGCGATGATATACGTTGTTAAAATTTTCATCAAGGTGGATTTTCCGGCACCGTTTGGCCCCAGGAAACCAACAATTTCTCCCCTATTTACAGAAAAAGAAATGTTGTCCAATGCTTTTTGGGCACCGTAACTCTTGGAAATATTCTTAACATCAATTGACATAATTCAGGATTTGAAGCAAAAGTAACAAAATAAATGATTGAATTATGACTGAAAAACACGAATTAAAAATCCAATTTTTTATATTTGCAGGAATGACATCGAATAAACAAAATATCTGGAACAATTCTCTTTGGTCTGCTTGGAAAAGCAGCAGGGATTGTCATGTCGTTATTTAATTGAAATTAAATAGAAACGAAAATACAAATCCCGGTCTCGCATCGGGATTTTTTTTGCTCCCAACCAAAGGGCAAAAACCTTAATTTTGTAACAAACAACAACTATGGAAAATAGTAAAGCATTGGGAACCTGGTTAGACGATTTCAAACTATCGCATCCAATAGTAATAGCGGGGCCTTGCAGCGCGGAAACCGAAGAACAGGTTTTGAAAATTGCACACGAATTGAAGGATTCGGATGTCAGTATTTTCAGGGCCGGTATCTGGAAACCAAGAACCCGTCCGGGCGGTTTTGAAGGCGTGGGTGCCATCGGATTAAAATGGCTTCAAAAAGCGAAAGCCGAAACAGGTCTGTTGATGGGAGTCGAAGTAGCCAATGCTGCACACGTAAAATTGGCGTTGGAACACGACATCGATATGCTGTGGATTGGCGCGCGCACTACCGTGAATCCGTTTGCGGTTCAGGAAATAGCTGATGCTTTGCAAAATACCGATAAAATAGTTTTGGTAAAAAACCCGGTAAATCCCGATTTAGCACTATGGATAGGTGGCGTAGAACGCCTGTATAATGCTGGAATCAAAAAATTAGGGGTTATTCACAGGGGATTTTCAACCTACGAAAAAACAAAATACAGAAACATACCTGAATGGCAGATTGCGATTGAATTACAAAACCGATTCCCGGATTTGCCATTGATTTGCGATCCGTCACATATTTCCGGAAAACGTGATATGATTTTGGAGGTTTCCCAGCAGGCATTGGACTTAAACTATGATGGATTGATGGTCGAAACCCATATTGACCCCGATCATGCTTGGAGTGATGCCGCCCAACAGGTAACTCCGGCCGCACTGAAACAAATATTTTCCGATTTGAAAATCCGGAATGTAGGAGTAGAGGAAGCTGATTTTAATCAAAAACTGGCTCGTCTTCGTATCGAAATTGATGATTTTGACACCAAATTGGTGGATATATTGGGCAAAAGAATGCAGGTTTCCAATAAAATTGGGGCGCTCAAGAAAGAAAAAAATGTTGCTGTTCTTCAAAGTAAACGGTGGAACGAGATATTGGGAAAAATGATACTGGAGGGCGAACAAAAGGAATTGAGTGAGGAATTTATTTTAAAAATCTTCAAGGCGATCCACCAAGAAAGCATTGTGCATCAGGAAAGAGTGATTAACAAGTAGTATATTCTGAATTTTAGACAAAACCATTTATCTTTGCTGCATGACAGGAATCGTTTATAAATCTACAGGGAGCTGGTATACCGTAAAATCCTCGGAAGGGGATTTTATTGAATGCCGTATGAAAGGGAAATTCAGGATAAAAGGAATCAAAAGCACCAATCCAATCGCGGTTGGAGATATTGTGGATTATGAACTGGATGAAAACTCGGATATCGTTACCGGAGTGATTCATAAAATCCATGACCGGAAAAATTATATTGTCCGTAAATCCGTGAATCTGTCGCATCAAATGCATATCATCGCCTCCAATATCGACCAGGTTTTTTTATTGATTACGATTAACAATCCGCCAACGACCACTAATTTTATCGACCGTTTTCTAGTTACAGCAGAAGCCTACGGAATTGAAGCCATTTTGATTTTCAATAAGATCGATACGTACGATGAGGCGACCGTTGAAGAACAATTGTACCTGCAACATATCTATCAGCAAGTGGGATACAAATGTCTTCGGGTTTCTTCCACACAAGGAAAAGGAGTGGAGGAGCTTAAGGAGATGATGTTTGGAAAGGTCAGTATGTTTTCGGGTCATTCCGGTGTTGGAAAATCCACATTAGTCAATGCGATGGAACCGAGCCTGCATTTAAAAACCAAAGATATTTCGGAACAAAGCAAACAGGGACAACACACCACTACTTTTGCAGAAATGTATGATTTGGCTTTTGGGGCTCATATTATTGACACACCAGGAATAAAAGGATTTGGAATTGTTGATATGGAAAAAGAAGAAATCAGCGGGTATTTTCCGGAATTCTTCAAACTGAAAGACCAGTGTAAATTCAATAACTGCCTGCATAAGGAAGAACCCCATTGCGCCATCAAATCAGCATTGGAAAGAGACGAGATTGCATGGTCGCGTTACAACAGTTATCTGAAAATTTTGGAAGGTGATGATGAGCATTATCGCACCGATATCCATAATGAGGATCGTATTGCCAGTGACGAAACTAGGAATAAGCAATAAAGGATGAAAGCAGTGATTCAAAGAGTTGCCGAAGCTTCCGTAACCATCAATGGACAAAAAACAGCAGCTATTCAGAAGGGATTGTTAATTCTCATCGGAATAGAAAATGAAGACAATCAGGAAGACATCAATTGGCTGGTGAGTAAAATTATCAACCTTCGTATTTTTGGGGATGAAAACGAGGTGATGAATTTATCAGTAAAAGATGTAAACGGTGATATTATTATCGTAAGCCAGTTCACACTTCATGCCAGCACAAAAAAAGGAAATCGCCCATCTTATATTAAAGCCGCAAAGCCTCAAATTGCCATTCCGATGTATGAAAATTTCATTACTAGGACAGAAGCTGAATTAGGTAAAAAAGTTCAGACAGGAGAATTTGGTGCAGATATGAAAGTCAGTTTAATTAATGATGGCCCGGTTACGATTCTTATAGACAGTAAAAACAACGAATGATGAACATATTTTAATACAGCAACCACCTGAGAAAAAACTATTTTCTAATAGTTTTTTTGTTTTGGTTGGTTTCCATGCAGTAGGTCAAATAGCCACATTATCCATTCCGGACAGTCTGAAAACTAACGCGAATGCAGTAGTGCGATTGAATCAGTAAAAAGCATGTTGATTTCCACGAAACGTATTGTAACGATATTGAATGTAAAAGGCGAATCGCGTATTGATGCCAATCAATTTTATGATAATTCCACGCGTGTAAAATCCTTGGAGGCAGTAATCTATAATCAGTTCGGAAATGAAATAAAAAGGTTTAAAAAGAAGGATTTTAATTTTATGATGAGTTGAAAGAGTTCTATGCCCTGATAATTAAAAAACAAAACGAAAAAATTGTCCTTAAAAAAGTATAAATCATGAATCTAAAAAACGCACAACTCGATGTCGATACCTGGATCAAAGAACATGGTGTACGCTATTTCAATGAGCTGACCAATATGGCGCAGCTTACCGAAGAAGTAGGCGAGGTAGCCCGGATTATTGCCCGCCGTTATGGAGAGCAGTCCGAAAAAGAAAGCGATAAAAACAAAGATTTAGGTGAGGAATTGGCCGATGTGGTTTTCGTTGTACTATGTTTGGCGAATCAGACCGGAATTGATCTTCAGGCCGCTTTTGACAAGAAAATGGATTTGAAATCGGTCCGCGACAAAGACCGTCACCGCAACAACGAAAAGCTAAAATAAATGCATTTACTGCTGATAGCAAATAGTATCGCCAATAAAACGGCAATTTCAATCACCGGTTCAAAATCTGAAACGAACCGTTTGTTATTGCTCCAGGGTCTATATCCCAATATTACCTTACATAACATTTCCAATTCGGATGATTCCGATGTAATGATAAAAGCCTTGCAAAGCGATGATTCGATAATCGACATCCATCATGCAGGAACAGCGATGCGATTTCTGACTGCTTATTTTTCGGTCCAGCAAGGTAAGACAGTAACGCTGACGGGCTCCTCCAGAATGAAAGAAAGACCAATTCATGTTTTGGTAGCGGCATTACGCCAATTGGGTGCCGAAATAGAATATTTGGAAAATGAAAATTTCCCACCAATCAAAATTAAAGGGCAAAAACTCCAACATCATGCCATTACTTTAAAAGCAGACGTCAGCAGTCAATACATTTCTGCATTATTGCTGATTGCGCCCAAACTTGAAAAGGGATTGGAATTGACTCTTGAAGGTAAGGTTACATCTGTCCCTTATATAAAGATGACTTTGGCTTTGCTGAATGAAATCGGTGTGGAAACATCTTTTGCAGATAATAAAATAATAGCTTTCCCTAAAAAAGAAATTTCGGATTCCAAAATCACCGTCGAAAGCGACTGGTCTTCGGCTTCTTACTTTTATTCAATTGTCGCTTTATCTGACGAAAATACCCAGATTACATTGTCGAGTTACAAACAAAACAGTTTTCAGGGCGACAGTACCCTGGCTGAACTCTATCAGAATCTTGGCGTGACCACCACATTTCATGAAAATCAAATAACGTTAACAAAGCAGAAACAACAGCTAGTGTCACTGGATCTAAACCTGAATCACACACCTGACCTTGCCCAAACGATAGCGGTAACCTGTTTCGGATTGGGAATCGGATGTCATTTGACGGGCCTGCATACCTTGAAAATAAAAGAAACCGACCGTTTGGAAGCGTTACAAGCGGAGTTGTCAAAATTAGGTGCAAGCGTTCAGATTAATGATGATAGTATTACAATCGAACCTTCCGCAGCAATCAAATCCGGAATTACAATACAAACCTATGACGACCACCGTATGGCAATGGCATTTGCTCCTTTGGCGATAAAAGTGCCCATCGAAATCGAAAATGCTGAGGTAGTTTCCAAATCCTATCCCGATTTTTGGCAGGATTTGAAAACAATCGGGTTTAATATTTTAGAAAAATAAACCTAAGAAAGCACTGTTTAATGACCTTGCGCAGTTTTCAACAGTTTAAGTTACAGCCTCTAAAATAAATAAACATCAAAACACTTGACAACGCCTATTCCACAATCGTATATTTGCAACCTAAATAAAAAGACTTCATGAAATTATCCCATTTTCAATTTAATTTACCAAAAGAACTTCTTGCAGAATATCCGGCTGAAAATAGAGATGAGGCACGTTTAATGGTTATCAATCGTGCGAAAAAAACCATTGAGCACAAAATGTTCAAGGATGTAATCGATTATTTTGATGATGGAGATGTTCTGGTTCTGAATAACACCAAAGTTTTTCCAGCCCGTTTATACGGAAATAAAGAAAAAACAGGAGCCAGAATTGAAGTATTCTTGTTGAGAGAATTGAATGCCGAACAACGTCTTTGGGATGTTTTGGTTGATCCGGCACGTAAGATCAGAATCGGGAACAAGTTGTATTTTGGTGATGATGATTCGTTGGTGGCTGAGGTAATCGATAATACTACCTCCCGTGGTAGAACATTGCGTTTTCTTTATGACGGTTCGTATGAAGAATTCAGAAATAAATTGACAGAGTTGGGTGAAACCCCAATCCCTAAATACATCAACAGAGAAGTAACCCCAGAAGATGCGGAACGTTACCAAACTATTTATGCTAAAGAGGAAGGTGCTGTTGCGGCTCCAACTGCAGGATTGCACTTCTCGAAGCATTTGTTGAAAAAATTGGAAATCAAAGGTGTGAATTTTGCCGAAGTGACTTTGCACGTTGGTTTGGGAACTTTCAATCCTGTTGAAGTAGAAGATTTATCCAAGCACAAAATGGATTCGGAAGAGTTGAAAATTACTCAGGAAGCCTGCGATATTGTGAATACGGCCAAAGCCAAAAAGAAAAAGGTTTGCGCAGTAGGAACAACTTCTATGCGTGCTGTAGAAAGCGCTGTTTCTTCACAAAAAACATTGAATACATTTGATGGATGGACAAATAAATTTATTTTTCCTCCTCATGATTTCAGTATTGCGGATTGTATGATTACTAATTTCCATACGCCTAAATCAACTTTATTAATGATGGTTTCGGCATTTTGCGGACATGATTTAATGAAAAAAGCATACGAAGAAGCGATCAAAGAAGAATATAAATTCTATTCTTACGGTGATGCGATGCTAATAATATAAGCTATTCCACATTTAACAAAAAATCCCGTCAGCAATGACGGGATTTTTTGTTATAAAATCTATGAGGAATTAATTTACTTCATAAACCAATTTTACCGTGATGTTGGCAGTCTTATTCTTGGAATTGGTGTTAAACGAACCGCCGTATGAAAAATCTTCTGATGAATTCTGACCCGTAATCTGAAAAACGCCCATATCAGATTTCTTCAGATGACCCAAACCGGCATCTGCATTTTCTGCTATGCTTTTAGCACGTGTACTGGCATCTTTAGTGGCTTCTGCAATCATTTTTATTTTCAGCTCTGCAAGTTTTGTATAGTAATATTCAGGTGGATTGGAGTAGAATTCCACACCGGAGTTAATCAATTCACTGGATTGCCTGGAAATATCTTCAATTTTATTGACGTCCTTAGACTGAACTGTTACACTTTGGGTTAAGGTGAATCCGGCAAAAACCTGTTGTCTGGTGCTTCCGTTTTCGTTATAAATGATGTCAAAATCTTTGTTGAAATTTACTGCAGAAAAAACCATTTCATCGGATTTGATCCCTTTGGATGATAAATATCTTTTGATACTTTCCCTGTCGCTATCCAATGAAGCATAGGCATCTTTCAAAGTCAGGCTCTTTTTTGAAAAAGAACCACTCCAGACTATCAAATCGGAAACAAAATCCTTTTTCCCCAATCCTGTAACGCTAATAGTGTCGTTACCCTTATTCCTGTTCTGAAAGGCATTTGAAAATAAAAAGGCCGAAACGATTACGGCAATAGCAATAATGATAGCGTTCGAATAGGTTTTCATAAAATTGAACTTTAAATTTATAAATGTATGAAATTATTGGAATGGTTTAATCCGTGGGAATTCTTATTTTTTCTTATTTTTACCGTCTTTAAAAGAAAAACCAATGACTTTTCAAAATACAAGGGAATTTGCGCAGGAACTCGATGCTCAGGATATACTGGCTCACTATAGAAACGAATTTATTTTTCCGGAAGTCAACGGAAAAAAAGTGATTTATTTCACCGGAAATTCCCTTGGATTACAACCTAAAAGAACCAAAGCATACGTTGATGATGTCATGAATGACTGGGCGAATCTTGGCGTTGAAGGGCATTTTTATGCCGAAAAACCTTGGTGGGATTATCACGAACGTTTTGCAAAACCATTGAGTAAAATTGTCGGTGCTTTGCCAAGTGAAGTAACCGTGATGAATACCCTTACGGTAAATCTTCACTTGCTAATGGCCTCGTTTTACAAACCGACTCCAAAAAGATATAAAATCCTTTGTGAGGCGAAAGCTTTTCCGAGTGACCAATATATGATTCAGAGTCAGGTGCAGTTCCATGGATTAAACCCGAATGACACTATTGTGGAAATCCAGCGCCGTGAGGGCGAACATAATATCCGTCTCGAAGATGTATTGGCAAAAATCAATGAAGTCGGAGATGAGTTGGCATTAGTTTTGATTGGTGGTGTGAATTATTACACCGGACAGGTTTTTGACATGAAAGCCATTACCGAAGCAGGTCACAAAGCCGGTGCATATGTGGGTTGGGATTTAGCGCATGCTGCAGGAAATATCAAATTGGAATTGCACGATTGGAATGTGGATTTTGCCGCGTGGTGCAGTTATAAATATATGAATTCAGGACCTGGTAATGCGTCGGGTTGTTTTATTCATGAAATGCATCACAATAATACAAAACTGTCCAGATTAGCCGGATGGTGGGGACATAACAAAGAAAGACGTTTCAAAATGGAACCTGTTTTCGATCCCGTTCGCGGTGCGGATGGTTGGCAGGTGAGCAATTTGCCCATCTTATCGCTTGCTCCGTATTTGGCTTCAGTGGATATGTTTGATGAAGTTGGAATGGACGCACTTATTAAAAAAAGAGATAAAATTACAGCGTATTTAGAATTCATACTACAACAAATTGATTTGGAGGTCGACAGTACGTTTGAAATCATCACACCAACCAATTCAAGTGAAAGAGCATGCCAGTTGTCTGTTTTTCTGCATGGGGAAGGCCGTTCGTTATTTGATTATTTAATGAAAAATGGTGTGATTACCGATTGGAGAGAGCCAAATGTAATCCGTTTGGCACCAGTTCCATTGTACTGTTCTTTTGAAGACATGTATGAATTTGGACAAATATTAAAAAAAGGAATTATTGGGTAATTGATTTTACCATAAAAATATATAAAATGACCAAAGAACAAAAAATAGCCAATTTCGATCCTTCACAACCGGGATTAGCCGATGAAAGTATTTTCGGATTACCATTTACGGCAGAGGAAAGTGAAATCATTATTATTCCCGTGCCTTGGGAAGTTACCGTGAGTTATGGCGCCGGTGCATCCGATGGTCCTGAGGCTATTTTGGATGCTTCTTTCCAAGTGGATTTGCACCACCAGGAATTTCCGGAATTATGGAAATTAGGGATATTTTTGGATTTGAGTACCGAAACCGCACAATGGGCAGATGACAGTGTTCGTTTCAAAGCTTTGGCGCAGCCAATCATTGAAGCATTGGAAAACGGAGAGAAAATTGAAAACAATCTGGTCTTGAAAAGGGATTTGGATTCCATTAATAATGTTTGCCATGAATTGAATGAAGCGGTAAAAGCCAGAACCCTTTACTGGATGTCAAAAGGTAAAATGGTCGTTTTGTTAGGTGGTGATCATAGTACTCCACTGGGTTACTACCAGGCCCTGGCAACCAAACACGAGGAATTCGGAATTCTTCATATTGATGCACACATGGATTTGAGAATTGCCTATGAAGGGTTTCAATATTCGCATGCATCCATTATGTATAATGCGTTACAGCTTCCGCAGATAAAAAAAATTGTTCAGGTGGGAATCCGTGACTTCTGTAAACAGGAAGTAGAGGTGGTGACCGGCGAAAAAAACAGGGTATTGGTTCATACGGATATCGATTTGAAAGCAGAATCTTTTAAAGGGGTAACCTGGGAACAGCAATGTGACGCTATTATCAGTGCTTTGCCGCAAAAAGTTACCATCAGTTTTGATATTGACGGATTGAGTTTTTGGCATTGCCCTAATACGGGAACTCCTGTTCCGGGTGGACTTTCTTTTGAGCAGGCTGCTTATTTGTTAAGTAAATTAGCCGACAGCGGTAAAGAAATCATTGGATTTGATTTGGTTGAAGTAGCACCTGGTGATGACGACTGGGATGGCAATGTAGGCGCGAGAATGTTGTACCATATGTGTGGTGTTTTTGCTAAAAACAATGGGTTGGAAGTAGGAAACAGGATTGATTTCAATAAATAATTGCCAGAAATATTCTAACATGAAAAGGCTTGCGTAATGCAGGCCTTTTTTAGATTAAAATTTTCTTTAATCCTTCGGCAATGCCTCGCCATAGTAGGTTATAAAAAGATTTTTCCGGAATCCTTTTTACCTCCACATCGGCTTTTTTGGTCTTGTTATCGGAATCATTTTTAATCAGCAGATTGGCAATAAAGCTCTTTAACTTGTTTTTCTTTTCCGGTTTGTTCTTTCTGTAGAAGGTCACTTTCACGTCATGATACTTCAGGTCCAAATCCCCCTTCATGACATCACTATTACCTGTAAAATTAAAATGGATTTCGTCTAAAACACCTTTGATAGAGGCATTCATATATGGCTTTACGAACGGATACAGTTTCTCGGTATTGAAATTGTGGACACTTCCCCTAATCTTAAAACCATCACTTCTATCCATCACATTGAAAGTCCAGTTTGCTTTTAGCTGTGAAGTGTTCATCAGTCGGCAATTGATTTTTATCTTCGTATCAGGAAGTTTCTTTTGGCCAAAACCGCTCTGGATATTGGTGGCTGTCAAATTGAATTGACTGAAACTTACTTTCGCCGGTCCTCGTTTCGGTTCAATTTCCTCTTCATAAACCACTAATGAATTACGCATCGAAAGCGTGTCAATCTTCATTGAAAACTTGAGATCTCTTAAAAGTTTGTTGTTCAATGATTTTTTTTTCAAATCATCGGGAGGCGTTTTGCTTCGGTAAATATTGGCTGATAGCTGGTCTAAGTGGATTGCATTCGCATTGATGAAAAATCGGTCATTTTCAAAACCCCAATGAATGTTATTTATAGAAGCGGAATCTGTGGTCACGGTATATAAATCTTTTTCCTTTTGCAATCTTTTTACAAAACCTTTGCGCCCATAAGAGGGGATTAGAGCCAGTTTGGAAATGCGAACCTGATTGCCCTCTTTTTGGAATAAGGCTGCCTCCAAATGGTAAAATGGATTGATGCGATAATAAATTTTTTCACAACTTACGCTTGATTTCTGATAAGAAAAGGGTATTTTGTTTTTAAGTGTTTCCTCTGTTATTACAATTCCTTCCAGCTGCAGATTTATATTTCCGGCACTAAGAATGTCTTTGTTGTTTTTGACATACACCATTTTTAACCGACCCTCCTTTAAATAAATATCCGAAACCACAATTATTTCACGGAAAGGATCCACCACTTTGGTACGGAAGCTTTTGGTATCGTTGATGGCTTTTTCATTTTTTTTGTAAATGACCACTTCGGGACCGTTGATGGTAATGCTTCTTGCTCTGATCTTATCATCAAATATGAGATCCCAAGCTTTAAATTTTTTGATTTGTAATGATTTGATTTTGGAGTAGATCCCTGCTTTTTGGAGTGTATCGTTCAGTGCAGCTTTGGGAACTATAACTACTTCAGTTGCGTCAATGTTTCCCGACCATAAGGACACATCCAAATTTTTGTACGTGATGTTATAGGAACTCTTATTTTTATTAGAAATGATTTTAGGGAGTTGCCGGTCGACCCAAAAATTTACTCCCAAATTGATTAACAAAAGGAGTATTATGATGCTCACTAACCCAATTATTACTTTTTTGTATAAAGGCATCGTTTTAGTTTTGTTGAAATCTAATGGGATTAGTACTAGATCTGGCCAGCGTATCACTTTTTATAGAATTATATCTTTCATTAAAAGCAACCGCTTTTGGATCTTCCATCCTTGAAATTACAAAAAAATAGGCATTGCTCAGATTATATTATAATAATTTTAACGGGAAATCTGCCTAAAACGGAATGAATGTGTCATGAAATGTGTTTAAATTATTATTGATTTTTAAAGGATTATATTTATAATTACTTAATTTTGTGGACTTACATTTACATTCATTTCTTGATGCAAAAAACTCTTAAAATTGCTGTTGTCGGGTCCGGATTAGTGGGGTCGTTATTGGCAATTTATCTCAAAAAAGCCGGTCATATTGTTCATGTTTATGACAGAAGCCCTGATATTCGTAAAATAGAATTTTCGGGACGTTCCATAAATCTGGCCATGTCGCACCGCGGCTGGAAAGCTTTGGATGCAGTGGGGATAGGTGATGAGGTACGCACAATTGCCATTCCTATGGAAAAGCGCGCCATCCATTTGATTGACAAGCTTAACTTCCAGAATTACGGGCAGGAAGGGGAGAGTATTTATTCGATTTCGAGAGGCACACTGAACAGAAAAATGATTGATTTGGCTGAACAAGCCGGTGCTGAATTTTTCTTCGAACACAAAATTTGGGATGTGACCTTGGCGGAAGCGACTTTGCATATTGGCGAAGAAGAGCGTGGTGAATGGAAAGCATTTAAATACGATATGGTTTTTGGTGCTGATGGCGCATTTTCCAGAGTTCGTCACAGAATGCAACGTCAAAGCATGTTTAATTATTCACAGGAGTTTTTGAACTCAGGCTATAAAGAATTAAATATTCCGGCGAATCCTGATGGTACCCATAAATTAGATAAAAACTCTTTTCATATCTGGCCCAGAGGGGAATACATGCTGATTGCCTTACCCAATCTCGATGGAAGTTTTACCTGTACCTTATTCATGCCTTTTGAAGGGGAAAATTCGTTTGCATCCTTAACCGACAGAAAATCGGTAGAAGCTTTTTTTGAGAAAAATTTGCCGGATACCATTGACGTTATTCCAAAATTGACCGAAGATTTTTTCAAAAACCCAACCAGTACTTTGGTTACGATGAAATGTTTTCCATGGACTTATGAAGATAAAGTAGCATTAATAGGCGATGCGTGTCATGCCATTGTTCCGTTTTACGGTCAGGGAATGAATGCCGGTTTTGAGGATATTACTGTTTTATATGAATTAACAAAAAAATTGGGCGACGACTGGAAAGCGATTTTTTCGGAATATGAAACCTTAAGAAAACCAAACGCGGATGCTATTGCCGAATTGTCATATCGTAATTTTATGGAAATGAGTTCCAAAACGGCAGATGAGAAATTTTTACTTCAAAAGAAAATTGAAAAAAGTTTCGCAGAAAAGCACCCTGAAAAATGGCTACCCTTATACGACCGGGTAACTTTCAGCCATCGTCCGTATTCTGAGGCGTTGGCTATCGGAAATCACCAAAATGAGATTATGGAGGAGATAATGAAAACCCCCAATATCGAAACCGTATGGGATAGTCCCGAAGTAGAAAATAAAATTTTGGATTTATTGCAATAACAAAAGGAGCTCCACTCGGGCTCTTTTTTTATTCTTCCCGATGCACCAAATCCATACTGAAGGCGGGTTGGCAGACTGCAATGTATTCGCAGGGTTCGTCAAACGGATTGGAATATTGAATCCTCGTGTTTTTTTCGATTTTGATGGATTGCCCCGCTTCCAAGATCACAAGTTCTCCTTCGATAACGAATTGCTTCTTACCTCTAATAATATAGGTATATTCATCAAATTCGGGAGTCTGGAAAGGTTCACTCCATTTCGGCGGAGCAATCATGTGTGCCAGTGAAATTTCGGAATTGCTGGTTGTGGCGTTTCCGTGGTGTTCTTCAATCAGTTTGCCATCGCTTGTCGGAACTACAAATGGGTCTTTTTGGATAAAATATTTTTTCATAAATGAGGTATTGATTAATCCCATACATATTTCCATGATCCGTCGGGCTGTCTTTTCCAGACGGTATGAAAAACGCCTTTGGAAACCTGTTCTTTTCCGGAAGCATCGGTCGAATGCCATTCGTATTTTCCGTACGTATAGGCTAAATCACCCGCTTTTGAAACTTCAATGTAGTCCGGGGTCCATTTTACGGAAACATTTTTATAATTGGGTTGGGAATAATATTTTCGGATATTATCTCTTCCAGTGATTAACGTGTCACGCTCTCTTTTGATAGTCGCATTGGCATCGGCATAGTGATAAAAGCCTTCTGCTACACCTTTATCCGCGACCAATTTTTCAAAATCCTTTTCGGCTTTCATAATTTCTCCTTTGTATATTTCGGCTTGGGCAATTGCATTTTTATTGGGACTGCACCCAATAATAATTACTGCTGCCAAAACGATGAAGGTAAAATGTAACTTTTTCATTTGATGTCTTTGATTTTTTGAATTTTCAAATTTAATTGGTCTTAAGCTTGCGTTTTTTAGTTTAATGAATAATTGATAGAAAAAGTAGCCATTCCGATCCAACCTTGGCCAACTTCTTCACCCTTATTCAATATATTAATTTCACGCCCAATGCCCAAGGTTATTCCGGCATTAATTTTTGTTGAAATTGTGTATAAATATCCCGAATTTATCCATGGCTGAACCACTAAATTGGTTGTTGTCCCTTTAATATTATTGTCTTCCCATTCGGTTTTCATACTCCAAAAATCGGTGGTAAAACCTGCAATTATATTTCCTTTGCAAACCCGAAAATATTTCACAATTCCTGCACTTACACCGAAACCTTTAGCGACTTCACTATCGTTCAGGCCACTTAAATCTTTTCTGTCGGCAAAATTTGCTCCCAAACGAAATCGTAGTGCCCAAGTTTCTTTTATAAATATATTTGAAGTAATTGTCGGCATATATCCCACAGGATATATTTCTAACTCTATTCCTACTTCTAATTTTTTCAAACTCTTTTCTTCAGATTGAGAAAATGTGTTTAGCGAAATGAACAGTATCAGGCAATTTATAATTAATTTCATTTGGGAGTAATTTAGATATATGTATTAATCTTTTTTCCAATGTTAACAATAATAAGCCAATCCGCGGTTCTTAACAAGAATAATCAGGCTGGATTCAAGTAATAAAACTCCTCATCACCGGATTTTATTTTTTGAACATTTTACTCAGAATCCCAAAAGCCCCGCGGATAAAAGTAGCGCTGGTCAATACTTTTACTACCGATTTTGTTATGGCGCCGGTAGTATCCGATGTTTTTTTATCTTCCTTTTCTTCGGTTTCCTGCTGTTGTTGTTCCGCAGCCGCCTTTTCCACGGTTTCTATTTTTTTGTTCAGCATTTCATAGGCACTGTCGCGATCCATGAGTTCACTGTATTTCTTCACTAATTTCGATTTGGCATTAATCTCGTCGATTTCGTTATCTGTCAAAATATCCATCCGGCTCATCGGGGCACGCATCATGGTAGCGGCAAGCGGGGTCGGAATTCCTTTTTCATTCAGGGCGGTGACCAAAGCTTCACCAATACCAAGGCTGGTCAGGACGACATCGGTCTTATAATACTCGGAAATGGGGTAATTATCAGCAGTTTGTTTGATGGCCTGGCGGTCATTGGCGGTAAAAGCACGTAAGGCATGCTGGATTTTTAATCCCAATTGGGACAAAACCCCACTAGGAACGTCCATCGGATTTTGGGTTACAAAGAACACTCCGACACCTTTGGAACGTATCAATTTTATGATGGTTTCAATTTGTTCCAACAATGCTTTGCTGGCTTCGTTAAATATTAAATGCGCTTCGTCAATAAAGATGACCAGTTCGGGTTGGTCAGCATCTCCTTTTTCGGGCATCTGCTGATAGATTTCTGCCAATAAACTCAGCATAAAAGTAGAGAACAGTTTAGGTTTGTCTTGAATATCCGTCAATCGGATAATGTTGATGTATCCTTTGCCGTTTTCATCAAAACGCATTAAATCATCAATATCGAAGGACATTTCGCCAAAAAACAAATCCCCTCCCTGTTGTTCGAGTTCAATTACTTTTCTAAGGATTGTGCCCGTTGTCGAGGTGGAAATTTTCCCATAGCTTTCTTCAATTTCATCTTTACCTTCTTCAGTAATGTAATTAAGTACTTTTTTGATGTCCTTTAAATCCAGTAACGCCATTTTATTGTCATCACAGTATTTGAAAATTACCGAAACCACTCCGGCCTGCGTATCGTTTAAACCCAGGATTCGGGAAAACAGGACCGGGCCGAATTCCGAAACGGTCGCCCGTAGCCGAACGCCATTTTGTTCGGATATCGTCATCAGTTCTACCGGGAATCCGCAGGTAGAATATGGAATGTTGATTTTGGCATGACGTTCCGTAATAAAAGGAAGTTCTTCTCCAGATTTGGCAATACCACTAAAGTCACCCTTGATATCCATCATCAGCACCGGAATTCCGAGCGAAGATAATTGTTCCGACAGAACCTGAATGGTTTTGGTTTTTCCGGTTCCGGTTGCTCCGGCAATCAATCCGTGACGGTTCAGGGTTTTCAATGGTACTTTAACATGCGCATCGGGCAGGGCTTCCCCATCCAGAAGGGCACCGCCCAGAATGATGCTTTCACCTTTGGAAATATACCCGTTATTGATGAAATTGATAAAATCTTCTTTCTTGCTCATGATGGTTTATAATAAAATGAATGAATAGTATAGTGCAAGTTATTAAATTTTTAAGAACGGTTTTTAAGAACTTGCGATAACATTTATCCTAATTTCAATTATAATATAAAATTGGAAATACTTTTATCAGGATATCCCCGTTAATGCTTGTAAAGCCCGGATAAGGTGAGGCGTAAATTTTTGATTACCAGCGGGGATGTAAGTAAATTCCAATTTAATTAAAAAAATATTTTTTTATTTAAACTAAAAAATTAAATTTGCTCCTACGCAAGTTTCTATAACAACTGTAAGATTAATAAAATTATTTAAAAAACTAATTAAACTATTTAAAATTAAAAAAATGGCAAACGTTAAAAAAGGAAGTGGTTCTAACGCAGGAGGTATGATTTCAGGAATTATTATTGTAGCATGTGTACTTATAGGATGGGCAATTTGGACATTTCTAATGGGGGCACCATCAAATTTTGAAGGAGGAGATCCAGAAAAAGGACATCCATTGAATACACTAGGAATGGTTTACAAGGGAGGATTTATCGTGCCGGTTTTATTAGGAATGTTATTAATGGTTATCGTTTTCTCTATTGAGAGATTCATTGTTATTTCAAAAGCTTCCGGTAAAGGAAACTTAGACCAGTTTATGAGAAATATCAACACTAGTGTTACTTCTGGAGATATTGATGGTGCTTTGGCAGCTTGTGATAAACAACAAGGTTCTGTTGCAAATGCAATCAAATCTGCTTTAGTTAAATATCAGGATGTTAAAAAAGAAGGATTCAACAGCGAAGAGGCATCTGAAACGATCCACAAAGAAATTGAAGAAGCAACTTCTCTTGAAATGCCAATGTTGGAAAAAAACATGACTATTATTTCTTCTTTAGTTTCTTTAGGTACATTAGGAGGTTTGTTAGGAACAGTATCGGGGATGATTAAAGCGTTTGGTGCATTAGCTAGCGCAGGTACTCCTGATCAAGCTGCTCTTGCAACAGGTATTTCTGAGGCATTGATCAATACTGCAACAGGTATCTCTACTTCTGTATTGGCGATTATTGCTTACAACTTTTTTACTTCTAAAATTGATGATTTAACCTACTCTATTGATGAGGCTGGCACAACAATTGTGAATACTTACAGACACTTCAGAGGTAGCTTAAAACAATAATTTTTGATATTAAATTATCAAATAACAGATAAAAAATAATGGCTAAAATAAAAATGAAAAAAAAGTCAACATCTACCGATATGACGGCGATGTGTGACGTAGCTTTTCTTTTGCTTACCTTCTTTATTTTGACTGCTACAGCCAAAGTACCGGAAGTGTTGCCAGTAGATACACCTGCATCAACTGTACAGACGAAGTTGCCTGAAACAGATTTGGCTACTATAACTATTGGAGGGAAAAATAAGGTTTTCTTCGATTTGAAAGGTAGAGAAATCCGTAAAAGAACACTCGAACTGATGAGTGATAAATATGGTGTCAAATTTTCAGATACGGACAAAGATAAATTTGCATTAATGGAAAGTTTTGGTGTGCCAATTCAGAACCTGAAGCAGATCCTTGATATGAAAAGTGCTGACAGAAGCAAAGCGATACAGCCTGGAATTCCAAAAGATTCATTGGACAATCAATTGAAAGAATGGATTTACAATGCCCGTATTGCAAATATTGAAGTAAATGATAAGGAATTGAAAATTGCCATAAAAGGAGATGCAAAGGAAGAATATCCTGCCATCAAAAAAGTAATGGATATTTTACAGGACCAAAAAATCAATAGCTTTAATCTGGTTACTGGTTTGAGAGCTAAAGATAAATAATTAAAAAAAATATACTACAATGGCTGAATTAAATACCGACGGCGGTGGAGGCGGAAAAGGTGGTAAGGTAAGAAGTAAAAAACAAAACGCAAAGGTCGATTTAACGGCAATGGTGGATTTGGCATTCTTATTGATTACTTTTTTTATGTTGACCACAACGTTGTCAAAACCCCAGTCTATGGATTTGGCTTTGCCAGATAAGACACCACCAGACCAAATTGAAAAACCAGTTAAAGTAGATGAAAACAGGACTTTGACGGTAATGTTAGGCAGCAATAATAAAATGATTTATTATATGGGGCTACTAGAGAAACCTATTGCTGGTCCAAAGGATATTTCCTACGGAAAAGAAGGTATTCGTCAAGAATTATTGAAAAGAAAAAAATCTGTACTTGAGTATTCCACGGCTAAAGGTCTTCCAAAAAATGGAATCATTGTAATTATCAAGCCGGGTAAAAAATCCAACTACAGAAATTTGGTTGACATCCTTGATGAAATGGCAATTGTAGGAGTAGAGACCTATGCTATTGTAAACGAGTTTTCACCTGAGGAAACAAAATTGTTGGACGGAAATAAGGTGGAGCCAACAACGGCAGCGCCTTAAGGCTCAATAACCTAATAAGCAAGAAAATGAAATTAGATATATTAAAACAGTCATGGATAGAGATCGTTTTCGAAGGACGTAACAAAGTTTACGGTGCCTACGAATTGCGTAAAACGAATCCAAAGACTACAATTAAGGCACTTATTATTGGTTCTTTGTGTTTTGGATTTGCTATTGCTGCACCGCTTATCATTAATATGATTCCTGATCGTAATAGCGATGATGACACTTTAGATCAAAAAATCACTACTGTAAAATTGCCACCTAAACAGGAAAAGCCTTTAGAGAACATTCCACCACCACCACCACCCCCACCCAAAGTGGATCAGATTAAATTTGTGAAACCGGTAGTGGCCAAGGCGGAGGAAGTAACGGAAGATCCACCAAAAATCACTGAAATTAAAGACAAGAAAATTGGTGATGAAACCATCAAAGGTGATCCTGATGCTGAATTAACAGTTGAGCCTGTAGGTAACGGTCCTGCTGACGTTGTTGAAGAGGATAATAATATCTACAACACGGCTGGTATTGAAGTGAAACCTGCTTTCCCTGGAGGAATTGATAAATTCTACAAGTTCGTAGGAAACAATTACAGAACTCCTGAAGAAGAAGGTTTAAAAGGAAAAGTATATGTTACGTTTGTGGTAGAAAAAGATGGGTCTTTAACTGATATCAAAGTAATCAGAGATATTGGTTTCGGAACTGGAAAAGAAGCGATACGCGTACTTAAATCTTCACCTAAATGGGTTCCTGGAGAACAAAATGGTAAAAAAGTGAGAGTACTTTATTCGCTACCGATTACAATCCAATCTGCAGAATAATGTTGCGTAAAACAACTTTAAATAATGAGAAGAAATCGCTTAAAGAGCGATTTTTTCTTGTTATAGGTATCGTCTTTTTTTTAGCCTATTTAGGAATGGGTGTACTGGTGATTTTCTGGAGAAACTTCCCTTTGAATATTCCCACCCATTACAGGATAGCGTTAGGAGTGATTCTGATTATGTATTCTTTCATTAGGTTTTTCAGAATTATAAAAGATAATAAAGAGTAGGTTATGAAAAAAGTCAGCAAATTATACTATGTTATTATTCTTTTTGTAGTTGCAATTATTTTTGCGTGCAACCAATCATCTGATTCTAAAAATAATGAGGAAACCATTATCACAGGGTCAACAAGCATTCTGGTAGACGAAACACTAAAGCCTATAGTCGAAGATCAGATTGCTGTTTTTGAAAGCAAGTACGCTGCAAAAATTAAAATGATTGCACAATCAGAAGCAGAAGTAATCGATTTACTGGTGAAAGATTCATCCGGTATAGCGGTTTTATCGAGAACACTTACTTCAAAAGAAGCGGAACTTTTCGAAAAAAGAAAAATCACTCCGAAAGTAACCAAATTCGCCATAGATGCCATCGCATTTATAAGCAACAAAAGCAATAAAGATACTTTAATAGCGTTACAGGATGTTATTGACTTTATGAAAGGAAAGCCAAGATCAACTATTAAAGGATTGGTTTTTGACAATCCAAATTCAAGTACAGTTCGGTATATGAATGGTCTGGCTGGACTCGAGATTACACCCGAAAAGGGAATATTTTCTTTTAAAACAAATGAAGAAGTTATTAAATTTGTTTCGGAAAACGAAGGCATGATTGGTGTTGTGGGGGTAAATTGGCTGTCACAGCCATCGCCAGCCATGACAAGTTATGTTGAAAAGGTGAATATGCTTAGTGTAAAAAGCATTACCGGTACAGGTTTTTTTGAACCAACCCAAAATAATATTGCGGAAGGTACTTACCCTTTGGCACGCGATTTGTATATTATCAATTGTCAGGGATTTTCCGGGTTAGGAATGGGATTCTCATCCTTTGTTGCCGGCGATATCGGACAGCGTATAATTTTGAAATCAGGATTATTACCCGTTAGAATTCCCGGAAGAAATATTAGGATTCGAAAAGAAATTGAAAACAAGAAAAAATAAAATTTATCAAGATGAACAAAATTAAGATATTTAGTATTGCTTTATTGGCTTCGGCTGCAGTAGGACAGGCTCAGGATTTAGATCAGGCAAAAAAAGCGATTGACGCAGAACAGTTTGAAAAAGCTAAATCAATGTTGAAATCGCTAGTTCAAACCAAACCTGCAAATGGTAAGGCTGCCTTTCTTTTAGGGAATGTTTATCTTACACAGAATATGGCGGACTCCGCGAAAATTTATTTTCAAAAAGGAGTTGCTGCTACCGAAGATGCCAGGCTGAACTATGTAGGTCTGGGTCAAATGGACTTGGATAATGGGAACCTTGCTGCAGCTCAGGCTAATTTTGCTTTGGCAACCAAGGATCTCAAAAAGAAAGACACTGAGGAATATGTATATGTTGGTAAGGCATACATGAACTCCAACAAACCGGATTATAAAAACGCATTGTCCGTATTAGGAAAAGCAAAATTAATCAATCCGCAGGATGCACAAGTACAATTAGCTTTGGGTGATGCGTATTATGGTGACAAAAACCAAAACGAAGCATATGTTTCCTATCGAAGCGCGCTTCAAGCTGATCCAAGCCTGGTTCGTGCAAAAATGCAACAGGGTGTTTTGCTGAAAGGTGCCAAAGCATATTCTGAAGCAGTCAAATTATTAAATGAAACGGTAGCGACCAGTCCTAATTACGGTCCTTCTTATAGAGAATTGGCTGAAACCTATTACTATTGGGGAAATAATGACCCGAAAAACTATAAGGATTACATCCAAAAAGCATTGGGTTACTATGAGAAATACATGAGTTTGACCGATTATTCTTTGACATCCCGTATGCGTCACGCCGATTTCCTAATCTTAGCTAAAGATTATACAGCTTTGGAAGCAGAGGCAAAAAAGATGAAAGAATTGGATAACGTAAACCCAAGAATATTACGTTACTTAGGCTATTCTGCTTATGAAAACGGAAATATTGATGATGCCATCAAGGCTTTGGAAAATTTTATTGCGAATCCGTCAAACAAAATCATCGCAAGAGATTACCTGTATTTAGGACTTGCCAAAATGAGAAAAGCCAATAACGTAGAAGCCAAAACAATTGATCAGGTGGCTTTCAATGCAGGTGTGGCGAACATTAAAAAAGCGGTGGAGCTGGAAATTACAATGACTAATGATTTGAATGAAGTCGGAAAAAAATTCTACGAATTGAAAATGTTCAAAGAAGCGGCAGCAATCTATGAAATCGCGGTAACGAATGTGAATTCTAAAAACTATCTGTTGGACAATTTTTATCTTGGGAACTCCTTGTATTTTGAGAATACCAGAAAAGACGTGGTGAAACCGGATCCGATAGCGTTGCAAAAAGCAGATGTGGCCTTTGGTAATGTGATTACCGCTTCTCCAACAACTCAGGACGCTTACCTTTACAGAGCGCGTACCAACAGTTTGTTAGGAAATGACGAGCAAACGATTAAATTTTACGAAGAATACGTAAAAATCGTAACGGCGAAAGGTGCTGAAGAGCTTGCAAAACCGGCAGTTAAAACGAAGTTTATCGAAGCGTACAATACCATCGCCGCAAGTTATGCGAACTCAGATAAAGTGAAAGCAAAAGAATACTTTGCTAAAACACTGGCTCTTGATCCAACCAACAAATATGCAATGGATTCATTGAAAACGTTGAAATAATAAAATGTTATTTTAAATATAAAAACCGACAGTCTCAACACTATCGGTTTTTTTGTTTTTTGGGAGCAGCAGTTTTGCGCCGGTCAGCCAAAATTCGTTCCTGCCATCCGCTGTATCCACGCTGAAAAGCGCGGGATGTCGCTGCTGTCAGGGCTAAGGAGTTAATGCCGGCATTTTTAGGAATTCCGCCATCGGACTCCTAATCTCGGGTTAAAATTCGTCAATACTCAATCTTAATCGTATCTTTGCAAACTATTTAAAATACAATGCTTAATAAAGAAACACAAACCGCTGTCGAAAAAGGAGCCATGCTTCCGTTAATGGAAGAGTTCTATACCATTCAGGGCGAAGGATATCATACCGGAACCGCTGCCTATTTCATCCGAATTGGTGGTTGCGATGTAGGCTGTCACTGGTGTGATGTCAAGGAAAGCTGGAATGCCGCTTTGCATCCCCCAACCGATACCGATACCATCGTAAGCAATGCAAGTAAATATTCGGAAACTGTAGTGGTCACGGGTGGCGAACCTTTAATGTGGGACATGACACTATTGACCCAAAAATTAAAGGAGAAAAACCGCCGCGTTCATATTGAGACTTCCGGTGCGTATCCGTTATCCGGAGCCTGGGACTGGATATGCCTTTCACCTAAGAAAAACAAACTACCCACGGAGACCGTCTATGATAATGCCAACGAACTAAAAGTGATTATCCACAATAAGCACGATTTCATTTTCGCAGAAGAACAAGCAGCAAAAGTAAATCCGAATGCCATTCTCTTTCTGCAGCCCGAATGGAGCAAAAAAGAAGAAATGACTCCGCTAATTGTTGATTATGTTATGAACAATCCCAAATGGAGGGTATCGTTGCAAACGCATAAATATTTAAATATCCCTTAAAATTTCAGATGCGAGTAATCATAATGTTTTTAATGTTGGTAGCAATTCCTTTTTCAGGCCTGTCTCAAATTCAGGGTGATGGGGAAGTATATCTCTCTCAGGAAAAAAGCGACCCCGTTTTTAACGGCGGCGATCTTAATAAATTTCAGGAATTTATTAACCAGGAATTTGATTTCTTTAAAGTGACCAAATCGGAGAAACTGATTTTTTCATTTACCGTTAATGAATCCGGGGAAGTCAAGAACATCCGTGTACTTCAATATACCAATGTCGCGGCAGCTTCCGAAATAATCAGGGTACTTCAAAAATCACCAAAATGGGAACCGGCAAAAAAAGGAGGTAAAGCCATTAGCGTCGAAATTAAAATGCCTTTGAATTTTACGGCGAACAGTCAAAATAGGCATGCAGAGTCGGGAAATTTGAAATCACTAGAAACAAAGCCCGAATTTGTAGGAGGTAAAAAAAACTTTTATGAATTTATCGCACTAAATTACAGAACTCCTTCGGTTGAAGGTTTAAAAGGAAAAGTTTTATTAACTTTTGTTGTAGAAGTAGATGGTAGCCTCACTGATATTAGAGTTTTAGAAGATATTGGGTACGGAACTGGCAACGAAGCAATAAGGGTATTGAAAAAATCTCCAAAATGGAAACCCGCGGAACAGAATGGTACTAAAGTCAGAGCTATATATCAGTTACCACTCCAGATTCAATCAAGGTAAGATTAAAAATTACTGCCGCAGTTTATCAGATAGTGGAGTAGATTTTCAATTTATATTTACAATTATATAACAAAACAAAAATCAAATGAAAAAAGTATTCGTAACATTAGCTTTCGTATTAGTTGCACAAATTGGAATGGCTCAGGATGATGCCTTCAAAAAGGACGTGCAAAAAGTGGTTCAAATGAGTGGTACAGTAGCACAAATCGATTTAGCCAAAGGGCAGATTCTAAAAATGATTCCGGAAGCCAAGCAAGCTGCTTTCCTTATTGAGTTTAATGCTACACTGCCGAGTTTGTATGATAAAATTACAAAGGTGTATATGGACACCTATACAAAGGAAGACGTCAAAGCAATGCTAGCTTTTTATGAAAGCCCGGTAGGAAAAAAAATGACTGCTAAATCCGGCGAACTTGCTGAAAAATCACAAGCTGCTGCCCAAGAATGGGGACAAGGCTTACAGGCCATGATGATGAAGTATGCGCAGTAATAAATTTATATTTATAAATTATAAAAATCCCAAACATTGTTTGGGATTTTTTATTTTTACAGAAATATATAAATAAATGAAATCGCAATTCCTTCTCAATCCGGAAATTACCTATTTGAATCACGGCTCTTTTGGTGCATGCCCTAAAACCATTTTTGATAATTACCAGTACTTTCAATTGGAACTGGAGAAAGAACCGGTTCAGTTTATTACCAAAAAATCTGTGGATTATCTTCAACAATCCAAAAACGCACTGGCAGACTATATAGGTTGTGCAGCAGAAGATTTTTTCTTAACACCCAATCCAACGATAGCAATCAATACGATTATGCGAAGTCTGGAATTACAACCCGGTGATGAAATCCTGGCTACCAATCATGAATATGGTGCGATGGATAAAACGTGGAATTTCTTCTGCAAAGAAACAGGCGCTAAATACGTCCGTCAAAACATTTCTCTTCCGATAATTTCGAAAGAACAGATTCTCGAAGAATTCTGGAGCGGCTATACGTTTAAAACCAAAGTTATTTTCATCAACCAGATTTCCAGTTGCACCGCATTGATTTTTCCGGTTCAGGAAATTTGCGACAAAGCACGCGAATTAGGATTGCTGATTATTGTTGATGGCGCCCATGTTCCGGGGCATATTGGTCTGAATATTGCCGAAATGAATCCGGATTTTTATACCGGAACCTTACACAAATGGATGCTGGCACCAAAGGGATGTTCGTTTTTGTATGTGAAGAAAGCCTTGCAGAACACCATCAATCCGTTAGTGGTCAGTTGGGGTTACGAAAGCGAAATGCCGGACGCCAACCAGTTTTTGGAGAATCACGAATATCAGGGAACAAGGGATATTTCTGCTTTTTTAACTGCTCCGGCGGCCATTCAATTTCTGAAGGATAATAATTGGGATGAAAAATCAGCTCAGTGTCGCCAATTGATATTGGAAAATTATCAATCGTTCTGTGATTTATTAAATACGAAACCCATTTGCCCGGTATCAGAAGAATTTTTGGGGCAGATGTGCAGCATTCCAATAAGGACCCAAAACATTTCGGAATTAAAAGAACTATTGTATCATAAATACCAAATCGAAATCCCGATAATGAAAATTGACGAGAAAATATTTCTGAGAATTTCAATCAATGTGTATAATTCGCAAGAAGATTTGGATAAATTACGAGATGCAATTATTGATATTAAAGCAACAACTGATTTGTTGCAATAACTATCTCCAATCCATTCGTTTTTTTAACTCCGTAATATGAGCCAGATGATGGTTGCAGTGCCACGCATACAGACCAATGGTTTCTTTAAGTTGAAAAGCAGTGTTATGTTCCGGATGAATAAATGATTTTTCTAATTCCTGTTCTGATAAAGATTTTAACAAAACGGACCAACGCTGATGCAGTCCTTCTAATATTAGCAAACTCGGTTCAATTACCATTTGACTGTCGGCCAAAGTTGCCCAAAGATTTTCAAAATATGGCTTTATGATTGGTGCTTTTTCAGTCAAAGCCAATTTAAACCGGATCAGACTATTCATATGACTGTCCGCACAATGATGCACCACTTGTCGGATAGTCCAGCCGCCATCTCTATAGGGAGTATTTAATTGTTCTTCATTCAGATGCGAAACTTCCGCTTTTAACCTTTCCGGGAAGAACGCTAAAGTTGCTATGAAATCGGAAACAATTTCTTTGGTATATATTTTTGGTTTTTCAAAATGCCCGATGGGGAAACGTAATTTTTCAAGCTGTAAATTTTCCATATAAAAACAATTTTTTATTTTTTCTAAAGAGAAAGTTTCGCCAAATAATCGTAATGTTCACCTTCAACAACCAATTCACATAGCAAACCATTGGCATGTGCCGCGTTCTGCAGCGTGTTGTAATCCATATACAACCATGGGAATGCGGTCTCTTTTTCGCCTTTATAAGTGACGCTGAATTCCAGTTCGCCATAGTAATCTTCGCCTGGAATCCATTTTCCGCCATCTTTATCTTCGTCAAACATGTAAATGATATCGGTGGAATCAATCAGGATTTGCCCGTTTTCCGCCAAAAGCGATTTTAATTTTTGAAGAAACTGTGGCGTTTTCTTTAACGTGCCAAAAATTCCGGTCCCATTCATCAATAAAAGAATGGTGTCAAATTTTTCATTCGGATCCAAATCCAGCATATTTGCAACAATAGCATCTTTAACGCCTCTTAATTTACAGGCATCAATAGCATTTTGTGAAATATCGACAGCCGTTACTTCCAGATTTTTCTCGTTTTGCAAATAGAGACTGTGACTGCCTGCGCCGCAACCTACATCCAGAATTTTTCCTTTTGCCAGTTGTAATGCTTTTTGTTCCAATAGCGGCATATCAGAAAAGTCGCGAAACAGATAGGAAACACTCATTTCATCGGGATCCGAAATGGAAGTTTCCGTGATTAAATCTTCCGGTGCATTTTGGGTTTGGAAATCTAATATGGCTTTTCCGAAAAGGTCCTTCATAATAGTTTATTTGGCGATGTGGTAATTAGTTTAGTCGAAATGAGTAATTTTGCAGCCGTCAACATTAAAATTGAAACTTGAGACCATCTTTAAATGAGCTGGGCAAACTTGCCAAAGATAAGCATATCGAAAACAAAAAGTATTTCGTTAAGTTAAAAAACAAGCCGCCCAAGAATTTGGATTACGTGATGCAGGACATTCATGAAGCCGAATTTAAAAAAACGGATTGTCTGAAGTGTGCCAATTGCTGCAAAACTACGGGACCTCTATTTACCGATGCCGATATCGAAAGGGTTTCGAAACACTTAAGGCAGAAACCCCAGCAGTTTATTGAGCAGTATCTGCGTATTGATGAAGATAAGGATTATGTGTTGCAAAGCGTTCCGTGTACGTTTTTAGATCATGAGAACTATTGCATGATTTATGATGTGCGGCCCAAAGCCTGTCGCGAGTTTCCACATACCGACCGGAAAAAGTTCCAGCAGATTTCTGATTTGACTTTACAAAACGTCGCCATTTGCCCGGCAGCTTATAATATTGTCGAAGAGATGAAAAAACGATTACCTCTTTAAATATAATAATAATGGTTACTTACTTGCAATTGGGAACGGAAATTGTTCAATAAATTAGGCTTCATTCCCCATAAATAAGATACGGTTTTCTTATTTTTCTGAAGTTTTCCAAACCGATTTTCCAACTTTCCCTGATTTTTGATTCAGTAGTGCCGTCTTCAATTTGCTGCTGCAATTTTTTCGTTCCGGCAAGTTTGGTAAAAAACGAATTGAAGAATTTAGTTTTATCAGCTGTTTCAGTGTAAGCCTTAATTAGCCATTTCAATTCCAGTTGGTGCACTTTTGAAGCTGTAGATAAATCCTCGCCATAACATTCTACCCCATTATACGTTGGCTCTTTGGCCCCCAAATTTGGTTTAGGAGTAAAACTAAAGTTTGTTTTCGGTAAAAAAGGAGAACCATAAATCTGGAACTGCTTTTCTGTTCCGCGTCCCATACTCACATTGGTTCCTTCAAATAAACATAAACTCGCATATAAATTGATAGCTTGGTCATTGGGTAAATTCGGAGAAGGTTTCACCGGAATATTATAGGCCATTTTTCTTTTGTAATTCAAACATGGAATCACCGTCAACGAACATTGTACCGCGTTTTTAAGCCAGTTTTCGCCGTTGATCATTTTGGCATATTCACCGATAGTCATTCCATGCAATACCGGAATAGGGTGCATACCGACAAAACTGGTGAACGATTTCTCTAAAATCGGGCCGTCAATGATATTTCCGTTCGGATTTGGGCGATCCAGGACTATTAACTGAATATTGTTTTCGGCACAGGCTTCCATCACATAATGAAGGGAAGATATATAGGTGTAAAAACGGGCCCCCACATCCTGCAAATCAAAAACCAGGATATCGATTCCCGCTAACTGTGCCGGTTGTGGCTTTTTATTGTCGCCATAAAGCGAAATAATAGGCAATCCGGTTTTGGTATCTTTTCCATCAACGACATGTTCGCCTGCATCTGCCGTACCCCGAAACCCGTGTTCAGGAGCAAAAATAGTCCGGAGGCTAATTTTCTTCTCCATCAAAAAATCAACCACATGGGTTTTATCCGAAAGGATTCCGGTCTGGTTGGTAACAATTGCGATTTTTTTATCTTTTAATAAGGGAAGGTATTGACTATAATTATCGGCTCCGGTTTTTATTTCGTGGGTCGAAACGGCAGTCTTTTCTTTTTCAATAACGGCGATATCTGAATTACGTGTGACATTCTTCTGCGAACAAGCCGATGAAAAAATTATCAAAACCAAGAATAAAGCTGTATTTTTGAACACCGAACTAGATACCATATCAATTGAATTTAGAATATTTTATAGCCAAAAGACTTATTACTGCTAAAGATCATAAAAGTAGTATATCTGCACCAATTATAAAAATTGCAATTTCCGCTATAGCAATTGGCATGGTGATGATGATTATCTCAGTAGCTACCGGTATTGGTCTCCAGCAAAAAATACGCCAAAAAGTGTCTGCGTTCAACGGGCATATCATTATTTCGAATTACGACGACAACCAATCTCAGGTTAGTGTGGAACCCATTTCCATCAAACAGGATTTTTACCCCAAGTTCAATTCCGTTCCGGGAATCAGCCATATTCAGGCTGTGGCCAGCAAATCAGGAATTATCAGGACCGAAAACGCTTTCGAAGGAATTATTTTCAAAGGCGTCGGGAAAGACTATCAATGGGAAAACATCCAGGAATATATAGTACAAGGCCGGATTCCTAACTTTAAATCCAGTATAAATGAGGAAGTGATCATTTCCCAATTCATCGCCAATCGGCTGAATCTGAAAGTAGGCGATGGGTTTAATACCTATTTTATGAAAGAGAATGGATATAATGTCCGAAACTTTGATGTCGTGGGAATATACAATTCCGGCTTCCAGGAATTTGATGCTTCATATATACTAGGAGACATTCGCCATCTGCAGCGTATCAATAAATGGAAACCTGATGAAGTGGGGGCATTTGAAGTCTTCGTTGATGATTTTGCCAATATCGAATCCAAAGGTTCAGAAGTATACCAACAGATTGCTTCCACACTCAACACGCAAACTATAGTCGAGAAATATTATTTCATTTTTGAATGGCTGAAATTATTCGACTTCAATATCATTGTGATCCTGATTATCATGATTGTCGTGGCCACCATTAATATGGTAGTGGCGTTATTGGTGCTTATCTTGGAGCGTACCCAAATGATCGGCATTCTGAAAGCATTGGGGGCAAACAACTGGGCGGTACGCAAAATATTTCTCTACAATGCCTTCTACTTAATAGTAAGGGGATTGTTTTTGGGAAATGGGATCGGTATCGGACTGGTGCTGATTCAGCAGTATTTTGGAATCATCACCCTGAATCCCGAGAATTATTATGTCAACGTGGCGCCGGTCACTCTTAATTTGGGATATATACTGCTTCTAAACATTGGCACCGTGGTCATTTGCCTGATCGTATTGCTGGTACCTTCCTTTATCATTACCAAAATATCTCCGGTTACAGCGATCCGTTTCGACTAATATTTTCTTCAGGAGCTACAACCAAACCCTTTTCAATAGCATTCAGTCCCGCTTTCCGCTCATATCCACGCGAAAAGGCGTGGGATACCCGCTTCAATCGGGGCTAGGGAAGGAAATTTACGGTCCTTATATATATAAGGAAGCATCTCAGGAACATTATCGAACATCGAACAACGTGAAAAACCAACCCAAAACGGTTTACCTGCGACAACCCTACAACGACCTGAAAAAACTTTCGCCTCCAAAAAACGGGTTCCCAGCGAGTTAGGGAAGGATGTAAATAAAAGGTAAAAAAAACATGATCAAAAGCTTGTGAAAGCGAATAAAGGTGCTACTTTTGCACCCGCAACAACGCAGAGGTTCTTATACAAATACTGGGAAACGAATTAAAAAAATCGGCATCAAACCCGAAAAAAGATTTGCGGGATAGTAAAAAAGTATTTATCTTTGCCGACCCGAAAGGGAGCAAGTTCATAGACAGATTGAGTGGGTGTGGTGATAAGGAAACGAAGAGTAAAAATTTTCAAAAAACTTTCTCAAAACACTTGTGAGATATAAAAGAAGTTGTAGTTTTGCAACCGCAAATAAAACGGCGTTCTTATACATATTGAGTGAGTGAAACGAGAGAAAACGAAGAATAAAATTTTTCAAAAAAAACTTTCACAAACGCTTGCGAGATTAAAAAGAAGTTGTACTTTTGCACCCGCTTCCAGAGACACACGGTGTGGGTCAAACGAAACGAAAAACATAGAAGAACACGTTCATAGACATATTGAATTGACAGCCGTTTTAAGGGAAAC
>NZ_VJZK01000020.1 GCF_007109225.1 Flavobacterium sp. GT3R68
TATAAACCAAACTTTGAGTTATCAGCGTATTTTCTAAAGAAACACAGAATTAAGCCATTGAGGCAAACCGCTGTTATGAGAGGTTGTTATTCTTTCTTGACGTAAACCTTACAGTTTAAAGTTACCTCCTTCTCAATCATTCTAACTAAACTATCTTCTGGCTTTGTTCCTTTTGCTTCTAAAAATAAGTGGTCAATAATATATCCATGTATATAGTTTATGCCTGGTTTTTTAAATGAAATATCATAGAAATTAATTTCTCTATAGTTATTTGCGCCGAATGTATCTTTTGCAGTTTTCCGCAAAGTCTTAAAATCGATGTTAAGTTTGTCTGACGTCATCATAACAGCTTGTATATAACGAGAATGTTTATCGTCAAATGAAGTTGTAATTGTATCTAAAACACCTTTGTAAACAATTCGTCCATTATATTTTCGATTTAAAAAAATTGTATCAGGAAAATATAAATCCCAACTTGACCCATCGCCACTATAAGATGTGAAATGAGCTTTTGGCGGTTTTTTACCTTTTAAAATTTTATTTTCCTGTTTACACGAAACAAAAAAAAAGAATATGGTAAAGTAAAATATGTATTTCATTTAATTTTTTAGTTCAATGTTGGGTTACAATCTCTCATAACGTCCGGTGGCTTGCCTCAGTGGCGAAGATATCACCGAACAATGACAAATATAAACCAAACTTTGAGTTATCAGCGTATTTTCTAAAGAATCACTGAATTAAGCCATTGTGGCAAACCGCTGTTAGCTGCTGTGCTTATTGTTTGTATATATTCGTGATCTTTTTTAGGGTCCCACTAAAACTACCAAAGTGACCATTATTTTTCATATCAAAAGTCCCAGTTATGATTACATACTCTTTGTGATAGATACTACTTCTGTCAGAGTCTTTATCAATCCAGATTGAATTTTTTTTCAATTTATGCTCCTCATCATTTTGGCTTAAATAAAGAGCAGTTTCTTCAAATCCCAAATTTAAGAAGCCGGCAACAGAAATTATTTTTCCGTCATACTTTTCTGGATTAGAAATTAACTGAATAATTGATACGGTTTGAACTTTTTCGTCAGGTTTTACATTAACAGGAAAGTCAACATCTTGTGTCTGCGAGAAACTCGTAAACGAAATGAAAAGCAAAAGGAGCAAAAGATATTTTTTCATAAATGTTATTTTTCGGTATAAGCATCACAGCATTGCAGCTAACGTCCGGTGGCTTGCCTCAGTGGCGTGAACTTCACCGAACAATCACAAATATAAATCAAACTTTGAGTTATCAGCGTATTTTCTAAAGAATCACAGAATAAGCCATTGCGGCAAACCGCTGTTAGCCGTTCGGTTTTTATCCTTCATTTACTATTACTTCTGTTACTTTTTTATCAGAATTTAATTTTAAAGTTAAGTTTCCAGTGTTAATTCCATTTCCGGTATAACCTAAACTATAATATAATTAATTTCTTCATAAGATTTTCCAACAAGTTCATGATTATTTCTTAGACTATTTATCATATCCCAACGTAGCGACAAATCCTCTAAACTTAAGTTTGCGTTTTTCCATTTTTCAGAATTAAATTCTGTATGAGTAAATTTTCCGCGTAATGATAATACTGAAACTAATAATACTGAAAATATTATGATTACTATTTTTATATTTCTATTCATGTTTTCGTTTTCATGTTTTCGATTCAGCCAAACTGACGGCTAACGTCCGGTGGCTTGCCTCAGTGGCGTGTAACTCACCGAACAATCACAAAGATAGACCAAACTTTGAGTTATCAGCGTATTTTCTAAAGAATCACAGAATCCAGCCATTGAGGCAAACCGCTGTTAGCAACTGCCTTGTTTTTTAGCGGTAATTTCTTCTTCAACGTTATCAAGTTCGGGACTTGCCATAACTCTTGATAAAAACCACATTGTGCCTTTTCCGTTCCACATTTTGGTCGCAAATGTTAACCCAAAAATGAAACCGAATAAAGAGATACAAATTGCAATTATAAGGATTGGAATAGTTTGGTTTAGATAATAAATAGTAGTACCAATTATTAATCCAGTCATAGTGAAAGAAAAAACAATTTTTAGCCAAGCATAAATCTCTGATATTTTCTCAAAAATCTCAAGAATTTTCATTTTCTGCGTAATTTTGGATTAAGGTTGTTGCTAACGTCCCCGCGGCTTGCATACAGTGGCTTGCCTGTCACCGGACAATT
Organism: Flavobacterium sp. GT3R68; assembly: GCF_007109225.1. Classification (GTDB taxonomy): domain Bacteria; phylum Bacteroidota; class Bacteroidia; order Flavobacteriales; family Flavobacteriaceae; genus Flavobacterium. Next base: position 2,220 of record NZ_VJZK01000020.1, read on the forward strand.
GCAAATATATACCAAACTTCCGGTTATCA
>NZ_VJZK01000021.1 GCF_007109225.1 Flavobacterium sp. GT3R68
TGATAACTCAAAGTTTGGTTTATATTTGCAATTGTCCGGTCACAGGCAAGCCACTGAATGCAAGCCGCGGGGACGTTGGCGGTAATTATATAGAAAATTCGCATTAAACAGAAAATATGAAGATTAAGTTTATTTTAATATCAGCTATATTATTAATAGTTTTATGCGTATTCCTAGTTTTCTATCCATTAAGGTTTGACTTTTATGAACAATTAAAAGCAAAAAAAATAGTCGATATCTTTTTTTTACCAATAGTCATAATTCTTATAATTAATTACATCCATAAAACTGTAAAAAAAAGGGATGTTAATTGGAAAATATTTCCCAAAGAAATACTATTTGCTATCGTACTTTTTGGAATAATTTACTTTACAATTTTGCGAAGTGTATTTTCGTGCGGATTGCTATTCATCAATTGTACTTTAAAAGAAAAAGAAATTGTTGAAATTAATGGAACAATTACAGATATTGTGAAAATTGAAGGACACGGTAAAGTTATTGGAAAATATGAACTTACTATAAATAAAAATGGAAAAGAGCTCAGTTTCGAATCAAATAAAAAAGCAATCGAAAACTTTTCGCTGAATGAAAAATTTAAAATGAAAATGAAAAAAGGAGCTTTAAATATATTGTACAAATAACTACCGCCAACAGCGGTTTGCCACAATGGCTTAATTCTGTGTTTCTTTAGAAAATACGCTGATAACTCAAAGTTTGGTTTATATTTGTGATTGTTCGGTGATGGGAACGCCACTGAGGCAAGCCACCGGACGTTATGCGTCATGCTAAAAAAAAATCATCCGCTGAAATGAAATTTAACAGTAAACTTAAATTAGGTACCAACCAAAAAATCACACATTTTCTAATTGTAATCTTCGGAATGCTTTCATTTTTATTGTCCAGCTATTGGCTTTTAGAAATTTATATTTTCAAATTACATAGCCAAATGATACCTGAAAGAGTTTTAGGAATTTGTATATGTTCTTTTGCTCTATCTATCGTATTTTTTCTAATCCAAAATAGAAAATTGTATTTTAGACAAATTGATGTTTCATATTCGGAAAATCAATTTCAAGAAGCCATAAAAAAAACTGTAGAAGATTTGGAATGGATTATTGACGTAAATAAAAAAGATTTATTTCGCGCATATAGACCATCAAATTGGACAGGTAGTTGGGGCGAAATGATAACAATAATAAAGAAGGACAACCAAATTCTTTTTAATAGTATTTGTGATCCGAATTTGAAATCTTCAATTCTTTCGTATGGCTGGAATAATAAAAACAGAAAGCAATTTTTATCCAATTTAGAATCGGTTAAAGCTGAAAACAAGTAAAAGCACGAACGCATAACAGCGGTTTGCCTCAATGGCTTAATTGGTGTTTCTTTAGAAAATACGCCGATAACTCAAAGTTTGGTTTATATTTGTGAATGTTCGGTGATGGGAACGCCACTGAGGCAAGCCACCGGACGTTATCTGGAACAATATTTCAGAAATTACCGCCAAATCATAATGACAGTTTTTTGAAACATTTATTGGGTGAAATCTTGTCGAATTTTGAAACCTAAAAGCTGAACTTACGCTGAAAATTGGAATCGCAAAAAACAGAACTCACTCAAAAAACTTATCGCAAAGCCAAACTGACGCCGAAAACTGAGCGCAAAAGCCGAACTTACTCAAAAAAATATTTTGCCGAAAACCAAACTGATCCTAAGAATTGCTCCAGATAACATCGGTTTGCATCAATGGCTTAATTCAGTGATTCTTTAGAAAATACGCTGATAACTCAAAGTTTGGTTTATATTTGCAATTGTCCGGTGATAGGCAAGCCAC
>NZ_VJZK01000022.1 GCF_007109225.1 Flavobacterium sp. GT3R68
GTGAATTTCGTTTTATAAAAGTGCCACAAAAGTACTTAAAAATGTTGACTTCTATATTCGGACATTTGTTAATTTAATCCAAAATTAACCCAACTTGCAGGGTTTAGCCTGTGAACCATTGTTGAAAACGAGATTCTTGTTTGAGAAGTTCAGATTTGGGGACTACAAATTTTTTCTTAGTAAAGGGTTGTTTTTTATAGTTTAAGGCTAAATAAATTTCCCTTAGTTTTTGGCTTGGCTCTGAACATTTTTTTATTTCGATTGTATTTTCAAGTACATCTTTTATTTCCGTTGTAACTAACTTTTGGGTATTTGCAATTCTTATTATTTCCTGCCAATCATGATTTATTTTTTTTACTTTTAGCTGATATCTAATCGTATTTACAATCCAATAGGCTAACAACCCCAGATTTAAATGTGCCATAGTTGACTCATCGTTTTGATGGTAAATAGGTCGTAAATCCAAGTCTGTTTTTAAGGTTCTAAAAGTGCTTTCAATTTCTCGTATGCAATTGTATATCCTCCAAACAGTTTGTTCATCCCGTTCTTTTAGCGATGTTTTTATAAAATATACGCCTTGTTCTTTTTCTTGATTTACTTGGCTTTCTTTAACTTCCCATTTCATAGAAATTACCTTGCCTGTTTTTTGGTCAGCCAATAAATCGATTTGGTAATGTTTGGCTATCGAGGGATATTTTTGTTGTAATCTCCCTATTTTTTGATTTATGATTTCTTGCTTTTTTATCCCCGATTTTTTGGCTAATCCATTGGCAAGTTTGGTTAATGTGTCTTCATAAAGTGTTTTAAATTTGCGATTCATCGAACGTTCTTTCATCGCTTTCATGTCGCTTTTTACCTTGAAAACACACTGATTTTGTTCTTTATCTTCAATTTCATTCAACTCTATTTTCTGATTTTTTTTATCATAAACTATTGTAGGAATTTCATTTTTTAAGGTATATTTTTTTGGTTTAGTACGGCTTACACATAAATAATCATATCCTTTTTCTGTTACCAATTTCAAGTTTTCATCAGTGGCAATACCAGCATCCATAATGATTAAAGCCTTTTTTGTGGTCTCACTCGTTGCCTCTCGAAGGCTATCAATCATATCGGACAAAGTCTTACAATCGGCCATATTCCCCTGGTAGATATTGGAATATTTCAAAAAGCCTTCTAGATTTACGACAGCTGCCAAAACAACTAGTTTGGCATCGGTTCGCTTTTCCTTACTACGCCCGTATTGAGCTAAATCACTATTCTTTTTCTGACCTTCAAAATAGGTGTTGGTTAGGTCGTACAAATAAAATTTATCTTCAATATCAAATAATTCATTGGTCTTTTGAGACAAATATTTTTCCATCTCATCTTTAACTTGATACAAATTCAAGGCAGATTGATATAATTTATCCTTTGTTATTTTTTTGATTGGATAAGCGGTTAATTCACAAATGGCCGAATTTTCTTTTATCCATTTACTGGTTCTGTTTTCGCTCGCAGGATAAACGGCTCTGCTTATGATTTGAGTAAGTGCCAATTGAATCTGTTCTTCGGACCATTTTTTAT
>NZ_VJZK01000023.1 GCF_007109225.1 Flavobacterium sp. GT3R68
TCAATGGCTAATTCAGTGATTCTTTAGAAAATACTCTAATAACTCAAAGTTTGGTTTATATTTGCAATTGTCCGGTGTCAGGTAAGCCACTGAATGCAAGCCGCGGGGACGTTAACTGTAACCGTGTTTCAGAACTTCGGTGAAATTAAAATAGCGGTTTTTCCACAAAACTAAAAAGCCGAACTTACTCAGAATATTGAAAGCGTGAAAAGCCAAACTCACTCAAAAAACAATTCGCTGCAAAGCCGAACTGACGCCGAAAACTGAAACGCAAAAGCCGAACTAACTCAAAAATTATTTCGCCGAAAAACCAAACTGAATTCTAAAATGGCAATAGATAACATCGGTTTGCATCAATGGCTTAATTCGGTGATTCTTCAGAAAATACTCTGATAACTCAAAGTTTGTTTTATATTTGCCATTGTCCGCGACATTCAAGCCACTGTATGCAAGCCGCGGGGACGTTAGCTGCAAGCATAATACGACTTGCAATAAAATGAATATGATGTGTACAAAACTAAAACTGAATTCCTCTATTGATTTCGACAATGTAGACGCTTCAATTTTTCACAACGAAAAATTCGACGAATATGGTGTGAAAATTTGGGACGGCGGAACTTCATGCATCTTAATCGATTTTTGTCCTTGGTGCGGAGAAAAACTACCGAATTCGAAAAGAGACCAATGGTTCGATGAAATTGAGAAACTTGGAATTGATCCGTGGAATGGTGAAATACCCGAAAAATATCAAACTGACAAATGGTATCGCGAAAATGCCAGCAGCTAACAGCGGTTTGCCTCAATGGCTTATTCTGTGATTCTTTAGAAAATACGCTGATAACTCAAAGTTTGGTTTATATTTGTGAATGTTCGGTGAGAATAACGCCACTGAGGCAAGCCACCGGACGTTAGCCGTCAGTTTGGCGCGACGGAAAAAATAGAATCCAAATTGAAAACAAATAATCAAAAAATGAAAATAGCACCAATACTTATGCTTTTTATTTTTTTCTCTTGTTCCGCACAAAAAACAAAGAAAAAAGATATTCTAACAATTCCAAACGCTCCAGAAATCGTTTATGAAGTTGGAAGTGATGAAAAAATGTTTGAAGGAGCAATTAAAATTAAGTTTGCCAAAAACTCTAAAGAAGGATTTGAAGCGGAAACTAAATATTTGGAATATAAATATGGAATAATAAATGTTGACTGGAAACCTTTTGGAAGTGATTTCTATAAAATCAAAGGAAAACAGTATAACTTCATTCATATCCAAGTTTTCGATAAAGAAGATAAAACTAAAGAGGATTTTAAAACCATTTATTTTGATATTACAGACTGGTTTGGAAAGCAGTAACTTGTAGAAAGAAAAACCGAACGGCTAACAGCGGTTTGCCTCAATGGCTTAATTCTGTGTTTCTTTAGAAAATACGCTGATAACTCAAAGTTTGGTCTATATTTGTGATTGTCCGGTGAGAGGCAAGCCACTGAGGCAAGCCACCGGACGTTAGCGGGGATTTACCTTTAAAATTAAAAATTTCATGAAAAAACAAATTTGTT
>NZ_VJZK01000024.1 GCF_007109225.1 Flavobacterium sp. GT3R68
ATCCAGGTCATATCGATTTCGGGCAGTGCGCCCGAGTGCCGAATTTCCCTTATTGTTTGCGTGTCCAAAAAGGGTTCTTTTCTGTATCTATTAATCAGTTCCGTGATGGCTCGCGGATTTCCGACCGTTTGGTCGAAAATATGATTCCAAAACATTTCCCGGTCTTGGACTTCCAAATTATTAGCTAATTGATTAATCAGCTGCAGCGCTTCGCGCCGGGGTAAATTTTTAACTTCGAGTTTCTCGAAGTTCCAAATAAAAGAAGTGTTTACCGCTTTTACTTCCCTGGCACCGGCGACGATTACGAAAGTGTCTTTCAAGCGTTCAATCACTTTCTTAGTTGTTGGCGTGATTGATGAAATATCATCTATAATCAAACAGTATTCGAACGCTGGAATCGATGCAATAATAGTATCGCAAAGGTGAATCACGTTTTCACGTTGTATTTTTTTGTTGATTTCATCGGTTGTAAAATCTTTCCAGAGCATAGCCAAAACGGTTTCTTTTTCCTTGAAAAGGAAAAGCAGAATTTGCGCTAATGATTTTTTGATATTGTCGGTATCGTCCAATCTCAAGATTTTTTTATCAGTTGTAATGTTTTTGAGCAAATGCGATTTACCCGAACCGATGGCACCGATTACCCAAGTCTTTATGTTCCGGCTGATGTTTTGGTTTAGGTTTGTCAATTCGGCATTTCTTCCAACGGTGAAATAAGACTCGGTAAAATCAATATTTATAAGCTGCTCCCGAGGATTTGGGACCAGGAACAAATACAATTTTTTATACCATTTCATTGGCGAAGCCGTGACGGCGTTTACACGGTGGCGTAGTTCTTCGGTTGGGATTTCGGCATAAATCAAAGTGGTATTAAAATTTTGATGTCCGAGCATGGTTTTAATTTCTGCTAGGGATGAACCTGCAGAAAGATGATGCGTTGCAAATGAATGCCGTAAGGCATGCGGATGCAAAGCCGGGATATTTGTTTTTTTGCTAATTAGGTTTAGAGCTTCCCACATTGTTTTTCTTGAAATATGCCCTAAAGAAGAAGTTTTGGAAGGGAATAGATAAGAGTTACTTTCTATTGAAATTTTATTCTTTTTTAAATATTCTCCGATAGCTTGATAAAGCCGGTTTGCTATGGGAATAGTTCGCAAGTGTTTTGATCCTCTTTTTTTTGCTGATTGAATTGTAATATTTCGATTTTTAAAATCAAAATTTTTGCATTTAATACTGCACGCTTCTGAAATTCGTAAACCTGCATCCAACATTAAAAGCACAATTACTTTGTGCTTTACATATTTGATTGATTCGAGAACCATTTGAGATTCTTCTTTGCTTATGTAATGAAATTGTTTTACTAGCATAGGCATAATTTGAGGGTTAACGTTTTCTTATGGAGAGAATGTT
>NZ_VJZK01000025.1 GCF_007109225.1 Flavobacterium sp. GT3R68
ATATAAACCAAACTTTGAGTTATCAGCGTATTTTCTAAAGAAACACAGAATTAAGCCATTGAGGCAAACCGCTGTTAGCAGATGTTTTTATTTTGGAAATTAATTCTTCTCTTCTTTCTATTTCTTCAGGAATTATTATTATTCCCTCATTTTTAATATTTCTATTATATTCAGAAATAGATTTGTCAGTTAAAATAAATTTCGTTGATTGTGATAAAACTAAATTTTCCCATTTGATTCTAGTTTCGAAAGTCTCCCAAGTGTCAGATTGAAATTCTCTTATTATAGGCTTTCTCATAGTTCTTTTTACACCAATTTCACTTAATTCAATTTGATACGAATCCCATTGTACACTTGAAATTTTGAAAGTCTTCTTTAATATGATGAAAAAAATAACGATAGAAGAAATTGCACTTATTACAAAAAAACTTAAATCTTTATTAATCAATCTATAAAGTTTATAATTAACAACTATAGTTATGATGGAAATAAAAATGAAAAGAAATAACCACAATTTATGTTGTTCACTTTTCTTTTTCTCGTACTTTTTCGAATCAATCCTAAATATTTGTTTATTCATCATTTTTTAGATATTGCTATATTCACGTTGCTTTATAAAATATCTGCTAACGTCCGGTGGCTTGCCTCAGTGGCGTTTATCACCGAACAATCACAAATATAAACCAAACTTTGAGTAATCAGCGTATTTTCTAAAGAATCACAGAATTAAGCCATTGAGGCAAACCGCTGTTGGCAGATCGGTTTTATTAATTTTTCTTTTCAATATATTTTTCAATTTCTTTTTGAAATATTTCAAACGGTGTATCATGTCCATGATTTAAAAGAGAATACGTTATATTTTTATTCGCATCATTTTTAATAACATCCAAAGTTTTTGTCGGATTGATAATGTTATCATTTTGACCAAAAACATAGTGCATAAATGGATTATATTTTCCAATTATATGTCCCTTCATATCAGGTTCGTAACTTCTTGAATGTAATGCAGGATTAAATAAAATTGCAGTGAAATTTAATTCTTTAGCTATTTCATGTGCAAAATATCCTCCCATTGAAGAACCTATTATAATATCAGGTTTAAATGCAAAAATTTTAGATTTTAGACTTTGATAAATGTTGCTTTCTCTATAATTAATATTTGGGTCAAATAATTCTGCAATCGATTTTAGCCAAACATTTTTCGGACTTAAATTATTCGAATCTAAACCATGTAAATAAGCAATTTTCATAATGTCTTTTGTCTGTTATTCGGGGCGGATTCAAGACCTTAACGCAATTTCGGGTCTGTTAAATTAATTAGTTAAAAGTAAGATTCTTTTCTAAATTT
>NZ_VJZK01000026.1 GCF_007109225.1 Flavobacterium sp. GT3R68
GAACAACCCAGGAGTTTGTTTTTTTCAAAAAGGGATCAATAGACTCTAGCCCAAATAATTATAATACTGATAACACTATCAACTGAGTTATTGGTGAAAAATTAGATCAAGTCTAAAAGTTATGGAGAAATATAAAAAAGGAGATATTTGTATTTCCAAATCAGATGCAAATACAAGATTCCTATAGCGAACTTATCAAGTTATTATTATCGGAGATAATCGTCGAATATTTCGAGTTAACTTTTTATAAAAAAGAGCAAGAAGTACTTCATTTGTATTTAAAAGAGAGCAACTCTATTCCAAGAGAGCATCGCCATGAAAAACTAAATTCAAAAGGATTCTTTGATGAGATAACAGTTCAAGACTTTCCTATTCGTGGACATCAAGTGTATCTTCATATCACAGGTAAAAGATGACTTAATGAAGATATTGGTAAAACGTATTTAGGGATTGGAATTTAGTAACAGACGGGGACTTGGGTAACACAAGAGTTTGCGTCTTTTCTAAAAGAAATCAATAGATTCCAGACCAAATAATTTTAATGCTATTGCTTCTTTCTATGGAGTTTCTGACAAAAAATTACAACATCAATACAAAGATTTCGGATCAAGCCAAAAACTTGGGGACAAATATTTAAATAACTAGATTTGCATTACTAAAAAAACATGTTTTGGATTTAGAATTAGCTATTTATTTTTTACCCGAAGGAATACTAGATTATTTTGACCCGGCATCTCACAAACTAGAAAAAGAAAAGCACACTTTTACCTAGGGAAAAAACATCATACCTGAAGAATATAAATTCAAGTTAGCCAAATCCAAAGGCTTCACTCCGGAAATTACAGTTGAAGACTTTCCTCTTCGAGGCAAATCAGTACTCCTTCACATTAAACGACAACGATGGACTTTAGAGAGTGGGGTAATAAAAGAGATTGGGAAATCGTAGCTAAAGGGACACGAATAACTTCTGAATTCGCGTCTTTTTTAAAAGGTATCATTGGATAACAATGCTGTAAGCGCCAGTAAACTCGGGAACTATTACAACAACGCCAATGGTAAAAAACTACAGTATCATTATAAAATCATTTAAGTGATTTTAAAAATTGGACACAAAAAACGCATACTAAAAAATGGTTGCTGTTTAGTAAAAACCTAAGCAAATATCTAAGTTTAGGTGAGACCTCACTTTCTAATGGCGAACTATATACCATTTTGACTGATAAAAATGCCAAAGGAAAGAAAGGAGCCATTGTAACCGATAGATTCCATGTTTAAAAATTTACAACTTAATCTGTTCAATAATGGCGTATTAGATTAACACAAGGGATTATTGAACAA
>NZ_VJZK01000027.1 GCF_007109225.1 Flavobacterium sp. GT3R68
TACGCCTTTTGGTTATGTTCACCGTAAACGTTTTCAGATAGTTATAGTTAACGTCCGGTGGCTTGCCTCAGTGGCGTGACTCTCACCGAACAATCACAAATATAACCCAAACTTTGGGTTATCAGCGTATTTTCTAAAGAAACACAGAATTAAGCCATTGAGGCAAACCGCTGTTAGCAGCAGTAATTACTTTATGATGTATTTAGTTTTGTTAAGATTACCAATACTCTCAAACATATTCAATTCGATTCCTTTTTTTAAATCTCTACTTGCAGTTGCTGAAGACAAATCTTTGAAGACATTCATGTAATCTTTTCTTGTAAATTCTTTTGAGCCAAGTTTTAGAAAATATTCCAATCTATCAATATCTTTCAAAATTCTATTATTATAATTGAGCAAACTTTCTAATGATTTTTCAATTACACTAAGCATGTATTCGATGAAATAAGTTGACTTTCCTGATTTGTCACTTAGTGCTAATGATTTATAATATTCATCTTGAGTTTGGCTAATTAGAGTTTCGAATGGCAAAAACTCGAAGACTGAATATTCACTTATTAGTATCAAAGTCTGCCACAATCTTCCCATTCTTCCATTCCCATCTAAAAAGGGGTGAATGAATTCCATTTCATAATGAAACACACAGCTTTTTATTAATGTTAATTCATCAGAGTCTTTAAGATATCCAAATAGATCTTTCATCAGATGTGGAACATTTTCATGAGGAGGAGCAATGTGTTCCACTTTAGTTCCTTTAACTATTCCAACACCTTGCTTTCTATATTTTCCTGCACTTTCAATTAATCCTGTCATTAACTGAAGATGAGCCTTTAAAAAGCTTTTATCAGATGAAAATTTATATTCATCTAGTTTTTCATAAACCTTGATTGCATTTAGAACTTCTAAAACATCTTTCTCCGGACCGATTACTCTTTTGTTTTCAATCAACGCAGTAATTTGTTCTTCTGTTAAAGTATTGCCTTCAATTTGTAAAGAGGAATGAATTGTTTTGATTCTATTCTGTTTACGAAGTTGGGGAGATTGTTTACTTAGGTAATTAGCATTTACTTCTCCAATTTTTTCCGAAATGGAACTTATCAATTTTAGAATTTTCGGAGTTATGTCATAAGGTGGTTTCATTGGTACTATCATTTGATATTATAAAAAGTAGTTTTTTTTATCCGGACGTCAAAATATTATTGCTGCTAACGTCCCCGCGGCTTGCATTCAGTGGCTTACCTGTCACCGGACAATTGCAAATATAAACCAAACTTTGAGTTA
>NZ_VJZK01000028.1 GCF_007109225.1 Flavobacterium sp. GT3R68
AAGTCAGAAGAAATTAAAAATGCCAATGTATTGATATGGGTAAAAAAAGTTCCCGGCGAACAAGTTGGAAGTTATGGTGAGGGTAGTCGTGCGATTAGATTAAATGCAGAAATAAACCGTATAAATATTTCAGAAAACAGTATCTATAAGAAAATTAATGTTCCTTGTGTTGGTGAACCTCTACAAGAGATATATAAAAAAAACCACTCACCATCCAAAATTTTTTATTTTGGAAGCATACCATATGAACGGATTTCAGAAATTATTGAAAATGAAATAGAAAAAAAATGATATATAAAATAGAATATACAATTTATAAATTTGAAGGCAAATTACTAGACCTAGAAACATATACTAATTTAAAAGAAACTTTTAAAAAAAATTCATATTTAGATTTTCCACCACCAAAAACATATTATGAAGAGCATAAAGATGAATCATTATTTTTTTTAGTTCCATTATGTCTTTGTATTTTAATTTCATTTATTCTTGTTGACGATTCGTGGACAGTGTTAGTTTTTATGATTTCATTTATATTTCTATTTGTCTCCATCATATCTCAATTTTCACAATTTATTTCGTTTCAAAAAGCAAAAAGTAAAAAAAAATCTTTTTTCACGAAATTAAAAATAGATATTATTAAATCTAATGACTATTCCGAATTTATAAAATTGCAAAATCTAAAATAAAATGTCTAAATATCCATATTGGTTAATTTTATTGAAAAACCTAAAAAAAAGCGGATTAACAATTCCATTCATTTTAGGTGCTAAACAATATTTTGATAAAGATTGTCAAATAGACACTGTTGAAAAATTATTCTTAGACATTAAAAATTCAAACTTTAATGAAGTACTTGAACTACATTTTTGCCCTGATATTGTGGAATTTGTATTTTCTATTGGTTACAGAAACTTTAAAAGACTAGGTGTAGAAATAAAAAACTCAGATAATGATACAACGTTAATTCTAACTATAAGTACAGAAATACTTGGTAAAAATCTTGAAGAAATTGTTTCAAAATTATCTTCAAGATATAAACAACATTTAGAAAAAGAAGAATATTCATTCACCAAAAGAAATTGGGTTAAATATACAGAAATAGAAACAAATGAAATAAAAGCACTATCTGCCAACACACGCTACAAGCAATTTGGGGATTTGGCTTAATTTAAAGTTGGTCTTGTATCTGATAAATTTGTGTTTATCCGAAGATTTGGCTTCCTTAATCCCAAACTGCTTGTAGCGCGGGAACGTTGGAAG
>NZ_VJZK01000029.1 GCF_007109225.1 Flavobacterium sp. GT3R68
GAAATTAAGCCATTGATGCAAACCGATGTTAACTGTTGCCGTTTTTACGATTCAGTTTGGTTTTTCGACGAAATGTTTTTTGAGTGAGTTCGGCTTTTCACGCTTCTAATTTTCTGAGTAAGTTTGGCTTTGCATAAAGTTGTTTTTTGAGTGAGTTCGGCTTTTCACGCTTCCAATTTTCTGAGTAAGTTTGGCTTTTACTTTTTGAGGAAAACCGATATTTTAATTTCACCGAAGTTCTGAACACGGTTACAGTTAACGTCCCGCCGCTTGGCGAGGTTGGGGACTAAATTAAGATTTATTTTTCGGTTAAGCACAAAATTTTCAAATACAAGACCAACTTTAAATTAAGCCTAAAACCCCAATCTAGCCAAACGGCTGTTATATGCCGTTTTTGTTTTTTGCCCACAACAAAAACTCTTTATTATCTGCGCATCGCATTGATTCGGTTACATTTTCAAAATTAAAATTATCATATTTTGAAACAATATCATAAATTCTGTCAAATCCTAAACTTCCGTGTGGTATTAAACAACCTGAGTTTTCTCCAAGCAATGCAAGCCAAATATCCGGAGCCGATGGTCCAACGTCGGTATTTATTAATTTGATTTCCTCAATATCTTTCCATAATATTTGTTCGGTTTTTCTTTTTGGATGCTCAACTTTGACAAACTTATCTGTGATTATAGTTTCGTAATAATCTTCAGGCTGAAACTTCGCCGCAAAAAGTTTTTTAAAGAAATTCATTTGAGGTTTTTATCTGATTCTAATTAACTCTCCATCATCAAATCCAATTGTTATAGCAATCGCATTTTCTAGCAAAGGAATATTTAGCTTTCCTTCCTTCTCTAATTCCATTAAGGCATTTGCACTATAATTTAAAATTTTATTCCACGGCTCTGATTTTAACTTTTCGGGGAAATTTAAATATCTATAGGGTTTTGTAGGCAATTCGATGCATGCCCAATCATCATCATTTTCATCATATTCAAAACTACCAGCAAAGTACATTCTGTAACCTGTGACATCTTCGTATATTCCAAAATTAAATGCAATCACTTCTTTTGGCGGAATTCCATCAATTTGTTGAATATTATTTATCCAGTTTATAATTTCTTCTTTCATTAATTTTTGTTTTCTGGTAGATAGTTTCTACTTGGGGCGGATTCAAGACCTTAACGCAATTTCGGGTCTGTTAAATTAATTAGTTAAAAGTAAGATTCTTTTCTAAATTTTG
>NZ_VJZK01000002.1 GCF_007109225.1 Flavobacterium sp. GT3R68
GAACCTCCTGCAATTTGATTGCTCGCACTCTCCAGATCGAATACAGAGAAACCATCGCTGTTCGGATCACAAACTTCCAGTGGCCTAGGTATTACAGCGGTTGGGCCCTGGGTTACGTTCAACACCAATGAAGTAGTATCATAACATCCTGTGGTGCTATTCTCTACCCTTACATATACTGTTTGCGGATTACTGGTATTGGTATATGGAATGGATAGAGGGTTCACGCCATTTTGCGCTTCCGCTAAAGTCTCATAATAGCGCACTATAACATTTGGTGCACCTGCCGAGATCGACCCGTCATTGTCGGACAGAGTGAATTCAGTTAAGTTTGACGCACCATTGCTGCACTCATTCATTGGGCTTGGGGCAACTACCGTTGGCAATGAATTGACAACCAAAAGGAATGAACTTACAGAGAAGCATCCTGTGGTGGTGTTTTCCAATCTGATCCATATTTGCTGGGGAGTACTTGTATTGGGATAAAGCACTGTTGTATCAATTGGACCTGTTGCAGTTTGCGCATCCGATTGTGTGGTATAATAGGTAACCGATACTCCCGTTTGTCCATTTATTATCTCGCCAGTCTTGGTTGGCAAATCAAAGTTCTCTACTCCAACTGCAGGATTACTGGCATCACATAATTCATAATTACTGATAAAAGAATTTGGGATTGGGCTTGGATTCACTACTAACTGAAGTTGCGTGAATGAAGGACATTGTGGGGCCGCACTGTCAAATACTCGCACATATATCGTTTGGGTGTTCGGATTGATATTCAGATAAGGACCTGCGGGTATTTGGGCACTGGTAGGGGTTTCATGGTACGTCACGCTAAGACCAGGTTGCCCGGCAGTAATCTCATTGTCTTTAGTGGATAATAAAAAACTGGCAAATCCATCATTATTATCATCACAAGCCGGTAAAGGCGTTGGATCTGTAATTGTTGGGGCGCTCACAACCGATACCGTTGCGCTTCCGCTTTGGTTTTGAGAACAGGTCAGTGTTCCCGCGGTCGTGGCTACACTTACTAAGTTATAAACCGTCTGAAGCGTTAAGTTTCCGGTAGCTATTATCGAGTTTCCAGATCCATCTAAAGTGGTTGTGAGGTTTGATCCATTATTGATAGTATAGGTAACAACTGCATTTGGAGTTCCATTGAAAGTAATACTGGTACCGCTGCCTGAACATACGGTCGTCGTCACTGCGGATATACTTACTGTCGGTAGTGGGTTCACCGTAACGCTTCCTGGCGCGCTCCCGCTGGTACAGTTTGTTGTCGTATTGGTAATAATCACATTGTAGATACCTGCTACCGGAGTAGTGAAACTCGCCACATCACCAGGGGCAGTCGCTCCTGCAGGTACACTCCAAGCATAAGAATAGGCACCCGCAGTTCCAGGGGTAGCCGTTACTGTCGCACTCGTGCCCGCACAGATCACAGGGCTGTTTACGGTGACCGTTGGTAAAGGGTTTATCGTAACTGTTCCTGATGCGCTATCGCTGATACAGGCGGTGGCCGTATTGGTGATAATTACACTATAATTTCCGGCAGTTGTTGTGGTGAAACTTGCCACATCGCCAGGGACGCTAGCTCCTGATGGTACACTCCAGGCATAGGAATAGGTACCCGCAGTTCCAGGGTTAGCCGTTACTGTCGCACTGGCTCCTGCACAAATCACAGGGCTGTTCACCGTGACCGTTGGTAATGGGTTTACCGTCACTGTTCCTGGCGCACTCGCGCTGACACAATTGTTGGTGGTATTGGTGATGACAACACTGTAAGTTCCGGCAATCTGAGTGATGAAACTCCCCACATCGCCGGGGGCGCTCGCTCCTGTTGGTACATTCCACGCATAGGAATAGGCTCCAGGGGTTCCAGGGGTAGCCGTTACTGTCGCATTCGCGCCAGCACAAACCACAGGGCTGTTCACCGTGACCGTCGGTAATGGGCTTATCGTCACTGTTCCTGGCGCGCTCGCGCTGATACAGTTTGTGGCCGTATTGGTAATGATAACACTATAATTTCCTGCAGTTGTTGTGGTGAAACTTGCTACATCACCAGGGGCTGTCGCTCCTGCCGGTACATTCCACGCATAGGAATAGGCTCCAGGGGTTCCAGGGGTAGCCGTTACCGTAGCGCTGGCTCCGGAACAAACCACAGGACTGTTCACCGATACCGTTGGTAATGGATTTACCGTCACCAAAAAACTACCTTCATCTGTACAAACCGGCGTAGTATTACTTTGGACGAAAACAAAAATTTGCTGAGTAGTCGTTATTGCTGTAAGTTCCGGTATCATTGTTGCCAGATTTCCGCCTGTAGCCGAATGATAACTGCTTCCAGTTGGAAGATAGGGAAGAATGTATTGGCCACATACCGAAACATCGCTAACCACCGGTGGAGCTACAGGTGGTAAAGGTATTAAATTGAATTGTTTTACACGGGTACATGCCGCACCATTTATATCTACGATACTCATATAAATCGTTTGTCCTGAGCTATTAAAAGCTGTAGGATTTGGTATTGGATTTGACTCAGCTTGTGCTTCACTATAAGACAAATGATAATTTATTATATAATCCGCAGGATTTAAACTTCCTCCAAGGACAATGCCCGTATTAGTTGTCAAATCAAAGGTAGCATCACATTGTGTTTTATCTACCGGAGCATTGGTTAAGTCGTTTGCGACTACTACCGTAACATTTTTTTTAATCACTTCTGGCGCACCAGCACACCTGCTATAAACAGCTTGAGCAGTATAAGTTGTCGTTACCGTCGGAGTTACGGTAATATTGGTATTCGTACTTATTGGCGTAGCTCCTTGCAACCATTGGAACGTTACCGCTGAAGGTCCCGACGGTGTAAAACGCCAGGCCTCATTAGTAGCTGACCAGTTTCCGGTATTTCTGCCAGGGGGTGCATACGCCAGGGTTCCGGCAGCATTCTGAATACCGATAAGTCCAACACCGCCCTGCCACGGATTACAAGGTGTCCTGTTTTGCACATAGACTTCAATTATATTGGATATTTCATAAAGTACCATTTGATAGTTTTGTAAACCCACGCCTTGATTACAATTATATTGGCCCAGACGATAAAAATTTACTATTAATTTTCGACACGGTGCATTTCCATACAGAACATAATTTATAGATACTCCAGCGGGAGATGGCCCCAACAAAGGATTGGTGTCCTGTAAAACGCCATAAATAGAATTCTTCCATGGAAAGCCCGGATTGGGTATGGATTGGTTAAATGACCACCCTGAAGTTCCATTTGGGATAACATTTGCAAAAGTGATCAGCCCGTTAGACCCGACATTGGCTTTCGTATAGTTAACACCAAAAAAACAGAAATCAAATGGCAAAGTGATATTTGGTGACCAAACATCGTCCGTATTTACAGAAATAGGAACCCAATTTGGAGGAGTAGGATTAGTTGGATCAGGGTCAATAAATGCAGCCTGGGGACAATATGGGATAGAGGTTACAGTATATTGCGTTGTCGTTCCCAAATCCTGAAATGATGCGGAAAGATCTCTTGATTCTCCAA
Source organism: Flavobacterium sp. GT3R68 (assembly GCF_007109225.1). Taxonomy (GTDB): domain Bacteria; phylum Bacteroidota; class Bacteroidia; order Flavobacteriales; family Flavobacteriaceae; genus Flavobacterium. The sequence continues at coordinate 3,557 of NZ_VJZK01000002.1, forward strand.
CATTACAGATTTTAGCTGGTTGGAGTAAATTGACATTCCCCGCTAAAACTGTAGCGCAGCCGTTTGTCTTTACCTCTGCCTGCGCGCTGCCGGTCAAATTAACCATACATCCGGTAGGGACACTACTGATTGATTGTAATGTGAAGGTCGTCGTAGTTTGAATTACCGGCGTCGCAAAAGTTGCTACCCCCGAAGCACCTATAGCTACATTAGTGCCCACGCCACTTGATGACAGAATAGAAACAGTTGTATTTGGTGTACCGGTAACAGTCATCGTGGCACTGTATCCAGCACAAACGATAGCTCCTGAAATGGTGGCCGTAGGAAGCGCGATGACGTTAATGGTTTTTGTTAAATTCGGATTATTGAAACATAAAAGACCCGCGCTTTGAACCCCCACCAAATTATATGTAATAGGTCCTAAAGCCGAAGTGTTTATATTTATACTTATACTATTCCCTATAATAGTGGTTACAGTTTGGCTTGCACCCCCATTAATATTATAAGTAAAAGTGTACGGTGCAACACCATTAGCTCCTGTGAAGGTTAACATCGCCGACCCACTATTTAAACAAGCAGAAGCAGCGCCAGTCATAGTTGCAGTAGGCGAAATTACCTTGACCTCTGCACTCATAGAAACAGCATTTGCACAAGTTCCGCTCTGAACACCTATTAAATTATAAGTAAATGTACCTAAGACTGAAGTAGGAGCATTTACAGTAACACTGTTACCTGAAGTGGTCGTGATACTTTGGTTTGCACCACCATTAATGTTGTAAATAAATGTATAAGGTGCTGTGCCGTTATTCCCTGTGAAAGTTATTACCGGAGCAGCTCCGTTTAAACAAGCTGTCGCATTGCCACTAACAAAGCCTGTGGGTGCCAAAGGTTGTGCTATAACTACACCCGTAACCGATACCGTTTGACTCGCACTATCTGTAATTGATAAATTATAAGTTCCCGGAGAAAGATTTATAAATATACCCGTCGCATTAGTAGCCGAACTGGTTCCTGAAATTGAATAGGATAAATAAGGAGCCGTTCCCCCTGATCCTGTGATTACAAAACTTCCGTCACTTGTATTGTAACACGAAGGATTAGTTCGAACATAATTAAGCACTAAAGGGGCTCTTAACCTCTTATCTGCAGCTGGTCCGTTAAAACCGACGCCTATTTCTGCACGCTTAAAAACTCCATTGGTAATAAGATTTTCAGCATTTAGGTTATCACAAAATAAACTTAAAAGTAACAGTAGGTAAATCTTTTTCATTATGGGCGTAAATTTAAGCTGGGAAAATTACATAAATATACTGTAAATTTATCGTAAAATTAAAAATTTAACACCGGCATATAATCCTATTGTAATATTAATTACCTTTGCAACACGAATACAACACCTATCATAACACCTATTCATAACACCAAAATTAATGACAAATAGCAACGATTTTCAAGACGAAATTGGAGATAACCATATCGCAACTAACGCGAAAAACCCAGTAAGGAATGATGCATTTGATATTTCTGACGAACAAAAAATTGAGCGCATCAAGAAAGACGTTGAGAACATTCTGAATACTCTTGGAATGGATTTGACTGACGACAGTATGAAAGGAACGCCGAATCGAGTTGCCAAGATGTTTGTCAAAGAAATTTTTGGAGGTCTTAACCCAGCCAAAAAACCAAGTTCTTCTACTTTCGACAATAACTACAAGTATGGAGAAATGCTGGTAGAAAAAAACATCACTCTTTATTCTACCTGTGAACACCATTTACTTCCTATTATTGGTAAAGCGCATGTTGCTTATATTTCCAATGGTAGAGTTATCGGTCTTTCTAAAATGAACCGATTGGTAGAATTTTATGCCAAAAGACCTCAGGTTCAGGAACGATTGACGATGCAGATCGTACAGGAACTTCAAAATGCTCTTGGTACCGAAGATGTAGCCTGCGTAATTGATGCGAAACATCTGTGCGTGAATTCAAGGGGAATAAAAGATATTGAAAGCAGCACCGTTACTTCTGAATTTGGAGGTAAATTTAAAAACGAACAGACACGCAGAGAATTCTTGGATTATATTAAATTAGACACCAAGTTCTAAAACAAAAGGAATTCCAGCTAGCCCTGATAGCAGCGGTATCCCACACTTTTTCAGTGTGGATATAGCGAATAGCAGGAATCAGCTCCTGATTGCCACGTTCCTCGCAATGACTAACAAAATACTATTTATGCCATTATTCAAAACCCAAACCCTAAAAATATACAATTCTCTTTCGGGAGAAAAAGAAGTTTTCACGCCAATCCATGAAGGAAATGTGGGAATGTATGTTTGCGGCCCTACGGTTTACAGCAATGTGCATTTGGGAAATGTGCGGACATTTATGTCTTTTGACGTAATTTTCAGATACCTGAAACATTTGGGATACAAAGTGCGTTATGTGCGAAACATTACCGATGTGGGTCATATTGTGGATGATGTGGATGAAGGGGAAGATAAAATTGCCAAAAAAGCCCGTGTTGAACAGTTGGAACCGATGGAAATTGTACAACGTTATACGGTAGATTTTCATCACATTCTTAAGGAATTTAATTTTTTATCCCCAAGTATCGAGCCAACTGCGACCGGTCATATCATTGAACAGATAGAGATTGTTAAGAAAATCATCGACAACGGTATCGGTTATGAGGCGAATGGTTCGGTTTATTTTGATGTGGTAAAATTTAATGAGACCAATCATTACGGGAAATTAAGCGGTCGGAACATTGAAGACATGCTGGCCAATACCCGTGATCTTGACGGACAATCAGACAAACGAAATTCACAGGATTTTGCCCTTTGGAAGAAAGCAGAACCACAACATATTATGCGCTGGCCTTCGCCCTGGAGTGAGGGATTTCCAGGCTGGCATTTGGAATGTACGGCTATGAGCACTAAATATTTAGGCAATCATTTTGATATTCACGGTGGTGGGATGGATTTGAAATTCCCACATCATGAATGTGAAATTGCCCAAAATGAAGCTTGTACCGGTCAGACTCCCGTAAATTATTGGATGCATGCCAACATGCTTACGCTGAATGGCAAGAAAATGGCCAAGTCAACCGGAAATAATATTTTGCCCGGGGAAATCCTTTCCGGTGAAAACGATATATTGAGTAAGGCATTCTCGCCGAGCGTGACCCGATTTTTTATGCTGCAGGCCCATTACAGAAGTATCCTTGATTTTTCTGATGATGCGATTGTTGCTGCAGAGAAAGGACATAACCGTTTGATGGAAGCCATGCAAGGGCTACTTGAAATTGAAGCAGGGGCTGCTTCTACTTTAGATATTGAGACCTGGAAAAAAGCCTGTTACGATGCAATGAATGACGATTTCAACAGTCCGATTTTAATAGCACATTTGTTTGAAGGCGTTCGTTATATCAATTTACTAAAAGACAATTCGGCCACACTATCTGCAGCGGATTTAAAAGTTTTCACAGCTACAATGCAGGCGTTTGTATTTGATGTGTTGGGCCTTTTGGAAAAAGAAAATGAGAACCAAAACGGAAAACTGGAAGGTGTCGTTAATATGCTTATCGGCATGCGAAATGAGGCAAGAGCCAATAAAGATTTTGCGATGTCGGACCAGATTCGGGATCAATTGATTACTTTGGGCATTCAGCTAAAAGATGGTAAAGAAGGAACTTCCTTTTCGCTATGATTTCATTGTTAAGAGCTGCGTTATACCAGAATTTAAATCTTTTGCGTTTTGACTTTTAAACAAATAACCATATTTCCATTAGTAATGCTTGTCCGTTTTTACCAGACAGCCATCTCCCCTTTTACGCCTTCCGCGTGTCGGTTTGAACCAACCTGTTCTACCTATATGATACAGGCACTGCAGAAACATGGACTGTTCTATGGAGGGTTTCTCGCCATCAAACGGATCTTAAGCTGTCATCCTTGGGGAAAAACCGGTTATGACCCTGTTCCAACCTCACGCCAACCCTCTCCAAAGGAAAGGGAGGCAGAAGCTAAGAAATGCAGTCATAAACATTAACTTCAATTTGTGCTACAGTTCTGTAGTAAATTTTCTATTTTTACCCTATCGTTGTTTAATAACATAACACCCGCTTATCATGGTTTGGAATCCTTCAGAAGGTATAGATTTAGGTTTTTTTGTAGTTCGGTATTACAGTTTGATGTTTGTGGTGGCCTTTGGATTGGGCTGGTACATCATGAAAAAAATATTTGAACGTGAGAACGAGCCTATCGAAAAATTAGATTCGTTGTTTATATGGACTGTTGTGGCTACTTTACTCGGAGCCCGATTAGGACATGTATTTTTTTACGATTGGGAATATTTCAGAAACCATTTGGGTGAGATTTTATTGCCGTTCCGATTTTCGCCGGAATTTGAATTCACCGGTTTCCAGGGACTTGCCAGTCACGGTGCAGCCATTGGAATCATCCTTGCGATGTACTTTTTTAGTAAAAACGTTATGAAAAGACCGCTGTTATGGGTATTGGACCGGGTTGTTATACCGGTTGCCAGCGGCGCTATATTTGTCCGGTTAGGGAACTTCTTTAATTCTGAAATTGTAGGTAAACAAACGGATTCTGCCTTTGGCGTAAAGTTCATCAGAGATCATTTCAGTCCACGTGATGCCGTTAACGCCACTAAAATAGCCAATCCAAACGAAGCCTATCATGCGATTGCCACCAACCCGCAATATGCTGATTTGCTTCAGATGGTCCCAGCCAAACATCCGGCGCAATTATATGAAGCACTTTGTTATGTCTTTGTATTTGCCATTTTATTTTACCTCTATTGGAAAACCAATGCCAGAAACAAAAAAGGATACCTTTTGGGAGTATTTTTAGTATTGTTATGGAGCGTTCGATTTGTAGTGGAGTTCGTAAAGGAAAGCCAGGGTGGTTTTGAAAGCAATTTAGGCCTTTTTACCACTGGACAGTGGCTAAGCATACCTTTTATCATTATAGGGTTATTTTTCATCTTTAAAGCCAGGAAAATGATTCAGGTATAGTGTTTAGAAACCCTTTATATTATAAAAATAAAACCACTTCTTTAAGGAGTGGTTTTATTTTTCGTGGGCAGTGATTTCACGCTACAAAATCAGTTTTACAAATTGAGTAAAAAAAAGATTAAATTCGTATAAATAAAAAATCCAAATTCGTTGGTATAAATTTGTAACAATTTTAAAATTGAAGCAGTTTCTAAAACAATCAAAATGGCATCAGGTTTTTTCGCACTATTAGATGATATCGCAGCAATTATGGATGATGTTGCAGTAATGAGTAAAGTTGCAGCAAAAAAAACGGCTGGTATTTTAGGCGATGATTTAGCCGTAAATGCCGAAAAGGCTTCCGGATTTATTTCGTCAAGAGAACTTCCCGTATTGTGGGCAATTGCAAAAGGTTCCTTCATCAATAAAGTAATCATATTACCCATCGCATTTCTGCTAAGCGCATTTTTACCTGGGGCTGTTGTAATCATCTTGGTACTTGGAGGACTTTATTTAGCCTATGAAGGTGTCGAAAAAATATATGAATACTTCTTTCCTCATGAGCATCCACAAAACAAAATTTCAATGGAACCGCTGACCGAAGAAGAAATTTTAACTTTTGAAAAGGGAAAAATAAAATCAGCAATAGTAACTGATTTTATTTTATCAGTAGAGATCGTAATTATTGCATTGGGCACCGTTACCGGAAAACCCATTTCATCCCAGATTATCGTTATTTCCATCATTGCAACCATAGCAACCGTGGGCGTTTACGGCATTGTAGCCCTAATTGTCAGAATGGACGAAGTAGGTTTAAAACTGATTCAACACAGTCCCAAAGAACGTAGTTTCACAAAAACCTTGGGCAATATTCTGGTACAAGCGTTGCCAAAGGTCATAAAAAGTTTATCGGTTATAGGTACTATCGCCCTGATATTAGTGGCTGGCGGAATATTTGTACATAATATCCGTTTTTTACATGATGTATTCCCCCAATTACCCTCCATCGTTACAGAATTTTGTATCGGACTTATAATTGGAGTACTTGTTTTGGGAATCGTAAACCTGTTCAAAAAGATAATTGGAAAAAGTAAGCAAACGAAAATTCGCACACCTTAGCTGCATAAATATTTAAAAACTATGAAACATAAGTCGAAAGTCTGGTGTTTTTTTTATGCCGTACCATTATTTAGGAGCAACACATTTGTTGTTTTTCATTACGGCTTTTTTATGCAAACAATTAGTATTATTTACCATAATACAGTGGTGGCACAATCACAAACTTAACCCAAAACTGACTGTTTACTTTGCATATGGTTTACCTTTAAGAAAAGTAAAATTATGTCAGATAAAAACAAGAAGCAGTTTGGTGTTTGGATGGATTCGCATAATGCGACCATCGTAGGGAAAGAAGATAATGATAATGGCGAATTTATCATTATTGGACACGTAAATAATGCAGGACCGGATAGTAATTCCAGTGAGAAAACGTCCAACAATCAGGAGATCGGCCTAACTCAGAAGTACTTCAAGGAAATCGCCAGTAAAATGCCAAATATTGATGAAATCCACATTACCGGAACAGGACAGATCCAAGAGCAGTTCATGAAGTTTCTGGCGGAAACCCCACAATATAAAAACGCATCAGCAACCGAAAGTACTTCCAATAAAATGAGCGATGAAAATCTTGCAAGTTTTATTATGAAACATTTCAATTAATAATTTGCATATAATCACTAAAGACCGTTGATCATGTCAACGGTCTTTTTTATTAGAACAACTAACCAGTTCGCTTGTAGGCAAAAAAAAAGCCCGATTTACATCGGGCATTTTTTATATATGATTAGCAGTAATTATGCTGCAGTATTGTGCTCTTCTTCAATTCTTTTGTGTTCTGCATCAGAGATGGTATCCACAAGAACCGGAGTTGCAATAAATAATGAAGAGTAAGTTCCTACTACAATACCTATTAACATCGCAAAGATAAATCCTCTGATAGATTCACCACCGAAGATGAACATAATCAACAATACTAATATCATCGTTAATGATGTATTGATGGTTCTTGACATGGTAGAGTTAATCGATTTATTTACAATTTGATTAAAACTTCCTTTTTCTTTACCACCCAAGTATTCACGAACCCTGTCAAATACAATTACGGTATCATTCATAGAGTATCCGATTACGGTTAGGATCGCCGCGATAAAGTGCTGATCGATTTCCATTCCGAATGGCATGTATTTCCATAACAAAGAGTAAATCCCTAATACAAAGATAACGTCATGCGCTACCGCTGCAATCGCACCTAAGCTGTATTGCCATTTTCTGAAACTTATGAATAAGTAAAGACATACAATTAACATCGCACCAATAACAGCCCAATACGAGTTTGTCTTGATATCATCCGCTACTGTTGGCCCTACTTTTGAAGCTTGAAGAATTCCATATTGCTTGCCATCAGCACTGTTTACAAATTTCTCATAAGTCATATCTGCAGAGAAATGTCTCTTCAGGTTAGCAAACAAAATCTTGTTTATTTCAAGATCAGCTTCAGATCCTGATTGTTCAACTTTATATTTAGTAGTAATTTTTAACTGATTGTCTTTACCAAAGATTTTAACTTCAGCACTTCCGTCAAAAGCTTTTACTAATTCATGTTTCACCATTTCGGCAGAAACCGGTTTTTCAAAACGTACCTGGAAAGTTCTTCCTCCAACGAAATCTACACCTTGATTCAGTCCGTTAGTAGATAATGAAATAATACTTGCAATAACTACGAAACTTGAGAATGCATACGTCCATTTTTTGGCCCCCAAGAAATCATAATGGAAATTCGTGAAGAAGTTTTTAGAAAACTTAGTTACGAAAGTTAATTTATTTCCTCTGCTAACACTCCAGTCCAATAAGATTCTGGTAATGAAAATAGAAGTAAACAATGATGTTACGATACCAATTAATAAGGTAGTAGCAAAACCTTGGATTGGTCCTGTACCAAAAATCAATAAAACGGCTCCTGTCAAAACGTGTGTTACGTTGGCATCCACAATAGAACGCATCGCACCTTTCCAACCGAAGGAAGCATTAATGGCTTCATCGATATTTTTTCCGGCGCGTAATTCCTCTTTTGCCCTTTCATAGATAATGATATTCGCATCGACGGCAGTTCCCATTGTTAAAACGATACCGGCAATACCTGGCAAAGTCAATACAGCACCTAAGCTTGCTAAAATACCAAATAAGAATAAAAGGTTGACAGCCAAAGCGATGTTTGCATACAAACCAGCTTTACCGTAGTACACCATCATCCAAAGCGATACGATCAATAATCCAATAATTGCAGAAGTAGTTCCGTTATCAATAGCTTCCTGACCTAAGGATGGCCCTACCACTTCTGATTGTACAATTTCTGCAGAAGCAGGTAATTTACCCGCTCTTAATACGTTTGCTAAATCTTTAGTTTCTGTTACATCAAAAACACCTGAGATTTCAGATCTTCCACCAGAAATTGGTCCGCTGGACACTCCCGGAGCTGAATATACCACATCATCCAAAACGATAGCAATGTTGCTTTTTTGAGTAAATGCCCTTCCGGTTAATTCTTCCCAAGCTTTTGCTCCCTGACCGCTCATTTGCATCGTTACCGATGGTTTCCCTAATTGGTCAAATGAATCTTTTGCATCAGTTACAACCCCACCGCTCATAGCGGCCTGATTGTCTCTGTTTCCTTTTAAGGCATACAGTTCAACTGTTTCAACTTCTTTTTTAGTTTTCTCATCTGTAGTCACAGAAGGTTTACCCCATACAAATTTGGCGTAACGCTGATCAGCAGCCAATAATGCTCTGATATCCTGTCTTTTTAAATACCCGTTGATTGCTGCTGTATCTTTTGGAGCTACAACACCTAAAACCGGTCCGCCACCCTGAGCGACGAATTTTTCCAATAATGGACCTAAATCTTTTGATGAAGCAGCAGCTGTACTGTCTTGTGATTTATCTGTTAATAAGTTACTAAGTGAATCCGATACTGGTTTTGCAGTTTCTTTTACAGCAGAAGCTGATTTTTCAGTTACTTTCAACGCATTGTTAGCAGCCATTAAGAAATTACCAACTTCGTCAATTTTATATGTTTCCCAAAATTCCAATTGGGCAGTACTTTGTAATAATTTTTTAATACGATCTACATCTTTCGCACCTGGAAGTTCCACTAAGATTCTACCAGATTCTCCAATTTTTTGGATGTTTGGTTGTGTTACCCCAAATTTATCGATACGTTTTCTTAATACTTCAAAAGCACTACCGATAGACTCATCAACTTTTCTTCTGATTACTTTTTTAACCTCATTATCAGACATTTTGAAGTTCACTTCATCCCCTAATATTTTATTAGAGAAAACATCCGGTGAAGCTAATTTCAATGACCCGGCTGAAGCCTTGTCAAATTCGTCGAAAAATGCGTCTAAATAATCCTGGTTTCCTGTTCTGTTTTTAGTAGCTTCAGTTAAAGCCTGATTGAAGACAGGGTTTTTAGAGTTGTTCGCTAAGCCTTTAACGATATCTTTTACAGAAATTTGAAGCTGTACGTTAATACCGCCTTCCAAGTCAAGACCTTTATTGATTTTTTTGTCTTTTACTTCATTATAAGTAAAGTCAGTAAATCCAAGATTAAATACTTTTTCTTTCCCGATGGAATCTAAATATTTTAATTCTTTGTTTGAATCTCCCTTTGCAAATGATTTTGCATCACTTTCTACTTTTTGAGAAACGAAAGTGAAAGAAAGTTGGTAAATACTTACCAATGCAAATAAAATTGCGAAAAATTTAATAAGTCCTCTATTCTGCATTATTACTAAAATTAATTAATTTTTGTTTCTGTATTTTGTCAAAATCATCAATAAACATCTCAAGCTCTTCATTTTACTTAAAAATAAAAAAAAAATTGAGACATCATCATTTTTTTCAACCGAGCAAATATATAATTTACCAAAAGATTAACCAATTTATTTATTGATTAATCTCAAAAAAAAGACTGCAAAGTTTGCAGTCTTCTTTATATATTGTTTAAAAGCTTACGCTAAAACCGATTTCAGGTCAGCATTCATATTGCGTACTGCATCTGCACTTTTTGCAAACAACGCTTTCTCATTCTCATTCAGGTCGATAGTCAGAATTTCTTCGATACCATTTTTCCCAATGATACATGGTACACCGATGCAAATATCATTTTGTCCATATTCACCATCTAACATAACCGAACAGGCAATCATTTTCTTTTGGTCATTCAAAATACTATCTACCAAATAAGCCACAGAAGCACCGGGTGCGTACCATGCTGAAGTTCCTAAAAGACCTGTCAATGTTGCTCCACCTACCATCGTATCAGCAGCTACTTTGTCCAATTCCGTTTGTGAAAGAAATTCCGAAACCGGAATACCATTATAAGAAGCCAAACGCGTTAATGGAATCATAGTCGTATCACCATGTCCTCCGATAACCATAGCAGAAATATCATTTGATGGTTTATCCAATGCTTTTGAAAGGTAGAATTTAAAGCGAGAACTGTCTAATGCCCCACCCATTCCGATAATTCTGTTTTTTGGCAAACCTGTTGACTTTAAAGCCAGGTAAGTCATCGTATCCATAGGATTCGAAACTACCACTACAATAGTATCTGGAGAGTGAACCAATACATTTTCGACCACTGTTTTCACAATCCCGGCATTGATTCCGATTAATTCTTCACGTGTCATTCCCGGTTTTCTAGGAATTCCAGATGTAATTACAACCACATCGCTGTTAGCTGTTTTAGAATAATCATTCGTAATTCCGGTAACTTTGGTATTGAATCCAGTATTGGTAGCGCATTGCATGATATCCATCGCTTTACCTTCGGCAAAACCTTCCTTAATATCTAATAATACCACTTCACTTGCAATCCCTCTGTATGAAATTGCGTCTGCACAGGTGGCACCTACATTCCCAGCACCTACTATTGTAACTTTCATATTAATATTTTATTTGTTGGTTGATTTCATTTTATAATTATGCGCAATATTATGCATCAATATTAGCATATACGGCATTCTTCTCGATAAATTCTCTACGTGGTGGCACCTCATCACCCATTAACATTGAGAAAACGCGATCTGCTTCCGCTAAGCTATCAATGGTTACCTGACGTAAAGTTCTGAAACTCGGATCCATTGTAGTTTCCCATAATTGTTCCGCATTCATCTCTCCAAGACCTTTATAACGCTGAATAGCGGCACTTCCGCCCATTCTTTCATTAGCCTGGTCACGCTGAACATCATTCCACGCATATTCCTTTTTATTTCCTTTTTTCACTAAATACAAAGGTGGCGCAGCGATATATACGTGTCCTTCCTCGATTAATTCTTTCATGAAACGAAAGAAGAACGTTAAAATCAAAGTAGAAATGTGGCTACCATCGACATCGGCATCACACATAATAATCACTTTATGGTATCTTAGTTTTTCTATGTTCAATGCTTTACTGTCTTCGGCAGTACCTATGGTTACTCCAAGAGCTGTAAATATATTTCTGATCTCTTCGTTTTCAAAAACTTTATGAACCATTGCTTTTTCCACATTCAGAATCTTACCACGCAATGGTAAAATCGCCTGAAATGCTCTGTCACGGCCTTGTTTTGCCGTTCCACCCGCCGAATCTCCCTCGACAAGATATACTTCACATTTAGCCGGATCCTGTTCCGAACAATCTGATAATTTTCCAGGTAATCCACCACCACCCATAACAGTTTTACGCTGCACCATTTCACGTGCTTTCTTCGCTGCATGACGGGCCTGAGCTGCAAGAATTACTTTTTGAACGATGATTCGGGCATCATTTGGATTTTCTTCCAAATAAGCTTCAATCATATCACCAACCGCTTGACTTACCGGCGAAACAACTTCTCTGTTACCTAATTTGGTTTTGGTTTGTCCCTCAAATTGAGGTTCGGCCACTTTTACCGAAATAATCGCTGTTAATCCCTCGCGGAAGTCATCCCCGGCAATTTCAAACTTCAGCTTATCCAACATTCCGGAAGCATCTGCATATTTCTTTAAAGATCTGGTAAGACCAGTTCTGAAACCCTGCAAGTGTGTTCCTCCCTCGTGGGTATTGATATTATTTACATAAGAAAAAATATTCTCGGTATAACTGGTGTTGTAAATTAACGCCACCTCAACCGGAATTTCTCCTTTTTCAGAATCCATCGAAATTACGTGAGAGATAATAGGCTCGCGGTTCCCATCCAGATAACGGATATATTCTTTCAGACCTTCATCAGAATGGAAAATTTCAGAAATGAAATTCCCGTCCTTATCCAATTCTCTTTTATCGGTAAAAGTAATTGTGATTCCTTTGTTCAGGAACGAAAGTTCACGCATACGAGCTGACAAGGTATCATAAGAAAACTCGGTCGTTTGTGTAAAAATAGTATTATCAGGATAAAAAGTAACAATCGTTCCTCTTTTATCGGTAGTTCCAATTTGTTTTACAGGATAAAGTGCTTTTCCTCTTTCATATTCCTGCTCATATACTTTACCGTCTCTGTGAACCGTAGCTCTCAAATGATTGGACAATGCATTCACAACAGAAACCCCGACACCGTGCAATCCTCCGGAAACTTTATAGGAATCCTTATCAAATTTACCACCGGCACCAATTTTGGTCATTACAACCTCCAGCGCCGAAACGCCTTCTTTTTTGTGCATATCAACCGGGATTCCACGTCCGTTATCCTCAACAGATACAGAACCATCCTCATTTATATCAACCCGAATGGTGTCACAATGACCACCCATCGCCTCATCGATAGAGTTATCCACCACCTCATAAACCAAGTGATGCAAACCTCTTACCCCTACATCTCCAATATACATCGAAGGACGCATCCTTACGTGCTCCATTCCTTCTAACGCCTGAATACTATCTGCTGAATAATTATTCTTCTTGATATCTTCGCTCATATAAATTTATTCTAAAAAATGTAATTTTTCTCTAACAGGCAAATATATAAAAACGAGAATGATTAACTACGGAAAACACTATATTTAGGAGTGAAGTTATTAACATTTTGTTGATTAATTCAAACAAAAAAACGCTCCCCTCACAGCGAACGTTTTTTCACAACAACCGGCACACTATCCATCAGTTTATGCCGTAATGTTGGCTTTTGCAATTTCTACATCAGCCTGAAGGTGAGCGGCATTGGCCCTACCGCTTGGGTCTTGGTTTTCCTGCCATTTTGGAATCCATTTTCGCACGGTCTGAGCCGCACTTAGTTGTGGGTAATATTTATGAAAAATGGCTCTGTAATAATAGGCTTCTTTCGTTGTTGGCGTATTGTACTGAAATATTTCACCAGCCGCTTCCAGCTGCGCATCAGTCACTTGCATCGTACAGTATTCGATTAACTGGTCAATCCAATTATATCCTACTCCATCCGAAAACTGTTCTTTTTGTCTCCACAATACCTCTTTTGGTAAATACGGTTGTTCCGGGGTATCGAACGCTTTTCGAAGGATGTATTTTTCAATCCCTTCGTACGTTTTAGGCTGTTTTTCTTCCGGCTTAATCTGCATGGACATTTCAAGAAATGCTTTGTCTAAAAACGGTACTCTGGCTTCCAATCCGTGCGCCATGGTTGATTTATCTGCCCGCAATAAATCGGCAGTAAATAACTTCTGAACTCTTTCAATGGTTTCTTTCTGGAATTCCTCCGTGGAAGGTGCGTTCCTGAAATACAGATACCCGCCAAATATTTCATCAGCTCCTTCACCTGACAATACTACTTTTATACCTTTTTCAGCAATGGCTTTTGATAAAAAATACATCGGTGTACTTGCTCTTACCGATGTCACATCATATGTCTCCAGATGCCAGATTAATTTATCCAGGATTTCAATTCCCTGTTCGATGCTAAAATGGATTTCGTGGTGTTCTGTCCCTAAAAATTCGGCTACTTTTCTTGCTGCGGCAGCATCCGGTGCATTTTCATCCAAACCTATCGAAAACGAATGCAGCTTTTTACCGCTTTCGGACAATAATCTGGAAGCGATCGACGATGTCAAAGACGAATCCAGCCCTCCTGATAACAAAACGCCAATGGGCACATCACTCATTAATCTTTTTCGGGTAGCTTCAGTCAAAGTTTCCCGTATTAAGTCCAAATCCAGTTCCTGAAGGGCTTTCGTATGATCTTCATAAACGGGCGTGTAATATTTTACAAAACCTGTTTTCTGTGTATAAAAATGTCCCGGGGGAAAAGTCGAAAAAGTCTGGCATTGATCGGCAATAGGTTTCATTTCTGAAGCAAAATAGATACGTCCTCTTTCATCAAGTCCGTAGTACATCGGCTTCACTCCCATTGGGTCCCGACCGGCAATGTAATCATCCCCATTGATAACGACGAATGCAAAATCGCCATCCAATTTATCACAGAAATCATAACCGAATTCCTCATACAGATGAACGATTACCTCCGAATCCGATTTGGTTCTGAAAGTATGGTGATTCAAAACCGTATCCCGCAATTCCTGATGGTTGTAGATTTCGCCATTATGAACCACGTAGGCATTTTTAGACCCTTTGATAGGCTGGCGCCCGGAATGTAAATCGATTATTGATAAACGCTCATGGCTAAGGATATGTCCATTTTCGGTAATAAGCATATCACTTTCATCGGGGCCGCGATGCGACATTCTTTTAGAAAGTGTTTTGGCTGTTTTTTCATTTTTTCCTTTTCCTATAATGGCTAAAATCCCACACATACATGTTCTGCTTTAAAAGATTACTATATAGCAAAGATGTGGTTTTACCTTTTCATCGGAAAGCATAAATAGTAATTTGGTTTATATCTATAACCAAAAGTGTAGTTTTATAAGTAAACAGAAATTTAAAAGAAGTAAAACAAAGAGATTAGGTTACATTTCATAAGAAAGCATTTAGGAAATACTTTCAATCAGATACTTTGTGGTATTGATTTCAAAAGAAAATCCAACTTCTGTACCCATTAATTTATTTCCCAAAGGAGATTGAGGTGATAAAGCAATCACATTGATTCCGTCAATATTGATTTTGGGCAAAGCAAGACTAACATATAAATAGATACCATTGGCCTGAACCAGACTTCCCAGAGCAATTTTATTTGAAGCACTTGCTGGGTCAATTTTATCCAAAACTGCTTTTTGGTCTATTGCTTCCTTAAGTTTATGATTGAGTTTTTCCTGCTCGATATGCATCATCGACAAAGCCGTTTCATGCTTGTCTCCTGCCGAACCTTTGGAATCGTTTTTCGAATCTTCGGTAAGTGAAGCAATCATGTCCCGAAAGACATCAATTTTGTCCTGAACTTGTTGCAAATAGTATTGGTGTATCTTTTGTTTGAATGTCATGTTTTTATAGCTAAAAAAGAAACCTATAAGAATTGCTCCTACAGGTTCTCTTTACAAAATTATTATTTTTTATTAGAAATTAAATTTATAACTCGCTCCTACCAAGAATTGGAAGCCCTGAACCGGATAATTCATCCATTTTTCATAGCTTTGATTAGCAATGTTGTTCAATTTTAAGAATCCTGTCAGTCTTTCATTGTATTTAAATCCCAGATGAGCATTGGCATCAAAATAGCCTTTTAAGGTTGTTGGCGTTATCGGCACAAGCGGAAGGATATCCGTGTTCATCTGCATATCTTTTCTTTCGCCTACATAAAACACATTCACACCGGCATACCATTTTTTGGTGATGTTCACATCTAAACTGGAAGCCAATTTTATCTCCGGCAAGTTCCAAGCTTCTTCCTGGAAATCATTTTTATAACTATTGAAAGTTCCGTTGATCCCAAAAGAAACATTTTTAGAGAAATCCGCTTTCAGTTCGCCATAAAAACTCATGGTTTTCATATCATCATACACTACATCAAACGAATTTCCGAATCCATAATCTTCATTTGCCGGGTTTTCAGAATAGTTGTGACTTTTGAATAAGGCTTTGTTTTTTTCACTCTTATAAGACCCGCGAAGATTATAGCTGACACTATTAGCCAATTTTCCTTTTAAACCTGCAAAAACATCATATTGTTTGTCGGTTGGTGCAATGTTTAATGTTGGCGATACGAATGGATTTTCATTGGTGAAATCACGATATGAGTTTTGCTCCAGGCCTCCTTCTGCTCCAGCATAAAAAATCATCAGATTCCCCACCACTTTCAAAGAGGCATTAATCTGCGGATAAATGAAAAAATTATTTTCTTTACGTTCCATATCCAGACTATAAAAAATAGCTGCGCCCAGATTTACAGACCAGTCATTTTTGTTCATGACGATACTCGGGTGGACACCCAAATTCGTATAACCATATTTTAGCGCCGTTGCTTCCGAATAATCTTTTTCGAAGGAACCGCCCAAATAATCGGCGATGAAATTCATTTTTATTTTTTCTTCCATCACATCAAATTGAAATGAAGGCTTAACATAAAACCTGTTTTCAGCAGAGCCGCGGTCATCCCAAAAACGGTTGTATTTCATACTCGCTTCACTGAAAACACTTTCTGTAAAATTTAATTTGGTACCTGCATAAAAATTATGAAACATATGTTGCGGGTCGATACTGTCAATTAATGCGTTCCTGTCTTCAGGTATCAGGCTTGCGCCAAAATCAACGGGCAATCCATACCAATTATACACCTGATTTTGGTACCCTAAGTCGACAGTCCATGACAATTTCTGCTGCTGATTTCCATAAGTCAAATCCAGAGAAGTATTATAGAATTTATCATCCAATTCTACATCTTTAATTCCGCCTTGAGAAGAAAGATGACGAAGGTTTCCGCCCACATATTCATTACCACTGATATTTTCGGTTACAAAAAGTTCCGCGTTTACGGTCGCATAATTTCCAAAACCTAATGTCGCGTAGTTCTTGAATATTTTTTCTTCAGGAGATTTATCCACATTCGCTGCTCTTCCTTTAGAAGGTGTAAAAGTCGAAGCTACCGGAAAAGAGAAAATATTGTATTTGATTACTTCTTTCTTGGTGTTGTCCTCATCTTCCAAAGAAGGCGTTTCCTTTACTTTAAATGCATCCGATATGGTCGGCGTATACGGTTTTACCACGTTGACTACTTCCGTCCCGATGTTTTCATCTTTCTTTTGGGCCCAAGTGATCTGCAAACCTGCAAGCAATAGTATGAACGTTATTTTATATTGGATCTTAAATGTCATATGATGGAATTTAATAATGAGAAAAATAAAATCTCTAATTAGTTTTGAATAGACGAATTTGTTTTGGACTCTTCTGACTTGATTTTATCCAATTCCTTTTGGGCTTCTTCCACAACATCGGGATAAGCTGAGAAATTCTTGATTACACTTTCCAAGATGTAAGTTGCCTGAAAACTGTCTTTCAATCCGTAGAAATTTTTTGCCATTACGACCAAACCTTTGGCACCGAAATATTTGTATCCGGAATAATCTTTGGTTAATTTTTGAACTGCCGTATTGGAAGCTTCATATTTTCCGTCTTTATTTTTAAAATAAGCATCATAATAGAGCGCTTCAGCAGCCAGTTCCCCTTTGGCAATCATTAATAATTTGGCATAAGCAGTTCGTGCTTTTGTCTCGTCATTCGATTTGATAGCGGAACGGGCAACAATAATCTGCGCATCACTTTTTACTTTATCATCTGTTTTAGGATTGGCCAGAACCTTATCGGCATAGACCACAGCATTTGGATAATCTTTTAGTTCGTAATATGATTTCATCAGATTTGCTTGTGCAAAAGTAACGTTCTGCGGGAAATCCGCTTCGGTTTCCAAGCGTTTCAGAACCGGAATAGCTTTTTGTGAATTATCAGCTTTCAAATGGATCTGTGCCAAACGCACCAATGACTGCTCGGTAAATTCGTTTCTGGGTTTTGCAATGACAAACTCATAATTGGGAACCGAATTGCTTTCCAATCCGTCCGCATAATACGATTGTGCCAAGTAGAAATTGGCTTTCAAAGCATGAATCCCGTTTGGAAATTTAGAAACATACCCGCTAAAAGCTGATATGGATTGTTTGGTATTGTTCTGCAGGTATTGTTTTTCAGCTGCCTCATAGGTATCATTATCCAGATCGGCGTCCGAAACCTCAACGAAATCCAATGTTCTTACCCAATTCGCATATTCATCCACTCTTCCGTTGTCTACATATATAATACGTGCGGTCGCAACTGCTTCCAATGCTTCCGGGGATTTAGGATAATCGGCAGCAACTTTTTTAAATTTGGATAAAGCCAAGTCGTCTTTTTCACCATTATAATAAATCAATCCCTGGCGTAAAATCGCTTTTGAAGCATACGAACCGCTTTTGAATTCACGGATTAATTGATCATATGTTTGGATGGCCAAATCATTTTTCTTTTCGGTTACATACGTATTTCCAAGTTCAAACAACGCATCATCACGGTATTGTGATTTTGGATATAGGGTAACGAACTTATTCAGATCTTCTATTTTCTTATCATTTTTGGCAACAAAACCATAACTGATTGCTTTTTGGAATTGCGCATAATCAGCATCGACACTTCGCAGTTCGATCGCTTTATTGTAGGCATCCATTGCCGGCCAGTACTTTGTAGTTACAAAGCGGCTGTCCCCCAATCGCAGATAGGAATCATTCAGACGGATTTTGTCATCTTTCACCAAATCAATGTGTTTCTGGAAATAATCCCCCGCCTGATCGTATTCCTTTTGCTTGAAATAACTGTACGCAATATTGTAATTGATGTTTTTAAATTCAGGAGTGTTTTTTGCTTCAGCGTACCCCGTGAACTGTTTAAAACTCAACAAAGCCTCATTGAAATTATCCAGCACATATTCGGTTTCCCCTTTCCAAAAGGTAGCCCGGGCAGTAAATTTCGCATCTTTCGGTTCCGCGATTGATTTTTTGAACATCGCCAGTGCTTCCTGGTAACTACCATCGGTATACAATTCCAATCCTCTGTAAAAAGTTACTTTCTGATACACGGCGCGATTGGCAAAGTTTTTATTCTTTTCCAATAATTCCAATGCGCCTTTATAGTTTTTGGACGTAATAAAGGAATTGATCAATAGCGTTTCAATTTCGGTTTTACTTGGTGAATTAGGATATTTTTCGAGGAAAGAAGACAATACATCCGGAACACTCTGATAGGAGTTTCCGATTTCATAACTTAGTTTGGCGTAATTCAAATGGGCATCTTCCTGGATCTTTGCATCAAAAGACATCTCGGAAGCATTTTTGAACGCATTTAAGGCCTGTTGTTTTTTGTCGGTTTTCAGATAACTTTCCCCTAAGTGATAATAGGCATTTTGGGCAACGAAATCGTTTCCGGTGATAATTTTACTAAACTGCGCAATGGCATTTTCAAAATCATTCTGCTTGTAATAGGCATATCCTAATTGATAGAAATCGGTGTTGCTCCAGCGTCCTTTTTTACCTTTGTATTCCTTTAAATAAGGGATTGCCTTGTCGTATTGTTTAAGGTTGAAATAACTTTCACCGATAATTTTATTCAGTTCTGATTTTTCCAAAGCATTGGATTTTGGCATTGCCGCCAGACCCAAATCAATCGCTTTTTGGAAATTCCCCAATTTGAAATTCATATCTGCCTGAAAATAGGACAGCTTCTCTTTGTATTTCTCTTCACCGGCAACCTCATCAAAATACTTGGTCGCCTTTTTATAATCGTCGCCTTCATACGCCATAAAACCAAGATAATACTTGGCTTGTGAACCATAGGTCGGTGAATTCAATACTTTGTTGAAATACGGAGTGGCTTCTTTCTTTTGGTTGGAACTAAAAAAAGCATAACCTTTCTGAAAATTGAACTTGTCAATATCGTCATTACTCAGCGTACTTTCATCCACTTTATCAAAATACTGCAGTGCCTGAGGGTATTTTCCCTGCTCAAAATAATAATGCGCCACTTCAATATAAGCTTGATTTTGCTTGGTACTGGTAGGATAATCGGATACAAAACTTTCCATTTTGGCATCGGCATTGGCCTGATTCAGTCGAATGGCACAATTGGCGCTGTAGTAGGCACAATCAGATTGCACTTCTGTGTTTTTGGATTCCGATTTTACCTTTTCGAAAATAATCTGCGCAGATTGGTATTGGTTGTTGTTGTATAAAGCGAGTGCTCTGTCGTAATCTTCTAAATCATGAGTGTGAATCGCCGATTTTTGTGCTGACATGGTCGTTACTCCAATAAAAAATAACCATAATAATAACCAAGACTGTTTGCGCATAGTTGTTCTGTTTTAGTAGATTCAAATATATCATATTCTGTAGTGTATAACGGCGCACTTTTGGTTTTTATTATGAACATAATAGTAAACAAATGGAAAAATTCTTATAATTGATAATTGTCAATTGCAATTCGGGTAAATCTTATTACTTTTACCCGATAAACAAATTTCAGATATGTCACAGCCAGTCCTATTTTTAAGAAATGTAACGATTTACCAGGAAAATAAAGTCATTTTATCCAACATTAACTTGGAGGTTAACCATGGTGAATTCATTTATATTATCGGAAAAACAGGTTCTGGAAAAAGTAGTTTTATGAAAACGCTTTATGCGGATTTGCCTTTGACAGAAGGACAGGCCAGCATAGTGGATTTTGATTTGGCAGCCTTGAAAGAGAGTAATATTCCATATTTGAGAAGAAAAATCGGGATTGTATTTCAGGATTTTAAATTACTACCGGACCGAAGCGTGAATGAGAACATGCTTTTTGTATTGAAAGCCACCGGATGGACTGACAAAGCTGAAATGCAGGTGAAAATTGATGAAGTTCTGGACAAGGTCGACATGAAAATATTTGCTTCAAAAATGCCGCATCAATTATCAGGAGGAGAACAACAGCGTGTGGCGATTGCCCGCGCGTTATTGAATGACCCGGAACTGATTCTTGCTGATGAACCTACCGGAAACCTGGATCCACAAACCAGTGCCGAAGTATTGGAAGTACTACGAAAAATCAATGCGAACGGGAAAACGGTTATTATGGCTACCCATGATTATGCGCTATTGATGAAATTCCCATCGAAGACTTTGAAGTGTGAGGATAATACCATTTTTGAGGTAGTACAGAGAACGGTTTAAATTAGGTCTGAAGTTTTAGCAGATAAACATTCAGTTATTTTTTATAAACATGAGGATTTTCTTTTATTCCTTTTGTGAATACCTTGCGTACAATCATTCTGAGCCAAGCGTCCATCTGCAAAACCATATCCGTGATTTTATGCTCCGGTCGCCCCCGAAATGAAGTCACATGAAAATTATCAGATGCCAATAAAGCCGTTTTGGAAAAATAATAATTAGAAATGCACCGACGGAAACCGGCGTAGGTTACCGGCGATACCGAATGCAAGGACTGGTTGTGAGTTGCCATAATAACCAATCGGTTAAACTTACTGTGAATTGTAATTTGTTTATTTTTTATCCCATTTGGCCAGAGCTCCAGATTCCCACCGTTTTCTTCTTCCCAATCTGGTGTCACATAATACAGTAAATTTAAAACCCGCCAACGTTCCCTGTCTTTGTCATGAGAATTATCCAAATGCGGATTCAGGTATTGTTTTTTCCCCATCATAGAAATACCCCCAGCATATAGAAATTCATCCGCCATAGGATTTTGTATGTCGCAAATTTCTCCAATAAGATTCACTATTTTATCATCCTGAAAAGCATAAATAATCTCTTCCAGTAGAGGATGATACGAATTCATTTGGGCGCTCACATACTTCGTTTCCCTAATATTTTTCTTTAAAACCATTTCTTCAGGTTTGGGAAAAACTTCATGGATTTTGGCTGCCAATTCATTTGGTAGTAAATCATCAATAAAAAAATACCCAATAGCCTCTTTGGATTTTGTAAATTCTGCTTTATAATATCCTTTTCTTTGATTAATTTTTTTTAAAATCAAAAGTGAAATTGCTGTTCTATCCATTTTCCTGAAATATTATATTTGCAATCGACTTCGCATTGGTCTGGTCGTTGAGAATTCGGTTCAAAACATTGATTTTATTTTCTAAATCTAAATATGGCTGGTTTTTTAACTGATTTATTAAATCAATAAATTCGGACTCTGTTTCTGCAATATGACATAAATTTTGAACATCTTTATCATCAACAATATTGGCGTTAATAATGCAAAAGCGACTCTTATAAAGCGAATTGATTAATTTTAATTTTGTCCCCGATTGCTGAAAAGAAAGCATGACATTCATATGGGCATCTACCAATAATTTGTGTAAATGATCCTGGTTTTTGATTGAAATATAAGAAACATTTGGGGCTTGCCTTATCTGTTTTTCTACATAACCATCACCACAACCGGAAGCGATAACCAGGTTATAATCCGGTATTTTTTTAAATACTTTAATCAGGAAATCCACAGCCCTTTTATTATCCGACATTCGTAAATCGCCATGATACAAAGCATAATTTCCAAATGGGGAAAGTTCTGATACAGTCTCATTTCCATGAAAAACAGGAATATAAAATGATTCCTTAAAATTCTGCATTACATAGTCGTTCTCGAAATGAGAAAGTGTAATGATAGTATCAAATTTACGCATGACTTTTTCATACTTCCTGTATTTCCTGCCTTCTAAACCGAATATGAATTTTCTAAATAGCGATTTTTCACTATTTGAAATACCGCCGAAGTAATTGTGTTCAATGTTGTGCAAGCGTAGGACCTTAGTATGATTTTCAAGCTGGTCCGCATTTACTAAATAGGAGGTTTTTAAACCTTCAAACAGAATTGGTGCAGCTGATTTTTTAAGATTCGCCAGAAGCTGTTCATTATTTCTCGTCGCTACGGATAAAGGTTTTTTATCAAAAATTAAAAAAGGATTAACCAATGTTTTATAAAAATAAACCTTTGTGGTAATCGCTTCTAATTCCGGAAATTGCTTTGGAATATTTGAGACAAAGCAATGCAGGTATATTTCAACACCTAATTCGTGTAATGCCTTTACCTTATAAAAAACATCAATAACGCCTCCATAAACCGGAGGAAAAGGATTGTCGAAACTGATGATATGCAGTGTTTTTTGTTTGGTCATAATAAGACTCAAAAATACTCCTTTTTGAATTTAATATAAGAAAAATAAAGTATTTTTGAAGAAAATAAAACGTGATGCTGAAAGAAGTTTTAAAAAATTTCCTGAAAAAATATTTTTACATTCTGAGAATCTGGGACAAACTTTCTCCCGCTGTTCAGATATCACAAGTTCAACAATTTCAGTATTACCAAAACTGTAAACGGAATAATACACTTCCCCTATTTAAAGATACCGGATTTAAGGTTTTTTCCCAATTTGAAGAGGATGGAAAATTGCTTTTCATATTTTCTGTTGTTGGAATGGGGTCCAAAACTTTTGTTGATTTAGGCTCACATGATGGTGTTAACAGTAATTGCGCCAATCTGAGTATTCATTTTGGCTGGAAAGGATTGTTCGTTGACGGAGATAAGAAAGTAATCGAGAGAGGCCAGCATTTTTATAAAAGATACCCAGATCCATGGTGCTACAAACCTAAATTCCTGCATAGTTTCATTACCGCAGAAAATGTAAATGACATTATTAGAAACGAAAATATCACAGGCGAAATCGAACTGCTATCCATTGATATCGACGGAAATGATTACTGGATTTGGAAAGCATTAGAAATTATCCAGCCAAAAGTCGTTATCATTGAGAGTCAGGTTGCCTTTGGAAACCATAACTTAATTGTTCCTTATGACGGAAAATTACCGGCAAATGTAAAAACGGACTACTACAGTGGTGCATCTAATTCTGCCTTATATAATCTGGCAAAAATAAAAGGCTATCGTTTGGTGGGTTCCAATGAATATGGAAATAATCTCTTTTTTATTAAGAACGGAATTGCCGAAAATGAGATTCCGGAAGTCACCGTTGAATCTACTTTGAATCATCCTTTTGCAACTGAAAAATTACTTGGCGCCGAACTTTTAGGGAAACTAACCTTCACCCAGGAATAATATGCCGTTTTTCTCAATAGTCATTCCGCTGTACAATAAAGAAACGTTTGTGGAAAACACTTTAAAAAGTATTTTATCGCAGTCATTCTCTGACTATGAAATCATTATTATTGACGATTGCTCTACTGACGGAAGTTTAGCGATTGCAAAAAAGTTCGAAGATGAGAAAATCCGGATTATTAAACATTCAATCAACAAAGGACTTTCTGCTTCCCGAAATACAGGAATCGAGCACGCAAAAGCAGATTATATTGCTTTCCTAGATGCCGATGACCTTTGGAAGCCTTTCTTTTTGGAAAAAATATCTGAATTGATTCAGAAGTTTCCGAATGCCGGAATGTATGGAACGGATTATGAAGAGTTTTATTCAGAGGATCTTGTTTTAGATACTCAAAAGAATCTCGAAGGCTTTAAGAAAAATGAAATGAAAATTGTTGATGATTTTTTTATTTCGAATTCCCATCAGCTGATTTTCTGTTTCAGCAGTGTTGTCATTAAAAAAGAAGTGTTCAAAGCGGTTGGTCTTTTTGATGAATCCATTACTTTGGGCGAGGATGTAGATTTCAATATTCGTGCAAATTTTGAGTATCCCCTTGCCTATTACAATGGGGTTTGTGCGCGATACACTATTTTCTCGGAGAACCAGATTACCAACTCCAATATCAATACTAAGACCATTACCGATTTCAATAAATATGAAATCCTAGCGAAGAAAAAACCTTCGGTCAAACAGTATCTTGATGTGAACAGGTACTTTCTTGCGATGGATTATAAAGTAGCCGGAAACAAATCCGTTTACAGGAAAATGGCATCGGAAATAGATCAAAATAACCTCAGTAAAAAACAAGTAGTATTGCTTAAAGCTCCCATTCTTTTTGTAAAATGGGTTCGAAAAATAAAACAATTATTTTTACAAAAAGGCGTGCGGTTAACCAGTTTTAGCTGATTTTCATAAAACGAAGAAATGCATCAAATTCCCTGATGTAATCGGCTTCGTTAAAAACATCCGAAGCAACAACCAGACAAACGGCACCGGACGAAAAATTTTCCAGTTCCCGCCATACATTTGACTTAATCAACAATCCTTTATCTGGTTTGTTTAACCTCACGATCTGTTCTTCGTTTCCATCCTTCAGCACGACATCAAAACTTCCCGAAAGTGGAATTAACAATTCCCACTGCTCCTTATGGGCATGTCCTCCGCGTTTGGCATTGCTGGGAACATCGAAGAGATAATACACCCTTTTAATATCAAAAGGAACGATATTATTTTCAATTACGGCAATATTACCGCGGGTATCTTCTATTTTAGGGATTGTGATAATTTCTATGTTCATAAAGCTAACTTACGTTAATTTTCAAATAATCCAACCATTGCTTTCCTATTTTATCCAATGAAAAAGATTCGACACTTTGACTGGCGTTGGCTTTGCAATGGTGATACAGCTCGTGGTCTTCTGCCAATAAATCCATAGCTTCGGTAAGTTTGATAAAGTTTTGATCTTCAACCAAAAGACCATTTTCCCGATCTCTAATAATTTCGCTTGGACCCGTAAAACAATCGAAAGAAACTACCGGCGTTCCGACAGATAGACATTCAATCAACACATTTGGAAAGCCTTCATTTTTACTGCATAATGCCAAAAAAAGGGCATTCTTATAATATGGAAATGGATTTGCAACAAAACCTCCGAATTCCACCCAGTCATCCATACCTAATTGGGATACCAGATTGATGTACTTTTCTTTATTCTTCCCTTCGCCTAACAGAAGGAGTTTGATATTATTATCGCGCAAGCGGGACTTTGAATAAGCGACGATCAGTTTGTCAAATTGCTTGATGTCATCCATCCGGCCTACCGCCAGAATATAATTTTTACCGGCAACTTCATTCTGATTTACTAATCCATTAATAGCTTTAAAATCTATCGGATTATAAATACAGTCGACTTTTTTGGCTAAATCTCTTTTGAGAATAGCTTTTCTAATCGCTTCAGAAACCGTCACGCAAGTTCTGTTTTTGTATATCAAACGGGATAAAAAGGCTGATTTAGGGAAATAATATTCCAACAAGCCATGATGGACCGTATAAATGGTGTTTTTTGGATAGACTGTTTTGGAAAGCAGGAATTCCAATATAAAATTCTGCCGCATTCTGAAGTCAATCACAATATCAAATCGATTTTGCCTGATAAACTTCCTCATGACAAAAAACCGCTTTAGTTTTCTGGTAATAAAAAAAGAATTGGGTTTTACTTTTCCCAAATTCATTAATGTCCCGGCATAATCATAAGTAACCCAATCGGTAAAAATGACGCTGTGAACCTCTAAACCTGCCTTTTGAAAATAAATCGACAATAAAGCATGTACTTTTTCAGCACCACCGCCGGACAAGCAGTCACTTACCAAGGCAATTTTATACTTCCGATTTTGTTTTATCATTATTGTTTGGTTATTTTCGTAACAAATATAAACATTCATGCGGATTTTACTTCTTGGCGAATACAGTCGTTTGCATAATTCCCTGAAAGAAGGCCTGGTTCATCTGGGGCATGAAGTGGTGATTGTTGGAAATGGCGATGGGTTCAAGGATTATCCGGTCGATTTCAACATTGATGCCAAATGGTCCAAATCCAAACTGATCAATATTCCACGACAGCTCATTTATCGATTGTTCAAATATGATTTCGCGAAATTGGAGTACGGCATCCGTTTTTATTTTTTACTTCCAAAGCTTACAAACTTCGATATTGTTCAACTGATTAGTGAGACGCCGTTCCAGACTAATTTAAAACTGGAGCTTTCTCTTTTGAAGAAAATCAAAGCCCAGAATCGAAAATTATTTACACTTTCTTCAGGCGCTG
Source organism: Flavobacterium sp. GT3R68 (assembly GCF_007109225.1). Taxonomy (GTDB): domain Bacteria; phylum Bacteroidota; class Bacteroidia; order Flavobacteriales; family Flavobacteriaceae; genus Flavobacterium. The sequence continues at coordinate 30,501 of NZ_VJZK01000002.1, forward strand.
ATACGATGTTTCTTCAGGCTTTACTGGATAAAAGATTCCGATATTCAATGCTGGATCCGTATCTGAATGACCATTCGTTATTTGAAGAGTATCGTCATCTGTTACAGTATTCGGATAAAAACCATAAAAAACACCATGCGCAGGTTTATGCATTAATTGATGGTGTAATTGCCACCGATATCGATTATGTTATTCCGCTGCAAGGAAATCCAAAGTTCTTGGGATTGGTTCCAAATCCTATAAATGTGGACAAAATCCCATATACATCATCTGTTATTTCAGATAAAATCGTCATATTTCATGGTATCAACCGATGGAATTACCATAAGAAAGGCAACGGCATTTTTGAAGAAGCATTAGCTATTATTAAGGCGAAATTTCCGGATAACGTAATAATCACAACTGTAGAGAATGTTCCCTATAGACAATACATTAAATGCTACGATGACGCTCATATTTTAATGGATCAGGTCTATGCTTATGATCAGGGATACAATGCCTTGGAAGCGATGGCGAAAGGAAAAGTGGTTTTTACCGGTGCCGAAAAAGAATTCATGAATCACTATCATCTAATTGATCGGGTGGCAATAAATGCAATACCCGATGTGAATGAAATTGTACAAGAATTGACATTTCTGATTGAAAATCCTGAAGAGATTGCTGCTATTGGAAAACGAGCACGAGCCTTTGTGGAAAAAGAACATGATTATATTAAAATAGCAGAGAAGTATCTGATGGTTTGGAAAGCTACTTAACGGATTTAAACATTTTTCTAAACATCATTAGGATTAATGCAAATGAAATTAAATTAGCAAAGAAATAAGCTTGTAAAGCACCTTCAAAAGAGAACAATCTTACTAAATAAAAGGAAAGAAAGAAATAAGAGAAATTGAAAACTATTTCAATTATAAAATATTTTTTCATCATAGTCTTAACTAAAATTTGGAAACCAAAAGCTAATGTCAACATCCTGAAAAAATCGCCTAAAAGCTGCCAGATTAAAACATTTTCCATCTTTGAAAATTCGTCCGTAAAAGCTACATGAAGAATAATCCCTTTAAATAAAAATATTGCAATTAACATAATTAAAAATAAAGGAACAAAGACTTTAATGTACGATTTCAATTCTTCTTTAAATTCAGTTTCCGTATTCAAAGACGCTAATTTCGGCATATAGTACAAGGACAGCCCTGAATTGACAATGATCATATAAAAACCCGATAATCTGTTTACAGCATCCCAAATTCCCGCCTCTTCTATTGAATATTCTTTAACGATAATGTTTCGGATCAACATCAGTGTTAATGGTCCTAAAACAGCACTCAACAAAGCCATTACAGAAAATTTCTTTATAACATTCAGATAATTTTTATCAATGATCTTTTGCAAATCAAAGCGGAAGTAACTTTTATCCTTTCGTATAAATAAAAAAGTTACTATTAACATTATGAATTCTCCAAAAGCAATGGATAAAAGCCCTCCATAAATATGTTGTTTCCAAATTAAAAAGGCTGTTAAACCAAAAATTAAAACATTGGAAATAATTTGAATGAAAATAATTTTTTTAAATTTTTCTAATCCGTTATAAATAGCAATCCAAAAAGTATTAATGATTATTAAAGGCAATAACAACGCTAAAACCTGTATAGGAATTACAAATCCATCATCGAAAAATAAAAACTCGGAAATAGGTCTTGAAAAAAATAAAACCAATAACCCCAAAAGCATGGAAATGATTAAAAATACCCAAAAAAAAGTCGAATAAATAATGGACAATTCTTTCTTGTCATTTTTATTTTCAACAAATAATTTCACAGCAGAATTATTTATTCCTAAAGTAGCCATCGATTTTAGCATGGTTGAGAAATTTCTGAAACTTCCCAAAAAAGCCATTCCTGAAGTACCCAAAAATATTGAAACGATCTTAGTTGAAATTATTCCTAAAATAAAACTCACCGCAACTGATATAGAGTTTAGTGATAATACTTTTAGTAATGTATTTTGTTTCAATATTTTCAATATTATAAATTTCGAATTACTACAGCGGGGTTTCCTGCGGCAATTACATTTTCCGGAATACTTTTAGTCACAACAGAACCATATCCAATTACTGAATTTTTCCCGATTGTAACCCCTTTTAATATTGAGACGTTAGAACCTAAAAACACATTTTCATGAATATGAACTTCATCTGTTTTAGGATTTCCACTATTTCTTTTATCAAAGGCTAAGTGATGACCGTCGTTATCAATTATAGAACAATTTACCCCAATTAAAACATGATCACCGATAGTAATTTTAGAAAAAGCTACAACTGAAAAAGCGTTATTGATTGCTACATTATTACCAATAATAATTTCACTATATTCTTCTCTGGCTTCAAAATAAGTATAATGAGAATAATAATTTGGCGAAGTACTAACTCCTATCTGAACATTGTTCCCAAATGTAATTTTTCCTTTTCCAGTCAACAATAACGGATGATAGGAGTTTGGAAGTCCAGAAACTCTTTTACAATCGGACAACCATTGGTACTTTTTAATTCGGAAAGTGACGAAACAAAAAATTTTTATTCTATCGATAATACTCATTAATATGCATTTAAGATTTTTATAACAAAATCGACTTCGTCCATCATCATTACCGGGCTTATAGGAATACTAATTACTTCGCGGTGAATTTTCTCGGTAATTGGAAAGGACAATTTATTCCAAGCAGATAGAGCATTTTGCTTATGCGGGGGAATTGGGTAATGGATCAAAGTTTCTATTCCGCTTTCTTTCAAATAATGCTGTAAATTATCTCTATTTTCTGTTCGAATTACAAACAAATGAAAAACATGATGGGATCCGCCATTAAATTCAGGAAGGACAATTTTTGGATTCACAATTTCACTCAGATAGCGATTTGCGATTACTTTTCTTTTTTCATTGTCCAAATATAAATCCGGCAATTTGACATTCAAAAAAGCAGCCTGAATCTCATCCAAACGACTGTTAAATCCTATAAATTCATTGTGGTATTTTGCTTCCGAGCCATAATTCCGAAGCGAAGCTACCAGCTGTGCCAATGCATCGTCATTAGTTGTCACAGCACCGCCATCACCCAAAGCACCTAAATTTTTTCCCGGATAAAAGCTGAAACCTGAAGCGTCGCTAAGATTCCCAGCTTTAAAACCTTGCGTATTTTGTGCTCCATGTGCCTGAGCGGCATCTTCGATAAGCAGCAGATTATTTTTTTTGGTAATGGATGAAATCGCACTCATGTCGGCAAGTTGCCCATAAAGGTGCACTGCCAAAATCGCTTTGGTCCTGGTTGTTATGGATGCCGCAATTAAATTCGGATCAATGTTATATGATTCTAATTTTGGCTCGACCAAAACCGGGACCAAATCCGCCTGAAGAATCGCTAAAATACTGGCTATATATGTGTTCGCAGGAACGATGATTTCATCTCCTTTTTCCAACCTTCCTAATTGAATGTAAGCTTTAAAAATAAGAGTCAGCGCATCCAGCCCGTTCCCAACTCCGATACAATGTCTGCTTCCGCAAAAGTCTGCAAAATTCTCCTCAAACAATGTTACTTCCTTACCCAAAATATACCAGCCTTTATCCATCACTTCTTTCAGTTTCTGCTGAAAAAATTCCTCATACGGCTTATTGATTTTATGTATATCTAAAAATCGTATCATATAATTACAGTATCTAATTTGGAGAAATTAGCAGTTTCAACTTCATAAAAATCGTGAACAATCGTGCTGGCGCCATAACTTTCTTTCCAAAAAACCAAACCTTCATTTAGTTTCCGTCCCAGTTCTTCATTTGAAATCCCGAAATCAAAAAAACGCTTGTCCTTAAACACATCAGTAATCAGATGATTGTATAAAAAATCCAGAGAACCCAATTCATTTTTATTGCCCTGACCGGAAATATATTGCGGATGTGCTACATTCTTTGACACAAAAACGGTAGTTCCTGCTACGATTTTATCGTTGTGATAGACATTGAAATGCCGGATATTCTCAGGGAAAGTCTTTCGCAAATTTTCAATTTCGCTAATAGTGTGAACCGGATTCACCTGATGTTTATTCGCTAAATTGGGAATCAATATTTCTTTCCAGAATGGTTTTAAATCGGCCTCTTCTTTTACGATCAGCGAATTTTTTATTCCATGACGGATACTTTCTTTTCTTGTTTTCGAAAAAGCCAATTTGTTTCGCAAATCCAAAACCGACAAGGAATCTCGCCGTATTAATTTGGCTTCCGCCAAAAAAAGAGCATACTCGAGTTCTTCTGCTGGTTTGTCGTGATAAATCGACGGCATGGTTTTGATGTGGATTTTTGTCTTTTTATTTTCATGCAAAAAAGATAAAATAGCCCGGAAAACCGAAATAACAATCGTCAGTTTCGCCTTTTCGTGGTATATCAGTCCACCATACGTCAAGCCCTGATGCGAGAAAATTTCATTGCCACTGCAATTTGCGGGAAATACGGCTATCCATTTTTCACCTTCGGTAACCACTAACGAATAGTCCTCAAAACGATCCTTATGATACTCCATAAAATCACGGTTAAATAAAAATGTGGCATTTTTGGCATTGCTGACGAAAGCATTCCAATTACTGTAATCATTCGTATTGTATCGATTTATGGTGTACTTTTTCAAGATTGGATTTTAACATTGGAAAATTAAACAATTATTCGGTACCAATATTATTTTTTTAGAAATTTAGATTTACAAAAAATAAATGAGTATTTTTAAATCCATATAACTCGAAACCAGTGGTACAAAAATTACGATTCCTCTTTTTTGTCCTTTTTTTAAGCCTGGCCACTACGGTCTCTGGCCAGGATATTTCGTTATATCAGCAATTTAATGGACGGTATGATTTCGTTTTTTTTGGCAATACTTTAAACCAAATGGAAAATGGCCTTGGTGGTGACTGTACAATTAACACCGGTTCTTCAGCAACATTGAATTTAAATCCGGGCGATGTCATTGAAAAGGCCTACCTGTATTGGGCAGGTTCCGGCACCGGAGATTTTGATGTCAAATTAAATACTGAACAAATTATTGCCGAACGGACCTTTGCGGTTACCCAAAGCACATCGGGTTTACCATTTTTCAGTGCTTTTGCGGATGTGACCCAAAAGGTTCAGCTAGCTCACGATTCCGGAAATATGAATTATGATTTCAGCGATTTGGATCTTACGGCAGTAATCGGGAATTATTGTGGAAATGCAACCAACTTTGGAGGTTGGGCAATTATTGTGGTTTATAAAAATCCTTCACTGCCCTTAAACCAGCTGAATGTATATGATGGACTGCAATATGTTCCCGACAGCATCAACATTACGCTTTCCAACCTGAATGTTATTGACAATGTCGATGCCAAAATAGGATTTTTAGCCTGGGAAGGTGATCAATTTCTGAGTATTGACGAAACCTTGCGAATCAATGGAAATCCTATTGGTAATCCGCCGTTAAATCCAGTCAATAATGCCTTCAACGGAACCAATAGTTTTACGGGATCCACCACGCTATACAATATGGATTTGGACGTGTATAATGTCCAAAACAATATTAATATTGGAGATACTTCGGCACTTATCCAGCTTTCGTCGGGCAGAGATTTCGTGATGATCAACTCGATAGTCACGAAATTCAACAGTCAGCTGCCTGATGCAACAGTTGTTATTGACAATGTTGGCAATTATCAGTGTGATTCCCGTGAAATTACGGTGGATTATACTGTTTTCAACGTCAACAGTACGGATCCGCTTCCTGCATCAACACCAATTGCAGTCTATGCGGACGGTATTTTGATAAAAATGCTGAATACTTCCGTAATACTGGACGTCGGCGAAAGCGAAATTGGTCAAATCATATTACTGATTCCAGATGGTATTCCTCTCAATTTTGATTTGCAGTTTGTAGTCGATGACAATGGTACCGGCGTTGGGATTGTTACTGAACTCAATGAAAACAACAATTCCGATTCCAGTCCTGTTTCGTTATGGGTTTCACCAACATTTAATGTATTGGAGAATAAAGAAGGCTGTAATTTAGGTTTCGGCCGGGCAGTTTTTGATTTTTCAGCTTATGAAGGCGCAGTAAAAATCGACCAAACCGATGTGGTTCGATTTTACACCACTCTTGAAGATGCCGAAAATGAAGTCAACCCTATTTTAAATCCGACAAATTTCACAGTATTTTCAACCCCGGTTCCAATTTTCGTACGTATTGACAACGAACATTGCTTTAGCATTACCTCTTTTTTATTAATTGTAAAAAATTGTCCGCCCGTAGTTTACAATTTTGTTTCAGCAGATAATGATTCCCAAGGTTATAATAATAGCTTTCATGTTGATGGATTATATACTATTTTCCTGAACTTCAAAACTTCAATCTACAACCGCTGGGGCGTTTTAGTCTGGACGGGCGACCACAGTGCGCCGGAATGGGACGGATATGCCTCCAAAGGACTTGTCTTAGACAATAATCAGATGCCGGCCGGAACGTATTATTATGTCATAGAATTAAATGACCCCGAGAATCCAAAGCCCCTGACAGGCTTTTTGTATTTGACCAGATAGTCCAGAAGTTTTACTTTAGAATGCAGGTAAATACCACTTGTATTTTACGGCCAATAATCTCAGGATGATGATAACAAGCGAGGTAATCAGATACAAAACATCATTGTCAAAATTCAATTGTTTTAAGGTAAAAAAGACAACTCCGCCGATAATGCAAATCGTCGCGTAAATCTCCTTGCGGAATATCACCGGGATTTCAGTACATAAAATATCGCGGATTTCACCCCCAAAACAAGCGGTCATGGTGCCTAAGGCTACGCAAATTACCGGATGCAGCTGAATACTGATTCCTATCTCCAGACCCACCAAGGTAAAAACACCTAATCCTATCGTATCAAACAGGAACAGCGAAGTGCGGAATTTATCCAGTTTTTTCCTGAAAAGTAACGCCAGGAAAAACCCAATCAATATTACATAGACATAATTCAAATCGCGCATCCATCCTACTGGTGTGCGTCCGACCATGACATCACGAAGGGTTCCGCCTCCAACGGCAGTTACAAAAGCAATGATAAACACCCCGAACGGATCCATTTTTTTATTCATTGCGGTCAAAACGCCGGAAATCGCAAATGCCATTGTGCCTAAAATGTCTAACAGATAAAACATTACATGTTCTGGGTATAAAAATTATAGTCTTTTAAAATGGTCCTGATAAATTCAACGTCAGTCGCGGATCGGTTTTTTATTCCGGTAACGGATTCAATCTTATCCCGCAATTTTTTGACTGTATCATAATCGCCTTTGGCACGGGCACGCTGAAAGTTATCTTTAATAATTCGCATGTCATTATCAGAAAGTTTAATCACTAAGGGATAAACAGGTACGTATTCACTACCGATTTCTTCAAGAATCGTACTGTTAATGGTAACATTACTTTTTAAAGTTATTACCGCTGTTCCAGCAGTCATATCACCCAAACGTTGATTTTTTTTATTAGAGATCACCGTAATTAGCCCTATTAATCCATACATCATGGTGATATCAATCAGCCTGAAAAACCAACGTATCAGATAATCTCCGAAACTTGCCTGATATCCGTCAATTTTAACCACTTTAATTTTGATTATTTTTTTACCAAAACTTTGTCCTTCAAAAAGGCTTTCCAGAGTAATAGAGTAAATCATTATTGGAAAAAAAAACAAAAGTATTATAGCCATTACGGACCATTGATCCATACCATTCATTGCCCCGTTGATGCCAATCCAGTAGAAAAAAACCCCGTAAACTATTAGGCAGTAAGAAATTTTAATCGCCAAATCGATGAAATAGGCTGCTAATCGTTCTCCAACCGAAGCAGCCGTGAAATTTATATTGACATTTTGTGTCGTATTTATCGATAATTCTGACATATTTTATATTTTAGCCATCCCATGAGAGAAGTTGCCTTCATTAAACAAAATAAAGAAAAATGGCTTGCCTTTGAAGCAGCAATTTTCGGTAAAGCTAAAAAAAATCCTGATGAAATGGCCGATTTGTACATTCATTTGGTCAATGATTTAGCATACGCGCAATCTTATTATCCTAAAAGCAAGACAGTTGTCTACTTAAATTATTTAGCATCACAAATATATCAGAAGATTTACAAGACAAAAAGGGCTGAAACCAATCGTCTTTCCTTTTTCTTTAAAACCGAAGTTCCGCTGATTGTTTATCAATATCGCCGCTATTTGTTGTATGCATTCGTTTTATTTTTTGCCACCGTGGCGTTAGGCGTGATTTCCGCTAAATATGACAACAATTTCGTCCGACTGATTTTAGGGGATAACTATGTCAATCAGACTTTACAAAATATAAAAGATGGAAATCCGGTCGCTGTTTATAAATCCGGAAGCAATTGGGGAAGTTTTATAGGCATTACCACAAACAATTTGTATGTCGGCGCACGATGTTATATCTACGGCATCTTTGGTGGAGTTGGTACTTTTTACATTTTTTTACAAAATTCGCTCATGTTGGGGTCGTTCCAATATTTCTTTTTCGAACAAGGGGTTTTCTGGCAAAGTGTCCGCGGAATCTGGATTCACGGTTCGATGGAAATATTTGCCATTGTAATAGAATCAGCCGCCGGATTTATTCTTGGGGCATCGATATTATTTCCCAAAACATATTCAAGGATGAATTCATTTAAAATTGGATTCAAAAACAGTCTGAAGATTTTTTTGAGCACCTTTCCTTTTACAATAGCGGCAGGATTCCTCGAGGGTTTTATTACCCGATATTCCATTGACATGCCCAATTGGCTCAGCAGTCTGATTATTTTATCTACCTTGGCGGCTATCTCGTTTTACTACTTGGTATATCCATTTATTGTTAACAAAAAACAAGCCCGGTAAGTGAACAGACTCCTAATAATCCTTCTCTTTTTCTGTTATTCGCACATTGACGCGCAGGATACTTTGGCTACAGCCAAAAATGAAATTACGACACAAGTGAATGTAATTGCCATTGATACCAGCGGCATCGAGCTTCAGTCATTCCCTAAAGATTTCAAGAAAAAATACACGGACTCTGCTTTTATTTATGAATATAAAACACCTGAAAAAAATGCCTGGGACCGTTTCAAGGAATGGTTAGCTAATATTATCAGAAGCATATTTAATTTAGGCAGTGATCACATCTCAATGGGATTTGTAGAAATATTATTGAAAGTAATTGCCGGGCTGATCGTAATTTTTGTTATTTATTTAATCGTCAAAGCAATCCTGAATAAAGAAGGAAAATGGATTTTCTCCAGAAATTCCAAGAAATTAATCAATTACGACGAAATAGAGAAAAACCTGCATTTGGTGGATTTCGAGAAATTGATTGCAAAGACTTTACAATCCGGAGAAAGAAGGTTAAGCATCCGATACTATTATCTTTGGTTACTGAAAAAAATGGCCGAAAAACATTTGATTGTATGGGACATCGAAAAGACCAATTCGGATTATCTCTATGAAATCAATAGCCAGGCCAAAAAAGACGAATTTGCCTATCTCTCCTATCTCTATAATTACATTTGGTACGGCGAATTTGATATGGATGAGGAAACCTTCACCAAAGCAAAAAAATCTTTCGAAAGCAGCATAAAATTACTTAGCAATGAATAGAACCGTCAAAATATACATTTCGATTTTGGTGCTGGTACTCATTGTTATTTTTGCAATCGATTATGACAAACCCAAACCAATTGACTGGAGGCCATCCTATTCCATCATGGATAAGATTCCGTTGGGATTGTATGTCTTCAATGAAGAAATGGATGCTCTTCTCAAAAACCAGAAAATCCACAAACTGAATGTGACGCCGTACGAGTATTTTTCGCCGCTATACGATTACGACACTTTGGTGAATGATTATAAAACAAAAGGTGCTTTCCTGAATATTTCAGAGTTCTCGGAGGTTGACGATCAATCTATTAAGGAGATTTGTTATTTTGTCAGCCATGGAAATAATGCTTTTTTAAGCGCCAAAATATTTCCGAGTGAACTATTGGACAGCCTGAAAATAAAAATGGATTCTGAATACAAAATGAGCGACAGTATATTTAATTGGACTGCCAATTCTCATTTGGGAAGCCAGAAATACAAAATGACGGAAGGTGCCGGTAATAATTATTTTTCAAAAATAGACACATTAAACACTACGGTTTTAGGGTTTCAAAATGGAGACAGCACACGGGTTAATTTTATAAAAGTAAATTTCAATAACGGTGCTTTTTATCTTCATACACAGCCTGCCGCTTTTACCAATTTTCATTTACTGAAAAGCAATCACCACCAATACGCCGAAAAAGTATTATCCTATATTCCAAAAGGTGATGTTTACTGGTATAGCAAAAGTGAAACGATTTCCCAATCCCCAATGCGCTATGTATTGAGTCAGCCTGCGCTGAAATGGGCCTGGTACACATTTTTGGGCGGAATGCTGATCTTTATGGTTTTTAATGCCAAACGAAAACAGCGCATTGTCCCAGTAAATACTCCATTATCCAACACTACAGTCGATTTTACAAAAACCATCGGTAATTTATACTATCAGGAAGGCGATCACGACAATATCATTGACAAGAAAATCATTTATTTCCTTGAAAAAATCAGAAATGAATACCTGATGGATACCAACCGATTGGATAATGATTTTGTAAAGAAATTGCATCAGAAATCAGGCAAAGATCTATTGGATATACAGAAAGCCGTTGCCTTGATTAATGCCTATCGCAAAAGCAGGCATGGCAGCCTAGAAGAAGATTTGATCCAAATCAATAATGCCATTGAAAAAATTATAAATTAGCACAAAATAATACATTATGGAAGAGCTTAATATTGAAGAAACTGTCACAGAAAACGTAAATTTTCAGACCCGGATAAATCTGGAACCGCTTTTGGTAAGTATCAACGCCATCAAGCAGGAACTCGGAACTGTAATTGTGGGCCAGCATAAGATGATTGATCAATTGTTGGTTGCCATACTCTCAAACGGACATGTGTTGCTGGAAGGTGTCCCGGGCGTAGCAAAAACCATTACGGCAAAATTATTATCCAAAACCTTAAATATTGGTTTTAGCAGAATTCAATTCACACCGGATCTGATGCCATCCGATATTTTAGGAACTTCCATTTATGATTTGAAAAAATCCGAATTCGAATTCAAAAAAGGACCTATTTTTTCAAATTTGATTCTTATCGACGAAATCAACCGTGCCCCTGCAAAAACCCAGGCGGCGCTTTTTGAAGTAATGGAAGAGCGCCAAATCACCATTGATGGTTCACAGTATATCCTGGACGCGCCTTTTTTGGTTATTGCCACTCAGAACCCAATTGAACAGGAAGGAACGTACCGTTTACCGGAAGCCCAATTGGATCGTTTTTTATTTAAAATTTCTATTGACTATCCGAAATTGGATGAGGAAATTGCCATCATACAAAGGGAACATCTTCTGCAGAACCATGGAAAATTGGAAAACATCAAAACCATACTTTCTTCTGTGGAAATTCAACAATATCAGGCATTGGTAAAGCAAATTATCGTAGAACCGCAGTTGGTTGAATACATTGCCAAAATAGTCATCAATACCCGTGAAAACACATTTCTATATCTTGGCGCATCGCCTCGTGCGTCCATTGCAATATTGAACGCAGCAAAAGGATTCGCAGCTATTCGTGGCCGTGATTTTGTCACTCCCGAAGATATTAAGGAAGCGGCCATCCCGGTATTGCAACATCGCGTTATCGTAACTCCCGAACGTGAAATGGAAGGCATTACGAGCAGCGAAATCATCAAACAAATTCTGGAAACGGTTGAAATACCAAGATAATTTCCAATAAAAAAAGTAACCTTTGAATTTTTTCAAGAAATTATATCTCAATAATTTATTTTTCTATGCGCTGGGATGCATCATAGTCTTGTTTGTATGCGCTTTTATTTTTCCCGCTCTATTTAATGCGACCTGGCTTGTAGTATTAGGTCTGATGACATTTTTAGGTATTGATATACTGCTGTTGTTTATCGCTAAAAACGGGATTGATGCCACGCGGATCACCCCTGAAAAATTATCCAATGGAGATGAAAACCAGATTCGCATCACTGTCGAAAATCAGTATTCCTTTCCAATAGGAATACGTATTATTGACGAGATTCCGTTTCAGTTTCAAGTGCGTAATTTTGAAATTAATCGGAACCTGAAAGCCTCATCGGAAGATACCATCGAATATCATTTGCGCCCAACAGAGCGAGGCGAATATTCCTTTGGCAACCTGAACATTTACGTTGCATCCCCATTACGGTTGGTTTCCAGGCGGTACACGTTCGGCAAAGATCAAATAGTGCCAACCTATCCTTCTTATATTCAATTACGGAAATATGACCTGTTGGCGTTTTCCCATAATTTGATGCAATATGGCGTAAAAAAAATCCGCCGCATTGGTCACACGATGGAGTTTGAACAGATTAAAGAATATGTGGCCGGGGACGATATCAGAACCTTAAACTGGAAAGCGACCGCCAAGAAAAACGCGCTGATGGTCAATCAGTTTCAGGACGAAAAATCACAATCGGTATACATGATTATTGACAAGGGCCGTGTCATGAAAATGCCGTTCAATGGGTTGAGCTTATTGGATTATGCCATCAATGCAACACTTGTACTGTCGAATGTGATTCTGAAAAAACAGGATAAGGCCGGGATGTTTTCCTTCTCCAAAAAAGTGGAAAACAGGGTTGTGGCCGAGAAACGTTCTTCACAGATGCAGAAAATTTTGGAAAGCCTCTACAACATCAAAACCGATTTTTTCGAAAGTGATTTCAGTCGTTTGTATGTCGATATCAAAAAGAATATCAATCAGCGGAGCCTTATCATTTTATATACCAATTTTGAAACTCTGGACGGATTGCATCGTCAATTGCCCTATTTAAAAGGTATTGCAAAAAACCATTTGTTGGTCGTCGTTTTCTTCAATAACACCGAACTCAATGCAATTATCCATAAAAAAGCGGACAATATCCAGGAAGTATATGATAAGGTTATTGCCGAAAAATTTGCTTTCGAAAAAAGACTCATTGTAAGTGAACTGAAGAAATACGGTATCTATTCGGTATTGACACAACCTGAAAACCTGACATTGGACACCATCAATAAGTACATTGAAATCAAAGCCAGGGGAATTCTTTAATTTGAGTATTTTTCAATTTCACAGCAGGAAAATAGATAACCTTTGTAACTTTGGCACTTTAAATTTTCTTTTTAATGAAACAGATTACTTCGCTCCAAAACCCTTTTATCAAATCCTTGGTACTCTTGCAGGAAAAAGCAAAAGCCAGAAAGCAGTCAGGTACATTTCTGATTGAAGGCCAAAGAGAAATCACACTTGCCATCAAAGGCGGATATGAAGTGGAAACAATCCTGTTTTATCCTGAAATCTGTTCGGAATCGGAAGCCAGAAAATTATCTGGCAATGCCGAACTGATTGAAATCAACAAAGAAGTTTTTGAAAAACTTGCCTATCGCGATACTACGGAAGGCATCATCGGAATTGCAAATAGCAAAAAATTTCAGTTATCCGATTTAAAATTAAGCAATAATCCATTAATCCTGATTGCCGAAGCACCCGAAAAACCAGGCAATATTGGTGCTTTACTGCGGACTGCTGATGCCGCCAATCTCGACGCGGTGATTATTGCCAATCCAAAAGGAGATTTATTCAATCCAAATGTAGTGCGCTCCAGTGTGGGATGTTTGTTTACCAATCAGATTGCCACCGGAAGTACACCAGAAATAATAGCGTTTTTAAAAGAAAAGAAAATCAACTTTTACTGCGCTACTTTACAAAATTCTACTTCCTATCATACTCAGGATTATACCACGCCAACTGCATTGGTCGTGGGTACAGAAGCTTCGGGTTTAACCCAGGAATGGAGGGATGAAGCGACACAAAACATCATTATTCCGATGCAGGGCGAAATCGATTCGATGAATGTTTCGGTAGCCGCCGCGATATTAATTTTTGAAGCGAAAAGACAGAGGGGATTTTAATTTTAAAAAAACTTTCGATAAAATGCACCCAAATGAACTCGAAGACTATCGAGAGTGATAATCTTCTTGCACATCTCGTTTGTTATGCTTATTTTTAGATTTAGAACTTTGGAATTATGGTAGAGATTGATATTGAGAAAGAGAACAAGGCAATTGCTCAGGAATATAAAGAATTACTTAGGATCAGTTACCAAACCTTAACTGCAGACGATAAAAAACTGATTCGTAAAGCATTTGACGTAGCGGTGGATGCCCATCAGGAACAACGCAGAAAATCAGGCGAAGCTTATATTTTTCATCCTATTGCCGTGGCAAAAATTGTCGCTTCCGAAATTGGCCTTGGTGCCACCGGAATCGCCGCGGCCTTACTGCATGATGTTGTTGAAGATACCGAAATTACAATTCAGGATATAGAGCGCCTTTTCAATCCGAAACTGGCCCAACTCGTGGAAGGCCTGACTAAAATTGCGCAGGTTCAAAAAGACATGAACATCTCGATGCAGGCTGAAAACTTCCGCAAGATGTTGTTGACACTGAATGATGATGTGCGTGTGATTCTGATAAAACTGGCCGACCGTCTGCACAATATGCAAACGATGGAATCTATGGCGGAACACAAACAGACCAAAATTGCGTCGGAAACTTTATATATTTATGCTCCCCTAGCCCATCGTTTGGGACTTTACAATATTAAAACTAAGTTGGAAGATTTGGGTTTAAAATACACCGAACCTTCCGTTTACAACGATATTGTCAGTAAAATAAAAGAAACCAAAGAAGAACAGGACGAATACATCAAAAACATTTCAGATGTCCTGAAAAAATCAATGGATGCGGAAGGAGTCGAATATATCATTAAGGGCCGACCAAAATCTATTTATTCCATCCGCAGGAAAATGCAGGCGCAAAACGTCAGTTTTGATGAAGTCTATGATAAATTTGCGCTTCGTATCGTTTATAAATCGACTCCGCACGATGAGAAATTCATTGCATGGAAAATATATTCGATTGTAACCGACCATTACCGACCAAGCCCAAGTCGTTTACGCGACTGGATTTCTTCTCCAAAATCAACCGGATATGAAGCCCTCCACATTACCGTTATGGGGCCAAAAGGCCGTTGGGTAGAAATTCAGGTACGAAGTGAACGAATGGATGAAATTGCCGAAAAAGGTTATGCTGCCCATTATAAATACAAACAAGGTGCCAACGAAGAAAGCGGACTGGACGTTTGGCTGAATCTGTTGAAGGAAGCGCTTGAAAATCAGGAAACCAATGCGGTCGATTTTGTGGAAGATTTCAAGATGAATCTGTATGCCAAAGAAATCTTTGTCTTTACTCCAAAAGGGGAAATCAAATCCCTGCCAAAAGGCGCAACGTCACTCGATTTTGCTTTTAGTATTCACTCTGCAATCGGCGTCCGGACGCGTGGGACCCGTGTCAACGGACGACTGGTACCATTAAATCATGAACTGAAAAGTGGCGACCAAGTGGAAGTTATTACCTCGGCCAATCAACGGCCTACTTCCCACTGGCTGGATTATGTGACCACCTCAAGAGCCAAAAATAAAATACGCAGTGTCCTTAACGAAAATACCAAAAAGACTGCGGAGGACGGAAAAGAAATACTGACCCGAAAACTGCGCCATCTGAAGGTAACTTTAAACGAAAATACCGTAAATGAACTGGTGAATTTTTTCAAACTGAAAACAAGTCTGGATTTGTTTTACAGGGTTGGGATTGGTTCTATTGAAAATCAGCAATTAAAGGAATTTGCTGCGTTGAAAAGCAATTCTTTCATGAATTTCTTTAAAAACAAGATCAAAAGAACACCGAGCCATCAGCAGGATCAGATTCACAAGGAAGAACTTAGCAGTAATTATGACATGCTTGTTTTTGGCATCGACCAGGACAAACTGGATTATAAGCTATCGAGCTGCTGTAACCCAATTCCCGGAGATGATGTTTTCGGATTTGTGACCATTAACGAAGGAATCAAGGTCCACAAGAAAGATTGCCCAAATGCCATCAGCATGCAATCCAATTATGCATACCGGATTATTCTGGCGAGATGGATTGATTCGTCCCAACAAGAATTCAAAGCCATTCTGGATATCACCGGAATGGATACTTTAGGTCTTACGAACGAATTGACGAAAGTGATTTCGAATAATATGAGCGTGAATATCCAGAGTATTTCCTTGAGTGGTGAAGCCGGAATCTTTAACGGTCAGGTAGCTGTTATTGTACCAAACAACACTATTTTGAAAAAATTGATTGACAACATCCGGAAAATTGACGGCATTGATAAGGTAACCAGGGTTTATAAAAATTAAAGCTAAAATCAGCTAAGGTCTTAAAAGCGAAAATTATACGTTGAAAATATTTTGGAAAACTTATTTCTGCGTCTTGTCTTTTTGACTTTCGCCTTTAATACAATTTCATTATCTTTGCCGGATATGACACTAATATCCGTTGATAACAGCAAAAACCAGGAGATTGTAAAAAATGTATTTACAATGTACCTGGAAAATAAAGGACATCGCAAAACGCCTGAACGCTATGCTATTCTTCAGGAAATCTACGAAAGCGAAGAGCATTTTGATATAGAAAATCTGTATATCAAAATGAAAAACAAGAACTACCGTGTCAGTAGGGCGACGCTTTACAATACTATCGAATTACTTTTGGACTGCGCATTGGTCCGCAAACACCAATTTGGACAAAATCAGGCACATTACGAAAAATCGTATTTTGATAAGCAGCACGATCACATCATCATGACCGATACGGGTGAAGTAATCGAATTCTGTGATCCAAGGATCCAGATTATCAAAAAAACGATTGAAGAGATATTCGATATCGATATCCACAATCACTCCCTATATCTTTACGGAAGTAAAAAAATACCAAAAACAGACAACGACAATCAATAACAAAACAACTAACTACAAATACAACTAACAGAATGACCGTAGATTTATTATTAGGATTACAGTGGGGCGATGAAGGTAAAGGAAAAATTGTTGACGTTCTTACATCAAAATATGACATTATAGCGCGTTTTCAGGGTGGACCAAATGCCGGGCATACTTTGGAATTTGACGGAATCAAACACGTTTTGAGAACCATCCCTTCCGGAATTTTCCACGAAAACTCCATCAACATTATTGGAAACGGAGTGGTGATAGACCCGGTCGTTTTTCAGAAAGAAATCGAAGGTTTGGAAAAATTTAATTTAGACATCAAAAACAAATTAATCATTTCCAGAAAAGCACACTTAATTTTACCGACTCACCGTTTGCTTGATGCGGCTTCTGAAGCTTCAAAGGGAAAGGCTAAAATTGGTTCTACCCTAAAAGGAATTGGTCCAACATATATGGACAAAACCGGTAGAAACGGAATCCGTGTGGGCGATATCGAATTGGAAGATTTTAAGGAAAGATACCGTTCTTTGGCTGACAAGCATGAGGCGATGATTAAATTTTACGATGTGGCCATTCAGTATAATCTGAAGGAATTGGAAGTGGAGTTTTTCGAAGCTATTGAGGATTTGAAAAAACTAACTTTTATTGATAGCGAAGAATATCTACATCAGGCGCAAAAAGCAGGAAAATCAATATTATGTGAAGGAGCTCAAGGTTCGCTTCTGGATGTTGATTTTGGTACCTATCCATTTGTAACTTCATCAAACACTACTGCCGCCGGAGCTTGTACCGGATTGGGAATTGCCCCAAATAAAATCAAGGAAGTATACGGAATTTTCAAAGCCTACGTTACCCGGGTTGGCAGCGGGCCTTTCCCAACGGAAGATTTTGAAGAAGCAGGTGCCACTATGGCAAAAATCGGAAACGAATTTGGTTCTGTTACCGGAAGACAAAGACGTTGCGGATGGTTGGATTTGGTTGCATTGAAATATGCGGTTCAGGTTAACGGCGTAACACAGTTAATGATGATGAAGGGCGATGTTTTATCCGGATTTGAAACCTTAAAAGTATGTACGGACTACAGTTATAAAGGAAAAACTATTGCACACTTTCCATACAATATCGAACCAGAAAATGTAACGCCCATCTATAAAGAATTCAAAGGATGGAAAGCCGATTTAACCGGAATGACCACCTACGATGAATTGCCAAAGGAATTGAAAGAATATATTGATTTTATTGAATCTGAAGTGGAAGTTCCTATCAAAATCGTTTCTGTTGGACCAGACAGAAAACAAACGATCATGAAATAAATTACCGAAACGCTTTGAGAAATCAAGGCGTTTTTTTCATCATAAAATTACATTTTAAAAATACACATGAGGCTAACCAGATTATTTACTGAATTCTTTGAAAGCGAAAAAGCAGGCGGACTTATATTAGTTTTCGTAACACTGCTTTCCCTGGTTTTGGCGAATTCTGACTGGCAGACCTCTTATCTGGAAATTTGGCAATTTGAATTTCAGGGACACAGCGTGGTTCATTGGATTAACGATGGGTTGATGACTATTTTCTTCCTGCTTATCGGGTTAGAATTGGAACGGGAAATCTATCAAGGCGAATTGTCAAAAATAAAAAATGCAGCCTTACCGTTATTCGGAGCTTTGGGCGGTATGCTGGTTCCGGCTGCACTCTTTTTGATTTTTAATTTCGGAACTGCTACGCAATCGGGAGCGGGAATTCCGATGGCAACAGACATAGCATTTGCGATTGGGATTTTATCATTATTGGGAAAGCGCGTTCCGATTTCGCTAAAAATATTCCTGACTGCTCTGGCCGTAATAGACGATCTGGGTGCCATTCTCGTAATTGCTATTTTCTATACTTCTTCCATTTCGTTTGTGAATCTAGCGATAGCATTCGGTATCATGGGGTTCTTATTTATTTTGAACCGAAAAAAAGTAAATAACGTGCTCCCCTATTTGATTGGCGGAATTTTCATGTGGTATTTCATGCTGCATTCCGGAATTCACGCCACCATAACCGGAGTTTTATTGGCTTTTGTCATTCCGTTTGGGGATGGAAGCAAAAGATCCATATCCTACCAGATACAACATTGCTTGCATAAACCTGTGGCTTTCTTCATTTTACCGCTTTTTGCGATAGCGAATACTTGCCTGGTAATAGACAGCGGTTGGCAGGAGGGTTTGCAACATTCAAACAGCATCGGAATTCTCGTTGGACTGGTAATCGGGAAACCGCTGGGAATATGGCTCTTTTCATTTTTTGGATGCGCGTTGGGGCTTTGCCATTTACCTCTCGGATTGAAATGGAAAAACATTGTTGGCGCCGGACTTTTGGGCGGAATTGGTTTTACGATGTCCATCTTTATAACCTTACTCGCGTTTGAAGATTCAGATGTAATCAATAATTCGAAAATCGCTATCTTGTTGGCTTCATCAATAGCAGCTATTCTTGGTTTTGTTACGTTGAAACTCACCTTGAAAAACCAAATATAAATCCTGCTTTTTCCAACTTATAAATAATTCATAATTAAGAGCATCCTTGTTTCCTTTTTCTTAAATTTGGCAAAAAATACATCCATTGAAGAAGCAACTTTTTTTTATCACATTTTGCCTGATACTATTTAGTTTCAATACTGTTTTTGCTCAAAAGCCAAATAAAATTGAAGTTATAAATGCAGATCATTCGGACATTAACCAAGTTGAATTGCCTGACGCGGTTTTACTGACTGGAAATGTGCAAGTTAAACACGATGGTGCTATACTGACATGTAACAAAGCGTATTATTTTCAGAAGGAAAACTATTTAAAAGCTTTCGGGAATGTGCATATCATCCAGGGCGATACCCTTACGATGAGCAGTAAATATGCCGAATACAACGGTGAAAACAAGCAGGCTTTCGCTACCGGAAATGTTATCCTGCAATCCCCGGAAATGTCCATGGTAACCGATACATTAAACTTCGACAGAAACAGTCAGGAGGCTTATTACACTACAGGTGCGACCATTACCAATAAAGGAAATACGCTCAATAGTAAATCGGGTAAATATTACGTAAACCAAAAGAAATATCAATTCCTGACCGCTGTAGTAATTACCACTCCGGACAATGTCATTAAATCAAATCATTTGGATTATTACACCAATTCGGGGCATTCCTATCTTTTAGGCCCATCGACGATTATTGGAAAGGAGAATAAGATTTATACCGAAAACGGTTTTTATGACACTAAAAAAGATGTTGCACGACTGGAACGGAATTCCAATATCCGATACAACAATCTCCTCATTAAAGCCGACAGTTTGTTTTACAATAAAAAAACAGGTTTCGCCAGAGGTGTCAACAATGTAAAAATAACCGATTCGATCAACAAGATTATTATTAAAGGACATTACGCAGAAATTTACAAGTTCAAGGATTCGATGTTTGTTACCAAACGTGCCCTTGCTGTCAGTATCGTCGAGAATGATTCGGTTTTTATGCACGCCAAAAAATTAATGGTGACTGGAAAAGAAGGAAACCGAATTATCAGGGGATTTAAAAATGCCCGGTTCTATAAAACGGATTTAAGCGGAAAATGTGACTCGATTCATTCCGACCAGAAAAAAGCCCTGACACAATTGATTGGAAAACCCATCCTTTGGAATTTCGACAATCAAATGACCGGTGACGTCATTCATCTCATCGGTAACAACCAGACTCAAAATCTCGATTCGCTGAAAGTGCTCAATAATGCCTTTATTGTTTCAAAAGATACTGTCGGAACCGGTTTTAACCAGGTTAAAGGCCAGAATCTGTACGGAAAATTTAAGGATAAATCACTTCAGGAAGTCGATATTGTCAAAAACACCGAAGTCATTTATTACATGCGAAACGACCAGCAGGAACTTATTGGTATCAATAAAAGTATCAGCAGCAAAATCAACCTGATGTTGGATAAAAATAAAGTGGATACGCTGACCCTTTTCGGTAATCCCGATGGAGATATATTCCCTGAAAAAGATTTGCCCGAAAATGCCCGAAAACTAAGAGGATTTATCTGGCGCGGTGATGAACGTATAATAACCAAATATGATATTTTCCCCGCTGAAGAAAATGAACTCAATGACAAAATAGTCAAGGAAAGCGCAGCCAAAAATGCCAAAGAAGATGTTCCGATGAAAGTATTAAAGGAAACTTTGGACTATGACAAAAATAACCCAAAGACAAAAATACCTGGGAAAATAGAATAACAGATTACTTAATGAACAACGATTTCCTAAAATACCAGGCGCAGACCTCTCCTTATCCCCTTGGAATGGAAGTTTCACACGCCATTGGCACTTATATTTACGACACCAATAATAAAAAATACCTTGACTTTGTAGCAGGAGTTTCCGCGTGTACACTTGGACACCAGCATCCACGGGTGAACAATGCAATTAAAGATCAGTTAGATAAATATTCGCACGTGATGGTGTATGGCGAATATTCCCAAAATCCTGCGGTTCAGTATTGCAAACTCCTAGCCTCTCACCTGCCATATCCTTTAGAGAAAACCTATTTGGTCAATTCCGGGACAGAAGCTACCGAAGGTGCCTTAAAATTAGCCCGAAGAGTCACCGGGCGCAGTCAATTGATTTCCTGCAATAATGCCTATCATGGCAATACAATGGGTTCGATGAGTGTGATGGGATTTGAGGAACGCAAACAGATTTTTCGTCCCTTAATTCCGGATGTGGAATTCATAACCTTCAATAACGAGGACGATTTACAAAAAATAACTACAAAAACAGCAGGGATAATTCTCGAAACCATCCAGGGCGGAGCAGGATTTATCCAACCACAAAATGATTTCCTTAAAAAAGTCAGGGAACGCTGCACCGAAATGGGTGCCCTGATGATTCTCGACGAAATCCAACCCGGCTTTGGAAGAACCGGAAAATTATTTGGTTTTCAGAACTACGATGTCGTTCCTGATATTGTGGTCATGGGAAAAGGAATGGGCGGCGGAATGCCTGTCGGTGCTTTTACCGCCTCGGCTGCGCACATGGATTTGTTAAGTGACAACCCGAAATTGGGCCACATCACTACCTTTGGCGGTCATCCTGTCATAGCGTCAGCCTGTCTTGCTACGTTGCAGGAAATTACCGAAACCAGCCTCATGCCTGATGCCTTGGATAAAGAAAAACTTTTCCGCACACTTTTGGTACATCCTTTGATACAAGAAGTTAGAGGAGAAGGATTAATGTTAGCCGCAATGACCGAAAGTGCAGTAATTACAAACACAGTAATTTTTAAATGCCAAGACAAAGGTTTAATATTATTCTGGTTGCTATTTGAAAGCTGTGCCATCAGGATTACACCGCCTCTAACGATTTCTGAAGAGGAGATTCGCGAAGGATGTGCGATTATCCTTGAGGCAATGGATGAAATACTGGACGGAAAGTAGGTTTTTTTGAAGCTGTTTCCAGCTATACGTTCCAAATGAAATTCACTGAACTCCTATGAAAATAAGAGCTAGGTGAAGTAATCTTTTTGGTTTTTAAGAAAAACCCAAAAAGGATTTCCTCTCCAAATACTGAAAAGTATTCACTGAACTCCTATTAAAAATAAAAGCAAAGTGAAGTAATCTGGGCTATATGCTTGACATTCAATGAAATTTGGTAAAATATTGTTAACTAAATTGTTCAAAACAAATCCCTTTTCCTCCCAAAACAAGAATTAAATCCTTAACTTTATTAAGGATAACATTAACACCTACTTATCATGCACCTGAACGACGAAGAAGAAGATTATAACTTATCCTTATCAAAGTTTGAATCTATGTTGAAAACCAACAAAGTTCTCTTCTTTGACTCCGAAGAATTTGAGGAGATCATCCTCCATTATTTGGACATGGGGAAAGCATCATTGGCAAAAAAAGCCTTGAAATTAGCCCTCGAACAACATCCTAAATCTACCGGTCTAAAACTGGTACAAGTAGAAATGTTGGTTTATGATGACAAGCTCGATGTAGCTGAAAAGCTATTGAATGAGTTGTATGCCATTGAACCTCACAATGAAGAGATTTATATCCAAAAAGCGAATATCTATTCCAAACGGGACAATCACGAAAAAGCGGTAGAGCTTTTGCAGACCGCCTTGAAATATACCGATGATTATGCCGATGTATATAATTTAATCGGAATGGAATACCTCTTTATGGACAATCTGGAAATGGCCAAAGAGAGCTTCATCAAATGCCTGGAAGAAGATACCGAGGACCAGGCGGCACTTTACAATGTTGTGTACTGTTTTGAATTTCTGGATCAAAACAAGGAAGCCATTGATTATCTGATGAAGTACATCGACAAGAATCCATACAGCGAAATCGCCTGGCACCAAATGGGACGATTGCATTACGGATTGAAGAATTATGAGCAAGCATTGCGTGCTTTTGATTACGCTACTCTTATTGATGAGGAGTTTTTAGGCGCTTTTATGGAAAAAGCCAAAACCTTCGAAAGACTAAAAAAATATGCGGAAGCTATTGAAAGTTACAACCGTACCATTGAACTCGACGATGCAACGTCTTATGCCCTGCTGAGAATCGGGAAATGTTATGAAAAATTAGGAAAGAAAGTCCTAGCCCTAAAATACTTCAATAAAACGGTTCATGAGGACCCATTATTGGACAAAGGTTGGATTGCCATTACTGATTTTTACGTGCGCCAGAAAAACTATCAAAAAGCACTATTGTTTGTCAATAAAGCGTTGAGTATCGACAACCAAAATCGGTTGTATTGGAAACGCTACGCCTCTATCAATAAAGAATTAAACTTCTTTGAGGAAGCCGAATTTGGTTACCGAAAAGCAGTTGAATTTGGGGATTACCAATTGGACACGTGGTTATTCTGGGTAGACATCCTGCAGTATTTGGGAGAATTCGACAGTGCTATTCAGACGTTATTACAGGCATCCGAATATTTCCCGGAAGAATACGAAATCGAATACCGCTTGGCCGGTCTTTATTTTATGAATTTTGACGACAAAAAAGGGAAATTCCATTTAAGTAACGGACTGCGTTTGAATTTCAAAAACAGAACCATCTTAGAAGAATTGTTTCCAGCTGTATGGGCCCGCAGAATGGTTCAAAATGCAATCAATAAGCATATTGAATAGCATGTCATTTATAAACATACCAACAAACCTAATCTAACCATTAGGTTTGTTTTTTTATATTACTCTTCTATGATAACTATCAATAATCAATATGGTTTGGTTGGGAAAAATATCAGTTATTCATTTTCCAAAGATTATTTTTCGAAGAAATTTGAAGACAATGATTTGACTGATTATTCATATGAAAATTTCGACATCCAGCATATAAATGAATTTCCTGAAATCCTAAAAAACAATCTTAACCTCAAGGGGTTGAATGTAACGATTCCGTACAAAGAAAGTATCATCCCGTTCTTGGATACATTATCCAATAAGGCATCAAAAATAGGTGCCATAAACACCATTAAATTCAACAAAAAAGGAAAACTGAAAGGATATAACACCGATTGTTTCGGTTTTCAAAAATCTTTACAGCCTTTGCTTCAGCCGCATCACAAAAAAGCCTTGATCCTGGGAACTGGCGGAGCATCAAAGGCAGTCGCTTTTGCATTGGAACAAATGGGAATTCTATACACATTCGTTTCCCGGGAAGCGACCGAAAATTCTATCGATTACAATCGCATTAATGCCACGACGTTTGATAATTATCAGATCATCATCAACTGCACGCCATTGGGCACCAGTCCAAATATTACAGAATGTCCCGATATTCCGTATGATTATTTTACAGCCGGACACATTGCTTTCGACCTGATATATAATCCTTCTGAAACGTTGTTTCTACAAAAAGCCAAAAGTAGCGGTGCCATTACGAAAAATGGACACGAAATGCTTATTTTTCAGGCAGAAAAGGCGTGGAAAATATGGAATAAAGGATGATTAAAACTTACATAAATTCCTATAAAACTAAAAATCAAATACTGTTTAACTGAATAATCGTTTAAATGGCGGATTTTCTTTGAATTTTGTCGTGGCTTTATTATCTTTCGACCTCAAATAATATGAACCTTAAACATTTATAAAATGTTAGAAGAAAAGAATGATAACCTGCAAGATGCAGATGGAAGTGTAGATAATAATCCGCAAGAGGCGGTTATGACAGAGAATCAGGAAGTTGCAGAAGCTCGTGAAGAGAATGATAATGTGATTGAACTTTCACCTGAAGAATTAGCTGATGACACATTAATCGTTGAGAATGATCACGAGATGGCTACTAATGCCATTGCCGATTCCAATGCAGAAGAAAGCGAAGACGAGACCCTGAAAGATCGCCACGAAATCCCAATGCTGAATTACGAAACTTTGTCGATGGACGAGTTGGTAGCCGAATTGGAGAAATTGACAACTGTTGAAAAAGTAATGTCTGTTAAAGACCATGTGGAGGAAATTAAAGCTGCATTCCTTTCAAAATACAATCATTTTATTGAAGAAAAAAAGGATGAATTCATTGCCGAAAACCCGGACACCACTGAAGAATTCCATTATCATTTGCCATTAAAGTCAAGATTTGACCAATTATATTCTGTTTTCAAAGACAAAAAAAACACCCATTTCAAAAGCCTTCAGACCAATCTTAAATCCAACCTGGAAACCCGCTTGGCTATTGTTGAAGAGCTGAAAGAACTTATCAATCCACAGGAAAACATTAAAGACACCTTAAAAACCTTTAATGAATTGAGAGAACGCTGGAAAAATGCGGGATCGATTCCTAAAGATAAATACAACCACGTTTGGAATAATTACCATTTTCATGTAGAAAATTTTTATGATTACCTGCATTTGGACCGAGAAGCCCGTGATTTGGATTTCAAGCACAATTTAGAGCAGAAACAAAAAATCGTTGCCCGAGTAGAAGAATTGGTTAACGAAGCAGATGTCAATAAAGCATTCCGGGAATTGCAGGATTTACACCGTATCTGGAAAGAAGATATCGGACCGGTTTCAAGAGAACACCGTGAAGAAATCTGGAATAAATTCAGTGACCTGACCAAACAAATGCATGATAAGCGTGAGACTTTGTATGAAAAACAAAGAGAGAATGAAGTTGAAAATTTAGCAAGCAAGCAGGACATCATTGCCCAGATTGAAGTTTTGGCTCAGGAAAAAGTGGCTGTCCATGCGCAATGGCAAGGCCAGATTGAAAAAGTGGAGGCTTTAAGAACCGCTTTCTTTAACGCCGGAAAAGTACCTAGCGAAGTAAACGAAGAAACCTGGGCAGCATTCAAAACTGCCGTTCGTAATTTTAATACTTTCAAAAATTCGTTTTACAAGGATATAAAAAAAGAGCAACAGGACAATCTAAATAAAAAGATGGAATTGGTTACCAAAGCGAAAGCGCTTCAGGAAAGCGACGACTTTACCGCCACAACTCCAATAATGAAACAAATTCAGGAAGAATGGAAACAAGTCGGTCACGTTCCGAGAAAATATTCAGATAAAATCTGGAAAGAGTTCAAAGAAGCCTGTAATCATTATTTTGATAAGCTAAAAGCCCAAAAATCGGAAGCAAATGATGAGGAAGTAGAAGCTTTTGATAAAAAGAAAGCCTATTTGGAAACTTTGAGAGAATTTCAATTGACCGGTGAGCACAAAGAAGATCTTGATGCTATTAAATTACATATTGAAACATGGAAAAGCTTTGGCAAAGTGCCTTTCTCCAGAAGACATATCGAAGGTAAATTCAACAAAATCCTTGATGCCCTTTTTGAAAAATTAAGCCTAAGCAAAAAGGACAGCGAAATGATGCGTTTCGCCAACAGGATGGATCAATTGTCGGGTATGGATGATAGCCGCAAACTGGAGAACGAGAAAATCTTTCTGATGCGAAAGATTGATGAAGTACAGAGTGAAATTTTCCAATTGGAAAACAATATTCAGTTTTTTGCCAATGCCAAAAAAGACAATCCGATGGTACTGGAAGTAAAAAAGAACATCGAAAGACACAGAGAAAGCCTGGATCTCTGGAAAGAAAAATTAAAACAGGTCAGAAACCTAAAACAAGCATAACATCAAACTTTATTACATAAAAAACCTCATTCGAACTGAATGAGGTTTTTTTATGCCTCGAAATTATAGTATGATAATTATCATTTTAGTCTTTCTCAAGTTGAATTACTTTTGACTTTAAGAAAAATATCTTTCTATGAAAACTTCCCTTCTTCAAAAATACAATGTCCCTGGCCCAAGATATACCAGTTATCCAACCGTTCCCTATTGGAATGATAAAGATTTCAATCACCAAAATTGGATAGATACCCTTAAAAAATCATTTACAGAAAGCAATTCTGAAGAAGGTATAAGTCTTTATATCCACCTCCCTTTTTGTGAAAGCTTGTGCACTTTCTGTGGCTGCAATAAGCGCATCACAAAAAATCACGACATGGAACATCCTTATATTGATGCGGTTTTAAAAGAATGGGACTTGTACTGCAATATATTGGGAGTCAAACCAAAAATTAAGGAAATTCATCTTGGTGGAGGAACGCCTACTTTTTTTTCCATTCAAAATTTAGAGAAATTAATCCATGGCATCTTTAAATATGCCGATAAAGCCAAAAACTCCGAATTTAGTTTTGAAGGTCATCCCAATAGTACGACTTATCAACATTTGCAAAAACTGTACGATTTAGGTTTCCGAAGAGTGAGTTTTGGTGTTCAGGATTATTCTGAAAAAATACAAAAAGCGATTCATCGTATCCAGCCTTTTCATAATGTGGCAAAAGTTACTTTTTGGGCAAAAGAAATCGGTTACACTTCTATTGGACATGATATTATCTACGGATTGCCATTTCAGGAAATCGAAAATATTATAGATACTATCGAAAAAACAAAATCATTACAGCCTGACAGGCTTGCCTTTTACAGCTATGCACATGTGCCGTGGATCAAGGGAAACGGACAGCGTGGCTTCAAAGATGAGGATATCCCGAAAGACAAAGAGAAACGAATGTTGTACGAAATCGGAAAACAATTGCTGTCAAAAAACGGATACGTGGAAATAGGAATGGATCATTTTGCTTTGAAAAGTGATAGTTTATTTCACTCTTTTCAAAATTCGGAATTACATCGGAATTTTATGGGCTATAGTGCATCCAAAACACAATTGATGATTGGTCTGGGCGTTTCTTCCATAAGTGACAGCTGGTATAGTTTTGCCCAAAATGTGAAGAAATTAGAGGATTATTATGAATTGTTGGAAAAGAATGAATTACCTGTTTTCAGGGGACACTTATTAACTGTTGAAGACCTCATCATCAGAAAACACATTCTGAATCTAATGTGCCAGTTTGAAACTTCATGGAAAAACAAATCCGCCTATTTCGAGGAACTTCCGGAAGTTTTAGTTCAACTGCAGGAAATGGAAAGCGACGGATTAATTAGGATTGAAAACGACACTATTCGGGTTACAGAAGCCGGAAAAGCATTTGTTCGGAATATTTGTATGGCATTTGATTTACGTTTAAAGCGGAGAGCCCCGGAAACAGAGTTGTTTTCAATGACGATTTAAACAAAAATTGAACAACATGATACGTTAAAAAATATGATATTTGTCGCATTAATACCTTACTTTACAAGGCCAATCAACACTTTTTTATCATGAGCAAGTGCGAACAATGTATCGTCAGAGAATTTACCTCACTGAAAGCACTCAAAAAAGACGAACTTTTAAAACTAAACGATTGCAAAATTTCTCATATCATCAAAAAAGGCGAAGTCATTTTTGAAGAGGGTGAAAACGTAAATGGAATTTACTGCATTAAAGAAGGAATTTGTAAGCTTACAAAATTGAGCCCCAACGGTAAAGACCATATTGTAAAACTGGTTTCTAAAGGAGAATTATTAGGCCAACGCTCTATGATTAGCGATGAACCAGCGAATTTAAGTGCTATAGCTCTTGAAGATATGCGCGTTTGCTTTATTCCGAAGACGGAAATGATGAATTTCTTTGATAAAAATAATCATTTTTCAATGAATGTGATGAAAACCATTTGCGGAGACCTTAAAGATGCTGATGATCTTATGGTGGATATGGCGCAGAAAAGCGTAAAAGTAAGACTGGCAATTTTGTTAATTTATTTGCATGATACTTTTGGCGAGAATGAAGACGGAAACTTAAAAATCCAACTTTCCAGAGACGAATTAGCAAGTATGATTGGCACTGCAACCGAAAGCTGTATCCGTCTGTTGTCCGATTTTAATAAATTGGGGGTAATTCAATTGACCGGAAAAAAAATTATCATAAAAGATCTTTCTAAATTAACAAAGATGAACGTATAGTATTTTGCAGCCTTTCAAAATACTTTAGAACCTCCTGAAAAAAACGCACAAATAAAAAAGGTATGATAAATATCATTTTTTAGAGAATACACTCCCGTTACTTTTGTTGTTGTTAAAAATAATCTAAATATGACACCAATAAAATCACCACATACTTTTCATATCCCTGTAATGGGTCTTTCTTACACTATAGATAGCCCGATCCGGGTTGCTAAATATGGAATTTCTTCCGTAATTTCAATTATAGATGATGACCTGATTGAGAAAATGAATGCTTTTTACAGCAAAAAATTCAACTATCCTTATCACGAAATCACTCAAAAGATACATGATTATCGTGCAAAACGAATCACATCCTATTTGAATCTGGTGGATATAATCGTAAAAGAAAAATTCGGACGTTTTAAAACAGAGTTGTCCGAAAGTAAAACTTCATTAGAACAATATGTTGCTATGCTGCCCACTAAATCGGGAATAAAGCAAAAATTGCAAGACATATTGGACAACGGTTATTCCTTTAAAGATCAAGTTGTACGTTTTATGGAAGAAAATCTTTACCCCGGCGAAATCGATGTGAATATAATGACTAAAGTCGATAAGGATAATTTTGACAAAAACGAACAATTGCCCATTGAATTCAATGATGCGCATGCCTCCCTGCGTGGTTTCGCCAACAGTACCCTTTCTTCATCGGTAGTTCTTTCTGCAGGAATGAATCCCAGGTTATATAGTTATTTTGAAAATTTTGATGATTTTTTTCCTGATGCGGAAAACCACTTAAAAAAGAAAATTATAATAAAAGTCAGTGATTATCGTTCTGCCATGATTCAGGGTAATTTCCTTGCCAAAAAAGGGCTTTGGGTTTCAGAATATCGAATTGAATCCGGCTTAAACTGTGGTGGCCATGCCTTTGCGACAGAAGGTTTTTTATTGGGTCCGATCATGGAAGAATTCAAACAAAAAAAAGGCCAATTGATTCAGGAAGCACACGTTTTGATGGTTAAAGCACTAAAACAAAAAGGAATGCCAGTACCCGACCTACCATTAGCTTTAAAAATCACCGTTCAGGGTGGCGTAGGGACCTCCGAAGAACACGAATTTTTATTAAACCATTACGAGGCTGATTCTGTTGGATGGGGATCACCATTTTTACTGGTTCCTGAGGCTACATCTTTAGATGATGACACCCGCGCGTTATTAGCAAATGCAAAAGAAGACGATTTCTATACCAGTAATATTTCGCCACTTGGCGTGCCGTTTAATACTGTCAAAGGAACTACAAATGATATATGGAAACAAAAACGCATTGACCAAAATAAAGCAGGAAGTTCTTGTCCAAAAAAATTCCTGGCATTAAGTAAAGAATTTTCTAATAAAGGAATGTGCACGGCATCCAAAAAATACCAGGATATAAAACTAGAGGAATTAAACCAGCAAAAAGATAGCTTAACTGAAGTCGATTTTCAAAAAAACCGGGAAAAAATTACCGAAAAATCCTGCCTTTGTGTCGGATTGGCCAATGCTTCCCTTATAGAAAACAACCTCCCTATAAAAGGAGAATCTCAAGGCGTGGTAATCTGCCCAGGTCCGAATCTGGCTTATTTTAATCAGATCATAACCTTATCGGATATGGTAAAACATATTTACGGCAATGCTAATGTATTACCGGTTGGTTATCGTCCCAATATGTTTTTAAAAGAACTGCAAATGTATGTGGATTACTTTAAAGGTCAGATTTCTGCAGCTTCCGCTGAAAGTCCGGCTGTACAATTAAAAAAATTACAGGCATTCAAATGCAATCTAATCGACGGAATTACCTATTATAAAAAATTATTATCTGAAACTCCCTTTTTTGAACACACAAAAAATCAAATTCAATCCCAGCTTCAATACCATAATACTATATTGAATACGATTCTGATTCCTGAAAAAGTATTGGCATAAAAAAACGGTCTGAATCTTCAGACCGTTTTTTTTTATAATTATTTTCAAATGCTACTTCTTATTCATAAACAAGTAATACACCGGAATTCCAAGAGCCACAATACCCAATCCCAATCCGGTATTAGACGTATCGTAGATTAATAATGTTACACAGATTGCAGTGGTAACAATGATATAGATAGCGGGTACAATGGGATAACCAAAAGCTTTATAAGGTCTATCTGCTTCAGGTTCTTTTTTACGAAGGATAAAAACACCAATAATCGTCAAAATATAAAAAAGTAAGGATGCGAAGGTGGCGTAGGTCAATAAATCCCCGAATTTCCCTGAAATACATAATATAGAAGCCCAAAGACACTGCACCCATAAGGCTTTGGCTGGAACTTGGTTTTTATTGAGTTCCGTTGCCTGTTTGAAAAAGAGTCCGTCTTTAGCCATCGCAAAAAACAATCGCCCACCAGAAAGGATTAATCCGCTGTTACATCCAAAGGTCGAAACCATGATTAATGCTGCCATGACAAAAACGCCCACATTGCCCATAATGACGCTTGCGGCCGCCGCTCCCACCCTGTCGTTACTGGCAAACATGATTCCGTTTCCGGCCACATCGACAGTATTGGGATTTCCATGCATGGGTAATAAAGCCAAATAGGCAAGATTTGCCAAAATATAGATTATCGTTACAATCAGTGTTCCCAGAAACAAACTGCGGGGAATATTTTTTTTAGGTTCTTTTATTTCGCCTGCGATAAAGGTAACATTATTCCAGGCATCACTCGAAAACAGCGAATTAATTATTGTTGCTCCGGCTGCTCCCAAGATTGCCATTCCGGCGAGTTTCGTAACAGTTATTGTCCCGTCGGGATTAAGCACAGTTCTGCTTGCATCCCACATATTGGTAAAGTTATCCGTAAATACTTCCGTTTGCAAACCAACGTACAAACCCAGAATTATCAATGCAAAAAGCGCCAACAGTTTAGCCGAGGTAAATATCAACTGTACGGTCTTCCCGCTTTTTACCCCTTGATTATTGACGAATGTTAGCAATACAATACTGACGATTGCGAGAATCTTTTTGTTTGAAAAAACGAAATCAGTGCCCACGGTAAATAAGTCCTGATCTAATATTGGAAATAAAATAGCTGCATAATTAGCAAAAGTAACCGCAACAGCAGCAATCACTCCCGTTTGGATTACCGTAAAAACGGTCCATCCGTATAGAAAAGAAATGAGTCTGCCATAAGCTCTTTGAATATATACGAATTGTCCGCCGGCTTTCGGCATCATTCCGGCCAATTCGCCATAACTTAATGCGGCCGCGACGGTAATAATACCGGTAATTAACCAAATTACAATCAACCAGCCTGCAGAGCCAATATCACGGGCCATTGCAGAAGTTACAATAAAAATACCGGAGCCAATCATGGATCCCGCTACCAAACTTGTGGCGTCTATCAATCCTAGGGAACGTTTTAATTCGGTTTTATTTTCCTGCATACAATAATGAATTAGGGTGTGTAAATTATGTTATATTTTCTTGGCTTCATTCCAAAAAACATCCATTTCTGCCAAAGTCATGTCCATTAAAGGTTTCCCCAATTCGCCTGCCTTGCTTTCTAAATACTGAAATCGTTTGATAAATTTCTTGTTGGTCCGCTCTAAAGCATCTTCGGGGTTTACATTTAAAAAACGGGCATAATTTATCATTGAAAATAAAACATCGCCAAATTCAGACTCAATTTTATCCTGATTACCGGCTTCGACCTCAACTTGTAATTCCAGTAATTCTTCCTGGACTTTATCCCAAACCTGATGTGGCTCTTCCCAATCAAACCCCACGCCTTTTACTTTATCTTGGATACGACTGGCTTTTACCAATGCCGGCAGACTTTTCGGAACCCCTTCCAATACCGATGTCTTACCTTCTTTCAGTTTCAGTTTTTCCCAGTTCTGCTTTACTTCTTCCTCATCTTTCACAATAGTATCGCTGTAAATATGGGGATGACGGTGAATCAGTTTATCGCAGATTTCATTGCAGACATCTGCGATGTCGAAATCATTGGTCTCGCTGCCTATTTTTGCATAAAAAACAATGTGTAGTAATAAATCCCCTAATTCCTTTTTGACTTCATTCAAATCATTATCCAAAATGGCATCTCCCAATTCATAGGTTTCTTCAATGGTGAGATGGCGTAAACTCTGTAAAGTCTGTTTCATGTCCCAAGGGCACTTTTCACGAAGATCATCCATAATGTTCAATAATCGTTCGAAAGCCTGCAGTTGATTTTGTCTGGAATTCATAGTAATGGGTTTTGGTAAAAATAAGAAATCCTGTCACGAAAAATATCGCAACAGGATTTAAATTATAAATAAGTGATTTTTATTATTTTTCAGTAGAAGCAACTTCTTCTTTTGCACTTTCTTCTTTAACAGGAACTTCTTTCGAAACCATACCTTTTGCCTGAAGCATATTGTACCAGTTCAAAACTTTCTTGATATCTGATGGATACACACGATCCTGATCGTAATCAGGAAGGATTTCCTTAAAATAAGCAGTTAATTTTGCATTATCTTCTTTATGAGATAAAGCGGGCCCGTTATCTTCCTTGATAGCGATATTTCTCATTACTTCTGCTAAAGGTTTCTCTTCGCTTTCCGTATACATCGAAATTTCAGACAACAAACTAACATTACTTTTCAGACCCACGGTGATTTTTTTACCATCCAATAAAGATTCAGCAACAAAACCGGAACGTGTTTGAACTTTTAATGCGTAAAGACCCGGTTTCCCAGAAATGGCTAATATTTTTTCTAAATTCATTTTAAAAATTATTTATATTGAAATTAATTTATTTTTATACTTATCTGCCTTTTTTGGCTACAAATTTCATTTTATACTCCGGACGCGTTTTGCCTTCCATGATGTTTTGAAGTTTCTTCTGAATCAAACGCTTTTTCAGCGATGATATTCTGTCGGTGAACAAAATTCCTTCAATATGATCGTATTCATGCTGAATCACTCTCGCAATCAGGCCATCATACACTTCCGTTTTTTTGTTGAAATCCGCATCAAAATACTCAATGGTAATTTTTTCATGTCTGTAAACGTCTTCCCGTACTTCAGGAATACTTAAACAGCCTTCATTAAAACCCCATTCTTCTCCTTCTTCCTTCAGCATTTTAGCATTGATAAAGGTTTGCTTGAAACCCTTCAATTGTTCCTGCTCTTCTTTTGGCAAATCTTCATCTTCTCCAAAAGGAGTTGTATCCACCACAAACAAACGAATGGAAAGACCTACCTGCTCGGCAGCCAATCCCACACCATAGGCATTATACATCGTATCGTACATGTTGGCAATCACTTCCTTCAAATTTGGATGTTCTGGAGTAATCTCCTCACCTATTTTTCTCAAAACAGGATCTCCGTATCCTATAATTGGTAAAATCATTTTCGCTTTTTGTATATATCTCCGTGCATTCCGGGAAGTTTTCCCTAATGTGGATGGCAAAAATAGTGAAAAAATATACATTGGATTGGTCCAAACAAATAATTAGCATATTTTTATAATTTTGTCATAAATGATACGGTTCCACGCATAAAATAAATCATACAATTCTTACCTTTGTAAGGAATCCGTTGACTATGATTTATCAAATCCGAAGATTTATCGACAGCACTAATTTTGCCAATGCAATGAAGGTTACCATTGCGGCGGTAATTCCTGTTATTGTGTTTTCTTATTGGAACCATTTTAATATTGGATTTACAATAGCGTTGGGCGCATTACTGACCTTTCCAAGTGATATTTCGAGTAACTTAAGACATAAAATCAACGGGGTTCTGGTCGCTTCATTAATCGTTTCGGGAAGTGCTTTGGTGGTGAGCCTCGCCTATCCCAATCCCTATATTTTTTATCCGGTTTTGGGTCTCCTGATTTTTTGGCTGGCAATGATTTCTGTATATGGACATCGGGCCACTTTGGTATCTTTTTCAGGACTGCTTTCTGTTTCGCTGGTTTTCAGCCAAATTTATTCTGGTACCGAATTGCTGCAACATTGTGGATTAATGTTGATTGGTGGCCTATTTTATCTGGTAGTTTCATTACTCCTTCATTATATCCAACCGAACCGTTACGTTGAATTACAGATTGCCGAATGCATCCAATTGACCTCTAAATATTTAAAATTACGAGGTGATTTATGGAAAGCGGACAGTAACAAAACCTCCATTATTGAAAAGCAATTGCACCTGCAGGTCGAACTGAATACCATTCATGAAAATTTAAGGGAAGTGCTTATCGGAAACCGCAGCAGTTCAGGCACATCCAATCAAACCCGGAAAATGCTCATTGTTTTTATTTCCCTTGTGGAAATCTTGGAACTGGCATTATCCACTTCTTTTGATCATGATAAACTGCATAGAAAATTCAGCAGTCATCCAAAGGTTCTGAAAACCTATCAAAAATTGGCTTATAATTTGGCTACCACGTTAAAACAGTTATCCCAAAGCATTGAAAACAGAACCAAATATGTTTCTGCACATAAATTATTAAAGGATTTAAATGCTTTGGAATTGGCCATCACTGACTATGAAAATTCATTAAGCAAAAAGGAGGCTTCTGAAGGTGTTTTCATGCTGACCACAATGCTGCAGTATGCCGAAAAGCAAGTCGAAAAAATCAAGATTGTGGAACGGGCTTTTACTTTGGCGACGACTTCACAGGATTTCAAAGGTAAAGACAAGGATCTGGAAAAATTCCTGACACCTCAATATTATCCGCTAGGTACTTTACTGGAGAATCTCAGTTTTTCATCAACGATATTTCGACATTCGGTACGATTAACGGTAACGATTCTAATTGGGTTTATTATTGGTAAAATCCTTCCTTTCCAAAATGTGTATTGGATTTTACTGACGATTGTTGTTATTATGCGCCCGGGTTACGGATTAACAAAGCAACGGTCTTTCCATCGAATTTTCGGAACCATTTTGGGCGGACTAATCGCTTTCGGAATCCTTTTGGTGTTGCACAATACTACTGTGATTACTATTTTGGCAATCATCGCCATGATTTTAGGATTTTCTTTTACCCAGATAAATTACAAAGTTGGCGCGACTTTCGTAACTATTTATGTGGTCTTTATTTATGGGATATTGACGCCCAATGTGGCTGATGTGGTTCAGTACCGAATATTGGATACTTTGGTGGGAGCCGCACTAGCGTTTGTTACCAATTTTTTTTTATGGCCTTCCTGGGAATTTATGAATATCCCGGTTTATTTGGAAAAATCGATTGAAGCCAATCGTAATTACTTAAAAGAAATATCGGTTTTCTATAATAAAAAAGGAGACGTTCCGACCTCTTATAAATTAGCCCGTAAACATGCTTTTATCGAAATTGGGAATTTAATGGCCTCGTTTCAAAGAATGCTGCAAGAGCCCAAATCGAAACAAAAACAAGTCCGCCCCGTATACAAATTAGCAGTACTCAACCATTCCCTGTTATCATCATCCGCTTCGATGGGAACTTATATTCAGTCTCATAAAACCACATCGGCATCTGAAGCATTTAATGTTGTTGTGAATGCGGTTATTAAAAACCTCGATAATGCGATTGCGATTTTAAAAGATGAGATTAAGGAGTCTAACAGAGCATCTGAGGATTATGTGGCAATGCGCTTTACCGAATTGAAAAATATCCGGGCGAAAGAATTAAAAGAGGCTGATTCTTTGGATGAAGAAGCATTCCAAATGAAAATGCAGGAAGCCCAACTGGTCATTGAACAATTGATTTGGTTAACTAATCTTTCTGAAAACATTTTAAAAACCACAAAAGCATTAAAGATTACATAAACCTTTAATTAGTCAATTTTAAAACGCTTGCGGTTTCTTTTCTTATTTCATCGGAAAGCGCAGGATTGTCATTGAGTTTCTGTCCATATGACGGAATCATTTCTTTTAGTTTTGACTGCCATTCCGGAGTATTTATTTTATCCTTGAAGCACCGTTGCAATAAATCCATCATAATAGAAGTCGCGGTTGAAGCTCCGGGGGAAGCTCCCAGTAAAACCGCAAGTGAACCGTCTGCTTTGGTAACTACTTCCGTTCCGAATTCCAGGACTCCGCCACCATCTACATCTTTTTTGATGACCTGGACACGTTGTCCTGCAGTTTCCAATTCCCAATCTTCCATAACGGCGGTCGGCACATATTCGCGTAAGGCTTCCATCCGTTCCTCGGGAGACTGGCGTACCTGATCAATCAAATATTTGGTTAGTGGCAGATTATTAAATCCGGCTGAAAGCATCGGAATTAAATTATCAGCCTGAATGGAAAGCGGTAAATCCATATAGGACCCGTGCTTGAGGAATTTTGTTGTAAATCCTGCATAAGGTCCAAAAAGCAACGCCTTCTCCCCTTTTATCATGCGGCTGTCAATATGTGGAACCGACATCGGCGGCGCTCCCACAGAAGCCTTTCCGTATACTTTCGTAAAATGTTTGGCTATAATCTTTGGATTAGTACATTTGAGCCATTGCCCGCTCACCGGAAAACCGCCAAAACCTTCTCCTTCCGGAATATTCGCTTTTTCCAATAAGGGTAACGAACCACCACCGGCACCGATGAATACAAAATCAGTCCGGATCTTTTTATTTTCTTTTAATTCCAAATCCTTAATGATGATACTCCATTGACCATTTTCACGTTGTTTCAGTTTTCGGACTTCGTGATTGAAATACAAGGTCACGCCATCCTGTTTCATCAAATGGCCGAACATGCTTCGGGTCAATTCCCCGAAATTCACATCGGTACCGACAGGCATGAAGGTCGCCGCAAGTTTCTCTGCCTGATTCCGTCCCTCAATAACCAGTGGCATCCAGGATTTGAGCTGGTTATAATCGGTACTGAATTCCATTTTTTTGAAAAGATGGTTTGTATGTAATGCGTCATACCTCTTTTTCAGATAATTGACATTTTCTTCGCCCCAGACAAAACTCAAATGGGGAATGCTCTTGATGAAGTTTTCAGGTGAAGTGATTAAATTCTGCTGTACCAAATAACTCCAGAACTGTCTCGAAACTTCGAATGACTCCGCAATTTTAATAGCCTTACTGATATCAATGCTTCCGTCTTCAAATTGCGGGGTATAGTTGAGTTCGCAAAAGGCCGAATGCCCGGTTCCCGCATTGTTCCATGCATCAGAACTTTCGGCAGCGGCACTGTCTAAGCGTTCGTAGATTTCAATTTTTAAATCGGGTTGCAATTCTTTCAGGATAACTCCCAAAGTGGCGCTCATAATTCCGGCGCCTATAAGGACTATATCTGTTGTGGAGTGAAGTTTTAGATCTGCCATAACTGTGATTTATACTACAAAGATAGTTTGAAATTGTGATATGGTTTTACTAATTGTAGTTATTAAATCATCTTTCTGGTCAGATAATCCTGCAACATGATTGTTGCCGAAATCTCATCAATCAAAGCTTTGTTCTGACGCTGTTTCTTATTCAGTCCACTGTCAATCATCGTTTGGAAAGCCATTTTGGAAGTAAAACGCTCATCAACGCGAACGACTGGCATATCCGGAAAGAAACTACTGAATTTCTTCACGAACGCTTCAATGACCACAGCACTTTCTGATGGTTCTCCGTTCATTTGTTTGGGTTCCCCGATAAGGACTTTCGATACTCTTTCGTTGCTAAAATAGTCTTTCAGGAAATTAATGGTCGTAGCCGATGGAATGGTCGTTAGCCCAGAAGCAATAATCTGTAATTCGTCGGTAACGGCAATTCCGGTACGTTTTTGACCGTAGTCTATGGCAAGTATTCTTGGCATCTTATTTAATTTTAATAGTATTGTTTTAATTTTCCGATACGCAACAATAATGGGAACGATACTTTCCTATTTCCCAATTCCCATGAGTCTTTCAGTTCATCATGTATGATGTCAATCGGATTGTGATTGTTACTTTCGATATAATGCTGCGTGGCCGACCAGGTCCTGAGGTAACCAATCACTTGTTCGAAACTCCATGTGAAATCATTCTGGAATTTTTCTGTGTCGATTTCTTCCAGTGGAAATGGAATCGTTTCATAGTTTTCGTCAAGGTAAATCCGCTCCTTATCCCAATACGGGCCTACAATAGTATGATAATAATTTTGAATTATTTTATCAGAATGAGCATTCGTGGAAAATAACCCATAACCAAGCACCGCAAAATAGCCATCGGGTTTTAATATCCGGTAAATTTCTTTGTAGATATTATCAAAATCAAACCAATGAATCGCCTGGGCAACGGTAATCAAATCAAACTGTTGATTTTGGAAAGTAGTATTTTCTGCGGCTTCTTTTTTATATATAATATTGTCGGTGGCAATGGCATTACTGAGTTGGTTTTCACTGATATCTGTTGCATAAACTGTATCAAAATAACAGGAAAGCTTGTGGGCCACCTGACCATTCCCGGTTGCAATATCCAGTGCCACAGATTTATTTTCGACAAAAGAGACAATGTACGCTATCATTTCATCCGGATATTGCGGGCGGAATTGGGAATATTCGACAGCCAGTTTGGAAAAGATATCTTTCATTTCATTATTTATTTTCTTACTAATCACCTGATTTTAAGGTATTTTTAGCCTCTTTATTCAAAACTAATACTTTTTCTGATTGCACCTCCGTTACTATATTCCCAAATCTATATAAAATGAAATTTAAAAAACTGCTGCCGCTATTCGTAGCGCTATTGACTTTATGTGTTTCAGCACAGAACAAAACCTTCTCGTACAGTAAAATCCAAACCAGAAATGAAGTACAGGAATGGGGAGAAAAAGAAACCATTCAAAAACAAAACGTTTCGTTCTCCGCCGATAAAATCAATTTGAATATTGATAAAAAGTACTGTCTTACTATTATTTCCAAAACACATTTGCCTGACAAAAGCATCATTTATCTTTGCAAAGATGAAAAATCAAATCCTGTAACGGTAACGCTCATCAGGAATACGAAAATGTATCTGTACAGCAAAAGCAAACGTTTTTTAATCAATTTCGATAGTTGATTGCTTAAACCTTGACAATGATATTCTTTTTGTACAGAATATAAAGTATCAAGGACCACATGACGACATTTGCAATGGCAAAAGTTACTGATGCCGACTTAGGTTCACTGAAATAAGGCACAATGCAATGGCTGTAAAAATAATCCTGAATGGTGATCTGTTTGTCTGCTATTTCAGGGTTTTTTATTTCGACCGCATGCAATATTTTAGAGACAATACCGGAAAAGAAGAATACAATCATCGGATTTACTCCCCAAATAAGGAACAGTTTTGCCCACTTTTTATAATGAGCGACATCAATGACATAATATAGAAACGCTAAAGTCAGCATTGCAATTCCGGACGTGTATAAAACGTATGAACTGGACCATAGGTTTTTATTCAGGGGAAACATCATATTCCAAAGCAAACCCAGAATTATAAGGATTGTTCCAGTTTCGGTCATCCTTTTTATGATTTTCATTGATAACATCGGACTATTTAATAATTGACCCACGAGCAGTCCGGAAATCGCACTGGCAATTGTAGGCAATGTACTCAGGATGCCTTCGGGATCCCAAGTTACCGTATATACCCAAAGATGTCCCGTCAGCACTGTATTGTCCAGCCAGGCGGCAAGATTGGTATTGACAATGAAATTTGCGGGACCAATTCCGGGAACGGGAACCAAAGCCATTAAACCCCAATAACCCAATAACAATAGTATCGCCGTCAGCAGCTGTGTTTTTTGTGTTGTTTTTAAATAGAGTAAAGCAGTAAAAAAATAGACAATTCCGATGCGTTGTAAAACCCCCGGAATCCTTACGTCGCTAAAGGTTTTTATTCCGCTGTAAGCCAAACCGATTAATACCCCAAAAATAACAACCACTAGCCAGGTCTTAACTTTTAGACTGAAATTACCCATCAGTGCGTAAGCCACAAGTCCCGTGATAGCCAATCTGCATAATAATAACGGGATTCCTTCCCAACCAAACAGCTCGATTTTACTAAAAAAATTAAAGAATAAGCCGAGGCAGAAAATTCGAAGTGAACGCACGATGATTTTATTGAGAACATTACTGTCCCATATTTTGGTTGGCATCGCAAAAGGAACTGCGGCGCCCATGGCGAAAATAAAAAAAGGAAAAACTAAATCGGCCGGGGTGCAGCCATTCCATTCGGCGTGAGCCAAAGGTTTGTAAATGGCGGACCAATTTCCGGGATTATTGACGATAACCATAAATAAAACAGTAATTCCCCTAAATACATCCAGCGAAATCAGTCGTTCCTTAATCATGGTTTCTTTGTTTTGGTTAATACGAAATATAACAAAGCTAGTAAAATAAGTGTTTATTTTGGAAATAAGTTTTTGCTCAAATTTCTTCTGGTTCCCAAAATTCATTTATTAGCCCCGATTACTTCACTATACTTTTATTTTTATAGGAGTTCAGTGAATTTCATTTGCGCCGGTATCCTCGAGCGCAGCGGAGAGATAAAGGCAATAGCGGGACAACAGTTGATTGAAAAACTAATGCCACAGCTCCGAAAAAACACAACTTTCGACTTTTGGCTATTGCCTAAAAAAGTTATCTTTGTTCAAAATTTAAACTTTATGGACGCTTTACAAACCACTATAGAACAAGCCTGGGACAACCGCGCTTTGTTGCAGGAAGAAAAAACAACGACGGCAATCCGACACGTAATTGATTTGCTGGACGCAGGAACTTTGCGTGTGGCGGAACCAACGGCCGATGGCTGGAAGGTAAACGAGTGGGTGAAGAAAGCGGTGGTTTTGTATTTTCCGATTCAGAAAATGGAAACGATGGAAGTGGGTATTTTTGAGTACCATGATAAAATTCCGTTGAAACGAGGATATGCCGAAAAAGGTATCCGCGTGGTTCCTCATGCGGTGGCACGACATGGCGCTTATATTTCAAAAGGCGTGATTTTGATGCCGAGTTATGTGAACATCGGAGCGTATGTGGACGAAGGAACGATGGTGGATACCTGGGCAACCGTGGGCAGCTGTGCGCAGATTGGAAAACATGTGCATTTGAGCGGGGGTGTTGGAATTGGCGGCGTTTTGGAACCGTTACAGGCAGCTCCGGTGATTATTGAAGATGGTGCTTTTATTGGTTCCCGTTGTATCGTTGTTGAAGGCGTTCATGTAGGTAAAGAAGCGGTTTTGGGCGCGAATGTGTGTCTGACAGCCTCAACCAAAATTATTGATGTGACCGGCGATACGCCAAAGGAAATGAAAGGATTTGTTCCGGCCCGTTCGGTAGTGATTCCCGGAAGTTATACGAAGAAGTTTGCTGCAGGGGAATTCCAAGTGCCATGTGCCTTGATTATCGGGACACGTAAAGCGTCAACAGATTTAAAGACCTCGCTGAATGACGCCTTGAGAGAATATGATGTAGCGGTTTAGAATCTAAACTGTTTGTATATAAAAAAAGCCTTGTCAATATGACAAGGCTTTTTATTTTTGGTATTTTGAAAACTATTATTGTTTGTTCTTCTGTTGGATTTTGAGTAGTTTGGCATATTTCATATACGAGAAAAAGCCTTGAATAATCGAAATGGACAAACCGTCAAGACCGTTCAGAAAGCCTTTCTTAAAAAAGAAGCATCTCAAAAAAGCTACTTTCCCGTTAAGGATTGGCTTGAACCAGGTAATTCTTTTTCCCTGGTCGTACAATTGCTGTGCATGCCAGCCGGAGTATTGATTCTTTTTGGTAATAATCTGGTCCAACGAATCCCAGCCATAATGCAATATATGAACCGAAACACGCGTTTCATTTTGCGTAATAATTTTTTGATGTACAATCGATTCAGACGGATGCGCGGTCTGCTTGTTAAAAAAACGGACTTTATGATCGGGGTACCAGCCTGCGAAATCAATCAGCTTGTCGCCCAGAAAGTTTTTTATCCGGAAACTGAACGCATCATAGCCTCCTTCCAGGTATTTCCCCTGCAGAATGAACTCTTCAGCATCTTTATCCAGAAATTCGTCGGCATCGAGATTTAATATCCAGTCATTTTTACAATATGGTAATCCGTGCGTACGTTGCGGTCCATCGCCCAAAAAAGGCTGTGAAATAACAATGGCTCCTTTTTCCTTGGCAATTTCTACCGTTCGGTCCTTGCTCAGCGAATCCACTACAATCACTTCGTCACAAACTTTGAAAAGCGCATCGATACACTTGCCAATCATTTTTTCTTCATTGAAAGAAATCACCAAACCGCTAATTGCCATTGTAGAATTGAATTTATTGAAATGCAAAAATAGGACTTTTACAGCAAATTTTTCCCTTATTTCAATTTTGCATCTTGAGCTTCCTGAAATACTTTGTAATTTAGCGCATCGAAATAAATTGGGAATCCATGAAAATATTAGTCATACAGCAGAAAAGAATTGGGGATGTATTAACCAGTACGATTTTGAGCAACAACCTTAAAAAGTTTTATCCGGATGCTGCAATTGATTATATGTGTTATCCAAATTGTGTGGATGTTTTGTTGCAGAATCCCAATATTAACGAGATCATTGTTCTGAAACAGGATGTTAGAAAATCCTATCCTCAATTAATGAAGTTCATTTCGGGCATCCGAAAAAGAAAATATGATGTCGTGATTGATGCCTACAGTAAATTGGAAACCAATCTGATTACGCTATTTTCCGGTGCCAAATATAAAATTTCTTATGATAAAGGGTATTCCAATCTGTTTTACAACCATACTTTGAAACGATTGAAGAACGGTACAAAATCAGAATTGGGACTTGCAATCGATAACCGACTGATGCTTTTAAAACCTTTGATTAAAGAACCGATTACCGACTATAAACCGAAAGTCTTTTTGACAGAAGCTGAAATCGA
Organism: Flavobacterium sp. GT3R68; assembly: GCF_007109225.1. GTDB lineage: Bacteria > Bacteroidota > Bacteroidia > Flavobacteriales > Flavobacteriaceae > Flavobacterium. The sequence goes on from NZ_VJZK01000002.1 coordinate 74,782, forward strand.
GGAAGCTAAAAAATTATTGGCAAGATTTGGTATTCAGGAAGAAACAAAGCCTTTAGTGATGTTTGGTATTTTAGGAAGCGAATGGTACAAAACGTATCCTTTGGACAAAATGGCAAAAATCATTGATTTCACCGTCGAACAACTCAATGCCGATATCATTTTCAATTATATTCCGTCACAAAAAGAAGATGCGTTAAAAATCTATAATTTTTGTAAAACCGAAACCCAGAAAAACATTCACTTTGACTTGTACAGCGAAGGATTACGACCATTTTTGGCGTTGCTTTCGCAATGTTCGATGCTGATTGGCAATGAAGGTGGTTCGGTAAATATGGCCAAAGCGCTAAGCGTTCCTACGTTTTCACTTTTTTCTCCATCTGTAGATAAGGAAACGTGGCAGATTTTTGAAAACGAAAAGGAGAATCTTTCCATTCACCTGAAAGACTTAAAACCGGAAATTTACGAGCAGCACGACGAGAAATACATCAAGGAGCATACTTTCAAATACTTTGATGAATATCCTCTGGAGTTAATCCTGGAAAAATTAAAACAATATTTTAGGGATTTGGGCTTTTTGAAAAGCTAAAGAGTGTCAATCCCGTTTTCAATCTTAACGATTTTATTCTTTTTATTGTAGCTTCTGATGGCGTTGTTTTTCTGCCAGATTTCAGGGCTTGAATATCCTCTGGCGTGATCCAGATGCAGGCAGATGGCACTATAGCGGATTTGTTTGGAAAGCAATCCGTTGTTGAATAAACGTTCTCCCAATTCCCTGTCCAGTCCGCCGTATTTCATTTCGTGATTGAATCCGTTCACTGCAATAATATCGCTTTTGAATCCCGAAGAATTATGACCGTTCCACGAACGTTTGGTTGGGGTTATCCAATTCATGAAACGGGCAAACAATTTGCTTTCTGTTAATTTACTGCTTTTGAAATTCGTCTTAAATCCATTGGTTTTCAACCAGCTTAGGTGAAAACAATTTTGGGTGTTAATGTCTTCCTCCGAAATGAGTTCAGAAATGGTCATCGATAATTTGAAATAGCCACCCGAAAGGAAATAGCCTTTTTCCTGAAATTTTAAATGCGTGGCCACAAAATCTTTTCTCGGAATGCAATCCCCGTCAGTAAAAAGAAGGTACTCGGAATGTGATTCTAAAATAGCTCGGTTTAAGATTTGTGATTTCTGAAAACCACGATCTTCCTGATAAACGTGTACTATCGGATGTTTGAAGTGGGATTTAAAATCAGTCAGTAATTCCTTGGTTTTAGATGTAGAACCATCATCGGCAATTACGATTTCAAAATCAGTTTCGGTCTGGACGCTAAATCCAATGAGGACTTTTCGCAACCATTCTTCTGCATTATACGTCGTAATAATTACTGAAACTTTCATCTGATATTATCTAGTTTCATTGAAACTATTGAGAAGTGAAAAATACATTTTTTTCAGAAATATTACTTCCAAAACTTCAATTTCTTTTTTAATCTTTTCTTTCTGTAAAAACGATGTTGAAAATGAGTGGTCATTTTCCACAGTGTCTGAAAAATAAGTCCTTCCGGCTCTCCGGAGACTTTAGCATATTCGTTACTCATTACGGCTACCATTTCCTTGTGTGGTGTAAGTCGGCATAAGTTTTTCATCCGAACATCGAAAGGCATCGTCTTATGAAATTGCATGCGGTTCAAATCCACCAAAAAGAATTCATAGTTTCCAGAAATCGTTTTTTTAATTAACGTATTGCCGGGAGAATGATCCATAAATTCGATTCCCTTTTGATGCAAAGTATATGAGAAACGGGTAAACTGGCGCAAAATAGTGTCACGATCCGGATAATCCGGAATTTCCACTAATTCCCTATAGGTCAGGTGACATTTCAGATGTTCGCTGACATAGTAGCTGTCTTTGAGTCCCGCCAAAGTGGAATTTTCAAAATAAGCAATGGGTTCCGGTGTTCCGATGCCGTTTTCAAGCAGAATATTGGCATATTCAAATGAGCGTCGGGCCTTTGATTTTCTGAAATATTTGTAAGCAACTTTGTTAATCAGATTCGGAATTTTGAACGATTTGATATTAATAGTTTTTCCGTGGACTTCAAAAAGTTTGATTTTATTTCTTTTACCATCTCCAAACAAGTTGCCTTCAGTCTGGAAATTGGCTATCAGATCCATAACTGCTTTTTGTGGCACCAAAGGGTTTCGCTTAAAGTGGAATGTCATATTTTTTGAATAAATTATTTTGAAAAGAAGAACTCCTTAAACTTGTTACGGCCTTCATCCGTTTTGAGGTATTTTGGGAAATTATAATCTCCGTTCATTATTTCGAACTCCAGGTCACGTCCAAAAAGGTCTTTCCCGTTTTGGATTAATTCCAAAATATTTTTTTCGTCTTTGTATTCTTCCAAATTATATTCAGTGTGTGCGAATGCTTCCAATTTTGCAATAATCTTCTTAACGCCACCGATATAGGTAAAATGCCACCCTGCATTTGGAATGATTTTATACACTTCTCCCCTTCTTTTGGTTCGCATAATAATCTTGCGGATTTTAGACGGCGTTTTTTTCAACAGTTTATATGGCAACACTGCGGTACTATGCCATATTCCGTTTTTAGCTTCCTCTTTTGTCATGTTACTTCCTCCGTCGAAAATGAGTTTGTTGTTGAGGAAATACATGAACATGTCCATTTTCAGCCCATAGATTTCATGAACACCTTTTGATACTAATTTTTTAATGACAGCTGCATCCGGAATTTCATCAAGATCAGAGATTAAAATAATATCATCCGGTTTGCAATTGACCAATCCTTTAAGAATCGAGTCTCTTTGGAAGATTTCTAATTTCCAAGAGGAAAATCGGTTAATGATTGGTATAAATAATGGATATTTAGTGATTTTCACATGGATAATCTTATGAAGGAATTTGGAAAACCGTTCTTTATTTTCTTCAAAAACAAATGGCTTTGGGAGATTTTGATGCGTCCTGTCAGCTTCAACCAACACAAATTTGTCAACTACATCATTCAGTTCATTAAGTCTAATTTCTAAGATGTCTAATTCATTGAAGAAAGGAAAGCAATCATAAACCATGGAGAATATTTTTCACAAATATAAAAAATAATATTAACTTGCCTCATTAATCAAAAACTATGGAAAAACTACCTTCGTGTTCATTGGTAACGCCCACTTATAATTGGCCTGAAGCATTAGAATTGTTATTATTCAGTGCAATGAATCAGACGGTTTTACCAAACGAAGTGCTAATTGCAGATGATGGTTCGAGAGAAGATACCAAGCAGTTAATCGAACATTTTCAAAAGAGATTCCCCGTCCCGTTAATTCATATTTGGCATGAAGATATTAAAAACCGGAAGCCAAAAATCATGAATGCCGCTATTGCCGCAGCCAAATACGATTACATTATCGAAATTGACGGTGATATTATCATGAACAGGCATTTTGTCGAAGACCATTTGACATTTGCTGATAAAGGACTTTACTTATTTGGTTCAAGAGTAAACATCCAAAAGCAAATTCTACCGGATCTGTTTTCCAGAAAAATAATCCACTTCAATTTCTTTTCGAAAGGCATTAAAAAACGAGGCCGAACATTACGATTTCCTTTTTTGATGAAGTTTGCCAAAATTGTGGATAAACGTTCTTCTAAACTAAGAGGCTGCAATATGTCTTTCTGGAGATCGGATTTTATCAAAATCAATGGTTTCAATGAATCGTTGGTCGGTTGGGGAATTGATGATTCAGAAATGATTCAGCGTCTTCATAACCTCGGGATAAAGGGTAAACGCCTTAAAAATGCCGGAATTGCGTATCATATCTATCACAAGGAACAATCCAAAAGCCATATCGAAATCAACAACGAAATCGAGAGAGAAACCACTGAAAAGAAACTGACCTTTATTGAAAAAGGCATCAATCAATACTTATAAATGTTTGACATAGCCGTAATTTTAATCAATTATAATTCAAGCGAACACACGATTAACTGTATTCGTTCGATCATTGAAAAAACCTCAAAAAACCTTCGCTATCAAATTATCATCACCGATAATTGCTCTGAAAAAGAAGACTACCTGAAACTCAAATCTTTTTGTGATACTGATACCATTCCCAATTTGCAATTACACCGTAACCATATCAACACTGGATTTGGCGGAGGAAATATGTACGGTGCGCAATATGCGAATGCTTATTATCTGGCGTTCATAAACAATGATACTTTATTGATTAACGATTGTTTGTCCATTCTTAAGACCACTTTAGATGCTAATCCGGAAATCGGAATTGCCGGCGCGCAGGCATTCAAGGAAAATGGCGATTTTATGATTTCGCTGGACCATTTTGCTTCACCGGCAAGAGAAATCATCGGAAGGAAATTTTTAGAAATCACAAATCCGAAAAAATACCCAAAACGTAAAAAAAGATATACGGAACCGGTACAGGTAAATTTTGTTCCCGGCAGTTTTATGTTTGTCAGGGCGACAGATTTCAATGCCATCGGTGGTTTTGATACGAACATTTTCCTGTATTATGAGGAAACCGATTTGTGCATCCGATTGGCCAATCAATCCAAGTTTGCCTATTTGGTGCCGGAAGCAGAATTCATTCATTTCCATGGTGCCAGTACAGAACGTTCTTTAGCTATCAAAAAGGAATTAAAAATCTCGTTGTTGTACATTATGAGAAAGCATTACGGATATTTTGGACACAAAATAGTATTGCTGTTCCTTACGGTGAAATACTTTTTTAGCAATATTTTCAAACCTAAAAACTGGCCTTTATTCGTCCTGTTTTTGACTGGGGCGCCATTGTCCAAATCATTAAAAATGAAACAACGCATCGTACATTTATAATTGGATGATTATCCGTCTATAAAAACGGTTTTAAATTTTTCCATTACTTTTTGAGGTCCAAATTCTTGCGAATACGCATCCCAATCCGCATTTGGATTCGGGGCAAAATTTTCCAGAATAGCAGTCAGGTCGTTCTTGTCTTTGTATATAATGGCCTTATCTCCCAAAATATCGATATGTGATTTTTCTTCAGAATCTGCCCAGGTAATAATAGGTTTATTGGAAACCGAAAATTCTCCAATCGCTATTCCAAAACTCTCACCTTGTTTTCTGGCGTGGAGATATGCATCACAGGTATTAATGAATTTTGATTTATAGATGTCATCAATATTCGTTGGTAAAAAGATAACGTTTAAATAAGGCCTGAAAATGTTTTTGAAAACAAACGAATTGGTCCCCAAAAACACAAAATAGATGTCTTTTCTTTTTCTGGAAATTTGCTTTATTACTTTTTTTACGAATTTCAAATCAAAGGTTTTATCACCGCCGTGACGCCCAAAAACAATAGCATCTTCCGGAATATTCAATTCTTTGCGAAGGTTCAGATCGGTTTTCTCCACATGAATCATATGCGGAACGAAAGGCGACTTCCCTCCTGTCATTTCCTCTGAAAGCCATTCGGACACATACGCGTAGACATCACCGTGCGGCTCATAATATTTAAAAACGGTATGTATGGCTGTTTTACAGTTGGAAACCTCAATGCCGTCTTTTTTTCCTGCCTTTATCGCATAAAAAAGGTCCGCTTTTTCCTTCTTCACAATTTTCTCCAATTCCTTTGGGTCATTATATCCGATAACTTTGAATCTTTTTTTGAAACGCTCGACAGCCAAATCGAAATTTTGCTTGTTGTTTTTATTGTAAAGAATAACAGATTCGTTCTTTAAAATCTCTTCATTGAAAAGCGCATAATTATAAACCGCATTCGAGGTGCCGCGATAGGACAATTGGTTTTCGTGAAAAATGATTTTCATATTAAAGGGTTTTGAAATTATCAACCAAATTATAGAACGGCAAATATAAACTTTGTTTTTCGGAAATTAATGTCAAATCATTATTCAGAGGCTAATTTCATATTTGTTATCTTTGCCCTCGTGTTCGGCACAAAACGAACTTCAATACCAAATATAATGAATCAGGAAATCCATAACGCCTACGAAGTCATCAGGGAAGGCGGCATCATTCTCTATCCAACGGATACCGTTTGGGGTATTGGCTGTGACGCCACAAATCCGGAAGCGGTAGCCAAAATCTACAAATTGAAACAGCGGGCCGAAACCCAAAGTATGATTGTGCTGATGAATGGCGAAAAAATGATGTACAATGTTTTCAAGGAAATTCCGGAAACAGCATGGCAAATTATTGATTTATCCGAAAAACCGACGACCCTGATTTTGGATCAGCCGCGTAATGTGGCGCCGAATTTAATCGCAGCCGATAATACTTTAGGAATCCGAATTGTGAAGGAGCCGTTTTGCTTCAAATTAATGGAAAAGATGAGAAAGCCATTGGTCTCTACATCAGCAAATATATCCGGTCAGCCGACCCCGAAAAGTTTTAAAGAAATTAGTCCGGAGATTATAAAAGGTGTTGACTATGTTGTAAATTTGCACCACGATAAAATTGGAGGAAACCCATCTACAATTATTAAATTGACGAATGACAATCAGGTAAAAGTCATTCGGAAATAGTTTTTACCGCAAATTCGCGAATTATTTCTAGCTTTTATGGAAGAATATATTTATAAAGATGAAAATTACACAATAGTAGGGATTCTATTTGAAGTGCATAAAAATCTCGGAAAAGGTTTTTCTGAAATAGTCTATAAAGATGCTATTGAATATGAATTGCAACAACAAAACATTTCATATCAACGAGAAAAAGAGTTTTCTGTTAATCATAAAGAGACCACTTTAAAACATAAATTTTATGCAGACTTTGTAGTTTATGATAAAATTATTCTCGAAATAAAAACCGTCGATTGTTTCAATAACAGCCATTATAACCAATGTTTAAATTATTTAAAAGTCTCTAAAAACAAATTGGCAATACTTGCTAATTTCAATTTAGTCTCTTTAGAATACAAACGCATCATAAGTTCAAAAAATTAATTTGCGAATTTGCGGTAAAAATTATGAATTACAAATCAGCCTTACATAATAAAATTTTTGAAGTCATTTCACAAGCCAGCAAAGAGCTGAACATCGAAAGCTACGTCATTGGCGGTTTTGTCAGGGATTTGCTCTTAAAAAGAGGCAACAAAAAAGATATCGATATTGTTGCTGTCGGCAGCGGAATCGAATTGGCCTTAAAAGTTTCCGAATTGCTTCCCAAAAAACCAAAAGTACAGGTTTTCAAAACGTATGGAACAGCAATGTTGCGTTTTGAAGATACCGAAATCGAGTTTGTAGGAGCCCGAAAAGAATCGTATCATTTCGAAAGCCGGAATCCGGTAGTTGAAAACGGAACTTTGGAAGACGACCAGAATCGCAGGGATTTCACCATCAATGCGTTGGCGTTATCATTAAATCCGAACAATTTTGGCGATTTGTCCGATCCTTTTAACGGACTTGCCGATTTGGAAAATAAAATTATCAAAACCCCGCTTGACCCCGATATTACGTATTCGGATGATCCGTTACGAATGATGCGCGCCATCCGTTTTGCGAATCAGCTGCATTTTGAAATTGATCAAAAATCACTGGACTCGATTGCAAAAAACAAGGAAAGGATTAATATTATTTCCGGAGAACGTATTGTGGATGAACTGAATAAAATCCTTTTGACCGAAACCCCCTCCGTTGGATTTTTGCTGTTGTACAAAACCGGTCTTTTAGACATTATCCTGCCCGAATTGACTGCCTTGAATCAGGTCGAAGAAATTGAAGGACATACCCATAAAAACAACTTCTATCATACTTTGGAAGTAGTTGACAATATTTCTCCAAATACTAATGATGTCTGGCTTCGATGGGCCGCATTGTTGCACGATATCGGGAAAGCACCGACCAAGCGTTTTAACAAAAAGCAAGGCTGGACTTTTCACGGACACGAGTTTCTAGGTGGTAAAATGGCGAAAAAAATATTCGAACGCCTGCACATGCCTTTGAACCAAAAAATGAAATTTGTACAAAAAATGGTCACGATGAGTTCCCGTCCGATTGTATTATCTCAGGATACGGTTACGGATTCTGCTGTGCGTCGTTTGGTGTTTGACGCCGGAGAGGATGTGGAAGATCTAATGACATTATGTGAAGCGGATATTACCACTAAAAACCCGACTAAATTCAAGAAATACCATCAGAATTTTGAAATCGTCCGCAAGAAAATCGTGGAAGTTGAAGAGCGTGATCAGGTCCGTAATTTTCAGCCGCCTATTACCGGCGAGGAAATCATGGAAATCTTTAACCTGAAGCCATCCCGTGAAATCGGTGTACTGAAAGAAGCTATTAAAGAAGCAATTTTAGAAGGCGAAATCCCGAATGAGTATGATGCCGCGTATGAATTTATGATGAAAAGAGCCGGTAAACTAGGGCTCACAAGTGTAAAGTAAACTATTCTTCACGTGATGAAAAAAGATAAATCTGTAATTATTTGGTTGCTATCCGGTTGTGTTTTATTGTTTATGATGGTTGTTGTGGGTGGAATTACCCGATTGACCAACTCCGGGCTTTCGATGACCGACTGGCATTTGGTTACCGATACGTTCCCTCCCTTAACAGATGCAAAATGGGAAAAAGCTTTTGAACAATATAAAAAGTTTCCAGAATATCAAAAAATCAACATCCATAATGATTTTACGTTAAGTGATTATAAATTCATATACTTCTGGGAATGGTTTCACCGTTTCATCGGAAGAATCATCGGATTGGTATTTGTAGTTCCTTTTGTCTATTTCCTTATTAAGAAAAGACTTTCTGCAGCTACGATTAAAAAGTGCGCCATCTTATTGGGAATGGGCGCTTTTCAGGGATTTTTAGGATGGTTTATGGTTAGAAGCGGACTGATTGACAATCCGGATGTGAGCCATTTCAGATTATCATTGCATTTGACTTTTGCGTTTATCACCTTTGCTTACACCCTTTGGGTTGCGTTGGACCTGATTTATCCGGAAAGAGTTGCCATAGAAAATTCATTACGCACCATTGCAAGGGTTTCATTGGTATTTTTATTGATACAGATTATTTACGGAGGGTTTGTTGCGGGTTTAAATGCCGGTTTAATCCACAATCATTGGCCCTTGATGAGCGATGGTCAATTTATCCATGAAAGCGTATTCCTCGAGCAGGATAATTGGTTTTTAAGCTTCACAGAAGGCAAAAGTGGTGTCCAGTTTATCCATAGAACATTAGCCTATGTGGTTGTAGGATTTATTGCTTACTTATATTTTAAAAGCCGAGAATTCACTTTGACGAAAGTACAAAAGAACGGAATCCACATCCTTTTGGCATTGGTGTTTGTTCAGTTTATTTTAGGGGTTTTCACCTTGTTGTACGGCGTTCCGTTGTGGTTGGGATTAGCGCATCAGATTAGTGCTTTCTTTCTACTATCAGCAATGACTTTCAATCTGCACCGATTATCAAAATAATCACTATTTTTACAAAAGACTATATTGTCGCATTTCCTTGTTCCAAGAACCTAAATGTCTAAACTTGCGGCTTCCGACAAATTTGTCGATTTATCAGATTATGGACGTCCATTAGCAATTTTATTTGCCAACCAATTAAAAAATACGCGGGTCACTCCTATTCATGTAACCTTTCTTTTTGGAATTTCGGGACTGATTGCACTCTACTGTATTTTACAAAATCACTACTTTTCGGCAGGCTTTTTTATCATATTAAAATCGATTATTGATGGTGCCGATGGAGAGCTGGCCCGAGTGAAAAACACACCTTCTTACACCGGGAGATACCTTGACAGTATTTTTGATATCATTCTCAATTTTTTGTTTTTGATGGCAATCTGTTATGTTTCGAAAACCTCTTTTTATATTACCCTATTTGCATTTTTCTGTATTCAGCTGCAGGGAACTTTGTATAATTATTACTATGTTATTTTAAGAAATAAATCTGTCGGAGGAGATTCTACCAGTAAAATTTTTGAGTACAAATCGCCCAAAGCATTGCCTGGAGAAAGTCAAAAATCAGTTGATTTTTTGTTTAAAATTTACACGATTGTTTATGGGGGTTTTGACAAAATAATTCACACTTTGGACAACGATGCCTACAAAGTAAAAACATTTCCAAATTGGTTTATGACATTACTTTCGATGTACGGATTGGGATTCCAATTATTGATTATCGCCGTCATGTTACCGATGAATTGGATTGAATACATCATTCCTTTTTTTATTGGATACTCCGTCCTCATTTTTGTTTTGATTGCCATCAGAAAGACGGTAATTAAGGCTTAAAAGTACCATAGAGATAATCTATGCAGTCTGCTTAAAAACTTAAATACGAATCACTTAAGACAATCTATGTAATTCATTAATTCAATTATAAAATTATCCAATCCAAGTCTTGAAATCAGACACTTTTTCCCTGCTTACGATAACCTCATCGTCGTTATAAGACGGCAAAATCACCTTCAATCGGGAGTTGCTGTACAAAACAATTTCCTTAATCGCCTTCAGCGGAATGAGGAATTTACGGCTTACGCGGAAGAAATCTTTCGGGTCCATTTCCTGTTCCAAAACTTCCAGAGTGCTTTCGATTAAGTAATTTCGGTTGTCAAAAGTATGAATATAAGTGCCCTTATTTTCGCTAAAAAAACATTCGATTTCATCGGTCTGAATCACTTTTAAATGCTGCCCTATCTTTACCGTAAATCGCTTTTTATAATTTTTCTCAAATGGGTTCGAAAGCATTTTTTTGATCTGGTCAAAATCCAACTGAAGGGATTCCTGTTTTGGCAAACGGGCTTTAAATTTGTTTATCGAAATTTCCAAATCATCCTCATCAATCGGTTTCAAAAGATAATCAATGCTGTTCAGTTTGAAAGCACGCAATGCATATTCATCATATGCGGTTGTGAAAATTACGGCACTTTTTATTTCGATTTTATCGAATATTTCAAATGATAATCCATCAGATAATTGGATGTCCAAAAAGATCAGATCGGGATGTTCATTTTTAGAAAACCAGTCCAAAGATTCTTCGACAGAATGAAGCATCACTTCCACTTCAATATTCAGTTTTTCGAGTTTTCTCTGCAACAGTCTTGCCGCTGGTTTTTCGTCTTCGATTATAATCGTGGTCATGGTTATTTTGATTTTTGGTTGCGGATGAAGTTTTATATTCTTAATCAAATACGTTTTTTTCTAACGTAGGCCAGATTTTTTTCAGATTGATTTTTGGCTTGCGACAAATGTATACCGGAATATTGTTCTCTTCGTCGATCGCATATTTATGGGTAATCATTTTAATCAGTATACGTTCTTCAAATACCTTATCAACAGATTCTTTTTCGTTACCAATACTGATGCAAATTGCATTATCGGTCTTTCCAGGTCCCCAGGTCCAAAAACTCCCGTGGGCACAAACTGGGTCGGGAAGCTGATAATTTTCCCCTAAAATCTTTATTGCGCCGGCTTCACCATAATTTTCGGCCCAGATCATGCAATGTTTTTTATCGTCATCCGGTAAAGATTGGTATAAACTATCCACTAACTTCACTTGCTCGTCCCATCCAAACATATCCGCATAATCATCATTAAGTTCGATGCGGCCATTTTTATCCGATTTTAAATCGGCAAATTCAACATACGACTCAATCGGTAAGACAGGAATTGCCTCAGGCAGAAAAGGCATCGCAATCAGCAAAACAGCAATTACCGCATAATTCCAATTCGGTTTAGTTTGCAGCCATTTTTCAATTTTAACCGCTCCTGCGGCAAATAACACGGGATAAATAGCGAAGAAGTAATAGCTTTTAGATTGCATGATCCACATAAGTGCAAATATGACCAACGTGGTGATGCCAATGGATTTGTATTTTTTTAAATCCTCATCCCTGAAATATGCTATCAATCCGATCATACTTAGGATAAAAGTAAAAGGATGCTTTATTTGGTCTATAACAAAATCATAAGGCCCAATTTCGTCCAACTGGCTTTCTTTCAGCTTTTGCAAATGCATGAACAGTGGAAAATGATGTTGATATTGCCAGAGGATATTCGGCAGGAAAATCACAAAGGCAATTGATACGGAAATATAAAGCCATTTATTCTTATAAACTGATGCTTTTTCATAGGATAATAATCCGGCTGCAATTCCGATTCCCCAGACTAGGATCGTGTATTTGTTCATCAGGCCCAAACCGGCTGCAATACCAAGAAAGACAAGAAATTTCGCGTGTTTGGTTTTGAAGTATTTTATTAAAAAGTAAAAACCCAAAGTCCAGAAAAACTGATCAAAAGCCACGGGTTGAAACAGCGTGTGGTTCCGAAAAAACGGAAGAAATGCTATTACAGCCACGCCTGCCAATAAAATTGCTTTGCCTTTGCCTCCTAATTCCTTTGCAATCAGACAACAAATCCAAAGAACACCAAGTCCTGCCAAAGTCGAAAAAAAACGAACACCCGATAATGAATATCCAAAAAACAGATGAGCGATTTTGCCGATTAAGGCTATAAACGGTGGGAATTCAAAATAACCCCAACTTAAATGTTCGCTTGTTGATAAATGAAGCAACTCATCGCGGTGAAAGCCATAATTTCGGTTTCCTATTAAATGGATTGCAAGTTTAACAAGGAGTAGTATACCAACGAGCGGATAATATTTTTTCAAGTGAGAGTGTTTTTTATTAATTTTTGATTTTGTACACAAAAATAGATGGTTTTTTAAACTAATCCTTACAAACATACATTGTCTTTTAACAATTTTCAGCGTATAAGGATACCAATTATTCCCATTTGTTGTCTTTCTCCTTGTCCATGAATTCTTTTATTTTGCGCTCTTCCCAATTGCTTCCAAAAAAAAAAAATATGACCAAAAACACTCAATCCATGTGCTGCTAATCCAATACCCCAGAAAAAGGCGGTAAAGAAATTTTCCATTTTGAAATAACTCTCCCCTGGATCCAGATTATTAATATTTACAAACACAATAAAAATATTAACACATAAATAGACGATTAAATGGGTATAAAACCCTTTCAGTCTTTTTACTTTTCTTTCTGCTGCGGCATATTTATCTTCGGGTTGATGTTCATCAAAATCCGATTTATATCTTCTTCCCATTTTGTCAATTATTAAGTGATATTAATTTAAAACTGTAACCGTAAGATTCTTAATTTTAAATCCAATTTCATTATTTCCAAGAATCTTTCTCTATGGTTTCTTTTTCCATAAATTCCTTCATTTTACGCTCTTCCCAATCTCTTCCAAAAAAATACAAATTCCCGAACACACTCAATCCATTTATTAAAAGTCCAATTCCCCAGAAAAATGCAGTATAGAAATTTTCCATTTTAAAATAACTTTCTCCTGGTGCTAAATCATCAAAATTTATAAATACAATAATGATATTAACACACAAATAGATCACTAAATGTGTATAAAATCCTTTCAGTCTTTTTACTTTTCTTTCTGCTGCTTCATATGCATTCTCGGGTTGATATTGGTATTTATCAAAATCCCAGCTTTGTCTGTTTCTCATTCTTTAATTATTTAGTGATTAACCTATATGTTGGATTATTTCCAAGAATCTTTTTGTTCTTTTTCTTTTTCCATAAATTCTTTCATTTTGCGTTCTTCCCAGTCTTTTCCCAGAAATGGCAAATAATTATAGACTTTCATTCCGTGAATCACCACTCCTATTCCCCAACCAATCATAGGCCAATAAAACCATAAATGCTCTGGCGATGTCACTAAATTTATAATTAAAAGCCCAATATTTACAACAAGATATGATGTTAAGTTCCCGTAGAATCCTTTGATGGCTTCCACTCTTTTTTTCGCTTTATTAAAGCGTTCTTCGTTTTGATAATTGCTTTCCATAATTATTTCCAATTTTGTTTTTTATCTTCCTTTTCCATGAATTCCTTAATTTTTCGCTCTTCCCAATTGCGGCCGTAACCAAAAACACCAAATCCGTGCATGATTAATCCGAATCCCCAACCAAACATGGGGAACCAAAACCATTGAAAAGAAGACGTTCGATAATTTATAAAAATTAATACCGGAATGACACAACAATAAGAGAGTAAACTACCGTAAAATCCTTTGAGGGCTTCCACTCTCTTTTTTGCTCTGTAATAAGCCGTATCGTCAGTTATTTTAATTGTTTCCATAATTTGTACTTGTTTGGTTAACATTGGCAAATAAACCGAGAACATCTCATCATTTTGATTGATGTTCACCTTGCGGTCTGTCAGAATTGCATATCGGCTGATGATATTTTGAAGTCCAACACCCTGTCGTTCCTGCAATACTTCTTTTTTCTGGTAATCATTTTCAACCACCAGATAGTCGCCTTTTTCATAAATCCGGATGTGCAAGGGTCTTTTTTCGCTGACTACATTGTGCTTTACGGTATTCTCCAGCAATAATTGCAAAGAAAGCGGCACTACTTTGGCTTCCGGATTGGAAATCGTTTCGGGCAATTCATAAAACAAACTGTTTTCAAAACGCATTTTCAGTAAGTTCATATAGGTCTTGGCAAACGTCAGTTCTTCTTCAACACTAACCAGATCTTTGTCTTTTTGCTCCAGAACATATCGGTAAATTTTAGACAGAGAGGTCGTAAACCGTTGTGCATTTTCAGGGTTTTCTTCAATCAATGAACTCAATACATTCAGGCTATTGAATAAGAAATGAGGATCAATTTGATTCTTAAGGCTTTCAAATTTAGCCGAAGCCGTTCCCGCTATTATTTTTTGTTCTTTGACTTTTTTGTCCTGCATCTGTTTGTAAAAATGCAAAGCATGAAATCCCAACAAAATGATGAAAGTGAAAACAGACGATTCTACATAATCAGAAGGACTTTCCTTTGCTAAAAAATTCGCCAATGTGTTTTTCTCTATAAGTACGTTTATAAATATCCGCAGCAAAAAAATCATCAATAATGAGACAAAAAAGGAACTGATAAATCCCACTACTATTCGTTTAAGAGAATAAATATTGCTTTTAAATATTTTATCCAAATACAAAAACAACAGGGCATTAACAGCATATAAAGCAGCACTATAGAGCATGCAATAAAGAAAATAAACGTATAACTGGGAGTTAAAAACTTTAGTTCCAACAGAAACAAATTCAATTAAAAGGGAGGTCAAAAAAATAGTTCCTCCAATAAATAAAGCTTTAATTAAATGCGGTTTTATAGACATTGTTCAATTTTTAAACAGTTAAAATTATACATTTAGTTTCTCTAAGGCATGATTTAGAAACAGACTTTTTTTTATTTACAGTTTTTCAATGTTTCCTGAGCTCTGTCCAATCCCCATTTTGGAGAGAAAGGAGTTTCAGGTTTAAATGTAGCAAAAAGACCGATGGCTCTTTCCACTTCTTTACAGCTAGGGGTGATGTCAGTTCCGAAATATTTGGCACCACCGATTTCAAATTCTGCTTTACAGAATACAACTCTTGGGTTGTTTGGTGCCAGCATTTGCGCTTTAGTATACAATTCCATCACTTTTCCTGATAATTTCATACCGTTGGTCATTGGGTCAAATGCGATCCATGCCGTGTGAATCATTGCCTGCATCACCAATAATTCTGCATTATTCGGGGTTTTTGCAATTTCTATATCTAATGCTGACTGTGCTTTTGTTAATAAGGCATTCACCGTTTCTTTATCGGTTGTTCTAAAAGCTGTTGTGGTATTCACCAATGCCACATAATAATTTGGCAACCAGCTGGTCGGTTCTGCTGCAGCAATTCTTTCAAACATCGCTGCTGCTTCTGCATTTTTCCCTTCACCCCAAAGTTTGAAAGCACTTCCCATTCCCTGTTCGAACTGCCCTGGAGCTTTTGGCGATTGTTTTGATTGTTGCGCTTGTGCGAAACTTGAAATTACAATTGCTAATACTAAAATTACTTTCTTCATGATTGTTTGTTTTAAAGTTTTGTTATTGTTTTAAGGTATTCTATTTTGATGAGACAAATTTATGATGGTTCTCAGCGGTTTAAAATTTATGTTGACTGAACTGTCGAAATTGATGGATGAAATGTGATTTTTAAAGATTATCCAATTGATTGGTCTTTTTATCGTTGCTGATTGTCCAAAAGAATCCTACGAAAAAGAATCGGTCGGCTGTCGGCGTCACTGCTTGTCGGTTGTAAACTCCATTTGAATCCGGAGCACTGGCATACTCATATCCGTAAATATTTTTAGACCCTAACACATTGGAAACCGAAAAATAAAGGATTTTTTGCTGCGACAACAAATATGCCCAACTCATGCTTAAGCTATTGTATGTTTTTGTTTTTCCATTCATGAACTGTGTTTCGTTCGGGTTATTGTAAGGTCGTCCGGTACTGAAACTGTTTGTAAAACTAACCTGGGACTTCCAGTCGTTGATCCAGTATTTGGTAACCAGCGACAAACTTTGGTCTGCAACAAAATGCGGCGTTACGGAAGTTGGATAATTTCTGTAATCCCTTTTGGTATCGATATACGAATAGGAAACCCAATATTCCAGATTTTTGATTGATTTCCCATCTCGCCAGAATAAATCCAGTCCTTTAGCATATCCTTTTCCGTTATTATTAAAGTTACTATCGAAAGACGGCATTTCTGAATCATATTTTACCAAATCACGGTACTCTTTAAAATACGCCTCTGCCCTGAAAGTCTGTCTATCTTTACTATATTGATAATTCAAAATATAATGCGACGCTTTTTCGCTGTCCAGATGATCCGCAAATTTCAGATAGTCTTGTTTTGGGGATTGGATAAAATCACCATAGGCAAATGAAAACTGGCCATTTTTTGATACTTTATAGGCTAAAGAAACTCTTGGAGAAACTACAGTTTCATCTAATAAGTCATTATTTGAAGCTCTTACGCCAAGTTTCGCCGCGAATTTTTTAGAGAAAAATATATCCGCTTCCGTGTATGCGGCAGAGATGTTTGCATCGTAACCACTTTGAAAAGACGGTCCCGAATATTCATTGTAGGTTTCATCAAATCTGGTACTGAAATAATCAGCTCCGAACGATACTTTTATTCTGTCTGAAAAGCTCTTTTTCAGTTTCAGTTTCAGATGGGAAGCGTTTTCGATATTTTTCACTCCATTCAAATCGATTGCGATATTATTCTCGCCATAACCATAACTCAATCCGGTTATAATCTGCCAGTTACTTCCAAATTTTCCTTTATACGAAGTATTGAAATAAAAATTATTGTTTTTCAGATTTACCCTTATTTTGTCCGGTCCATTTGGCGTTTGCTGATTAATATCAAAACGCGAAGCATCAAAAGCAGCATATATTTTTAATAAACCGCTTTCAAAATGATATCGGTATACACTCTCCCCTGCAAGTGACTGAAAGGGTCTGTTCCAATCCACTTTTTGCGGAATCGCCACCTGATATGGTGCCAAATCAATATAAGTTGCATTGAAACTGAACGAACTCTTTTGCCATTTTTGGGTATTACCCAAACCTAAACCAACTGTCATCAATGAAACGTCGGTTTTATTCTGGTCCGGATCATCTTGTGTATTCAATAACAATACGCTGGATAAGGCTTCTCCATACTCGGCTGAATAACCTCCTGTAGAAAAAGACATTCCACTAAATAAGAACGGAGAGAAACGCCCACGGGTCGGTAAATTACCAGTGCTTGCTCCATAAGGCTGTGCTACCCGGATTCCGTCCACATAGGTTTGTGTTTCATCGGCTTCACCTCCACGGACAAACAGTTTTCCGCTTTCCCCAACTGTCTGGGTTCCTGGTAAAGTCTGTAAAGCTGCCACGATATCTCCCGAAGAACCTGCAGTGGTGACGATATCAAGTGGTTTTAGTACCGAAACGCGGGCTTTGTCTCCGGCTTCAAAACTTCCGGCAGTGATGATTACCGCATCTAACGCGTTGACATTGTCTTTCAATCGGACGGTTTTGTTTTGAAAATTATCTGCGTCAATTACTGTTTTCGAAGTTTCAGAAAGCAGGAACGTCACTACCAATGTTTGTTTTCCTGTGGCTGATGTGGTAAAGCTGAAGTTACCATCGGCATCACTGTTTGCCCCGTCATAGGTACCGTCAATAAAAATGTTGGCTTCCGATATGGCGATTCCTTTTTCATTGACTACTTTACCGGAAATGGTGTTTTGCGAAAAAAGGGATACGGAGAATAAAAAAATAGCAACTGTAAATAGTAAATTCATCATGGCTTTTGTAACAGTTTGGTGTTTTTGTTGATTGGATTTCATTGTGTCTGTTTTGATGAGGCAAATATCTTACAGAAAATATCAATATAGAAATCCTTCTGACTGAACTGTCATTTTTATGGGATGAATTGTTTTTAGTTGCCATTTTATCAAAATACATTGCTATTTTTGGATTAAAATCCGAATCAAATGAAAAACATTTTCTTCCTCCTGATCGCCTTAAGTAGTTGCAATCTACTTTTTTCTCAAGTGAATCCTTCTTACGACGAAAAACTCGCCAAGGAATTAGGCGGTAACGATAACGGAATGAAGTCATATGTTTTCTGCCTGCTCAAAACAGGAAGCAATACGACAGCCACCACGGAAGAAAGAACCAAATACTTTGAAGGTCATATGGCCAATATCAACCGTTTGGCAAAAGAGGGGAAACTGATTGTTGCCGGTCCATTTATGAAAAATGACAAAAACTACCGCGGCATTTTCATCTTCAATGTCAGCACTGTTGAAGAAGCCCAAGCTTTAGTTGCGACCGATCCCGCCGTAAAAGCAAATATATTTGAAGCCGAACTTACGCCTTGGTTTTGCAGTGCCGCATTAATGGCAGTTCCTAAAACACACGATAAAATTATAAAAACTAAAATGTAATTATATAAACACCCGAGCTAGAATAGCGAACTGGCGAAGCAATCATCAAATCAATCAATCAAAATGAAAAAAATCAATTTCAATCATGTTCTGTTAGCAGTACTTTTACTTACTCCTTTTTTTTGTAATGCACAGGAAGGGCATCAAAAACTTTATTAATTCGAAGGCACTTATGACTTTGGCAATAACGAAAAATGACCCTCGGTATATTCGACGAATTCAACCACAGTTTGGTATACCTCAATTTAAAAACCCTGAAGCAAGGGGCCTTAATTCCAATCGACCTGCAAGCTTAACTGAATTGGCAGATGACGTTGTAGCCGCAGTTAACGCTGCAAAATCGAGTGCAAAAGTTGATGCTAAAAAAATAGGGATTTTAGGAAGCAGCCAGGGCGGTTGGGTCGGTTCTATGGTCGCAGCAAAATCAAAGGACGTTTCCTATTTGCTGATGCGTGTTGGTCCGGGTCAAAATGTTCTCGAAACGATTGCTCATGAATACGAAGGCGGTTTTATTGCCGAAGGTTTTTCGAAAGAAGAAATTGCTGAAATTATGCAAATGTATCGACAGCATTGGGCACTTGCCGCAAAAAACAAAACCTGGGAAGATGGAAACAACGTATTCTTAAGCTATCAGAACAAACCGTGGTATAAAAAAATATATACTGAACCAAGGGTAAAATCAGAAGCTTCAGCGAAATGGTGGACATGGCTAAGCAAAAACCTGTATGTGGACAGCTACGACTATTTGAAACAATTGAAAACAACACCCGTTTTATGGCAATTGGCCGAAAAAGACTGGAATGTCAATTCTCAAAAAAGCTATCCGCGCTTGGTGGAAGCTTTGACCAAAGCCGGAAATAAAGATTTCCGTGTAAACATACTTCCCAACATGGGACATAGTGGATTGGTGGTTAAAACGGGGCTGCCAAATGACGAATTCAGCTGGCAATATGCTGCAGGCTTTTGGGATACGATGGCAACTTGGTTAAAAGACAGGAAAATAGCAAAATAAAACATGAATATAGAAGAACTTCAAAAGCTTTGTAAATCATTGCCTCATGTCACCGAAGACATAAAATGGGGCAATGATTTATGTTTTTGCATTGGCGGGAAAATGTTTTGCGTAGCAGGGCTGAACCAATCACCAACCTCGGCTTCTTTCAAAGTCCTGGACGAAGAATTTGAAGAAATGAGCACCAAAGAAGGATTTATTCGGGCCCCTTACGTAGCACGTTATAAATGGGTTTTAGCAGAAGACATCACTATTTTATCAGCCAAAGAATGGCAGCATTATGTTACCCAATCCTATAATTTAGTAAAAGACAAACTGCCGGCGAAAATAAAAAAAGAATTAAATGTGGGTTAGTCCCAAGTATCTATTTTTACTCTTTTTTATTATTCTAACAAAAACCTAAAAGCCAATGGTTTGCCCCCAATATTCACTAAATTTGTGTAGGTGAATCTCCATTAAAAACAAGGTAGTTTTTATAACTTTTGATTAAAAACTGGTAAACAGTGCGACCCCAACGTAACTGTAGAAAAATGATATCAATAAAAGTGATATCTCCTTCACATTGGCATTTAGGCATTACTAAAGCCGGAGTCGTTAACTTAAAATTAGCGAAATGAAAACACAAATTACTTTACAATGGAGGAATATCCCCATCCTCAAAATTTTACTGGTATGGATATTATTTGTCTTTGTTGGACTTAATTCCTCTGCTCAAAATATCCAGAATACTCTCATTGAAAACTGGATAAACGGAAATTGGCAGAATTCTGCGCAATCTTTCAATACCTATGATGGCAGCAACTATCTGACGAATACTGTTAGTCAGTCCTGGGTAATACCTTCAGGACCTTGGGAAAATGCATTACAACTCAAATTCACCAATAATCCGGATGGTACAGTCAATCAAACCCTGGGACAAACGTGGGATATCGGAACCGGTACGTGGAATGATGCGCAAAGAATAACGTATACTTATAATGCAGCAAAAAAAATGCTGACAGGAGTTACCGAACTCTGGACAGGAGCCTGGCAAAACTTCCAAAGACAGACCAATACATATGATGGCAGCAATTACTTAACTAATACGGTATTCCAAAATTGGGATTTTATATCCAGTATATGGAAAAACTCCACACAGACAAGTTATGCCAATAATGCAAATGGAACCGTAAATCAAAGCGTAACCCAAACTTGGGATATCACCAATGTGTGGGTCAACAATGAGAGAACATCATACACCTATAATGCATCCAATAACGTACTGACAGCAGTTACTGAAATGTGGACCGGAACCAATTGGCTGAATGATAACAGACAAACCAATACTTACGGTGCCGGCGGTTTCATCACTAACGAATTATCCCAAATATGGAATGCCACGTCGAGTACATGGGTAAACCAAAGTCAATCTCTTTATACAAATAATGGTTCAGGCAAAACAACCCAAATCATTATCCAGTCTTGGGATATGGGTGCGAGTGTTTGGAATAATTCGCAAAGAATCACATTCAATTATACGTTGGGGATCTCTGAATGGATTAAGGAAAATGGAATTGCCTTATATCCTAATCCCGCCGAGGATCACATAAATCTGAAAACAAATGAGCTTCTACACGGAAGTGTATATTCTATAAACGATCAGACTGGAAGACAAATTCAAATGGGAACATTGAACCTTGAAACTACTGAAATGGATATCAGCAAGTTATCGCCAGGAGTTTACTACCTGAAAATCGGTTCATCGTCTAAACACGCAATCAAAATAATTAAAAAATAAAGTCCCGAAAGAATAGTATGCCATTCAGTATGGTCATCATGTTTGCCCAAAAACAGGAAGTAATGAGCGAAAGACCATATGGAAGGTAAAAGCAATGGATCAGAAAGCAAATTGTTTAAAGGTCCGGGGCAGCAGTAATATCGGTATTCCGCGGGATTTGAAGATTCGTCTACAAATCAAATGGTGGATTGTCCAGCCTTAAAACCAAAAAATAAAATAAATTTCTATATTTGTTACAAACAGTAAAAACTTAAATTAACCTAAATGATGAAACACGTCAGAGCATTCTTATTCCTAGCATTAATTTTTGCCGCAAACACGATTACAGCGCAGTCAGTTACCGAAAAATGGCCGGCGATGCACGAATTCCACGAAGTAATGTCACAGACTTTCCACCCTGCCGAAGAAGGAAATCTTGCACCTATCAAATCACGTTCAGAAGAAATGATGAAAAAAGCTGCCGCCATATTAAAATCGGATATTCCACAAGAATTCAGAACTGAGCCTGTTTTAGCAGAGGCTGAACGGTTGCAGCTCAAAAGTAAAGACCTGCACAACATGGTAATTACAAATACTCCTAATGAAGCAATAGTTAAGTTATTGACCGATATACATCTTACATTCCACAGAATTGTTGGACTTTGTTCAGATAAAAAATAAATTGAATAAGCCTGATCAAATTGATTAGGCTTTTCTTTTTTAAACCTTTCAAAAATCTAAAATATGCCGCATTTAATAGCCCGACTGCAAAATGTTCCGATTGAGACTATCAGAGAAATATTGGAACGTGACAAAGCATTTCACAACCAAAACAATATGTTCCTGGAGCATCTTTGGCAAAATGCCGATAACCAAAATGAAGTGCAGTTCCTTTTTAAAATTGATACTATTGAAGTAACCCGTACCTTAATCAATAAACTCCATTCAGAAGCATTAGCCCAGGACGCACACGCTAATTTACCCGAAATGACCTATTTGGAATAGTATGCTGCAAATCAATAAAATCCACCACATTGCCATTATTTGTTCCGACT
The DNA here is from genome assembly GCF_007109225.1 of Flavobacterium sp. GT3R68. Classification (GTDB taxonomy): domain Bacteria; phylum Bacteroidota; class Bacteroidia; order Flavobacteriales; family Flavobacteriaceae; genus Flavobacterium. The sequence goes on from NZ_VJZK01000002.1 coordinate 97,460, forward strand.
ATCAAGAATCCAAAGTTTTTTATACCGATATCTTAGGACTAACCATCATTCGGGAAATTTATCGGGAAGATAGACAATCGTTCAAACTTGACCTCGCATTAAATGGTGTTTATACTATCGAACTTTTCTCGTTTTTGAATCCTCCACAGCGCACTTCGAGACCTGAAGCTCGCGGACTACGTCATTTGGCATTTGAAGTCAATGGCATAGAAAAAACTGTAGCATTTCTTAGTTCCAAAAACATTATAGTAGAGTCGATCAGAACAGATGAAACCACACAAAAGCGGTTTACATTCATTGCAGATCCGGACGGTTTACCCATTGAATTTTATGAAAAATAAAACCACCATTTTCTTTCTGTTGAAATCTTTAATGAAATTACAAAATATACTGCCAAATTGATTTATCCGTTTACGGTATATACTTTCATTCCCAACATCGCAAAATAAGTAGATATGCCAATCGAGAAAATAAAGCGCGGTTACCGCAAAACCAGATATACGCTGTACAAGGAAACATTAATTGACGCCAATGAACATTTTTGGGCATTTTTGGGTTCTTTTGTTGGCATTGGAATCATTGCCTATCTTCAATCGCAAGTTTTGCCTCAAACGGACGTTGTGTATTTAATTGGTTCTTTCGGAGCATCCAGCGTATTGGTTTATGGAGTCATCCAGAGTCCTTTGGCGCAGCCGCGTAACCTTATCGGCGGCCATTTGGTTTCAGCCGTGATTGGGGTTACAGTCCAGCAATTTGCTCCGGAAATTCTTTGGATTACCGCACCATTGGCCGTTTCCCTTTCTATTGTGCTGATGCAAATCACTAAAACCCTCCATCCACCGGGCGGAGCTACTGCACTTATTGCTGTTATCGGATCTGCAGAAATCAAGAACCTGGGATATTGGTATGTACTATCGCCGGTGCTTACTGGGGCAGTTATTTTGCTGATTGTCGCATTAATCTTCAACAACATGACATCCAACAGAAGGTATCCTAACCACAAAAGATACCATCAAATTCGTAAACGAATAATGGATTCATTTCAAAAAAATCCTAAGCCATAAAAATCCATACGCAAAAATCTTATCAACAAATACCAAATCTGAAAACTATATCTAAAATTATATTTTACCTTTGCCCTTTCAACAAACAGGTTAAATTATGGTTTACAAATTTAGAGTGATTCTGGACGCGGAAGAGGATGTTTTTAGGGATATTGCAATACTTGACGACGATACTTTAGAGGATTTGCATAATGCAATTTTCAATGCCTTCGGTTTTGATGGTATGGAAGTGGCGTCTTTCTACACCTGTGATGAAACGTGGAATCAGGAAGAAGAAATTTCTCTTTTTGACACTGGCGATATTGTCGGGGACCAAAAAATAATGAGTGATTATAAATTATCTGAAATTTTAGATAAGCAAAATACCAAAATCATTTATGTTTACGACTTCATTAACATGTGGACATTCCTGGTAGAATTGGCAGCAGTCGAAGAACAGGTTGTTGGAAATACCTATCCTGAGACTATTTTTTCGCATGGAGAAATGCCCGATGAGGCCATGGAGAAAAACTTTGAAGCCGACATGCATGATGACATCTACGGCGAATTTGAAGATGATATCGATGAAGACGACTTAGATAATATGATGGACGGTGACGACAGTTTCGAAGATTTCGGATTTGAAGAGAATTGGAATTAAAATAATATAGTATCAAAATTGAGCCAAGATGAAAGACAAACGTTCTTTGATCTTGGTTTTTTATTCTAAATAATTTAAAAATTAAGACATGATCAATTTATACAATACCCACATAGACACTTTATCCATTCACCGAGTGGGGAACAAAAGCAGAAACGAGGCCATTTTTTTATCAGAAAAGCCTTTTAACCTGAATGATGAAATTGTGCCGTTGATGAAAGAATATTTCTTCAAACCTTTCCGTGAAAAAGAAGAAAACTATTTCCAATTCGCTCATGAAGTGGATTTGGATTACAATGATATGTTTAAATTTGCCTCTCAGATTTTTGACAATCCGGGAAGCCTGCACGAAGTTTCGAAACAAATCACCAAACATCTTTTTGAGCAATCCAATCATCCGCATATCAAAAACGGGGAAGTCTATGTGACGTACCTGACGAATGTGAATATTGACAATAATGTGGTGGACGCCATCGGGATATTTAAAAGTGAACTTCAGTCTGACTTTTTACAATTTGAAGAAAAAGGAACCGATCTGGAAATGATCCTGCAACAAGGAATTAACTTAAATAAATTGGACAAGGGATGCCTTATTTTTAACTATAAAAAAGAAGAAGGGTACAAAATCCTGACCGTAGACAGTAACCGTTACGATGCACGTTACTGGCTGGAGCATTTCCTTTCGGTAGATGCTTTTGAAGATGAGAACTTCATTACTAAAAAATACCTGAAATTCTGTCAAAGTTTCGCGAAAGACGTTGTTTTTCCTGCTGAAGATAAAAAAGAGGAAGTAATGTTTATGAACCGTTCGGTAAATTATTTTGCCAAAAATGACCAATTTGAAGAAACCAATTTCCTGAATGAAGTATTGGATAATCCTGACTTGATTCCGGAGTTTAAAAACTATAAAGTAGACAAAGGGGAAAAATACAGTATCGAGGATGTTACCTCCTTCCCTATAGCGAATGCCGCGGTTTCAGACGCCAGAAAATCAATAAAAAATGTTATCAATCTGGATACGCATATCCAAATCAAAATGGATTTCATCAATCCGGAAAGTGCTGAAAAATATGTGGAAAAAGGCTGGGATGAAGAAAAGCAGATGTATTATTATCTGGTGTACTTCAACAAAGAAGAAAAAAGCTAATTTTAGTTATAAATTCTGTCCGAAACCCTTTCCCGTAAATCAGGAAAGGTTTTTTTTATTTAGAACTGATTTTCGTAAACGACTGAGAGTAAACATGTTGAGTATTTAATGAATTGTAAGGTTATTTTACTGTTTTTCGAAAAAATGTGTATTTCATCGATTTTATTTGATATTTCATCGATCATTACATACATTTATACTTCATCTCAAAATAATTCGGTTATGAGCATCATCGAAATCAAAGACAAGCTACTGGCAAAAAATATTTTGTGCTCCCTTTTTGGCCACAAATTTATTATAACGCGAAATATCACCGGTCATTTTAAAGAGTATGAATGTGTTCACTGCCATTTAGAATTAACCAACGATGAAAAAGGGCATAAAATTTTCCTGACTCCAGAGCACCGGGAAATCAATGAAACCTTAATTTCATTTTATCAAAAAAGACATCCTGCTGCTTAAATTTGACGTCTACTGTACGCGAAAATAAACAAAATGATTTTTTACGGTAACAAATTCTTACCTTGTTCGTCCTAATATAAATCTAAAAAAGGACAACTTGCAAACCATACTTTCTATTCAAAACCTCCATAAACGTTTTGGCCTGATTCAGGCTGTAAAAAATGTTTCACTCGAAATTCATAAAGGCAACGTTTACGGAATCCTGGGTCCGAACGGAAGTGGAAAATCCACCACTTTGGGCATTGTGCTGAATGTGGTCAATAAAACTTCTGGCGATTACAGTTGGTTTGGCGGTTCCATGGAAACCCATGAAGCTTTGAAAAAAGTGGGCGCCATTATCGAAAGACCCAACTTCTACCCTTACATGACTGCGGAAGAAAACCTTAAACTGGTTTGTAAAATAAAAAACATCAATTATTCGAAAGTAGAGGAAAAACTCGGAGTCGTAGGATTATTGGAACGCAAGGACAGTAAATTCAGTACCTTTTCATTAGGAATGAAACAACGTTTGGCGATTGCATCCGCTTTGCTAAACGATCCTGAAATCCTTATTCTGGACGAACCTACAAACGGTTTGGACCCTCAGGGAATCCATCAAATCAGGGATATCATCCGATTAATCGCTTCCCAAGGAACGACTATCTTATTGGCTTCGCATCTTTTGGATGAAGTCGAAAAAGTATGTTCGCATGTTTTGGTACTGCGAAAAGGCGAAATTTTATATTCTGGACCCGTCGATGGTATGTCTTCAAACGAAGGCTTTTTTGAATTACAATCAGATGACATTGCTGCGTTAAAAACAGTTTTGAGTTCGCATCCCTCCGTTGAGAAAATCGTCCAGGAAGAAGACAAAATATGGGTTTATCTTCACGGACCCTTGGAAGCTTCTGCACTAAACCGATTCCTTGCGGAGAAAAACATCTATTTAAATCATTTGGTAAAACGTAAAAACAGCCTGGAAGAGCAATTTCTGGAACTGACCAATACTAAATAATCATCTCTCACATCAAACAAAATGAAAAGATTACTTTCTATAGAATTACAAAAAATTTGGAAAAATAAAGCCTCACGAGTATTAACTTTAAGCTATTTTATCCTTCTTTCCTTTATCGCATTAATTGCTTCCATTAAATTCAACATTGGAAGTTTCCAATTACATATCGCCGAACAGGGCATTTTCAATTTCCCTTACATTTGGCATTTCAATACTTATATTGCTGCTTTTTTGAAATTTTTTCTCGCCATTGTAATTGTTTCCATGATGGCGAATGAATACAGCTACGGCACCTTGAAACAAAACCTGATTGACGGAATGAGCAAACAGGAATTTATTCAATCCAAGTTTTTAACAGTTGTATTATTTGCTTTAGGATCCACCGTCTTTATTTTTTTTATGTCATTAATTTTAGGTTTTAGTTTTTCTTCTTATACCGAAGCGGGAATCATTTTCTCTGATTTGGAATATCTACTGGCCTATTTTGTGAAATTAGTGGGATTCTTTTCATTCTGTTTGTTTTTGGGAATTTTGGTAAAACGGTCCGCTTTTGCTCTTGGTTTTCTATTTGTATGGAATATCATTGAAGGGATAATGAAAGGAATACTTACGTTTAAAATCTTCCCGGACAGTACGATTGCTGCAAAGATTATGCAATTTATGCCGTTGGAATCAATGAGTAATCTGATCGTAGAACCTTTTACCCGCTTGTCTGTAATCAAAAAAATTGAAACTACTATCGGGGGTGCCGGAGTTGCAAAAGATTATGGTGTTCATATAACCGCCGTCCTTATCGTTTTGGCCTGGACTGTTATATTTATGTTAATGTCCTATAAATTACTTAAAAAACGAGATTTATAGTATCTTTGCCGATGCTATGAAATTCATAAAAGAATTACTTTTTACCCTTCTTGCATGCGGTTTTTCTGGAACCGCTTTAGCCCAGTATATTCAGGTTGACGATACCTATTCGGCACAACAGTTGGTTGAGGATGTTTTGATTGACAGTCCTTGTGCGAATGTTTCCAATTTTACGGTTACTGGCGATAATTTCAGTAGCGGTCAGCAAAGTTATGGTTTTTTCGATGCTACCGGAAGTAGCTTCCCTTTTACAAATGGTATCGTATTAAGTACTTCCAGGGCTAAAAGAACAGAAGGACCCAATTTTGATTTAATTGATGAAGGGTCCAATTCCTGGGCTGGGGATTCTGATTTAGATCGGGCCTTGGGAATTTCAGGAAGTGTCAACGCTACAATTTTGGAGTTTGATTTCACTCCATTGACCAGTCAAATCAGTTTTGATTATATATTTGCTTCCGAAGAATACCATGACAATGCACCTTGCCGGTATTCAGATGGTTTTGCCTTTTTACTAAAAGAAGCGGGCAGTTCCAATGTGTATCAAAATTTGGCTTTAGTTCCCAATACCACGACGCCTGTCAAAGTAACCTCGGTACATCCTCAAATCGATGGCAATACCGGCTGCCCGGCAATTAACGAGCAATATTTTGATGCCTTTAACGAAACTGAATATCCAACTAATTTTAATGGACAGACTGTAGTAATGACCGCAAAAGCAACGGTAATACCGGGAACAACCTATCATATCAAATTAGTTATTGCTGATGAAGGAAATGTTCGATACGATTCGGCCATATTCCTTGGTGGTGGTAGCTTTAAAGTCGGATCGGATTTGGGTCCTAATAGATTAGAAGCTACACAAAATCCTCTTTGTGCAGGTCAAACGTATACTCTCGACGCCAGGGAAACTGGTTCTAATACTTATAAATGGTTCAAAAATAACATCGAGATTCCCGGGGAAACCACTCCGCAGTATATAGTACAAGACGCTGGAGTCTACAATGTAGAAGTTACTTTGAATGGAACTACCTGTGTGGCAAAGGGAGAAGTAACTATAGAGTATGCCGCTTTGCCTGTTTTAACCAGCCCCGTTTCTTTGGTACAATGTGATGCTGATAATGACGGAATCACCACTTATAATCTGACCACAATCAACACAATAATTACAGGAAACACAAGTGATGTAGTTTATTATAAAACTTTGGGTAATGCTCAAGATGAAGTCAATCCAATTACTAATCCCTTAACGTATCAAAACACAAGTACCAATCAGCTTATCGCAAAAGTAAAAAATGCCTACGGTTGTGCCAATTATGCTACGGTTAATCTTCAGATTGCCAATAATACAATTGCCAATCAGGCGCCTGTTTCAAAATGTGATACCGACGGCCCGCAAGACGGTTTCACCGCATTTGATCTGACTGAAGTTAGCCCACAGGTTGTATCAGGGCTGCCTCCGGGACTGATAGTGAACTATTATTTGTCCGCCAACGATGCTGTTTTACAAATTAATCCTTTACCCAATACTTTTACTAATACCACTACCAACCAGCAGATTATTTATGCCCGAATTATTAATGGAGCTGATTGCTATGGAATTAAACCAATTACCTTAATAGTCAACACTTTTCTTCCCAACGATTTTGAAGACAAGGAAGTTTATCTATGTGATGGAAATTCAACAACACTATCGGTGGCAAGTGGTTTTTCTAATTACGAATGGAGCACAGGGGTTTCAGGGCCAAATGCAGTAAGCATTGCTGTCGCCAGTTCAGGAATTTATACCGTTATTGTAAAAAACAGCAATGGATGCTTTGCTACCAAAAAATTCATCGTAAAAGATTCGGGTATTGCGATTTTCACTTCCCTTCCAACTGTTAATGATTTTGCCGGGAGCCAAAATTCGGTTCTGGTCAATTATTCAGGTAGTGGCGATTATTATGAATTTTCGCTTGACGGAATTCGTTTTCAGGACAGTCCATTGTTTACCGATGTCCCAACAGGTGAATATTGGGTTTATATCAGGGACACGCATGGATGCGGAACTACTCCGCCGGTATTTATTACCGTATTGGATTATCCAAGATATTTCACGCCTAACGGTGATAGTTATAATGAAATTTGGGCAATTCCTTTTTTAAAATCCAACAGCATAATAACCATTTTTGACCGTTACGGCAAAATCATATATAGTTTTAATGGAACAACTGGTTGGAACGGAAAATTGAATTCACAGGACCTCCCTTCAACTGATTATTGGTTTGTTGTTTCATTGGAAAACGGAAGAATCGTCAAAGGACATTTTAGTCTTAAGAGATAATTCAATACATTTACGCTTTTTATCTTTTTTATGAAAATTAAATACATACTATTTTTACTGTTTCTTTCCACAAGTGCTTTTTGTCAAGGCGAAGCTTCCAATTGGTATTTTGGTCAACATGCGGGCATTTCCTTTAGCAGTGGATCCCCTGTAACTTTGACAGACATGCCGATGACCTCCAACAATCTAAGAACTAACGAGGGCTGCACTTCGATATCGGACAGCAATGGAAATTTGTTATTTTACACGGACGGAACAAAAGTATGGGACCGAAATCATGAGGTGATGTTTAATGGAAATGACCTACATGGTGATTCATCGAGTAGCCAATCGGCAATCATCGTTCCCAAACCAGACAGCCAGACCAAATATTATATTTTCACGGTGGATAGGCTTGGCACCAATTTCCATTATGGCTTACAATACTCCGAAGTGGATATGACCTTAAATGATGGTTTTGGCGATGTGACAACCAAAAACATCCGGTTATTAGATGAATGCAGCGAAAAAATTACCGCGGTCAAAAGTTTTGATTGTGCCGAAATATGGGTAATTACTTACTCTAGTCCAGGAGGTTTTACAGAAGGCAATTACAATACTTTCTTTAGTTATAAAATTACGCCAGCCGGAGTGCAAACCGTTCCTGTAGTATCCAGCACTCCTCTGGGGGGTATTGATGACCCGCGTGGCTATCTTAAAGTATCTGCAGACGGGACGAAAATAGCTATTGCCCATCAAGCCCAAATAGGGAACAGCTTGTTTTTGTATAATTTCAACAAACAGACAGGTGCAGTTACCAATCAGCAAAAGTTGATCATGAGTGACCCGACCCATCCCAATAACAAGCTAAATACACAACCCTATGGCATTGAGTTTTCGCTCAGTACCAATAAATTATACGTCACGTCATCAACTCCAGAGTTACAAACGTACTTATGGCAATTTGACTTACAGGCGGCCAACGCAGTAAAGTTAATTTCCTATCAAGGCAGTAATAGTTATAGGGGGGCTCTTCAAATGGCACCAGACGGTAAGATTTATAGAGCATTATGCGAAGAGTATACCGTTGGATCCAGATATTTGGGCGTCATCAACAATCCGGAAGCTGCTGGTATTGCCTGTAATTACCAGCATAATGCTATTGATTTAGATCCCAATAATGAGGGACGAAGATCAATGCAAGGACTGCCACCATTCATTCAGTCGCTATTTTTGACTAAAATTGATATCATCGCACCTGGCTCGGCCGGTTTGGATAATGATCTGGATTTATGTTACGGTGACACCTATCGTCTTAATGGTCCTGTTATAGCGGGAGCCACTTACAGTTGGTATGTAAACGGCGTATTGAAAACACCCTATAACATCAATTATCTTGATGTTGATATTGATGTCAGTTCATTAGTTATTTATAAACTCCTGATAGACAAAAATGACGGATCCTGCCCTATCGAAGGACAAGCGAGTGTGACTTATTATCCGTTGCCGACGGTAAATTCTCCCGTAACGTTAAAACAATGCGATACCGATACCGATGGGATTTCAGATTTTGATCTGACTGAAAAAAATAATTTTATTTCAGCAAATTCCGCTAACGAAACCTTTACCTATTACACTACTCCTACCGCAGCCAATGCCGAAACCAATGCAATACCCAATCCTACCGCTTATTCCAGCAGTAATTCAACTGTTTGGGTACGGGTTGAAAATGCAAATGGATGTTTTAGAACCGCACAGTTGGATTTAGTTGTTTCGGCAACACAAGTCCCAACTACATTTCATCCGATGCTTTATAAATGTGATGATTATCTGGATAGTGAGGGAAATGATACCGCCAATAATGATGACCGTGACGGAATAGCCACGTTTGATATGAGTACTGTCGCGACATCAATAATAGGTATACTTCCACCCCAAAACATCACTCCTTACACTATTAAATTTTACAAAAATGAGGCAGATTTTTCAGCTGAGATAAACGAAATCACCAATATTGACAATTATAGAAATATCGGGTATCCGAATATGCAGTTAATCTGGGTCCGTGTAGACAGTACAGTCGATAACGGATGTTATGGTTTTGCAAATGTAACCCTTACTGTGGAAGCATTGCCAACCGCATATCCGGTAACTATTGGCCGTGAGTGTGATGATAATCAGGATGGGAAGTTCCCATTCAACACGTCATCAATATTGCCCACATTATTAAATGGGCAGACCAATGTCACCGTTACTTATTTTAATCAGAACAATACTATTATCCCAACCGGAGGATCTAATCAACTGCCAAATCCTTTTAACACGGCCTCGCAAACCATTACCATCCGAGTGAGTAATAATAACACTTCGGTTTCATCCGGACCATGTTATGACGAAACTACATTGGAATTTATTGTAGATGCTTTACCTTTAGCAAATACGGTAGTAATTCCAGCTGAATGCGAAGACGATCTTGATCCTGCTACCGCCGACGGTCTGTATCCTTTCGACACCACGACGATAGAATCGAACATTTTGGGAAGTTTAACCGGGATGAATGTGTCCTATTTTGATCAAAATGGAAATCAGTTGCCACGTCCATTGCCAAACCCTTTTCTGACAGGAACACAGGATATAACCGTAACAGTGGAAAATCCATTGAACGCGACTTGCACCCTTCCCCCTACTGTATTGCGTTTTGTAGTGAATCCTCTTCCCAATATTGCTTTGGTACACAGAGAATTGGTTTGTTCACATCAGAGTACATTCTCCACCATTTTAGATGCCGGAATTCTGGACAATACACCTGCTTCAGCATATACCTACCAATGGTATTATGAAGGAAATATTTTGGCTTCCAAAACCAACCCGACATTGACAGTTACCGCAGAAGGAATTTACACTGTTAACGTTACCACTAACATGGGATGTAGCAGAACCAGAACTATTACAGTCGTTCACTCCAGCGGTGCTACTTTCTCTATACAATCAGTCGATTTATCGGATAATAATACCATTACTGTTACTTTGACAGCAGATAGTCTGGGGGATTATGTTTATAGCCTGAATCATCAAAATGCCTATCAAACTTCCAATGTTTTTACCAATGTCGCTCCCGGAATCTATACCGTATATGTTAAAGATTTAAATGGTTGCTATAACGACCCCCAAATCGCTTATGTGATAGGTGCTCCGCCATACTTTACACCAAACGGAGATGGAATAAACGATACGTGGAATGTAAAAGGGGTCAGCGCTCTTTATAATTACAACTCTACCATTTATATTTTTGACCGATACGGTAAACTCATCAAGCAACTAGGAACAACCGGCGAGGGTTGGAATGGTACATTTAATGGCCAGCTAATGCCTTCAACAGATTATTGGTATGCCATTTATCTGGAAGATGGACGGGTGATGAAAGGGCATTTTGCATTGAAACGATAAATATATTTTACACTGTATTCGGTTATCATTCTATAATCTTAAACATTGAAGTATGCGCAAAAGTTTACTAATTGGTCTGATTATAATTGGGACAATTTTAATGATTTACGGGCTAATCATTCGGGTCGGGATGCAAGGCTTTGTATTCGCGTGGGTACTGAATCTGATGTTGATGATGTGTGTTTATCTTTTTACCCAAACCCTAAAGCCTGCATTTAAATCTACCTATTACAACGAAAAAAAGTGGGAGAAGAAAGGGAAAATTTACGAATCATTAGGAGTGAATATTTTCAGAAAATTACTCGTCTTGATTGGTTGGGAAAAAATAAATAAAAAAAACAATCCTGTCAAAAAAAGTCTGGAGGCTTTAATCCATCTGGAATATGTCACCAAACAATCAGAATTGGGCCATCTGATTATATTTTTTATAGTGATCCCGTTTACCGTTTTCGTAACGGTTAAATATGGAATTGTTGAATCATTATGGCTTTTGATCTTAAATCTTGTATTGAATATTTACCCAATCATTTTACAACGCTACAACAGACCCCGATTAAAAAAGGCAATTAATATCTATAGATACCAGCAAGCCAAAATAAAAGCGTAAAACTATACTGCACATAGGAATCAAAACAAGTTCATCTTAAAAAAATTCCATAAAAAAAGCCATCCGACGCGTCGGATGGCTTTTTTAATATCAATAGATATAATTAGATTTTGAATCTTTTTCTATCAGTTTCTGTCAAATATATCTTTCTCAAACGAATAGATTTTGGAGTAACCTCAACATATTCATCTTTTTGAATGTACTCTAATGCTTCTTCCAATGAGAAAATAATCGGAGGGATAATCCTTGCTTTTTCATCATTTCCAGATGAACGAACATTCGATTGTTTTTTCTCTTTAGTTACGTTTACACACATATCATCACCACGAGAGTTTTCTCCAATCACCTGACCTTCGTAAATTTCGGCATTTGGTTCAACAAAAAACTTACCGCGATCTTGCAATTTATCGATAGAATAAGGAATGGCTTTTCCTTTTTCCATAGAAATCAATGAACCTTTGTTACGTCCGGCAATTTCTCCTTTGTAAGGTTCGTATCCTATAAAACGGTGTGCCATAATAGCTTCACCAGCAGTTGCAGTAAGTAATTGATTACGCAATCCAATAATTCCACGTGATGGAATATTAAATTTTACAATCATACGTTCACCTTTAGTTTCCATACTCAGCATTTCACCTTTACGCATAGTAACGAACTCAACCGCTCTTCCTGAAAGTGTTTCCGGTAAATCGATGGTCAATTCCTCAATTGGTTCACATTTTTTACCATCAATTTCCTTGATGATAACTTGTGGCTGACCGATTTGTAATTCGTACCCTTCTCTTCTCATTGTTTCAATAAGAACAGATAAGTGCAATACTCCACGACCAAAAACCATAAACTTATCAGCTGAATCAGTTTCACCCAATTTCATTGCTAAGTTTTTCTCTAATTCTTTTGTCAAACGATCTCTAATATGACGAGAAGTTACAAATTTACCCTCTTTACCAAAGAAAGGAGAGTCATTAATTGTAAACAACATACTCATCGTAGGTTCGTCGATATCGATTGTTTTCAAAGCTTCCGGGTTTTCAAAATCAGCGATAGTATCTCCAATTTCAAATCCTTCTACTCCAATAATTGCACAAATATCTCCAGCAATAACTTGTTCTACTTTTTTACGACCAAGTCCTTCAAAGGTATGTAATTCCTTGATACGTGATTTAGATATAGTTCCGTCTCTTTTTACTAATGAGATTGGCATCCCTTCATTCAAAACACCTCTTTCAAGACGACCGATAGCGATACGACCTGTAAAAGCTGAGAAATCTAAAGAAGTAATCAACATTTGTGGTGTTCCTTCAGATACTTTAGGAGCAGGTACATTTTCAATAACCATATCCAATAATGCTTCCACATTATCAGTTACGTTTTCCCAATGATCAGACATCCAGTTATTTTTAGCCGAACCATAAACGGTTGGAAAATCCAACTGCCATTCTTCAGCGCCTAATTCAAACATTAAGTCAAAAACTTTTTCGTGAACTTCTTCAGGAGTACAGTTTTCTTTATCAACCTTATTGATTACTACGCAAGGTTTCAAACCTAAATCGATCGCCTTTTGCAAAACGAAACGAGTTTGTGGCATTGGTCCTTCAAAAGCATCCACAAGCAAACAAACACCATCCGCCATATTCAATACACGCTCTACCTCACCACCAAAATCGGCGTGACCAGGAGTATCGATAATGTTGATTTTTGTTCCTTTGTAAACTACAGAAACATTTTTAGAAGTAATGGTAATACCTCTTTCGCGCTCTAAGTCGTTATTATCAAGGATTAAGTCACCTGTATTTTCGTTGTCACGAAATAATTGACAGTGATACATAATTTTATCAACCAAAGTTGTTTTACCGTGATCGACGTGGGCAATAATTGCAATGTTTCTAATAGATTCCATCTGATATTTTTAATGGGTGCAAAGGTACACTTTATTTTAACATAAAAAACATTAATTATTTCTACGGGAAGACTTTCCTTTATAATAGAGGTCTCGGAAAACAAACCTTAACAAAAATTTAATCACTGGAAGGGATTTTTCTTAACCAGAAACAATTTAATACAAAAAACTCCCATCGTTGTGATGGGAGTTTTTCTTATATTTCAGAACTTATCTAATTACAGTTTTGCAACGTGCTTAGTTAATTTAGATTTCAAGTTAGAAGCTTTGTTATCATGAATGATATTTTTCTTAGCTAATTTATCAATCATAGAAATTACACTTGATAATTTAGATGAAGCATCAGTTTTATCAGTAGCTATTCTTAATGCTTTGATTGCATTACGAGTAGTTTTATGTTGGTATCTGTTTAATACTCTTCTCTTTTCGTTACTTCTAATTCTCTTTAGAGCTGACTTATGATTTGCCATTTTATTTTATTTTTTTTTAATTGTAATAATTGTTATAAACTATATAGTTAAAAAAGAAAAACCTCCCACAATTGTTTAATCAATCACTTTGGTTTTAACTAATAAAACAACGATCGAGACACAACCTCTGTTTTATAAAACTCATTTACAACTAATTGTAGTCCGTAAGGGAATCGAACCCCTGTTACCAGGACGAAATCCTGGAGTCCTAACCCCTAGACGAACGGACCGTTATCGTTCTAAGTTTGGTAATCTATTCAATCTAAATTGAACTTGTAGCCCGTAGCGGAATCGAACCGCTCTTACATGGATGAAAACCATGCGTCCTAACCGATAGACGAACGGGCCATTTTCCCTCTGAGTTCGGGATGACTTTAACATGCAAAAGAAAAATTGTAGCCCGTAGCGGAATCGAACCGCTCTTACATGGATGAAAACCATGCGTCCTAACCGATAGACGAACGGGCCTTACTTCTCTAATGCGGATGCAAAAATACAACTATTTTTTATTCGCACAATAGCTGAGGTATATTTTTTTATATTTTTTTAATATGCCTTCGCAAAAAGCACTCTACCCACTGATGGTTTACCAGTAAACATACAGCTTCCGGCCTCTTCAATCCTGTCTAAAGCGATGCATCGGATGGTCGCTTTGGTCAATTCCTTGATTTTTTCTTCCGTTTCCGGAGTTCCATCCCAATGTGCTGCTATAAACCCTCCTTTTGTTTCCAAAATATTTTTAAATCCCTCAAAATCATTCACTTCAGTGATATGCGTATTTCTATAATCCAATGCTTTTTCAAATAAATCCTTTTGAATCTGCTCTAACAAATCATGAATATAAGTTGCTATTCCGTCTTTAGAAACGACTTCTTTTGTCAAAGTATCTCTTCTGGCCACTTCAAAAGTACCATTTTCCAAATCTTTTGGGCCCACGGCGATTCGTACAGGAACTCCTTTAAGTTCCCATTCCGCAAATTTAAATCCTGGTTTTTGGGTAGTCCTGTCATCGTATTTAACAGAAACCCCTAGATTTTTCAATGCTGCAATCAATATATTTACTTCAGATGTAATTTCAGCAAGTTGCTCATCTGTTTTATGAATCGGTACGATTACCACTTGAATCGGCGCCAAATTCGGTGGCAATACCAATCCCTGGTCATCTGAATGCGTCATTACCAAAGCACCCATCAAACGGGTCGAAACTCCCCACGATGTTCCCCAAACGTACTCTTGCTTTCCTTCGGCATTGGCAAATTTTACATCAAATGCTTTGGCAAAATTCTGTCCCAAGAAATGGGAAGTTCCTGCCTGCAATGCTTTTCCATCCTGCATTAATGCTTCAATACAATAGGTTTCTTCTGCTCCTGCAAAACGTTCGGTTTCGGTTTTCAGACCTTTGATTACCGGAATCGCCATGAAGTTTTCAGCGAAATCAGCATACACATTCATCATTTTTTCAGATTCTTCAATAGCTTCCTCTTTGGTAGCGTGAGCCGTATGACCTTCCTGCCATAAGAACTCAGCTGTTCTAAGGAATAAACGGGTTCTCATTTCCCAGCGCACCACATTTGCCCATTGATTGATCAATAATGGCAAATCACGGTACGATTGCACCCATCCTTTATAGGTAGACCAGATAATAGCCTCACTGGTAGGACGAACAATTAATTCTTCTTCCAGTTTCGCGTTAGGATCCACCATTAGTTTCCCCGGTTTATCCGGATCATTTTTTAATCTGTAGTGCGTTACGATTGCGCATTCTTTGGCAAATCCTTCGGCATTTTTTTCTTCGGCCTCAAACATACTTTTCGGTACGAATAATGGGAAATAGGCATTCTGATGACCTGTCTCTTTAAACATACGGTCTAATTCCGCCTGCATTTTCTCCCAAATCGCATAACCATATGGTTTGATGACCATACACCCTCTAACTCCTGAATTTTCGGCAAGATCTGCTTTTACAACCAACTCGTTATACCACTTTGAATAATCTTCTGCTCTTGTTGTTAAGTTCTTGCTCATATTGAATAGTTTGGCACAAAAATTGTTTTAATTTATTTAACTAAATAGTTCGGCAAAACTAACTATTTTTGTAATGACCAACAATAAAAATGCACAGATATGAAAACTTATTATTTTTCTTCAGCTAAATCAATTTCCATTTTTTCCATAATGGGGTTGTTAAGCGTTGTAATGGCTTCTTGTGGTTCCTATAAAAACAGTTCCTATTACGACCGTGACGGAATATATGGTGGTTCTGAAGTAAAAAAAGCGGATACTCAAACGCAACGCGCTGCTAATGAAAGCAGTCAATATAAAGATTATTTCAGTTCTCTCCAGAAAGATGAACCGGTGGAGGTTTTTACCGATGTAGAAAGCTACAATTCCAATGAAAGCGCCAATACTGCCACTGAAGGCGGTCATTCTGGTTGGGGAAATAATCCAGAACGTGTAACTGTAAATGTATATGATAGCGGTTGGGCATGGAATGGCTGGAACAACTATTTCTACGGTCCCAGCTATGGCTGGGGATGGAATATCGGATATAACAGCTGGTATGGCCCAAGTTTCGGGTGGGGATGGAATAATTACTGGTACGGACAAAGCTACTCTCCTTATTATGGATGGGGTTGGAACAATTACTACAATGGATACTACAACCCCTATTACTACGGATACGGATACAATAATCATTACACACATAATCATGGTGTTAGAGGCTATAGAAGTGACCGATACATGTCAGGAAACAGATACGAGTCAGGAAGAAGAACGGGTACACGAAATGCCAATTATACTCCTGGAAGAACAAGAACTACTGTCGGGGGAACAAGAACCTCAAATTATAATAATCCTCCAAGACGAAGCGAGACTCCAAGAAATTATAGCCCTAATCCCCGAACCAATACTTCGACACCTCGTAATTACACTCCAACAAGAACCGAAAATTCTACTCCAAGAAGCAGTCCAAGATCGGAATCACCAAATCCTAGAAACTATTCTTCAGGTTCTGGCTCCAATTCAGGTTCTGGGGGAAGCTACGGCGGCGGTCGATCAGGCGGTGGCGGAAGAAGATAATTTTATTAAATATATTTACCTATGTTTTTAACTTTTGAAGTTATTACATAGGTTTTTTTTTAAAACCATAACTTATTTCAAAAATGGAAAAATATTTAACTCTTATTATAGCAGCTTTATCGTTCACTGCTGTACAATCACAGGATATAACAGATGCTATGCGTTATGCGCAGGACAACACTAACGGTACTGCAAGATTCAGAGCGATGAGTGGCGCTTTTGGAGCGTTGGGCGGTGATTTCTCTGCATTAAATGTTAATCCCGCCGGATCTGCAGTTTTTAATAATAATCAGATCGGTCTTACTCTCAATAGCTACCATACCAAAAACGAATCGACTTATTTTGGCACGAAGAATTCAGAAAGCAATTTTACTTTAGACCTAAATCAGGCTGGTGCAGTGTTTGTTTTCAAAAATGATGATGAGAAAAGCGATTGGAAAAAATTTACTTTAGCCCTGAATTATGAGAATACCAACAAATACGACAATTCGTTATTCTATTCCGGAACAAACCCAACGAATTCGGTTGCGGACTATTTTTTATATTATGCAGAGGGGATTCCGTTAAGCGCTTTACAAAATTCCTATTATGATGAATTAAATCTTGGGGATCAGCAGGCTTTTTTAGGAGTTAACGGACATATTATCACACCTGTGGACCCTAATTCCGGTACTTATGAGAGTAACGTCCCTCCCGGCGGAAATTATTACCAGGAAAACTCTTTTGAATCTACCGGCTATAATGGCAAACTGGCTTTTAACGCCGCGGCTCAATATAAAGATAAGTTCTATTTTGGTTTGAATCTAAATACGCATTTTTCGGATTACCGACAAGCAACCCTTTTTCACGAAGACAATAACAACAGCACTACCGAGGGAGTACGAAGTCTGGACTTTGCAAATGAAGTATATACGTATGGAACCGGGTTTTCCTTCCAATTGGGAGCGATTGCAAAAGTCACTAAAGAATTTCGCTTAGGGGTAGCATACGAATCTCCAACCTGGTATGAGTTAACGGATGAGAGATATCAAATACTTACCACCCGTGGATTTAACTATGACGGAAATCCTGCTCTTTCAAATGCAACTCCTGATTCCGATGTGGTCCTTATATATGATCCTTATAAACTTCAGACCCCAGGCAAATGGACCGGAAGTTTCGCTTATGTATTTGGAAAAACGGGACTGTTGAGCATCGATTATTCCCTAAAGGATTATAGCAATACACAGTACAGACCAAAAGATAATTATTTCAGACCTTTAAATAATCAAATGGCAGAACTACTCGATGTCAGCAGTGAAATACGTATTGGTGGTGAGTATAAAATAAACCAATGGAGTTTAAGAGGCGGTTACAGAATCGAGCAAAGTCCTTATAAAGATGGAAAAACGGTAGGTGACCTAACCGGCTATTCTGGCGGTTTGGGTTATAATTTTGGCTCAACCCGATTGGATGTTGCTTATTCCCGTACTGAAAGAGATATTCAGAAACAATCTTTCTCCCATGGTTTCACAGACAGTGCCAAAATCAATAGTATTAATGATAATGTGACCGTGACACTGACTTTTGAATTGTAACATACCTATTTACAAATCAGCCATCCGTTTCATCTTTGGGACGGATTTTTTTTAGCCCTGATGGCAGCGGCATCCTTTGCTTGCTTCCTTTAAGCAAGGAAAGATAAAGCGCACAGCAGGATTAGCTTCATAAAATTTGCTTAACGATAGTGCTTCTATGTATAAAAAGCGTAATTTTGCACTCCAATTTATAATTCTATGAGAACCAAGTCTTTAAAAAAGAACAAAATCAACGTAATCACTCTTGGATGTTCGAAAAATGTGTATGACAGTGAAGTACTGATGGGGCAATTGAGAGCCAGCGGAAAAGATGTCGCGCACGAAGCTCCTGCGGCCGAGGAGGGGAACATTATCGTAATCAACACTTGTGGGTTTATCAATAATGCGAAAGCCGAGTCGATCAATACGATTTTGGAATACGTTGACAAAAAAGAACAAGGTCTTGTAGATAAGGTATTTGTGACCGGATGTTTGTCCGAGCGTTACAGACCGGACCTGGAAGCAGAAATACCAAACGTAGACCAATATTTCGGAACTACAGAGCTTCCCGGATTATTGAAAGCTTTGGGTGCCGATTATAAACATGAATTATTAGGAGAGCGTTTGACGACAACTCCTAAAAATTATGCGTATTTAAAAATTGCCGAAGGTTGTGACCGTCCGTGTAGTTTTTGTGCTATTCCGATTATGCGTGGAAAACACGTTTCGCAGTCGATTGAGAAATTAGTTAAAGAAGCGGAAGGTTTGGCAAGAGATGGCGTAAAAGAGTTGATTCTTATCGCACAGGATTTGACCTATTATGGTTTGGATCTGTACAAAAAACGTAATTTGGCTGAATTGCTTGAAGCGTTGGTAAAAGTAGAAGGAATAGAATGGATTCGTTTGCATTATGCCTTCCCTACCGGTTTTCCGATGGATGTGTTGGAAATCATGAAGCGTGAACCGAAGATTTGTAATTATATTGATATCCCGCTGCAGCATATTTCGGATAATATCCTGAAGTCGATGCGTCGTGGAACCACTAAAGAGAAAACAACGAAGTTATTGAAAGAATTCCGCGAAGCAGTTCCGGGAATGACCATCCGTACGACTTTAATCGTAGGATATCCTGGGGAAACACAGGAAGATTTCGAAACCATGCGCGACTGGGTTCAGGAAATGAAATTTGAACGCTTGGGTTGTTTTACTTATTCTCACGAAGAAAACACCCATGCTTATTTGTTGGAAGATAATGTTCCGGAAGAAGTAAAACAAGCACGGGCAAATGAAATCATGGAGATTCAATCGCAGATCTCATGGGATTTGAACCAGGAGAAAATCGGCCAGACATTCCGTTGTATCATTGACAGAAAAGAAGGCGCCCATTTTGTGGGAAGAACTGAATTTGACAGTCCGGATGTGGATAATGAAGTATTGATCGATGCTGCTAAATTCTATCTCAAAACGGGAGAATTTGTAGACGTTAAAATATTGGACGCTACAGAATTTGATTTGTACGCCGAACCGGTATAATTCTTAAGAAATATTAAAAAAAAAACGCACAATAAATTGTGCGTTTTTTTTGTTTATCAACACATTTTCATCATGAATGCTGAAAATTTTTTATGTAAAAGTAAGGAAAAATCTTATAGCAGCATTTTTATCACATGCGTGTTGCTGGTCAAATTTGAAAGGCTAATCTTATATTTTTTACTTTTAGTAATCTAATCCCATCTGCATTTAGTTTTTTTAACATTTCATGCGGAAAAACCGTAATCTACTTTCTTAGGATAATATTATTATTGCGGAACAATTACTAACAAACATACTGTAATTGCGTTAAAAAAGAAAAAATCTATAAAGAGATAAATTATGATTCCAGAAACTCTATCCGTTGTTGAAAGACAAATTTTAGCCAATCAATTTCGCATCTTGTCGAAGATGGAAAATGATCCCCAAGCCTATGAAACTAAGATAGAAATCCTTGAAAATGGCTTTACTGAGAAGTATATTGAAATTTTCGATTTAAATACTGAAGAAATCCCGATGGATATCTGTGAGGAAACCACGCAGATTTTGCACATGTTCAGACGAATTAATACAGCCATTGAAGCGTTATCCCATATCGAGAAAACGGAACTGGAGTTGGATAAATTGCACTTCGAAGGCTTTGACGCCAAAAGAGATCCGCATTATCATTACCTGCAGTATTTAATCAATACAAACGAATGGAGGGACTTTAACGTGATTTATTCGGGTGGTGAATACCAATTATCGAAATACAGAAGCATGTTGGAATACCAAATATTCTTATTGGATAATGACCATTACGATTTAAAGAAAGAAAATTTGGAGCATTTTATTGATGTGGTCATCAATCCAACTAAAAAGAGTGCATTTAAATTAGTAGTATAGATATCTGTTTAAAAAATCCCTGTTCTGCAGGGATTTTTTAATACCAATGGACCCAATCAATTAATACTTGAGAACACAAATCTTATGGCGAGAACTCTATTTGGGATTATTAGTATACATCCGTATTTAACGCCTCAGCGATTAAAGCAAATAATTTTTCTTTATTAATTGGCTTACTGATATAACCAACAAAACCGGCTTTTTTTATCTTTTCATATTCATCTGATGACGAATAAGCCGTTTGAGCAATAACAGGAAGTGCAGGTCTTATTGATTTAATTCTTTCAAATGCTTCGTAACCGCTCAGCTTTGGCATTTTTATATCCATCAGAACTAAATCGATTTCCTCGTTATTTTTACATATTTCTACTGCTTCGTGTCCGTTTACAGCCCTGATGATTTTACATTTTTTTAACTGCATCATTTTCTGTAACAATAAAAAATTGATGTTATCGTCTTCGGCAATTAGAATGGTTGTATTTTCTTTAAAAACCGGATCATAAATTCCGCCGGGCTGTTCTGGTTTCGATTTCGTACTTAAATCTGGATTTAAAGGTATAGAAAACGAAAAAACAGACCCTACTCCTACTTGAGATTGAATAGAAATTGTTCCTCCCAGCAATTCTGCATAAGCTTTACAAATAGCCAATCCCAGACCCAGACCGCCAACTTTTATTGAATAATCACCGTCTACTCTTCTAAATCTATCAAAAACTATATTATGAAATTCTTTATCGATTCCTAAACCGGAATCCTTAATGGTGAATTGTATCGTTGCGTCTGTTCTATTTATTTCATAACCAAAAGCCACAAATCCTTCGTCTGTAAACTTTATGGCATTGGTTATTAAATTGTTTAAAATTTGTTTTAATTTTATTTCATCAGTAAATATTCTAAAAGGACCCGGATTTGTATTTTCAATTAAATAAAAATCTATTTTTTTTTCTTTTGGAATGGTTATTTTGATCGTATCATACAATTCTTTTATACAAGATTCAAGGTCCACACTCCCATAATTGGGCTTAATCTGATTGGTTTCAATCATTGACATTTCAATAAGATCGTCAATTATCGAAACCAAATCGGCACCACTTTGATTGATTACTTTTATATACCCTAATCGGTCCTCTATCTCCAGATTAGGATTATTAAGCAAATTAGAAAAACCGATGATAGCATTCATCGGGGTTCTGATCTCGTGAGACATATTAGTTAAAAATGCTGATTTAAGTTTTTCACTTTCTTCCGCTTTATCCTTTGCGATTTCCAATAACTTCCTCTGGTGTACATTTTCTTCAAAAAGATTTCCAATATATCCAAATTCACCCGGAATTTTAATCAGAGATGCTATCGCATTTTTGTTACCCGTTTCTAAAACACTGGTAATTAATTTTAATGGTCGATTTATCCATTTTTTAGAAAAAAACAGATATAAGAATAGTCCTGTAAGAAAAGCTATAATAAATATATATAGTATGTTTTTTGTGCCCTTAAAACTAATGTCGAAATGTCTTTTAAAAAGTAACGTAGCAACAGTGTGATTTTGCCAATCTTTTAAATTTACTGACACCAAAATAGATTTCTTATCCTCAAAATTTGGAACTTTATCACCGATAAAGGTGATCTTAGAGCTACTTATTTTTTCCAGATTATTAAAATAATTCGCATCTAATACCCTAGCCATAAAGAAGTATCCCCGGGGTCTGGATTTTCTTAATGGGTCATTCGAAGGATGAATTGTTGCGCCAAAAACCTCAATAATCCCTTCAGGCATTTTCATGTAAAATTTAGTGAACTTTGATTTATGCAATCTACGAATGACTTCCTTTGGAATAAAATCATCTGACTTGATTTTAGAAGAAGACGCTCTTGTTATAAAATCCGCATTTAAATCGTAGATAGAAATGTAATCTACTTTATTCAGAGCTAAAGTACTCCTTATGGATTCATCAAACCATTTTGGGCTTTTGGTGTCAATAAACTCAACCAATTCATCCCAATAGGTCATATCCTGAATGCTCGAATTTTGAGGGGATGAATTAAGCGCCAACAGCGAATGTGCCTCTTTTTTAAATTGTTGCAGTGTCGTTTCGTAAACTTCCTTTTCCTGCTGAACGGTGTAATAATAAATAGATATCAGTAATAAAATAAAAAACACACTTGATAAAACTATCAGCGATATTATTTTGGAATAAGTGGATGTGAAATTAAATTTTATCATAATGCCTATTTAATGTAGCATAACAAAAAGCGAGTTTTATTTTAACTCAGAACAAGCAATCCAAATTCTCTCAGCACATGAATTGGTTTCGAATACCAAAATAGTTCAAAATTCTCTAAATCAGTCTCGTAATTTCCTTTAATCTCATTAAATGTATGAACTTTATTATTGGAAACAGCTATTTTCTGCAGTATTTCTACCAGCCACGCGCCTTCCTTTTTGTCGGTCTGGATACTGAAGCTTTCTTTTTTATCATGAAAAGTGAGCGTCATCAGCTCCCAGGAATTTCCTTTTTTGGATTTTGTAAAGGTTTCCACCAGAGGCTTCCCTCCTAACCAAACGACTTTTGCCGACGGTTTGATATTAAATTGGGTATCATCCTGTAATGCTTCAAAGATGAAGTCTTCGGGGATTTTTGTTTTGGGGATCTTAAAGTCAAACCAATCCTGCAGCGAATAGTCGAAACAGATTCCGTGCATATAATTGAATAATGATTTCTTTAATCCAAAACTAAATTTGCCGTGGTCAATGCCGGTAGCATCGGTATAATTAATGTCATTATTGGCGAAAGTTCCAATAGTTTCGGTTTCTTTCACAACACCAAATTTTTCGGGATACAAACCGACGGGACTGTGGGCCGTCATGGCAAACTGATGCCAGAATCCCGACTGCAATACGCCCGCTTCAAACAATTGACGGACCATTTCGAGACTGTCTATTGTTTCCTGAATCGTTTGCGTTGGATAACCGTACATTAAATATGCGTGAACCATGATGCCCGCTTCGGTGAAATTGCGCGTCACTATGGCAACTTGTTCCACTGTAACTCCTTTATCAATCAATTGTAATAAGCGGTCGGAAGCGACTTCCAATCCACCGGAAACTGCGATACAACCGGATGCTTTCAACAACAAACACAAATCTTTCGAGAAGTTTTTCTCGAATCGGATGTTCGTCCACCAGGTCACGGTGAGTTTTCTGCGGAGGATTTCCAATGCCAAGGCGCGCATTAATGCCGGTGGTGCCGCTTCATCCACAAAATGAAAACCATTCTGACCTGTTTGCAGCATCAATTCTTCTATCCGGTCGCACAGTATACTGGCAGCTACGGGTTCGTATATTTTGATGTAATCCAGTGAAATATCACAAAAGGTGCACTTTCCCCAATAGCAACCGTGCGCCATCGTTAATTTGTTCCATCGGCCGTCACTCCACATGCGATGCATCGGATTGACGATTTCGATAACGGAAATATATTTATCCAAAAGCAAATCGGAGTAATCGGGTGTACCGACTTCGGATTGCTTGTAGTCTTTTTTAAGCGAATTGTTTTTAAACACCACCTTACCTTCTTCCAACAAA
Source organism: Flavobacterium sp. GT3R68 (assembly GCF_007109225.1). GTDB lineage: Bacteria > Bacteroidota > Bacteroidia > Flavobacteriales > Flavobacteriaceae > Flavobacterium. Next base: position 121,986 of record NZ_VJZK01000002.1, read on the forward strand.
AAGGTTCTTTTATAGGAGTTGTGCGTTGAATCCTGAATATTGGCAACCAATTCTTCAACTGGGGCTTCGCCATCATCGAGGGTGATGAAGTCGAAGAACTCGAATACCCTTTCGTCGGACAGTGACCGCAATTCGGTATTCGGGAAACCGCCACCCATCGAAATTTTGATATCCGGATACTGCTTTTTGACCCATTGTGCACAACGGAAAGCCGCATATAAATTCCCCGGAAACGGAACAGATATCAGAAACAAGGAAGGTTTTATGGTTTCTATCTGGTGTTTCAGAAGGGAGATAAACAGTTCGTCAATGTACGTGTATGGCTGTTGTAATGCATGGTACAATTCATCAAAACTGTTTGACGAGCGACCCAAACGTTCTGCGTACCGACTGAATCCGAAGTTCTCATCGACACATTCGATAATCAGATCGGAAATATCTTCCAGGTATAATGTCGCGAGATGTTTGGCTTTATCCTGTGTTCCCATGCTTCCGAAAGCCCAATCCAATTCTTCCAATTGGGAAAACCGGGAAGCTTCAGGCAGGAAATCTTCCTGGCAAATCTGTAGCGCCAATGTTGGATTTTTACCCTGAAGAAAAAGAATAACCGCATCAATGGTCTTGATGTAATCGTCCTGCAAGGCCACGAGACGTTGCGCGTTGAACGACAAGGTTTGGTTCTGTCTTTCGACATACTGAAATAAATCCGTCAGGCCTTGTTTGGAGAACAGCTTCAATATCGTTTCAATCCCCAAGTCTGCCTGCACTGATGCGATACCTTTCGTATTCAGAAAGCCTTTGATATAGGCCGTTGCCGGATACGGAGTATTCAGTTGGGTGAAGGGCGGGGTGATGAGAAAGATGCTTTTCATTGGATATTATTGGGTTGCAAAATTACTCCATATTTTTAATGATGTCATGAATTTGCTGAATTTTATCGACGGGCATCGCATTTATTTTCTCTGTGATTTCGTTCGAAATAAGTTGTTTGGTCAAGGAACGCAGAGGATGATCCTCGGCTATTGTGTCATTGACATACAGACGGAAATCGAGGATGTCGTTGGGTGTGCAATTAAAATCCCTGCAGAATTTTTCCAGTCGGTCGAGGTTGATTTCATGTACCCTGTTATTGGCAAGCTTAGTGGCATAACCGCCGGAGTATCCTATGGACGTGAGGTATGAGAACGGCCTGTTGATACCTTTGAGTTTGAAAATGCGGGCGAAATTGAAGAATAGCATGGGTTATATTTTTAAATGTTGATTGAAAATTTCCGTTAGGAGAAGCTAAAAGTACACATTTATTCGTTAGATGCAAAAACAAACCCACAAGTAACAGCAATAAAGTCGCAAGTAGCAGAAACAAACTCGTAAGATGTCTTAATAAAACCTTAAGATATCTAAATAAACTCGCTTTAGGTAAAAACAAAGTCGCAAGTAGCATAAATAAAATCGCAAGAGGTCTGAATAAACTCGTAAGATGCAGAAACAAAGTCGTAAGAAGTCGAAACAAGGTTGGCATATTTCCCAATAAGGTAGCGTGTATTATAAGTGTACCCGCTAATTATCTACGACATCCGCATTTTATCTTATGTGAAGTACCGAAATCACTGGGATGAGCTGAAATAATTCAATATTAAGTTGCAAAAAATGAGGTTTATCTTTCAAAGTGCTTTATTTTTGCCGCCTTAATCCACCTTCTACTGTTAATGATTATGGATGTAAATACATTGTAACTTTTCACAAAAGATTGGAGACTTCATTACCCTAATTAAAAATAACCATAGCTCATAAATGTTAAATTTTCAAAAATTTATTTGTTGTATCCTTCTAATTTCAATATTTTCTACCAAACTGAATGCACAAACAATTCAATGGCAAAATACGATAGGTGGCAGTAATGTAGAATGGACAGATTTTATCGAGAACACAAGGGATGGAAATCATATAATTGGCGGTTATTCCTATTCCAATATTTCTGGTGATAAAACTGCAAACTCTAAGGGACAAGGCGATTTTTGGTTAATAAAAATTGATGATACTTCTGGCAACCTTTTATGGCAGAAAACTATCGGAGGAAATAATTTTGACCACCTTGTATCAGGGTCAGAAACGCAGAATGGAGACTATATACTGGGAGGTTACAGCTCCTCTGCAATTTCGGGTGATAAAACAGAATCCTGTAGGGGAATGGATGATTTTTGGGTTGTAAAACTGGACGCCAACCGCAATATTATCTGGGACAAAACCTATGGTGGCAGCGGTGTTGACCGACTTGAAAAAGTCATAGAAACAAATGACGGTGGTTATCTCTTGGGAGGATTTTCAGATTCTAATATTTCTGGTGAAAAAAGTGAAAATTCAAAAGGAGATTTAGATATGTGGATTATAAAAGTTGACCAATCAGGCAACATAATGTGGCAGAAAACTTTGGGGGGAAGCGGATTGGATTGGTTGGATTCCATGATTAAAACACCGGATGGGGGTTACATTTTAGAGGGGTCATCTCTGTCTAATATTTCCGGAAATAAAACTGAAAATTCAAGAGGTCTGGGAGATTATTGGATTGTAAAAATAGATTCTTCAGGAAATATTGTATGGCAACGTACCATTGGGGGTGATAATGGTGATTATTGCAATTCCATAGTCGCTACTTCAGATGGTAATTATATGGTTAGCGGGTTTTCTGCTTCTAATATTTCAGGTGAAAAAAACGAAAATCGTTTTGGCAATTCCGATGATGCCTGGCTCATAAAAATAGACGGCAATGGACAAATTCTTTGGCAAAAAACCATCGGTGGAAACGGGTCAGAGCATAACCCAAAAATAATAAACACAATAGATAATGGTTACGTTCTTATAATGATATCTGGTTCGGGCATTTCTGGTTATAAAACAGAAGCCTTACGAGGAGGCTCCGACTATTGGATTGTAAAACTTGACAGTTCAGGTACTGTACAATGGGACAAAGACCTGGGTGGCAGTCTATATGATGATGCCAAATCCATTGTTCAAACCAACGATGGAGGCTATATTGGTATAGGGCGCTCAATATCTAATGTTTCGGGGGATAAAACAGAGAACTCCAATGGAGCAGATGACTTTTGGGTTGTTAAACTTCAGGTATGTGCTCAAAATAACACCAGTATTTCTGCCAATGGCCCAATTTGCAACGGGAACAACCTGGAATTATCAGCTACTGGCGGCACCACTTATTCCTGGACGGGGCCAAATAATTTTGTTTCTACTCAACAAAATCCAATTATTGTCAATGCAAATGCATCACATAGTGGTCTTTATAGCTGCTTAATTACAGGAACTGGCGGATGTGACGGCACCACTACTGTTACAGTTACTTTTGGTCAACCGATTCCAACTCTAACATCTCCTCAAACCTTTTGCATCCAACAAAATGCTACCCTAAACGATGTTATCATTTCCGGACAAAATATAAAATGGTATGATGCCTTAACTGCAGGTAATCTGTTGCTTACTACTCCTGTTTTACAGAATAACGCTACTTATTATGCTTCGCAAACGATTGCGGGTTGTGAGAGTACCCGTATTCCTGTTGCAATAAATATTCAAAATACACCAGCTCCAAGCGGAACGTCGGTTCAAAATTTTTGTGCCAATTTTAATTTGACTTTGAGTAATTTGGCTGTATCCGGAACGTCTATCATTTGGTATGACAGTGCTGTGGGTGGATCTGTTTTGCCACTTTCATATCCGCTTGCAGACGGCATGACCTATTATGCTTCACAAACGTTGAATGGTTGCGAAAGTCCGCTTAGACTGGGTGTTACCATTATGTTAATAAGTTCGTTACCCTCAAATAATTATGCGGTATCGTTATGTGATAATTTAAATGACGGTTCCGAATTTGTAGAGCTGACGAGTTACAATGCCAACCTAATTGCGAATCCGACCAGCTACACTTTTACCTATTATAATACTTTAATAGGTGCAGAAAATCAGGACACTGCCGATGCGGCCAATTCTTCATTCAATCCCGCTACAGGATTAAATACGATATATGTCCGCATTACAAATTCGAGCGGGTGTGCAAGTATTGTTACGCTGGCGCTTACGTTAGTGCCAAGTCCGATTATCACGATGCCAGACGAATACTATTTGTGTAAAAATTCGGTTTTACCCATCACCGCTCCTAATGGATTTGAGACCTATACCTGGTCTGACGGATCAATAAACCAGAGCATAATCATCAATCAGGCGGGCGTTTATACGTTAACCGTAACAAAAAACCACAACACCCCATCGGGTATCATTACTTGCAGCACGACGAAAACATTTATTGTCATACTTTCGGATGCGGCAACAATACTGCCTTTTGAAACCAACGATTGGACTTCAGACAATAATATCATTACGGTGAATGTAACTGGCTTGGACTTGGGTGATTATGTATATTCTTTAAATGGAATCGATTACCAGCAAAGCAATGTTTTTTATGATTTAGGAAACGGGGAATACACGGTGTATGTGAAGAATAAAAATGACTGTGGCATTAAGACGGCCGACACCTATTTATTGATGTATCCGAAGTTTTTCACTCCTAATGGAGACAGTTATAATGACTATTGGAAAATTAAATTCTCGGACAACGAGCCCAATCTGACCGTCAAAATTTTTGATCGTTATGGCAAATTCATAAAGCAGTTCGGAATCAATTCGGCAGGATGGGATGGGACTTATGAAGGATTGCCAGCCGTTTCAACCGATTATTGGTTTGTGGTTACCCGACAAAACGGAAAGGAACACCAAGGTCATTTTACATTAAAGCGATAAAAAATGTAATGTTTCATTCGGTGTTAAACCCATTTTCGATACCTTTACTTTCGTGAATTCAGCAAAAAACCAAACTATGCCAAGCGACTGTATCAGCTATCAGAAATCCGGATATTTTTCAAAACTCATTGTCGATTATCTGAATCAGGATGCCAACTTACAGTCGTTGTACCATCGTTTCCCCACCGTAGAAAATTTCGAACAACAAATCCTGGAGAAAAGAGACAGCTTTGACCTAACCCACAGAAATGTGCTGGTATCGGTGTTGAAAAAGCAATATGATAAAAGCGCCGTGTCAGCGTTGACCCAACAAAACATTGAAGCTTTATCCCAACCGAATACGTTCACTGTTACTACAGGCCACCAGCTGAATTTGTTTACGGGCCCCTTGTATTTTTTGTATAAGATTATTTCGACGATCAATCTAACCAGGGAACTAAAAGAAAAATATCCCACTTATCATTTCATTCCGATTTACTGGATGGCAACCGAGGATCATGATTTTGAAGAAATCAATTATTTCAGTTTCAAGGGTAAAAAAATCCGATGGAACAAAGAAAGCAAAGGTCCCGTAGGGAGATTATCCACCGAAGGCCTTGACAAAGTATTGGACGCTTTAAAACTGGAATTGGGTACCGGGAATAATGCGACTTCCATAAAAAAATCGTTTCAGGATGCCTACCTGAACCATGATAATTTAACCGATTCCACCCGATATTTGGCCAATATGCTTTTTGGAGACTACGGGATTGTCATTTTGGATGCTGACAATGCCGACCTTAAGAGGGAATTCATTCCTTTTATCAAAGACGAATTATTACATCAGACTTCAAACAAATCTGTGTTGGAGACAGCGCAAAAATTAAAAGAGTACACTATACAGGTCAACCCCAGGGAAATCAATCTTTTTTATTTAGAAGATAATTTGAGGGAACGTATTATTTTAGAAGGTGGAACTTATAAAATCAATAATACTTCAATAGCATTTACGCGGGCTGAAATTATAGCCCTGCTGGAATCTCATCCTGAAAAGTTCAGTCCCAATGTGATCATGCGGCCCTTATATCAGGAAGTCGTTTTACCCAATCTCTGTTATGTTGGAGGTGGAGGAGAAATTTCATATTGGCTGGAGTTGAAATCCTATTTTGATGCTGTAAACATCACTTTTCCTATTTTGCTTTTGCGAAACTCGGTTCTGTTAGTTACTGAAAAACAATACGATAAGGCAGAAAAATTAGATTTGACCTGGGAAGATCTTTTTGCCGGACAAGAAGATTTGGTGAATAAAAAAGTGAAAGTATTTTCCGAGTTTCCGATAAATTTTTCGGAGCAGAAATATTTTTTAAAAAAACAGTTTGAAGATTTACATCGTATTGCAAATCAAACAGATAATTCATTTTTGGGTGCTGTAAATGCGCAGGAATCAAAACAATTGAAAGGATTAGAACATCTGGAGAAGAGATTACTGAAAGCACAAAAAAGAAAACACAGCTCCGAATTGCAAAGAATCACCGACCTACAAAACGAACTTTTCCCTAACCACGGACTACAGGAGCGGACTGCTAACTTTTCTGAATACTATATTGAATATGGAATTGGACTCATAAAAAGACTTACTGACGAGCTCCAACCTTTAGACAAGAATTTTTCGATAGTTAAACTTTAGACCTCCATTGCTTCCCTTTATATTTCTGATTCCACAAATTGGTCAGGTTTGTCATACAAAATAAAAACATCATTTTTTAGCCTTAAATTAGAATTAAAAAAAAATATTTTTAATTCACAAATTAATGTTAGTTTTGCCATCTATTTAACAATTTATTAAACTTTCGTTAATATGAAGAAAAGCTACTTATTAATTTCTTTTTTGATTACCACATTATGCCCAATCGGCGCTTACGCCCAAATGACTGATCTGGTTAAAATTGAGGGAGGCACCTATTTGATGGGTTCCAAAGACAAAGACGATGTTGCTGATACGGACGAACAGAAACAACATGAAGTCAAGGTTAATAGTTTTGAATTAAGCAAATTTGAGGTTACGGTATGGCAATGGAAAACATTTGTTAAGGAAACCAAAGCAAAAATGCCACAGAAACCAATTTGGGACTGGAAAGAGAACTTCCCAATTAACCAAATAACTTGGGAAGAAGCAGTTGCCTATTGTAACTGGTTAAGTAAAAAAGAAAAACTACAACCCGTTTACTCAAAAAAAGGTCCTAATTATGTTTGCAATTTTAAAGCAAACGGGTACCGTTTACCTACTGAGGCAGAATGGGAATATGCTGCTAAAGGCGGAAAATTATCTAATAAGACACCATATAGCGGTGGTACTAATCCAGACAAATTATCCTGGCATAAAACAAACAGTAATAAGGCTCCCCATACTGTGGGAACAAAAATGCCTAATGAATTGGGTTTGTATGATATGAGCGGGAATGTTTGGGAATGGTGCTGGGACTGGTACAATGAAGATTTTTACAAGACCGAAACCAAAAACAACCCCACTGGTCCTCAAATGGGAGAAAAAAGAACGGTAAGAGGTGGTTCTTGGGATAGTGATAACAAGTACCTGCGTCCGGCAAACAGGATTTCAACCTATCCAGACAAAACACATGAATTTTACGGATTTCGTGTTGCACGATCAATCGTACAATAAATTTGATTAAATTGTCGGTTTTAGACAATAAAAGCCTAATTTTGCAAAAAATTAAAAACATATAATGGCAACGAATAGAACATTTACAATGATTAAGCCAGATGCTGTCGCTAACGGACACATCGGTAACATTTTAGCAATGATTACAGACGGAGGTTTCAAAATTGTTTCTTTGAAATTAACGCAATTGACAACAGCTGATGCACAGGCGTTTTACGCAGTACATTCTGCAAGACCATTCTACGGAGAATTAGTAGAATTTATGTCAAGAGGTCCTATTGTTGCTGCAATCTTAGAAAAAGAAAATGCGGTAGAAGACTTTAGAACTTTAATTGGTGCTACAAACCCAGCTGAAGCGGCAGAAGGAACTATTAGAAAAGCATACGCTACTTCTATTGGAGAAAATGCGGTTCACGGTTCTGACAGTGATGAAAATGCAGCTATCGAAAGCGCATTTCATTTTGCAGGAAGAGAGCAGTTCTAATATAGAATTATAATTGCATAAAAAAAATCCCATTTCAATTGAAAAGGGATTTTTTTTGTGTTGTAATTTAGAATTTATCTCAAAATAACGTCTTTAACCAAATCCCTGCGCAATTCCTCGTTGATCATCGCAATGATTTTGGATTTGCCATGTGATAACTCCTCCCGAAGTACCGCAGAGGTCAATTCTACGTACAATGTCGTTCCTTTTAAGACAACATTTTTGGTATAACTGTTTACGCCATTACCCATTAATGACGCCCAGGCCTCTTTGACAGAAATCTGGTCCATTCCGGGTTGGAGTTTGTTTTGCTGGATGATTTCTTTCAGAACATCTCCAATAGAACTTTCGTTATTGAGTCTTTTTGCCATCTTCCAAAAGATTTATAGGTCCTGCTTTTTTGTAATGATAGGCAGAATTTTGTGAATTTATTATCACCATCTTTTCATCGGAAAGCGATTTTAATTCTTCTTTCCACTTTGCATATGCAGTGCTGTAATTTATATAGGTTTTTTCGTTTTTAAAGACGATCTCCAATTTTCCGGATTGGTCATCCACTATGAAACGTCCATTCAATTGCGGCTTTACTTTTTTTCTGAATCCTATATTATTTTTTATTTTAAAATATTCAAACGTTTCATTAATAGAATATTCCTTTTCACTGCCATCAGGAAGAACGACTTTTTCAATTTCCCAATACCCATTCATTTTTGAAATATCTTTTTCAGTAACTTTTTGCTGACATGACATCAAAACCAAAAGACATAATAGTGCATATATTTTTTTCATTGAAAAGCATTTGCTACAAATTTACTTTTTATCCGTTTGAAAACTACATTTAGTTATGAACAAAAAGACTTTCCATTAAACTATTTTATACTTTTAAAGTCCTATCCCGAACATTCATCGTATGAAAAAAATATACATCCCGTTTTTACTACTGACCTTATTTATAGGTTGCAGTTCAGAAGAAAGTCCCACTGCCACTCAGAGCATGTATTTCCCGCCGATTGATGGAAGTACAATTTGGGAAACGAAATCTGCAAACAGTCTCGGTTGGAATGCCAATGCCGTTCAGCCCTTATTGGACTATCTGGAAGCAAAACATTCCAGATCCTTCATAATACTTGTCGATGGTAAAATTGTAATGGAGAATTACTTTAACGGACATTCAGCGTCCACGAACTGGTATTGGGCCAGCGCCGGTAAAACATTGACCTCAGCCACGGTAGGGATTGCACAACAGGAAGGTTTTTTAGATATCAACGATAAAGTTTCGGATTATTTGGGAACCGGATGGACCAATGAAATCCCGGCAAAAGAAAGCCTCATTACCAACAAACATTTATTGACTATGACTTCCGGCCTTAACGATGCGATCGGAGATGATGTTTCTCCTTCCAATCTGCAATATACCGCAGATGCCGGTACCCGCTGGGCCTACCATAATGTTTTCGTGAAGCTTCAGGATGTTGTGGCTGCCGCAACAAACCAAACATATGACAGTTATTTCAACACCAAATTAAGGGACAAAATTGGCATGAATGGATTCTGGTTTACCTCCGGAAGCAACATTGTCTACACCAGCAGCACCAGAAGCATGGCCCGTTTTGGATTACTGGCACTGAACAAAGGCAAGTGGGAAAATGAGCAAATTATAGAGGAAGATTATATTACCCGGGCAACCACAACCTCTCAGGACATTAATCAGGCATATGGCTACTTGTGGTGGCTCAATGGCAAAAGTACCTTTCACTTACCGCAAACACAATATCAATTTTCGGGAAGTATAATCCCGTCTGCACCTAACGATATGTACATGGCTTTAGGCAAAAACGATCAAAAAATCTATGTAATTCCAAGCAAAAAAATGGTCGTTATCCGTATGGGAGATGCTGCCGATGAAGTGAACGCGGCGTTATCTACTTTTGACACTGATTTATGGGTAAAAATAAAAGCGCTGTATGAATAATACAACGCTGTTTTGGATTATTGTTTCAGTACTTTTTTACTGATTACTTCTTTAGTGGTAGTCACGTTAACTAAATAAACACCTGGCGCCACATTGAATGGAATTTCAATAGTTTTAGTGTTTGGCACTTTTTTCATAGTAAACAGTTGCCTTCCGTTAATATCATAAACTGAAATTTCTCTTATTTCAACTGACTTATTTTTAACGACATACAATTTATTTTGTAAGTCATTATTATAAACCAGTAAATTTGATTCCGATAATTCATTTTCTCCTATTATTGTTGATGGCCTGTCTGTCTGAAAAGTTAGTTCAAAACGATTATTAAAAGTCCCCGCCGACAATTTTACTTCAGCAGGTGTTTGAGTAATATCATAATAAATAGAGGTTTGCTTATCGTAGATGTATATTTTTTGATTTGCAGGTAAGAATTGTGATTCATCAATCATAAACTTAACCCGACCTATTGTGTCCATTTTTACCCCTAACGGATACTTTTTCCCAACACCAAATGCGCCAACTCCTTGAATAGTAAATTCCTTATCATTAATCATAAAATAAACATCGCTAATCTGAGTATCCAATTGACGCCCATCATATCCCTGATCTAAACCGTCTGTGGCGTTTTCATTCATAAACCCAATTAATAATTGTCTGTGCAAATTAGTAGTGGTAACAAAACCTAGCCTAATTTTTGGGTTTTTAAAATTATAAACCCGATCGTTAGAATTATCAGAAAAAGGGTCAACTGTTATATTACTATTATTACGGAACGTCGTATTAGAAATTTGCAGACCGGCATCATCAAAGGCATCTTCCTTAATAAAAGATCGTTGATTATTGTTAAACAGAATAGGTTCAGCGCCGCTGATTCCAATTTCTCCCTTCACAAAAAATCCTTGACCAACAGGAATATATTGGTATGGCACCTTAGTAGTTCCCGCTCCAACACCATTAATACCAGCGGGCGCAATTGGAGGAGTTCCACCTGTCAGCGTCAACATCGCATAACCGCCGGTATACCCCGCGAGGTAATGAGAATTGTTATTAGGGGAATGCTGCCAAAAATAAAGTGCTCCTGTAATAATTCCCGTTGCGCGATACCCTCCGTTAGCTATCGATATGTTATCCTTTATAAATTCGAAAGCATCTATAGCGGAAGGATATGGGTTTCCAACCAAAAATAAATTATCTGCTAATATTGAAGTGCCATTTATAAAACCATTATTTGGTTTCCCCACAAAGGTATAATTTTGGGTTATCGTATTGGTTTCATCTACGGGCCCATCTCCTTTCAGAGTGAAACTTTGTGAAGGGCGGATAGGGGAATTTTCATCAATTTGCAGCCAATTGGCATATTGTGTACCATTTTCAAATTTATACAACCAATATCTGGCTAAACTAATTGGCGTACCCGATGAACCGTCATATCCGCCAATCCAGTTTATGTTTGAAGGTGTGGCTGTTGTACCATCTTTAAATACTCCATTTATCGTATAATCATTATTATTTGTAACAGCATTAATAGGACCTACGGGGGACGACCAGTAGTTATAGTTGTATTTATTAACGGTACCTTGTTGGCTTCTTTTTATAAAACCTTTACTTGTGGGATCCAAATCGCTGTTGAGAGTCTGCACCAGTTGAGAACGGCCTGTTAAGTTAAGTAGACCGTCTAATTTTAAATAGTGCGAAACTTCCACCTTAGTGTTATTATTGGCTAATAAGGTTTTATAGGTTACTACATCCGTACCTTCTATAATCAACCCTAAAAGAGTTTTATTTCCGGTCGATTCTACGTTGTGCAGTATTTTGACAATGTTACCATTTATCTTTTGGTTGGGAAGATCCGTTATAATCGAAAGATTATTAGGTATCGTTTGTAAAGATCCGTTTTTCCAAATTGCCGAATTGCTCCACAATCCGTCCGCAACTGTTTCATAAGGAAGCGGTGCGGTTTGTGAGCTTAACATTTGCTTGTTTTTATTTAAATATTTTATTCTTAAATAATTGCGATCATCGGTCAAACCTTCCGCTACTGTACCATAATAGGCGTTAAAATCGTAATATGCGCGGAGTTTACTCCACAGAATTGTTTTCAGTTCATTCTTTGCTATATTCTGAGGAATAACTTTTCCGGTGACGGTATTGTCCGTATGCTTCATGATTTCCTGATTCATGATATAATTTATCTGGTCTGACGTCAATGCCAAATCCCAGATTTGAAGTTCATCTATTTCACCTCTAAATGGAGAGACTACGTTATTTTTATCAATATAAAGATTCCCAAGTGAAAACCTAGAATAGTTAGGGGTTGGATTCGAAAGATTGAAAGTAGACGTTTCTACAACGCCATCTATGTAAAGATCCGCACTACCCACATAAAATACTCCAACGATATAATGCCATTTACCATCTGCTACCGGCGTTTTCGAAACAAAACGGGAAGCACCATCCCAAAAAGCCTCCACTTTATGTTCCGCATTTAATTTTAACTCTAAATTGGCCCCTTTACTAAATATAGTTCTACTAGCGGTACTGGAACCGTCATTTCTTAGCCAACAGGCCACTGTAAATGAACCGCTATTTAGATTTAAGGCATATTCTCCAACTAAGAAATCAGGGCCAGCTGCAATATTAACATGGTATTTTCCCTCTAATTTTAGGGCCTTACCAAAAGTAAAATACTTCGTTCCATCAAAATCATACCAGGTTTGCAAATTACCAACTCCGTCCGATTTCAAAGGTATAATATCAATTATATCAGCATCACTAAAATTGGCATTGTCACTAACAATTAAAGCGTACTCTTCATTAGATAGTTTTGGAAATGCACTAAAGGCCGCAGCTGGAATACCTATGTATATATTTTCAACATCTCCGGCGGCATCCGCTTTTGTTTCAACAACTTTCCATTTTTTGTTAATTCGGGTAGTCGAAGTAGTTACTCCGGCACCTAAAGTTGACGTATTGGTGCCGCTTGCTGTATAAGTACCATTATCCGAACCCCATATTAAGAAATCGCGGTTCTTTTTAAATTGGTTTATATTGGCTTTGTTAGTGGTGGAAATGACTCCCAAACCAATCGTAACTTCATTACTATCATTAAGGCTTTTTGATTGTTTTTGACTTAAATCAGAACCTACATCCTCGCCAATACCTGCAATGTTATAGTTGTAACCCGCATTTGTGGTACTGTTCCATATGACACTTCCACCAGAATCCACATAATTTTTACTGGTTCCGTTTACACCTAAAGTGATACCATATTTTAACGCCAAATACGTTTCTATCTTAGGACGATCGGCGTCAGGAACCCGGGAAGCATATGAAATTACCTCAGCCACTCTACCGTTTAGATTGCCATAGGTGGCGTCATTTATATTCTTACCGATATTGTAAGGAGTACCTTTCCATAGTCCACTGTCATCATAACCAACATTGGTATAAGTAAGACTGGTACTTATATTAGTTTGATTGCTGACGTTATTAGAATTAAATAATAAATCGATCCCGTTAGCCGGAGTACTGGTTTTATTTCGAGTGTTTATAATCCCTGCTTTGATATAACTTCCTAAATCATCCGCAATAGTGTAGTGAGGATCGCCCGTGGTTTGCCATTGATTAAACCATAATTTTTCATTTGATAATCGGCCGGTAAAATCGCCTAATCCGATTCCTGTATGTTCATTAGGAACTGTTGGATAGGCCGGAAATGCAGCGGAAGTTCCAGAAATAATTGTCATGGGGCTACCTATGGCGCCATCAGCTTCCATCACTATGAATGTTTCGTGAGTGTAATATCCATTTTCTGTGTTATATAAAAATTGGTTAAGCATACTCCCATTATTTTCAAATTTCACTACCGGGTTAAAATTGATGTTACTACTGGCGGCATCAATATAGGTTGGCTGGTTTGCAACTACCGTTTGTGTGGCATCTTTACCTGTTGACCCCAAATCTTTCCAAAGCGCAACTTTAGAGCCTGTGGCCAAATTGATTCCTCTCGTGGCCTTTAGCCAAAGCCTGAAATCTGCATTTACACCACCCGGTCCGGTTATCGTTGGGTTGTATCCATCTCCTTTGATAACAAAATTATATGGATTTTTGGTTGCATCATTATTGGGAATTGTGATAATGGCCCATTTAGTACCAGTGGACTGCGGTGTAAACCGGACGACCAGATAACCAACCCCTCCGGGGGCAATATTAGCTGAAGTAAGCGCAATGATTGCAAAATCCGGAGATGGCAATCCCGTTTCAGGATTGTAGGTTAAACACGTTAAAGAATTAAGCGTTAAAGGACATGTACCTGCATTGACAATCGCATATGTTCTTGTTGTGGAGGCCAATACATCAACTGTTCCAAATAATGTTCCATTAAAAGAAGTAGGGATGGTTTGTTCATCTGGAACAGGTTGCGTTGGCGTACCGCCCAACACAGAAATTAACGGGGCGTTGGTAAAATTTATTGTAAAAGAAAATACCGGATAATTATTCGCGTTAGAATTGATCGTAATCACCGTAGATGCCGGAACGGAATTGCAATTAAAATTATTTTTTCTTATCTTAAAAACACTAAATTCATCTCTTTTAATATTAACTCTTGTAGGCGGAGATGAAATTACAAAATTTGTATTACTTAAGGTAATTGACGGATTTTGCAAAACCAGAGACGAATTACCATTCGTGGGAACATTTATTATGGTAAATGAAATTTCTGTTGAGGCACCAAAACTAATGGTTCCATTGTTTGGAATATTAATCGCAGGATTGCCATAACTTACAAAAATTTGCGGACTGCCTTGAGAAAAAAGCACGGAAGACCAAAGAAATGTAAAGGCAAGTAGGAATTTGGTGAGGGTAGAGAATTTCATAAGTTACTATTTTTAAAATGTATAAAAATTAACACAATTCTGCTTCCTTTAAGGTAAGACAATTATTAACCAATATACAATTATATCGACAAAATCACATGTTTAATCGACGAAATACATGGTTTTTAACATTTATGGTCTCTTTTATAAGCTGTGATAATGATTTTATCTTTATATTCTTACGAACTTCATTTACCATATCATCATCAATAAATCATAATAAACAAAAACCCATTTCAGGGTGAAATGGGTTTTTGTTTTGTCTTACGCATGGTCAAATTTTTTGATATAAAAAATGACAAAAATTTAAAGATGTTTACTATTTCTTAATTCTTTTCGTCATTCCCCAAAAGAACAGGATAACTCCCAACACCAGAAAGACAATATAAAACGTGTGATAGTCATTTTTAAGAAGACTCGACCCGACAATACAGATAATACTGGATAAGTATAGGTGCATCGGTTTTAAATTATTGAAAAAATTCATGTTTATTATTTAAAAAAAGAATCTACGAATTCATATTTGTTAAACACCTGAAGATCTTCGATACCTTCCCCTACTCCAATATATTTCACCGGAATCTGGAATTGATCGGAGATTCCGATTACGACACCGCCCTTTGCCGTTCCGTCGAGTTTGGTAACTGCCAATGAGGTTACTTCGGTAGCGGCAGTAAATTGTCTGGCCTGCTCGAAAGCATTCTGTCCGGTAGAACCATCCAAAACCAACAATACATCGTGAGGTGCTTCGCCAATTACTTTTTGCATAACGCGTTTCACTTTGGTCAATTCATTCATCAGATTGATTTTGTTATGCAGACGCCCTGCAGTATCAATGATGACAATATCGGCATTTTGAGCAACCGCAGATTGCAGCGTATCGAAAGCTACGGAAGCAGGATCGCTACCCATACTTTGTTTTACCAAAGGCACTCCTACGCGATCAGCCCAAACCTGAAGCTGATCGATGGCAGCGGCACGAAAAGTATCCGCAGCGCCTAAAACGACGTTAAAGCCCTGCTTTTTGAATTGGTATGCTAACTTACCGATTGTAGTAGTTTTTCCCACACCGTTAACGCCAACCACCATTAAGACATAAGGCTTGGTGTTTATTGGAATTATAAATTCGGTTGCATCTCCGGAATTGGTTTCCGATAAAAGTCCTGCTATTTCTTCCCGGAGAATCTGATTGAGTTCGTCGGTGCCTAAATATTTATCTTCGGCAACGCGTTTTTCGATTCGGGTGATGATTTTAAGAGTCGTATCGACACCTACATCGGATGAAACCAGGATTTCTTCGAGGTTGTCCAATACCTCATCATCGACTTTGGTTTTTCCGGCAACAGCTTTGGTTAATTTGGAAAAGAAAGTGGTTTTCGATTTTTCGAGACCCTTGTCCAAGGTTTGCTTCGCCTGTTCGCTTAGGTTCGTCTCTTTTTTTTCTGAAGAAAATATTTTTTTAAAAAAACTCATTTTTATGGATTGTTAGATGGTTAGATCTTTAGATTTCCGAAAAAACGGAAATTTAGTTTTAGCAATCAACTTTAGCCCTGATAGAAGCGGCATCCTTTTTCTGGCTTCTTTAGCCTGGAAAAGATATAGCGTATAGCAGGAAATAGCTCCGTATTAGAAACTACTGTAAATATAAAAAATAAAAAAGCTACTTCCGAATGAAAGTAGCTTTTCTATATACTGTTATGCTGAATTATTTCTTTTTCAAGAATTCATCAACTGCTTCAGGAGCCATAATAGATTCTACGAATGTATATGCGCCAGTCTTAGGAGATTTCACCATTTTGATGGCTTTTGATAATCTCTTTGAAGATGTTTGTAACGATGCTACGGTTTTCTTTGCCATGATTCAATGTTATTTAAATTTCAATAAAACTTCAAATGTGGACCATTTGAGATTTATAAAAATCTCTAATTATTACTTAATTTCTTTGTGAACTGTTACACGCTTCAAGATTGGATTAAATTTCTTAATCTCTAATCTGTCCGGAGTATTTTTTTTGTTCTTTGTTGTTATGTATCTAGAAGTTCCCGGAACACCTGAAGTTTTGTGCTCTGTACATTCTAAAATTACCTGAATTCTATTACCTTTCTTTGCCATCTTGCTATATATTTATCTGGAATGGATTATTTAATAAATCCTTCAGTCTGCGCTTTTTTCAAAACTGCAGCGATTCCATTTTTATTAATTGTTTTTATTGTAGATGCTGCTACTCTAAGAGTAATCCATCTATCTTCTTCAGGAAGATAAAAACGCTTCTTAACTAAGTTTACAGAAAATTTTCTCTTAGTTTTGTTCATAGCGTGAGAAACGTTATTTCCTACCATCGCTCTTTTACCTGTAAGGTCACAAACTCTTGACATTATCTTATCTTTTATCGTTATTCAAAATCAGGGTGCAAAGAAACAAAAAATAAACCTATAATACAAAATAATTAAAGCAGATTTTTTAAAATTTCTTTCTGCAGCAGCTCTAAACTTTTATTTACCGCCCTATCTATCACTTTTTCACGGGGTTGACCGAAATTAAATTCTTCGACAATAACTTCGTCCGGCGTTGCCAAAGCGATAAAAACAGTACCGATTTCGGCATCTGAATCGCCTTTGGCCGGTCCCGCGTTTCCGGTTGTCGCAATCGCGTAATCCGTTTTCATCAAACGTTGGACTGCCAGTGCCATTTCTTTCACTACCGGAGCACTTACAACCGAATACTGCTTTATCAGCTGTTCCGACAATCCTAAAACATCAATCTTAGCTTCCGTTGAATACGAAACAATACTCCCTCTAAAATACGCCGAAGCGCCACTAACCGAGGTCAGAACCTGGGCTATCCCCCCCCCGGTGCAGCTTTCTGCTGTCGCGATAGTTTTCTGCTGCTGGGTTAATAACCGGCCCAAAACGACCTCAATCGTGTCTTCTTCTTCAAAGCCAACAATGATGTCTCCGATGATCTGGGTTAAAGTATTTACGTTTTCAGCAATAGCTATTTCCAGCATTCCTTTATCGGTTCCCCGGGCCGAAAGCCGCAACCGTACTTTCCCCGGGCTTGGCAGATACGCCAACTTGATGAACTGCGGTAGGTTATTTTCCCATTCCTCAATACGTTCGGCGACCAGACTTTCGCCTTGCCCGTAGGTCAGGATTGTTTTATGGATGATGTAGGGACGTTGATATTCTTTCACGATTTTAGGGATGATTTCATTTTCAACCAGGTATTTCATTTCATACGGCACACCCGGCAACGAAATAAAAACGGTGTTTTCCTTTTTCATCCACATTCCGGGAGCCGTTCCTACCTGATTGTGCAGCACCGTGCATGTCGAAGGAACCAAAGCCTGGTCCTTATTGATTTGTGAAGCGGGACGATTCATTACCCGTTCAATAAGATCGATGACATGAGCCTCAACTGCTGCATTGACCACCAAAATATCGTCCAGGTACTCACATAATGTTTTTTTGGTAATATCATCCTTTGTAGGACCTAAACCACCAGTAATCACCACCAGATCAACCTGATTCTGAAGTGCCGACAACGTATCTAAAATGTGCTGTTTATTGTCGCTGATCGAAAGTATTTCCTGAATCTCGACTCCGACGCGATCCAATGATTTGGCTATAAAAGCCGAATTGGTATCTACGATCTGCCCTATCAGAATTTCATCCCCAATAGTTACTATGGTTGCTTTCATTGGTATTTTATATAATGCAAAAAGACAAAAAATACCAAGATGATAGTTTTTGCCTTCCAATTAATTTTTTATCTATAAATTAAAATCTTTCTTTATCTCTTTGACAGCTTTCTCGACCTGGTTGGCCACGCTTTTAAAAGTTTCCTTGATTTCTTTCTTCTTTCCTTCTGTTTTGGACCAGGCCTCAATCTGAAGTATGTCCTCGTATGCGAGATTCAACCCAAGCAAATCAAGAGAAGGTTTTATCTTATGGGCGAAACTATACGCCATTTTATAATCTTTCTCTTCAATTCCCTGTTTTACCTGTTCCAAATCCATTGGGACTTCAGTAACAAATAAATTAATTATTTCAGATACAAATTCCGGATCGTTGTCCGAAAGTGCATACACTTTTGCTAAGTTGTAATGTAAAGCCATTATTTTACCTGGATTCTAAATAGTTTATTTCCCTCTAAATACCCTTCTAAAACATCTTCCGATTTCACAGCCGCAACGCCTTCCGGTGTTCCGGTAAAAATAATATCCCCGATTTTCAGTGTGAAAAATTGCGACACATGAGCAATCAGCTCGTCTATCTTCCACAACATATGACTGGAATTTCCTTTTTGGACTGTTTCCCCGTTTTTTGTTAATTCAAATGTAAGATTTTCTATCGAACTAAACGTGTTTTTTGGCATAAATTCTCCAATAACGGCCGAACCATCAAAAGCTTTGGCTTTTTCCCATGGCAACCCTTTGTCTTTCAGTTTTTGCTGTAAATCCCGGGCCGTAAAATCAATCCCGACGCCTATTTCATCATAGTATTTCCCGGCAAATTTTGCATCGATATACTTCCCTACTTTATTGATTTTCACGATTATTTCGAGCTCATGGTGAATATCATCCGAAAATTCCGGAATCACAAACGGATGCTGCTTCAATAAAACGGCCGAATCCGGTTTCAGGAACACAACAGGCTCTTCCGGTCTTTCGTTTTGTAATTCCTCAATGTGTTTGGTGTAATTCCTACCGATGCAGATAATTTTCATAAGGCTTATTGGAGCTATTCCTGCTGTCCGCTATATCTTTTCCTGGCTAAAGGAGCCAGAAAAAGGATACCACTGCTATCAGGGCTATTTTGATTCTAGCTTAATTTATTGTTCAGTTTTCTGAGTTTAATGGCGGTCAGGACTTTTTTGGTATACAGCGGGAAATCAGCATTCTGAATCCAGCTGAAATAGCCGGGTTCGCTTTCCAAAATATGATCCACCTTAATGCCTTTGTGCTTCCCGAAAGCAAAAATTTCCTCTCCATCTTTGTCAAATGCAATCATTCCTGCAAAATCCGCAATCTTTTTTCTGGTCGAGAATTCCGATAGCGATTTCACGTCATTTTCCAATTCAGGGTAACGGTCGAGTTGCGCTTTCAGTATTTCGTATGTTGCCATCGTATCTGCCTCCGCAGAGTGTGCATTTTCCAAGGTCTGTCCGCAATAAAATTTTAAGGCAGCACTCAATGTACGTTCTTCCTTTTTATGGAAAATAGTCTGAATATCAACCGAAACACGGTTCTTCATGTCAAAATCTACTCCGGCGCGCAATAATTCTTCGGCCAATAACGGAATATCAAAGCGATCCGAATTGAATCCAGCCAAATCCGAATCTTTAATCATATTATAGACCTGCGGCGCCAATTCGTTAAAGGTTGGCTCATTGGCTACTTTTTCATTTGTAATTCCGTGTACGGCTGTAGTTTGCGACGGAATGGGAATAGTTGGGTTAACCAGCCATGTTTTGCTTTCTTTATTTCCGTTTGGAAAAACCTTAAAAATTGATATTTCTACAATTCGGTCTTTTCCGATGTCAATCCCTGTAGTTTCCAGGTCGAAAAAACAAATTGGCTTGTTCAGTTTGAGTTCCATGGTTTCGTTTTAAAAAAGCAAATATACTTCAATATAAAACAATATGAAAAACAAACGGCAACACGTCTTTTACTCTTTAACGATTTTGACAACAGAAGCCTTACTCCCATCTGAAATATTCAGGAAATAAATACCTTTTGACAATGTTGACGGCAGTTCCAGTTTTTGGAAATTACTACCTTCAGCAAATGTTTTGTCGTTTATCAAACGGATAATTTTCCTTCCACTTGTATCATACAAATCTATTGATAACAGTTGAGAATGTTTTAGTGTGAAAGTCAAATTTACAGTCTGTTGAACGGGATTAGGATACACCGAAAACGACTCCGCCATATTAAATTCCGAATTATCCAGTTTTAAGGTGGAATTAAACCGCGAAACCGCAAAATCGACATGAATAGGATTTCCCGAGCCTCCGCCTATCAAAATCTTACCGTCATCTTGAACAGTGATTGCATTTGCCTGACTGTTTTGATTGATAAAATCAGTGGTGACTATACCGTCTTCTCCAAAAGTCAAATCCAACCCTCCGGTGGCTAAAAAACGTATCAATTGAATATCCGCACTGGAAATACCTCCAGTAGCATGATATTGAGCGAGCAAGATTTTCCCATCGGTTTGCATTTCCATGGCGGTTACTTCCCCGACGGACAGGGGTTTAATTATCACTCCACCCGTTCCAAAATCGGGATCCAATTCGCCTTTCGGCAAAAGATGCATCATCAGGAAATTATTTGGCCCTCCGGTCGGTCTGGCATTACCTGCAACTATTATGGTACCATCCGCCAGACTTTCAACCAGCAAAGCAGTATCAAACTCTTCATTGCCTTCTGCAATAAGTTTTCCATTGATTCCAAAAGTGTTATCCAGACTTCCGTTACTATTATATCTCACTACAGCAAAATCCTGTGCATAATAACCCAGTATCGGATCATATACAGCACGGGAAGATCCTGCCAGAATAATTTTACCGTCAGCCTGTAAGGTCATCGCTTTAACAACATCATCTGCCTGTAGCGATGTAATGACAACACCATTATGCCCGAAGCCCGTATCTAAAACACCATTGTCCAGATATCGCAGCACCACAAAATCAGAGGTTGGATCACTGTAAATCATGGTGTCTCCCCCCACAATTATTTTTCCGTCGGCTTGAATAATAACAGCTGCCATATTACTAACATCGCCAATTGTAATTGACAATACTTTTCCGTTTACACCAAAACCGGTATCAATACTCCCATTACTATTGAATCGCATGATTTCGAATTGCTCATAAGGCAGTCCGTTGAAAAACGTATGCGAACTCCCCACCGCGACTATTTTACCATCGCTTTGAATAGCCATCGCAGTAAATTCGAGACGTAAGTCTGAAAAGTCAGATACTGCTTTTCCGCCAACCCCAAAAGCCCCATCGAGCGATCCGTCCTGATTGTATCGCGCCAAGGCAAATTGATTATAAATAGTGGAAGTTGCAAAAACACTTCCGCCTGCTATTATTTTACCATCAGGCTGGACTGCCAAATCGTGTACACTGGAAAGATTGGATCCGAAAAGCGTAACAACTTTCCCATCTACATCAAAAGTGGTATCAAGAGTACCATCCTGGGCAAATGAAATCATTGTTGTGGTTAAAATCGATACTAAAAATAAACGTTTAATTCTTTTCATAATTTCTGCAATTTTATCATCATTATTAATGGATAGCTGTGCAAGTGATTAAAATAGATAGAAATTGGAGCTGTTATTTTACGATTTTTACGACGGCCGTATATTCCGCGTCTGAGACGCTTAAAAAATAAATCCCTTTGGACAGGGTTCCGGGCAAATCTAATTGTTGGGAATTATGCCCAGATTGAAAATTTTTATTCTTTAGCAAATTCGAAATTTTTCTACCGTTGACATCGTATAAATCGATTGACAAATCCTCCGATTGATTAAGATTAAAATCCAAATTGACGATTTGACTGACAGGATTGGGATACACGGAAAATGTATTTTTATGTCCTTCAAATTCATTGTCGGTTAATGTTTGACCTAAACCATATCTTAACAATAATGTGTGAGGATGACAGGAAAGATGTGCTTCACAGAATGTAGATCCAATGACAAGTTTCCCATCAGACTGCAGGCAAGTTGAATTTGACATATTTCCACCACCTAAATTATCATTTGGAATAAGCAGAAGACTATTCTCTCCAAAAGTAACATCCGGAACACCAGTCACTAAATACCGGACGATTCCGATTTGATCAAGACTATACCCATATTCATCAATATAGGGATGTCTGCCGATGGCGACAATTTTTCCGTCAGATTGTATCACTATTGAATCCGGGGCATTATCAGTCAATGCAGAATCAGGTGAAACAGTTAATACAATCATACCATTTTCTCCAAAGTTCGCATCCAAATCCCCATTAGGCAAAAGCCTGAATATTCTATAGTGGTCATCGGAAATGGTGTACGGTGAATCGATAAAATGATAGGAACGGCCAATAAATAAAATTTTATTATCTGGTTGAATTTTTACAAAACGCAAATTATCCACATCAATATCTATGGTTAGAGTGCCATTATTACCAAACGTAGCATCTAGTGTACCGTCATTTAAATATCTTGTAAAAACAAAATTCCCATCACTACTTGAAATTAGTATTTTCCCATCTTTTGTCAGTGCTACTTGTCCTATCGCAGTAATTGGTACAGCACCATTGATGCCAAAACTACTGTCCGGATTTCCATTAGAATTATAGCGAATGAGGCTGTGGGTCACGCCCAAAGCAGTACTTCCATAACTTTCGGCAGCCAATATTTTTCCATCAGGCAGCAGTGCCAGCGAGTTTATGCCATTTGTATTTTTAATAATTACACCGTTAACACCAAAAGTACTGTCTAAAATGCCGTTTTTATCGTATTGGACTAAAAAAGACCTGCTTGCAAAAATGCCTTCAAAATAGTCATATTCGCGGGTTGCGACAATTATTTTACCTTCAGATTCCTGTAACATTCCATTTACATAATACCCTCCAAAGTCATTAATCACTTTTCCATCTGCACCAAATTCGTTGTCCAACGAACCATCTTTATTGTATCGCAACAAAGCAAATTTGTTATACCCACTTTGGTTAAAGATTCCACCCGCCGTTATTATTTTACCGTTGGACAAAACCGCTATATCTTTTATATCCGATAAATATCCTCCAAAATCAGTCATTACAACTCCGCTATTCCCAAATGTTGTGTCCAGCGTTCCATCTTGCGCAGAAGAGTCCGTTGCGACCATTAAGATGAATGTCCAAAATAAATGTTTAATTCTCCCCATAATATCTCCATTTTTGATTTATAACAAAAGCCTGTCCGTTCCGAAAAACAAATGCTTCGGGTGAACAGAAAAACTAACAAATTGATTAAACAGAAATCTGGGGATTATTTAACAATTTTAATATTTGTGGTATTTATGCCATTTGAAATTTGCAGGAAGTAAATACCGTTCGCTAAAGTTCCGGGCAGTTCCATTTTTTGGGAATGTTTACCTGATTCAAAAGCGGTTTCTTTTAACAGATTTGCGACCTTTCTTCCGTTGCTATCGTATAAATCAATGGACAGTTCGTCGGATTGATTAAGATTAAAATCTAAATTAACAACTTGATTTACCGGATTGGGATAGGCTACAAAGTGCTTTTTTTGCATGTCAAATTCAGAATTTGACAACAATCCTGAATTATAGCGCAGTATCACAGAATGTGGATGTGACGAAAGGAATGCCTCGCTCACGCTCCCCCCTACTATTATTTTACCATCAGTCTGCATCGACACTGCGTTGGCACCACTTCGTGAACTTGCTCCCAAGGACGTAGTGACAATTCCGCCTGTTCCAAAAGTGGAATCTAAATCACCACTACTTTCATAACGTGCTAATGCAATATCACTGGAACCTAGCGAATTTTCATAAGTTCCGACAGTTACTATTTTTTCATCGGGTTGTATTTGGATCTCATTTCCTAAGGGCAACGTAACTATTCCGTTTGTCCCAAAACCAGTGTCAATATTCCCATCTGACATCAGACGGAATAATTTGGAATAACCTAAGAAAACAATTTTTTCATCTTTTTGAATTTTTACAGATCGTGCTACATCGCTATCCTCCATATCAAACATTACGATACCATTACTGCCAAAACCGACGTCTAAAATTCCGCTTTCAAAATACCTTGCGATCACATAATCAGTTGTAAATCCGCTGCCGGAAGATGTGGCCCCGGAGAGAATTATTTTCCCGTCCGTTTGCAGTGCTGCTGAATATCCAAAATCCCGATCCCCAATAGATGTGGTTACTATTCCGCCGATACCAAAACCAGCATCCAACATTCCTTCTTTTGTATATCGAATTAACTGTATATCCCTGTCGGACCCATCAAATGAAATTCCGGCACAGACAATTTTTCCATCGGGCTGTAACACTAACGAACTAATATTATTGGAGTTTGTAATTACTTTCCCTGCAACTCCAAAAGTGGGATCTATAGTACCATTTGAATTATACCGCACTAGAAGAGATTGAAAATTTGGGTACACACCAGACACATTGCCTCCTGCTATAATTTTACCGTCTGTTTGTAATACCATACAATTCAAAAGTGAATTCTCCAAAAAGGCACTTATGATGATCCCGTCAGTACCGAATGTGCTGTCAAGTGTTCCATTGGCATTGTATCTAGCCAAGCCAAATTGGTTGTATCCACCATGATCAAATACGCTCCCTGCGGCTATAATTTTCCCGTCTGGTTGTATTGCTAAAGAGTGTACTTCTGATTCGTATTGCCCAAAAAAGGTGATCACTTTCCCCTCATCCCCAAAAGTATTATCAAGTGTCCCATATTGGGCGCATATTACATTTGAGTAAAGTAGAGGTACTATAAACAGAAATATTTTAATTTTTTTCATGATGGCTGCTGTTGATTCGCACATTCACTTCGTCCAAACAATTGCTATTCATTTGCATACTTTTAAATATATGTACGCTCCACTCTAAAAATGGAGGGTTTTATATAATTTTATTTAACAATTTTCAGGTTTGAGGTACTTTTACCATTTGAGATATTTAAAAAGTATATCCCTTTAGTTAAATTTTCGGGTAACTCAATTGTATAGGAATTGGTCCCTGCCGGAAAATCTTTGCGTTGAAGGACATTTTGAATTTTTCTTCCATTGAAATCATATAAATCCACCGTTAATCCTTGGGAATATTTCAGATCGAATGCTAGATTGACAGTTTTATCAACAGGATTTGGAGATATGGAAAAGATATTTTTCTCATCAGCCTGCCCTTCCACTTTTACTCCTGAAATATACCGAAGTAATGCAAAATCCACTTTGGAACTACCACCCGCATAACCTCCGGCCATAATTCTACCGTCAGCCTGCATGGCCATTGAGGCAGTCCCGCTTCTAAGATCAAAATCAGTAACAACGACACCATACTTCCCAAAGGTCCAATCTAATATTCCATCGGAACCGAATCGTTTCAAAATAATCTCTTCATCTTTTGTTGCATAGCGAACCAGACCGCAAGTCAAAATCATTCCGTCTGATTGTACCACTAACGATTTTAATTGTTCACTATTTGCTGCCTCCGTAATTGCTAGACCGGAATCCCCAAAATCGGAGTCAAGATCTCCGTTTGGCAATAGACGCGCCAGCATGAAAGAATAACTCAAAGGCGGTTCCGATGTACCACCAACTACGATTTTCCCATCAAGAGGCTGAATTTTCACAGTTTCGGCAGCATTATCATATTTGGCATCCACAACTACTACTCCTTTATTTCCAAAATCAGTATCAAATGAGCCATCAGACAGATAACGCAAAATAATAATATCTCTATCGTTAATTCCAAGGATATCAGCAGATACGACTATTTTATTATCATTTTGTACAGCAACGGATATTTGGGCGCCTAAACTTCTTATTTTGGTTTGTACCACCCCATTGACGCCGAAGCTATCGTCCAAAGTTCCGTCCTGATTAAATCTCATTACCATCAATACATAATTGTTGGGTTTGAAAAAATGGTGAACGGAATAACCAACCAAAATAATTTTCCCATCCTCATGGACGGTCATAGAGGTAGAAAAAATTGAATTTAGAAGCACTTTACCCGCGGTGCCAAATGATAAATCTACAGTACCTTCAGAATTGTATCTTCTGAGTAATGAAAATGATGTTTTACTTTTACTGGGAAATTCAATTCCTGCCACTAAAATTTTATCATCAAGTTGTAAACTCATGGAATGTAAATGCATTTGCGTACCGGAATTTTCAATTATTCTTCCTTTTAAACCAAATTCCTCGTCGAGCGATCCATCGCTATTGTAACGGGATAATGCGAATTGAGAAAATGGACGGTTAGTGTCAAAGATATCTCCTGCAGCAATAATTTTGCCATCAGGCTGAATAACTATAGATCGTACCGATGAATGAAATTCACCAAAAGTTGTTAAAACTTTTCCATCGTCACTAAAATCTGAATCCAGCGTTCCAAATTGAGAAAAAGACGCTGGCGCTAACAGTAAAAGGACGGATAAAAATAAAAGTCTAAATTGTTTCATAATTTCATCTATTTGATTATTAATTGATTACTACTAATTTACAACTTTTTAAAATAGTATTTAATAAATTGACACCAAAAAAAAATGACCTCAAATGAGGTCATTTTATATCAATTTATTTATTATATTTTAGAAATCACGATTGCTGTCGAAAGCTTCCAGGTAATCTGCTACGCGTTTTACGAACGAACCTCCAAGAGCTCCATCTACAACACGGTGATCATAACTGTGTGACAAAAACATTTTTTGGCGGATACCGATAAAATCACCCTCCGGAGTTTCAATAACTGCAGGTACTTTTCGGATGGCTCCAAGAGCTAAAATCCCCACTTGTGGCTGGTTGATGATTGGTGTTCCAAAAACACTTCCAAAGGTACCCACATTAGTAACAGTATATGTACCTCCCTGAGTATCGTCAGGTTTCAGTTTTCCTAATTTAGCACGGTTTCCTAAATCGTTTACCGCTTTTGCCATTCCCACCAGGTTCAATTGGTCTGCATTTTTAATTACGGGAACAATCAAATTTCCATTTGGCAACGCTGCTGCCATTCCCAAATTGATATTCTTTCTTTTGATGATATAATCGCCATCTACAGAAATATTCATGCCAGGGAAGTCTTTTAATGCTTTGGCAACCGCTTCCATAAAGATTGGTGTGTAAGTCAATTTCTCCCCTTCTCTTTTCTCGAATGCATTCTTAACTTTATCTCTCCATTTCACGATGTTCGTCACATCCACTTCGATGAACGATTGGACGTGTGCTGAAGTTTGAACAGAGGCCACCATATATCCGGAAATCAGCTTACGCATTCTGTCCATTTCTACGATTTCATCACCACCATTTACCGAAACAGGAGCTGCTTTTTGCGCAACCATTGCCACTTTTGGTGCTTCAGCTGCAGGAGCAGGAGTAGCTGGCTGGGATGATCTGTTTTTAACGTATTCTAATATATCATTTTTAGTAACTCTTCCGTCTTTACCAGCGCCTTGAATGGCTTCCAGTTCAGCAATAGTAACCCCTTCTTCTTTGGCAATATTTTTCACTAAAGGTGAAAAGAATTTTTCTGAATCAGAAAAATTTACAGGAGCAGCTACTGCATCTTTAGCAGTTTGCTTCGCCTGTTCGCCGCTCAAGTCAACTGTTTTAGATACTTCAGTTACCGCCTGAGCCGTTTCTTTCGCAACCTCAACAACACCGCCTTCAGTCTCAATGATTGCAATTGTCTGCCCTACTAGAACCACGTCGTCTACATTGAAAAGAATTTCAGTCAATACGCCGCTTACTTCCGAAGGAACTTCACTGTCAACCTTATCAGTTGCAATTTCCAATACGGCTTCGTCCGCGTCGATTTTTTCACCTACTTTTTTTAACCAGTTGGTAATGGTTGCTTCCGCAACGCTTTCGCCCATTTTGGGTAATCTCAATTCAAACTTTGCCATATCTTTAAACTAAAGTTGTTTTTTCGTATTTGGTTTGCAAAATTACTAATTATTTTAAATTATTATTCCACAAAATGTAAATTTTTACTCTATCAGAATAATCTCTCCCCGATCATTACTACTATTGCTTCCAATGATAAAAGAAGCGTTTTTGGGTATGATTTTGAAAGTGAATCCCTGATTTTTATTTTTTTCAAAAAAAGAAATGATTTGACGGAATGAAAAATGAGCATTATCCAGTATCAATTCGCTTTGCCTGACTTTTGAAATTTCATGCGAAAATAAAACATTTTCGTCTACGTTTGTTAAACAGTGGAGCTTTTTTTGAAACTGTTTTTTCAATTTCTGCTTCAGATTTTCGTCCGAAGAAAATAGAAAATATTCTTCCGGTTTTATATTGGCAGCGGTCTTATTTTTCTTTGCCAATGCAAAAAACCACGTTCCGACCCTCATAAACCAATCAAACAATAAAGAGGCACCGAAATGTTTCCGGTAAAAAAACTGCATGGCTTCGCGGAATCGTTGCATGTACGTCCCATCCTTAACGGTACTTTCTCCTTTATAGTGGATGACTGTTGTTTCGTGGAAATAATAATTCGTTTTACCTTTCTGCAATACCATGTAAGACAGATCAATATCATCGGAATACATAAAACAATCCTCATCAAAACCACCGACTCCAAGATATAATTCACGTTTCATCACCATAAAAGCCCCCACCAGGATATCCACTTTTCCTGTTTGATTCTCCATCAGATTTTGGGCGTAATATTTATTGAACAAGGTTGATTTTGGGAATATTTTATAGAGCCCAATAATCTTGGTAAAAGCAACCCAGGGAGTTGGAATCCCTCTTTTGCTTTCGGGAAGAAAATTTCCCGTTCCGTCAATCAGTTTGCAGCCCACAATTCCTAGGTCGGATTGTTTCCTGGCGAAGTCCAACACTTTGGTAAAAGTATCTTCGGCAACCACAGTATCCGGATTGAGAATGCAAATATACTCTCCTTTGGCAGCTGCCACACCCATATTATTCCCTTTTGGAAAACCGGAATTTTCTTTGTTTTCAATAAGTTGAACATTGGAGAAGCGTTGTTTCATCATTTCGCAACTGTCATCGGAAGAATTGTTATCGACTACAATGATTTCGCCGTCAATGCCTTCGAGTGCATTTTGGACACTTAAAACACATTGTTCCAGAAAATACCGAACGTTGTAGTTGAGAATAATGACGGATAGCTGCATTTTTCAAAGGTATATTTAAAGTCGTAAAGTTGCAAAAAATTAAAAACACAAAAGACATTTATCTTTTAGCCCCGATGGAGCCGGTATCCTTTGTGAGGAACGAACAAAGATAAAGGGGAAGGCGGGAAAAGCATTCCTGAAAAATCCCAAACTTTTCGCTTCAGACTGCCTAGTTCCTCGCAATGACAAGAAAAGATTGCTTCGTTCCTCGCAATGACCTACTTTTGCACCCGAGACCGCGAAGGTCGAACTGTACGAAGTAAAAAAATTACCGCTGTGAATTACCTATCTGTTGAAAATATCTCGAAATCTTTTGGTGAACGTACTTTGTTTAAAGACATCTCGTTCGGAATTAATAAAGATCAGAAAATTGCTTTCATTGCCAAAAATGGTTCTGGAAAAACGACCATTATGAATATTATCAATGGTTTCGATGAACCCGATACAGGAAAAGTAGTTCTGAGAAAAAGTATCAAAATGGCATTTTTGTCGCAAGTAGGCAACCTTCAGGATGAGCTGACTATTGAAGAAAGCATTTTTGCTTCGGATAACGAGACTCTAAAAGTCATTGAACAATACGAGAAAGCATTGGAAAACCCGGATGATTCTGAGGCGTACCAAAAGGCTTTTGACCTAATGGACCAGCATGATGCCTGGGATTTTGAAACACAATACAAACAGATTTTATTCAAATTGAAGTTGGAAGACTTCAAACTGAAAGTAAAAAACCTTTCGGGTGGGCAGAAAAAACGGCTGTCATTGGCCATCATATTAATCAACCGTCCGGATTTACTAATTCTGGATGAACCCACGAATCACCTTGATTTGGAGATGATTGAATGGCTTGAGAGTTATTTTGCCAAAGAAAACATTACGTTATTCATGGTGACACACGACCGTTTCTTTCTGGAACGTGTCTGTAATGAAATCATCGAATTGGACAATGGAAAATTATACCAATACAAAGGAAACTACTCCTATTATTTAGAGAAAAAAGAGGAACGCATTGCCTCAGAAAATTCCAGTGTCGATAAAGCACAGAATCTTTTTGTAAAAGAACTGGAATGGATGCGCCGTCAGCCAAAGGCGAGAACAACCAAATCGAAATCCCGCCAGGATGATTTTTATACAATCAAGGAAAAAGCACAAAGCCGTCGTAAGGAGAATGTGGTGGAACTTGAAATCAATATGGAACGCATGGGCAGCAAGATTATCGAGCTTCATAAAATCTCCAAACGTTTTAAGGACCGTGTGATTTTGGATAATTTCAGTTTCGATTTCCAACGAGGAGAGCGCATTGGAATCATCGGGAAAAACGGAACCGGAAAATCAACTTTTTTAAATTTACTGACTGGGAATGTTCCGTTAGATGGCGGAAAAGTCGTTGTGGGTGATACGATTAAAATCGGTTATTATACCCAAAGCGGAATCAATCCAAAACCGGGACAGCGCGTCATCGACGTAATCAAAGAATATGGCGAATTTATTCCGCTGACCAAAGGAAAAATTATTTCTGCTTCCCAATTATTGGAACGTTTCCTTTTTGACAGCAAAAAACAATATGATTTTGTAGAGAAATTGAGTGGTGGTGAACTGAAACGGTTGTATTTGTGTACGGTTTTGATTCAGAATCCGAACTTTTTGATTCTCGATGAGCCTACCAATGATTTGGATATTGTTACCTTAAATGTTCTAGAAAGCTTCCTTTTGGATTATCCGGGATGTCTGGTAGTAGTGTCACACGACCGTTACTTTATGGATAAGATTGTCGATCATTTATTTATCTTCCGAGGTGAAGGTGTAATCGAGAATTTCCCAGGTAACTATTCTGATTTCAGGGCGTATGAAGACAGTACTGATGTGGCCCAGAAAGAAGAAAACAAAGCCGAAAAGAAAGACTGGAAACAAAATAATCCGACAGGAAATCTGACGTTCAACGAACAAAAGGAATTTCAGAAAATTGAGAAAGAAATCAAAGATTTGGAGGTTCAGAAAATTGCTATTGAACACCTTTTCTCTGAAGGCAAAGTAGCCGATGCTGATATTGAGAAAAAAGCGAATGAATTACAAAACATCATTGCTAAAATTGAAGAGAAAGAAGAACGCTGGTTTGAACTTTCGGCGAAAATTGAAGGGTAAAACTTAGTCAGCGACTGATATATACTTATGCTGTTTCATATAAAAGCTTATCTGAAATTTCTTTGGCACTCCAAAAACGAGCATGGAGTCCATTCCCCTTTTGTGTTTAGTCTTGTCACGAAATGTTTTTATGATAAAAAACCAAAGACAGACTATATTCTTCTAAAAAAATACAGAAATTCCCTTTTAGAAAACAACAAAACGATTAACGTAATAGATTTTGGTGCGGGTTCGCGTGTTTTTAAAAGTAACATGAGATCCATTTCCAAAATTGCACAAACTGCGGGAATTACAAAAAAGAGGGCTGAATTACTGTATCGGATTGTTCATTATTTTAAACCGAAAGATATCTTAGAAATAGGGACTTCATTAGGATTGGCGACAGCAGCACTGGCGTTGGGAAATAAAAATTCAAGTATTGTAACGCTTGAAGGCTGTCCTGAAACCGCTACTATTGCCCAGCAACAATTTAAGAAGTTTGGTTTGGACAATGTAAATGCTGTCGTAACCGAATTCGGAAATTACTTGCAGACTGTTTCTGATTCATTTCAATTCATATACTTTGACGGGAATCATTCCAAAACGGCCACTTTGGATTATTTTGAATTGTTACTCCCAACCATCACCAATGACAGCGTCTGGATTTTCGATGACATTCATTGGTCCCCCGAAATGGAAGAAGCGTGGAATGTCATAAAGCAAAACCCTAAAGTAACGGTTACAATCGACACCTTTCAATGGGGATTGGTTTTCTTCAGAAGTGAGCAGGTAAAAGAAAACTTTGTTATTCGGGTCAATTAATATCAAAAAAAAAATGACAGCCATTACTGACTGTCATTTCTCTCGAATTAATAAATAACTTATTAGTTTGCTTCTTCTTTGGCTCTTTCGTTTTCTCCAGATTTAGCACCTATTCTGTTAACTTTTAACATTGGTGCAAATTTGATTTTCAAACTAGCGATTTTTCTGTTGTCTTCAGAAGAAAGACCTTCTCTTTCAACAGTATTTTTTCTAGTGTCAAGTGCTTCATACATAACTTTGATTTCATCCCAGTCTTCACGGGAATAACTGTCTTTATTGTTCTCAACAGTGTGAATGAATTGTTGGTAGACACCATGGATATTATCTTTATTTACCCAGTCAAAATTCATATCGTCACCCACTTTTCCTTCACCGAATAAGGCACTTCTTAATGCCATTTTAGGGTTTGCAGGTGCTGCTGCTTCCGCTGGCTGCATATCTGCTTGCATTTTAGCTTTTAAAGCTTCATATTTAGCTTTACTTGCATTTATTCTTTCTTGAGCTTTTTCTCTATCTTTCAGATTTTCCAAAGCTGCTTCAGCTTCGCTCATTCTTAATTGGTAAGAAGCATCAATGGCCTGCCAATTTGTTTTTGCGTCAGCTTCGGCTACGTTCCCTAATGAATCAACGTAAACAACGTACGTATCAACCTGTTTCTCTGCTTGTGTTTCTTTTTCATCTTTACAAGATGTAAATGCTAAAGCGATTATCGCTAATCCTAAAAACAAATTTCTGTTTTTCATAATTAATTGGGTTTTAAATATTATATAAGTAAATGTAAGAAAATTTGTTTGTTAAACAATGTTTGCCTTAAAAATTTAATAATAATTTAATATTTAACTTAAAATTATTTTAAAATATGAGTATAACATAACAAAAATATATAATTGTATAACAATTATGTAAGAATTTTTATTCAGCACAGTTTAAAAAAAACACTTACTTTTATCTCAAATTAAAAAAAATGACTGCGCCACTTATAAAAATCAAAAATATTACGAGAGATTTTATTCTGGGAAATGAAATCGTTTATGTATTAAAAGGTATCGATTTAAAAATAAACAAGGGAGAATATGTCGCTTTAATGGGACCTTCAGGTTCTGGAAAATCTACTTTAATGAACCTTTTAGGCTGTCTCGATACGCCTACATCAGGACAATATATCCTAAACGGCAAAGATGTCAGCCAGATGAAGGACGACGAACTCGCCGGAATCAGGAACAAGGAAATCGGTTTTGTTTTTCAGACCTTTAACCTTTTACCAAGAACAACTGCCCTGGATAATGTGGCCCTGCCAATGATTTACGCCGGGCATTCGAAAGCGGACAGAAAAGCACGTGCCGAAGAAGTTCTGACACAAGTAGGATTGGCCGACCGCATGGATCACCAGCCCAATCAGCTCTCGGGAGGACAAAGACAGCGTGTGGCCGTTGCCCGTGCTTTGGTAAACCGTCCTTCCATTATTTTGGCAGATGAGCCTACCGGTAACCTCGACAGTAAAACGTCGGAAGAAATTATGGGACTGTTCAATGAAATTCATGCTCTTGGAAACACCGTTATTTTGGTAACACATGAAGAAGAGATCGCCAAACACGCGCATAGAATCATTCGTTTACGCGACGGAATTATTGAAAGTGACAATTCAAACATTATTGAAAAAGAACTTGCTTCTTTGTAAACCGTCATGAATGTAGCTTTACTTACCTGTGCCAAACTGCCGTATCTTAACCCTGAAGACCAGCTTTTAATTCCAGAATTGGCGAAACATCAGATTCATGCAAAAGCAGTGATTTGGGATGACCCAACAATTAATTGGAACGAATTTGATTGGCTGATTTTTCGGAACACCTGGGATTATTTTGAAAAGGAACAGGAGTTCAACCTTTGGCTTGACCAAATAGAACGTTCAGGGATTAAAACCTTAAATCCGATTGCTGTCATTAAACAGAACAAGCATAAATTTTACCTTCGTGACCTCCAGCAGCAGGGAATTGCTATCATCCCTACTGTTTTTATTGATAAGACTTCTAATCTGAACCTTTCCGAAATCATTCCGGCTCATTGGAAAAATGCAGTTATCAAACCCGCTTTTTCGGGAGGTGCTTATCAGACAACTCTTTTTGATGTTATCGAGACAGCATATATGAATGAAGAATACCGTACAATTGCTTCCGAAAAAGAATTGCTGGTACAGGAATTCATGCCGGAGATTAAGGAATTCGGAGAAACATCATTTATCTTTTTCAATAAAAAATTCTCGCATTGTGTCAACAAAAAACCAATGGCAGGTGATTTTAGGGTGCAGGTACAATTCGGCGGGCAATACACCGCAGTAAAACCCACTGAAGAATTGATCCAAAAGGCACAACAAATTGTCAACACATTCGATGACCAGTTGTTATATGCCCGGGTTGATGGCATTGTCATTAATAATGAACTGCATTTAATGGAAGTGGAATGCATCGAGCCTGATTTGTATTTCAATTTAAGTGAGGGCTCACAAACCAGATTCGTTTCAGAATTACTGGAACTTATACACTAAATGCTATTTTTTTCAAAAATCATCAAACAAATACCTCAATGAAAGTATATACTAAAACAGGAGACAAAGGAACCACGGCACTTTTTGGAGGCACACGGGTACCGAAAGACCATATCCGAATCGAAAGTTACGGCACCGTCGATGAACTCAATTCCCACATTGGACTAATCCGAGATCAGGAGATGAATACGCATTATAAAGAAATATTGATCCAAATCCAGGATCGGTTGTTTACTGTTGGCGCAATTCTGGCCACTCCGCCAGAAAAAGAAATCCTAAAAAACGGCAAGCCAAGATTAAATATTCCCAAAATCATAGAGGGTGATATTGAATTGCTTGAAAATGAGATTGATGAAATGGAGAAAAGTTTACCTCCCATGACTCATTTTGTACTTCCGGGTGGTCATACGACCGTGTCATATTGTCACATTGCACGTTGTGTTTGCCGCAGGGCAGAGCGTCTGTCTGTCCATTTAAATGACATTGAGCCTACAGATGAGCTGGTGATTAAGTATCTGAACCGACTTTCTGACTACCTTTTTGTCTTGGCACGGAAGTTGTCCCATGATCTAAACGCTGAAGAAATAAAGTGGATTCCTCAAAAGGGTTGATCCATTTTTTTGAAGCTGTTTCCTGCTATCCGTTGCAATCTTTTGCTTTAAAAAAAGCAAAAGGATTTCCACTGCTATCAGGGCTAAAAAACACAAAAAATTGACGTTCTTAACTTTTTTTAAAATAAATCGATTTTTACTTGACTTTTTCAGTAAAAAATTTATTTTTGCATAAACTAAAATCGATATCAAATGTATTGGACATTAGAATTAGCATCTTATTTAAGTGATGCACCGTGGCCTGCGACCAAAGATGAACTTATCGACTACGCTATTAGAGCTGGTGCGCCACTTGAAGTGGTTGAAAACCTACAATCTATAGAAGACGAAGGGGAGATTTATGAATCGATGGAAGAGATTTGGCCTGATTATCCAACCGACGAAGATTATCTTTGGAACGAGGATGAATATTAAAAAATAAAATCAATGAAAAAGTCTCATCAGAGGCTTTTTTTTTGGTTAATTTTACACACTTGATTATAAATAGAAATAGAGATAAATAATATGAGTTTCATAAATAGCATTCTTAAAGTTTTTGTTGGGGACAAATCCGAGAAAGACGTCAAAGCCTTACAAGGTAATATCACGAAAATAAAAACTTTCGAAAGTGCCTTAGAAGCATTATCTCATGATGAATTGAGAGAAAAAACTGCCTATTTCAAGGAAAAAATAAAGCAGGCCCGTGCCGAGAAAGATGCGAAAATAGCCGCACTTCAGGTGGAAGTGGAAACCATCGAGGACATCGATAAAAGAGAAGACCTTTACATGGCCATTGACGCTTTAGAAAAGGAAGCTTACGAGATTTCTGAAAAAACATTGGGCGAATTGCTTCCTGAAGCTTTCGCAGTAGTGAAAGAAACCGCCAAAAGATTCAAAGACAATACTTCAATCACAGTCACGGCTACTCCAAAAGACCGCGAACTTTCTGCCACAAAAAGCTATATTACATTGGATGGGAATAATGCAATTTGGGCTAATTCCTGGAGCGCTGCCGGAAAAGAAATCACTTGGGACATGGTGCATTATGATG
Source organism: Flavobacterium sp. GT3R68 (assembly GCF_007109225.1). Taxonomy (GTDB): domain Bacteria; phylum Bacteroidota; class Bacteroidia; order Flavobacteriales; family Flavobacteriaceae; genus Flavobacterium. The sequence continues at coordinate 158,801 of NZ_VJZK01000002.1, forward strand.
TCCAGTTGATTGGTGGTATGGTACTTCATGGAGGTAAAATTGCAGAAATGCAGACTGGGGAAGGAAAAACGTTAGTGGCAACTTTGCCTCTTTATCTGAATGCCCTAACCGGAAACGGGGTGCACTTGGTAACCGTGAATGATTATTTGGCAAAACGTGATAGTACTTGGAAAGCGCCACTGTTTGAGTTCCACGGTCTGACAGTAGATTGTATCGACAATCACCAGCCTAATTCTGACGAAAGAAGAAAAGCATACGAAGCCGATATTACCTACGGGACTAATAACGAATTTGGTTTTGACTACTTAAGAGATAACATGGCGCATTCGCCGGCAGATTTGGTTCAGAGAAAACACAATTACGCCATTGTCGATGAGGTCGATTCGGTATTGATTGATGATGCGAGAACGCCATTGATTATTTCGGGTCCGGTTCCACAAGGAGACCGTCATGAATTTAATGAGCTGAAACCAAAAATCGAAAACCTGGTAAGTCTGCAAAGACAATTGGCCAACGGGTTTTTAGCGGAAGCGAAAAGATTAATTAAAGAGGGTAATACCAAAGAAGGTGGTTTCAATTTATTGAGAGCCTACAGAAGTTTACCAAAAAATAAAGCCTTAATCAAATTTTTGAGTGAAGAAGGGATCAAGCAATTGCTTCAAAAAACCGAAAATCAGTATTTACAGGATAACAAACGTGATATGCATATTGCAGATGAAGCGTTGTATTTTGTAATTGAAGAAAAGAACAATCAGGTCGAATTAACTGACAACGGAATCAAATTTCTTTCTCAGGATACCGACAGTAGTTTCTTCGTTCTTCCGGATATCGGAACCGAAATTGCGGCTATCGAGAGAAAAAAATTAGACAAGGATGCCGAAGCCGAAGAGAAAGAAAGACTGTTTCAGGATTTCAGCATCAAAAGCGAAAGAATCCACACGTTAACGCAACTACTGAAAGCGTATAGCTTATTCGAAAAGGACGTGGAATATGTAATCATGGACAACAAAATCATGATTGTAGATGAGCAGACTGGACGTATCATGGATGGCCGTCGTTATTCTGACGGTTTACACCAGGCGATTGAAGCGAAAGAAAACGTAAAAATTGAAGCGGCAACCCAAACTTTTGCAACAGTCACATTGCAGAACTATTTCAGAATGTACAGCAAATTGGGCGGTATGACCGGAACAGCTGTTACAGAAGCAGGTGAGCTTTGGCAAATTTATAAATTGGATGTGGTAGAAATTCCTACCAACAGACCAATGTCGAGAAAAGACAAAGAAGATTTAATTTATAAAACGACACGCGAAAAATTCAATGCTGTTATTGAAGATGTATCTGAATTATCTAAGGCCGGAAGACCAGTATTGATTGGTACCACTTCGGTAGAGATTTCGGAATTATTAAGCCGAATGCTGAAAATGCGCGGTGTAGCCCACAACGTTTTGAATGCCAAAATGCACAAGCAGGAGGCACAAATTGTTGAGGAAGCAGGAAAAGCCGGAGTAGTGACTATCGCAACCAACATGGCCGGTCGTGGAACGGATATTAAATTATCTGCTGAAGTGAAAGCTGCCGGTGGTTTGGCAATTATCGGTACTGAACGTCATGATTCGCGTCGTGTCGACAGACAGTTACGTGGTCGTGCAGGACGTCAGGGAGATCCGGGAAGTTCCCAATTCTATGTTTCTTTAGAAGATAACCTGATGCGTTTATTTGGTTCTGAAAGAGTAGCCAAAGTAATGGACAGAATGGGATTGAAAGAAGGGGAAGTGATTCAGCATTCAATGATGACCAAATCCATCGAACGTGCCCAGAAAAAAGTAGAGGAAAACAACTTTGGTGTCCGTAAACGTTTATTGGAATACGATGACGTTATGAACGCACAGCGTGAGGTAGTTTACAAACGTCGTCGTCACGCATTGCATGGGGAACGTCTGAAACTGGATATTGCCAACATGATGTATGACACTTGCGAGGTGATCGTGAATGACAATAAGATGAACAATGATTTCAAAAATTTTGAATTCGAATTGATTCGCTATTTCTCCATCACTTCCCCGGTATCAGAAAGTGATTTCGGTAAATTGACAGAAATAGAACTGACCGGTAAAATTTACAAAGCAGCTTTACAGTATTATGCTGAGAAAACGGAGCGTAGCGCCCGGGAAGCTTTGCCTATCATCAAAAATGTTTACGAAGATAAAAACAATCAGTTTGAACGTATTGTAGTACCATTTACAGATGGTGTAAAATCACTAAGCGTGGTTACCGATCTGAAGAAAGCCTACGAAACAGAAGGAAAACAACTGGTTGCCGATTTCGAGAAAAACATCACTTTAGCAATTGTGGATGAAGCCTGGAAAAAACATTTACGTAAAATGGACGAGTTGAAACAATCGGTTCAATTAGCCGTTCACGAACAAAAAGATCCATTGCTTATCTATAAATTTGAAGCTTTCAATTTGTTCAGCAGTATGCTCAATGGGGTGAATAAAGAAGTTATTTCATTCCTGTTCAAAGGAGATTTGCCACAGCAAACGGCTCCCGCAATTCAGGAAGCAAGAGAAGTTCATCATCAAAAGGAAGATTATCAGACTACCAGAAATGAAATTCAAAGCAGCGAAAGTGCCAATCGTGAGGCCGGACAAACACAGCCTCGCCAAGTGACGGAAACGATTGTAAGGGATATGCCAAAAATCAACCGTAATGACAATGTTACCATTAAACATGTAATGAGCGGTAAAACCGAAACCATGAAATTCAAAAAAGCGGAAACGATGTTGGCTTCAGGTGAATGGGTTATCGTGAATGAATAGATTTCAGTTGAAAATAATAAATAGTACAATCCCCAATTACAAAATGTAGTTGGGGATTTTTTTTAAAACCAATTCTAAAATAGTTCATATTATTCCACATGCGTTTTTTCGTATCTTAGTCATTACTAAACAATAATACATTTGAAATACATCACGCGTACTGTCTGGATACTTTCATTGGTCAGCTTATTTACTGATATGGCAAGTGAGATGCTGTATCCAATAATGCCGATTTATTTGAAGACCATCGGGTTTTCCATTGTGCTGATTGGTATTCTGGAAGGCGTGGCTGAAGCTACTGCAGGTCTGAGTAAAGGCTATTTCGGAAAACGATCGGATGCATCCCAAAGGCGCGTGCCGTTTGTTCAGCTGGGATATACGTTCAGTGCAATTTCAAAACCCATGATGGCCGTTTTGGTACATCCGATGTGGATTTTCTTCGCCCGGACGGTGGATCGTTTTGGAAAAGGAATACGGACCGGTGCCCGGGATGCAATTCTTTCCGACGAAGCCACTCCTAAAACGAAAGGGAAAATCTTTGGTTTTCATCGCTCGATGGATACGTTTGGAGCCGTATTGGGTCCTTCATTGGCGTTACTGTATCTCTATTATTATCCGGAAGATTACAAAACATTATTCTTGATCGCTTTTATTCCGGGTGTTTTGGCAGTTTTGGCTTCGCTATTTCTAAAAGAAAAAAAACATCTCGTTCACAAAGAAAAGAAGTCCGTTTCATTTTTTTCCTCTTTCAGTTATTGGAAAACTGCACCCATCGCCTATCGCCAAGTGGTCATCGGATTATTGGCATTTACATTGTTTAATAGTTCAGACATATTCTTGCTTTTAAAAGCAAAGGAATCCGGTTTGAGTGACATCCAGGTCATTGGCCTTTATATTTTTTATAATTTGGTTTATGCCTTGTGCGCTTTCCCTATTGGGATCCTGGCAGATAAAATTGGGCTGAAGAAAATGTTTATCTACGGCCTATCCCTCTACGCTATCGTCTATTTAGGTATGGGATTGAGCTCTCATACTTATGTCATTGGCGGATTTTTTCTGCTGTATGGAATATATGCGGCGGCGACTGAGGGTATTTCAAAAGCCTGGATCAGCAATATCACCGATAAAAACGATACCGCGACAGCCATCGGAACGTATTCGGGATTTCAAAGCATCTGTTCGATGTTGGCCAGTTCGTTAGCGGGATTGATTTGGTATCAATTTGGTGCTGAGGCAACGTTTCTGGTTACCGGAACTGTATCATTATTAATCATACTTTATTTCAGGTTTTCCGTAAAAGAATAAGATGAAACATTTTATTCGTGCAATCTATTTCCTATGACAAAAAATAATTTTACATTTACTTCTTATAAAGAGATAACAATAATCAAAAATAAATATCATGGCAAAAAGTCAAGACGCAAAGAAAACAGAAAAAAAAGAACCTCTTAAGACCGCCAAGGAAAAGAAGGAAGCAAAAAGAGAAAAGAAAAACAGTCCAAAAAGAGACTAGAACATTAACCCTTTCCAAAATCAGAGAGGGTTCTTTTTTACAAGTAAACGCAAAATTTAAACCTACTATTCAATGCCAAATACAGCAGTATTCAATAGCTTTTTCAATCATGTAAGGAGCAGTATCAGCGAGGGTACTTTCGCTAAATTAACCTTGGCAAAGACTATCGGCAATACCGATCTGATGAATATTTACATGCGTTCCATTCTGGAAGAGGATATATTGAAATTCACCTTGACCTTCAAATTCCAGCAGGAAGAAGTAGTGGAAACGCATTCTTTGGAAACGGCCATTGAGAGGATGATCCCGTATATAAACAAGCCTTTTTTGTCCGCACTTTTGTTTACCACGAAAGCGGACATTACGATGAAACTGAATAAAAAAAGAGTCGCATCCATTACGGAGCAATCCAATACTTTTAAAAATGCCGATCCGGTTTTACTGGAGTATTTGGCAAAATAACCAAAAGAAAATTCATCTATGGGAATATTTGACAAGCTTTTTGGTAGCAAATCAAAACAACCTGATCCAGAAAATTCAAGACTTTTTGAATTACTGAGCATTTATGAAAAGCAGAATGGTGAAGGTGATAGCTATAAAAATGTTGTTTTAGAATTAATGAACGGTAATTCATTTTTACTATTACCTTCAAAAAACGACAACCAATTTTCGGACTCCTGGACCACCACAAAAGGCGATACAACGTTGCAACTTTCATCTGTTTTTAATTTAGACGGATTAAAAGTTTTAGGTGCATTTACTGACGAAAAGGCGTTGTTAAATTGGGCAAATAAACCAACTCAATATACTGCATTATCTTCAAAAGATGTTTTGAGCCTTTGTGAAAGAGAATTAATGGACCGGATTGTAATTAATTCTGATTTACCAACCATGTTTGTTTTAGAAAAAAATAGGGACAATATTGAAACTTTAAACATCGAGGAAGACACAACTGTCCAAGTCGGCACACCAAATAATCCTTTAGAAAATAAAATTATCCAAAAACTTATCCAAAATTTTAAAAGAATTACAGTCATAGAAGAAGTTTATCAATATGGACAAACCAAGAACAATGAATTTAGCTTGGTTTTAGGCTTCAAACTTTTAACTAATTCTGAAAATGCAAAGACTGCGACAATTAATTCAGTTCAGAATGCATTACAAGGAGAGAAACTTAATCAACCCTTAGACTTATTCTTTATTGAAGATGCTAATTGGTATCAGACAATTCAGAATGTTGAAAATTCATTTGTATATAAAAAATAATCATAGAAAAATTACATTTGATCGGGGAATATTTTTCCGGGATTTAAGATTCCATGAGGATCAAATACTGATTTAATTCCTTTCATCAGCTGAAGTTGCGCTTGGTTAAACGCAATATCCATATAGTTTTTCTGAACATAACCGATACCATGCTCTCCGGATAAGGTTCCTTTCAGGGAAACTGTCAATTCAAAAATTTGACGGATTCCTTTGGGTATTTCTGTTGTCCAATCGGCATCGGACATCTCCCCTTTGACGATATTCACGTGCAGGTTTCCATCGCCGGCGTGACCGTAACAAACCGATTTGAAACCATATTTATTTCCGATTTCCTTTATTCCGTACAATAATTTTGGCAATTCGTAGCGTGGCACCACGGTATCTTCCTCTTTATAGATGGAATTTGATTTTACCGCTTCACCGACCGCCCGACGCATTTTCCATAATGCGTTTTTCTGGTCTTCGGTGTCTGCAAACAGTACTTCATCAATTTTAAATTGTTCTACGACTGTCATAATTTTTTCGGCTTCCGTAAAAAGAACATCCGGATAATTACCATCCACTTCAATTAGTAAATGGGCCTCTATACCGTCTTTTATTGTTACACTCACATTGGGAACAAATTTCAGCGTCCAGTCAATTGCATCGCGTTCCATGAACTCCAAAGCACTTGGGACAACTCCGGCCCTGAATATGGCAGAAACGGCTTCACAGGCCTCATTGGCAGAATAAAAAGGAACCAACATCAAAACATTGTGTGTGGCTTGTGGCAATAATTTCATAACAATTTTAGTGATTACTCCCAAAGTGCCTTCACTCCCGACCATCAATTGGGTCAGGTTGTAACCGGTAGAGTTTTTCAACGTATTGGCGCCTGTCCAGATAATTTCCCCGTTGGCAAGCACCACTTCCAGGTTCAGGACATAATCTTTGGTGACACCATACTTCACGGCACGGGCGCCTCCGGCATTTTCGGCGACATTCCCTCCTATCCAACAACTTCCCTGACTGCTGGGGTCCGGTGGATAAAAAAGACCTTTCTCGGCCACGCTTTCCCGGAGCACCTGCGTGATAACTGCCGGTTCAACGGTAACCTGTAAATTCTGCTCATCAATATGGAGGATTTTATTGAAGCGTTCCATCGATAAGCCAATTCCCTGATGGATTGACAATGCGCCTCCGCTAAGACCGGTCCGGCCGCCAATTGGCGTTACAGGAATTTTATTTTCGCTTGCTATTCTCATAATAGCCGAAATTTCTTCGGGAGTACCTGGTTTCAAGACTACGGCAGGAGGAAAAACATAATCTTCCGTTTCATCGTGACCGTAATGGTTCCTGGTTTCCTGATCCAAAAAAATAAAAGAGGACCCCACAATTTGTTCCAATTGGGCAATCACGGCAGTATTTAATTCATTATAAGACATAGCAGTAAATTCAACTGTAAAGGTATTAAAAATACTATTATTTGGGGTAATTGGAAACCGAAATCCCTAGCCCTGATCGAAACGGCATCCCACGCTTTTTTTGCGTGGATACAGTGGAGAGCAGGAAAAGCTCCTGAAAAACTATTTCTTTTTTAAATTGGGTAAAAAGAAAGCGATTATTCCAATTAATGGAAGGTAGGCGCAGATGTGATAAACATAGATGATGCTGGTATGATCGGCTAAGTTTCCTAATAAGGCTGAGCCTAAACCGCCCATTCCGAAGGCGAATCCGTAAAAAAGACCGGAAACCATTCCTAATTTTTTGGGTAATAATTCCTGTGCAAAAACCAATATTGCCGGGAAGGCTGAAGACATAATGGTTCCGATGATGACCGATAATATTCCGGTCCAGAATAAATCGGCATACGGTAATAATAACGTAAATGGCGCTGCGCCTAAAACAGAAAACCAAATAACATATTTTCTACCGAAACGGTCGCCCAATGGTCCGCCAATCAAGGTTCCCAATGCGCAGGATGCGAGAAATAAAACTAAATGAAACTGTGCTTCCTGAACTGACAAGCTGAATTTTTCCATTAGATAAAAGGTAAAATAGCTCGACACACTGGCCATGTAAAAGAATTTTGAAAATATCAGTACCATCAACACTACCACCGAAAGTATAATCTGATTCTGCGATAACTTGGGCAGATCAATAACTGCCTTTTTAGTAGAACGCAGATTCAAGTGATGTTGGTACCACAGAGCAATCCTGCTTAAAACCATTAAGCCAATAATAGCGAAAACGGCAAACCAAATGATATAATATTGCGTATTGGGAACGACAATCAACGCCACTAAAAGCGGACCCAGTGCAGTTCCTGCGTTGCCTCCCAACTGAAAAATAGACTGTGCGAGTCCTCTCTTACCGCCGGATGCCAGAAACGAAATCCGGGACGCTTCGGGATGAAAAATAGAAGAACCGATACCCACAAAAATCACCGAAATAATAATCATCTGAAAACTGGACGCATATGACAAAAGCACGATACCGGACATGGTAAAAAGCATGCCGATGATCTGGGAATAAGGTTTTGGTTTTTTATCAGTATAATATCCTACCATTGGCTGCAGTATTGAGGCCGCCATCTGATAGGCGAAAGTGATTAACCCGATTTGGGTAAACGATAAATTGAAGTTTTCTTTCAATATTGGATACGATGCCGGAATAACCGCCTGCAGCAAATCGTTCAATAAATGCGCAAAAGCAATGGAAAACAGAATGGAATAGACCGTTTTTTTGGCTACTTCCTGGGTATCCATCGGGGCATTCATTTCTGCTACAGCTTTCATAATCCTAATTTTATGCAAAAATACTAAATTCAAAGACGGATTTAAAGTAATTTATTTTTTTAAGGCAATTAGTGTAATTCGGCTTTAAGTACTAATTTTACTAAAACGATTTAAGTTTTGGAAAACAAAAAAATAAAACATTCGGCATTGCAGGTAAAAGATGGTGTATCACCACCTGAAATTATCAGTTCGAGTGCTGCGGAACATATCAAAAACCTTAAAAAGAAGCAGCCTTCTTCAGCCGAATTAATTTCAGGAATACTAGCGGGGAATATTACTGCTCTAAGCCGGGCGATTACCTTGGTGGAAAGCACTAATGTATCTCATTTAGCCAAAGCTAATGAAGTCATCAATGCGTGCCTGCCGCATGCGAACAATTCGGTGCGCATAGGCATTACCGGGGTTCCGGGTGTCGGGAAAAGTACTTTTATTGAAGCCTTTGGAAAATACCTGACGGGCTTAGGAAAAAAAGTAGCCGTGTTGGCAGTAGACCCGAGCAGTACGATTTCGCATGGAAGTATTCTTGGTGATAAAACACGGATGGAGGAATTGGTAAAAGATACAAACGCGTATATCCGTCCGTCCGCTTCAGGGGAAACCTTAGGAGGAGTGGCGCGCAAAACCAGGGAAGCAATTACCCTTTGTGAAGCCTGTGGTTTTGATACGATTATCATTGAAACGGTGGGTGTCGGGCAAAGTGAAACGGCAGTACACAGCATGGTGGACTTTTTTCTGTTGCTGAAAATTTCCGGTGCCGGAGATGAATTGCAAGGGATCAAAAGAGGTATCATGGAGATGGCCGATGCAATCGTTATCAATAAAGCCGACGGGGATAATATCAAAAAAGCCAATTTGGCCAAGACGGAATTTAATCGGGCGCTTCATTTGTTTCCCGCAAAAAAATCAGGCTGGACACCTACCACTTCGACCTGTAGTGCGATCACACATGATGGTATCGATGCGGTTTGGGAAACGATTCTGAAATTTTTGGAACTGACCAAGAACAATGGATATTTCTTTGAAAAAAGAAAAGAGCAGAATCAATACTGGATGCTTGAAACCATTAATGAACAGCTGAAACTGAACTTTTACAATCATCCGACCCTTTTGAAATTATTGGAAGAAAATAAAAAAGCAGTGCAAAACAATGAAATATCACCTTTTGCAGCTGCTCAGTTATTATTGGAAACGTATTTTAAAAAATAAGCTATTCTTTTTCGTAACGCTCCATTTCGCGGTCATAAAACGCATTGGCCAGTTCGATTAAGCCTTCCATTTCGGTATTTAATTCGGCTTCATCCAAGTCTTCCGCCTCTTCCATAAATTCTACCTCATCATCTTTGAGGTTGATTATAAATCTTGGGTAATCAAGATGAATAATGAATATATCGTCCGGAAAATCGGTATTGTCGCCTAGTAAAAATTTTGGTAATTCCATGTATTGATTTTGTAATTTATAATTGTTCGAAATTATTTGTCGGAAATAATTACCGGTGCATTTCCTTTACTGTTCATAAAGATGATTTTCGTATTCGGAGAAGCAGCCAATTCCTTTTGTGCCTTTATTTGTTCGTATTGCAATTGTTTATCAGACAATCCGGTTGAAATTATACGCTGGTAATCTGCAATACCCTGTGCTTCCACTCTTTTACGTTCGGCTTCCTGCTTTTCTTTTTGCAGGACAAATTGCATTTTCTGGGCTTCCTGTTCAGCGTTGATTTTAGACTCAATCGTAGTTTTTACAGAAGCAGGAAGATTGATATTCCTAATTAATAATTGCTCCAAAATCAATCCTCTGCTTTTGAAATCATCTTCAATGCTTTTGAAAATCCGTTGTTGGAATTCATTTCTTTTCGTCGAATATAATGCGACAGCATCATAATAAACAGCATTGTCCCGAATACGGGTTCGGGTTACCGGGCGGACAATCTTATCGGCATAATTAATACCAATCTGTTTGAATATTTTTGGGGCATCATTTGGTGAAATACGATACAAAACGGTCAGATCGATGACCACTTCCAGTCCATCATTTGATAGCACACGGATCGCGTCATCTCCTTCTTGCGCACCTTCAGAATGAATAGCCGACATCGTGTAGTTTTGCGTCTGGATGTCAAAATTAGTAACGTCAACTAATGGATTTATGATATGCAGTCCACTTTGAAGAATGTCTTTTTCCACGCTTCCGTACAACGATTTTACGCCCACATTTCCGGCATCAATCTGTTTGAACATCGAGGAGAACAATCCTAAAGCGATAATAAGAGCCGCCGCAACCTTAAAAAAAGCGGAGTATTTGGACATTGGCGAAGCATTGCTTTTTAATAATGTTCCCACTATAAATAAAATAAGACCGAGTATTATTGTAAAAATGACCATAATAATTTTAATAAGTTAATGGGTTATCCCTAACGAGTTTTTTTGTGAGTTTATCAAAGCGAATATACAAAAATATCGCGGCAGCTGTAAGTCCGGCTAAAAGTCCAATCCATACGCCTACGGATTTTAATTCGGTATATTTCCCCAGGTAAAATGAAATCGGAAAACCGACAATCCAATACGCCACGAAAGTAATGTACATTGGAATTTTCACGTCCTGCAATCCACGTAACGCCCCCAAAACCACTACCTGTATCCCATCTGAAATCTGAAAAACCGCCGCTACCAATAATAATTTGGATGCTATGGCAATAACTTCAGAATTATCTAGTGCTTGCGTAGTATCGTTCATATTAAGGAAGAAATGAGGCAGGTAATTATGGAAAACCACGAATGCGATGGCGAAAATCACTTCCAAAATAATGGCCAGCAAAAATATGGATCGGGCAATAACAATGAGGTTTTTGAAATCCTTCAATCCTTTTTGGTTACTGACCCTGATCATTGCCGTTACATTAAGTCCCATCGCAAACATAAATGTAATGGTGGCCAATGTCAGCGCAATCTGATTTGCCGCCTGACTGGTTTTTCCAATCGAACCCGTAAGCCAAATGGCAGCAGTAAACAATGCCACTTCAAACAACATCTGCATGGCAGAAGGCATTCCAAGATTGATTATCTTTCTTAAAATCGATTTTTTTATTTCCTTAAAGGTGAAATTTTTGAAATAACGGTTAATCTCTTTGTTGTTTTTTAGCAGATAATGCATGAAAACCAGCATCATAAACCTTGAGATTACCGTTCCCAATGCTGCCCCAGTAATTCCCAGTTTTGGAAAAATCCATACCCCGTAAATTAAAACGTAATTGAAAAAGATATGGACCACATTGGTCATAAAAATGGCATACATCGAATATTTGGTTTGCGACAGACCATCAGCAAACTGTTTATAGCCTTGGTAAATAATCACTGGTATCAATGAAAAAGCTACCCAGTCTATATACGGTGATGCCAGATCAATTACCTCTTGCGGCTGATGCATCAGATACATTATTGGTTTGGATAAAACAATCAGGATAAACAGTACTACTCCCAAAACAGTACACAAAAGCAAACCATGGTGGAAAATGGTACGGATTTTCTTTTCATCTTTTTCGGCATCAGCAACAGCGATTATCGGTGTTATCGCAGTGGAGAACCCGATTCCGATAGACATGGCAATAAAAATAAAACTGCTGCCCAACGAAACTGCGGCTAATTCGGTAGAGCCCAAATTGCCGACCATGATATTATCTACAATACCAATTAACGTATGTCCCAGCATTCCTAAAATGACCGGATATGCCAGTTTAAAATTATATGAAAACTCTTTGGTATATTTTGAAAAATTCACTTTGATTTTATTTATGTCCGCAAAGGTAAGCAGAACAATTTGAAGAAAAATACGCAAAATTAAGGCAAATTTAACAAGTACCGTAACTTGTTACAAACCAAATACTTATAAGCTAAATAATTACACAATTAGCAATTTTTGACTACTATTCAAGAGCATTATTACAATAAAACATCATAAACAAGGGTTTTAATACTGAAACAATAATATTTATGTAACAAATTGAAATAATTGTGTAAGACCGGTCCCTTATCCAAGTATTACATTTGCAACGTTGATTTGATAGGGTTATCATCAACGATTTTTTAAACACTTAAATTCTTTTATTATGAAAATCCACACACTAGTATTATCCGCTATTTCGCTTTTATTTGCAAGTACTGCTATCGCACAAGATGTGCCAGCGGCAGAAAAAAATTATGATCAAAGTTTCCGTTTAGGATTCGGTTTAAATGGTGGAATTCCGACTGATTCTGACACGTACAACTTTTCTCTAGGTGCAGATGCCCGTATCCAATATGACTTAACCAAAAGAACTTCATTGACATTCACTACAGGTTTCACCAATTTGTTCATGGATAAAGACGTTAAGGACTTAGGTTTTATTCCGCTGAAAGCAGGTTTTAAAGCCTTTATTTGGGAAGATCAATTCTATGTTTTAGGTGAAATTGGTGGTGGTATTGCCGTTACGAATGATTATACTCAAAACACGTATTTATGGGCTCCTGGAATTGGGTATGCTAATAAAAATTTCGATTTGAGTTTACGTTATGAAGCGTATACAGAATATGATACAGATCAGATTGCATTGCGTATAGCATACGGTTTTGAATTGTAAAACCTGATTTACACATATAAAAATGCCCTGATTGATTTCAGGGCATTTTTTATTTAGACGATTTTTTGTCAGTCAGCGTTTTCATAAAGGCAATTAATTGTTTCTTTTCAATTGCAGTCAGATTCAGTTTATCTTCAGGCAAGGTTTGATTAGGAAGTTTGAAACCCAAGCCATTCCCTCCGCCATCGTTATAAAAATCTACAACCTCTTCTAACGTTTTAAAAACTCCGTTATGCATATAGGGAGCCGTTAACGTTATATTTCTAATCGTAGGCGTTTTAAAAGAATGCCGGTGAATTATCGCTTTTGTCAATTCGAATTTTCCCAGATCTGCATCCAGTTTTTTGTTTTTATCCGGAACACCTAAAACTTCGCTTTCAGATTTTTCAAAATGTGGAGGCACCGTTCCGTTTGTTAATGGAATAAAATGGCAGGTCGCACATTTCGCCTTTCCGGAAAACAAATTGAATCCCGCTTTTTCATAGGCATTCAACCGCGCTCTTCCCCGCATGTATTCATCAAACCTGGAATCGTATTTACTCAACGACCGGATATAGGAAGCCAACGTATTTTTAATTGTAAATTCACTGATCTCTTTTTCAGGAAAAGCTTTCTTGAATTTTGCTGCATACCTTGGATCCTTTTTTAATACCAAAGCAGATTTGTGTAATGATCCGTGCATTTCATTCTTGTTGGCAATTACAGCCAACGCTTGGTCCTCCAAATAATTCACTCTCGAATCATAAAAGAAAACCCTCTGAAAGGCAATATTAGAAAGAGTAGGCGTATTTCTTTTTACCAAAGATTTACCATCAAGTGCAACTGCCTTTTCCCGACCATCTGTAAAAGCATTTTCGGCATTATGACAGGAAGCGCATGAACGCAAATTATTCCCTGACAGAATAGGATTATTGAACAGCAGCTTGCCTAATTCTATTTTTTCAGGTGTTGTTTCATAGTCCGGGAATGCCGAAAAAGCTTCCTCATCAAAGGCATCTTTATCAAATAATGTTTGAGCTGTCGATTTCAATCCTCTTGGCTCTTTGATAAAAGGGATTTTAAGTGCTCTTTGCGTACTGTATATATCTATACTTAACGGATTGGCAATTTTCAAAATAAAATCGGCCCTGTCAAATGTGTTAAAATCACTGTTCTTTGTCAGATACTGTTTTCCCTCTTGGATTATTTTTAAAACTCCTTTAAAATTGGAATCATTTTCGGCATACACCTTAAAATACTTTTCAATACTTTTTAAAGAAACAATCGCTTCGGGAATGGAATTTTGCGCAATCGGAGAATCAAATCCCGTAATTCCCAAAGTGATGATTCTGAAAACCTCCAAACGCATCGCATCAAAAACATGTGAATCCGTTAGCTGATTGGTTTGAGCAACTTTATCTAATCTTTTTAAATTGGCCGACAGGATTCCAATCTCTTGCAGGAGTTGGGCTTTACTTTCTTCATTATAGGCTGGAAAAATAAATTCCTCAATTACCTGAAAGCCTTCCGGTGGAATTGCTTTTGAATCGTCCTCTTCAAACTCATCTACTGCAGGACCATTAATGGCTTTCGATACGGCCGGAAAATAATATTCGCTAATCATCTCCACACGCTTGTAGCTCTGATGGGCTTTTAAAAAATGCGCCTGGATTTGGGCCACTGATGAGTCGGAAGCAACTACATGTTCCAACTGGGATACTTCCTGAATTAAAAAAAGAATATCCGTATTATATAATTGGCTTATTTTGGCGTGCTTTTGCTGATTTTTGCAGGAGAAAAATGAAAATACTATTAAAAAGAGAAAAAACTTTTTCATATGAAGTTTAAAAATGTTGGAATGATAAAAGCAGCAGCCACAATTCCGTATTGAAACCGTGGACAACTGCAAGGATTTAATTTAGAAGTAAATTATCTTGGTAAACCTTTAATTACAACAATTTGGCTTGCCTGATCTTCGTTAGGACGGTTTGAACCACCATCAACACTTTTATACTGTGCTCCTCTCCAAGTATGAGGCTGAACACTCAATAAGAATGTATCTTCAATTCCTAATTGTTCAGAAACATCAATTAAAGCACCATATTCCCAATCCCCAAAATTAGACATTCCACTTGCATTATATTTAGTACCATCTGTTTCCAAACGACGGTGATCTAATTCGAACACAATCTTCAACTCTTTTGTAGTTAAATTATATTGATAGATGTAGGCATCGTGCGTTTCATCACCATAACCATTGGCATCTTCCTGTATGTAGGCATAGTTTTTGGTCACGCAAATATTATCCGGATTTTGGAATTTCCCGCTAATTCCGGTACGAACATCTCCATCAACTGCAACTTGTAGAGTTCCTGTTAAAGGATTGGCAGGGTCTAAATTCAATTTGTAAACTCTTCCGTATTTTGCCCGTGAACCATCTGCATTGTTGCCGGAAATCTGTTGGCCTGTTACATTAAAATAAATTTCACGATCGGCAGACTGCCCTCCTTTTCTATAATCCAAATCTTCTACTCTACCGAATTTTATAGCTTTTAATGTATTTACAGAAGCATTAATCTGGGCTCCGGTCATCGTCTTGTGATTATCAATTTTCACAAAAGTGACATTGTAAGTCTGATTTAAAACCAAATCCTTTTCTCTTTGATTGTCGTCGTTTCTTTTCATCATGTATAAAGAGCCGTTTTCTAAATCCCCGACGGTATTCGAAACATACATAAAAAGCTGGCCACCATTGGTTCCTGAATCGTCATCACCGATCACAATTACCGTTTTTCCTGCAAATGCCGTCTTGTTTAATGGTAAAGCATTTTCAGCGCTTAATCGGCCTAAACCTGGCAACTCTCTGGAAACACTTGCTGAGCCAACAGTTCCAAAGGGATCCAAACCATGCGTACGGGATTCTTCACCGGATTCCCCACAAGTTAAATAAAGCGGCCCAAAACCATGTTCCGCAACAGTAGCCATCGAGGCACCGCAAAGTCTCCATGTTCCTCCGTTAGAATTTAACAAATATTCCCCTTTGGTAGGTTTGAATGTTTTGTCTAGCGTGATTCTTGAAACCGAGAAATTATCTTCATGATTCACTAAAAAAGTAAAAGTTCCATCTGTGTTTTTCAACAAGCCTGATCCGTCAGCTGACCCTCCAAAAACAAAAGCAGGGCTGCCTGTCAAAACATCATCAGATGCAATAAGAGAAAAAAGATTCAGATTCTCAAAACCGCTTTGTTTTTTCAATAAAACTGGCGTTACAGAGTGGCTGGCCAAAACTACCTCAGTAGTTTCAGTCGCAGATTTAGAATCATTCTCACAGGAGATCAATGACGCTAAAAAAAACAGTGGTAAAATAATTCTTTTCATTTTGGTATAATAGTTTTTAATTCGAAGCAAAGTAATAGCCTGAATTTTAACTCCAAATGAATAGAATATTAAAAAAATATGAAGTGTTTTTTTTTAATAGACTTAAAGAAACCAATAAGTTTACATGCTAACTTTAAGATGACTCAAGCATAAACTTGAATTAACATTATGTCAGAAAATACGCTTAATTTATTTTTCTTCCTTCAGCATTTGTTTATACATTTTAATATTGTCCAGGATTTCGTCATCCATTTTCGGTTCCTGAATATCGGTATGCTTCTGCATTTCTTCCCAGATAATCTTCCCTACAATATAACGTGCCATTTCCTTATCATCTGCCGGAATGATATACCAGGGCGCAATTTCAGTTGATGTTTTATTGATAGCTTCTTCATAACAATGCATATAGTCATCCCAAAGTTCGCGTTCCTTCAGGTCGCCGGTCGAAAACTTCCAATTGTGTTCCTTTTCTTCCAGTCGGCGTAACAACCGTTGTCTTTGCTCCTCTTTACTCATGTGCAAGAAGAATTTCAAAACCAGCGTTCCATTTTGCGATATATGCTTCTCAAAATTTCTGATCTGCTCCATTCGGTTTTCCCAAAATTCGGGCGTGATGTCATCGACCTTTTCAATTCCCGGAAGGTTTTCATTCAGAATATACTCGGGATGCACCCTGGTAACCAAAACATTCTCATAATGCGAACGGTTGAAAACGGCAAATTTGCCCTTTTCGGGCAATACCAGATAATGCCTCCATAAATAATCATGATCCAATTCGGCCGAGTTCGGTGTTTTAAAACTATGGACCACCACTCCGCGGGAATTGAGTTCCTTGAAAACCTCCCGTATCAGACTGTCTTTACCCGATGTATCCATGCCCTGCAGACAGATCAAGACGCCATAGCGGTTGTGTGCATACATCACATCCTGTATTTCGCTTAATTTCATTCGCACCTTGGCCAGTTTATGTTCCTGATCATCATCATCGCCGCCTCCATCGAAATGCGTGGGTAAATTGGAAAGCTGAATCGGGCCGGTAACTTTATAATCTTCGGGATCAATAGACTTCATGGGAAATAATTTATATTTACAACTCAAATATAAGCAATTATCAGGAGCTATTTCCAGCTATCCGTTGCAATCTGAGCCCAAAAACGCAGGATTTCCACTGCTATCTGGGCTAGGGCTTGACGTTTTCGACTAAAATTATGCAAAAATTCACCTTAGAATTACTATTTCAAATCATCGGGATCGGTTCCGCATCGGGACTTGTTTACAAAGACCATTCGGCATTTATCATTGGCGACAACAGCGGCTATCTTTACGAATACAATCTGGAGAACAAGGATTTAAAACGCCATGCCCTGATACAAAATCCAGCGGAAAACATCGCTAAAAAAGACAAACCTGATTTTGAGGCCATAACGCATTTCGGAAATGACTTCTATATTTTCGGATCGGGTTCTACCGAAAAACGTAATACGATGGTTCAGATCAATGCAACAACAAAAGAAATCATTGCTACTACCGACTTAACTAATTTATACTTGGTCATGCAGAGTTTCGGAAAAATCAAACCAGAAGACTTTAATATTGAAGGCGCCATTTATAACGGGGAGAATTGGTTTTTACTGAACCGTGGAAATGGAAGCGCCTATAAAAACATTGTTTTTACCATTCAGGGAAAGAACCTGACGAATGAATTTAATATCCTTTCCAACGAATTCACCCTGCCCAAAATAAAAGGCGTTCGCTCAAGTTTTACCGATGCGGTTTTGGTGGATAACAAAATCTATTTTTTGGCTACAGCCGAAGACACCAACTCCACTTACGACGATGGTGAAGTATCGGGAAGCCTGATCGGGCGTATTGATATTGATACCATGGAAATCGACTTTACCCATAAAATCAGCGATACCCATAAATTTGAAGGATTGTCGTTATATAAAAGTACTGATGATAAACTGGAATTCCTGCTTTGTGACGACAACGATACTGAGGAACTTAAGGCAAATATTTACAAATTGACTTTAGACAAGTAAAAAATAAAAATTTACAAGACCTTTAATAATAAGGGATTGCGAATAATTTGAATTATTTTTCATTTGGTTTCCAACCTTTTTCCCTTTTTCCACCTCTTTAGTATAAAGACATCAATTGTGATAAACGAAAATCTTATAACCGCCTGTAAAAAAATGCACCGCGATGCCCAGCACCAGGTGTATGCACTTCTGGCGCCCAAATTATATCGTACCTGCAAACGGTACCTTAAAAATGAGGAAGAAATTGAAGAAGCACTATCGGATGCATTCTTTACGATTTTCACTAAAATGGATCAGCTAAAGGAAGTAAAAGCTTTTGAAGGGTGGGCACGGAAGATTACGGTAAACCATTGTCTGGCAACCATCAAGAAAAGCACCAACTTCAATATGTATCTGGATGACGTGAAAATACTTTCCCAACCCTTTACAGCTGAAGTAACTGAACTGGAAGAAGACGATTTACTCAATTTACTCAACCATATTCCGGAAGGATGCAGAGCGATTTTCAATCTCTTCGCTATCGAAGGCTATGGTCATAAGGAAATAGCAACGATGCTTTCGATTTCAGAAGGAACATCAAAATCACAATTGAATGTTGCGAAAACCAAATTAAAGGAATTAGTAAATAATTTGTATTACCAAAAAGCAAGATAGTCATGGACAATCACGATAAAATATTTGAACAATTTAAGACCGCTTCCCATAAAGCCGAAACCAAAGACTTTCCGGCTATGGATAAGGTGTGGTCAAGGATTGACGGAAAACTGGATCGGACCCAGATAAAAAAAGAAACCAAGTTATGGAAGAAAGTGGCTGTTGCGGCTTCCCTGCTTTTGGTCGCCTCTGTCGGATATCAATTTTTAAAATCAGATCCCGAAAACATCCCAAATCAGAATGTCGTTATAATCGACAGTACCCAAACAGTAATTCCAAGTCCTATTTTAGAAAATAATGCAATTGTAGCAAACGAGACCAAAAATGCAATTATAAAAGAAGACGCCAATCAGATTCTGGAAGAACAGATGATAAGCCAACCCGATGTTGCATCGGTAGAAATTGTTCCTGCAGCTGAGAGCATCGCAGATACGGAATATGACAAAAGAGCTGAAAATCTTGAAGAAAAAAGCTCCGCGAGTTTCGTTGCCAAAAAGAATACCAATGATATCGTGAGAGGTCGAAATTACGAGGCGGTAAGTGTTCAGCATAATCAAATGGAAATCCAAACTATGGATAGTGAACCGGCACCCAAAACGGCTGCTAAAACAAATGCCCCATTGGTCGTAATTGATGGCAAGGCAGATAAAAAAGGGCTTTCCAAACTGAAGGACGACAACATTGAATCAATTGTAGAACTGAAGGAACCTTTATATATTATCAATGGCGTTCCTTATTCGGAGAAGGAATTGTTTGGTAAGAATCCCACCAGTCCATATGCACCATTAGACCAACAGGAAATAGAAAAAACAATTGTACTGCAAGGTGAAGAAGCAATCGCACGCTATGGAGACAAAGGAAAAAACGGTGTTTTAATCATTACCACAAAAAACGGGAAACCTGCAAAGACTCCGAAATAAAGTCGTTAAGAAATAATCTAACTTTTTAAAAAATCACACCATGAAAAATCTCAAAACGTTTTCATTAGTCCTTACTATGCTTATATCTTTCCTGACATTTGGTCAGAAAGACAAAGCAGTTATCGGAGAAAAAACAATAACGGGTATCGTTTCGGATGCTTCCGGTCCCTTGCCAGGTGCAAACGTAGCTGTAAAAGGAACTAGCAGAGGAACCCAGACTAATTTGGAAGGGAAATATTCCATTAAAGCAAAAACTGGGGAAATCCTCGTTTTCAGTTTCATCGGCATGAAACAGAAAACGGTAAAAATCGGCACGGCATCTACTATCAACGTAAAATTAGAAAATGCTGTAGCATTACAGGAAGTTGTAGTTACCTCCATGAGCATAAAAAGGAAATCAAAAGAAATGCGCAGTGATCAGATTCAGAATGCTCCTGTGGTCGGATATGTCCAAGGGCTACAGATAAACACACCCAACCCGAGTTCCCATATTACAATAAGAGGAACGTCAATTTCTGATAAAAAAGATCAAATTCAACATCAACAAAACAACCATACAAATCCAATGTATGAAGGTGATGAAGATTATGACACTTTTGTAGAAAACCCTTTCGAAAGTCCAAAAAACGCCCCGTTATCTACTTTTTCTATAGATGTGGACAACGCTTCATACACCAATGTGCGTCGTTTCATAAACAATGGGCAGGTGGTTCCAAAAGATGCAGTTCGTGTGGAGGAAATGATTAATTTTTTTAAATACAATTATCCACAGCCCAAAGACCAGCATCCGTTTTCCATCAATACGGAATACAGCGAATGTCCATGGAACATGAATCATAAACTGGTCCGGATAGGTTTGCAGGGAAAAAATATTCCAACAGATGACCTGCCTACTTCCAATTTGGTCTTCCTTATTGATGTTTCGGGTTCCATGAGTGCGCAGAACAAATTGCCATTATTGAAAGAATCATTTAAAGTTTTGGTGGGGCAATTGCGCCGGGAAGACAATGTCGCCATTATAGTCTACGCAGGTGCTGCCGGTTTGGTTTTGCCTCCTACGTCTGGAAGTGAAAAGCAGACCATCATCAACGCTTTGGATAATCTTTATTCCGGAGGAAGCACTGCCGGTGGTGCCGGAATCGAATTGGCCTATAAAACTGCTGCAGAAAATTTCATCAAAGGAGGTAATAACCGTGTCATTCTGGCAACTGACGGTGATTTCAATGTAGGGTCTTCATCCAATGGTGAAATGCAGACCCTGATCGAAGAAAAAAGAAAATCCGGCGTTTTCTTAACGTGTCTGGGTTTTGGAATGGGCAATTATAAAGACAGTAAAATGGAAATCTTAGCCGATAAAGGAAATGGAAATTATGCCTACATTGATAACATACAGGAAGCCAATCGGTTCCTTGGAAAAGAATTCAAAGGTTCCATGTTTGCCATTGCAAAAGATGTAAAAATCCAGATTGAATTCAACCCCAATCATGTAAAAGCTTACCGATTGATTGGTTATGAAAACAGAAAACTGCGTCCCGAAGATTTTAAGAACGATGCTATTGATGCGGGAGAATTGGGAAGCGGCCACACGGTTACTGCTTTATACGAAATCATTCCGACAGGTTCCATAAGCGACTTGTACAGTGAAAATACCGAATTGAAATATACCAAAGTCGAGCCTACGGGAACAAAATATGCCGATGAACTGGCCACGATAAAATTCAGATACAAAAAAACGGATGGAGACAAAAGTATCGAAATGGTAAACGTGATTGCAGACAAACCTGTAAAATTAGAAAACACACCGGATGACTTTAAATTCAGTTCGGCTGTAGCCTGGTTTGGATTAAAAATCAGGGATTCGAAATTAGTGATCAATAAATCTTCTGATGATATCAAAAAATTGGCGAAATCAGGTTTGGCTTACGATGAGCAGGGATACAAAGCCGAATTTATCCGATTGGTGGAGGCCGTTCTTTAATTGAAAAATGCCTGACAAATTAACTGTCAGGCATATTTTATTTTAATGAAGTTAAACTATTTCTCAATTTCTCGCATGCTGTCCATTTTCTTGTGAGCCAGGAAACCGGTGATATCTTCGAAATGTTCTTTCACGCGCTTGTTACCGAATTCAAAAACCTTGGTAGCCAATCCGTCGAGGAAATCACGGTCATGAGAAACCAGAATCAGTGTGCCGTCAAAATCACGCAAAGCATCCTTGATAATATCTTTGGTCTTCATATCCAAATGGTTAGAAGGCTCATCCAAAATCAATAAATTGACTGGCTCCAACAATAGTTTAATCATAGCCAGACGTGTTTTTTCACCTCCTGAAAGGACTTTTACTTTTTTGGTCACATCATCACCGTGAAACATAAACGCGCCTAAAATATCTTTTATTTTGGTACGGACATCTCCAACAGCAATATCATCAATCGTTTCAAAAATAGTGGCATTCTCATCCAAAAGTGACGCTTGATTTTGTGCAAAATAACCAATCTGAGCATTGTGGCCGATTTCGACACTTCCGCTGTTAATTTCGATTTCTTTCATGATGGCTTTGATCATAGTCGATTTACCTTCACCATTTTTCCCAACGAAAGCAACTTTTTCACCTCTTTCAATTACCATATTGGCATCCTGAAAAACTACATGGTCCCCATATGATTTCGTCAAATCCCTTACAATTACAGGATATTGTCCCGAACGCGCTGCCGGTGGAAATTTCAATTTTAGTGCTGATGTATCAACCTCATCAACCTCAACAATAACCAGTTTTTCCAGCATCTTAACCCGAGACTGAACCGCATCTGTTTTAGAAAATGTTCCTTTAAAACGGTCTATAAAAGTCTGATTATCGGCAATCATTTTTTGCTGTTCGTCGTATGCTTTTTGCTGATGCACGCGACGGTCTTTTCTCAATTCGAGATAATGGGAATATTTGGCTTTATAATCATAAATCCGTCCCATAGTAACTTCAATGGTACGATTGGTAATATTATCAACAAAAGCACGGTCATGCGAAATCACTACTACTGCTTTTGCAGAATTTATAAGGAAATCTTCCAACCATTGGATGCTTTCAATATCCATGTGGTTTGTTGGTTCATCCAGTAAAATCAAGTCCGGTTTTTGCAAAAGTATTTTAGCCAATTCGATTCGCATTCTCCATCCCCCTGAAAATTCAGAAGTCTGACGCGTGAAATCTTCACGTACAAATCCCAAACCTAATAAGATTTTTTCCACTTCGGCCTCATAATTGATTTCGTCAATGGCATAGAATTTCTCGCTCAAATCCGAAACCCGTTCAATGAGCTTCATGTAGGCATCACTCTCATAATCGGTTCGAATAGTCAATTGTTCATTGATTTCATCGATCTCGGCTTTCATGCTGAAAATTTCTCCATATGCTTTTGATGCTTCCTCCATCACCGTTGCCCCGTCAGTAGTCAATAAATGCTGTGGTAAATAGGCAATGATAGCTTCTTTGGGTGCGGAAATATTTCCGGTAGAGGGTTTGCTTTGTCCTGCAATTATCTTTAGAAGTGTCGATTTCCCGGCACCGTTTTTACCCATAAGGGCAATTTTATCATTTTCATTTATGGCAAAAGAAACATCGCTGAAAAGCGTCGTGCCACCAAATTGCACCGAGACATCATTAACTGTAATCATTTTTGTGGAGTATTATGTTTTCCGATATTAAAAAATCGTTTTTTTAAAGGCGCAAAGATAAGCTAATTTGAAAATGTGACAATCTTAAAATGAGGTCCCGCTGTCTGATATTTTTGAGGTTGGAATTTTAGTCCAAGAATAACAGCATAAAAAAAACCACAACTTCAATTGTGGTTTTTTTATGTTCTATTTTTAAATATTTAGACGGAACTCTTCGATAATTGGATGAGCCTTTCCAAAATCGATTTCCTGGATAAACAATTCGACTGCCTGTCCTGAAGTGCCAAAACCGGCCGCTTTCGCGGATTGTATGTTGTTTTTTAAAACCGTAGCAATGCCAATTGCTTCAATTTTTTGCTGCAATGCTTTCGCTAAAATTTCACTGCCTGAAAATATTTTCATTAATCCCATGTCGTTCTGTTTAGATTTGATTTATTATTCTTCGATTTCAAAAAGAACCGGTTCCACCATCATTTTTTCTGCTAAAATTTCTATCCTTTCTGATATTTGTTCTGAGAAAAGAATGCGTTGTGTACGCGTAATACTGTTTGATATCCGCATGATTTTCGTCTCATGACGCAATTTCAGAATCGCGTCGGCATCATCAATAATGAACATTTTCAATCGGTTGACATTGTATCCTGCGGTAGTGAACATATCGCTGAGCTTATTTGGAGTGCCTATCAGCACGTCAATACCGGTAGAGATGTAATTTTTGTCGAATTCCGTATCGCCTTTGTCATGAACTCCATAAACCCTTAAATTAGTATAATTACCTAATTTTTCGAACAGATCTTCCATTTCCAAAACTTTAGCCTTGTCTTCCACAATAATCAATGCACGAGGGGATTCCTCACCTTCTTCGACTAACTGCTGGATAACATTGAGCACGATAGTGGTGGTTTTTCCGCTCCCTTTCGGGGAAAGGATGATGCAATCGGCTCCGCTTTTCAGTGTTGAAAATGTTTCCTGCTGCAGTTCATTGGCTTCGCTTAAACCGTTTTCAAGTAGTGCCTGCTGTAACTTTTCGTTTATTTTTTTTAATTTCATTTTTATACTGGTATATGCTTTGGGTTAAACCAACGCTAATTTATTTACTGGCAAATAATTTGACATCATTTTCCGAAATCTCATTCCCCCCAAGGATAATCAACCGCTCCACCACATTCCTGAGTTCACGGATGTTTCCTGTCCAATCGTATTCTTTTAGTAAATCGATTGCCTTATCAGAAAATTGCTTGATGACTGTTCCCTGTTCCGAAGCAATTTTTTCGGCGAAATGAGAAATCAACAATGGAATATCATCCCTTCTTTCATTTAGTGCAGGCACCTTGATAAGGATAACCGCCAAACGATGGTATAAATCTTCTCGGAAACGCCCTTCGGCAATTTCGGTTTTTAAATCTTTATTTGTGGCGGCTACTACGCGAACATCCACTTTAATGTCTTTGTCGGCACCAACTCGGGTAATCATGCTTTCCTGTAAGACACGCAAAACTTTGGCTTGCGCCGAAAGACTCATATCACCAATTTCATCCAGAAAAATGGTTCCTCTATCCGCTGCTTCAAACTTCCCGGCGCGATCCTTTACTGCCGATGTAAAAGCACCTTTCACGTGTCCGAACAATTCACTTTCAATCAGTTCCGAAGGAATGGCAGCACAGTTTACCTCGATTAAGGGATAAACGGCTCTTTCACTTTTTTCGTGCAATTGGTGGGCCACCAGCTCCTTCCCGGTTCCGTTGGGTCCGGTAATTAAAACGCGTGCTTCAGTTGGTGCGACTTTATCAATCATCACTTTGATATGATTGATGGCATCGCTTTCGCCAATCATCTCATAGTTTTTACTGACTCTTTTCTTCAGGATTTTATTCTCAACTACCAGTTGTTTTTTATCCAAAGCGTTACGTACGGTGTTCAGCAAGCGGTTCAAATCCGGTGGTTTAGAGATGTAATCAAACGCGCCCAGACGCATCGTATTGATGGCCGTTTCCATATCCCCATGACCGGAAATCATAACCATCGGAATTTCTGGTTTTATTTTTTTGACGGCTTCGAGCAGTTCAACCCCGTCCATTTTAGGCATTTTGATATCACACAATACCAAATCGTAATCATTATTTTTTATTTTTTCAAACCCGGCAACCCCGTCTTCTGCATCCTCTACCTGATAGGTGTCGCTTTCTTCTGAAAGTATTTTACTAAGTACCCTTCGAATGGCGGCTTCGTCCTCTATGATTAATA
Organism: Flavobacterium sp. GT3R68; assembly: GCF_007109225.1. Classification (GTDB taxonomy): domain Bacteria; phylum Bacteroidota; class Bacteroidia; order Flavobacteriales; family Flavobacteriaceae; genus Flavobacterium. The sequence goes on from NZ_VJZK01000002.1 coordinate 184,678, forward strand.
TTTTTGGCATCTTTAATATTATAATAATTATTATTTGCTTGATTAAATGAACTATAACTCCTGCTTTTTATTAAAATTACGAAGAAAAGTTACAAGCCAACTATTTCTACATTCTTCCAAAATTAATTTTTTGGATTAATAATGTGAACATCTCTTTGCGGAAACGGAATTGTTATTCCATTCGCTCTGAATTGAGCATCAATTTCAAACCGTAGTTCGCTTTTTATTGCGGGAACCGTGAAGGCATCATCAAAGAAAAAATACAACATAAAGACTAAAGAAGAGTCGCCAAATTTTTCAAAAATAACCATTGGTTCCTCTGACTCCAGCACTGATTTATTATTTTTAGCACTTTCCAAAAGTATTTTTTTTACCACTTCTGTATCTGATCCATAGGCTACGTTAACTTCGATGCTTTCTCGTATAACATTGCTGTTTTGAGTCCAGTTATAAAGGATGTCGGTCAAGAATTTATGATTTGGTATAATCAACACTCTTTGATCTCTGGTTACTGCGATGGTAGAACGAAGGTGTATTCTTTCGACTTTACAGACTTTTCCATCTATTTCGATAATATCTCCCACATGAAGAGATTGGTCCAAAATTATTAAAATTCCTGAAATTAAATCTTGAAATAATTGTTGCAATGCAAAACCAAGTCCCAGGAAAATAGCTGCCGATGCCGTCAACAAAACACTGATGTTTACCCCGGAAGCATTTAAGGTAAACATAATTACAATTATGTAGGCAATATATTTAATGAATTGAAATATACTTACAAATTTACCCTTGTCTTCTTCCGGAATCTGATTCGTCACAAACTTTCTTATCATTTTAAGAATAAAACCGGTAATGATAAATACAGTGACTAAAGCTATTAAAGTTCCCAATGTGAAATTAACATCCTCCGTTTTGATAATACTTAATCCAAAAATATCTCTTATTTTTTCAATGATTTCCATAATTAATACTTCAACCATTTATATAATTCTCCCCACGTCGGCTTTTTGCCGTACATCAGGATACCTACCCGGTATATTTTGGATGCAAACCATACGGTAAAGAAAAATGTTCCAAAAAGAATAAGAATCGAAAGGACCAGTTGCCACCACGGTACACCAAAAGGAATACGCATCAACATCACGATGGGTGACGTGAGCGGAAACATTGAGAATACGGTCGCGATGGTTCCGTGCGGATCATTCATAACCGTAAAAAAACCGATGTAAACACCCAAAATTAATGGCATGATGATTGGCAAAAGAAATTGCTGGGAATCGGTTTCACTGTCAACCGCCGCACCAATAGAAGCGTAGAACGAGCTATATAAGAAATAACCTCCGATGAAATAAATCACAAAGCTGATGAGTAAAGTGGCAATCGGGAGGTTCCACAATTCCTTGATATACATTTGGGCTGTTCCGGTGTATTGTGCTTCGGCAGCCTGCATCACCTCAGGAGATATTTTGGCTGTTGGACTCACATTGACACCAAAAAATGCGGAAGCGGCAAACATTAGCGACATTCCTATAATGGCCCATATCATGAATTGCAGGATTCCGGCTAAAGAAGTTCCGATGATTTTTCCCATCATCAACTGAAATGGTTTTACCGAGGAAATAATGATTTCGACAATACGATTTGTTTTTTCTTCAATGACACTACGCATCACCATATTCCCGTAAATAATGATAAACATCATTATCAGGTAACCAAAAAAGCCACCTATACCAATTTTGATTTCGTTGAGACCTTTGACGCTTTCTTCTCCCGAAGATTTCGACAGGCTGATATTAACTTTAGCTTCAGCATTTTTAATAGCTACAGTATCTAAATTGGCTTTTTCGAAATTGCCTTTAGTGATTTTAGCAGCGATAATATCTTCGACATTTTCAACAAAAGACAAACTTGGACTGTCGTTTGAAATGTATTGTATTTTATTCTCCAGCTGTTTATTATCGGATACTTTTGGGATAAAAATCAATCCTTCATAACTCTCATTGGTAATGCTGTCTTTAATAATTTGTGTATCAATAGCGGACAAATTGATGTACTTATACTCGTCCGAATTTTTGAATTCATTGACAAATAAACCGGTTTCATCGTGAATGGCGACCAATTTCATGTCGGCTTTCAAGGTGCTTAAATAACCCACAAAACCGGCAATACCGACGAAAAGCAATGGACTTAAGAAAGTCATCACGATGAACGACCGATTGCGGACTTTGGCTATGAATTCCCTTTTTATGATTAATGCTATTATAGACATTTTAGATTATTAGATTGTTAGACATTTTAGATTATAAATTCTTAAGAAAGTCTATTTACTTACCGTCTGAATGAAAATATCGTTGACACTCGGAATTTTTTCAACGAAATGTGTTACCTGCCCTCTTTGCGTCAGGATATGCAGCAATTCATTTGGTGTAGCGTTGCCTAACTGGATTTCGAGTTTCAATTCGTCGTTCAGTGATTTGAAATTCGTCTGGCCTACAGTGAATTTCTGGGTAATGTCGTACATCAGACCTTCGATATTATCACTCAAAATACCGACTTCGAAACTATTGGTACGGTATTTTTTCTTGACATCGTCTAATCTTCCTTCAATCAATTTGTTCGACTTGTGAAGCAATGCGATATGGTCGCACAATTCTTCCACGCTTTCCATTCGGTGGGTCGAGAAAATAATCGTCGAACCCTGCTCACGCAAGGCAAGGATTTCGTCTTTAATCAGATTGGCATTGACTGGGTCAAATCCCGAGAACGGTTCGTCAAAAATCAACAATTTCGGCTTATGCAAAACACATACGACGAATTGGATTTTTTGGGCCATCCCTTTGGATAACTCCTGTATTTTTTTGTTCCACCAACCTTGGATTTCCAATCGTTCAAACCAATATTCAAGTTGTTTTTTAGCTTCTGCTTTAGACAATCCTTTCATTTGTGCCAGATACAGGCATTGCTCGCCGACTTTCATACTTTTGTACAAGCCTCGTTCTTCGGGCATGTAACCGATATATTGCACATGATTGGACTGCAGTTTTTCGCCGTCGAGAATGATCTCGCCGCTGTCGGGCATTGTAATCTGATTTATGATTCGGATCAGAGAGGTTTTTCCGGCTCCGTTGGGACCAAGAAGTCCGTAGATACTTCCTTTGGGAACCGTGATTGAAACTTCGTTAAGTGCCGTATAATCACCGTATTGCTTGACGACTTTATTAACTTCAAGTATATTTCTCATCCTATTTTTAAGATTTATGTAAAAGTAAAGAATTAGTATTGAAAAGGGTACGAATGTTTCAAAAAAAACCCATCCTTATTTACACAAGGATGGGAAAAATTGTCATGATTAAAATCATCACAATAAAAAAATTATGAAAACATGTCTTTCACTTTTTCAAAAAAGGACTTATCTCCTTTTTCCGGGTTTGGGATGAAATTTTCATCGGTCAACGCTTTTTCGAAAAACTGTTTTTGTTCTTTATTTAATGTTTTTGGCGTCCATACATTCACATGAACCAATAAATCGCCATTACCGTAACCATTAATACTAGGAATACCTTTTCCTTTCAATCTTAATATTTTACCGGATTGAATCCCCTCTTCCAATTTAATTCTGACTTTTCCGCTAACGGCATCGATTTCTTTGGAAATACCCAGGACCGCTTCCGCAAAACTGATGTATAAATCCAAATGAAGATTCTCGCCTTCACGTTTCAAGGTTTCATGTTCTATTTCTTCAATAACGACAATTAAATCTCCAGGAACACTGTTACCCGGAGCATCGTTACCTTTATTGGCCACTTTCAATTGCATGCCATCCACTACACCTGCCGGGATTTTAATCGAAACGGTTTCGTCTTCCAAAATCATTCCCTGAGTATCCGCCTCGGCTGGTTTTTTATCTAATATCTGACCGGACCCCCCGCAGGTAGGACACGTCGAAGCCGACTGCATTCTACCTAAAATAGTATTGGTAACACGCATTACCTGTCCCTGACCATTACAGGTAGAACAAGTTTTATACGATACACCGGGTGCTTGTGCTTTACGTTTTACTTTAACTTTTTTCTCCACTCCATGGGCAATTTCTTCCAAAGTTAATTTGACTTTGATACGAAGATTACTTCCTTTGGTTCTGCGTTGGCCTCCTCCGCCACCGCCAAATCCACCGAAACCACCTCCGCCACCGAAAGCACTTCCAAAGATATCACCGAATTGGCTGAAAATATCGTCCATATTCATGTGACCGCCACCACCGTAACCACCGTTACCGTCGAAAGCCTGATGACCATACTGATCATATTTTGCTCTCTTTTGTGAATCGCTTAAAATTTCATAAGCTTCTGCCGCTTTTTTGAAGTTTTCTTCAGCAGCTTTGTCTCCCGGATTTTTGTCAGGGTGAAACTCAATCGCTTTCTTACGGTAGGCTTTTTTAATTTCTGCCGCATCAGCATTTTTAGAGATGCCTAATATTTCGTAAAAATCTTTTTTCATTTTTATTTTTCTAATTTTTATGACGATGCAACTTCACAAACGTGTTGTGCATCTAGTAGTGGATCTATTGTCCGATTACTACTTTAGGAAAACGAATGATTTTATCACCCAATTTGTATCCCTTTTCAAGAACGTCAACAATTTTCCCTTTGGAATCCGGAGCTGGGATTTGTGTAATTGCCTCTGCATAATCGGCATTAAATACGTCTCCGGGACGTACTTCAACTTCTTCCAATCCTTTTGAAACCAATGTATTTTTCAATTTGTCATATATCAATTCCACACCTTTCAACAAGACGTCGTCTTCTGACTTTTTGATTTCGATTACCGCTCTGTCAAAATCATCCAAAACAGGAAGCATCGCCTGTAAAACCTCTTGGTTTGCGGTTTTAAACAAATCGATACGTTCTTTGGCAGTTCTTTTTTTGTAGTTTTCAAATTCAGCAAAAAGCCTTAAATGCTTGTCTCTTTCTTTTGCTAGATCCTGTGTCAATTGTTCTTCAATACTTAATTCTTCTATAATGAGCTGCTCCCCATTAGCATTTGTCTCTAATGTTACATCATCCAGTTCCTGTTCCATTTCAGTATTTTCAGTCGTCATCTTGCTTGTATTTTTAAATATATTTTTAAACATCGGTTTTTTATTCTTTTCTTGGGATTGCAAAATTACTGCCATTTCTTTGAAAATGTCAAATTGTCACACTTTTTTTATCAGGTATGTAGAAATAACAGGTTTGGTAAATTTTAATATAAATTTAAGAAAAATTCCTGATGCTTTTGATATGTTTGTTTTGGTAAAAATTCTTTTGACAAAAGTAGGATTGAATTTAACCGACGGTTGCGGAAACGCTTCCATATTAATTATTAATTCAAATTGCAGTATATTAAAAAAAAAGCTCCGTTTTTAAATGGAGCTTTTTTATGGAAAAAGGTTTTCAAATGCTTTGAATAATGTCTTGTATTTAAATAAAAACCCTGCATCGATGACCTTTTGGGGACTTAGCTTTTTATTTTCGAATAATAATTCATGCATGTCACCCAGAATAAATTTCATTACGAACTGCGGAATATTAGGGAGCAGTAACGGTTTCCTCAAAACAGTAGCGATTGCTTTTGTTAATTCTTCGTTGGTTACAGGATTAGGTGCCACAGCATTATAAACGCCATCCAACTTATTTTCGACAGCAAACAAATACAATGCGGCCAGATCATGAATATGAATCCAGGACTGCATCTGTTTTCCGCTCCCAAACGGAGCCCCCACACCCCATTGAATGGGTTTCATCATTTCGGGCAAAGCTCCACCTTTATTGGAAAATACCAATCCCGTGCGTAATATACAGACCTTAACATTTAATCTTTTAAAGGCGTCCACGCTGTCTTCCCACTTTACGACCACAGTACCTAGAAACCCATCATCAAATTCAGGTGAATCTTCGGTGTAGACTATCGTATCGCTGTTCGGATAGATACCCGAAGCCGAAGCGGAAACAATTTGTTGAACCTGATGCGGATTGTTTTTGAGTGCCTTAAAAAGTACGTTAGAGGATAGAATCCTGCTTTCGAGAATTTCCTCTTTATAGGCAGTGGTCCATCGTTTAGCGATAGTGGCTCCTGCCAGGTGAATGATGGCATCGACTCCCATAAGACAATTTTCGTCAATAATTCCCTGTTCCGGATTCCAGAAAAAACCCCTGTAATTCGGTTGGTTTTCAATTTTTTTCTTGGATGTGGTAAGATAATGAATGCTGATTCCGTTTTGCAGTAACAAGGAAACGATTTCATCTCCAATCAAACCTGTTGCCCCTGTAATTAATACTTTCATGGTTTCATTTCTATCGATCCTTAAAATTACGTTCGAACGGATAAAAATAAATGTTAATTAAGTACGATTTAACTTTCTTTTTATTTTATAAGTCTTACAAACAGGACATTACTATTTACTTGAGCCTTATGCTCCATTCGAAATTCATCTCTGAAACGGGATACCCTTTTTCATCGGTTCCGATTGATTTCATCCAAAACGTTTGCCCTTCACCCGTCGCAATCGTTTGTCGAATGGCATCTTCGATAAGGGCTCCGTCTTTACAGGAGAAGGTAATTCTTCCGGTCGCTTTTTTGGTAAAAGTGCTATTGTTATTGGCCACGAGCATCGAAATGTTTTTACCGCTTTTTTTAATCTGATACATTACCAAAGCGCCGGTGGTCAATTCAGCTGCCATTGCCTGCACCGCAAAGTACATCGATTTGAATGGATTCTGATTAAACCATCTGTGTGTTACTGTTGCAACGCATTGTTTATTATCAATTTGTTTTACGCGAACCCCGCACCAGAAGGCGGAAGGTAGCTTAAAGAACAGAAAAGTGTTTAATTTTTGAGGAGAAAGTTCCATGGCTGCGCATTTTTTTATAAAAATACGAAAAATACTATGCACTCATATAAAATTCCAGAAAACCTTCAAAACTCAATAAAGACAAGCAATAAGCAGGAGTTTTGCTTAATTTATAAAAACAAATTTGTTAATTTTTTGTTAATATTTGGTACTATGCAAAACAAGATACTGTCTTTTAGACATATATTTGTATAAGAAATTACTATATACAATTTAAAGTCATGGAAACAACAAAGCACCAGAACACCGCAGCCTTAATTCATTTAAGCACTTTGTCACAGTATTTTATTCCGTTTGGGAATTTTATTTTTCCGCTTATTCTTTGGAATACGAACAAGCATAAATCAGAATATGTGGACCAACAAGGAAAACAGGCAGTAAATTTTCAATTAAGCTTGTTCCTATATGCACTCGTACTTTGTCTGATCTCGCTGCCAATTTTATTTTTCACAATACTGAAAAATCTTCCGCTGAACGAGATTATAAATGGGAATGAAATCGGCATCGAAAATTTCCATATTCCGAATCTAACAGGAATGGCAATACTGGCCGGAGTGGCAATATTTCTGGTTGTCATTATAAAAGTAATTGAATTTTGCTTAATCATCTATGCTACCGTGAGAACATCAAACGGAGAACCATTCAAATATCCGGTAACCATTCCATTCATTAAATAATATATAAGCCGCAAATACGAAGTCAATCATCAAAAATCATCATCAATCATCAATCAAAAATGGACAGTTTAATTAAAAACAAAAAAAGGAATTATGAACATTGAAAACACAAAAGCCCAGATGCGAAAAGGTGTTCTTGAGTTTTGCATCTTATCTGTATTAAAAGAAAAAGATGCTTACACCTCTGAAATATTAGACACTTTGAAAAACGCTAAATTACTTGTGGTCGAGGGAACTGTGTACCCCCTGCTGACAAGATTAAAAAATGACGGACTGCTCAATTATCGTTGGGAAGAATCCACATCGGGACCGCCAAGAAAATATTATGGATTAACCGAGATCGGAAAAACATTTTTAAAAGAATTAAATAGCACCTGGACGGAACTGTCCGATGCAGTAAACATAATAACAACACAAAAATAATAGTCATGAACAAAACGGTAAACATAAATTTAGGCGGAATGTTTTTTCACATTGACGAAGATGCATACCAAAAATTAACGCGTTATTTCGATGCCATCAAGCGTTCATTATCGAACACAGGCGGTCAGGACGAAATTATAAAAGATATAGAAATGCGTATTGGTGAATTAATCACCGAAAAACATACTAGCGAAAAACAGGTAATCAACCTGAAAGAAGTAGATGAAATCATTACCATCATGGGACAACCGGAAGATTACCGTATTGACGGTGATGATGATGTACCAGCAGATTTCAGTGCGCCAAAAAGAAGAAACAAAAAATTATACCGCGATACTGAAAAAGGATTAGTCGGTGGTGTTGCCACCGGATTGGGACATTATTTTGGGGCGGATGCAATATGGTTCAAAATTATGTTTCTGATATTTGTTTTTGCAGGTTTCGGAACGGGAATCATCGCTTATATTATTCTTTGGATTGTAACTCCGGAAGCGGTTACAACCACTGAGAAATTAGAAATGACCGGAGAACCGGTTACGATTTCCAATATAGAAAGAAAGGTTCGTGAAGAATTTGAAAATGTTTCGGAAAGACTGAAAAATGCCAATTATGATGCCATGGGAAACCAGGTAAGAACAGGAATGGGAAGAGCTACCGATAATTTGGGTACCGCATTCATTAAGATTCTCGGGATCGTTGCAAAAATTTTAGGTCTGTTCATGGTATTGTTTTCTTCTGTAGCGCTGATTGCTGTAGCGGTAACATCCATAATCCTGATGTTTTCATCGTCTTTACCGGATATGACTGTCCTAAACCATATTAACACACCGATAGGACTTGAAACACCACTTTGGGTACAGGGAATATTATTTCTTTTAGCGGCCGGAATTCCATTGTTCTTTATTTTAATCTTAGGTTTAAAATTATTGGTAACCAATTTAAGACCTATCTCCACTATGGTGAAATATAGTTTGCTTGCGGTTTGGATTATAGCTATAGGAATCGTTATTTCATTAGGAATAAAAGAGGCCAGCCAATTGGCTTTTGATGGAAAAGTAGTTCAAAAAGAAACGATTGCATTGCAGGAAACCGATACCCTTTTCCTGAAATTTAAAAACAACGATTATTATTCCAAAGACCTCAATAATCGCAGTGATTTTGTTTTTACACAAGATTCAGCCAATACCGAAGTAATTTACTCAAACAATGTTAGATTCTATGTATTGAAAACAGACGAAAAGGTACCCTACATCCAAATTGAAAAATTGGCGGAAGGGAAGTCAATTCAGGAAGCTAAAAAAAGAGCTGAGAAAATCAAATATGCTTTCAAAATTGAAGGAAATCATATCATATTGGACAATTATTTATTGACAGAAGCTGCAAACAAATACCGCAACCAGAAAGTAGAAATCTATTTATACCTTCCTGAAGGTGTGGCATTCCAACCGGATATGAGTGTACAACATTACGACCATTCTGATTACGGTTTAGAATTTAATTCTTCTAATGAAGTGTATAAAATGCACAATGGAGAACTGGATTGTACTAACTGCATCGTCGATAACGAGGGAGAAGATATGGATCCAGATATGGACCCAGATATGATTCAAACTGAAACTATTTCAGGAGATGGAAACGATACTATAAAAACAGTTACTCTAAAAGTAAACGGTAAGGAAATCATCCGCACCGAGACCAAAAAGAAAGGATCCTTAACAGTCGATGGCAACGGCGTAATTATCAAAACCAATTAAAATCTAATGACAACTCAATCATCAATCAAAATCACATTATTAGCATTCACCATATTTTTGACATCGCAAATTAGCAATGCACAGCAGAATATTAAAATCGAGCACAAACCTGAGCGTCCGTTAAAAGAGAAAACAGGGAGTAATTATAGTCTCAATTTTGATTTTGTTGTCGAAAATAATTCGGCTGACACGTTACGACTGACACGATTGGAAGTGCGGTTGCTGGATAAAAACAATATCGTTATCCAACAAAAGTTCCTTGACAATAACGGTACGGCACCAAGTATCAATACCATCCCTTCCATTCAATGGGATGGCGTTTCGAAAAGTATGTTGTTCAACCCGTTTCCGGAAATTAATCCGGTAACGGAAAAGCTCGAGTATATCTTTACTTTCAATGACAACATAGAAGTAAAAGATGTTGTAACCCCAAAAAATTACGAACAAGTTCAGGAATTTATCCTGCCACTTAAAAATAGGATTTTAGTCTATGACGGACACGATTTCTATTCGCACCACCGACGCTTTAATTACGAATTCGTTCCTATCAAACAATTGGGATTCACAGGAAACTTCATGCGTTATGCCTATGATTTTGTTCCCTTGAATGCAGATGGAAAACAATTTGCAAATAAAGGGGAAAACAACACCGACTGGTATGGATTTGGAACTGATGTACTTGCGGTAGCAGATGGAGAAATTGTCGCCTTGGAAACCAACCAGAAAGACGATAAAAAGTTCGATATTCCGGCTTTGAAAAACAACCCGTTAGCCTTGTATGGTAATTATGTCGTCATCAAACATAGTGACAATGTTTACAGCATGTGTGGTCATTTACAAAATCAAAGCTCAGCCTCTCTGAAGGTGGGTGATAAAATTAAAAAAGGTAAAAAAATTGGCGCTATAGGAACATCAGGAAGTGCATTTTTTCCGCATCTGCATTTTGAAGTGCGGAATACGATCGGACATGAATCGGAAGGTATACCGTCCTATTTTAACAATTATTCCCTAATTTTGGGTTCTATAAAGAAAGACATTAACAAAGGAACCCTTGCAACCGGGGATATTATTCAATCAAAATAATTAAGCAACCATAAAACACAAACTCATGATTAATTTTTTAAAACTTTCCGGCAAAGTAGCAGCAATTGCATCAGTAGCACTAGTATTTACATCTTGTAAAGCTGATTTTGGGGGCATAGACGGAAACGGAAATGTTACTACGGAAAACAGAAGTACAACTGGTGACTTTGCAAGTATTGAAGCCAGCAATGGCCTGGATGTGTACTTGGAACAGTCCGCCGCCAGATCAATTACCGTGGAGGCCGATCAAAACCTGCAGGAGCATATCATCACTAAAGTGGAAAACGGGGTTCTGATAGTAGAAACTGATGTAAGTATTGATGAGTCGAAAGCAAAAAAAATAACCGTGAAATTACCGAATATCAGCTCTGTAAAATCAACAAGCGGTTCAAGAGTTTCTGCTAATAATATTTTAAAGAGCGAAGCACTTAAATTGGATTCGGCTAGCGGAAGCGAAATCGAATTAGCTCTTGAAGTAGATACCATAACCTGTGAAGCTTCCAGCGGAAGTAACATTACTATCAGTGGAAAAGCATTAAGCCTGCAAACTTCGTCTTCCAGCGGAAGCGAAATCAATGCCGAAAAATTATTGGCAAACGAAGTATCTTCACACACCAGCAGCGGAAGCTCCACAAGTGTGCACCCAATTGTCAGTTTAAAGGCGAAAGCATCCAGCGGAAGTTCTATCAATTACAATAATATTCCCAAGTCAATCGCCAAAGAAGAAAATTCGGGAGGCAGTATTTCTCAGGAATAACCAAAAACAATCAACAATCAATCAACAATCAATCAACAATCAATCAACAATCAAACAACAATCAAACAATGAAAAACATTTTTTTTAAAGCCGCATTTATTTTGGCATTAGCTTTTGGAGCTTCATCTGTTCAGGCACAACAGCAAAAATCAGCTGCCCTGACTGCGAATAAAGCAGCATCAAAGTACGAAAGTTATTTAGGCCAGTTTTCAAGTAAACAGGCCCCTTTTAAAATAGTCTTATCCGACATTAAAGGTGATCTTGTGGCTACTCCAACCGGGGATATGCCTCCGGTTATCCTGGATTTAATCGGTAAAGACAAGTTTATTGTGGAAACGGAAGGTCTTGAATTCCAGTTCAATGAAGCTAAAACGGAGTTTACTGTGAGCAAAAGAGACGAAACCTATTTGTTTACAAGGGATTAGGCTTTAATTCATAATGAAAAAAAACGCAAACTGAGAAGTTTAGCGTTTTTTTTATTTCTTATTACGAAAATATGTCAGAAAATTAGTCACAATATACACCCGTTTTTAAAAATCAATCAATAATCAATCAATAATCAACTATGAAAAACAATCCAATCAAAAGAAACAAAATCTTAGCTGTGCTATACGTAGCCCTAAGCTTTGGGATGACAGTACAGGCCCAAGAAAAACCAGCAGAAAAAGCAATTTCAAAATACGATTATACTGCTGTCTTTGGACCGAATTTTTATACCAAAAACAGCACCCCAACCCATTCCGCAAGTGGCCAGCCGGGTGCGAAATACTGGCAAAATAAAGCCGATTACCAGTTAACGGCAACCCTGAACGAAAAAAACAATGAGATTATCGGTTCAGAGATTTTAACCTATACCAATAACAGCCCGGACAAAATTTCTTTTTTATGGCTGAATGTAGATCAGAATTTATTCGAAAAAGGCTCCCGCGGAATGGCTACAACACCTGTAAGAGGAAGTAGGAATGGTAGCAATGGTCAGGTTTTTGACGGGGGCCATAAAATCAAATCCGTAAAAATACTGACCAAAAAAAGAGGCAAACTGACAGAGACAGCTGCGCAATTTGAAATTACAGATACCAGAATGCAGGTTTTTCTTCCGGAAGATTTGGATTCAGATGGAGGAACTGTATCTCTTAAAATTGAATTCTCGTTTATTTCCCCAAATTTTGGTGCAGACAGAATGGGTGTTTTGGAAACAAAAAACGGTAAAATTTTTACAATAGCGCAATGGTATCCGACCATGTGTGTGTATGATGATGTACTGGGCTGGAACACAATGCCCTATCTGGGCGCTGGTGAATTTTATATGGAATACGGCGATTTTGAAGTTAACATTACAGCTCCCGCCAATCATATAGTAGTTTGTTCAGGAGAATTAATGAATCCGTCAGAAGTGTATACACCAGAGCAACAAAAACGTTGGGCGGCAGCTTTACAAAGCGATAACACGGTGATGATCCGTTCATCTGAAGAAATCTTAAACCCAGCTTCCCGCCCATCTGGAAAATCAACTTTGACATGGCGTTTTAAAATGACGAACAGTCGCGATGTTTCCTGGGCTTCTTCAACAGCTTTCATTGTGGATGCCGCAAAAATCAATTTGCCAAGCGGTAAAAAATCATTAGCCATATCGGCATACCCTATCGAAAGTTCCGGCGAGAAAGCTTGGGGAAGATCGACCGAATATACGAAAACCTCCATCGAAAATTATTCCAAAAGATGGTTCGAATATCCGTACCCGGCAGCCATAAACGTAGCTGGAATTGCAGGCGGAATGGAATACCCCGGAATTGTTTTTTGCAACTACGAAATGAAAGGACAAGAATTATGGGAAGTTACCGATCATGAATTCGGCCACATTTGGTTCCCGATGATTGTAGGCTCCAACGAACGCCAATTTGCCTGGATGGATGAAGGATTCAACACTTTTATCAACACTTTGAGTTCAGTCGATTTCAACAAAGGGGAATACAAATCACGTGTAAAAAATATGCACCGGATGGCTAAGGTCTTCACCAACCCGGAGTTAGAACCTATTATGACCATACCCGACGGATTAAAAAACAGGAATTTAGGGATTTTGGCTTATGAAAAACCATCTTCAGGATTGGTAATGTTACGGGAACAGGTATTAGGCACAGAAAAATTTGACAGGGCATTCAGGATTTATATCGCCAGATGGGCCTTTAAGCACCCTACTCCGGATGACTTTTTCAGAACAATGGAAAATGCAGCGGGAGAAAACTTAAACTGGTTCTGGAGAGGCTGGTTTGTAAATAATTGGCGTTTAGACCAGGGAATTACTAAAGTAGAATATGTGCAAAACGACCCGAAACTGGGGGCAATTATTACTATTGAAAACCTGGAAAAAATGGCGATGCCTGTAACCGTAGAAATTAAAACCAAAAGCGGAGCAGTGAGCCGTATGCAACTTCCGGTTGAAATCTGGCAACGCACTGCAACCTGGTCATTTAAAAATGCTGCTACTGAAGAAATTGAATCAATCACTTTAGATCCGGATCATGTCCTGCCTGATTCCGACAGCGCCAATAACGTTTGGAATGCAGAGAAAAGTGAAGTAAAAAAAGGGGTCGCTTTAACAGGTTATCTCGGAAATTACTCCAGTAAACAAATTCCATTGAAAATTGCTTTTACAGAAAATAACGGAACGCTCGTGGGCACCCCGGAAGGCGACTCGGGACTTTCTTTTGATTCTATTGGTAAAGATAGATTTGGTGCTGAACAGGCAGGAATTGAAATTCAGTTCACTGAAAGTAAAAAGGAATTTACCTTAAAAATGAACGGTCAGGAATTCTTCTTTACCAGGGTTTAAAATCATCCCGATGCCAATTTGAATAAAAAAACATCCGAATCGCAATTCGGGTGTTTTTTTTTATATTTTTGACAAAACCAATTAGCCATGATGATGAAAAAAATTACTATTCTACTGATCGCCGTTTTATTTACGGCTGTATCATTTGGACAAAAAAGAGAAAAAGTTAAGGGATCCAAAATCGTGACGGTGGAGCAGAAAGAAATTGGCTCATTTGAAAATTTAGAAGTCGAGGATAATCTGGAAGTATTTCTTGTCAAAGGAGATAAATGTGCCCTGGAGATTGATGCTGACGAAAACCTGCATAATGTGATTAATATTAGTTTAACCGGAAATACATTGCGCCTGACCACGGCAAAGGAAGTTTCAGGATTTAAAAAATTCAGCGTGAAAGTAACCTATACGGATGACTTCAAAATGCTGATTGCAAAACATGAAGCAAGCGTGACTACTTTGGCTGATCTGACTTTGAATAATTGCACCTTTAAAAGTTTCGACTATTCAAAAATATTTACCAATGTGAAAGGGAAATCTTTCACACTAATGGCCAATGATAAATCAAAAGTAGAACTGAACCTGAAAACGGAAGATGCCATAATCGAATTAAGCAAAAATGCGCAGTTGAAAGCGATGATCGTTTCTGCAAAATTGAAATTGGATATCTACCAAAAGGCAACTGCTGTTCTTGAAGGAGATGTGACCGATTTAAAACTTCGTGTGGACAACAGTTCGAACTTCACAGGAAAAAACCTGACCGCTAAAAATGCAATGATCGTTGCCGAAGGAAATACCATCTGTAGCGTAAACGTTACCACAAATGCTATTGTGGAAGCTTCCGGAAAATCGGAAATCCAGTTCTTTGGTGATGCCAAAATTGAACTGAAGAAATTTACCGAAAACACCGTGATTATGAAAAAATCATTGAAATAATCGAGATAAAAAAATAGAATAAAAAAATCCCATTCGCCGCGGCGAATGGGATTTTTTATTTAACAATTGGATTATTCCAATGTTGACAAATATCTCTCCGCATCCAAAGCTGCCATACAACCTGTACCGGCTGCAGTAACGGCCTGACGGTATACATGATCCGCTGCGTCGCCCGCTACAAAAACTCCGGGAACATTGGTCTGTGCCGTTCCGGGTTTGTTGATGATATAACCGGTTTCATCAAGGGTGATATAATCCTTAAATATATCGGTGTTTGGTTTATGACCAATAGCCACGAAGAAACCTGTCGCGGGGATATCAATAATTTCCCCGGTGGTTTTGTTTTTCGCCTGAACACTGGTTACGACCTGCCCGTCTCCTAAAACTTCAACGGTATCATGATTCATTAAAATAGTAATATTCTCTGTTTTGCGAACGCGGTCTTCCATAATTTTGGAAGCCCTGAAATGCTCGCTTCTAACCAACATCGTCACCTTAGAACACATTTTTGATAAATAATGTGCTTCCTCACAAGCGGAATCCCCTGCTCCTACTATGACCACTTCCTGATTTCTGTAGAAAAACCCGTCGCAGATAGCACAAGCCGAAACACCTCCACCAGTTAATAAGTAATGTTGCTCTGACTGTAAGCCTAAATATTTAGCCGCAGCACCGGTCGAAATAATTACTGTTTCACAGTGTAGTTCTTTAACGTCATTGATCCATACTTTAAGGACTTCTCCGCTGAAAT
This sequence comes from Flavobacterium sp. GT3R68, assembly GCF_007109225.1. Taxonomy (GTDB): domain Bacteria; phylum Bacteroidota; class Bacteroidia; order Flavobacteriales; family Flavobacteriaceae; genus Flavobacterium. The sequence continues at coordinate 200,776 of NZ_VJZK01000002.1, forward strand.
CAACTTTGGTTGCCCAGCCTTCACGTACCGCAGTTCCAAAACGCTCAGCCTGTCCTTGCAGCTGCACCATCATTTCAGGACCTGTTACCCCGTCAGGATATCCCGGGAAATTCTCTACTTCATTTGTAGTGGTCAATTGTCCACCAGGTTGTATTCCTTGGTATAAAACAGGATGCATATTAGCTCTGGCAGCATAAATAGCGGCTGTATAACCTGCTGGCCCCGAACCTATAATAAGACATTTTATTTTTTCGATTGTATCTGACATAGTATATTCATTTTTGAAGTCGCAAATGTAAGTTTTAATTGAAATAGTTTGATCAAAAAAATATCACATTTAACTATTCAAAAATAAAATTATCCTATTTCCGGGGAATTATTGTTTAAACAAAAAAGTTTGCTATATTTGCACCGCGTTACGGGGTGTAGCGTAGCTCGGTTATCGCGTCCCGCGGGGCGGGAAGACGCAGATAGAAAACCTCTAAGAAATATTATGTACTTAGTATATTTTATATAGTGAAAGTTCTTTAAAATATTACACAGGTCAAACTGATAATCTGGAAAGTAGATTATATAGACATAATTCTGGTTTAAGTATTTCTACTAAATCAGGGAAACCTTGGAAATTGATTTATCACAACCAATTTTCAACACGCTCAGAAGCAATGCTTATCGAGCTAAAAATTAAAAAAAGAGGAGCCAAAAGATATCTTCAAGATATTGGTTTCTTTTAACATTCGGGGTGTAGCGTAGCTCGGTTATCGCGCCTGCTTTGGGAGCAGGAGGCCGCAGGTTCGAATCCTGCCACCCCGACCAATTTATTGTCAATTCATACTAAAGCCTGTAAATATTTTTACAGGCTTTTTTATTTCTTATTCTCAAACATTTCCAAAAAACAAGCCCTCAGTTTCTATTAATTACTATTTTTGTGCCTACAAAACACAACACAACTATTTTATGCTGATTATTGGTATTGCCGGAGGAACAGGAAGTGGAAAAACAACTGTAGTTCACCAGATTATGAACGAACTGCCACAGACGGAAGTGGGGATTATTTCGCAGGACTCTTATTATAAGGAAACAAATAATTTAAGTTTTGACGAGCGGGCGCTGATTAATTTCGACCATCCGCGTGCCATTGATTTTGAATTATTGGTCAGCCACCTTAAAGAATTAAAAGCCGGAAATAATATCAACCAACCGGTGTATTCCTTCGTAACACACAACCGTACAGACGATACCATCTTTACACATCCGAGAAAAGTGATGATTGTAGAGGGAATCCTAATCCTGGCAAATCCGGAATTAAGAGAAATGTTTGACGTCAAAATTTACGTTCACGCTGATTCCGACGAAAGACTGATCCGTCGTCTCAAACGTGATATTGCCGAGCGTGGCCGCGATATGAACGAGGTCCTGAACCGTTATCAGAACACCCTGAAACCGATGCACGAACAGTTTATCGAACCGACCAAAGCCTTTGCCGATATCATTATTCCAAACGACAAATACAACACTGTGGCAATCGATGTGGTCCGCGCCGTTATTAATCAACGAATTTCATAAATATTCCTTATTTTTATCATCAATTTTAAGGAGCCATTTCCTGCTGTCCGCTAAATCTTTTTGTTTTTAAAGAAAAAACAAAAAGGCAATTGCGAGAGCAATTCGACCATCAGGGCTATAATATCCGGTAATACCATGAAAAACCCATTAAAGAAAACCATCGAGAAACGTCCCTGGCTCAAATTCCTGAGTAACAGGTATGTGCTCATTTTATTGCTTTTCATTTCATGGATGCTTTTTCTGGACAACTATTCCTATCTGGACCATCGCGTTTTAAACAAACAGATTGACGAACTGGAAGAAAATAAAAAATACTACCAGGACGAAATCAGTAAAGACCATCAAAACATAAAATTGCTCAAAAACCCTGACCAAATCGAGAAATACGCCCGCGAAAAATACTATATGAAAAAAGATAGCGAAGATATTTACATCATCGAATTCGAAGGCGACACAACTAATGGAATACAATAAATGAAAACAATAGTTTTTTTTACATTAACTTTTCTATTTTTCAGTACTTCTCTACTTTCACAAGTGGGTTGTACAGATCCTTTAGCTTCCAATTATAGTAGCGTTGCAGTAACAAATAATGGTAGTTGCATCTATCCGGATGCCACAGTATCGCCACAAAGTTCCATAAATTTAAGTCCTGTCATTGATGAAACTTCCGGTTTAATCGAATGGAACAATAACCTTTTGACTCACAATGACGATACAGACACCAATATTTATGAATTAAATAAAACCGACGGAAGTATAATTCAAAACTATCCATTGAATTCCATCCAGAACATCGACTGGGAAGAAATAGCTCAGGATGCGGATTATATCTATATTGGAGATTTCGGAAACAATTCCTCCGGGAACAGAACCAATTTGAAAATTTACAGAATAGCTAAAAACTCCATCTCAACCTCACCTCAAATAGACGCCATTAATTTTTCGTATTCCAATCAATTAGATTTTTCGGCTCAAGCAGCAAATAATACCGATTTTGATTGCGAAGCATTTGTAGTAACTTCTTCTGGCATCCTTTTATTTACAAAACAATGGATTAGCAACAATACCAGCGTTTATTTGCTTCCGAAAACCCCTGGAACTTATATCGCAGTCTTATCCGAAACAATAAACGTTTCCGGACTAATTACTGGAGCAACCAGCAAAGAAAACCTAAATTTAATAGCCCTATCCGGTTACACGAGTTCCCTTCAACCCTTTGTTTTTTTGCTTTATGATTATATTGGGGTGGATTTTTCGACTTCAAACAAAAGAAAAATAAATATTTCACTGCCTTACCATCAAGTAGAGGGCATCTCCACAACTGACGGCTTGGAATATTATATCACCAATGAATCGTTTGTCAATGCTCCTTTTGTCAATAATCCTCAGAAATTACATCAATTTTCCTTAGATCCATATTTGGCTGATTATATTAATTCATTATCAAATGAGAGCTTTGACAACAACAAAAAAATCATAGTAGTCCCAAATCCGGTAGGTGACGAACTATTTTTAGAATATACAGATTCGAGAAATCAAGAATATCAAATTTTTGACACACTGGGAAAACTGATAACAAAAGGCATTACTAATAAAAATCAAATTAATGTACAGAGTTTAGAAAAAGGAGTCTATTTTTTGAAACTAAACCCGAGCCAGAAAGTATATAAAATTTTAAAAAAATAAACTTAAATTTCATAATGAAATTAGACCTATTCCACGAATTTAATAATGTATCCTCCAAACAATGGAAACAACAAATCCAGTTTGAACTTAAAGGAGCCGATTACAATGATACCCTGATTTGGAATTCGCCCGAGGACATTAAGGTAAAGCCTTTCTATCACAAAGACGAAGCCGAAAAGCCGCTATCTATAACTACCAAAGCGAAGGATTTCAAAATATGTCAGAACATTTTTGTTTACGATATTGACAAATCCATCGAAAGAGCCCTCGATTCATTGAACCGCGGAGCCGAAAGCATCCGTTTCTCTATTGATGACCAGACCATTGATGTCGCCAAATTATTGGAAAAACTGCCTTTAGACAGGTTTACTGTTTATTTCAACCTGAACTTTCTTTCAGTCGATTTCCTGAAAAAAATTGACAGTTATGCCCAAGAAAAAAACGTCACTGTATTTTGTAACCTCGACCCTATCGGACAATTGGCCAAAGACGGTAATTGGTTTTCAAGTGAAGAGAAAGATAATTTTGCGGTTCTGAATTCCATTTCGAAAGACACGCCAAATATTTCCGTTTTAAGTATTAATGCTACATTGTACCAAAATGCCGGCGCCAATATGGTACAGCAAATTGCGTATGCATTGGCACATGCCAACGAATATTTCAACCGGATACCAAATCTGACTCAGCCTATTGTTTTTCAGGTAGCCGTGGGAACCAATTATTTCTTTGAAATTGCAAAATTGCGGGCATTGCGACTGCTTTTCAATCTCATTGCTAAAGAATATGGTATCACTACCGATTGTCATTTATTGGTTACACCGACCAAACGCAATAAAACGCTGTACGATTACAATGTAAATTTATTGCGTACCACAACAGAATGTATGAGCGCTATTTTAGGTGGAGCCGATGCCGTAGCTAACCTTCCGTACGATGCCTTGTACCATAAGGACAATGAATTTGGCGACCGAATTGCACGAAACCAATTGCTGGTATTGAAACACGAAAGTTATTTTGATAAGGTAAATAATCCGGCGGATGGCTCTTATTATATCGAAAGCCTGACCAGTCAATTAGCCGAAAAAGCCTTAACTATATTCAAGGATATTGAAGACCATGGCGGATTCCTGAAACAATTGAGCGACGGAACCATCAAAAGAAAAATACAGGAAAGTGCCGATAAAGAACAGGAACTGTTCGATTCCGGAAAAGAAATCCTTCTGGGTACTAATAAATATCCTAATAAAGCGGACCGAATGAGCCATGATTTGGAATTATTCCCTTTTGTGAAAATAAAATCCAGGAAAACACTGATTACCCCAATTATTGAAAAACGATTGGCCGAAAAAATAGAACAGGAACGATTGGATATGGAAAAAACTAATACATAATTCACATGAACAGATTTTTTCTAATATTGTTTTTTATTCCATTTTCGCTTTTCGCAAAGTTTTATCCCGGAAGTATAACGCTGTACGATGGGGTGAAAAAAAATGGTTTTTTAGAAATTCCACACAATTATAATGATGACCATATCAGGTTCCGATTGGAAAAAAATGGTAAAACAGAAAATTTTGAAATCGATTATGTCCGGAGTTTTGAAATTGTTAATGATAGAAATACGGCCGAAAATTATATCCCTTTATATTTAGGTAATCCTGATTCGAAAGGGGATATTTACATTGCTAAAAAAAAATCATGGGTAAAAATCATTAAGGAAGGAAAAATCAGCATATACTCAGCAACACTTCCTTTTTTGCCAGATAATGCCAGTCGGGGTATTGGATATTATATCAAAAGGCAAAATGAACATCACGGATTATATCTAGGTGTGGGGAAAAAAGGATTTAATTTTTGCTCCGACTTTAATACCTTGAAAAATATTCTGAAAGTTTATTTTGAAAAAGATTGTCCGGCCTTATTCGATTTGATAATCTCAGCGGATTTACAAAATAATGGATTAGGTCAAATTGTGGAACTTTACGAGCAAAATTGTGGAGCAAAATAGCTATTTAAAAATGAAAAGAAAAGACCTTGGCCATGTAAGCATACCGAAAGATACTTCGAGCGCATCCATTGGCGATACATCCACTTTTGCGACCGCAGAAGGCATCGATTTAAAGGCGACGTATTCTGAAAAGGATATTGAAAATCTGGAACACGTTGATTACGGAGCCGGTTTTGCTCCCAATTTACGAGGACCCTATGCGACCATGTACGTTCGCAGACCTTGGACCGTCCGTCAGTACGCCGGATTTTCAACTGCTGAGGAAAGCAATGCTTTCTATCGCCGTAATTTGGCCGCAGGTCAAAAAGGATTATCCATCGCTTTCGATTTACCAACCCACAGAGGGTACGACAGTGATCATGAACGCGTGGTTGGTGATGTTGGAAAAGCAGGCGTAGCAATCGATAGTGTTGAAGATATGAAAGTATTGTTCGACCAGATTCCGCTGGATGAAATGTCGGTATCGATGACCATGAATGGTGCTGTTTTGCCCATTATGGCATTTTATATTGTGGCTGCCGAAGAACAAGGCGTCAAAACCGAATTACTCTCCGGCACGATTCAAAATGATATCCTGAAGGAGTTCATGGTTCGGAACACCTACATCTACCCGCCTACTCCATCGATGAAAATCATTGCTGATATTTTTGAATTTACGAGCAAGAAAATGCCAAAATTCAACTCGATCAGTATTTCCGGATACCACATGCAGGAAGCCGGGGCCACAGCTGATATTGAATTGGCTTACACTTTGGCTGACGGATTGGAATACATCCGCACCGGACTATCCACAGGGATGAAAATCGATGAATTCGCTCCCCGCCTTTCGTTTTTCTGGGCTATTGGAATGAATCATTTTATGGAGATTGCCAAGATGAGAGCCGGACGAATGATTTGGGCCAAACTGGTAAAGACCTTTAATCCAAAAGATGAAAAATCATTGGCATTACGAACCCATTGCCAAACCAGCGGATGGAGTTTGACCGAACAGGATCCGTTTAATAATGTGGCCCGTACATGTATTGAAGCGGCTGCCGCAGCATTTGGTGGAACCCAGTCTTTACATACCAATGCATTGGATGAAGCGATTGCATTACCAACAGATTTCTCTGCACGAATTGCCCGAAACACCCAGATATTTCTCCAGGAAGAAACCAAAATTACCAAAACTGTAGACCCTTGGGCCGGAAGTTATTATGTCGAAAGCCTGACCAATGAAATCGCTCAGAATGCGTGGAAACTCATTCAAGAAGTGGAAGAATTGGGTGGTATGACCAAAGCCATCGAAGCTGGAATTCCAAAATTACGTATTGAAGAAGCCGCAGCAAGAAAACAAGCCCGGATTGACAGCAGTCAGGACATCATTGTTGGTGTTAACAAGTACAGATTGGAGAAAGAAGATCCTTTGCATATTCTCGATGTGGACAACCAGATGGTTCGAAAACAACAAGTGGAAAGATTAGCCCAGATAAAGGCTTCGAGAGATACAGAGAAAGTAAAACTCACTTTGGATAAATTAATTGCCACGGCAAAATCCGGAGAAGGGAATTTATTGGAAATTGCCGTAGAGGCTGCCCGCTACAGAGCCACATTAGGCGAAATTAGCGACGCCCTCGAAACGGTTTTCGGACGATATAAAGCACAAATTAAATCCTTTAGCGGTGTGTATAGCAAAGAAATAAAAAACGACGAAAGTTTCGAAAAAGCCAAGCAATTGGCCGATCAATTTGCCAAATTAGAAGGCCGTCGACCCCGAATCATGATTGCCAAAATGGGTCAGGACGGACACGATCGCGGCGCTAAGGTAGTGGCTACCGGTTATGCCGACGTAGGTTTTGATGTGGACATAGGCCCCTTATTCCAGACACCTGCCGAAGCCGCAAAGCAAGCTGTTGAAAATGACGTCCATATATTAGGCGTTTCTTCACTGGCGGCAGGACACAAAACTTTGGTCCCACAAGTAATTGAAGAACTCAAAAAGTATGGACGTGATGATATTATGGTTATTGTCGGGGGTGTAATCCCTGCACAGGATTATCAGTATTTATTTGATGCCGGAGCAGTTGCCGTATTTGGTCCCGGAACCAAAATCAGTGAAGCTGCCATTCAAATTTTACAGATATTGATTGACGGAATAGAACAATAAATTAAAAAACACCAATTGATAAATTGGTGTTTTTTTTATACTGTATTTATACATGAACATCCTGCCACTTTTCAGCAAGTTTAGAAAGGTTGGCGCGTTGTAAATCATCAGGTGTCATGGCTATTCTAAATTCGCAATGCGCTTCGAAATTCAAAAACCAAGGTTCTGCAATTGACGGAATCGCCGAAGCATCTTTTACTTCTACAACCATCACCGCGCCTCGATTGCCTTCTTGTTCCGAAAAATAAATACTTTCCGGTTTGATATCATCAACTACACAGCCGATAAGTTCACCAACCGAGCCGTTTCTTACCATCGAGTTGAACGGTTCAATTGGAAAGATAACGTTAACTAACATTTTCATAGCAATTGGATTTAAAAATTAATACTGTCCAAAGTTACAAAATAAGCCTTTCTTTATTGTTTTCAAAATACTAATTACCAATAACTTAACTATTGATTAGTGTTCCATATTGCATCTTGCTTCAGCACCCCAAAATGAATTAAGATACACTTTTCAACTTGCTATGCATGCATAATAATTATTTTATCTATATTTACCTCTATTAAAAATCAAACTATGAATTTTTCAGCTAAAATGCTTCGTGATGATGCCCTTACAGACAAAGTGATTGTCGTAACCGGAGGCGGTAGCGGTTTGGGTAAAGCCATGACCAAATATTTTATGGAATTGGGAGCAAAAGTAGCCATCACTTCTCGCGATTTGGAGAAACTGCAGACTACAGCCCAAGAATTGGAAATCGCAACTGGCGGAAAATGTTTGGCCCTGCAATGCGATGTGCGTCATTATGACCAGGTCGAAGCCATGCTTGCCGAGGTGCTGAAAGCCTATGGAAAAGCAAATGTCTTACTGAACAATGCAGCGGGAAACTTCATCTCTCCTACCGAACGTTTGTCGGCTAATGCATTCGACACCATTATTGATATTGTGCTGAAAGGTTCGAAAAACTGTACATTGGCTTTTGGAAAACATTGGATTGACACGGAACAGGAGAATTCGGTTATTTTAAATATTGTAACAACCTATGCCTGGACAGGTTCTGCGTATGTGGTACCATCAGCGACTGCAAAAGCAGGAGTTTTGGCTATGACCAGAAGTTTAGCAGTAGAATGGGCCAAATATGGCATTCGTTCGAACGCGATTGCTCCGGGTCCATTTCCAACCAAAGGCGCCTGGGACCGATTATTGCCGGGTGAATTAAAAGAAAAATTCGATTTAGCCAAAAAAGTGCCGTTGAAACGCGTGGGCGACCATCAGGAGCTGGCCAATCTGGCTGCATACCTAGTTTCCGATTTTTCGGCGTATATCAATGGCGAAGTAGTTACTATTGACGGCGGCGAATGGCTGCAGGGCGCGGGACAGTTCAATTTGCTGGAAGCAGTTCCGACCGAAATGTGGGATATGCTGGAGATGATGATAAAAAATAAAGGGAATAAGTAATCATTGTGCATTGTGAATGATGAGTTGTGAATTAAAAAACAGACTATTAAATCATTAACTTACAATTTAACATTTAAAAAGAGAGCTGTCATGGTTCTCTTTTTTTTAGCCCTGATCGCAGCGGCATCCTTTTTGTCCCGCTTCTTCAGCGGAATAAAAAGATACAGCGAAGAGCGGGAAACAGCTCCAAAAAACGCCAATGAAATAAATGGAATGACCAGCGAATCAAACCTTAACAATTGTTAACAAATAACATTTTCAAAACCCATAAATAATTGTATTTTTACGGTTCAAAATTCAAAAAAATAAATGGGTAAAATCATTGCAATTGCCAATCAAAAAGGTGGTGTTGGAAAAACAACAACTTCAATAAACTTAGCTGCTTCGCTAGGGGTTTTAGAAAAAAAAGTCCTGCTTATCGATGCTGACCCTCAGGCGAATGCAAGTTCGGGCCTGGGTATTGACGTTGAAGGTGTAGAAATTGGTACATATCAGATATTAGAACACAGTCATAAACCGGAAGATGCCATTGTTAAGAGTTCCTCTCCTAATGTGGATGTGATTCCCGCTCACATTGACCTTGTGGCCATCGAAATCGAATTGGTGGACAAGGAAAACAGAGAATACATGCTGAAGCAAGCTTTGGCAAGCATCAAAGACAAATACGATTATATCCTTATTGACTGTGCGCCATCGTTGGGTTTACTGACATTGAACGCCTTGACAGCTGCTGACTCGGTGATTATCCCGATTCAATGCGAATATTTTGCGTTGGAAGGATTAGGCAAGTTATTGAATACAATTAAAAGCGTTCAGAAAATACACAATCCGGATCTGGACATCGAAGGATTACTATTGACGATGTTTGATTCACGTCTGCGTCTTTCGAATCAGGTGGTCGAAGAAGTTCAGAAACATTTCAACGATATGGTTTTTGAGACCATAATCCAACGAAATGTTAAATTAAGCGAAGCTCCGAGTTTTGGCGAAAGCATTATCAATTATGATGCTACCAGCAAAGGTGCCACCAATTACTTAGGCTTAGCGGAAGAAATTATTAAGAAAAACAGTTAATTGACTTATGGCACAAGCAATAAAAAAACAGGCATTAGGTAGAGGATTATCGGCTTTATTAAAAGACCCTGAAAATGATATTCAGTCGGTTAATGATAAAAACGCGGATAAGGTGGTGGGCAATATTGTCGAGCTTGAATTGAGTGCTATCGAGATCAATCCTTTTCAGCCCAGAAGCAATTTTAATGAGGAATCCTTACAGGAATTAGCTACTTCTATACGTGAGTTAGGGGTAATTCAGCCAATTACCGTTCGTAAAACCGACTTTAATAAATACCAGTTAATCTCCGGTGAACGAAGATTACGGGCCTCCAAATTAGCCGGTCTTGAAGTAGTTCCCGCTTATATCCGTATTGCCAACGACAACGAATCGCTGACGATGGCTTTGGTTGAAAATATTCAAAGACACGATTTAGATCCGATTGAAATCGCGCTATCCTACCAACGGTTAATTGATGAAATTCAATTGACCCAGGAACAGATGAGCGACCGCGTTGGAAAAAAACGTTCCACAATTGCAAATTACCTGCGTTTATTGCGATTGGATCCGATTATCCAAACCGGAATCCGGGATGGTTTCATCAGTATGGGCCATGGTCGTGCCATTATCAATATCGAGGACCACGATGTTCAAACGGATATCTATCAAAAAATAGTAAGTCAGAATCTTTCAGTAAGAGAAACAGAAACCCTGGTAAAAAATTACCAGGAGAGCCTGAAACCGAAACCTGCAACCACTTCAAAAGTGGCTTCATTCAATATTGCGGATGAAGAAAAGAAAGCCATCACCAATTATTTTGGGGCGAAAGTGGATGTGAAGGTAGCCGGGAATGGTAAAGGGAAAATTACGATTCAATTTCATTCCGAAGAAGACTTCAATAGAATTATCAAACTAATCAAAGGGTAATGCATAAACTCATTCCCATATTTTTACTGGTCTTCCTTTTGGGAAATGTTACGCTTTCTGCACAAGAAAAAGTAGGCGATCTGGTAATTATCCAGGATACTATAAAAGGGAAGGAACTCAACGCATTAGCTCCGGCAAAAGCCGCCTTTTATTCGGCCATTTTACCGGGTTTGGGGCAGGCCTACAATAAAAAATACTGGAAAATCCCCATTGTCTATGGTGGTATGGGTGCCGGAATTTATTACTACTCTTGGAACAATACCAAATACCGTCAGTTTCGGGACGAATACAAGAAACGTCTTAACGGAACCTCGAATCCCTTAGACCCTTTATACGGAAATCTGGACAATGCGCGTTTGATCTCGGGGCAACGATTTTATCAACGAAACCGTGACATTTCGGCTATTGTCGCTGTGGCTTTTTATGTCTTGAATATTGTTGATGCTAACATTGATGCGCACTTTTCGCAATTCAACGTCAACGATCGATTATCACTAGGACCGCGGATTTACCAGAATGAATTCAATTACAAGCAAAATGTCGGACTTACTTTAAATTACCAGTTTTAATGAAAATTGCTCTTTTAGGATACGGAAAAATGGGAAAAGTTATCGAAAAGATAGCCATTCAGCGAGGACATGAAATTATACTGCGCAAAACCAGTTCCGATACTTTTGAAGGATTGGAAAATGCCGACGCCGCCATCGATTTCAGTGTACCAAGTGCCGCAGTAACGAACATTTCCGCATGCCTGAACATTGGAATTCCAGTCATTTCAGGAACAACAGGCTGGTTGGAAGACTATGACAAAATGGTGACGCTTTGCAACGATAAAAACGGTGCTTTCACATATGGTTCTAATTTCAGTTTAGGGGTGAATATTTTCTTTGAACTGAATGAGTATTTGGCCAAAATAATGTCCAAATTCAATCAGTATCAGGTAGAAATGGAAGAAATCCATCATACCCAAAAACTCGATGCACCAAGCGGGACAGCCATTTCGTTGGCCAACGGCATCATCAATAACAGCGAGTATAAAAACTGGATTTTAAAAAATCCCGAATCCGATAACCCGAATCCGGAAAAAATTGTAATCGATGCCAAAAGAATCGAAAATGTACCCGGAACACACAGTGTCTTCTATAATTCAGAAGTAGACTTAATCGAAATCAAGCACGTAGCCCACAACCGGGAAGGCTTTGCTTTGGGTTCGGTTGTTGCTGCCGAATGGATTTTGGGCAAAAAAGGGGTTTTCACAATGAAAGATGTACTAAATCTAAAATAATATTGAGTTCAGAATAGTGAACTTTAACCTTAAATAAAAATTATGACACTATATCAATGGTTTGTATTTTTCCTGATTCTTCAGATTGTTCATTTTTTGGGAACCTGGAAATTATATGAAGCGGCAGGGAGAAAAAGATGGGAAGCGGCCATTCCAATATATAATGCTATCGTTTTGATGAAAATCATCAACCGCCCGGCCTGGTGGACCATTTTACTATTCATACCGGTAATCAACCTGATCATGTTTCCGGTAGTTTGGGTTGAAACCTTGAGAAGCTTTGGAAAAAACTCGACTTTAGATACTGTTTTAGCGATCGTTACCTTAGGGTTTTATGTGTATTACGTGAATTACACCCAAAAATTAAATTACATCCCGGAACGAAGTTTAACACCAACAAATAAAACGGCTGATACAATCAGCTCATTGCTTTTCGCCATTGTCGTAGCCACTTTAGTGCATACATATTTTATTCAGCCCTATACCATTCCATCTGCGTCATTGGAAAAAACATTACTGATTGGTGATTTCCTTTTTGTCAGTAAAGTAAATTATGGAGCCCGTGTTCCGATGACAACAATTGCTGCTCCCATGGTTCATGACTCTTTGCCTTTGACCGGGAAATTATCGTATACCAAATGGCCACAATTGCCTTATTTCAGGCTTCCGGGTTTTGAAAAAATCAAAAATAATGATATCGTCGTATTCAACTGGCCGCGGGATACTTTAGATAATATGTACCATCCATCAAATGTGAGAATTGATAAACCCAGAGATAAGAAAACCAATTATGTAAAAAGATGTGTCGGAATTCCAGGTGATTCACTTGCTATAAAAGACGGTATTGTTTTCATCAATGGAAAAGAATTAATACTACCCGAACGCGCTAAACCACAGTATTCGTACAAAATTGGACTTGATGGTAAAACCGGTATTGACTTTGAAAATCTGCTGAAAGATATGAATGTTACTGATGGTGCCGGATTGATAGGCAATAACAGAGACACGCTATACATTCAGGCATTAACTTTCGAAAATGCGGCGCGCATGAAAAATGTACCTGGTGTTACTTCCGTAACCAGAATCATTAACAAAGGTCCTGAAGACGGCGTTTTTCCTGATTTTAAAGACACCAGACCTTCTGTTACCAATAACTGGAGCGGAGACAATTTCGGCCCGATATATATTCCACAGGTCGGTAAAACCGTTACTTTGGATTTAAAATCCTTACCATTTTACAAGATCATTATCACAGAATATGAAGGCAACGATTTAAAAGTAATAGGTGACGATATTTATGTTAATGGAAAAAAAGCGAATACTTATACTTTCAAGCAAAATTATTATTGGATGATGGGAGATAACCGACACAATTCACTAGACGCGCGTTATTTCGGATATACGCCAGAGGATCATATTGTTGGGAAACCAACTTTCATCTGGATGAGTTTGGACCCTAATGGAAAAGGCATCAATAAGGTGCGGTGGGACAGAGTTTTCACTACCGTTAGTGGTGAAGGACAGCCTTACTCCTACTTTAAATTTTTCCTGATTGCATTGGCCGCTTATTTTGGGATTAGTTTCCTGATGAACAAGAGAAAAGAAAAAAAACAGTTGATGTAATTTAACCATTTATTTTTGAATACGATAAAAGTCATAATGTCTAAAACGACTTATGACTTTTTACATTTAATCCTTTTTACTTAAATGAACATTTTACTGCACCCTACCTATTTCCCTTCTATCAGTCATTTCGCTGCCATGGTCCAAGCGGACACCATTACCTTTGAATTGGAAGACAATTTCCAGAAACAAACCAACAGAAACCGTACTTATATTCACAGTCCGAATGGGATTCAAATGCTGAATATTCCCGTAAAACATACCGCCAGCAGGTATCAAAAAGCGAAAGAAACCAAATTGGAAAATGCGTTCGACTGGCAAAAGCAACATTTCAAATCCTTGGAAGCGGCCTACAGAGCATCCCCTTTCTTCGAATACTTTGAAGATGCACTACAGCCTATTTTTACTAAGAAACATACGTTCTTAATGGACCTGAATTTTGAAACGATGGAAATCGTTGCGAAGTGTTTAGCAATGAAATTGCAATATAAAAAAACAGCGGAGTATTTTCATGATGCTCCTGAATATCACGACTTTCGGGCTTTAGCAAATGGAAAAAAAGACACGTTAATCTTCGAACCCTATACTCAGGTTTTTGAAGAAAAACATGGTTTTTTGAACAATCTGAGTGTTTTGGACCTATTGTTTAATGAAGGAAGATTTGCTTTGGATTACTTGAAAAAGCAACAACTTTAGTATTACTCCATTGCCAGTCGGGCGATGACAGGATAGTGATCCGAGTTGATGAATTCCGGGAAACTTTCAAAACTTTTGACTTTCATGGTAGGATCCGAAAAAATATAGTCAATACGGGCCGGATAATATTTGAAGCTGTAGGTTGGTCCAAAACCACTTCCGGCCTCTTCAAAGCTGTCGTTTAATTTCCCTTTGATACTTCTATACACATACGAAAAAGCACTGTTGTTCATGTCGCCACAAATTATAATCGGATATTCGCATTCCTTTTTGTGGTTCATGATAATCTCCGCCTGTTGCTGTTGCTTCTTGAATGCCTTACCGATTCTTTTAATCACCATCTGCGATTTTTCCTGATTGATGCCGTCAATGTTTTCGGAAATTTCATTGACATCGGGGGAAATTTTTATCGACTGTAAATGGATGTTATAAACGCGGATAATGTCCTTACCTCTTTTGATATCGACAAAAATCGCATTGTTATTGGAGTTCGGAAAAATAAGGTTTCCTTCGTCCAAAATAGGATACTTAGAGAATATGGCCTGACCTGTTTTGATTTGGTCTCCCTGCATAAAAACATATTTATACGGGTATATTTTTAAATCAATATCGGCGGAGCCGGAATACTCCTGAATACACAAAATATCCGGATTCTGCTCATTGATGAACTTCACAATTTCCTGCGGAACATAGTCATCATTCAGCCATTTAAAAAGATTGAAAAGCCGGACGTTATAACTCATGACGACAAAGTCATTTTCTTCTTTAGGCAAATCGGGTGACGAAAATTTATAAAATTTATTGATAAAGGTAATTCCCATCAACAGTACCAACCCGGAGAGAACAATCTGCTTTTTAAATTGTATGCCCCAATAAATGAAAAATAGTCCGTTCAAAATTAAAAATAGCGGTAAAATCAATGTCAAGACTGATAACAGCGGAAATAATTTTGGTGCTAAAAATGGCAAAACATATGCAATGAACGTCAATACAGTCAATACTATATTAAAGAAAAACATTACCTTATTAAACCATGACAGGTTTCTCATCATATTGGATTCGCTTATTAATTTCCGGATTTGAACAAAAATTCTTTTTCTTCCTTACTCAGGCTTTCGTAGCCCGACTGACTTATTTTATCTAAAATCTCGTCAATTTGTTGCTGTTTTTTGTCTTTCGTTACAATTTTGGATATCGCTTTTGCCGGTGGTTGATTATAATTGCGATGGACTTTTTTAAACGGTACACTTTTATTTTTGCCAAAGACATTAACCAATCCATCCAAAATCCAGGAAAACAAGCTACAAATATCCCTGCCTTGTTTCAATTGTTGAACATAAATATAACCAAAAAAAGCGCCACCTAAATGAGCCAAATGGCCTCCGGTATTTTCCATTGGAAGTTGCACTAAATCCACTATGATTAAAATCAACGAGATATGCCAAAGTTTTACATTTCCAAAAAACATTAATCTAATGTTCATCAAAGGAGCATAAGCGACAGTAGCGAAAAGAATTGCCATTACGGACGCCGAGGCCCCAACTACAGAAACAGTAATCCCTTCCAAAGCAGGAATAAACCTATAGCTGATTAAATAAATGATTCCTGCGAAAATAGAACCCACAAAGTACAGGCTAAGGAGTTGTTTTTGGGTGAAAAAAATAAGGAATAAACGTCCCACGAAATTCAACATGATCAGATTGAAGAGAATATGAAAAATTCCAGAGTGAAAAAACGAATAGCTAATAAGCGACCATGGTTTCCAAAGCAAATCTGGCGGATCAGAAGATAGACTGACATAACGCAGGAAGTCAATATTTATATGGAACAACTGCAAAATCCCAAAAACGATATAAGGAATGGCAAAAAAAGCAATGTTCCAAAAAATCAATTTGGTCACCACATCGCCACTTTTAATCTGCAATTTTAAATCATCAAGTATACTCATAATAGATGCAAAGTTCTAATTTAACCTACTAGTCCCAACGGTTGGCATGATTTTGCCCCTTTTTCCAATACCACATCATCATAAAACCTACAAAAGCGCCTCCGACGTGTGCAAAATGGGCAATTCCGCCTCCAAAGACTGAAAATCCTGTCACGCCCGAAAATAAATCTAAAGCTACAATTACAGGAACAAAGTATTTTGCTTTTATTGGAATTGGAATAAACATTAATGCCAGTTCAGCGTCCGGAAACATAAATGCAAATGCTACCAAAATCCCATAAATAGCTCCTGAAGCGCCAACCGCAGGAGTTACAAAAGAACTGATAAAACTTTCAAAATCAGATTTTGGAAGAATTTGCTGCCATTTAGTATCAAATTTTCCTTCACTCAAAATCTTCATGATTTCCTCTTTCGGAATACCATTAGCAACCAAAGTGTTTAGCCCATCATGGAAAAAATAATAATTCGATAAAATATGAATTAAAGCAGCTCCCAATCCACAAGATATGTAGAAAAATAGAAATTTCTTTGCACCCCAATAATGTTCCAATGCTGATCCAAATGAAAATAAGGCAAACATATTAAAGAAGATATGCATCAAATTTCCATGCATAAACATATGCGACACGGGCTGCCAAAATTTGAAATCCGGATTTTCAGGATAATACAATGACAAAAATTTATAGGCAACATCCCCAAGAAATTGGGTTCCTATGTAGAAAATAATATTAATAATGATTAATTGCTTAACCGTTTCGGTTACATTTCTCATATAGCGAATTTTTTATCTAAATCTTCCACACGCATCGTGATGAAAGTAGGTTTTTGGAAAGGGGAAACATTAGGTTCTTTACAGGCAAACAGGCCATTGACCAAATTTTCCTGTTCTTTTTCTGTCAGATAGGAACCTGTCTTAACGGCAAGACTTTTCGCCATTGATTTGGCTATGCTGTCGTTTTGGCTAAAGCTGCTCTCCGGAATCCCATCCTGCAGGTCGCTTAACAATTGTTCTAATACAATTGAAGCTTCCCCTTCAGAGACATTGACCGGCAAGCCCGAAATGACCACATGATCATCGTTAGCATCCTCGAAAACAAAACCGGTATTGACCAACGAAAGTTGTAATTCGCTTATCAGTTCCATTTCTGTAGAAGAGAAAAACAAATTAATCGGAAATAACAATTGCTGGCTAGATGCCTGATGTACCGTCATATTGGTCAGAAATTGTTCGTACAAAATCCGTTGATGCGCCCGCTGTTGGTCGACAATGACAATACCCGATTTAATAGGGTTAACTATATATTTTTTGTGTATTTGGTACGTACGGTTTCCCGAATGCTCGATTTCGTTTTCATCAAACAAAGAACCTGTTACTTCTTCGCTTTCAAATTCTATGTCAGCGATATCCGTAATCGTATGCTGCGCCAGTTCGCCTTCTAAACTCGAGTCAGTGTCGTGTTTAAGTCCCACATATAAACTTTCCCAACTGGAAGCATTGTCTGTTTTCCGATGTGTCGAAAAATGTTTGTTGGGTTTGTCATCCGAAAACGGATTGAAATTTCCATCAACCTGAATCGTGGGCGTGGATGCTTCTTTATTTTGATAATTATAAGGCGTATCTAAATTCGAATCCCGGTCAAAATCCAAAACGGGCGCCACATTAAACTGGCCCAGACTGTGTTTTATCGCCGAACGCAAAATAGCATATAAAGCATGTTCATCGTCGAATTTGATTTCGGTTTTTGTCGGATGAATGTTAATATCTATAGTATGGGGCGGGACACTCAAATACAGGAAATAGCTCGGCTGTGCACCGTCTTTCAACAAACCTTCGTAAGCTGCCATTACCGCATGATGCAAATAACCGCTTTTGATAAAACGATCGTTGACAAAGAAAAACTGTTCGCCACGGTTCTTCTTGGCAAATTCGGGTTTGCTGACAAATCCCTGAATGCTGACAATCTCTGTATCTTCATGAACAGGTACTAATTTCTCGTTAGTTTTACCGGAAAAAATATTGACGATACGCTGCCTGAAATTGGATTGGGGCAAATTAAACAATTCACCTCCATTATGATAATAAGTAAAATGAATGTTGGGATGAGCTAATGCCACTCGTTGGAATTCGTCTACAATATGACGGTGTTCCACAGTTTCCGATTTCAAAAAATTGCGTCGCGCCGGTATATTAAAGAAAAGATTTTTGACTGCAAAGGAGGTTCCTTTGGGTAAAACCGCAACATCCTGAGAAACAAATTTACTGCCTTCAATGATGATGTGTGTTCCAAGTTCTTCCTGTTCCTGTTTGGTTTTCATCTCCATATGCGCAATTGCGGCAATGGAAGCCAAAGCCTCTCCTCGGAATCCTTTGGTATGTAATGAAAATAAATCTTCTGCCTGACGGATTTTAGAAGTTGCGTGGCGTTCGAAACACAAACGCGCATCGGTGACACTCATACCTGATCCGTTATCGATGACCTGCACCAATGATTTTCCGGCATCTTTTATGATTAATTTGATGTCGGTTGCTTTGGCATCAACGGCATTTTCCAATAATTCTTTAACCACAGAAGCAGGCCGTTGAACGACTTCTCCAGCGGCAATTTGGTTCGCAACGTGATCAGGAAGCAATTGAATGATACTCGACATTAAAAAATATTCAGTTTTGGGTTTTGGTTTTATACCCTTCTCCCGATTTTCATCAGGAGTAACAAGGGTTGACACTATTTCGGTTTAATTCCGAAGATTACAAATTTAGGTAATTTCTGTTTGGTTTTATTATTAAGTTTATCATAAAAAAACAAAAAAGCCTATACAAATTATGCACAGGCTTCATGAAATATAAATTTTATTTTTATTCCTTCAATTTCAGTGGCAATCCTTCAATCTGAAGCAGTCCTTCGGTTAATAACTGTTGGTTCTGAAACTTATAATTTAACGATGCCTGTTCTCTCAAATAAGCCATTTTAATCGCTGCAATTGCTGCTTCGGTTCCTTTATTGCCGTGGACTCCTCCACTTCTGTCAATCGATTGTTTTTCGGTATTATCTGTAAGAACACAATAGATTACAGGGATATCGGTTTGTACATTCAGGTCTTTTATCCCTTGGGTAACCCCTTCACATACGAATTCGAAATGCATGGTTTCTCCTTTAATGACGCAGCCAATCACGATAACAACATCGACGCTCTGCGTTTCAATCATCTTTTTGGATCCGTATATCAGTTCAAAACTTCCCGGCACACTCCAACGGATAATATTTTCAGGAATGGCACCACAGTCCAATAAGGCCGCTTCCGCTCCGGAATACAATCCGTTTGTTATCTTGTCATTCCATTCAGAAACAACAATCCCAAACCGAAAATTTTTCGCGCCTGGGATTGTATTCTTATCGTAATCTGATAAATTTTTATTTGCAGTTGCCATAGGCTTTTTTTATTGAGCTAACCCAATCATTGCATCGATAGTCGCTGCTTCCGGGCTCGCTTCGTACTTTTCTTTTATTTCAGTGAAATATTTCAATGCGTCTGCTTTATTTCCAGAAGCCAAAGCCGTTTGACCCGCCTTTAATAAGAAACGAGGCGTTGTGAATTCATTTTTATTAGTTTCAGAGGCTTTTACATAATATTCCAAAGCTTCTTTTGGTTGGTTTTTCTGAGAATAGGCATCACCAATAGCTCCTTTGGCCAATGCACTCAAAACCATGTCTTTCGAATCAAATTTCTCCAAATAAGAAATAGCTTCAGTGTATTTACCGGTATTCAGGTATGCCATTCCAGCATAGTAATTGGCTAAATTTCCAGCATGAGTACCAGAATATTTATCAGCAATATCAATAAAACCTAATTTTCCTTCAGAACCTTTTAATGCTAAAGTATACAAAGAATCACTTTTTACACCATCTGTAGCTTTCTGGAAGTTTTGTTGTGCCAAAAACATTTTGGTAGCACCATCATCTTCTTTAGGCTCGGCAATGAATTTCTGATACATCAAATATCCTACAGTAATTAAGGCAATCCCACCAACGATACCAAAAATGATTTTTTGATTACGGGCAACCCAGTCTTCCGTTTTAGAAGCAGTTTCATCCAAAGAATTAAAAACACCGGCAGTTGTACTGTCTTTTTCATCAACATTTACATCTTCAATAAAATTAGCGTCTAATTTTTCTTCTTTTTCTTTTGGAGTTTTATAACCTCTTTTACTATACGTTGCCATTTATTTTAATTTAGTGAATCGCAAAAATAAAATTTTTATTCAAACCGACATAAAAAATATGGTTTTATATTGAAAAAAAATAATAAAGTGGGTCTTTCTTTACAAAGGCAAAATAATTAGTAGAGAAAAAATCTAAAAGGTCTTTTTATCGAAATTTTTCATAATTTGCACACGCTTTGAAAAAAACATCTAATAATTTCAAAGTTCTCACTCTCAGTAAGCCTTGTAGATGTATTTAAAAAATATTTCCTTATTCAATTATAAAAATTTTTCGGAGGCCAATTTCGAATTTGACAGCAAGATCAATTGTTTTGTAGGCAAAAACGGAATCGGGAAGACCAATGTATTGGATGCCATCTATCATTTGTCGTACGGTAAAAGTTATTTTAATCCGTTGGCGGTTCAAAATATCCGCCACGGCGAAGAGTTTTTTGTTATTGATGGCGAATTCGAAAAAAACGGCCGGAACGAACAGATTGTCTGCAGTCTCAAAAAAGGCCAGAAAAAAATCTTAAAACGTAACGGGAAGCAATACGACAAGTTTTCGGACCATATCGGGTTTATTCCGTTGGTGATTATTTCCCCGGCCGACCGTGATTTGATTGTTGAAGGAAGCGAAACAAGACGCCGGTTTATCGACAGCGTTATTTCCCAGTTGGATGCCACTTATCTGCAGCAGCTTATACAATATCAAAAAATCCTCAACCAACGGAATGCCCTGCTCAAGTATTTTGCAGTTAACTATGTTTTTGATGTGGACACCTTATCTATATATAATGAGCAACTCAATGGCTTAGGCCTGGCTATATTTGAGAAAAGAAAACAATTCCTGGAGGATTTCATCCCGATTTTCAATCATCATCACCAGGCTATTACAGGTTCCGAAGAAACGGTGCAATTGGTCTATCACAGTCAGTTATCTGAGAAAGATTTACTTACTCTTCTACAGGAAAGCATTAATAAGGACCGCGCTTTACAATATACCAGCGTCGGAATCCATAAAGACGATCTTTCCTTCGAAATCGATCATTATCCCATTAAAAAGTTTGGTTCCCAAGGGCAGCAGAAATCATTTTTGATTGCCTTGAAACTGGCCCAATTTGAATTTGTGAAAAAATTATCCGGAGAGAAACCGATTTTATTGTTTGATGATATTTTTGATAAACTGGACGAAAGCCGTGTGGAGAAAATTATTGAAATGGTCAATAATGATAATTTTGGTCAGCTTTTCATCTCCGATACGCATCCGGAACGTACCGAAGTCATAGTAAAATCGACACATCAGAGTTATAGAATATTTAACTTATAGTGTGGCTGAAATTTGTAAATTAGCATAATTTTTAAAAATAATAAAATGAGAGCCCAAATCCTCACCCTGTTTTTTATCACCTTCTTTATTTCTTCTTGTAACGGACAATCCCAAAATTACGAAAGTATTCCCGCTACTGCTTTTGCAGAAAAAATAAAAACAACTCCTAAAGCACAAATCCTGGATGTCCGCACCTTAGATGAATATGCCTCAGGACACATTGAAAACGCTGACAACATCAACTGGAACAGCGATAGTTTTGTTGCCAAGACAGACAAGTATGACAAATCAAAACCCGTTTTTGTTTATTGTATGAGTGGCGGACGAAGCAAAAAGGCGGCAGACAAATTGCACGAATTGGGTTTTAAATCTATCTATGAACTACAAGGTGGAATCCTTAAATGGAATGCAGCCGGATTTGCCAAACCAAACGATAAAATCATCGGAATGTGCTCTCAGGAATATGCTGAATTATTGAATTCTGATAAAAAAGTACTCATCAATTTTTATGCGCCTTGGTGTGCCCCCTGTAAAAAAATGGAGCCTTATATTTTGCAGATGCAAAAAAATCTTTCCGATAAAGTAACCATCATCCGATTGAATGCCGATGAAAACAAGACTTTGCTTTCTGAGTTAAAAATAGATGAACTACCTACCATACTAATCTATCAAAATAAGGAAGTAAAATGGAAACATTCCGGTTTTATCACCGAGGAAGATTTAACCAAACAACTGTAAAAATCCAATGCTTACAAAAGATACTTTACAATTTCTGAAAGATTTGAAAGCCAACAATAATCGGGAGTGGTTTTTGGCAAATAATAAGCGCTATGATATTGTCAAAAAGGAATACCATCAACTGATTGGGAATTTTCTGGAGATGATGAAACCGCTCGATTCTTCGCTTGAAATGCTGGAAGTCAAAAATTGCACGTTCCGTATCAACCGCGATATTCGGTTCTCCAAAGACAAATCACCGTATAAATCCCATCTGGGAATTTGGATGAACACCAATCCAAGTGGCTTCAATGCTCCCGGATACTATATCCATATTGAAAAAGGAGCGAGTTTTATTGCCGGAGGTTTTTATTCACCGGAAGCGCCGGATTTAAAAAAAATACGCAAGGAAATTGAATTCTTTCATGATGATTTGCTGGAAATAGTAAACGAACCGAATTTTAAAAAACAGTTTGACGATTTAGACCGATCGGAATCCAACTCTTTAAAAAATGCACCGAAAGGATATGAAAAAGACCATCCTGCAATTGATTTCCTGAAACTGAAAAGTTTTACCGTTTCAAAAAAACTGACCGATGCCGAATTGATTCACCCTGATTTTGTTAGGAAAAGTGCCGAAAAGCTCATCGTTGTAAAACCTTTATTGGAATTTTTGAACCGCGGACTGGCCACGGATTAATTTTCGAACTATAATTATAAATTACAAATGGTTTAAAGTATTTTTGCTTTTCATCATTTTTATGAATTTCAAATGGAAATCCTTTCTAATTTTTCTCTTAAAAATCACAACACATTTGGCATCGAAGCCAAAGCCAAACGATTCGTAGATGTTCATTCTGTGGAAGAATTAAAGAGCGTTTTACAACAAAACCAATCCGAAAAAAAATTTATCCTTGGCGGCGGAAGCAATATGCTGTTGACGCAAGATATTGATGCTTTGGTAATCCATGTTGATTTGAAAGGGAAAAATATTCTTAAAGAGGATGACGATTTTGTCTGGGTGCAATCGCAGGCCGGTGAAAACTGGCATGAATTGGTTCTTTGGACTATTGGTCAGAATTTTGGCGGTTTGGAGAACATGTCGCTTATCCCTGGAAATGTCGGCACCACGCCTATACAGAATATTGGCGCGTATGGAACTGAAATGAAAGATACCTTTGTTTCCTGTGAAGCCGTAAATATCGCTGCTTTGGAAATGAAAACCTTTCACAAAGAAGAATGCAGTTTCGGTTATCGGGAAAGCATCTTCAAGCATGAGGCAAAAGACCAATATGTCATTACGTCGGTGATTTTTAAACTGACCAAACGCAACCACAAAATCAATACATCTTATGGCGATATCACTGCGGAATTGGCAAAAAACGATATTTCCACTCCAACCTTAAAAGATATCAGTAATGCCGTAATTGCGATTCGTCAGAGTAAATTACCGGATCCCAAAGAATTGGGAAACAGCGGTAGTTTTTTTAAGAATCCGATCATATCAAAATCTGAATTTGAAAAAATCCACCACCAGTTTCCGGAAATGAAATACTATAACATCTCGGAAACGGAAGTCAAAGTCCCAGCCGGTTGGCTTATCGAACAGGCAGGTTTCAAAGGAAAACGTTTTGGCGATGCCGGAATCCACAAAAATCAGGCCTTGGTTTTGGTCAATTATGGAAATGCTACCGGACAGGAGATTTTGAATGTTTCCAAAGATATTCAGGAAACGATTTTTAAAACTTTTGGAATCCATATCGAGGCTGAAGTAAACGTGATTTAGTTTCATTATATAATTTCAATTTATGTACATCCCAGACATTCACAAAAACGAAAATCCCCAAGAAATCAACAGTTTTATCCAGACAAACAGTTTTGGAATTTTGGTCAATCAATTGGATGGCAAATTATCGGCGACCCATATTCCATTGGAACTGGATGTGAATGAAGAAGGCAAACAAGTGCTTTACGGACATATCTCCAGAGAAAACCCGCAATGGAAAAGTTTTGTTTCAAACAATGAAGTTTTAGCCATTTTTTCAGGACCACACAGTTATATTTCTTCTTCGTGGTACGACCATGAAAATGTTCCCACGTGGAATTATTCTGCAGTTCACATCTATGGAACCATCAAAGTTATTGAAGGCGAAGCGCTTTTGGCATCCTTGAAAAAATTAGTCGACAAATACGAAGCTCATTCTGAAAAACCGGTTCGTGTGGAAGATTTATCCGAAAAAACGATGCGGCAAACCCGCGGTATTGTCGCTTTTGAAATCGAAATCCGCGAGATTCAGGCGGTTAAAAAATTATCACAAAACCGGGACGATAAAAACTATCAAAATATCATTTCCGAATTAGAGAAAACGGGAGAAACTAATTCGGCCGCTGTTGCGAAAGAAATGTCAAAATGTAAAAAGTAATTAACATTTGGCAATGGAAAATTGATAATTGATAATTACCTTTGCCTATTCCAAAAAGAAGATACGCTTATATGTTGACCATTATTTTTTACACGTTTATCGGTATAGTTGCTATTCAACTTTTTTATTACACGTTTGTTTTCGGGAAGTTCGCTTACGCCAAAGCACAAAAAAGCACGCCTAAAAGAATCCCGATTTCGGTAATTGTCTGCGCAAAAAATGAAGCCGAAAATGTGGCTAAGTTAGTTCCGCTATTGGCCGAACAGAATTATCCTGATTTTGAAATCATCTTAATTGATGATGCTTCAAGCGATACCACTTTGGATGTTTTTGAAGCGTTTGAAAAGAAATATTCCAATGTACGTCTGGTAAAAGTTGCTAATAATGAAGCTTTTTGGGGCAACAAAAAATTCGCATTGACTTTAGGAATAAAAGCCGCCAGGAAAGAATACCTGCTCTTTACCGATGCGGATTGCTATCCAACTTCTAAGGATTGGATTGCGTTGATGAGCTCCCAGTTTACACTCCATAAAACCTTTGTTTTGGGATATGGAGCGTATGAAAGAGTTCCAGGATCATTCCTTAATAAAATCATTCGTTTCGAAACCATGTTAACCGCTGTCCAATACTTTTCATGGGCAAAAATGGGACGCCCTTATATGGGCGTGGGACGTAATCTGGCCTACAAAAAAGAAGAATTCTTTAATGTAAACGGTTTTATTGACCATATGAAAATCCGCTCCGGAGATGACGATTTATTCATCAATCAAGCAGCCGACGGGATAAATACCACGTATTGCTACACGCCCGAAAGCTTTACTTATTCGAGGCCCAAAACTACTTTTAAGGAGTGGTTTACCCAAAAGAGAAGACATGTTGCCACGGCCACGTTCTATAAATCTTTTGACAGAGCTCAATTGGGACTGTTTTTCCTTTCTCAGATCTTGTTTATTCTTTTACCAATACTATTGCTTGCTTTTCAATTCGAATGGATTTTAGTGCTAAGCTTAATTGGTTTCCGTTATCTATTCGCATGGATTGCGTTGGGCTTATCGGCAGGAAAATTAAAAGAAAAAGATGTAATGTATTGGTTTCCCATTATTGAAATTATACTTATATTCACACAATTGAACATCTTTATGACTAATATTTTCTCAAAACCAGTGCATTGGAAATAAAAAAAAATATAGAAAAGGCAAAAAACGGTGACCAGGTTGCCTTTACTTTTTTATTGGATTTTTACTGGAATGAGGTTTATGGATTCATGCTCAAACGAACTGAAAATGAAACCGATGCAGAAGATATTACTATCGAAACTTTCTCGAAGGCTTTTGACAAAATAGCAACATACAACCCCGAATTTCAATTCAATACCTGGCTGATTTCAATTGCCAAAAACGTTCACATCGATTTATTGCGGAAAAAGAAATCTTCCCTTTTTTTGGACATCACTGACGAAGAGGACCATCAGGCCTACAATATCGCCGATACCACGCCATCAGCAGAAGACAAATTGATTACCGAACAGAATTTGTCGCGTTTACTTCAGTTTATAAAAGAGCTAAAACCCCATTATCAGGAAGTGATCCAAATGCGCTATTTCCAGGAAATGAGTTATCAGGAAATAGCCAATCAATTGAATGAGCCTTTAAATAACGTCAAAATCAAATTGCTTCGCGCTAAAAAATTGCTGGCCGAAATTATCGAAAACAAACGCTAAGTTTACACAACATATTACTTATCAGCTTCTTACAAAACAACTCCCTTCACACTTTTATAATTCCATTTTTTACTGTTAAAAAAATCTTAAAATATTTTTATTTTTATATATTAAAACGCAGAATATTTACGTTATAAGTTAAAATATCGAATATCTAAAAATATAAGCATATGATTTAAAAGCTACTTTAACAATTAAAAACCATAAATTATGTCTAAAGTTAGTATTTATGAAAACGGTTGGATTGACGTCGTTTTCGAAGGAAGAAATCAGGAATATGGCGCTTATCAACTGCGCCAGCAAAGTCCAAGAACCACAGTAGCGGCACTTTTCCTAGGTCTGCTATTCATCACGACGGTGGTAAGTATACCGGTGATTATTAATTATTTTAATAAGAGCAATAGCAGTGTTATTAGCGAATCATTGGAAGATGTAAAAATTGTATTAGCCAATATTACTCCTACCCAACCAAAAGCACCCGATCAATTAGCGTTACCGATAATAAAAGATCCGGAAAAAGAAACGGTAACCACTGAAAAAGAACTGAAAGATCCTATTTTAATAGATGCGAGTCAGGAAGATAAAATTGCCGATAATGGCGAAAAAACCAAACCGACTTCTCCTACTACTCCCACTGGCGATGGCAGCAATACTCCTTCAACAGCAACAGGAAAAGGACCTGCCGTAACCGTGTCAACCCCAACGAATCCCGATGGACCGGTTGCTACTCTCGCGTTGGACAAACTACCGGAATTTCCTGGTGGACTTAATAAATTTTACACATACGTTGGAAATCACTTTGAAAAACCGGAAACAGATATCGCCACCATAGGGGTTATAGTATCTTTTGTGATTGAAAGAGACGGAAGCATGACAGATATTCAAGTCAAAAAAGATCCCGGTTACGGTATCGGGAAAGAAGCAATTCGCGTTTTAAAATCATTAAAAACGAAATGGGAGCCCGGTATGATTGGCGGAAAACCGGTGAGAACCTCATACAACCTACCCATTACCGTGAAAATGGAATAAGACACACTTTATGAATCAGGATAATTTAGGCATGGAAAATTTATTTCCAATCTGCCTGGATTATCTTTTTTTGTTTAAAGCTTCTGAGCGCTTTGAAAATCTTTTAAACGAATAAGCTTTTCAATTGTCAAAGGCTTTGAAATGAAATTGAAAACATATTTGGATTTATTGGCTCTGCTTATATCTTCAGGATTTACGGAAGAACTCAGCATATAAATTTTGCAGTCTGGATTTATAAGTTCTGGCGTATCTTCAATTTTGTTTAAGAAACCAAAGCCATCTGTCTCGGGCATCCTAATATCCAGAAAAATGATTTCAGGCTGTTCTTCAGGTAAAGCCGATTTGGAATTCAGATACTCAACTCCGTTGGCAACAGAATCGAATGCAATTACATTTTCGGCAAATTTCGCCAATTCCAGCACTTTTGTAGCAATCAGACGATCAAAATATGAGTCGTCAATTACCATAACATTATTATACATAGTAGGTTTGTTTTTAACTTTGAAACTTGGGGAAATTCCAAAATCATATTTTTTTTTCTTTCGTATCGTTAATTACTTGTATTACTACTTCATCCAGATTGTTTGCCAATATATTAATCCCTTCAATCAGTTCCTTATTGGCAGGATCGTCCGGTTTATTGAAATTAAATAATTGTGACAGTCCCAGAATCGAAGCGATTGGCCCTCTGATTTCATGAGATTGTATCCTGATCAATTTCGCCATCGCATTATCATGCGATCTCATTTGCTTGATAAGATAGCGGACTATGGTAAAAATCACAATGAAAAGAATCAAAATACCGGAGATATACAACATCCGATCATTTTCATCTTCAAGCTGATTGATTTCTAACTCTTTGTTTTTAATGATAATATCTTTATTTTTTAAAGATAAATCCCGTTTGGTTTCCAATTTAGACAACTCAATTTGAGACTGCTTCGAAAATATAGAATCCCTTAATAAAATACTACTTTTTAACGTAGAATATGCCATTTTATAGTTCTCTGCGAGCGTATAGGCCTCAGTAAGGTTTTCGCTAAACTCGATTTGTGGAGCTGAAAAGCCAATGTCTTTGCAAATAGCTACAGCATTTTCCAAATGATGAATTGCCGAACGGATGTTATTTGAATTTTTACCTATTGTAACATTTTTAGGATCCATTTCCATCCGCAGATACGTATTTCCCAAATTACCATTATTGATGGCAATATTATTTTTAAAACCTAATTCTTCACTAATTCGCAACGCTTCAGAATGATAATGAACTGCTTTTTCGTATTCTTTAAGCTTAATATAGACAATCCCGATATTGGCCATATTGCCCTGAACCGAATTCGGCATTCCCAAATCCTGATTGGTTTTTAAAGCTGAAAAAAGATAATCCAAAGCCTTCTGATACTCTTTTCCCGACTGAAAAACACGAGCCATATTCCCCATACAGCGGGCAATATCCCTTTGACTTCCGGATTCATTATAGATATCTAACGCTTGTGAATAATATTTTTTCGTCTTATTATACTTTTTCTGTTCGTAATAAACATGTCCAATATTCTCCAGAACCTGAGCGGTATTAGGATCTTTTTTAAACTCTTCATAAATTTTTAAGGCTTCAAAAGAATTCCTTAATGCTTCGGGATATTTGCTTAGTCCCAAATAAATCTCACTAACATTCGCATAAATGGAAGCTACACTCCTTTTATCTTTCAGTTTCTGATATTGCGCCAAAGCTTTTTGATTGAGTGCTATCGCCTTGCCGTATTCTGTTTTTACATTATAATTGACAGCCAGCATTGCGATTGAGGCAGCTATCCCCTTTGGATAATCCAATTTTTCTGACAATGCCAATGCGACATTCGAATATTTAACACCTTCATCAGGATTTAAATTGGAATATGCAAATGAGATTTCATGGAGGAATTTGACCTTAAGAGTGTCATCTTGTTTTCTGGGAAGTTCAACCAAAAGAGAATCAATCTTCGCTTGTTGCTTGGTCTGCCCCAATAATAAAAAGGGCAACAGCAGAAATATGAAACAGCTAATTCTCATCTGATTTGGTCTTGCGAAACTTTTATTTTCGCTGAACAATATATAAAAATATATTATCCGACAAAAGAAAAATATGCAAAATCCTAAATATAATAATCTTTAAGAATCCAAAATCATGTTATAGAGCATTCTCTTCTCTCTAACATCAAATTAACGAATAAAGAATACACAACTAAATTCCATTGCCTATCTTTGTGCTTTCAAAATTGTTACTATGGAAAGTGTTTTAGATAATGCCTTACCGACGGGAACCCGAGGCGGAGCCGAACTCAGCGGAGCTAAACCGAAATGGTTAAAAGTAAAATTGCCTATTGGTCAAAAGTATACCGAACTCCGGGGTTTAGTTGACAAATACAGCCTTAATACGATCTGTACTTCAGGAAGTTGTCCGAATATGGGCGAATGCTGGGGCGAAGGAACGGCAACATTTATGATTTTAGGGAATATCTGTACGCGTTCTTGTGGTTTTTGCGGTGTAAAAACCGGAAGACCTGAAACGGTGGATTGGGATGAACCTGAAAAAGTAGCCCGTTCCATTAAAATCATGAACATCAAACATGCCGTAGTAACGAGTGTCGACAGGGATGATTTGAAAGATGGCGGTTCGATTATCTGGATTGAAACCATCAAGGCTATCCGAAGAATGAATCCTACGACAACATTGGAAACATTAATTCCTGATTTCCAGGGCATCGAGAGAAATTTGGACCGCATTGTAGAAGCAAATCCGGAAGTGGTTTCACACAATATGGAAACTGTGCGACGCTTAACGAGAGAAGTACGGATTCAGGCAAAATACGACCGAAGCTTAGCGGTGTTGAAATACCTTAAAGAGCAAGGAATTAACCGCACAAAATCTGGGATTATGCTTGGATTAGGCGAACAGGAAGAAGAAGTAATTCAGACACTCTATGATTTGCGTGACGCAAAAGTTGATGTGGTGACTATTGGCCAATATTTACAACCCAGTAAAAAACATTTACCTGTAAAGGAGTTTATAACACCGGACCAGTTTGCAAAATATGAGAAAATTGGATTGGAATTAGGTTTCCGCCATGTAGAAAGCGGGCCGTTGGTTCGTTCCTCTTATAAAGCACAAAAACATATTTTGTAAGCCTCTAAAAATATATTTTTTGGAAAAAGTGAAAACAAGAATTGCTATTAACGGCTTTGGACGAATTGGACGAAATTTATTCCGTTTACTTTTAGACCATCCCCAAATTGAAGTAGTTGCCATCAATGATATCGCTGATAAAAAAACCATGGCACACTTGGTTAAATACGACAGCATTCATGGCGTTCTGCCTTTTATCGTGTCGCATGATGACAACGGAATTGTCGTCGACGGAAAATCCTACTTATTTTCGCAGCAAAAAAAAATCTGCCATTTAGAATGGAAATCATTGGACATTGATATCGTCATTGAAGCTACGGGAAAATACAAAACCTTTGACGAAATTAATGCGCATATTCTGGCTGGAGCCAAAAAAGTAATTCTCACTGCTCCCTCAGAAACCGATGCAATAAAAACGGTCGTATTGGGCGTAAATGAAAATATTCTCGACGGAACCGAAACGATTATATCTAATGCAAGCTGCACAACGAATAACGCTGCTCCCATGATGAAGGTCATTGACGAACTATGCGGAATCGAACAAGCCTACATTACCACAATACATTCATACACAACAGATCAGAGTTTGCACGATCAGCCCCATAAAGATTTACGCCGGGCGCGTGGCGCTTCACAATCCATTGTTCCAACGACAACCGGAGCAGCAAAAGCACTGACCAAAATTTTTCCTAAACTCGACAATAAAATTGGCGGTTGTGGCATCCGCGTTCCAGTTCCTGACGGTTCCCTGACCGACATTACTTTCAACGTAAAAAGACAAGTATCGATAGCAGAAATTAATGCAGCATTCAAAACTGCTTCAGAGTCTAACCTGAAAGGGATTCTTGACTATACCGAGGATCCCATCGTATCCGTAGACATCATAGGCAATAGGAATTCCTGTGTATTTGATGCCCAATTAACGTCCGTAATTGACAAAATGGTAAAGGTGGTGGGATGGTATGACAACGAAATTGGATACTCTTCCAGAATAATTGATTTAATTATTTTAACATTTAACAAATAATTCGCTATATTTAGCTTTTATTATATAAAATACGAGTTTAAATGAAGCAATTTATACTATTCTTTATTTTATTCAGTTCCCTTATATATTCTCGAGAGCGCCCAGCTACCCGTGAATCTGACAGCGTGGGTTATTATTTAGGCCTCGCGAAATTCAACACCAAAACCAACAACTACAAAAACGCCCTTACCAATACTCAAAAATCAATTGATTACGCTAATGCACACAAGAGCGTAATCGACAAAGCATACACCTTTTCGTCGTTAGGTTCTATTTACTTGGAATTAAAAAAGTACGATGATGCTATTATCACTTTCAAAAAAAGCCTGACATTATACAAAACCTTGGTACCATCCTCCGAAGAAGCTTTTTCCTTCTACAGTTTAGGTTTGTGTTATATGGAAAAAGGCAATTATTCCAAAGCCGAAGTGTTTTTTGATAAAGCAGAAACCATTTATGAAAAAATCCGAATCCCCAAAGCCATTGAACTGTTAAATCTGCAGAAAGGCCTTCTATACAGGGCCAAAGGAAAAAACCAATTGGCTGCGACCATTTTTACGTCCATAATTTCTAAAAAAGACAATGACGATAAAATTAAAGCGGAAGCCTTATATCAGATCGGCACCATTGAATCCAAAAACAATAGAAATAATTTAGCGCTAAATTACCTGAATCGGGCTCTGAACCTAAATTCTAAAAACCATGACATTGATTTAAAAGCGAAAATTTATGAAGCTTTAAGTCATGCCTATGAGAAAAATTCTGAAATCCCAAATTCTCTTTTTTACCTCAAAAAACACATCGCACTCAAAGACAGTATCGCTACGCTTAATAAAGAAAAAATTGAGGACCAGGATTATACCAAATTCAAGGACGATGAGCAGTTGAAAACCATTGCTCAAATGGATAAAGAGAAAAAGCAACAGGAAAAAGCCAGCAAATTTGCCAAGCTGATCAGTATTCTTGCGATTGCATTGATTTCTATCCTGTCATTATTAAGTTTGTCTTTGTACAAAAACAATATCATTCGGAACCAATCCAACCTTTTGCTTAAAGAAAAAAATAAAGAATTACAGATAGCAAAAGAGAATGCCGAGAAAGCATCAAAATCTCGTTCGGAATTCCTATCGACCGTAAGCCACGAATTGCGAACACCTTTGAATGCCATTAATGGAATTACTCATCTATTATTGGAAGAAAAACCGAAAAAAAATCAGCTTGATTATTTGAACTCCCTCCAGTTTTCGGGAAATTATCTGCTGACGTTCATCAATGAAATATTGGAAATCAACCGGATCGAGTCCAGCACAGTCGAGGCAGAAAACATCAATTTCAACCTCAAACTATTGTTGGCGAACATTCAGCAATCCTTAAAAGAATTGGCCAGCAACAATAATAACAAGTATTTGATTGAAATAGATGATAACATCCCTGATAATCTGATTGGGGACCCAACGAAACTGTCGCAGATTTTCATGAACTTAATTAATAATGCCTTAAAATTCACGAAAAACGGTGAGGTAAAAGTCATCGCCAAACTTAATTCACTGAACAAAGAATCGGCTTCGGTGTATTTTGAAGTATTGGATACCGGTATTGGAATCCCGGAAGACAAACTGGAAACTGTTTTCGATAGTTTCTCCCAAGGTTCCATTGAAATCAACAGAAAATATGGCGGAACTGGTTTAGGCCTGAATATCGTTAAAAAATTAATTGATATTTTGGGCGGCAAAATCAAATTAGAAAGTAAAGTAGATTTTGGCTCCACTTTTTCATTCGATCTTAATTTTAAATTAGGAACCGAAATGGCT
The DNA here is from genome assembly GCF_007109225.1 of Flavobacterium sp. GT3R68. Lineage (GTDB taxonomy): Bacteria > Bacteroidota > Bacteroidia > Flavobacteriales > Flavobacteriaceae > Flavobacterium. The sequence continues at coordinate 234,598 of NZ_VJZK01000002.1, forward strand.
GTTGCAGTTACCAAACAATATGATGAATCTTTGCTTGCCAATAAAAAAATACTGCTGGTAGAAGACAATAAAATCAATCAGATGATTACCAAAAAAATGCTCGAGCATAAGAAAATGATATGCGAAGTAATCGAAAATGGTGAAGAAGCGATTGAAAATGTCAAAGACCACAAGTATGATTTGATATTAATGGACGTCCATCTTCCGGGAATTAACGGAACAATTGCCACTGAAGAAATCAGAAAGTTTGATGACCATACGCCGATTATTGCTTTGACAGCGATATCGTTGGATGAAAACAGGGAAATGCTTTTATCTTTCGGAATGAATGATGTGATTACCAAACCTTTTGACCCAAATAATTTCTACAAGGTAATCGCGCAGAATATTTAAAACTAATATCTTATTATCAGCTCCTTAATCAGGTTTCTAACATGAGGCTCGGCTTTTTCGGCAGCTTTAAGTACTTCCGCGTGGCTCACTTCATCAATGTTATCCTCATCGCCCATATCGGTGATTACAGAAACTCCAAAGCACTCCATATCCATATGACGAGCGACAATCACTTCCGGCACGGTTGACATACCAACACAATCACCACCTAATATTTTGACCATTCTGTATTCGGACAACGTCTCGAAAGTCGGTCCCTGCAAACCTAAATAAACCCCATCTTTAACTTCAATTTGCAGATCTGAAGCTACTTCTTTCGCCTTCCCAATCATTTTTTTGGAATATGGCTCGCTCATGTTCAAAAATCGTGGACCAAAGCGTTCTTCATTCCTACCTCTCAAAGGATGTTCCGGCATCATATTGATATGATCTTTGATAATCACAATATCACCCACTTTATAATTAGGATTCACCCCTCCTGAAGCATTTGAAACTACCACTTTATTGATTCCTAGATATTTCATGACACGCACCGGAAAGGTCACCTCTTTCATGGAATAACCTTCATAAAAATGAAAACGGCCCTGCATCGCGACGACCTTTTTTGTTCCAATGGTTCCAAAAACCAAAGCTCCTTTATGTCCTTCTACGGTAGATACCGGGAAATTCGGGATTTCATTATAAGGCAATGTAAATTCGATTTCAATGTCATCGGTAAAACCGCCTAATCCGGAACCTAAAATAATACCATATTCGGGTGCAAAATTGATTTTTGATTGAATATAACTAACGGTTTCCTGTACTTTTTCCCACATAATTTGTAATAGTTTTATCAAAATCCGAACCTCCGGCCAGAAAAGAACTTTTTATCGGTAAATAAAAAAGCTGATGTCCCGGAATACTGCCTTTCAATCTCATGAAATCCTTCTCGGTAGTAATTATGATCTTGTTTTGTGATTTGTTTTTAATTTCTAAAATATCTTTGTCATCAAAATGATGATGATCCGGAAAAGTCATACAGACATCACCCGGATTTTGCAAATATGCAAAAAACGGTTCAGGTTTCGCAATCCCTGCCAAAAGTAATTTATCAACACTCTGCAGATCACTCACTTTTATCTGCTGGTTTTCGGAATAAACGAAATCATCGTACTCTATATAAGTGAAGTATAATTGCTGACTTTTAGCGAGATTTAATTTTTTGGTAATATTATTTTGCTCTTCGATAGAAAGATCTGGAGGACATTTGGTCACAATCACAACAGTCGCCCGTTTGGCTCCGCTTCTGCTTTCCCGTAAATTACCCGTTGGTAAAATATAATCGTCCACATACAAATCACCGTAAGCGGTCAGTAAAATATATAAACCGGCCTTCACTTTTCTATGCTGAAAAGCATCATCCAATAATATCACTTCCGGTTTTTCAGATTGGGAAAGCAATTGTTCGATACCGTTTTTGCGATTGGCATCAACAGCCACCTGAATGTTTTTGAATTTCTGATAAAACTGAAAAGGTTCATCTCCAAGAATGGAAGCGTCTGATGTGGCATCTGCCAAGATAAAACCTTCAGATTTTCTTTTATACCCACGACTGAGCGTCGCTATTTTATAATTTTTGGAAAGCAGTCGTATTAAATATTCAATTTGCGGGGTCTTACCGGTCCCACCAACACTGAGATTGCCCACGGCTATAATTGGTAAATCAAAAGTATATGATATTAAAATTCCCTTATCGAACAGGAAATTGCGGATACTCGTGATGACACCATACAAAATGGCAAATGGGAAGAGTATTTTTCGCAGTAAAATCATTTTACGAAAGTATAATATTTTATCTTTGAATAGAAATAAATGTGTACTTATTGATTTGCGGCTCATCCAAATAAAATTCCAATAATTCAACAATCTTTTACCATGAAAATTAAAGAAATCCTTACCATACTTGATGAAATGGCGCCCCTGGCCTATGCTGAAGACTTTGACAACGTTGGGTTATTGGTAGGCAATCTGGATATGGAAGCAGCCGGAGTTCTGGTTTGCCATGATGCTTTGGAAAATGTAATTGATGAAGCCATCGCAAAAAAATGTAATCTGGTGGTTTGTTTCCACCCGATTGTTTTTTCAGGATTAAAAAAAATAACAGGCAAAAACTATGTGGAACGTTCGATTATTAAAGCCATCAAAAATGATGTTGCCATCTATGCCGTTCATACCGCTTTAGACAACCATAAGGATGGGGTGAATAAAATATTTTGTGATGCGCTGGGACTAACTAACGCAAAAGTCCTCATTCCAAAATTAAATTTTATCCGGAAGTTAGTGACTTATACGATTCCCGAAAATGCCGAAAAAGTCCGGAATGCCTTATTTGATGCCGGCGCGGGAAACATTGGAAATTACGAAAACTGCAGTTTCAATTCGAAGGGTATCGGAACCTATATGGGCAATGAACACAGCAACCCTGAAATTGGCGAACGTTTTGAGTTTGTAGAAGGCGACGAAATCAAAATCGAAGTCATTTTTGAAAAACATCTGCAGGCCAAAATCCTCAAAGCGCTTTTTAACAACCATGTGTATGAAGAAATTGCGTACGAAATATATGACCTTCAAAATCAGCACCAAAGCATAGGTCTGGGGATGATTGGGGAATTAAAGCACCCGATGAACGAAAAGGATTTTCTCACTTTTGTAAAAGAAAAAATGGAAGCTAACGGTATCCGCCATTCCGAATTTACGGGAAAACCAATCAAGAAAGTGGCCGTTCTGGGCGGCTCGGGAAGTTATGCGATAAAAAATGCGATCATGGCCGGTGCGGATGCCTTTTTAACCGCCGATTTGAAATATCATCAGTTTTATGAAGCTGAAAATCAGTTACTTTTGGCAGATATCGGACATTTTGAAAGCGAACGCTATACAAAAAATTATATTGTTGATTATCTTCGGAAAAAAATCCTTAATTTTGCAATTATTTTTTCTGAAGAGAATACAAATCCAGTTAAGTACTTATAAAATATGGCGAATACGAAAGAACTAAGTGTAGAAGACAAGTTAAGAGCATTATACGATTTACAATTAATCGATACTAGAATTGACGAAATCAGAAATGTAAGAGGGGAACTTCCTTTAGAAGTGGAAGATTTAGAAGATGAAGTGGCTGGTTTAAGCACACGTTTGGAGAAACTTAAGACTGATTTGGATGGTATTGAAGAACTCATCAAAACCAAGAAAAATGCAATTGACGAGCACAAAGAATCAATCAAAAAATATACAAAACAACAAGATACTGTTCGTAACAACAGAGAATTCAACTCTTTAACCAAAGAAGTTGAATTTCAGGAGTTGGAAATCCAATTGGCTGAAAAGCAGATTAAGGAAATGAAAGCTTCTATCGAACATAAGAAAGAAGTGATTTCTGGATCAAAAGAGCGGTTGGAAACTAAATCCAGCCACTTAAAGCATAAAAAATCAGAACTTGAAGCAATCATGTCTGAAACTGCTAAAGAAGAAAACTTCTTATCAGAAAAATCATCCGAGTACCAGGAATTAATTGAAGAAAGATTATTGGCCGCCTACAACCGAATCAGAACAAGTGTTCGCAACGGTTTAGCTGTAGTTTCTATCGAAAGAGGCGCGTCAGCAGGTTCATTCTTTACTATTCCGCCACAAACACAAGTGGAAATAGCATCCAGAAAAAAGATCATTACCGATGAGCACTCGGGAAGAATATTAGTCGACAGCTCTCTGGCCGAAGAAGAAAGAGAGAAAATGGAGCTCTTATTCTCTAAAATTTAAGTAAATTTAAGCCACGCTAAGCGTGGCTTTTTTATTATGAAACAGCTATCTTTTTTCCTGTTCACTAAGACTCTTGGATTGTACATTAATTTACTAAGTTTTGTATATCCAAGGAAGGCCTCTCAATTGGCTTATGCTTTCTTCAGTGAACCGAGAGATGGAAGATTATCGAAAAACAATCTGCCCGGAATCCTGCAGGAAACCCAAACCGAAACGTTCCAAAAAGACGATCATTTCTTTCAAACGTATACCTGGAAAGGCAATGATACCGTAATTTTACTGGTTCACGGTTGGGAAAGCAATGCCTCGAGATGGGAAAACATATTGCCTTACCTGAAAAAATCGGGAAGCACCATCATCGCTCTCGACGGACCCGCACACGGACTGTCCAGCGGAAAGGAATTCAGCATTCCAAAATATGCCGAATTCATTAATCTGGCGGTCGAAAAATTCAAGCCTCACTACCTGATCGGACATTCCATCGGCGGAAAAGCCATCCTTTATTACCAATCGTTATACCAAAATACTACGATTCAGAAAATGGTCATTTTGGGTGCTCCGAGTGATTTCAAAATAATACTCAACAATTATATCACCCTATTGAGCCTGAATGCCAAGATTTCCAAAGCACTGGAAGACCATTACTTTACGCATTTCAAACTTAAACTTGAAGAGTTCTCCGCAAAATTATTCGCTTCCAAAATACAAATCAAAGGTTTTATTGCCCACGATGTGGATGATACCGTCGTCTTATTTGAAGAAGGAAAAAAAATTGCCGGCAGCTGGAAAGACGCCATTTTCATTGAAACCAAAGGATTAGGACACAGCATGCACGATGACGACCTATACCAAAAAGTCTCCCGATTTTTGTTTGAAGCAGAATAACCGGAATTTTAATGACCGTTCTCTCCCGCTATTCGTTGCAATCCGCGTAAAAAAACGCGGGATTTCCACTCTTATCGGGGCTATAAATCAGGGTCTGGATTCCAAAAAAACATCTCCTGACTTCATATTATTAATTTTCTAAACGAGCAAAGCCAACCAACAATCTAAATTGCTTACTTTTGCATTATGGAAGAAAATCTAAAACGTCTTAATAAATTCATCGGTGAAACCGGCTATTGTTCCCGTCGTGAAGCCGACAAGCTTATTGAAGAAGGACGGGTTACCATCAACGGTATCGTACCGGAAATGGGAACCAAAGTGTCGACAACTGATGAAGTCCGTATTGACGGAAAGCTTATCGTCGAAAAAAATGAGAAACCAGTGTATTTGGCCTTCAATAAACCTGTAGGAATTGAATGCACTACCAATCTGGACGTCCGTAATAACATCGTAGATTACATCAATTATCCAAAAAGGATTTTCCCTATCGGACGTTTGGACAAAGCCAGTGAAGGTTTAATATTTATGACCAACGACGGCGATATCGTTAATAAAATTCTTCGTGCCCGAAACAATCACGAAAAAGAATATACGGTTACCGTAAACAGACCGATTACCGATCGTTTTATTGAACGCATGGGAAATGGCGTACCTATTTTGGACACCGTAACCCGAAAATGTAAAGTCGAACAAATCAGCAAATACATTTTTAAAATTATCCTGACACAAGGGCTGAACCGTCAGATCCGTCGCATGTGCGAATATTTGGGTTACGATGTTACAGCGTTGAAGAGAATCCGAATTATTAATATCTCTCTGGACATTCCCGTTGGACGATTCCGTGATTTAACGGATACTGAAATAAAAGAATTAAACCAGCTTATTGAACCTTCGAGCAAAACAGAGGAAGCCAGTCTGCCAAAAGCAGAGCCCGCAATAAAAAAAACAGAATTCATCAAAAGAGATGATCCCCGATTCAAAAAACGAGGGGATTATTAATTATTGGATTTTCCTTCGCTTGGCCTTAACAAGCTTTTCATCAAGTGAGACAGCATCGTAAATCTGCTGTTTTAACAACGGAACGTCAATTTCCTGAATGGAAGTGAAAATCAGTTTGGACATGAAATTTTCCGATTTAAAAGTTTCATCAGAAAGCAAATCACCCTTGCAAAATCCAATCGCCACTCCTTCCTCAACTTTTCCCCACGGAACAGAAGCCGGCCAGATATAACAAATACGGGAATGCCGATAATAAAAAGGGACATTATAGGCCAATTTTTCCTTGCAGTCAAAAATACAGTCCAATATAATTTTGCGCAGAAATTGAACAATTTCCAGTTCCTTTTCCGGCAGGTGATCCAGAAATTCATCGATACTCTTAAACTGCATTCCTTGCGGATTTCCCATATCTTAAAAAAAGCCACGCTGAGGCGTGGCATATGATTTTATAAATTTTTAAATCGTTTCTGTTCCCTTGCCAGCAGCGTATTTTTCAGCAGCATCGCAATGGTCATCGGTCCTACTCCACCTGGAACGGGCGTAATGAAAGATGCTTTTTTGCTGACATTCTCAAAATCAACGTCACCGGTAATCACATAACCTTTTTCGGTAGAACTATCCGCTACTCTTGTAATTCCGACATCAATAACTACGGCACCGTCTTTTACCATTTCGGCTTTCAGATAATTCGGAACACCCAAAGCAGTGATGATGATATCAGCCTGTGTGGTGATTTGCGCAATATTTTTGGTATAACTGTGTGTCACTGTAACCGTGGAATTCCCGGGAAACCCTTTTCTTCCCATAAGGATGCTCATCGGACGTCCTACAATATGACTGCGGCCAATAACTACAGTATGTTTTCCCTGAGTTTCCACATTGTATCTTTCCAATAATTCCAGAATTCCAAATGGCGTAGCAGGTATGAAAGTAGTCATATCCAACGCCATTTTTCCAAAATTTTCAGGATGAAAACCATCCACATCTTTACTTGGATCAATAGCCATCAGTACTTTTTGAGTATCGATCTGATCGGGTAATGGTAACTGAACGATAAATCCATCGATATTATCATCCATATTCAGTTCGCTGATTTTCATCAGAAGCTCCGTTTCGGAAGTTGTGCTCGGCATTTTAACCAATGTAGATTCAAAACCTACGCGTTCGCAAGCAGTAACTTTACTTCCCACATACGTCAGACTGGCGCCATCATTACCTACGATAATAGCAGCCAGGTGAGGCACTTTTTCATTATTTTCCCGCATCTTCTGAACCTCAGCGGTGATTTCAATCTTGATGTCCTCGGATACTTTTTTTCCGTCTAGTAGTTGCATTGTAAATAGTTTAGTTGTGAAGTCCCCACGGAGAATCTTCGTTGTAGTTTTGTTGTTGTTTTATATAAAAAAAAGGTTTAAAGTTTCAACAGACTGAAGCTTTAAACCTTACAAATATTATCTCATCCCATTCATGCCGCCCATCATTTTCATCAGGTTTTTTCCCCCCGGGCCTTGCATCATTTTCATCATTTTACTCATCTGGTCGAACTGTTTCATCAATTGATTGACCTGCTCGATTTTAGTTCCGGAACCTTTTGCGATTCTGGTTTTTCTTTTTACATCGATGATGGACGGTTTCGTTCTTTCACTCGGAGTCATCGAGTGGATGATGGCTTCAATATGTTTGAAAGCGTCGTCTTCAATCTCCACATCTTTCATCGCTTTGGAAGCTCCGGGAATCATACCGACCAAGTCTTTCATGTTACCCATTTTCTTCACTTGCTGAATTTGGGTCAGGAAATCATCAAAACCAAATTCATTCTTTGCAATTTTCTTTTGTAACTTTCTGGCTTCCTCCTCATCAAATTGCTCGTGTGCTCTTTCCACCAACGACACAACATCTCCCATTCCAAGGATACGTTCCGCCATACGGATTGGATAGAATATATCAATTGCATCCATTTTTTCGCCGGTACCAACAAATTTGATTGGTTTGTTAACTACCGATTTAATAGAAATTGCAGCTCCTCCACGGGTATCTCCATCTAATTTGGTAAGGATAACTCCGTCAAAGTTCAATCTGTCGTTGAACGCTTTTGCAGTGTTTACAGCATCTTGTCCCGTCATGGCATCCACAACGAACAAGGTTTCCTGCGGCTGAATGGCTTTATGAACGCGTTCGATTTCATCCATCATTTCCTCATCCACTGCCAAACGACCCGCCGTATCTATAATCACGACATTGAATCCGTTTGCTTTGGCATGCTTGATAGCGTTTTGAGCAATCTCTACAGGATTTTTGTTTTCTGGTTCCGAGTAAACCTCAACTCCGATTTGATCCCCTACAACATGCAACTGGTTGATTGCTGCAGGGCGGTATATATCACACGCTACTAAAAGCGGTTTTTTATTCTTTTTGGTTTTAAGAAAATTTGCCAATTTTCCGGAGAAAGTTGTTTTTCCAGAACCTTGCAGACCCGACATTAAGATTACTGTTGGCGCTCCCGAAAGATTGATTCCGGCTACATCACCACCCATTAATTCGGTCAGCTCATCTTTAACTAATTTGACTAACAATTGTCCCGGCTGAAGCGTGGTCAATACATTTTGTCCAATTGCTTTTTCTTTTACCTTAGTGGTAAAATCTTTGGCAATCTTGAAATTGACATCGGCATCCAACAAAGCGCGGCGCACTTCTTTCAAAGTATCGGCTACGTTTACTTCGGTGATTTTACCGTGTCCTTTTAGTATATGAAAGGCTTTATCTAGTTTATCGCTTAAATTATCGAACATAATAGTGTCTTTTATTGAAGTGCAAATTTAAGGATTTGATTTTGAAGTTTTATCGATTATCTGAATAAAAAAACCAGTCCGAAAAGACTGGTTAGTAATATACTCAATTTTGATTTTTAATTTTTTTCAAAAGTCAGGTAGTCTGTTCCACCATTACCTCCACTTATATCAATAAGTTGGATTTTGGTACTGGTTTGCGAAACGATATCCCAGTCATCTGATAAATCTATAAAATTAATCGGAGAGGCGAATAGAATAGTAAAATCCAGATCACCGCTCGGATCATCATCATCGGTACTATTGTCGGCCGTAACGGACCATGAACCTGTATAGGCATTAACGCCATTGGTAGCTGTTAAAACATTGGAAGCACCAAAGGTAAATGCATACCCCGAAAAATTCGCTGTCTCATTATTATCCGATTCGATAAAACTGGTAATCCGCCATGTTCCCTGCGTCATCAGATTGATTACGGGTGTCGGATTTTGAGAAGAGGACGAATTATCGTCGGAACTACACATCGAGGCTGTAGTCAACATGAAAATCAAAGCTAATAAGGAAAGAAATGATAATTTTTTCAAAAGTAATTTATTTAGGGCATTTTAAGGCTACTAAAGATACAACAATTAACTCACGGAATTACATTCGTTCCGGAACATCAATACCTAATAATGCAAATGCAGAAGCAATGGTTTCTGCAACTTTTTTGGATAATTGTACGCGGAAAATTTTCTTGGTGACATTCTTTTCTCCCAAGATAAATACACTTTGGTAAAACGAATTATATTCTCTGACCAAATCATAGGTGTAATTGGCAATCAAGGCCGGACTGTGGTTTTGCGCCGCATTCTGAATCACTTCAGGATAAAGCTCTAATTGTTTCAGAAGTTCTTTTTCCTTTTCGTGTAATTCGGAAGCTTCTGTTATGGCGCTGTAATCAAAGTTGGCCTTGCGTAAAATCGACTGGATTCTCGCATACGTATATTGAATGAACGGTCCTGTATTTCCAGCAAAATCAACTGATTCTTCCGGATTGAAAAGGATACGTTTTTTGGGATCGACTTTCAGAATATAATATTTCAGCGCACCCATGCCGATCGTGTTGTATAAATTTATCTTTTCTTCTTCCGAATACCCTTCCAGTTTACCTAAATCTTCCGATATTTTTTGGGCGGTTTCGGTCATTTCATTCATTAAATCATCCGCATCAACGACAGTTCCTTCGCGGCTTTTCATTTTTCCGGAAGGCAAATCCACCATTCCGTAAGATAGATGAAACAGGTTTTGAGACCAATCAAATCCTAATTTTTTCAAAATCAAAAACAATACTTTGAAATGATAATCCTGTTCATTTCCAACAGTGTAAACCATCCCTCCTACATCCGGAAAATCCTTGACACGCTGAATGGCAGTCCCGATATCCTGTGTCATGTATACCGCAGTACCGTCCGAACGCAGCACGATTTTTCGGTCGAGCCCGTCTTCTGTCAAATCAATCCAAACCGAACCGTCCGGGTCTTTTTCGAACACGCCTTTTTCCAAACCAATCTGAACCACATCTTTTCCTAATAAATAGGTATTGCTTTCGTAATAATATTGATCAAAATCAACACCCATACTTTTATAAGTAGTCGCAAAACCATCATAAACCCATTGGTTCATCATGTTCCAGAGCGCTTTTACTTTTTCATCACCCGCTTCCCATTTCAAAAGCATTTCCTGCGCTTCTAAAATAATCGGAGCGGTTTTTTTAGCTTCTTCCTCGGTCTTACCTTCTGAGATTAATTGATTGATTTCTTCTTTATAAGCTTTATCAAAAGCAACATAATAGTTACCCACTAATTTGTCGCCTTTTAAACCCGTTGACGCCGGCGTTTCACCATTGCCAAATTTTTGCCATGCCAGCATCGACTTACAGATATGGATTCCACGGTCGTTAATAATTTGCGTTTTATATACTTTCTTCCCCGAGGCTTTGATAATTTCAGCTACAGAATAACCCAAAAGATTATTACGAACGTGTCCCAAATGGAGCGGTTTGTTAGTATTTGGTGAAGAATATTCTACCATAATCGCTTTATCTCCGGGAGTTGGCGTAACGAAACCATATTTGGAATCATCTTTTATTCCATTAAAGAAATTAAGATAATATTGGTCAGCGATGACAATATTCAAAAAGCCCGAAACGACATTAAAGCGATCCACTTCCGCTACATTTTCAACCAAATAGTTTCCTATTTTGTTTCCTAATTCCACCGGATTGCTTTTGATCACTTTCAACAAGGGAAAAATCACCATCGTAATATCCCCCTCAAATTCCCGGCGTGTCGCTTGAAATTCAACTTTGTCAATAGCAATGTCAAATAAGGCCTGAATGGCTTTTTCAATAGAAGGCGTGAGAATCTGAGATAGTGTCATTTGTCTTTTTTTAAGGGCGTAAAGATAGTCAATATGGAGTAAACTCAAAAACAGAAAAAGGAGATAATTATGTTTTAAAAAATACAAAAAGACCGATAAACTGACAATTTCGCATTTTTTTCAAAAATAACTGTAACATTTTATTCATTTTGCAGTCTAGTTGAATATCCCAATTAAAGATACTTGTTAATAAATGTTAAACTTTGTATAAAATAGTACTTTGTATTGCATACTATAGTAAATAAGAATACATTTGCAGCATCAATCAATTTTAAATCAAACAAATCATGAAGTTCAAATTAATGTTACTATGCTTATTCGGAGCCATACTTTCGATGCAGGCACAAAATTCGGCCAAACCCTCACTAATTGAAAGTCCCGGCAGTATCAATGGAAAAGTGGTGGACAAAACTACCAACGAACCACTACCATATGTAAATATTATTGTAAAGGAAAGTGACAAAGTAATAACAGGCGGTATCACCTCTGACGCGGGAACCTTTGCTATTAAAAATTTAGCATTAAAAAATTATACTGTAGAAATCCAGTTTATCGGATACAAAACAATTTTCAAGAATGTTGTTTTAACTGCGGATAACAAAACTGTCAATCTAAACACCATCAATCTGGAAGAGGAAGCCGTACAATTGGAAGGTGTTGAAGTGGTTGCCGAAAGAACAAGTGTCGTTCAGAAAATAGACCGAAAAGTATATCATATCGGCAAGGATATAATAGCATCCGGAACGACAGCAGCGGCAATTTTAAACAACATTCCAACAGTAAGTGTGGATGCACAAACCAAAGAAATTAGCCTTAGAGGAAATGCAAATGTCCGTGTCTTAATCGACGGAAAGCCATCAAACCTAGATCCAGCCCAATTATTAGAACAGATTCCATCGTCCTCAGTTAAAGATATTGAAACGATTACCAATCCGTCTTCAAAATACAATCCGGAAGGGATGAGTGGTATCATTAATATCATTTTGCACAAAAGTGCCAATCAAGGTTTCAATGGTTCATTAAATACAGGTATCACTTTTGCCAAAACACCAAAACTGAACACTGCCTTGAACTTAAATTACAAAGTTGGCAAAGTAAATATGTACAGTAATTACGGTATTAATCACGGTATTAACGCCAATCATGGTTTTGTATTCAGCGAAAAACCAACTTTTGAAAATCATCAGACATTTACATTCAAAAATAAAAACACTTCTCATTTACTGAAACTTGGTGTAGATTATTATATCAATGAAAAAAACACCTTTTCTTTTTACACTATCCAAAATATTACTGATGGTAGCGGAAATGGAAGCACACCGGTAGACTATTTCGATAATACAACTCCGAATGCAAATAATGGCGGTGCACCAAATCGTGATTCAGAACAATTATTCGACTCTACAAGTGATGACAAATCGCAAACGTATGATATGGATTTCAAACATGACTTCAAGAAAAAAGGGGAAAATTTAGAATTACAAGCCAATTTTTCGCATTCGAAAGAAGATGAAAACACACGTTACGACAACACCATTTTCACTCCAACCACCACTTCAACGAATACCAATATAGTGGATGGAAAAACGAATTCTTTTCAGTTTAATTTAGATTACACGAACCCTTTATCCGAAACTGCAAAATTGGAATTAGGAGCAGAAAGCCGAATTCAAAATACAAAAAGTGACTTTCAGGATATTGCTCCTTCCAATATGACTCATAATTATTTTGATTTCAACAGAAACATTCATGCGGCCTATACCAATTACAGCAAACAATGGAATAAATGGAGCGCACAAATTGGAGTTCGTTTGGAGAATTACGCAATCGAGGCGGATTTTGAGAAAAATGAAACCAATCCAATGTTCAATAGTAACGAAAAAGTAACCGATAATATTTTCTCCTTTTATCCATCCGCATTCTTAACGTATACGGCGAGCGAGAAAAACTCTTTCAATTTTAATTATTCCAGAAGAGTAGACCGCCCTAGTATTGGACAAATCAGTCCAATCAGAGAATGGACAACATCATTGATGGAATCTCGTGGAAATCCTTCATTGAAACCACAATTTACCAATTCATTTGAAGTAAATTATACCCGAACTTCTGCATTAGGTTCGATTACAGCAGGTGTATTCTACAGACAAATCAACGACGAAATATCCAGAGTTATCTTTAATGACCCTAACGATCCGAACAGAAGAATTCTTTCTTATGATAATTTCGATGACAACAATGCTTTTGGGGTTGAAACCTCAGCAAACTTAAAATTCACCAAATGGTGGTCGGCAAACACCAGTGTCGATGCTTATTTTAAAACAGTGAAGGGAACCGTTCAAAATGCTACAACTGATGAATTTGAAACAGGTGAAATAGATGTCACGTCTTTCAATGCCAGGATCAACAATACTTTCACAGCAACAAAAAATCTTCGTTTTCAATTATTTGGAATGTACAGAGGTCGTGATTTGAGTTTGCAATTCGAAAGAAAAGCGATGTACAAAGCAGATTTTGGAGCTACCTATAACGTTCTAAAAGGAAAGGGAACCATTACAGCCCGTATGAACGACGTATTCGACACGATGAATTTCTCTTTCGACGGAAGCAATCCATACAGACAACATGGTGCCTTCTATTGGGAAAGCCAGTCCGTATATGTTGGGTTCAACCTGATGTTTGGTGGTGGAAAAAACAAAGCCATGCAAAGAAAAGATCGTGATGCCAATGAAACCCAAGGGGGCGGAATGTTCTAAAAATAAGAGTAGTTAGTTATTAATAAAAAACTCGAAGTGTCATGCTTCGAGTTTTTTTATACTTAATATTTTATCTCTTTAAATTACCATTTGATAATGGCACTTCCCCACGTAAATCCGCTTCCGAAAGCAGCCAAAACTACCGTATCTCCTGATTTGATTTTCCCTTGTTCCCACGCTTCTGTCAACGCAATCGGAATCGAAGCTGCAGTTGTATTTCCGTATTTCTGGATATTATTAAAAACCTGGTCATCCGTCAATTCGAATTTCTTTTGTATGAATTGTGAAATCCTTAAATTCGCCTGATGCGGAATCAGCATGTCAATATCGGAAGTCTTCAGATTATTGGCTTCTAAACCTTCGTTTATCACTTCGCTAAAACGAACCACCGCATTCTTGAATACAAACTGACCGTTCATATACGGAAAATAACTGTCGTCTTCCGGGCTTTGGTCCTTCAGGATATCGGTTACCCAGCGTCCGCCCATTCCCGGTGCTTTCACAATCAGTTCCGCGGCATGTTCCCCTTCCGAATGCAGATGTGTGGAAAGGATTCCTTTGGTCAGATCTTCTTCCCGGCTTAAAACCGCTGCTCCTGCCCCATCGCCAAAAATCACCGAAACACTACGGCCTCGGTCTGTCATATCCAATCCTGTCGATTGTACTTCCGATCCAATAATCAGAATGTTTTTATACATTCCCGTTTTGATATACTGGTCGGCCACTGACAAGGCATAGATAAATCCGGAACATTGGTTTCTGACATCCAACGCGCCCACTGTTCTCAACCCTAAATCACGTTGCACCAAAACTCCCGGTCCCGGAAAATAGTAATCCGGACTCAGGGTTGCAAAAACCACAAAATCTATATCTTCTTTGGCAACACCGGAACGCTCAATAGCAATCTCGGCGGCCTTAACTCCCATCGAAGTGGTCGTGTCTTCTCCCTGAATTATATGTCTTCTTTCCTTAATTCCCGTCCGCTCCTGAATCCACTCATCATTGGTGTCCATCAATTTCGACAAATCGTCGTTGGTCACTATATTATCGGGAACATAATAACCCAGTCCCGTAATTTTGGAATGATACATCATTTTATTTTAGATTAAATACAACTACAAATTTAAGCTATTAAACCAATACACTCACAAATTACCACTATTTTAGCAATTGCTTTTTAGGAGCTGTTTCCTGCTGTCCGTTATATCCACACAGAAAAAGTGTGGGATGCCGCTTCCATCAGGGCTAGGCAATTATGATGAAAAACAAAATATTGTTTCCGGATGTAACAAGATTGAAGTACTTTAGACCAATTAATTCTATCAACCATTCATTAATACAAATAGTTCCGCACATGAAATTAAAAGTCATTTTATTACTATTGTTATGTCTTGGGTATTCCGGTTTCTCGCAGGAAAACCTGACCTACCAAAAACCATCCAAATCGATCCTGGACCTGGCCGATTACGAAAGAGCTCCGTCGGTATCGATGGATACCAAAAAAGAATACATGCTCCTCACCTACCGAAACACCTATAAATCATTGGACGATTTAAATCAGGAGGAGTTGCGTCTGGGTGGATTGCGGATCAATCCGATCACCAATATTTCGAGCACGGTGACCTATATCAACAACATCAAATTACGGAAAATTAAGGACAAGAACGAAGTACAGGTTTCTGGCCTGCCGATTAATCCGAGAATCAGTAATTTACTTTGGTCACCAAACGACAAAAAGATTTTATTCTCCCACACAACTAATACCGGAGTTGAACTTTGGGTTTTGGATGTCGCTTCTGCAAAAGCAGTAAAATTAACCGAGGCGAATGTGAATGCCAATATGGGTAATCCATTCAGCTGGTACAACGACAATGAAAATATTTTGGTGAAAATGCTGCCAAAAAACAGAGCCGCTCTTCTGGATGCCAAAAAAGATTTGCCAACCGGCCCGATTATCTCCAATACCGATGGCGCCAAATCACAAAACAGGACCTATCCGGATATGTTGAAAAACAAAAATGACGAGGTGAATTTCGAAAACATCAGCACTTCTGAACTGTATAAAGTGAACATTAACGGAACAGCGGCCTTATATAAAAGCGCCGATATGTATGCCGGCGAAAGTTTCTCTCCCGACGGAAATTATTTGATGCTGAACACGATTCAAAAACCATTTTCGTATATCGTTCCCTTGAGTCGTTTTCCATCTAAAACGGTGATTTACGATAAAAACGGAACTGCAGTTAAAACCGTAAACGAAGTGCCGCTAAACGAAATCATGCCTAAAGGTTTCTCTTCGGTAAGAAAAGGAAAAAGAAGCATGGGTTGGAGAGCCGATAAACCGGCAACATTAAGTTATGTGGTGGCTCTTGACGGTGGTGACCAGGCGACGAAAGCGGCATTGCGGGACGAAGTTTTCCTTTGGAACGCTCCTTTTACGACTGAACCGCTTTCAATATTGAAAACCCAACAACGTTATGGAGGCATTATCTGGGGTAATGACAATATTGCCATTGCTTCCGATGACTGGTACGACACCCGTAATACCAAAACCTATCTGATAAATCCATCAAATCCAAATGAAGCACCAAAAGTGATATCCGACAGGAACTCACAGGATATTTATTCTGATCCGGGGAATTTTGAAACCATCGAAAACCAATACGGAAAACGTGTTCTGGCTTTGGAAAAAGACAATGCTTATTTGGTTGGGGACGGATATACAAAAAACGGACAATTTCCTTTCATTGATGAATTCAACCTGAAAACTTTAAAAACAAAACGTCTTTACACGTCTACATACAAGGATAAGAAAGAAGATTTGTTATCGATTGAGGATTTCAAAAAAGGAGAAGTCCTGGTACAGATCCAATCTAAAAACGATTACCCGAATTATTATTTCAGAAACATCAAAAGCAATAAACTCACACCAATTACCGCTTTCCAAAATCCATTTGTAAGCATCAAAAATGTCAGCAAAGAAGTAATCAAATACAAACGAAAAGACGGAGTGGAATTGTCCGGAACCTTATATTTGCCAGCTGGTTATGATAAAGTAAAGAAAGAAAAGCTGCCATTGTTGATTTGGGCATACCCGGCAGAATACAAAGACAAAAACTCTGCCGGACAAAGCAGTCAAAATCCAAATGAATTCACTTTCCCAAATTATGGTTCGTTCGTGTATTGGGTAACCAAAGGATATGTAGTTTTAGACGATGCGGCTTTTCCAATTATTGGAGAAGGCACAACAGAGCCAAATGATAATTTCATGTCGCAATTGGTGGATAATGCGGAAGCAGCAATCAATGCGGTAGACGCTTTGGGTTACATCAACAGAAAAAAAGTGGCTGTGGGCGGACATTCGTATGGGGCCTTCATGACCGCCAATTTATTGACGCATTCGAATCTATTTGCCTGCGGAATTGCACGAAGCGGAGCGTACAACAGAACACTGACACCTTTTGGTTTCCAAAGCGAGCAACGTAACTACTGGGAAACACCAGAAGTGTACAACACAATGTCACCTTTCATGAATGCGGACAAAATGAAAACCCCTTTATTGTTGGTTCACGGGGAAGCCGATAATAATCCGGGTACTTTTACACTACAGACCGAACGCTATTTCCAGGCTTTAAAAGGATTGGGTGCTCCGGCCAGAATGGTGATTTTACCAAAGGAATCACATGGTTATGCCGCGAAAGAAAACATTCTGCACCTGCTTTGGGAACAAGACCAGTTTTTGGAAAAATACCTGAAAAACTAACAGAAAATTAAATAGAATAAAAAAACCCCGAAAGTAACATTTCGGGGTTTTTGTTTTTTATGCAATCATGAGGGTCACTTCCTGATTGTTATCTAATGCAGTGTCATGCTCAAAGAAAATCACTTTCCGGTCAAAAACGGCCTTAATCAAATAATGGCTTCCCTTAAAATAGGATTGTTTGACGACAACTTTCAAAAGGCCGTTGTCGACTACTTTCAATTGGTGTGGATACAGTAAAATGGTTTCATCTTCTGCTTCGACAAAAGTCAGTTGTGACAATAATAATTCGTTTACTTCTCCAAAAAGCGATGCTACATATTTATTTAACGGCGCATCATATATTTCATCGGACTTCGATTTCTGCATCATCTTACCTTGATAAAGTACTATTGTTTCATCGGCAAACGAAAGGGCATCCGTGCTGTCATGAGTCGCAATCAGAACGGTAATATCTTTAGACTTCAAATAAGCGAATAAATTTCGGCGCAGCGCATTCTTCCTGAAATTATCAATATGGCTGAAGGGCTCGTCGAGCAATAAAACTTCCGGTTCCAGAGCCAATACCCTCGCAAGGGCCACACGCTGCTGCTGCCCTCCGCTTAAATATTGGGCCTTAACATTTGAATACCCGGTCATTTCAACAATTTCAAGCAATTCCTGAATACGTTGTTTTTTCTGTTCCGGATTGGTATTGGAAAGAAATTTGCCGACATTTTCCCCCACAGTGATGTAAGGCATCAGATCGAAATCCTGTGACAGGTATTTCATGAAAGGCATTCCGGGAACCAAATGAAACTTCGGTCCTAAAACTTCGGTTTCATTCCAAAAAACCTGGCCTCCGCTTAAATCATACAAACCATAAATCAGTTTCAATAATGTGCTTTTACCGCATCCGCTTTCCCCAATTATCGCAATATTCTGTCCTTTACTGACAGAAAAATCAATATGGTGTATGACGTTTTTATCGGTATAACCGAAAGAGATGTTCTGGACCTGAAGCATGTGGTGGAAATAAAGATATGAGTGTGCAAAGATAGTCGCTTTATTAAAAATATGGAACCGAAAAACATTATACCGCATAAAAAAACCGTTCACAGAAGCGAACGGTTTCAATAGATTCAGTATCAATATATTTTAGTTTCCAGCCTCTTTTTTCGCATCCTGGATCATCTTCTCATTAGCGGTAATTGCAAATTCCACACGACGGTTTTGACTTCTTCCGTCAACCGTTTCGTTAGATGCAATTGGATCAGCAACTCCTAAACCGGTAACGCTGAATCGGCCTGAAGCCACTCCTTTATTAATCAGATAACTTCTTACTGAAGCCGCTCTTTCACCGGAAAGTTTTAAGTTATGCTCCACAGATCCTGTGCTGTCGGTATATCCATAAATTGTAATGTTCGTATCTCCGTATTCTTTAAATACAGGAACCAATTTGTCAAGATTCGCTTTTGCGGTAGCAGTCAATGTCGATTTATCTGTATCAAAACGCACCGCATTTTCATTCAGCACCAACTTAATCCCTTCACCCACACGAACCACATCTGCACCCGGAAGCGCCGCGTCTATTTCTCTGGCTTGTTTATCCATTTTGTTCCCGATAACTCCACCGGCAACTCCACCAATCACACCTCCTAAAACAGCTCCAAGAGCTCCTTTTCCACCTTTTCCAAGGTTGTTTCCTAACACCCCGCCGATTACTGCACCACCTACGGCTCCGATTGCAGCACCACGTTGTGTTTTATTCGTATTTTTTACCGATTCGCAACCTGTGAAAACGGAACTTACCGTCATAACTACTGCCAGTATTGCTATTGAAATCTTTTTCATATTCTGTATTTTTTTAATTAATTAACTTTTTGAAATTGGTAAACCACGTCTGTCATTTTTCCACCGACGTCAATCTTATCAATCAGCTGAAATGAATTTTCATTTTGATTGGCTATTTTCAGGATGTAACCATCCCTAACTTTTCTTGCTTTTTCCCCGGCATTTAATACCTTTAATACAAATTGGCTGTCTCTGTTGACAAACCAGGTGATTGGAGATGCGAAAGATGTACAGCCCGCTTTATTCAAAGCCATATCCCCTTTATTATTATTGGAAATAAATTTCCATGTGCTTCCTTCAAAACATTTTGAATCTGCCAATTGGAAAGAATTCACCTTGATATATTCGGAACCCGGATAAGTCACGGAACTGATTACCCAGTTTCCTTTCATGGCCACTTGAGCGTTTCTATCCAGTTTTGTTTCCGTTGCGGACTTTGATTTACAGGCAAAAAATAAAATTGCCATCATGCTTAAAAAAATTACTTTTTTCATTCTATTACGTTTTAGGTTAGTAATATTACAAATATACGGAGCTATGCAATTTAAATTGTTGTAAAATTACTTTTTTTACTTACAAAATTTATGCCGCGACAATTTGTCACTTCAACCTTAATTGGTATCTTATTTGACCGAACTATAAAAATTTAACCTTAAAAATCAAAATATGACAACTGGAAAAATTAATGTTTCGGTAGAAAACATCTTTCCCCTTATCAAGAAATTCTTATACAGTGATCATGAAATCTTTTTAAGAGAATTGATTTCAAACGGTACAGACGCGACACTGAAATTAAAGCATTTAACAAGTATCGGTGAAGCCAAAGTAGAATATGGCAACCCAATTATTGAAGTAAAAATCGACAAGGAAGGAAAGAAACTTCACATCATCGATCAGGGTATTGGTATGACTGCCGATGAAGTGGAAAAATATATCAACCAATTGGCATTTTCAGGGGCGGAAGAATTTTTGGAGAAATACAAAGACTCCGCTAAAGATTCGGGAATCATTGGTCATTTCGGACTCGGTTTTTATTCGGCATTCATGGTGGCTTCCCAAGTGGAAATCATCACCAAATCATACAAAGACGAACCGGCAGCGCATTGGACCTGTGACGGTAGCCCTGAATTCACTTTGGAACCAAGTGACAAAACCACTCGTGGAACGGAGATTATACTGCACATTGCTGAGGATTCATTAGAATTTTTGGAAGAATATAAGATTAAGGAATTGCTGAACAAGTATAACAAGTTTATGCCTATTCCAATTAAATTCGGGACCAGAACCGAAAACATTGAACAAAAGAAAGGCGAATTTGTAGAATCAGAAGACAAGGACGAACCCTTCAAAACCGTTGAAGTAGATAACATCATCAACAACCCGAATCCGGCGTGGACGAAACAGCCAACGGAATTGACGGATGAAGATTATAAAAGTTTCTACCACGAGGTTTATCCTTTGCAATTTGAGGAGCCACTTTTCCATATCCACTTAAATGTTGACTATCCGTTTAATTTAACTGGGATTTTATACTTCCCGAAATTAGGTGCCGATTTACAAATCCAAAAGGACAAAATCCAATTGTACCAAAATCAGGTCTATGTAACGGATAATGTGGAAGGAATCGTTCCTGAATTTTTAACGATGCTGAAAGGGGTGATCGATTCACCGGATATTCCTTTGAATGTTTCCCGTTCCAGCTTACAATCGGATGGCGCCGTAAAGAAGATTTCAAATTATATCACTCGTAAAGTAGCCGATAAATTGAAAGCATTGTTTACCGAAAACCGTGCGGATTTTGAAGAAAAATGGAATGACATTAAAATTGTTTTGGAATACGGAATGCTGTCAGAAGATAAATTCTATGAAAAAGCCGGAACGTTTATGCTGTATCCTACCGTGGACGACAAGTATCTCACTTTAGATGAAATCAAGGAAAACCTCACTGCCACGCAAACCGATAAAAACGGAAAATTAGTGGTGCTTTATGCTTCCAATAAAGATGCGCAACACAGTTACATTGAAATCGCAAAAGAGAAAGGCTACGAAGTTTTATTATTGGATTCCCCAATTATCTCGCATCTGATTCAGAAATTGGAATCGGATAACAATCAGTTGACGTTCGTCAGAGTGGATTCGGATCATATTGATAATTTAATCAAGAAAGAAGAAGAAACGATTTCGAAATTATCGGAAGAAGAAAAAAACAACCTGAAATCTGTTCTTGAAACCTTAGTTCCAAAAACAAAATATTCAGTACAGTTGGAAGCTATGGACAGCCAGGCGGCACCGTTTATCATCACGCAGCCAGAATTTTTGCGAAGAATGAAAGAAATGAGCCAGTCCGGTGGCGGTGGTATGTTCGGAATGGGCAATATGCCAGAAATGTACAATCTGGTGGTGAATACTAACTCTGATTTGGCTTCCAATATCTTGAACACAAGTGATAAAGAAACTCAGGAAAGTTTGGTGAAACAAGCGCTTGATTTAGCCAAATTATCGCAAAACCTTTTGAAAGGCGAAGAGTTAACTGCTTTTGTAAAAAGAAGTTTTGATATGATTAAATAAGAAAAGTAATTCTATCCGAGAACCTGTAAGTAATCCTGATATATAGGCACTTACAGGTTTTTTTGTATTTCATACCTACTACAGTTTCATGATTTTGTAATAAATTTATTTTAATAGTTAGTGAATTATTTATCATTAAAAACGTTAATATAATTAATACCTTTATAGTGATTTAACAAAATCTATTTTAATTCTTAAAAATTCAAAATCATGAAAAAAAGTTTAAATTTTATGAGATGCATTTTTACGTCTGTCATGGTGATGACACTAGCATTTGCAATTATTAGCTGCACTTCATCCCAAAAAGACAAGAAAATCACCTTTGACAAGGTCGCTGTAACCCAAGCGATAGAAAAAGAACGTCAAGTTTTTATGGATGCCTTTAATAAGGGCGACTCTCTGGGTGTTGCCAATTGCTACACATCCGACGCCAAGTTCATGCCTCCCAACCAAAACACGGCGTCAGGAAGAGACCCTATTCAAGCTACAATATCAGGATTTATGAAAGCCGGGGCGAGTAATTTAACGCTAAAAGCTGTGGATGTGTGGGGCGACGAAACAATGGCATTCACAGAAGACACATGGGTTCTAAAAGACAAAGAGGGAAAAGAAATCGATCATGGGAAAGCATTGGTTCTATGGAAAATGGAAGACGGAAAATGGAAACTTTTCCGAGACATGTTTAATTCGGATTTGCCTTGCTCGCCTCCACCCAAATAAATTATTTATTTTTCAGATATAACCTGTATGTGAAAGCTTACAGGTTTTTTTTATGCAAAAACATTCCGTACAAACGTCTTAATTCACAACTATAGTCTATCTTTGCCCGCTTTTTAATTTTGAAAAAATGTTTGGAAATAGAGTCTTAAAGGGAGTTTTTTTAGTAGGATTGGGTGCCACGAGTTACGGAATGCTGGCCACGTTTGTAAAGTTGGCATATTCGGCTAATGGAGTTTCAGGATACCCCTTCACACCTGCTGAAGTAACTACTTCCCAGTTTATTTTGGGAATCATTGCCATACTAATCATTAATGGATTTCAGAAAGTAAAAAAAGGCGATACCGTTTTGAACGCATCCCGCAAAGACATCAGACAATTGATGATTGCAGGGACTTCCACTGGATTGACAAGTATCTTTTATTATATGGCTGTCAAATACATTGATGTTTCGATCGGAATAGTGTTGCTCATGCAGACCGTTTGGATGGGCGTTTTGTTGGAGTATGTATTAGATAAGAAATCTCCCTCATTACAAAAAATATTTTCAGTCGTAATAGTATTAGGAGGAACCATTTTGGCAATAAACATCTTAGACATCAATTTTAATGACCCAAAAACAAATTGGCCATATGGCATAATTCTAGGACTTCTTGCCGCCGCTTCTTTTACCACAACTATGTTTACGGCAAATAGAGTGGCTGTAGTAATTTCCTCAGCACAGCGCAGTTTGTATATGCTTTTAGGCGGTGCCGTAATCGTTTTTATTTTTGCGGTGGTTACCCAAAATACGCCCATTAATTACGATATTTTTTACAAATGGGGAATTCTGCTGGCTCTTTTTGGGACCGTAATTCCGCCTATGTTAATGAACGCCGGGTTTCCGTTGACCGGAATTGGTTTAGGAAGCATCGTTTCGGCATTGGAACTTCCTGTTTCTGTTTTGATGGCATTTTTTATTTTAAATGAAACTGTAATTCTGTCACAATGGATTGGTATCGTTTTGATTATTGTCGCTATCGTGATTATGAATATCAATTTCAATAAGAAGGTAATTTCATCAGATACTTAAAAATACTTTAGCATAAATCCATAATTTAGCATAAATTAGTACTATCTAATTGACATTACTTATGGACTCACCCTGGCATATATATTTGATGGCCGTATTGTATATTCTTGCTGGAATAAATCACTTCAGGAAACCACACATTTACATCAAGATCATTCCGAACTACTTTCCAAATCCGGCATTATTAAATGCAATCAGTGGTGGGACAGAAATTTTATTGGGGGTTTTATTGTGCATTCCAGTAGTAAGTCAGTACGCCGCATTGGGAATTATTGCCTTACTTATTGCCATTTTTCCGGCTAATTTATTTATGTATTCAAATATGGAAGCAAGTCTCGGCATCCCAAAATGGGTTTTATTGCTTCGCTTACCATTGCAGATTGTACTGATTATTTGGGCATACCAGTATACTTTCTTCATTCACTAATGAATTCTCTTTTTCCATCTAAAAAAATAGTCTTTGATTTACCTGATGCCATCATCGGTTATTATCCTAATTTATTTGACAAAACGGAGGCCGATACGATTTTTAATGAATTGCTTCAAACAACGCTCTGGCAACAGGATGAAATAACACTATTTGGGAAAACCCATCCCCAACCGAGACTGACCGCTTTATACGGAAATGATGGCAAACCCTACTCCTATTCTCATATAACCATGCAGCCTCATCCGTGGTCATTGTTATTACATAAGATTAAACACAAAATTAAAACCGTTGTGGACACGAATTTCACGAGTGTATTACTTAATTTATACCGCGACGGGAAAGACAGTAATGGCTGGCATGCCGATAATGAAAAGGAATTAGGGGAAAATCCAGTGATTGCTTCAGTTAGTTTTGGCGCAGAACGAAGTTTCCATCTGCAACATAATCTGGACAAAAATTGCAAACAAAAAATAATCCTCGAACACGGCAGTTTACTAATTATGGAAGGAACCACCCAGCACTTTTGGAAGCATCAAATCGCAAAAACAGCCAAACCAATCGGGCCGCGAATCAATCTGACGTTCCGGCTTATTAAATAATTTAGTGTTTTTAACCAAATTAGCTGTTATGACCGAGATAATCAATTACTTTACTACCATTCCCTCCTCACACCGAAGCCTGATATTGGTTTCTGGGATTGCTTTATTTGGGCTGATTGAGAATGCTTTCCCGTTATTTCGCTTCACTTATAATAAATGGCAACATGCGGGTCTCAATATATTTTTTACCCTTACCACCATTATCGTGAATTTTTGCCTGGCCTTTATTTTATTGAAAACAGCAGATTGGACGATTCACAACAATTTCGGCCTGTTACAATGGCTTCCAGAACTTCCATTGATTTTACACTTATTAATTGGATTGCTGTTATTGGATCTCATTGGGGCGTATGCGGTACATTGGGTCCAGCACAAAATCAAATGGATGTGGAATTTTCATCTGATTCATCACACCGATACCTGGATTGACACTACTTCGGCCAACCGTCATCATCCAGGCGAAAGCGTCATTCGGTTTGTTTTCACAACAGTTGCCGTTTTGCTTATCGGCACGCCAATGTGGATGGTTTTTCTATATCAGACTTTGTCGGTAGTTGCCACCCAATTTAACCATGCCAATATTTCACTACCCAAAACACTGGATAAATGGCTAAGCTACTTCCTGGTTTCTCCGGACATGCACAAAGTACATCATCATTATGTCCTGCCTTATACTGATAGTAATTACGGAAATATATTTTCGGTATGGGACCGCCTGTTTGGAACTTTTATGATTCTGCCGCCTAATGAAATTATTTACGGAGTGGATACTCATATGGACCCTCAGGAAAACAACAAATTGGCGCATTTAATGAAAATTCCGTTTCAAAAACTGAAATCTTCTGAGAAAAATGAAATTGGATAAAAAAATAATATTACTCGTGAAGAAGTGATTGTTTTTTTTATTAATATTGATATAGAAATTATAAACTTTAAAAACTTATCCGGAATTTATTTTCAAGTAATGAAAAAGAATAAACACATAGACTTAAACTGGGAACAAACCGAAAGACTAATCACAATGGCTTTGGAAGAGAGAAATCCGTTTGAAATCATCAAGAAAGATTTTGGACTGGGCGAAAAAGAAGTTCTCGAAATAATGAAAAAGAAGTTGACGGCCGATAAGTTTGAATTATGGAAAAAAAAGGCCAACGCGGGAAAGCCAAAACCGAAACCCCTGAAAATTGACGATTTCGATGAAGATTTGGATGGAAAATATTACATCAAAAATAAGCTCGACTAAATATACAGACTCCTGAAAAATCAGGAGTTTTTTTATATCACTCTTCGAATTATTAATACTAAAATTACTGTTAAAGAGTAACATTTTTATACTTTTGGCTACTTATAGCAAACCAATCAATTAAGATTATGAAGAAAATAATTTTTGCTTTTGCATTTACTGCCATCCTTTGGAGTTGCAAAACCGCTAGTTCAGCAACGTCTGCTTCTACACCAGAAGAAATGAAAGTGGCTATTGACCTGAATGTAGTAAAAGACGACAAAGTAATGGTGACTCTCGCTACACCCAAATTCGCAACGGACCAGGTAACATATCACATCCCTAAAATGGTTCCCGGAACGTATTCAGTAGATGATTACGGAAAATTTATTGAAGGTTTCACTGCTTGGGATGCTAATGGAAAAGCATTAACATTCAATAAATCAGATGATAATTCATGGGTAATCAATAATGCAAAAACACTGGCAAAGATTACATATTGGGTAAATGATACTTATGATACAGAATCCACCCATGATATTTTCTCTCCGGCGGGTACCAATATTGAGGAAGGAAAAAACTTTATGTTGAATACACATGGCTTTATAGGATATTTTTCAGAAAAAAACACTATACCGTATGTACTGACAATTTCTCATCCGGCAAGCCTTTCTGGTGCGACATCGATGGTAGATACTGATGCTACAGATTCAAAAGATGTATTTACAACAAGCCGTTATGCTGAATTAGTAGAAAATCCAATTATGTATTCCAAACCGGATTTCACCTCTTTCACTATCGACGGTATGGATATCCTAATTAGTGTTTATTCACCAAATGGTTCTATCACCGCACAAAGCATTACTCCTGAAATGAAAACGATGATGGCTGCCCAAAAACGTTTTCTGGGTAAATTCAATGCTACAAAAAAATATACCGTTTTATTATATTTATCGGATATGAAAAAGAGTGATGCCCATGGTTTTGGAGCATTGGAGCACCCGACAGCAACCACTGTGGTAATGCCGGAAATGATGCCTGCGGAGCAATTAGCAGAGCAATTGAAAGATGTGGTTTCCCATGAGTTTTTCCATATCGTGACGCCATTGTCGATCCATTCAAAAGAGATACAGTATTTTGATTACAACGCTCCAAAAATGTCAGAACATTTATGGATGTACGAAGGAGTAACTGAGTACTTTGCAAATTTATTTCAGGTAAACCAGGGATTGATTTCAGAAGATGAGTTTTATATGCGTATGGCGGGAAAAATTAACAGTGCCGATCGTATGAATGACACGATGCCATTCACCAAAATGAGCGCAAATGTATTGACAAAACCATACAAAGACGAGTATCTGAATGTTTATGAAAAAGGAGCTCTTATCGCTATGTGTCTTGATATCCAAATTAGAGAAAGCAGCAATGGAGAGAGAGGAATTTTGGATTTAATGCAGAAACTTGCTGTTGTTTACGGTCCGAACAGACCTTTCGATGACAACGAACTTTTCGCTAAAATCACGGAATTAACATATCCTGAAGTTGGCCAGTTTTTAACGACTTATGTTTCCGGTCCGACACCAATTCCGTACGATAAATATTTCGCAAAGGTTGGAGTTATGAAAACTACCAAAAAAGTACCTGGAAGTGTGTTTTTAAATGGGCAGACCCCATATGTTACGATAAAACCGGACACTAAGGAAATTGTAATTCTGAAAGAAATAGAATTAAGCGCATTTATGACAACCTTAGGATTGAAAGGTGACGATATTATCACAGCTATAAATGGCAAAAACTACAATCTGGATAACGTTTATGAAATGATTATGGAAAGCCAGAAGTGGAAAGAAAACGACGATGTAACGGTAAAAATCAAACGTGGAGGAAAAGAGCAAACCATCAAAGGAAAGGTAAAACTTTCATATGTTGAGACAGCGGGATATGAAGCAAATGATAGCTCTAAAGCGAAAGTTAAACAAGCTTGGTTAAAAGGGTAAATCTGTTAAAACAAAACATTTAAAAATCCTCAATTTGCATGTCAGATTGGGGATTTTTTCATTATTTTGCCGAAAATAAAAATTCCAAAATTCAAATATGAAAAATTCAATAATTACTTTATTTTCTTTAATACTATTGGTTTCCTGTAAAGAGAAAGAAACTGAAAAAGGCCTGAACATCACCGGGAACATCAAAGGACTTAATAAAGGGACATTATATATCAAAAAATTAGAAGATACGACGATGGTTCTTTTGGACAGTATCAAGATTGACGGTAATTCTGCTTTTGAAAGCAATATCGATTTGAGATCACCGGAAATGCTATATCTGTTTGTTGACAGAGGAGCAACCAATACCATTGACAACACACTAATGTTTTTTGCCGAACCCGGCAAAATGACCATAAACACCGAATTGGAATATTTTTACGCCAAAGCTGTCATTACCGGTTCTAAAAATCAGGAGCTGTACGAAACGTTTAAGAAAGTTAATTCGAGGTTCAGCGACCAGCAATTGGCATTGACCGCACAAAGACTGAAAGCGATCAGGAACAATCAGACTGCGAATCTGTCCGGTAATGAAACATTATCAGAGTCGAATATTAAAAGAAAGTATTTGTATGCGATTAATTTTGCGGTAACCAACAAAGACTATGAAGTCGCACCGTATATTGCTTTATCCGAAATCAATGATGCTACCCTTAAATATTTAGATACGATTGAAAAATCAATGTCGCCTAAGGTGGCAAAGTCCAAATATGGCGTGATGCTGACCAAATACATTGCCGAAAGAAAAAAGACGGAGTAAAACCAGTATCAAAAATCAAAAAGCCCTGAAAATTTCAGGGCTTTTTTTGTGCAATAAACTCTTGTATGATAAAAACTGAAATTAGGATATACAAAAAAACCACCCTTGAAAAAGGATGGTTTTACGATGAGCCGGCGGAGGGACTCGAACCCACGACCTGCTGATTACAAATCAGCTGCTCTAGCCAACTGAGCTACGCTGGCGTCTCATTGTGGGTGCAAATATAATCCTGAATTTTAATTTTCCAAAATTAATTCGCACTTTTTTTATGATTTTTTTACTGTAATTCGTTGATTTTAGCAATCAATTGATTAGCAGTTTGTTCCAATTCAACATTAATTTGTTTGAAGTGCGCTTTTTTGTTTTCAACATTCTTAGCGTTCACTTTTGTAATCAAAGTATCAAAACTTCCGATAGCTTCATCAATCAAAGCGTTAGTTGCATCAGTTGGTTTTCCTGTAGTTGACATTTCAAATAAGTAAACTGCTTCAATAATATCTCCTAAAACGTAGTTGATGTCTTTCTTTAAATTCTTAACGTTTGCCATTTTATTTTTTATTTTAATTTGCGTTTGCAAAAATACATATAATCTTTCTATTACCGACTATGAAATATAAATTTCTAAAAGCGAAGCATTTCCATTCAGCACAAATTTTTTCATGGCTGCGGGAATTAAAACGGTATCGCCTTTTTTGTACGGATAATTAACATTCTCAAAATCCAATCCAAAACTGCCTTCTACACACATGTATACCGTAAAACTGTTTCCGGTTTTATCAACTGCAATCTTTCCATCCAAAGGAACATAATTGGTCGTAAAATAGGGACACACCACCATTGGATTGGATTCATTGTTTTCCTTGTCATATTCCTTTTGAGTGTCAACTACATCATAATTTATCGCGTCCAGCGCCAAATCCAGATGCAGTTCGCGAGGGTTTCCGTTCTGATCTACCCGGTCCCAATCGTATACGCGATACGTGACATCTGAAGTCTGTTGGATTTCTGCCAAAACAATTCCGGCACCAATAGCATGTATGGTTCCTGTTTGTATAAAAAACACATCTCCTCTTGTCACCACTTTTATATCAAGAATGGAGGGAAGGGTTTTATCTTTTAAATTTTGAAGGAATTCAGAAGTATCGGAGTTTTTTTTGAAACCGGTAATTAATTTCGCATTTTCGTCAGCCTGCATAATATACCACATTTCGGTTTTCCCATAACTATTGTGGCGTTTTTTGGCCAATTCGTCATTAGGATGTACCTGAATTGATAAATCATCCTTGGCATCAATGTATTTGCACAGTAAAGGAAATTGTTTTCCAAATTTGGAAAATACCCCTGCACCTAAAATTTCTTCAGGATAAGTCTCGATAATATCCAAAAGCGACTGCCCGGTAAAAGCACCATTGGCAATTACACTCACATCTCCCTCAACAGTCGAGACTTCCCAGCTCTCCCCAATAGTATCTGAAGCGATTGGTTTGTCTAAAAGTGCCTTTAATTTGGAACCGCCCCAAATCCGTTCTTTGAAAATGGGATTGAATTGTAGTGGATATATCTTAAAATTCATACTTAAACTAATTTTTTAATCGCTTCAAGTGATTTCGGAATATGTTGGGTAGCAATCATGTTATCTAAAATCGAAACAACTACTCCATTTTTATCCGCGACGTAGGTTACCCTTCCTGGAAGTAGTCCAAAGAGACCGGATTTGACCCCAAAAAGATTCCGGATACTTTTATCTGAATCTGACAAAAGTTTAAATGGCAGTTTATATTGTTTGGCAAATTTCTGGTGAGAAGCTATACTATCACTGCTGACTCCTAGGATTTCTACGCCTAAATCCTTAAAATCTTGATACTGATCCCTGAAGCTGCAGGCTTGGGCAGTACATCCGGGCGTGTGGTCTTTTGGATAAAAATAAATGACGACAGGCATCTTGCCTATTACATCAATACTCTTAAAATCATTCCCGTCAGTATCTTTTGCTGTGAAATGGGGAATGGTATCTCCTATTTTTATAGCCATTATTCCCCTTTATAAGTTACGAAGTTTCTTGGAGTTTCATAAAGAACCACTTCTAAATCAAACTCCGGCTTTATTCTGGTGCGGATTTTATTCCAAATCACCACCACTATGTTTTCAGCAGTCGGATTCAAATCATGGAATTCCTGAACATCCAGATTTAGGTTTTTATGATCAAATTTCTGCTCTACTTCTTCCAGAATAATATCGCTTAATTCCTTGATATCCATAACATAGCCGGTATCGGGATTGATTGCACCGGTTACACTCACGGTCAATTCATAATTGTGCCCATGAAAATTGAGATTATTACATTTCCCAAAAATGGACTCGTTTTTCTCGAATGACCAGTCTTTTCGATACAATCGATGGGCGGCGTTAAAATGGGCTTTTCTGCTTATGGTTACTCTCATGCTATTCGTGTAATGATTACAATGATGGACATTTATATTTGATGCGCTTCTAAAAAATAATAAAATTTATCGAAAATTATTTTAAACCAAATGGTGTAAATTTCCGGATGGACAGTCATGTCTTCCTTTACATCTTCGATTTTCATCCATTTCCAATCTTCCACTTCGTCTTTATTGATTGAGGGATTTTCGTTGAAACGGCCAATCATTACATGATCCAGTTCATGTTCAGTCAATCCATTATCGAAAGGCGCCTTGTAGATGAAATGAAACAATTCTTTCAATTCGGTTCTAAATCCCATTTCTTCAAATAATCTGCGGCTTCCGGCCTCAATATTGGTTTCGCCCTCACGCTGGTGACTGCAACAGGTATTGGTCCATAATAATGGGGAATGGTATTTTTGACGTGCCCTTTGCTGCAGCATAATTTCATTTTTATCATTCATAACAAAAACGGAAAATGCGCGATGTAAAATTGCTTTTTCGTGGGCTTCCAATTTGGGCATTAAACCTATTGGCTCGTCATTTTCGTTCACCAATATTACTTTTTCTTCTGTCATAACAATTATATCGCTTGTCAAAAATACGAAAAAAGAAATGGTCTCCATAATGATTTCGAATTTGTAAAAAGTTTAACGATTGTAACAATTTTATTACACAATCGTCAGTAGGGAACAAAGAGCTAACTTCAGTATAAACCAAATGCCTTCAAAATGAAATTATTCAAAAAATTACTATTGCTCGTTACCGGAATTATGTATAGCTATTCCATTCATGCACAAATAGATAACGTTGATGCTTTTCTGAAAAATGAAATGCAAAAACGAAATATTCCCGGCTTGCAATTGGCTGTTGTTAAAAATGGCAAAATTGTAAAAATCGGAAACTACGGATTGGCAGATCTTCAAAACTCAATTCCAGTATCGGAAAATACCGTTTTTATAATTAACTCTATTACTAAAGCTTTCACCGGTGTCGCCACGATGCAATTAGTAGAAGCAGGTAAATTAAATTTATCGTTACCCATTTCCACTTACCTGAATGATGTGCCGGATGCCTGGAAAAATGTAACTACACAACAATTGTTATCGCATACTTCCGGGATTCCGGATATCGTTGATGAAGAAACGAATATATTAGTCCCGGAAAGCGAAGAAGCTTCTTGGGCAAAGGTGCAAACCCTTCCGATGGATTTCAAGCCAGGAGAAAAATTCAGATACAATCAAACCAATTATTTATTATTAGGACTTATTATTGACAAACTAAGCAATATGCCCTTTACCGAATTCATAGTAAAAGAGCAGTTGCAAAAAGTAGGAATGCCCCATACGATCCGGGCTGGATTTGGAGGTTCGAGAGATGTTGTATTAAATTCTGCCGGTGAATATCGATTTACAAGAGGAAAATATACGAATATGTATTTCTCATTGCCACCCACTTTGCAAGCGGCAGGCGGCATGGGTGCCACAGCCAAAGAAATTGCAAGCTGGATCATCGCATTACAAAACAAGCAATTGCTTAAAGAAAATAAAAACCTTGCTGCGCTTTGGACTCCGGCGATACTCAACAATGGCAAAACAGGTGGTTTTGATAATTTATTAAACGGATATGCTGCTGGTTGGCCTACGGTGGAAAGACCCTTACATCCTGCCGTGGCTCCGGTTGGCGGAGGTCGTTCTGCTGTGATGGTTTACCCAAAAGATAATCTTTCGATTGTTGTGCTTACCAATTTAAATGGTGCATCTCCAGAGCGATTTATAGATGAGCTTGCTGCATTTTATATTCCGGATATGAAAAAATTAAAGGAAAATGGTTTTTCACCGGCTGTTACCGTTTTAAGAAATACATTGGAGAAATCAGGATATAGAAATGCTATTGAAGAGGCAAAAAGAGCAAACACATCATTTGATGAGAGTGAATTGAACAATTGGGGTTATGCACTTTTAAAAGAAAAAAGAATTAAGGATGCCATTGAAATATTCAAGTTGAACGTATTTCTTTTTCCAAAGAGTGCCAATACCTATGACAGTCTGGGAGAAATGTATGCGTTTATGGAAGAAAAAGATTTGGCCATCACAAATTACGAATATAGTCTTAAGTTAGATCCAAAGAATAAGAATGCTGAAGAACAATTGAAAAAATTAAAAAAATAACAATCTTTTAGCTAATCAAGCGAAGGTGATACATTTATAATATGCACACTAATATTAATAAAATATTAATCTAAAATCCATTAAATATTAACTAAAATATCCGTCTAAAACCTATATTTTTCTGTAGTAAAGTATACTTGTATTTCTAACATAATTATTTTAAGTTCGTAAACTTATCAAATACTAAATTTAGGATGGGAATAATTAGATTTTTGTTAGCATTATCAGTAGTAATTACACACTGCGGCCCTATTTTTGGTATTAGACTAACCAGCGGTGAAGTAGCCGTTCAATCTTTCTATATTATTTCAGGATTTTATATGTCAATGATTTTAAATGAAAAATATATTGGTATTAACAACTCCTATAAACTGTTCATCACCAACCGATTCATAAGACTTTATCCAATATACTGGGCAGTAGTGCTTTTAACATTGATGATTTGTGTGACTGCACTCTTTACAAATAAGGATATAATTACTCCTTTTAGCAGCTATGCTTCAGTACATCAAAACGTATTTTCATTTAGTTATCTGATATTGACAAATATTTTATTAATTGGACAGGATATTGTAATGTTTCTTGGAATAGACCCTAGCAATGGGATTTTATTTTTGACCAGTGATTTCAGGAACACTTATCCTCCTCTCTACTCTTTTTTATTTATCCCTCAGGCCTGGACGCTTGGTTTAGAAATCACCTTTTATTTAATAGCCCCGTTTATTTTAAGAAAAAAAACGACAATCATCATTTGGCTGATTTTACTTTCATTTTTGCTAAGGCTTTATATTTTTAACTATTTAGGTTTCAAAAACGACCCTTGGTCTTATAGGTTTTTTCCAACCGAAATAATGTTTTTTCTACTGGGATTTCTATCTTATAAAATGGGTTTAAAATATAAACTAAAATCGAAACGTCACAATTACGTGATACTGGGTTACATGTTGTTTTTAATTTTTATCTATTCATATCTTCCGTCGACAAGGTTAGCTTATATTCCGTTCAAATTAAAAGATGTAATTTACTTTACTTCAATTATTTTTTCAATCCCGTTCCTTTTCAATTTTTTTAAAACCAACAAAAGAGATGCCAAAATAGGAGAATTATCATACCCAATTTATATTTCGCATATGCTTGTTTCATTAGTCTGTTTAATGTTACCTTTTACTTTTTTAAAAAATGGCAGTTCAATAGCTTTCATTACAATAGTATTATCCCTTGCATTAAATTATTTTATTGCAGCACCAATTGAAAAAATACGACAGTCCCGATTAAAAAAAACACAAGCCGTTTCTATTTAATACAGATGAAATATTAAACAATACGTTCCGCAATCTTAAGTGCACATTTCTCCCCATCAATTGCCGCTGAAATAATTCCGCCTGCATACCCTGCCCCTTCGCCGCATGGATATAATCCTTTGATCTGCAAGTGCTCCAAAGTGTCATCATGACGGGGAATACGAACCGGCGAGGAAGTTCTCGATTCGGGTGCATGAAGAATCGCTTCATTTGTCAGGTATCCTTTCATAGATTTCCCAAATTCTGTAAAACCATCGCGCAAAATCTGGGTCAAAAAACCGGGGAATACCTGTCCCATTTCTACCGACGTCGTGCCGGGAACATAAGACGTTTTCGGGATTTCGGAAGAGACTTTGTTTTGGGTAAAATCAATCATGCGCTGTGCAGGAACTTTTTGGGTTTGTCCTGCCAAATGCCATGCTTTTTGTTCGATTGCCTTTTGAAATTCCATTCCGGCTAAGGCTCCAAATTTAGCATACGGCTTAAAATCTTCCAGTTTTAATTCAATCACAATCCCTGAATTGGCAGTAGCCTGATCTCTTTTGGAAGGTGACCAGCCATTGGTAACCACTTCGCCCGGACTTGTCGCACAAGGCGCAATTACACCACCGGGGCACATGCAAAAAGAATACATTCCGCGTCCGCCCACCTGTTTCACAATAGAATAAGGAGCTGGCGGAAGCAGCGCTCCGCGATAATCACAACTGTATTGAATGCTGTCAATTAACGATTGCGGATGTTCGGCCCTTACACCCAGGGCAAAAGGTTTTGCTTCTATAAATATTTTTTTTCTGTCCAATAATTCAAAGATATCCCGGGCAGAATGCCCTGTAGCAAGGATAATATTATTAGCATTAATCGTATCACCATTCTGGGTAACGATACCCTGAACTTCATTATTTTTTATAAGAATATCAGTCAGTCGGGTTTCAAAAAGGACTTTACCGCCCATTTCAATAATTTTCTCCCGTATATCCTGAATAATCTGAGGCAGTTTATTGGTTCCGATATGGGGATGGGCTTCGACAAGTATGTCTTCAGTAGCACCAAAGGCCACCAACAGTTCCAGAATTCGGGTTACATCACCCCTCTTTTTCGAACGCGTATATAATTTCCCGTCTGAATAAGTTCCTGCACCACCTTCACCAAAACAATAATTACTGTCTATATTGACAATATGATCCACATTTATCGCCTTTAAATCCCTTCTTCTGCCACGGACGTCTTTTCCCCGCTCAATCACAATTGGTTTTAATCCCAATTCAATTAATTGCAAGGCGGCAAACAATCCAGCGGGACCGGCTCCAACAACAATTACTTCTTGGGCAGTAATTACATTTTTATACTCTGGCAATTGAATTTTTTCTTCAAAAAAGGGCTCATCCTGAAAAAAAACTAACGCTTTCAGGTTGATTTTTATCGCTTTCTGCCGAGCATCAATGGACCGTTTCAGGATGGTTAAATGCTGTATTTCTTTCGGGGAAACGCGTAATAATTTTCCAATATGTTCTTTGAGCAGCTGTTCATTGGCAGCGACTTCAGGAGATACTTGAGTAAGAAGTTCTTTGGGCATTGATGTAATTTTAATAGTGCAAACTTATAACAATATTTATGCAGATAAGACAGAAAAGGCCTAATACAATGTTTAGGCCTTTCGTTGATCATTTAATTTTAATTTATTTCTTGATCAATTTTGTATTAATGATTTTATCTTCTAATTGAATTTTTACAAAATAAATTCCGCTTTGCAAATCAGAAATTGAATAATTTTGAACTTCCTTATCTGAACTTAGAGTTTTTACCAACTGTCCGTTTACATTGTAAAAGGAAACTTTTTTAATCGCTTTTGCAGTATGATTTTCGATAAAAATAAGGTCTGATGCAGGATTTGGGTAAATGGAAACACCAGGTTCTGACTCCCAATTATCTGTTCCTAAAGCCACATTGGCATCTAAATAATCTTTTATTCCATTAGAATTTGTATCGTCATCGATTGGATTATTATTCCCATTGTAATCCTCGTTAATGGTAAGAACACCATCTCCGTCATCATCTTTATCAAGATAATTTAAGATTGTATCTCCATCAGTATCTAAATAAGCACTGGTGTTTTTACTATTTTTTCCTGAAGAAAACACATATTCAACTTCCGTTAAAACCATATCGCCGTCATCATCATTATCGGCAAAATTTGGAATACCGTCATTGTCCGTATCATCATTAGCGAAATTACCATCTCCATTTAAATCTTCCGCGTTTGTCGCAACAGAATCTAGATCAAAATCATTATTACAATTTAAGACCCTTAGCACCACTTCTTTAATTTGCCCGCTATTGTTGGCATAAATCGTTTGTAATGAAGTTACAGAATTGGTATAATTAATAGCCGAAATTGCATTTGTCTGTGATTGAGCATCACTTAGCGTTGCGTAAAATGATACTGCAGCAGGATTTCCAACTGATAAATCATTTTGGGCTATTTGAAGATTAAAACTTTCAAAACCGTCCGAATTCGAATCACACTTTGTATAAAAATATTTATTTGCATCGACAGGTCTTTTGTATCTCCAGCCTTCCTGTAAAGCGGTCCATGCACCTGTATTGCGATTTGGAGGCGTAAATGCAATGGAACCTGTACTATTAATAATTCCCGACACCGCTTTTCCTGCATTCCAGGTAGGACACAACTCCTTTTTAATAATCTGAATATCAATTAGATTAAACGTTTCATACAATACCATTTGAAAAGAACTTTTTGGTGTAGTACAACTATAATGAGAATGATTATTAAAAATTACTACAAACTTTCTGTAAGGAGCGCTGCCTACCACTCCATAAGTTAATGTTCCCTGCGCGTTACTATTATCCAAATCATGAAAACTACCTAAAATAGAATTTTTCACTGGGAAAGTTGTGCTAGGAATTGACCCATTAAATGACCATGGTGAATTTGCTGCCGCAAGATTAGTTCTGAAATCTATAAATCCATTGGTACTGACAACTGCCTGATTGTATAGATTTCCGAAAAAATCAAAATCAAATGGTAATTGAATGACTGCAGAATATTTATCATCAGCTGTTCCCTGAATCGGAACGGAGGCGGAATATATCTGGTGCGGAATTGGCACTACTGAATAATCATTTTGTGCGTTAGATTTTATAAAGATGAAAAGCAACAGGAGCGTTAAGATGTTCCCTTTTAGAACCAAGTGCTTAATTATGTAATTATATTTCATTTAATTTTTTTTCAAATATACTATAATATCACATCAGGATTAGCGTTCTTAATTATCTTTGAAAAAAAAATATGTCTCGACAAATCAAACTCATTTGGGATTTCCGAGGTCCTGCCTCCACCAAAACCGCGGAACATCATGAAATCCATCTGAAAGAATATATCGCAGCAGAAAAACTGCCTGTGGACATTACCGGAGTTAAAATCATAGATGACCTGTATGCAATTGCCTTTATGGTAGTAACTGATGAAAACATGCTTCAGGTGCGGGATGCATTAAGGCCACATCGGGGTGAGGTTTATAATCCTCAATAAAAAAAGGATATTTTGTAAATCAAAATATCCCTTTTTTTAGTTTGCCACTTCGCTGATAAACTTAATCCGCATCAGGCGCAGTTCGTCGATGTCATATTCGCCATCAAATTCCTTTAAGGCATCTTCAATTTTATCAGTATCGGATTCCATGAAATAGTCGTGGATTTCTTCCTGCTGGTCGTCATCCAGCATTTCGTCCACCCAATATTTAATATTCAGTTTGGTTCCGGCATAAACAATCTGTTCCATTTCCTTAATCAGGGTATCCATCGTAAGCCCTTTCGCCTTGGCAATATCATCCAAAGATAATTTTCGGTCTATATTCTGAATGATGTACAATTTGTTAACTGAATTTGCTCCTGTGGATTTCACAACCAAATCATCCGGACGGACAATATCATTCTCGTCCACATAGCGATTGATCAGATCAACAAAATCCTTACCGTATTTTTTTGCTTTCCCTTCACCTACTCCATGTATATTACCCATTTCATCCAGGGAAACCGGATATTTCAGCGCCATATCTTCCAAAGAAGGATCCTGGAAAACCACGAATGGCGGAACTCCAAGCTTTTTCGCCACTTTTTTACGCAGATCACGCAGCATATTCATCAATGCTTCATCCGCTGTTCCTGAGGATTTGGAGGCTGTCACAATAGCTTCGTCTTCGGTTTCGTTATATTCATGATCTTCAGACATCATGAAGGAAGCCGGTTTATCTATAAAATCCAGTCCTTTTTCGGTTATTTTAAGGATTCCGTACGTTTCGATATCTTTCGACAATAGTCCTTCCACCAATACCTGGCGTATCAGTGCCATCCAATGGCGTTCTTCCAGATGTTCCCCACTTCCAAAGAAACTTTGAGCATCTGTTTTATGAGCTTTTATTACGGCATTGACTTTACCAATCAGCGTGTAAACAACTTCTTTTGATTTGTATAAATGTTTGGTATCCCGGACAACCTTAAGTAATTTAAGCACTTCATCCTTCGCCTCCTTTTTGGTTTTCGGATTGCGTACATTATCATCCATGTCGGCACCTTCCCCGTTTTCACCGTCAAATTCCTCTCCGAAATAATGCAGAAGGAATTTTCGACGCGACATCGAGGTTTCCGCATAAGCGACTACTTCCTGCAACAGGGCAAAACCAATTTCCTGTTCGGCCACCGGTTTCCCGGACATGAATTTTTCTAATTTTTCAACATCTTTATAAGAATAATAAGCCAGACAATGACCTTCGCCGCCGTCTCGCCCTCCACGACCCGTTTCCTGATAATAGCTTTCCAGAGATTTTGGAATATCATGATGAATCACGAAACGAACGTCCGGTTTATCGATTCCCATTCCGAAAGCGATAGTTGCCACTACCACATCAACATCTTCCATAAGAAACATATCCTGATGTTTGGCTCTGGTTTTCGCATCAAGTCCCGCATGATACGGAACAGCGCTGATGCCATTAACTTGTAAAACCTGTGCAATAGCTTCCACTTTTTTACGGCTCAGACAATATATAATCCCTGATTTTCCTTTATGTTGTTTGATGAAACGGATAATATCCGATTCTATGTTTTTTGTTTTGGTGCGTACTTCATAAAATAAATTAGGCCTGTTGAAAGAGGCCTTGAACGTATTGGCATTGGACATATCCAGATTTTTAAGGATATCTTCCTGTACTTTTGGAGTAGCGGTTGCCGTCAGGCCGATAATAGGCACATCTCCCAATTGCTTGATGATGTGTCGCAGATTTCTATATTCCGGTCTGAAATCATGCCCCCATTCGGAAATACAATGCGCTTCGTCAATGGCAACAAAAGAAATAGGCACCGATTTCAGGAAGGTAACATATTCTTCCTTGGTTAAGGATTCCGGAGCAACGTAAAGCAATTTGGTCAAGCCGGACAAAATATCTTTTTTTACCTGTGTAATCTCAGTTTTAGTAAGGGAGGAGTTCAATACGTGAGCGATACCGTTTTCTGAAGATAAACTTCGGATGGCATCGACTTGATTTTTCATTAAAGCAATAAGAGGAGAAACAACAATAGCGGTTCCTTGATGAATCAGGGCTGGCAGTTGGTAACATAGTGATTTACCTCCGCCTGTAGGCATAATAACGAAAGTATTGTTCCCTGTGATGATACTTTTGATAACTTGTTCCTGCAATCCTTTGAATTGGTTGAAACCAAAATACTTTTTTAATTCTTTATGGATATCAATTTCGTTTGAATTCATTCGTTGTTAAGGGTATTTTATATAAATTTGTGGCATATAAAGATACAACTTTCTTTAATAAATACAAACTTTATACCCTTTCTGTTTTGACAACAAGAGAAAACATATTGGCTACAGCCAAAAAAACTATTTTATCTGAAAGTAAGTCAATTAAAAAACTTGCTGAGTTTCTTACCGAAGATTTTGCAAAAACTATCGAAATTATTTTCAATTCCAAAGGACGTGTCGTGGTTACCGGAATCGGGAAAAGTGCCATCATCGCACAAAAAATTGTTGCCTCCTTAAATTCGACCGGGACGCCATCAATGTTTCTCCATGCCTCGGAAGCCATTCACGGTGATTTGGGAATGGTTCAACCCGATGATGTGGTTATCTGTATTTCAAAAAGCGGAAACAGTCCCGAAATTAAAGTTTTGGTGCCGTTATTACAACGCTTCGGAAATACGCTGATTGCCATTACCGGAAATACAACTTCATTTCTGGCAAAAGGTGCCGACTTTGTTCTCGATACCACTATTGATTCGGAATCCTGCCCTAATAACCTAGCGCCCACCAACAGCACTACGGCTCAATTGGTCATGGGAGATGCTTTGGCAGTTTGTTTGATGGAAATGAGGGATTTCAAAAGCGAGGATTTTGCCAAATACCATCCGGGAGGCGCATTGGGTAAGAAACTATTGCTGCGGGTGGGCGATATGCTGGACCAGACGCACAAACCAACAGTTGCACCAGATTCAAATATCAAAAAAGTGATTTTTGAAATTTCGGAAAAAAGACTCGGCGTAACGGCTGTAGTCGAAAACAATCGTGTCATCGGAATCATTACCGACGGAGATATCCGTAGAATGTTGACGGATCGTGATACCTTTGCGGATTTAACAGCTAAAGACATTATGACCAAAAACCCAAAAATGATCCAGCTCAGCGATATGGTCGTTCATGCCTTGAATATCCTGGAAGATTTCTCCATTACGCAATTAGTTGTTGTGGATAATGATGAATACAAAGGCGTACTGCATTTACATGACATTTTAAAAGAAGGAATCGTATAATGAAAAAGAAAAACCTTAACGAAATGTCATTCCTGGATCATCTTGAAGAATTAAGATGGTTATTGGTAAGAAGTACCCTTGCCATTGTCATCATGGCGGTTGCGACCTATTTTATCAGTGATTATCTATTTGAAACGATCATTTTCGGCCCTACCAGACCGTCTTTTTTCACCTATACTTATTTTTGCGAATTATCGCATCAAATAGGTTTTGCTGACAGTATCTGTATCACCGAGATGCCATTTATCATTCAGAATACCGAAATGGAGGGACAGGTAAATGTATTTTTATGGATTTGTATCCTCGCCGGATTCATCCTCAGTTTCCCTTACATTTTATGGGAAATCTGGAAATTCATCAGTCCGGCTTTATACCCGAAAGAAAGAAAAAATGCTAAAGTATTTATCTTTTTTTCGTCGTTATTATTCTTTTTTGGAGTGCTTTTCGGTTACTTTGTTGTGATACCGATGTCAATCAATTTCGTTGCCACTTTTAAAGTCAGCGAAGTGGTGCAGAATCAATTTACCCTCGACTCCTATATTGGCATGGTAAAAACATCGGTGCTTGCCGGCGGACTGTTTTTCGAATTACCAATCATCATCTTTTTCCTGACCAAATTAGGATTAGTAACCCCTAAATTCTTGAGGAAATACTGGAAATATGCTGTGGTGATCATTCTGATCGTTGCCGCCATCGTTACGCCGCCGGATGTCGTAAGCCAAACAATTGTCGCTATTCCTATGCTAATAATCTATGAAGTGAGTATCTTTATTTCGGTACTTGTTTATAAAAATAAAATTAAAGAAAATGTCTGATATTGTAAAAGAATTCAACGACTATCGCGCTAAAATGAATGAAAAATTATTAGCGGATAACAACAAAATCGTGAAACGGATCTTCAATCTGGACACCAATGCGTACGCGGCTGGTGCTCTTGATG
Source organism: Flavobacterium sp. GT3R68 (assembly GCF_007109225.1). GTDB lineage: Bacteria > Bacteroidota > Bacteroidia > Flavobacteriales > Flavobacteriaceae > Flavobacterium. The sequence continues at coordinate 277,302 of NZ_VJZK01000002.1, forward strand.
TAAAAACCAAAGAACTGCTAGGTTTGGTGGCTTCTGCTGTTTTACGGTGTGATGATTGTATCAAATATCATTTGGAAACCAGCCACAAAGAGGGCGTGACCAAAGAAGAAATGATGGAAGCAATGGGAATTGCAACCCTCGTGGGCGGGACTATTGTGGTTCCCCACTTACGCAGGGCTTACGAGTTCTGGGAAGCTTTGGAAGACAACGCATAATAATCTATTGTTAATTTGTTGATGCATTCATTCCTTTATTTGTTAATTTGCCGAATAATCGAATCAACCTTCATCTAATAATCGGAACATGATTTTAAGAGCAGAACATTTAGTCAAAACATACAAGGGAAGAAGCGTCGTAAAAGGGATCTCCGTAGAGGTAAACCAAGGCGAGATTGTTGGACTTTTGGGGCCTAACGGTGCCGGAAAGACCACGTCGTTCTATATGATTGTAGGATTGGTAAAGCCGAATGCCGGAAATATTTTTCTGGATGACATGGATATCACTGACTATCCGATGTATAAGAGAGCCCAGCAGGGCATTGGCTATTTGGCACAGGAAGCTTCCGTTTTCCGAAAATTAAGCATTGAGGATAATATTCTCAGCGTTTTACAACTGACGAAGTTGTCTAAAGCAGAGCAGGAAGCAAAGATGGAATCCTTGATTGATGAATTCGGCTTACAGCACATTCGTACCAACAGGGGCGATTTGCTTTCCGGAGGAGAAAGGCGCCGTACCGAAATTGCACGCTGTCTGGCTACGGATCCAAAATTCATATTATTGGATGAGCCTTTTGCTGGAGTTGACCCGGTGGCGGTTGAAGATATCCAGAGAATTGTAGCCCAATTGAAAAATAAAAACATCGGAATTCTAATCACTGACCACAACGTTCAGGAAACACTGGCCATTACTGATAAAACGTATCTAATGTTTGAAGGCGGAATTCTTAAAGCCGGAATCCCGGAAGAGCTGGTGGAAGATGAAATGGTACGACGTGTTTATTTAGGTCAGAATTTCGAATTAAGAAAGAAGAAAATAGAATTTTAATCAATTATATTTCTAAGTACGGAGAACAAGATGAATATTCTTAGTTCTTCGTATTATTTTAATTAGTTCCTGGTGTTGTATCCCAGCTGTTTTGGAGTTCCGTTATAGATATTTACATCTACATTTCCTTTAATTCCCGGAACTGATGCTTTTTCTGTAAACTGCCAAAACAACCACTTTTTATCAATCTCCTCAACAAAAAAATTATAATTGGCAATCCAGAACGGGTATTCACTAAATTCGTCTTTGAGGAAATCATTATAATAACTTTCGCCGGTATAAATAATCGGTTTCATGTTGTAATGTTTGTCGACGGCCTTCAGCCAACGTCTTAATCCCACTTTCAGACTGTCAACGGATTGGTCTTTGGGTAATTTCTCGATATCTAAAACCGGAGGCAGATCGCCTTTTTGAAGTTCTACAGTTTTTATAAAAAGCTCGGCTTGTTCCAAAGAATTTTCGTTCGGACGGTAGTAATGATAAGCGCCACGGATAATTTTCCTTCTTTTGGCACCGCGCCAATTCCGGCTAAACTGACTGTCAACTTTATCCTTCCCAGCTGTAGCCCTAATGAATACAAAGCCAAGAGGATAATCTTCTTCAATTTTTCCTACTAAAGTCCAATTGATTTTTCCTTGAAATTCGGATACATCAAAACCGATGACTTTGTCTTCATGTTTGTGAAGCACCTGAAAATTACGAACATCTGACATCTTTTTTTCTTCGGCGCGTTCCCTTAAAAATTTATCGGATTTGAAACTGAAATAATACGCCAATCCGTCTCTGTAATGATAAATCGTTCCGAATAAAAATAGGATAAAAAAAACGATCGACCCATAACGCAAACGCTTTCCCGAGAAAGAAGAAGTTTTTTTCTTTGCTCTGGATTTACGTCTTACAGGTGTTTTTTTTCTTGCAACCGGCTTTTTCATGCAACAGTATTACTTTTTTTGAAAGCATTCATTACCACAGATAACAAAACATAAAATACAATTACCAAAGCAATTCCTAAATACTCAAAGAAAAACAACAGCAAAAGAGAAATCAACAGAAAAAACATCTGCAGGGCATTATCCTTAATGTTGAATTTTTTAATTTTTAAAGAAAATAATGGTATCTCTGCATTCAGAATAATAGCACTTAGGACCGCAATCCCCAATAAAACCCATTGATTAGTTAGCGTTCGGTATACAATATCCGATTCTGTATAGTGAAGAATCAAGGGTAAACTCAGGATGAAAAGAGCGTTTGCAGGTGTTGGCAAACCAATAAAGGAATCCGTCTGACGGGTATCAATATTAAAATTGGCCAAACGATAGCACGAACCTAAAGTTACGATAAATCCTAAATAAGGAATAAGGTTATAGGGAGATGTATCAAATTGTGTGTTGGACAGTAAATAATACATCGCAAAACCGGGGACAACACCACTGGTAACCATATCGGCCAAGGAATCCAATTGCAAACCCAGCGGACTGGAAACCTTAAATAACCGGGCAAAAAAACCATCAAAGAAATCAAAGAAGATTCCCAGGCAAACAAAGTAAAAAGCCATTTCAAAATTTACCGCAGTAATAAAAACCAACGCTATACAGCCGCAAAAAAGATTTAAAAGCGTAATTAAATTCGGAATATGTTTCTTAATGTTCATTTGATATCAAATATTTTGAAAGTTGAACAAATTTAGTACAATAAGTTAAAGAGAAGAGCGTTTTTTAATTGATATTTTAACGGACTTAAACTTCTTTAGTATTTATTTAGTTAAAGGAAGAATACACCTCATTAAAAATCCATATTTTTGATAAAAAATACAAACCGTGGTTTGTAAAAATAATTTGCTTTGAAAAAAAATTTATTCTTTCTCTTCCTTCTCACATCAACTTTAGGCTTTAGCCAAGCGGTCAGGAAGTACTCGAACGAATTCATGAATATTGGGGTCGACGCCGCAGCCTTAGGAATGTCTAATGCAGTGACATCCAGTACAAATGATGTGAATTCAGGGTATTGGAATCCTGCGGGTTTGATTGCTTTGGAAGACAAACAGGTTTCCTTGATGCATGCCAGTTATTTTGCCAACATTGCCCAATATGATTATGCGGCATTTGCAATGCCGATAGATGAACGAAGTGCCTGGGGCGTTTCCATGATTCGTTTCGGGGTCGATGATATCTTAAACACTACCCAATTAATTGATGACCAAGGCAATATCGATTACAATCGTATCAGTTTATTTTCCACTGCGGATTATGGAGTGACTTTTTCCTATGCTCGAAAACTACCTGTTCCAGGTTTCCAATATGGTGTCAATGCTAAAGTTATCCGACGTATAATCGGAAAATTTGCCAATTCCTGGGGTTTTGGTTTTGATGTGGGGTTACAATTTGAACGAAATAACTGGAAATTCGGCTTAATGGTGCGTGATATCACAACCACTTATAATGTTTGGACCATCGATGAAGAGGAATACAATAAAATCAAGGATGCAGTAGAAGGGCAAAATCAGGAGCTTCCTGAGAGTACCGAAATCACGCTTCCGAAAGCGCAATTAGGAATGTCCAAAAAATTTGATTTTCATAATGATACCAGTCTTTTGGCCGCATTCAATTTAAATATGCGGTTTGCTAAGACCAATGACTTAATTTCAACGGACGGTTTAAGTATCGATCCTGCTTTGGGGCTAGAATTTGGGTATACCGATTTGGTGTTCCTACGTGCAGGCGTGGGTAATTTTCAACTTATTGAGCAAATTGATAATACCGTTTATAACCCGTCCTATAGAGTAGGTTTTCAACCCAATGTCGGATTGGGATTCAAGTACAAAGGCATTGAAATTGATTATGCCCTGACAGATTTAGGAAACCAAAGTGCCGCACTTTATTCGAATATTTTTTCTGTAAAAGTGGATCTTAGTATTTTCCGATAAACACAGCCGTTTAATTGTATTGTTTCATATATCCATTTCAATGTATCGCTTAAAAATTATTTTTTTATCTTTCCTTTTTCTTTTTACTGCTGTAATTACTAAAACCCAAAGCCAGGTTTTGCTTTCGGAAGGTAGCAAAGTCAGTGTCCTCACCTGTGGTACCGGGAACGAAATGTATTCGTTGTTTGGCCATACCGCCATCCGGATTATGGATGACGAAAACCACATTGACCAAGTGTATAATTATGGTACATTTGATTTCAATACGTCCAACTTTGTGCTTAAATTCACAAAAGGCGATTTGCAGTACATGGCAAGCAGCAACACATATAATGATTTCTTCAATGAATACCTATATGAAAAAAGAGCCGTTTATGAACAGATATTAAACTTATCATCACCCCAAAAACAAGACTTATTTGATCGATTAGACAGGGCGCTCCTTTCTGATGAACGTTATTATACCTACAAATTTATTGACAAGAACTGCACCACAATGGTAGTGGATATACTGAATGAAACTTTAGGAAAGAAGGTAATTGTAAAAACAGCCGATACCGAAAAAACATACCGTGAAATATTGTATCCTTATTTTGCAGATCACTTTTTCGAAAAATTAGGTACGAGTATCATCTTCGGCAAAAAAGTAGATCAAAAAGGCACCTTACTTTTCCTGCCTTTGGAATTAAAACAGAGCCTCAACACGATAAAGTATAATAATCAGCCTATCAGTTCACCAGAAAAAACTATACTGGAATTCCAAAAAGAAGAAGCACCGTATTCTTGGTGGAATAACATGTATACATACTTGTTAATTCTTTCAGCTATCGTTATCGTCAACAATAAAAAAGTATACATAAGTTACTTTTTCCTGTTGGGATTATTAGGATTGTTCTTGTTTATTGTTGGATTTTATTCGTTTCATAAGGAATTGGAATACAATTACAACATCTTGTTGTTCAATCCGGCCTTCATGCTTTTGACTTATTTTTATCTGAAAAACAGAAGAACAGGCATGTATTACACTGCATTGTTCAGCATTATTTCATTAGCAGTTTATTTCCTACTGCTAATGAATAAAGTACACTTATTGATAGCGCTACCGATAATAGTTGTGAATAGTATTGGTTTAATCAGGCTGATTATTCAAAATCGGAATCAGGCGGCAGCTTAAAGTGTGACTTATTGGCCTCTGTAGAATAAAATAGTGCTTACGGTTTTAATTGCAATATTGACATCCAAGAAAATACTTCTGTGCTTAATGTAATAAAGGTCATATTGCAGTTTAATCAAACTTTCCTCAATAGTTTCCCCATAAGAGTAATTTACTTGCGCCCAACCTGTCAAACCAGGTTTTATCACATGGCGGGTTTCGTAAAAAGGCATTACCTCAGCAATAGCACTAACAAAAAAAGGTCTTTCCGGTCGTGGTCCGATTACAGCCATATCTCCTTTTAGAATATTGATAAATTGAGGAAATTCATCGATTCTGGATTTACGTAGAAATTTTCCAAATGGTGTAATGCGCATATCGTTTTGGACAGCAAAAATTGCCTCCCCTGTTTCGGCATTCTGAACCATGGTTCTGAATTTTAATATTTCAAAAACAACTCCATTCTTTCCTACCCTTTGCTGGGTATAAAATAAAGGTCCACGGCTTCCTAAAAAATTTCCGATTAAAATAAAAGGCACCAAAGCCAATCCAAGGGTAAGTCCTACTACGGAAATCAGGAATTCTAAGATGCGTACACCTACGAGGTATAATTTGTTTTGATTACTCCTGCTAAAAGGGAAATATCTATAGAAATCCCGAGCTACGTATTGAACGGGGATTCGGTGCGTGCTGCTTTCATAGACTTGGGTATACTCCCGAATGACAAAGCCATTTTCAAGTAAATGCAGAAGCTTATTGTAAAGCTGTACCGTAATTCCTTCGGTATGTTGGGAAGCAATAACAATATCGCAAATGGAATGTTTTTTAACAAATTCCTCTATAGTGTCAATGGTAATGTTCTGGATATTATTATAATGGCATATATTTCCATTTTCTTTATCAGAATCAATGTATCCCAATACCCTGTAATGAGGGTCGGCACTTTCCAAAGCGGTTATCAATTCTTCCGCCTGATTACAATCGCATACTAAAACTACATTTTTCACAAAACGATGGGAAGCAAAAAACTTCAGGTACAACATGCGCCATACAAACAATGCCGAAGAAATAGCGATAAAAAAATAAATGATCTGCAAACGATTGCTAGGTAGTTCCGGGGTATAAAATGGGGTCAATAAATAGAATAGTACCGTCGTGGAAGCAGTAAGGATAATACTTTTAATAATTTGGTACTGATTGGCAGCTGTTTGCAGGTTGTACATTTCGAATACTGCACCAAAAAAAGTAATATAAAAGCCCAAAACAATTACCCAATAGTAATTATCTCTTGTCATTTTAAAATATCCGAAATCAAAAATAGAACCGACAAGGTAGAGTGACAGAAAAACAGACAGTACATCAAAAACCCTTAAAAGAATTTTGCGTTCCGATATTTCAAAATGAATTTTTTTCTGCGATAACATAGTGTGGTAGCCTATTTGCATCGCAAGATAACCAAATAACTTAAAAAAGAAAGACTATTGTAAAATTTTAAGCCAATTTTCTTTTACCATTTTCCAGTCAAAAGACTCTGCTTTCGTTCGTGCTCCAGACGTCAATTTCTTATACAACTCGGGCTTTTCCAAAAGTTTTTGAATTCCTGAGACCATACCATGCGTGTCTTTATCTGCTACTAAAATTGCGTTGCCCTCATGCTCTAAAAGAAAGGGGATTCCGCCAACATTTGTAGAGACTATAGCCATTCCTAAAGCCATTGCTTCGATTACGCTGACAGGCATATTGTCAAAATGAGTGGTATTGATGAAAATGTCGTATTCCTGAGCCAACTTTGTCCAAGCCTTTTTACTCAATTTTCCGGTAAAGACAATATCTAATTTCTTATCATGGGCCATCTTTTGCGTAAGAAACAAACTGCCGTCCTTATCCGGTCCTACCATACACAAGACCGCTAACGGGTAAGTTTTTTTTATGGCGTCGAGAACTTCAACCGCCATTGCAGGGTTGTAGATTTTGGCGAAAGACCGTACCCACAATATCTTCGGCTGTGGGTTGTTCCTCTCTTTATATGGATACTGCCTGATTTCAATTACATTAGGGATGTATAGGACATTTGTATAATGCTTTCTGAAGGCTTCCAATAAATAGTGTGAGGGCGCAACATTATAATAGGAATGCTGAAAAATCATTTTACAGATTTCAGGGTTTTTCGTAAGTCTTCGCGGTAAATTTCCACCATGTAAAAAAGGAATGTATTTTTTTCCCAATAAGCGACAAAGCTGGCTCGTTGCAAAAGCATACCAAAAGCTAGATGTACTGTAGGTATCAATTATTACATAATCACTTTTGCGATTTTGAAGCACAGACAAAAGCATATGCAGCATTCTTACGTACTCATTTTTTTTTGTTGAAGCATAAATTACTTTATATCCTTCGTTCTCCAAAAGTGGTCCCAGCGTTTCTATAGTAGTTTCGGTGATACCGTGCTGGGCCAATTTATTCCCTATGTACAGTAGGTGTTTCAAAGTTAATCACTTTTATTAAAGAAAGTCCATAAACAAAGGCGGGTGCGGCGAGACGCATAGCCGCATGATTGATTGTCAGTATCCAGAACACCAAAAAGGGGAGTATAAAAATATTTTGCTTATTGTCTAAATATTGGGTTAATGGTGTGAAGAATAAGATAAGCAAACCTAGAATCCCTAAAGATCCATGCTCAGCCAGCATTCTTGTTAATTCGTTATGGGAAGCCGCATCAATACCCGTGAGCTGTTCTCGATATTCCCTGTTTTTACCAACCCCAATTCCTAAGATAGGGTTATCCAAAAACATTTGGAGTTCTGTTTCAATTAACTCTTCCCTGCCTGAAAGACGACTGGCTTTCTTTCTTCCCGCAGCATCCTCATTCGCATAACGCTTATTGATAAAGCCACTGGTTTGCACGGAACTGTATGTCCAAACCGCTACCGAACCTATAAAAGAAAAAAGAACAATAACTCCGATTTTAAATTTTCCAAAAGGACTTGTATAGACATATACCGCCCCTAAAAGCAAAATAATCATAAGTATACCTGTGATTATACCACCTCGTGAAAATGTCACGACACCCCGAAAAGCGAAGAATAAAACCAGACCGGCATTTACCAGTTGCAACTTTTTTGTTGGAGAATTGAGCAACATTTGTACAAAGAAAAGAAAAATACCAAATCCCAATATTGTTGCCATTTGATTTGGACCATATCCTCCTGAAGTTTCAAAATTGGAATATGTTCCTGTTACCACCTCTTTAACACTGGGGGCAAACAGATAAATAACGACTACAATTGCTATCAATGGCATACAGAATGCAGTAATTACATCTTTTACCCGTTCAAATGTGATTTGGCGTTGATAACAATAGATTGCCGAAATACCTAAACAGACTGGCCCCGTTATATTGAACGCTATTGCTTTTCGGATATTAGTTTCAAAATTAAGTGTGACTGTAGACACCACAATGCCGGGAACCAGCAAAACGAGAAACAACCAATACATATATGAATTCTTTGACAGGCCTGTAAAAATCATTCCCGTAAATAAAAAAATCATGATGGTATACTTGGCGAAATCATTAAAAAACATTCCGTCAGTCATTCGGAGAAGTACCTCTGCCCCTACCACGTAGGCAGATAAGACAAGCGCTTCATTATTTTTATTGCGGGTCTTAACCAAATGGTACATTCCAAAACCAAATATGAAAATGGTGTAGATTTTTGATAATGCAGGTATCAGAAAGATCGCAAATCCGATAGCAGCATGTATCAAAAGTAATACAATATAATTGTTGGGATTTCTAGCTTTCATTATTTAAAACTGCGAAAAAATTTTTAAAAACGGTCTCTTTGGTATAGTTCAAATGTATGTCTTTTTTTAATTGTTCACCAAGCGAATTTCTCAAATCAACATTTTCAATTAAATCTTCTAAGGCTTGTTGAAATCTGACTTTGTCTTTAGGCGGCACTAATAATCCATTCTTCTGGTTGATTACTTTTGGGATTTCCCCCACCGCTGTGATTATAACAGGCAACCCGAAATACCCATATTCTAATAGTGAGACCGGAAGACCTTCTGAAATAGAGGTCAAAACTCCTATAGTTGATTGTTGTATAGCCGTAGCTACTGCATTAGAAGACCCATAAATAAAAACATTGTTTTCGAGTCCATTACTGACAATTTGGTTATGAATATCCGCAGAATACTGATCTCTAAAATCTTTTCCAATCAAATGAAAAGTCCACTCGGGATGAGAAAATTTTATGTTTTTAGCTATTTCCAGCAACATGCTGTGGTTTTTTTGCGGACGCAAATTAGCGAGACAAAGTATTCGTTTACCTATTTGCCCCTGTAGCACAATACTTTCTTTATTTGCATCCATGAGGACAAAATTAGGCTGGTAAAATACCTGCTTGCAAAAAAGATTTTTAATAGCCCATTTTTTCAGAAGTTCATTTACGACAATAATTCTGTAAAAAAATAATGAGCCAAATTGAAGTAGTACTTTTTTTCTTTTTTCTAAAAATTCACTATTCCCGTAATGATCATGCCATACAATTTTAATTTTTGGATAAACCAGTTTTAAGAATATGGCTAATAAAAATGAACTGCTGTGTGCCTGAATAATACTTATCTGATTTTTTTTTACAAAATCGCGTAAAAGCAAAAGGGCCTTAATATCAAATGTTGATTTTCTATCCAAGAAAAGATAATGAACACTATTATGCAATTGGGTTTTCAAGGGACCTTCCTTACGGGTAGCAACTAATCCTGAGAAAGGTACGTGATCTACCAGACCATTAGCATAATTAACCGCCATCCGTTCCGCGCCGCCCGCCTCTAAACTATCTATTAATTGAAGAATGCGCATTATTTTTTTAATGATTTAAGATGGACCAATTTTTCAATTTCTTCTTCAAAATAATCTAACGTATATTTTCTGGACCATTCTTCTGCCTTTAAAACCTGCGATTGATAGATATCTTCATTGTCCAACAGGTTTTTAATCTGCTGCACATCTTTTCCATTTTCCATCGTCAATACAATTCCTCTTTCTCCTTTATCTAACATATTTGGAACACAGGATACCGGACTTACAATTGGCAAACATCCCCAGAACATAGCCTCAGCAACCACTTTAGGCCAGCCTTCACTTTGCGAGGGTAAGATTAAAAAATGGCTGTGCTGATAAGCGTTTCGAATAGTCTCCGAAGGCATATTGCCATGCAAAGTCACCTGAGTTTGCAACTGTTTTTCCGCAATGATTTTTTCAAGTACGGTTCTTTCATTGCCCTCCCCATAATAATCGAGTTTTACATTATAACCCATCTGTTGTAACTGTTCCACCAGCGCAATTGCATATTGTGGTCGCTTCCCATGTGATAGTGTACCGATAAATAAAAACCGTATTGTTCCTAGAAAGTCTTTTGCTATTATTGGTATTTTGTCGCTTTCGTTATAAGTAGCGGTAAAAAAAGGTTTAATGTTTTCGGTACTTCCATCCCATTCACCATAAACTAAAACCTGCATGTTTTTCGTAAGGAAAGTATTACTCAGAATCCATTTTTGTAAGCGGTAACTCCAGGGCTGTGCACTGTTCGGATCCCAATTTCCCGCGTATTTAGCCGTTTTTGGTGTATTTGGAAAAGCGATTTGAACAATAGCCCCCAATAAACCGATATTTCCCGGGCATCGCAAATGAATATGATTGGCTTGACGCATGGCCTTGAAAATCTTAACACTGTTCTGCACTGCGGCATTCATGGCATTAAAAAGTTGGCCGAAGGATTTTATATCAAAATCTTTTAAGATAATATTATTTGGGGTCGAAAACGGAATGGTTTTTACCAATAACCCTCTGTTGGTTTCCCACGTCGGAGAACAGAATTGCAATTCGCCCGCGTGCTTATTCCATATTTCCATTTCTTTGACATAGGGGCTGTATGCTTTCCATCGGTTGCCCGAGGGAATTAAAGGCGCTGATGAGACTACAAGTACTTTCATTAGATATATCCCTCGCTTCCTTTATCTGAAATTATTTTGGCTGGAACGCCCAACATCACACTATTGGATTCCACATTTGTTGTAACCAAGGAACAGGCGCCTATGAGCACATTATTACCGATTGTAATTCTACCTGCAACAATGGAATTGGCTCCAATATAGACCTTATCCCCAATCACCGGAACACCTCTATTATTTTCTACACCTGAGACACCGATTGTAACTCCGTGCGATATATTGCAATTACTTCCAATAGTACTGCTTCCATTGAGTATGATTCCGCCAAAATGCCCTATATAAAAAGAACTACCAATTTTAGCCGAAGCCGGTATGGAAATCCCTGTAATCATTTCAATGAATTTTTGCCAGAACAGGCACGATAAAAGCAAAAGCTGCCTCAAAACCGGAATACGGATTCCTACATAAATCGCATGCGCAATACGGTATTGGAAAATAGCCCAAAATCCCTGCGTAAAAAAAAGAATGGAGAAGAAATGCCCTCCATATTTTTTATATTTTTTATAATCGGATTGTATCAGTTGGAAAACGGTCATGTTTAAGCTGCATTTCTGTGCGGTAAATATAGTATTTCTTCTTCTAACAGAATGTCTCTTATCCGATTAAAGAAACATCAATTTGCAAAAGTCAATGGATTTAATTTCTTTACAAATCGACTTTCGGTTTATTAGTAATAAGGCTCCACCAACCCGCTGACCTACCCAACGCCTCCGTTAAAGCTGTCTTTCTGTTTTTTGTCGTCAGGCTGTTGCCAAAACGGATACCCATAAGTAATAATGTGATGGCATGCCATTTCACTTGAGCTAACAATGATGGATTTGGATTTTTTACGCGCCAGACATACCAGCCGTTGCGCACCACCATCTTTCCGTATGAGTATTGGTTGGGTCTTCCGGAAGGATGATGATAATGACCTAAACGTGCGGCTGTATTGACGTAGAGTTTACCTAATTTCGCAAGTCGTAAGGTAAAATCCGCATCTTCGTAAAGTCCGTACCCTTCGAAATAAGTCGAAAACTGCAGTGTCTCAAAAATGGTTTTACGGAATGAAGACACGCCTCCCATCAATTGTTCCACTTCATATGTTTTTCCGGATGGGGGAAGAAACCCCACACTTCTGCCATGGGAAAACTCGGGCGAAAACCCAGGTGGCCGATCACTGTCCAATCCTACTCTTTTTCGTAAAACAAAACGGCTCCCATCCGTTCTTTTCCAGCCGTCGAAATAAAATTCATTGGGAAGCGGACTGTAATTCTTACCAATATGATCCCATTTTGTCTCATTAAATATATATCCGCCAACACCCAAAGCTTCGGGATGAAGCTGATAAGTTTTTAATAATTGTTCAAAATAATCCGGCTCCAAAATGGTATCATCATCGAGAAAACAAACAATGTCCATCCCATCTCCCACTCGGGCGATTCCATAATTCCTTTGTTTAGTTAAACCGCGATGAACGGGGTCTACTACAAAATAATGAAGATTTTCAAATAGGTTCTCATTTAATGCCAATGCAGTTTTCGCATCATCTGACCCATCGATAATCAGAATCTCATCCGGATACAGACTTTGCTGCTGGACGGAATTTAACAATTGCAGTAGTGGTTTCGGACGTTTATACGTACATATGATTAAAGAAAATTTCATAATGAAGGTTCATTTTTCAACACGTTGGCCCAATGCAAGCTCTGCATCCATTGGTCTTGAAAAGTATTGTAATATTGAATTGGGTTTTTAGTTTTTTGGCGCTTGTAATACTTAAAAAACAACGTGGTTTTATACCCAAAGAGTTGTTGCTTTGTACGATGCTCCAGCAGAAAAAGCATTACAGTTGGTGATGGTTTTGGTTGAATCACATCCGTTTGCCATCTCAATACCGGCTTGGTCCTGAAACCACCGATTGGCGCTTTCAAATGCGTTATGAATGGCTGCGGTAAGTACAAAACATCACACCCCTGATTGCGCAGCTGCATTCCGAAATCGCCATCTTCTCCGAAACCAAATTCGTATCCAGTTGAAAACCTACAGTCTTTTAAACTTTCGGCGAGGACAAAACTACAACCGGAACCAAAACCGACCCATTGAAAAATAGTATTACACAAAGGTTTTTCACCCTTTTGAAAACAAGCAATAGAAACCGCCTTTGCACTTATATGATGGATGTTCAAAATTGTTTTTTGGATAAAGTCAGGCTCAATCCGGATATCGTCATCAGCAAAGAAAACCCATTCCCCGGTTATTTGGTCCAACGCAAGATTACGGGCATTGCAAACTCCGGCTTGTTGCGTAAAAGTATGCTTTATAGTAAATGGCCAGCTTTCCTCTGTAAGATATTCCAATTCAGAAACACTTCCTGGCATCGGATTTTGCTCTACTATTATTACGTTTGAAGGTAAAAACGTCTGTTGTTTTAAATCGGACAAAAAATCATATAAATATTTTTTTCGTCCTATCGTGGGAATAATAACATCAATGACAGACGGAGCAATTGAATCCTTGAAACTCATTTCGATTCCTTCCAAATGTAAAGGTATTTTGGTTCGGCTCTTGTAAAAAAGAGCTGAAATCATCGCAATCATCGGGAATCGCTTTTGATACATCATGAAATTCAGCAGCAATAAAAATATCCATTGTACTTTGTAATGCTGCTTTACAAAACGAAAAAGCGTTAAATTATCCGCTTTAGGCGAAAAATGACTTTCTTGATTTTTTAATAATCGCGGTTCGGAATAACATAACAATCCCAAGGGCATCGCGATTTTTGCAACGGAATTTAAATAATAGTCAAAATCCTTCCCAGGTTTAATTTTCTTGGCCGCTAAAAGTACTGAAGTATGAATAACCCCAACTATACTGCTCATTTGCCAGGTCGCATACCTAACATCCTTTTTCACATTGACAAACAAGGAATCTTCAACATACCCTAAAGCATCATTCAAAAAATTACCATTCGGATTATATGATAGCAGCATTTTATTATGATGAAAAAGACTGCTGATGGCCTCTATATTCAAATTTGGTTTATATTCAATATGGCACCAAGCTATAATCTCTTCCGGAAATTGAACAGCGAGTCGCTGTAAAACGACGGCAATGGATTGATTTGCATCAAAATCAATGTTTTGAGCACTCGATTGTACTTCAATAATTTTATTATCCGAATGATATGCTACAATCAATGCTTTTCAATTAATGATTTATAAAATGTCATATTCTTTTCGGCGACTTTTTTCACATCAAATATAGCTGTAACCCTTTTGTGAGCATCCAATTCCATTTGTTTTCTTAAAGCCAAGTTTTGCAAAAGTGAGATGATTCTATCGGCAAATAAATCATGTTCTTTCGGATGAACCAAAAAACCAGAATTTCCGTCTGTTATGATTTCTGTCGCCCAACCAATATTGGAAGCCACTACCGCTTTTTCCATAGCCATGGCTTCTAACCAGGAAAGTGGTAATGCTTCTGCAAAAGTAGGGAAAACACAGACTGTCGCTTTTTGTATGTGAGCTTTTATTTCGGCAAAGGGAACCCCACCAAAATAGGTTACATTTTGAAGTGCGCCTTTTGAAAATAAGGGTTGCATCATTTCCCAAGTAGAGGAAGATCCTGAAATAATATCTGCAGAATCCCGTCCTACCAAATACAATTGGGCGTTGGGTTGCTGCTCGATCACTTTGTTAAAAATCAGAGGGAGTTCAAATAATCCTTTTTTACGAATCAGGGTCCCAAAATAAAGAATAATAGGCAAATCCGAAATAATATTTGAAACATTTTTAAAATCGGCAATATTTATACCATTGGGAATAATGGTAAAATTTTTATTTAGCCCAAAAAGACGGTTGGTCATTGCGGCGGTATAGGCACTTACAGATACGTGCTTATCAGCTTTTTGAAGAGCTCTTTTTTCGTGAAAACGATTCAGCCATTTAACCGGACGATTGTCCAAATGGCAAAAATAGGTGTCGCTGCCGTGCAAACGGATAACTACTGGGCAGTTGGGCTGGATAAAGGACGTGATTCCGGTCCAGTCTGGTGCTTCCAGGATATCTAATTCGTTATTGGCATGCAGCGAATTGATCGTTTTTTGGAGTTTTTTTCTGGTCAGATACCATGAAAGTCCTTTCAGTTTTATGTTTTTTATTTGATGAATAGTGATTCCTTCGTCATCAAATATAGTATCTGCCTTTTGACCATACACCAAAACATGGACTGAACAGCCTTGTGCTTTAAGTCCTAATGCAAGGGTTTTGATGCTCGATCCAATACCTCCGGAAGCGCCTGTTTTAGCGTGTGGGTATTCGGGGGTCAGGAAAGCTATTTTCATATAGTTATCATTATTGGAAATTAAATGCAGAACATCTACTTCCTGAAGGCGAAAGGTCTATTTGATCTTATTTTTTAATATCTCCTTGTTCGAGTAACAGATTAAAATGATTCTCAACCATTTTTTCCAAAGAAAAACTATTTTCTATTAATTCGTTAGTGTTGACCTCAATTTTTTCATGTCCTAAGTATAATTTTTCCAAAATATCCCTTAGGCTTTTTACGTCTTTCGCTTTATAAATGGAACCGTTTTCTCCATCCACTATAACTTCTTCATTCCCTCCAACATTTGTGGTTATTACAGGAACATTGGCCGCCAGACTTTCTAATATCGACAAACTGAAACATTCCATATGTGTGGGTTGTAACATATAATCATATTGACAAAACAATTCACTCAGATTGGGCCGGCTTCCCATAAATTGAAAGACATTTGACAATTGGTTTTCCTGTACTTTTTGAACTAAGACGTCTCTATAAGGTCCGTCTCCATAAATATCAATTTTAATTTCATTTTTAATAGATTCGGGTAGTAGGGACACTGCTTCAATTAAATCCTGAATCCCTTTGGATTCACGCAAATGAGACGCCACCAAAAAAGTAGGCTTAAGTACATTTCTATTTGTCCTGACCTTAATACCTTCGATAAGTACACCATTATAGATAGTTTTTGTCTTGGGGTTGAGATGATTCCCAAAATCCTTTAAAATTTCGTTTACCGTATAATCTGACACCCCAACAAATAAATCGATATATCTTGAAAACAAGATGCCTTTAACTTTTTTCTCTACTATTTTCCGAATTGGATATCCTTTGATAGGCCGCGGATTATGATCGATTGCGATAATTTTGGCCTTCGAAACCTGTTTCAATTTATAATAAAACGGAGTACACAGTTCAGCAAAATGGGTAATCACATGAGAATATTCATGCTCATTGTCGCTGCAGGTCTTTAGAAGGAAAGCTTCTACACTTTGCTGGTTCCCTTCTTTAATTGTTAACTTGGAATAAGCGCCATGATTCGAAACATTTGGAAAAAACCAATCTATATGGATATCATGGTCTTTGCATTTCTGGTCAAAAAGCCAGAAAAAATGATCCATTCCACCAACCCTGTCCGGAAGGAGTTGGTAATTACATAATAAAGCTATCTTTTTTGGGGATGTATTCATAATTATTTTATTTACCTACATTTTCCGTGAAGAAAAACATTGCAGTCATACCTTGGTAGTGCTTGTGGGCGATTAATAATATCATCAATACTTATATCTCTATGCTCGACATTAAAGGAAAAAAGACAATTGGCCTGATCAAGTAATTTTTCCGATTCGGTTGTAAAAGTATGAAATCCTCCATAAGGATAACAAAATGTTTTTATTTCTAAATTATTTGTAACGGAGTTCAAAAAATCAAATGAACGGTTAATTTCGTCATGCTGTTCATCTAAATTTAATTTAGACATTACCGGATGTGTAACCGTATGACTTCCAATAATCATATTATTGTTACTCATTTCATTTATTTCTTCTACAGTTAAGTAAAAATTCTCAATTGAATATAATTCTTCCGGAATTAAGTTTCTCATTAATTGATCAATTACCTTTTCTCTAAATTGATAATCAATGTAATAATTCAGAATCCTTTTTACCCATTGTGTGCTGTCATCATTTTCCTGCAGATGATATGTTAATTCCTGAAATTCAGCCACAAGATCATGGTTAAGCATCTCATTTGTAACCAATTCCATTAGCTCAACGTATACTTCATTCCCGGAATACATTCCTAAAAGTAAATGGATTCTGTGAACATCTAATAACTTATTTGTTTGGTAAGGAGCAGTCGGGATATAAAAGATGCCCCAGAGATTTCTTTTTTTAAGTTCCTTGAAAGCATACTCATAATGGCACTTTAAACCGTCATCAAACGTTAAAAGCACCCCTTTCGGGACAACGCCTGTTTCAAAAGAATCTAAAAAATCCTCTTTGGAAACGAAGCCATATTCTCTTTCAAAAAAGTCTAATTGTTTTGCAAAATCATCCGCATGCAGATTCTTGAAGAATGGTAATTCTTCATTAAACGGACGAATATAGTGATACATTATTGCTTGAAACATTTTACTTTAGACTTGGGTTGCGCAAGATAGGAAATTGTAAATCAAGATTTACTTTATTATTGAGATATTTAGCAATGATTCCTGACTCAAACCTCTCATACATAGCACGTACCATCTCTTCCGTGAAGTCTTTTTTACGATAAATCTTACCAATGCTTTCTATAAAAATAATAGGATTCATATTTGCCAATTCATCAAAATGAATGATTATTTTTTCACAGACCGCTGCCATTTCCGCTATTAATCGGTTTCCAATCTGGTGAATGGTATCACCCGGGGAAATCGTTGGGCGCATCTGATGAATAATAGTTCCGGTGTCAATTCCTGAATCGATATGCATAAATGTAGCCCCTACGCATGATAGTTCCTCATTGATAAAAGGAAAAAAATTAGTGGCAGTACCCCGATAATATGGAGATAATCCTAAATGGATATTTACAAACTTGCCTTTAAAATCGTTTAATAAAGATGATTTTATTATGGAACAGCCAAAAGAAATAATAATATCCGGGTTTAATTCCGTGACTTCATTTACAATTTCAGTCGAATTGATTGCACCTTTTGAAATATATTTCGGATTAGAATTATCTATTATTTTGGTACAAAACGCACCGAAAAAATCTTTTTCTGTTTGGGCCCTCATTAGCAGATGCTGAATTCTTGAATCATGGATGTCTTCGGCCATAATTGTTTGTGAAAGATTTTGTTCGGGGACTTCACAATAGCTTCTTATAACACTGAATTCAAGCGAAGAAGCCAAAAAAGTCCTCAAAAAATCATGCCTTAGCTCATTAGCTGTAAGTATTACAATTCTTTTCAAATCTCATTAATTAGGACACCATTCGGATAGTGAATTAGCAATTCTTTTGCTTGTGTTTTTCAAGGGCTTTCCAATTTCCAGAGACAATAATTCCTTTTGAAATTTTAACCTTTCGGCAGGAAAGGAAATTGTTGCATTGATAGCATGCAATAAATCGGTTTCTGTATAGGCAATCGTAACTGCATTACTGTTTTTTACATATTCCAAATGCTTGAAACTTAAAAAACGTCTGTCATTATATAGTCCATTCTCTCCTGTTCCAAAAACAGGAAAAATTACAGGTTTATCAAAAATCATAAAATCCAGTGTCATGGTTGAAACTACATTGATATTGATATCACTAAATTCTAAGATCGACCTTAAATCTTTTAAATCTTCAGAAAGTGGGACGCGCTGTGACCATGCTTCCTGATGGCCTTCTCGTGACAAACTCCACTTGGGATAATTCCAATTTATAAAAGGAAATTTTTCTGCCATTTTTGCAAACCGAATAGGGTCTTCCGCTGGCGACGTTCTAATTAAGAGATTTACATCCGGAATTTTATTATTTAACATCGCAGAAGCAATAATATCAATATATAACTCATCATTTTTGCTGGTAGAGATATCACCGCAGCTGAAACAAATTGTTTTTTTAGAAGGATCTAAATGAAATTTCTCATGGAATGTTTTTTTATCCGATTCGTATCTTTGTAAAACATACGGTTCAAATTGAGGGGTGCCGACAATAGCAATCTGATTTTCATCAATGGCTTTGTAAAAATGCATCAATTCCTGTTTCATTAAATCGCTCCACACTAAATAATAATCAAAATCTCCTGCCATCCTGCCTTTGGAGGCCAAATTATCCCAACTGAAAATAAAAGCTGTCGTTTTAATTTTCAATTGCTGGGCAGCATATATCAGCGGTGCAATATAGGAGGGACGCTGATGTGTAAAAAACAACATCGAAATTTTATGTTCCTGAAGCAACTCTTTGTATTTGTGTGTAATTGAATGAGAATGAAAAGTCTTTTGCTGGATTCGGTTATAACGTTGCACCCATTTTTCTGAATGGCTTTTTTTTACCCATGTGTAAATAATGCGGGTTGCAATACCACGCGGGTTAATGGATGCCGAATAATTGGCGCGGAGGTTGTCCTGAATACCGTAGTTATCATTCGCATGCATTTTCAGATGCGTCACTTCCTTCGCTTTTCTAAAAAACCAGGTTACAAAAGATTCTTTGAAAACTTCGAGCTCCACAACAGTGCAGTTTAAGTTTAAATTTTCATAAACGTGTTTTGACAAACAGGAAAAAATGATGACCTCATCAAATGTCCGGCATGCCTCTGTAATAAAATCACTTAAAATAAAATTACGATACCCTACACCATCCGTTATTACAACTCCTAAAATTCTCATGCAAATTTTCTTTTCGTTAGCAAATATATTACTATTTAAATGGCCTAATGCTTAATTTGATGAAGTTTTATCATTAGATAGCTGTATTTTAAGCATTTACACAATTTCATTGAATTAAAGCAAATAAAAATACTTAAATTATAAGTTAATTTGTTTTTTTAAAACCTTTTACTTAAATCAACATTTTTAAAATTATTTTTCTCTCGTTTTAATCTGTAGAAGAAAATTTTTGATTTTTCATCTTTAAGAATACTTATAACATCTGATTTAATATATTCTGGCAAACTATCCCTGCTTACCCTAGAAATACAAAAACCAAATGGGTATGCGTTATAAAAATCTTCTCTGCCCAATTTTTTGACTGTATTTGACGTGATTCTAGTATTATGAAGCCAAATATTGAGTGCATTCTTTTTTATATAGGAATTTCTTTTTTGATTTAATTCGTTACTGTAATCCATTTCCAATGAGTCTGCTTCTATATTAAACACATCATAATTCCTCCCATACAATTTAAGAAAAGTAGAGTCATATTGGGGAAAGTCTTCAATCGGATATTTTTGCAAATCCTTCCCATAATAGACAACTCCGAATACATAGTCTAACTCTGAAAGTTCATTTTTAACATCTCTAATGAATTTTGGGCTGTAAAATTGAATTCTTGATGTCGAATGAAATACATTATTACCTCCAATTATCTGCTTCATTCCAATAAATGAGACAATTATCAACATCGTTAATTTAATTTTGCCAAAAAGCGAATTGTATGGCGCTTCTATTAACAGGTAAATAATTAAAGCCAGGACGAATGGGCCGCAAACATTAGTTGAGAATTGATAGGCATTCCCCATTTTGTTAAACTTAGCATAGACAATAGTACTGCAGAAAAAACAGATTATTAGTATTACAAACAACTCCCAGCGAATGACTTTAGCCAATGATTGTGCACTGATTAATAAAACAGTTGCCAGGAAAAAACTAAGCCAATAGTATGAAATAAGCAATAAGACTGATTTTTTTACAAATTGAATTATAAAACCAATAACACCATCGTTATTCACAATGCCCATATCTGTATTGCCCAAATGCAAAAATTCTTTTTGTTGGTTGAGCAGATAAAAACCCAAAAAACAAAAAAGCAAAAAGGCAAAAGCACCAATGATCGGTATATAGTTCCTAAAACTTTTTTTGGACACTTGCACGTCTTTATAAATACACAGTAAAAAAATGGCCACAATTAACAAAAAGACCGCAATTGCTGACTGTACTAAAAATGGGATTAGAATTAAAAAATAAATTGCTTCCAATTTCTTTTCTTTTCCATATAGATAAAAAAAATGGAACATAATTGAAAAAACGGCAGCCAACTTGGTATAGGCAACTATTCCTATCGGATCATATGATCCGGCATTAGGTGCATAAAATAAATTTATAATATCCCTATACCAAGTTCCGGAAAAAGCAAATAAAACTAAAACTGATAAAATCAAAGACCAAATTAGGCTATACTTTTTTATAATGAAAGCAAACAGACTCAAGGAACAAATAAAAATCAGAATCGTACTGTAAAATAATTCCCATATGTATATCGTATCAATATTTGTCAGGTCTAAACCTAATGAAACTAGCCAAATATCATTACTCCTATAAGGTTGCGCGAAATCTAAAAATTGAAGTAGGCCATTTTTTAATCCCAATGCATTTTCATGACCACTTATATTATAACCTTCGGCTATTTTCATGTAAAACTCATAATCAATAAACAGTAAATTAGGACAATTATAATCCGAATTCCAAAAAAAACTTACTTTAAGTGCGAATATTAAAGTCCACAGCGTACTTATTATAAGTAATCTTTGAAGATATTCTTGCTTATTTATTGTGGGTGCTTCGTTGTTTTTCTTTATTATAAAAATATACCCTAAAATCCATATTATGACAAATATTCCGATACTGTCCAAGGAAGACTTTACAATTGCATATGTACTTATTATCATTAAATACCCAATTAAAACTCCTGCGAACATATTAATTTTACGAAAACGCAAAAGACAAAGTCCTAAAAAATCTGATAAGAATAACAGTGAAAGACCTAAAATGTAAAGAATTAAAATATTTAAAAACATGGATGGGTTGAAATTTAATTGTAAAACATTTAATAACTTTTATTTTTCAGTCAACTTACTTACTATATTAGTTGTTTTTTGATTGCCGGTGTCAAATGATTAAATTAATTTATTGAACTTATTTTTTATTTTAAATATATTCTTTTCGAGTATGACATTCAACGGATAATTATCGAAATAGGCGTTTCCACCCATGAAATCCATTTTCTCTTTATTGCGGGAGGCATGAACGCCTTTTACAGCTTCCATTGCCTTTATTTGCGAGAATAAAAACGGAAATAGTTGATATTCATTAAGGACCAATTCCCTAGCCTTTGTGATAGCATCCAAATTTTCTTCCCATTTATTAGAGGCAATTATTTCTTTTAAAAACAAATCTGCATGTTTGTCTTTGGGGTCGATTTGAATATAAGAATCTTTTGGAAAGAAATTATCAATCGAATTGCATCCAAAATACAAAGGCATAGTATAGCTCAGGTAACAATCCATAATTTTTTCTGTCCAATAATAATCACTTTGAAAATTTTCGTAAGCAATGGCATATTTAGCCTGGTACAACACGTCCCATTTGCTGTCCACGGGATTAATCCCCCTACCATAAACATCAACAAAGGGCAACTCCTTAATACTGTCTAAAAAATCCATCCGAACATTATGACCTTTGGATGTCCTTTGATTGCTGGTGACCCAAACTATTTTATTTTCTTTCTGTATATCATCCCGTTTCAGATTCGTCAAAAAATCAAAATCTTTGTCAATATGCCATGGTAGCGCACCATGAGACAATACGTTGTTTTTCTTTATGTCTAACTGATTGAAAATTAATTTGACATTCTTATTGCCGTATTGTCTGTATTTGGATATTTCATTTGGCGGTTCCATGCACAAATGGATAATATTATTTTTATTTACATTAATAGAAAAATCATCTTTGGGATAGTCCAGAATAATTAAATAATCGCATTCAGCAACATCATCTTCGGTAAAGGTAAATTCTTTCCACTTAAAGGAATTGTTAGGAGTTTGTCTTTTTAAATCAGGATATTTAAAATACCTTTCTATTTTTATTATCATTTATTTTTTACATTTTAAATAGGTTTCAGGCGTTCAATAAATAATTCCTACAGATTATCCGACCACCACGCTTTAAATAAGTTTTTGCCCAATTTTTCGCTAAAATAAATATTTTAAAAATCAAAATACCTCAAATAATCAATCATTTTTGTTCCTTCAATATTGGGCATTAATATCCGGTTGATTTTTCCAGTCGCCTTATTAGTTCCGTTCGAATAATAATTATTAGCCAGAAAGACTCCTTTTAAACCGAAACCCTTTATCACTTGAAAAGTAAATTCATTATAGGAACCATGTGGTAATGCCAGATATGGTAATGACGAATCTGCAAATTTTTTCAATTCCCCGATAGAGGTACTCATTTCCTGAATTTGCTCCTGCTCTGTCAAATAACCCAAAGGATAATGATTATGGGTATGCAAACCGATATCAATCAAAGGATTGTTTTCTAATTTTTTTAGTTCTTCGATTGTTAAAGAACGATAGTCTTCTCTGCCTCTAAATTCGATATGATTTATTTTTTCCCACTCTAAAAACCACTCTTCCTTTTGACTATTATCCAATTCGGCCAGCATGTTTTCAAAATACGAGTAGCTGTATTGTTCTTTTGAAACTTTCTCAGCTATTTTTGGAAAAAAGAATAAAACATCCATTTTTTCATAATCGAACACCAGTCGGTCCCACCAAAATTCGTTTTGTGTATTTATATTTATAGTTGTGACAAAAACAGTTGCGGGAATTTGGTGTTTTTCTAATAATGGTAATGCGTTTATAAAGTTATCCGCGTATCCATCGTCAAAAGTAATCACCAACCCACTTTTTTTCAAAGAGGACCAGTTGTCTGTTAATCTAAGGATTTGATATTTTTCTTTAAAATATACTAACTGCTTCTCGAAAGTAGCAGGAGTAACTGTCAGACGAGCCGTTTTCTTATCAGAAACATCACTAACTCTGTGGTACATCAAAACCAAGACAGGGCGACCGTGAAAAATCCTGTTTTTTAATTTTAAAAATCGATAATATGGTTTCTTAAGTGCTTTTTTCACCAATATTGATATTTTGATATTATAAAATATTTATCCTGTTACTAGATGAATGTAAAAAAAATAAAGCATAGCGTACGCTAATTGATAAGTTTTTCAATTATTTATCCAAAACTACGCTATTTACCCATTGCCAGATAAAAAAACTGTTGTCCTGATTTCCTTTACAATAGTTTTGCCATATCACAGTGGTTTGTGTTGCGTTGACAAAGGTAAATTGGGAAAATTGTTCTATTTTTTCTGAAACATACCCGTTTAATTCCTTGGCAATCCATTCTCTTTGAGGAGTTTGAAGTGCCCTTTTGGGGGCCAGCGAAATTGCATCACCGAGTTTTTCCCGTACCAAGTCGCGTAACAACCATTTGGTTTGTCCATTATGCAATTTGGTCGAGGCCTTTTGGGCAAAAGCCAGTTCGACTAATCGATAATCCAAAAAAGGTTCCCGAAGTTCCGTACTGTGCATCATGCTGATCCTGTCATTAAAACGAAGTGCCCGCGGTATTTTTGTATAAAATAAATCCCGGTACTGAAGATTCTGCAAGGCATTATCAAACGGGCTATCGTATATTTCTTTTTGGGCCGAATGTTTAAAACCATCTGTTAAAGCTTCCGGTCGAACCGGGCTCGTAGTAAGTCCTTGTATGATATTATTGCTGTTATTGTGATAATAATCGTAACCAGCCCATGCCTCATCCATACCCTGCCCATCAAGTATAACCTTGATACCATTTGCTCTGGCTTCTCTAAACAACAGACTGTATGCCAAGGTTGGAAACCCTCCAAAAGGTTCGTCCTGATAATAGCTTACTTCTTCAATTAATTTAGGTATTGCTTCCTGCGTCAATAGAACTTTATGAAGTGGATATTGCGTCTTTTCCATTAATTCATGAACCCAGGGTAATTCATCATAATTTTCATTACCGGTATAAAATGTAAAGGCTTCAATAGATTGTTCGGAAGGCAGGTTCTCGTGTACTAAACTGATCAAAGTCGAAGAATCTAAACCACCGCTTACATTCATCCCTAAAGGAACATCCGCCCGGAAACGCAATTGGATAGCGTCCTTCAATAAGGATTCATATTGTATTTTCAATTCGGCTTCAGGCAATTGATCGATCATCGCAATTCTTTTAGGAAAGTCGTACCATTTTTGGATGTGGAGCGTCTGCTTTGTTATTTTCTCGGCAAAAGAAACTTCCATAAAATGTCCTCCAGGCAATTGATGAATGGATTCCCAAAATGTTTCGTAAGGCATTCCATAGGTCCCGTAAACAAAATAATTAGCCCAGACTTTCTGATTTTTAATTTTAGGGATTCCGGCTGCAAAAAGGGTTTTGATTTCACTTGCAAAATACAATTGATTTTCCCAAACCGTATAATAGAAAGGCTTTACGCCAAAACGGTCGCGGGCCGCAAATAATTTTTCTTTTTCAGCATCCCAGATTACAAAACTGAACATGCCGTTGAGCTTTTCTAATGCCTCATTACCCCAGTAAAGATAAGCTGCCAGAAGTACTTCGGTATCAGAATGGGTTTTGAACTGATAAAAGTCCTTCAGCTGTTCTTTCAATTCCAGATAATTATAAATCTCGCCATTAAAAATAATACGATAGTCACCACAATTACTGATCATGGGCTGATTCGCCTCATCAGACAGATCGATAATACTCAATCGGTTATGGCCTAAAACAATTTTATCGTCGTTCCAAACATTAGTGGCATCAGGTCCCCGGTGCTTTTGCGCCTCGAGCATCGCCAAAATAGTGTCGCTATTACTCTGTTTTCCTAATATGCCAGCAATACCACACATTAAATTTGAGATAAAATATTAGGTAATTTTTGTTCGGCCAAAAACCAGTCTCCCATCGTATCTATATTAATGTATAAATCTGGGTTGCTTTCGATATAACTTAAAGAATCCCCATAAAAAGACTCCTTTTTGATAGTTTCCATATTGGTAATATAGATGGATCCGTCTCTAAAAAAAGCTGGAGGAAGTTCCTGTCTGCGTTTGATAATTTCTTTTTCACCTGTGGAAATTCCTAAAAATCCGGACTCATTCAGTTCAAAAACCCAATGGGGATTCAATTCATGCGGAACGGTGAGTACACTAATCAGGGCGTCTGCTTTTTTTTCGGTAAAAGCAGCAATGGCCTTGTCAATAAAGCCCTTTTCTCTAAAGGGAGAGGTAGGCTGTAGAAGGCAAATGGCATCAAAAAACTCGCCTTGTTCTTCTAAAAAAGCCACAGTATGTTGCACCACCGCAATACTCGACGCGGCATCTGTTGCCAAGTGTTCCGGCCGAACAAATGGAACTTCCGCGCCAAAATTTTTGGCCATTTCAATAATGGCATCACTATCACTGGAAACAATTATTTTGGATAATAATTTACTTTCCAAGGCCTGCTGGATCGTATAGGCAATCAAAGGTTTATCTCCGAGAATTTTAATATTCTTATCCGGAACTCCTTTAGACCCTCCTCGCGCAGGTATTATGCCCAATATACGCATCAGTATGTTATTGTTTTATGGAATTGTAAAGGTAATGTATTCAATATCTCTGCAATTTTAACTCCCGCATCTCCTCCTCCATATACATCTGAAGTTTTGGATTTTCCGTTCTGCAGAATAGCATTTACTGCAGTAATAATTTCATCTTTATCGTAGGTAACATCAACTACATTCTCTCCTCGGTCACGTCTGTTCTGTCTGGAACCGATATTAATTACCGGGACACCTAAAAAAGCACATTCCCGGATACCGACACTGGAATTACCCAATAAACCGACTGCGCTATTTAATAAAACCAGAAAATCATCGCCCTCCATATTCTTGAAGAAATGGACATTCTCTAATTTATTTTTTTCCCTGAAACTTCTGATACCGGTTGAAGTCCCGTCGGCACCAGCATCAACGTTTGGCCAAAACCACAACGTCGGGATATTCAGTTCGTTAATTGCCAAAAGCGTTTCTTCGATATGTTTTCTGGAATTTTGATATTCTGTGGTTACAGGATGCTGCATTACGACCAAATACCCTTTCGAAAGATCGGGTTGTGAGCCCACACCACCATATTTTTGATAAGGATTGAAATTAAGTGTTTTTATAGTGGAAACTTCTAAAGCAATATCAATGGAAGGACAGCCTGTATTGAAAACAAAATCAGGGTCCTCTCCTAATTTCAACACTCTCTCCTTGGCATTTTCTGACGCTACAAAATGATAATCCGATAATTTGGTTATTGCATGGCGCACTTTCTCGTCAATGTTTCCAGTTACTTCTCCTCCCTGGATATGAGCCAGCGGGATATTCATGTAAGCAGCGGAAATAGCCGTTGCCATGGTTTCAAAACGGTCGGCTACGGTTACGACAATATCCGGTTTGAGATTATCAAAGACTGTAGAAAGTTCCAAGATGCCAATTCCGGTTGTTTTAGCAGAAGCCGTAAGGTTCTCTCCTTCCAAAACATTAAAAACTTTGGCAGCAATGCTGAACCCGTCCTTTTCAATATAATTTACCGCCGATCCATACCGCTCCAGTAATGCCGATGCGGCAATGATGAGTTGTAACTCTAAATCGGGATGATTTTTTATGGCCTGCAATACCGTTTTTACGCGGCTATAGGATGGTCTGGCAGTGATGACCACCGCTATCTTACGTTGTATTTTCATTCTAAATCTTCTTCATTTAAAAAATCCCACTGAATTTTGTCAAATTTAAGTTTTTTACCAATTACTTCATGGTATTTACTTGCCAAAATGCCATAGCCTTTTGGTTTTTTGGCTTCCAAATCTTCAAAAGTTATGGAATGTCCCTTGGGCAAATTTTTGTTTATTGCTAATGATTTTTCAAATATCTGTTTCAATGTTTGAAAGTCTGAGTTGTTATTCTTATCGATGGGTTGGGTCATAGCCAATGTAATATTCTGAACTGCAAAAACCAAATCTTTGGTTTCCTGAATCGTCAGTGATGCTTTACTGTCAGGTCCAAAAAGCTGTCGGTCAAAAACCACATGAAATTCTAAAATAGAAGCTCCCAGTGCGGTGGCAGCGATGCAGGTCTCCATTTTTGCGGAATGATCCGAAAAACCTACAGGCACCTGATATCTTTTTTGCAATTCGGCAATAACATTTAAACCATATTGTTCCGGTTTTGTGGGATAGGCTGTAGTGCATTGCAATATAGAAAAATCAACATTTCTGGATTTCAGAAAATTTACAGTCTCATCCATTTCAATATATGAACTCATTCCAGAGGATAAAATTACTGGTTTCCCGGTCTGCGCGATTTTCTCTAAAATTAAAAAATTATTCACCTCCCCTGATCCGACTTTATAACATTTCACCCCAATTTCTTCTAGCCATTCTACTGCCAGATTACTGAACGGAGAACAGATAAAATCGAGTCCAACTTCATCACAACGTTGTTTGATACCTTTCCATTGTTCCAAAGAAAATCCCATGCGCTTCCAATAATCGAATCGTGTTTCGTCCTCTACAGAGAACTTCACGCGAAAGGGTTCAAATTCGCTGCTCTCCGCTTCGGCGATGTGCATTTGGAATTTAACAGCATGGACGCCTGTTTTCACTATCGCATCAATATAAGAATATAAAATCCCCAGACTGCCTTCGTGTGCTTGCCCAATCTCAGCTATAATATATGGAAATGGTTTTTTTAGTGACATTTTATGTTTCGGGTTAATCAAACTGGTTTTGATGAATCGGCAGAAGAAGTTTCATCTTCCGGAGACCAATATAATTTTGTAGTAGGCAATTTACTAAATTCTTCGAACTCTTTTACCGATAATCGGTTACGATTCCCAATTATCCTGGGTATATTAATTAATAAATCTCCGATTGCCTGTAAAATTGCAATTGCTACCTGAAAATCCCCTTTAAATACTTTTATTTTTATCTGCACCCATAAGGTATAGACTAATTTTTTCGGAATCACTTTCCATGGAAAAAACATAAAATACAAATACCATCCTGAACGAATGGCCCTTCGCACTCGCTGTCTATAATCCGTGTCCTTTTTCCGACCTTTGATATCGACGCGATGGTTGGCCAAAACTTCTGGTAAATAAATAATATCCCAGCCTTTTTTAAACAAGTGAAAAGACGCAAAATCTTCTTCCCCATAAAATATGAACCAGGCCGGGTAATCGGGTATATCTTTCCATGCTTTCATATTCCATGCATGACCACCTCCCACAAATCCTCTTACTTTTTCGGATTGGTCTGAAGTATACACCGTTTCGGGTTCTTTCCTACCCCAAAACATTCGAAAGGCAACGATACCACAACGTTCATTTTTATCAAAACACTCTTCTATTTTTTCCAGAGGATGCTCCGATAAAAAATGGGCGTCATCATCTAAAGAAATAGCGTACAGTCCTTTTGTTAACTCTAAAAGGACATTCCTGCTGTAAATTAGACCGCGGCTTTTAGCATTTCGGAGCAATTGTATTTTTGGGAAATTTTCAGCAACCATTGCATAGGTTCCATCAGTGGAACCATCATCGCAAATAATACATTCAACATCCGGCCTGTCCAGCAGATTCTGGATTTTATCCAATGTGAACTTCAAATCAGGCTTCCGATTTTTGGTAGTAATCAATATAGAAAATTTAATCTGGGACATATCTAATTGGGATTTTTTCTGTAAACTGTCATTACTTTTTTCAAATACGCACCTGAAACATATTCCTCTAAATCATTCCTGTTTAAAAGTAAATTTTCAGGATTTTGTTTCCACATCAGATATAATTTCTCTATTAATTCTGCTATTTTTTCAACTGCGTCTGCTTCAGCCCAAAAAGAATAATCGTTTCCAAGTAACCTTCGCGTTTCGCTGTAATAAGGCGCCAGGGATAGTATAGCCTTATTAGCCTCTATACAGTTGGGAAACTTAGCAGGAAGAAAAGGGCTTATTTCTGATTTTGCCTCCAGAATTATATTAACTGAGGCGTTTTTCTGAAGATTATATACTTCATCAAATGGGACATTACCATTGTAAATATATATTTCCGGACTGTTTTTTTGATACATCTCGAGCATTTGAGTATGATACGAAGCTGGTCCCAGCAACAACAGTCGCGCATCCTTAACTGCATCAGGGTTAAGGCGTAAAAACAATTTAAATCCCTCAATTAACCCTTCAGGAGAGCGTTGTTTCATCAAATTACCCGCATGCAGCAGGTTAAATTTTTTACCGTCAAAATAGGATGGAAAAACAGAATTTTGAACAGCATAACTCATATTCTGATGAGGAATAATTACCCCTGTATTCAAAAAATCAGGAAAATAACTGCCCATCCACTCTTTCAGCAACTGACTCGGAAAACCACTGTATTTGGCTTTTTCGGATACCTGACGAAAGAAATTTTCTTTCTTGTCGTAACCTGGTTCCACCCAGTTGTAGGGTCTCGGATAATAATGAAAAGGGTATGGGTCATGGACATACGCCATCCATTTATCATGGAGTTCGGGCATTTTCAATACGGCATAATGTGGTCTGAAAC
Source organism: Flavobacterium sp. GT3R68 (assembly GCF_007109225.1). Taxonomy (GTDB): domain Bacteria; phylum Bacteroidota; class Bacteroidia; order Flavobacteriales; family Flavobacteriaceae; genus Flavobacterium. The sequence goes on from NZ_VJZK01000002.1 coordinate 307,860, forward strand.
TAGCTCCTTTACTAAGAGTAATTATAAGATCAGGTTGAAAAGTCATTTTTCTTAATGCCTTTATGATACTTCGGGTATCATTGAAAAAAGTGAAGGAAAAACCAAATTTTTTTTCTAGAAATGGCATTAGGTTCCACTTCAGATTTCTGGTTATAACGCGTTGAGCCCGGCTTAAAAAATACGTAGGACTATTTTTGATTTCACGAATAGCATGACAGCTCACATCCGGTAAATTTATCTTTTTTAAAGTGTAGTGATATACTGTTACTTCGAAACCAGATGTCTGCAGATTATGAATAAGGGCAACATTGGCCTTGGAGCCACTGCTGTCTTCAATATTAATGGAATCTACTACTACGAGTATTTTCATCTTAGTTTTGATTTATTAAATAGGCTGTAATTATCTTAGAAGCATCTCCCTTTCCATATGGATTCACTGGATTTTCGAACCCGGTAAAATGATCTAAAAGCATTTGGATATTGTCTATGATTTTCTCGGTAGAGGTTCCTACCAAAGTTGAAAAACCACTATTGACTCCCTCAGGCCTTTCTGAAACATTTCGGGTTACCAATACTGGTTTGCCCAATGTAGGTGCTTCTTCCTGAATGCCGCCAGAATCCGTTACAATCAAAAAGGATTGCTTCATTAACCAGACAAATGCAGGATAAGAAACCGGAGGTATCAGATATATGTTTTTTTTATTGGCTAATTTATCATGAACCACGTCTCTCACATTGGGATTCAGATGTACCGGGTAAATAATGGCAACATCGTTTCTTTCTGATACTGACAACAATGCCTGGCAAAGATTTTTAAATCCTTCCCCAAAATTTTCCCGCCGGTGTCCCGTGACCAGGATCAGTTTTTTACTAGCAGGAATATTTTTTTTCAATTCCTCAATTTCCGGGTGTGAATAGGAATGGGATTCTATTTTTTCCACTGTCCATAAAAGCGCATCAATAACAGTATTGCCTGTTGCAATTATATCCTTCTGTAAAATGCCTTCTTTCAGTAAATTTTGAGTTGCTGCTGTTGTTGGCGTAAAATGAATATCCGCAATCCTGCTGGTCAGCTGTCTGTTGATTTCCTCGGGAAAAGGAGCCCATTTATTGTAAGTCCTCAGTCCGGCTTCTACATGTCCTACTTTGATCCCTAAATGGAAGGCGGCCAAAGCAACCATGGAAGATGTCGTCGTATCACCATGTACCAAAACCAAATCTGGCTTTGCATGGGTCAGGACTTTGTCAATTTTGGATAAGATATTCGCCCCAAGTTCATTTAATGACTGGTTGGGCTGCATCAGATCCAGGTCGTAATCCGGATCAATCTCAAAGAAATCCAATACCTGATCCAACATTTCACGGTGCTGTGCGGTGACACATACCTCTATATCAAAAGGACTCTTTTTCAGTTCATGAAAAAGTGGCGCCATTTTAATGGCTTCCGGGCGTGTCCCAAAACAAAGTAAGATTTTCTTAGGATGTCCCATTTCCATTTTTATAAGCATTGTAATTCCCTCCAATAACTATGAATGCTATGCCCTGACAGGTTTGGCTGAAAACAGTCGTTGCTGTATCATAAAAAGTGATTGCAATTATTGAAATTTTAGTCATTAAGAAATTTTTCTGTATACACCTGCTGAATTCCCTGTTTCAAAGAAATGGTATACTTCCAGCCCAGAGCATTTAGTTTTGTGGTATCGGTTAATTTCCTTGGGGTTCCATCGGGTTTAGAGGTATCAAAACTGACTTTACCCTGATAACCCACAATCTCTTTAATTATGTATGCTAACTCATGAATACTGATTTCTTCTCCGGAGCCAATATTTACAAAACCTTCCCCATTATATTTTTGCATCAGATAAACGCAGGCATCCGCCATATCCGAAGCATGCAGAAATTCCCGCAAAGGATTCCCGGATCCCCATACGATAACTTCCGCTGTATTATTTTGTTTCGCTTCATGAAATTTCCGCAACAAGGCAGGTAAAACGTGCGAATTCTGCAGGTCATAATTATCATTGAAGCCATATAAATTGGTTGGCATCACTGAAATAAACGAACAGCCATATTGCGCCCGGTAGGCATCGCACATTTTGATCCCCGCAATTTTTGCAATCGCGTAAGGTTCATTGGTTTCCTCTAACAATCCGGTCAGAAGATAGTCTTCTTTCAGGGGCTGAGGCGCTAGTTTTGGATAAATGCACGAAGAGCCCAGGAAAAGCAATTTTTTGACATTATTTTTATAACTCTCATGAATCACATTACTTTGTATCAGTATGTTTTGATAAATAAAATCCGCCCGAAACGTATTATTGGCAACAATCCCTCCTACTTTGGCCGCAGCCAAAAAAACATACTCCGGTTTTTCGGTTTCAAAAAAAACAGCAACATCATGTTGATTAATCAGATTCAATTCTGTTGACGTCCGGGTAATAATATTCCGGAAGCCTTTGGAGTTAAGGTTTTGAATTATTGCGCTTCCCACCATCCCCAGATGACCCGCTACATAAATCTTTGAATCGAATTGCATTTCCTATTGTTGTTTATTTGTGTATTCCTTAAGATATTTTTCTTTTCTGAAGAGTTCCACATCAGCCTCCATCATCTCTTTGACCAACATTGGCAGACTGTATTTCGGTTTCCATCCCAGTTTGTTTTTTGCTTTGGTATTATCACCAATTAACAAGTCCACTTCGGTAGGGCGGAAATACGCAGGGTCGATTTGTATGGCTTTTTGGCCAATCTTGAATGCGTAAGCAGGATTTGATGAAGCTATAATAGCTCCGATCTCATCAACACCTGTACCTTTAAATTCGAGCTCTACGCCTACTTCGGCGAAAGCCATACGGATAAAATCACGCACTCTGGTAGTAGTTCCGGTTGAAATAACGAAATCTTCGGGCTGATCCTGTTGCAGCATCAGCCACATCGCTTCAACATAATCCTTTGCGTGACCCCAATCTCTTTGAGAATCAATATTTCCCATATAAAGCGTGTCCTGCATCCCTAAAGCCATTTGTGCAATTCCTCTTGTAATCTTTCTGGTAACGAAAGTTTCCCCACGCAATGGACTTTCATGGTTGAACAGAATTCCGTTGCAGGCAAACATGCCATAGGCTTCGCGATAATTTACGGTAATCCAGTATGCATACATTTTAGCCACCGCATACGGAGACCTTGGATAGAAAGGAGTGGTTTCTTTTTGAGGCACTTCCTGAACCAAGCCATACAACTCAGAAGTTGAAGCCTGGTAAATTTTGGTTTTCTTTACCAATCCCAGTAACCTCACGGCATCCAAAATTCGCAGGGTCCCGATACCGTCAGTATTTGCGGTATATTCCGGAATGTCGAAACTCACTTTCACGTGGCTCATGGCTCCTAGATTGTAGATTTCATCCGGCTGTGTTTCCTGGATAATCCTGATCAGGTTCGTAGAATCACTCAAATCGCCATAATGCAAAATAAAGTGTTGGTTATCAATATGCGGATCTTCATATATATGGTCAATTCTCTGCGTATTAAACAAAGAACTTCGTCTTTTCACACCGTGGACCTTATATCCTTTAGAGAGCAGAAGTTCGGCCAAATAGGCTCCGTCCTGTCCCGTTACTCCTGTTATTAAAGCTACTTTCATTTTTATTACTGCATTATTTTATAATTCTGTTCTGAATTGTATGATTATGTATTTTTAATTTTCTTCCATTTTCTGAAAGCGGATAAACGCAAAGGCAAAGTAACAAAGAAAATTTGCCATTTTAACTTTTCGAAAACCGGTAATTGCAATTGATTTAAAATTTGTTCAAACAAATTGTATTCTTTAAAGGCTAATGATTGTTGGATAAAATAACGCATTAGAGATGGGGAAAGCAATTGTTTTTTATTCAGATTTTGAAATACGAACAGAATCGCATCTTTTTTTGAGGCTTTTCTTACCGGATTGTTCCGAAAGAACTCTCCAGTATTCGAGTTTGCGTGTTTTCTGTTGTAATATAAAACGGTATCGATAATTACTCCCCTCAGATTGTCCGAAATTAATCGGATATAACATTCCCATTCTTCTGCATAAAACAAATTTTCATTAAACCGGTGCTGTTCAAAACAATGTTTTTTCCACATTACGGTACAGGAAGCCAAACCAATTTGCTGTGTAACAATTTCATCAATATCCTTTATGGTAAACGCCTGTTGTTTCGTAATCGCGCTTGTCCCAATCTGGGGCCTATCCTCCTCAAATCCTGTTTTTTGATAATGGCAAAAATCGATATCATTTACAGTGAATACATCCAGACACGTTTTCAAATTATCCGGATGCACAAAGTCATCATCATCAAAGAAAATAATAAAATTGCCTTTTGCCAAATCCAATCCATAGTTTCTGCAGCCCGGCAATCCTTTTCGGTATTTTTCGGGGCGCTTTAAAAATTTAAAACGCCTGTCATGCTCCAGAATGGGCGTGATGACTTCTAAAGTATTGTCAGTTCCGCCGTCATCTATAATCAGGCATTCCCAGTCCAAAAAAGTCTGAGCCTGGATGGATAGCAGGGATTCAAGAATATAATGGGCTCTGTTATAAGTCGCCGTAATGATGGTTACTTTCGTCGGGACTGTAATCATTTGAACAATGATTTAATCCATCGAAAAGGCTTCAAAAAAGCATGACCTATCTGGAATTCTATACTTTGGGTTTTTTTAATCTTTTCAAGCTCCTCCCTCTTTATTTTTGATAGTAAATGATTTGTGAAAACATCAAAATGAGCCGCATAGATTTCTCTATGCTTCGTATAAATGTATTTCAATAATTCGTATTTTACTTTATTGGCCTTCGTTGTTGTGGAATCTTTCTTCAATCGATACTTGAACAGGTACTCCGGGATAATCGAAGCTTTACCTCCGTCCTTCAATAACCGGATATAAAATTCCCAATCTTCGAATCCACTTCGCATACTCTGGTCATAACCTCCTGCCGCAATAAAATCTGTTTTCCGGAACATGGCACTGCCCGTGGCTTCGTTATTTAATATGAATGCTGCTATATCTCCACCATGGGGAGTTATCCTGTCTTTATTTTTATCGTCAGTAAATCGAGTAATATAAGACGTGACTAATTTCACGTTATTGCTTTTTAATTCCAGGACAGCTTTTTCGCAAAATGTTGGTTCGAAATAATCATCGCTATCGAATACTAATATATAATCTCCTTCAGCTTGTTGAATCCCGACATTTCTCGCTGTGCTTTGCCCTTTGTTTTCCTGGGTAATCAGTTTGGTGATTGTAGGCGCTAATTTTTGCAATACGGTTTTGGTTGCGGCATCGGACCCGTCGTCAACCACAATAACTTCCTTATAAGGATACGTCTGAGCCAATGCAGAATTCACCGCATGCTCAATGTAATGAGAATCGTTATAACATGGTATTATGATAGAAATCAATATGTTCTCCATACCTAATCTTTAAATAAATTTAAAAGGGCGTTGCCTTTATTGCTGTTACTTAAACTGACAATATAATGATTTCTTACTTCTGACAATAAGTTGCTTTTGGCAAAAGGTTCCAAGTCCATAAAATTCAATACCGACGTACATAGTTCATCAAAATTCGTATTGACCATGTATGGTAAATGTCCGAAACGCTCTTTCATTGCGCCAATATCATATCCCATAACCATTCTCCCGCAGGCTGCTGCTTCTAGGGCTGTCATTGGTCCTCCTTCATTTTTGGAAGTTACTAAGAAAATATCTATTTTTTCAAAAAAATAATGGGTATTGGTCGGACTTAAGAATTCATTTTCCAGTGTGACTGTTTCCGTTAAACTCAGTTCTTTTATTAAAGTATTAATTTCCTTTACATATGTTTCCTCCCCTTTTCCCTGAATAATCAATTTACAGTTCCGGTTATGTTTGTTGTTTAAAAAATCAAGAAGATAAAGCATATCCTCGATATTTTTTTCCCTTGAAATCCGGCCCAAATAACCAAAAGTAAGGTTGGCCTTATTGAAATCAAAAGGGTTGGCCTCTAACAGTTGTTTTTCATTAGGGATCATGATATCCAGCGAAACGGTATTCTTCAATTGGTTTTTTGACTGCCAAAAATATTTTTGCTCCCTATTGAAAACAATGATGTTCCGGAGTTTTTTATAATAGGGAATATGCGCTGAAGGCAGCGGCTCGAATTGCCACATCGTTATTTTGGCAATGTATTTCTTTAACTGGGATTTGTTCTTTATTATTGGAAAAAAATAGGTGCTTTTGGGATACGTCAGAATAAAAAAATCATCAAACTTCACGCTGTTATATTTCCAGAACAGGTATTCAGAACAATTTAGGGACGCTCCCATTTTATAAAAAAGCCGGTTAAAAAGACCGACCCATTGTGTTTTAAAAAAAGAAGGGTATTTTAAATATGTAATGGCCCTGGTGCCAATCATGTCCAGAAACAGTTCGGCGTTTATTTTCTCCGGTGAGAATAAGGTAACTTTATTGTACTCTCCGCTATCCCAAAAATGCACAGCAGTGGTGACTGCTTCGATTTCAGTACCTCCAATATTATCCAAATATGGCGCTGCGATGAGTAAGGATTTTGTCAAAATCAGTGAAGATTAATATTCTATATACTTTTTATTAAATAAGCCGCATTTTATCAGAAAGCGTAATATCCGGGAATTGGCCAGGCCTTTGAATTTATTATTAATCACATTAAAGCGATTATAATCTTCCATAAAGAAACCGTAATCGGCGTTGAGAACTGCCTCTTTCTCCAATCGTAACAGTTCCTTGTTTGCCGCTATTGAAGAGATCCCGTTCATGTCGTATTTACACAAAACGATATTGATTTTTTTATAGGTTGCGGAATAAAAGGACAATGCTTTCAGAACAAACTTCCAATCTGAAACGAGCTTCAGATTTTCATCATATAACCCGACCTTTTCAAATAATTCCCTTTTAAGTAAAAGCGCCTGATGAGGAATTGCGTATTGGTGCAAATAATCAAAGGTAATTTTTTCGGGGCATGATCTTAATTCACTGCTTTCAATGTAATCTAAACAGATATCGCAGGCAATGATATCCTTTGACCCTAAAGATTCGTTGTTCAGCTTTTCTAATGTGGTGGCGTCATTTAAAACATCGCCACTATTTAAAAAAAACAAATAATCTCCGGTAGCGGCCTTGATGCCTTTGTTCATAGCATTGTAAACGCCTGAATCGTTTTCACTAATCCAATGGTTTATGTTTGCTGTCTGGCTTTCGATGTAAGCAGCACTTCCGTCTGTTGATGCTCCATCAATGACAATATATTCAAATGGCGGATACGTTTGACCGATTACACTATTAACTGTTTTTTTTAACCCTTCCAGGTCATTGTAGTTAATTGTTATAATTGATAATTTACTCATTAATGCTTTTTTGATTCTGTCCTCGCGGTTTTGGATTCGTCGCCATAAATAGCGCGGAATCATTGCAAATATAAACCAAACTTTAAATTATCAGTGTATTTTCTAACGAATGAGTGAATTAAGTCCATCGAAATTGGGTAAGGATATTCCTAAGTCGGGTGAGGATATTTTTTACCGCGAATTCACAAATTTTTTCTGGTAGGAATAAATACAAAGCGGGGTGGGATATTCCTAAGTCGGGTGAGGATATTTTTTACCGCGAATTCACAAATTTTTTCTGGTAGGAATAAATACAAAGCGGGGTGGGATATTCCTAAGTCGGGTGAGGATATTTTTTACCGCGAATTCACAAATTTTTTCTGGTAGGAATAAATACAAAGCGGGGTGGGATATTCCTAAGTCGGGTAAGGAAATTTTTTACTGCGAATTCACAAATTTTTTTTCTTGTCGGTATAAATTCAAAGCGGGGTGGGATATTCCTAAGTCGGGTGAGGCTATTTTTTACCGCGAATTCACAAATTTTTTCTGGTAGGAATAAATACAAAGCGGGGTGGGATATTTCTAAGTCGGGTAAGGAAATTTTTTACCGCGAATTCACAAATTTTTTTTCTTGTCGGTATAAATACAAAGTGGGGTGGGATATTCCTAAGTCGGGTGAGGCTATTTTTTACCGCGAATTCACAAATTTTTTTTCTTGTCGGTATAAATTCAAAGTGGGGTGGGATATTTCTAAGTCGGGTAAGGAAATTTTTTACCGCGAATTCACAAATTTTTTTTCTTGTAGGAATAAATACAAAGTGGGGTGGGATATTTCTAAGTCGGGTAAGGAAATTTTTTACCGCGAATTCACAAATTTTTTTTCTTGTCGGTATAAATTCAAAGCGGGGTGGGATATTCCTAAGTCGGGTGAGGATATTTTTTACCGCGAATTCACAAATTTTTTTTCTTGTAGGAATAAATACAAAGTGGGGTGGGATATTTCTAAGTCGGGGGGCTATATTCCTAAATCAGGGAAGGATAAGTGCAAATCGGGGAAGGATAATTGCGAAACAGGTAGGCATAATTGTAAATCAGGGAATAATAATTGCAAAACGGGGAAGGATAATTGCGAAACAGGTAGGCATAATTGTAAATCAGGGAAGGATAATTGCAAAACGGGGAAAGATAATTGCGAAACAGGTAGGCATAATTGTAAATCAGGGAAGGATAATTGCAAAACAGGGAGGTATAATTGCAAATCGGGGAAGGATAATTGCAAAACAGGAAGGCATAATTGCAAATCGGGAAGACATAATTGTAAATCGGGGAAGGATAATTGCACTTCGACAGGCTCAGTGTGACAGTGGAGTGCTTCTATTTCTTGGCTTTGGTGAATTGTATTCCTTTTACCTGAGTAAAATACGGCGATGTTCCTCCGTATATTGATTTGATATACTTTTTTACTTCTGCGGCGGTATCCACCAATCCGTTGCCGGAGGCATATAATGTAGTATCGCGCGCAATTCTTGCATTACTAATTTTTGCATATGCTGATGACACTGCCTCATTTTTGGAAATCAGGTCGGTTTGTTTTACTATCAGTGCCGCCATTTTTAAATCGGTTTCGTTTGGCGCGTAAGTGGGTTCAGATTGCAATGTCGCTATTAATCCTGCGAAGTGTTGTATTTGGTGTTCGTACGATTGCTGACTAGTCGATATTGTTGTGGTTTCGCCCTCATTTACATTTGAAGGCTTTCTGCGTGTTCTTGCAGTGGGACCCTGAATTTTTTTGTTATATGCTTTTGCGTCTGCTACTTTTTGGGGAGTTGCCTCTGTGGTTTGCAATGCGCTCATTAATCGTGTTGCTAATGGTTTCAGACCCCTGAAAGCGATCACCCTTTCGTTTACCTTGTTGTTGTAAGCCGTGTTTATGTTTATCACATTTGTCAGTTGTGCATTTGCATTTGCTGCCAACGTATGGAGCTGTGCCAGTTTCAGGCTTGGTTTATTGGGGTTGTATGTGACTCCGCATGCGGTTACGAAAGCGATTAATTCCTGAAGATTGGCGAGGTTTATGGCATGGCCTGTTTCGCGTGTACTTTTCTTTGGAGTTGCCGGTGCTTCAGTAGTGGATGCCATGTTGGATTTTTGATGATTTTATGGCGGCAAACTTAAATAAATAAAATCTTACAATTATAAATTATTTTAAGATTTTTGTATAATATGTGCACGGATTACAAATCCGCGCTATCAAGTTACAAATCCGCGCTATCGAGTTACAAATCCGCGCTATCGAGATAACTATAAGTCGTGATCGGTTAGTGTGCTGTCAGGAGCTTTAAGTTTGACGCAAACCTTTTAATGTTCTCAGCATAATCCAAATCATATTTTAATTTCTGAGTTGGATTATTGATGACTTCGACCATTTTAAGAGCTAATGCATTGTAATCGGATGGTGCGAAAAAATACCCTTTACCTTCTAATTGTTCGTGATGTACCGCGATATCAGAAACGATTAACGTCTGGTTTAAAGATTTGGCGTCTTCTACAACAGTGCCCCACCCTTCAAATAAAGAGGGCTGAATCACCGCCTGTGCATATTTCATCAGTGTCAGCTGATCCGTTCTGTCTATAAAACCTAAAAAGACGATTTCATTTTCTAATTGATATTCTGACACCTTTTGTTTTAAAAGATTGGTATACTCCGGATTTCTGTGATCGTGTTCTTTGCCGGTGAAGATGATTTTTACAGAAATCCCTTTCTCCTTTAAAATCTTCGTTGCTTCAATGATTGCAATTTGATTTTTATGCTGCCAAAACTGATTCGGAGAAATAAAATAGTCTACTTCAATACCATACTTTGCCTTCACTTCATTTATATCCCTAACTTCCAAATCCGAATGTACTACGGCAAACTGTAGTACTTTTTTTTCGTTTTTTGAATGGGGATAAAATGTATGGAAATCATTTAGAGCCGCATGACTGCTAAAAACTATGGGATGATTTAAAGCGATCATTTTCTCATAACTATCATGGCGGTACTGTAGATCTTCCGGAGAGAAAAAATCGGGCAAGTGTTTTTCCTGCAAATCGGGTATCCAAAATACGAGGTTCCTGATGTGTTTTAAATTATCCGGGACATCATAAAGCGGAAACAACCAGTCGAGGTCAATTTTTTTAAAGATCAGTTTCCTTTTTAAGATTTTCTTGGAAACCTTGTTGATAAAGGTTTCAATTTTATTGTAGTGGACCTTACTACAGACAAACTTTAATTGCGGATATCCCGTAACTGCTTTTAATTCCTGAAAAACCTGTTCATCAGCAGCAAGAATATACAACTGAATTTGTTCTTTTTCAGGCAGACAATGCAGTGACCTTATCAGGTTCTGAATATAATAAGAACCGCCGATCCAGTTCTCATCATAGATATATCGGATTCCTATACGTTTTGTCTGAGCCATTCCGCGTATTTTTTTAATCCCAAAGCCAAATCATATTGCCGTTTAAAACCATACCCTTTGATGATTTTCATGTCGGCTAGCCAATTATTGGGGTCCCCTACTTTGGATTCACCAGTAAATAAGATCTTTTTGTCAGGACAAAATGCATTTGTAAATAGCTGCGCTGCTTCGGCAATAGTAGTTTCGACCTGGCTGGCTACATTATAAATAGAGCCCTGGAATGTTCCTTTTTGAATCACCAAATCAATAATTTGTATCAAATCATCGATATAAATAAAATCTCTGGTTTCGTTTCCTTTTCCAAACAGCGTTATGACATCGCTCTTTAGTGCTTTTTGATATAAATCCCAAAACAATTGCTTTCTCAGGCCTGGGCCATATGCTGAAAAAACGCGGAGGCTACAGGTGTTTAATCCGAAAAATTTATGGTATTCTGCTAACAGCAGTTCGCTTTGAAGTTTGTGAAATCCATAAGGTGATAACGGTTTAGCCACACTATTCTCTGCAATTGGCAACGACTGTGGATTCCCATATACGGCAGCACTTGAAAAATTGATAAACTTGCATTCCGGATTATAATCCCGGATGGCGACTAATATTTTCTGGACATTGACCACATTAAGTTCAAAATCTTTAGAAGGGTTCTCAAACGAAAATCCGACATGGGCAGAACCGGAGGCATTGATACAGACATCAAATTGCTGTTCTTTGAATATGGAGGAAAAATCGGAATTCTGGCGATTAATGATAAAGAATTTGGTTGCCGAAGATGCATTGACGTCGGCTTGCCATACTTCGAAGTTTTTAGATTCGAAATATGTAACACAATGGCTTCCTATAAATCCTGTTGAACCTATTACTAAAATTTTCATTTGGTACTTTTATATTCAGGCAAATATTTTACAACTACTGCTGGATTTCCTGCCACAACGGTCCATGGTTCCACATTTTTGGCAACCACGCTTTTTGCACCGACTACGGCTCCTTCTCCTACTGTTACTCCTTTGAGAATCGTAGCATCAAACCCTATCCAAACTTTGGACTTAATAACTATCGGTTTGTCTTCCACATTGGACCAATCTTTTGACACTACATTATTTCCGTTGTATTTTATGTAATCCTCATAACATCGGGCATTGTCGTTTTTTCTTTCTTCCCAGTATATGCTATGTGAATTGTGGTCATCGATTGTTATTCCCCAGGCCATCGTCACATCATCGCCTACTTCGATCCTGTTTCTGCTGATAAAAGTAACTCCTCCCAAATGTACATTATCACCTATGATTACTTCACCTTTTTCAGATTCAAAAATAAAATTGGCATTTATTAATCCTTTCTCACCTATAGTGACATATTTCCTGTTTTGGATTTTTTCTGGTACATCAAAACGTATGTTGGCATATCGGTCCATAAATGTAGAATCCTCCTTCTGGAAATAATTATTATATTTCTGGAAAGAAGTCATTTCCGGTGCTTTTTTTTTCTTAAATATGTTCAGGATTTTACGAATCATTTACTTCTGTATCATTTTTAAAATTCTCAATACTTTAAAACCAATTCTGACTATTTTATATTTACTGTATTTTTTTTCGAGTTTTGTTAAAAGTATAAATCTATTTTTCTTCAGACTTTTAAATTTTTTGTAAAGATTAAAATACTCGTTGGCTTGTATTTTAATATTAAATTCTTTTTCTACTTTATTAATGGCATTCGTGCTTTGTTCAAAAAGACGGTTTCTATCGTTATGAAGGAGTATGATTTTTTCGGCAACACTATTAATATCCCCAATATTTTCAACATATCCAATATCATTGGTAATCACTTTCTTTATTCCTTCGCTAAAATTATAGACAATTGGAACGCAACCTACACTCATTGATTCGAGTAACGATACCGGCAAACCATCAAGGCTAGATGGTAATATATAAATATCCTGGCGCTTCAAGATTTCAATAACATCTGCATTTGTTTCAGGAGTTTCAAATTGAAAATTGGAGTAGGCGCTTACTTCTTTTTTAAAGTTTTGCTTTTCTTCTCCATCGCCCAAAATCATCCAGTTCACTTCAATATTGTTATTTACAAGTATCTGGTTTATTTTCGGCAGATCATAAATTCCTTTTGATTTAACATGCCGCGCCAAAAAAACTAAATTTAATTTTTGAGACTCCTTTTTTTCCCTTTTGTAATTTTGAATTTCGACACCATGCTGAATAAAGTGTACGTCCTTTAATCGTTTCGGCAAAAGTTCCCTTATGCTTTCATACACTTCAAAATTATGCGCAATAAATATATCGATTAAATACTCATATTTCTTAACCAGATATAAAAATCCTTTATCGTGACAAATGAAGTAAACGGTTTTATTGGATTTCGGGAAATGGTCGAGTGTTATTAATTCTTCGGGAAGATTCGCGACAATTGCACCCTTTTTATTTGAAATATGTTTGTTTAGTTTTTCCGCCAGTTGCTCATCCGGTTGCTGTGTGAATTCAAAGATACTATCGTTTTCACCCAGGGAATGGTTTTCAAGTCTTTTGGCAGCCCAGTCCAGCGGATCTAGATAAATACATTTGACATCAAAATATTCATCAGGTCTGTGGGCCAGCATGTTCCTGTGAAAACTGGAACCCCCTCCCATTAGGTTTTGACTGATGACTATTAATTCGGGCTTAGAGTGCATTAATTAATTCTGTTTTATTAGTTCTTGTATTGTATACAGTTTTACCAACTAATGAATTTCTTTTTTCTATTTCCGAATATTGTTCCCCGTTTGGTTTTCTGTTTAAGGAGAATTTTGCTTTAAGGAACCCTTCTTCACAAGACAGTTTTTTAAGATCTTTCATCTTATCATTTCTAATAAAATAAGCATTGTTCCCTTGAGAATTACATCCTATAAAGCTGTATCCCTTTTGCTCTGCTAAATCACACAGACTGCATAAAGAAGTTCCCCAATAATGCATACCATTACTTTTATCCCACACAAAATCTTCCTTATAAGGGATTGTCCAAGGATTCAAACCAAATTCAGCATTATACTCAGAAATTACAATAACTGGGTTTATGTTTTCTAACGCATTCCAAATCCAGTAATCATTACCATCAATATCAATACTCAATAAGCCGAGTTCTTTATCAAAATTTCTGGATTTGATCAGTTCATTTATATTATCTTTTGTAATAAATGAATTTATAGAGTGGAGGTTAAAAAAATAACTAACAGCATCGTTTTTTATATAATTAACATTGTTCTCATCGCCGTCAATAACTAAACCATCCCATTTGTCATTGAATAATAAAAATCGGGTGTTCGATTCAATATATTTTTCGACACCAAATTCAACAAATGTCTTGTTCTCGATATCCAGATAATTAATCAGCCATTGAATAATACCATCATCTCCGAACTGTGAAAAAACCTGGAATTCAACTTCAGACAGTTTGGATATTTTTGTTTTTTGTAAATTTAAATGAGATTGAATGTGTCCTAAATTTACTTTTACATTTTTATAACCATATAAATCATTTTCATGCTCTCTATTTTTTTTTAAAATTGCATCATAAATGAAGTTGACTTTTTTAAACAAACTTTTGAACTGATCAATTTTTTTAATTACTACATTCATGGTAAACAATTTATTATACTCATTTATTGAGACACATTATTTTTTTATAATAACCCCTTGTCCTGTTGGTAAAGACAAAATGTTTTGCCCTTTTTCTACAGCAAATGCATCAAAAGCTTTCTTTTGCTCAATATGCAAAGGAAAACCATAATCATCCAAAACTATTACGCCTCCGGTTACAATTTTATCCCAAAAGTAATTAGCCGCAGCAATTTCTGGCTCCACACAATTCATATCTATGGATAGGTAACAAATCTTTTCTGCTTTACATAGCGGTAAGGTTTCCGGAACGATTCCTTTAATCACTTCAACATTGAATGGAGCAAAAGTTTTAACCACCTGTTCGTATACATTTGTATAATGTCCTTTTAAGTAAACATCAATCCCAGCTTTTCTCTCCGCTTCCGAAATCATACCCGGCACTAAACCTTCGTATGTATCCAATAAATAAAACTTTTTTGAAAGATTCTGAAAATCAATATAATCTATTACCGCGCTTGAATAGGCACCTGTATATACCCCGCATTCGACAAAATCACCTTCTAGATTTTTTACTAAATCTGCAAACCAGCACACGATGTATGTTCGCCATTGTAACGTATATCCCTCCCACGGTTTTGTATCGGCCGCAGCTTGATATGCCTTTGCAAATCGGGGTTCTGTTATGAAATCACAATTATTACTTGTTGTTAGGCTATCGGTATCATAAGTGATTGGGCCTAAATAATGGTTAGATCTGAAATCCCTTCTATTCAAAGTATTTTGTATACTATCTATTTTTTTGAAATTCTTTAAAAACCATTCAATTTTATGAATTTGCCTTTTAATTTTGTCTATCATGATAATGGATTGTTAAATGAATTTAGGGAATATCGTCCTAACCCTAGGCATAGAATCATTCAGAGGTCTCATACTCTTAAATTGTACTTCAAATTAAAATAACCATAATTGGTGCCCTCAAACTTTGCCATGTCCGTACCTTCATCATTTATTTTAAATGGGCAAATCATTTCCTGCAGATCATAAACTTGAGACGTACTCGCATCAAAAATGGCAAGTCGTAAAAAATAACTGTTGGCAGCTAATATGCTGCAATCGATATCAAATGTTATTCTATTACTATTTTTCCCAACTAATAACTCATCAATAGATTTGACAAATGTTGACAAATAGTCTCCTGTGTTGGATTGTATCGTAAAGGAAAATGAAGCTTTTTTAATATCTTTATTTTTAAAGATTTCAAACTCGACGGACATTATATCACTAGATAAAAATTCATTTGTACCAATAGTCTCATTTTTGTATAAAGTACAACTATCAATAAAAAGATCTTTTGTTTTATCTAAAGCTACATATGATAATCCTTTATCATTAAGTAAGCTGGTGTAATTTTCTAAAATACTAGAAATATTACTATAACTAACAAGCTTTCCCTTATCCATTAACATTCCTTTGTTGCATAAAGTGGCTACGGATCCTAATTGGTGGCTCACAAACAACACGGTTCTGCCTTCCCCTTTGCTGATGTCCCCCATTTTACCGAGGCATTTTTTCTGGAATTCGGCATCACCAACAGAGAGCACTTCATCCACAATCAGGATTTCGCTTTCTAAATGTGCCGCCACTGCAAAGGCTAAACGAACATACATTCCGCTACTGTATCTTTTTACCGGCGTATCGATATAGCGTTCAACTCCTGAGAAGTCAATTATTTCGGCTAATTTTTTAGAGATTTCACTTTTACTCATCCCTAAAATTGCGCCATTGAGATATATATTTTCTCTTCCGGTCAATTCCGGATGAAAACCGGTTCCTACTTCGAGTAAGGAGGCAATACGTCCTTTGGTTTTGATTACTCCTGTGGTAGGGGCAGTCACTCTGGACAATAGTTTTAGCAGTGTTGATTTTCCGGCACCGTTTTTTCCAATAATACCTACTGCATCTCCCTGATTGATTTCAAAATTAATATCCTGCAAGGCCCAAACATAATCGCTGGTTCCTTTAGAACTGCGGTCATTTACATCCCCGATTTTGAGATACGGATTTTCTTTGCCGCGTATACTATGCCACCAACGGTTGATATCATGACTGATCGTACCGGTGCCGACTTGTCCGAGACGGTATTGCTTGGAAATGTTTTCGGCTTTTAATATAATGTCTTTACTCATTTAATAGTGAATGGTGAGTGGTGAATGGTGAGTAGTGAGGGTGGGTGAGGACAAACTATTCACTTTCCACTTCTGCCTATTCTTCTCACTAATTTTTATTTATATAATTCTTAAATCCTAATAAAAGTTTTTTTACTTCAATCAATTGTTTTTCAAAAGTTTCTTCCTTTTCAATAAATGTTAATCGCACCGCAATCAAATATTGTGTTTCTAGTTCTGAAAGCGAACCAATTGCAATATACAGAAATTGTAGCAATTCTTTATTCCCTTTTCGTGCAGCGCCTTCAGCTATGTTAGATGGAATAGATACGGCTGCCCTTGTCATTTGACTCGTTAAACCATATTTTTCTGAATCAGGAAACCGTTTCGTAATTTGATATAAACTAACAACCAAATCCATACTTTTTTTCCAAACCTCTAAATCTTTATGATCCATATCTTTAATTATTAGTGAGTGGTGAATGGTGAATGGTAGAAGAAGGCAAACTATTCACTTTTTCTATTCACTTCACTACTCAATTCTCACTAATTACTTCTCACTATTTACTTCTCACTATTTACTTTTAACTATACGGTATCAATGAAACTCTTCTCGGTTTTATTAAAAATCAACAAACCAATAAAAAATACGATGAGGGTTACTGCAATTGTATACACCAATCCTGAAACAGAAATCTGACCTACATCCAATAACATATATCGGGTGCTTTCTATTACATAGGCTAATGGATTGTATTCTACCAGCCAGGCATAATTAGGAATCTTGTCCTTGATTAATGCCATGGGATACATCACCGCAGATATATACATCAGCAATTGTACACCAAACCCAATCAGGTAGCTAAAATCCCTGTATTTAGTCACGAGGGAGGAAATCAGCATACCAAATCCCAATCCCAAAATTCCCATCAATACAATGAGTAATGGAAAAAAAGCCGTCGCACTATTTAAAGCCACAGCCGCGCCCTGCATATAATAATAAATATAAAATACTATAAAAATCAGGAACTGAATTCCAAATTTCAAAAGATTAGAAATCACAATAGAAATAGGCACAATAAGACGCGGGAAATACACTTTCCCGAATATACCGGCATTGCTTCGGAAGGTATCTGAAGTAGCATTCAGGCAGGACGTAAAATAATTCCACACGGTAATCCCCGCCAGGTTAAACAAAAATGGAGGAACAGTCCCGGTGTCGATTCCGGCCACATTATTAAAAATAATCGTGAAGGTTATCGATGTAAATAAAGGCTGTATCAAATACCAAAGCGGTCCTAAAACGGTTTGCTTGTATACCGTCACCACATCTCTTTTTACAAAAAGCATCAGCAAATCACGGTATTGCCAAATTTCTTTCAGGTTGAGTGAAAAGAATTTGTTTTTTGGCGTTATTTCAAAAAGCCATTCTGAATTGGTATTGTCCTTGTTCATTTTTTTATTTTAAACTAAATCACTGGGTAAGCGCATTGTTGCTAATTTTTAAGCTTCATACTGTTTTTCGTAGTACTTTGCATATTCCCCTGAGGTTACGTGTTTAAGCCATTCTTCATTATTCAAATACCAATCTACTGTTCTTTCCAATCCCTGTTCGAAGGTAACGGAAGGTTTCCAGCCTAATTCTTTATTTATTTTAGAGGCATCAATTGCGTAGCGCAAATCATGTCCGGGTCGGTCTTTAACATAAGATATCAACTTTTCTGAAGTACCTGTGGCTCTTCCTAATTTTTGGTCCATGATTCCGCACAATAACTTCACCAGATCAATGTTCTGCCATTCGTTAAAACCGCCAATATTGTAGGTTTCGTGGTTTCTTCCCTGGTGGAACACCAAGTCAATAGCCACGGCATGATCTTCAACAAAAAGCCAGTCACGGGTGTATTTACCATCTCCATAGACCGGTAATGCTTTGTTGTTAATAATATTATTGATGAAAAGCGGAATTAATTTCTCCGGAAAGTGGTTGGGTCCGTAATTGTTGGAACAATTGGTAATGACATAAGGTAATCCGTAAGTTTCGCCATAGGCTCTTACAAAATGATCCGAACTTGCTTTGGAAGCAGAATAAGGGGAATTGGGGTCGTAGGATGTGGTTTCGGTAAATAAACCCTCGGCGCCTAAACTTCCATAGACTTCATCGGTACTGATATGGTAAAAACGTTTTCCTGCCTCCTGCCCTTTCCATTGATTTTTGGCGGCATTCAATAGATTCATCGTTCCGATAACATTTGTTTTCACAAAGGATAACGGATCCTCTATGGAACGATCCACATGCGATTCGGCAGCCAGATGCAGTACCCCGTCAAATTGATGCTCTTCGAACAACTGGTTGATAAATGTGTCGTCTACGATATCCCCTTTAACAAAGGTATAATTTGGTGCTCTCTCTATGTCGGCAATATTTTCAAGATTCCCTGCATAGGTAAGCGCATCCAAATTAAAGATGTGGCAATTCGGATAGTTCTGAACAAACCTTCTTACTACATGAGAACCTATAAAACCAGCCCCGCCTGTTATTAATATCTTTTTCATTATGCTGCTACTTTTTAAAACTTATGAGCCGATTCCCTGGTAAACAAAACCAATTTCTGATAATTTTTTGCCGTTCAGTACATTACGCCCATCAAAAATAAATGCTGGCTTTTGCATATTATCATATATACGTTGCCAGTCATACTCTTTAAATTCATCCCATTCCGTCAAAATTGCTATAGCATGCGCGTTGTGGCAGGCATCGTAGGAATTATCAAAGACAGTAATTCCCTCTTTATTTTTTTCTGATGATCTGGTTTCCAAATAGTCCAAATCAAAAAGGATTTGTTTTTCTGATACTTTCGGATCATAAACAGCGATATGTGCCTGTTCGTTCATCAAATCATCTGCTACAGAAATAGCTGCTGATTCTCTGGTATCATTCGTGTCTTTTTTGAAAGCCCAGCCTAAGAATGTTATTTTTTTATCCGAAATGGTATTGTACAATGTGCTGACAATATTTCTGGAGAATCTTCTTTTCTGATGATCATTCATCACAATAACCTGTTCCCAATAATTGGCTACCTCGTCTAATCCATAGGATTTGGCAATATAAACTAAATTCAGAATGTCTTTTTGAAAACATGATCCTCCGAAGCCGACGGATGCTTTCAGAAATTTCGAGCCAATTCTGCTGTCCATCCCGATGGCACGGCCTACTTCATTGACATTGGCGCCTGTTTTTTCACAAAGTTCTGAAAGGGCATTTATAGAAGAAACTCTTTGAGCCAGAAAAGCGTTGGCTGTCAGTTTAGATAATTCAGAAGACCATACATTTGTAAACAATATCCGATCCGCGCTTACCCAATTCGAATATACATCTGCAAGTGCCTGGATTGCTTTTTGTCCTTCCTCTGTGCTGTCCCCTCCAATCAATACCCTGTCGGGATACAATAAATCCTGAACTGCGGTACCTTCGGCTAAAAATTCCGGATTGGAAAGAATTTGAAACTGCACACCGTTCCCGGTATGATTTAAAATACTTTTAATAGCTTCTGCCGTTCGGACAGGCAACGTGGATTTTTCAACCACAATTTTATCATCTTTGGAAATCCTGGCAATTTGTCTGGCGCAGAGTTCAATATATTTCAAATCGGCAGCCATTCCCTTTCCGGAGCCATAGGTCTTAGTGGGTGTGTTTACAGATATAAAAATCAATTGTGCCTCATCGATGGCTTTGTCTACATCCGTAGAGAAAAACAGATTTCGATTTCGCGCTTCTGCTACAATGGAACTTAACCCGGGTTCATATATAGGTATGTTATCAACGTTAGGATCATTCCAAGCGGCAATCCGCGCTTCATTCAAATCCACAACTGTTATTTGTATATCCGGACATTTTTGAGCAATAACTGCCATTGTAGGGCCTCCTACATATCCTGCTCCAATGCAGCAAATCTTTGTAATTTTCATTTTTTGTTCACTTTTTTTCAATCCTTCATTATCAGTTTTCCTTTTGACAAAAGCGGCATTAGCCTTTAGTCGGTCACGATTTCTTAAAGAATCTTTGTAATTTATCTATAATATTTTTGGGTTCGTCTTCATAGTAACCATATGAATAGTTACCGTAACCATAACCGTACTTGGCTTTGTTTTCAAATCCATTCAGAATAATACTAACATTGGTTAATTCTTTTTTACGATGTTTGTCGTTGATAATATTCAGCATACGTTTCTTGGTTATATTCTGTCTCACGATATAAAGAGTTACATCGCAATATTGAGCTAATTCCAAAGCATCAGATACCAAACCTACCGGCGGCGTATCCAAAATTATGTAGTCATATCTCGTTTTAAGATCATCTAATAATTCTTTCATACTGTCGCCCAAAATCAATTCGGAAGGATTGGGTGGGATTGGTCCGGCAGTGATGACATCCAAATGAGGGACATGCGTCTTTTGGATCACTTCATCAATTGTTTTCTGGCCAATCAGGTAATTCACCACTCCAAACGTGTTGGGCAAATTAAAATCCTGGAAAATTTTTGGTTTTCTTAAATCCAGTACGACAATTACGGTCTTTTTCCCGCTCAACGCAAATACAGTAGCAATATTAGTGGAACAAAATGATTTTCCTTCCCCACTAATAGAAGAGGTAATCATTAATGTTTTTGCTCCGATGACCTTCTGTTTTTTGTATAAGAATTGTAATGAGGACCGGATGGAACGGAATGATTCTGCTAATGCGGATTTGGGTTTTTCGAAAACAGCCAGATTGGTTTTACTCGGGTTTTTTCCCGTAACCCCTATCACCGGAATTTTTGTTAATTTCTCAATATCGTCCATATTCACAATACTGGTTTCCATTATTGTCAGGGTAAAAGCAAGTAACAACGGAATTAACAACCCTAAAAAGGATGCCAGTACATAATTTACACTCGTCTTCGGTCCTAATAAACCTCCCCCAACATCTTTCGCAGGATCAATAAACTGGATATCGGAAACATTCGCCGCCTTTACAATATTGGCTTCGCTTCTTTTTTGAAGAAAAGTATTATATATATTATCACTTAAGTCGTACTTTCTTTTGATTTTAACCAACTCCTGCTGATCTTCAGGCAGATTTTTCATGTCCGATTCCGCTTCGCCGATATTCCGGTTTATCGCGGACAAATCATATTGGATAGCTGCTTTTGCAGAAGTAATATTTTCGAGCAGAACGCTTTTAACAGCTTCCATTTGGTTGTCAAAATTATTGAAAATCTTATCGTTCTTGACCGTGTAGGCCATCTCGGAACGCTCTATGGACAAGGCAATCAACTTGGAAACACCGCCTATAATGTTGGGATCATCAATTCCCGCAACGGCAGGGGCCGGAAGCTTTGAATAATCGGTGCTGTTCAAAAGATATGATTTCAACCTGTTATAATAGGCTAGTTTTCTGTTAATGGCATCCCGTTCGACGTCAAATCCGGACAATCTCATCGAAACTTCGCCTCCACCACTTTCTAATTGAAAAATATTTTTATCTCTTCTGAAGTCTTTTAGTTCTCCTTCGGTAGTTTTTATTTGTTGCTCCATTGCAATCAGCGTGCTGTCAATAAAGGCAATAGTATTTTTGGCAAATTGGTTTTTACTGTCTAACTCATTTTTACGTAATACTTCAACCGTAGTGTTGAGATAATCAACCATACGGGCTTTATTATGCCCCTGCATGCCCAGTTTTAGTATGGACCCACCTTTATCATCTGTCTGAATATCGATGTTTTTATAGTTGGACACCACCCCATTGAAATCACCGAAACGCACAAAATATTCTTTACCCACATAATCTGCTGCATTATCACCCAATTCCAGCGTCCAATTTAAAAAAGGCAGTGAAACATGTTCCCCAATTTTGTACCTCTTTACAAATTCTTCCTGGGCTACACGCGCCTGACTATTAAGATTAGTTGAATAGTTGACTACGGAAACCTGATCTGTTTCAAAAGGAATTCTGATCTCATATTGGGTCTGATTCAGGAATTTGATACGAATAGGCATCCCCAAAAGCTGTCCTTTACTCTGATCAATGTTGACCAAAAACGGGGCTTCGCCATAAGCATCCTGCAAATTGTACTCACCCTGTTTAAGATAGTCGATATAAAACTGTAATCTTGCCACAACCAATTCGTTATGCGAACGGCTTTTTAGTATGGTAATAACCGCTTGCACTTTATCGGAAGTTCCCCCCCAGTTAAAAACCAAACTCGTATTTGCGGTAAAAAAAGGATTATTTACCTCTTTAATATTAATTACACTTTCAACGCCGTAAATTTTTTCTTTTCTGATATTTACCTGGTATGCAATGGAATAGGCTATAATCAAACTTACAATAAACCACTTCCAATAGCTTAAAATTTTGATTAGAAATCCTTTAAAGTCAAAGTTACTCTGGTTTTCGAAAAACGAAAAATCTTTTGTGTCAAGCATATTGTTTGGTAATTATAAGCTTTTAAAAACTAAATAGGTTGAAATAATCAGGGTCAAACCTGATACAATAGTCGTAAAAGACTGTATTCCGGTAGTTCCTGTACCCCAGGTTTTTTGTTTAAGGGGTTTAATATAGATAAAATCATTGGGCTGCAAGTTATAATAGGGCGATTTCATCACATTCACATCTGTCAGATCGATAGTATGCATTTCTGTACCCTGAGGAAATTGTCTGATGATTACTATTTCTTTTCTATTTCCCGTGATGGCTATATCCCCAGAGTTCGCAATGGCTTCCATAATATTGACTTTATCGCGGTACAGTATTTTGGAACCAGGAGACGATACCTCGCCATTAATAGTATATCGAAATCCGGCTAACTTTACATTGACAAAAATATTGGCCTCTTTATTAAAATAATCTGAAAGTAACAGGGCTTCAACTTTAGTCCGTATTTCATCTGCAGTAAATCCTAAAACGTTTAGTTCCCCTAATACCGGCAGCCTAATGTTCCCATGATCATCGACACTATATCCTTCAAAATATGCCCCCGATTCTGTTTGACCATTTGCTCCCGTATTAAACATAGCAACTAATTTTGGATCCGTCGCATTGATGGTGATTATTATGATATCATTGGTTTGCATCCGGTAGGGCTTAGACATCACCTGATTAATCGACTGATCTCCAGTAGAATCGTCCTTGTTTTGAAGATAGATTAAGTCCTTAGTGGGAATGCAGGAAGTAAAAGAAAAGCCAACCAGCAGCAGAAAATATATCGTTATTCTATTCATTATTTATTTATTAGCAAACAAATATAGTTTTTCCTTTATAATTATAAAAATGAAGTTAAAATAATAACCATATTAATTGTTTTTGAAGGAATTTTCGAAGGGCACGCGTTGTAAAATACTTCGCCCTAAAGTGACTTCGTCCGCATATTCCAACTCATCTCCAACTGAGATTCCCCGTGCAATTGTGGAGGTGATAATACCGGAGTCTTTAATTTGTTTGTAGATATAAAAATTAGTTGTATCGCCTTCCATTGTTGAACTCAGTGCAAAAATAAGTTCCTGCACCAGCCCCGCTTTTATTTTATCCACCAAAGAGGTAATTTTTAGCTGACTTGGACCCACGCCATCAATGGGTGATATTTTTCCGCCTAACACATGATAAATGCCCCGATACTGACCGGTATTTTCAATTGCCATTACATCGCGTATATCTTCAACAACACATATAATCTGATGATTTCTATTAGGGTTAGAACAAATTTCACAAACTGCCACATCAGAGATGTTGTGACATTGTTCACAAAACTTTATATCTTCCCGCATATTAACCAATGCCTGTGATAAGAATCCCGTTTGTTCTTTGGGTTGTTTTAATAAATGCAACACCAAACGCAAGGCCGTCCGTTTTCCTATTCCCGGTAGCTGCGCCATCTCGTTAACCGCTTTTTCCAAAAGTTTTGATGAGAATTCCATTTGGTAAAGGTACTGATTTGTTCAATTGATTAATTGCTGATGCACCAAATTTGATTATCAAAGGGAACACTGGCTGAGGTAAAGTAAGTATATTTGCGTACCAAATAAAATAACGTGATTTCTTTATTCAAAAGTAAACCTATACTGGCCGACCTGATTCCTGAGGGTTATGTTGACATTCACTCCCATGTTTTGTTTGGGATCGACGATGGCGCCCAAAATAGCACTGAAAGCGAGTTTTTGCTTCAGGCAATGATCGGCTTGCGGTTCGCCAAATGCATTACTACTCCCCACACGATGAAACACGTCTGGGAGAATACCAGAGAAGGCATAGTCTCACGCTTAGATGATCTACGAGACGCCTTGCCGGATTTAACTACGAAATTGAATTTGGCGGCAGCCTCGGAATATCTTATTGATAATGATCTGATAGTACATTTTCAGTCTGAACCATTATTGACCTTAAAAGACAATTACGTATTGGTTGAAATGTCCTATTTAAATCCGCCCATGCAATTGCACGAGATCCTATTTCAACTTCAAGTGGAAGGATATATCCCTGTATTAGCCCACCCGGAACGATATACCTTTTATCATAATGATTTTAGACAGTACGAGAAATTAAAAAAAACAGGCTGTCTCTTTCAATTGAATTTGCTGTCTACAGTAGGTTACTATGGAAAAGGAGTCGCAGAGACAGCACAAAAACTCCTCCAAAAAGGGATGATTGATTTTGCAGGTTCGGATATTCATCATAAAAAGCATGTAGAAGCTTTCGCTAAAAAAGTCATTATTAAAGAATCGAAATCACTGATTGAAGTTATGGGAAACAATTCCATATTTAAATAAAAAAGAGGCATCAGCCTCTTTTTTATTTAAATATTCTTTTATACCAAGGTGCTTTTTCAATTTCGACACCATACCCATAGCCATAGCCATAGCCATAGCCATAGCCTTTGTTTGTATCAGTGTCATTTAGCAATAGTGCCATATTAGGCAATTTACTTTCTTTATACAATCGATCCGGAATATGCAGCATCCTCTTGTCTAAATAATTCGCACGGACAACATATACAAATGTATCCGCATGTTTTGCGATAATTAATGTATCAGTCACCAGACTCACCGGCGCGGTATCTACTACTATATAATCGTATTCTTTTTTTAATTCGGTAAAAAGCTCATCTACTTTTTTGTTCATTAATAGCTCGGCAGGGTTCGGAGGAATAATTCCGGCAGGAAATACGTGGAAATCTTCAAAGCCATTTTGTTTGGCAATGTAGTCCTTACAACTCCCCTCTTTGGCAGCCAGATAGTTGGTAATTCCTTTATTAGGAAGGTCCAAATAGTCATTAAGTTTTGGATTTCGGATATCCATTCCTAACAACAGCACTTTTTTTCCCGAAAGGGCTATCGTACCTGCCAGGTTTACAGCAATAAATGTTTTTCCTTCTTTAGGTAAAGTAGAAGTAACAAATATAGTTTTCGCTATTCCATCAGGTACCTGATTCAGCATAAATTCGAGATTGGTCCGGATAATCCGGAGTGCCTCAGCGGCCCCGGTCCGGGAAGAAGCGGTGATTATTTCATTATGAGTCTCGGAAGTGGGAACGTCGCCCAAAAAGGGAACAGCAAATTTACTTTCAATATCAAAACGGCTTTTAATTTTTGTATCGAGCAGATCAATCAGATAAATAATCCCAAAAGGAATTAATAACCCCAATACCAATGCTCCTAAATAAATAATATTTTTCTGGGGAGATATAGGAGACTTCATTGCCAATGCGGAATCAATTACTTTAGCATTTGGCTCCGTAACCGCCAGTGAAATCGCTGTCTCTTCTCTTTTCTGTAACAGATACAGGTACAAAGTTTCTTTAATCTGTTGCTGACGTCCTAACGCACGAGATTCTCTTTCGAGTGTGGGTATCTTAGAAATTTTTCCGTTTACAAGTGCATTTTGTCTTGACAAATCATTTCTACTAATTTCTAAAGCCGTTCTTTGCTGTATTAAACTGGAATTTATGCTGGTTTTTAATGCTCCAATTTTACTAATGATGTTCTGTACTACTACATTGTCAGGCCCTGCATTTTTTAATAAACGATTTCGTTCCAAAACCAATTGATTGTATTGGTCTATCAATCCCGCAGCCTCTGTGTCGGATGTTAAAATATTAGCGGGAATCAAATCCGAAATATTGCTTTTAGACACAAATTCCCTCATTGATTTTACCACTTTTAATTGGGTTTCAATCTCAATTTCCTTTTTTTCAAAATCACTGGCATTTTGCATGAACAACCCGGCATCTGAAGTAATATCAGTAATACGATTCGTTTTCTTGAAAGTTTCGGCTTCTTTTTCTACACCATCCAATTCTCTTGTAATCAACTCCAAACGCTGTTCAATAAACTTTGAAGTGTTTTCTGAAATAAAATTTTTATCTGCTATAGCATCCTGATTATAATTTGAAATCAGTGAATTCAAAAAATCTTCCGCCTTTTCCGGAACGGGGTCAATAAGCGAAAGTTCGACAATGCTGGTAGTTTTACTCAATGCCATTACAGACAATCTGCCTTTAAAGCTATCCGCCGTATTTTCTACCGGATTTATTACAATATTGATTGTAAAGTTGCCCCAATTTAATTTTTGGTCTTGTTTTTTAAAAATTACAAATGTTTCATTTCTGTGATTTACTACTTGTCCAAAACTAAAATTTCCAATTTTACTACCACCATCAGCATATAAGTTAAATTTTGAATCAGATGTACTTTCCACGCGGTACAAATGGCTTCTCTTATAAAAGTCATCGGATACTTTTGAAAATACAATTTCTATTGGAACATTTTTATATATTTCTGCAGAATTAACTCTTCCTATATTTAAATAATTTATATTCAATCCCAACTCTTTCACAGCCGCTTGTATTAATGTCCTCGATTTGAGGATTTCGATTTCATTATCTACATTGCTTTTATTATTGGAAAGCATACCGAGGTCGGAAAATGCCGCAAGTTCAGAAATGCCACCTTTTTTTTCGTCTTTGATTGAAATTGTTATCGCTGCCTTGTATTGAGGAACTAAATATCGCAAATAAAAATAAGCTAGCGACAGCATAATGAAAACGCCTAAAGCGAACCATTTCCATTGCATTAAATAACGTTCTATCTGTTCTCTAAAACTAAATTTATTCTCCTCTATGTCTGATAAAAAGGGTTGATTGTATTGCATGGAAATTATCTAGTAGTTAAAGTAATCACAGTAATAAGCAATGAGACCAGCGAAAATGCAATTCCTATATTGGGACCAAAAACGGAAGAGTTTATTTTAGTTTTATTGGGCTCAACGTATATAACATCATTTTGTGCGAGGTAATAATAAGGAGAATTTATGAAGTCACTTTTAGTTATATCTACTTTATCTATTGTCTTAACACCGTCCTTTTCCCGAATAATCATAATATTTTTTCTTTTCCCATATATGCTCAAATCTCCAGAGAGACTTAATGCTTCCAGAAATGTGATTCGCTCACTTTGGATAGGGTAGATTCCAGGTCTGCCGACTTCGCCTAAAACTGATATTTTAAAATTAAGAATCCTTAGATTTACAATAGGTTCCTTAATATGATTCTCTAAAAGCGTCTTCATTTTTTGAATGGCATTCAATCGGGTCAAACCAGCTAATTTTATTTTTCCCAACATCGGAAAATCAACATTTCCTTCTTTATCAATTAAATAAGACTGCAACTGGTCTTGTCCTCCTAAAGTTCCTGAATTACTTTGAATCATGTTATAAGGCGCTGCAATTTCAGGATTTTCGGCAGAAACCACGATCATAACTACATCATCCGATTGCAATACGGGTTCAAAATTGGCCACTGAAGCTGCAATTTGCTGTCCATCAGATTGCAAATAAATAAGATTTTTTTTTGAAGTACAGGAAAACAAGGTGCCTATTAAAAGAAAGAGTATAATGATTTTAGATTCGAATTTGACTGTCATGTATGTAATTTAAGATGCAAAGATATAATTTTAATCTATCGTTTTTTGAACATTCCAATTTTGTAGCCAATCTTCGACTATTTGTCCAGAATTTCAAAAGTGGAGTTCATACTGATAAATTCAGGCACAATTTCTTTCATCTTGGTAACTATCTTTTGGTTTTGAAAGGATTTTGCTATTGAAATCAATTCATTTATTTCTATCTCCAATTCTACAAAATGATCACTGATTACTTCTGCAATCATTATCTTTTCATGATACGTAGGCAGTGCCTTTGAAGAATCATTCAATAATTCCTCATATAATTTTTCGCCAGGACGCAATCCTACGATTTTAATAGAAATGTCTTTATCAGGGATAAGTCCGGCCAATCGAATCATTTTTTTAGCCAGATCAATTATTTTTACAGGTTTACCCATATCAAAAATATAGATTTCGCCTCCATTACCCATCGCCCCTGCTTCCAATACCAATTGACAAGCTTCAGGAATGGTCATAAAATATCGGATAATTTCGGGATGCGTAATGGTAATTGGTCCTCCACTTGCAATTTGTTGCGTAAACAATGGCACCACTGAACCATTTGATCCCAATACGTTGCCAAAACGTGTTGTGATAAACTTGGTCGTTTTACGGTCATTATTTTGAAAATTATAAAATAGTGATTGCACATATTTTTCAGCTATTCTTTTGCTGGCTCCCATAACGTTACTGGGATTCACGGCTTTGTCTGTGGAAACCATCACAAATTTATCAACATTATATTTTTTTGCTAAATCGGCCAGATTTTTGGTTCCAAGTACATTCGTAAAAACGGCCTGGGCGGGATTCTCCTCCATTAAAGGCACATGCTTATAGGCCGCGGCATGATAAACGATATGGGGCTGATGCTGTTTAAAAATTTCTTCCATAACGCCATAATTCCTAATGTCTGCAATAATCGAGCATATTTTAGCGGTAATGTCAGTCTTACTGAGTTCCAGACTCAAATGATGGAGCGGTGTTTCGGCCTGGTCAAGCAGTATGATTTTTTCAGGATTAAATGATTTTACCTGCCAGACAATTTCACTTCCGATAGATCCTGCTGCTCCGGTAATTAGAATCGTTTTTGATTTAATCTGCGTTGAGATACTTTTGTTATCCAAAACAATCGGATTACGCTCCAGTAAATCCTGAATTTGAATATTCTTAACCTTTTTTGAAATTTCATTCGGATCTTCCCAGTCGGTAACCGCGGGAAGAGTAAAAACTTTAAAATTATATTCAAGACATTCATCAACTATTGCCATTTTATCGGCTATGGTTAGACTTCTGTCGGCTAAAATCAAAGCCTCAACATTCATAGCACGCAACAGAACAGGAATTTTCTTTTTCTGATTCAGAATAGGCAAATCGAGTATTGTTTTGGCGGAATTCTGACCGCTTCTATTTAGGAAACCTACCAATTTAAATCGCGTGGGAATTTCTGCTTGTAAAGCGTTTGCTACAGAAATAGCATTGGCATCCGAACCGTAAATCACCGCTCTGATTAATCCTCCCTTACTCTTTTCCGCGGTATAAAACTCAAACATTTTCTTGACAAAAATCCTAAATAAGAATAACAGCGAGAACGAAATCAGATAATTGACCACCAGTCCCGGGACAAGATATATCTTTTTTCCTATTAGGAAATATGCACTGTAGTTAAAAACGACTAAGGAAACAAAGGCAGAAGTGGTCGAGAACAGCAATTTTATACCATCTATAAAAGTGGAATGTCTGATGATTCCAGAGTAGGTCCTATAGACCAAAAAGAAAATCATGTTAGCCAATACCACAATACCATAGCGTACCGGCACATCCAGTGTGTCGTAAAAAGACATTGTCAGATTAGAAATCAACAGATAGGTAATGATGTTGGAGCAGATAACTATCACAACATCAATACAAAATATAATCCATCGCGGAAGATAATTTATTTTACTTAAACTTTTCTCCAAAATAGTTCTGGAAAGATTTTGGTTAAGCACTCTTTTTATATTTTCTATTAGCTTCGAATTCAATGACACCAAGTTTTATTGAACAAATTTATACAAATGCAATCCAAAATCACAATTTTATCAAAAAATAGCACTCTTTATAACAAAATTTATCAAATTTGAGTCTATTTACTTATTAAAAAACAAGTCAAATGTTTGTTTAATACGCTCTCTCTCAATATCTGTAATATTGGACCCGGATGGAAGACAGAGCCCGTCTTCAAACAGACTCTCTGCGACATGCTTTCCATAATATGGATATTTTTCAAAGATAGGTTGTAAATGCATCGGCTTCCATAAGGGACGGCTTTCTATATTTTGCTGCTCCAACGCAAGTCGCAAATCTTCTCTTGTTCTACCATTCAATTTTTCAGGCTGCATTACAATGGCCGATAACCAATGATTGGACTTATAATCAGAGTTCGGCTCGGTGAATACGGTAACGCCCTCGATAGCCGCAAAATAATCTTTATAAAACTGATTCATCGCTCCCCGCAGCGCTACATGTTTATCCAGCACTTCCATTTGACCCCGGCCAATTCCAGCGCAAATATTGCTCATTCGATAATTGTACCCTATCTCACTATGCTGGTAATGAGGCGCATTGTCTCTGGATTGTGTGGCAAAAAACACCCCTTTTTCTTTTAATTCTTTGGTTTTAGTCACCAGGGCACCACCTCCTGATGTGGTAATAATTTTATTTCCGTTGAACGAAAGGATTCCAAAATCCCCAAAAGTTCCACACTTACGTCCTTTAAAAGTACTTCCTAATGCTTCGGCACTATCTTCAATTACAGGAATCTGATATTTATTAGCTACGAATTGAATGGCGTCGACATCAAAAGGCATTCCATATAAATGGACCGCGATGATAGCTTTAGGTTTCTTCCCTTTTGCTAGTCTGTCAATGATAGCGTCTTCCAGCGCTTTTGGACACATGTTCCAGGTTTCGCTTTCACTATCAATAAAAACCGGTATTGCCCCCTGATATAAAATCGGGTTGGCCGAAGCCGAAAAGGTCATGCTTTGGCAAATAACCTCATCGTTTTCTTTGACACCAAGTAAAACTAGTGCCAGATGTATGGCGGCGGTACCGGAACTCAAAGCGCCCACGTGGATTTCGTGGTCCAGGTATTTTTCTAAATCGAGTTCAAAACCGTTGACATTTGGTCCTAAAGGTGCAATCCAGTTCGTATCAAATGCTTCTTGTACATAAAGTAGTTCTTTTCCACCCATATGAGGTGAAGACAGCCAGATTTTCGAATTATTCATTTGATTTGTTTTCTTTGTATTTTATTATTTTCCCTGGATTGCCTACAACAACAGCGTAATCCGGAACATCTTCAATTACTACTGTTCCTGCACCTATGACAGCCCATTTCCCAATTTTAATTCCCTGAATGACAGAAGCCCCGATTCCGATATGGGTTCCCTTTTCAACAATT
Organism: Flavobacterium sp. GT3R68; assembly: GCF_007109225.1. Lineage (GTDB taxonomy): Bacteria > Bacteroidota > Bacteroidia > Flavobacteriales > Flavobacteriaceae > Flavobacterium. The sequence goes on from NZ_VJZK01000002.1 coordinate 339,879, forward strand.
ATATCGCCTGCCATAGCAACATTGGGAGAAATATGGACGAAATCATGAATCTCGCAGTCATGTTCAATGACAGCTCCCGAATTAATAATACAATGTGCTCCAATTGTTGTTGCCGCATTGATTATTACGCCCGCCATCACAACCGTTCCCTCCCCTATTTCTGAATATGGGGAAACAATGGCCGAAGGATGAATGGCAGATAGAAAGGTCGTATTTACTTTTTTTACAATTTTTTTCCGGATGAGATTATCGCCGATAGAGATAATCATACTTTTATCTAAAAAATCCTTGCAGTCCATTGTGTGCACAATGGGTATATTGAAGATGGAATTTTCTCTGGGATTATCATCCAAAATAGCCTCAATTTGCTGATTGTTCGACTGTAAAATATCGATAATTACTTTGCAGTGCCCGCTGGCACCGTATAGATAAATTTTATTTTCCATTAAATGGCTCTATTGTAGCAGCATCGGCCGCATTAATTCCTTCTCTTTTAATTACTTTTTGAACGGTCTTCCATAAAATTTTCATATCCAAAGCAAATGAAATATGATCTACATACCAAACATCCAATTCAAATTTTTTATCCCAGCTTATGGCGTTACGCCCATTGACTTGAGCCCAGCCGGTAATACCTGGTTTAACTTCGTGCCTTCGGTTTTGAAAACCGGAATACAGATGCAGGTAATGTACCAGTAATGGCCGAGGTCCTATTAAACTCATACTGCCCATTAAAACATTCCATAACTGGGGAAGTTCATCGAGAGAAGTTTTTCGGACGAAAGTCCCCACTTTTGTTAAGCGTTCTTTGTCAGATAACAGATTACCTTGCGAATCTTTTTTATCGTTCATCGTTTTGAATTTCACAATCCTAAAAATATTCCCGTTTTTACCGGGACGCGATTGAAAGAAAAAAGGATATCCCTGATTAGCAACAAAAAGACAGATGGTGACCATTATAAAAATTGGGCTCAATACCAGTAACCCCAGTAAACTGGAGCAGAAATCGAAAATTCTTTTTATATAGTGTTGGTACATCCGTTAAAATTTAAGCGTCAAATTTACGATATTCCAGCAATAAAGCTTCCCATACCAACTTTTGTTCATAACGCGAAATTATCAGATTACGGGATTGCTGTTGCAGATGATTTCTGAGGTCAGTGTCTTGCAATAATTTTTGCATCGCATCCTGCACCGCCTTTGAATCTTTGGCCGGTATGATAATTCCATTTAGATTATCGATAACAATTTCATTGCAACCATTGATATCCGTTACTATAGCAGGCAAGCCCATCGCTCCGGCCTGAAGGACTACATTGGGAAACCCCTCGCGGTAACTCGGAAACACCAGAACATCGGCAATAGCCAAATACGGACGTATATCATTCTGAAAACCTACCGATATAATATTTTTATGTTGTTTTATTTCCTGTAAGGTATCCGCATCCAAAGGATCCAAATCATTTTCGAACGGTCCGACCAATAGTAACTTTACATCATCATGGTTTGCATTCAATTTTTTAAATGCAGTCACAAGTTCATTCATTCCTTTGTCACTGACCAAACGGCCAACAAAAATAAAGACAAAATCCCCGGTATTTATCCCTAACCCGTGTTTTAACATTGTATTGACTTCCGCACTATATAAATTAGGGTCAAAATAATTGCTGTCAATACCGTTTACATTGCCGTTGGCCAATACGTTCAATGGTTTAGCAGTGATTTTATACCGTACTAAATCGTGCTTTACGCCTTCGCCTTCCGGGTAAACATTGGTAGCAAAATGACATAATAATTTATCCATTCTGATTAGTATTTTTTGAAGCATTCCGGTTTTTGACGGAAAAATCAAACCGGTAAAAGTGTGCATTCGGACCGGAACGCCGGCAAAATAAGCCGCGGTCATACTGAGTAATCCGGCTTTTGGCGTGATGGAATGAACAATAAATGGCTTCTCTTTTTTAAATAACCGATACAATTTCCACAAGGAAATGATATCCTTTACCGGACTAATCGCGCGCTGCATCTGAAGATTTACCGTGCGGACTCCTTCGCGCAAAGCGACCTCATCCAAATGATGATCGGCACCCGAAACCGCTATCACTTCATAATTTTGTTTCAAAAATGCCAATTGGCCTTTGAGTAAAAAATTCAGAGACATAGCGATAGTGGAGGTCCGAATGATTTTTTTTTTATTCATTATAACTGAACTTTGAAGAAGCACTTTTTATAACAGCAAACTTCGATTTTATTTTTATAAATGGCTTTTCAAAATAATTATAAGAAAAGTAGGCAATAAGAATTGTAGAAACAAAAACACTACTGTAGACCAATGCATATTTTAATGGTGATATGATGGTACTATTTTTCAAAAGCATCCCACAATAAAAAATTATCAATGGATGGTAAACATACACCCCATAAGAAATTTTCCCAAAGAAGTCAAAAAAGGAACTGTTCAAATTCAACAATCTATTTTTTACATTGATCTGACCAACAATTATCGTTAAGGTCACAATAGATATTATAAATGTATCCACAATAGCATTCAAATGGTATTTATTAATTATCAATAGCCCTAAAATTGACAATGCGATAAACTGAGCATACTTATTATCAAATATTTTTAGGAAAAGCTTATTCTTGTTAAGATACAGAATTGCTCCTAACCCTCCAATCATCATACAATCAAATCTATTCACAACAGAAAACACAGCACTGTTAGAGAAAGGATACAGATACCATAAAACGAGCCTTAGTAGATTTTGGAGAATAATAAAAATCAAAATAATCAGTGTTATATTTTTTTGAACTTTCTTTATTAGCCACGGCCAGAAAGAATAAAATTGTTCTTCAACACCGATTGACCAAAAGTGATCTAAAAAAGGGATTGCAAACTGAAAAATGAAAGGAATATTTGCCGTAAAAAACAGATAGAAAATCAAACTATAAAAGGAAACTAATTCGTCTTTAAAAAAATACAACGTTAGCAGCACTGCAAACAAATATAAATAATAAAGAGGCCATATTCTGAGGATTCTCCTGATATAAAATTTCTTTATGTCTATTTGGTGTTTTTCTTTTTCTATTTGTAACAAATAGGTGATTAAAAATCCACTTAAAACAAAAAATATCGTTACTCCATATTCAGCTAATCTGTAACCTTGGGGACTTCCGTCTCTCCCTTCACCTAATATGTAAGCGTTTAGATTAAAAGTACCTAAGGCTAAAGTAGTATGCGAAAACACAACAGCTAAGGAAGCAATTGCCCGTAATCCGTTTAATCCGGGAAGAAATAATGGTTTATCTTTCATTTTTTATGTAAATGAATTATATAATTTTATATGTTGTTCTATCATTTTATGAATGTCATATTCAGAAGCTCGTTGCTGACAAGCCTCTGCAACAGAATGATAATGGTTGGGGTTTGCAAGCAGAAGTGAAATTTCCTCCGCAAGTTGTTTTGCATTTCCTGCCGGAAAAAGTATACCGGCCCCATTTACTATTTCCTTCAGCCCGGGAACATTTGATGCTATAAAGGGTTTCCCGGACGCCATTCCTTCGATGCTGGATAATGATAACCCTTCATATTTGGATGAAAGCACTACTATATCTGCCATTTTTAACAACTGTGGCACATCCATTCTCAATCCCAAAAACACTACTCTTTTTTCCAAACCTAACTTCGCCACCAGTGTTTCAGCATCCTTTTTCATAATTCCGTCGCCAATCAAAATCAATTTCACATTATCTGGAAGCAAAGCTAAAGCATAAATCAACGTGGCCTGGTCTTTAGGCTCCTGGAAAGAGGAAACCTGTATTACTATTTTGGCATCGTTTTCCGGTAAAAAAAATATCTTCGGCAATGCCTCGGCGTTTCTTACTTTACTGATGTTAACCCCATTTGCTATCACTTCAAATTTTTGAGGAGGCATTTGGGTATGATTGACCTGTACTGCCAATACTTCGGGAGTGATACAGATAATTTTGTCATATCTCCGATAAAAAAACTTGTCAATTAAACGCACTAAAACATTATTTTCAATTCTTCTGTTCGATGTGCTGTGCTCGGTAAAAATCAATTTAACTTTTGAAAATGAGATTATTTTAGCGAGTGCAACCCAGTATTGTGCCGGAAACAAATGCACGTGAATCAGATCGTATTGCTTTAAATAGGGAATTATTTTAAAAATATTCAGCGGATTGTATACTGAATCCGTTCCTAAAGAATAAATAGTACAGCAATCAAGTGCTTTTAATTCGGCCATAAATGGAACATTACTGCCATTTAATACCAAAAGATCCATATGAATGCCTCTTTCATTGTAAATCGGAAGAGTTTCTAAAAGAAGTTTTTCGGCTCCCCCAGTGGCTAAACTATTGATTACTTGCAGTATTTTCACGTTGCTCGAGTTATTTTCTGGTTTTAAAACGGACGTATAAGTTCAACAATAACCCCGCAGGTAAAGCTAAAAGTACCACTTCCGGTTTTTGGGTTTGTTTTAGCAATGAAAAGTCTTTAACAAATAAAGCAGATGAAACTAAATGTATCGCATTTTTGAATTGTTCTTTAAATGTATTGCCGTATTGTATTCGGCTAAGTCTTGAAAAAGCAAAGCCGCGCGGATTTTTGCGATACTGCCGAAAAATATTCAAAGTGGAACCATCAGGTTGGTATTCTACAATGCAGAACACTTCATTTACCGGTTTCAAATCATAAGCCTGATCGATCAGAAGGCATTTGTAATCCAGAGGCACGAATTTTTCACCCCGAAATTCTGGATATGCAGGATATTTTTTAACCACATCCGTTCTGTAGACTAACTTTTTATCTCCCTGGACGCCATATTTGGTATACAATTCATTCAGTTTACAATGGGTCAGCTGGGATGGAATTTTAGTCCCAATAATATTTCCGTTTTTATCAGCATCCAAACCAATGATTCCGGCATATTCCTGGGATAAATCCTGTGTTTCTTTTACAATAGTTTCTACAGCATTGTCAGGCATAAAGTCGTCTGAATCAATACAGACATTAAATTCCGTTTTTATCAATTCATACGCTTTGTTGTGACCCGTATGCATTCCGCCATTTTCTTTATAACAATATTGGATTTCTATTTTAGACTCATTGATCCAGGACTGAACTAACTCACGGGTATTATCAGTCGAACCATCATCAATAATCAACCATATAAAATTCGTACTAGTCTGACGGAGCAAACTTTCATATACTTGATTCAGACAGTAGGCTCTGTTATAAGTTGGCGTAAATACAGTCAGTGTTTTCATATTAGGCCAGAATTACATTCATAAGATAAGTAAAAGTAAAATAAGCAATCAACACATAACCAATAACCTGATGTTGTTTGAGGAAAAAACGTTGTTTCAGGAAAGGGTAAATAATTACAAGGGCCAACATAAACCAGGACAGGTATGCAAAGCGGTTGGAGAAATTAGCCCGGATGACTAAAATCCAAAAAGCATTGACAATTAAATAAATATTTAATAAATGGTGGTATAACTTATCTTTAAAACCTTTTTTTATCACAAAATAATAACCCGCAAATACACCTGTAGCACTATAAATCAAGAAATCCCAGCGGAAGCCTGTACTGCTAAAATCATCCTCATTTATATTTCCTTCGGTTAAATAACTCATTCGATCATCTCCAAAGCCCAAACCCGCAAAAAAGTTTTCCCAAAAACCACCCAAAGCTAATGAAAGTGGTATGGCTGCCAACCAGACATAAAAATACTTTTTGGGATTATTTTGGACCAAGGTTAATCCATATGCTACAGTTGGCAGTAGTATGGATTTGTGCACAGCACATGCCAATAATAAAAAAAAGATCATTACCGCCTTTCGTTCGGTAAACACTAATGCTATGATAAACAGTGAAGTTGCCATCCCGTTTCTTATTCCGTTGGTTCCATATGCCCAAAAGGAAAAAGAACCTACCAGCAACAGAAAGGCATAAAACCAATAGTCTGCAAACCATTTTTTGGACAAATACCACAACGGTAAGACATATATAGCGGCGCAAAGAAGAAAAAATGTACCCGCTGTCATTACATACGAACACGCTTTCATGAATAGATGAAATGCAACATCATCTTTGGCTATGATCGGGTTACCTTCCTGATAGCTTTCAAAATACATATTATAAGTACCCATATCCCCAAAATAGAAACCACTTACCGGCCTCAAACCCATATACAGTATTACAAAAAGCAATATAATTTTTCCTGTAAACTGAAGATATGATTTATTTTTACGCTCATCTATCCCAAGTAATTGTGTATGCAGGACTGTTAATAATACCACCATAAACAACATATTATAGTATATTAGAGTATAGTTCTCTGAAGGGATCCAATCAAACATATTACTTGGTTTGTATGTTTATCAGCAACTGATTCCATTGCTCCATTACCTTCTCACTAGTAAAACGGATTACATTGAACTTTGCCGCTATTCCCATATCTTTTCTCTTACTTTCATTTTTTATGAGTTCTGCTAATCTTTGTGCAAATATACCTATTTCATTGTGAGACGTGAGCCATCCATCCTGATTATGGGTAATTATATTTCGAGGGCCATTTGGGCAATCATAAGAAATAATTGGCAATCCACAAACTTGTGCCTCAAGTAAAACCATCGGAAAACATTCTGTAGCAGAAGTCATAGCATAAATAGAAGCTTTTTGCATTTCTTTTTCCAAGTATGCTGAAGGCCCCGCTAAATGAATATTCGGCACTTCCAACTCCAGTATCAATTGTTTTAATTGTGTTAAAAGTTTATCGTCACCATCACCAAAAATTTTTACTTCCCAGTCCGGAAAATCGGTTGCAATCTGACTCCAGGCTTTAATCAAGTGGTCGAATTGTTTTACCGATGCAATTCTTCCGGCTGCGATAATTGTTTTTTCCCCCGGCAAAGATTTTGCTACGTTGTGAAGCTCTATAAAATTGGGAATAACATATAAATGCTGGAAAGGGTAATACTTTTTCTCGTCGGCACTAAGCACTACTTGTGCCTTATAGCGGCCAAGCAACAAAAAAAGTTGAAACTTGAGTTTCTCCATTATACCCTCCGGCTTTTTGAGTGTCACACCAGAGGAATGGAATTCTTTTATTTTCGGAATTTGCTTCTCGATATAAGGTAAAAAATACTGTTCGGGCGTAAAGTTGACGGATATAATGAAATCAGGCTGTTCGCTTTTAATGTGTTTTTTCAAAGCCTTAAAATGAAAGAAACTTTTTATGAGGTTTTTGGGATGGAAATAACTTTGATTTCGGGCATAATTAATTCCCAAATCAATATGTTTCAGTTTCGCATTTACAGGATATACAAACTCATTATTCCGTTGCTCAGAAGTACACAACACCACTTCATAATTATAATCTGTTAACCAATGGTTTATTTTTTGGGCTAATATTTTCTCAATTCCGCCATGCTGGTATAATTGATCTGTAACGTATAGAATTTTCATCGTTGCAAAGATTTAAATAAATCATCCCACTGCTTTATAATGTTTTCAGGTAAATAACGTAATACGTTTACTTTTGCTTTGGCTCCCATAGTTTTACGCAAATTTTCATTTTCAATTAAATGGGTTATTGCATTTGCCAAGCCCATGACATCTCCGTTGGCCACCAATATTCCATCGGCCTGATCCGTAATAATATCCGAAGGCCCATGCGGACAGTCAAATGACACACAGGGAACGCCGCATGCCATGGCTTCTATCAGAACCATTCCAAATCCTTCGGATCGGGATGGCAAAACCATAATGGAGGCATTCAAATATTTTTCTTCAATATTTTGCACAGGTTCGAAAAACGATACCGAATCTAAAAGGCGGAGTTCTTCTGCCAATTGCACAAAAGTACCTGGAGCATCGCTCTTGCCGTAAATTTCCAATTGCCAATCCGGGTAAACCGCAGTTATTTTTTTCCAAGCCTGCAACAGCAGATCATACCCTTTGTTATAACTGTGGCCTCCTACTGCAATTACCTTTTTTGCTGTAAGAGTTGCAGACTCTTTAGGATAAAACGAAATGGGATTTGGAATCACTTTTACATTACCCGAACTCCATTCTTTTAAATTCCCCTTTGTCAGTACTACAAAAGCGTCAAAACTTTCTGCTTGCCTTTGCATCAAATGGTGCAAAATATACTTTTTTAATTTCGATATATATCCGGTATGTTCTTTATTAAAATTTAAATTTATTGACGCATGTCGCTCATATATTATTGGACATGGTTTCGCTAAAAAGGTGGGCAAAAAGAAACCTTTTAGCCCATCATCACAAACGGAAATTACATTTGGTTTTATAATGTTGACAATTCGTTTTATACCTTTTGTGTATCTTTTCAAATATTCAAATGGATTGCCTCCTACTGCTATACTGTGAAATTTAACTTTAGAATTAAAATCATAGAAAGGTTTTTCCATATTCTCACTCAAACTCACTATATGTACTTCATAATTGTAGTGATCTACCAAATAATTTGTCTTGATGGACAAAACCCGTTCGAGACCACCTGCACCCATAATACCGTTAGTAATGTATAGTAATTTCATTATAGTTTTATTTTTTTCCGGCCAGTTTTAAAAAAAGGCCTGATGCGAATTTAAACAATGCCTGAAATTCTAAGTCTTTTTTAAAGAATAAATAAATAATGATATTGGGTATTATCAAACATAAAAATCCTTTTAGAATCATATTAATTAGCAATGAAAAATTCAAAAAATAGGATATGCCAAAAATCAACAGCAGAGAAACCAGTAATAAAAGCAAATATTTTATGTACTTTTTGACATACGTGATAGGATTTATTTGTAAGGCCAAAATATGAATTATATAAGGGTCGTACCATGCATTAGTAGCCAATCGCGCTATGGCAGTGGCAATTAATATCCCTAATAAACCCAAGTAGGAACCCAATACAAAGGATAAAACCAAATTGATTATTGCTGTTAGTATTATTAAATACTGGCCTTGCTTAAAATACCCTAATGTGGCTTTAAAAGTCCAAACCGCATTTTGCATTCCATATATATAGAAGTTAAAAACTAGAGCCAAAATGACGGAAAGCGGCAGGATAAATTTTGCTCCAATCCAAAGTTGAATAAAATCATTTAGCAATACAATCATAAAAACTGAGGCTAAACCGAACACCCAAAAATTAGCAAAGTTGACCATATTGAAGGTTTCTATTTTTTTTTCATGGCTTTCTTTTAAATTAACATTTGCAATACTCGCTGTTAATCCTGCAAAGACCTGCATGATTAAACCGGATACCAAACCGATCAGAAGATTATAATTAGACAATAAACCTACCATGACCAAACCTGAAAAATAATTTAAAATTAAATTATCCGTGTTATTTACCAGCAATCCTCCTATTTTAATTAAAGCGGTAGATTTTATATTAGAAATGATTTGCTTTTTAGTTGCCGCATCTACCTTTTCATCTTTATATTTATTTAAAAAAGGGTAATATTTATTGACTAGAAACGAAATTACCAGATTACCGCATAACTGAAAAACAGATTGTATTGCCAAGTATAGGATAAAATTCTGATAATAAAGTAAGACCGCAATCTGAACCGTGTTTTGAAGAATAAAAACAACAGTATTCGATTTGGAAATAATATGGCTTCGCTGATCGGCCTGAAAAAGACTTAATTTAAAATAAAAAAAATAGGTTGAAACAGTATTGAAAAGAAACAGCAGATAAATCACCGTTAAATCTTCCGCTATTTTTTGAGGCGGATTTATAACTATATTGTCTAAAAATGGCACGAAAAGCAAACCCCCTATGGCAATCACTCCCGCAATTACCATATAAATCTTACCATATAACCGAACTAAGGCTGCCATTTTACGATGGTCTTTATCAGCAATAGGTTGGTATAAGGCATACAACATCGCACTGCCGATTCCTAATTCAGCAAGCGATAGTAAAGATAAAACATTCGTAAAAAGTCCGTTTACCCCTAAATATTCAACGGCTAAGTATTTGATAAAAATTGTTCTGCAAATAAATCCAAGGATCATCTGGATGAGTTGTGCCATTAATCCAAAGGAAATGTTTTTTAAAGAATTTGATATTCTAGAATTTTCGTTCATTATTTATTCCAAATTGCAATATTGTTTCTATAACGTATTGGATTTCTTTTGCCAGAAACTGATTATAAATCATTCGAAAAAAAGACTAATACAAAGCAGTTTTGAAATCTCCGTTTTAAAGTTGTTTTTTATATAATTTCCAAGTTTGGTTAAATTGCTTGTCACCTTCTTCAAGAACGGAAATTATTCCAGTATCTGCTATTTTAAAATTATACTTTTCAAATAAAGTATCATAATCATGTTTAAACCAGTATAATGATTCTCCCATAAAATCAGAATCAGACATTTCGTTTATATAAACATGTAGCGATATCTCTGTAATTTTTCTAATTACTCTGTCGATATTATCGGGTAAAATTGCGGCTAAAACTCTGGTGGAAAGGATTAAATCGAAATAATTCTCTTCGAATTTTAACTTTTCAATATCCATCAAAATAAAACTACATTCAAGATCCGGATGTTTTTCTTTGCAAAGCTTTATTGCATTTTTAGAAACATCTTGAGCAAAAACTTTTTCGATATTTAATGACTTATATAGTGGAAAACACCTCCCGCTGCCACAACCAATATCCAATATTCTTTTTGGAGATATATTTTTTATAACCCCCTCTATTACACTAAAATCATTTTTTTTATCACCCCAATTTCTATCAATGTTTTTTGCATTTAAATTCCAATAAAAATTTCTTAGAAATAATACTTTAGATTTTAAAATGCGATTCATTAGTATGTTCGCTAACGAATAATAAATTTTTTTAATCATGTAATTTTTTTTTAAATAGTAAATAATAAAACTGGTTTACGCTTTTAGGTAATAAGCTTTTTATAAAAATAAATCTTCGAAAAATAGCATCAAAATATTTAGATCATATTTATTGTTCTCAATGTAAATCCTTGCGTAAAGGGCAAAATATCAAAATGTTGCGAATATACTCCAATTGCTTTGGTATCACCTTGCGAAAAATCAATTGCACCATCTCTCCGCGTAACTTTCATCAGATAATCTAACGCTTTTTCCTTTGATGATAGACACTCTTGTTTTATTTCATCAATTTGGGAAGCATTTGCCAAAAACCAGGCTAAAGTTGCTGTGGTGGAAGAATCAGGGCGGGATTCTTTATTACTCACCATCCAATTCCAACTTCCGTTTTCATTTTGAAACTGCATCGCCATTTTGGCAAACAAAATAACACTTTCGGTAAGTCCATTCTTTTCTATATGATCATTGGGTAATTCTTTCCAAACGTCAATTAATCCAATGGCATACCAGCCCAATCCTCTTCCCCAACCAAATAGCCCAACAGGAAATTTAGTTTTAACATGATAGGTATGACAAGGGATAAACGTGTCTTTGAACATCCCATATTTATTAAACTCTTTAATTTGGTGAATTCCCAAATTGACTGACTCTTCAATATTGAATTTTTTACCATAAGAAATTAAAAAAGGGCAAATAAACCCAATGGTGTCCACAAAACGATAGTCTTTGGCGTGCACTCTGTATAAAACAGTCCTATCTTCTCCAACGAGTTCTTTAAGCAGGTCCCATATGGCATCATAAGCGGGTTTATACTTATCATGATCCAACCAATCAATATTCAGGAAGGCGTAGGAAAGTATAACACCATCAATTTCTTTGGGGATATTTTTCCAACTTCCGGAAGCATCTATTTTTGAATTTACATACCTGTCGATTTGTTCTTTTGTAGCTGCATCATTGGTTTTATAATAGTGTTCCGTTAATCCTAAAACAAGAGCAGCTTCTTGCCAATGCTGAATCGCATTTCGCTTGTAGTTTCCTTTTAAAATGTCTATAATGATTAATCTGTCATTATCAGTAAGTTTTATTGTAGGAGTATGTTTGAGCCAAAACCTGGATTTTTGCAGCACCTTCTGTTTCCAAATGGATGCAGTATCAAATCGCCCAATATGGATACGGCCCTGCCATGTATTAAACAGCGGTACATAGTCGATTAACAGGGTAATTAATACCAGTACTACAAAAGTTATAAAAGCTACATTGAGAAGTAAATTATATGACATAACCTGATTGATTTTCTAATTCCATTGCCATTTTATTTTTCATGGCAGCGGATATTCCATTTTGGATAAGCCCATTTTCGCCATACATTTTAGCTGTTTTCATTAGTTCTTTATGCTTGTCCATCAGTGCATCTGTTTCCATGATAAATTTTGCCGGATTTCCACCGACAACCGTATTATCTTCAACCGATTTAGTCACAACACTGCCTGCTGCAACAATGGCATTTTTTCCAATTGTTACTCCCGGCATGATAACCGCTCTTGCTCCAATGAAACTATTGTCTACGATTTTGACCTTTCCAATCTTTGTGTAACCTAATTTTTTTTGTGTACTTGCATCATGCGCCAATATATAAGCATAAGGAGCAATAACGACATTATTGCCAATTTCAATTAGCCAGCAATGCGAAATATCAAAAACTACTCCCGGATTAATATCGCAATTTGAGCCTAATTTCAGACCCAATTTTAAATAGTCATCCATCCAGATTTCTTCGTTGAGCCATTTTCTAAATCTCGCTCTTAAAAAATTTATTACTTTCATTTTGATAATTATAAGATACCTAATTTATTTAATTATCAATAATTTTATAAAAATTATTGATTTCACTTTCAGTTCCGAAATCTTCTTTGGCCAGATTTTCTGAAAATTCGGTTCGCAGTTCCGCATTATTCATAAGGATCTCAATATTATGTGCAATCGATTCCGGGTCTAAATCGGCTATCAGCCCATTGTAATTATGCTTGATATGATTTCTTGCCACATTGAAATCTGATAACACTATTGGTTTTTTTAGAATTTTTGCTTCAGAAATCACAATTCCAAAACCTTCAAATCGAGCGGTATGCACAAAAATATCAGCCTGTTGCAAATAGGGATAATGGTTTTCTTTAATCCCCAGAAAAACAAAGAAATCATTCAATTGATTTTCATCAATCAAGGCCTTCAATTCCTCTTGATCTTCTCCTTTACCCAGAATATACCATTTGAATTGATATCCTTTATCCGCTAGAATTTTGCATGCCCGGATTGCTAAATCATATCCTTTTTGGTGCGTTAATCTTCCGACGGATAATAATTTAAAGCCTTCTGGAAAATCACTGACATGATATTGGCATAATTTATCTATTATGGATGGCGAGATTATATTTTTAAGTACTTTAAATTTATCCTCAAAATGCGGGAAATTTCTAATGAGTATAGCTCGGCTTTCATTAGAATCGGAAACAATAAAATTTAATTTTGAAAAATAATAATTGTCAATAGTTTTATCCATCATCAATTTTTCATAATCATTCATGACATAACCTATTTTTCGTTTGGCTATCACATTATCTACACAAAAATAATTGGGCATCTTTTCCAAAAAACCAATTGCCACATCATACTTTTTGTTTAATTTCGGAAGTACTTTTTTTAAATATTTCCAAGCTTTTTGCTCCCTTAATGCTGGTATTTTTTCGGTACTATAAATTAACCCCGCCAAAATTCTATACCAAACAAGCTTTAATTTACCAGCTTTTAAATTCTCAATTACTGCTTTTTTTATCGACATATCAAAATAATGATACTGTTCCGGTTCTGGCAATAAGGTCACTTCTGCGGGAATTTGTTTCAAAAAAAGACCTTCGTGTTTAAATAAATATAAGTCAATATTGAATTTGGAATAATCAATAGTCTGAAGTAACGATATCACAGATTTCTCTGCTCCGCCACAATTCAGATTATTAATAATAAAAAGCAATTCTTTTTTAGGGCTATTCATTGATTAAATGATAAAGTTTTGCAATTTCCTGCTCGGTTCCAAAATTTTCTTTTGACAAATTCGATGACAATTCATCTCTTACTTTCTCATTATTGATTAGGTTAATTATTCCATTGGCTATCGATTGGGGATCCATTTCCACTACTATTCCTGAGGCATTATTTTTTATCTGGTCGTTTACCGTACTGAAATTTGTAACCAAAATAGGTTTATTGAGTATCTTGGCTTCATCAATAGCAATTGATTTTCCTTCAAATCTTGAAGTCTGTAAAAAAATAGTTGCCTGTTTTACATACGGATAATGATTCTCTTTTATACCTAGAAAAGAAATGTGGTCTTCTAAATTATTATCTGCTATCTGTTTTAATAATTTTGGTTTTTCAGCCCCTTCCCCTAAAATTATCCAATTAAAATTTTCCCCCGATTCCTTGACTATTTTGAATGCATCGATAGCCAAATCATAGCCTTTTTGAATATCTAACCTCCCTATGGAAACTATATTAATGCCAAGAGGCAGGCTATCTATAGTTTCATCAGCCAATTTATTGATTAAGGATGGAGAAACTATATTAAAGAGTATTTTTATTTTTTCTTTATACTTCGGAAAATTATTGATTAAAACTGTTTTACATTCATCCGAATCGGTAACTATAAAATCTAATTTTTCAAAATAAGCATTGTCAATCGTTTTATCCATTTCTAATTTTTCATAGTCATTATGGATAAAACCTATTTTTTTTGTGGCATTTAATTTTTCAACACAATAATAAACGGGTGATTTTTCCAGAAACCCTAAAGCCACGTCATATTTCTTGTCCGATTTTTTTATACATCTGCTTATGTATTGCCAAACTCTTTGTTCACTTCTTGATTTGTTTTTCTCGGTTTTAAAAATATACCCTGCAACAATCCTATTATAGATAATATCGAATCTTCCCTTAAAAAAACATTCTTTTAGTGCCTTTGATATAGACATATCAAAATATTTGTATTCATCCAGAGGAGGCAAAATAGTAACATTATGACTGACCTGTTTTAAAAACAAACCTTCGTTTTTAAATAACTGCAAGTCAACATTATAAAGATCATAATCAATAGTCTGCAGCAATGAAATCAAAGATTTTTCTGCCCCGCCACAATTTAAATTACTCATTACGAAAATTATATTTTTTTTAATTTGGCTCATCGATTAAGTCATACAGTTTATAAATTTCCTCTTCGGTTCCTATTTTTTCGTTGCTCAAATTTAAAGCAAATTTTCCTATTAATTTTTGATTCTGAATGAGAGTCAGTATTGACTCTGCGATTGATATTGGATTCATTTCAGTAATCAGGCCGTTTTCGCCCGTATTGATTTGGTCTTTAGCTGTACTAAAATTAGTAACAATGATGGGTTTTTTAAGGATTTTTGCTTCATCAACAGCTATAGATTTCCCTTCGTATCTTGAGGGCTGGACATAGACATCAGATTGTTTTAAATAACCATAAGGGTTTTCTTTTAAACCCATAAGAAGGAATGATTCCTGTAATTGATATTCTTTTATCTTTTGCGTTAAAGCATCTCTTTCAGGGCCATCTCCTATAACGTACCATTTAATTTTACTGTTATTTTTCATTAAAATGGAACAGGCCTCAATGGCTAAATCAATTCCCTTTTCCTTACTCAATCTGGCAATAGTAAGGATGTTTATGGACTCTTCATCAAATTTATTTTCTTTTTCAAGTATTGACAAACTGTTGATTATTTGGGGAGACACTATATTTTCAATTACGGCAATTTTAGCATCAATTGCAGGAAAATAAAGATTTAATGACTTTGCACATTCTTCAGAAACGGTTACCAGATGTTGTAAGTTATTAAAATAAAAAGTGTCAAAAGCCGGGTTCATGCCCGATGTACTATAATTGGTATGAATCCATCCTATTTTATTAGAGGAATTGACCTTATCCACTACAAAATATAAGGATGATTTTTCTAAATAACCGATGGCGCAATCGTACTTTTTTTCTAAAGGACGTATAGATTTACTGATATATTTCCATGATTTTTGCTCTGATATGGCTTTATCTTTTTTGATTCTGTTTGCGAAAAAGAATTGTATCCTGGAAATGAGTAAGGAAAATTTTGCCTTAAAAAAATAATGAAGACATGACTTTACCAGTCCTTCGTTAAAGGTTGCAAATGATTTTTCATGCTGAATAATCGTTACCTCTTTAGGCAAAGAATTCAAAAATATACCCGAATTGTTGAATAAAAATAAGTCTACGTTAAATTTTTTAAAATCAAACTGACTCAATAGATTAATCAAACTTTTCTCTGCGCCACCTGCACCTAAACTTGGTATTACAAAAAGTATATTTTTTTTCATATAACATTTATTGTTTTAAAAATGCGGCTAAAATTTCTCCTGCTTCCTGCGCTATAATTTTAATTTTCGGGATTTCTTGTTGAAGCTTGTGTTTTAATTCGACTTCTTCATTTTTCATTTCCTCAAATTTGGAGATAAGTTTATTGCTGTCGGATATCTCATCGATAGATAAAACCAGCTTTTCTTCACCAAAAATATCTTTTGCAATTCCTTTAGATTTAACACTATAACCCAGAACCATTGTTGGAACTGCATTGGAATAAGCCGCAATTGTCGCGTGGGTTCTTGCGCCAATAAAAAATCGCATTCTGGCGATATACCCTTTATATTGTATAGCATTTAGATTATCCGGCAATAATAAAACTCTATTCGAATTATTATATTGCTCAAATAATTGAGACAGAATTGTATAATCATTGGTATGATTTTCGGTGACATGCGGTGTAAAAGCAATAGTCATGTCAGTGGTATCCAAAATGTGTTGAATCAAATTTTGAATTGCCACTAATGAATTTTTATTTTTAGAATATACTAATGGGCTGTAATTTATCCCTATGGTATTGCCTTCCTGCCATCCTTTAGGCAAAGCTAACTCTTCTTTTTCGAGCAAAAATGCACCATCAGAGCATAATTTTACATTGTTAAGCCCTTTACTTTTCAGCATATTATAAGTCAATGACTCCCTTGCAATAATCAAATCAAAGGATTTCAAGTCTGCGAGATTATCCGTGGTAATATCTTCTTCCCCTATTGAACAACCCCAAAGAATTAGCTTTTTTCCAGCTTTTTTGATATTTCTGTTTACTTCATAACGTTCTGGTTGCTCACCATAACAGTAGGCATCACCACCAATAGATAAAAAAACATCCATTTTAGGAATCTGGTCTATAATTTTATGATTCATTTTTCTCAAGGCATACGTATCCTTTTTTAGAATCTTATGCTGAATAGCGGCTATTAAATAATCAATCGATACTTTTTTTATTTTGGAAGCAGACATATCGCATACATATTCCAAACCTTGAAGATGGCTATCCGATTCAGGATCAAAAGAAGCTAAATACAATTTAGAATCTGCAATACTCCTTTTTACTATTTGGGTGCAACTTCTTACTAATGCTTCGCAACCTCTATTTTTACTTCCAGAATGTAAAAACATCATTATTTTCATAGTCTTATTTTTTTATTGTTAATTTCTAAATCTACTGTAAGATGTTGCTAAATACAACTTTATCGTGGATTTGTCTTTAATAGATCGGAGTATAAATCTTTCGTATTTATTTTTATTCTCAAAAAATTGACCAAAATTATTTTTAATAGCTGCCTGCACATCTTCATTGTTTATCATTGCCTTGATATATGAATATCTTTTAACAAAGCCCATCTGTTTTGTGGGATGGAAATACAAATGAATTAATGAAATTACACTGTTTATTAATTTTTCAGATTTCAGTTTAAAGATTTCTTCATCGGTTTGTTTTAAATCCATGTAAAATCTGTAATCAAACATGAAGAGTTGCAATACATTTTGAAAATAATCTTTTTTCAGAATATTTCTTGTTGCACTACCTTCAACTTCCCTGTAATTATATCCTGAATAATCAATATATTTAAAACTGGACATTTTATTAAAGTAAAGCATATTAAAAATATTGTCTTCACTTAAAGCATTTTTTGGAGGAAAAATAATGTTCCATTCCTTTATTATTGATGCTTTAAATAACTTATTGCAGGAAGAATATAAATCATCCGTTTTTATAAGATAAGGCAAAAGCTCATTTTGGATTTCGTCCAATCCTAAAACTTTGTCCGTTGGAAAATTATACCTTGAAATATGTTCCGTTCCGTTAAAATTCCTTTTTATATTGCATACTACCAGATCGCAATTTGAGGATTCCATTTCATCAAAAAGGATTTGATACATCTCTTTTTCTACCCAATCATCGGCATCAACAAAACCGATGTATTTGCCTTTTGCAATGGTTAGCCCGCGATTACGAGCCTCACTAACCCCTTTGTTTTTTTGGTTTATCAAGATAATTCTGGAATCTCTTTCTAAATATTTTTCTAAAACTGACTGGCTATTATCCGTTGAACCATCATTAATAAAAATAAACTCACAATCACCAAAAGTTTGGCTAATGATCGATTCGATACAGTCCTGCAAATAATCTGCTGCATTATAGACGGGAATTATTATGCTTAAAATCGGATTTAACATAAATTGCTATATAAAAGAGTAAAAGTGATAAATTAAAAACATTTATTTACTAAATCCTGAATTTGTGATACTTCCAATTCATAAAAAAGAGGCAATCTCAACAAACAATTCGTAAATTTATCACTGTTTTCAAGTA
This sequence comes from Flavobacterium sp. GT3R68, assembly GCF_007109225.1. Lineage (GTDB taxonomy): Bacteria > Bacteroidota > Bacteroidia > Flavobacteriales > Flavobacteriaceae > Flavobacterium. Next base: position 358,556 of record NZ_VJZK01000002.1, read on the forward strand.
TTCTTCCGTCATGTTTATCCCGATAATAAGAACTATCGTGCAGAGATAAATAATGGAATACTGCATGAAACCCATTCTCTTTTAAAGTGGCTATAAGTTGGTTTCGTTGATCAATATCTCTTGCCACTATATAAAACATATGTCCATTATTATAGGCATAAGATGGTATTTTTGGAAGCAAGATTCCTTTCAAATCAATTTTACTCAAAATATCATAATAAGCATTCCATAATAATATTCTTTTAGCTTGAATTTTATCCAAATTTTCCAACTGCCCCCATAAAAAAGCAGCGATTATTTCAGATGGCAAAAAAGACGAACCCGTATCAACCCAACCATATTTATTGACTTCTCCTCTGTAAAATTCGGCACGGTTAGTTCCTTTTTCCCAAATAACTTCGGCCCGATTAATAAACTGTTCCTCATTGATGACCAACATTCCTCCTTCGCCTGAAACAATATTTTTAGTTTCATGAAAAGAAAAAGCGGCTAAATGCCCAATGGAACCTAATGGCCTCTTAACACCATCTTTGCCTGTATAGAAACTATCTATTGCTTGTGCTGCATCTTCAATAACCAGCAAATCATATTTTTTAGCCAACGCCATTATTGCATCCATATCACAAGAGACCCCTGCATAATGAACGATAACTATTGCTTTGGTTTTAGAAGTAATTAAAGTTTCAATTTTATTTACATCAATGTTTGGATTATCAATATAAGAATCTGCAAAAATAATTTTGGCTCCTTGACGAATAAATGGCAAAGCTGTAGAAACAAAAGTGTAGCTAGGAATGATTACTTCATCATCGGTTTTTATATTTGCCAGAATTGCACACATCTCTAGCGCATCGGTACAAGACGTTGCTAATAAAGTTTTTTTAAAGCCATATTTTGCTTCAAAAAAACCTTGACATAACTTGGTAAAATAACCATTCCCTGAAATTGCGCCATTATTTAATGTCTCATTAATATATATTGACTCTTTTCCAGTTATATAAACTTTGTTAAATGGTATCATGAATTTTGTTTATAAATTTTGCTCAAATGTTATTGATGGCTTGCATCCTAATGTTGTATTAATTTTTGAGGCCTCAACAGTATAACGCAAATCTTGCCCCGGACGATCTTTAACGCACGTAATCAGTTTAGCTGATTCACCATTTTCTCTATCTAATTTTTCTGTTATTAGTATTTTCTCCATATTTACTTTTAAACTCTTTACAGTTTACCGTCAACTTTACAATCTAAAACCCCTTTTACATCGTACAACATACTGTTTGTATTTTGTAAAACCGATAAATCTAAATCCAAAAATGCCGTATGAGCAACTCCTAAAACGACAGCGTCAAATTTTTGATTGGGCAAAACAGTTGATGTTTCTAATCCATACTCCTGTTTTACTGCTGCCGGATTGGCCCACGGATCATATACTGTCACGTTGATACCATAATCTTTTAAAGCGCTAACAACATCTACAATTTTGGTGTTACGGACATCAGGGCAATTTTCCTTAAAGGTGATTCCTAACATCAATAGATCGGCCCCATTAATAGTAATTCCTTTTTTAATCATCAACTTAACAACTTGAGAGGCAACATATTCACCCATACTGTCGTTGAGACGACGCCCTGCTAAAATAATTTCGGAATGATAACCAAACTCCTGCGCCCGCTGTGCCAGATAATAAGGGTCGACCCCAATACAGTGTCCTCCTACCAAACCTGGTTTAAACGGTAAGAAATTCCATTTGGTTCCAGCTGCTTCCAAAACGGCATGCGTATCAATATCCATTAGATTGAATATTTTTGCCAGTTCATTTACAAAGGCAATATTGATATCCCTTTGTGAATTTTCGATGACTTTGGCTGCTTCTGCCACTTTAATGGAAGGTGCTAAATGGGTTCCGGCTGTAATGACTGATTTATACAAATCATCGACCTTTTGCCCAATTTCAGGAGTGGAACCTGCAGTTACTTTTAATATTTTTTCAACCGTATGCTCCTTGTCGCCCGGATTGATTCTTTCCGGCGAATAACCTGCAAAGAAGTCTATGTTGAATTTTAGCCCGGATGTTTTTTCTAAAACCGGCACACATTCTTCCTCAGTTACTCCTGGATAGACTGTAGATTCATAAATTACGATATCCCCTTTTTTCAAAACCTTACCCACGGTTGCGCTGGATTTGTATAACGGAGTTAAATCAGGTCGGTTATTTTTATCCACTGGTGTGGGAACCGTAACAATATAGTAATTGCAATCGGCGATGTCATCTATATTATTAGAGCATAGTAATCCGTTTGGATTGTTGTTGAAATTATCTACTAATACAGATTGTAAAACTGTATCGGGAATCTCTAAAGTACTGTCCGTTCCGGAACGCAATCCTTCAATTCTTACCATATTAATGTCAAATCCAACAACCGGATATTTAGTCGCAAATAATCTTGCTAAGGGGAGACCCACATATCCTAAACCTATAACGGCAATTTTAATACTCATATAGTTATGCTATTTTATTTTTAAATTTTTCTAAAATGAATTTCCCGATATTACTTTAAATTTTCCCAATACCACGCCACGGCCTTTTCCAACCCTTGTTGCATAGAAAATTCGGGATCATAACCCAATAGTTTTTTTGCTTTATCAATACTTGCCAGTGAGTGTGGTATGTCTCCCTCCCTGTGGAGCCCATGAATTGGCTGAATATTTGCAATTTCAGGATCAAAAACTGAGAGGTACTTTTTTAAGGAAGCCATCAAATCGTTCAAAGTGGCCCTGTCGCCATAAGCGGTATTATAAACGGTATTTACTGCTTCAGGGTTTTCGGTCAGCATTGCCAAAACATTCATTTGTATCACATTATCGATATAGGTGAAGTCTCTCGAATAATTCCCATCTCCATTGATTACGGGTTTATCGTGTTTCATCAATTGCATTACAAATTTGGGAATGACAGCTGCATAAGCACCTTCCGGATCCTGATTTCTTCCGAAAACGTTAAAGTAACGCAGTCCAATACTATCTAAACCATACGTCCGGTGGAAGATATCGGCATATAATTCATTTACATATTTGGTAATAGCATAGGGTGACAATGGTTTACCGATCGTATCTTCTACTTTTGGCAAAGCATCAGAATCTCCATAGGTGGAGGAACTGGCCGCATAAATAAATCGTTTCACTTTGGCATCTCTTGCAGCTACAAGCATGTTTAAAAACCCGGAAACATTGACTTCATTACTGGTGATTGGGTCGTAAATCGAACGTGGCACAGAACCCAAAGCCGCCTGATGAAGAATATAATCCACACCATGCACTGCCTTATGGCAATCATCCAGATTCCGAATATCGCCGTCGATTAGTATGAATTTAGGATTATCCAGTAATTCCCGGATGTTTTCCATCTTACCTGTTACGAAATTATCAAGACAGACTACATTATTGTTATGCTTTAATAGGTAGGCGCATAGATTAGACCCAATAAATCCGGCTCCCCCTGTTACTAAAATAACTCTGTTTTCGATTTGGCGCATAGCTAGGTATATCAAATGTTTATTATAAATCAATTTTGCGGCACATTTTCCGTCATCTGGCAATCATAAATCACCAATCCTTTTGATACGTTCTCCTGTGTTATTAAAAAATGCACTTTTCTTTTTATTTCCTTCTCAATTTTAAAAGACAATTGATCAATATATTCGAAATTCAGTTCATTGCCAACCACCACTACTTCAATGGTTCCACTATCATAACCACTGGCATAATCACCGATAACCACTATTTTTTTCACATCGCCCATTCGTTCCAAAATCATGGCAACGATAGCATCGAGTCCGATATGCTGAAAGACTATTTTTTGAAGGGTCGTAAATAAGGGGTGTTTCGTATTTGCTTTGTAGGTCACGCGGTTTTGGATGGCCTCCTTTTCTAAGTAGCCGGCCTCAAAAAGATTGTTCAATTCCTTTCGGATTGCATTGGTGGATTCGTTAAGTTCTTCTGCCAGACCACGCAAATAGCCATTATTGGCAGCGTTGATAAAAAACTTTACCAAAATGCGAATACGGGTTTTTGATGTAATGAGCGTTTCTAACATGGATTCGAACTTAATTTCGAGTAACAAAAGTACTCGTTTTATCAGAAAAGGCCAAACAGGCGGCAAAAAAATAATCGTTTCTTAAAATGCACCCTTTTTCCACGAGACAAAAGTTCTAAAAAACTAATAAACAAATCAACAACTAAAACCTTTTTTGTACTTTGGCTTCCGAATAAAAAAATTATAAATGACACCTATCGCCATATTATCACTGATTATTATTTATTTCGGAATGTTATTTTTCATTTCTCATGTTGTAAGCAAAAAAGACAGTGGCAACGATGCTTTTTTTAAAGCAAATAAAAATTCGAAGTGGTATTTGGTAGCCTTCGGAATGATTGGAACAGCACTTTCCGGCGTGACTTTTATTTCAGTTCCCGGAGAAGTGGGAAATCCCGAAAACCAGTTTAAGTATTTTCAATTTGTTTTAGGAAACGCGATTGGTTTTATCATCATTGCCAAAGTATTGTTACCGCTCTATTACCGAATGAATCTGACTTCCATTTATGGATATATCGAGCAGCGGCTAGGGATAGTTAGTTATAAAACGGCCGCCAGTATTTTCCTGATCAGTCGCACAATCGGTTCCGCGTTCCGATTGTATTTGGTGGTGATTGTATTACAGCGTTATGTATTTGATTTTTACCACATCCCATTTGCAGTGACCGTTTTGATTTCGTTACTTCTGATATTTGCCTATACGTATCGTGGTGGTCTAAAAACTATTATAATTACCGATACTTTACAGACATTTTTTCTGGTTTCTTCGGTTTTCCTGACGATTATTTTTATTTGCCGAAGTCTGGATTTTTCCGCTTTTGAAGCTTTTGAAGCGGTTAAAAACAGTAATTACTCGAAAGTATTTTTCTTTGAAGATGCGATGAAAGGTAATTATTTCTTCAAGCAAATCCTTGGCGGAATTTTTGTAACGATTGCGATGGTTGGTCTGGATCAGGATTTAATGCAGAAGAATCTGAGCTGCAAAAATATTGGCGAAGCCCAGAAAAACATGTTTACTTTCACAGGGATTTTTGTGATTATCAACATTTTCTTTTTGAGCGTAGGAGCCCTACTGTATATCTATGCCAGTAAAAACGGAATTGAAGTGCCTGTCGATTTGATTACCGGCAAACCGAGAACCGATTTGTTATTTCCTGAAATTGCGTTTCATCATTTGACACTGTTTCCGGCAATCGTTTTTCTACTTGGACTGACGGCTGCTACTTTCGCCACGACGGATTCAGCTTTGACGGCATTAACCACATCATTTTGTGTGGATTTTTTAGGGATGGATAAAACCGAAAACATCAATAAACCTAACATTGTGCGTACCCGTCATTTTGTTCACATTGGATTCTCGATGCTGATGTTTCTGGTGATTGTGATTTTCAATGCGATTAATGATGCTTCGGTGGTGAGCATGATTTTCAAGATTGCATCTTATACTTATGGCCCGCTGTTAGGTTTGTATGCTTTTGGGTTGTTTATGAAATCCAAAACGGTCCATGACAAGTGGGTTCCTTTTATTTGTGTTTTGTCTCCGGCGATTTGTTTTCTGATCAGTACCAATTCGGCCACACTTTTGGGCGGTTATGTTATCGATAATGAATTGATCATCATCAACGGACTTATTACTTTCCTTGGTTTATTAGCCATCAGTAGACCGGCAACCGAGCAAACCCGATTCTAATCTCATCATTTTTTACTATAAAAAAAGAGTCCTGAAATTATCGGGACTCTTTTTATGATAATTTGTTCTTTAGCCCTGATGAAAGCGGCATCCCACGCTTTTTTGGCGTGGATAAAGCGGACAGCAGGAATAGAATTTCACCCTATTCCCGCGCTTTTCGCTCCGGAAAATTTTAGAATTGATTGGTCGCCAGCAGCACTAGGGTGCAGGCGATTTCGACTTTGATATTGTTCAGCTTCAACAACTGGTAAAACTCAGGGTTCTCTGTTCCGGGATTAAAAATCACGCGTTTTGGGGCGGCTTCAACAATATAATTATAGTAGTCACGCTGGCGCATTGGATTCAAATACAGCGTAACCGTATCAACGTTTTTTAAGGGAATCGCTTTGGTCTGGATTTTAATTCCGGCCACTTCACCGGCATTTTGGCCAATTGCCAAGACGGAATGACCTTTTTCAACCAAGCTTTCGATAGCCATAAAAGCATATCGGGTTGGTTTTGACGAGGCACCCAGTACCAGCGTTTTTTTATTTTTCATTTGAATAAGTTTATCTCTTACAAAAGTAGTGAAAATTCTATAGCCTGTTTTCAATTAAAATCAATATCTTTCGTTAGCAGAAGCTTAAATAAAAGGATAAAAGAATGCTTTTATAGTAACCTTTTCTTAATCACAAGCGTATCACGGAGCCTATCTAAACCAACTAATTTTGTAAAAAAACATGGAGCTTTTTATTTACTTATTCGCGGCACTTTTTTCAGTTTTGAACCCTATTGGAACCGTCCCTATTTTCGTTGGTCTTACCCAGCATGATGATAAAAGAGAACGTTCAAGGATTTCCTTATGGACCGCGATTAATGTCTGCATCATTTTGATTATTTCTTTTTTCGTGGGTGAATATGTCTTGTCCTTCTTCGGAATCAGTATTGAAGCGTTACGAATTGCGGGCGGAATAGTAATTGCCACTTCCGGATTCTCCCTACTGACAGGTAAATTCAACAAAAAAAGAGGAGTGGGTAAAAAAGTGGAAAGCGATGCGCAGAAAAGAAATGATATAGCACTGACTCCCCTTGCCATTCCAATGCTTGCCGGACCCGGATCTATTTCTTTGTTGATTGCTTTTTATCATGAACATCATACCACACCAGAAGTGGTGGTATCTATGTTGGCGATTATTGCCGTTGCCGTTGCCATTTTCATCATCCTCAGAAGTGCTCATTATTTAGCCAAAATACTGGGAGCTTCCGGAATTGTGGCAATCTCGAGAATAGTAGGTTTTATTGTCATCGCTATCGGAGTACAATACATTATCAGTTCGCTGATTATAATCGTCAAAGGAAATATGTTATAAAAAAAAGAGGCTGCCTTTCGGGCAGCCTCTTTTTTTATACTTCTTCTTCCAAAGGAAGGAAAATCTCGGCCATCATACATCGGGCGCTACCGCCTCCGCAGGCTTCTATGGTGTCCAGGCTGGAGCTCACGATAGTGACGTGCTCTTCCAGTTGGGCAATTTGCTTTTTAGTCAGGCTTTTATATGCTGAAGTACTCATTACCAAATATCTTCGGTCATCGGCACCTTTTACTTCCAACATATTGCCTGCAAAATTATCAAGTTGGTCTTCGGTTATCAGGACTACTTCTTTATCATCACCTTTCAAACTGTCGAGAACCATTTTGCGCTCTTTTTTGTCATCGATACAATCAGCACAAATAACGGCATAGGTTTCCCCAATACACATCATTACGTTGGTATGGTAAATCGGTTTTCTTTCCCCATTTACAGTATGGAATGCTTCAAAAATCACCGGATTCATGTCGAAATCTTCACAGAATTCGATGAATAATTCTTCGTCTGCTCTCGGAGATAAGGCACAGTAGGCTTTCCCATTGTCACGGTCCAGTACAATACTTCCGGTTCCTTCCAGATAATAGCCGTCGCTTTCAGCGGAACTGTAATCGACCAGGTTTTCGATATGGAATCCGTTATCCTCCAAAATGTCCAAAATATCCTCACGGCGTTCCTTTCGGCGATTCTCGGCAAACATCGGATACAGTCCAACATCACCATTTTCGTGGAATGAAATCCAGTTGTTCGGAAAGACGCTATCCGGGGTATCGGGATCTGCAGTATCCTCAACAACAATTACGTTAACACCCACAGCACGTAGTTTGTCAACGAACGCATCAAATTCCTGTTGCGCTTTTGCGTTGACTGTCGCGGGTAACAATCCGTCAATAACCTTTTGATAGTAATTATTTACAGTCGTTTGTTCGTTCATCCGGAAAGCCACCGGGCGAATCATCAAGATGGAGTTGGTCGTTTGATTCACAGTTTATTTTTTTAAGGTCTTAGTAATTTCTTCAACGATATCAAATGTTATTTCTGCCATTTTATTTTCTTTTTCATCCAGACAAGGATTGACTTCTACTACTTCTATGCAGACCGTTTTCGGGTTATTCGCTAGGGAGATTAAAATTTCTTTTGCTTCCTCCGGCTTCAAACCATTTTTAACCGGTGTCCCTGTTCCGTAGGAAGTTAGGTCGGGATCCATGGAATCTACATCGAAAGATACATAGATAATATCGCAATCTTTTAATTTTTCTTCGATAATTGGCATCATCGCCTGAACACTTTTTTGGCGGATTTCGGCAACATCAATTTTTTGAATGCCCAAACGGTCCAAGATGCGATTTTCCTGATCTTCGGTATCGCGGACGGCGATGTAAACGATGTCTTCAGGTTTTATTTTTGGAGCACTATTACCTATGGATTTGAGTTGATTCCACAGCGAAATTGTTTCGGCATCCACATCATTCCTTTTACATTCGATATTATCTTCATTTAATGCTGTCGCCAAAGGCATTCCGTGCATATTTCCGGAAGGGGTTGTGTATGGTGTATGAATATCAGCATGCGCATCTATCCAAATGACACCCAATCTTTTTTGGGGAAATGCAGTTTTGATTCCCGCTATCGTCCCTCCTGCCGAACCGTGATCTGCTGCTAATACAATCGGAAAAGAATGGTTGTTTAAAATTCCGGATACTGAACTGTTGAGCTCTTTATATACGCTTACTAATCCATCGATTCGTTTTGCAAATCGAAATGAGGTGGATTGATCTAAAAAGTAATTGACATTTTGAAGTTGCTGAACTTCATTTTCCCCAAAAATAGGACTTTCATTTTTTCGGGCTGCTGCTATTATGGCTTCCGGCCCTAAAGAGGCGCCCCGGGTACCGGCAGTAATTTCAGATTTGTTTATTAAAAAAATAACATTTTTACTCATAAAATATTGATTTGGGATGTATCTTCTTCTCACATCTACATCTGAAGAATGGTTGATATAAGCAAATATAAAAAAAGCTTCTCGAATAGGAGAAGCTTTCTTTTATTATTAAATGGAATAATTGATATTTTATCTATTATCCATTGGTTTAAAATCTCTTAAGGCATACCCTGTGTAGACTTGTCTTGGGCGACCGATTGGCTCTTTGTTGACACGCATTTCTTTCCATTGTGCAATCCAGCCCGGTAAACGTCCGATGGCAAATAATACGGTAAACATATCCGTTGGAATTCCGAGTGCACGGTAAATAATTCCGGAATAGAAATCCACGTTCGGATATAACTTTCTGGAAACGAAGTATTCGTCTACCAAGGCAGACTCTTCCAGTTTTTTGGCAATGGCCAAGATTGGATCGTCTACTCCTAATGTGGCCAATACTTCATCAGCTGCTTTTTTGATGATTTTTGCTCTTGGGTCAAAGTTTTTATATACTCGGTGTCCGAATCCCATCAAACGGAACGGATCATCCTTATCTTTTGCTTTGGCTAAATATTTATCAGCGTCACCACCATTTTTCTGGATTTCTTCCAACATTTCCAAAACCGCCTGGTTTGCTCCACCATGCAATGGTCCCCAAAGTGCAGAAACACCGGCTGAGATAGAAGCGAATAATCCAGCGTGGGAAGAACCTACCATTCTTACCGTAGAGGTAGAACAGTTTTGTTCGTGATCTCCGTGAAGGATGAATAATTTATCTAATGCATCGATTACCGTTGGGTTTGGCTTGTATGGTTCTGTTGGCAATTCGAACATCAATCGCATAAAGTTCTCCACATACCCTTTGGTATTATCGTAATAATTCAGTGGGAAGCCCATGCTTTTTCTGTAGGTCCAAGTTGCAATTACCAGAAATTTACCCATAGTTTTACAAACGGCCTCATACATTTCTTTTTCATTATCAACATTTACCGATTTAGGGTTGAATGCTGTTAACGCACTTGTCAGACAAGACAAAACTCCCATTGGGTGGGCGTTTTTAGGAAAACCATCAATGATGTTTTTCATTTCCTCATTTACAAGCGTATATTTTCGAATATCGGTTTCAAATCTTTCTAATTCAGTCTTGCTTGGCAATTCTCCGAAAATCAACAAATAAGATACTTCAAGAAAACCTGCCTTATCTGCTAAATCTTCAATTGAATAGCCTCTGTAACGTAAAATACCTTCTTCTCCATCAAGAAAGGTAATTTCACTTTTACATGAACCTGAATTTTTATAACCCGGATCAATGGTGATCGCTCCAGATAAATCACGTAGTTTGTTTATATCGATAGCAACCTCATTTTCGCTTCCTACTATTACCGGAAACTCATACTTCTTACCATCTAATTCTAATATTGCTGTTTTTGACATAATATGTTCGGGGATTTTAATGTATTGGAATTATAATTTAACAAATCTAAGGAATTCCATAGTAATTAAAAAATGAAAATCGCATTGATATCATTAATTATCATCAAAAAATAACAAAAAAACCAATGATGAACATTGGCTTTTTGATTTATAACAGAATAGCTGTAAAAACTATTTGATTTTGAATGCTCTTTGAGCAGGAAAATAAGCAACATCGCCCAATTCCTCTTCAATACGAAGCAACTGATTGTACTTGGCCATACGGTCAGAACGGGAAGCCGAACCGGTTTTGATTTGGCCACAGTTCAACGCCACCGCTAAATCAGCAATGGTGTAATCTTCGGTTTCTCCGGAACGATGAGACATTACCGATGTATATCCGGCATTGTGCGCCATGTTTACGGCAGCGATTGTTTCGGTCAACGTACCGATTTGGTTTACTTTAACCAAAATGGAATTGGCAGTATTTTCTTTGATTCCTTTAGACAGACGCTCTACATTGGTCACGAACAAATCGTCACCCACCAATTGTACTTTGTTTCCGATTTTGTCAGTCAGGTATTTCCAGCCTGCCCAATCATCTTCCTGCATTCCATCTTCAATAGAGATTATTGGATATTTGGAAGCTAATTCTGCTAAATAATCCGCTTGTTCTTCTGAAGTTCTGATTTTTCCATTAGAGCCTTCAAATTTAGTATAATCGTATTTTCCGTTTACATAAAATTCAGAGGCGGCACAGTCTAACGCAATCATGATTTCATCACCGAACTTATAACCTGCGCTTTCCACTGCTTTCTTAATGGATTCAATGGCATCTTCGGTACCTCCGACAAGATTTGGTGCAAAACCGCCTTCGTCACCTACCGCAGTTGAAAGTCCTCTGTCATGCAACCCTTTCTTCAAATGATGAAAGATTTCCGTTCCCATTTGCATTGCCTCAGAGAATGTTTTTGCCTTAACGGGCATAATCATGAATTCCTGAAACGCAATCGGCGCATCAGAATGCGATCCTCCATTGATGATATTCATCATCGGAACCGGTAAGGTATTGGCAGAAACACCACCAATGTAACGATACAACGGCAATCCTAATTCATTGGCAGCAGCTTTGGCGACAGCCAAAGAAACCCCTAAAATAGCGTTTGCACCTAAATTGGATTTATTAGGTGTACCGTCCAATTGAATCATCATTTGGTCCACCAAATTTTGTTCGAAAACCGAAGTTCCCAATAATTCTTCAGCAATGGTTGTATTTACATTCTCCACGGCTTTCAAAACTCCTTTACCTAAAAAGGCTTTTCCCCCGTCACGTAATTCTACTGCTTCATGTTCTCCGGTAGACGCTCCGGATGGAACCGCTGCTCTTCCCAAAACACCATTTTCAGTAACTACATCTACTTCAATAGTAGGATTTCCTCTGGAATCAAAGATCTGTCTTGCGTGAATTTTGATAATAATACTCATATTGTACAGGTTGTATAGTAATTAGTTTTTTGACTTTTTAATGTTTTCGATAAACTCATCGAACAGATATGAAGCATCATGAGGACCAGGACTGGCTTCCGGGTGGTATTGCACAGAGAAACAATTTTTGTTTTTCATGCGCATTCCCGCTACCGTTCCGTCGTTCAGGTGCAGATGGGTAATTTCGAAATCAGGGTGTTGTTCCAATTCTTCTTTGTTCACTGCAAAACCATGGTTTTGGGAAGTGATTTCGCCTTTGCCCGCTATCAGGTTCATCACCGGGTGATTGATTCCGCGGTGACCATTGAACATTTTGTATGTTGAGATTCCGTGTGCCAATGCGATTACCTGATGGCCTAAACAGATTCCGAATAACGGTTGGTTGTTCTCTAATATCTGAGAAGCAATTTTTTGTGCACCCACTAACGGATCCGGATCTCCGGGACCGTTTGAAAGGAAAAAACCGTCTGGATTAAATCCTGCCAAATCCTCATAGGCTGCATTGTACGGGAAAACTTTGATGTAGCAATCTCTTTTGGCCAAATTACGAAGGATATTTTTCTTGATTCCAAGATCCAGTGCGGCAATTTTATAGGTTGCATTTTCATCGCCTACAAAATAAGGCTCTTTGGTGGATACTTTGGATGCCAATTCCAATCCATTCATATCAGGCACCTCTTTAAGCATTGCTTTCAATTCGTCGATAGATTTACCATCTGTCGAGATTACCGCATTCATCGCGCCGTTATCCCGGATATAGCTAACCAAGGCACGAGTGTCGACATCGGAGATGCAAACCAGATTGTGTTTGGTGAAATAATCTTCCAGACTTCCTGATGCGTCGGGTCTTGAATAATTAAAACTGAAGTTTTTACAAACCAGACCGGATATTTTAATTTCGTCCGCTTCGATTTCATTTTCGTGGACCCCGTAATTTCCGATGTGTGGATTGGTGGCGACCATGATTTGGCCGTAATAGGAAGGATCGGTGAAGATTTCCTGATAGCCTGTCATTCCGGTATTGAAACAAACTTCGCCAAAAGCGGTTCCTTCTATACCGATTGATTTGCCATGAAAAATGGTTCCGTCGCTTAGTAAAAGAATGGCTTTTTTTCTATTTGCGTATTTCATTCGTAGTTATTTTTTTTTACAACGGTCTCATGGAACTCGCCAGGCTCGTTTCATTTGTGTTGTTGTTGTTGTGTTGCGATTGCAAATTTAATTGAATTTGTGGGTTTCTGAAAATTTAATTTCTCGGGAAGCCACAATTTACTCTTTAGCCCTGATGGAAGTGGAAATCCCACGCTTTTTTTGCGTGGATTGCAGCGAACAGCAGGAACAGGATATCTTGAGAAGCCGGAATTTCTGCTCCCAAAAAATGGACAAAAAAAAAGGACAAACTATTAAAAGTTTATCCTTGATTTTTATTGAATAGTGATTTTCATCTTTATTCTGCAGCGTCAGTTGAAGTTTCAGTTTCGGCAGCTGGAGCTTCAGTAGCTTCGTCTGCTTTCTTAGCTTTTCCACCACGACGGCTTTTAGCTTTTTTCACTTCTTTTTTACCACCGTTGTAAAGTTCGTTGAAATCTACCAGTTCGATCATTGCCATATCAGCATTATCTCCCAAACGATTTCCAACTTTGATGATACGAGTGTAACCACCCGGACGATCTCCTACTTTTGCAGCTACGTCTCTGAACAGGTCAGTTACCGCATATTTGCTTCTCAAGTAAGCAAAAACGATACGTCTGTTGTGAGTAGTATCAGCTTTTGATTTTGTTATAAGCGGCTCAACGAATTGTTTAAGCGCTTTTGCTTTAGCGACAGTAGTGTTAATACGTTTGTGCTCGATAAGAGAACAAGCCATATTAGCCAACATAGCTGCTCTATGTCCTTTCTGTCTGCTTAAGTGATTGAATTTTTTTCCGTGTCTCATGACGTATTTTTTTTAACTTCATCTTGCTGCAATCCACCTTGGAGAGCAAATTATGAAGTAATTTATTCTTTATCTAGTTTGTATTTTGCCAAATCCATTCCGAAGGTTAAATTTTTAACTGCTACAAGTTCATCTAGTTCAGTTAACGATTTTTTACCGAAATTACGGAATTTCATCAGGTCATTTTTATTGAATGATACTAAGTCACCTAATGTATCAACTTCAGCCGCTTTCAAACAATTTAATGCTCTCACTGACAAATCCATATCAACAAGCTTAGTTTTAAGCAATTGTCTCATATGCAATGATTCCTCATCGTATGATTCAGTTTGTGCAATTTCGTCAGCCTCAAGTGTAATTCTTTCGTCAGAAAACAACATGAAATGGTGAATCAAAACTTTGGCAGCTTCAGTAAGGGCATCTTTAGGATTGATTGAACCGTCAGTTTTTATTTCAAAAACCAATTTTTCATAATCTGTTTTTTGCTCTACACGGAAGTTTTCAATAGCATACTTAACGTTTTTTACCGGAGTAAAGATCGAGTCAGTAAATATTGTTCCAATTGCTGCATTCTGTTTTTTGTTTTCCTCTGCAGGAACATAACCTCTACCTTTTTCAATGGTCAATTCGAAATTCAAATTGATTTTAGGGTCTAAATTACAGATAACCAGTTCTGGGTTCAGAACTTGGAAACCTGAGATAAACTTTTGAAAATCACCAGCAGTAAGTTGATCTTTACCTGTAACAGAAATCGTAACCGATTCATTATCCACATCTTCGATCTGACGTTTGAAACGTACTTGTTTAAGATTAAGGATAATTTCTGTAACATCTTCAACAACTCCTGAGATAGTAGAAAATTCATGATCTACACCTTCGATACGAACCGATGTGATTGCGTATCCTTCTAAAGCAGAAAGCAAAACTCTTCTAAGTGCATTACCAACTGTCAATCCGTAACCAGGTTCTAAAGGTCTAAATTCGAATTTACCTTCAAAATCGGTTGAATCGATCATGATAACTTTATCGGGCTTCTGAAAATTAAATATTGCCATAAATTTCGACTAATGTCAGTTATTATTTGTTGTACAACTCTACGATTAATTGTTCTTTGATGTTTTCTGGAATTTGCAATCTTGCAGGAACAGAAACAAAAGTACCTTCTTTGATATCGTTATTCCAAGTAATCCACTCATAAACATGACTAGAATTAGATAAAGAACGTTCGATAGCTTCTAATGATTTAGATTTTTCACGAACAGCAACTTTATCACCCGGTCTCAAGTGGTAAGAAGCGATATCCACCACTTCACCGTTTACAGTGATGTGTCTGTGAGAAACCAATTGTCTGGCGCCTCTTCTAGAAGGAGCGATACCCATTCTGAATACTACGTTGTCTAATCTAGCTTCACATAATTGTAAAAGAACTTCACCAGTAACACCTTTAGTAGCTGATGCTTTTTTGAATAAGCCTCTGAATTGTTTTTCTAAAATTCCGTAAGAATATTTAGCTTTTTGCTTTTCCATTAACTGGATTGCGAACTCAGATTTTTTACCTCTTTTTTTAGCCATCCCGTGTTGTCCAGGTGGGTAATTTCTTTTTTCGAAAGATTTGTCATCTCCGAAGATTGCTTCGCCAAATTTACGAGCAATTCTAGTTTTTGGACCAGTATATCTTGCCATTTCTAAAAATTAAATTAAGGTAGAGATTATGAATTCAGGTCATATCCTCCGATAATCTTGTATTCTACCTAGTTATACTTAAATATAATTATACTCTACGTCTTTTCGGAGGACGACATCCGTTGTGTGGCATTGGCGTAACATCGATAATCTCTGTAACTTCAATTCCACCGTTATGCAAAGAACGGATGGCAGACTCACGTCCGTTTCCTGGTCCTTTTACATACACCTTTACTTTTTTAAGTCCTGCTTCCAACGCTACTTTACTACAATCTTCTGCTGCCATCTGAGCTGCATATGGAGTGTTCTTTTTAGAACCTCTAAAGCCCATTTTACCAGCTGAAGACCAAGAAATAACTTCACCTTTTTTGTTTGTCAAAGAAATGATGATGTTGTTAAAAGTTGCACTGATGTGTGCTTCTCCCGTTGATTCAACAATGACTTTACGTTTTTTTGTACTTGCCTTAGCCATACTACTTATTATTTAGTTGCTTTTTTCTTGTTGGCAACAGTTTTTCTCTTACCTTTTCTTGTTCTAGAGTTGTTCTTAGTTCTTTGTCCTCTTAATGGAAGACCAGATCTGTGACGGATACCTCTATAACATCCAATGTCCATAAGACGTTTGATGTTCAAAGAAACTTCTGAACGCAATTCACCTTCAATTTTGAATGTTGATACGGCCTCACGAATTGCTCCGATCTCCTCATCATTCCAATCTTGAACTTTTTTGTCTTGGCTAACTTGAGCTTTTTCTAAAATCTCAATAGCTCTACTTTTTCCTAATCCGAAGATATAGGTTAGTGCAATAACACCTCTCTTATTTTTCGGGATATCTACCCCTGCAATTCTTGCCATAACTATCCTTGTCTTTGTTTAAATCTAGGATTCTTTTTGTTAATTACGTACAATCTCCCTTTTCTTCGCACGATAACGCACTCGGGACTTCTCTTTTTAACTGATGCTCTTACTTTCATTGTGAATAGCCTTTAATATCTATAAGTAATTCTTGCTTTTGACAAATCATAAGGGCTCATTTCCAGTTTCACTTTATCACCAGGTAATAATTTGATATAATGCATACGCATTTTACCGGATATGTGAGCAATTACAATATGTCCATTTTCTAACTCTACACGGAACATCGCATTTGATAATGCTTCAATGATGGATCCGTCTTGTTCTATTGCTGATTGTTTTGCCATATATTAAGCTACTGCTTTTCTATTTTTACCACTCTTCATCAATCCATCATAATGTTTGTTCAACAGATAGGAATTGATTTGTTGAATAGTATCTATTGCAACACCAACCATGATTATTAATGACGTTCCGCCAAAAAACATCGCCCAAGATTGTTGAACATCCATAATACTTACTACAATGGCTGGGAACACAGCAATTAAGGCAAGGAATAAGGAACCTGGGAAAGTAATTAAAGACATCACTTTATCTAAAAAGTCAGATGTTTCAACTCCTGGTCTGATACCCGGAATGAATCCACCGCTTCTCTTTAAATCATCAGCCATTTTATTTGTAGGAACAGTAATGGCAGTATAAAAGAATGTAAAGACAACAATTAATGTTGCGAATACAAAGTTATACCAGAATCCGAACATATTACTGAATGCTCCTGCAATAGAGGTTGAGACATCGGATTTTGACAAACCTGCCAAAGCAGCCGGAATAAACATTATCGCCTGTGCAAAGATAATTGGCATTACACCCGATGCATTAAGCTTTAATGGGATCCATTGTCTGTTTCCACCCATCATATCTTGTTCAAAGTCACCAGAAACTGTTCTTCTGGCGTATTGTACAGGAATTTTACGGATAGCCATTACCAATAAGATACATGCAATAATCACTAACAACCAAACAATGATCTCGATAACCAATAACATTGGTCCACCGTTATTATTGGTAACTCTGGTTGTGAACTCTTGTATGAATGCTTGTGGCAATCTCGCCAAGATACCCACCATAATTAATAGTGAAATACCGTTTCCGATTCCTTTATCAGTAATTTTTTCTCCTAACCACATGGCAAAAATTGTCCCTGTAACTAAAATGATCACTGATGAGAATAAGAATGAGAAAGAATCAAATCCTAATAAAAAGGCGCTGCTTGGTAATGTTCTATATAAGTTATAGATATAACCCGGCCCTTGTACCAGAGTAATCACGATAGTTAACCAACGTGTAATCTGATTAATTTTCTTTCTTCCACTTTCACCATCACTTTGTAGTTTTTGCAGATAAGGAACCGCGATTCCCATCAACTGTACTACAATAGATGCTGAGATGTAAGGCATGATACCTAAAGCAAAAACCGAAGCTTTTGAAAAAGCACCACCCGTGAACATGTCAAGAATTGAACCAATACCATTTTTTGTTTGACCGGCTAAACTATGTAATTGCGTAGCGTCAATACCTGGTAGAGTAACATGAGCTCCAAAACGATAAACCAAAAGAAGACCCAAAGTAATTAGGATTCTATTTTTCAGTTCCTCGATTTTCCAAACATTAATAAGTGATTCAATAAATTTCTTCATCGTAGAAAAATTATATTGTTACGGCTTCTCCACCAGCAGCCTCAATAGCGGCTTTTGCAGTAGCAGTAAATTTGTGAGCGGTTACCTTTAATTTAGCTGTCAATTCTCCTCTACCTAAAATCTTAACGATTTCATTTTTGGTAGCCAAACGGTTTGAAACAAACACTGTCATATCAACAGTATCGGTGATCATTCCATTATCAACTAATAATTGAAGCGTATCAAGGTTAACACCTTCGTAATTCTTACGATTGATGTTTGTGAAACCAAACTTAGGCACACGTCTTTGAAGTGGCATTTGCCCTCCCTCAAAACCAATCTTTTTAGAATAACCAGAACGAGATTTTGCTCCTTTGTGACCTCTTGCAGAAGTACCACCTTTTCCAGAACCTTCTCCTCTACCTAATCTTTTATTTTGATTGTGCGTAGAACCTTCAGCAGGTTGTAAGTTACTTAAATTCATAACAGTATTTGTTATTTAGCTTCCTCTACAGAAACTAAGTGTTTAACTTTGTTTATCATCCCAAGGATTGCAGGATTTGAATCATGCTCTACAACTTGTCCCATTTTCTTAAGACCTAAAGCAAGCAGACCTCTCTTTTGTGTAAGAGGACAGTTGATTTTGCTTCGAACTTGTTTTACTAATAATTTAGCCATAATTTCCTTGAATTAACCTTTAAAAACTTTCTCTAAAGAAACTCCACGTTGTTTTGCAACAGTGTATGCGCTTCTCATTTGTAATAAAGCATCAAAAGTTGCTTTCACTACGTTGTGAGGATTTGATGATCCTTGAGATTTAGACAATACATCGTGAATTCCAACTGATTCAAGAACTGAACGAACAGCTCCACCAGCAATAACTCCTGTACCATGAGAGGCCGGAATTAAGAATACACGTGCACCACCAAATTTACCTTTTTGTTCGTGAGGAACAGACTGACCGTTCAAAGGAATTTTCACAAGATTTTTCTTTGCATCTTCTACTGCTTTCGCAATTGCTTCAGAAACGTCTTTAGATTTTCCCAATCCGTGACCAACCACTCCATTTTCATCACCTACCACTACAATTGCAGAAAAACCGAAAGCTCTACCACCTTTTGTAACTTTAGTAACACGATTAACACTTACCAGACGATCTTTTAATTCAAGACCACTTGGTTTTACTAGCTCTACATTCTTGTATTTACTATTAGACATACTATATTAGAATTTAAGTCCAGCCGCTCTCGCGCCTTCTGCTAATGATTGAATACGACCGTGATACAAATAACCTCCTCTATCGAAAGTTACTGCATCAATCCCGGCTTTTAACGCTTTTTCACCTACAAGTTTTCCAACTGCGTTTGCGATTTCTACGTTAGTACCTTTACCTACTTCTTTTTCTCTTGAAGATGCAGCCAATAAAGTTACTCCATTCACATCATCAATAAGTTGTGCGTAGATTTCTTTATTGCTTCTGAATACAGAAAGTCTTGGTTTAGTAGCAGTACCACTAATAGTCTTTCTAATTCTGAACTTGATTCTCTGTCTTCTATCAGATTTTGTTAATGACATAATCTTATTTTTTAAGCTGATTTACCTGCTTTTCTTCTTAATACTTCACCCACAAATTTAACCCCTTTTCCTTTATAAGGCTCTGGCTTACGGAAACCTCTGATTTTCGCAGCTACCTGTCCTAAAAGTTGTTTGTCGAAAGACGTTAATTTTACAATTGGGTTTTTACCTTTTTCAGATATTGTTTCTAAAACTACTTCAGGAGCAATTTCCAAAACGATATTGTGAGAGAAACCTAAAGCCAAGTCCAATTTCTGTCCTTGATTTGAAGCTCTATAACCTACACCTACTAATTCTAAAGATTTAGTAAAACCTTCTGACACCCCTAAAATCATGTTATTGACTAAAGATCTGTACAGTCCGTGTTTTGCTCTGTGGTCTTTGTGATCAGATGATCTGCTCACAAGAACCTGACCGTCTTCAACTACAACAGTAATGTCCGAAAACTCCTGTGTAAGTTGACCATTTTTTCCTTTTACTGTAATGATACCTTCCTTAACTTCTACAGTTACTCCAGCAGGGATTACAATTGGATTTTTACCTATTCTTGACATCTTATAAGTCTTTTAAAATTAGTATACGTAACAAATTACTTCACCACCTACATTTAATTGTTTCGCTTGTTTTCCGGTCATAAGACCTTTAGACGTTGAAACAATCGCAATTCCTAATCCGTTAAGGATTCTAGGTATTTTAGAAGAACCTGCGTACTTACGTAAACCTGGTTTACTAATTCTTTGGATATCTTTAATTACCGGCTCTTTAGTATCTTTATCATACTTCAAAGCGATTTTGATTGAACCCTGAACAGCGTTGTCCTCAAATTTGTAACTCAAGATATAACCTTGATCAAATAAGATCTTTGTTATTTCTTTTTTTAGATTAGAAGCAGGAATTTCGACAACTTTGTGGTTTGCAGCCACAGCGTTTCTAACTCTTGTCAAATAATCCGCAATAGGATCTGTATACATGTGTATTGATTTGCGGTTATGGTTTTCGAGGGATACTCATCCATCGAACCTTTAACCAATTTATAAATGTTTAATTACCAGCTGGCTTTCTTAACTCCTGGTATCAATCCGTTGTTTGCCATCTCACGAAATGTAACACGTGAAACACCAAATTGACGCATATATCCTCTTGGTCTTCCAGTTAATTTACAACGATTGTGCAAACGAACAGGCGAAGCGTTTTTCGGTAATTTTTGCAAACCTACGAAATCTCCGGCTTCTAACAAAGCTTTTCTTTTCTCAGCATATTTTGCAACCGTTTTTTCTCTCTTCACCTCACGGGCTTTCATTGATTCTTTAGCCATATCTTAATTCTTTTTAAAAGGTAATCCCAGTTCAGCCAATAACGATTTTGCTTCCTTATCTGTTTTCGCAGAAGTAACAAACGTAATATCCATACCAGAAATCTTGTTCACTTTATCAATATCAATTTCAGGGAAAATGATTTGTTCTAAAACTCCTAAGTTATAGTTACCTCTTCCGTCGAAACCAGTAGCTTTGATACCGCTGAAATCTCTAACTCGTGGTAAAGAAGAAGTGATAAGTCTGTCTAAAAACTCATACATTCTTTCTCCACGCAAAGTAACTTTTGCACCAATTGGCATTCCTTTTCTCAATTTGAAAGACGCAACGTCTTTCTTAGAGATAGTAGCAATTGCTTTTTGTCCAGTAATTTTTGTCAACTCTTCCACTGCATAGTCGATAAGTTTCTTGTCAGATACTGCTGCACCAACTCCTTTACTTAACACGATTTTTTCCAATTTTGGAACTTCCATCACGTTTTTGTAACCGAATTCTTCTTTAAGAGCAGAGATTACTCTGTTCTTATATTCATCTTTTAGTCTAGGTATATAAGCCATCACTATAGTACTTGATTAGATTTTTTTGAAAATCTTACTTTTTTATCTCCTTCTACTCTAACTCCTGTTCTTGTAGCTTCCTTAGTTTTAGGATCTATTAGAGACAGGTTAGAAATTTGTATAGGAGCCTCTTTCTTAACGATTCCTCCTTGAGGGCTTTTCGCACTTGGCTTCGTATGTTTTGAAACCATGTTTACGCCTTCAACGATCGCTTTGTTCTTCTCACGGTCAACCTTTACAATTTTCCCTTCAGAACCTTTATGGTCTCCGGTAATCACTCTAACGATATCTCCTGTTTTTATTTTTAGCTTTATCATCTTAAAAATAATTAAAGCACTTCAGGTGCTAATGATACAATTTTCATGAATTGTTTTTCACGAAGTTCTCTTGCTACCGGACCAAAAACACGAGTTCCTCTCATTTCACCAGCAGCGTTCAACAATACGCAAGCGTTATCGTCAAATCTGATGTATGAACCATCGGCTCTTCTCACTTCTTTTTTGGTACGTACAACCACTGCAGTCGAAACAGCTCCTTTTTTAACGCTTCCGTTAGGGGCTGTATCTTTAATTGATACTACAATCTTGTCTCCAACAGAGGCATACCTTCTTTTGGTACCTCCTAAAACACGGATAGTTAAAACTTCTTTAGCTCCTGTGTTATCTGCTACTTTTAGTCTTGATTCTTGTTGTACCATAATTATTTAGCTCTTTCAATGATTTCAACTAACCTCCAACATTTAGTTTTACTCATAGGACGCGTTTCGCTAATCCTTACAGTATCTCCAATGTTACAGTCGTTCGTTTCGTCGTGTGCGTGATACTTTTTAGTTTTCAACACGAACTTACCGTATAATGGGTGTTTTACTTTACGTACTTCTGCAACAACAATAGATTTATCCATTTTGTCCGAAGTAACAACACCAACTCTTTCTTTTCTTAAATTTCTTTTTTCTTCCATCTTTCAGCAGAATACAGTTATTGTAACTCTCTTTTAGTAAGTTCTGTAGCTAATCTGGCAACTGTTCTTCTTACACTTCTAATTTGAAGTGGGTTCTCAATTGGTGAAATAGCGTGAGCCATTTTCAGATCAGCATATGTTTTCTTAGTCTGGCTAAGCTTTTCTTGCAACTCTGCTGCAGAAAGATCTTTTATTTCTGATTGTTTCATAATATAATATAGATTATGCTTCGAAATCTCTAGCAACAACGAATTTCGTTTTCACTGGAAGCTTTTGAGCTGCAAGACGTAACGCCTCTTTTGCAACTGACAAAGGTACTCCTCCAACTTCAAACATAATTCTTCCGGGTTTAACAACAGCAGCCCAATATTCAACGGCTCCTTTTCCTTTACCCATACGTACCTCAAGAGGCTTCTTAGTAATTGGTTTGTCTGGAAATATTTTGATCCATAATTGTCCTTCTCTCTTCATGAAACGAGTTGCAGCGATACGCGCAGCTTCGATTTGACGAGAAGTTAAGAACATTCCATCTTCATGTACAGATTTAATACCAAACATTCCATTAGAAAGTTCATGCCCTCTTTGAGAGTTCCCTTTCATTTTACCCTTTTGTACCTTACGGTATTTTGTTCTTTTAGGCTGTAACATTTTACTTTAGTTTAAAAATTTACTTTCGTTTACGAGCGTCTGGTTTTCCACCTTTATTAAAAGGCTTTCTGTCTCCTCTTGGAGCATCGCCACCTTTACCACCACCAGTACCAGATTGCTTTTTGTCCATTCCGGCAAGTGGAGAAAGATCTCTCTTTCCATAAACTTCACCTTTCATGATCCATACTTTGATACCCATTCTACCATAAGTAGTATGCGCTTCAGCCAAAGCATAGTCAATATCGGCTCTGAAAGTTGATAGAGGAATTCTACCTTCTTTGAAACCCTCTGAACGAGCCATCTCTGCACCATTCAAACGACCAGAAATCAAGACTTTGATACCTTCCGCGTTCATACGCATAGAAGCAGCAATAGCCATTTTGATTGCACGTCTGTAAGAAATCCTGCTTTCGATTTGACGACAGATGCTTGTAGCAACTAGATACGCGTCAAGTTCAGGTCTTTTGATTTCAAAGATGTTGATTTGAACCTCTTTGTCAGTAATTTTCTTAAGTTCTTCCTTCAACTTGTCTACCTCTTGTCCACCTTTTCCAATGATAATTCCTGGTCGGGCTGTAGTGATAGTAACGGTTACAAGTTTCAAAGTTCTCTCGATGATTACTTTTGATACACTAGCTTTTGATAAACGAGCATGGATGTACTTTCTGATTTTATAATCTTCGGCAAGTTTATCACCGTAATCATTTCCACCATACCAGTTTGAGTCCCATCCTCTGATGATACCAAGTCTATTTCCAATTGGATTTGTCTTTTGTCCCATCTTTAGTTTGCTTGTGTGTTATTATTAATAGATCCTAACACGATTGTAACGTGATTAGAACGTTTTCTAATTCTGTGTGCGCGACCTTGTGGAGCTGGACGAAGTCTTTTCAACATCATTCCACCATCTACACGGATCTCTTTTACGAATAAGCCTGCTTCTTCCATATTAGCGTCAGGGTTTTTTGCTTGCCAGTTGGCAATTACAGATAAAACCAATTTCTCTAATTTTCTAGAAGCTTCTTTAGAGCTGAATCTTAAAATATTCAACGCTCTCTCCACTTTCTGACCTCTTACCAAGTCTGCTACTAAACGCATTTTTCTAGGTGAAGTAGGGCAGTTATTCAATTTCGCGAAAGCCAAAGACTTATTAGCCTCTTTTCTCGCATCTGCTGTTTCTCTTTTACGAACTCCCATTGCTTCTTATTTTTTACCTTTATTTTTTGCTCCAGCATGACCTCTAAAAGATCTGGTTGGTGAAAATTCTCCTAATTTGTGACCTACCATGTTTTCTGTTACGTAAACTGGTACAAACTGACGACCGTTATGAACTGCGATTGTTTGTCCAACAAAGTCTGGAGTAATCATCGAAGCTCTAGACCATGTCTTTACTACTCCGTTTTTACCTTTCTCGATGTTTTCCTGAACTTTCTTGTCTAACTTATAATGAACGAAAGGTCCTTTTTTTAATGAACGTGCCATATCTTATTATTTCTTTCTACGTTCTACGATATACTTGTTACTCGGGTTTTTCTTAGAACGAGTTCTATAACCTTTAGCTGGTATTCCATTTCTTGAACGTGGATGTCCACCAGAAGAACGACCTTCACCACCACCCATTGGGTGATCGACAGGGTTCATTGCAACAGGTCTTGTTCTAGGTCTTCTTCCTAACCATCTTGTTCTACCTGCTTTTCCAGATACAACTAATTGGTGGTCAGAATTTGAAACAGCTCCAATTGTAGCCGAACAAGTCAACAAGATCAATCTTGTTTCTCCAGAAGGCATTTTGATTGTTGCGTATTTTCCATCTCTTGCCATTAATTGAGCAAATGTTCCTGCAGAACGAGCAATAACCGCTCCCTGACCTGGACGTAACTCAATACAAGATATAACAGTTCCCAATGGGATTCTGCTTAATGGCAATGTATTACCAATTTCCGGTTGCGCATCAGCACCAGAAACTAATTTCTGACCAACTTGCAATCCGTTTTGAGCAATAATATAAGTTTTCTCACCATCAGCATAAGCTAATAAAGCGATAAACGCAGTACGATTTGGATCGTATTCGATTGATTTCACTGAAGCTGGAATTCCATCTTTAGTTCTTTTGAAATCAATAATACGATATCTCTGCTTGTGACCACCACCCGTATAACGCATGGTCATCTTTCCTTGACTATTTCTACCTCCAGAGTTTTTTATCGGCGCTATCAAAGAGCGTTCCGGCTTATCAGTTGTAATGGCGTCATAACCATTCACAACTCTAAATCGCTGACCTGGGGTAATAGGTTTTAATTTTCTTACTGACATTTTTCTAGTCTAGATATTGTTGTAAAAATCAATTGTTTCTCCTTCTTGTACTTGTACAAACGCTTTCTTAGCAGCATTTGTCTTTCCACTGATTAAACCACTTTTAGTGTATTTTGTAGTTCTATCCGGTCTTACGTTCATCGTATTGACACTTACTATAGTTACTCCGTAAGCAGCCTCAACAGCTTTCTTAATTTGTATCTTGTTAGCTTTCTTGTCTACGAAGAATCCAAAGCGGTTTAAAACTTCACTTTCTTTGGTTACTTTTTCAGTCACTATAGGTTTTATTATAATGCTCATATCCTATTATTTGCTTAAATTTTCTTCAATTCCCTCTAAAGAACTTTCTAAAAGCACTAAATTATTAGCGTTAAGAATCGCGTAAGTGCTTAATTCACTGTTACTTACGACGTTAGAGGCCTTCAAATTACGTGACGACAAATATACATTTTTATTTGAATCACCCAACACAAATAAAGATTTTTTATTTTCTAACCCTAAAGCTTTCAAAACGTTAATGAAATTTTTAGTGTTTGGTGTTTCAAAATTAAAGTCTTCGATGACCATAATATTTGACTCTTTTGCTTTGATTGAGAAAGCTGATTTTCTGGCCAATCTTTTCAATCCCTTATTCAATTTGAATGAATAACTTCTTGGTCTTGGTCCGAAAACTGTTCCCCCACCTTTAAACAACGGATTCTTTGCACTACCCGCACGAGCAGTACCAGTTCCTTTTTGTTTTTTTATCTTACGAGTACTTCCCGCTACTTCAGCTCTTTCTTTAGCTTTGTGCGTTCCTTGTCTTTGATTAGCAAGATATTGCTTCACATCAAGGTATACTGCGTGATTGTTTGGTTCTATACCAAATACTGAATCAGAAAGTTGAACTTTTCTTCCAGTATCTTTTCCGTTGAAATCTAATACTTTTGCTTCCATTACTTCTGAATGATTACGTAAGAGTTTTTGCATCCAGGAACGCATCCTTTGATTACAAGTAGGTTCTTATCAGCCACTACTTTCAAAACTCTTAGATTTTGTACTTTTACATTGTCTCCACCCATTCTTCCGGCCATACGCATTCCTTTGAATACTCTAGACGGATAAGATGAAGCTCCCACAGAACCTGGCGCTCTTAAACGGTTGTGCTGACCGTGAGTTGCTTGTCCAACACCACCAAAACCGTGACGTTTCACAACCCCTTGAAAACCTTTACCTTTAGATACACCTTGTACATCTACAAACTCTCCTTCTTCAAAAATAGAAACATCAATAAGATCTCCTAATTTTTGTTCAGTTGCAAAATCTTGGAATTCAACGACTTTTTTCTTAGCAACAGTTCCAGCTTTTTTAAAGTGACCTAAAGCCGCTTTTGTGGAATGTTTCTCGTTTTTGTCATCGAAACCCAGTTGCAACGCTTCATACCCGTCAACACCTTTGGTTCTGACTTGGGTAACAACACACGGCCCAGCTTCGATTACTGTACAAGGAATGTTCTTCCCGTTTTCGTCGAAAATGCTAGTCATGCCGATTTTTCTACCAATTAACCCAGACATAATTATTATTTATTAATTATTAATTATTAAATATAAAATATAGAACACTGCATTTTAAGCAAACCCTATTTTTTAAGTGGCTGCAAATATATAACTTATTTACATACAAACTCAAAAAATATTTTTTACCTAAATGCAGGTTCTTTTATTCTCTAAAGATACTTAAACCTTGATCTCTACTTCAACACCACTTGGTAACTCTAACTTCATTAGAGCGTCAATTGTTTTTGATGAAGATGAATAAATGTCGATCAATCTCTTGTATGACATTACTTCAAATTGCTCTCTCGCTTTTTTGTTAACGTGTGGAGAACGTAGAACAGTGAAAAGTTTTTTGTGTGTTGGCAATGGGATTGGCCCTGTTACTACTGCACCTGTACTTTTTACAGTTTTTACAATCTTTTCAGCAGACTTGTCTACCAACATGTGATCGTAAGATTTTAGTTTTATTCTGATTTTTTGACTCATTTTCTTAAAGATTAAGCGTTTCCTTTTGCTTTTTTGATAACTGCTTCTGAAATATTAGCAGGTGTTTCAGCATAGTGTGAGAACTCCATTGTTGAAGTCGCTCTACCTGATGAAAGTGTTCTTAATGTTGTTACATAACCAAACATTTCTGATAATGGCACATCGGCTTTGATGGTTTTAGCACCAGCTCTGTCACCCATGTCATTTACCTGACCTCTACGACGGTTGATATCACCTACGATATCTCCCATGTTTTCTTCAGGAGTAATAACTTCCATTTTCATGATTGGCTCAAGTATAACAGCACCTGCAGCTTTAGCCACTTCTCTGTACCCCATTCTTGCAGCTAACTCAAAAGAAAGCGCATCAGAATCCACCGGGTGGAAAGATCCGTCTGTTAAAGTTACTTTCAAGCTATCCACTTGGTAACCTGCAAGAGGCCCTTGTTTCATAGCTTCTCTGAAACCTTTTTCTACAGATGGAATATATTCTTTAGGAACGTTACCACCTTTTACAGCGTTGATAAACTGTAACCCTTTAGGCACTTTTCCATCAACTTCATCAGCTGGTTCAAGTGTAAATACGATATCACCGAATTTACCACGTCCACCTGATTGCTTTTTGTAAGTTTCTCTGTGAGTTGCACTTTTTGTAAAAGCTTCTTTGTATTCAACTTGAGGCTCACCTTGGTTTACTTCAACTTTGAATTCACGTTTCATACGATCTACAAGGATATCCAAGTGAAGCTCACCCATACCAGAGATAATAGTCTGACCAGAAGCCTCATCAGTTCTAACTGTAAACGTTGGATCTTCTTCAGCTAGTTTAGCCAAAGCCATACCCATTTTATCTACGTCAGCCTTAGTTTTAGGCTCAATTGCAATACCAATTACCGGCGCAGGGAATTTCATTGACTCAAGAATGATTGGGTGTTTTTCATCACACAATGTATCTCCAGTTTTGATATCTTTAAATCCAACTGCCGCTCCAATATCACCTGCCTCGATGTAATCGATTGGGTTTTGTTTGTTAGCGTGCATCTGGTAGATACGGGAAATTCTTTCTTTGTTTCCAGAACGCGTATTCAACACGTAAGAACCTGCGTCCAAACGACCTGAATAAGCACGGAAGAATGCCAAACGACCTACGAATGGGTCAGTAGCAATCTTAAATGCAAGAGCAGCGAACGGCTCTTTTACATCTGGCTTACGTAATATTTTAACTTGATCTTCTTCTAACAATTCAGCGTCATCAGGATGAATTCCTTCGATACCTTCTTTGTCCATTGGAGATGGCAAATACTTACAAACTGCATCCAACATAAATTGAACTCCTTTGTTTTTGAAAGAAGAACCAGCAATCATCGGAATGATAGCCATGTCCATCACAGCAGCTCTTAATGCAGTGTTGATTTCTTCCTCTGTAATAGAGTTTTCATCTTCCATGAATTTCTCAAGCAAAGTCTCATCATAATCAGCAACTGCCTCAATAAGAATCGATCTGTATTCTTTCACTTCTTCAAGCATATCTTCCGGAATAGGCACAATATCATATGTCGCACCCATACCTTCTTCATGCCATACGATAGCTTGGTTTTTCACCAAGTCTACCACACCTTTGAAATCATTTTCTTCACCAATTGGTAAAGTGATTGCAACGGCATTAGATTTTAACATGTCTCTTACTTGTTGACATACCATCAAGAAGTTAGAACCTTGTCTGTCCATTTTGTTAACGAATCCAATACGTGGCACTCTGTATTGATCAGCTAATCTCCAGTTAGTTTCTGACTGAGGCTCAACACCATCAACAGCACTAAATAAGAAAACCAAACCATCAAGTACACGCAACGAACGGTTTACTTCAACTGTAAAGTCAACGTGTCCCGGGGTATCGATAATATTAAAGTGATAAGGCAATGTTTCAGGTAAAACTTTACCTTGCTCGGTAGGGAAATTCCATTCACAAGTTGTAGCAGCAGAAGTAATTGTAATACCTCTTTCCTGCTCTTGTGCCATCCAGTCCATTGTTGCAGCACCATCGTGTACTTCACCAATTTTGTGTGATTTTCCAGTATAGAATAATATACGCTCCGTTGTTGTTGTTTTACCAGCATCAATGTGAGCAGCAATTCCTATGTTTCTTGTATATTTAAGTTCTCTAGCCATTTCTTAAGAATTAAAATCTAAAGTGAGAGAATGCCTTGTTAGCCTCTGCCATCTTATGAGTATCCATTCTCTTTTTAACAGCAGCACCTTCTTCTTTAGCCGCAGCTAAAACTTCAGACGCCAGTCTTTGAGCCATCGATTTTTCATTTCTTCTTCTTGCATAAAGAATCATCCATTTCATCGCCATAGAAATTTTTCTATCTGGACGAATTTGCATTGGGATTTGGAATGTAGCTCCACCAACTCTACGGCTACGTACTTCTACGTGAGGCATAACGTTTGTTAAAGCATCTTTCCAGATCTCTAATGATGATTTTTCTGCATCTTGCTTCTTAGCCTCTACGATATCAATTGCATCATAAAATACTTTGAAAGCTGTTGATTTTTTACCATCCCACATTAAGTTGTTCACAAAACGTGTTACCAGCTGGTCATTAAACCTTGGATCTGGTAAAAGTGGTCTTTTCTTTGCCGCTCTTTTTCTCATGTCTTTTCTTTAAAAGATTTTAAAATTACTTTTTAGCTTCTTTTGGGCGTTTAGCTCCATACTTAGATCTTCTTTGTGTTCTTCCTGCCACACCTGATGTATCAAGCGCACCACGCACAATGTGGTATCTAACTCCTGGTAAATCTTTTACCCTTCCACCCCTAACTAATACTATCGAGTGCTCTTGTAGATTGTGTCCTTCTCCAGGGATGTAAGCATTCACTTCGTTACCATTTGTCAAACGTACACGCGCAACTTTACGCATTGCAGAGTTTGGTTTTTTTGGTGTAGTAGTGTAAACACGCGTACAAACCCCTCTTCTTTGAGGACAAGAATCTAAAGCAACCGATTTACTCTTCTTAGTTATCTGAGTTCTTCCTGTTCTTACTAATTGTTGAATTGTTGGCATAATTAAATACTAAATATTTTTTATGATTTTAATTTCCCGCTTTTTACGGGGTTGCAAATGTACGAATTGTTTTTTTCTAAACAAATCTTAATTCATTAATTTTCAATCTAATCACTCAACTATTTATTTTATATAACAAAATCTATTTTTTTACGTTACTTTTATCCAAATTCAACACGGCCTTGAAAAGGATTTTTATTTTATTTCTACTACTGTATTTTGGCTGGAATTCTTCGGCCCAAAATTTCTATCTGAAGATATCCGGAGAAAACCCTTCCGACAAAACCACAATCGATTCTATTGGTTATACTGTCCAACATCCCAATGTAAAATCTGTTTTTGATGAAAGCAGGCTGTTTTCGGAAAAGCTTACCAAATTTGGCTATATCGAAAATGAAACCTTCGGAAACACAAGACCAAACGACAGTACCTTTTTATTTCAATTACGCTTAGGAAAAAGAACTGAATTTATACATTTATATATAGGTACGAATACTGAACTCCAATCCCTAGGGATTATTGTTTCCAAAAAAGACACCCTGCCTGTTCGATTTGCCGAGATTGAAGGTTTTCTGAACCAGACTTTAGCCAAATTAGAAGCCAAAGGCTATTCATTAGCCAAACTGCAGCTCGTGAATTTCAAGACTCTCAACAATTCCCTTTTTGCAGAATTGCATCTGGAAAAAGGAAACAAAAGGCAACTCAACGATATCGTTATTAATGGGTATGACAAATTTCCGGAAGGACATAAAAAAAATATCCAAAGACTCTATAGGAACAAAACATTCAATCAGGAAAATCTAAGCAAGATTCACAGTGATTTTGAGAAGTTCCGCTTTGTCAACCAAACCAAATATCCGGAAATACTCTTCACCAAAGATACCACCAAAGTCTATGTGTATCTGGAAAAATCGAAACCTAACAAATTTGACGGTTACATTGGATTCTCCAATGACGACGAAAGCAAACTTGCTTTTAACGGTTACCTTGATTTGCTATTGGTCAACAATTTGAATGTTGGCGAAGAATTTACCTTATACTGGAAAAGCGATGGTAACGATCAAAAAACCTTCAATATTGGAATCGAATTGCCCTATATTTTCAGAAGTCCTTTTGGATTGAAAGCCAGTTTGAATATTTTCAAACAAGACAGTACTTTCCAAAATACGAAAACCGCTCTCGATATAGGCTATTTTTTTAATTACAACACCCGACTGTATCTTGGATATCAGGCAACGTCCTCCAGCGACATTCAAAATCAGAACAATTTTAGCATCAGCGATTATTCCAATGCATTTGTAACGACTAATTTTGAATTTACGGATTTCAAAAGAGACGACTTTATTTTCCCTGAGAAAACAAAACTAAATCTTAAAATCGGTTATGGAACCCGGGATTCCAATTTAAAATCTAATCAGCAGCTATTTGCGGAGACAGATGTGAAACATGCTTTTTATTTAAATGAGAAAAACAGCATTTATACCCGAAGTCAGAATTTCTATCTGCAGAGCGACAACTACATAACCAATGAACTGTTTCGTTTCGGAGGCATAAATTCCATCCGGGGATTTAACGAAAATAGTCTTCAGGCGAATTTATTTACCTCCTTACTAACTGAATATCGGTATTTAGCGGCTTCCAATATATATATTCACTCGATAATTGACTATGGCTATTTCAAAGACAAAACAACCGAAAACAGTGGAAGCCTTTTGGGATTAGGCTTCGGGTTCGGACTACTGACCAAAAACGGACTTCTCAATTTGGTCTATGCAAACGGAAGCACAAAAGAACAAAGCATAAAACTCTCCAATTCAATAGTTCATATTAGCTTCAAGGCGGTATTTTAAATTACTTTCACAAAATCTGGTTTTTTGTTAGGAGAATTAACTTTTTAAAATGGTGGTATTGTAGGTTCTATTTTCACCATACCTGCTTACACAACTTCTTATACGTTCAATATCGAAACGATACAGGATTTATTACCGGAAGGCACTGAAAATTTCAAAATTAAGGTGTATTCCAGAAGAAACCTGAAAGGAACTGCAAGCGATTTCACTATTGATTTGGCAATCGAAAATTTCACTTCTACTGAATTAGTTGCAAAATTAGATACCCTTCAGTAAAGAAAAAAAAATTTATACCAAAACTGAAGAGGAAAAAATAAAATATTTTTGCTTTAAAAAGGAAACATTCACTTGTTTTCCTTTTTTTTTATAAAATTTTTAAGAAACCCCATTGTGCTCTTTTTTAAAGAAGGTAGATTTTCGAAAATCTCCGTAAAGCCAGTATTTGTTACTGTTTGTAAGAATTTATAACCCAAAAATTAGCTTCAACAATGTTATAATTATGCCAATTAGAACCGTAAAATTTATTTTTTTCGTCAATTAAATGTGATATACTGATAAATTTTACTAATTTTTGTTAGGAAAATTAACTTTTTATTAGGAAATTTGGCACAACTAACAAAAAATCATTAACAATGAAATCAAAATTTAAGATTTTCTTAGCATCGATACTGATGCTGTTTGTGCAGATGAGTTTTGCACAAGAAAAGACTGTTTCTGGTATTGTCACTGACCAAAACGGATTACCTATTCCAGGAGTGAATGTCCTTCTAAAAGGGGCGACCACCGGAACTCAAACTGATTTTGATGGTAATTTTAAAATGGTTGCCGACCAGGGCCAGATATTAGTATTCAGTTATCTTGGTCTGCAAACAAAAGAAGTGGCAGCAACATCTAACATGAAAGTCCAAATGAAGGACGACGCAGTTGAACTCGAAGGGGTCGTTGTAACGGCTTTAGGTATTAAAAGAGAGAAAAAAGCTTTAGGATACGCTTCACAAAAGCTTGAGGGAAGTGATCTCAATCAAACCCCAACCAATAACTTTATAAACAATTTAGCAGGTAAAGTTGCCGGCCTGGAAATTAGAAAAAATGCTAATTTTGGTGGCTCCAGTAATATCGTGTTGAGAGGTACGAAAAGTATAACGGGAAACAACCAAGCTTTAATGGTAGTTGATGGTGTGCCAATTAACAACGCCAATTTAAATACAGCAGATGCCGGAAAAGGAAGAGACGGATTTGATTTTGGAAACTCCGCTTCTGATATTGACCCAAATAGTATCGAATCTTTAACAGTCCTTAAAGGGGCTGCAGCGACAGCTTTATACGGCAGTCAGGCGTCTAATGGCGCGATAATGATTACCACTAAAAAAGGAAAACAAAACACAGGTCTGGGCATTACGTTCAGTTCAACCACTTCTACAGGAATGTATGACAAGGACACTTTTCCCAAGTACCAAAAAACATACGGACAAGGATATGCCGGACCGGACAGTTTTATACCTGCAGATGTAAATGGGGATGGCGTTGATGATTTGCTGGCTCCATCAGGAGATGATGCATCTTATGGAAATGCCTTTGATCCCGCTTTGATGGTATATCAATGGAATGCATTTGTTGAAGGAAATCCTAATTTCGGTCAACCAACTTCTTGGGTGGCGGCAAAAAATGATCCTGGAAAATTTTTCCAAAATTCACTTGGAGTTGTTAACAGTCTTAATTTAAATGGAGGAGATGACAAATCTACTTTTAATTTTGGTTTTGCAAACAACTACGAAACCGGAATATTACCTAACAGTAGGTTAAACAGAAATAATTTAAATGGTAATTTTTCAAGAAAGTTATCTGAAAAATTAAATGTTGCCGCTTTTTTAACTTTCACAGATCAATCTACTGTTGGTAGAAACAATGTGGGATATGGGGACAACTTGATGGGAAGCTTCCGACAATGGTGGCCGGTAAATGTTGATATCAAAGAATTACAGCAAGAATATTTCAGAAACCATCAAAATGTTACATGGAATATGGCTGATCCAACAGGGGGAGACTTATCGCCAGCATTTTGGAACAACCCATACTGGGACAGATATCAAAATTACTCTTCTGATGAAAGAACCCGAATTATTACTGGTGGTAATATAAGTTATGATCTTACTAAAGATTTGAATGTTTTAGGTCGCGTTACAGTCGACACATCGAATGATAGACAAGAAATGCGCAAAGCTGTCGGCAGTCACGCAGAAGAATTCGGCCTGAGTCAATTAGATGAAACCTCCGGATACAATCTTTATACTCGGAGTTTCCTACAAACAACTTATGATTTTCTAGCTACATACGATTTTAAATTAAATGACGATTTTGGAGCTAAACTTTTAGGAGGAACTTCATTTATCAAAGCAAAAGTTGACGAATTTGAAGGCTCGACCACTGGCGGATTAGCAGCACCTAATTTATATACTCTGGCAAATTCGAACGTATTTGTTGCTCCTGTAGAAGAAGAGTACAATTATGAAAAATTTGGGGTATTCGGTCAACTTTCTTTGGATTTCAAAAAAACTTTATATTTAGAAGGTTCATACAGACTGGATAACACAACTGCATTACATCCAAATCACGATAATTACTCTTACTATTCTATCGGCGCCAGCTTTTTATTTTCAGAAATATTCAAAAAAGATTGGCTTGATTTAGGTAAATTAAGAGCTAGTTATGCCGAAGTTGGAAATGACCCGGCAAACGGGAGACTTGGGGCAAGGCTGAATAATGGATTAGTAGGCAGCAATCCTACTTTTGGAAATAGTGCAGTTTTTGTTGAATATGACAAACTGAGAAATGAAAACCAAAAGTCCTGGGAATTTGGATTGGAAGCAGCGCTGCTCAACAGGAGGTTTAATTTCGATATGTCAGTATACAAAACAAATACCTTCAATCAGGTTATCAATGTACCTCAATCTTCATCAACCGGTTATGCAAGCTCACAAATTAATGCAGGTGAGCTTCAAAACCAAGGGATTGAAGTTGCTCTATCCGGGTACCCAGTTAAAAATAAAAATTTTCAATGGATGATTGGGGTTAACTGGTCTAAAAATGAGAATGAATTAATTAAATTAGATGAAGGCAGATCAAACCTGCAATTAGCAACTTTCCAAAGTGGGGTTTCTTTAAATGCGACGGTAGGACAACCTTATGGGACACTACGAGGTTCGGATTTCGTATATGATGCCAATGGCAACAAAGTAATTGACGAAGATGGATTTTACGTAACTGAGGATGACAAAGTATTGGGTGATATTCAAGCAGATTGGATTGCTGGTATAACCAATAGAATTACCTATAAAAACCTTTCATTTAATTTTCTTATTGACATTAAAAAAGGAGGTGATTTATTCTCACTTGATCAGGAATACGGTCAGTATACGGGTGTATTAGCTGGTTCAGATGGAAATAATGACTTAGGGAACCCAATTAGAGATCCATTAACTGGCGGTCCTGACAGTGGTGGTGTGATTTTGGATGGAGTGTTTGAAGATGGAACTCCTAACGACATTAGAATCGATGCTTCAACAGCTGGGGCCGCATTTGGTAGTGGGGCTGCACCTAATAAAGCATTTATATACGATGCTTCATATGTAAAACTTAGAGAAGTTGGATTGACCTATACTGTGCCATTAAAACTATTAGAGAGAACCGCTATTAAAGGAATGTCAGTTAGTTTCTTAGGTAATAATCTATGGATCATTGATAAAAAACTTCCATTTGCTGATCCAGAAGCTGGTACATCATCAGGTAATATTCAAGGATATCAGTCGGGAGTTATGCCCTCTGAAAAAGTTTATTCGTTTAACGTTAAAGTAAATTTCTAATATGAAAAAGCTATTTTCAATCGTAACGCTGTTAGTGCTACTAACAAGTTGCAATAACAACACTGAAGACTTCAACAATAATGAAGATGCTTCATATAATGTGCCAGCCGAAACTTTATTCACCAATTCTCAATTAGAGTTGGTAAATCAAATGACTACTCCAAGTGTCAACTTAAATCCATTTCGTTTTTTCTCCCAATATTGGGCGCAAACTACATATAATGATGAATCAAGATATAGATTGACTACCCGAAAAGTATCGGATAATCATTGGGATGCATTGTACCGAAATGTGCTTGGAAATTTAGAATCAGCTAAAGATGTAATAACTACAGAGAGTGCTTCAGTCGAGCAGCAGAATAAACTTGCTATCATCGAGATTCTTCAGGTATACACCTTTCAGATTTTAGTTGATACTTATGGCGATATTCCCTATACTGATGCTTTGACTTTACCTGCTATAAAATTACCTCGTTATGATGATGATGCAACCATCTATCCAAAATTAATAACCAGATTGGACGCTGCTATCGCTAATCTTGACGATACAGAAGGATCTTTTATCACAGGAGATGTTTTATTTAATGGCGATGTCCAAAAATGGAAACTGTTTGCAAATACACTAAAGCTGAAATTAGGAATTAATTTATCTGATTTTGACCCAGCTTTAGCACAATCGACAGTCGAAGCTGCATACGCTGCGGGAGTGATATTAACGAATACTCAGAATGCTACCTTTAATTATCCTGCTGCTGCCCCTAATTACAATCCTATATATGGAGATTTAGAGGCCAGCAATAGAAATGATTTCGTTGCAGCTAACACTCTAGTTAATGTGATGAATACCTTAGATGATCCGCGCCGCGCGGTATACTTCAACGATGTAGACGATAGCGGAATTTATATTGGAGGGATTTATGGCGCTGCCAATAATGATTTCACGGCATTTTCTCAAATTGGTGACAAATTCAGAGCTGCCGACTTACCTGCAGAGCTTTTCGAAGCGACTGAAGTTAATTTTTATTTAGCAGAAGCCGCAGCCAGAGGTTTCAATGTTGGAAACACTGCCGAATATTATTACAATAATGCTATCCGATCTTCTTTTGAATACTGGGGTGTAGCAGGTGTTGATGCTTATTTACTAAAACCGGAAGTTGCCTATACAACTGCAACTGGAACATGGCAACAAAAAATTGGAACACAGGCATGGATTGCACTTTTCAATAGAGGGTTTGAATCATGGAATTTCTACAGAAGATTAGACTTCCCGACACTAGTAGCGCCTGCAAATGCTGTAGCCGCTGCAAATGGTCAGGTACCTACTCGACTTACTTACCCTTCAACCGAACGTACTGTTAATGGTGAAAATTATCAGGCCGCTGTTACTGCAATGGGCGAAGACAGACTAAGAGGTAATGTCTTTTGGGATGTAAACTAAAATTTGTTTTATTTGAGTTATTTCTTTAAACCATCCGCGTAGGCGGATGGTTTTTTTTTATAACTTTGCGCCATGGAAAAAGAACACCTTATTTTTGGAATACGAGCAATAATTGAAGCCGTACAATCTGGCAAAGAAGTAGATAAAGTCTTCATTCAAAAAGACGCTTCAAGCGAATTAATGAAAGATTTGATGAAAGTGATGAAGCGCAATAACGTGAACTTCTCCTATGTTCCAGTTGAAAAACTGAACCGACTGACTCCAAACAACCACCAGGGCGCCGTCGCCAGTATTTCCCCTATCTCCTTTTTTGATTTAGAAACGCTGATCGAAACTGTACTGGAAAATGGTAAAAAACCTCTTTTTCTAATTTTGGATCAAATTTCGGATGCGCGTAATTTTGGAGCTATCATAAGAACTGCAGAATGCACCGGTGTCAATGGAATCATTGTCCAAAAAGCAGGTTCAGCACCTGTGAATGGCGATACCGTAAAAACCTCAGCAGGAGCTGTATTTAATATTCCTATCTGTAAAGTAGAACATATCAAAGATGCTATTTTCCTATTGCAGGGAAGCGGTATCAAAACCGTGGCCGCAACCGAAAAAACAGACCAAAATATTTATGACATCTCATTAAATGAACCTGTAGCGATTATAATGGGGTCGGAAGATCGCGGTGTAAATCCTTCTGTTCTTAAAATTGTGGATGAGAAAGCCAAATTACCAATGTTCGGTACTATCGGTTCTCTGAACGTTTCTGTGGCTTGCGGTGCCTTTTTATACGAAGCCGTTCGTCAAAGAAGTTAGACCCCCTAAAACACTAAATATATGAAAATGAAACATTTAAAATCTTTGCTCGTTGCATTCATTCTCACAATATCTACACTCACTTTTTCCTTTGCGCAAGAAAAAAAGACAGCAATATCTGTAATTAAAACGAATATTTATTGTGATCATTGCAAAGAATGTGAGACCTGTGGTAAAAATTTTCAAACGAAAATGTTGAAAATTTACGGTGTAAAGATGTACGAACTTGATGAAAAAGCAATGACAATCACTGTTTATTATAATATTAAAAAAACAAATTTAGAAACTATAAAAAAGGAAATTTCTAAACTGGGTTATGATGCAGACGATATTAAAGCCGATAGCAAAGCCTACGAAAATTTAGATAATTGCTGTAAAAAAGCATAATCCTCTATAGATATACTCAAAATACAAATATTGTTAAAAACCGGAGCGAGAGTTTCGGTTTTTTTTATGGATGTCATTCCCGCTATTGCATTTAAACCTTCATTACATTGCGGAGCTACCGGCGCAAATGAAATTCACTGAACACAAAATTAAATAAACATTAGGTGAACTAACCGGGGCTATTGGAGCAATCATTTTTTGGTTTATTATTTTTCTCTTTTTCGATTATTTCATAGACTACAGGCATATTCGAAATATAATAATTATAAGGCGCCACATCCTGAAATTCTTCCAAGAATTCGTCTTTCGGCAAATTGACAAAATTGCCATGGGCATCAAACCGCTGTAAAAACTTATCCTGATCAGCATTGAAATCGGGCCGTTCCCAATCGTATTTAATCAGTTTTTTATATTCGGGTGTGCGGAAACCGACCGCAAAACCAAATCCGGTAATTAATCCCGCCAAATGCCCTTCCCAGGAAATGCCTTCTTCAACATTGGGGAACACATACCAGACCAAGCTTCCATAAAAAGTTATCACCAGCAGCGAAAGCGCCACCAATCGATAATACTTGGTCATCATGCCTTTGAAAAAGATAAAACTGACCAGCACATAAATTAAACCGCTGGCTCCGATATGATAAGACTCCCGCCCTATTACCCAGGTCAGCAATCCGGAAACCAATATCCCAAATCCCAATATTTTAAAAGTGAGTTCCTTATAAAAAAAGCGCAGTGCTGCAATAAGAATTAGCAGCGGAATGGAATTGTTATATAAATGCTCAATGTTTCCGTGAATAAACGGACTGAAAAGCACGCCCCGTAATCCTTCGAACGTTCTGGGAAAAATACCCCATACGCCAAAATCTACATTAAAACGGTATTCAATCCAGAAAACGACCCACAACAGCAGTACGGAGAAGAAAGGCAATATCAAAACCGAAGGGGAAAATTGAAAATGATTGTCGTTCATGGATTTTGGGAATTAAACAATTATTGTTTATTCTATCTCAAAAATATAACCAAACCAAAACAGGTGCTATTTTGTCAGTTAACGTCAATTTTCATTACTAATTATCGTAATTCCTACAAAAAGTCCCTAGCCCTGATGGAGCTGATATCCCGCGTTTTTTTTACGCGGATAAAAGCGAGAGCAGGAAAATGATTTGTTAAAATGCCAGAAATTACCGCTCCAAAAAATTAAAAAATCATTAATTTTACAACATGGAAGCACCTTTAGCAGAACGGATCCGTCCGCAGAAATTAGAAGATTACCTGAGTCAGCTGCACCTTGTAGGACCAAACGGCTCACTGACGCAGCAAATCGCGAAAGGGATTATTCCGTCCTTAATTTTCTGGGGACCGCCCGGAACCGGAAAAACGACGTTGGCGCAGATTATTGCGCAGGAATCCAAACGCCCTTTTTACATATTGAGCGCTATCAATTCTGGGGTAAAAGACATTCGCGATGTGATTGAAAAGGCAAAACAGAGTGGCGGGTTGTTTACCACAAAAAATCCAATATTATTTATTGATGAGATTCACCGATTCAGCAAATCGCAACAGGATTCGTTGTTGGCCGCAGTAGAGAAAGGATGGATTACTTTGATAGGCGCCACGACTGAAAATCCGAGTTTTGAGGTTATACCCGCTTTACTGTCGCGTTGTCAGGTGTACATCCTGAATCCGTTTTCGAGAGAAGATTTGGAAGCTTTATTGCAGCG
This sequence comes from Flavobacterium sp. GT3R68, assembly GCF_007109225.1. Classification (GTDB taxonomy): domain Bacteria; phylum Bacteroidota; class Bacteroidia; order Flavobacteriales; family Flavobacteriaceae; genus Flavobacterium. The sequence continues at coordinate 399,171 of NZ_VJZK01000002.1, forward strand.
CGCCATGACCCAGGATATGTTTTTGAAGGAGAAAAAAATTAATTTACATGAATCCGAAGCTTTAATGCGACTTTCCGGCGGCGATGGACGCAAGCTATTAAATATTTTTGAACTGGTCGTAAACGCATCCAATGAAGATGAAATTTTGATAACCAACGAGAAAGTTTTACAGTTGGTGCAGCAAAATACAGTTTTATATGACAAAACTGGTGAACAGCATTATGACATCGTTTCGGCATTTATAAAATCGATTCGGGGAAGTGATCCCAACGGAGCGGTCTATTGGCTGGCGAGGATGATTGAAGGTGGCGAAGATGTAAAATTCATAGCACGCCGGATGCTAATTCTTTCCAGCGAAGATATCGGAAATGCGAATCCCACGGCTTTTATTATGGCCAACAATACCTTTCAGGCCGTGTCGACCATCGGTTATCCCGAAAGCCGGATTCTCCTGAGCCAATGTGCGGTTTATCTGGCGACATCACCAAAAAGCAATGCGAGTTACATGGCCATCAATCAGGCACAGCAATTGGTCAAACAAACCGGCGATTTACCGGTGCCGATTCATCTGCGGAATGCGCCCACTAAATTAATGAAGGAATTGGGATATGGTGAGGAATACAAATATTCGCATGATTATGCCAATAATTTTGCTAATCAGGAATTTCTGCCCGACGCTCTTTCTGAAACGGTAATTTACAATCCCGGAAACAATTCAAGAGAAAACTCCACACGTGAATTCCTTAAAAACCGTTGGAAAGATAAATACGGGTATTAAAATTTCACTTTAAAAGTTTCGGACATTAATTTGCCTCCCACATAGTATTCGAAAATCCAATCCGCATTTTTGAAATACAGAATTCCTTTTCCCTGATTGCCCTCAGCAATGTAAATTTCTTTTACAGAGGTATTGTAAATTTTTAAGACCACTTTCGGGGCGCTGTCAATCAATTGGAATCCGTTTTCTATCGGTTGCGCAAACAAGGCAGCCCCACCATTCGAAGTATTGGCATTTACTGGAACCACTTCTTTTTTTATGGTCGCACCATCATTTGTGGTTTTCACCACTACAGTTTCCACGCTGGTCACCGAACCATTGTATTTATAGCCTAAAGCATCAAATGAACTGAAAGCTTCCCGGAGTGCCTGATTGTAGGCTATCTGGTATGCTTTTTCCTTGCTTTTTCCTTCTGCCGATGTAAACAAGACATTGTTTTTGCAGTCTTTCAGAACCACATTCAGTTTGGTCATAAACATTGTACCGTGGCTCTCCACGTCGACATATACCTTATTGCAATTCTGATCGGCCACTTCCGCAGGCAAAATATCAGTACCAAAATAGGTAACAAAACCATATTTTTCCATAAACATCTTGGTCATCGTATTCATCCGGTATTGATCCTTTTCTTTTAAAAAAGCGAATTTGGAAGGGACGATAGCATATTTATAATCGTTAATGGACTGCGAAAATCCAAGACCGGAAGTCAGCACTAAAAGCACTACTAAATATTTTTTCATGTTTAAAGGTAATTTTTTAATTGTAATAAATGGGAAACCTGTTTTATATCAGGATCAATTTGCAAACCGTTTTCCTTGAACAATATGGCATCCAGACCAAATTCCAAAGCGCCCTGAACATCAGCCTCGATGCAGTCACCAATCATGATGCTGTTTTCTTTTTTGGCTTGAGCCTTTTTTAATGCATATTCAAAAATAATCGGGTTTGGTTTTTTAACTCCGACCATTTCTGAATTCGTTACCGTTTGGAAATAATGGCTGATATTGGAATTATCCAGTTTGTTTTTCTGAATTTCATCAAACCCATTTGTAATAATATGCAATTTGTATTTTGGCTGCAGATAATTCAAAAGTTCAATGGCACCATCTAACAAATGGTTGAATTGGGGCAAATAATGAATGTATTCCAGCGACAAAAATACTACTTTTTCATCTTCGATTTCATACTTTATCGCGTCAAAAGTAACCTTCAGCCGATCAAATCGCAATTGATTATGGGTAATCAATTCTTTACGGTACAATTTCCAATATTTTAAATTTATCGGAACATAATGCGTCAGAAATAACCCGAGGTCGACTTCGATATTATGTTTTTTAAAAATGGCTTCAAATGCCAAAGCCGAATTCTTTTCAAAATCCCACAGCGTATGATCCAAATCGAAAAAAATATCTGAAATTTTCATTTTGATTTATTTATTCGAATCTACAATCAAAAAATAGTCCAGCTTTTCCAAAAGAAAATCTCCCCGCTGATTGACTGCTACTATTTTTCCGTTTTTATCTATCAGGATGTTTAAAGGAATTCCCTTGATTTCAAATTGCTTGGTGACTTTGCCTTCCCAACCGCCAGTCTCAATCAAATTAGTCCAGGTAAGCTTATCGCTTTCCAATGCTTTTTTCCAATTCCCATCATAGGTATCAATCGAAATACTGACAATTTCAAAATTTTTGCTTTTGCATTTTTCATATATTTTGACCAATTCTTTATTGTTGACTCTGGTCGGTTTATACCAAGAGGCCCAAAATTCGATCAATACAAATTTCCCCTTGAAATCACTGATGTTTATTTTTTTTCCAAATTGGTTGGGAAGAGTAAAATTTTCCAATTGCTTTCCTTCTGCCAATTTTTTAGAAAGTTTAGGATTATTCCGGATAATCAGACTGTCTTTTTCAATTTCTTTTTTCTTCTTTTTAACCACTACGGCAGACAAATCCTTTAATTGGTCTACTGACAATAATCCTGTTTTTTTTGATTTTACTACAAGGAAATCCAAAATCGGATAATCCGGATTTCCGGTTACGGATTCATAATATTTCTTGAATATTTTTTTGTTTTTTTCTTCTTTGGAGAGTGAACTCTTTTCAATTACTTTCTGATAGTCGTCAATTTCTGCCATCAGTTCCTGGGTCTTCGAGCCGGAGATTTTTTTAATTTCTATATCATTGATGTCTTCATTTCCGTTTTTAAAAACCGAGGTCGCTACCGTGATTTCAATGGGGCTGTTTTCCAGATAAAACAAAGCTACTGTAGAGGTTGGCTTCAATGTCAACGATGCTTGCGCGGCATTCGCCAATTTACCGGAAAAATTAAATTTTTTATCCACTACAAGGCAACTGTCTTTGATATAGTCCGATCCGTATGCCCTAAGGTATATATAATCGGAATAATCTCCTTCCACCACTCCTTTTATGGAATAGCCATTTTTGATTAGCTGGGCATGCATAAGAGTACCGCAACAAAGAAACAATAGGACCAATATTTTATTCATGATTCGGAGTTTAATTCTACAGGATTCCTTCATCTGCAAAGCTAAAGTAACTGTTTTCCGTTACAATCAAATGGTCCAACACTTTTATATCCAAACTTTCTCCTGCAAATTTTAATTTTTTAGTAATCTGAACATCCGCATCACTTGGTTTCAGTGCCCCTGACGGATGATTGTGACACAAAATTACCGCTGTCGCTGTCATTTCCAAAGCCGTTTTAAAGACTAATCGTACATCGACTAAAGTTCCCGTGATTCCACCTTTGCTCAGTTGTGATTTTGAGATGACCTTATTGGAATTATTCAAATACACTATCCAAAATTCCTCATGCGATAGTTCGCCGATGATAGGCTGCATCATTTCAAAAATGGATTTGCTGGACGTTATTTTATCCAATTCTACCGCCTCTTCTCCCCTTCTCCTTCGCGCCAGTTCCATTGCTGAAACAATTGAAATGGCTTTGGCCGGACCAATCCCTTTGAAGCCAACCAACTGTTGGATTGATAATTTTCCGATGGCATTCAGATTGTTGTTGACACTCGCAAGAATCCGTTTGCTTAATTCCACCGCGCTTTCATTACGACTGCCGGAACCTATCAGAATGGCTATCAGTTCGGCGTCACTGAGCGATGCTTTTCCTTTGAGCATCAGTTTTTCTCTGGGCTTGTCATCCTCTGCCCAATACTTAATTGAAAATGAATTGTTTTCTTCCATGGCGTGTACTTAGATATATTTTCTGTCGTTATTAAATAAAAATCTAAAATAATGAAAGCATTTTACTTAACCTCGATTTTGCTGTTGTTTCTGAATTTTTCAAGCGACAGTACTTTCTATCAAAAATTATCGAATGCCGCAATAACAATTACTAAGGACCATGTGATTTATGATCCCAGTTATGTTGCCATGAAATATCCAAACGGCGATGTTCCAAAAGACAGAGGAGTTTGTACTGATGTAATTATACGCTCCTATCGGAAATTAGGCATTGACCTGCAGAAGGAAGTTCACGAAGACATGAAAGGACACTTTGCCCAGTATCCGAATATGAAAAAATGGGGATTAAGGAAAACGGACACCAATATTGATCATCGGCGAGTACCAAACCTGGAAGTATTTTTTAGCAGAAAAGGAAAAAAATTAATCGTAACAACTAATCCTGACGATTATAAAACCGGCGAAATGGTGACCTGGATGATCACTATCAAATTGCCTCACATTGGAATTATCACACATAAAAAATCACCGGACGGGAAACGACCGATGATTGTTCATAATGTGGGAGGCGGACAAGTTCTGGAAGATTGCTTGTTCGCTTATAAAATTGTTGGGCATTATAAATATGGAGAAAAAATACCTAATTAAGAATTAGCTTTTTTACCTCATCAAAATTCAATCCGCCATAATTTCCGGAACTCATCAAGAGTAAAGCAGAATTATCCAAATCGCGGTTAAACAGATAATCCTTGAAATCTTTTGGATTCGTATAAATAATCAAATCGTCACGCTTGAAAGATTGCGAAATCTGTTCATAAGTCACTTCCTCTAATTGCTTGATTTTTACGGCATCGGGCGAATAGAAAACCACGGCAACATCGGCAAATTCGAGAGCTCCTTCATATTCCTTTAAGAATTCGGCATTCAGGCTACTGTAAGTGTGCAACTCCAGACACGCAACTAAAGTCCTCGTCGGATATTGTTCTTTTACGGCTTTGGTGGTGGCCGCTACTTTACTTGGTGAATGCGCAAAATCTTTGTAAGCCACTTTTGTTTTGCTTTCGGCTATTTTTTCTAATCTTTTCGAAGCACCTTTAAAACTGGCGATTGCTTCATAGAAATCGGCTTCATCCACGCCCATGTTCTGGCAAATCCATTTGGCTCCGGCGAGATTATTCAGGTTATGCGCTCCAAAGACCTCAATTGGCATATCCCCTTCCGGAGTTTCCAATAAGGTTATCCCGTTATCAACCGAATATTTTGGTGTATGGTAGGCTAATTTTCGGATTGGATTCGTAGCCGCTTCCGCCACTCGTTTTACTTCCGGATCTTCTTCATTATAAACAAGGATTCCTCCGTTGGTAATCATTTGGATAAAAATCTCAAATTGATCCACATAATTCTCATAAGTTGGAAACACGTTAATATGATCCCAGGCAATTCCGGAAATCAAAGCGATGTTGGGTTGGTATAAATGGAATTTAGGACGTCGGTCCATCGGTGATGACAGATACTCATCTCCTTCCAGGACAATAAAATCATTTTCTTCCGTCAGATGTACCATCGTGTCGAAACCTTCGAGCTGTGCTCCCACCATATAATCAACTTGAATGTTGTGGAAATGCATCACATGAAGAATCATCGAAGTGATGGTGGTCTTTCCATGAGAACCGCCAATTACGACGCGTGTTTTATTTTTGGATTGTTCGTATAAAAATTCAGGGTAAGAATATATTTTCAGGCCCAATTCCTGTGCTTTCAACAGCTCGGGATTATCCGCTTTGGCATGCATACCAAGAATAATCGCTTGAAGATCTGATGTGATTTTTTCAGGAAACCAACCAAGTTCCTGAGGCATCAGGCCTTTCTTTTCCAATCGGGATTTGGATGGTTCAAAAATAGCGTCGTCACTTCCGGAAACTTGATATCCTTTATTGTGTAATGCCAAGGCTAAATTGTGCATGGCGCTTCCGCCGATGGCTATAAAATGGGTACGCATTTTTATGATTTTTTCTTTTGATACAAATCTAATATTTGTTTTGCTTTTTCGGGCGAATTCATTTTGTTTTTATACAAGTCGGCCAACTTTTGATAGGTTACTTTGGACTGCCCAATTTCAATGGCTTTTAGGTAATGCTTTTCTGCGTCTTTATATCGTTTATGATATTCAGATATGTATCCTCTGGTGAGATAGCCGTCTACGGGAGAAATCTTCATCAATTCATCCGAATATTTCTGTGCTTTTACTTCACTTCCGCCTACGATTCCAGGTAATTCCGTGTAAACAATTACTAGAGCCCAGCGTGCATCAACATGTTTGGGATCTAATTTTACAGCGGTTTCAAAAGCGGTTTTGATATCATCGACCATGCTTAAAGCTTTGAGTTTGTTTCCGCTTCTCGCTTTCATACCTAATGATTTACCGTACTTGAATTGATAATTCGCTTTTTTGGGGAATTGGTTCTTCAATTTCTTAAAATAGGCAATAGCCTCATCCCATTGTTTGTTATGGATTGCAATATCTCCTAAATATTCAATAGTCTGGGTATGGTTTGGATTTTCCTGTAAATAGATTTCCAATTGAGGTTTAGCCAACACATATTTTCCCTGATCGAAAAGCTTTTTGATCGCTTCGAAATCGGATTGGGACCAAAGATGAAATGGTGCCAAAAGCAAAACGTACAAGAGGAGTTTCACCTTCATTTACCAAAAATAAAGAAATGAAAGCAATAATGCTCTATTTTAAACAAAAAAACCGCTCCTTTCGGAACGGTTTCAGTTTTTAATACGTTGTGAATTACTTCACCAATGTCATTTCATCAACGATATGTTTAGCGCCTGAGAAGTTCTCAATCACCCATAACACATAACGAATATCCACATTGATTGTTCTTTGTAATTTAGAATCAAAGATTACGTCACCAGCCATAGCTTCAATGTTTCCGTCGAATGCCAAACCGATTAGTTCTCCTTTTCCGTTCAATACCGGTGAACCAGAGTTGCCACCAGTAATATCGTTATCAGTAAGGAAATTTACGTGCATTGAACCATCTTTGTCTATAAAACGACCATAGTCTTTTCCTTTGTTCATATCAATCAAACGAACCGGTAAATCAAATTCCTCATCTCCCTTTTTATATTTCTTAACCATACCGTCCATAGTCGTATAGTTATTCACTTTTGCATCATTACGCTTATCTGCAGGCAGCGAACGAACTTTACCATACGTTAAACGCAACGTTGAATTAGCATCCGGGTATTTAATAGTTCCGATTTTTGATTCGCGCAATCCTTCCACCAACAAACGGAATGAAGATCCGTAATCATTCTGTGCTTTTGCAATTTCATCCGATTTTGAACCCAAATGTGTAATCATGTCGTTAGACAATTGTACCAATGGGTCATTGGTAATCATCGTTTCACTTGGCAATTCCAAAAATGCTTTGAATCTCTCCGGAGAAGTTAAAATACTTAAATCGAAAGCAGCGTTTACAAATTTAGTGTAATCGTAATTGTTTTCTTTTCCAATTTTTTCAACCATTGGAGCAATTGCATATCCTTTTGATTTGGTAGCATACAAGTTCAATTCGGCAGCCATAATATCTTTCTCAGCAGCAATATGAACCTCTTTGAAGAATTCGTCAGCCGTCTCAACTAATTTTGGATACATTTCTTTACGCTTCGCAACATCTGCTTTGGCGTAATTTTCCAATTGTTTCCCTAAAGTTCTTCCGATAGTTCCATAAGAAGAAGCTCTGAACAATAACTGAAGGTAGTTGTCATGACGCGCTTTTTCGTTGGTCAAGGAGTAGAATTTATTGATATTGGCAATTACATTACCATATTTCGCTTTATTTTCTTTTTTGTTGGCCCATTTGTTGAATTTGGTTTCCTGAACAGCTTTTGATTTTGCGGTACCAAATTTAGTCAATGCATCAATCATTCCCTGACGGTTTTTCCAGTAATTGGCAACACCTGCATATTTAGAAGCATAGACAAGGTTCAGTGCTTCACTTTTATCCATGTATACTTTCATTTTGTCCATTCCTACTTTTGAACCTTCAACGAAAGCGGGATATGCAAATTTCACGTTTTGCTCAATTCCACCTGCTGGCATCCAACGGTTAGTTCTTCCAGGATATCCTAAAATCATTGCAAAATCACCTTCTTTTACTCCGCTTAAATTAACCGGTAAGTAATGTTTTGGTTTTAAAGGAACGTTATTCTGAGAATAATCAGATGGATTTCCGTTAGCATCTGCATAGATACGGAACATAGAAAAATCCGCTGTGTGACGTGGCCATTCCCAGTTGTCAGTATCTCCACCGAATTTACCCAGACTTTCGGGAGGCGTACCTACCAAACGAACGTCTTTGTAATCCTGGTAAACAAAATAGTAATATTCATTTCCCTGGAAGAAAGGACGCACTGATACGGTATATTTTCCACCTTCGTTGTTTTCCTTTTCGATTAACGCAATTTCTTGGTTAACCGCCTTTTCTCTTTCTGCTTCCGTCATTTTATCATTTACTTTTGATAAAATACGTTTAGAGACATCATCCATACGAACAAAGAAACGAACATATAAACTTGAAGGTTTCATTTCAGCCTTTCTGTTTTCTGCCCAATACCCGTCTTTCAGATAATTTTTTTCTGCAGAAGACAATTCAGCGATAGCGTCATATCCACAGTGGTGGTTTGTTAAAACCAATCCGTCTTTTGAAATTACTTCGGCAGTACAACCACCATTAAACTGAACAATTGCATCTTTCAAAGAGTGATGATTGATACTGTAAATTTCTTCGGCTGTCAGTTGCAAGCCCATTTTTTGCATATCGCGGTGATTCAAACGCTCGATGAACATTAAAAACCACATTCCTTCGTCGGCTTTTACGCTTGTTGGAATAAGCATAATACCCACGATTAGGGACAAAAGTAATTTTTTCATAATTTGATACTGTTTTTAGTGCTGCGAATATACTTTTTTTTGTAGTTGGCTGAAAATTATAGGTTGTAAATATTTAACCTTAAGAAAATTTTAACTTTCAGGAATAAAAAAACCTTTCAAAAGAAAGGTTTTTATAAAAGATATAATCTTTATTATTCGATTATGATTTTCTTAGTTGTAACAGTATTGTCTGCTTTTACAGTAACAAAATAGATTCCTGCGGCAGTCTCATTTAAATTAAATTTTTCGCTTAAATTACTGTTATTTGTAAATTCATTTTCAAAAACTATTCTACCAGTTTGATCGCAAACTTTAACGGAATAATTACTTACTAAATCAGCAAATTGGATTGTAAAGCTTCCCTTATTCGGGTTTGGATAAATAGCGAATTTACTTAATGATGCCGTATTAGTACTAAGTAAAGTATTAGGTTTGAATTCAGCTATTATGGAATTGATATAAGCAAGAGCTCTTGTGGCTTGTCCTTGTGTAAACATATACATGCACGGATCATCCACATAGTCCATATAATTCATGGTTAATGATTTTAATGAAGCACAAGCATTTACCGAGCCTGCTGCTGGGCAACCATACGATTCATTAGTAACCCTTGGAGTATCGCAAATCTTGTCGCCTTGTGTTGTACAGCTGGTGCCCGCTGGACTGCAACTACCTCCAAATGTATGATCTAAGTTAAAAAAGTGCCCTAATTCATGCGTTACTGTTCTTCCTAAATTGAACGGTGCTTGTGGCTGATATCCAGTACAGCCGCTGCCTGTCCCAAAGCAAAACGTGTTCATTACAACAGTTTGACCTGCTGCTGGGGAACCTGCCAGTGGAGAATATCCTAAAATAGACGCACCTTCATCCCTAACAACGAAATTCATGTAACCTGCCCAGGTTGCGTCAGAATCAGCTCCACCTAAAAAGTCAGTTCCAAAAGTAACAGCCTTGTCACCATTTACCAATCCTGTTCCCGCCGGATGATTTTGAGTAGCAATAACGAATTGTACATTAAGGTTGCCTGTATTTACACCCGGATAAAACGCGCTGGCAGCCGGCCAGTTAGAAATGTCTGTATTTGAAGCATTATAATCCGCGTTAATCACGTCTATCTGGGTTTGTGCTAAAGCTCTGAAACAATCTTTAATCGTTACGCTACTAGCATTGGAAACTGAAGGAAAATGTACTGCAACGGGTATCGTAATTGTAGCTTGTGGACTTCTTTCAGTTGTTGCTTGCTGATTTAGCAATTTTTGGTACTCAATTTCAAATTTTGACTGGCGTTCCAAATATTGCTGTCTCGCAATAGGATCCGACATAATTTGCTGCATTTTGGCATCTTTACCGCAAGTTCTGTGTTGTGCAAAAACAGAAACGCTTAGAAGCGAAAACAAAATAAGTAAATTCAATTTCATTGTATACATTAGTTGGTTAAGTTGGGCAAATATATTACAATCATTCACTCATGCAATAATTTTATAACAAATTGTGCTGAATTAGTGATATTTATTTTTTTGAAGTGCCCTGAAAATAGTGTCGAAGACCAAAATACAAAAAGCCAATTCCATAAATGTGAATTGATTGGTCAATTAGATTTCGTATTTGCAGCAATTATACTAGTCCAAAATGGAAATTTTTTCTTAAATTTAATCTTCAACTAAACAAACAATAATTATGGGATTATTTTCATTTATCAAAGGGGTGGGAGCTAAAATATTCGAAAAAAAAGAAACCGAAGCACCTGAAGAAGAAAAAGCACAATTAAAAGCGAGTGCTCTGTTAAGTTATGTTCAAGGACTTGGATTACCATTTAAGACAATTAAGATTGCATTAAGGGGCGACGATGTGGTTTTGACGGGTGAGGTGGAAAACCAGGCGAATTCTGAAAAAATTGTTTTGGCTGTTGGGAATGTTGAAGGCGTCGCTACTGTCGACAACCTAATGACCGTTAAAACATCCTCGCCGGAATCTAAATATCATACGGTTGAATCTGGTGATTGGCTTTCTAAAATCGCTGAAAAATATTATGGAGACGCAAAAAAATTCGATTTCATTTTTGAAGCCAACAGACCGATGCTTTCGGACCCTGATAAAATTTACCCCGGTCAGGTTTTGAGAATACCAACATTAGTGTAAGTACTAAATAAAAAAGGTTTCAATTTGATTGAAACCTTTTTTATTAGTACTGTCTAAATTTTACTCTTCAGTATTCAGCATTTGCCATAATTTGTCTTTCAATTCCTGCAATCCCTGTTGGGCTACCGACGAAATAAACATGTAGGGAATGTCTTTAAACGAAACATCCAGTTCTGCTTTCAGTTCTGCTTTTAAAGCATCGTCTAACATATCACATTTTGAAATCACGACAATACGCTCTTTATCCAACATCTCCGGGTTGTATTTGGTCAATTCGTTTACCAAAATATCATACTCCCCTTTTATATCCGGTGTATCCACTGGAACCAAAAACAAAAGCGTAGAATTTCGTTCAATATGGCGCAGGAAATAATGCCCCAATCCTTTTCCTTCTGCAGCGCCTTCAATAATTCCAGGAATATCGGCAATCACAAACGATTGAAAATCCCTGTAAGCAACAATTCCCAAATTTGGTTTTAAGGTTGTAAAAGGGTAATCGGCAATTTTTGGTTTTGCTGACGTCAGCACGGATAACAATGTCGATTTTCCTGCATTTGGAAAACCTACTAATCCAACATCTGCCAATACTTTCAGCTCCAAAATCATATCGATTTCTTCCGATGGCAATCCAGGCTGTGAATATCTTGGCGTCTGATTGGTCGAACTTCTAAAATGCCAATTTCCTAATCCTCCTTTTCCACCACGGGCAACAATACGTTTTTCGCCGTGCTCTGTAATTTCAAAAAGGATTTCATTGGTTTCTTTATCGCGGACAACAGTTCCTAAAGGCACTTCAATATATTTATCATCTCCGTCTGCGCCGGTACTTCTGTCGCCACCACCATCACCACCATGTCCTGCTTTAACGTGTTTGGCAAATTTTAAGTGGAACAACGTCCACAATCCTTTATTTCCAACAAGATAAACGTGACCACCACGGCCTCCGTCTCCACCATCCGGTCCTCCTTTTTCTATAAATTTTTCTCTATGCAAGTGCGTAGATCCTTTTCCGCCTTTACCCGACGAAACATATATTTTTACGTAATCTACAAAATTCCCTTCAGTCATTTTTTTAAGTATTCAGTTTTCAGATGTCGTTTAATTAAAATCGAATCTGTCTGCTATATTATTTTTGCAATGCCTTTACCATAACCTTATCAATCTTTACACCATCCATATCAATCACTTCGAGCTCAAATTTCTGCCAGATTAATTTTTCTCCCTGTCTTGGAATATGGGAGAGCTCGGTCATTATCAGTCCGCTAACCGTAGTTACTTCATAATCGTTGATCAATTCATCCAATTCGAAATACGTTAAAAAATCGTGCAGCGAATAGTGCCCGTCAACCAGCCATGTTCCGTCCTCCCTTTCCACCAGATGAAAATCATCTTTATAAAAATCAGAAGCATCTCCAACCAAGGCTTCAAGAATATCATTTAATGTGATAATCCCCTGAAAAACGCCATATTCATCGGATACAAAAGCATAATGAATTCCACTGTTTTTGAAGTTTTCCAAAGCTTTGTAAGCCGTAGTCTGTTCCATGATAAAAGGAGCTTCCGTAATGATATTCGCCAAATCGAAATTATCGTCATCAATATGAGAAAAAATACTTTTGAGATTCACGACACCAACAATGTTGTCATAATTGTCACTGTACACGGGATAAACCGAATGCAGTTCTTTAGACATAAATTCCTTTACCTGTACTTTATTGGCATGCAGCGGTAAAAAAACCACTGATTTCCGGTGCGTCATCAATGAATTGACTTTCCGGTCTCCAATATGGAACACACGCTCCACAATATCCTGTTCAATTTCCTGTACTTCGCCACCTTCAGTTCCTTCCTTGATAATGGCCTTGATTTCTTCTTCGGTAACTTTACCATCGGCCGAAGGTTTGATCATTAATACCTTTAGTAAAAATTCTGTAGAGATGGTCAGCAACCAAATAAATGGCGCCGTAATGATCGAAATGACTTTCATCGGTATTGCAACCGCTTTAGCGATGGCTTCGGGATGATTCAATCCAATTCGTTTCGGTAATAATTCACCTAAAACCAAAGAGAAAAAAGTCAGTGTTACTACGACAATACCCACGGCAATCGAGTTCGCAAAAGGTCTTAAGCTCGCGAATCCTTCAATAAACAATTGAACATCAGTAGTGATTTTGTTCCCACTAAAGATACCGGTTAGAATTCCAATTAACGTGATTCCGATTTGAACCGTAGATAAAAATTTGTTCGGAGAATTGGCTAATTCCAATGCAGCCTGCGAACTTTTATTGCCTTTTTTGGCGGCATTTTCCAAACGGTTTTTGCGAGCCGAAATCAACGCGATTTCCGACATGGAAAACACACCGTTAAGGATAATTAGAAAAAATATTATTGCTATCTCCATATATGTTTAGAAAACGTGGCTCTTTAAAGATTTGCGATTACTCCGCTTAAGCGCTCGGTAATTTCAGATATAGACCCAATTCCGTTTACCGGAAAAAATTTATTTTGTTTATGGTAATACTCTATTAAAGGAGCTGTTTTTTCATTGTATTCCTGGTAACGGTTTCTGATTTTCTCGACATCCTGATCGTCTGCCCTACCGCTGGTTTTTCCTCTTTCGAGCAATCGTTGTACCAGAACCTCATCATCAGCTTCCAAAGCAATTGTAGCGGTAACTTCCCAGTCTTTTGAAGCTAAAAAAGCATCCAGAGCATCAGCCTGTGCCAGCGTTCTTGGAAAACCATCAAATAAAAAACCATTTGTATCGGTATGTCTTTCCACCTCATCCTGAAGCATTTTTATTGTTACTTCATCCGGTACCAAATCCCCGCGGTTGATGTAACTTTTTGCCTCAATCCCTAGTGGCGTTTCATTCTTAATATTGTAACGGAAAATGTCGCCCGTTGAAATGTGTGTTAAATTATATTTTTCTTTCAAAAATTCTGCCTGAGTCCCTTTTCCGGCGCCCGGCTTTCCAAATAATACAATGTTAATCATGATGAGTGTTGCGTAGTTAAATTTTATTTTAGCTGATATACTTCCGGCAGGTTTCTCCCTAATCCGTCATAATCCAATCCGAAACCTACAATGAATTTGTTCGGTATGCGAATACCAATATAATCAATTTTGATGTCTTTTTTATAAGCTTCCGGTTTAAAAAACAGCGTAGCTATTTTGAAATGTTTCACATTCTGCCTTTTGAAAAGGTCTTTCAATTCTGCCAAAGTGTTCCCGGTATCCACAATATCTTCAATTACCACTACCGATCTCCCGGTTAAATCTTCATTCAATCCAATCAGTTGTTTTACCTGATCCGTGGAAGAAGTACCTTCATAGGAAGCCAATTTGATAAAACTCACTTCGCAGGGCGATTTGTAATGCTTCATAAAATCAGAAACCACCATAAATGAACCATTCAAAACACCAATAAAAATGGGAGTTTCATCGGCAAAGTCGGCTTCCACCTGACTGGCCATTGTGGCAAGTGCAAAATCTATTTCTTTCGCAGAAATAAACGGAACAAATTGTTTATCGTGAAGTTGTATCACCTTTTTTCGGTTTTAAAATAATTCGCAAAGATACTGAATTAGTATTCAGTTGTTAATGTTCTGTCCGCAGATTTTAATTATTTTTGACTCGAGCCCAACGGGGCGAACAGTACGGAGTAAAACTATGGAAAATCAGTTTTATAAAAGAATCGACTCCAGCAATGCCAGTACCAACTGCAGAAACGGATTACGGGATTTTGTGCTTCACAATCCGGAATATCTGTCTGAATTGTGCACGATTGCCTTAAATACGAATTACAAAAACCATTATAAAGGAGTGTAGATTCTGGAAATTATTGCCGAAACGAAAACTGAACTTCTTTCTGATTTTAAAAATATTATATGTGACGAATTTTCAACTATTAAAAATGAATCAGCTATCAGAGGTATGTCGCGCGTTGCTTTTTTCCTGGGAACGGCAACAGAAATAAAACTCACTGAAACCCAGCAAGAAAAAATTATCGAAATCTGCCTGGATTGGCTCATCCGGGACGAACGGGTCGCACCAAAAGTATACGCCATGAAAACCCTTGGCCATTTTGCTCAAAAAAACCCGTGGATAAATGAAGAATTACGCAACATTATTAATAAGGATTACGCCGGTCAATCCGCCGGATACAAAGCGTCTGCGAGGGAAGTTTTAAAGAAACTGAAATAGCGTTTTCCTATTCAACCATTATAAAGTATCTTTGCTGATAACAAACAACTACACAATGAATTATTTTTCTTCCGATTTTAAATTGGGAATTTTAGGTGGCGGACAACTTGGTAAAATGCTGCTATTTGACACCCGAAAATTTGACATTCAGACTTATATTCTCGATCCCAGTGACGAGGCGCCCTGCAAAATAGCCTGTAATCATTTCTTCAAAGGCGATTTAATGGATTTCGAAACGGTGTATAATTTTGGCAAAAAAGTTGATGTACTGACTTTCGAAATCGAATTGGTCAATCTTGAAGCATTAGAGAAATTAGAAAAAGAAGGTTTAAAAGTTTATCCTTCGCCAAAAACCCTGAAACTCATTCAGAATAAAGGCATACAGAAAGATTTTTATACCAAAAACAAAATTCCAACTGCAGATTACAAACGCTTCCCGGATTTAAAAAGTTTAATCGTTGACATTCTTGAGTTCAAGACACCACTTCCTTTTGTATGGAAATGTTCGGAATTTGGATATGATGGAAATGGCGTTAAAGTTATCCGACAAATGTCTGATCTGGACAATTTAGCCAATGTGGAATGCATTGCAGAGCATATGGTTCCGTTCAAAAATGAATTGGCCGTGATTGTTGCCCGAAATGCCTCTGGAGAAATCAAAACCTATCCGGTGGTCGAAATGGAATTTCATCCTGAAGCTAATCAAGTAGAATATGTCATTTGTCCGGCAAGGATTGATGAAAAAGTTGCTGAGAAAGCACGAGCCATCGCATTGGATGTTTCGGAAAAATTCAATCATGTCGGATTGTTGGCTGTCGAAATGTTTCAGACTACCGAGGACGAAATCCTTGTGAATGAGGTTGCCCCACGCCCACACAATTCGGGTCATTATTCTATTGAAGCAAGTTATACTTCGCAATTCGAACAGCATTTGCGTGCGGTTTTAAATTTACCGCTTGGAAACACTGACAGTAAAGTTGCAGGAATTATGGTAAATTTGGTTGGTGAAGAAGGATTCTCCGGAGATGTAATCTATGAAAACATTGAGAAAATTTTAGAATGGAATGGAGTGACTCCACATATCTACGGAAAGAAACAAACACGTCCTTTCCGAAAAATGGGCCATGTTACCATAGTGAACCAGGATCTTCAGGAAGCACGAAAAATTGCTGAGAAAGTAAAAAACACAATTCGGGTAATTAGTTAATTCCCTTAAATTTAAACAAATACAAAATGAGCAAAGTAGCCATCATAATGGGAAGTATTTCTGACATGCCAGTCATGCAGGATGCTATCGATATATTAAAAGAATTCGGTATTGCCACAGAAGTGGATATTGTTTCTGCTCATCGTACCCCCGAAAAATTATTTGATTTCAGCAAAAATGCCCATCATCGCGGTATTTCTGTGATTATTGCCGGAGCAGGTGGCGCAGCCCATTTACCAGGCATGGTTGCCTCTATGTCACCATTGCCTGTAATTGGGGTACCTGTTAAATCCAGTAATTCTATTGACGGTTGGGACAGCATTTTGTCAATTTTGCAAATGCCCGGTGGTGTTCCAGTTGCGACAGTAGCGCTTAATGGCGCGAAAAATGCCGGAATTCTGGCAGCACAAATTATCGGTAGCCACAATGATGCTATTTTAGATAAAATTGTAATTTATAAAGAAGGATTGAAAGACGCAGTAAATAAGTCTTCCGAGAATTTAACTAAGTAAAAAAAGCTCCAATAGGAGCTTTTTTGAAGTGTAATGACTGAGCTCGGGGAAACTCAGCCTTTCCAATTATTTATGGATTATAAATTGTTTTTGATTTGGGACAAAAAGAGCTTATAAAATCCTGTAAACTAACTAATTACCTTCACATCTTCATCGACAAAAGTATACAAAAAATCGATTAAGTGTAGTATTTTTTAAAATTTAACATTAATTTTAGAATAAAGTGACAAAAAATTAGTAAAAACCCTACAATTAAAAAACTGGCTTATAGACGACTTCCAACTTATAACATCTTAAAATATATATAACATGAATGTATTATACCAACCATTTGATACTAAACTGGATACCGCACTATTTTCTAAAATAAAAAACGAAGATTACCTGCCTGCTTTTCAACACGCCATTCAATTAGCAAAAGCAGAAGTAGATGCCATCGTTAAAAATACCGATGC
This sequence comes from Flavobacterium sp. GT3R68, assembly GCF_007109225.1. GTDB lineage: Bacteria > Bacteroidota > Bacteroidia > Flavobacteriales > Flavobacteriaceae > Flavobacterium. The sequence continues at coordinate 416,637 of NZ_VJZK01000002.1, forward strand.
CTCTACTTTTGAAAATACAATTGAAGCTTTAGCCTTTAGCGGGTCACTATTAGATCGTGTTTCCAATATTTTTTTTAATCTAAATTCGGCAGAGACCAATGATGAAATCCAAAAGATAGCTCAGGAAGTTTCGCCTTTATTATCTGAATTTGGAAATGACGTTCGCCTGAATCCGGAATTGTTTGCCAAAGTAAAAGCAGTTTATGATCAGCGGGGAAACCTGAATTTAGATCCGGAACAAGCCACACTTTTAGACCGCAAATACAAAAGCTTTTCAAGAAACGGAGCCAATTTACCCGAAGAGAAGAAAAAACAATTGCGGGAAGTTGATAAAGAACTGTCAAAATTAAGCCTGCAATTTGGCGAAAATGTTTTGGCAGAAACCCACGCCTTTCAAATGCACATTACGGATCTCAACGAATTATCGGGATTACCAGATGGTACTTTGGAAGAAGCCCGCTCTCTGGCTAAAAGCCAGGACAAGGAAGGTTGGATTTTCACATTGGACAATCCAAGTTATATTCCTTTTGTTACCTATGCTGATAATCGCGAGCTGCGCAAAAAAATGGCTATCGCTTCCGGAGCAAGAGGATTTCAAAACGATGAATTTGACAATCAGGAAATCGTTCTTAAAATTGCCAACTTGCGTTTTGACAGAGCCCAAATTCTGGGGTACGCCACACACGCACATTTTGTCCTTGAGGAACGTATGGCGGAAAGCCCTGAGACAGTAAAAAGCTTCACCACGGATTTATTAGCAAAAGCCAAACCTGCTGCCGAAAGGGAATTTAAGCAATTAACCGCTTTTGCCAAAGAACTCGACGGCATCGACCAACTCCAAAAATGGGATGGCGCCTATTATTCTGAAAAATTAAAAAAACAATTATTTGATCTGGATGATGAAAAACTGAAACCGTACTTCCAATTGGAGAAAGTGCTGGAAGGCGCTTTTACAGTTTCTGAAAAATTATTCGGACTCACATTCCACGAAATTTTTGATATTGACAAATACCATGAGGATGTCAAAACCTATGAAGTTAAAGACGAAACAGGCGAATTGGTCGCTGTTTTCTATGCTGATTTCTTTCCCCGCAAAGGAAAACGAAATGGAGCCTGGATGACTTCGTTCAAATCGCAGTCGGTGGAAAATAACAAAAACGAAAGACCTCATATTTCAATTGTCTGTAATTTCACCAAACCGACCGAAACCAAACCTTCCCTGTTGACATTCAATGAAGTGACAACATTGTTCCATGAATTTGGTCATGCTTTGCACGGAATGCTGGCAGACACTACCTACCCAAGTTTGTCGGGAACAAGTGTGTATTGGGATTTTGTTGAATTGCCAAGTCAGATTTTGGAAAATTGGTGCTATGAGCCGGAAGCATTGGCATTATTTGCACACCACTATCAAACCGGAAAAACGATTCCGATGGAATTGGTCACTAAAATAAAAGAAAGTGCCAGTTTTCAGGAAGGAATGGCAACGATGCGCCAATTGAGTTTTGGATTGCTGGATATGGGTTGGCATGCTCAGGATCCATCAAATATTAAGGATGTAAAAACATTTGAAACAGAACAATTCGCCGCTACGCAATTGTATCCTGATGTCAAAGAAAATGCGATGAGCACCGCATTTTCGCATATTTTTCAGGGAGGTTATTCTTCTGGCTATTACAGTTACAAATGGGCGGAGGTATTAGATGCCGATGCTTTTGAATACTTTCAGGAAGAGGGTATCTTCAACAAAGAAGTAGCTACAAAATTCAAGGAAAATGTACTTTCTAAAGGAGGTACGGAGCATCCGATGATTTTATACAAACGCTTTAGAGGTCATGAACCAAAATCGGACGCCTTATTGAAAAGAGCTGGATTATTATAAGTAAAAAAAAAAGCACTTCAAAGATATTTTTGAAGTGCTTTTTTTTGAATATTTAATTTTAAACTATTTATAAGGCTCACAGATTTCGTTCCGCATAAATCCTGCCTGATGTTCCATTATTTCCAATGTAACATAGGGCTGTCCGTAATTACTAAGAAACAAATGTGCATGTTTTTGTACAAAGTCGGTAAAAACCCTACCGGCAACATGCGCGGTAAAAGCTGTTTTGTCTTTATATATTTCAAAAAAAACAACTTCTCCTTGTGCTGGTGTAGGCAGATTTGGCTCTGAAAAATCAGGGGTGTGTACCATATAAACCCAAGTATCCGGCTCTTCTTCGTGAACTTTTAAAGCCAAGTATTTAATGGCTTCTAATGCTTCTTTCTCTTTGCTTGGTATGATGGTCCATTTTGAGATAAGTGTGTACATATTTTGGATTTTAGTAAATAATAGTTGGCTATGGAACTGAGTAATGAAACATAAAAAAATTAGGATTGTCTGCAAAAACAATCCCAACCTTCCTAATCTCAATTTATATTTGATTTTATTTCAGCAAATCAATAATGGCTGCCTGTTTTGGAAAAGCCCCTTTTAATGCCTCAATTTGCTCTATAGAAGGAGTAAAAGAATCTCTTTTGTCCCATGCCGGTGCCAAGCTGCAACTCGAAAGCGCATAACCCGGACCTAATAATTCTGCTCCAAACCAGTGGCTGTGTGGTGCAATTGCCTGTAGGACTTGTCCCTGATCTAAATCACTTCCTAAAGTGACTGTGGAGTAAACGCCTTCGTCTGAAAAAATGTGCAATTTAATGGCACTTCCCTGATGAAAAAACCACTGTTCATCTTGGTTAAGCGCATGCATTTTCAAAACTTCTCCTGCTTTAAGCAAGAAATAATTCATCGAAAAGGCTTTTCTGTCGCCATCAAAACGTTCCGGCAATGCTTCTTTCAGAATCGTTAAATCACTTTCCGGCCCTGGTGCCAAATAACCTCCAATTCCTGTCGGAATCATTTTCAATTTCTCAATAAGCTCATCTGCTTCCTGATTGGCATCGGGAAATCTTTTAGAAAAACAAACCGTGATTCCAATGATTTTAGTTCCGCCTTTTTCACGCAAAAGTCCTTTTTGGGTTACAATTTCCAAATCTGCCATTTGGCCGTCGGAAGTCGGAACCTGAATCGTTTCGTGAAAATTGAGCAACGGTATACCGCTTGCCATTACCTGTTTGTCGTGTGCTACATGAGCTGCACGACTATCTCTGGTCCCGATAATATCTTCTTGCTTCTGTCCAACCAGTGTGGCAAAATTTTCGTTTACCCACAAAAAAACGGAATCGTGATTTTTAATACAAAAATAAACACCGTCCGTTTTATCCAATACATCTCCAACGGTCATTGGAGGGACAGTATCCAGCGGAATATTGTTTATATCAATTAGCTCATTATTTATTGTAAGATTTTGCATAGTCGAATTAATTTGAAGCGATTAAGGTATCGGAATAGGCTTGCGTTTTTGACTCCGTTTCGTTTAGGAAATTATCAGCTAAATCCTGAGCCAATGCCACCATCGTCATCGTCGGGTTCCATGAACCGCTCGCTGGCCAAAGCGCACCTCCGGTAACATACACATTTTCCACACCATTTGGTCGATAATCCAAACCAACAACACCTTCGTCATTTTTACCGATATAAAGACTTGATCCCTCGTGAACCAATCCGCCCACTCTTCGCTGTGCTATTGCCGGATGTTCGGCCGACCAAACACCCTCATTAGGGTTGCCATGCCAGTATTCTACTCTACTGCTTCCCTGAGGAGATAACGCATTTTCTAACATCTGGAATGTTCCCTCATCCATAGTATCCCAAGTCTGAAGATCGGTTTCACTGGCCAGCGCCTGAAGTGTAACATTGGTAGTCGGATCAAGTTGTCCGTTAAGACGTAAATTGTTCTCTGAATTTCTGAAATCCATTTCACCAAGAACGGCACAAACAAAAACTAAGTAATCCTCAGAGCTGGTTAATTGCGCTATCGAAGCTGTAGCTACAACATCCGGCATATATCGAGCCGCTTTTTGTGCATTTTTCATTGGATTTTTGTCCGACAATACCGAAAGTTGCACATGATATTGCATACCACTTTGGGCGTTGACCCCCGCCATATAAATTGCTGCCAATTCCAATTCGTCTAATTGATCCGCAAAATCATAATCCTTGCGAGGAATACGGGCTACAACAGAAGTAATAAAATGTGCGGTGAAACGCTCTCCCGCTTTTTTAACTTGTGGAAAAGAATTCATTATTAAAGTAGCTGGCGGAAGTGTTCCCATGGCCAAAATAACCTTAGCGTCCCCAACATTTACAACTCCTCTCGAAGTATCTAATGCCGTCGCTACACCGTCTTGCTGATGAATACGGTTTACAATACAATTGCCTGCCATCTTTAGTGGACTTCCTAAACCTTTTGCATATAAATCTGACTGTTTAATAGAGAGATCTAACATTACGGAAGGTGTAGAGAATTTAGCAAAATCCAAACCTTCCTGCGTACCTGCACCTGCAGCTAAAGGAGCTGCCATACTTCGTGTAGCCGAGGAAACTTTATTTAAATTTGCCGCCAGCATTTCCTGAAGCGCATGTTGCATGACGCTATACACCGGACGTTGTTTGGCCACATGGCTCAATAGCTCAGAACTCAAATCATTATCAATTTGGTCAGCAGGAACCACATTTAGCAGTTTTTCAGCCGATTCGAAATGTGCTCTGGCCGCATCGATAACCTCCTGGGGCCAATATTGCATTTCCTCCTGAGTTGGTCTTGGACACCAGGCACTCCACATAATACTGCGTCCTCCAAAAAAGGGAACCATCCCATGTTGAAACTGGATATTTCCAGCGGGCTGCGTAGCCGTTTTACTCGAAAGAGTCCATGGAAATGTTTCCGAAAGACCACCTAAGGTGTGTTGATACGGGATTGCTAAATTCTGAAAATGTTCCGGCAGGAAAAAAGGCCCCCGCTCTAAAATCAGTATTTTAGACTTTGGTTTTTCAGCTAAAATTCTTTCAGCGAAAGCGAGCGAACAAAATCCACTACCAATAATAATGTAGTCAAAATGTTCCTGCTCACGAGCAATTTTCCAATCGGTTTCTGATAAAAAAAAGATGTGATCCATTACCTTCTGGGGCGTTGGATCTTGCGGTCCTGGGGTTGGAAACCCGTTAGAGAAATTCGGACTTGATGAGAATGTGGTCATAAATATAAAATTTTGAGTGATAAAATTATAAAATTTTAACACGTAAATTACTATTTATTTATAAATTAACATTCTTTTTACTACAAATTGTTTTAAACTTAATGTAATATTTCTTAGAATTGTGATTTATAAAGCTTTAAGCGAACAGCCACACCAAGGCCAGCCACGCGATCGGAATACTTTCTACCCAAAAGGAAGTATAATATTTCGAGCGGTCAGGGTAGGCGAAAATTGTAAACAAACCAGTAATCATAATTAAAACCAGATTAATCCACAGTTGATTAGCATTAAAATCACTTTTCAGGAATTCCACAAAATAAAAGGGAATCAATAAAAACAATCCCAAAAGCTTGGTTTTCCTTACCCCTATTTTTTGGGGAATTGTTTCCAGCGAAGGGGCATCTTTTTTTAAATCTATAATCTCAAAAATCAGGATTAAGATAATAACCAACAGAAACCGTTGTGCAAACTTTAAAAAGACATCCGTCGCAATCGCTGTGTTCGAATTAATCAAGGGCAATAAAATAGTAATTCCGGCCCAGCAAAAAGCCACGATGTAAATCTTGACGCCGCTCCAATTACGAATATTAGCTTTATTGGGGAAGAAAGGAATCGCATACAATAAGGTAAAGGCGAAGAAAACGACAGCGACGATTTGGGTTCGAAATTCCAACTTAAAAAAGCAAAAAACTGTTGCTGCCAAACACAGCAAACTGAAGATAAAAATTACTTTCAAGTGCTTCCGCACGGGTTTTTTATTTCTGAACAGACTCTCATATTTCACAAAGTTATAGCCAAGGACGGTTCCGAAAAAAGCAAATCTCGCCATAACCTCATCTAACTGATTATGAAACATGTGATTAGTCATCAAAACCAATGACAGCACTGCAAGAGCAACGTGAATACTGCTGTTTATATAAAAATCAAACAATTGCCGAATAATCCTCATACTACAAAATTAATCAAACTGCTAACAAGAAGTGGATTTAATTGAAATATCACAAAAAATAGCTGCTAAAAAAAGGTTTAAATAGGTAATAAATATTTAATTTTACGCTCTTTAAAAACACAACCTACTTACTTCGATGAGAACAGATGCTTTTGCTTTAAGACACATAGGACCTAGAGAAAATGACCTTCAACATATGTTGAAAACGATTGGTGTTACCGATATGGACCGCCTGATTTATGAAACCCTTCCGGACGATATTCGTTTAAAGGCACCTTTAAATCTGGATCCTGCGATGACGGAATATGAATATCTGAATCACATTCAGCAATTAGGAAACAAAAACAAAGTATTTCAATCGTATATCGGTTTAGGATATCATCCAGCTATTGTTCCTGCGGTAATCCAAAGAAACATCTTTGAAAATCCGGGATGGTATACCGCCTATACACCTTATCAGGCAGAAATTGCTCAGGGGCGTCTCGAAGCGATCCTGAATTTCCAAACCATGGTCATCGAATTAACCGGGATGGAAATTGCCAACGCTTCCTTATTGGACGAAGCTACTGCTGCTGCTGAAGCTATGGCGTTATTATTCGATGTACGTTCTCGCGATCATAAGAAAAGCAATATCAATAAATTCTTTGTTTCAGAAGAAATATTACCGCAGACATTATCGGTTTTGCAAACGCGTTCTACACCCATCGGAGTGGAATTGGTAGTCGGCAATCATGAAACTTTTGATTTTTCAACGGAATTTTTCGGGGCCATGCTTCAATACCCGGGAAAATACGGACAAGTAAATGATTATGCCGGTTTTATCGCTCAGGCAAAAGCAAACGAAATAAAAGTAGCAGTGGGAGCCGATATTTTAAGTTTGGCAAAATTAACTTCTCCCGGAGAAATGGGCGCTGATGTTGTATTTGGAACCACGCAACGCTTCGGGATTCCGTTGGGTTATGGTGGGCCACATGCGGCTTATTTCGCTACAAAAGAAGAATTCAAAAGAAGCATGCCGGGAAGAATTATCGGTATAACCATAGATACCAATGGAAACCGTGCTTTGCGTATGGCTTTGCAGACCAGAGAGCAACACATCAAGCGTGATAAAGCGACTTCAAACATCTGTACGGCACAAGTTTTATTGTCGGTTATGGCTGGAATGTATGCTGTATATCACGGACCAAAAGGATTGCAATATATAGCTGATAAGGTTCATGCTTCGGCAGTAACCACCACAGAAGCATTGAATAAATTAGGCGTTTATCAAACCAATACAGCTTTCTTCGACACCATTGTTGTTAAAGCGGACGCTGCGAAAGTTCGTGCTATTGCAGAGAAAAACGAAGTGAATTTCTACTATATCGATGCGGATACGATTGCTATCGCATTTAATGAAACAACGAGCCTTGCCAACATCAATAATATCGTTTCCATTTTTGCGGAAGCAACTGGGGCAGCCTTTACTCCAATAGAAATTCTTTTACCTTCAGGCAGAATTCCGGAAGGATTAGAAAGAACAAGTACTTTCCTGCAACACGACGTATTCAACAAATACCATTCTGAAACGGCTTTGATGCGTTACATGAAAATGTTGGAACGCAAAGATTTAGCATTGAACCATTCAATGATTTCTTTGGGATCTTGTACGATGAAACTGAATGCTGCCGCAGAAATGTTACCATTAAGCATGGCCAACTGGAATAACATCCATCCGTTTGCTCCGTTGGAACAAGCACAGGGATACCAGGAAATGTTGAAAAAACTGGAACAACAGCTGAATGTAATAACTGGTTTTGCCGGTACTACTTTACAGCCTAATTCCGGTGCACAAGGAGAATATGCCGGATTAATGGTTATTCGCGCATACCACCAATCGAGAGGTGATCATCATCGAAATATCGCTTTAATTCCTTCCTCTGCTCATGGAACGAATCCTGCTTCTGCAGCAATGGCGGGAATGAAAGTAATCGTAACCAAAACATTGGAAAACGGTAATATCGATGTGGATGATTTACGCGAAAAAGCAATACAATACAAAGACAACTTATCATGTCTGATGGTAACATATCCATCAACTCATGGTGTATATGAAGCTTCTATTATTGAAGTGACCAATATGATTCACGAAAATGGCGGACAGGTTTATATGGACGGAGCCAATATGAATGCCCAAGTAGGACTGACCAATCCGGCTACCATCGGAGCTGACGTTTGTCACCTAAATTTGCACAAGACTTTCGCTATTCCACACGGTGGCGGCGGACCTGGTGTTGGACCAATTTGTGTAGCAAAACACTTAGTGCCATTTTTACCAACCAACCCGGTAATTCCGACGGGAGGAGAAACTGCTATTACCGCTATTTCTGCTGCCCCATGGGGCTCTGCTTTGGTTTGTCTGATTTCTTATGGCTACATCACGATGTTGGGTGCCGAAGGATTGACAAATTCTACTAAAAACGCGATTTTGAATGCCAATTATATCAAAGAAAGGTTAAGCGGACATTACGACACCTTATATTCAGGGGAAATGGGCCGGGCCGCTCACGAAATGATTTTGGAATGCCGTCCTTTCAAACAAAAAGGAATTGAAGTGACCGATATCGCCAAACGTTTGATGGATTACGGCTTCCACGCTCCTACTGTATCTTTCCCGGTTGCAGGGACTTTGATGGTTGAACCAACCGAAAGTGAAAACCTGGAAGAATTGGATCGTTTTTGTGATGCGATGATTTCAATCCGAAAAGAAATTGAAGCAAGTTCTGCCGATAATGCGAATAATGTCTTGAAAAACTCTCCGCATACTTTAGCAATGCTGACTACCGAGGAGTGGGATTTTCCTTATACAAGAGAGCAGGCCGCTTTCCCATTAGAATACATAGCAGAAAACAAATTCTGGCCAACTGTAAGAAGAGCTGATGATGCTTACGGGGACAGGAACTTAATGTGTTCTTGTGCTCCAATTGAAGCTTACATCGAATAAGTGATGCAGAAAACCATTTTAACCGCATTATTCTCATTGAGCTTTTTATTTACATTGGCCCAAGAGAAAACTTTTTCCTATATCCCAAAGAATAAAGATTCTATTTTCAGTTATGTTACGAAAGTAAATGAAATTAAAAAATCAAAGTTTGACGGGAAATATAAAAAGGAAATCAAGGAAATAATAACGGAACGTAATACTGATTTTATAAAAACCATTAAAGACAGTAATTATATTTTCGATTCCAAGATTTCCGGCTACTTAAATAAAATATTAGGGGAAATCTATAAATCTAACCCAGATTTAAAAACTGCGGACAACTACTTTTTTATAAGTAAATCTCCTATTCCCAACGCTGCATCGTACGGCAATGGAATATTCACAGTTAATTTAGGCTTGTTTAACCTGGTCCAAAGTGACGACGAGTTGGCTTCCATATTAAGTCATGAAATAGCACACCAAACTCTAGAACACGTTGACAAGTCAATGCTGTCTTACATAGAAAAAATTAACTCAAAGGAAACTAAAAAGAAAATAAAGGAGGTAACCAAAAAAGAGTTTGGCAAAAGACAGGCCGTATCTGATTTAATCAAAGACCTGAACTATAATTTTTTAAGACGTACCAGAAAGGCAGAATCCCAGGCAGATTCATTAGGACTGGTTATTTTTAGTAAAACTAAATATAAAAAAAGCGCAAGTTTAGATGCGCTTAAACGTTTAGATTTTGTTAATGACATGATTTTTAACGAACCGGTAAACTTAAAAAATCACTTTGATTTTAGCGAGTATCCTTTTAAGGAAGCATGGCTAGCGAAAGATCAAAATCTTTTTGACATAAAAGAAAGTGCCAATGATTATGCAATGGATAAAGATTCCGTTAAAACCCACCCTGACATTCCTATCAGGCTTGAACTGCTCAAAAAGTTCGTCAACGAGGACAACTCAACAGCGCAACCATCTTCTGAAATACAAGCAATAAAAAAAATTGCCGCTGACAATAGTATTGAAATTTTTATGACGGAATCGAGAATAGATTGGGCATTATATCAAACCTTATTAATGTACAACCAAAAGCAATTGGATGAAAAAATTTATTGTAATAACGTCAGCCAAATATTAAAAAAAACATACGAATTTAAGAATAAGCACCTATTTGGCAAATATGTAGGTCTTATAAATGGGTTTTCAGACGAAAAAAATTTGGATGAGGTAAAACAATTTCTTCATAATATTGAACTTAAATCCATAAAAAAAATAGGGCTACAATTTTGCATGAAATATCAAACTGTCATGCAAAATGATCCTGATTTTATCAAAACCACAGAATTTTTCACTAAACTTAACCAATAAACAAACTCTTATGACAAACAAAATCCTATTAGCATTCCTTACATTTTTAACGTTGAATTGCTATGCACAAAGTAAAAAAATAAATGATGTAAACACTTTCATTCTTAGAAATACAGGTGCAATTCTTGATAAAAATAAAGATGTCGATGGCTACTACTTTTATTATGTAGTTGACAAACTTAAAAAAGGAGATCGGGAATTCGCGATACAAATCCTGGATAAGAATTTAGTTGAAGTAGCCAAAAAATCATACGTCGACAATAAATATACTTTCTTGATGAAAAGTAGTTTTAATAATCAGAATATGATGTTTGCTATGGCAAACTTTAAAACAAAAGAAATCAACTTGCTATCTTTTGACAAGCAGGCCAATCAGAAAGAAGTAATTAATATTCCTTTAGAAAACAAGGAAATCAAATATCTTCAACTAATGCAACAATCCGGGGACTTCAATGTTTTATTCCCGGTGGAGAACAAAGGCTTCCTGTTCAATAAATTAGAAGACAACAAAAAAATTGGTTATTCGTTAAAATACTATCCTACTGATGGCGGAAAAGCTTGGGAATACAATTCTCCAAGTGATTCAAAAGAAATATTCGCAATCAATCCGATCGAAGTTAATGAAAAAGTTGTAGTAGCTCTGGAATCGTCCAAATCAAGCCTGCTCTCAAGAAAATTCATGTTAAAAACTAAAGTGATCGATGTGAACACGGGTCTTTTATTATATGAGAAAGAATACAGTAAAAACAGTAAACCACGATTAATAAATAATGCTTTCCTTGATAAAGACAACAATGTTGTTTTAATGGGAGAATATTTTAAAGAAGGTGACAACATCTATAGCGATAAGAGTTTAGGATTATTTACTGAAGTAATAGATATTACCGGAAAAACAATAAAAGAAAATTTTACAAGCTGGCTAGTGGATGTTGCTAAAATTGCTAAAACAAAAGGTAACTATATTGAAGACAAAGGGTATATCTATTTTCATAATATTGCAAGAACAAATAATAATGAATACTACGCAATTGGTGAGTTTTACAAAAGAACTGCTAGTGCAAGTGGTATCGCAATGACAGTTTTAGGCGGAGGTCGCAGTGGCTCTACTGTTACGCAACTTACAATTACCAATTCAGTAGTTTTTAAATTCGATTCTAATTTCAAACTTACAGGGATTCAGGAATTTGAAAAAGGAAAATCAAGAGCACCAAGTTTGTCTGACTTTGGAAGCCCACAATTAAACGCACATGCCTTAAAATCATACGGTGCTTTTGATTATGAATACACCCAATTAGACAAAGCTAATGACCGATTTTATGCTTGTTTCATTGATTACGAAAGATTAAAAGGTGAAAAAAATAAAAATGCTTTTAAAACTATCATTTATGATGAAGGTAAATTATCAGAAGATAAAATTTACTTAGCCAGCGAGAATAAAGAATTCAGAGTTATGCCAGCCAAAGTTGGAAATATATTATTACTTGAATACGATAAAAAAGCAAAAGAAATAAACTTACATATGGAAAAGCTAAACATTAATTAATCTGTTTAATTTTTTTATAAACTGAACGTCCTGAGCAATCGGGACGTTTTTTTTTAAGTTTAAATACCCGTTATTATTTTTAGTTCAAATAGAATTTTATAAATTAGCAAGCATAACCTTGCTGCCCACACAATGAACATAAAAATAACCGGTTCCGGAAGCTATATTCCGGAGATAAAAATAAGCAATACCCATTTTAGCGAACATCGCTTTATGAATGAAGACGGAAGTTTGTTTGGGTATCAGAATGAAGTAGTTATTGGGAAATTTAAAAGCATTACCGGCATAGAGGAAAGAAGATATGCCGAGCCGCATATCATGACTTCCGACATGGCTTATTTTGCAGCCAAGAAAGCCATTGAGAATTCGGGGGTAGATCCCGAAACTATAGATTACATCATCCTGGCCCATAATTTCGGTGACCTGAAACAGAACGCCATTCAATCGGACGCCGTTCCTTGTCTGGCATCTCGTGTCAAGCATAATTTACGCATTCAAAACCCAAAATGTGTGGCCTTTGACATCCTTTTTGGCTGTCCCGGGTGGATTGAAGGCATGCTTCAGGCCTACGCTTTCATCAAAGCGGGCATGGCTAAAAAATGTCTGGTAATTGGAGCCGAAACCCTATCCCGTGTAGTCGATGCACACGATCGGGATTCGATGATTTATTCCGATGGTGCCGGAGCAACGGTAGTCGAAAGCACAACCGACGACGGTGGAATTATTACTCACGAAAGCGCTTCCTACACCTATAATGAGAAAGATTATCTGTTCTTCGGAAGTTCGTATAACAAGGAACTGGACCCGGATGTGCGCTATATCAAAATGCATGGGCGGAAAATCTATGAGTTTGCACTGAACCAAGTCCCAAACGCGATGAAAAGCTGTCTCGAAAAAAGTGGTTTTGGCATAAACGACGTTAAAAAAATACTGATTCATCAGGCAAACGAAAAAATGGACGAAGCCATCATTCACCGTTTCTACAAATTATACGACAAACCCGTTCCCAAAGGCATCATGCCAATGAGTATCACGCATCTCGGAAACAGCAGCGTCGCCACAATACCGACACTTTATGATTTGCTGACGAGTGGAAAAATAGAAAATCAGGAACTACATAAAGGAGATGTCATTATCTTTGCTTCCGTTGGCGCCGGTATGAATATCAATGCCTTCGTTTACAAATATTAATTTTTGCTAGGAGCTAATCCTGCTATCCATTGCAAATGAAATTCACTGAACACCAAAATAAAATATTAACTTGGTGAAGTAATCTTTTTGTTTTTAAAGAAAAACAAAAAGGATTTCCATTGTTATCAGGGCTAAAAAAACATCATGTACGAAAAAACATTTCCGAATAAACGATTCAAACACACATTAGATTTTCTAAAAAAACATATTTCCACTTCCGAAACTGTATTAGATTTAGGAGTCGAAAATCCCTTTTCCAAAATCATGAAAGAAGAAGGATTCTCGGTTACCAGCACCACCGGAGAAGATTTGGACGAAGACCGAAGCGTTTTCCAAAAACAAAATCCTGACGTGGTGACCGCTTTCGAAATTTTCGAACACTTATTGAACCCGTATACCGTTCTCAAAGAAATAAAATCCGATAAATTATTCATCTCCATTCCGATGCGTTTGTGGTTTTCACCGGCATACCGAAGTAAAACGGATATGTGGGACCGTCATTACCATGAATTCGAAGACTGGCAGTTGGATTGGTTATTGGAAAAAACAGGATGGAAAATCATCGACAGACAGAAATGGACCAATCCGGTAAAAAAACTGGGGATTCGTCCATTGCTGAGACAATTCACCAACAGGTATTACATCGTTTACGCCGAAAAAGTCAAATAATGGACTACTATATTGTCATTCCCGCACACAACGAAGAATCATTCATCGCTTTGACGCTGCAATCTTTAATTTCACAAACCGTCCTGCCAAAAAAAGTGGTGGTGGTTAATGACAATTCCACCGATGGAACTGCAGGAATTGTAGAAACTTTCGCCAAAGAAAATCATTTTATCACTCTGGTAAATTCATCTTCTGAAGCAGTTCATCTTCCCGGAAGTAAAGTCATTCAGGCTTTTCACAAGGGTTTGCAAACTTTAGATGACCAGTATGATATTATGGTAAAATTGGACGCAGATTTGATTCTGCCTGACAATTATTTTGAAACCATTATTGACCATTTTAAATCCGACGATACTATTGGAATGGCCGGAGGTTTTGCATTTATAAATAAAAACGGGGAATGGATTCTGGAAAACCTCACCGACAAAGATCACATTCGCGGTGCTTTTAAAGCATACCGAAAAAAATGTTTTGAGCAAATCGGCGGACTAAAACCAGCCATGGGTTGGGATACCGTAGATGAACTGTTGGCTAAATTCTACCATTGGAAAGTAGTTACAGATGCTTCTTTAAAAGTGAAACACCTGAAACCCACCGGTGCCAATTACAACAAAACCGCCCGATACAAACAAGGGGAAGCTTTTTACACATTGGGCTACGGTTTCTTGATTACTGCCATTGCTTCGGCAAAGCTGGCCATGATGAAAAAGAAACCGTTGTTATTCTTAGATTATATCCATGGTTTCTGGAAAGCAAAATCAGCCAAAAAACCTCTGTTGGTTACTCGGGAACAGGCTGAATTTATCAGAGGTTATCGCTTGAAGAAGATGAAGGAAAAACTGATGGACTAAACGCTGATTTACTACTATTTAAAAAAACTGCAGAGCACAAATTGTTAACTGCAAACTAATCCTTATTTTAGCACCTATTTTCAAGCCTATGATGCTCATTCGTTATATAACCCAGATCGGAAGATACTTTTTGATGTGGAGAGAGATTTTCAAAAAACCTACCAAATGGTCGGTTATGAGAACCCTTATCTTTAAGGAAATCGATGATTTGATTATCGGCTCTTTAGGAATTGTTGCCTTTATATCTTTCTTCGTTGGTGGGGTTGTGGCGATTCAGACAGCGTTAAACCTTACGAATCCATTAATTCCAAAATACCTTATTGGTTTTGCGACCAGACAATCGATCATCTTAGAATTTGCCCCAACCTTTATTTCCATTATTATGGCAGGTAAAATGGGATCATTTATCACCTCGAGTATTGGAACGATGCGTGTAACCGAACAAATTGATGCCTTGGAGGTTATGGGAGTGAATTCACTGAATTATTTGGTTTTTCCAAAACTAATTGCGTTGCTTCTCTATCCTTTTGTGATCGGAATTGCAATGTTCCTGGGTATTTTCGGTGGATTTATCGCCAGTGTTTACGGTGGTTTTGGCAACAGCAGCGACTTTATTAACGGATTGCAGATGGACTTTTTGCCATTTCACATTGCATACGCTTTTATAAAAACATTTATTTTTGCCTTACTTCTCGCGACAATTCCTTCTTTTCATGGTTACTACATGAAAGGTGGTGCACTTGAAGTAGGTAAAGCCAGTACGATTGCTTTCGTATGGACATCGGTGACCATTATTTTGATGAATTATATCCTAACCCAATTACTTTTAACCTAATGATAGAAGTAAAAAATGTCGAAAAATCGTTCGGAGATGGCAAAGTCTTAAAGGGGATTTCCACTGTTTTTGAAACCGGAAAAACCAATTTAATTATTGGCCAGAGTGGTTCCGGAAAAACAGTTTTACTGAAAAGCCTTTTGGGAATCCATACTCCAGAAATTGGGACCATTTCCTTTGACGGCAGGATTTATTCTGATCTGACCCGGGATGAAAAAAGGGAATTACGTACGGAAATTGGTATGGTCTTTCAGGGAAGTGCACTGTTTGATTCCATGACCGTGGCCGAAAATGTTGGTTTTCCATTAAAAATGTTCACCAAAAATACCAAATCTGAAACCCAGGAAAGAGTTGATTTTGTATTAAAAAGAGTCAATCTTACAGACGCACATAATAAATTCCCAGCGGAGATTTCCGGCGGAATGCAAAAACGGGTGGCGATTGCCCGGGCCATTGTAAATAATCCGAAATATTTATTCTGTGATGAACCCAACTCGGGACTGGATCCTAATACAGCAATTGTAATCGATAATCTGATCAAGGAAATCACTGAAGAATACAACATCACAACAGTAATTAATACCCACGATATGAACTCGGTAATGGAAATTGGCGAGAAAATTGTATTTCTTAAAAACGGACTAAAAGAGTGGGAAGGCTCAAAAGAAGAAATCTTCCGAACCGATAACGAGGCCGTAGTGGATTTTGTCTATTCCTCGAATCTGTTTAAAAAAGTGCGGGAAGCCTATTTGAAAGGATAGAAAATAAAAAAGCGAAAATTAAATTTCGCTTTTTTATTTTTATAAATCGTTGGCAAGTGCAGTAATTCGTTTAATATCCTGTTCCTTATCCTTGGGATAAATAAGTAAAATATCGCCTTTGTCTACAATAATGAAATTATCAAGTCCATCGATAACCACCAGTTTTTTACCTTCTGCCCGGATGATATTATTCGATGCATTTTCTAAAATCACAGTGGCATTTACAACCGCATTATTATAATTGTCCTTCGGCAATTTATCATGCAAAGAGCCCCAGGTGCCCAAATCATTCCAATCAAAGGTGGCCGGCAGTACAAAAACATTTTCGGCTTTCTCCATTACCGCATAATCAATGGAAATATTTTCAGCTTCCGTATAATTGGTATTAATAAAATCAATTTCGTTCCCGGTGTTATAACTTTCGAAACCTTTCATGAACAAGTTTTGCATGGCTGGTTGAAATTTTTCAAAAGCTTCAATAATTGCCTGCACACTCCAGATAAAAATACCGCCGTTCCAGAGGAAATTTCCGCTTTCAACGAACCCTTTAGCGGTCACGTAATCTGGCTTTTCCCTAAACTGAATCACCCTTTTTATCGGGCTCTCATAAGATTTATCAAATTCAATATAACCATACCCCGTGTTCGGGAAAGTGGGCTGAATTCCTAAAGTCATCAATGCATTATTCTGATTGCAAAAACCAAAACATTGTTCCAGATTGGCAATAAAAGCACTTTCATCCTCAATCCAGTGATCGCTTGGAGCCACCACCATCAACGCATCCGGATTCTGTTTTTTAATTTTCAATGAAGCATATAAAATACAAGGCGCAGTGTTCCTCATGGCCGGTTCCAATAGTACTTGTTCCTGCTTCACCATCGGCAACTGCTCCAAAACCAGATTATTGTATTTCTCATTGGTTAGGATTAAAATGTTTTCTATTGGAATTAATTTGGACAGCCTATCAAATGTTTTTTGGATTAAGGTTTCCCCGGAACCCAGCATATCGTGGAACTGTTTTGGAAAATCAGTGGTGCTGACCGGCCAGAATCGGGAACCGACTCCACCAGCCATTAATATTGCATAATAATTTTTATTCATAGTCATAATCATTCTAATTAGGTAACAGCTCCACCTCTGCATTGGGGTTAAACAAATACGTACGAGCCGAACTTACTTCGAGGCATTCGTATCTTTTTACACGTAAAGCGCCTTTTTTGAAAATCTTTCCGTTGTGGATTCTGAATACGCTTCCATAAGGGATTTCAAAGATATAGTTTTTATCATTTTGCTGATCAAACTGTTTCAATGCCAAAGACAAGGTCGCATCGGTATCACTGCTTGCTGAAGGATTTCTGAAATGTCTGGCTAATAGGGGCAGCAAATGGTTTGGGAAAATTTCCGGTCGTATAAAAGGAACCATTAATCTTTGGAAAGTATATTTCCATTCCGTACCATGGGGCTTGATGTTTCGTCCATATTTTTCGAAAGCAACCAAGTGCGCTATTTCATGGATCAGCGTCATCATAAACTTGTATTTATTCAGATTGGCGTTGACCGTAATTTCATGTTTTCCATTCAATCCTTTTCGGTAATCGCCGTGCCGCGTCACTCTCTCATTGACGATTTTCAGATGTACCCCATTTAAAACAATCAATTCAAAAACGGGTTTTACAGCATGTTCCGGTATATACTTTGCTAATGTGTCGCTCATAAATCAATAATCATTATGGTGTCGAAGAAGAAACCTCCAATACTTTCCCATTGTAATATTTATTCCCTGTCAACGTAAAATCATAAATATAATCTGCCATTTCTTTTGCCGAAAGAGGCGCCTGATATCCCGGGAAAGCTTCTGCAAGCATTTCGGTCTGTACCGAACCCAGTGCCAAAACATTGAATGCAATCCCTTGTTCCTTATATTCTTCCGCCAATAATTCCGACAGGGTTATTACGGCCCCTTTACTGGAACTGTACGCCGAAAGTCCGGAAAATTTCATGCTTCCCTGTATTCCTCCCATACTGCTGATGGTAATCACATGGCCGCCTCTATCCATAAATGGAAGACAAACTTGCGTCAAACCGGCCACGGCAAATACATTGACTTTATATATCGATAAAAAATTATCAATTGAAGTTTCCGAAAAAGGTTTCAATAATAACGCACCGGCATTGTGAACCACCGCATCGACTTTTTTCCACGTATCAGAAAGAAAAGTGCCAACTTGAATTAAATCTTGTTCCTGTGCCAGATCTACCGACAAACACGTAATGTTTTGATGATCGATCAAGGCTTGCGGGGTTTTACGGGAAAGGGCCAGAACCTGATATCCGGCATTGGCAAATTGCAAAGCCAATTCGTACCCAATTCCCCTACTCGTTCCTGTTATAACAATGTTCTTCATATCCAATTTTATTGCCCGTAAAGATATGGAAACCAAATTAAAAACGGATTACTTTTTGGTTACGGAAGGCTTACGGTATTTCCTGAAAAAGCTATAGGTCTGAAAAAGTGCCAAGCCAATAAAAACCATTGGAATGATGTGAGACATCAGATATTTAGATAAGCTATCTGTTTTTTCGGTTACCAGATTTAAAAAGAGAACAAGCAAAAGCATTCCGAAGAAAGTACCCAATAAAGTTCCGATGACGTACAGCCATTTGACTTTCCCTTCAGCTGTGATATATTTTGCATTAATCAGATACAGATTCCATCCTGTCCAGAATGGAATTTGGATGAAATTCAGGCCACTGAAAATAATCCCGATTATATAGGGTGAATAATCAATATACGTTTTCAAATCGTTCTGTTGACTGACTTCCATTTTGGATTGGGAGTAAAAAGTATAGGCCAACAGCAGCATAAAAAATATCGAAAAAATTTCAATGGCTTTAATCAACTTCTTTTTATGGGCTAATTTATCGGCAAAAATAAGGGTGAAATAAATCACAGAAGCCTCTACCGTGACAACACCAAAAAGATACAGAACCAAACTGTTCATTCCCGACTTGCTGTATACTTCATATCCGATAATATTGAGATAACCCAACGGAATCGAACCTATAAAGCTTACCAGAAAACCAACAATAATGTTTTTTAGTGCTTTCATAGATTAGAAATTGACGATTTTCCGACTTTGTTCCAAATGCATTCGGTATTGCTCCATTCCGGCTTTATGCGATAAAAAAGGGGCGCCATTCTTATAGTTTTCAATACTGATGGCATACATATACCGGATATGCCGGATCAATTCTTTCCACGCAAAGAAAAGCGAATGCTTCGGATCATAGATATGGGTAGGCTCACTTCCTGCGCCGTTTAGCTCCACAATGGCAAAGTTCTCGCCGCTTTCCAATTCTTCCAGACTGTTGTACATGATATCCAATCTTCCAAAATAAAACCCTGGAATGGCCAGACACATTTCGTTCACCATATCCGTCAGCTTTGGAGTAACCCAAGAACTGCCATCAATAAACTTGGCCCCGCGCGCATGATTGCCGTACGGAACCAGATTACGGATTTCTCCATCGGGAACGACCTCCTGCAAACGGTTGCCATATTCTCTTTTGAGTGATTTCAACTGTAACTCGAAACGTGGATTTTGCCTGATGAGTTGTTCTACAGTAGCAATACCATCACCGATAACTGATAGAAATTCCTTGGCCACGATTCCGGTAATTTCACCTGATTGCTGATGTGGAAAACGCACATAAAATATACCTACCTCCTTGGCAAACGGAATTAAATCCTGTATCAGGTAATCAAAATCCGCTTTAGTATGATAGTGTTGTAATTCTTCCAAATTAGCAATCTTCTTTACCGCCGAACCCCGCAATCCGATATCCGGTTTGGCTATAAACGGATATTGAATATTGGCATTTGAAACTTTTGAAACAACCTCTTCGAAAGAAGTTCCGGTTTTAATCAGATCGGTTTTTGGGTAATATTTTTGCGGTATCAGATCATAAATCTCTTTTTTGGATTCCATCATAAATCCGCCATTTTTAATAGTTGGATTGGAAGCATTAAAAAAGAAAATTGATTTTGATTTTATGGCATAATAGGCCCACACAAAATAAATTGGAATATACACTATCTGGAAAGGCCAATATTCCCAGTGGGTCAACTTATGAAAAAATAGTCTGATTCGCCTGTTCGTTATCACCCGGGTCAATTTTACATATTAAACGATGGAAAACGAGGTCGTAAATTCTTTATGTGACATCAAATCACAATGCAATATAGTTACATTATCGGATATAATTACCGACTGGGTAATACTCAGGGTTTTGAGTATGTTGTTGCGATTGATGACTAAGCCGTTTTCTGAATTCTCATCTTCGGTATACCGATGAAAATTAAGCATCTCCTCGGCAGTGATTCCTGGTTTTGTTTCCAAAAAACTGTAAAACCATTTTTCTCTTGTTTCCCGTACTTCCTGAGGATAGAGCGTTGCAGAGGACCACACGTAATTTTCGGACGTGTCCAGTGGCATAGTTTCTTTCTCCAAACCATTCCAGCGCAATTGATACAATTCCCTATTCTGAAATAAAACCAAAGTAAAGGGTTCAATATTATCCAAGTCAATTTGGTGCCAAGCTTCTATTGGAGAATCACTACTGATCAAATCCAAAACAATTAGCCCACGGCTTTTCCGATACGGCGGATTCATCATATGCTTTTCAGAAGCACCGTTGAGAAGTACCAGTACTGTCCCATTCTCATCCGCAGCATACCACGTTCCTCCCGCTTTTGGATCTTTCGGAAAGATGATGTTCTTGTTGTTTACAATATATTTTCTGGGTTCAATAGCTGGCCGGATAACTTGCTCGTCGCGATTGGATGTGAGCATAATTTTATCATTCGAGCGAACGAAACTTACTGTGCACATTGGCTTCTGTATTCTATAGTAGAACGGGCAACGCCAAAATTAGCATCAATCGAAATAGAAGGGCATTGTAAGATGGCCACTTTGATTAAGGCCTGATGGTGAATACAGTGCTCGAGATTGTAGAGTAATTCCCTAAAATAATTGCTTTCTATTCTGATTTCTTCCCCATCAATAATTTGCTGAAGAGTAATGGTTTTATTTTCCTTGATTAAATTGTTTTTAACTTGCTCAATAGACTGGATAGCAAAATCGGTATCGGTCTGAATCAGTATGTTCCGTGCTCTTTTGTCATAATTTACAACAGCTGAATCGTACTGATTTTCAAGACACTGAAACATTTCAATGATATGTCGGGTATGTTCACCAATACTGGACTGACTCAATTCGACAATCGGATTGGAGTATTCTGCATTTTGAAGTTGATTCAGTAAATCGATCAATTCGTTCAAACTGTTTTTTATGGAAGGAATCAGCATATTATATTTTAAATTTTATCAAATCCGGGATTTTAGCTTTATTCATGAAAACCAATTTCGAACAGCAAAGAAAAGTTATTATTGCCAAAATAAAAAGTGTTCCTCCATCATTTTTGACTTCTATCCCGAGTACAAATATATGCGAAAAAATGGCACCAAGCATCACCCCCATTCCAAGCAAAGCACCTAAAAGTGTTGTTCGTGGAATCAGGATAAGAATGGCGGCGATCAGTTCGGCAATTCCGGAACCAATCCTTCCGTAGGGATCCATTCCCAGTGTTGAAAATATATACACCGATTCCTCGCTGCCGCTGAATTTAAAAAACAGCGTCTGTAAAAGAATGATGGCAGCCGTCAGACGCAATATCCAGATAAAAATAACTGATTTCATAATGGCTTAATTTGATATTTTCTTCCACGATGCATCCGCTTTTTTCTTCAAAACAACTTCGTTCTTATTCCAGGTTTTCATTGTATTGTTGAAAAAAGCATTATAAAAAAGATATAGTTTTCCATCCACAATCTTGAAAGTTTCTGGATTGATCTCCACTTTTTCTCCGGAATCGCCCATTGCATAAGCGCACCATCCGCCGTATTGCGGTTCGTAGCTGGTTGGACTTTTCAGAAACAATTCTTTATTTGCCGCCGCTGAAAAATAATATACTACACCTTCATAAGCAGCACTAAAGTCCTTTTTCCCTTTCACCGCTTTCCCCTGTTTGAAATACGCAATAGGATCATATCCCTGGATAGCCACTTTCTTGTCGAGATTAAAATGCGTGATTCTTTTGTTTCCATTTTGCGCGGATGCCATTATGGATAAAAATGCAATAAGTAAAAAAATAAGCTTTTTCATGCTATTTAAATTTTGAAATTTGAAGTTTCTTCACGCCTTATAGTTGTAAATTTATGGAAATAAAAAAAACCAACCTCAAAATAATGAGATTGGTTTATATTTTAGTCATTAATCTGTTAATTAAGAAACCAGACTTCTTGAAATTACGATACGTTGGATTTCTGAAGTTCCTTCATATATCTGGGTGATTTTAGCATCACGCATCATACGTTCCACGTGGTATTCGGCCACATATCCGTTTCCGCCGTGAATCTGAACAGCTTCAATAGTGGTATCCATTGCGGTTTGCGAAGCAAATAATTTGGCCATCGCCCCGGATTGAGAAATATCCTCACCTGCATCTTTTTCACAGGCTGCTTTAAGACATAACAGTCTTGCAGCGCTTATTTGTGTTGCCATATCGGCTAATTTGAAGGCAATTGCCTGGTGTTTAAAAATTTCTTTACCGAAAGCTTTACGTTCTTGTGCATATTTTAAAGCCAGTTCATAAGCTCCGGTTGCAATACCTAATGCCTGCGAAGCAATTCCGATACGGCCTCCGTTCAATACCGACATAGCAAAATTGAATCCGAAACCTTCGGCACCGATACGGTTTTCCTTAGGCACTTTTACATCAGTGAACATTAAAGAGTGTGTATCCGAACCACGAATCCCCATTTTCTTTTCTTTTAATCCGATATCAAATCCGGCCCATCCTTTTTCAACGATAAAAGCATTGATTCCTTTATGACCTTTTTCAATATCTGTTTGCGCAATTACGATATAAGTTGACGCTGAATTTCCGTTGGTAATCCAGTTTTTAGTTCCATTCATCAAATAATGGTCCCCTTTATCTATTGCGGTTGTTTTTTGTGAAGTTGCATCCGAACCCGCTTCAGGCTCTGACAAACAAAAAGCTCCAATAACATCTCCTTTTGCAAGAGGTACCAAATATTTCATTTTTTGCTCCTCATTACAATATTTTTCCAAACCTGCACATACCAATGAGTTGTTTACCGACATCACTACCGCTGCCGAGGCATCCACTTTTGCGATTTCGGTCATAGCCAAGACATAAGCCACGCTATCTAATCCGGACCCACCATATTTTGGATCAACCATCATCCCTAAAAACCCCAGTTCAGCCATTTTTTTAACCTGCTCCGTTGGAAATTTCGAATGCTCGTCTCTTTCAATTACACCAGGCAATAATTCAGTTTGAGCAAAATCTCTAGCTGCCTGCTGTATCATCAAGTGTTCTTCGGTAAGTTTAAAATCCATAATATAAGGTGGTACTAATTGAATTAATTTTAAAAATGTGGACAAATATACTTTTAAATTGTCAAATTTTCAATACGATTTCTTAATTTTAGCGTATGATAAAAGAAAGCTACAACGTAATCGGTGTGATGTCCGGGACTTCACTCGATGGAGTGGATATAGCACATATTCATTTAGGGATTAAAGAGCAAAAATGGAGTTTTGAATTATTAGAATGTGAAACAATTGCCTATGCCCCCGAATGGACCGCAAAGCTCAAAACGGCAGTAGATTTACCTGCTCCGGAATTGGACAAGCTTAATTCCGATTATACCTTGTTATTAGGAGAGATGATTGCTGATTTTATAAAAAAGCACAGCATCGAATATATTGATGCCGTCTGTTCACATGGACACACGGTATTACACCAGCCGCAAAATGGCGTGACGCTCCAGATTGGTAATTTACCAGAAATAGCTACCATTGTCAATCATACAGTGGTGTGTGACTTCAGGATTCAGGATGTTCAGATGGGTGGACAAGGTGCCCCTTTAGTCCCTATTGGGGACCGCCTTTTGTTTTCCGCGTATGATTATTGCATCAATTTAGGTGGATTTTCAAACATATCCTTTGAAGAAAATCAAAAAAGAATTGCCTACGATATTTGTCCGGTTAATACCGTTTTGAATCACTATGCTAATATAACTGGCGTTCAATACGACGACAAAGGACAGCTTGCCCGCAATGGAAAAAAAGAAAGCAGTTTGTTGAGCAAACTAAACCAGCTGGAATATTACTATAAACCCTATCCAAAATCGTTGGGAATTGAATTTGTAAATGACACTGTTCTTCCTTTAATGGATAGTTTCCAAATTCCACCTCAAGACAAACTAATGACATTTATAGAGCATATTGCATTCCAGATTGATTTGGCGCTACCCAATGCCAAGAAGAGCATTCTGATAACCGGAGGAGGTGCCTACAATACTTTACTGATGGAACGCATTTTATTCCATGTGCCTGAAATGCGCGTGGTCATTCCGGAAAAAAAATTACTCGAATTTAAAGAAGCCTTAATTTTTGGCTTGCTTGGCGTTTTGAAATTACGCGATGAAATCAATGTTTTAGCCAGTGTTACAGGAGCAAAAGAGGACCATAGTTCCGGAAAAATATTTCAGCCGAAATAACCAAAAAAATACAAAATTGGCAACGAGATGTTTTTTATATTTGCGCAACTAAAAACTAACACTACTGATGAAAGATCTACTTAAAAAATTCGAAAATAAAGAACCTGAAATCGTTTTCAACTGGAAAGATGCAGAAACTGAAGCGGAAGGATGGACAGTAATCAATTCTCTTCGAGGTGGCGCTGCTGGCGGTGGAACCCGAATGAGAAAAGGTCTTGACATGAATGAAGTGCTATCTTTGGCCAAAACTATGGAAGTAAAATTCTCTGTGTCGGGACCCGCTATTGGTGGTGCGAAGTCGGGAATTAACTTTGACCCAAATGACCCAAGAAAAAAAGGTGTTTTGCAACGTTGGTATAAGGCTGTTTCCCCATTATTGAAAAGCTATTATGGAACCGGTGGGGATTTGAACGTCGATGAAATCCATGAAGTGATTCCGATGACGGAAGAATGTGGTGTTTGGCATCCGCAAGAAGGTGTTTTCAACGGACATTTCAAACCAACCGAAGCAGATAAAATCAACAGAATTGGCCAATTGCGTCAAGGGGTAGTAAAAGTGATTGAAAATCCTACTTTCTCTCCGGATGTCAGTAAAAAATATACAATTGCAGATATGATTACCGGTTATGGCGTTGCTGAGGCGGTACGTCATTATTACGATATTTATGGTGGTTCTGTAAAAGGGAAAAAAGCCATCGTTCAGGGATTCGGAAATGTAGGTTCTGCTGCTGCTTTTTATCTGGCAGATATGGGAGCAAAGGTAGTTGGAATCATTGATAGAGATGGTGGATTGATTAAAGAGGAAGGATTTACTTTTGAAGAAATCAGAACTTTGTTCCTGAACAAAGACGGAAATAAATTGGTAGCTGACAATATGATTCCTTTTGAGGAAATCAACCAGAAAATCTGGTCTATCGGTGCTGAAATTTTCACGCCATGTGCCGCTTCAAGATTAGTGGCGCAAAGCCAGGTAGACAGTATGATTGCTGCCGGTTTGGAAGTGATCTCTTGTGGTGCCAACGTTCCTTTTGCCGATAAGGAAATTTTCTTCGGATCCATCATGGAGCAGGTGGACCAAAAAATCAGCTTAATTCCGGATTTCATTTCAAACTGTGGAATGGCACGTGTTTTTGCATACTTTATGGAGAAAAAGGTTCAGATGACAGACGAGGCTATCTTTCAGGATACTTCAGAAATTATTAAAAATGCTATTGTTAAAGCCCATGCTTTGAATGGTTCCAAAACCAATATCAGCGCAACAGCTTTTGAAATTGCGTTGAAACAATTGGTATAATTGAATGTTATTTAATGCGTGTTGGATTTCTGACACGCATAAATGCAATTTAAATGGCATGATATTCGTTATAGACAAAGAATTACTTTATTATAATATCTGAATTATGAGTGTATTAGCAACAGAACAGGAAAAAAAATCCCTTACCATCACTACAATTATATTTGTATTGCTTTTTCTATTGTTTTTTTATCTCAAGTTCAGCAATCAGGTCGAATTAAGCCAACTTGAAGGCGGCGGGGGTGGCGGTGAAATCGCCGTAAATTTTGGAAACAGCGAGTTCGGTTCCGGAGATAATTACCAATCCAAGGAAGTGGTAACAGTGGCACCAAAACAATCCGTTCGGGCCCCATCGGACGAAAAAGAAATCATTGTTTCCGAAAATGATGATGCACCTGTTATAGCAGAAGTTAAAAAACCTGCCGTAAAACCAGTAAAGACCGAAGTGGTAAAACCGGCTGTAAAACCAACTCCAAAACCATCCAAATCAACATCTGATGCCTTGTCCAATTTATTGAACGGTTCCAGTAAAGAAGGTGACGGTAATGATAAGGTAGGTGGTAACAAAGGAAAGGCCAACGGAGACCCGAATGCAACCGGCTATAATGGTGGTGGTGGTTCAGGAACCGGAAGCGGTGGCGGCAATGGTTCCGGTCAAGGTTTGGGAACAGGAAGCGGCTATGGGAACGGTTCCGGCAGCGGAACAGGTAATGGCAACGGAAATTACCAATTAGGAAACAGAAAAGCACTTAACAAGCCAAACCCGAACTATCTTTGTAATGAAGAAGGTGTTGTTGTTGTTCAAATTTCTGTGGATAAATCCGGACGAGTAATCAATGCCAATCCGGGAGTCAGAGGGACTACGAATGCCGCAAAATGTTTATTGGATCAAGCGAAAATTGCCGCGATGAGTACCAGATGGCAGGCGGATGATAATGCACCTGAAAAACAGGTTGGTAAAATTATTTATAACTTCAAACTTACCCAGTAGGTAATATCATTCAATTTTTTTGATGTCAAAAATGAACTATCAGGACACTGTGAATTGGATGTTCAACCAACTTCCAATGTACCAGCAGCAGGGCGCTTCAGCTTATAAAAAAGATTTAACCAACACCCTGTTATTAACCGAATATCTACATCATCCCGAAAAAAACATAAAGTGTATACATGTTGCCGGCACTAACGGCAAAGGTTCCACGTCACATTTGTTAGCCGCTGTACTGCAGGAAGCAGGTTATAAAACGGGACTATACACTTCCCCACATTTAAAAGATTTCAGAGAACGAATTAAAATTGACGGAAAAGAAATTCCCGAGGATTTTGTATGCGAATTTATATCAAGTCACAAATCATTCTTTGAATCGCACGATATGAGCTTTTTCGAAATGACCGTGGGTCTGGCATTTGATTATTTTACAAAGGAAAAAGTAGATATCGCCATTATTGAAGTAGGTATGGGAGGTCGCTTGGATTCTACCAACGTCATCACCCCACTGTTATCTATCATTACTAATATAGGTTTAGATCATACGCAGTTTTTAGGGACTACGTTAAAAGCCATTGCGGCAGAAAAGGCAGGCATTATCAAGTCTTCCATTCCTGTAGTTATTGGCGAATATACCAACGAGACCCAGGAGGTGTTTTTAACAAAAGCTAACGCAAATAATTCTCCAATTTATTTTGCTTCCGATTTAATACAGGAAACTTATCCTTCTTCTTTATTGGGAGATTATCAGCTATACAATAAAAAAACGGTCCTCCAAAGCATCCGTGTTTTACAATCGCAATACGGATTTCAAATTACCGAAGAGCATATTAAAGCCGGTTTTTTGAATGTGATAAAGAATACCGGTCTTCAGGGAAGATGGCAACAACTATACGAATTTCCGACTGTAATTTGCGACACGGCACATAACAAAGAAGGTTTGGAAATCGTAATGAGACAGGTTCAGAAAGCAACTTTTGATCAATTGCATATCGTATTGGGAGTGGTCAATGACAAAGACCTGAATGAAATACTGCCCCTATTCCCGAAAAATGCCATTTATTATTTCTGCAAACCCAATATCCCGCGTGGATTGGATGCAACACTTTTAGCCGAGAAAGCAAAAGAATTGGGTTTGACGGGAAAAGTATACCGTTCAATTCCAGAAGCTTATCAGGAAACTTTAAGACGGGCGACCAAATCCGACTTTATTTATATCGGCGGGAGTACTTTCGTTGTTGCAGAAATTTTATGATTTTTACAATCATTTGTTTGCAATTATGAAAAAGAGGCTTATATTTGCACACGCAATAAGGGAAACACTGGTTCTAGATTGCAAAATAGGGCGATTAGCTCAGCTGGTTCAGAGCACCTCGTTTACACCGAGGGGGTCGGGGGTTCGAACCCCTCATCGCCCACAAAAAACTCCTCAAGAAATTGAGGAGTTTTTTTATGCATTTTTCTTAAGGTTTTCGCCCACGCACATCGAATCATGTTTATTTCATGTTTCGGATTTTAAGGAGGTTTGCCGAATTTAAAATTTGATGGTGTAACTATATTTTCTTCTTTAGACAACGACCTCTTGGCTCATCACCCTCATGAAGCACAATTTCGGAATGTAGGAAATGTGCGGCTTCTGCTGAATCTTTCACTTTGGAAGCACTGCGTTCTAACATTTCTGATTCAAACTCAGTTAATACACATTCCCTGACTCCAGCATTTTTCCATTGAGATAAAGACCGACATCCTCTTGAGATCCCGCGAGCTAATAGGAGCGCATCCAACAGAGCTTGATTCGCACCTTGTCCCTTGAATGGACTCATGGGGTGAGCCGCATCTCCAATAAGAGTCACTTGCCCCCCTTTCGCCAACAATTCTGACTGGAGTAATTCTCGGTCATACACAGGATAGCCAGAAATCTGCGCTTCCGCGGTCGCCGCTAAAATCTGAGGAATGGGATCGTGCCACTGAGTTCTAAGACATGCTTCCTCCTTGAGTGCTTGAGGTCCTTTAGAACTTAACGCCTTAGCCTCTTTTTCGGGCATTGGAAAACTAAGTTGCCACATCACCGAGTCCGACGTATATGGCATCATGTAGATCCGCTCATTGCCGTTGGCGGTTTGAAATACAGTGGCCGAGTCAAGTAAAGAACTATTAAGATCTTCTAGAATCTTTAAAGGACAAATACCCAATATCACAATACAACCTAGGTAACGCAAAGGAGTAATATCTTCACCAATCAGCAGCCTCCGCACCGAACTCCGAATACCATCAGATCCAACCACAAGATCCGCCTTGGAGCTCTTCATCTTCCCTTCCACTTCAAAGCTCAGATCAACACCTCCACTTTCACATTGCTTAAAATCTACTAACCGGTGTCCCCACTGTACAACATGATGTCCCCCGAGTTGGTTAAGAAGAGCTAAGCGCAAAGATTGCCGTGCGATATGCACATTTGAACGTTTCGCAGACGTTTTCGCATCGAACTGCATCCACTTTCTGATTCCCCATTCACCGATCACTTTTCCTTCTATAGTATGAACTACATGTCTTGTTGAAATCACCCCTTCGTCTAACGAAAAAATACCCAATCCTGCGATCGCTTTACTAGCTTGCTGCAAGGTGAGTCCGTAGCCCTGAGATCGCGCATCAAACTCATTATCGCGTTCATATATGGTAAAAGGAATTCCGCGGTGCAAACAAGCCACAGCTAGAGCCATGCCACCTATGCCGCCGCCAATAATAGCAACTTGTGGATAGTTTTCCTTATCTGCTATAGTAGAGCTGGCAGAATGAACCAACCCGGATCCGCTACAGTTCGAGCATGAGTATAGGTGACCCTTAGGACGAACTGGAGTTGTCCCTTCGTCTTTTGTTTTTTCAAATTGAGCGAATGCTGTCTGGTAACGGCGGCGCACTTTCTTGCTGAGCCCTCGACTTTTTTTGCCACGTCCCTGACATTCATGACAAATAGTCCAGCTTGTATCTCTATCTTTCACTTTTTTTAAATTAACAAAAAAACGCCCTTAAAAAGCAGCGTTTTTTTTATTTTATAACAATTCCAAAGTTCTTTCCAATGCCATACCTCTGGAGCCTTTTATCAGAATCATTTTGTTTTCGAATTTTGTTCTTTTAAAAGCTTCCGAAAAAGCTTCAAAAGTATCATAAAAATGTAAATTGCTTTTTACTATTTTATTGTTGTAAAAATCCTTCCCAATGAAATAACAGGTGGTCTGTTCCTCATCCGAAAGCAGCTCTACAATATTCTTATGTTCGGACAAACTTTCCGCACCCAACTCAAACATATCACCCAATATGGCGATTTTATTTTGTTTTTCCAATTGGACAAAATTTTCAATCGCAACTGCCATACTGCTTGGATTAGCATTATAGGCATCCAGTATGATTTCGTTGCTGTCTTTACGTAATAACTGTGAGCGATTGTTATCCGGCACAAAGCTTTCAATTGCCATCTTAATAGCACTGTCAGCCACGCCGAAATATTTTCCGATAGTAATAGCAGCATTGATGTTGTTGGCGTTATACAAACCTATCAGATGTGAAACGATTTGGATGTCCGAGTAGACAACATCGACAAATGGATTCGCAGTTACGGATGCGATGTTTACATTCGCATCTTTATTGACACCAAATGAAAATGTTTTCATATTGGTTGTTTTGCTCGACTGAATAGGGTCTTCGAGATTGACAAATACCAATTTATCATTTTTAGCGAGATAGGTATACATTTCACTTTTGGCTTTAATCACACCTTCAACGCCACCAAAACCTTCTAAATGCGCTTTCCCGAAATTCGTGATATAGCCATAATCCGGTTGGGCAATATCACAAAGAAATTCAATTTCCTTTTGATGGTTGGCACCCATTTCCACTATTCCGATTTCAGTGTCAGCGTCGAAAGACAACAAGGTCAAAGGCACGCCAATATGGTTGTTTAAATTGCCAACAGTGGCTTTCGTTTTATATTTTTTAGACAAGACAACCTGAATCAATTCCTTCGTAGTTGTTTTACCATTACTCCCGGTAAGGGCAATGACAGGAAGTTTCAAGTAATTGCGGTGAAATCTTGCCAGTTCCTGCAATGTGGTCAAGCTATCATTGACCAGAATTGTACGCTCATCGATAAAATAATCAGCATTGTCAATAATAACGTACGAAGCTCCTTTCTTTAAAGCTTCATCTGCAAAAGTATTTGCGTCGAAACGTTCTCCTTTAATGGCAATAAAAAAAGAGTTGGTTTCAATTTTTCGGGTATCAATCGAAACGGATGCGCAATTCAAAAACAGATTATGAATGTTTTGGATATCCATATATAGATAAAATTAAATTTTGGAAATACGTTATACCCATGAGGATCATCTTTATTGTTGATTCATGGCTATTTCATATGAAACAATTTTAAAAAACAAAAGCCCTAATGAAAGGGCTTTTGTGTATACTATTGATTAGAAATTAATTTCTAGGTCTTTTCTTTTTGTCCGCTTTAGGTCCTACTCTTGACATTGCACATCTAAATCCGATATAGTCAGTAGCCATGTCCTGAGGAAAATATCTTCTTTGTGCAGGATCTAACCAGTAAGCTCTGTCTCTCCAAGAACCGCCTTTATAAACTCGTACGTCATCATTTACCAGAGTTGTCCTTTTGTTCGACTTATCAAATTTTCTGGTCATGTTACCTAAACTATCTGTAGTAACATTATGTTTGGGAGAATCATACATTCTTTTACCATCTGGCAATTTATCACCTTCCTCAGAACTTCCGAAATCAAAAAATCTGGTAGACTGTTTATCACCGTCTCGGTAATTTCTTTCATCACTTTTATCAAAGTTCTGTCTCAAATAAGTTTCTTTTTCGTCAACTGGAACTTGAGCAATTTGACCTGGTACATTTCTAGCGACAATTTTACCGTTTGATAAGGTATCGTACGCTATGTTTTCAGTTGTTACCAGTTCCACTTTACCGTCATCACCAATTTTATTTTTAGTATAAACGTTACCTCTAAAGTAGTTAAAATCACTTGCTTCATCATCTACCATAGGTCTGTAAACATCCGCAACCCATTCTGCCACGTTACCTGCCATGTCGTATAATCCGAAATCATTTGGAGGATATGATTTTGATGCATTTGTAATATCCGCACCGTCATCAGACCAACCTGCGATCCCACCGTAATCTCCTTTTCCTTGTTTAAAGTTAGCCAATTGGTCACCTTTGACTTGTCTTTTTCCAGAACGTGTATAACTTCCAGACCAAGGATATTTCTTTTGTCCTTTATAGATATTGTATTCTCTTTGACCTACATCCGCTGCAGCTGCATATTCCCATTCCGCTTCTGTTGGAAGTCTGTATTCAGGAAGTATAAGACCTGAAGATCTTTGAGCATAAACATTTTTGGCTTCTTTAGTTGTAGCCGCTTCGCCTTTTCCTCCAGCAACTTTTTGTGGTTTAGACAAAGAACCTCTGCGTCCTTTTAGAACGATTTTTTCGTCACCTCCAAAAGTTTTACTAGGAGCATTCAAATAAGTTTCAGTATCAAAAGAACTTTCTGCTTTTACATCTAATACTTTAGCGTCTTTTTTAAGATATCCTTCTTTTTCAAGCGTGCTTTCATTCACACGATTAGTTCTCCATTTGCTGAATTCAACTGCTTGAATCCAATTTACGCCAACGACAGGATAATTAGCATACGCAGGATGTCTCAAATAGTTGTTGGTCATCGTTTCATTATAACCCAATCTATTTCTCCACACCAATGTATCAGGCAATGCGCCTTCATAAATATTTTTATAATTTTCTTCTTCAGGAGGGAAAACTGTTTTTAACCAGCTTAAATATTCCATATACATTTTATTGGTCACCTCAGTCTCATCCATATAGAATGACTGAACGTGTTGCTGGCTTGGAGTATTATTCCAATCGTGCATCACGTCATCCTGAACTTTACCCATGGTAAATGTACCACCTTCTACCATAACCAACCCAGGAGCAGTAGCCTGCTTCTTAAATTTGTCATTAAACTGAAAACCGCCCTTCTTATCGTTGATTTTCCAACCTGTAGCAGTTGACGCTCCTTTTGTGCTTGACTTTTTACCACAACTAGTAAATCCTAATATTATCACTAACGATAGTAATAATTTAATAGCCATAATTTTGTTTACTTTCATACTTTGGTAGGTAATAAATTTCGAGGCGCAATATAATAATTAATATTAAATTGCAACATCTTTTTTTAATTTAAAATATTTTATATCATTTCTGATATTATGCTTAATTACAACGCAAAAATAATATAATTATTACACACAAATTGCATTAAATAAATTATTTTTACTTCTGGTAATAATTCTCCCATTATTGCGTTATCTATTGAAATGAAAAAAATATTACTCACTCTATTGACTTTGTTATCCTTTGTTGGTTTTGCCCAGCAAAAAGGCGAAGTGGTCCTTGAATGGACCGAAAAATCACCAATCTCCTTTGGAACCTATTCCAAGACCGTTCCTCAATTTCAATCGGGCAATTTCCTTTTTGATTCCAGTAAAAAGGAACTGTTTTTTGTATCAAACCTTCGACAGACCTCGACAGTGGATGAAAATTCATTGCAAATTTCAAATATCGTTTATGAATCCATTACAGCGGCTCAATTAGGAGATTTGGATGTTCGATTGCTACCGGCTACTATTCGTGCAACATTAAAAAACGTCATTGCACGTGATCAGAAATTTGCATTCCTCTCTCTGTCGCCGATTATTAAAGAAGCAAATGGTTTCAAAAAAATAAAATCATTCAGCTATTCCTTTAATAATGGCACATCCAGAATAGCTGCATTTCCAAATAACATCGCTACTATTTCTAGTTCTGTTTTGGCATCAGGTGATTGGTATCGTTTTTATGTTGAAAAGTCTGGTGTTTATAAAATATCAAAAGGCTTTTTACGACAATTGGGACTCAAGACAGATGGTGACCCGCGAAAAATCAAAATATTTGGCAATGGCGGGAGAATGCTCCCTTTATTAAACAATACCTTCTACCCTTTCGACCTGGCCGAGAATGCAATTCAGTTTATAGGAGAAAATGATGGCGTTTTTAATGATGAGGATTATATTCTTTTTTATGCCGAAGGAGTAGAAAATTGGAATGACGACAGCAAAACCCACAACAATCTGTATGCTTCAAAATCTTATTATTATGTAACCACTCAAGCCAATGATGGGAAAAGAATACAGGAATTACAGCAACCTGCAGGTACGGGCACGGTAATTACTACTTTTGATGACTACCAATTTCACGAGGTGGATTTGGTCAATTTTGTCCGAACGGGCAGAACTTGGCTTGGAGAGCAATTTAATATTGATGACGAGCAGGAATTTAAGTTTGATTTTCCAAACATCGTTCCTTCATCTGCCATGACTTTAATAATAAATACTGCTGCTGCGGCATTTACCGGAACATCGTTCACGATAGAAGCGAATAACCAGCCTGCAGGAACTATCAACCTTTCTTCTTTGGTTGCCGATTCGGGAATAGAACTGTATCAACCTACAATACCTACAACATTAACGATTCCCGCCGCTGAAAAGGTGGCTATAAAATTGACCTATAATAATAATGGTGTCCCCTCATCAAAAGGATTTTTGGATTACATCATCCTTAAAGCCATAAGAAATCTGCAAGGATACGGGAAGCAATTCCGCTTTCAATATGATGATGCGAGCTCTTTAACGGGAATTGGCGAATACCAGTTCAGCAATGCAGCAACCATTCAACAGGTATGGGATATCACCGATATCTACGATGTCACCAAAATGGAAAACAATGGCCAAAGTTCCTTTTCCATGAAAGCCGATTTAGGGGAAGTACGGAAATACATTGCTGTAGATGCTGCGGATTATTATACACCTTTAAAAGAGTCCCAACCAAAAGTAGTTAATCAGGATTTGAAAGGCACCATTTTCAAGAATGCCTCGGGACAATTTCAAGATATCGATTATATTATAGTCACACCTGCTTTTTTGAACAATCAAGCTGAAAAATTAGCCAATTTCCATCGCGTTTATTCTCAGCTAAATGTTAAAGTGGTCAATCTTGAAGCTATTTATCAGGAATTTTCATCCGGAAAACAAGACATTGGAGGGATCCGTAATTTCATAAAATATGTTTTTGAGAATGCTTCGGCCGGGGATAAACGAATAAAATATCTGAACCTTTTTGGCGATGCGTCATTTGATTATAAAAACCGCACGCCAAACAACACCAATACGGTTCCTATTTATCATGCTCTAAACAGTACTACCGCAGGAGAATCATCTTTTGCCACTGATGATTTTTTTACTTTAATGGATGCTGATGAAGGCAGAATCGATTATCAGAATCAATCCGGAAATACTATACATGACTTTGGAGGCTATGATATTGCGGTAGGCCGGATGATTGTAAGTTCTACGCAGCAGGCAGAAGAAATGGTCAATAAGGTCATCGAATATCATGATTTAAAATCGTATGGCAATTGGAGAAACAATTGTGTTTTCATTTCGGATGATTCCGATGTGGGACATAGTGATGGCGATTTGCAGCAAAGACAAAACCAATTGGCCGACCGACTTTCTCTTGAAAAGCCTTTTATTAATGTCAAAAAAATAATCCTTGACTCCTATGTCCAGGAAACTTCTTCAGGCGGAAACCGATACCCAAAAGCAAGGGAGGAAATATTTAATGCTTTCGAAAAAGGAGCATTGGTTTTCAATTACCTGGGTCATGGGGGTGAAGACGGTCTATCAGATGAAAGGATTTGGGAAAAGTCGGATGGTCAGAATCTAAGCAACCGATTCAAGTACCCATTATTCATTACCATTACTTGTGATTTTTCGAGATTTGACAATCCATACCGTCCGACAGCTGGCGAATATACTTTTTGGAATCCGAAAGGCGGTGCTATTTCTATGATCACGACCATTAGGTCTATTCAAAAAGGAGCCGCTGAAAGTTTCAATGATTTATTAACGCAAAATATTTTTGCTTACGGTTCAAATAACTATCCTTCGATGGCCGAAGCACTCCGATTGTCTAAAAACATCAGTCCAAGTTTTTCTTCCAATGTCGTATTCTATTTGGGAGATCCCGCGGTGATGCTTTCGATACCGAAACCTAAAATTCGTCTGACTAAGGTCAATGATATGCCGGTAACGGGACCTATCGACGATTTTCAATCGTTAGCCTACGTGAAACTTTCAGGCGAAATTACAGACGAATTCAATACGCCACTCACCAATTATACAGGAGAATTATCTGTTAACATATTTGACAAAAACATTACAAAAACCACTTTCAATAATGATGGCACAAGTAACATCATGAATTTTAGTGTATTAGGAGAAACTGTTTTCAGAGGAAATGCATCGGTGGCCAATGGTCAGTTTGAATTTGGATTTGTAGTCCCTAGAGATATCAGGATTCCGGTAGGAAACGGAAGAATCAGTTTCTATGCAAAAACAGATCAAACCCTACTGGACAAGACCGGTTACGACACGACAATAAAAATTGGCGGAATTAATCCAAATGCAATTGCTGATAATATTGGCCCCCGAGTAAAATTATTCATGAACGACCAGACGTTTATTTCGGGCGGCATTACTAATGAATCACCTATATTCCTGGCTTATCTGGAAGACGAAAACGGGATTAATACAGCAAGTGGAATTGGGCATGACATTGTAGCCATTTTAGATGGAAACGAAAGCAATCCGTACATATTAAATGATTATTACGAAACAGAGTTGGACAATTATAAGAAAGGAAAATTACAATTCCCATTGAGAAACTTAGCCGCAGGATTGCACACTATTACTTTTAAAGCCTGGGATGTATACAATAACCCAATTTCAGCAGACATTCAGTTTCTTGTTGTCGGCGATGATACCATAACCTTAACAAATGTTCTGAATTACCCCAACCCTTTTGTGAATTACACGCAATTCTGGTTTACACACAACAGGCCATTTGAACCCCTCGAGGTACAGGTGCAGGTAATGACGATTACCGGTAAGGTAGTCTGGTCCAAAAACCAAATCATTACCACGGATGGATTTCTGTCCAGGGAAATTACATGGGATGGAAAAGACGATTTTGGCGATAAAATCGGAAAAGGTGTTTATGTGTATAAATTGACGGTAAAATCAACATTGACGAATAAAAAGACCGAAAAGTTTGAAAAACTTGTAATACTTTAATAAAATACTATATTTGTTTAATCAATTTTAAAAATCAGAATGAAAAGATTATCGCTATTAGTTATATGCTTCTTTGTCACGCAACTATCAAGAGCACAAGAGGATAGAGTCATTACAACCGGTGTTCCTTTTTTATTGGTTGCCGCTGATGCTCGTGCTGCCGGTATGGGTGACCAAGGTGTTGCGACCGCTGCCGATGCGTTTTCCCAGCAGTGGAACCCAGCTAAATATGCTTTTTCGTTAGACAAGCAAGGATTTACTGTCAGTTATACTCCTTATCTGACTGCATTAGTAAATGACATTTCCCTAGGACAGGTTACCTATTTTAATAAAATTAACGAACGAAGCGCTTTTGCCGGTAGTATCCGTTATTTTAGTTTGGGTGAAATTGAATTAAGACAGAATTTTGACGATATCCCACAGGTGGTAAAACCAAGCGAATTCGCTTTGGATGGCTCCTATTCATTAAAGCTGAGCGATCATTTATCCATGGCAGTTGCCGGAAGATTCTTAAGCTCCAATCTAAAAATTCAGGATGGCACTAATGATACCAGAGCTGCCAAATCATTTGCATTTGATGTAGCCGCATTTTATCAATCCGAAGAAGTTGCCTATAGTGATTTCAATGGTAAATGGAGACTGGGTTTTAACCTTCAGAATTTAGGTCCGAAAATCAGCTATGACTCCAGTGAATCATCTGAAGTAAATGCCAACTTCCTTCCTGCTCAAATGAAATTCGGAGCGGGATTTGATTTTGTATTTGACGAATACAATAAAGTAACAGCAAGCGTCGAAATAAACAAACTTCTAGTCCCAACGCCTCAAGATCCTGATTTGAATGGTGACGGTACTATTACCAACGATGAAAGAGCAGAAAACAATGCCAACTATCGTAAAATAGGATGGGTTTCAGGAATATTTAAATCTTTTGGTGATGCTCCTGATGGCTTTGGCGAAGAATTGAAAGAATTCACATACTCTGCCGGAGCAGAATATTTATATCAGGATTCGTTTGCAATGCGTTTAGGATATTTCCACGAAAGTCCTGAAAAAGGAGCCCGACAGTTTTTCTCTTTGGGTGCCGGGTTTAAATACAATGTGGTAAAAGTAGATGTCTCCTATTTGTTCTCTGCTTCTAAAGTCCAAAACCCATTAGAAAACACACTCCGTTTTTCTCTTACCTTTAATTTTGGTGATAAATACGAAGAATATTAGTAAAATCAAATTATCAATAAACAATCCAAATTTCTTAATGTGAAATTTGGATTTTTTTTCCCTAATAAAGAATGAAAGATATAAGTATTACTACAAAATTTACCGCGTTTGATTCGGTAGCCGACCTGTCTGATGATATCAAATCATTGATGCTGGAAGCGATTGCCATCAGAAAAAAGGCCTATGCCCCCTATTCCAAATTTCGCGTAGGCGCTGCCTTACTCCTGGATAACGGAAAAGTGGTATTGGGCTCCAATCAGGAAAACGCTGCGTACCCTTCTGGACTATGCGCTGAAAGAGTTGCTATTTTTCAAGCCGGGGCAGTATATCCGGAAGCAAAAATCATTTGTATGGCAATCACTGCTGCTTCTGATACCAATACAACAGCAGCGCCGATACCACCATGTGGTGCTTGCAGACAAAGCATTGCAGAATATGAGTTTAAGCAGGAATCTCCAATTGAAATTTATTTTACAGGTGAAATTGGTGCGGTTTATAAATCAGACTCATTGAAAAATTTACTGCCTTTTATGTTTGATAAAAACTTCTTATAAATAAAATAAAAATCCCGCATTAATTTTACTCCTTAGTTGGAATGTGCTATTTTTGCTCTTCGCAAATTTGTGTGAAGAACCTATTTTAAAATAGTGGGCAATTGATAACACAGAAACACTTTAGCAAGAAAAACAGATGAAAGAAATTACAAAAGAGGTATATTTAAAGTGGTATGAAGACATGCTGCTTTGGAGAAAGTTTGAAGATAAATTAGCAGCACTATATATACAACAAAAAGTAAGAGGATTTCTTCACCTATACAATGGTCAGGAAGCAGTATTAGCGGGTGCTTTACACGCTATGGATTTGACTAAGGACAAAATGATTACCGCTTATAGAAATCACGTTCAGCCAATTGGAATGGGAGTTGACCCAAAAGCGGTTATGGCCGAACTCTTAGGAAAAGTAACCGGAACTTCTAAAGGAATGGGGGGGTCTATGCATATTTTCTCAAAAGAGAAAGGATTCTTCGGAGGACACGGCATCGTGGGGGCGCAAATCCCTGTTGGAGCCGGTATTGCTTTTGCCGACAAATATTTTGAAACTGGCGGAGTTACACTTACCTATTTTGGTGATGGTGCAGCACGTCAGGGATCTTTACATGAAGCTTTCAATATGGCAATGTTATGGAAATTACCTGTAGTTTTTATTGTGGAAAACAACGGATATGCTATGGGAACTTCCGTAGAAAGAACAGCCAATCACACGGATATCTGGAAATTAGGCTTAGGATATGAAATGCCCTGCGGGCCGGTTGACGGAATGAATCCTGTAAAAGTTGCCGAAGCGATGCATGAAGCAATGGACCGCGCACGACGTGGAGACGGACCAACATTCCTGGAAATGAAAACATACCGTTACAGAGGACATTCTATGTCTGATGCACAATTATACCGCTCCAAGGAAGAAGTAGAAGAATACAAGAAAATTGACCCAATTACTCAAGTTCTGGATGTGATTATGGATCAGAAATATGCTACTGAAGAAGAAATTGAAGCAATTGATGAAAGAGTTAAAGGCTTAGTCGAAGAATGCGTGAAATTCGCCGAAGAGTCCCCATACCCTGAAATACAGCAATTGTACGATGTAGTGTACGATCAAGAGAACTATCCTTTTTTACCTCATAAACTATAATCAATTATGGCAACAGTTATTAAAATGCCCCGCCTTAGCGACACGATGACGGAAGGAACCGTAGCTACATGGCTAAAAAAAGTTGGTGATAAGATAAAGGAAGGAGATATTCTTGCAGAAATTGAAACAGACAAAGCAACGATGGAATTTGAATCTTTCGATTCCGGAACGCTTTTACATATCGGAATCCCAGAAGGCGAAACTGCTCCTGTAGATTCTTTATTGGCTATCATTGGAGAAGAAGGGGAAGATATATCCGCTTTATTAAACGGAAAAACGGATGCTCCTCCAACCGAAGAAGCTGCCGCGCCAAAATCAGAAACTGCTGCGCCGACAGAAGAAACTAAAAATGAAACTTCAGCTGCTCCTGCCGAATTGCCAACTGGTGTTATTGTCGTAACCATGCCTCGTTTAAGCGACACCATGACTGACGGAACAGTAGCCACCTGGATAAAGAAAGAGGGCGACAAAGTATCCGAAGGGGATATTCTGGCCGAAATCGAAACTGATAAAGCAACAATGGAATTCGAATCTTTCAACGCCGGAACATTATTGTTCATTGGTGTTCAGGAAGGGCAAACAGTTCCGGTAGATAGTCTTTTGGCTATTATTGGACCTGAAGGAACCGATATTTCCGGTATTGCAGAAAATTACAAAAAAGGAGGCAGCACTGCCGCACCTGCTTCGGCATCGGCCAAAAAAGAAGAAGCGCCTGCTCCAAAACAAGCAGAAACAGCAACCCCGATTGCAGATGGACAACGTATTTTCGTTTCTCCATTGGCAAGAAAAATAGCAGATGAGAAAGGTATTAATTTATTACAGGTAAAAGGTTCTGGAGAGAACGGCCGCATTGTAAAAAATGACGTCGAAAACTTCACTTCACAACCAGCTTCAACTCAGCAAGCTGTACCTTCTCAGGAAAGTGCCTCAGCAGTAAAACCATTTGTTCCTGCAGGAGAAACTTTTTCAGAAGAAATCAAGAATTCTCAAATGCGAAAGATTATTGCCAAACGATTGGCGGAATCTATTTTCACAGCACCGCATTTCTACCTGACAATAGAAGTAGCAATGGACGAAGCTATGAAATCAAGAGGTGTTATCAACACCATTCCAGACACGAAAGTTTCTTTTAATGACATGGTTATCAAAGCCTGTGCAATGGCTTTGAAAAAGCATCCAAAAGTAAACTCCCAATGGAAAGAAGACGCTATCATCATCAATCACCATGTTAATATTGGTGTAGCTGTTGCCGTTGAAGATGGATTAGTTGTTCCGGTGCTACGATTTGCCGATCAATTAAGCTTGTCCCAAATTGGTGGTAACGTAAAAGATTTAGCCGGAAAAGCAAGAAACAAAAAATTACAGCCAGCAGAAATGGAAGGCAGTACATTTACTGTTTCCAATCTAGGAATGTTTGGAATCACGGAATTCACTTCTATTATCAACCAACCGAATTCCGCAATCGTTTCAGTGGGTGCCATTGTTGAAAAACCGGTGGTTAAAAATGGGCAGATTGTAATTGGTAACACCATGATGCTTTCACTGGGATGCGATCATCGAACTGTTGATGGCGCAACCGGAGCTCAATTTTTACAGACATTAAAACAATTTATAGAAAATCCGGTGACTATGCTGGCATAATCTATTTTTTGAAATACCAATCCCGTTTTGAGCAATCAGAACGGGTTTTTTTATTTATTCTTAGCTTCTATCCAACGGGACATGTATTTTGTACTTTGCACTGTGTGGTGTTGAAGCATAGCCCCCATAAAATTATCCAACCGATGTTGTTTCAGATTCTTTACTGAAGATAAGATATACTGTATCAGATCATTCTGATACAACGATTTTAAATATTTTTCCTCCATAATCCGGATTCCGTTTTTTTGGGATTTTTGCCATAGTACTTTATCCTTATACAATTGTGTAGCGGCATCAGCAAAAATTTGATGATCGTCAGTAATGAATCCATTCCATGGTAAATTACCATGCATCGATTCGGCTCCGATCAATGTAGTGACACTCGGCGTACCACACTCCATAGCTTCCAATAATTTCCCTTTTAATCCGGCACCAAATCGCAAGGGCGCAAGAACCACACGAGCTTCGCGCACTACTGATTTAGCATCAGAGGCACGTCCCATAATATATAAACCCTCTTTCGGCTGATGCAATTGCAATACTTTTTGAGAAGGATATGCGCCATAAATCAGGAGGTTAACCTCAGGTAATTGCTTTCTGATAAGTGGCCAAATCGTTTCTTTCAAATATTGAACGGCATTCCAATTCGGCTCATGCAAAAAATTACCGATAAAAACAAAATCATCACGTTCTTCATATGGTGGCAACTTATCTACTAACTCAGTATTGACATCATCCAATAAAAAAGGGAGATAGTACAATAACGATTTGTCGATTTTAAATATATCCTGCAACAAATTCATTTCAAATTCAGAAATCATAAAAGAAATATCGCATCTCAAAATGCTTGCAATCTCTCTTTTGGCAACCTCTTCAGTGAGCAGGTCAGTAGTGTTGAAATCCCGATTTTCTTTCCATGCTTTTTGTCGGGCCAGGCGTAGACAGTGTAAATCTTCTGTATCCAATAAACGAAGCGCATGGGGACATTGTTCTGCAACACGCCAGCCAAATTGTTCTTCCATCATAAACCGGTCAAATAACACAATCGACGGATTCAATTCTTTGATGTAAGAGTCAAAACTGCTGCAGTTCAATACAATTGATTTTTTTACTACCCCCAGCATCGTAAGGTCCATCATATAGTCACTGTCCATGGCAGGACTTGCAAAAGTAACCTTCC
The DNA here is from genome assembly GCF_007109225.1 of Flavobacterium sp. GT3R68. Taxonomy (GTDB): domain Bacteria; phylum Bacteroidota; class Bacteroidia; order Flavobacteriales; family Flavobacteriaceae; genus Flavobacterium. The sequence goes on from NZ_VJZK01000002.1 coordinate 459,807, forward strand.
ACCCGCATTCCTGAAACAATTGAATCAACTGAACCATTCGGCTTCCAGCTGCAGAGGAATTGGGTTCAGGCCATACAAACCCCAGGATTAAAACGTGTGGCGCACTTTTCATTCAATATCAATTAGATTGCAAAATAAACCTATTTTGACTGTAATCCAATTCATTCCCGGAGAAATCAGACAGAAAATCACTATTTTTGTCGTTCGTAAAAAAACAAAAAAATGTTAGGATTAAAATTAGCCACAGACCCACGTTGGGTAAACATCGTTGAATCCAACATAGAAGAAATTCTGACCGACCATGCCTGGTGTGAGCAAAAAGCAGCTTCCAATGCGATATACATCATCATCAACAATTCAGAAAAAGAAGAATTGGTGACCGAAATGACCCGAATTGCGCTTGAAGAAATGGAGCACTTCCAGATGGTACATGATATAATCAAAGAAAAAGGGCTCACCCTTGGGCGGGAACGCAAAGACAATTATGTAAGCGATTTGGTGAAATTTGCCAAAAAAGACGGAAGCCGTAATGATGCTTTAGTTGAACGCTTACTTTTTGCGGCTATGATTGAGGCCAGAAGTTGTGAAAGGTTCCGGGTGCTTTCGCTTAATATAAAAGATGTCCAATTGGCACAATTTTATCACGAATTAATGGTTAGTGAAGCCGGGCATTATACCACATTTATAAATTTTGCCAAACAATACTCTGAAAAAATAAATGTTGATAAACGCTGGCAGGAATGGATTGAATTTGAAGGATCCATCATAGGGAACTACGGAAAAAACGAAACCGTTCATGGATAAAAAATCAAAACCCATTTAGTGTTAGGTTGGCTTATTTGAAGCGGCCTCAAATTTGGCCATTTAAATTTATATAAAAACAAAAAAGGCTGTCCGAAAAGACAGCCTCTTTTTTAATTAAAGATTATTTATTTACGAGACATCGCTTTTTTAATAGTGACCCCTTTATTTGTAATCACTTTTATAAAATACATTTGCACTTCATTGTGAGATTTAACATTTAAAGTTACTTCTTTATTTAAGTATGGGTTTGGGTCATCATAACTCATCAGCATTTTTCCCTGTGCATTCAATATTTCTATTCTAACATCAGTTTTATAATTGAAATCGTAACGAATAGTGATATTTTCTTTAAATGGTACTGGGTATATTGAGATATTAACAATTGGTTCATGTACAACATCATTAGTAGCATGAGTTCCATGTAAAGGACAACCTGAATTATTAAGAGCATCCAATTGGCTTGCTAAGATTCCGGGACTTGTTCCTCCCGCTAAATATGCCGCATTAACAGCATCGATTACCGCTTGAGGATTACCAAAATAAGGTCCAGGATAATCCACTTCATCGCTACAAGCGTTCAGTAAAGCCGCTACTCCCTGACGTGCTAAATTATAAATACCACCTCCGCCCAAATTCAGCGCTTGCAGTAAAGTTAAATTAGCAAGATTGGATGGTGCATTTACAAATACCGCACCAAACCTCATTGAAGTGGTATATTGTGAACACCATCTGTTTGTATGGTTTTTCCAGTAACCTAAAGTACATCCTTCGTTTCCTGTACAGTTTGTTGGCGCTCCTACAGTTGCTCCTGAATTTGCAGTACAATTACTCGCATCAGTTATTACTACGGTATAAGTTCCAGCTGTTAATCCACTCAGATCTTCAGTTGTTGCACCATTATTCCACAAATAAGAATATGGTGGTGTACCGCCGCTTACTGTTAAGGCAATAGAACCATCGTGAGACGCACAACTTTCAGCTGTTGGTGTTGCTGATCCAGCAAGCGCTGCGGAAGGGGCGCTAATAACTGCCTGATTCGCACCTCTACAACCTCCGGCTGTACCATTAGTATCCGTAATCACTACATCATATGTACCTGCAACTAATCCGGATAAATCCTGATCATCAGCTTGACCTGCCGGAATAACTCCTCCATTAGAAGCTGTCCATGCATAAGTATATGGTGGTGTTCCTCCCGACGGACTTAGATTAATTGATCCCGTTGCGGCTCCAAAACACAACACATCAACATCGCTGATGGTGCTTGATAAAGCTGCGGCTGGTTGGCTAATCACGGCTTGATTCGATGATCCGCAGCCTTCGGTTGTACCATTGGCATCGGTAATCACTACATCATAAGTACCTGCAACTAATCCCGATAAATCCTCATCATCAGCCTGACCTGCCGGAATAATACCTCCATTAGATGCTGTCCATGCATAAGTATATGGTGGTGTTCCTCCCGATGGAGTCAAATCAATAGATCCCGTTGCGGCTCCGTAACACAATACATCAACATCGCTGATAGCACTCGATGAAGCTGTGCCGGGTTGACTAATCACCGCCTGGTCCGTAGCACTACAGCCTCCGGTGGTACCATTAGCATCCGTAATCATTACATCATAGGTACCTGCAACTAATCCCGATAAATCCTGATCGTCTTCCTGACCTGCTGGAATAGCGCCTCCATTAGAAGCTGTCCATGCATAAGTATATGGCGGTGTTCCTCCGGATGCAGTCAAATCAATCGATCCTGTTGCGGCCCCGAAACACAAGACATCAACATCGCTAATTTGACTTGATAAAGCTGCGTTGGGCTGACTAATCACCGCTTGATCCGTAGCTCTACAGCCTCCGGTAGTACCATTGGCATCCGTAATCACTACATCATAAGTACCTGCAACTAATCCCGATAAATCCTCATCGTCTTCCTGACCTGCCGGAATAGCGCCTCCATTAGAAGCTGTCCACGCAAAAGTATATGGTGGTGTGCCTCCTGAAGGGCTTAAATCTATCGATCCTGTTGCGGCTCCGTAACATAAGACATCAACATCACTTATAGTACTAGAAAGTGCGGCATCTGGCTGAGTAATAGTATTTTGACAACCAGAATTGATATCTGGTATCGGAGTTTGATCCACGCTATCAGTAATCACAACCAGATATGTTCCACCACTTAACCCAGTGAAGGTATACGTTGCGAAGCTTTGATTGGCATCATTATCAACAGCAGGACTAGTCGCTACCGCTTGACTCAAATCGGAAGTGTCGTAAAGATAAAAAGTGTAAGAAGGAAATCCGGCAGAAGCTACAGCTGTAATCGAACCCGTGTCACCAAAACAAGCTGGATTAGTTGTGTCAGTTATTTCACAGACAGGAGCACAAGGATTTGACACGGTAAATGCCGCTGTTACTGTATCGGTTTGTCCACAAGAATCTGTAACTGTCCATGTAACTGAGGTGATTCCACCGGTAAAGGACGGCGCTACAGGATCGGTCGGACTGGCCGGATTTGTTATAGCTACTGTGTAAGGAGGAGTCCCTCCACTTGCCACGGGTGCTACAGCTAACCACGTATTAAACGCAGTATCAATTGCAGCCTGAGCTGCCGTCGCACTAACTCCACATAGAGTAGTAGCACTGCCTGGATCTTTCGTGATATCAGGTAATATCAAAGAGTCTTGGCCTATGACAGTACCAAGAACCGAAACCGTACAATCATGCGAGTCCGTAACCGTTACATCATAAGTACCGGCAACTAATCCGGATAAATCCTGATCGTCTTCCTGACCTGCCGGAATAGCTCCATCAGATGTAGTCCATGCATAAGTATATGGTGGAACTCCGCCAACTGGTGTCAAATTGATGGAACCAGTCGCACTTCCATAACATTCTGCATCTACTTGTGTTACAGATGCATTAAACGGTGGGTCAATATTAATATCTGGATTGTTCCAGCAATATTTACCATTTGGATTATTTGCCAACGTTACAGGGCATTCACCATTAGCAGCTGTCCAAACTAATAGAATATCTGTTAATACAAGGGTACTGCCGCAAGTAAAAGTAAGTTGGCCCGCAGCCAAGTCTTGTCCACCCCCCGTTTGGTCTGAATTTTTAAGAAGTGGGCCAAAACATTGAGAAATGTCATGCAACACTTGTCCGCCTCCGGCTAAGGTTTCCACTACGGTACCACAAATCGCTAAATGCCTGCCACCACTTTCTGTTTTATGGTTAATTCTGATAGTAAAATCAGCAGTGACACTAGATGTTGCTGTACAAGTATTACAGGGAATTCCGGTATCTATACTGGCAGATAAAGTTTGAATATCATCTGCGGGGCATTTACCGGGTTCAAACGCATCAGTTAAATCACGTAAATCCGCTTGCTGAGCAAATGCGAAATTAATGGATAACCCGGAAAGTAAAAATAGTAAACAAATCGACGAAACAGTTTTCAAGCCTTTCGTATAGTTCAAAGTAAGATTTAAATCAGAAAATGTGTTTTTTAATAAATTTTTTAAAATGCAATCCACAAATACCCGCACCGAATGGATTAAAGAGCGATTTGCCCATTGGGAATTCTCACGATAGAATAATAATTTTTTCATAATAAGATGGTTTTAAAGCCATATTACCAATAAGAAAATATAAGGATAGATGGGACATAAAATTTAAATTGAAAACTTCTGCAAAGAAGAATCTCAAAAGTTAAACAAAGTAAAACCCCTAACTAATAGAAAAAGCGATGGTGTGGAATTGGGTGCGGAAACAAAATTAAATTGAAAAATCTCCCGAAAAAAAACTGTATAAGTTAAACATAATAAAAACCCTGAAGTAAAACCAACAATATGATGTTTTGGCGAAAACTTACGTAAAGTTACTGATTTTTAATTAGTTACAAATAAATACTATTTAAATAAAATGGTAATTTGATGTTAAACATTGTATCAATTCACAGCCTTCACAATCAACAATAGTACGATACTGCTAGCTACAGCTGTCGAAATTGGCTACCCTTCCTGTGGCTATGTTGTATTAAATATTAGACAAAATATTTTTACCTTCATTTGATAAACTTTTAAAATTAATTTTTGCAATTATTAAAATTTTCTCGCTGTTGACCATAATAATATAAGTTTATATAGCCTCAAATAATTGATAATGATAATATTACAGAATTGTTTTATTAATTCTATCTTAAATAATATGCGCTATAGCGTAAATCTTATAAATAGAAAAAAAACGTGTATTTCATCGATTTTTTTGTTGTTTTCACCGATAAATTAATTTAACACTTTAATTTTGAGGCAGTTAACAAAGAATACCTTTTATGAAAAAATTAATTTGCGCAGCCTTATTATTTATCAGCACCTTCGCAATTGCTCAAAGCAAAAATGATTTATGGAAAAAAAGTGATGCAAGAGAAACTTCTGGAAAAATTACTAAATCACACTTGCCACAAAAGAATACTTTCGATTTAGATTTGCCCGAAATGAAAAAGATGTTGGGCAAATCTCCTAACAGAGAGACTTTCAACACCACCTCCAATACAATCATTACATTACCAAATGGAGAAGGTAAAATGGAAAGCTTCAAAGTTTACGAAAACACCGTTATGGCTCCGGAATTAGCAGCCAAATATCCAGATATTAAATCCTATGTAGCTGTTGGTGTGGACAATCCCAATGCCCGAGCTTATTTCAGCTGTTCAGCTTTAGGATTCAAATCCATGGCCTTGTATCCAAATAAGGAAACTGTCTTTATCGAACCTGTAAGCTCTGACAACGCAACCTATACTGTTTATAAAAAATCCGATAAGGAAAGCACATTGGATAAATTTGAATGTGGTGTTATCGATACTGAAATGAAAACTTTTAGACAATCGACCAATACCTTTGCTCGTGGCGCTGATGATGGTAAGCTTCGTACTTTCAGACTGGCAGTATCCTGTACCGGAGAATATGCTGCTTATTTCGGTGGGACCAAAGCTTTAGCCTTAGCAGCTATGGTTAATACTATAACTAGATTGAATGGTGTTTTCGAAAGAGATTTTAGCGTGAGACTAGTTCTAATAGCTAATAATGACTCCGTTATCTACACCTCGGCAATAACAGATCCATATACTGATGCCTCAACATACTGGGGATCACAACTACAATCTAACCTGACCGCCGTTATTGGAGAAGCAAATTATGATATTGGTCATTTATTTGGAGGAACTACGGCTGGCGGAAATGCAAACTGTATCGGATGTGTTGGTATAGATGGATCTAAGGGTAGCGGTTATACAGGCAAAAGTATTCCTTCAGGAGATAGTTTCGACATTGATTATGTAGCTCATGAAATGGGACATCAACTGGGCGCAACCCATACCTTCACTTATAGAACTGAAAGTGAAAACACCTCACAAATGGAGCCCGGAAGTGGTTCAACTATCATGGGCTATGCGGGACATGCCAGCTATAATCTTCAATCACATTCCGATGATTATTTCCATGCGATCAGCATCCAACAAGTAACCGATAATATCAAAACTAAAACTAGTGCTACAGTTATCTCAACTGGCAATGCCACTCCAATAGTGAATGCCGGAACTGATTATACCATCCCAAAAGGGACCCCTTTCATGCTGACAGGTTCTGCAACAGATGCTAATAATGACAACTTGACTTATACCTGGGAAGAAATGGATTTAGGAACTGCCACCACCACATCTCCAATTTCTACAGCTACTACAGGTCCTATTTTCAGATCTTATCTGCCAACTACTTCTCCAACCCGATATTTCCCTACTATGAATTCTATTCTAACTGGATTGACTTCAACTCCCAATTCTCCAGTAAGCGCAACATTCAATGTGGAAACTTTACCAGGGGTTGCCCGTATATTAAGCTTACGTTTAACAGTTCGTGATAACCGCGCCGGAGGTTCTGCCAACAACACCGATGATATGGTTGTAACTGTGAATGGAATTGCCGGACCTTTTACCGTAGATACGCAAAACACTGTTGTATCGTATGCCGCCGGTACCTCACAGGTGATTAGCTGGACTGTTGCCGGTACGAATGCAAATGGAGTGAATTGCGCCAACGTAGACATTCTATTATCAACCGATGGTGGGCAAACATTCCCAATCGTTTTACTCGCAGGAACGCCTAACGATGGTGCACAAAGTATTGTAATCCCAAATATGCCAGGAGCAACTAACCGAATCATGGTTAAGGGTAGCAACCACATTTTCTTTGATGTAAACAATGCAAACTTGACTATTACCGGCTCAGGCTCCGCCGATATTACGGCGCCAACAGCTTCAACGCTTTCTGCTTCAGGAACTACAACTTCAGGCACTAATTTGTCTTGGACTGTGGCTACTGATAATACAGGAGTTACCGGTTACAACATTTATCAAAACGGGGTGCTGACAACAACTACTACCGCTACATCGTTAGCTGTATCCAGTTTATCGGCTTCAACTACTTATACTTTCTATGTAAAAGCAAAAGATGCTACTGGAAACGTATCAACAGCAAGTAACACTGCAAACGTCACAACTTTAGCTGCTGCAGACACTACAATTCCAACGGCTTCAACGTTGTCTGCTTCGGGAACTACTACATCTGCAACCAACTTATCATGGTCAGCGGCTACAGATAATGTGGGTGTTACCGGTTATAACGTATATCAGAACGGCGTGCTGAAAACAACTACTACCGCTACAACGTTAGCTGTATCCGGTTTATCGGCTTCGACTACTTACACTTTCTATGTAAAATCTAAAGATGCGGCGGGAAACGTATCATCACCAAGTAACACTTCAAACGTAACAACTTTGGCTCCTGCTGCAGACACTACGGTTCCATCGGTTTCAACGTTGACTGCTTCGGGAACTACTATAACTGCAACTAACTTATCATGGTCAGCGGCTACAGATAATGTCGGTGTTACCGGTTATAACGTTTATCAGAATGGTGTGCTGAAAACAACTACTACCGCTACAACGTTAGCAGTATCCGGTTTATCGGCTTCAACTACTTACACTTTCTATGTAAAATCTAAAGATGCCGCCGGAAACCTATCCGCTAACAGTAACACCGTTAACGTAACCACGTTATCAAACAGCGTTACTTATTGTAATTCAACAGGAAGTACTGCCAGAGAATTTATTAATCGTGTCCAATTAGGTTCCATCAACAATCTTTCAGGGAATAACAACGGATACGGCAATTACACTGCGTTTTCAACCAATTTATCATCAGGTTCTACAGCCTTAATGACCATAACTCCGGCATGGAACGGTATGTCGGCCAATGAAGCTTATTGTGTTTGGATCGACTATAACCATGATGGAACTTTTGGCCCTGATGAACTTGTTTTCAGCCAATCAAAAACAAAATCTACATCTGTAAGCGGCAGCTTTATCATTCCTTCTACAGCAGTATCAGGAATTACCCGAATGAGAGTTTCAATGAAATATAATGCTCCACCGACAGCCTGTGAAACGTTTACTAACGGAGAGGTGGAAGATTATACTGTTAACATTATTACAGGAGCCACTGCCAAACCTGAAACTGATAATGAAAATGTTGGTGAATCTGTAAAAGTTGATGATTCCGAAACAGAAAATAAAGAAGTTAGCAGACCGGCTTTCAAATTGTATCCGAATCCCGTAAAAGGTGAAACATTAAATTTCTCAGGTTTTGAAAGTAATACTTCATATACAATCTATAACCTGACCGGACAGCAAGTGGCAAATGGCGACACCGACAACAAATCAATTAATGTAGGTGCACTAACGTCCGGAATCTATATTATTCAAGTTACTGATGGTGCATTGGTTCGTACTAAACGCTTTATTAAAGAATAAAAGGATCCTTCAACAATTCTTAATTATAATAAGCTGTCCGAAACTGGGCAGCTTATGGTATTTAATACATATTCGATTACTTGTCGCTTAAAAATTACCAAAAGCACTAACGTATCCCCGCAACGCACGGGATATTCAGGAGAAGAAAAACCAATTTGAACTATAGCATCGCCTTTTTAGTGCGTGCCCACAAGGGTCGGGCTTTATGCTGTATCCACGCCAAAAAGCGTGGGATGCCGCTGCAATCCCTCACGCGAACAACATTTAAACAAGAAATCCCCATCAAATATCTTGATGGGGATTTCTTATGTGCATTATTTTTAAGACAAAAAACCCGTTTCTTACGAAACGGGTTTTAAAAAGACTCGAGGCTTTTGCCGAACTGGCGAAGCAAAGGCGACGACCCGAAGGGCATAGCCCGAACTGCGTCGCACCTGTAAAAACAAAAAGCCTGTCTTTTCAGACAGGCTTTTAAAAAGAAAGGCGACGACATACTCTCCCACATAACTGCAGTACCATCTGCGCAGGCGGGCTTAACTACTCTGTTCGGGATGGGAAGAGGTGAGCCCCGCCGCAATAACCACCTTAAGGTTGTTACAATTGCTTTGGGCAATCATTTGCAATAAATATCAATTTGAATTGACAGATAAATGCAATAATATCTTAACATACTGAGATAAAGAAAAAAGTATTTGATT
>NZ_VJZK01000030.1 GCF_007109225.1 Flavobacterium sp. GT3R68
TTACTCTTAAATTTGATTTCAATATATTATTGATTATTGATTTTGCTATTTCATCATCCTCAATGATAAATGCTTTATAGTCTTTTTCCATTTAATTTTTTAGGTATAGGCGTTTAGGTCGCAATTTATTATTTTTGCCTGATGGCAGATAGAAATATTTTTAGAGGAGTGAATTCAATAAAGTTTAACCAACGATTTAAGGATGATAATGATTGTTTAGAATATTTAGCCCAAGTAAAGTGGTCAGACGGTTATAAATGTAAACGATGCAATAATGATAAATTTGGCACAGGGAAAAACATTCAAAACAGGAGATGTACAAAATGTAGATATGATGAAAGTCCTACGGTGGGTACTATGTTTGAGAAGTTAAAATTTTCAATTCTAATAGCATTTCATATTGCATTTAAAATTAGTAGTAAGAAAAAAGGAATGTCGTCTTTAGAATTAAGTCAAGAATTTGAATTACGTCAAAAGACTTGTTGGGCATTCAAACTAAAGGTGCAGCAAGCAATGAAAAGTAGTCTTAAAAGCCCATTAACAGGGATTGTTCACGTTGATGAGTTTGTTGTTGGCGGTCCAGAAGAGGGCAAAAAAGGTAGAAGTAAAGGATTGAAAAAGTTGATTGTTTTAGCTGTTGAGATTTTAGAAGATGGAGTTGGAAGGGCATATGCGGAAACTATAGAACATGCATCAGCAATTGAATTAGGTGAATTTTTAACAAAATATGTTTCGAAAGAAGCTTATCTCGTTTCTGATAAATGGAGAGGATATACACCTTTGAAGAAAGAATTTAAAAACCTAAAACAAGTGCCTTCGAAAGACGGAAAAAATTTCAAAGAGTTACATATTCATATTATGAATATCAAGGGATGGTTGAGAGGAATTCATCATCATTGCAGCAAAGAGCGTATGCAAAATTATTTGGATGAGTATCATTTCAGATATAACAGAAGGTCAAATATGGATACAATCTTCGATGTGTTAATAAGAAAGATGGTAAATTATAAATAAATGTCAATAAAATCAGTACTTAATAAGTGCGACCAAAGTGCCTATACCTATAAAAGTGATTAACCCGAAAGATAAATCTTAACTTAGTACCACCTCGTCAAGGCGTTATGTTAGGTACAAAGCTGGAAAGAGAGTTTTATAAATAATTATTGAATTAGAAAAACCTAAATTATGAATAACAACGCTGACAAAATCCAAAAAAATGAAAGT
>NZ_VJZK01000031.1 GCF_007109225.1 Flavobacterium sp. GT3R68
CTTTTTAAGAAATTTATCCGGCATTATTTTCAGGCATGGTTGCTACTAACGTCCCCGCGGCTTGCATTCAGTGGCTTACCTAGCACCGGACAATTGCAAATATAAACCAAACTTTGAGTTATCAGAGTATTTTCTAAAGAAACACGAAATTTAGCCATTGATGCAAACCGATGTTAACTGTTGCTATTCTTTTTATACGTAACAGTTCGGTTTTTTATTCCGTTTCGGTTTTCACGCTGCGGTTTTCAGTTTTCAGATCAGATTCGGCAGAGCCAATTTAACAGCAAAAACAAAACAAAATTTCGGTTCAGGGCAAACTTTTTGAAAGTAGGATAGAAGTAGACAAAATTCTGAATTACACATTTTGGTTATGTTCACCGCAGACGTTTTCAGATAGTTACAGTTAACGTCCCCGCGGCTTGCATTCAGTGGCTTGAATGTCGCGGACAATTGCAAATATAAACCAAACTTTCAGTTATCAGCGTATTTTCTAAAGAATCACTGATTAAGCCATTGATGCAAACCGATGTTAACTGTAGCAATTTCTTTAAGCGCAACAGATTGTTTTTTTACGTTTAGTTTGGTTTTCGTTCACGATTCTGTTTTCGGAATTATTCAGCCAATTTTTTCAACGTTTCGTTTTTAGGTTTCTGCTGAGCCAATTCAACGGCAAGTACAAGACAAAATTTCGGACCTGGCACAAACTTTTCGGAAGTAGGATAGAAGTGAAAAAAAATGAATCAAGCTTTTTGGTTGTGTTCACCGCAGACGTTTTCAGATTGTTACAGTTAACGTCCCCGCGGCTTGCATTCAGTGGCTTACCTATCACCGGACAATTGCAAATATAAACCAAACTTTAAGTTATCAGCGTATTTTCTAAAGAATCACGAAATTAAGCCATTGATGCAAACCGATGTTAACTGTAGCTATTCTTTTTTTAAGCGTAACAGTTTGGTTTTTTATTCGGTTCGTTTTTCACGCTTCGTTTTTCAGATAAGATTCGTCAGAGCGAATTCAACAGTAAGTACAAAACAAAATTTCGGTTCAGGGCAAACTTTTTGGAAGTAGGGTAGAAGTGGATAAAAATCTGAATTACACATTTTGGTTATGTTCACCGTAGACGTTTTCAGATAGTTACAGTTAACGTCCCCGCGGCTTGCATACAGTGGCTTGCCTGTCACCGGACAATTGCAAATATATACCAAACTTCCGGTTATC
>NZ_VJZK01000032.1 GCF_007109225.1 Flavobacterium sp. GT3R68
TACGCCTTTTGGTTATGTTCACCGTAAACGTTTTCAGATAGTTATAGTTAACGTCCGGTGGCTTGCCTCAGTGGCGTCCCTATCACCGAACAATCACAAATATATACCAAACTTTGAGTTATCAGCGTATTTTCTAAAGAAACACAGAATTAAGCCATTGAGGCAAACCGCTGTTAGTGACAGGTTTTTTATTTCGTCTTAATAATATTATTTGCAATTTGATTTATTATTTTCAATTATTCAAATACTCTAGCCGCTAAAAGAATTTCGGCAAAGAGTTTCCATGTTGGCTGATCATTTTCACTTTCATAATTATAACCATACAAGCCTTCTAAATAACTTTCTAAAGTATCGTTTTCCCAATCTTCTTTATTTTTCCCAAAGTTTTCTTTAAGTTTCTGAAGGAAGAATTCAAAATCTGTTCTGCAAGTTATCTTGTCAACTATTTCAACTATTTCATTGTTTTCTTTCATATTTTTTGAAGTTTCTTCTGCCCCATTTTTTGGTAAACTTGTCACTAACGTCCGGTGGCTTGCCTCAGTGGCGTTCCCATCACCGAACAATCACAAATATAAACCAAACTTTGAGTTATCAGCGTATTTTCTAAAGAATAACAGAATTAGCCATTGAGGCAAACCGCTGTTATGTGCCGTTTTATTTTTTCACAGTCAAATTAAAGAATTCCGGAAATGCTATCGTCGAAAAGATTAGTAACAAAACTAAAATAGTGCTGATAATAAAATAATTGCTGCCTAAATTTTTAATATTTTGGTTTTCATATTTGGTTAAAAGAGTTTCATTTTTTCCATTGTGGACTAACAAAAAATAATTTGAGAAGAAGAAAAACAATGCAATACTCAAATTTCGGATGGTTTTGTTTACCGGAAGCATATCAAATACATTACTATGGATTCTGGCAACAAGAATTAAGAGAATACCAATTAATAAAATATTTATAATATTAGTCGCACTCAAAACAATGAGCGAGAGAATTAAAGAAGCATTTTTATTTTCGTTTTGTGCAAGCTTTATCTTAAGAAATAAACTGACCCAAATTCTGTAATATATTTTTAGCATTTCTGATTTTTAATTCTTTGGATAATTCCTAATTGATAGGGTTTCAAAATGGCATATAACGTCCCCGCGGCTTGCATTCAGTGGCTTACCTGACACCGGACAATTGCAAATATAAACCAAACTTTAAGTTATC
>NZ_VJZK01000033.1 GCF_007109225.1 Flavobacterium sp. GT3R68
CGCAGACTCAAGAATCTAACGCAATTTTTAAGACAAAAAATGACTTAAAATTGTGTTATGAAAACAGCTTACAAAAGACTCAATCGAACCCATAGAATTGAGATTGAAAAACTAATTGCTTTAGGTAAAAATAGAAAGCAAATTGCCACTACTCTATCGGTGCATCCAAGTACCATTTCCAGAGAACTTAAACGTGTCAAAAATGGATGCTATGATAACCTAAAAGCAGAGGTGAATTATGTCCACAATTTAATGGATAAAAGACTGGGGAAAACCAAAATTGGCAACAATCCTAAACTCAAAAATTTTGTATATTCACATCTGGAATTGCATTGGTCTCCACAACAGATTTCCAATGCGCTAAAGCAATTTTATCCATTCGATCCAACAATGCAAATATCACACGAAAGCATCTATTATCACATCTATATTCAACCTAAAAAAGAGGTCGAAAAACTACTCATTTCCCAACTACGACAAAAAAGAAAATACAGAGGAAATACCCGTCGGGGAACTGATAAAAGAACAACAATAAAAGACCCGATCCGAATAGATGAAAGACCCGCTGAAGTAGCAACCCGGGAAATCCCAGGACACTGGGAAGGCGACCTGATACTGGGAAAGAACAGAGAATCTGCCATTGGAACACTGGTCGAAAGAACAACCCGATTTTTAATAATGGTACCACTAAAAAAGAAAGATGCAACATCGGTTAGAAAAGCCTTTGAAAAAGCTTTCTCTAACATTCCAAAACATTTAAAATTATCACTGACTTATGACAACGGAACCGAAATGGCGCAACATAAATTATTTACCAAAAATTCTAAAGTAAAAGTTTATTTTGCGCATCCCTATTCGCCTTGGGAAAGACCAACAAATGAAAACACAAACGGATTAATCAGAGACTATTTCCCTAAAGGAACCGACTTCAATTTACTCTCCAAAAAAGACATAATTCAGGTCCAAAATCAAATCAATGAAAGACCTAGAAAAACCCTTGAATATGAATCGCCTTTAAACACTATTTCAAGATTATATATGACCCAAAATTTTATTTAATGCAATGACTAGTATTCAAAAAAATGATGTAGTTTTATTCTCGAATTTTGAAACCAAATCATTCGAAATTTGGTGCAAAAATGCGGGAAATAAAACGGTAGATTTAAAAACCTAAAAATTGCGCTAGAAACTTGAAACCGCC
>NZ_VJZK01000034.1 GCF_007109225.1 Flavobacterium sp. GT3R68
TCAAGTATTTGGAAAAGCTGTGATGGTCCTGGATTAGAATACAAAAAGTAAATTATTACTCACCTTACGCAAAAAACATCTCAAAAAATATTGTTTTAACATTTTCATTGTTAACAACTTATATTTCATAAAATTCACCACTAAAAATATAATTACGCAGCTTTTCTTGGTTTGGTCAATATTTGTAGTTCTGTATGTGCTGCTTTTTGAGCAGCTAAATAGATTTGAGCTTTCATTGCAAAATGATTTTTGCATGTTCTTTGTTTAAGCCATTCTAGTTTTACGTAGGCTACAATAGACAAAACATAATGATTAGTTTGTGCTTTGATTGTTTTTGTTGGTGACTTTGCAAAACCGGTATTACTTTTTATAGATTTATGATACTCTTCCACTCCCCACCGTTTTTTGTAGATTGTAGTGATTTGGTCATACGATAAGTTTGAATCACTACAAGCCAAGTACAACTCGCCGACTGTATCATTCTCGTTTTTGAAAATTTGCTTTGTAAGCAACAGCGGAAAATCTAATTCTTCGAGCCAAATCTCCACGGTCTGCTGTCCTGGCTGTAGTGTTTCAATACTTATGTATTTCTTATTCTCTTTATCTTCTAGTGATAAAGCAATATTTCTATTGCTTTTTAAAGCCATAATAAAATCTCTCTTTAGCTCTTTTTTACAACAAATCATATTCTCAATCGACGAATACCAACTGTCAGCCAAAACATAATCAAAGTAAAATTTACCATCGCACTCTCTGAGCATTTTTCTGAAAAGTTCATTTTTAGTAACACTAGCTTTTCGCTTTTGCTTACCTGTTTTAGAATCAGCTACCCAAGTGTCTTTCTTTACAAACTCAACGCAACAGGGTAATCGCATACCTCCAACCTCTACTAGAGCAGTCAGAAAATTAACTCCTTTTACAGACCTGCCAAAGCTATGATCATAATGCCAAGAATTAAGTTCGCTTTCATCTGTGTATCGTTTTTCTTCTATCGAATCATCAAAACTTAAGGTTATAATGTCTTTCGACTGAGTCATTTCTTGTACATAAACTTTGGATTGTTTCCATAAAAATTTACTGTTGTAATCTCCTTTAGACAACTCCCTTGTGATTTTATCATGCTTAATTGATAGCAAATGAGCCATACCCGTTGAGGTGGCATAAGAACTCGAACTTAT
>NZ_VJZK01000035.1 GCF_007109225.1 Flavobacterium sp. GT3R68
TCTAACGCAAAAGGTAAATGTGTTTTTCCGTTTTCTTTAAGAATGGTAACTATTTGCTCTTTGGTGGTATATTCTTCTTTTGCGGCTCTTACACTATATCTTTTGCCACATTCTACCGGGAGAGAATAGTTGCCTTTTTCGTCTGAAACAGCAGTGCTTATAAGGTTGAGCTTATCGTCAAGCAAAGTTATTTTTGCATTTGGCAGGACTTCAGCGGTAGCTAAATCGGTAATTTCTCCATACAATAATTGTTCACAAGTAAGTCTTCTGGTTTCCAGGAATTTATAAATATCATCATAACCTTGCCCCCCATCTCTATTGGAGGAAAAAAAGCCTCTTCTGGATTTAGTGTCAATTAAATAGGCAAAATCATCTTTAGGGGAATTGGCATCCGCCCCTACATTTTGAACCTCATAGAAAGTACCGTCTGCATTTATTTTAGACACAAATATGTCCAGACCACCAAGACCGGGATGCCCGTCTGAGGCAAAATAAATCTCGTTTTCGTCAGTCACGAACGGGAAGGTTTCTCTTCCTTCGGTATTGATAGTATTTCCTAAATTTTCAGGGGTTCCAAAACTCCCGTCGTCATTTATCTTTACTTTAAATAAATCAGATTGTCCTAATGTTCCAGGCATATCAGAAGCAAAATACAGTGTTTTTTCATCTGGACTTAAAACAGGATGTGCCGTACTGTAATTGTCACTGTCAAAAGGAAGTTCAGTTATATTTGTCCACTGGTTGTTTTCGAAACTGGCTTTGTATATTTTTATTAAAGTAATCTGATTTCCATTTTTTCCTTTTTTACCATCAAGATAATTGTTTCTGGTAAAATACATTGTTTTTCCATCATTTGTAAAGGCAGGAGTAGATTCATGAAACTTCGAATTTATAGTTGCATCAAACTTATGTGGAACACCAGGAATCATGTTATCACCTAAATCGGCAGAATATAAATTGGTGAAATATTGATTGGTCCAAGTGTGTTTTCTCTGTCCTAAACTTCCGGTATCTCTAGCTGAAGCAAATACGATTTTGTTTGAATACAGCGCTGTTCCATCATAGGAATATCTCGAATTACCACCGCCATCTCCCACTTCGTTTCCTCCTGCACCAGAATATATAGCTTCTTAAACCCCGGTGTAACCCACGACACACACTGTTGTATCTTCTTTTG
>NZ_VJZK01000036.1 GCF_007109225.1 Flavobacterium sp. GT3R68
GGTGCTGCGGTTGATTCAGCTGTTACATCGGTTGGAGTATTTGAAGTTGACTTTGTTGATTGTACTACAGGTTCTGTTAATTCCATTCCACATTTAGGGCATTTGTCGCCTTTCTTTCCCGTAATTTCGGGATGCATAGGACAGGCATAAAGCTGCGAAGAGTTTTCGGTTGTTTCTGAATTAGTTGTTTTGACTTGTTCGTTTTTTTGGTTACAGGAAACCATCATTAATGTGATCGCTAGGGCTGAAAGAATTATGTATTTCATTTTATTTTATTAAATTGTTAAAAATGGTATTATTTAAATTTGGTAATTACCCTTTTATTTTGGAACATCACTATCCTTTTTAATTATAATTAAAAGCGCACCGTCATAATTGGTACGATGCGCATTGAATTAAACTAAAGGGAATTTAAAATTTATGCGACGGGATTATTTTTTGTCGCCTTCTTTTTTAATCATTTCCATACCACATTTAGGGCATTTTCCTGGTTTGTCAGAAGTTGTACTATCCATTTTACAAACGTATTTAGTCACAATTTCAACTCCTGCCTGGCTTCCCTTTACAGCATGTTTATATTTTTTTTCGGTAGTTTTTACCATTTCCATACCACATTTGGTACATTTTCCAGGATCTGAACTCACCTCATTAGGATGCATAGGGCAAGTGTAAGTTGCTTTTTGAGCTTCCTTTTGTGGAGGTTGTGGGACCTCTTGAGCTTTCGCCAATGAATTTACTGCTAAGAATACGCTTAGTACGATAATTAATGTTTTCATTTTTAATTTTTTAAAATTTAACTTGATTATTTCTGCTATTTTGTTACAATTCATAAATTATAGAATTACAATAATGATTTTTAATTGTTTTTGTTAAATCAACCTGCTTTTGTAAATGGTCAATATTGATAATCATTGGCGTTTTAGTTTTAGTATTTCTAATTCGTGCATTGGCGATTACCACTGAAAACAATGTGGTTATTGTTTTCAATGTTTTTGTAATTTATTTGATATCTACTTTATTGTTTTTTAATAAGTGTTTACCAATATTCTGTTTGAATAACTCTAAATAGAAGAACTAAACAATAGTAATTAAGCTATGATTTAATAATTGTAATTAGCAAAAAAAGCAAATAATTTTAAGGGAG
>NZ_VJZK01000037.1 GCF_007109225.1 Flavobacterium sp. GT3R68
GGCGGATTCAAGACCTTAACGCAATTTCGGGTCTGTTAAATTAATTAGTTAAAAGTAAGATTCTTTTCTAAATTTTGATACTTTATTTTATTTAATTCGATTTGCATCATTTCATTTGGGGTTTTAAAACCCAATACCTTTCTGGGTCTGTCATTTAGGTTATGTTCTGCTTGTTTTAGCTGTTTAAATGTTATCTTATTAAAGTCGGTTCCTTTTGGAAAAAACCGTCTGATAAGTCCATTCGTGTTCTCGTTGGTTCCTCTTTCCCAGGAAGAATATGGATGCGCAAAATAAATATCCATTCCCGTTTGATTGGTTAACCATTTGTGATTCGCCATTTCCAGTCCATTGTCGTAAGTCATTGATTTTCTTATGTGTTTAGGTAAGGTATTTAATGATTTGGCAAATTCATGGGTAACCGTTTTTGATTTTCGATTACTAATTTGCATAATAAATGTGTATCGGGTTTTCCTTTCGACAACCGTTGCAATGGCACTTTTTTGTCCGATTCCAATCATTAAATCTCCTTCCCAATGTCCAGCTTCTTCGCGCAATTGTATGTGCTCCGGTCTGTTATCAATACTGACTTGGTCCTTAATTCGGATTCTGTTTTTATTAAACTTTCTTTTATCTCTTCTTTTATGATGATGATAGGGCAGTAGTTTGATTAGTTTTTTGCCTAATATAGATTGTCTGTGCCTGTAAATGTGCTGATAAATGGCTTCGTGAGAGATAGTCATTATCGGGTCATTAGGATGCTTAATTTTGATTTGTCCAGCAATTAGCTCAGGAGTTGTACCTTTTAATAAACCTCTGTAAACAAATATTTTAAGTCTTGGATATGTATTGATCTTATCCTGATTTCTTTTGTTTTTATTAGCTTCAGTTGCATACCAATGAGCAAGTTCGGCACAATATTTATCAGAAGGTTTCATCACCCATTTTTTAACCTCTCTGGAAACAGAAGATGTAGATCTGTTTAATTGAATTGCAATGTAGGTTTTGGATTTATTCTCTTTGAGTAAAGTTTCAATAATAATCCTTTCACTTAAGCTTAATCTTTTGTGTGATTTCTCCATAAAACAACAAATATAAAATTTATAATTTGTTGCGTTAGGTTATTGAATTCTCC
>NZ_VJZK01000038.1 GCF_007109225.1 Flavobacterium sp. GT3R68
ATTTCATACAACTCCGCCTTTTTATTATTTATGGTAATCAATACATATTTTTTACCATTGAAATTGATTAGATCCAAATGTCTGACTGCCTTTTGAGTCAAATCAATCCCGATTTGATTTCCTAAAAATATTGTTTTTTCATTTTTGATTAAAGCCCCGGAGAAACCATCAAATCTACTGTGATAAGGGGAAACTCCAAAATAATTACCTGCTGCAAAAACTTCCTCCTTGGCATCTGAATCAAAATTGGATTTCACAAAACAATTAATTGGAGCCACTTGCATTTTATTCGAAAATGGCACGAAAGTAAATTTTCCATTATTGTTTTTCAAATAACCCGATTTCAAATTATGAACTTCAAATAATTTCCCTTTTTCAAGCATTTTAGGATCAAAAACTTCTTCGAGTGTTTTTCCGGCAAAAGATTTATAACTGTTGAATTTCTTTTTTAGCATCCCGCTGAATTGTTCTGCCAATTCGTCGAGGCTCATTGTGGTATAATACTGTCCTTTCTTTTCTATTGCCACAATCGTTTCAAAAGATCCGTTGGCATCAAAATCATCATAATACATCTTCATTGGAAAATCCCGCGACGCTTTAAATTTGGAATTCATTCCCCAGTTTCCTACCAAATAATCGGCATCACCATCCTGATCAATATCAAAAGAAATTACCGATTGCCACAATCCATTGCTTTTTTCCGGAAAAACCGTTGCTGTTACATCCGTAAATTTACCGTTTTTATTCGCAAAAAAAGTAGGTTTCATCCATTCTCCAACCACTATTAAATCTGTTTTTCCATCTTTGTTAAAATCAGTAAAAACTGCATCCGTAACCATTCCGATTTTTGAAAACGTTTTACTTTCAGCGATAGTGAATGTTCCTTTATTGTTGTTCAATAAATAGCAATCCGGCATACTTCCAAATCTGTTATTCACAGAATTATTTGCAACGAAAATATCTAAATCACCATCTTTATCATAATCAAAAGTCTTCACAACCGATGCGTTTTGGGTCAATTTTGGTAAAGTTGTTTTTAGAAATTGATTGTTTTTATTTAAATAGAGTCGGTCTTGTAAATTAGATGCGTTTTCACCTCCACCGGAAGCT
>NZ_VJZK01000039.1 GCF_007109225.1 Flavobacterium sp. GT3R68
CCGAAAAAAATACCTGGATTGATGAAAAAGCAGGATTGTCCTATAATGTTCAAGTTCAGGTTCCTCTAAACAAAATGAAAAGTATAAATGATTTGAGAGAAATTCCACTGCTTAAAAATGCATCACGGCCGGTTTTAAGTGATGTTGCTAAAATTACATCCTCACACACTTATGGAGAGAATGATAATATCGGAGCCATGCCCTATATTTCAGTAACCGGAAATATTGATCACACTGATTTAGGAACTGCTTCCAAAGCCGTGCAGAAAACAATTGAATCTTTAGGAAAACTTCCAAGAGGATTGTCCATTAAGCCTATTGGCCTAAGTAAGGTTTTATATGAAACAATGAGCAGTCTCCAAACGGGCCTATTACTTGCTATTGTAGTTATTTTTCTGATGCTTTCGGCTAATTTCCAGTCTTTCAAAATTTCATTAGTCATCCTAACAACTGTTCCTGCCGTGGTTTTAGGCTCTTTAGCACTACTCCTTATTACAGGTTCTACTCTAAATTTACAATCATATATGGGGATTATCATGTCAGTTGGAGTTTCTATTGCCAATGCCGTTTTACTCGTTACTAATGCTGAACAACTGCGAAAACACAACGGCAATGCACTACAGTCTGCACGTGAAGCCGCTTCTCTGAGGCTTCGTCCTATTATTATGACTAGTGTAGCAATGATTGCCGGAATGCTTCCGATGGCAATCGGACATGGTGAAGGCGGTGATCAGGTTTCTCCATTGGGAAGAGCCGTAATCGGAGGATTATTATTTTCCACTTGTACAGTACTGATTATTTTACCATTAATTTTTTCCTGGGCACAAGGTAAAGCTTCTGTACAATCTATATCCCTAGATCCGGAAGACAAGGAAAGCAAACATTATATATCATCTTTACATTTACACCAACAAAATGAAAAATAAATTATTAAAAACATCGATTTTATTTTTAGTGCTGACAAGTACTTTAATTGGCTGCAATTCTGAAAAGAAAGAAATTGTAACTATAGATACCGCTCCGGCTATGGAAATCTTTACCATCAGCAAAGAAAAACTAGCTACCGAACTCCGTATTCCGGCTGAACTGACCGGTTTTCAACAAGTG
>NZ_VJZK01000003.1 GCF_007109225.1 Flavobacterium sp. GT3R68
TGTTTAAATGTTGTTCGCGTGAGGGATTGCAGCGGCATCCCACGCTTTTTGGCGTGGATACAGCATAAAGCCCGACCTGACCTTTTCCGGAAGGGCACGCCCAAATCCTATAATTAATGCTCTTTGTAATATTCACAAACGTTTTTTACTGGACATTCCGGGCATTTAGGCGTAGGACGGCAGATTTCTCTTCCTAAAAAGGAAATGGCCATACCAATTTCGCCCCAGATATCTTTTGGCAAGGCTTGCATCAGCAGTTTTTCCACTTTAATTCCGTCTTTGGCTTCGGGAATTATCCCAATTCTTGGGGCGACCCGAATCACATGCAGATCCGCTATAATACCTTCAGCAGGCACTTTTGATTCGCGCATAATCACATTCGCAGATTTTCTGCCGACACCTTTCAAGGCAGTTAAACCTTCCATTGTCAGCGGGATAGCCTTGTCTTTTTGTATGGTGTGGGCAATTTCTATCAACCAATTAGCTTTGGTATAAAAATTTCTGACTTTGGAAATATGTGGAATTAATGCTTCTGCATTTGAAACAACAAGCGTTTCCATGCTCGGATAAACTTCGAAAAGGGCATGGGCAATTTTGTTGATATTGGCATCGGAATCCTGAGCCGACAGCACCACCATCACCAATAATTGATACAGATTCTGATAATCCAACGGATGTTTTCTGCCTTTATATTTAACCAGGATAGGCTTTAGTTTATTTTTCCAGTCTTCTGAATCCTCAAATAATTCCATTTACTTTTCTTTAAAGTCTATCGATAATGAATTGACACAATAACGGACACCGGTAGCGGATGGTCCATCATCAAAAACATGGCCGAGGTGACCGCCGCAGTTAGCGCAAAGAATTTCAGTACGTATCATTCCATGTGTACTGTCCTTTATATAAGTTACTTTTCCGGGCAAAGCCTCGTCAAATGAAGGCCAACCACAATGAGCATCAAACTTGGCATCACTTCCAAATAAAGCTTCTCCACAACCTCCACAACAGTAAGTACCATCCTCATTTGTCATGTTGTATTGCCCGGAGTGCGGCGCTTCCGTTCCTTTCAAACGCAGAATTCGGTATCGTTCTTCCCCTAATTCCTCTTTCCATTGTTCTTCCGATTTTTCGATTGGATATTTCATTTTTTCTCAGGTATAAATTTAACAGATACGGAATTGGTACAAAAGCGTTGTCCGGTAGTTTCTTTTGGTCCATCATCAAAAACATGACCTAGATGCCCTCCGCAGCGTGCGCAATTAACCTCAGTCCTCGACATCCCAAAAGTATTGTCCGTTACATACGTGACAGAACCTTTTATTGCTTTGTCAAAGGACGGCCAGCCACAGTCCGAATGAAATTTTGCATCCGAATAAAATAAGACGTTCCCGCAGGCTGCACATACATATTTTCCCTTTTCAAAAGTATTTACATATTTACCGGTAAAGGCTCTTTCCGTTCCTTTTTGACGCAGGACCTGATATTCTTCAGGGGTAAGGATTTTTTTCCATTCGGCTTCCGTTTTATGGATTTTCGCCGTGGTTGTTTTCTTTTTTTCTTGTCCTTGACAGCTTACTATGGAAAAAATAAGTGTAAATAATATTAAACAGTTTTTCATACTTTAAAAAATTAGTTGTTAATGAACTGTATTACCTTTTCAATCACCTGATGATTACCAAGAATCTTGCGATGTCCCAAGCCTTTTGTTATCAATAGATCTCCTTTTCGGAGTTGCTTATGGATATGAATTCCTGCTTGAACAGGAACTTCATAATCATTTTCATCATGTATGACCAATACCGGAATATCAATTTCCTTTGCAGCTATATACGAAGAATAGCTCTCCATGGTTTCCCCAAATTGCTTTTCAAAATGCAATTTCAACTGTTCGCCACTTTCAGGTGTCAGCTCTAGTTTTGTGACAAAATCAGTTATAATATCCTGAACTTTATCTCCACTACCTATGATAACCACCTTATTTAATTGCAAACCTCTTTTAAGAGCATTCAATAATGTCATTCCGCCTAACGAATGTCCAATGGCAGCTTCGAATGGCCCAAACTTTTTTTCAATTTCCATTACCGAAGCAATGAACTCCGTCATGATGGTCTTGGTGCCAGGTGATTTCCCATGCGCGGGGGCATCAAAACTAATGGTACAATATCCCAATTTCACTAACTCTTGGGCAAATTTTACTAACTGCGTACCGCGTCCTGACCAACCGTGGACCAAAAGAACGGTCTTTTCTCCACTCCCATAATTGTATACCATTACCTTTTTATTCAATGTCGGAATCCGTAGCAATTCTTGCTTACTCTTTCGATCCATTTCCAATTCCCTTTTTGGCATTTTATGCTTGATAGGCGTCGTAAATAATCTTGCTAAAAATAAAGTGGCCCATCTCTCGGATAGGAATCGCAGTGTTTTTGCAAAAATAATGATTGGTCTGGGAATTGTTGGGACCGTCTCTTTTTTGGTGATAGTAGTTTTTTCCATATATGACAATAGACTGCAAGTTACTTTATTTATCATTTTATTAGTATTAAATAAAACTTAAAAATGCAGAATGATGCGAGGCTGGTATTTTATTTGGTATGATTAAAATATAATCGTAATTGTATGAAATATAAATCATTAGCTATAATGTTAATACATAAAAATGTAAGAAATTTAAATAATTATGATATTATAGTTTTAATAAAAATTTGTAAATTTACAATATACAAAAAAACAATATTATGAAAAAACGTCTTTTAATTACAGTAATCTGTGTGTTTTCAGTAGTCTCGTGTACTACTAAAAACCCGTTCACCGGTAAAAACAATTTGAATTTTGTTTCAAATGAACAATTATTTCCGAGCGCTTTTCAACAGTATGATTCTTTTTTGAAAGAACATAAAGTGATTACCGGAACTACAGATGCAAGGAGGATTGAAACTGTAGGTATGAAAATTAAAAATGCTGCCGAAAAATATCTGGATGCAAATGGCTATAAAGGATATTTGAACGGCTATGCATGGGAGTATAAATTAATCGACAATAAAGAGGTAAATGCCTGGTGTATGCCGGGTGGTAAAATTGTTTTTTATACAGGGATCCTTCCTATTTGTCAAGATGATGCCGGTATCGCTACGGTAATGGCCCATGAGGTTGCGCATGCTTTGGCCAATCATGGTGCTCAACGTATGAGCGCTGCACAGCTACAGCAGCTTGGTGCCGTTGGTGTTGGACTTGCAACTGGAGGGCAAAGTGCGGAAAAACAACAAATGTGGCAACAATATTATGGTTTGGGTTCTAACCTGGCAGGGATGCTGCCTTTTAGCCGCAGTCATGAGAGTGAGGCCGATATGATTGGATTAAAATTAATGGCGATTGCAGGGTATAATCCCGACCATGCCATTACTTTTTGGACGAGAATGTCTGCAAAAGCTGGTGGAAATGCGCCTCCGGAATTTTTAAGTACGCACCCTTCTGATAAGACGCGTATCTCCAACTTGAAAAAGCAGATACCGGATGCAAAAGCCGATGCTAAAAAATTCGGGGTTGTTTATAAATAAAAAAATAGACTATCTTCGAGCTGCCCATTTGGGCAGCTTTTTTTTTATCTGAATAAAAAATTATTATGGCAAATCTGGAGAAGGGAAGTAAAAAATTATTGAATGCATGGGCATTTTATGATTGGGCAAATTCGGTGTACAGCCTGGTGATTACGTCTGCCATTTTTCCTATATTTTATGGTGCACTTTTCAAAATCAAAGGTGATTTGTATATAGATGCTTTTGGGACGCATTTCAAAAGTTCGGCTTTAATTGGCTTTGTAACGGCAGCTGCTTTTTTGACTGTAGCTTTGTTTTCCCCTATTTTATCTGGTATTGCCGATTATATTGGGAACAAAAAAGCCTTCATGAAATTCTTTTGTTATCTGGGCGCGTTGGCCAGTATCGGTTTGTATTGGTTCAGTTTGGACCATATCTATTTGAGCTTACTCTTTTATTATTTTGGATTAATCGGTTTTTGGGGGAGTTTGGTTTTTTACAACTCTTATCTTCCAGATATAGCTTTTAAAGACCAGCAAGATAAAGTAAGTGCCAAAGGTTTTTCGTTCGGATATATTGGTAGTGTGCTTTTACTACTTGTGAATTTGGCTATGGTAATGAAACCTGATTTTTTTGGAATTAGCGGAACTTCTGGAGAAGCAAGTATGAAAGCCATGCGATATTCCTTTGTTATGGTTGGTATTTGGTGGATTATTTTTAGTCAATATACTTATTATTATTTGCCAAAAGGCAATAAAGGACATAAAGTGACCAGAGCTGTTGTATTTAATGGTTTTCAGGAATTGAAAAAGGTATGGAAATTATTAGGCGAAAATCAGACGTTAAAGAAATATTTATTTAGTTTTTTCGTCTTCAATATGGCTGTTCAGACCGCTATTCTGATTGCAGCCTATTTTGGAGAACAAGAAATAGCCTGGAAATCGGATAGCGAGAAAACCACCGGCATGATAATAAGTATTTTATTGATTCAATTGGTAGCGGTTTTTGGAGCTATTTTAACTTCAAAAGCATCCGATAAATATGGAAATATCAGGACGTTGATCGTGCTTTGTTTCATTTGGGTGGGAATATGTACCGCCGCTTATTTTATCACATTGCCGATTCAGTTTTACATTACTGCGGCTGTGGTAGGGGTAGTTTTTGGTGGGATTCAAGCTTTATCCCGTTCTACTTATTCCAAAATGTTACCACAAACAGAAGATACCGCTTCTTTTTTTAGTTTTTATGATGTTTCCGAGAAAATTAGTATCGTTATCGGTATGTGTATCTATGGGGTTATAGATCAGGTTACTGGCAGTCCAAGATTTGCGATAGTCTTTTTGGCAGTATTTTTTATATTGGGAATTGTTTTATTAAATAAGGTGCCAAAAAAAATATTGGTAAAAGAATAAAAATAATATACATTTGGGAAAAATTAAATCTTCCAAAATCTTCATAATGAAAAAAATAAAATTTTTTAGAGCGGCTCTTTTTTTGTTCGCAGCTATAAGTTTGATCTCTTGTACAGGTGATAATGAACCATTAGATCCGGCAATTGATTTAAACGATAATGGAGATAATGCAGCTGTTTTTAAAGCAGATTTCGATGGACAAACATTCACCGCAAATACCACTCAAGCAATTGTTAACGATGATTATATTTCGATTAACGGAAGAAAATCGTCAGGAGAATTTTTTCAAATCACAATACCTAATGCAGCTGTAGGTACCTATACTTGGGATGATTTCGATACAACGGGCGGTTTTGCATTGGCGTACAGTGGAGGTTCAGGCAGTATTCCTTATTTGGGAGCCAGAGATGATGTGGGAACTTTTGCTGATTTTGCCAATTATACAGATACGGCTGAAATAACAATCACAAGCATCGATATCCAAAATCATAAAATTTCCGGGACATTCCATTTTACCGGAGTTAGATTTGCGGATGGTTCCGTAACTACTGTAACTACAAAAACGTTCACGAACGGTTCATTTACAAACCTGCCCTATACAGGAGATACCACTGCACCAACAGGAAATGTATTTACAGCAAAGCTTGATGGGGCAACTTATACTCCGACAAATATTACCGGAATGAAGATGAGTGGAATGATATCCCTTGTAGGCAGAAGAGGGAATATTGAGAATATTGGTCTCTCCATGCCTGATAATGCAGTAGCGGGTGCGGTTTATCCATTTACCGCTTTCAGTTCAGATGCCAGGGGACAATACATTGATTCTGCCTCAGGTATATACGGTGGGGATGGAACAATGACAATTATTTCGCATGATGTTGCAAATAAAAGAATTAAAGGGACATTTAGTTTCACAGCAAGCACAGTTTTACCTCCTACAACGACTCACGCAATTACAGAAGGAACTTTTGATGTGACTTATTTATAACAGCAATCATAATAAAATTAGAATCCCGAAGTAATTCGGGATTTTTTATGGCATAAAGATTGTCTATTTTAGGTGCGTATTAAATTAGGTGGCTAATGATCAGTTTTTCGGTTAATAATCGCTTAGTTATGCTATATTTGATACCCTTTATAAATTTCTAACGCCAAAATGACTTAATTTATACCATGTCACAACATAAGATAATTACAATTGACAATTTGTCACTGCAGGAATTCGATACTGATGCCGAATTAATACCTTTATTAACGCCGGAGGATGAAGAGGAGATGAACAATGAGGAACTGCCTGGTTCCTTGCCTATTTTACCTTTGCGTAATACCGTTTTATTCCCCGGAGTTGTAATTCCGATTACCGCAGGAAGAGATAAATCCATCAAATTGATCAACGATGCGAACGCTGCCGGAAAAATCATTGGAGTGGTGGCCCAAAAAAATGAACTTGACGAAGACCCTTCCAAAGATGACATTCACCATATTGGTACCGTAGCCAGAATTCTCCGGGTATTAAAAATGCCTGACGGAAATATTACCGTTATCCTTCAGGGAAAAAAACGTTTTGAAATTGACAGTGTGATTTCAGAAGTGCCTTACATGACCGCTGCCATTAAGGAGGTTTCCGAAAAGAGACCCCAAAAAAACAACACCGAATTTTTGGCGATTATTGAGTCGATTAAGGAATTGGCTATCCAGATTATCAAGGAAAGTCCAAACATCCCAACCGAAGCCACTTTTGCCATCAAAAATATAGAAAGCCATTCTTTCCTTATCAATTTCGTTTCCTCAAACATGAATTTATCAGTTGAAGAGAAACAGGATTTACTGATGATCAACGACTTAAAAGACAGGGCCTTAAAAACGCTTCGTTTTATGAATGTGGAGTTACAGAAATTGGAATTGAAAAATGATATCCAATCGAAAGTCCGTTTTGATTTAGACCAACAGCAACGCGAATACTTTTTGCATCAGCAAATGAAGACCATCCAGGAAGAATTGGGTGGCGCTTCGCAGGAAGAAGAAATGGACGAAATGCTTCATAAGTCCTTAACCAAGAAGTGGGATGAAAAAACAAAAAAACATTTCGAGAAAGAGTTAGCCAAAATGCGTCGGATGAATCCACAGGCACCAGATTTTGGTATACAGAGGAATTATCTGGACTTGTTTTTGGAATTGCCGTGGAATGAATATTCGAAAGATAATTTTGACCTGAAACGCGCCCAGAAAATATTGGACCGCGACCATTTTGGATTGGAAGATGTAAAGAAGAGAATGATTGAGCATTTGGCGGTTTTGAAATTGAGAAATGATATGAAATCACCAATTATCTGTTTGACAGGACCTCCCGGAGTCGGGAAAACATCCATTGGAAAATCAGTAGCCGAAGCGTTGGGCAGAAAATATGTCAGAATCTCGCTTGGCGGACTTCGTGATGAGGCAGAAATCCGTGGTCACAGAAAAACCTATATTGGTGCGATGTCCGGAAGGATTATTCAAAGCCTGAAAAAAGCGGGGACATCAAATCCGGTTTTTGTTTTGGATGAAATCGATAAGTTATCGGTTAGCAATCAGGGAGATCCGTCTTCAGCGTTATTGGAAGTATTGGATCCGGAGCAAAATAACGCGTTTTACGACAATTTCCTTGAATTGGGTTACGATCTGTCGAAAGTAATGTTTATTGCCACCTCAAACAATATGGCGACTATTCAGCCGGCATTGAAAGACAGAATGGAAGTGATTAAAATGTCAGGATATACCATTGAGGAGAAAGTTGAGATTGCACGTCAGCATTTGTTTCCAAAACAATTGAAAGAGCATGGGTTAACTCCAAAACAATTGACTATTGGCAAAAGGCAATTAGAAAAAATTGTGGAAGGCTATACCCGGGAATCCGGAGTTCGGGGTCTCGAGGCTAAACTGGCACAGGTTATCCGTAATGCGGCTAAATCTGTAGCAATGGAAGAAGAATACAATCTTAAAGTGACCGATGCGGATATTATAAAAGTTCTGGGTGTTCCAAGATTAGGAAGAGACAAATCCGAAAGTAATGATGTTGCCGGGGTAGTTACCGGATTGGCCTGGACCAGTGTAGGAGGGGATATCCTGTTTATCGAATCCTTGATTTCACAAGGAAAAGGAACCATGTCGATTACCGGAAATTTAGGTACTGTCATGAAGGAATCGGCCACGATCGCTTTGGAATACATAAAATCCAATGCTGAATTATTAGGTATAAACCCAGAGATATTACCAAAATACAACATTCACCTTCACGTTCCGGAGGGAGCAACTCCAAAAGACGGACCAAGTGCAGGAATTGCAATGTTGACTTCATTAGTGTCACTCCTTACACAGAAACGTGTAAGGAAAAACCTTGCGATGACAGGGGAAATTACCTTGAGAGGTAAAGTATTGCCGGTAGGTGGTATCAAAGAAAAAATCCTGGCAGCAAAGAGGGCCAATATTAAGGAAATCATCCTTTGCCACGAAAATAAAAGCGATATTGATGAAATCAAAGCCGAATATGTGGAAGGGCTCACTTTTCATTATGTTAAGGAAATGAGTGATGTATTGACTATAGCCATCACGGATCAAAAAGTTAAAAACCCAAAAGTCTTATAAATTAAAAACGGCTGAGAAATTAGCCGTTTTTTTTATTAAAAATAATATCTTCGCATTTGCGTTATACTATGCAGAACCGAAACTTATGACTGGAAAATTCCTTTATGTTTGCTTTTTTTTACTTTGTACTGTATCGTACGGGCAGATAGGAGGTCAGTCTGTTTATCAATTCCTGAATCTGATAACGTCGCCCCGACAAGCAGCCTTAGGAGGTAAAGCCATTACTATTTATGATGATGATGTCAATCAGGCGCATTATAATCCGGCGACCATTAATGCCGACATGGACAATCATCTGGCATTGAATTATGGAAGCTATTTTGGCGAAGTTACCTACGGAACGGCATCATATGCCTATACTTACGACCGGCATCTCCAGACTTTCCAAGCGGGAGTCAACTATGTAAATTATGGAAAATTTGAAGGTCGGGATGAAAACGGGGACGCCACTGCCGAATTTACCGGAAGCGAAATAGCATTGTCATTTGGCTATGCCTATAATGTTCCCAACACCGATATACATTTGGGTGCTAATGCCAAACTCATTTCTTCAACACTCGAAAGTTATAATTCTTTTGGAGGCGCACTGGATTTGGGAGCATTGTATCTGGACGAAACCAATGAAATTAATTATGCCCTGGTCGTCAGGAATATTGGGATGCAATTCACTACTTATGATGAGACAAGGGAAAAACTCCCATTGGAAATAATAGCAGGGGTTTCCCAACAATTGCAAAATGTACCCATAAGATGGCATTTAACGTTGGAAAATCTACAACAATGGAAAGTGGCTTTTTCTAATCCGGCAAGAGCTGAAGGTTCTATTGATGGCGGATCCACAGAAGAAAAAGTATCTTTTTTAAATAATGCGATGCGTCACGTAATTCTGGGTGCCGAATTGTTTCCCAAAAAAGTATTCAATATCCGGATCGGTTACAATTTCCGGCGGGCGGCAGAATTGAAGTTACTGGAACAACGAACCTTTTCCGGTATTTCGGTAGGTTTTGGAATAAAAGTCAATAAATTGAAATTTAATTATTCGTACTCCAGATATACTCTGGCAGGGAATACCAGTTTATTTGGACTCACAATTAATTTTCAGGAATAAAAATCAACTTCATTTTGGATAAAAAAATCACTATTGCAATTGATGGATTTTCATCAACAGGGAAGAGCACTTTGGCCAAACAATTAGCGGCCGCATTAGGATATGTATATGTGGATACCGGTGCTATGTATCGCGCTGTCACTTATTTCGCATTGCAGAATGGGTATATCGACGCTGCATTTTTTGATAAGGAAACCTTAATCAGAAGCCTTCCTTTTATCAATTTGCAATTCCAATTTAATCCTGACTTGGGATTTGGGGAAATGTACCTTAACGGAACCAATGTTGAGCAGGAAATCCGGAGCCTCAGGGTTTCTAATTTTGTCAGCAAAATAGCCGAAATCTCCGAAGTACGTGCCAAATTAGTGGAACAACAAAAGGAAATGGGAAAAGATAAAGCTATCGTGATGGATGGCAGGGATATCGGAACCGTTGTTTTTCCGGATGCCGAACTCAAAATTTTCATGACCGCCAGTGCGCAAACCCGTGCGCAGCGACGTTTTGACGAACTTCAGCAAAAAGGTGATGCTGTTTCTTATAAAGAAGTACTTCAAAACGTGGAAGAGCGGGATTACATCGATACCCACCGCGATGACTCCCCTTTGGTAAAAGCGGAAAATGCCATTGAAATCGACAATTCCCACCTTTCAAGAGAAGAACAATTTGATAAAGTTTTGGCATTAGTGAACCGAATCCAATAATTTGTTGATAATAACTTCGATTTTCATTTGAATATATTAATTTATTGTTAGTTTTACGCCCGCTAAAATTTACAATTACATAATTAAAAATACCAATACTATGAGTATTAAGAATCGTCTGACCATGATGAGCTTTCTTCAGTTTTTTGTTTGGGGAGCCTGGTTAATTACAATTGGAACATATTGTTTTAATGCCAAAGGATGGACAGGAGCTCAATTTGGAGCCATTTTTTCAACTTTGGGTCTTTCTTCTTTATTTATGCCGGCAATCACAGGTATTATAGCTGATAAATGGCTAAATGCTGAAAAATTGTATGGAATTTTGCATATTTTTTATGGAATAATTTTGTTGTATGTCCCTAAAGTCAATGATCCCGATACTTTATACTATGTGATTTTTGGAGCAATGATTTGTTATATGCCAACTATCTCGTTATCAAATTCTATTGCATATACTATTTTAAAGAATAATAAATTTGATGTTGTTAAGGTTTTTCCTCCGATTCGTGTTTGGGGAACTGTTGGATTCATTGTGGCTATGTGGATAACAAATATCTTTAGTTCACCAACCCCGCCACAAATTGTAAAGGAATTAGGTTTAAGCGTTGGTAACACGTTGTCAGGGTTCACTGGTAGTCCCATTTACGCCAACCAATTCTACATAGCAGCTGTCATGGCAATCGTTTTGGGAATCTATTCTTTTACGTTGCCGAAATGCCCGCCGCAAAAAACAATTTCAAATGAATCATCATTTATTGAGCAATTAGGTTTAACGGCCTTTAAGTTGTTTGGAAGTTATAAAATGGCGTTGTTCTTTATATTTTCTATGTTTTTGGGAGGTGCTTTACAATTGACCAATATGTATGGGGATACTTTTTTAAATGATTTTGCAAAAATCCCTGAATATAAAAACTCTTTTGTAGTCGAATATTCGACCATAATTATGTCCATATCTCAAATATCAGAGACTTTGTTCATTTTGGCTATTCCGTTTTTCCTGAAGCGTTTTGGAATTAAACAGGTAATGTTGTTTTCAATGATAGCGTGGGTATTGCGTTTTGGTTTGTTTGCATATGGTGATCCTGCTGGTGGTTTATGGATGATAATTTTATCTTGTATCGTATACGGAATGGCATTTGATTTCTTCAATATTTCAGGTTCACTGTTTGTAGAAACTACGACAGATCCCAAGATCCGTTCCAGTGCTCAGGGATTGTTTATGATGATGACAAATGGGTTTGGCGCCTATCTGGGAAGTAAAATCAGTGGCTATGTAATCGATAATTATTATACACAAGGAGATGTAAAAGACTGGCATAACATCTGGTTATCGTTTACCATCTATTCCTTGATTATCGCTATCGCGTTTGCCATCATGTTCAAGCACAAGCACGATCCGAAAGCATTGGAAAATATAACACATTAATAAAAATAAAAGAGCCTGATTATTCAGGCTCTTTTTTGTTTAACTCGTTTTTGAATTTGTTGATATAAAAATCATCATCCAATTTTAAGACTTCCAACGCTTTCTCAAAAGATATCCGTTCATTTTTTACTAATGAAATGACAAATGGTTTTAAGGATTCGTGCTGCATAAAATTTATTTTGAAAAACAGCTTAATAACTTCCCCGGAAGTTAATGTCAGTTCCAATAAATTATTTGTACCGTTAGACATCGGAAAAATGTTCTTAGAACCCCTTTCTTTTCCTTCGTAATCGCTAGTTCCTACATGAATTGTTTTAATTTCTGAAATGTTTATTTTCCGTTCATTTATGCTTAAATCCGTTGCATTAAAAGTGAGAGTGCCTTCATATTTTCCATTTAGGGATTGATACCTTAGAGAGTTTGTTGTTATATAAAAACTCCAAACTAACACTAGAACTACTGCGGTAATTTTTATATAGGGATGTGGATTTTTTACTACTGATATAATAATAAAAAACGCCAGTGCCGCTAGAGACAGTATATTCCCTTTAGTAGGCTGAAAAATTTTATTACTGGGTTCAAAAATTGGAAAAGAGTTATTCACGTTGGTTTTTTTGCCAAAAGTAAGAAACATTTCAATGCTGACAATCACTACAAATCTCCCATAGCCCCGATGGCGACGATATCCTCGCAGCGCAGCGGAGAGATAAAGGCAAGAGCGGGAATGACACCGGTAAAGAAGCCCGCACTATGCGCTTCTGAAAATCAAATCGTTACTTATGGTGCGATTAATTATTTTCGTGTTAAAAAAACTTGACAAATAGATATAGATGTGTTATCTTTGCACACCTTTTGGTGGATAAGGGTTTCCATTAGGTATCAATAAATTACACAAACAACTTCTGTTGTTTTCTTTCACAACCAGAAACCCGAGAGAATGCAGAATACAAATTTTTTATCAGAATGTCTGAAACATTAAAATCACAAGAGCAGTTTTTAGCAGAATTCAACTGGCACAACTTCGAAGAAGGTATCGATGCTGTTGATCAGAAAAACCTGCAGGAATTTGAAGAATTAGTATCAAAAACTTTTATTGATACTGATCAGGAAGAAGTAGTAGAAGGTACTGTAGTAAGAATTACAGACAGAGACGCTATTGTTGACATCAACGCTAAGTCGGAAGGTGTTATCTCTCTTAACGAATTCCGTTACAATCCAAACCTAAAAGTAGGTGACAAAGTAGAAGTATTGATTGACATCCGTGAGGATAAAACAGGTCAGTTGGTATTGTCTCACAGAAAAGCACGTACTATTAAATCTTGGGACAGAGTTATTTCGGCTAACGAAACAGGAGAAATCGTTAATGGTTTTGTAAAATGCAGAACTAAAGGTGGTATGATCGTGGACGTTTTCGGAATTGAGGCTTTCCTACCAGGATCTCAAATTGACGTTAAGCCAATTAGAGATTACGATGTATATGTAAACAAAATGATGGAATTCAAAGTTGTGAAAATTAACCACGAATTCAAAAACGTTGTTGTTTCTCACAAAGCGCTTATTGAAGCGGATATTGAAGTACAGAAAAAAGAAATTATCGGTCAATTACAAAAAGGACAAGTATTAGAAGGTGTTGTTAAAAACATTACTTCTTATGGTGTCTTCATTGACTTAGGTGGTGTAGATGGATTAATCCACATTACAGACCTTTCTTGGTCAAGAATCAATCACCCAAGTGAAGTTCTTGAATTAGACCAAAAATTGAATGTTGTTATTCTTGACTTTGATGATGAGAAAACAAGAATCCAATTAGGTTTAAAACAATTGAACGCTCACCCATGGGATGCTTTGAACGCTGAACTAAAAGTAGGTGATAAAGTTAAAGGTAAAGTAGTTGTAATCGCTGATTACGGTGCATTTATCGAAGTTGCTGAAGGTGTTGAAGGTTTGATCCACGTTTCTGAAATGTCTTGGTCTACGCACTTGCGTTCAGCTCAGGATTTCGTAAAAGTTGGAGATGTTGTTGAGGCAGTTATCTTAACTTTAGACAGAGAAGACCGTAAAATGTCATTAGGTATCAAACAATTGACTCAAGATCCTTGGACAGATATCACTTCTAAATACCCTGTAGGTTCTAAACATTCAGGTATCGTTAGAAACTTTACAAACTTTGGAATTTTCGTAGAACTTGAAGAAGGTATCGACGGATTGATTTATATCTCTGACCTTTCTTGGACTAAGAAAATCAAACACCCATCTGAATTTGTAAATGTTGGTGAAAAATTAGAGGTACTAGTATTAGAATTAGATGTTGATGGACGTAAATTATCTTTAGGTCATAAACAAACTACTGCTAATCCTTGGGATCAGTATGAAGATTCTTTCGCTGTTGGAACTATCCACACAGGTGAAATTTCTGAAATTGTTGACAAAGGAGCTACTGTAGAATTCGGAGATGATATCGTTGCTTTCATTCCTACACGTCACCTTGAAAAAGAAGACGGAAAGAAATTGAAAAAAGGTGATTCAGCTGACTTCAAAGTAATCGAATTCAACAAAGAATTCAAAAGAGTTGTTGCATCTCACACTGCTATCTTCCGTGAAGAAGAAGAGAAAAATGTGAAAGCGGCTGTTGAGAATACCAATTCATCATCTAACAACAATGCATCTGCATCTACATTAGGAGATAACAATGATATTCTTGCTGAATTGAAAGCTAAAATGGAAAAAGGAGGAAAATAATCTTTCTTATCTGAATATTGAAAAGCCCCGCAATTGCGGGGCTTTTTTTGTTTTGGTACTTTCCGGTCAGGGCAGGAGGTGTGTAAAACGTGGTCAACCACGTTGGGGGACGGGGTTGACCACGTTGTTAGACGTGGTGAACCACGTTCGGAACTCCGTCTACCACGTTGTAGGACGTGGTCATCCACGTCGTAGGACGTGGTTCGCCACGTTTGGAAATCCGTTTGCCACATTGAGGGACCTGGTCAACCGCGTCCGGAACCCCATTTACCACGTTGGTGGACGTGGTTAACCACGTTGTAGGACGTGGTCAGCTATGGTCAGCACGTGGTCAACCACCTTTCGGGACGTGGTCAGGCACGTTAGGAGACGTGGTCTACCACGCTCGGGACGCCCTTTACCACGTTCAGGACACTATTTATCGGGTCTGTTACGTGCAAGCTGTATTAAAATCAAGGTGTCATACCATTGCCCATTTTGTGGAAAAAAAATTAACTAATTCGTTTATTAGTATATCTTTGTAGCCAAAATTATTTTTATGACAAAAATATACTTTCTGTTTGTGTTTTTTATTTCCTCACTTGTTTTTTCTCAAAATGCCGCAGATATTGAGCATGCTTTTAATGATTTAATGCCTTTAAATTATTATAATTACTCAAAACAAGGAAAAAACAGTAGCCGCCCAATAGCTAAGATACAGCCCGATGGTAAAATAATAATTAATAGTGGTTTTGGATTGGAAAGAATTGATAATAACATTAAGGATTTAAGCTTTAATGTTGGATTAGGTTTTTCACTATATACATTGGATTATTCAATTGATATTTTTGAAATTCAACCAAGCGGGAAAATAGTAGTGAGTGGAACGTTTAATAGTTATAATGGTACGCAAGTCAATAAATTAATAAGATTAAATACCAATGGTGATCTGGACACTACTTTCAATTGTCCTGGAGTAACGGTAACTAGGTCTGTTAGTTTTCAATCTGATGGAAAAATTGTTGTTTGCGGAATCTTAAATGGAGTTTCATCTCTTTTTAGGTTAAACGATGACGGAAGTATTGACAGTAGTTTTAATATCAGCGATTTGAATGGACAAATTAAATGTCTGTCAAATGGGAAGATATTAGCAATAGATAATTATAACAAAAGAGTAAAAAGATTTAATTCTGAAGGAAGTTTAGATCTAACATTCATTAGTCCAAGTGTATGGTTTGCACTTAATGATTATATTATGTCATTTGCAATACAATCTGACGGGAAGATATTATTAGGAGGAGAATTTACAACATATAATGGATTGCCAGTCAATGATTTAATAAGATTGAATGCCGATGGCAGTTTTGATTCGTCCTTTTCTACCGACGGTTATGTTTTTAGTAAAATACAATCAATAGTTGTTGATTCTACTGGGGAAATATTTATAAGTTCAGATTTCGCTATGTCAAATGGCAATTATAATAGCAATAACTATGTATTAAAACTAAATGGTAACGGAAGTATAGATACAAGCTTCAATTTCACAACTGGATCTGCTATGTGTGGTACTCAACAAATTTATTATGGACTAACCATTCAAAATGACGATAAAATACTTATTCAAAGGGCTGGGTATTGTTCAGGTTTTGGATTTAAATTTGACGGGGTTGGAAGGTTAAATAATGATGGAACAATTGATAATACTTTTAATTCATTTGCTGGCTTTAATGCTAAGGTTAAAGTTATTGTCCTTCAACCGGATAATAAAATTTTGGTAGGAGGTGAGTTTACTGCATATAAGGGAGAACCATCTAATTTTATTGTTCGTCTAAATCCAGATTACAGCAAAGACATGACCTTTAACGTTGGAGCAGGTTTCAACAATACGGTAAATGCAATTGTAATACAACCGAATGGTGCTATTCTTGTTGGGGGTGATTTTTATATGTTTAATAATGTAATAGCTCAGAAAATTATCAGGTTAAATATAGATGGGAGTATGGACAATACTTTTAATATCATCAACAAAGGTTTTGAAGGTACAGGTGGGGTCAGAGCTATTAAATTGCAGCCTGATAGTAAAATTATTGTCGCCGGAGCATTTACTGGTTACTATGATAATCTGGGTGGAAGATCTTTAGCAATGGGAATAGTAAGGCTAAACGCCAATGCAAGTGTGGATACTAGTTTTAATACTGGCGCAAATGGTTTTTATCCTGGAGTTGCAAATTCCATTGTATTACAGTCTAGTGGTAAAATAATTGTTGGAGGATCATTTTACCAATATTCATATGGTGGTAATTATCCCCAAAGCGTAGATAACCTTGCACGATTAAACAGTAATGGCACATTGGATTCTTTTCGTTCCAGTTATATTGACCCGATAAATGTCCTGATTGAAGAACAGTCCGGTAAAATATTAGCAGGTACTACTACCGGTATAAAAAGAATAGAGCTTAACGGATCATCAACATATGTTAATCCATTTCAAGTAGTGGGAGGCGTTAGTTCAATTGTAATTCAACCAGATAATAAAATTTTGATAGGTGGAAATTTCACAAAAATTGGAGACCAGTTGCATACTAGGTTTGCACGATTAAATGTAACTGGAAGTGTAGATATGAATTTCAATTCATATGGCGCAGTTGATGCTTCAGTTTTAGCAATTGCACTTCAGTCTACTGGGAAAATTTTTATCGGCGGAAATTTTAATTCGTACAAACAAACATTGTCAAGTAAAATAATAACTTTGAAAGGAGATGATTTTTATGGCGTTTCTGGAAATAATAAGTTGGATTTAAATATTGACGGGTGCGATATCAATGATTTAATTTTCCCTTTTTTAAAGTTGGAAATTGATGGATTTACTCTAATACCCAATAATTTAGGAAGTTATAGCTTTTCTATAGGAGCTGGAACACATATGATAGTCCCTGTTTTGGAAAATCCGGCCTATTTTAATGTTTCACCATCCACGGTAAATGTTACTTTCCCAGCACAAGCTAATCCGTTTATTCAAAATTTTTGTGTTACGGCGAGCGGTATGCATCCCGATTTGGAAGTTTCGATAATACCTGTTGCACCTGCCAGACCGGGTTTTGATGCAAAATATAAAATCATCTATAAAAATAAAGGAAACAACATACAATCAGGAACCGTAAATTTAAATTTTAATGATTCAGTTTTAGATTTTGTTTCTGCAAATCCAATAACTTCAAATCAAACGACTAATAACTTGAGCTGGGATTTTGTTAATTTTAAGCCATTTGAAACAAGGGAAATCATGTTAACCCTAAACGTGAATTCCCCAACGGAAACACCACCGGTAAACAATGGTTATGTTTTGAATTATACAGCCACAGTTTCGGGGGCAACTGATGATACGCCGATAGATAATACCTTAGTTTTTAATCAAACTGCACTGAATTCATTTGATCCAAATGATAAAACCTGCTTGGAAGGTGCTACCATCTCTCCTGCAAAAGTGGGCGATTATGTACATTACATGATTCGTTTTGAGAATACAGGAACATTCCCTGCTCAGAATATTGTAGTGAAAGATATGATTGACTTAACAAAATTCGATATCAATACTTTATTTCCAATAAAAGGTAGCCATTCGTTTGTTACCAATATCACATCTGGAAACAAGGTAGAATTCATCTTTGAAAATATCAATTTACCATTTGATGATGCCAATAATGATGGCTATGTCGCTTTCAAAATCAAGACCAAACCAACACTGGTTTTGGGGAATACTTTCAGTAATACCGCCAGCATTTATTTTGATTATAATTTCCCGATCGTGACCAATACCGCTACGACCACTATAGCTGTTTTGGCGACACAGGATTTTGTGTTTTCAAATTACTTCAGCGTGTATCCCAATCCGGTGAAAGACGTCCTGAATATTACCGCAAAAGAAACGATTGAAGTAACTTCCATCAGTATTTACAATACATTAGGTCAATTGGTTTTGGTGATTCCAAATGCCCAAAATACCAAAAACATTGATGTTTCGGGTTTGACCAAAGGAAATTATTTTATTAAAATCAATTCGGATAAAGGGACTGCGAATACGAGGTTTATCAAGAACTAATGTTCATTAATAGATATAAAAGCCTCACAATGTTGGGGCTTTTTTTGTGGGAAAAAATGACTATAAAAGATTCGGTTCCTTTATATTTGCAACCTAAATTGTATTTATGAAGAAGTTTTACTTTTTGTTGTTGGGGTTGTTTTTGTTTAGTGGTGTATATGCACAGATTGTGAATATTCCGGATGCTAATTTCAAGGCGAAGTTGTTATCCGCAACTCCGAGTAATTATATAGCTAAAAACTTAGCAGGCAATTATATTAAAATTGATTCAAATAGTAATGGACAGATTGAAGCTAGTGAAGCAATGCAGGTTGGTGAATTATATGTTTATAATAGCGCAATTTCATCGTTGGAGGGAATAAATAGTTTTACAAACCTTAAGGCCCTGAATTGTAGCACTAATCCATTAACTTCACTTAATATTTCATCAAATAATCTCTTATATTTAAGGTGTGAAAGTAATCAACTGACTTCAAGTACTTTTCAGCTTTCCAATTTGCCAAACCTTATCAGTTTGCATTGTTTTAATAATCCATTAGGTTCTTTAGATCTTAGGGCCCAAGCTAATCTTGTAATGGTGGATTGCAGTAGTTGCAGACTGACTTCTTTAAATGTTTCAGGCCTAAATAATTTAGATGATCTTGACTGTCCCTACAATCAACTTACAACATTAAATGTTAGTAACTTACCAAGTTTATTAAGTGTGGATTGTAGTCATAATTATTTAACTTCGATTAATACTTTAGGAGTATCGAGTAATTTTAGAGACCTACAGTGTTCTTACAACAGACTTACTTCTTTGGAAGTGAATCATTTGACAAATCTTACTGGTTTATTTTGTGGTACTAATTTCTTAAGGACACTTAATGTCTCTAACCTAACTAGTTTAACCAGCTTGTGGTGTGAACTAAATCAACTTACTTCCTTGTTTATGAAAAATGGGAGAAATGAATCATTATCCATGCAAGGAAACCCAAACCTTAAATATATTTGTGCGGATGAGAGCCAAGTTAGTTCTGTAGAGAGTATGATTTATGGTGATGGCTTTCTATATTATAATTGTTCAGTATCGACTTATTGTACATTTGTGCCTGGTGGAATGTATTATACTATTAGTGGTAACAGTAAATTCGATGCAACTGCTAATGGATGTGATAGTAATGACGCGTATTTCCCTAATTTAAAATTTAATCTTTCAGACGGAACAAATTTCGGAATTGCAACATCCGGCATTTCTGGAAACTATTCTATTCCTGTTCAGGCGGGAACACATGTTATCACCCCGGTTTTAGAAAATCCAACTTACTTCAACGTTTCACCAACATCAGTAAATGTCACTTTCCCAGCACAAGCCAGTCCATTTAATCAAAATTTTTGCGTCACTAAAAATGGAATTCATAATGATTTAGAGGTTTCTGTATTGCCAATAATTCCTGCAAGACCAGGTTTTGATGCTAAATATCAAATCATATATAAAAACAAAGGATCAAACACACAATCAGGTTCAGTAAATCTTACTTTTAATGATGCAGTTTTAGATTTAGTTTCCGCAAACCCAACTGCTTCCAGCCAAACATTGAATAATTTATCCTGGAATTTTACCAATTTATTACCATTGGAAAACAGATTGATTTTACTAACACTAAATGTAAATTCTCCCATGGAGACACCTGCAGTTAATTCAGGATATATTTTAAATTATCGTGCTTCCATTACAAGTCCAGTAACGGATGAAATACCAAATGACAATATATTTGCTTATAATCAAACCGTTGTGAATTCATTTGATCCAAATGATAAAACCTGCTTGGAAGGTGCTACCATCTCTCCTGCAAAAGTGGGCGATTATGTACATTACATGATTCGTTTTGAGAATACAGGAACATTCCCGGCTCAGAATATTGTAGTGAAAGACCTGATTGACTTAACAAAATTCGATATCAATACTTTATTTCCAATAAAAGGAAGCCATTCGTTTGTTACCAATATAACTGCAGGAAATAAAGTGGAGTTTATCTTTGAAAATATAAATTTGCCTTTCGATAATGCCAATAACGATGGCTATGTTGCTTTCAAAATTAAGACCAAACCGACACTGGTTTTGGGAGATACATTTACTAATAATGCAAGTATTTATTTTGATTATAATTTCCCGATTGTAACCAATACGGCTACGACAACTATTGCCGTTTTGGCGACACAGGATTTTGTGTTTTCAAATTACTTCAGCGTGTATCCCAATCCGGTGAAAGACGTCCTGAATATTACCGCAAAAGAAACGATTGAAGTAACTTCCATCAATATTTACAATACATTAGGTCAATTGGTTTTGGTGATTCCAAATGCCCAAAATACCAAAAACGTTGATGTTTCGGGTTTGACCAAAGGAAATTATTTTATTAAAATCAATTCGGATAAAGGGACTGCGAATACGAGGTTTATCAAGAACTAATGTTCATTAATAGATATCAAAGCCTCACAATGTTGGGGCTTTTTTTGTGGGAAAAAATGACTACAAAAGATTCGGTTCCTGTATATTTGCAACCTAAATTGTATTTATGAAGAAGTTTTACTTTTTGTTGTTGGGTTTGTTTTTGTTAAATGGAGTGAATGCACAGATTGTGAATATTCCGGATGCTAATTTTAAGGCGAGATTGTTGGCATCTAATTCCAATAGTGGTATTGCATTAGATTTAAATGGAGTTAATTATACAATTGATGCCAATAATAATGGAGAGATTGAAGTAAATGAAACTATAAATGTGGGCTATCTGAGTATTGGCTCTTCCAATATTTCATCCTTAGTGGGAATATCAAATTTCATTAATCTAACCTATTTACGATGCGAAGAGAATCAGATTTATTCACTGGATTTGAGCGGATTGACGAATCTCATCAACTTGGACTGTACTCATAATAATATTAATTCATTAAATATTAGTAGTTCAAATAATTTGGAAAGACTAAGATGTGACTATAATCAATTAACGCAATTAGATGTCAGCAATATGCCTAATTTGCAAGAGTTGTTTTGTTCAAGAAATTACATCACTTCTCTTAATATAAGTGGCAAACCTAATTTTTCACAATTGGATTGTAGATTTAATTTACTTACTACATTAAATTTAAGTGCTTTGCCAAGCCTGACCTATATGGAATGTAATAACAACCAACTTACGACATTAGACATAAGTGTATTACCTAATATCGGATTTGTTGAATGTGGTCAAAATCTGCTTACTTCAATAAATATCGGTTCAACCGAGCTTTATATTTTGTATTGTTATAATAATTCATTGACTGTTTTAGATTTAAGTGGTGTGGAAATTAATGATTTAATATGTGACAATAATCAGTTGTCTAGCTTGGATTTTTCATCTACGGATTTTCTGGGTACATTGAGTTGCTCAAATAATTTATTATCTGGTTTAGATTTGACCGGACAAAGATTTCTACAATATTTAGATTGTAATAGCAATCCTTTATTAACTACATTACTAATAAAAAATGGTAGTATTGAATCTGATTTTTTAGATTTTTCAGTCAATCCAAATTTGAATTATATCTGCGCAGATGAAAGTCAATTAACAGATATACAAAATTTAATTGCAACTTATGGCTATACTAATTGTCATGTAAATACCTATTGTAATTTTCATCCTGGCGGAACATATTATACAATTTCAGGGGAAAACAGAGTAGATATGAATAATAACGGCTGTGACAATTCAGACATACTTTTTCCAAATATAAATTATAATGTTACTAGCGGTACAGCCAGCGGAAATTTTATTTCTGATACATCCGGAAATTACTCTATTCCAGTTCAATCAGGAACACACACGATTACTCCAATTTTAGAAAATCCAAGTTATTTTAATGTATCACCCGCATCAGTAGTTGTTAATTTTCCTGCGCAAACAAGTCCACACACACAAAATTTTTGTGTAAGTATCAGTGCTCCGAAACCAGATTTGGAGATAGTTTTTTTGCCTTTGCAACCAGCGAGACCTGGATTTGATGCGAAGTATAAAATCATTTATAAAAATAAAGGTAATACCATTCAATCGGGAACTGTAAATCTTGCCTATAACGATGATATTTTAATTTACACAAATGGTTCTCCGTTTATTGATGGTTTAACAACAAATAATTTATCCTGGAATTTCACAAACTTACTGCCTTTAGAAACGAGAGTAATTACCTTAACATTATATGTACATTCGCCTACAGGAACGCCTCCGGTAAATGGTGGCGATATTCTAAATTATTCAACGTCTATAACGTCCGCAGCTACAGATGAAACGCCAAATGATAATACGTTTGTGTACAACCAAACTGTTGTAAATGCTTTCGATCCAAATGATAAAACGTGTTTGGAAGGCACTACTATCAGTCCTGCAAAAGTGGGCGATTATGTACATTACATGATTCGTTTTGAGAATACAGGAACATTCCCGGCTGAGAATATCGTCGTGAAAGACATGATCGACCTCGCAAAATTTGATATCAGTACTTTAGTTCCAATAAAAGGAAGCCATTCGTTTGTTACCAATATAACTGCAGGAAATAAAGTTGAATTCATCTTTGAAAATATAAATTTGCCTTTCGATGATGCCAATAACGATGGCTATGTGGCGTTCAAAATCAAAACCAAACCAACACTGGTTTTGGGTAATACGTTCAGTAATACCGCCAGCATTTATTTTGATTATAATTTCCCGATCGTGACCAATACCGCTACGACCACTATAGCTGTTTTGGCGACACAGGATTTTGTGTTTTCAAATTACTTCAGCGTGTATCCCAATCCGGTGAAAGACGTCCTGAATATTACCGCAAAAGAAACGATTGAAGTAACTTCCTTCAATATTTACAATACATTAGGTCAATTGGTTATGGTGATTCCAAATGCTCAGAATATCAGAACAGTTGATGTTTCGGGTTTAACCTACGGGAATTATTTTATCAAAATCAATTCGGATAAGGGGACTTCCAATACAAAGTTTATCAAGAATTAATTTTATGTAAAAAAAAGCCTCACAGGAATGTGGGGCATTTTTTTTTTGGACTATTTGAATTATTTATTTTATGCTATTTTCTGAACCACAATCAGTTCGTTGTGCTGTTCCACTCTGGGAATGGTCCTGCAATGGAATTCTGTGGTCTCAAAAGCCTGGATGTATTCCATAT
The DNA here is from genome assembly GCF_007109225.1 of Flavobacterium sp. GT3R68. Taxonomy (GTDB): domain Bacteria; phylum Bacteroidota; class Bacteroidia; order Flavobacteriales; family Flavobacteriaceae; genus Flavobacterium. The sequence continues at coordinate 23,821 of NZ_VJZK01000003.1, forward strand.
TGCGTTTGTTCCCGGATTCCTTTAAAATCATAGTGTTAAAAAGAATATAGCCATTCATTTTTAAAAGAAACCCGCTACGGTCAATGAAGAATTTTTCAAATAAAAAGGTGGGCATATTCGTGTCCTGGAAAATATCAATGATAATCAGGTCGTATTTCTCTTTGGTTTTCAGCACAAACTCAAAAGCATCATCAATCACGATACTGAGATTGGGGATTTCGTTAAGCTTAAAATAGTCGTTGGCAATTGTTATGATATCCGGATCAATCTCCACACCGGTAATTTTGCCTTTATACTGTATTTCCTCCGTCAGGGTTTTAATAACACTTCCACCGGCGACACCCAAAACCAATATGCTTTCCATATGTACGATGTTTTGGAATCCAATTGATTTCAGGCCCTTTCTCAAAATCCGCTGCAGACTTCCATAAGAGTAATTCGTGTTTTTTGAATCCAGGACCAATTCGCCATTCGCCCATGTCACTTCAAGTGTCCTGCTCAATCGGGATTTTTTCTGGTAAACAATTACAGGAATCAGATAACTCAGTAGCTTTTTGAGCATTTTACTTTTTTTTCCAAAAATAAGAGATTAATGTTACTTTTGCACAAAATTGTTGAGGATGAAGAAACTAATTTATAAATTGATTTTTTTCCGATTGATGGGATGGAAAATTACCGGTACAATTGATAATAGCATCAAGAAGTGTGTTATTATAATTGTTCCCCATACCAGCTGGCATGATTTTTATCTTGGTCTTTTTGCCAGGGGAATCACTGGCCTGCAGATCAATTGGGTCGGAAAAAAAGAATTGTTTCGTTTTCCTTTTAATATCTATTTTAAATATATGGGAGGAGCACCATTAGATCGTTCCGGAAAAATGAATAAAGTGGATGCTATCGCAGAAATATTTGCTAATAAACACGAATTTCGCCTTGCCATCGCTCCGGAAGGAACCCGTAAAAAAGTATCCGAATTGAAAACCGGATTTTATTATATTGCAATGAAAGCAAAAGTACCCATAGTTCCAGTGGCTTTTGATTACAGTAAGAAGGAAATCCGATTTGGGAATCCATTTGCACCAACCGGAAATTTGGAAGAAGACATGCAAATTTTATGCAGTTTTTTTGCAGGTGCAAGAGGGAAGGTGGCTCAAAATGGTTTTGAGTCAAAATAAATCTAACTCGGCTTATAATCCTTAAACGTTCCATTTTTATAAAAAATCACAATTTTATCGATATCACTTTGAATAGACGAGAATGCGATATTTTCGTCTGCGAACGTTTTTTTTATTTCTACGGGATTATTTGCGGAAGGAATTTCCACGCTGCTAAATAAATTTACGGGAATTTCATTTTGGATTGGAGTAGGTGGCTGTATTTTTTTTTCGGTTTCCAATGCAAATGCATTTTCATCCGTTCCTTTTGGAAAAGTTCCTTTACCATTCAAAATCCAATACAGATCCACTTCCGGAAAAACTTCCAAAATCTTTAGTATAAAATCAAGACTTGGCTTGTTTCTGCCCGAAAGGAGGTGAGACAAACTTGAACGCTGTACACCAATTTTATCCGCAAATGCGGAGGCATTAAGACTATAATAATCCAATATAACTTCCAGTCTTTTAATGAAATCTTCAGTGTTTACCATTGTAAATAATATAAATTATTTCTTAATGTTACAAATGTAAATAAAAAGATTGAGATAAACAAAATTACAGTTGTAAACTGCGTATTTCCGTAAAATACATTAATCCCACGGTTTACATAATACCAAGTAAAGCACTGATAAATAAGGCATTAATTTACAGTATTAACAAAAGTAAAAACATTAAAACTCTAACCGACAAACGGTAGTGTGACATACAGAACCTTTGTTTACATCACTAAACAATTAAGTTGGTTCTGCTGTTTACATTTGTAAATACAAAGATGTTTACTTTTGTAAAACTAAAAATAAGCTATGAATTTGAGTGTCTTATTTAATCAATATAAAGAGCAAAGCCTTTTTGGCAGATATATTACTTTATTGGAAATTGAACCTCTTATAAATCAATATGGAAAAAAAACTGCAGTACAGAATATAGGCAAATCTGTTCTTGGCAAACCTATCTATCAACTTGAACTAGGAACTGGTAAAACTAAAATTTTCATCTGGTCACAGATGCACGGAAATGAAAGTACGACTACAAAAGCGCTTTTTGATTTCCTTAATTTATTAAATAGTAACTCCGAAATAGCGAAAACCCTGTTGCGGAAGTTCACTTTTTGTTGTTTGCCAATTGTAAATCCTGACGGCGCCACCTTATACACCCGTGAAAATGCCAATAAAGTTGACTTGAATCGGGATTCTCAAACCTTGACACAACCTGAAAGTCAATTGCTGAGAGAAGTTTTTGAACGTTTTAAACCACAGTATTGTTTTAATTTGCATGATCAGCGGACTATTTTCGGACTTGAAAATAATCACAATACCGCAACTGTCTCTTTTTTGTCTCCAGCCTATAATGAGGCAAGAGAGATAAATGATGTCCGCATGAAGGCTATCAACGTAATCTCGGCGATGAATGATACTTTGCAACAGTATATTCCCCAGCACATAGGACGATTTGAAGACTCATTTAACATAAACTGTATAGGCGATACTTTTCAGTCGTTAAACACGCCGACCGTTCTTTTTGAGGCTGGTCATTTTCCAGAAGATTACCATAGAGAAGAGACCCGGAAGTACATTTTTATGGCATTAGTTGCTGGTTGTCAGTTTCTTTCAGAATCGGAAAGTGTTAGCAACAGATTGCTGGATTATTTGAATATTCCTCAAAATAAAGTGTGTTTTTATGACTTTGTTTATAAAAATGTCAAAATAAATTATGATAATACCGAAATAATTACGAATTTTGCCGCTCAATACAAAGAGGAGTTGGTTGATGGTCAGCTTTGTTTCAATGCCTATATCGTTGATATAGGGGATTTGGAAGGTTTTACGGGTCATTACGAATATGATGCTCAGAAAGCCATGTACTGGGATGGTAGGCAAAATGTTCCGCAATTGGGGCAAAAAGCTAATTTTACTTTAACGAATAATGTTAAAATAGTTAATGGATTGATAAAAATTTAAAAATTTAACTTTTTTTAAATATAAAAACCTGTTCTTTGTTCTTTGTTTTGAATAATTAGTATATAATAATTTTAAATATTTTTATGAGTAAGTTTCGTTTAGATGAAGTCGATCACCAAATTTTGGACATGTTGATTGATAATACAAGAGTTCCGTTTACAGATATTGCAAAAAAATTGTTGATTTCTGCAGGAACAGTTCACGTGAGAGTTAAGAAAATGGAAGATGCAGGGATTATCATGGGTTCTTCATTGACACTTGATTATGAAAAATTAGGGTATTCGTTCATCGCTTACGTTGGTGTTTTTTTGAATAATACTTCTCAAACCAAATTTGTTTTGGAGCGTATTAATGAGATTCCATATGTAACTGTTGCGCATATCACTACAGGAAAATTCAACATTTTCTGTAAAATAAGAGCTAAAGATACTAAACATGCTAAAGATGTTATCTTTATGATTGATGATATCGAAGGTGTTTATAGAACAGAAACGATGATTTCGCTTGATGAAAGTATCAATGATAAAAAACGTTTGATGCATACTATCTTCAAAAATATGTAATTCATTTTTGAATAAAATACAAACCTCATTTGCCTTGGTAAATGAGGTTTTTTTATTTAATTTAGGTGAATCTAACAAAAAAACACAATGAAATCAGACCAATTACCAGTTACCGAATATGCCAGTTATTATTCCAGTTACATTCAGGCGTTAGAAAATGTAGAATTGATTGAGGAATTAGAAGTTTCCGTGCACGAATTTATTCGTTTTGTACAAAATATTCCAATGGATAAATTTGATTACCGTTACTCGGAAGGCAAATGGACTATTAAGGATATAATCCAGCATCTGATTGACGCGGAGCGTATTTTCAGTTATCGTGCATTGAGAATCTCAAGAAATGACAAGACGCCGTTACCCGGTTTTGAAGAGAATGATTATGTGGAGAACACAAATGCAAATGATAGGGGTATTCAGGATTTACTGACCGAAATGGCGGTAGTGCGACAATCAACAATATCTCTTTACAAGAGTTTTACCCAAGAACAGCTACAACGAATTGGAACGGCATCTGATAAGGAAGTTTCTGTTCGTGCCATCGGATTTATTATTATTGGACATCAAAAACACCATCAGAGAATATTCCAGGAAAGATATCTTTAATTTACTTTAAAAATTCAGACCATATTTTGAGTTTGTTTTCAAAAGACATCGTATTGGCAGGACTTGTTGAAGGCATTACATAATAAGTGATGCCTTGTATCTGGCCAAATTTCCTCAAAAAATATTTGTGGCTTTCCTTTCCGTTGAAAACGATTTTTTTTATTAGTGGGAACTCCTGAAAAAGGGTGTCAAAATCATTTTCCTTGTGATTTTTGATGTGAATATCCAGACTTCCCTTGCGTTCACAGTATTCCAACACATCCCAAAGGCCGACTTTATTTTTAAGAAGGATTTTTATTTTTTCCTCAAAAAGCTTCGGAACAGTTTCGTTGCCGAATAAATTATAGATGATGGGCCAAAAATGATTTCGCTTATACGCATAATACTCCTGCCTGGCGAGTGAGGTAGCACCAGGCATGGTTCCTAAAATGAGAATTTCGGTGTCATTTTCTATTATTGGTCGAAAAGAACTAATCATTAATTTATTGGTATTTGATTTTCTTTTTCAATTATGGCCAGGCCAATCCGGATTTTATCATAAGAAACCATTTCTTCGAAATAATCAAAATAGGGTTTCAGTGCATTGGGTGAATCTAATTCAACTTTCGCTTCCTTGATTTTTATCACTTCTTCATTTGAAACAAATCCGCTTAAATCGATGTCATTTCCATCAGTGTATAATTTTGCCAAATGGGAAATAACGGTTGGAATTCCCAATTTTCTTTTGGTGGCAATATCCACTGCGTTAAGCCCGCTTTGATATAATGCCAGTGTCTCTTTATATGTGCTTGATTCTTTTTTAATCTTTGATGATTTACTCTTCTGGAAATCAATAATCGCTTTGATGAATGCGTCGCCATACTTCTCCAATTTGGCTTTCCCCACACCGTCAATCGTGATTAATTCCTCGTCACTCATCGGTCTTTGTGATTCCATTTGGCGTAAAGCCGCATCACTAAAGATGATATAGGCCGGAACGTCTTCTTCTTTTGCGATTTTAAACCGAATTTTTCTCAATATTTCAAAAAGAGAATCTGGTGATGTCTTAATTTTTTGCGTTTTGGCTTCTGATTTATCGATGCTGATTTTTTGAACGGCAGTTAATTGCACTTTTTCGCCATCAAACAACACTTTGCTAGCAAACGCGGTCAGCCTGATTTTATTTTGTTGGTGAAACGCAATTTCACAATAACCTAAATTAATCAGTTGAATTAAATACTGATTCCAATCGTACCACGAAATATCCGCACCAATACCATATGTTTTTAAATGTTGGTATTCATTTTCAAAGATATGAGCATTTTTAGAACCTCTTAAAAAATCAATAATGACAGGCAAGGGTTCTCTTTCCTGTAGACGGCTGATAGCTGATAATGCCTTTTGGGTAATGATGGTTCCATCAAAAAAGGAAGGTGGATTTTTACAGATATCACAGTTTCCGCAATTTTCGGTCACCAGTTCGCCAAAATAGGATAGGAGTATTTTTCTGCGGCAGCTCAAAGCATCTGCATATTGTTTCATGCGGTCAAGCTTTGCTAGTTGGACTTCAGAATTCAATCCTTCGGAAGCGAATTTTTGCAATTGGATTACATCACCATAGCTTTCAAATAAAATAGTTTCTGACGGCAATCCATCCCGTCCGGCACGCCCAATTTCCTGGTAATACCCCTCAATGTTTTTAGGCAGGTTATAATGGATTACCCATCGCACATTCGATTTATCGATACCCATTCCAAAAGCAATGGTTGCGCAAACTACCTGGCAATCGTCATTGATGAATTCGTCCTGGGTTTTGGATCGGGTGGTGTTGTCCAAACCCGCGTGATAGGCTTTGGCTTGGATTCCAGCCTTAAGTAATTTTCCGGCGAGTTCTTCAGTTGTTTTTCGGCTTAAGCAATAAACGATACCAGATTCGTTCGGCTTTTCTGAGACAAACTCGATGATTTGTTTTACACGGTCAAGAGCAGGACGAACCTCTAAACTTAAATTTTTTCTATCGAAAGAAGCAACGAAAACTTTGTTACAAACAAGATTTAATTGCGTACTAATGTCTTCACGTGTAGCCTTATCAGCGGTTGCAGTTAAAGCTAAGATTGGAGTGGAGGGGAAGCGGTTTTTCAGATACCCCAAGTTGGTATATGCCGGGCGAAAATCGTGTCCCCAGGCAGAAATACAATGGGCTTCATCTACAGCAATAAGACTGATGTTTAATTCACTGAAAATATTATCCAGATATGACAGACTTTCGGGAGCAATATACACCAACTTCACTGTATTCTCTTTTAGGCTTTGTATATGATTTTGCTGTTCAGCTTGTGTTTGGCTGCTGTTGATAAAGCAAGCGTTGATCCCATTTGCCTTCAAACTGTCCACCTGGTCTTTCATTAAGGCGATTAGTGGAGAAATAACAATGGTTATCCCGGGAAATAATAACGCAGGCAATTGAAAGCAAATCGATTTCCCTCCACCGGTTGGCATTATGGCGAGAGCATCCTGACCGGAAAGGATAGTATGGATTATCTCTTCCTGATTAGGCCGGAATTTTTCGAAACCAAAATTCTCTTTAAGTGTTGTATGTAAAATTTGAGTAGTCATTCGGTTTACTTGAAACTTATGAAATAAAAAAAGGAACTCCGAAAAGAGCTCCTTTAATGTATTTAAGTTAGGTTAATCTTCGTCATCTTCATCGTCTTCATCAGCAATATCGTTGGTATCCATATCATCCTCATCTTCCTCATCATCGGTCTCCGGCTTATCCACATTCAAATCGTCATCCTCCTCGTCCCCTGTGGCATCATCATCATCTTCATCAAGGTCAATTCCTTTGATACCTTCCAATGGAACGATAATATCATCATCTTCATCAAAATTGATGATTCGGTCAGATAACTTGGTGCTTATTTTTACCAGGAAAATAGTATCTTCAGTTTTTACCTCTACCGCTTCAATGGTTTCATTTTTATGATTTTTAAAACGGATAATATTTGAATCATCGTATCCGTCAGGAAATCGTTCCACTAACAGGGATAAAATCTCATTAGTCAATTTGGCGTAATCAACAATTACTCTTTTCATAAAAATTCTATTATAAATCTAATAAATAAGCAAAAATTAAAGGTGCTACAATTGTGGCATCCGACTCGATGATAAACTTAGGTGTATGGATATCCAATTTTCCCCAAGTGATTTTTTCATTTGGAACAGCTCCGGAATATGACCCGTAACTGGTCGTAGAATCAGAAATCTGGCAGAAATAGCTCCAAAAAGGGACATCATGCATTTCCATATCCTGATACAACATTGGTACAACACAAATTGGAAAATCTCCTGCAATTCCACCACCAATTTGGAAGAAACCTACGCCATTACTACTGTTTTTTGAATACCAGTCCGCTAGAAACGTCATGTATTCAATTCCAGATTTCATTGTGAAAGCTTTTAATTCTCCTTTGATAACATAGGATGCAAATATATTTCCCATTGTACTATCTTCCCAACCCGGAACGATAATAGGAAGGTTTTTTTCGGCAGCGGCATACATCCAGCTGTCTTTCAAATCAATTTCATAATATTCCTCAAGAACTCCTGATAATAACATTTTATACATGAATTCATGCGGTAAGTAACGTTCCCCTTTATTATCGGCATCTTTCCAAATTTCGTAAATATGTTTTTGCAAACGACGGAAAGCCTCATGCTCAGGAATACAGGTATCAGTTACTCGGTTAAGTCCTCTTTCCAATAAATCCCATTCTTCTTGTGGAGTTAAATCCCGATAATTTGGAACTCTTTCATAATGAGAGTGAGCCACTAGATTCATAATATCTTCTTCAAGATTGGCACCTGTACAAGAAATAATCTGAACTTTATCCTGACGGATCATTTCCGCGAAAATTTTTCCAATTTCGGCAGTACTCATTGCTCCAGCCATGGTTACCATCATTTTTGCTCCATTGGCTAACTGTTGTTCATAACCTTTTGCGGCATCAACTAAAGCTGCAGCATTGAAGTGCAGATAATGCTTTTCAATAAACTGACTGATTGGTCCTTTACTCATTGTTGTGTATTTGTTTTTATTCTTGATTTAAAAGTATAAAGTTAAAGTTACGATTGAAAATATAATTTCCTACATCGAAAACTAAAAACTTTGAAATTATTTTTTATTGTAGCCCAATATTTTTAAAACTTCTTCTGATGTCTGGTGATCAGAAAAAACTTCGGTGCCTAATATTCCGTTTTCATCCCTGTCAATCAGAATATGCTGTGGCTGTGGAATCAGGCAGTGATGCAATCCTCCGTAACCGCCAATGGTTTCCTGATAGGCCCCTGTATTAAAGAAACCGATGTATAAAGGTTTTTCTTTGTTGTATTTAGGCAAATAAATGGCATTCATATTTTGCTCTGAATTGTAATAATCATCACTGTCACAAGTCATTCCGCCTAGTAATACCCGTTCGTATTGATCGTTCCAGCGGTTGATAGCCAGCATGATAAAACGCTTATTGATTGCCCACGTATCGGGTAAGGTAGTGATGAAAGATGAGTCAATCATGTTCCATTTTTCCCTGTCATTTTGTTGTTTCTGATACAAGACCTGGTAAATAGCACCTCCACTTTCTCCAACTGTGAAAGAACCGAATTCGGTAAATATATTTGGAACATCCACTTCAGCTTCCTCACAGGCAATCTTAATCTGATTGATGATTTCGTCAATCATATATTGGTAGTCGTATTCAAAAGCCAGGGAATTTTTGATAGGGAATCCACCACCAATATTCAGGCCGTCTAACGAAGGACACTCTTTTTTCAGGGCAATATATACTTTAATACATTTAACCAATTCGTTCCAATAATAAGCATTATCATTGATACCAGTATTGATAAAAAAGTGCAGCATTTTCAGTTCCAGATTTTTATTTTCCTGAATTTGCTTTTTATAAAAGTTGACGATGTTTTTATATCCAATTCCTAAACGGGACGTATAAAATTCGAATTTTGGTTCTTCCTCAGCGGCAATCCGGATTCCAATTTTAAATTTCCCTTTAATCTGTGCCTGAAGCAAATCCAATTCTTCATAATTATCAATAATCGGAATAGTGTTTTTATGACCGTTGTTGATAATTCTTGCAATGTTTTCAATGTATTGGTCTCTTTTGAAACCATTACAGATTACATAGGTGCTTTTGTTTATTTTTCCCGATTCCAATAAATTTTCAACAATATTAATGTCAAAAGCGGAAGAGGTTTCTATGTGTATGTTATTTTTAAATGCCTCATTCATGATATATTCAAAATGAGAACTTTTGGTGCAATAGCAGTAATAATATTTCCCTTCGTATTTATTTTTCTCCATTGCATGACGGAACCACCCTTTGGCTCTGTTGATGTTTTTGGAAATTTGTGGTAAATACGTAAATTTAAGAGGCGTTCCGTATTGTTCAACCAATTTCATCAAATCAATATTGTGAAATTGTAAGTTGTCTTTGTTCAGTGTGAACTCCTCTTGAGGGAAATAGTAAGTTTGATTTATTAAGTCGAAATATTTTGTATTCATTTATTTGTCAGGAATTTAGATTAAAAGTAATTGAAAAAATTAAATTAATCTAATTTTCAAACCCGAATATTTGCATAAATTATTTGAAGTTTCTCCCTATAAATGATGGAGTATTGAAAAACATCAAAATTGAGGAACCCCGTAAAGGCAGAAAAACTGCTCCATAATTCCGTTAGGAGATGGCTGTTTGTGCTTCCGCAGAGGGAAAGTTGGCTTGTATTTTGGTGTTTATTCATTAAGGCAAATGTAAAAAATAATATATCCGACTTGCAACCCTTTTCAGTAAAAAAATGTTAAGATTTATAATCTTCAAAGGCTATTTTAATCAGTTCATTTTCAACTTCTTGATTTATTTTTATGCTTCCAATCCCATCTATAAGGGCAAATTGAATATTTCCGTACTCATTTTTTTTGTCATGAATCAGTAAATCAAGGATAGGAATAAGGTCGTTTTCCTCAAACGGAATTTTCTCAAAAATGGAATTGATCGTTTCTTTAATCTGTAGGTATTCTTCTGCCGAGAGCAATTTTTTCTGCCATGAAATATAGCTTTCCAAAACCATACCCGCGGCAATCGCCTCGCCATGTAATAAGGTTGTTTTGTTTTCGTGTTCCAAAAAGTAACTTTCAATGGCATGTCCCAACGTGTGCCCGAAATTCAGCGCTTTCCGAATTCCATTTTCAGTGGGATCCTGCATCACTATATTGTTTTTGATTACCACCGAATCATGTATCAGTATGTCAAAATCGGCAAAATCAAGCTTGCTTAAATCCAAAAATTGCTCCCAATACTTCTTATCGAATATCAATCCATGTTTCAGCATTTCCGCCAGTCCCGAACGCATTTCATTTTGCGGAAGCGTTTCCAGATATTGGGTATCTATCAAAACCATCGCCGGAACATTAATGACTCCAACCTGGTTTTTGAGATTGCCCAAATCAACTCCGTTTTTTCCTCCAACGGAAGCGTCGACCATTGCTAACAGGGTAGTGGGAACATGAACGAAATCAATTCCTCTTTTGAATGTCGAAGCCACAAAACCACCTAAATCTGTAACGACACCGCCGCCTAAATTGATAATCAGGCTTTTCCGGTCGCCGCCCAATTCGGTTAATACATTCCAAATCTGCACACAGGTTTCAATATTCTTAAAGCTTTCGCCGGCATCAAATTCAATGATTTCAATGGCAATCTCAGTTTCCAAAAAAGGAAGAAACCTTGACAGGCAATATTCATTAGTATTGCTGTCGACAATAACAAATAGCTTGGAATATTTATTTTCGGTCAAATGACTGTTGAGAGCTTCGTAACCATTTTCGTTAAAATAAATAGGATAACCGTTGGCCTTAATGGACTGCATCATTTTTTAATTGTGTTTTGATAAGGCAAAATACGGGATTTTTTGGTTAAAAATAATCGAAGTCTATTATATTTGCATAATTATAAAATTCAAATGGAAAAAATATTCAATAATACCCAAGTTGCCTTTTCGTTAAAGAGTGATACCGAGTTAGATAGAGCTTATTTTCTTTTCAAAATGATTGATAATCAGCCTTTGGTCCGTATTGGAACGGCAGTCACCAATTTTGCCATCAAGGCCCATTTGCCTGTTGAAGGATTGATCAGAGCCACTGTTTTTGATCACTTTTGTGGAGGTATCAGCGAAGAGGATTGTCTTCCGGTAGTTGATAAAATGTATACCAAAGGCGTTTCCTCTGTTTTGGATTATTCTGTTGAAGGGAAGGAAGACGAGGCGCATTTTGATGATGCGATGAATATGACCCTGAAGATTATTGATTTCGCCAAGGAAAAGAAAGCGATTCCGTTTGCGGTTTTTAAACCAACAGGATTTGGACGTTTTGAATTGTATGAAAAATTAGGAGAAAAAAATGCTTTTACAGCAGCTGAACAAGCAGAGTGGGACAGGGTAGTTGCCCGTTTTGACCGGGTGTGCAAAGCGGCGCATGATAAAGATGTGGCCCTTTTAATTGATGGGGAAGAAAGTTGGATGCAGGATGCCGCCGATGATCTGGTAGAAGAAATGATGGTGAAATATAACCAGCGAAAACCAATCGTTTTTAACACCCTGCAAATGTACCGTTGGGACCGAATGGATTATTTGAAAAAATTGCATGAAAGAGCCAAAACTGCCGGTTTCTATATCGGTATGAAATTAGTCCGTGGCGCTTACATGGAAAAAGAAATCAAACGTGCCGAAGAAAAAGGATACCCGTCACCGATATGTGCTTCAAAAGATGCAACCGATATCAATTATGACGAATCGGTTCATTATATGATTGAAAACATTGATAAGATGGCCATTTTCGCCGGCACACACAATGAGTTAAGTTCCTATAAACTGATGGAATTCATGCAGGAAAGAAATATGTCTAAAAATGATGACCGTATCTGGTTTGGTCAATTGTATGGCATGAGCGATAATATCAGTTATAATTTGGCTGCCAATGGTTATAATGTGGCAAAATACCTGCCGTTTGGACCCGTTCGCGATGTGATGCCTTACTTAATAAGACGTGCTGAAGAAAATACTTCGGTAGCCGGGCAAACCAGCCGGGAGCTGACACTGATTAAGACGGAACGCGACAGACGAAAAAAAGCATAATTACCGAATAAAAAATCCCCGACTATATTGCAGTCTGGGATTTTTTTTTAAGTTTAAGTTGCTTTTTATAATTTAGCATAAAATTCATCACCCAAAGTCAAACGACTTTTTCTGATGTTAAAATGAAGAAAATAAAATGGACAGATACCAACAGACCATCGACACATACAATCAGCTGGCTTCGGCTTATCAGGATAAATTCATGGATTTGGATTTGTATAATGATACCTATGACCAATTTTGTTCTCTGATCGAAAAGAAAAGTCCAAAAATTTTTGAAATCGGATGCGGTCCGGGAAATATTACCCGGTATCTATTGGAAAAAAGACCCGATTTTAAAATTGAAGCAATTGATGTGGCTTCAAATATGGTTCAATTGGCTAAACAAAACAATCCAACAGCTGATATTAAGATTATGGATTGCAGAGAGATTGACCAAATTCCGGATAAATTCGATGGAATCATATGTGGTTTCTGTATGCCGTATTTATCGAAAGAAGATTGTATGAAATTGATAAGTGATGCCTCTGTATTATTGAATCCTGACGGAATATTTTACTTCAGTGTCATAGAAGATGATTACAGCAAATCCGATTATGAGACCAGTAGTAATGGACAATACAAAGTATATGTTTATTACCATCAGGAAGATTATCTGCGTGAAGCTCTGGAGCAAAATGATTTTGAAATAGTCGATTTACCTCGGAAAAACTATTCAAAACCGGATGGCTCCACTTCGACTCACCTTATATTTATTGCCAGAAAAAAATAATAAATTTACGAATTAACCATTCGTTTGAGCTTATCGTTTTTATTTCTTAAATCGATTCCTCCTTCGAGAATGGATTTTAAATTGGATAAATAAAAAGTCCAGCCATTAGAACATCCTAAATGAAAACGGACTTTTGACTGATCGTCGGTCGGAATATTTTCCTGAGATAATTCCATTATGGTTTCTTCACTTTCCCCAAATATTTTCATGGTTACGATGCATTGTTCCGCAAATGTGAACTGGAGTAAATCTAGCCCATTTGCTTCCAATATTTCTCCATACTCCACCACTTCATCCGAATAGCCGTGCCACATCCATTTGTAAGTATCTCCTTTTTGAATTGGAGTGGTCGGATTTTTTAAACTTTTTTCTGAAGTGTAAAATTCACTTAATCGTAGAAACCATTTTTCCATTCCCTCTTGGGTAGTCCAATAATCATAGATTTCCTGGATTGTTGCTTTGATAGGAATTCGCTGTGTAAATTTTGACCAATCGTAATTTTCCATAATTGCTGCGGAGGTTTAATGTTAAGCAATTAAAGATATAAAAAAGAGAAGAAAGTCCGGATTGGTTGTAAAAAAAAACTTCTCAATTTCTTGAGAAGTTTTGTGGGCGATGAGGGGTTCGAACCCCCGACCCCCTCGGTGTAAACGAGGTGCTCTGAACCAGCTGAGCTAATCGCCCTGAATGCGAGTGCAAATATACATTTAGTATTTGTATTTGCAACTATAATTTTAATATTTTTATTTTTTTATGATGTCTTTTAAAACTGCCTTATCAGAATAATTGACCACTTCTAATATAATAGGCTGATTTTTAATGGTTTTGCCTTCTACAACATATAGCTTCCCGTTTTCGAATTTCTTATTGCTTTTATCAAAATCAACATCGCCATATTCCAAAGTATTTTTGATATCGATGGTATCAATCCATTCTTCCGCTAATTTTTGCGAGGCTACATCTGAATAATGAAAAGGTTTGTTTCTTAAATCATTTAAAACCCTTGCATTTGGAAAATAATTACAACGGGTATCTTTTCCGCTTAGTACCATAGCCACAAAGAACAATCCGATTACTAGACCTACCAGATAATAGGCAAAACGTTGGTAAAATTTCATTTAAATATTTTTGGTAAAGGTAATTTGAAACTATTTAAAAAACAATTAAATTAATGTCGCTGTCCGGGATGTTAAACCATTCCCCGATTGCTTTGTTGGTTAAAATACCGTGATACAGATAGACCCCATTTTTCATTCCGTTATCACGGCGTATGGCAGTTTCAATTCCACCATCATCGGCAACTTGCAATAAATAAGGAGTGATGATATTGCTGATTGACAGGGAGGCGGTTTTTGAATACCGCGACGGGATATTCGGAACGCAATAATGGATTACGTTATTTTTAATAAAGGTGGGTTTTTCATGTGTAGTTACTTCGGAAGTTTCGAAGCAACCGCCGGTATCAATAGTGACATCAACAATGACAGATCCTTTTTTCATATGTTCGACCATGGTTTCGGTTACGATAATCGGGCAGCGTTCCTTTCCATGCATGGCACCCACTGCAACATCACATCGTCTCAGGGCTTTTAATAAGGATTTTGGATGAATTGTAGAAGTGAACACCCTTTGGTTCAAATTGTTTTGTAAGCGTCTTAATTTAGTAATGGAGTTATCAAACACTTTAACTGTCGCTCCAAGGCTTAAAGCGGTTTTGGTCGCGAATTCGCCAACCGTTCCGGCACCAAGAATAACTACTTCAGTAGGAGGAACTCCTGTAATATTACCAAAGAGCAGGCCTTTTCCAAATTCGTTGTTGATCATTAGTTCTGACGCAATCAAAATCGAGGCTGTTCCTGCAATTTCGCTTAACGACTTCACAATAGGGTAGGAGCCATCATCATCTTTGATGTACTCAAAAGCTAATGCGGTAATTTTCTTTTTTATGAGGGCGTCAAAATATTCTTTACGTCTGGTTTTCAGCTGAATTGCGGATACAATTATCGTTTCGGGATTTACCAATTCTATTTCAGTCATTGTAAGGGGTTCCACTTTTAAAAGCATCGGACAGCCCAGGACTTTTTTTGTGTCGGGAGTAATTTCCGCACCCGCGTCGCTATATTCCTTATCACTGTAGCTGGAGCTCAGACCCGCACCGGCTTCGATCATTACCCTATGGCCATTGGCAGTAAGAGTGTTTACGGCATCAGGAGTCAGGCAGATTCGACGTTCCTGGTAGCTGGTTTCTTTAGGTATTCCAATAAAAAGCTCGCTCTTGCGTTTGGTAATTTCAAGTTTTTCTTCCTGTGGAATTAATTGCTGTTTGGTAAAAGGGGTAAGTGCCATAAATAATTCTAGCTGTAAATGATTGGTCTAAGTTATGAAAAACTGCCATAGCTACAAAGCTTAATACCAACTAATTCATAATTAATTGCCTTTTACCATCGGGTAAAGTTTTAATTTTCACGACGGCATGCTCCAGCGGAATTAAATTCGGGATTTTTTCCGACCATTCAATAAAGCACCAATTTCCCGAATCCAGGTATTCATCAATTCCCATATCATATGCTTCGCTTTCGTCTTTTAAACGGTAAAAATCAAAATGATAAACAATTTGATTTTTAGTTGTTTGATATTCGTTAACTAAAGAAAAGGTTGGACTACTTGTCGGTTCCTGAACACCTAAAATTTTCACCAATGCTTTTATCAAAGTAGTTTTTCCGGCACCCATTTCCCCGTTAAATAAAATGACTTTAGGAGGATTTTGGTCTACTATTTTTTCTGCAGCGTGATTGATTTCATCAAGGGTAAACTGAATTTCCATGGGAAAATAAAATTTATTTTGGGTTAAAAACTAAAAAAGGTATAATCATTTCTTCCAGCGAAATACCACCATGCTGGTATGTATTTCTGTAATAGCTGACATAATGATTGTAATTGTTGACGTATGCCAGGAAATAATCATTTTTGGCAAAAATATACGAACTGCTCATATTTATCGCCGGCAATCCAATTTGCTTAGGATCTCTGACTGCGTAAACGTCTTTGTCTTCATACGTAAGGCTTCGCCCGGTTTTGTAACGCAGGTTCAGACTGGTATTCTTATCACCGATGACTTTGGAAGGGTTTTTTACATTGATGGTTCCGTGATCTGTAGTCAAAATTAATTTGAAGCCCATTTGCTGTGCCTGCTGGATGATTTCCAGAAGAGGAGAATTCTTGAACCAGCTGAGTGTGAGTGAACGGTATGCTTTGTCATCAGAAGCCAGCTCTTTCACTACATCCATTTCGGTTTTGGCGTGCGACAACATATCCACGAAATTATAAACCACGGTTACCAAATCATTGTTTTTTAATGACTTGAAATTTTCTACCAATTTTTTTCCGGAAGCGAAATTAGTGATTTTGAAATAATCCTGCTTGATGTTCAATCCTAATCTTTTCAGGTGTGCAGTCAAAAATTCGGCTTCATAAAGGTTTTTTCCGCCTTCTTCCACATCATTTTTCCAATATTGCGGAAATTGTTTTTCCATTTCCAGTGGGGTCAAACCGGAAAAAATAGCATTTCGGGCATATTGGGTGGCTGTTGGCAAAATCGCATAATAAGGCACTTCTTTTTCCAGTTTGTAATGGTTGTTAACTACACTTTCAAAGGCTTTCCATTGATCGTATCGCAAATTATCGATAACTACGAAAAGTACTGGTTTGTCTTTCTTGGTAATTTCCGGAACTACCAACTCTCTGAATAACGTATGGGATTGGATCGGTCTTTCTGATTTTGGCATAAACCAATCTTCGTAATTTCTTTCGATGAATTTACCAAACTGTGAATTTGCTTCCACTTTTTGGGACTCCAGGATTTCGGACATACCTTGGTCGTTGATATTTTCCAATTCCAATTCCCAGAACAATAATTTTTTGTACAATTCCACCCAATCCTCAAAAGAGTTGACCATGGACATCTCCATGGCTATTTTTCGGAATTCTTTCTGGTAATCCAAAGTTGTTTTTTGGGAAATCAATCTTGAATGGTCCAGATTTTTCTTCAGGCTCAATAAAATTTGGTTGGGATTCACCGGTTTAATCAAATAATCGGCAATTTTAGAACCAATTGCTTCCTCCATGATATATTCCTCTTCACTTTTGGTAATCATAATTACCGGTGTTGAAGATTTTTTCTCTTTAATTTCCTGTAACGTTTCCAAGCCGCTCATTCCGGGCATGTTTTCGTCCAAAAATACAATGTCAAAATCGCCTTCTTCAAAAACATCCACAGCATCACGTCCATTATTGCAAGTGGTAACGGTATAATTTTTTTTCTCCAGAAATAAAATATGCGGTTTTAATAAATCAATTTCGTCGTCAACCCAAAGAATATTTATATTGTCCATAGTAGTGTGTTTGTTTTTAAAAAGGCAATTTACCACTTATCCGAACGGTTTGTTCTTAATATTATTGTAAAATTTTTTTGATTTTTTTAACTTTTTGGTCTTACGGGTGAAATTCAATTAATTGTTGTAATTCCTGTGCATTTACAACTCCGGAAGGACTTGCAGTGTTATTAAAATAGACATATATCTCTTTAACTGACTTTTTTTTCAACAAATCTTCGCTTAATGCTTTTAGCTCCGCATGGCTGTAATTGGAATAAAACATTTTTGGATTTCCATGAAGCCTGATATAGGCGGTTTTTGCCGTGGTTATTAGGGTAGTTGGTAATTTCGGATGGTTGACGGTGCAAAAGATTATATGATGTTTTTTCAACTCATCGTAAACTGCTTGGGTCCACCAGCTGATATGGCGAAATTCAATCACATTTTTAAACTTCGGATTTAAACTTTTTATGATGAGCTCAAGCTTTTCAGCACTATAGTGAAAAGTGGGAGGTAATTGGAATAAAATGCATCCGGTTTTTTCCTTGAGTCCATCTTTGCATACCGCATAGAAATCATCAATCATTTGCTGGCAGCCGACAAATTGATGGATGTGAGTAATGAGTTTTGATGCTTTAACCGAAAATTGGAACCCTTCAGGACTTTTCCCATACCAGGTCTGCATGCTTTTTAAGGTCGGAAATTTATAAAAAGTAGCATTGATTTCCAATGTATTGAAGTTTTCACAATAGAACCCGAGCCATTGACTTGCCGGCATATCTTCCGGATAGAAAATAGTTTTCCAATGCGGATTGTAAAAACCCGAAGTGCCAATATAGGTTGACGGTTTTTTCATTGGTACAACAATTGGCAGTTAACACAGAAAAAGCTTCTTCTTTTTTTTACTCCGGTATGTTTTTTAATGATGGGGAGATTACAGCGCAAACATTCTTTTTTGGTATGGGCAAGCCAATGTTTCTTGAGTTCGTAATTTTTTTTCCATTTCAGAAAATCAAAACTATAAATATGAGCTTGCTCAATAAGCTCCTTGATTTTGGCGGCCGGGAGTTTGCCTACTTTTGATTCCGGGTGAACAAAGATTCGATAAAGGACTTCATTCTTGATGATATTCCCAACCCCGGAGAAGATGTCTTGCTCCAGAAGTGCATCGCAAACTAATTTTTCCGGTGTTTTTTTTAGTTTTTCTTTGGCACATTTAGGATTCCAATTCTCATTCATCACATCGGCAGACCATTCGTAAAGGGTTGCCAGGTCTTCATCCAGAAATTTTATGGAGCAGGAATAGAAATTTATTTCGCCGTTTTTAAAAGTCAGGTTCAGTCGCACGGGCTTGTCTCTTTTTTCATTTACCCGATAGGTTCCAAAAAGTAAAAAATGGATTTTGAGTGTAAATCCTTCGAAACAAATCAGGAAATGTTTGCCCCAGCTTTTGAATGCAATAACTGTTTGTTTTTCAAGACGTTTCTGATCTATTTTGCTATTACCGCTTACCGAGAGGATTTTTTGCCCGGTAAATTGCTGTACTTCTTCTTTTAAGATAACAATGCTTGGTCCTTCTGGCATCTGTACGAATATTAAATGAATTTATAAAGCTGATAATAAAGTCAATTTGGGATTATTAAAGTTACTAAAAAAGTTTTAGGGAGCAATAATTTATTCTATAAATAACAAGAAATCAACACTTTACTTTTATTATTAGGTTATATTTAATAAATTTACAATAACTGATTTCCAATTAATTGTATACTAAAAAAGTATTTCAATGACACTAAGCAAATACAATCAAAAACGGAATTTTAAGTCTACTTCCGAACCCGAAGGAGTAGTTGCCAAATCGGAAAATGACCTCCTATTTGTTGTACAGAAACATGCAGCTTCGCATTTGCATTATGATTTCCGTCTGGAAATCGATGGTGTTTTAAAAAGTTGGGCAGTTCCCAAAGGTCCGTCGATGAACCCGGAAGACAAAAGGCTGGCGATGATGGTGGAGGACCATCCTTATAGTTATAAGGATTTTGAAGGCAATATTCCGGAAGGAAATTATGGCGCCGGAAATGTTATTGTATGGGATAACGGAACCTATACGGCCACTGAGGAAGGCGGGGATATGGAGAATAAATTAAAAGCCGGAATTCACAAGGGGCATCTAAGCATTGTCCTGAAAGGCAAAAAATTAAAAGGGGAGTTTTCTTTAATAAAGTTAAAGGGGAAACAGGAAAACGCATGGCTTTTGATTAAAAAAGATGACAAATATGCCAGTGATACCGATATTTTGACAAAGAATAAATCTGTTATTTCAAAATCAACATTGGAAGCTTTGGAAAAGAAATCCGCCAAGGAAAAGAAACCGGCAGAAAAACCAAAAAAAGAGAAAGTAGTTTCTGAAAAAAAAAAGCAGTAGCTTCATCTAAAAAAGCTAAAGTCGGTTTTGTAAAACCAATGTTGGCGACCCTAACCGAGAAACCCTTCGATAATGAAGATTGGATATTTGAAGTGAAGTATGATGGTTATCGAACGGTAGCAGTGGTTGAACCAAACGACGTCAATTTGTTCAGCCGCAATCATATATCTTTTAATAAAAATTTTGGCGCTATTGCCCAGGAATTGAAGAAGATGAAACATTCGGCAGTTCTGGACGGAGAGATTGTGGTAGAGGGTGCTGATGGCCGTTCCAATTTTCAGTTGCTGCAAAATTATCTGAAAACCGGAAAAGGAAAACTGAAATATTATGTCTTTGACCTCATCAATCTCGACGGGAATGACACGTCGGAATTATCGTTATTGGATCGGAAAGAATTGGTTCACATCCTGCTTCGGCAACATCCGTTGAAAAACATTCATTATTCGGAACATATTATTGACAAAGGGATTGATTTCTATGCCATGGCCGAAAAAAATAATCTTGAAGGGATAATGGCCAAGAAGGCGGAGGGTACTTATAGAATTAATCAAAGAAGTAACGAGTGGCTTAAAATCAAGATTTCGCAGCAGGAAGAAGCTATTATTATTGGGTTTACCGAACCTCAAAATTCACGTAAATATTTTGGAGCCATTTTACTGGGACGATATGAAGACAATCAATTAAAGTACATTGGGAAATGCGGTACTGGTTTTAAGGAAGACACCTTAAAAGAATTGTATGAAAAATTCAAACCTTATTTCATAAGCGAATCTCCGGTGCCGGAGAAAATCAGTATCAGGGATAAAATACAATGGCTGAAACCAAAATTGGTCTGCCAGGTAAAATTTACCGAATGGACTTCGGATAATAGCCTGCGACATCCTGTTTATTTAGGATTACGATTGGATAAAAAACCAAAAGAAGTCTTGGCACCAACATTATTAAAAGGAAATGCAATGGAAGCAAAAGAAAAGGAAACAAAAACAACCGAAAGCAATTTTGATTTAAAAGTCGGTAAGGTCAATTTGCACCTGACCAATCAAAATAAGATTTATTATCCGGATGATGGCATTACAAAAGGCGATATCGTCAATTATTATAAGGAAGTTGCCGATTTCATACTTCCGTATATAAAAGACCGGCCCCAATCTATGAACCGTTTTCCGAGTGGTATCACTGGCGATAGCTTTTATCAGAAAGATGTCGATTTGGACAAAATCCCTTCCTGGCTTAAAACCCAAAAAATATATTCAGAATCCAATAAAGGATATATCGATTATTTGATCTGCAATGATAAAGCGACGCTGATGTATATGGCCAACTTGGGTTGCATCGAAATCAATCCGTGGAATTCCACCTTAAAACACATCGAAAAACCGGATTGGGTGGTAATCGATATCGATCCCGCAAAGGATGATTTTAAGGAAGTAGTTAGAACTGCCCTGACCGTTAAAGAAATAATGGATGAACTGGAAACCGATTGCTATTGTAAAACATCCGGAGCGACTGGGTTACATGTTTATATTCCCTTAGGAGCGCGTTACGAATACGATTCGATAAAAATATTAGCGGAATTGATAGCACGGGAAGTACATTCGCGGCTTCCCGAAACTACCAGTATCATTCGAAGCGTAAAAAAAAGAGACGAAAAAATATATATCGACTTTTTACAAAATCGTCAGGGACAGACATTGGCCGCGCCATATTCGGTGAGACCAAAACCCGGTGCAACAGTTTCGACACCATTGGAGTGGAAGGAAGTCAATAATAAATTATCACCATCACAATTTACCATCAAAAACATATTGAAACGCCTCGACAAAAAAGGCGATTTATGGAAACCCGTTTTGGGAAAAGGAGCTAATCTGGAAAAGATTATTAAAAAGTTTTCGCAGGAATAATATTAGGAAGATTTTCGTTTTTTGGTTTCAAGGCTTGCTTTGAGCATACTCATCAGGTCGTCACTTTGTTTGTGAACCACTTTCAATTTAGGGAGGGCCTGTTTTTTACCTTTCGCTTTGTCTTTAATGATTTTCATAAGCTTATCGGTGTATTGGTCCTTATAGGCCGAGATATCGAATTTTTCTGTAAGCTGTTCAATCAATTTTTTGGCCATTTCGGTTTCTTTGGTTTTGACTTTTGCCACCGGCGGCAGTTTTAGTTCGGAAGTAGCTCTAAGTTCCTGTGTAAAACGAATACGGTTCAGTACAATAACATCTTCGTAGGGTTTAAGAATCGCCAGACTTTCCTTATTTCTTAAAACAAAAGTAGTGACACCCACTTTACCGGAAGATTTCAAAGCATCCCTTAATAATGCATAGGCTTTCATTGCACCTTTGTCGGGCTCTAGATAAAAAGGTTTTTCATAATAGAGACTGTCAATTTCTTTTTCATTAGCAAAATTAAGTATTTCTATCATTTTGGTCTTTTCGGCACCAGCCGCCTCAAAATCCGTACTGTCAAGAACCACATATTTTTCGCCCAGCATATATCCCTTGACGATGTCAGCGTATTCAACTTCTTTTCCAGTATTTTCATTAACACGTTTATATTTAATGTGGGAATGGTCTTTTTTATCCAGCATATCCATACTCAAGGAGCTGTCTTCGGTCGCCGAAAATAATTTAACGGGTATATTAATTAACCCGAAACTGATAGTACCTGTCCAAAGTGATTTCATCTTTATTGTGAATTTAATGAATATTTAAACGGCAGCTTAATCAAAGCTTATGTAAATTTAAGCAAAAAAGTGATGTGTTTCAAGGACTTAAAACTCAATATTAACGTCATGTTAAAAACGTTATATTTATCATAACTATTTGGAGTTTAAATGATTATGAATTAATTTTATGACTTATTAATTTTAAACTTTATAATTATGGAACCTTCAAGAGACACCAGATCATCTGGTACCGGAAATGCTTCGTCATCCAAGTCGGATGATAAAAAAATGGAAGATAAAAGAACTACAACTTCTTCAAAAAGTACTGATAAAACATCAGGTAGTAAAGACAGTAAATCTTCTTCAACTAAAAAACATTAACAATAGTTATGGCAACAGACAACATTGGTAAATCAGGTCAAGGTAACCGAGATAACCAAAATCCATCAAATGAAAGAGATCCTAAAAATGTAGGAAACCAAGGTGCGATGAACCAAGGCTCTCAAGGAGGCGCACAAGGTTCTAGAAGCCAGGGAACTGCTCAAGGAGCTAACCAAGGATCTCAAGTAGGATCTCAAGGAGCAAATAAAACCGGTTCTCAATGGGAACAAAATAAAGGAGCCTCTGATGACAAAAATAGAGATCCTAGAAGTGAAAGCAGCTCTGATCAAGCAAGAGGTGCTAATCAAAACTTCGAAAATAAAAACTCTATTCAAAATGACCGAAACAGTAATATGGATAAGTCAAATTTTGAAGGTGAGGACGATTCAGAAGGTGAAGATCAAAACCGATCTTTTAACAGAGATCTGTAAATTGAATTTTTAATAATCCGCTTTACTGCGGGCCTGTTAGGAGTTAATTGGCACTCTGTCAGGTAAAAACAAATACCAATTAAAAGAGAAAATCACTTACTGGTTACAGTAATAGGTTTTCTCTTTTTTATTTAGAGAAATACAGCTTTTAGGAGATTAATAGTGTTTACCAAATAAAAAGCGATAAATTTGACAGCACAAATTAGTCATACAAATTGAAATATTTATGAATCAATACCAAAAACTAGTAATAGTTACAGTTGCCAGCGTTTTGCTCTTCAGTTGCAATAAAAAGGAAGACACTTTTACTGATCCGTTAATTACCAATAGGGATACACTTGTAAATCCAGGGGACAATTTTTTCTTATATGCCAATGGAGGCTGGTTTAAAAAAAATCCTATTCCGTCATCTGAAAGAAGTAACGGTATTTTTCGCACGATAGGGGATACTATAAACAGTCAGATTAAACAAATTTGCGAAAAATCTGCCGCTGATTCTGATGTAACCAAAGGAAGCATCAAACAAAAAATCGGTGACTTTTATGCGTCCGGAATGGATTCCACTGCCATTGATAAAGCGGGTCTGACACCACTGAGTGCTGAAATGAAAATCATCGATGCTGTAAGGGATATCCCAACCCTTATGAAAACGATTGCACATCTTCATACTATTGGAGCCAGTCCGGCATTTTCCTTTTACTTAGGCCAGGATGATAAAATCAGTACTAAATACGCTTTGTTCTTTGGACAAGGAGGATTAGGAATGGGTAACAGAGATTATTATTTCAATACTGATGCGCACACGGCTACTATCCGTAAGGAGTATGTAAATCACTTGCAGGCCATGATGAAATTAATGGGTAATGATGAAGCATCTTCTATAAAAAATGCCAATACGGTTATGAAACTGGAAACCGATTTAGCCAAATCGTCCCGTAAATTGGAAGCACTTCGTGATCCGATTAAAAATTACAATAAAATGAGCGTGGCTCAATTCAATAAGATTACACCTAACATTGCCTGGAATACAGTTTTACAGACATTGGGAACTGCCACAGCCGATACGGTGATTGTGGGACAACCTGAATTTTACAAAGCATTGAATAATGTAATTAAAAGTTATACAATCGAAGATTGGAAAATCTATCTGAAATGGGATTTGGTCAATTCATATGCTTCATATCTGAGTAGTGATGTTGAAAAACAAAACTTCAAATTTTACTCTACAGTAATGGGCGGCGTGACCCAACAAAAACCCCGTTGGAAAAGAGTGGTGGAACAAACGGACGGTTCCTTGGGTGAATTAATCGGACAGGTATATGTGGCCGAATATCTCCCAAAAGGTTCCAAAGAAAAATTATTGGAAATAGGAAATAATATCCGCGATGTATATGCGCTCCATATTAAAAATTTAGACTGGATGAGTGCCGTCACTAAGGAGAAAGCATTACATAAATTGAGTAAAATTGTAATGAAAGTAGGCTATCCTGACAAATGGAAAGACATGCGCACTCTTACTATCGACAGAAAATCATATTGCAGCAATGTAATGAAAGCTAACGCTTGGGGATATAATTATATGATTGATAAATTCGGAAAACCGGTGGACAGAACGGAATGGAGTATGAACCCACAAACGTACAATGCGTATTATAATCCAAGTAATAACGAAATTGTAGTTCCTGCATGTAATATTATGGTACCTGGTTTTGAAGGCCGTATGCCAGACGATGCTATTTTGTATGGAATTATCGGAGGTTCAACTTTCGGTCATGAAATAACCCATGGTTTTGATGATCAGGGAAGCCAATATGATGAAAATGGAAACCTGAACAATTGGTGGACGGCTGAGGATTTGAAAAAATTTCAGGAAAAGACCAAGTTAATCGTTTCGCAGTTTAATAAATATACCATCCTAAAAGACAAGCATGTTAATGGTGATGCCACTCAAGGTGAAAACATTGCCGATTTAGGTGGAGTGGTAATGGGATATGAAGCTTTCAAAAAAACGGATCAGTACAAGAAAAGCCAGAAAATAAGTGGCCTTAGTCCTGAAAAACGCTATTTCTTGGCCTACGGTTATGCGTGGATGGTCAACATCAATGATGATGCATTGGCTACGCAACTGATGACTGATGTTCATGCTCCTGCACAATTCCGTATCAATGGGCCATTAAGTAATATGCCTGAGTTTTATAAAGCATTCAATATCAAAAAAGGAAGTCCGATGTACCAGCCGAATTTATCTCGTGTTGTTATCTGGTAATTTTTAAGTGTTCATAACAAAAAGAAAAACCATCAAGCAATTGATGGTTTTTTATTTTAAAACGGATAGCCAATAGCGAGATTAAATACCAGATTCTCTTTTCTCCAGCTACTGCTGCCAAAATCAATTTGGTCCAATACCCAACGATTTCCATCAGATAAATAGGGTTTCCGGAGAGGGAAGGCGAGGTCGGTTCGTAGCAACAGGAACGAAAAATCAAAACGAAGTCCAACACCGGTACCAACAGCTAATTCATTTAAAAAGTCACTTGTAAACTGTGACCCCGGTTTGTTACTATCTTTATTGATCAGCCAAATATTTCCGGCATCAATAAATACAGCACCATGTACAACGCTATACAATTTGGCTCTTAACTCGGTGTTGATTTCAAATTTTACATCTCCTGATTGGTCCGGTAAAAACGAACTGGCATCGGTATCTCTAAAGGTGCCCGGACCAATAGATCGTGCCCTAAACGCCCTCAAACTATTGGTGCCTCCAATAAAAAATTGCTTGATAAATGGCATTTCTGCAGAATTTCCATAAGGAAAACCGGCGCCAACAATAACGCGGCTGGCCAGTTGTGTCCTTTCGCTTAATTTTAGGTAATGACGGAATTCAGCTTCCATTTTTGAGTATTGACTGAACGGAACACTAAACACGGTTACAGGTTCTTTTTTAGTGACATCAGCACCGGTAATTAATCCGGCCGCATTTCCGGCAAAATCAGCAGCACCCTTAAAGTAAATGGTATGCCTTTTTGCCGTTTCCATTGTATTGGTGTACGTATAGGAATAAGTAGTACCAAAAATCAATTGCTTCGCAATGACTTTCTCCAAGCTGCCTGTGGAATCTGCGGCCATTTTCTGACGGTATAAATCGGTGACGTTTGTTGGACTGACATACATAATATCGACTACATTCAGTTGGTGTTCCTTACGAATATTTTCTTTCCATAAATAACCAAAAGAGCCTTTAAATGAGTTTAAGGAATATAGTTTAGACCTGTTTTGATATTCATAACCTATGGTTGCTTTGGTTTTAGGTACAAACCCACTGGAGGACTTGATTTTTAAAGGCGATATGAACCTTGGCCAGATTAAACTGGATTCAGCCCCTACACGATAGACATTGAACCCTTTATTAATTCCGCTGACTTGTACTTCTAATCCGCCAAAAGCACTGATAGTAAGTAATTCCGCACCTTTAAAAGTATTACGGTTACTCCAGTTGATATTTAATTCGGTACCGGAATAATTCGCAGAATTGGTCTTTGCCAATACTTCCGTACGGATGGATTTTTTTGGTAACGGAGTCAGGTAATAATAGGCATCCAGATAATTTCCTGTAGTATCAGATTCCTTAAACTGGTTTTTTACAAATTTAAAAGTTCCCAGATTCACTAATCGGTTTAAACTCAGATTGTGATTTTTTCTGTTGTATAAATCGTTCTTTTTAAAGTACAAAGTCCTGTCAAATATACGGGGATTGAAAAGCTTCTCCGGATCAATTATTTTAAAATCATTGTGTATGGTTAAGGAATCCGCATTTTTTTTTCTATTTCTGCTTAGGGAATAATTTGGATAAATAATGATATTGTTGATTCGGTACACATTTCTGGCCGCAAGAGGGGTTTCGCCTTTGACTTTCACCAACAAATCTACCTGATGATTTCCGACAGTACTGTCCACCTGGACTTTTAGAAAATCCGGACTAAAGTAAAAATAACCTTGTTCTTTTAAATAGGCATCAATCCGGATTCTTTCCGCTTTGATTTTATCTAAATCATAGGATTCACCGACCTTCAAAAAACTTTTGTCTTGAGTAGTCGTAACAATTTTGTTTAATTCCGTTGAATCGGAAGGGAAAATGACTTGCTTGATTTTATATTGCTGACCGGGTTTGATGGTATACAGCGCTTTTACTTTTTTCTTTTTTCTGGTTGAATCGGCTGCCGTTGATGCATTAAAAAATCCTTTGTTTTCTGCATGGTTCTGCAGTACATTTTTATTGTAATCCAAATCAGAAATGCTGAAAAGAACTGGTGGTTCGCCAACTTTAGTACGTAACCAATGACGGAATCCTTTTTCTTTTTTGGGCTTGCCCGCCAAATTGTAGAAGAACAATCGGTGTCGTAATCCTAATAGTTTCTTGTTTGGCTTTGGCCGAAGCAAATTTTCGGATTCTTTTTTGAGTTTTTTACGTTCTTTATTTGAAATTTCTTTTCCTTCCACTTTCACTTTACCGCCCACATAGAGTAGTTCGCCGTCAGCTAAGTATTTGGTGTTGCTGCAGGAAGTGGCAAGAAAGAGAATGAAAACGGCATAATATAAATGGTTCAATTTCATCTTATGGCTTTTTAGTAGAAGCTTTTTTTGCTTTCATTTTTGATATGGCTCTGCCTTCTTTTACTCTGTGAAATAATTCACTGAATTTATTATAATTCATTGTGATGATAAATGCGACACCGGTTTCTACAATCTGTCCCTGCAAAGCCATCTGATATTGGTTTTTACGATAGGCTCTCAAACGGTATCTTCCGTCTTTTGAAAGTTTATAATCTGCAGAAATATCGCCCGCAATAACATTGCTTTCCTGATTGACCTGTTGCTGGCCTTCCAATCCAAAAGTACTCCCGATGGTAACTTTCAATCTATCGTCAAGCAGGCGTTTGGAAACGCCCACATTCAAATCGGTTTTGTTTTCCAATTTTCCAGAAGTATAGCTTTCATACGAATCCAGATCAAAATCCAATTCCACTCCTGAAATTAAATCACTTGCCAAATTATTCAACTGTTCGGATAACAATTTACTCGCACTCTGTCTGGCCAGGGATTGTACCGTATTACCGCCTGATTCACTGGCGAAAGGATTTTCTCCAATGAAGCGGTTCAGCAATAATAAAGCAAATACCTGTTTATTTAACTCTGATGGTTCCTGACGTAATTGGGTCAGTTTTGCTTGGGTTTTGTTAATGATATCAGTAGAAACAATATTATTTCCTTCCGGTAAAACAATATCAAAGGTAATATCCGGTTTTAATAATTCACCCGTCATATTCAAGCGTGTTTCAAAGGGGATTTTCTGTTTGTAGGGATTCCGTACTTCGGGGGATTCATTGGGTAACTGATCATTTAATAAATCGATCGGTGCGGCCTCGGTTTTATAAACTGCCATTACTTTTATGTCGGCTGTTGTTGGTTCGCCGGTCCATAAAATGTAGCTGCCTTCCTTGATTTCAAATTTTCTCTTTAATAAATTGAAGGTCATTTCATAAGTTCCTTCCGTGAATTCATATCTTCCTATCAGAGTTGTTTTCCCCGAAGGATCGATTCCGCCAGTCAATTGTGCTTCTCCTTTAAGTTTCAAATAATCACCGTTCCCTTTGTCGATTACCATGCTCAATTCGGCTTCCTTATCAATAGTAATATTTACCGAAACGTTCATTCCCCGGTAATCACTTCTGCTTAACGAATCATTTGCTATCAATTTTTTATTGAATTCAGGATTGTCCTGATCTATGAATTCCACAATACCCTCGCGTTCTACTATTTCCGGATCGGATTGCGGCAAAACGACAGTCAGTTTAGATTTTTCTTTTATTTTGACATTTCCATCTACGACTGGGTTCTCTAAAGTGCCTTTGATACGCAAACGGGTGTCCAGATAAACTTCTCCGTAATACAGTTCGTTGTCTTGCGCCTTGGAGTTCAACGCACGGAAATTCTCGGCATTGACTCTTAAGTTAAAACCGTAATCCCTGAAAGTAGTTGTTGTCATATTACCATCAACCAAAAGAAGATTGTTTTTTTCATCACTGACCGTGAAGTTATCAAAAACTATGTCGTTGTTATTAATGCCGATTTTATCATTCATAGATTTAAAATACGAATTCAGGTCTTTCACTTTAAAACCAATCTCATTGAATTGCAAATCACCATTTACTCTTGGTTTATCAAAGCTTCCGTTTATTTTAAATCTTCCGGATAAAAAACCGGTGCTTTGTGTTAGATGACCCATGGCAAATCCCTGAATACTTTTCAGGTTTAGTTTTATCATATCCAGCACCATATCAAAACTATTGCTGTCGGATCTGTATATTCCATCCAGATTTACCTGATTGCCTTTTCCTGTTATTACAGCATTTGTTTTATAAATGTTTGCGATTTCATTGTTGACTTTAAGATTTATGTTTCCAATGGTATCTTTTTTAAAATTGAAATCAGCAATTTCTAAATCCGCGGTAAAAGCAATGGTTTTACTTAGATTTTTCAAAACCGCATTCCCATTCATGCGGCCACCCATAAGGAGGGAATCTTTCTGAATAATTCCGGTTATAGTTTCAATTTTAAAATCTTTAAATTCAATAGCCATGGGAGCATTCGGTCGTGCCGACTGTGATTGGATACTGATAACGTGTTTATCCTTACTTAAAGTAACCGCATTGGCATTCATGCCCTGATCTCCGAAACGGATTGTATTTGCAGGATCCATGTTCCAGGATTCATAATTCAGAACCAATTGTTCTTTCAGTTTCATTTCGGTATTCTTATCAGAAGCTTTTAGATTTCCCGCTATAAGATAACGTTCCTTATCTTTATTGTCTTTTAACTGTAAAGTATAGTCAAGTTGATTATTCTGGACAGCACCAGATAAACTGGTGTATGGCAAATCAATTTGACTATTGCGCATATTATCTACCGTAACGCCATAAACCAAAGCCTTATCCTTAGTGTCGACTTTAACAACTGCATTGGTTATCGTATTATCATTGTACACGATTTTTGGAATGGTACCATTTAAAATAATAGTATCATTTACAGAATTATAATGTCCGGTAATTAGAATAGGTTCCACATCCGTCAGTTTTGGAACTAACTGCATTAAGATCGGATGTTTTTTTATTTTGACTTCGAATGCTAATTGCTGAGGTGCAGTTTTTGGTTTTCTTGCAGATGAATGAGTATCATAATAAGCAGCAATCGAGTTGGCTATCGCATCCGCCAATTGAGTCAATTTATATTTCCCGTTGATGTTGGCATCCAGGAATTGCGAATTAAGATCAATGGTATTTTTATCAGATGTTGCTGTCGCAATGATATTGATAGTATCCAATGCGAACTCTTCATTTTCATTCGCAATCCGTAAGTGATGGATGCTCATGTTTCCGTTAAGGTAATCAGGGTCAGCGGTCGGAAAATCAGCTTCTGCCTGCCCTTTTAATTTTAACGGACCCGCATGCAGATTCAATTTTTCCAAATCAGCAATATCCACATTCATTTTTAGTTTCACGGCGGGATATTTGTCTTCAAAACTTCCATTGCTGGCTAAATCCATTGCCAGATTGGGATCTTTTACGGCCATCGTCAAATCATATACGCCACTTTTAATTGTGCCATTTAGGGTAGCATTCCGATACGTGTATTTGTTATATTGCGCGCTGGCGATTTTTCCATTTACGGCAGCGGTGGCTGTTTTGGGATTGAATCCCGTTCCATTTACTTTGGCGGATAAAGTAACTTTACCAATATCCTTATTCTTGATTAATTTTCCGATGTCAAAACTGCTCAGTACCGCATCACCTCGATAGGTTTCCCGATTTGGTCTTCGGAAATCAAAATCGCCTTTTAACTTCGCGGCACCGTAACTGCTTTGCAGGTTAATATTGGTAAAAAAATCTTTCAGGGTTCCCTTAAAAATACCTTTGACACTAAATTGAGAAGGCAACTGAATGGTATTTGGAACCGTATGGGCGGGAAGCAATTGTGTGACATCTTTTGCGGTCGATTCGATGTTTCGGATGTTCAGATCGAAATAGGCTTTTTCGGCATCGGGTAAACCAATAAT
This sequence comes from Flavobacterium sp. GT3R68, assembly GCF_007109225.1. Lineage (GTDB taxonomy): Bacteria > Bacteroidota > Bacteroidia > Flavobacteriales > Flavobacteriaceae > Flavobacterium. Next base: position 55,431 of record NZ_VJZK01000003.1, read on the forward strand.
TTTTCCACTGGCCGCAATTCTGGTATCGCCAATCCCGCTGACTTCCAGATTTGGAAACTGAATATTATTCATTTTTCCGCTAATTCTTGTATTAAGGGTCATTACCGCATTCGGATAACTTTTGAACGGATTTTGGTCTGCCCATTCCGGGATAAATACCATAACATCTTTAAAACCAATGCGGCTGCCTTTGATGGAAGCCTGGATATCCAATTGCCCGGGATTTTTACGTAAAGATTCCAGAGATGGATAATGCAGAATGATCTCATCCTTTAATAATGTCTGCGGCGTTTTTAAATATAAATTTTTTAAATGGGCTGATTTTTCTCCATAATAAAATTCCGTTTTTAAGGATTGGATATCAAGTCCCCGATTTTCCTTTATGGTAAGTGCATAAATATTTCCGGAAATAGCGTCAGAACTATAACTGAATTTTTCGCCGTCCAGGTTAAAATTAGATACGTCCAGATGTTTGTAATCAATACCTTTTTTATTAGCTACATAATTCTCATCATCAAAACGAAAATTAATCCGTTTTAAATCAGCCTGATTCAATTTGACTTTCCATGCGATGTCAGGAGTTTTAGAAGTTGGTGCCGGTTTTATGACTTTATATTTTCCAATGGTCAATCCGCCTTTCATGCCTTCAACTTCCAGACTTTCCACATCAATGAGTTGCTTTTTTATATCAAAAGCATTCATCCGAACGATCATTTTATCTAAGGTCAATCCTGAGTTCAGGCTGGTTCCAATGTTATCATAGCCGACTTTGATATTGGATAGGGATATTTCGCCAAGCTTTAATTTTAAATTAGTGTAAATGGTCAGCGAATCCGCTATTGCTTTGGTATCCTGGACAATTTCCTGAACAAGTTCCCCTTGCTTCAGTTTTAGGTTTAATCCATCCAATTTAATTTTTGGAATTTCAAAATCGGTATTATCCAAATCAAATTTATCAATGTGGGTGTCAAAATGTTCAAAGTAGAATTTTAAATCATTTTTGGTTATGGCATCATCAAATCTGACATTGATTTTATCAAGGTTAATATCCTTTATGGAAAACGTATAAGGCTTCGAATCGGCTTTCTTTTCTTTTTTGGATTCGAATGCCTTGATGATATAAGCGTAATTGTAAACCGAATCTTTATCCCTGCTGATATGGGCGGAAATTCCTTTTAAATCAATCGAGTTAATCTGCACTTCATTGCTCAGTAATTGGAACAGGCTAATATTGATATTTAATTTTTCGCCATATAAAAGAGTATCTTTTTGCCGGCTTTCGAGATAAACATTTTCAAGGATTACATTTTTCGGAAAACCCACATTGATGTATCCGATGGAAACTTTGGTATGGATTTTATCCTCGAGATACGTTACCGCTTTGTCTTTGATTTTATTTTGTACCGCAGGAATCTGAATGAGGAGTATTAGTAATAAGAGCAGGCCAACAATGGAAAGCAGTATCCAAAGTAAAATTCGTATGCTCTTTTTTATGTGCTTTTTCAAATTCAAAATCAATCATTTATGGTTTAAAAAAGTCAGTTAAATTAAAAATCTAATCTCTTCTTTTTATTTCAATGGTTTAAAGGGTAAAGATGAAGCTTTATTCGCTCATTTTCTTTTATACTTCAGATTTAAAGTTACATAATTATTTGCTGGATTTATAAGAATATGGAGTTAAAATTTGTCAAATGTGTTGCAACCTTATTATTTCTTATCTTTGCTCTCCTAAATTCTAATAAAAAAAGTGAGCCAAATCAATAAACTAAAAATATTAAATGACCCGATTTACGGATTTATTACGATACCCAACCCTTTTATTTATGATTTGGTACAGCATCCGTATTTTCAGAGGCTGCGTCGGATTTCGCAAATGGGATTATCCTATTTAGTTTATCCCGGAGCTCACCATACGCGGTTCCATCATGCTTTGGGCTGTATGCACATGATGCAGAAAACAATTGAAGTGCTTCGTTTTAAAGGAATTTCGATATCAGTAGATGAAGAAAAAGCATTGGAAATTGCTATTTTATTACACGACATCGGACACGGACCATTTTCACATGCAATGGAACACAGTATCGTTGAAGATGTGAATCATGAGGCCATTTCGCTGCTTTTCATGAATAAATTAAACCAGGATTTCAACGGTGAGTTGAGTCTGGCTATCCAGATATTTAAAGGACAATACCCTAGAAAATTCATGTTACAGCTTATTTCCAGCCAATTGGACATGGATCGTATGGATTATCTGAAACGCGATAGCTTTTATTCCGGTGTAGCCGAAGGAAATATTAATTCCGACCGTTTGATTCAAATGATGACTGTCGTAGATGATACGTTGGTTATTGAAGAAAAAGGAATTTATTCGGTAGAGAAATTTTTAATGGCCCGCCGATTAATGTACTGGCAGGTCTATTTGCATAAAACGAGTCTGGCTGCCGAATTGATTTTAACAAAAGCCCTAAAAAGAGCTAAAGAATTGACGCAGAAAGGAATTATTTTGCCTTGCAGTGAGCCACTTTTGTATTTTATGCAGAATAAAGTAGAGTTAGATACGTTTGATAATGATACATTAGACAAATTTGCGCAATTGGATGATTTTGATATTGTCAGCGCATTGAAATCCTGGCAAAATCACGACGATTTTATTTTGAGCACCTTGAGTAAAATGATTATTAACAGGGATTTGCTTAAAATTAAAATCAATACTGAAAAATATACGAAGGAAGAAGCGGCGGGTTATATTGCTGCTTTTGCACAATTGAATACTATCTCAATTCAGGAGGCAAGCTATTTTGTTTTCAAAGGCAAAATAAAAAATCAGGCCTACAGCAAAGATGCTGAGCCTATACAAATTCTGAAAAAAGATAAAACGATTAAAGATGTAGTGGAAGTTTCAGACCAGTTGAATCTGAAAGCGTTATCCAAACCAGTAACGAAATACTATATTTGTTTTCCAAAACAACTGGTTGAAAATTAATAATTAAAATCTATTTTTTATATTTTTGTCGGGATGAAATTTACAGCAGAACAAATAGCGGGAATTTTAGAGGGAGAAGTTGTTGGTAATCCCAATGCGGAAGTCCACACCTTGTCAAAAATTGAAGAAGGGATACCAGGTTCGTTAACTTTCCTGGCTAACCCAAAATACAACAGCTACTTATATACTACCCAAGCCACTATAACGATTGTAAACAACAGTTTTTCTCCCGAAAGCGAGTATTCAACTACACTAATAAAGGTCGAAGATGCCTATCTTGCTTTTTCTAAATTATTGGAATTTTACGATCAGGCCAAAGGCGTTAAAAGCGGAATAGAACAACCTTCTGTGATGTCGGAAAGTGTAAAATATGGGGAGAATCTGTATTTAGGCAGTTTCAGTTATATTGGAGCGAATGTTATTTTAGGCAATGACGTCAAAATATATCCCAATTGTTTTATTGGTGATAATGTTGTCATTGGCAATAATGTTACTATTTTTGCCGGTGCAAAAATCTATTCTGATACCATAATTGGTAACAATTGTGCCATTTATTCAGGTTGTATTATAGGAGCTGATGGTTTCGGCTTTGCGCCAAATCCGGATGGCACGTTTAGTAAAATCCCCCAAATTGGGAATGTAATTATTGAAGATAATGTGGATATCGGTTCTTGTACAACTATAGATAGGGCTACAATGGGATCGACCATTATCAGAAAAGGAGTAAAGCTGGACAATCAAATCCAGATTGCACATAATGTTGAAATTGGGGAAAATACAGTCATAGCCGCACAAACAGGAGTGGCCGGTTCAACCAAAATTGGAAAGAACTGCATGATTGGGGGACAGGTAGGTATAGCAGGTCATCTTACCATCTCGGATAATGTCCGTATCCAGGCCCAATCCGGTGTTGGTAGAAATATTAAGGAAGGCGAGGTTGTACAAGGAAGCCCCGCATTTAACTATACGGATTTTAGTAAATCCTATGTGCATTTCCGGAATTTACACAAAACAATGTCTGAATTTGATGAATTTAAAAAACAAAATGATAAACAATAAAAGCATAAATAATGGTTAAAAACCCGAGCGCAGGCGAACAGGCGAAGCAAACAACCATCAAATCTGAAATTTCCCTTACAGGAGTTGGATTGCACACCGGAGAAGAAGTAAAGATGACTTTTAAGCCCGCACCAGTAAACAATGGCTATACTTTTGTTAGGGTTGATCTCGAAGGACAACCGGTTATTGAGGCAGATGCCAATTACGTAGTAAATACTCAAAGAGGTACCAATCTTGAAAAATTAGGGGTAAAAATTCAGACATCAGAACATGTTTTAGCTGCCTTTGTAGGTTGCGATGTAGATAATGTTATTATAGAACTAAATGCCTCTGAACCTCCAATTATGGATGGTTCTTCGAAATATTTTGTAGAGGCGATCGAAAATGCAGGTGTAGTTGAGCAGGAAGCTGACAGAAATGTATATGTTGTAAAGGAAATTATATCTTTTACCGATGAAGCTACCGGAAGCGAAATCCTGGTTATGCCAAGTGATGATTATCAGGTGACTGCTATGGTTGATTTTGGCACTAAAGTTTTAGGCACACAAAATGCAACAATGAAAAGCATTTCCGAGTTCAAATCTGAAATTGCAGATGCCCGAACTTTCAGCTTTCTTCATGAACTGGAATCTCTTTTAGAAAACGGCCTGATTAAAGGTGGTGATTTAAACAACGCTATAGTATATGTGGATAAAGAAATATCCGACAGCACTATGCAAAACTTAAAAGTTGCATTTGGAAAAGATACTATCTCGGTAACTCCAAATGGAATTTTGGACAATCTTACATTACATTATCCAAACGAGGCAGCAAGACACAAACTCCTTGATGTGGTGGGTGATTTAGCTTTAATAGGAACCCGTATTAAAGGTAAAGTAATCGCTAATAAACCAGGTCATTACGTGAATACGCAGTTTGCCAAAAAAATGGCGAAGATGATTAAATTGGAACAGCGAAATCATGTTCCAACATTTGATTTGAATCAGGAACCGTTAATGGATATTCATAAGATTATGAGTATTTTGCCACATAGACCACCGTTTTTATTTATCGACAGAATAATCGAAATGTCTGACAGTCATGTGGTAGGATTGAAGAATGTTACGATGAATGAGAGTTTCTTCGTCGGGCATTTTCCGGGAGCACCGGTCATGCCAGGTGTGATTATTGTGGAAGCAATGGCACAAACGGGAGGAATCTTAATTTTAAGTTCGGTTCCGGATCCTGAAAATTACCTGACTTATTTCATGAAAATTGATAACGTTAAGTTCAAACATAAAGTTTTACCAGGCGATACGTTAATTTTTAAATGTGTTTTGATTACCCCAATCAGAAGAGGGATTTGTCACATGCAGGCGCATGCTTACGCAAATGGTAAGTTGGTCGCTGAAGCTGAATTAATGGCGCAAATCGCAAAAAAACAATAAAATCTACTTATGAATCAACCTTTAGCATACGTTCATCCAGGTGCGAAAATCGCCAAAAATGTAGTCATAGAGCCATTTACAACCATTCATAATAATGTTGTAATTGGAGACGGAACTTGGATTGGCTCCAATGTTACAATCATGGAAGGCGCCAGAATCGGAAAAAATTGCAATATATTCCCGGGAGCAGTTATCTCTGCAGTGCCGCAGGATTTAAAATTTGGAGGTGAAGATTCACTCGCTATAATTGGAGACAACACAACCATCAGGGAATGTGTTACTGTAAACAGAGGAACCATCGCTTCAGGTCAGACTACCATCGGTAATAATTGCCTGATCATGGCTACAGCTCACATAGCACACGACTGCCATATAGGCGATAATGCCATAATTGTTAATGGCGTAGCTCTTGCTGGTCATGTTATTGTTGGGAAATATGCTATTATCGGAGGTTTGGCTGCTATTCATCAATTCATTCAAATTGGTGATCATGCAATGATATCCGGAGGTTCATTGGTTAGAAAAGATGTTCCGCCATTTACTAAAGCAGCAAAAGAACCTTTATCCTACGTCGGAATTAACTCTGTCGGATTAAGACGAAGAGGTTTCTCCACTGAAAAAATCAGAGAGATACAAGAGATTTACAGAATATTATATCAGAAAAATTACAATACTACCCAAGCGATTGGAATCATTGAAGCAGAAATGGAAGCAACTCCGGAGCGTGATGAGATTTTGGATTTTATCAGAAATTCTTCCCGTGGGGTAATGAAAGGGTACACTGGAAATTATTAAGCAATTTGAATTAAAAATTAATCAGGTTACTGATTGACATATAAACGAAATAAATATAAAATATAATGGCATCTACATCAGATATTAAAAACGGATTGTGCATCAAATATAACAATGACATTTACAAAATCATTGAATTTCTTCACGTTAAACCAGGAAAAGGACCTGCATTTGTACGTACAAAATTAAGAAGCTTAACTAACGGAAAAGTATTAGACAACACTTTTTCTGCCGGTCACAAGATTGATGAGGTACGTGTTGAAAACCATAAATTCCAATTTTTGTATCCGGAAGGGGACTTATTTCATTTTATGAATACCGAAACTTTCGAACAGATATCTTTGAATAAAAACATCCTTGATTCTCCGGATTTATTAAAAGAAGGTGAAAATGTGATGGTAAGTATCAATACGGAAACCGATTTACCGCTTTCAGTGGATATGCCGGCATCAGTAATCCTTCAGGTAACTTATGCTGAGCCTGGTATTAAAGGAAATACCGCTACAAACGCAACCAAATCAGCTACAGTTGAGACAGGTGCAACGGTGAATGTTCCATTGTTTATCAATGAGGGCGACAAAATTAAGATCGAAACAGCGACAGGTTCTTACATGGAACGTGTGAAAGAATAGTTAATAAGATTAGAAGTTCTGTTTTTAACCTATAACTTTCTAAACTAAACAATTTAAAATGAAATTTCCAAAAGTCTATTCTTTAGAAGAAATCGCTACATTCCTTAATTGTGAATTTGTTGGAGATAAAAACTTTTCGATTCGCGGTATGAATGAAATTCATGTTGTCGAACACGGAGACATTGTCTTTGTTGATCATCCAAAATATTACGACAAAGCCCTGCAATCGGCAGCATCTATTGTTTTAATCAACAAAAATGTGGATTGTCCGGAAGGGAAAGGACTTTTAATTTCAGATGATCCTTTTAGGGATTTCAATAAATTGACACAACATTTCAAACCTTTCCAACATTCGGGTGCAGCAATTTCTGACTCAGCCAGAATAGGAGAGGGGACGGTAATCCAACCCAATGCATTTGTTGGGAATAATGTGGTTATTGGAAAAAATTGCCTGATACATTCTAACGTTGCCATTTATGACCATACGGTAATTGGCGATAGCGTGATTATCCATGCCGGAACGGTTTTGGGTGCAGATGCATTTTATTATAAAAAACGCCCGGATGGTTTTGATCAGCTGATTTCTGGCGGAAGGGTTGTTATTCACGATAATGTCGGAATTGGGGCATTATGTACTATTGATAAAGGAGTAAGCGGCGATACTATTATCGGCGAAGGCACCAAAATTGATAATCAGGTACATGTGGGCCACGATACGGTAATCGGAAAAAAATGTCTGATTGCTTCGCAAACCGGTATTGCCGGTTGTGTGATCATTGAAGATGAGGTTACGCTTTGGGGACAGGTTGGAACCACCAGCGGTATCACTATTGGGGAGAAAGCGGTAGTACTGGGTCAGACAGGGGTTACCAAATCAATTGAAGGGGGTAAAACCTATTTCGGAACACCGGTAGAGGAATCCCGTGAAAAATTGAAGCAATTGGCCAATATCAAGAAAATCCCTGAAATCATAAATAAATTAAAATAGTTATGACGGCAAAAGAACTCGTTCAGAAATTTTATCAATCCGATGCATTTATTGATCAGAAGTTGATGGAATCCTACCTGCATCCGGAAATTTTATTGGACTGGAACAGTAGTAAAGGATTTATTCAGATGAAATCAGATGATATTCTCTCCTTTACAAAGGAATTGAGTGCCGCTTATCTGGATTCAAATATAAAAATCAGTCATATTCTGGAAGAAGGAAATCTGGTTTCTATCCGTTATTCTCATTTTGTAAAAACAATCGAGAACCCCGCAGAAGAAATGCTGCTTGCCCATTTTATTGTGATCTGGGAAGTGAAAGACAATAAATTATTCCGTGGATATCAGATGAGTCAATTGTCATAAAAATATCAAATATAAAGTCCGAAAAAACTTTACAGTTAGGTATCAAAACCTTACTTTTGCAACGCGCTAATCAAAAAATAATTTAAAATATATATCATGAGTGTTTTAGTTAATAAAGATTCTAAAATAATTGTTCAAGGATTTACTGGAAGTGAAGGAACTTTTCATGCTTCTCAAATGATTGAATACGGGACAAACGTTGTGGGTGGTGTAACTCCGGGTAAAGGAGGAACAACTCATTTAGAGCGTCCGGTTTTCAATACCGTAAAAGATGCAGTAGATCAGGCAGGAGCAGACACAACTATTATTTTTGTGCCGCCCGCTTTTGCAGCTGATGCAATTATGGAAGCAGCTGACGCAGGTATCAAAGTAATCATCACGATTACAGAAGGTATTCCCGTTGCAGATATGATTAAAGCAAATGAATATATTAAAAGCAGAAACTGTACTTTAATCGGGCCAAACTGTCCTGGTATAATTACTCCGGGTGAAGCTAAAGTTGGTATCATGCCAGGTTTTGTATTCAAAAAAGGAACTGTTGGTATTGTTTCCAAATCAGGAACTTTAACGTACGAAGCAGCGGATCAGGTTGTAAAACAAGGTTTGGGAATTACAACAGCTATCGGAATTGGTGGAGATCCAATTATTGGAACTACAACTAAACAAGCGGTTGAATTGCTGATGAATGACCCTGAAACCAAATGTATCGTTATGATAGGTGAAATCGGAGGTCAATTGGAAGCTGATGCTGCCAAATGGATTAAAGCGGACGGTAACAGAAAACCAGTTGTTGGATTTATCGCTGGTGTAACAGCACCAAAAGGAAGAACAATGGGGCACGCGGGAGCAATCGTCGGTGGTGAAGACGATACTGCTGAAGCTAAAAAACGCATAATGAAAGAATGTGGAATTCACGTAGTGGATTCTCCTGCTGAGATAGGTAAAAAAGTAGCAGAGGTATTAGCTATTTTAGCATAACCCAACTCTCAATATAAAATCTAATACCTCACGGTTTCCGTGAGGTATTTTTTGATAATAACAGATTGTTAGATTGTAGGAATACTATAACAATCAAATGATTAATAATACACTTCGTCAGTTCGCTTTCGCTTGGGTGTGACCAATAAAAAATAAAAATGTATAAAGAATTAAAAAAGTTTAAAGTCAACAATCAGTTTACTTTCACAACCGATGATAGCCTCGAAGAAGTTTGCAATGCATCTGAAACAGGAAGTGGCATTTTCTTAGTGTATGCTGTCGATGGTGAAGAGAAAGAATTGATTATGGTAAGTTCTACCGGGACAGTTCAGAATGACGGAACCTTGAAAAGCAAAAACGGCGGATTGCACGACAAAATCGTAAACGGTCACCAATTTGCAAAAACCGGAAGAAAATATACTTGGCCAACTCAAATGAAATTGGAAAACATCGATAGATTGGAAGTACAATGGTACGAAACCTACAATGATAAAGTGAAAGCAATTCCAACGTTTGTAGAAGGACAAATTCTACAAAATTTCTTAGATGAAAGCGGGAAATTGCCAAGATGGAATGTAGCATTCTAAGAAACATTATATTTAATAAAAAAGGCTCCAATTTGAGGAGCCTTTTTTTTTATTTAAAATGGGCTGGACCATTTAGGATCAGTATAAACATTTGACCCCGAGAGTGTTTTTATAAAGGCAATCAGCGCATTGACTTCTGTTGCGTTCAGATTCAATTGTTGCCCAATGCCATTTGGTTTCAGCTTTGAATCCAGATTTGTATTTCCCGGAGCGATCGTAATGGTGCCATAATGTCCAATTACGTTTTGCAATGTTTCCAGATTTCCTGTATGCATCATCGGGCCGTTAGTCGTTCCGTCCTGTTTGACCAAATCCCGTAGCGATGGCGCCCTGGTATTAGTAATATCAATTCCGGTTCCGTTCAAGACACCGATGATGCCGTTATTGCCGGTATTGGGGGCGATGTCAAATTCGGGTGCGGCGTGACAGCCCGCACAACCCACTCCGCCGCCGGTCCTTACACTGAATGCATTAAAAATAGGTGGTGTCAAAAACAAATTTTTACCTTGGTTTTCCTGAGACGTAAAATTTGAAAAAGGCTGGTTATCATTCGCTGCCAATGTTCTCCCAGCATCATATCTGGAATCAAATGATTGAATGCTTCTGATGAATTGCGCCAAAGCAGTTTGTACCTTAGCTTCGGTTATTTCTTCAGAACCATAGACAAATTGAAATAACTCCTTATAGTATTCGATGCTGTTCAGTTTGGTAAGTAAGGAATCAAATCCTAAATCGCCATCAGCACCACTGAATCCCATTTCGCCATGATTTTTAATCGGCATCGTGGTTTGCAATTCTAATGACAAAGCTCTTTCATCCCAAAAGAACTTGGTCTCAGTTGAAAATCGGGTATTGATCAATCGCATACCATGTCTTCCGGTAGTTCCATTTACCCCATTACTCGCTACGGCCACGTCACTAAAAGCATTGGCCTGAACGTGACAACTGGCACACGAAATAGTATTGTCGGAAGAGAGATTCTTGTCATAAAACAATACCCTGCCTAAAGTTGCTCCTTTATCAGTAACTGGATTGGCGCCCGAATTGTCTTTGGTAATGTAACTCGGAATTTCCTGATTGGCATAATTGGCAAGATTATTTAAATCTAAAGTATTTCCGAAAGTGGCTTCAACATTGGGATAATTATTCAGAGCCTCATAGTCGGTATTACTATTGTTACAAGAAACCAACGTTGAAAATAACAGAATTACCGGAATTGATTTTAACATCATGATTTCAATTTTAGGGGTTGTCTTATTTATCGATAATAACTTTAAACGTCTTCACATTCGTTTCGTCCGATATTCTTAAGAAATAAAGTCCGTTATAAATCGTGTCAGTTTCAAAATGGCAAATGGTGCTTCCCTGCAAGAAGCTTTTAGTGTCGACAATTCGTCCTTGTTCATCTATTAATTCTGCTTTCAGGTTGCTTGCAATCATTTCACTGGACTGGATGGCAATCAGGTCTGTTGCAGGATTAGGGTACACTTTAAAATTTAATTTATCCGGGTTAAAAACGGCCGTTGCCAATGTTGTGGTAGACTCAGAAATCGATGTTACTTTAACTGCAGTTTTAACACCATAAAACGTAGGTCCGACGGCGTATGGATAAGCCGAATTATGATTGGCATCTACTGTTGTAAAATAGGCATAAGTCCCAGCTGGATATTCCGGTGTTATACAAAAACGTCCGTTGTGCGCGTCTAAATAATCAGGCGTGGCGGCAAAAGTGGCGGTATATTGATAATCTTCACGATATAATCCCAAAGGAAATGTGGCGCTTACCGCGGGGCCATCGGTAACATTTGTTCCATCTGCATATACTGTCCTCGTAGTAATATTACGAAGGCTATAGCTCGATTTCATTCTGGTTATTCCCCCGGTTCCATCCGCATTTTTATACCCATAGGCACCATAAATAGGGTAGCCATCATAGGCAAAGCCGATTAAAGGGGAGTGGGTTGATGAATTTATAACGTACAGTCCATCCGCTAAGTACAAATTGCAAACGGTGGAAATCACGGTCAAGTCTAAATTAAAAGCACTCGGGTTTTGGTGATGGTGGTAATTTCCCATAGCAGGATGGCCTTTTGCACAATCGAAACCGCCTTTTTCTGCTACGATGGCATCCCTGTTCCATATGCCGTCACCGGTTCCACCCAATGGGCCTCCGGCATTTGCTCCGGTTGTTGATTTATAAGAAACACCATCCCGGTAATCAAATAATGCCACACCATTAATAAAAACGCCGATATTACCACCAGTGGTATTGGTTGGTGTTCCCATATTTTGAGCAGGAGTCAGAGGAAATTTAAAAATGGCGTTTTGGTTTGTTGCCAAAGAAGGATTTCCATCTAAGTATGGCCCCGTAATATACGAGGGAATACCAGTCGTGGTTACATAAACATAATTTGTAGAATACTGCACCGTTTGAACATTGGCCAAAGTAGCATCATTGACAGGAGTAGAGTTTCCTGAAACATAATGTCGTCCCGTGATTCCGGTTGTATTCCTTAGCCAGGAAGTTGTAATGGGATTAGTTTGGGCGATTGCGGAAATTCCGAATGAAATTATTCCAAAAAAGATAAAAATTTGTTTCATAAATATTCTTATTATTCGTTCATACTTTAGACGATAAAAGAATTTTATTCTTGCGCAGAAAAGAAAATTATTCTCCCGGATAAGAAAAACGTTTGTCGAAAAGAGACTCCGAATCAGTTAATGTGGTTAAAAACAAAACCAGATCAATCCTGTCATTGTCCGAAAGATTCATAGGATTCCGGAGTTGTTCTGGCAAATTTTCATGAGGGCTAATCGAGTTATAATGTTTTACTACATCGGATAATTTTTTAAATCTTCCATCATGCATATAAGGAAATGTAAACTGTATGTTTCGCAACGTAGGAACTTTAAACAACAAATAATCTTTTGGATTGTTGGTGATTTTCATCCTTCCTATATCGTTCAAAGTAGTATCAATGGACAATCCGTTATTTTTAAACTTCTCACTGGTAAAAAGTGGCTCGTTATGACAGGAAGCACAATTGGTTTTAAACAAAGCATAGCCTTTTTGTTCTCGTTCCGTAAAAACTTCTTCCTTTCTCATCACTTTATCATACTTTGAATTGGAAGATTTCAACATCACTAAAAATTGAGATAACGCTTTTAATGTTCGCTGTCCGGTAATTTTTGAATCTCCAAAGGCATTTCGGAACAGGCGTTTGTATTTGTCGCTTTTTTGAAGTTTGCTTACCACATGTTCCATTGTTTCATCCATTTCCACAGGATTTGTAATTGGGTTTATGGGCTGCATATCCAAATGATTCACACCGCCATCCCACATAAACGATTTACTCCAAGCCAGATTCATCAGCGTTGATGAGTTTCGGGTACCAATTTTGCCTCCGATTCCGTGACTCAAATCATGATCAACATGAGTAAAACCGGTCGCCTGTAAATGACAACTCGAACAAGAAATAGTACTGTCCTTAGATAAAATGGGATCGTAAAACAACTGTCGACCCAATTGGAAACCTTCTTCAGTTAATTGGTTTTTAGAAAAATCGTAATGGGTTTTGGGCCAGTTTTTTGGTATTTCCAAATAAATGGGAGTTGCTTTTGTTAAAGCAAAAGCAAGCGAAATCAAAATTGAAATTCCTAAAAACAGTATGTATTTTCGTTGGATTTTCATTCGATTGAGAACATTTTTATACTATAATCCGCAAATTTCATCGCTTGTTTTCCGGGTATCATGATGCTGTTGATTTCGGATAGCGCTACTTTTGAAAATAGTGTAGCGACACCAACATTAAGCTCAAGATTTGAAGTGGCATTTTTTGGTTCCAAAGTTATTGTCCTCATAGCATATTCGGGTTTTAAGTAACCGCCTATATGAAATTGAAACGCATTTTTACGGGTTTTGCAACTCTTGCTTCGTCCTTCCAGTTTCATATTGATATACCCACTTTGCCAGGCCCAATACATTCCTTTTGTCGGATCTAAATCATCAGCCATAGCACCGGAAACGCTTGTCAGGCTATCAATCCCGATATTAAAAATAATTTTTGTTATCTTTTTTTTTGAATAGTCACAAAGCGGAATTCTATTGGAATCGGGATTTTCGATATCAATAAGATGATAACTGTTCTGTTGTTTAAATACGGTATGATCGGAGTAAAAAATCTGAATGTCAGAAAGATAAAACTTAAACAAGTCAATCTGTAACGTATCCTTATTTTCAGAGATATAGGTTTTGCTGGGTTCCAAAGGTAATTTCCCGAATTTAAAATTCAGGTGCATTATTAATGAATCCTTTTTTATCTGAGCCGAAACCGCCTGAAAAAAAAGAGCGCCAAAAATTAAAAAAAGCACTGTTTTTTTAATCATCTTTTGGTTTTGGAGGATGGGAAAATATTTTCGAAAGTTCTTCGGTTAAAACATCGTAATCTTTGAGCTGCTCTTTTCGACACAGTTTTTTAATGTCCTGGAAATGCTTGAAATGGGTAATTTCAATTTTTTTTTGATAGTTCGCTATTTCATCAATCAGACTGTCTTTTACTTTAATATCGATAGTTGATTTCACTAATTCCAAATACAATTTGTTCTTGGCTTCACGGATCTGATAATCGAAATCGTCGATCTGGCTTCTGTGCCATTGGATCAATTGTTGGTATGACTCTTGTTGTTTATCATCCAAATGTAATTTCATAATGATTATTTCCTGAGGTTTTGGCCTGTTTCCCGGGCCGCCATGTCCTTTTGGGTTATTCAAAAATAAAAAGCCCATTGTGGCCAGATTCAGCAACAGCAGTCCAATTACAGCTAAAGTCAATAATTTTGTTTTGTCCATCATTTTATTAATAAAGTTGATTGGTTTTTGTGATTGACGAGGCCAGTAGTTCTGTTTGACTATTTGTCTTGTCAGAATTAGAAAACACAAACTTAATATTCAATGAAATTAAAACGGCAAATGAAGCCGCCGCTGCCCAGATCCATGGATTTGGAAGCGTATTTTCATGTCTAATTTTATTTTGGATTTTTGAAAATAACATCTCATCCGGAACAACTTTCGTCATTCCGTTTGTGCTATTCAAAATTTCGTTGATCCATTTTTCAGTTTCCATAATTGTTTAGACGATAAAATTTATTTTTTCTTGCGGTATTCTTCGAATTTATTTGATAATTTCTCTTTCAGGTTACTTTTTGCCCTAAAAACAAGCGATTCTACGGATGAAATACTGACCTGCATGATTTCGCTGATTTCCGGATTACTCAAGCCATCGAGTTTAGAAAGGATAAAAGCAGTTTTCTGATTTTCGGGCAATTCATTAATAACACCAAACAAAATTTCTGATTTTTCTTTATTCTCCAATAAAATTCCGGGATGTTGAAAATCAGAAATATTTTCAATTTCGTATTCATTGTTGCTTTTGCGTCCAAAAATGAAAAAGCGTTTTTTACTGTTTTTCTGTTTAATGAAATCCAGGCATTTATTAATGGTTATTCGGTAAATCCAAGTTTTAAAAGCTGATTTTTCATTGAATTTTTCCATTGAGTGATGCACCTGAACAAAAACATCCTGTGTGATTTCCTGAGCGTCTTCCATATTTTGCAAATAATTCAACGCCACATTATAAACCAGCACAGTGTACTCATTATAAATGGATTGGAAGTTCTTGGGATTATTTGACATTATGGAAAATTAGGTTATTTTTTAGAATAACAAATCTTAAATTGGTTTAATTGGAATTGCGCTTTTTTTAAAAAAGGATTTATTATATATTTGAACACCGTAAATTAGCCCTGATGGTAGGGGAAATCCTTTTATTTTTTTGTTTAAAAAATAAAAGATTGTAACGGACAGCAGGAATAGCTTCAAATAAAAATAAACTTAAACGATAATATGAAATTACTAGAAGGAAAAGTAGCGATCATAACAGGCGCGAGCCGCGGAATTGGAAAGGGAATTGCAGAAGTTTTTGCACAACACGGAGCAAATGTTGCTTTTACATACAGTTCATCTGCTGAATCAGCAATGGCGTTGGAAAATGAATTAAATGCTACAGGAATTAAAGCGAAAGGATACCAGTCGAATGCAGCGGATTTTAATGAAGCCCAGACTTTAGTAGATTCAGTTCTGGCTGAATTTGGGAAAATAGATATTTTGATTAATAATGCCGGGATTACAAAAGACAACTTATTAATGAGAATGTCTGAAGAGGATTTCGACAAGGTAATTGACGTGAATTTGAAATCGGTTTTCAACATGACCAAAGCCATTCAAAAAACATTATTAAAGCAACGTTCCGGATCAATCATCAATATGAGTTCGGTGGTAGGAGTAAAGGGGAACGCTGGGCAGACCAATTATGCAGCTTCCAAAGCGGGTGTTATCGGATTCACAAAATCGGTAGCATTGGAACTGGGTTCAAGAAACATCCGTTGCAACGCTATTGCACCAGGATTCATCGAAACCGAAATGACTGCCAAACTAAACGAAGATGTGGTTCAGGGCTGGAGAGAAAGTATTCCGTTGCGTCGTGGAGGTACAACTGAAGATGTGGCAAATGCATGTCTTTTCTTTGCTTCCGACATGAGCGCGTACGTTACCGGTCAGGTAATGAATGTAGATGGTGGAATGCTGACATAGTTTTTTCAGGAGCTTATTCCTGCTGTACGCTGCAATCCACGCTAAAAAGCGTGGGATTTTCACTTCCATCAGGGCTAGGGATTTTGCATTTCAATTAATATTTATCGAAAGCATGAGAAATTATTCATTTTGGTTAAAAACGGCAGCTATTATGCAAATACTCACGGGATGTCTTCATTCTGTGACTTTATTTGTAAGTCCAAAGCCGGCTAATACAACAGAAAAGCAGCTTTTTGATTTGATGGATAACTACCACTTTGATTTCGGATCCGGATTTACCCCAACCATGGGTGATTTAATGACTTCATTCAGTATCAGTCTTTCATTATTTCTGTTATTTGCCGGGGTAATGAATTTGGTGCTGCTTCAGAATCGCGTAGCGGCGGAAACCATGGATCATGTCATCCGGATCAATACGATTTTTTTTGGACTATGTCTGTTAACAATGATTTTTATGGCCTTTCTTGTTCCAATTGTTTGTTTGGCACTGATTGTTTTAGCATTAATGATAGCCAACATTACTTTGCCAAAAAATGATAATGTTAATACAAGTGATTTTTTAAACAATTGATTACAATTTAGCTTATAAATCACATTCCATTATGACAACAAATACTGTTTTATTACTTATTCTATCGGCAGTAGCAGCATTTGGATTGTCCTATTATCAATACTTATGTAAAGCCAAAAACAAGTCTAAAATTTACTTGTTTTTGGCTTTTTTACGTTTTTTATCAGTCTTCGGTATTTTGTTGTTGCTGATAAATCCAATTATTACGAGAAAAAAATTTGAAGTTGAGAAAACGCCATTGCCAATTGTAATGGATAATTCCAGTTCCATAATCGATTTAAAAGCCACCGAAGCGGGATTGGAAGTGTATAAAAAACTGATTTCCAACAGTGCAATACAGGAAAAGTTTGATGTAGCTTCTTACCAGTTTGATAGCGAGTTTGCACTTTCCGATAAATTTGATTTCAAAGGCCGGCAGTCCAACTTTGAAGAGGTCTCCAAAAACCTCAAAAGTATCTATAAAAACAAATCCTATCCAGCGATCCTGATTACGGATGGAAACCAGACATCGGGGAATGATTATGTGTATAGTTTCGATGCCAGCAATAAAGTTTATCCGTTGGTTTTGGGCGATACGACGACATTTTTGGATTTAAAAATCAGCCAGCTGAATGTCAATAAATATGCTTTCCATAAGAATAAATTTCCTGTGGAAGTCTTTCTGAATTATTCAGGAACGAAAAGCGTTACCGCCAATTTTAGCATTTCACAGGGGAATTCGGTTTTGAATAGACAAAGCATCACATTTTCGCCATCTAAAAGATCCGCCATTATTAATGTTTTGCTTCCCGCCAATAATGTGGGGTTGCAAATTTTCAAGGCGTCGGTTTCATCAAAAGAATCAGAAAAAAACAGCTATAACAACACGAAGAATTTTGCCGTAGAAATTATTGACCAGAAGTCGGAAATCGCTATCGTATCTTCGATTAATCATCCGGATATTGGAGCTTTAAAACGTGCTATCGAAACTAATGCACAGCGTAAAGTGACCATAGTCAAGCCAAACGATATCAAATCGTTACAGAATTATAATGTTTTGATTTTGTATCAGCCCACCATTGATTTTAAATCTGTTTTTGAGAATAATAAAACTGCTGGCATTAATACCTTTATCATTACCGGAACCAATACTGATTTTGGATTTTTGAATCAGCAGCAAAACAATTTGGTTTTCAGAATGAGTAGTCAAAAAGAAGATTATCTGGCTGAGTTCAATCCTCAGTTTAATCTCTTTGCCACCGACAATATCGGATTCGAAAATTTTCCGCCTTTGCAAAGCGCCTTCGGAACCATTACTACTAATGGAAACGTGAATGTTTTATTGTCATCTAGAATCAGAAATATCGCCACAGGTGCACCATTATTGGCCTATGCTGAAAACGAGGGTAGGAGGACAGCCTATCTTTTAGGGGAGAATATTTGGAAATGGCGGATGCAAAACCATTTAGACAATCAGTCTTTTGAAAAATTTGATGTTTTTGTAGACAAGACTATCCAATATCTGGTATCGGATAATTCCAGAAAATCTTTGGTTGTCAATCATGAAAGTTTTTATAATTCAGGTGAAGCAATTGAAATTACGGCCCAATATTTCAATAAAAACTTCGAATTGGATGAAAAAGCCCGTCTGACTATTTCAGTGACGAATGCAGTAACAAAGCAGACAAAAAACTACGATTTACTGAAAACTAACAATGCTTTTAAGGTTAACCTGGACGGACTTTCTTCAGGGAAATATACTTTTGCTGTAAAAGAACTGGTTTCCAGAACAACTTATAACGGCTATTTTGAAGTATTGGACTTTGATATTGAAAAGCAATTTGTCAATCCGGATTTAACCAAACTGAACCAACTCGCGGCTGAAACTCAGGGAAAAACCTATCTTCCTAATCAAACCGATCTCTTGATTCAGAATTTGTTACAGGATACTGCTTATACAGCTACGCAAAAAGAAATCACGGCTAAATCGCCCTTGATTGATTGGATGTTTCTGTTAATTCTTTTAGCAGTCTTATTCGCAACCGAATGGTTTGTTCGAAAATACAACGGATTGGTGTAAACTCCGCCACACAATTATTGCAACCTGTTCCCCAGTAGGATTTTAAACTAATTAAAGATGTTTAAGAGCTGTTCGTATGGTGATTTTTTAGTAACTTTATGTAAATTATTGATTGTCAGAATATTAACAATATAAAATATTTTGAAGCATACATTTTTTATTCTACAAAGATGTTTTTAGTTGCCTTTAACTTAATATGAGAGTCATGAAAACAATTTTATTATTAACAACAATTATGTTTCTTTCTTATAGCTGTACGGAGCAAGAATTGGAAATGGAACAAAACACAGCATTTGCGACCGCGAATAAAATGTTGGTTGGTGAATTTCCGGGTGAGATAAAAACTGTTTATTTTCAATGCTGGGTTGCAGGCGTTAGGGGAGGCGGGTCTGGGACTGACTTTTATATTGAATTGGCAAAGCCCCTTCCTAAAGGAGTTGTAATGAGCCAAGTATACTTCAGAGATAAAAGAGAACCTATTACTATGACAGATGAAACTCATTGTGAAGCTAGTTTCCGGAACGAGTTAAATAATGATAACGAATATACTTTTCTAAGTAAAACCAAAAGCGAAGCACCAGTTAAAGCGATTCATTCTTTATCGCCGGATGATACACAGGCGGTAATTGTTTATTACGAGGATGACGTGTTAAAGTCATATTTGTTATTGGCCGTAAAAGAAATTCCACCGATAATGTATCCTTAGTATACAGCCGGAATCAGTAACGGCATGGTCTAAACGTTTTTTGCTTTAGGGAACATAGCTGATTTTGGGAGCCACAAAGAGTGTTTTCTGGTATTTCTTATCCTTTAAAAGCGAGGACTGCGTCTGATAGTAGGAAATCGTTTCATTAATTAAATCAAGCCTTTCTTTTGCTAATGGCTTTTGGTCATAATACAACTGAAAATCCCGGCCTACACCTGATTTTGGAGCCAAAGTCAATTGAAATTGTTTGGATTGGCGAACTGGTGAAATAATGGTAAGGATATTGTCTTTAATCAATCCTAAATTTTGATAGGTAGCGATCAGGGCGCGCGGCTTGTAACTTGGTTTTAGGACGTCCTGACCGTAGAACTTACTTTGATACGCAAAATTAAGCAACCCAAATAAGGTGGGCATCACATCAATCTGAGACATCATCGGAGTGAATTTTTGTGGTTGGATAAAATCAGCTCCATAAATCATTGCCGGAATCCGGTATTTATCAAGTGGTAATTCTGTTTTTCCTGAACTTGAAGCACAATGATCTGCGAGAATTACAAAAACCGTATTAGCAAACCAAGGCTCTTTTGCTGCTTTTTCAAAGAATTTTTTTATCGCAAAATCAGTATATTTTACGGCTCCTTCGCGAGACTTTAAGTCGCCGGGTATGTCAATTTTATCATTAGGATAAGTATAAGGCCGGTGGTTACTGACCGTCATTATATGGTTAAAGAATGGCTTGTTTGCTTTTGCTTCAGCATTCATAACTTTAATTGCTTTATTAAACATGTCTTCATCACAAACACCCCATATATTTTTGAAGGTAATTTCATTAGGTTTAAATGTTTTCTCATCGACAATATCATAGCCGTTGCCACTGAAAAAATCCTCCATATTATCAAAAAAGGCATCACCCCCATATAGATATTTTACATCATACCCGCGTTGCTTGAAAATGCTTCCGGTAGAGAATTTGTCTTTATTATCTTCCCTTTTGACAATACTTTCCCCTGCAGCCGGAGGTAATGATAAGGTAACTGCTTCCAATCCTCTGACGGTACGGTTTCCCACAGCATAAAGGTTTGTAAACATCAGACTCTTATTCGCTAAAGAATCCAGAAAAGGGGTGAGGTTTTCCTTATTTCCGTAGGCTTTCATATAATCAGCGCTATAACTCTCGATTGTAATCAGCACCACATTTTTGTGGTTTTCTGTACCGTTATTTTGAATTTGTCGTAAAGTGTTTTTCCCATTTAGATTTGGAATCTGCTGTTCCAAAATGGCAAAAGCATCCTTTTCCGGCAGGGTTTTATAGAATTTGAAATAATCCAACTCACTGTTCATAAATGCCAAATAAAATCTGTAAACGCCGTTCGAAGCCAGTTCATTGGTATAAATATTCTGTGAATTTTGTAGTTTGGTCAACTGTGGCAATGCAAAAAGGGAAATTAAAAACAGACCGAGATAAACTCCACTATATTTAAGTTTATCAATGAATGAAGGCAATTTTTGGAGCACTGCCTTAGATTTTATTACGATTAAGGTTGTTATTGCAACGGCAGCAATTCCAATTCCTGTGAATAAAGGAACAACAGGATACGATTCCATAATATTCCCGATTACCGTATTGGTATACACCAAATAATCTACCGCAATAAAGTTATACCGTACTCCAAATTCATTCCAAAAAAAATATTCGCTCACTGCATTCTGAATGATTATCAAGACGAAAAGGAATATTGTTACGGAATATAAAGCGAGACGGATTTTCGCTCTGTATTTTTTTGCAAACAGCAGCAGTCCAAACAATCCGGTTTTAAGTGCAATAAAACCAATTCCAAGAGTTGGCATCACGCCACCATATTCGTTCAGGATAGTATCGAAGAAAGTAATATACCCCAACAATGCGCAAAGGAGACCGAAAATAATATAGCCCCAAGGCTTGTCGAATTTAGAATTCGACAGAAATAATAAATAAATCCACAGAAAAGCACTGGCCATTATAAAAACCAAAAAATCGGAAATAATGCCAAAAGTAAATATTTTAAGGATCTCATACCATTGGAATGAGGCTTGCGTAATGGGATGCACTATTAAAACGATGCGCAGAATAAGGCTGACAGCGATATAAAAAAGCGCCAGATAATAAAAAGGAGAATATTTTTTGAAAGGTAACATAACGATTGGGGATTTATGCAAAATTAATTCAAATCGTATGCTACGGGTGGTGAATACGGCTTAAGATTGGTTTAAGATTTAAGTCAATTAATTTTAGCTTAAATTGGTGCCAAGATAGCTATTTCTATAAGAAAATGAATAACTTTACTTTGTCAATCACTTTTGTAGTGTTTCCAATGACTTGTAAAATTCCAAGAGCTTTATGCATATATTGATTGTAGAAGATGAAGCCGGTATTGTCCAATTTCTTCAGCAGGGACTTGTAGAAGAAGGCTATCTCGTTACAAGCGCTTCCGATGGTTTAAAAGGATATGAGCTGACGCAAAAAGAAAATTTTGATTTGATTCTTTTGGATTGGATGCTGCCAAAAATGTCAGGTCTTGAAGTATGTAAAGCCATACGTTTGAAAAACACTAAGACGCCAATTATTTTTCTGACAGCAAAAGACACTATTCAGGAAACTATAGAAGGAATTAAGGCTGGGGCCAATGATTATATCAAGAAGCCATTCAGTTTTGACGAATTGGTAGAACGCATTAAAATTCATTTCAGAAATCAAAAAGAGCAGGAAATTCTCAAGCTTGGAAGTATAGAAATCCATGTTTCGCAGCACCGTGTTTTAGTCAGTGGCAATGAAGTCTCCCTAACTCAGCGTGAGTTTGAACTTTTATATTATTTGGTTAAACACAAAGGAGAAGTCTGTACTAGAAGCCAAATTATTGAAGATGTCTGGGATATTCATTTTGAATATGATACCGGTGTTATTGATGTCTTTATGAATGCTATCCGAAAAAAATTAAATTTAAAGATTGAAGAAGATTATATAAAAACCATTCGCGGTATCGGATATATGGCTAATGACAAATAAATATGCAACAACTTTCGTTTAAAAACAGAATTGCTTTCAATTATCTGATCAGCACGGCCTTGATGGTGCTTTTTGTCTTTGTCATCATTTATTTTATAGTATCTTACAGTGTTTATTCTGAGATTGACAGCGATATTAATGCTGAGGCTCAGAATTATCTTAAAGAAATCGAGATAAAAAACAACAGTATCAGTATGATTGATGCCGAAGAATGGAAAGAGAAGGAACATAATACATTAAGCGTAAATCCGGTTTTTGTAGAAATTCTGAGTAAAAAGAAAGAAATACTTGATAAATCCCCAAATCTAAAAAATTCCACTTTACAATTTAATGCAGATCACGAAAATTTTAAAAATTATGATGCCATTTTGGCAGGGAAATCAATCAGGCAGAGGCAATTTTCAATTTTGCATAAAAATAGGACTGCAGGGTATATTCTTATAGCTATGTCGTCAGAAGATGCCAATTTGGTTCTTAGAAATTTAAATCAAGTATTATGGATTTCCTATCCAATTATTCTGGTCCTGTTATTTTGTTTTGCCCGGTTCGTAGCCGGAAGAAGTATCATACCAATCAAAAATATTACGCATACGGCAAGTGTCATAACTAAAGAAAATTTATCTACACGGATAAATCTTCCCCATAATAAAGATGAGTTGTACGTACTTGTAAAAACAATCAACGATCTTTTGGACCGGCTTGAAAATGCGATTGAACGCGAAAAACAGTTCACCTCTGATGCTTCACATGAACTGCGGACACCGTTAACGGTTATTAAAGGAACATTAGAGGTATTGATTAGAAAACCACGGGATCATGCTGAGTATGAAGAAAAAATAAACTATTGCATAACCGAAGTGGACCGTTTGGATCATTTGGTCGACCAATTGCTGTTACTGGCCAGATTTGAGAACCAGCAACAAATGCTCAAAATGGAAAACGTATGCCTGAATGCTATTATATTGGATACGCTCTCACGTCATTCCCACGTTATCCAGTTTAAAAACATTCAGGTTTCTACGGACTTTAATACTCATTATTATGTTAATTCGGATTTTTATCTTTTGTCAATTATTGTTGAAAACCTAATTTCAAATGGATTAAAATATACAGATAACAATGGTTTCTTAAAAATCGGAATAACTCAAACTCATGATAGAATCGAATGTGCCATCGCTGATTCGGGAATCGGTATTCCAAAAGAAGAGGTAGCGAGAGTATTTGATCAATTTTACCGTTCCCGGACGAATCAAGTTTCCGAAACCAAAGGAAATGGTTTGGGTTTGTCTATAGTGAAGAGATTGTGTTTACTGCTTAATATTGACATTGAACTTTCCAGTCAGCAACATGTGGGCACTACAGTTATTTGTAGTTTTCCAAAAGTTAATTGAGTGTTAGTAATAATTTCATCTAAATTTATAGGTATATTGACATAAAATTTGCTGCATATGGATATCGGGAAAATGAAGAGTCAGATACAGGTAGAAGTGGATACTGCATTTTTGTATGCAAGTATCGCGGCGATTCAGGAAGATTCAAGTATGCGTCAAATACTTCAGGCAATGGCTGAAATTGAAAAAGGCCATGCGAGCAGATTCCTTATCATGATTCGGGTAAAGGATCCGGATTTCCAACTTCCGGGTGTATCTCAAAGAGCCAAATTACAATTTTATCTTGGAAAATTTTTCGGCTATTCGGCTATCATTTCCGGATTGGCCGATATTGAAAAACAGATGGCTAAAGTAGCAGTACAAAATAAATTAAAAACAGGGGAGAAAGTTTCAGGTTTTGAACACAATCACCTGAAGATAATTGAATCACTCAATTATAATAAGGCATTCAATGTTTCTGGAGGCATATTCTCCAAATTAGAAAGCCGTCACAAAACAGTAGGAGGGAACGCCCTTCGCGCAGCCGTTTTGGGAGCTAATGACGGTCTTGTATCGAATATGAGTCTGGTAATGGGAGTGGCGGGTGCCTCTTTGGCAAATAATACAATTTTACTGACCGGAATTGCCGGACTATTGGCAGGTGCCATTTCGATGTCGTTGGGTGAATGGCTTTCGGTTCAGAGTTCCAGGGAACTGCATTTGAGGCAAATCGAATTGGAACTGGAAGAATTGGAATCTTCGCCGGAAGAAGAAAAGCAAGAACTGACCTTGTTGTATCAGGCCAAGGGGATGGATTATGAAGCGGCGGTCCAGTTGGCCGAGAAAGCATTTGAAAATCCAGAAACGGCCATTGAAGCACTTATTAGTGAAGAACTTGGAATCAATAAAGACGAATTGGGTGGCTCTGCATGGGAAGCAGCACTGACCTCATTTTTTCTGTTTGCATTCGGAGCAATTATTCCGGTATATCCGTATATGTTTTTAAAAGGGATGAATGCCGTTTATTTGAGTTTGGGAAGCAGTGTTGTCGGGCTTTTTTGTATTGGGGCGGCAATCACTTTATTTACAGGAAAGAGTATCTGGTTTTCAGGAATCCGCCAGGTTTTTTTCGGTTTGACAGCAGCTGCCGTAACATATGGGATTGGCTCGTTAATTGGGGTTTCACTAATGAGATAATTTCCAACGAAAAAATAAAAAATCTGCTGAACATTTGATTCAGCAGATTTTTTATAGGTATTCAATAATACTTACAACTCCGTTATTTCCATGAGTTGCACTTGATTTTGTAATCTTTCAATCAGGAGATTCATCATTCTTTTGTTCAGATGCGAGGAGTTCTTAATGTATTCGCGAAATTCATCCACTGTAAAAAGTCCTATAATCATTCCTTTCAATGCATTTCGAAATTTAATGTCCCTGTGAATTGCATTTTCAATAAAATTCAATTTTTTCTCTGGAGAAAATAAATAAAATTCACTTTTGTATTTAGTGACATAATTTTGAAATGATTCAATAAACAAATCATTCTGCAATTTTAGAATTGGTCTCAAAGTTTTATTTTGAAACAATTCTTCAGATGAGGACTCACTGGATATTGCCCCAATAACTTCACCTCTGAATTCGCTGATAAAAGTGTCCCTTGTTTCCATTTTTTATTTAAAGCTACAAAAAAAACCGCTATATCTCTATAGCGGTTTAATAAGTTATGAGTAACTATTTGTTAATTACTTTATTTTAAAAGTAACTCTTCTAACAATCTTACGTGCAAGTTTTGATTCTTTAGCAACTGAAGTATCTTCTCCATTACCAACGATATCCATTCTTGATGCATCTATACCAGCAGCGATAAGAATGTTTTTAACGCTTTCTGCTCTTCTTGCAGATAATGCGTTGTTGTATTCTGTGCTTCCAATTTCATCAGCGAATCCAATTACGTCAGCTCGTGCAGCAGGGTTAGCTTTTAGGTATTTAACTAAGAAGTTAATACTTGAAACTGAATTTTCAGATGGAGTAGTAGAATTAGTATCGAAATAAATATTAACGTATCCACCATCAATCAACTCTTTAAGAGCACCTTGGCTTGCATTTGCTGCAGTTGTTCCTTCACCGTATGTTTTAGTTAAGTAACTTTCCAATTCGTCCGGAACACCATTTTGGTTAGTGTCAATAGTTCTACCTTTAGCATCTACAGCAACACCTGCGATTGTATTTGGTTCTACATCTAAATGATCTACGATACCGTCTTTATCAGAATCATCCATCATCGTTTCCAATTCACCGATTCTATTTTCTAACTCAGCAAGTTTTTCTGTTGGTTTTTCTTCAACATACCAGTCAGCATGAGTTGTATTTTTTCCTAAGTAAATAGAAAGACCGATAGACGCATTAAATATCGTACCATCAAAACCTCTGTCTTCACCTAATGCCGCATTCTCTGCACCATCGAAAGTGTAAGATTGGCTAATGTTATTGACCATTGTGAAATCAGCATTGAAAGCGACTCTTTCGGATAATTTTATTTGACCGGTTAGACCTACTAAAAAATTAGCCATATTATCATTTCCTTCAAAGGCATCATTTGTCATAAATGAATACCCAGGGCCAGCGTGAACCTGAAGATTCACACGTTTTGTCCAATCCTCAAAATTGAATATTCTACCCAAGTTTGCTACACCTTGAATATTTGTACGGAAATATTGTCCGTCAAATTCCATGCTGCCATCTCCGGCGCTGAATTGATCATACCCAAAATCCAATTTCAAACCAAATTTGTTATTGAACATATAACGTGCACCTAAATCCGCATGAAATAAGTTTGTGTTATCTGAAAAGTGATCTGGTGTGAAAGGTTGTGTAGGTTTTGAAATACCGCCATTAATGTCTATAGACCATTGATTGTATCCTTTTCCTAAATTTTCATTCTTTACTTCAACATCTTTTGCAACATCTTGTGCAAATAATGTTGGCACAGAAAATACAGCTAATATGGCTGATAATACAATTTTTCTCATAAATAAATTAAGTTTATAAATTTCCATTGTAGGAAATATGTAAGTTTGATTACAAAAGTAATATATTTCGGCAAAGTCTCGGTATCATAATTATATTCCTTAATTTTACTATGCTTAAAACGAGCTATTGTCTATATATATTCTCTATATTAATTAAATTTTAACAGCGAATATACTAATAATAATTAATATAAAATGAGAATTTCAAAAATATTTGTGACAGTTGATGCGATTGTCTTAAAAATCACCGCAATTGGTTTTTTATTACTTTTAATTAAAAGGAAGAACGAACCGTTTAAAGATTTATGGGCATTACCCGGGGGGTTCCTAGATGAAAATGAAGATTTAGAAAAAGCGGCTATCAGGGAGCTAGAAGAAGAGACCCAAATTAAGGTGGAAGCATTAGAACAAATCGGTACTTTCGGAAAACCGTTTCGCGATCCACGAGGGCATACCATTTCTGTAGCTTATCTTGGTTTTGTTCCCGAAAACACGATCGCTGTTGCAGCTGATGACGCTAAAGAAGCAGAATGGTTTCCCATCAATCAATTGCCTGAATTGGCTTTTGATCATTCAGCAATTATACAAACAGCACTCAAAAAGCATGACTTATGAGATTCCTCACCAGAAAATGGGTAAAACCAGAAGATTTGAATCCTAATGGAAGTTTATTTGGCGGTAAATTATTGGCGTGGATAGATGAAGAATTAGCCCTGTATTCCATCATTCAATTGGAAAATTCCCGCATAGTGACCAAACACATGTCAGAGATTAATTTCAGGAGTTCTGTAAAACAAGGTGATATCGTGGAAATTGGAATCGATGTCGTTAAATTCGGAATGTCATCCCTGACCTTAAAGTGCGAGGCGCGGAATATCATTACCCGTGAAACAATCATTACCATTGACACCATTACGATGGTTAGTTTGGGTGAAGATGGCAAATCTAAAGCACATGGTAAAACACGTTTAGATCCTCGTACGGATTAAAAAAGCTATTCCGTCTCCCATACTTTTTTACCTTCTGATGGCAATTCGAAAATTTCGAGGTCAAAATAGATTATAGAGGCAAAAATATGATCGAAAATATCAGACATGATGTATTCGTAATTTTCAAAACGCTTATCATTGGAAAAGGTATAAATTTCCAACGGAATTCCGTGAGCGGTAGGCTGAAGCTGGCGACAAAGTAAAATCATGTCCTTATTCAAACCCGGATAATTCTCCAGATATTGCGTAATGTATTTCCGGAATAATCCAAAATTAGTCAGATTCCTTCCGTTGATAGAAAGGGATTTATCGACCTTATTATTAATGTTGAAATTATCAATTTCCCCTTGCCGCGCATCAATATAGCTGCTGATAAGCTGGATTTTCTTTAACTCCTGTAATTCTTCTTCGTTCAAAAAACGAATGCTTCCGGCTTTAATAAGTATATGACGCTTTATTCTTCTGCCATCAGAATCCAGCATGCCTCTCCAATTTCGAAAAGAATCCGAAATAAGGCTGTACGTTGGAATTGTAGTCGTAGTGTTGTCAAAATTACGGACCTTTACCGTAGCAAGATTAATTTCGATTACATCTCCATCGGCACCGTATTTATCAAACGTAATCCAGTCTCCAATCCGGACCATATCATTTAACGAAACCTGTACACTGGCGACAAATCCCAAAATAGTATCCCTAAAGATTAAGATGATTACTGCCGAAATGGCTCCTAAATAAGTTAGAAGTTCGGTATGGTTGACGTCAAATATTTTCGAAATAATCACAGCGACCCCAATTACCCACAAGATAATCATGATTACCTGAATATAACTGTCTATGGGTTTATCACTATAACGTGAAAATTGTTTCAAATAATCCCGCAACGAATTAAAAACGGTACGGACAATCCATAAAATTAATACAACAATATAGATGCCGACGAGCTTTCCAAATTTAGATTCCCAATAAACATAATGGTTCAAAATGATGGGCACCGACTTATAGATGAACAGAAATGGAATTAAATGCGCAATGTATTTTGCAGTTTTATTGCTGACTAAAAAATCATCGAATTTGGTTTTGGTTTTCCTGGCAATAACAGTAATGCAACTTACCAGCAGAAATTTGAATACAATATAAATGAAGTAAGCTAAAAAACAAAGTATAAAAATGTTGATCAGCAAACTAGAGTAGGAGGCAATTGTATCCTCAAATCCCCATTTTTTAAAAAGGGGATAGCACCAGCCAAATATCTTTTCGACGATGTTATGCATTCTTTAAATATTTCTTTTCAACATAAAAAGTTCCAAATGGAATGATGGAAGCCAAACAAACAATACCTAGTTTTTTTGCACTCCAATTATCTTCAAATTTCAGCATTATAGCTAGGATGATATAACCGATAAAAAGCAATCCGTGGGACATTCCAATAGGGAAAATAAATTCTGGATGTCCAAATAAACGTTTCATTGGCATTGCAAAAAAGAACAAAAGCAGAAGCGAAATCCCTTCCAAAAGAGCGATAATTTTAAATAATTTGGTCATTCGGATATTATTTTAGAAATTGTAAGGGCAAAATTAAGTATTAAACTTGACTATTAAAGTATACAACTTGAAAGTAATTTTTTTTGAAGTTATAATTTTATAAAAATGAGCAAGCGTGATTTAAAAAAATACCTTCATCAACTCGACAAACAACAGCTCGAGGAACAAATTCTGGAATTGTATGAAAAATTTCCTCCAGTGAAAACCTACTATGATTTTGTCTTTAATCCAAAAGAAGACAAACTTGTTCAGGAAAGCAAATCCAAGATTTCCAATGAATATTTCCCGGTAAAAGGAAAGCGTCCGAAAGCCAGGCGTTCAGTTGCCCAGAAATACATCAAGCATTTTCTGACTCTGGGAGTAGATCCTTTTATCATTGCCGATGTGATGTTATACAATATTGAAACAGCCCAAAAATTTGCTGCGAAAAAACTAGTGAAACATGACCTGTTTTATAAAAGTATGCTCAATTCTTTCGAGCAAGCCATAAGTTACCTTATTGAGAATGGAATTTTGTATGAATTCAAGAACAGGGTAATGGCCATCAATGAGGAGGCAGCAGCTCAAAAATGGGTCACCAGATTTGAGTTTAATGCCGCCGTGGAACGATTCGATAACTGAAATAATTTATCAATTTAAATTTTAATGGTTGGAATAACTCTTTTTTAAGCGTATTTTTGCAAAAACCATTAAGATTTACAATGCCTCACAAAGATTCAGAACTGGAAATCGAAGATAAAAAGGAGCTGTACGGCTACCAACAAGGAGACATTGACGCTATTTTTGAACGTTTGGACAATGCCCCTAAAAATCATCACTTATTGTACCAACTCCCTACTGGCGGCGGAAAGACAGTGATTTTCTCTGAAATTGTCCGACGTTATTTATCATCTCATGATAAAAAAGTGGTGGTTCTAACGCATCGGATTGAACTTTGTAAGCAAACTTCAAAAATGCTGAAAGGCTTCGATGTAAAAAACAAAATCATCAACAGTAAAGTAAAGGAACTTCCGGATCAGAATGATTATTCGTGTTTTGTGGCGATGGTCGAAACGCTGAAGAACCGAATCAACGATGAAAAATTGCATTTGGATAATGTCGGTCTTGTCATTATTGATGAGGCACATTACAATTCATTCCGAAAATTATTGAGTTCCTTTAAAAATGCATTTATTCTTGGAGTAACTGCCACGCCTTTGAGTTCAAACGTAAAACTCCCGATGAATGAGAATTACGACGAATTGATTGTAGGGGATACTATTAGTTCATTAATCGAAAAAGGATTTTTGGCGAAAGCTATTACCTATAGTTATGACGTTGGACTTACTTCATTGAAAGTGGGAATCAACGGAGATTATACAGTCAAATCTTCGGACGATCTGTATTCCAATATGGTTATGCAGGAAAAGCTGCTTCATGCCTACACTGAAAAATCGTTAGGCAAGAAGACATTAATATTCAACAACGGTATTAATACCTCTTTATACGTTTACGAAACTTTTCGAGAAGCCGGTTACGCCATTCGACACTTGGATAACACCAGCAGTCCCGAAGAACGTAAAGAAATTCTACATTGGTTTAAGAGAACTCCGGATGCAATCCTGACTTCTGTAGGTATCTTAACCACTGGTTTTGATGAACCTACAGTGGAAACAATCATATTGAACCGGGCTACTAAATCATTGACGTTGTATTACCAAATGATTGGGCGTGGATCGCGAAAATTACCTAATAAAGATACTTTTGCTGTTATAGATTTAGGAAATAATGCCGCGCGTTTTGGTTTGTGGAGTGCGCCTATCGATTGGCAGCATATATTTAAGTCCCCAGAATTCTACCTGGAAAACCTTCGTGATGATATTGAGATTGAAATGTATTTCAAATATCAGATGCCGCCGGAATTACGGGCCAAATTTAGTAAAACTACCGATGTGACTTTTGATATTGATCAGGAGCATAAGATAGTCATAGCGCAAAACCTGCGTTCTAAAATTGTTTTGGAAAAATCATTAGAACAGCATGCTACTATGTGCGTTATAAATACGGAGGAACTTTATGATGCCAAACTTCTGGCACGTGAACTCCATGATGATATTGAGTGCCGAATGAAACGGTATGCAAGTTGTTTGAGTCATTGCAGTAAAAACTATCGGGAATGGCTAATCGAAGATTACAAGGTAAAACTGAATCTTTTGATTGGTAAAAAGTTCCGAGAATCGCTTTACGACTAATTAAATTCCCCACAATCGACTATATATTTGAGTCTTTAAAGTACTTAATTTTTTCATTTTGAGTAGTTTATCGATTTTCTTCTACGTTCAACAGAACTTTTTTCTGATGCTGTTTTTTCCGTATATATTTGTTAAATAAATCCTACTTTATGGTTAAGTTTTACTGCCGTGGTCTTGTACGGTAATAAATTTAGCTCAAAATTTCGCACTTGCCCTAATTCCGCTCATCTGTGTTTCAATTACTTAATGTATACAATTTTATATTTTTTATATGAAAGAAAAGTACTCGGTATTGTTAATTTTAGAAGGTACATATCCTTTTAATGGTGGCGGAGTTTCTACCTGGGCCCACATGCTTTGTAATGATGTGAAAAATGTTAATTACATTCTTTATTCCATAAATGCCAATTTCGAAATTAAATCCAAATATACCCTAAGCGAAAATGTCAAAGATGTGATTCAGGTTCCATTATGGTCTCCATTGGAACCCCGAGAATTGCTTGATTATGGCAAAAGATATTACAAATTTGTTGACCTAAAGGAAACGGATGATGATAGTATTGTACACGATATTTTTCTGCCCATTTTTGAAAAATTCCTGACAAGTATTTATGCGGACAACAGAAGTCTGGAGGAGTTTGATAAAACCATTTTTGATTTATGGAGTTTCTTTCAGGAACATGATTACAAAAAGACCATGAAAAATATTATTGTTTGGCGGTCTTTCTGCAGTATTGTTTCAGACATCATTGCCAAAGAAAAGGATGAGGAAGTATCGTTGAACGATTTAACTGTTGGGCTGAGATGGTTGTATCGATTTCTGATCCCATTATCCATTGATGTTCCTAAAGCAGATATTTCCCATTTGACGGTCTCCGGTTTTCCGGTAATTCCGGCATTGGTTTTAAAATACAAATATGGCACTCCTATTATCGCCACTGAACATGGCGTATTTATACGAGAACGTCTGCTTTCGATAAATACTTCAGAGTATTCATTTTTTTTGAAAAAATTATTAATCAAACTTTCGGAATGCATTACGGAGTTGGTGTATTATAAATCCGATTTAATTTTGTCGGTAAACAAATTCAATATTATTTGGGAAAAATTATATGGGGCCAATCCGGAAAAAATCGAAATAATTTATAATGGTATCGATCACGAACTTTTTGTACCGGCACCAAAACCAGCGCACCTGGAAGGAATACCAACAGTAGTTGCAGCAGCAAGAATTTTTGAATTAAAAGATATTATTACGATGATTCGTTCGTGTGATGTGGTGCGACAGACCATACCGAATGTAAAATATCTGGTATATGGTGATAATAAAGCCGTGCCGGAATATACTGAAGAATGTGAGAAGCTGATTGACGAACTTGATCTTCGGGATAATTTTGTGCTGGCAGGATTCCATGCAAAACCACACCTACTTTTCTGCGAAGGTGATATTTCGATACTGACCTCTATTTCTGAGGGTTTCCCGTATACGGTTTTAGAATCCATGAGTTGCGGAACGCCAGTAGTTTCAACGGATGTGGGTGGTGTAACGGAAGCTCTGGATGATCAATGTGGCTTTATCTGTAAACCAAAAGATCACGTAGAAATTGGAAACAGGGTAATTGAATTATTGCAAAATCATGAACTAAGAGCTAAGATGGGCGCTTATGCCCGCAATAAAGTAGTGGCTAATTTCACTATAAGTAAATTTATTAAAGAATATGAACTTGCCTATGATAAAATAATGCGCAGTGAAACGATTGAGGTCCAAAATCCAACAGTCTTGGAATTACAGAATCATCAGGAAGCTTCGTAATAATGCACTAAATCTAACATTTAATCTGTCCGATCTGAATGGAAAATTACAATGAAAATATCAAGTCCTTAATACTGAAAATCAAAGATAAAATAGGAAAGCCAGTCAGTAACAGAGTGGTGATGGCTACTATTGAATCCTTGGGAATACGGGATAAGGATACTCAATATGATTTTGGCGTGCCCTCAATCAGCTATTTAGCGGATGTAATTTTCAAAGAACTGACTTTTTCGCCGGCGCACCGTGGAGCAAAAAACAAAAAAGAAAGAGAACATAATATAAAATCAACTAAATCATTACAGATCTCCGATTATTTATGGATTAAGGCAAAGATTTTTGCACATTATTATCCATTGGGAATTTTCCATTTAATGCCTGTTTTTCTGCAAATTGCTTCCATTATTTTGTTTGGGTATTCCTTATGGACGTTTGTTGGTTTCAATCATGTACAGTCTACAGCAGTAGTGCTGGGAGTAATTATTGGATTGGTTGGAACCGGTGGTTTTGTCCAGGTTATCGGAAGACAGGCTTCATTCTACTGGAATTATGAGGATTACGTAATGACAAAACAAACAGTAAATTATCTTTTAAAGACCGGTATGCTTTTTCTGTTATTGTTGTTGGGTTTAATAATGACGGCTAACTTTTTTTTCCATGTTTATCCGTTTAAGGTGCTGTTGATTGTATTTACATACGCGCTGTTGATTGGGGTTCTTTTACTGCTTCTGGCACCATTGCATACAATCAAACAGCGTTGGGTAATTTCATTAGCCGTTTCTGTGGGAACCGTTACCGCAGTGTTACTTAAGACCCAAACGGAAATGATGATTTATTTCACGCACTGGATAGGAATCCTAATAGCCATAGGCATTACAAGAGTTTATTTAATCTTGTTTTTTAGGAAAATGTTGAAAAAAGAAAAATGTAATTTCCACATTGAAATGAAATCTACGGTGGTTTTATATCACAATTATAAATATTTTTTTTATGGGTTATTTTTGTACCTTTTTATATTCACCGACAGGATATTAGCCTGGTCATCCACTATGAATGGTCCACTGCCCTTTGTAGTTTATTTTGAAAAAAATTACGAATTGGGAATGGACTTAGGGATTTTGGTATTCCTGTTATTGTCCGGAGTATTGGAATATGGAGTAGCTTCGTTTAGCCAATTTTTGGATTTGGGTCAAAAAAGCACTTCTTATAATTCACCCGAAGTATTCAATAAGCAGCTTTCTAAAATGTATTGGCAACATGTTATATTGTTGTTAGTAACTACAGTAGCTATCTTTATGTTAATTTATGCTTTAATCAATGCCCCTTGGGGATATAGAGGGCATTTTAATGAAGCATTGGATATTGTCAGCATTAATGTAAGCCTAATTGGTGGTCTTGGTTATATGTTTTTGGCTTGGGGCATGCTAAACACGCTGTATTTATTTACACTCGGACAGCCTGCCCATCCCTTAAAAGCCATCATTTTTGCGGCACTCTTAAATTTGATTGTGGGCCTGATCTGCAGCCGCTTCATCTCCTACGAATACAGTGTAATCGGAATGCTCAGCGGTTCGGTTCTGTTTATGCTTTTGACGCTTAAGGCAAATATAGATTTTTTTAAAAAACTAGACTACTACTATTATGCGGCTTATTAAGATGATACTATTTGTTTTACCTTCAATGCTGACAACCGATATGGTTGGAACTGGAATTACAAAGAATTCCGTATTGGTTTGCTATGGCAGATTGGAACCCGAAACCATAAAAGGATATACCTATGTCATTTTGGAATCCCAATATTACAATATGTATGAAATTCAAAAAATAAAATCACAAAATGAAAAAGTGGTGGCCTACATCAGCCTTGGTGAAGTAAACGCCAATTCGAGATATTTTGATTTGCTGAAAGAGAACTCTTTTGGAAAAAATGAAATATGGAATAGTTATTACTTGAACTTAAAATCAGAAAAAGCTATAGAAAGTTTAAAAGAGATTATAAGGAATACCTTAGCCATGGGATATGACGGAATGTTTTTTGATAATGTTGAAAATTTTTCCACCCACGGTCCCCAATCACAACAACGGGTGGAATTGGTGAATCTTCTCAAGGATATTGATAGTGAGTTTCCTACTCATTTCTTTATTCAGAATTCCGGAATTCAATTAATTGATGATTCCGCACCCTATGTGGATGCCGTGGTTATGGAGTCGGTGGCAACCAATTATACTTTTGAAGATAAAAATTATAAATTAAGAAATGAAACCGAATACAAAGAGTATATAAAAGAGTTAAAATCGGTAAGAAAAAAATACCACCTACCTATAATATTAATTGAATATGCTGATAGCATAACACTTCACGACGCCATACAGAAAAGGATAAAATCTTCAAGGTTTGATTATTTTATCGGGAATATAAATTTGTTGACGATGCCTCAATTCTCAAATTAAATGCAATATGTTTACGAGTTCAATAGTCTTAGGCCTGATGAGATTTTTCGGGATGTTGCTGGTTTTATTCTACATGAACCGAAAGTGGATAAATCAATCAGCGTCCAATACTTTCACGGAATTTTTAGTACACCAGTGGTTCAAATACGGAAGTATTGTTGGGATAGTTATTTTTGTGACCGTACAACTCAATATATATGACTTACTAAACTGCTTTTTGATTTTGATATTTATAATCATCATTGATAGTATCGGAATTCATAATATTAAAAGTCATGTCTATTTTGATGATAAAATAAAAGCGATCATCCACAAATTATTAAAGAGAATTGAACTCCATAAATCGCTTTCATCCTGGATTGTTTTTAAAAAAAATGACAGTGTCCTGAAAAATATTTTTTTTGAACTTGCCTTGTTTTTAAACCTCGCTGTAATCACTTTTGTAAGCCGTTACTATTTCTTCAGGTACGACTTATATTCCTTATCCAATATGTGGATTTTGGATCTTGAAAAGATAAACGCCTTTGATGCACAACATTGGTTTTTAGATGATATGGCTTTGGGAGGTGATTTGGCATTCGTAAATTTTTATTCAAAAATTACTGCTGTCAGTCCTGAAATTGCATTACAGTCTATAGGTATTCTGGAATCTATCCTGCTTAGCCTTTTGTTATTTTGGATGATGAGGAAGATTACCTTATCAAATTATTTTGCACCTATTGTTGCCGCTTTGTCATTTGCCCTAATTTATACTCTGATACCGATAAACATTAATTTCTTACTCCAGACAAAGTCAACCTTCTTAGCGTTGACATTTGCGTTTCCGGCCATGGTGTACACCTTAAAACCGGATTTGCTAAAAATAAGGAAGCTCAATTATTTTATATGTTTCATCGTGGTTTTTATAGTGATCGGACTGATCGATCTATTTACTTTGTACATACTTTTGCCACCATTTTTTGTTATTTCTATCTTCTTGACAAGCCGCATTTTACGAAAACGATTTTGGATTGGCATTGGCGCATATATCGTTGCCGCTGCCATCATATTAGGCGTTTACGCTTTGGCCTGCCGTCATTTTGAAACTGATTTTTTTATGTTTATGCATGCTAATCTGCTTTCTGTAAATTCTTACACCTACATTCCACAGTTGGTTCTGCCATTAAACAAATTACTGAATTATTACATAATAAGTGCCTTATGCGGAATCCTTTGTTTGTTGAAATTCACATTTTACAATAAGGAAAACTGGAAAGCCGCAATTGCTTTTTTACTTTATTTCATCTCTTTAATATTTATGGGATTTCTAAAAAATCCATGGATAGATCCGGATTTATTGATACAATCTCTTTCGGCATTTATTCCGATCGTTATTGGTATTAACGCTGCCATTATCGTCAGAATCTTTAAACCGGTAGCTATAAAAATGGAAAAATTCAATAAATATGCGGTGACTTTGCTTGTTATTA
This sequence comes from Flavobacterium sp. GT3R68, assembly GCF_007109225.1. Classification (GTDB taxonomy): domain Bacteria; phylum Bacteroidota; class Bacteroidia; order Flavobacteriales; family Flavobacteriaceae; genus Flavobacterium. The sequence goes on from NZ_VJZK01000003.1 coordinate 93,167, forward strand.
CAATAGTTTGTTCAGCGGTTTATTATCAAAAAAATGCGATTGACCAATTTTCAGAATCCGATGATGTTCCAAAGCAGGTGCTTCAGGTGTATGATAAAATTTCCCATAACTATTTTCCGTATTCCTACGCGGTAGTGAATGATAATTCAACTCAGGCAATTAGTGCCCACAAACATTATTTTATGAATTATGAAGATTTTCTGAATGAATATCCAAAGCAAGATTCCATTTATTTTAAGAATATCAGAAATCCAAAGTTTTTTAAAAAAAATCCACAAAACGTAATTCCAAAGAGCGTACTTCTTTTTGTATTCAATAGCAAAGAACCGAGTCCTTTCGCAGAAAATGACAGTCTGACTAAAACGCTGATAAATCAGATGGAAATCTTAAAAAAGAGAGGGCGTAAAATAGAATTGTTTTATGCCAATAAGAATTTTAAAGTATATGAAATAATTAATGAACCCAAATCGAGTAAAATTTCGGACTTAATATTTTAATTATGAAGGTGATAAACGCGGTATTAAAAAGATATAAATTTTTGCTTGCTCTCGCAATCGCAATGGTGTTTGTAAATTGTGGTACGGTTGATAATTTTGATTCGGATGCCTTTAATCTCGCAGGAGAGAATAAAAAAGGCACAAATCAGTTTCGTAGATATTCAGAGAACCCTATTATGCAGCCTCCAATTATTGAATTTATTCTAGATAATGACGATGATTTAAGTGTTAACTTTAACAGCAACTTGAAAAAAGTTTGTGATTATACCAAACTTCCCTACAAAATTATTGACATTAATAAATGGGATGCTACACCTGAAATTTCTTCCTCAACCCGCGTTTTATGCATGACATCAACTATAAAATTAAGTGACGCTTCGATAAAAACCATTACTGAATTTATAGTGAACGGCGGAACATTTTTCTTACCATTAGGAGTGGAAGACAAAAGACTTGCCTATTTATTGGGATTCAGGCCCGAAGCATTATTTTATACGGATATCACTGCTAAAGGTTTTTATTTAAAGACGCCAATACTTCCGAATTTCAATGGAAAAAAAATAAATCCAAACGAACTTCACTATGGTTATGCAAAAGAAAATTTTTCAAATAATATAAAAATTTTGGCGACTGCTGTAAACGACCCGGCCTATCCAACGATAATTAAAAATACCATTGGAAAAGGGAGAGTTATTCTTTTTAACAGTCAAAAAGACTTTAAAAAGAGAGATCGCGGCTTTCTGTTTGCCGGTATTATGGAAGGCTTGGAAGGTATTCCATATCCCGTGGCGAATGTCAGTACGATTTTTTTGGATGATTTTCCGTGTCCGCTTTTTGATATGAAATCTGAACCCATCGCTTCAGAGATGGGTCTTTCTGCTCGGGATTTTGTCAAAAAAGTTTGGTGGCCTGATATGGTAAAATTGGGCAAAAAATACAATATTGATTATTCAGTTATGTTGACCTTTGATTATAAAAATAAAGTGGAACCACCATTCACTTTTGATCAATGGGATAAAAATAAAATTAAATCCGGTCCCAATGTGGAGTCATTGAGCGATTGGTTTGTTAAAGATGCGGCTAAAAATGGACACGAGCTTTCTTTCCATGGGTACAATCATGTGGAGCTTATTAAAGGTTTGTGGAAGAATAAAGATTTCATCGGCACTTCATTAAAATCAGTACAGAAAAGATGGGAGGTAAGCAATTTTGGACCCTTACCGGTAACCTATGTTCCCCCATCGAATTTTATTGATAACATGGGAATTGACGAACTCAAAAAGGGTATGCCCTTCCTGAAATATATGTGCAGTAGTTATGATGGGGTAACTTCTGAAGGTGAAAACAGGGAATTTGATTTTGACCCTTACAATAAAGATTTTTTTGATTTCCCCCGAATTACCAGTGGCTACCATTTAAATGTCGCCCAACAATACAGCCAGCAATCGACTTATTTGTTTACCGGAATCTGGACACATTTTGTGCACCCGGATGACGTGTATCAAGTAAATACGATGAAGAATCACACGCAGGGCGAATTTGATTATAGAAATGCACTGAATTTAGGATGGTACAAAACCAAAGGCAAGAAAATCGGCATGTACTCGGAATTTGATAAATACCTAAAAGAGATGACTACGCTATATCCTCAAATGCGATTTTTAAGCGCAGGCGAGGCAGCACATATTGTTTTGGATTGGAGAGCTTCCAATTTCAATCATAAAACTGAAAATGGGTTGTATACTGTTGAAGAATTAAAACCCGAAGAATCCATATCCGGAAAGCAATATTGGTTTGTTTATATCAGTTCCGAAAATATCCAAAAAATGGAAGCGGCACTAAAAAATCAAGCAGTACGGTTTTCGAGAACCCCTTATTTGGATGGATATCTGTATTCTGTTTACACCAATACTTCAAAGCTGATCCTGCCGGATTTGAATTACATGACGGCGGAACAAAGACTAAAGCTCGATGATTTGCAGAAAAATGTTAATGCAGACATCTTGGCTTATGAAGCTAAAGTAAAAAAATTCCTGTTGGATGCAACTGGTGAAACTTGGGTCGATACGGATATGAAATTCAAAGTTGAAATCGAGAAATTAAAGCAAAAAATACAAACCGATTCCAAAATTGATCCGATTGCCTGGAATAAATATGCTAAATATATGATTTCGGAAGATAGGGCAGTAGAGGTCTGGAAGGCATTGGAAAATCATTGTCTGCAATATCCATTGCCGGAAAATATTATGTATTCCAAAGAATTAAATAAAATTATTGAATACCCGAATGATTTATCAAAAGAGAAGTGGCTCGAAGCTCAAATCTTGGTAACCCCGAATGATAAGGATTTGTTGAACAGTTATGTGGCTTCATTTTACACTCCTGAAAATCAGGCAAAAATAAAAAGCGCATTGCTGAATCTACTAAAAATAGATACCGGAACCGGTTCTTATTTGCAGTATATTCAATATTTATTAACTTATGAACCACAAAATGCTTTGGCCGAATTAGACAAAGAACAGCCGTCTGAAAAACTAAAATCCCTGGCAACAGATATTGCATGGCTTTATGCTGATAATAGTCAGTTTCAAAAAGCATACGATTGGGCGTCCTATAGTAATGACATCGATTTTGCAATACGTATGTCGTGGTTGGTAGAACTAAAATCATTTAAGGTTTTGGAATCCGAATATAAAAATTACATCGCTACAAACGGAACGGATTATAAGGCATTATCGGTATTAAGCAATATCAATCATGAAATCGGAAAATTCAAGGAAGCGTGGGTTTTAGCCAGTTCTCTACCAGAAAATACTGAAAAGGAAAATTTACGGGCGATGCTTAATAAAGATGTTATGTACGTAGATGCTTCGATTCAACAGGATTTGATTCAGAATTATCCCGCTCTTTTTTATTCTGATGTAAAAAACGTATTGATAAAAGCCGACCGAAAAGAGAATGGCGATTATATTACTTTGGCATCCGTATTGGAAAGTAACCGTACCGACCCATCTGCCTTTAAAAATTTAGTTGGCTATAGCTCGCACGATAAGTATAAAAACATTCATACACTCGCCGCAACCTTTAGCAAAATGTATAATATAGATGTTGAAATTGAAGATCCCGATAATGTTACTCATACCATTTATGGATTACAATATCAATTCAATAATCCGAAAAATTTTGACAAATTGCAATATTGGGCACGCATTAGAGGAGAGTACAGTGATTTTGATAAATTATATATTCATGCCGGAATAGGGGCGAACTACTCCAGAAACAAATGGTATCGGTCTTTGGAAATTAAATTGTTCCCTGCAGAAACGGGTCCTGCTTACAGTAAAAGTATATATCGATTGCAAGGAACACTTTACCAGGATGCCTATTTTTTTGGACTAATCAATGCCAGTTTATCACTTGAAGCCAATTATTATACATACAGCATTTCAAAAACGGTGGCGGAAACCAGTGATTCTTATGAAGGATCATCCACTGCAAAAATTATTTGGGATAATGGAAAGGAGAAAAAATCGAAGTTTCTGCCATTCGTTGAAGCTTCATACTCAGAATCCTCTATCGGAGACGCCACTTTAGATCCAGCATCCGGTTATCCATATTGGATAATTGACAGTCGGTTTTATATGGGTGGAGGATTGGGCTGGAAGTTTGGAAAAGAAGAAAGTAATTTTAATTCCCGACTAGAAGCTGCTTGGTTCTATGATGATTATAGTGGTGATTTTAAACGATTTATGGGTGAGGTTGCTTATCAAATATTTGACTATACTGCTATTACCGGCGCATTTGAAATATATTCACAATCCGAATTTTATTCAAATGTACTTCGTTTAGGTGTAAAATACAATTTGAAAAAAAAACAAAAAAAATAGTGGTTGAAGAATCCTAAAATTCTATCAACCACTATTCAAAACTTATTAATTTTTAAACTTTATAAATTAGTGAGTTACTGTAACCCTTCTAGTTTCTTTTTTGTCATTATTTTCAAATTGAACCAAGTAAACACCACTGCTTAAACCTTGAGTGTTCAAAACCATTTTATTTGTATTCAATGTAGAACTCAAACTTACTCTTTGTCCTAATGAGTTGTAAACAGATACTTTGTAGTTGCTGATTGCATCAAATTCAATGGTCATTTCATTGTCAGCAGGAACAGGATAAATCTTCATTTCTAATGTATGGATTTCAGTAGTTCCTAAAGAAGATGAAGTACCAACATTTACTGTATGTTTCAAATCATTGCAACCTGTTGTACTTTCCCAAGTAGTTTCATTTGCCATACGGATAGAATACTCTGGACGGGTGCTCAATGCTGAATCCATATCTGGCAATTTCAAGAACAATTTATAGCTTCCACCTACCATGTTAGTTGGCAAAGTCACGTTTTCAGTAATTGTCTGCTCTACACCAGCTGCCCATAATCTTGGATCAGTGTTCAATGCAACAGAATATTCCTGACCAGTTGAAGAGTTTCTCAAAACCAAGTATACTTTTCTTTGGTTGTATGGAGAAGCAAAACCAGTATTTTTTATTTTAAGAGTAATAGGCATTGCTGCTCCGATACTTGCTGTCTGTGGCAAAGTTGCATTCACCATTTGGAAACGGTAACCTAATCTGTTTTGAATTTCACTGAAACAGTTGTTAGCTTGGAATCCGCTAATAACACTAGGATTATAATCAAAATTCAAATATGACCAGTGGAATTTTGTCATTTCAGCAACTGCTGTAGAACATCCTGACCTTGGCTCATTAACCGCACAAGTTTCTCCACCCATTGCTGTATATTTTGTTTCTTGCTCCAAATATGGATACTCAGATGAAATATTGTTATACGTTCCAAAATCTGATGAACTAGCCAGGAAACAGTCATTGTGGTGACCAATTCTTGCAATGTTAGCCCCGCTGAAAGCTTGTCCTGCAGTCAAAGCTGAAGTTGAACCATATGTTTTTTGTTTTAAGGAAGGGGTTCTAATTTGAACCATTCTTGAAGCCGGCAATGCAGAAAGGATTCCGTCCACTACTTCTTTACGGTTAGCAAAATCAGTTGTACTTGGACTCATTCCAAAATTATCTGTATAATACCATTCTCCCCAAGACCCGATAAATCCGGCTTGCATAACGCTAATGATATCAGTATTAGTAACCAATAATGGTTTTACTTGTTGAATATGTGCTAACACCTGAGCTTTTGAAGCATCTCTTTGTCCAGCTACATCTGTATCAGAATAAGCAAAACGAACGATAACTTTCAAACCTGCACTTCTGATTTTATTAAAATCCGCTTGCATTGCACTTAAATATGCACTTGATATTGGAGAATTTCTAAAACTTTCTAAGTAAAACACTCTCAATAACAGTGTTGTGTTGTTGGCACGATAACCATCTAATGTAGATTGACTTAAACTAGAATAACTGGCAGAGTGCGTTTCGGTATGTTTATAGAATCCTCTTTCCGGATTATTTATAGCAGCCGATGATGGCGTATAAGTTACAGTTGAATTTTGGGCATTACTATAGAAAGATAAAAGTAATACCATGGCGATAAATAATTTCTTCATAATATTATTAATGTTAGAATTTGTTGTTGTTTTTTTTGTGGTTGTGGTTGTTGTTTGCATTGTAAAAATTTTTATTGTTTTTGATTGTAACACATTGCAAATGTATATGTTACATCTATTGGTGAATTAAAAAGAAATGTTAAAAGTGCATTTTTTGTCGATTAAGTGCACATTTTAACATTATAAACAGATAAATACTTACAAAAGGGGTAAATATCACTAACTAACTAGAAATCAACTATATATATTGATTGGTTTATTTATTATCAAAGGATTGATTTTAAGGGGAAAAGACTCTTTATCTTTGTTCAAAATTAATTTTATGTCAAAGCATTTTTCCGAATTAGGAATTTCCAACCCTGTATTACAAAGTTTAGACGAAATGAAGATTGCTGTTCCCACAGAGATCCAGGAAAAATCGATCCCAATCTTATTATCACAAAAAGATGATTTTGTTGGTATAGCTAAAACCGGTACTGGGAAGACTGCTGCATTCGGATTACCGTTATTACAGTTGGTTGATGTGAATAACAATAAAATTCAGGCTGTTATATTGGTTCCAACCAGAGAGCTGGGTCAGCAGATATATACTAATATGGAAGCCTATGCGAAATATTTACCTGAAGTTTCTATAGCAGCCACGTGTGGCGGAATCCCAATCAAACCACAAATCGAACGGTTGGCCACTACAACGCATATTGTAATTGCAACACCTGGACGTTTAATTGACCTGATTAAAAGAAATGCCATTAATATTAAAGAGGCAAAGTATTTAGTTCTGGATGAAGCTGACGAAATGGTTACGGCCTTAAAAGAAAGCCTGAATGAAATACTGACAGAATTGCCTAAAAGCAGAAGAACCTTCCTGTTTTCGGCAACCATGCCAGGTACTATCAAACAACTGGTGCAGAATTATATGTCCAAACATGTAACACAAGTTAGTGCAGATATGCAGACTGTAGGGAATCAAGGGATTGATCATCAGTACATTGTTGTTGACGCCATTGAAAAATTGGATGTGTTGATGCATTTTTTATCATCAAAAGAAGGGGAGCGGGGCATCATTTTTTGCAAGACCAAGGCGGCAGTGAATAAACTGGCTAAGAATCTGGCTATCAACCGGTTTTCTTCCGGGGCACTTCATGGCAGTCTGACGCAGCCAATCCGTGATCGTATCATGGCACAGTTCCGCGAAGGACATATCAATATATTAGTGGCAACTGATTTGGCTGCCAGAGGAATTGATGTAAAAGAAATCTCTTATGTAGTCAATTATCATTTGCCGGATGTATATGAAACGTATGTGCACCGTAGCGGAAGAACGGCTAGAGCTGGCGCAAAAGGATTGTCTTTGACTGTTTTACAACCAGAAGAAACTGCAGAATTAGTTGATTTTGAAAAAGAATTAGGAATCAAATTCACGGAGTTTAAAAAACCGGACGCTATAAGTATTGAAGAAAATAATACTTTTTTATGGGCAAAACAAATTTTCAAAACGAAACCAAACCACGAAGTTTCACCAATACTTAAGGATAAAGTCAAAACGGTATTTCATCATTTAACTAAAGATGAACTGATTGAAAAGATGCTGGCCAATTATTTACTGCAACATAAAACTGATATTAAAACAGAAACTCCCGCAAAGAAAAAGAAGCGATAATTAGATTCATATATGTGATACTACCAAAACTGTGCGATTATTGTACAATACTATTTGCACTATAATTTATATTATGTAAAATAGAATATTTTAAATCCTACTATTCTTGCATCATTACATAATAAATCCTATTTTTACAATACATCTCTTTTTTCTATTGCCTATGAATACTATTGCTGCTCGTATAGCTGATTTTCTTAAGGAATATCCCCCTTTTCACAATTTGTCCTACGAGGAATTGATGGAAATCGCAATGAGCGTTCGCGTAGTTAATTTAGAAAAAAATAAAACATTATTTCAAATTGATGATCCGCTTCATGACAGTTTTTATGTTGTGGCAGCCGGAACGATTAATTTATCGGTAATAGCTGATGCCGAGGAAACTTTATTGAATAAATGCCGCGCCGGTGATATTTTTGGTCTTCGTCCTTTTTTTGCCAAAAATAATTATATGATGACGGCTAAGGCCCGTGATGAAAGCATTTTATACGCTATTCCCATTGCGGCGTTCAAACCTTTTGTCGCGCAGAATATGGAAGTGCTGGACTTTCTTTTACAGAGTTTTGCAACCAATACAGTTAACCCTTCTGATAAGGAAAATCGCGGAAAATTCATTTCTGACAATATAGTTTATTCGGAAAAACAGCCTGAAATTCAGTATTTTCAGTCGTTAGCCTATAATAAAACGCCATTAAAAACCAGTGCATCCACTTTTGTAAAAGATGTGGCCCAGGTGATGACCGATAATCTTATGAATAGTATTATTGTCGCTGAACAAAACCTTCCTATTGGTATTGTCACGGATTCGGATATTCGCAGTAAAATTGGTACCGGTCGTTTCCTGATTACTGATGCCATCAGTAAATTAATGTCTTCCCCTGTCATTACTGTGCCGCCAAATATTTCTTTACCTGAAGCGCAACTACTGATGCTCAAAAATAATGTGACTCATTTATGTGTGACACAAGACGGTTCTGATAAGTCAGAAATTAAAGGAGTCATTTCTGAACATGACCTGATTGTAGCTCAATCCAACAATCCTGGGGTTTTGATTAAAGAAATTAAACGCTCTATAAATGCTAAAGACTTAAGGTCAGTTCGGGAAAAATTATCCCATCTGATTCAAAATTCCATCACGAAAAATATTCCGCTTTCGCATATCACCAATATTTCGGGTGAAATCACTACCGCTATTGTCAAACGGGCTGTAGAAATCGCAATATTGGAAATGGGATCCCCTCCTGCCCGGTTTGCGTGGTTATGTATAGGAAGCCAAGGTAGAAAGGAACAATTATTACTGACAGATCAGGACAGTATTTTGGTGTTCGAAGATGTGTCGGCCGATAAATACCGGGATGTAAAAGATTACTTTCTGAAACTTGCCAAAAAAGTAACGGCGACTTTAGAAAAAACTGGTTACGAATTTTGTCCTTATAGTAATATGGCCAGTAATATGTCTTGGTGTAAATCATTGACGGACTGGGTAAAACAATACAATACCTGGATGAATACTCCGGGAGAAAATACAGATGAAATAACCGGTATTTTCTTCGATTATGAGATAGCATTTGGCGAAATAAAAATTGAAGAAGTATTGACCGAATCAATTTTTGCGAATGTAAAAAACAACTTGCTGTTCTTTGATTATTTAGGAAACGATGCCCTTAGGAAACCCGCACCATTGAGTTTTTTCAAAAAATTTAATGTAGAAGAAGAGGGGCCCAATAAAAACAAATTTGACATCAAAACCCGGGCTTTATTACCGTTGATTGATGGTGCGAGACTTTTTACGTTGAGTCATAACCTGAAAGGAATCAACAATACCTATCTGCGATTTAAGCAATTGGCGATGATTGATCCCAAACATTCGGAAATTTACCTGAATTGCGCCGAAGCCTTTCTTATATTGTCAAAATTTAGGACTTTAGAAGGAATAAAGAACGAGAACTCGGGCCAATACATAAATTTAGAAGAACTTTCAAAACACGATAAGGAGAAACTTAAAAATTGTTTTATACCTATAAAAGAACTAGAGGAATTAGTAAAGGATAATTTTCAACTTACACACTTTTCATAGTTATGTTAGAATGGCTGAAAAATATTAATAGGGAGTATCCGGAATTTTGGAAAGAATATGTTTCCAAATTCGATCACAAGGAAAAAACCAAGCGGTTTGTGATTCTGAGCGCCGAAACTTCGGGATTGAATCCACAGAAAGATGTGATTTTATCCCTTGGTGCAGTTGCGATTATTAACGATGGTGTTATCATCAGCGATAGTTTTGATGTGGCGCTGCTTCAGTATATTTTTCTTCATGACAATGGACTTTCCAATGAATTCCTGATAGAAACCAAGCAGACGAAATTAGCGGAACCGCAAGCCATTCAGGCTTTTATCGAATATATTGGAAATTCAATATTAGTAGGGCATCGTATTGATATGGAGGTCGATATGATAAATGAAGCACTGGAAAAAATGCATTGCGGAAGACTGAAAAACGAAGCGTTGGATATCGAAATCATGTATAAAAAGTGGAAAGATGATTACGACAGACCATTTCCTTTAGATGAGATGTGTACGGATTTTAAGATTTCCAAAACCGACAGGCACACCTCGTCTGAAGATGCTTATAATATTGCGTTGTTATTTTTGAAATTGAAAACCCGACTCGGAATCCACTAAGAAATCATTATCCTTCTTTCAAATCTCCCGTGATGACTGATGGAAATTGGTTTTAATAGAGTATCATTTTTAATTAAAATCTCAGGAATTCCATCTTTTTTATAAATTTTGATCGCAAAATCAAGTATTTCAAGCTTTTTAAAATCTTTAATAGATGTAACCGCAATGGTATGAATGTACTCGTTCGTTATTTCCGTTTTTACAAAATAGACATTTTCTTTGCAAATCACTTTCCCTACAGCTAAATGAACGTCGGAACAGACAAATTGCATCGGATTATAATTCCGGATTTGTGTTTGACGATTATAGATTTTATAAGCAGCCTCTTTCCTACTCCACAGGTTCCACACCATATTTTCCGGGGTAGAAGATTGAAAAATGAGCAGTTGTTCTTCTGCGGTAAAAATTTTATTTAAAAAACCTTCACGTTTCCAATTACTTTCTTTTTTGGCTAAAGCTAAATCGATAATATCATTTCCAATCACATTAGGCTAATTTTGTTTTTATAATTTCCATCGCCGACTTCACATCCATCATTCGCTCCATCGATTGGTTATCAATGACAATGTTAAATGCTTCTTCGATATCTAAAATAACATCCACTAAGTTCGCGGAGTTTATTTTCAAATCATTAATAAAATCCGTATTCTCATTCAAATTGTTAAATGCTTCCTGATCTTTGATATATGGCTTAACAATGGTTTTCAATTTTTCGATTGTTTCTTCTCTGTTCATGGGTTATTTATATTTTTTTAAGATGACACATCCGTTTACGTCTCCAAAACCAAAACTGGCTTTGGCAATAATATTTAATTCTTTTTCAATCAACTGCTGAGGAATTCTGGAAGCACCTATGACTTCTGTCACTTCGGGATGCATGTCTTCGCAATTGATATTCGGAAACACAAATCCATGATGCAATTGTAACACTGTAGCGACACTTTCTATACTACCGGCGGCAGAGATGCAATGTCCTATCATCGATTTCAAGGAGTTAATATACGGAAAATTTTCTCCTTTTCGATTTAATGCCTTACTCCAATTCTGTATCTCCAGCCCATCTTTTGTAGTTGCTGTCAAATGACCATTAATTGCATCAATATCTTCGGGTCCAATTCCGGCGTTTTCAAGCGCATCAGTGATGCATCTTTGCACTGCTATCGGATTGGGTGCCGTCATTGTTCCCAAACCCCGTTGTCCTCCGGAATTTAAATTTCCACCCAGAACTTCTGCATAAATTTTGGCGCCACGGGCTATAGCCGAATCCAGATCTTCTAACAGTAAAGCACCCGCTCCGCTTCCTGGAACAAATCCCGAAGCACTGGCTGACATAGGCCGCGATCCTTTTTCAGGGGAATCGTTGTGTTTGAAAGAACAAACTTTCAAGGCGTCAAATCCACCCCAAATATAAGGACCGGAATCACTTGTACTTCCCGCAAGAATACGTTTGGCCTTACCGGATTTGATTCGGTCATACGCCATTAAGATACTTTCTGTTCCGGTAGTGCAGGCAGAAGAGTTGGTCGAAACCTGATTTCCTAAACCTAATTTCCCTGCTATATAGGCACTTACGCCACTGTTCATCGTTTGAGCTACGGCAGTGCTTCCTAATCGTTTGGTTTGAAAATCGTCAATTTTATAAATGCATTCACGGAATTTTTCTACACCACACATTCCTGTTCCAAAGATAGTCCCACTGTCCCAGTCCGGTTCTTCTGTAATATCCATCGATAATCCCGCATCTTGCCAGGCATCAATTCCTGCAATAACCCCATATAAGATTCCGGTTGCATTAAAATTACGAAGCTCCAATTCCGAAAAATAACGAAGCGATAATTCCCTGGAAACGTCCGGTTTGCCGGCAATCTGACAGGAAAATTGAAGTCGTTCCAATTCCTTGTCATGTTTGATTCCCGAAATTCCGTTTTTAATGGCGTGAGTAAATTCCTCAAGGCCTACTCCATTTGGAGCAACTACGCCAAGACCTGTTATGACTACTCTTTTTTCCATTTTATTGAAATTTAGTGCAATTGTAATTTATTTTGAAGTGATTATTCCTGCAATTGTTCCGGTGCAAATTTCCTCATTTTTGCTATTTATCATAACAACGCTGCATTTTAATTTACCAAACCTGAAATATATTTTTTTGGAAATCACCGTTATTTTCTCATTTGGGAAAACAGGCTTTAAAAATTCTATTTCTGTTGATGTTAAAGCAATTGCGGTATTCATATTAAAGGAATCATTCATTAAAAAAATACCAAGGCAAACCAAACCAATCTGTGCCATGGTTTCGGTCAGAATTACTCCTGGTGTAACTGGAATTTGCTTGAAATGACCTTTGTAAAAATAAAGATTTTCATCAAAAAAATACGTTCCGATTACTCCATCTTCATTTATTTCCAAAATGTCGTCCACAAACAAAAAAGGTTCGGAATAAGGTAATTTTGAAATGATTTCTTGTTTGTCCATCTTATTCAGCAGATCCGTTCGCCACCATCTACTGGAATCGTGGCACCATTAATCCAGGAAGCTTCGTCTCTACATAGCAAATACACTACATTAGCCACATCTTCCGGAGTTGTTAATCTTTTAAAAGGATTCCTTTTTGCTGAAAAACTGATGATTTTTTCGCTATTGGGAATCATCTGCAAGGATTGGGTATCGGTCACCCCGGCCTGTATACAATTGGATCGGATTCCGTAAGGTGCAAATTCTAAGGCAATATTTCTGGAAATTGCTTCCAATGCGGCTTTTGCTGCAGAAACGGCGCCATAATAGGGCATTGCTTTAGCGTTTCCTTCACTGGTGAACGAAATAATCCGTGCATCTTCTGAGAATAATTTAGATTCAAAAATGGCTTTGGTCCAATCATATAAACTGATAGCCATCGCATACAATGTAATTTGAAAATCGTCTGAAGATAAAATAGATTCGGTTTGACTTGTCATCGGTTTTAAATTTCCTTTTGCAATACTGTGTACCAAACATCTTATTCGGCCTTTCTCTCCGATTTTAGTTTTAATTTCGGTAATGAGCTCGGCGGTTTTTTCTTTATTAAGAGCATCTGCATTGAAACTCAAAAATTGTATACCATTGGATTTGATATGGTCAAAATTCGTTTTAATTAACTCCATTTCGGAACGGGAATTCCTGTGGATAATACAGATATTCATTCCTTGCTGCGCTAATTTTTTGGCGGAAGCCAGACCTAAACCACTGCTACCTCCGAGAATAATAGCCCAATAATCGGTATTCTGAAATGTTGCCATTGTGCCGAATTTAAAATTGCAATAAAACTCTTTGAGCCGAAAACCCGGGCCCAAAGCTCAACATCAATCCTTTTTCTCCTTTATTTGGTTTGTTGTCCATCATGCGTTCCAACACATATAAAACCGTAGCACTGGACATATTGCCATATAAACGAAGTACTTCTTTAGTATCTGCGATGTTTTTTCCTAGATCCGAAAATAAATCTTCGACGGTCTGTACAATTTTTTTTCCTCCCGGATGAAATATCAAATGATCAATGTCCTCAATTCGCAGATTATGTTTTTTCAAAAAAGGATGTATGATATCAGGAAAATGAGATGAAATAGTCTCAGGAACCTCAATATCCAATACCATTTGTAAACCTGAATTAGTAAGTTTGAAACCCATCATATGAATGTTGTCATAGAAATGATACATTTCTTCCGCGATAATTTCAGGCCCTTCATCATCTTCATGCGAAGAAAGCATTACACAGGCGGCACCATCTCCGAAGATAGCAGCACTAACAATATTTGCCATCGAATAATCATTCAACTGAAAAGTTGCTGTTGGGCTTTCAACTGCTATAACGGCAGCTCTTTTTCCTGGATTCGCCTGAAGGAAATTTTTAGCATATATAATTCCGGAAATACCTGCGGCACATCCCATTTCTGTTACCGGGAGCCTGATAATATCCTGACGCAGTTTCAGCGAATTGATGAGATAGGCATCGAGTGACGGAATCATAATTCCGGTGCAGCTAACTGTAATGATATAATCAATGTCTTCAGCATTCCATTGTGCTTTCTGTAAAGCACTGGTTAGAACTTTTTCCCCTAAATCAATCACTTCGCGAACGTAAATATCATTTCTTTCTTCAAAGGAAGTATTGGTAAAAACTTCAATCGGATCCATAATGGAATAGCGTTTATCCACTGCCGCCCCTTCAAAAATCTTTTTTACTTTTCGGATGAATCGTTCGTCCTGGCCAACTAACCAAGTGTCCAGAAAAGGGATGATTTCTTCGGTTGTCCTCGAATATTTTGGCAACTGCTTAGTAACGGCCTTTATTTTTACACTCATATTTTTGAAATTATCCACTGGTAACGGAAAGCCCATTTCCATTGAACTGTATAATTTTTAATGTTTAATTTTTTTGAAAAACGAATTAGTTCTTCTTTTTTAAAACCTCTTAAAATAGACGTTAATCCATCTTCGCGAGGCATATTTTTTAGTCGGAATACAAAACACAACAGCTGAAACAGACGGTATGCGATTTTGTTTCTGTGCAAATCATTAATGACGACTCCAATACTCGCCTGTTTGTTAAAAATAGTCATTAATTGAATAATTTCGTCATTTTTAAAATGATGTAATGTCAAAGTACATAGCACAATGTCATACTTTAGTTCGGCAAAATCCTGATTTAGAATATCTTCGCATCTAAAATGGATATTAGAATATTTTTGAGATAATTCCTTCGCGTGCTGAATTGCAAAATTATTGGCATCGATTCCGATTAAGTTAAATTTCAATCCGTTTCCTAAACCATAATTTGCCAGAGTCCGTAACATATCACCATTTCCACATCCGACATCAACAATAGTGATTTCCTGGAAGTTGGGAATCTTCATTATCAAATGTTGAACACCCCGCAAAGTTAGTTGGTTTCCACCCAAAAGGTGGTTGATTCTGGCGATTTTATCCAATGCATCAACCAAGGCTTCTCCTCCAATGGTAAAATCATCCATGATTTCAGGTCTTTCGGTCCTGTATTTGGTCTGTAACATGCCGTGATTTTAGTAAATTGGTTTTCCGTGTGTCTTTTTAATGATCTTTGGTAATAAAAATGGAAATTTAGTCAATAAATTTAACAGTTGTTCGGAAAGGTTCTGTTTTTGCAACAATGTTCCTAAAAACCGCCCTGTTTTTAATCGGTTTTTGAAATTTTTATTCCAGTCCAATGTGTATTTTTTTTCCAACTGTTCCCTTGAATTTATTTCCCCGTTGAAATATTTTTCGATTAGTTCAGAAACTATTTTAGCACTGTGAATGGCCATTGCCATCCCATTTCCGCATAAAGGATGGATTAGTCCTGCGGTATCACCTATCATCAGGATGTGGTTTTCGACGGCTTCCTTTTTTTCAAAGGAAATCTGGCTGATGGTTAATGGTTTGTCAAATAACAATTTACTGTTTTTGAATATTTCTTTTAGATTAGGATTCTTGAGCACTACATTTTCCTGATAGTTCTCGATATTTTTGTATTTCTGAAAAGTCTCATAATCGGCTAAATAACAAATATTTATTACATCTTTTTCGACTTTTGAAACTCCACAATAGCCACCTTTGAAGTTATGCAATCCAACGGCATCATTAGGAAAATCTCCTGAATAATGTCCTTTTACGGCCAACCATGGTGATTTTTTCTGAATAAAATTCCGATTAAGTTTTTGATCTACATTGGAACGTTTACCAAATGCCCCGATAACAATTTCGGATTTAAGAATAGTGTTTTTGGAAGTTGTTACGGTAAAATTATTATCCTTAAAATCTATGGATTCTACTGTTTCATGAATCACATTGCAGCCAATGCTGATTGCTTTTTTGTATAAAAATTCATCCAAAGCATACCGGCTAATTCCAAATCCTCCTAAAGGAAGATGGCCTTCTATAACTTTTCCTTTGCTGGTTGAAAATATAATCTTGGTTATAGCCGTTGGATTCAATTCGGATATATCGATTGCCAATTCTTTGAAGTAAGGTAATACTTCATTGGAAATGTATTCCCCACAGACTTTATGCTTGGGAAATTCATTTTTTTCAATCAGGGTTACCTCAGCCCCATTATTGGACAAGTGAATTGCCGCAGTTAATCCTGCGAGGCCTCCGCCAATTATAAGTACTTCATTATTTGGTTTCATAATATAATTATAATTTCCCGTCTTTTATTTCATCCACAATTTCAGGATTCAATAACGTCGAGATATCCCCAAAAGCAGTAAAATCCCCTTCAGCAATTTTTCGCAAAATCCTGCGCATGA
Organism: Flavobacterium sp. GT3R68; assembly: GCF_007109225.1. Taxonomy (GTDB): domain Bacteria; phylum Bacteroidota; class Bacteroidia; order Flavobacteriales; family Flavobacteriaceae; genus Flavobacterium. The sequence goes on from NZ_VJZK01000003.1 coordinate 109,875, forward strand.
TTTTCCCCGAACGTGTTTTGGGTAATCCTGACACAAACTGGATTTTATCCAATTTGGCTATCGGTCCGATATGATCCGCAACATGTTGGTTGATTTCTTTGGTTAGATTTTCGCGGTCGCGATATTCGCCTGTTTCTTTTAGGATAACGAAGCCATACAACGCATTTCCTTTAATGTCATGCGGAAAACCTACTATGGCGCTTTCGGCAACCGCCGGATGTTCATTTATGGCATCCTCAATAGGAGCAGTTCCCAAATTATGTCCCGAAACAATTACGACATCATCGACACGGCCTGTGATTCGGTAATAACCCACTTCATCGCGCAATGCACCGTCGCCAGTGAAATACTTTCCTGGAAAAGCCGTAAAATAAGTATCCTTATACCGTTGATGATCACCCCAAATGGTTCTGGCGATTCCTGGCCATGGAAATTTAATGCACAGACTGCCTTCTTTTTGATTGCCTTCTATTTCATTTCGTTTATCGTCCATTAAAACCGGTTGGATTCCCGGTAAAGGCAAGGTGGCGTAAGTGGGTTTTGTAGGAGTAACAAATGCGATTGGGGAAATCATGATTCCGCCTGTTTCAGTCTGCCACCAGGTATCCACTACTGGGCAACGCTTCCCTCCTACGTGGTCATTGTACCAATGCCAGGCTTCTTCATTAATGGGTTCCCCTACGGATCCAATTACTTTCAATGATTTTAATGGGTATTTCTGAACATAATCGACGCTTTCTTTTGCCAAAGCCCGAATGGCAGTTGGTGCTGTATAAAATTGGGTGATTTTGTGTTTTTCAATAATTTCCCAAAAACGACTGAAATCCGGATAGGAAGGAACGCCTTCAAAAATTACCGAGGTGGCCCCATTCAATAAGGGACCATATAAAATGTAAGAATGTCCGGTAATCCAGCCAATATCGGCAGTACACCAGAAAATATCATTCTCTTCGTAATTGAATACATTTTTAAAAGTATAAGCGGTATACACCATGTAACCCGCGGTGGTATGAACCATTCCTTTCGGTTTTCCGGTGGATCCGGAAGTATACAGAATGAACAACGGATCTTCGGCATCCATTATTTCAGCGACGTTATTATCCAGTGCATTGTCCAAAAGTGGTTGCAACCATTGATCGCGGCCGTCTTTCATATTTACAGGAGTATTGGTTCGTTTGACTACCAAGACATTTTCAATAGTTGGGCATTTTTCCAATGCTTCATCCACGATTCCTTTTAAATCAATAGTCTTATTGCCGCGATATCCTCCGTCAGAAGTAATGACCATTTTACATCCGCTGTCATTGATGCGCGTTGCCACCGCGGATGATGAAAATCCCGCAAATACAACCGAATGGACAGCACCTATTCTGGCGCAAGCCAATACAGAAACAGCCAATTCAGGAATCATAGGAAGATAAATACAAACGCGGTCGCCTTTTTTTACGCCCTGTTCGCGAAATACATTGGCCATTTTTGAGACGCGTGCGTACAATTCGTTATATGAAATATGGAGCGCTTCTTCATTCGGATCGTTTGGTTCGAAAATGATAGCTGTTTTATTTCCGCGTCGCGCTAAATGACGGTCAATGCAGTTTTTGACAATGTTAACCTTTGCTTCTGTAAACCAACTTATTTTAGCTTCGGCCATATCAAATTCCATAACCTTGTCCCATTGCTGGTACCAAGTGAAGTTTTCCTCTGCAATTTTTCCCCAAAATTTCCGGGGTTCGCGAACGGATTTGTTATAATGTTTGAAGTATTGTTCTAAATTATCAATTTTATAGTAACTCATAATTAAATTATCTAACGGATATCTTAAGGGTAAAGAGCAGTAGTTTTGGTTTATTCCGAAATAAAAATACGTAATCCATTCTAATATTACTACGCTAATGGCTTAATTCGACTGACTATTTCTTCGATTCATCATATTCCCCTTTGAGAGAATAATAACCAAAAATTCCTAATCCTAAAACAATCAGTGGAGTAAGTACGAAAAGTATAATAATTCCGAAAACCAAATCTTCCTGTTTCCCGCTTTGGAATTTAGGCAATCCAAATTCGAAAATGCAGAAATAAGCCGCAGCAAAGGCAAGTGCCAGCCAAAGTATTCCCAGAATTCTTTTTAAATTATCCATAGTGATGATTTTTAAATGTGTTTCCTGCTATTTTTATTATCAATATAAATCATTCCGATGACAAAACATACTGATGCAATTACAATGGGATACCACAGTCCTTCAAGATAAAATTCACTTTCTCCGGCATCTTTAGCATGGGTTACAAAATAAGTAGAGATGGCAGGAAGCAATCCTCCAAAAATCCCATTCCCAATATGATAGGGTAATGACATAGAGGTGTATCTTATTTTTACCGGAAACATTTCGACCAGGAAAGCGGCAATTGGCCCATAAACCATCGTAACAAACAAAACCTGGATGAATATTAAAAAGATCAAAGACCATTTATCATCCGAATTAATGTGAATCGTGGTTTTAGTTTCTGTTTTGGGTTTCCCGTCAACGATTTTTGCTTTTCCGTTTTCTAAGATTATGGTTTTGATTTCCAGTAAAGTCGTTCCGTCAGAAAATGTTTTGTTTGTGGTGTAAATGGAATCCAGAGTGTGTTTCTTATTTTCCTTCAGTTCCGCGAGTACTTTTGTATTTTGGACAATTTCTGTTTTATTTTTTACGAATGTAGTTTCGTACATCTGTTTGTAAATTGGTCGATATAGTAAAATTGCCAATAGCATCCCTCCCATCATAATATACTTCCGCCCCACTTTGTCGCTTAACCATCCAAAAACAATAAAAAACGGGGTTCCAAACAATAACGCAATTCCCAATAAGGCATCCACTTGAGAAGAATCGATTGACATCACGGTTTTCATGAAACTCATCGCATAAAATTGTCCCGTATACCAAATGACGCCCTGTCCCATCGTTGCCCCAAACAAGGCTAATAACACATATTTTAAGTTGTAACGGTTTCCAAAACTTTCTTTCAAAGGATTGGTGCTGGTTTTACCTTCGGCTTTGGCTTTCGCGAAAACCGGTGATTCATCCATTTTCTTCCGAATCAGATACGATATCCCGACCATAATTATCGAAATCCAAAAAGGAACTCTCCAACCCCAGGCATCGAATTCTTCAGCAGAAAGGATGTTTTTGGTGAGTAAAATAACCATTAATGAGATAAACAATCCAACAGTAGCAGTCGTTTGAATCCAGGAAGTCCAATACCCTCTCTGTCCAACCGGAGCGTGTTCCGCGACATAAGTTGCAGCGCCGCCATATTCGCCGCCAAGTGCCAATCCCTGAAGTAATCTAAGTACTAATACTAGTACAGGCGCTATATATCCGATGGTTTCATAACTCGGAATGCAACCAATTAAAAAGGTAGCGCCCCCCATCAACAGCAAAGTAACCATGAAAGTATACTTCCTCCCAATAATATCGCCTAACCTTCCAAAGAAAAGTGCACCAAAAGGCCGGACCACGAATCCTGCAGCAAATGTTGCCAGAGTGGATAAAAAAGCTGCAGTGGGATTATCAGAAGGAAAAAATTTAGTGGAGATAACAACGGCCAGACTTCCAAAAATGTAAAAATCATACCATTCAATCATGGTTCCCATTGAGGATGCTGAAATAATTTTCCAAATTCCTTTAGTAGATTTAGTACTCATATTCTTTTGCTGGGTTAAGGCGTTGAGAATCTCAGGTTTAAATTATTCTTTTACTAAAATAGTATTTTATTTACAAAATAACTAATGAAATCAAATAAGCTTGTTTAATTGTTTTAACTATTTCCTGACAGATATTCGCGATTTTTTATTTTATTTGTAGTAAACAATCACAATGCAATTCGATCCTACTGAAATTGACCAGAAATCTATCTATAAATTACTTACCGGTGCTGTGATTCCAAGACCCATCGGCTGGATTTCCACCGTAGGAATAGATGGTGTTTTTAATTTGGCCCCATTTTCTTTTTTCAATGCGGTTGGTGATGATCCCCCACATGTAATGTTTTCTACGGTTCACCCGGACGGCGGCAATAAAGACACGCTCAATAATGTGTTGGCCAATAAAGAATTTGTTGTGAATATGGTAACAGAAGATGTTGTCGAGCAAATGAACCTCACATCCAAGACCATTTCATCCAATGAAAGCGAATTCGATTTGGCGGGCTTAACGCCCATTCCTTCCATTAAAATAAAAGCACCAAGAGTAAAAGAAAGCGCCATTACGATGGAATGCGAACTCGTGCATCATTATACTTTGGAAAACCATAAATTTGGCGGGGCGACAATTATTATCGGTAAAATTGTAATGTTTCATGTCGATGAAAATGTCCTGTTGGATGATTTCAAAATCAACCTCGAAACCTATAAGCCAATGGCGCGTTTAGCGGGTTCCAATTATTCAAAATTAGGAGAAATTTTCTCTCTCAAAAGACCATAACCAAAATATGAAAATAGCAGTTATAGGAGGCGGGCCAGGAGGTTTATACTTTTCAATATTAACGAAAAAGGCAATGCCCGACTGTCAGATTGATGTTTATGAACGCAATAAAGCAGATGACAGCTTTGGTTTCGGTGTTGTTTTTTCAGATGAAACCTTAGGCGAATTCCTAACCCGGGATACCGAATCATATAAACTTATCCGAAGTAAATTTGCCTATTGGGATGATATTGCTGTCGCACGTGATGGTGATATCGTAAGCATTTCCGGAAATGGATTTTGTGGGTGTTCCCGAAAAACGTTATTACAATTATTGCAGCAACGCTGTACGGAAGTTGGTGTAAATCTTCATTTTGAAGCCAATATTGACGATGTTTCTAAATTAGAAGCAGATATAATCGTGGCAAGCGATGGTATCGGAAGCCAAATCAGGACCCAGTTTGAGAATGATTTTGGAACTAAAATTGAACTCAAAAAAAACCGTTTTGTATGGTTAGGCTCTACAAAACCCTTGGATGCCTTTACCTATTTTTTCCGTTCCACACCTTTTGGAATGATAGTAGCCCATTCCTATCAATATGAAGAAGGAATGAGTACCTGGATTTTTGAATGTTCCGATGAAACCTGGCAAAAAGCTGGTTTTGAAGTGACTAATGAAGAAGATACCATTCGAAAAATTAGTGAATTCTTCAAAGAAGAACTCGATGGGCATAAATTGATTTCTAATAAATCTCATTGGAGACAATTTCCAGCCATAACGAGTGACAAATGGCATAAAGACAATATTGTATTGCTTGGCGATGCCAAAGCGACCGCCCACTACTCTATTGGTTCAGGAACAAAATTAGCAATGGAATGTGCTATTTCGCTTTCGGATGCGATTGTGGACAACAAATCAGATATTCTAGCAGCGTTTGAACAATATGAAAAAGCCCGGAGAAACCGCGTCGAGATGATTCAGCATGCTGCCAATGTTTCTTTGGACTGGTTCGAAAATATGGACCGAAACAGCCAGCATGATTTTATGCAGTTTGCTTTTGGCGTAATGACCCGTTCTAAAAAAGTGACATTTGAGAATTTAGCGATTCGCGATGCTTCATTTCCTCAAAAAGTATTGTCCGATTTCAATTTAAAAAATGGTACTGATAAAAATACTCCTGCTGCATTTACGCCATTTCAGTTAAGGGAAATGCAACTGAATAACCGGATTGTGATGAGTGGCATGGGTCAGTATTCTGCTGAAAACGGATTGGTGTCCGATTGGCATTTACTGCATTACGGAGCCCGGGCAATTGGAGGTGTCGGACTGATTTTAACCGAAATGACGGCAATTTCCAATACCGGACGTATCACTTTAGGTTGTGCTGGAATTTACACTAAGGAACAGGTAATTGCGTGGAAAAAAATAATTGATTGTATTCATAATAACAGTCAGGCAAAAATAGGAATCCAATTAGGGCATTCCGGACGGAAAGGCGCTACTTTAAAACCTTGGGATGGTGTGGGTAAACCAATGGATGAGCCATGGAAATTACTTTCAGCTTCCCCGATTCCTTTCAATGAAAAAATGGCTGCTCCAAGAGAAATGACTTTGAAGGATATGGATCAAATAACTTCCGAATTTGTTCAGGCAGCAAAAAATGCTGACGAAGCCGGATTTGACATGATTGAATTGCAGGCGCATCACGGATTTTTATTGGCCTCTTTCCTTTCACCGTTAACAAATATTCGCACCGATGAATTTGGCGGAAACATAACAAACAGATTAAAATTTCCGCTACGTGTGTTTACTGAAATTCGGAATTTTTTTCCGGATAGAAAACCCATGGCAGTCCGGATTTCAGCGTCAGATTGGGCAGAAAACGGAATTTCGGAAGCAGATGTGCTAACCATTTGCGAAGCCTTTAAAAATGCCGGAGCAGATATTATCAATGTCTCTTCCGGAAATACAGTTTCTAATCAAAAGCCTCAAATGGGCAGGATGTGGCAGACTCCTTTTTCGGATATGGTCCGGAATACAGTTCACATTCCAACAATAACGACAGGATATATTCAGGATATTGATCAGATAAACACGATTTTACTCAATGGAAAAGCCGATTTGGTAGCTTTGGGAAGACCATTGTTATTGGATCCAAATTTCGTAAGGAATGCGCAGGCGTACGAGCAATTCCAGGTAACTGATATACCAAAACAATATCAGGCAGGTATTTCCCATTTATATCCATACAAAGCCTCCGAAAGAAAAATGGTAGAAGGAATGAAAAAAGCTTTGAAACCGGAAAGTCATAAGAAATAATAATTCAAATGAAACACTACGTAGATAATTTTGCTCATGATAGTCTTCCGGATGTAACATTACAACCGGATTATATTTTTCCTTCCGCTGAATTTCAACAGCCTGAAATGCTCAATTGTGTCGAAAGATTATTAGATTATCATATTGCAAATGGTCATGGAGATACTAGTTGTTTGCAAACTTTTGATGAGAGTTGGACCTATCAGGATTTATACGAAAAAGCCAATCAGATGGCGCATGTATTGGTGGAAAATTTGGGTTTGAAATCAGGAAACCGTGTATTAATTCGTTCTGCGAATAATCCGATGATGGTTGCCTGTTGGTACGCTATTTTAAAAGCGGGTGGGATTGTTGTTGCAACGATGCCGTTATTGCGATCCAAGGAGTTAACGACAATAATTGATTGTGCCGAAATATCCCATGTTTTGTGTGATGATTCTCTTATTGAAGAAATGAATTTGGTCAAATCCCCTTTTTTAAAAAGCGTTAGTTTTTATGAGAAGTTGAAAACTTTAATGGCCGGTAAACCGAAAGATTTTACAAATTATCACTCCAAATCAGATAGTGTGGCGCTTATTGGTTTTACGTCGGGAACGACAGGATTGCCAAAAATGACGGCCCATTATCACAAGGATATTCTCAATATTTGCGAAGCTTTCCCTCAATATTCATTACAGCCGACAGCTGAGGATGTTTTTACAGGAAGTCCTCCTTTGGGTTTTACTTTTGGTTTGGGTGGACTGGTTTTGTTTCCGATGTATTTTGGGGCCTCAACCTTTTTGATAGAAAAACCAACCCCTGATTTATTATTGAAGGCTATTCAGGATTATAAAGTAACAATATGTTTCACGGCTCCAACTGCCTGGCGAATCATTACGACGAAAGTTAAAGAATACAATGTTTCCAGCTTGCGCAAATGCGTCTCAGCTGGCGAAACTCTTCCGATGAAAGTATGGGAAGATTGGTATAAAGCCACCGGATTGAAAATTATTGATGGGATTGGTGCCACCGAAATGTTGCATATTTTTATTTCTTCCAACGAAGAAAATATGAGACCGGGCGCTACCGGATTGGCAGTAACAGGTTATGAAGCTAAAATCGTTGACAAGAAAGGTAACGAAGTTGCCACAGACGAAGCTGGGAGGTTAGCCGTGCGGGGAATTACAGGTTGCAAATACCTGAACAGGGAAGAAAAACAAAAAGAATATGTAGAAAATGGATGGAATCTCACTGGCGATATTTTCAAAAAGGATGAAGATGGGTATTTCTGCTTCGTTGCCCGTGGCGATGACATGATTATTTCTTCAGGCTATAATATTGCCGCGATCGAAGTTGAAAGTGTACTGCTAACGCATGACGAAATTCTCGAATGCGCCGTTATCGGTTTACCCGACGAAGAGCGCGGCATGCTGGTTTGCGCCTATATTGTTTTGAAAGACCATTCTAAAGCACAGGATGAAACCGCAAAAACGATTAAGGACTGGTTTAAAGAAGTGGCCGCACCTTATAAATATCCAAGAGAAATACGTTTTTTAGAGGCTTTGCCAAAAACAGAAACCGGAAAAATTCAACGATTCAAATTAAAATAGAAATGAATATACCCTTTATAAAAACAGAAAAAATAAGGTTTCAGCATATTGATTATGCCGGAATCGTTTTCTATCCCCGATTTTTGGAAATGCTGAACGGATTGGTTGAAGACTGGTTTGCTGAAGCATTGGACCGACCATTTGAAAAAATGCATACAACCCATGGAATTCCGACAGTCGATTTAAAAGTACAATTTAAAAAACCGGCACGTTTGGGAGAAATCCTGACCAAAAAGCTGTGGGTGATAAATTTGGGAGGCGCTTCCCTACTTTGCGGATTCCGTTTTGAAGATTCAGAAGGTAAAACCTGTGTAGAAGGTGAAGTAACTTTGGTAAATGTGGCGTTCAAGGAGAACAGGGACGACATCAAAGCCGAACCGTTTTCAGAGGAGATGAAAGGGAAAATTACTCCTTTTATAATGCAATAAGTGTTACATTTATAATCAAAAAATAAAATAAATGGATTTTTCAAAATTCAAAGCCGCCACCGTTCAGACTTCACCTGTTTTTTTAAATGTCGAAAAAACGATTGACAAAGCCATTTCGTTTGTAAAAGAAGCTTCTGCAAATGGCGCACAACTGATTGCTTTTCCTGAGGTTTTCGTTGCGGGTTATCCGTATTGGAACTGGATTATGACGCCGGTTCAGGGGAGTAAATGGTATGAAGAATTGTATAAAAATTCCGTTACTGTTTCCGATCCGGATATGGAGCGATTGTATCAGGCTGCCAAAGAAAATAATATTCATATTGTAATTGGAATCAACGAAAGAGGAACCAGTTATGGTGAAATCTACAATACGAACCTGATAATTGACAATCATGGAACGGTAATCGGGAAACACAGAAAACTGGTTCCGACTTGGGCGGAAAAACTGACATGGACTTCCGGTGACGGTTCTTCTTTAAAAGTATATGACACCGAAATTGGACCCATCGGAACTTTAGCCTGTGGGGAAAACACCAATACATTGGCCCGTTTCACCTTACTTTCGCAAGGGGAATTAATTCACATCGCCAATTATATTTCATTGCCGGTTGCTCCACCCGATTATGATATGGCAGAAGCGATTAAAATACGTGCAGCGGCCCATTCGTTCGAAGGAAAATTATTTACTATCGTTTCCTGTTCAACGATTTCTCAGGAAATCAAGGACGCTTTACGTGCAGATGTTCCAAATGTGGATGAATTACTGACCCGTAAAAACTCCGCATTTTCAGGTTTTGTTGGTCCAAATGGCGCCGTTATTGGCGAACCATTGATAGATGATGAAGGAATAGCTTACGCTGAAATCGATTTACAAAAATGTATTCAGCCGAAGCAAATGCACGATATTTTAGGACATTACAATCGTTTTGATATTTTTGATTTGAGGGTAAATATTGCTCCGACTAGAAAAATTACTTTTATTGACAATCACGAAGAGTTTAATAAAAAATAAATTATGGAAGGTAAATACAGCGATGACCAAATTGGTCGTGCCAGAGTAAAGGATACGCCTGAACTGGAAGCCTACTACAAAGAATTAGAAACATTGGGCGCCGGTGCCTTATGGACTGTTGCCAATGATATAGAACCTTGGGAACCCAGAACGTCTTCGATTCCGATGTTGTGGAAATACGATGATCTACGCGAATTGGTGCTGAAATCTTCAGAATTGGTCACTCCGGAACAGGCAGGCCGACGTGTTGTTTATTTGGTAAATGACAAACGCAAAGATGTTAGTGCTGCTGTGGGTTGGCTATACACCGGAATCCAGGTTACACGCCCGGGCGAAAGTACTTCCGCTCATCGCCATAGAGCATCAGCTTTGCGTTTTATAATGGAAGGCTCTGGTGGATACACGGTTGTTGACGGGAACAAAATTACCTTTGAAGTCAATGATTTTGTTATCACTCCAAATTCTGCATGGCATGAACACGGCGTGGCTGCGGATGGGAAAACGTGTATTTGGCAGGACGGTTTGGATATTCCGTTGGTGAATGCTTTGGAAGCTAATGATTATGCCGTTTATGATGGCAAACAAAGCTTAAATAATCCGGTAAATTATTCTCCGCTAACCTATGGAAGTTCAGGATTATTACCGGCTGATAAAGTCTGGGACAAACCCTATTCTCCCCTTTTTAAATACTCCTGGAAAACCGTTTACCCAGCTCTTTTAGAAGCAGCGAAGGTTAACGATGGTTCTCCTTTTGATGGCATTTTAATGAATTATTCGAATCCGTTAACAGGTGGCGCGGTAATGCAGACTATGGGTGCCTCGATGCAGTTATTACGTCCAAGCGAACACACCAAAGCACATAAACATACCGGTTCATTTGTGTATCAATGTGCCAAAGGAAAAGGGTATTCGGTTATAGGCGGAAAACGTTTTGATTGGAAAGAAAGAGATATTTTCTGTGTGCCATCGTGGGTAAATCATGAGCATGTCAACCTTTCGGATACTGAAGACGCTTGTTTGTTTTCGTTTAACGATCTGCCGACAATTAATGCTTTGGGATTATACCAGGAAAGAGAATACACTGAAAATAATGGTTATCAAATAATTGAAAAATAAAACAAATGAAATTAGCTACTTACCAAATCAATCATACTTCACCACGATTAGGATCGGTAGAAGACAATCATGTTATCGACTTTGAAGATATAGGCAAAATAAAAAAAGAAGGAATGCCAAAAACAATGTTGGATCTCATTGATTTGGGTTTGCCTGAAGTGCAAAGAATTCAAATGATTATTGACAGTCTGAGCGCAGAAGAACGCAGTAATTGTATTTATCCATTGTCTAATGTTACATTGCTTGCGCCTATTCCAAAACCTCGAAAAAACATTATTGGAATTGGTCTGAATTATACAGAACATGTGGCCGAAAGCGCCAGAACATTGGACACTTCGCATGATTTACCACAGGCACCAGTCATTTTTTCTAAGCCACCAACAACGGTAACAGCAACAAATACTGAAATCCTGCACAATCCGAAATTGACACAGCAATTGGACTGGGAAGTGGAATTGGCTGTAGTTATTGGTAAAAAAGGAAAATATGTACCTAAGGAAAAAGCTATGGATTACGTTTTTGGATACACTGTTATTAACGATATTTCTGCAAGAGACTGCCGCCGTTCCGGACAATGGATTGTTTCCAAAGGGCAGGACACTTTTGCACCTATGGGACCATTTTTGGTTACCAAAGACGAAATACCGAATCCGCATAATTTAAATTTATCCCTAAAAGTGAATGGTGTTGAAAAACAAAATTCAAACACAAAATTCATGTTATTCAATATCAACGATCTGATTAATGATTTGAGTACTGTTTTTACATTGGAACCAGGTGATATTATCGCGACCGGAACTCCTGCTGGCGTTGGTGCGGGTAGAAACCCACAGGAATGGATGTGGGATGGTGACGTGGTGGAAGCTACCGTGGAAGGTATTGGAACGATTGTCAATACGATTAAAGAGATTTAATTTTTGGCTTTAGCCAAATTGTAAAACAAAAGAATATTTTAAAAATGAAAAAATACAGAATAGGCCAAATAGTTCCATCATCGAATGTTACAATGGAAACGGAGATACCGGCTATTTTCCGTTCCAGAGAAAGCATCTTACCGGAACGGTTTACTTTTCATTCCAGTCGCATGCGAATGAAAAAAGTGACCAAAGAAGAACTGGAAGCGATGGATGCCATGAGTTTAAAATGTGCTCAGGAACTTTCTGATGCTCACGTAGATGTTATGGGGTATGCGTGTCTGGTTGCCATAATGAGCATGGGGCGCGGATATCATTGTGTTTCGGAAGTGAATTTGCATCAGGAAACAATCGCCAATGACTTTCCTACTCCAATTGTTACCAGTGCCGGTGCCTTAATCAATGGATTGAAAGTATTGGGGGCTAAAAAAGTAGCAATCATTACTCCTTATATGCGCCCATTAACGGATATGGTTGTTGATTATATTGAACACCAAGGATTTGAAGTAGTAGATTCTATTGCTTTGGAAATTCCGGATAATTTGGAAGTGGCGGCCCAGGATCCAATGAATTTACTCAAAATATACAAGCGCCTGAATTTAGAAGGGGTTGATGTTTTAGTAGCTTCTGCCTGTGTACAAATGCCATCGTTGGAAGCCATAGATCTGATTCAAAAGGAAATCGGAATTCCGGTAACTTCTGCTGCAATTTGTACCACCTACGAAATGATGAAAAAATTAGGTATTGAAGCAAAATCGGATATCGGCGGAGAATTGCTCAGCGGCAAGTATTAAAAATTAAAAAGCTCCAATTGGGAGCTTTTTTTATCTCTTTAATGAAAAATGTGCTTTAAATGTTTTGGAGACATTATTTTCTGTGTATTCAGCAGTAAACCAATAATCAGTACTAGGGAGTGGCTGTCCAATAAAAGTTCCATCCCAACCCAGGCCGTCCGGACTTATTTGTTTCAAAAGTTTGCCATACCGGTCAAATATAAATATTTTGGGATTAGTTAGATTTCGTAAAGTTGTAATGTTCCAATAGTCATGATAATTATCGCCATTGGGCGTAAAGTATGTCGGGTAATCAATAACCCATACATTCTCTCTAGTTTTTGGTGGTGAACAGCCATTCGCATCATATACAGTTAAAGTGTGTGAACCAAATGAGACATTTTCAAATACATTACTAGTTTGTAATGGACCATAATCCAATTGGTATAAGTAGTTTCCCGCATTTGCAGTGGTAACAGTTATAATTTGATTTTCGGAAAAAGCATCCGTAACATCAGTTGTAAAATCTATTATTATGGGTTGATTTACAGTTATCTGGTAAACGTACGTGGGTTCCGTGGTACACTGTCCGGGATTAGGAGTAAAAGTATAATCGGTTGTCCCCAAGGTTGCAGTATCGATCGAAGTCGGATTCCAAATTCCAGTGATAGTATTTGAGCTTGTCGGCAATATTGGTGGATCAGCATTTTGGCATAATGTTGTTGGTATGGTGAAAGTCGGAGCGACTGTTGGTATAATCGTTACATTCAGGGGTTGGGTGGCAGCGCAGGGAAATAAAGCTGGATTTGGAGTAAAAACGTAGATGCCACTGGTTGTAATTGCTGGCGGATTCCAAGTCCCGGTAATACCATTTGGAGAGGTATCAGGATTATTTAATATTGGTGCAGCTGTATCAGAGCAAAAGGGAGCAATTTCCGGAAAATCAGGGGCAGTAACTGCAACTACAGTTATCGGGTAATTGTATGAGGCTGCTGTGGTACACTGCGCGGGAGTAGGTGTAAAAGTATAATTGGTTGTTCCCAAAATGGCAGTATTGATAGAACTCCATGTTCCTGTGATTCCATTTGAAGAACTTGTCGGTAATACCGGTGCAGGAGCATTTTGGCATACTGTTGTTGGTATAGTGGTGGTGAAAGTTGGAGCGACTTTTGGAGTGACCGTTACATTAAGCGTTTGAGGGATAGCGCAAGGAAATAAAGCTGAATTTGGTGTAAAAACGTAGTTCCCACTGGTTGTAATTGTTGGCGGATTCCAAGTCCCGGTAATATGATTTGGAGAAGCAACTGTATTATCTAATATTGGTGCAGAACCAGAGCAAAAGGGAGCAATTTCCGGGAAATCAGGAGTGACTGTCATAGCACCGCAAGGGACCGTACATGTTAAAGATTTAGGCGGAATGCAAGGAAAGCCCACGACAGATGTTACGGTAAGCGTAACTGACTGACCTGGTGATAGACCAGTTACATCAAAACTCGATGGGTCGGTATTTCCTGTAACGGCTGCTCCTCCTTGAATAGTATATGAATAATTGTAGGCATTTGTCGGGTGCCCAGTAATACCACCCCAGTCAAAAAATATTGAAGATGCTGAAGTAGTACAAATTATACTAATTGCATCACCTGTATCGGCCCTGACGTCAATAAGAATCGCAACTCTAGGACTTTCAGTACAGCCTGCAATTGTCTGACTCACATAATAATTCGTTGTACCCACAACAGCAGTATTAGGTGTTGGGGCAACAGGTGAAGCGGTGCCTCCAGTTGCATTCGTTCCATACCAGTTTAAAGTGCCTCCGGCAGAAGGTGTTACTACAATTGGAGTCGCAGTCGTATTTTGACATAAATATATAGGAGATGTAACTACTGGTGGATTACAAGGCGCTTTGAAACTCTGTGCATGCAAGTGTAAAAAAGAGGAAACACTTATAAATGCTGTGATAACCGCGAGCCTTGTAAAGTTTATCATTTCGTTTATATTTATTATTTTAACTTAAAATACACAATTGAAGTAATGACATTAAATTTACTAAATTTAACATTCATAAAAAACAGTTATTGTTAAATTTATTAATTAAACAATAATAAACATCTAATTTTTGTTTTAATAGGAATTAATTATGAATTTGACTAGAAAAGATAATTTTGTGCAGGATGTCTATTTGCAAATAGATGACAGCTTCCATTTTGAAATTTGCAGTAAATTTTTTTATTGGGTAAAAATTCTTATATTTAACTGAACAATAAAAACATATAATTATGAACAGTTTCTTCAAAACGCTTATAGCAGGATATGGTGCTAAAAAGATGGGTGGCGGTTGTATTGGTATGATTATAATATTTATAATCATATATTGGCTTCTGGGACGTTTCTAATACAAAAAAGACTGCTCGTTGAGCAGTCTTTTTTATTTTGAAGTCCTTCAAACTGGCCAATGATATTGCCTCCGTGTGAAAATAGTTATTTCGCCAATTTTATCTGATTTTTGCACATATTCCATTTCTTTCAAAGTCCTTAACAGCTCATTTTCTTCCGGCGGTATGTAAAGCTTATTATCACATCTGTCTCCTCTCATGAATGCCATTAGCTTGCGTTTTATTCTAGGCTACCAAAAACTAATTTTACCGTTTATACTTTCACAATAATGATGTTATTACAAAAGTACCAGTGACAAACAACAAGGCTGTCTCAAAGCGCAATACTTGTAAGAAATATTTGCTAAAAAAACTGAACAATTTTTTTGAATTCTTACTATTAATAGATATATTCGTAAAATAATTCCTATATAATATAGCATTCACGTAAAAGGAAATAGAGTACTTAAGGTATAAATAACGTAAAAAAAAAATACAAAAACATTCTTGGCCAAGAACAGACAGATGCCCTAATTGTCTTAAATCTACTGGGCTATATTAAATAACTAAAAAAACTTTAAATCATGTTAAAAAACATTTTGAAATTAGAAGGCGCTCAACAATTAAGCAAAATTGAGCAAAAAAATATTCAAGGTAAAGGTGGTGAGCTTATGGCTTGCCGTTGTCCAAATGGTGTGCTTGTTGTAGGGCATGCTGATAGCTGCAGTACATTAATCAACACTTTATGCGAAATGGACTCCTAGTTTTTTAAGCTTTTGAAATAAAATTTAATCCCCGGGTGTAATCAATCTGGGGATTTTTAATTTTTTATAAAAGATTTTCGCTACACTCCCTTTCCTAAACCGGGCATTAGTTACTGTTGCACTATTTCCCGTGTCGATAACCTGTTGTAATGTTATAGGGTTTTGGAAAAAATGTTATTGTGTCATCAAAAAAAACAGGTTTTCAAAAAGACGACACTTTTTGAAAACCTGTTTTTATACGTTGTTCCTATAAAGTCTTAAATACCTTTACTTCTCAGAAACCTTCACATCTTCGTATTAATTATTTCTTACTCATAAAAATCCTTAATATATACCAGAATAATAACATTATCGATGAAAATAACTGCAGTGAAGCACCTACATATTGTTCGGTGCCAAATTGCTCTTTAATTTGATGCGTCTGATACAAGATACATGCAGAGGCTAAAACTACCATTCCAACAGAGAACCATAATCCTAAATTGAATCCAAAAATAGCTCCCACTACAATTACTCCTAATGAGACGAAACCGCCCACTATAATCGCTGTTCTTAGAAAAGAAAAATCAGTTTTAGTAAAAAATACAACGGCAGTTAAGCCTGAAAACATAAATAATGTAACTGCTGCAGCCTGCATGATTATATCTCCTCCTGTAAACGAGACTGCCATCGCAATCATTGGCAAAAATATTATTGCCTCTAAAATAACATATAACCCTAATCCTAAATACTGTTTTTCCCGTGAGGGATGAAAGGCTAACTTATTGGATATCGTAGTTCCTAACCAAAATAATCCAATAATAAAGAGCCAAATAAATCTACCACCGCTTATCATCGAGAAAATCAATTCCGCTGGAACTGTTTGAAGCAAAAGGGTTTCAACCATAATAAATGCCAGAATAGCTAATGCTACATGCGTATAGGTTTTTCTAAAAAATGTTGCTTTTTCAATATCTGAAGCCCTTGAAACTAAAATATTTTCTGTATTCATAAAATTGTATAATTAAAGTTTAATCGAATATAGTAGATTTCTTAATATGCCATCAATTGCAATAATTCTGCTTCAAATCTGCCTTTAGGTAAATATTGATCTTCAAGAGCTTTTGTAAATGGAATTGGAGAATCTAAACTCGCCACACGTTTTACCGGTGCGTCTAAATATTCAAAACAATTTTCCATAATCATCGCTGAGATATCGCTGGCGACACCGCCAAACATAGTATCTTCCTGATATATAATCACTTTTCCTGTTTTCTTGGCGGAAGCATAAATCGCTTCAGTGTCCAATGGTTGTAAGGTTCTTAAATCCAACAAGTCAGCAGAAATGTTTGGATTTTTGCTTAATGTATCCAAAGCCCAGTGTACTGCTGCTCCAAAAGCGATAATCGTCACATCGGTTCCTTCTTTCAATAAAGCTGCTTTTCCTAATGGCAAAGTATAATAATCCTTGGGTACGTCCTGAGACATGCTTCGGTATAATTGTTTGTGTTCAAAAAACATGACCGGATTCGGATCATTGATAGAAGCGTTCAATAAACCTTTTGCATCATAAGGAAATGCTGGATAAACCACTTTTAATCCTGGAGTTTTAGTAAACCAGGCTTCATTGGTCTGCGAATGGAAAGGCCCGGCCTGAGTTCCTCCGCCACAAGGCATGCGGACTACAACGTCGGCTTTTTCTAACCATCTATAATGGGATTTGGCCAACAAATTCACTATTGGATTAAATCCTGTAGAAACGAAATCAGCAAATTGCATTTCTACTATAGCTTTATGACCGTTAATTGATAATCCCATTCCCGCGGAAACAACGGCGCTTTCGCAAATTGGTGTGTTGCGAACCCGCTCTTTTCCGAATTGAGCAACAAAACCATCAGTGATTTTGAAGGCTCCGCCATACTCGGCAATATCCTGACCCATAATAACCAGGTTGTCGTGACGCTCCATCGATTGTCTCAAAGCTTGTGATATGGCATCAATATATCGAACATTTTCAACTTCAGCAGAAGGTTTAACTTCTTCAAATTGATACGGTTTATATACATCATTTAATTCTTCGCTTAAACTGGCTTCGATAACTGCCTCGCTATTTGCAATCAGTAAATTATCGTCTATTTCCCTTTTGATATCAGCTCTAAGTGCTTCGTCAAATTCAGCTTTAAGGATATTATTTTCAGTCAGGTATTTCCTGAAATTGTCGACTGGATCTTTAATAGCCCACATGTCCATTAAATCTTGAGGTACATATTTGGTACCACTCGCCTCTTCGTGCCCACGCATACGGAAGGTTTTGAACTCCAATAGAACCGGGCGTGGCCTTTCGATCATCGATGCTTTTAATTCGGATATCAGATTATAAACTTCCAAAATATTATTACCATCCACGACATAACTGTCCATTCCGTAACCAATGCCTTTGTCAGCAAGGTTTTCGCAACGGTATTGTTCGTTGGTTGGTGTCGAAAGTCCGTAACCATTATTTTCAATAACAAAAAGTACCGGTAAATCCCATACTGCCGCAATATTCAATGCTTCATGAAAATCACCTTCAGATGTGGCACCTTCTCCTGTAAAAACGGCGGTTACTTTGCCATTTTTCATCAATTTATTGGCTAATGCAATTCCGTCAGCAACGCCCATTTGCGGGCCTAAATGCGAAATCATTCCAACAATATTATATTCCTGCGTCCCGAAATGAAACGAACGGTCACGGCCTTTGGTAAATCCATTGGCTTTCCCTTGCCACTGCGAAAATAATCGGTATAACGGAATATCTCTTCCTGTAAAAACACCAAGATTTCGATGCATTGGCAAAATGTATTCGTCTTTATCCAAAACTGCCGTAATACCAACAGAAATAGCTTCCTGCCCAATTCCTGAAAACCATTTAGAGACTTTTCCCTGACGAATCAAGATTAACATTTTTTCCTCGATCAATCTTGGTTTGAGGAGTCTTTTATATAAGTCTAATAAGGTATCGTCAGTCAGGTTTTTTCTATCGAAATTCATATTTGTATGGTAATAAATGAGTGTTTTTTTACGCCCTCAAAAGTATAAAAAAATAACTGTTTGACCTTGATTTGTTATATTTTTTTAAAGTGTTGATAACTTTTGAAATCCCTATTAAAAATTATTCTATATATTTGTATTCATAAGGCTTTTAGCTTTAAAAGTTATTAACAATTATTGATTATATGCAAAACATTCCTAGTGTTGACTTGCGTGATTTCCTTTCGGGTGACCCGGAACGTAAACAAAAATTTGTAAATGAAATCGGAAAAGCATTTGAAGATATTGGCTTCGTTGCTTTAAAAGGGCATTTTTTAGATGACCAGTTAGTTGATGAATTGTACAGTGAAATCAGAAATTTTTTCTCTTTACCATTAGAAACTAAGTACAGTTATGAAATCCCTGGCATTGGTGGCCAGCGCGGTTATGTTTCTTTCGGAAAGGAACATGCCAAAGGTAAAAAAGAAGGCGATCTTAAAGAGTTTTGGCACTTTGGACAATACGTCGACAAGGATTCCAAATATGCTTCTGAGTATCCTGACAATGTTGAAGTTAAAGAATTGCCTCGTTTCAATGTGGTTGGTAAAGAAGCCTACCAAATGTTGGAAAAAACAGGTGTTTATGTATTAAGAGCCCTGGCTTTGCATTTAGGTCTGGATGAATTTTATTTTGACCAATATGCTTACGAAGGAAACAGTATTTTGAGACCAATCCATTATCCGCCGATTACCCAAGAGCCGGAAAACGCAATCCGTGCTGCCGCTCATGGTGACATCAATCTGATTACGCTTTTAATGGGTGCTCAGGGTAAAGGACTTCAGGTTCAGAATCACAAAGGCGAATGGATTGATGCTATAGCAGAACCGGACGAATTGGTAATCAATGTGGGTGATATGTTATCGCGTCACACCAATAATAAATTAAAATCGACTATCCATCAGGTGGTTAATCCTCCAAGAGAACTTTGGGGAACTTCCCGTTATTCCATTCCGTTTTTCATGCATCCGGTAAGCGACATGCGTTTGGATTGTTTGGAAAACTGTATCGATGCTGAAAATCCTAAAAAATACGAAGATATTTCTGCAGGTGAATTCCTGTACGAAAGATTGGTTGATTTGGGCTTAATCAAAAAATAATACCTAATTTTATACTTTATAAAGACATTGAGTTCGCTTGATGTCTTTTTTGTTTTAATAACCACAAATTCGCAGATTAAAAGAAAAATAAAATTGCGAATTTGCGCTTAATTAATTTTAATAGCATGGACTTACAAGACCAATTAAAAAATCTTTTTCCCAATCACAAGGCAATTCCTGAAGAAGCAATTCCTGAAGTCGAACACGACCCGAGCTATAGCGAACAGGCGAAGCAATTATACATTCAAAAAGAACCTATGATTTGCAAATTTGAAAAACGAAAAGGAAAAGCAACCACCATTATAGAAGGGTATGAAGGAAGTGATGATGATTTTAAAGTTTTAGCTAAAGAAATAAAAACTAAACTCAGCGTTGGCGGTACTTTCAAAGATGCTTCGATAATTATTCAAGGGGATTACCGTGATAAAATAATGGAAATACTAAAAATGAAAGGATTTAAAGTGAAACGTGTTGGCGGCTAAGGTTTTAGATTGCAGATTTTAGAACTTTAACCCTTAAACAATTTAAACAAAAAATTAATGATAAAATCATCAGAATTAATACTTAACCCGGACGGAAGCGTATATCATTTGAACTTAAAACCGGAACATATTGCACATGATATCATCTTTGTAGGAGATCAGAATCGGGTTGAGAAAATAACACAGTTCTTTGACACTATCGAATTTTCTACCCAAAAAAGGGAATTCAAAACCCAAACCGGGACCTTAAACGGTAAACGGATTACAGTAATGTCAACAGGCATCGGACCTGACAATATTGACATCGTAATCAACGAATTGGATGCTTTGGTCAATATTGATCTGGAAACCAGACAGCCAAAAGAACAACTGACTTCCCTAAATATCATCCGAATCGGAACTTCCGGTTCGTTGCATGCTGACATTCCGGTGGACAGCTTCGTGATGTCGAAATACGGATTGGGATTGGACAACATGCTCCGCTCCTATTTGATTGACGGTGTTTCGAATCCGGCTTTTGAAGATGCATTCGTAAGTCATACCAACTGGGATGCCAGAAAAGGAAAACCGTATGTGATTGCCTGTTCCGAAAAACTGGAAAAAATTATCGAAAGCGATAAAATGCACAAAGGAATTACCGCAACAGCAGGTGGTTTTTATGGTCCTCAGGGCCGTGTGCTGCGTTTGAACATCCAGGACGAAAACTTAAATTCTAAAATGGATTCCTTTAAATTCCAGGACAACAGAATAACCAATCTGGAAATGGAAACCGCTGCCATTTATGGACTCTCGGCGTTATTGGGACACCAGGCATTGTCGCTCAATGCGATTATTGCCAATCGTGCTTCGGGAACTTTCAGCGAAGACCCATACAAAGCAGTTGACGAATTAATTGCTTATACATTGAAGAAATTATCCGCTAAATAATTTTTAAGGAGCTATTTCCCGCTAACCGTTTCAATCTTTTTTGTTTTAAAGAAAAACAAAAAAGGATTTTCACTCTTATCGGGGCTATTAAAAGTGAATTACCATTGAAATATAAATATGAATTTACGAATTGCAAGACACACCAATAATCTAGAAAAAATCAAATCCTTTTATATTGATATACTAGGATTTGAATTATTGGGGAGTTTTGAGAATCATAATAATTATGATGGTATTTTCGTTGGAAAACCTAATTTAGACTGGCATTTTGAGTTTACCACATCCACGGAAAAAGCCAATCACCATTTTGATGAAGATGATATTTTGGTGTTATACCCAACTGAAATAAAAAAGTATGATGAATTGCTTCGAAATTTAGCAATAAATAACATTGAAGTAATTGCTTCTAAAAATCCATATTGGAATAACAACGGAAAAATGTTCCAGGATCCCGATGGCTACAGAATCGTTATTTCTCCTTTAAAAATCAACTCAGAAAAATGAATTTAATTATACAAACTGAAAGATTGATTCTTCGCAAAATGATGATTTCCGATGCAGAAGCCATGTTTAAATTGGACAGTAATCCTAACGTAGTGAAATATTTAGGAAATACTCCTTTTAAATCAATTGGCGAATCAATCAATTTAATTAACAATGTAAGTAATCAATACCTTAAAAATGGTATTGGAAGATTTTCTGTTGTTTTAAAAGAGACTAATGAAGTTATTGGCTGGGCCGGTATTAAATTTGTTACAGAACCTGAGAATAATCAAACCCATTTCTACGATTTGGGATATCGATTACAAGAAGAGCATTGGGGTAAAGGTTACGCTACCGAAGCAACAAGAGCATGGTTGGATTACGCCTTTCAAACCATGAACCTTCCTGTATTAATTGCTTCGGTCAATGTGGATAATTTCAATTCAAATAAAATTGTGCAAAAATTCGGTTTCCAGCTTAAAAGCCAGTTTTATTACGGGGATATACATTGCAATTGGTATGAATTAAAAAATCCGAATCTCTCATGAAAACTATAAAAATTGCCGGCGTTCCGGAACATTTCAATTTTCCGTGGCATCTGAGTATTGATAATGGAGAGTTTCAAAAGGCAGGCATTGATTTATTATGGACCAATGTCCCTGAGGGTACCGGAAAAATGTGCCAGATGCTTCGAGATGCCGATACGGATATGGCCGTTATCCTTACCGAAGGTATTATAAAAGACATAGTGGCCGGAAACCCAAGTAAAATTGTTCAGGTTTATGTGGAATCGGCTTTGATTTGGGGAATTCACGTTGATGCCCAATCGGAATATAAAACATTAGAAGATTTGGAAAATAAAAAAGCGGCGATCTCCAGATTAGGCTCCGGTTCTCAATTAATGGCCTATGTCAATGCCAGTAATCAGGGTTGGCAGACGGAAAAACTGCAATTTGAAATTGTCAATACTATAGACGGCGCCGTTCAAGCGCTAAACAACGGAACCGCCGATTACTTCATGTGGGAACGTTTTATGACTAAACCTCTTGTAGATAATGGAACTTTCAGGCGCATTGCCGATTGTCCTACTCCGTGGCCGTGTTTTGTGATTGCCGTACGCAATCAGATATTTGAGGAGCAACCTGAAGCTATTACTGAGATTTTGAGGATAATCAATCAGAATACAAGCCAATTTAAAGAAATTCACAGTATTGATAAAACTTTGGCTGAAACCTATCACCAGCAATTGAAAGATATTCAGGAATGGTTATCTTTGACAAAATGGTCTCAGAAACAATTAGATGCGAAAATGTTAGACGAAATTCAAAACCAGTTGCTCGAATTGTCGCTTATTGATAAAAGAGTTACATTTGATGAAATAGTAAAAACTAAATAGCGTTAGACTTTTTAGTATCTTATGATAAAACTCCAAAATATTCCATTTCAAAAATTAAAGGCCCGTCTTCAGGTTCCAAAACCCTGGGATAATGTTATTATTTTTGCATTAAATATTCTGATCGCCATTCCGGTTTTTATCATCATCCATAAAAATGCGGTCGAACTGAATTTCTATTTTCAAATTGACCGGATTGTGTTATTTATCCTGATTTTAATTATAATCCAATTAATTTTAAGATTATTAAAAACAGTAATAATTATCTGTCTTGCTTTGTATCTGATAGCACTTTTGTTCGGAACTGTATTCGGCAATTATGGTTTTAATGCGGTTTTTGAAGATTACCGGTCTATGGTGTATTCCATGTCTGACAATCCGAATCCCCAAGATTTAATTCTTTCTAAACTTCTCCCTTTCCCCAATAAATCGAAAGTTCTTAATGCCATTGAATATCAAAATCCAAAAGTGCGGAATTTTTCCATCATGGCCACAACAAAACATCTCAAAAATATCAAAGGATACGGCGATTACCGTACCCTGATCCAGTGTTTTGCTATCTTCAAGGAAATAAATACCAGGTGGAATTATGTCAGTGATCCAAAGGGCAAGGACTATATCGCCACCGCCAGCGAGTCATTGCGATACCTCTCCGGCGACTGTGACGACCATTCCATTTTGATGGCCGCCTGCATAAAATCTATAGGTGGTACTCCCAGATTGATTCATACCGGCGGACACATTTATCCTGAAATATTAATTGGCGGGAAAAGTGATTTGGAAGAAATCAATTATTTAGTCAAAAAGATACTTTTTGTTGATGAAAGTAAAGACAAACAACTTCATTATCATATTGATGAGCGTGGACTGGTGTGGCTGAATCTCGATTATACGGCCAAATATCCGGGTGGTCCATTCATGCACGAAGAAATTTTGGGAGCGTTAACACTGAATTGATTTATTTAGGCAAAATAAAAATTTAACAATTCCTTTTTTTATATATTAGCTATTTCAAATTAAAAATACATTTATGAAGAAATTCTTTTATATACTGCTGCTTTCATCTCAATTTATGAATGCGCAGGATTCCACCTCAAAAACGGACTCCACCAACTTTAGAAAAAACGAAGTTCGTGTCGATGTATTAACGTTGGTGGCTTCATCAAAAATCAATCTTACTTATGAACGTTTTTTGAATCCTCGATTTTCATTGGGATTAAGTGGTAGTTATGCCGACAGTAAAAAAATCAACGAGGATTTTGACGAAGGATACAGAAATACCATTCCAAAATACGAAATCATTCCTTTTGCACGGTATAATTTATCCAAAGGGCTTTACAGTTTTTATTTCGCTGAAGTATTCGTGTGTGCTAACGGTGGGGATTTCAAAGAAACGGTTCGTTTAGTCGATGGAAACGGAAATGGCTATTATATGAACCAAAAAAGTAAATATTCTGATGTGGCACTCGGTGGAAGTTTGGGTTATAAAATCTATTTTCAGAAAAAAATAGCTGTTGAATTATTAGTAGGATTTGGAAAAAACTTAATTGATACTGACAGAAGCCCGGATGTAATCTCTCGAGTAGGTTTAAATGTTGGTTACCGATTTTAAAAAATAAAAATATGAAAACTTTAAAATATTACTTTTTACTTACTACCAGCTTATTGATTTTATCCAGTTGTGATACCAATGATGATGGTTTTTATAATGTAGTGTATCTAAATGCTACCGATTTAGTTACCGTAGAAACGGAGCCATCTTATAATGTTGGGGATTTTATTTTTGTTACTGCCGATTTTTCGCGTTATCAGCAAGAAGTGGGACAAGATGAACTCCTGGATATATACAAGACTACAGGAAATGCAACCAGATTTATTTTTCCGTATTACTTAGAACGAAAAAAGGCTGACGGCACATGGGAAGTGGTTCCAATTCCAACAAATACATTGCAAATTATAAAAGGAAGTGCAATTTCAGGTCCATATGTATCAGGTAGTTGCGTATTTAATAGTGCTGATGATACTTATGAGTATAATGTAGGTGTCCCATTGACACAAGCCGGTGATTACCGATTAGGTTTTGGTTATGATACCAGTTCGAATCGTGTTGAATTGGTTTCAAATAGCACTGGACTGAATCTGTATATGGATATTATGTCAACTACGAACTACAATTCGCCTCCGTATTACCTTTTTACGGTAAACTAACTACCATTCGATTTCTGGAATACCTTTGGAACTAAGATAGGAGTTGGTTTGACTGAAATGTTTGTTCCCGAACCATTTCCCTTGATTAGCACTCATAGGTGACGGATGTCCACACTCTAAAACCAAATGTTTATCTTGATTGATTTTTGCTCCTTTTTTCTGTGCAAAACTCCCCCAAAGCAAGAATACGATATTATCTTTTTCTTCAGAAATTTTCTGGATAACAGCATCTGTAAAAATATTCCAATCTAAATGTTTATGACTATTTGCCTGATCTTTTCGAACTGTTAAGGAAGCATTTAAAAGCAATACGCCTTGTCTTGCCCAACGTTCCAGATTACCCGAAGTGGGGAGAAATATATTACCCAAATCATCGTTCAATTCCCGGAATATGTTGCGCAACGAAGGAGGAATATTTACTCCCTCATTCACTGAAAAACACAACCCATTTGCCTCGCCATCTCCATGATACGGATCCTGCCCTATTATTACAACTTTAAGGTTTTCAAAAGAAGTATAATCGTATGCCGCAAAAATTAATTCCTTGGGCGGAAAACAAGTATGCAGCGAACATTCTTTTTCAACCTCATTAATTAAATTCCGAAAATAAGGTTTTTCAATTTCGTCTGATAAAATGTTTTGCCAGGAATCGGCTAATGTAATTTTCATTTCGCAAATGTATTGCATAAAATCTACCGAAGAACCATTTCCTTACAATTTTTCATCTTTAAAGAATTGCGAAAACTTTGTGAAACCGCACACAATAGTTTCAACTATTCCCTATTTTTGCAAGGTAAAAGCGCAAAAAACAAAATGATTAACATCACAGATAAAACCCTTCAGGATTTACAGTTTCCAACTATTTTAGAAACTATTTCGGAAATTTGTAATACTGATATCGGAAAACAAAAAGCATTAGAAATCGTTCCTTTTAAAGAAAAGGCAATGTTGATGGACGCTCTAATGCAAACATCTGAATATGTTGCTTCTTTCCAAAACAATAATGCGATTCCCAATCATGGATTTGATGCAATTACCAATGAAATCAAATTCCTTGCAATAGAAGATAGTTTTTTAGAAGTAGGAAGTTTTAGGAAAATTGCTGCCATTTCTGAAACGACAAATGTCCTTTTACAATACTTTAAAAAATTCGACGATTATTATCCGTTTCTCAATACCAAAGCTTCGCAGGTTGAATATACCCGTGAAATTATTCAAAAGGTGGATGAAGTTGTTGATAAGTATGGTGAAATAAAAGACAATGCCTCGCCTGAATTACTCAATATCCGCCGGGACATGAATTTGGTTCGCGGCAAAGTGAACCAGAGTTTTGGTATCGCCCTTACGCAATACAACGCCTTGAACTATTTGGATGATATTAAGGAAAGCTTTGTTCAGAACCGCCGGGTTCTGGCGGTGTTATCGATGTATCGACGTAAAGTGAAAGGTTCCATTCTCGGGAGTTCAAAAACGGGAAGCATCGCCTATATTGAACCTGAAACCACATTGAAATATTCCCGGGAACTCAGTAATTTGGAATATGAGGAAAAGGAAGAAATTACCAGAATCCTGAAGCAATTGTCCAATCACATACGACCATTTTTACCTCTCATTTCCCAATATCAGGATTTCCTAAGTGATATTGATGTCATTGCTGCCAAGGCTAAATATGCCCGGAAAATAAATGGCATTTTACCCGCAATTACTGATAATCGGCGCGTGTATTTCAGAGATGCCTTCCACCCTATTTTGTTTTTAACGAATGCGGCCAAAAATGCAGTAACATATCCTCAAACAATTGAGCTGGATCAGGAGAATCGGATCATTGTAATTTCGGGTCCCAATGCCGGTGGAAAAACGATTTCTCTAAAAACCGTCGGCCTACTTCAATTAATGTTACAAAGCGGGATGCTGATTCCGGTTCATGAACGCAGTGAAACATCCTTATTTGATCGGATAATGACTGATATCGGAGATAATCAATCGATCGAAAATCATCTGAGTACCTATAGTTACCGGTTAAAAAACATGAATTATTTCCTGAAAAAATGCAATAGTAAGACCATGTTTCTGATTGATGAATTTGGAACAGGTTCCGATCCCGAATTAGGGGGTGCTTTAGCGGAAATTTTCCTTGAAGAATTCTATCACAGGGAAGCTTTCGGAATTATCACTACCCATTATTCCAATTTGAAAATTCTTGCGAACGAACTGCCGTTTGCCATGAACGCCAATATGCTTTTTGATGAAAAGACACTGGAACCACTCTATAAGTTAGTTCTGGGACAGGCAGGAAGTTCCTTTACATTCGAAGTGGCACAAAAAAATGGAATTCCATTTGGTTTAATCAACCGTGCCAAAAAGAAAATTGAAGTCGGAAAAGTACGTTTTGACAAGACTATTGCCACTCTTCAGAAAGAACGCTCTAAATTGGAAAAAACCTCTCAAACCCTAAAAGAGGAAGAATCCAAAGCCCGCGAGGAGAGTAAAAAAATGGAAAACATCAATGTGAAAATCAAACATAAACTCGAAAGCTATCAGGAATTGTATGACAGCAATCAGAAAACGATTTACATTGGTCAGAAGATCGAGGATATTGCAGATAAATATTTTAACAATAAAAATAAAAAAGACCTTATCGGTGAGTTTTTGAAAATTGTCGAAATAGAAAATTCAAAAAAAATCAAGGTCACTGCCAAAGAGAATAAAGTAAAGGAGGAAAAGAAGAAAGAAATTATAGCCGATGTAACGGTGCAGGTGGAAGAAATTCGTAAAGAGAAAAAAGAAAAAAAATTAAAGCCAGTGGTAGAAAAACCAAAACCGGTTTTAAAAGTTGGAGACAGAGTGCGAATGGTCGACGGAAAAGCGGTAGGAAGTATTGACAATATTGAAAAAAATAAAGCAACGGTCAATTATGGTGTCTTTACTTCAAAAGTAAGTCTGGATGCTTTGGAATTGGTTGAAGCAAAAAAATAGTATGGAAGTATTACCAAAAGATAAAAAAATCATTCTATTTGACGGCGTTTGCAATCTATGCAATTCGATGGTTCAGTTTGTGATTAAAAATGATCAAAAAGATATTTTCAGATATGTAGCCCTACAGTCTGACTTAGGCCAAGAAATTCTTAAACATATCGGAATTGATCAGAGAAACATAGACAGTATTGTTTTATATCAACCTGGCATCGCCTATTATTACAAATCTACCGCGGCAATTGAGATAGCCAGACAATTGGGAGGTGCTTTTAATCTGCTAACTTTATTCAGAGTAATCCCTGTATTTTTGAGAAACCCAATTTATGATTACATAGCCAGAAATCGGTATAAATGGTATGGCAAAAAAGACAACTGCATAATTCCTACTCCAGAATTGCAATCCAAATTTTTATAAAAAAAACTCCTTAATTTCTTAAGGAGTTTTATTATGGAAAGGAAGGAATCTAGTTTTTAATAAATTTCTTAATCAAAGAACCTTTGTCTGACTGAATGTTCATCATGTACATTCCAGATTCTAAATCCGAGACATTTATCTGATTTTCTGAAATTTCAGCAGAATTTAAATGTTTAACAATTCTTCCGTTTAGGTCTGAGATTGTAATTTCATTAATAAGAATATTTTCGTTATTTGAAATAGTAATGACATTCTTTGCAGGATTTGGATATACTGAAAATTTATTAGCAACAATTTCATTTGAAGATACACCCAATAAAGTATCTGTACTAGATGCTTTAACATTTATGTTGTCATATATCCCGTTACCCGCTAAAGTGTTACCTGTAGCAGTAGCTGCAAATAAATCTATTTCACTAATATCTGTACCGGTACCTGCACCCATTACAGATCCGCTGAATAATCCAGTACTTTCTTTAAACTTTATCTCACCGGTAGTTTTGTTGAAACTAAATCCAAGTTTATACCATGTATTTGGAGCTAAAGTAACAACAGCGCCTGCAGCTCCCAAATTGAATGAATAGTTACCCAATGTTCCAGCATTATCATAATAAGCTAAACCGGTAATCGCCATTGTATTTAATGTAATACGTAGTCCACCTAATATTTTTGCACCGCTACCGTCATAAAAAGCAACACGCATACTGTTTAAACTTGTTGTAGCAGGTCCGGTAAAAAAATCATAATCTGCTTCAGCAATATTGTTACCTGGTGTTCTGGCAGTCCAAGCTGCGGCTAAATCTTTAAATAAATATCTTGTATTTGCAGCCGTATTTGATCCTGTTACCCTCAGTGCATTTCCATAAGCACCTCCTTGGTTAACAACCTGAAAATCTGAATTAGCTCCACCAGTTGCTACATAAGTCAACCAACCTCCTTGTCCTGCAGTAGTACCTGTCAAATCAGATGCTATGTTACCCACTGTTAAAGCAGTAGAATTTTCGGTTAATAATACTTGGGCTTGCGTGCTAAAACTAAATAAAGTT
The DNA here is from genome assembly GCF_007109225.1 of Flavobacterium sp. GT3R68. GTDB lineage: Bacteria > Bacteroidota > Bacteroidia > Flavobacteriales > Flavobacteriaceae > Flavobacterium. The sequence goes on from NZ_VJZK01000003.1 coordinate 139,680, forward strand.
ATTGCAAACAATAATAGAGTAGTTTTTTTCATAATTTAAATTTTTAAAGTTTGGAATCAAAAATAAGATTATTTTGCTTTAGTTTCTGTTTTTTGATAAAAAAAATATAAACAAATTAATGTAATTAGGTGAATTTAAATAAAAAACTCCTCAAAAGAGGAGTTAATAATTGATTTATTTTAAGGGAATTGACTCAATATCATCTTCTTTTTCCCATTTTCCAACGACTGATGTGGCTAAAGCATTTCCTAAAACATTAGTGGCGCTTCGGAACATATCGCAAAAATGATCAATTGGAAGGATCAGTGCGATACCTTCGATCGGGATTTTAAACATTCCACATGTAGCTGCTACCACTACCAAGCTGGCACGGGGAACACCTGCGATACCTTTACTGGTTAACATCAGAACCAAAAGCATAGTCATTTGTGTTCCAATATCTAAATCTACGCCATATGCCTGGGCTATGAATATACTGGCAAAAGTCATGTACATCATACTGCCATCTAAATTGAAGGAATATCCCAAAGGCAGCATGAAGGAAACAATTTTATCTTTGACACCAAAACGCTCCAATTCTTCAGTTAATTTAGGAAAAACTGCCTCACTGCTGGTAGTCCCAAAGGCAATTATTAATGGACTGACAATTCGCTGCAGCAAAGCACTCATTTTTTTTCCAAGAAATAAATAACCCGCAAGCAAAAGAATAACCCAAAGGGATGAGATTCCGACGAGGAAAGAGCCAAAAAATTTAATGTAAGTCAGTAAAAGATCGTTTAGGTCACGTATGGCAAATACAGCAGCGATAGCGCCAAAGACTCCGATCGGTGCGAATTTCATCACGTAGTTTACCATTTTTAGGATGATATGTGATGTTTTATCTAAGGCATTAATTACCGGTTTAGCATGATTTCCTATAGATGCAGCAGCCAATCCGAAGAATATAGAAAAAATTACAATCTGTAATATTTCATTACCCGCCATTGCCTCAACGATACTTTTAGGTATGATGTGCTCAATAAAATTTTGAGCTGAAAAATTCTGCGTTTTCTCAGTTACTTCTGCAGCAGTACTAATATCTACATCTGTAAGATTTAATCCTATTCCGGGCTCTAAAATATTAACCCAAAACATTCCTATTAATAAAGAGATGAAGGAAGCGGTAAAAAACCATCCTAAAGCTTTCCCGCCAATTCTCCCGACCGCTTTAATATCTCCAAGCTTTGCAATTCCAACTACTAATGTTGTGAATACCAAAGGGGAAATAATCATTTGAACCAAACGAATAAATACTGTGGCTAAAATTTTAATGTAAGTACTGAATTCCTTGGCAGCTTCAGCATCCCAGTTGTTATGGATTACAATTCCTAAAACTGCACCCAAGGTCATGGCAATTAAGATTTGGAACGTCAGATTTCCCATTAGGGAAGGTTTTTTATTTTCGATGGTATTCATTAATTTGGAAATTTATTTTTGGTTATTTATAGGTTTTGTTTAAAAGATAAAAGTCGGCTAAAACTATCGCCGCCATGGCTTCAACAATGGGAACGGCACGAGGGACTACACATGGATCATGACGTCCTTTACCACTCATTTCTACAATATTTCCCTGATTGTCCAATGTTTCCTGTGTTTTCATAATAGTGGCCACAGGTTTGAAGGCGACACGGAAATAAATATCCATCCCATTTGAAATTCCGCCCTGGATGCCACCGGACAGATTTGATTTGGTAGTGCCATCAGCATTGTATAAGTCATTGTGTTCGCTGCCTTTCATCTTAGCGCCGCAAAAGCCGCTTCCGTATTCAAATCCTTTGACGGCATTGATTGAAAGCATTGCCTTACCTAATTCAGCATGAAGCTTGTCAAAAACCGGTTCTCCAAGTCCAATCGGTACATTTTGGATGACACAGGTAACGGTCCCTCCAACAGTATCACCCTGTTTTCTGATTTCCCGGATGTATTCTTCCATTTTTATGGCAGTAGGTTCATCCGGACAACGGATTGGATTATTTTCGGTTTTGGAAAAATCCAAATCCTGATAAGGCTTATCTATAAATATGTCACCAACTGAGGAAACGAAAGCATTGATCTGAATGTTGGACAATACCTGTTTGGCAATGGCACCGGCCACTACCCTGGATGCTGTTTCTCGTGCCGAACTACGTCCACCACCCCGGTGATCCCGTATTCCATATTTTTGTTCATACACATAATCGGCATGACTGGGACGATAGGTATCTTTTATATGACTGTAATCTTCTGATTTCTGATTGGTATTTGGAATGATAAAACCAATCGGTGTTCCGGTAGTTTTTCCTTCAAAGATTCCGGATAAAAACTGAACTTCATCATCTTCTTTTCTTTGGGTAACAATCGCCGATTGGCCTGGTTTTCTGCGGGACATTTCCCCCTGAATAGCTTTAAAGTCGAGGAGTATTCCAGCCGGACATCCATCTATAATTCCGCCCAATGCCTCTCCGTGTGATTCGCCGAAAGTGGTGATTTTAAAAAGGGTTCCAAAGCTATTTCCAGCCATACTTGATTGTTTGAAACAAATGTAAGTTTTCTGATTTAGAATAAAAAATTTTAAACTCCCATAATATATCTGCTTGTAAAACCTACGGAACAGTTTTTTAGTTTGTTTTTCTCAGACCATTAAAAAATTATTATATTAGCGAAACTAAAAAAATTTAAAGATGAAATTCAGATTCTTATTATCATCTGCTTTCCTATTAGCATTGGCTTCCTGCTCTTCCGACAGCAACAACACCAATAGTGGTAATACTACTAATTATTTACCATTAGAAGATGGGAATTTTTGGACATACCGAGTGGAAGGAGACGCAGTTTCAGAAAGGGATTCTTTATATGTCTCCAATGACACTGTTATCAATTCAAAAACCTATAAGAAGTTCAAGACGCTGTTTCAACCTTTTGGTTTTTACTCGAATTCATTGCACGACAATGGTGTTCGGAAAGAAGGTGCTTCACTTCTTTTAAGTGGCAGTGCGGGATTAAATCTAGGCGATGTCTTCCCTGTAGATTTTACGTTAGACGATTTTGTTATTTTTAAAGAAAGTGCCATAGACAATGAGCAGTTAAGTTCAATATCAGATATAATCGACCAGGATTTTCAAGGTTATCCATTGAAATTGGAATATACTATGAAATCGGTTTCTGTAGAAACGCTTCCGGTTTTTACATCACCTGATGGTGAAGTTTACGCTGATGTCAAAAAAGTAAAAACAACTTTGAATTTAAAAATTTCTACGACAGTAACTATACCTAATATTCCATTTCCGGTTCCTATTACGATAATGAATCCTCAGGACGTAGTTTCTTCTTTCCAATATTATTCAAAAGATATCGGGATGATATATGCCACTACCACTATAAGCTATCAATTACAGGATTTATCATCTTATGGAGTAACACTTCCAATTCCTACTTCAGGTAGTCAGACACAGGAAGAATTTTTAGATACTTATCAGGTTGATTAGTAGAATATTGGGTGAAAAATGAATATTTTTTCATTTTAATACAGCATAAACGCACAAATTTGGCGTTGTTAGTAAAATATAAATGTGAAATATGTAAGTTTTTATAAATATTTTGTAAGTTTATATAGCAGTTTTAGAATGTATCTTTGTAAAAACAAAAAACTTAAATATGAAAAACCTTATTTTATCGGCTACAATGTTAATTGGATTAGCATTTAGCGCACAAGCACAGGAAATATCGAAGAACGCCATTGGTTTGCGTATAGGTGATAACGATGGAATTGGTGCAGAGGTATCCTATCAAAGAAAATTAGGAACCCGCAATCGATTAGAGCTGGATTTAGGATGGAGAAACAGACGCGATTACTATGGGGATAATCGGGATGACAGTTCTGTAAAATTAGCAGGATTGTATCAATGGGTATGGAATATTGATGGGGGATTCAACTGGTATGCGGGTGTCGGTGGTGGTTTGGCAAACAGTAGCTATGACTATAATTATGCTGGTGAAAAATATAACGATAGCTATACATATGCTTTTGCAGCGGGTGACATCGGTATCGAATATAATTTTCCTATTCCGTTGATGATTTCATTGGATTTCAGACCTGAAGTATATTTCACTGATAAAGTAAATGAAGATTTTGGTCCGGATGTTGCTTTTGGTATTAGATACCAATTTTAAAAAAAAATAAAGATTAATAAAAAACTCCATTGGAAACAATGGAGTTTTTTATTTTATAATAATTTCTTTTTTAGAATTTATTTTTACGATACTATACGGATAAGTGTATTCTCCAAGGGGATCCGATTTTCCTTCAGGTTCATTTTCTTTGACAGTAATAATAATTTTATCTGCTGTTTCCTGAACATCTACCACTTCAATCGAATAGCCCTTTCCCGTTTTTGCTCCCATATTCAATATGATAAAATTAGAAGTGTTGATATCGTCCGGTTTTATTTTCCGCTTCAGGTTATCATCATTCAGCAACATGGTAAACTCTCTTTTATCGGATACAATTTCAAAGAAATGAATATTTCCCCCGCCGTCATTCTGTTGGGTCAATACCTGGAATAAGGGTTTTTTGCCTGTCGTTTTCTTGGCACCGCATGATAGTACCGCTAAGGCCAGAAATAAGAAGGCGACTTTTTTCATAATTCTTTATTGATTGTTTTTCGATATAAATCTTCGTATAAAGGTAATATATTTTCTATGTCAAATTGCTTAGCCACAGATAAAGCATTTTTTTTGAATTCAGCCAAAACGGAATCATCTTTCAAAATTTTTAAAGCATTTTCAGCCATCTCATCGGTATTTCCAACTTCGCTTAAATAACCGGAAACTCCGTCAAAATTTACTTCGGGTAAACCGCCTGAGTTACTTGAAATTACTGGAACACTCCAAGCCATAGCTTCTAAAGCCGCCAACCCAAAACTTTCTGTTTCAGATGGCAATAAAAACAAATCGGTATAACTTAAGATTTTGTCAATTTCATTACTGTTTCCAAAAAAGATGACTTTGTCTGAAATCCCTAATTTGTGGCACATATCTTCTGCCATTTCTTTTTCAGGCCCATCCCCTACCATCATCAATTTGGCCGGGATTTCTTGCTGAATTTTGTAGAATATGGTAATGATATCCGGAATTCGTTTTACTTTCCTGAAATTACTGATATGGGTTATGATCCTTTCATTTTCCTTTGCCATTACGGAGCGATGACAGGAAATATTGGGATCTTTGATGTTGTTATTTAATTCAATGAAATTCGGGATTACGTGAATATCTTTGTTGATGTTGAACAATTTATAGGTATCGTCTTTTAAACTTTGGGACACCGAAGTTACCACATCCGACTTATTAATGCTGAAACTTACGGCGGGTTTATAAAATGGATGGTTTCCCACCAAAGTAATATCGGTACCGTGAAGTGTGGTGACCATCGGAATGTCTATTCCTTCGTCTTTGAGCATCTGTTTTGCCATATAACCGGCATACGCGTGTGGAATTGCATAGTGAACGTGCAAAAGCTCAATTTGATACAATTTTACCATATCTACCAATTTACTCGACAAAGCCAATTCATACGGTTGATAATGGAATAAAGGATAGTCGGGAACATTCACCTCGTGGTAATGCACATTAGGATTCAAAAGTGCTAAACGAACGGGTTGACTGTAGGTAATAAAATGGATTTCATGACCTCTTCGGGCTAATTCAAGTCCTAATTCTGTTGCTACTACACCACTCCCACCAAAAGTTGGATAACAAACTATTGCTATTTTCATTAGTATTTTTTAGTTAAACGAAATTAACCAAAATTTAATAGCCATTTAGGAAAAATTTCGTTAAATATAACCCAAAACAAAACCCCTGATTTCTCTCGTTATTTGACGATGGACTCATAAATTACTTTCTGGATGTCCTCACGGATATTTTCCTTAGATAAAGTATTGGATGGATTTGTTCCAGGGAAAGTCCGGTTGGACAAAAAGATATAAACCAGTTCTGTTTCCGGATCGGCCCAGGCGATAGTTCCCGTAAATCCAGTATGTCCGAAACTGGTCAACGAAGCACAACCACAGGTTGGCCCTTCTTTCCCGGGTTGCTGCGGTTTGTCAAAACCAATTCCTCTACGGTTATTTTCATTACAGAAATAACAAGTATTGAACTCATCAAAAGTTTTGGAGGAAAAATATTGGCGATTACCATAATTTCCTTTTTGAAGATACATCTGCATCATTTTCGCCACATCCATCGCATTCGAGAAAATTCCCGCATGACCTCCCACTCCACCTTCCATGGCAGCTTCCATGTCATGAACATATCCCTGCAGCACCTGATGACGAAAGTAACTGTCAACTTCGGTTGGTGCAATCGTGTTTTTATTCATTTTGCGCAACGGATTATACATTGTATTGTTCATCCCTAAAGGGCCGTAGAAATTTTCCTGACTTAGACTATCCAATCTTTTATTGGTTGCTTTTTCCAAATATTCTTTTAGAATGATAAAGGTAAAATCACTGTATTTATATTCTTTTTTTGCAGATAATTTACTGTTAGCAATCATCTTCATGATAGTATCGTGGTAATCATTTCTGATAAAAAGACTGTCGGCAACTTGCTTTGAAAATTGCTCATCGTAGGTCTTTCTGTAATATTTCTCTAAAGGAACCCCTTTATTGTCTAATGTCGCCTGATAAAATGGAATCCAGGCCTGCAAACGGGCGTAATGTGATAAAAGATCTTTAAAAATGATTTTTTCCTTATCTGTATTTTTAAATACGGGAACCATTTCCCCTAAGGTAGTTTCCATATTGATTTTCTTAGCATCATAAAGTTTCATTACATTAGGCAGAGTCGAAATGATTTTGGTCAAAGAGGCAATATCGTACACATCAGAATTGCTGACTTTCAGGAGATTATCGTAGGTATGATAGCCGTAAGATTTTTGATATACTACTTTTCCTTTACGTGCCACCAAAACCTGAATACCGGGAGTCATTTTTTTATCAATTGCTTTTTGGGCAATGGCATCGATTTTAGATAAAATCGCAGGATTCATTCCGACATTTTCAGGAGCCGTAAATCCAAGACGATTAATTTTATCAGTTGTTAAACCATCATTTACCTTGAAAGCAGTGTTGATGGATACCGGCAGTTTTCCTTTCGCTGCGACGGCTCCAAAAATCAATTGGGCAGAAACATCCTGCGCAACATCTGCATTTTGATACGAAACAATTACCCCTTCGATCTCATCGAAAGTTGTAATTGGCAATAGGGAATATGGTTTGGCGAACACGTCTAAAATGACAATATTGTTTTTAGCGATTTCCTGTAACCATAGTAATTCTTTTTCAGTAAAATCATGGTTTTTCCAAGCTTTATCAGATTTATGGAAACCCACAATAACGGTGTTGAATTCTTTCAACTGAATATTTAAGCTGTCAATATTTTCATTGGCAACCTCGGTAACTTCTGTGTATTTTTTTAAAGTAGATACAAAAGTGCTATTGGTATCATCACCTAATTTTACGTAAGCAATTTTGTTGTTTTCCAAGTTCCGGATTGGAAGTATTTCATTTTTATTCTTCAATACAGTTATTGCGTTTTCATACAATTCGTATTGTAATGCCTGATTGGTTGTCGGCGTAATTTCAGAAACCAGATTGGAAGTGGCAACAGGTTTGTATTTATTAAGGCCAGCGAAATATTTGTATTTTAAAATCTTTTTAACCGAATGGGCAATTCTTTCTTCTGAAATTAAACTGTCCTGATATGCCAGACAAATTTTGTCTATTCCCAATGGGACATTTTCGGAAAAAAGTAAAATATCATTTCCAGCCAAAAACGCTTCCAGATCAATTTCCCCAGGACTTAATGATGTATTATCCGGCCTTTTAAACGTACTGGCACCTTTCATATTCAATGCATCAGTAAATATCAAGCCTTCGAATCCCAATTGGTTTTGAAGAATATTCGTTACTACATTATAGGAAATCGAACTTGGATAATTGGTACGCGGTTCAATGCTTGGCACATTTAAATGCGCCACCATTACAGAAGCTAATCCTTCCTCAAACATTTTTCTGTAGGGATAGAATTCTACTTCCTCCAGTCTTTCTTTCGAAAAATTGACCATTGGCAGTGCGTGATGAGAATCCGTGGCCGTATCACCATGACCCGGGAAATGTTTTCCTGTAGAAAAAACGCCCTGACTCTGAACACCTTTCATTAAGGCGACAGCATCGTTAGTCACATTTTCCTTGTTTTCACCAAAAGAACGGAAACCAATAATTGGATTTTTAGGATTGGTATTGATATCCAACACCGGGGCAAAATTGAAATGAATGCCCAATCGTTTGCTTTCCTGACCCATATTAGCACCCACTCTTTCAATTAATTTGGTATCCCGAATAGCACCGAGAGTCATGTTCCAAGGATAACGATAGGTAGAATCCAAACGCATGCTTAGTCCCCATTCTGCATCAATCCCAATAAATAAAGGGACTTTGGATTGTGACTGGTAACGGTTGGTTAAATTAGCCTGGCGCATTGGACCGCCCTGAAAAAAAATCAGTCCCCCAATTTTATATTCGGCTATAAGTTTGTCAATGGCATGGATATGTGTAGTGTCCTTATTGGAATAGGCGGCGACCATAAATAATTGCCCAATCTTTTCATTGGATGTCATCTTATCATAGACACTGTCTACCCATTTCTTTTGATTGTCGCTTTCTTTAAAAAAGGGATTTATATAATGTGGGGTTACAATTTCTTTTTTTGGTGCTGCCAATGCCGTTTTTGTCTTTTTGGTACTGGAGCAGCCTATAGCCAATATGATTATACCAATTGGTAGAAAAAGTTTATACGGAATAGATTTCATAAGTGTATTTTAAAAAAATCGGCTGTGCCAGCTTTCATTTGCGGGAACTTCCCAGTATTCTTGCCATTCCCCTACAGTATTAACGAGATTGTTGAATACTATAGTATTCTCGGTAACGGCTTTATCTTTTGCCATTTTTTTGAAATCAATCAATGATTTATGTGCGATATGCTCTCCTAATTTGAAAGTCACATTCATTTTATCCAATAAATCGACACTGTATTTTTGTTCCAATTCTTGAATAAACTGTACTGAAGCATCAATCGAACAGCCTGTTGCCATTTGATTTTCCTGATTTACAGCAAGTATAATAAAACGATTGTACTTGGTGATAAAACCAGCTTCAAGACCGGTACCATGTGCGGCCCAGTTATTAACAAATTCTTCTAAAGCTTTTTCTATTTCTATAATTTCATCATCGGAAAATTTTCTGTTGGATTGGTAAATCCAAATTTTTGATTCTTCCGGAAGTGTATTAAAATCTACTGACATAAATAATTAGATATTTTTACAAAAATACCTTTTTAGAATTATATTTCCTCATAAAGTATTTATAATTTCTGTACTTAATAAATACAAAAAAAACCATCACGAAACCCACGTAATGGTTTTTCCAGGTATAAAAAATCAAGGTATTTCTTAATCTCTGATAGCAATGACAATCCATTTTGAAGCGGCACCATCATAAACCAATTCGACAGTTCCCACGCCAGAAGTTGAAGTTGACGCACCAATAGTATCTATAGTATTTGCCGGCACGGAAGACGATAAATGATTAATTTTCATATTTACCGCTGATGCATTGTATAAAATAACATGCCTACCGTCTGTTCCACCCCGAAGACCGCTGATGGAAAAATTATGGCCCGAACCAATAAATCTAAAAACAACCACACCAGCATTAGCCCCATTGAGTTGTAAATCAATATTATCAAAGACTTGATTGGAGAAAAGGGTTGGCATTGGAACCGTCGCTATTCTGTATTTAGAATTATCAGAATCAGCTGCACTCAATACATTGTTTACTAATGACAGATTACTCCCTACGCTTACATCCGCCATAACCCCTTGTGAACAGGTTCCTGTAAGCTTGGTTGTTGTAGTCGTGTTATTTGTATTTGTTACTCTCATGGTGCCCTCCACATGCAAGGTGGAAAGCGGATTAGATGTTCCAATTCCGACCTGCGCATTGGAGATGAATCCTGAAAACAAAAACAATAAAATGAACGATTTTAGAAAGTATTTTTTTTTCATAACCACTAGTTTTAAGTTCTAGTTTAAAGCTACTTTTTTTAAATCTAGAAATAAAAATTATCCGTTACATAGCAAGAATTTCAGACAAACAGTTCATTAGTTAATATTTTGTTAACCAATTGAATACGTAAAATGTTAATAACAAGTTAGGAGTACAAAAAAAGGTTAAAACCATTTCTGATTTTAACCGATTTAATGTGACAGTTGAGCGATATTTTATAAATCCTGGGCGTTTGCAATTAGTTCTGCTATGTCCATGACTTTAACTTCAGATTCTTTCTCTTTATTCTTAACACCATCCGTAAGCATAGTATTGCAGAATGGACAACCGGCTGCAATAATTTCTGATTTGGTTTCCAATGCGTCTTCGGTTCGTTCAACATTGATTTCTTTATCACCAGGTTCAGCGTCTTTAAACATTTGGGCACCACCGGCACCACAACATAATCCATTTGCCCGGGAACGTTTCATCTCTACCAGTTCGGCATCTAATTTTTGGATTAAATCCCGAGGCGCTTCATAAATCCCGTTTGCTCTTCCTAAATAGCAAGGATCATGAAAAGTGATTTTTTTTCCTTTGAATTGTCCACCTTCAATAGTTAACCTCCCGTCGTCCAATAATGATTTTAGAAATTCAGTATGATGTACCACTTCATATTTACCACCCAACTCAGGATATTCGTTTTTTATGGTGTTAAAACAATGCGGACAGGCAGTAACAATTTTTTTTGCTTCATAGGCATTCAACACCTCAATGTTCATCATGGCCTGCATTTGAAATAAAAATTCATTTCCGGCACGTTTTGCAGGATCTCCGGTACAGCTTTCTTCCGTTCCAAGAACTGCAAAAGAAACATTAGCACGATTTAAAATCCGTACGAAGGCTTTGGTAATTTTTTTTGCCCTATCATCAAAACTACCCGCACATCCAACCCAAAATAATACTTCCGGCTGTTTTCCCTGCGCTAACATTTCTGCCATTGTAGGCACTACTAAACTTTCTGACATAATTTTTTTTATAATATGCGAGATGCATGAATGCAAATGCAATGTTTATTTAATTACTTATTCGTGTTGCCCGTCATCAAAAACCTCAATGGTCACTTCTTTGTTTACCAAATCAGTAAATTTTCCTCTGTAGCGGGTGGCTTTTACTAAGTGATTGTCTATCCAGTGGTAATTTCCTCCACGGGGTTTTCCCATTAGCATTCCATGGTATTTAAAACCGTGTTTTTTTAGCCATGTCTCCGTAACCTCACGATGCGCTTCGGTACGGGATGTAAAAAAGAAAATGATGTGACCTTCGTCAAACCATTTATTTAAAGTAATCAAAGCATCCGGATAAACTTCAGCGGTTGCCATTCTCTCGGGCTGTTCATTTGGAATATCATCACAAATGGTTCCGTCAATATCAATCAAATAGTTCTTGATGCCATTTGGAAGTATGGGACTGATCAATTCTCCGTTTTCAGTTGCCGGGACTAATTGCTTGTCTAAATCTTCAATATTCATTGTTGTGCTATTATTGTTCGTCTTTCCAGTTCAAGCGGTCCTGTTGGTTGTATTGCCATGGCGCTCCGTTGTTTTCAACATTTGCCATCATCGCATTTAGCGACATCGGTGCTGCACTTTGTTCCATTACCAAAAAACGGCGCATGTCCATAATTATGGATAATGGGTCAATATTTACCGGACATTCTTCAACACAGGCATTACAGGAGGTACACGCCCAAAGTTCTTCGGGTGTGATATAATCGTTCAATAAAGTTTTATTGTCAGGAATGAAATCTCCTTTATTTTCATCCATATTTTTCCCTACTTCTTCCAGTCGGTCTCTGGTGTCCATCATAATTTTACGAGGAGACAGTTTTTTACCGGTTTGGTTGGCAGGGCACGAAGAAGTACAACGGCCGCATTCGGTACACGTATAGGCATTCAATAACTGAACCCAATTCAGGTCGTGAACATCGCTGGCGCCGAATTTTGACGGAGCAGCATTTGAATCAGCTGGTGCCGCAGCGAAAGGATCTGCGTTTGGATCCATCATTAATTTTACTTCAGCGGTTACGGATTCTAAATTATTGAATTTACCTTTTGGCTCTAAATTTGCGAAATACGTATTTGGGAATGCCAGTAAAATATGAAGGTGTTTTGAAAAATAAAGATAATTCAGGAAAATCAGGATTCCGGTGATATGTAGCCACCAAACCGCTCTTTCAATCATCATTACCGTGCTCTCTGATATTCCGTTAAAGATTGGTTCTATATATTGAGATATAGGAAACGCTCCGGCTTTTTCGTAGTGCCCAAAACCTAATAATTGCAAATGATAATCGGCAGCATTCATTAATAGGAACAAAGACATCAATGCAATTTCAAAATATAATATATAATTAGCGTCACTTCTTGGCCATCCTTTTAAGTCAGAATGAATAAAACGTTTTAATTTAATAACGTTACGTCTGATTAAAAAAGTGATCACGGCAAATAACACAAGGAAGGCTAAAATTTCAAAGGAAGCAATCAGTACATCATAAAAGCCGCCTAGGAAAACAAAAATACGATGTGTTCCGAAAAGACCATCGATGACGATTTCCAATAACTCTAAGTTAATGATTACAAATCCGATATAAACCAATATATGAAGAATTCCTGCAACAGGCCTCTTGACCATTTTGGATTGTCCCAAGGCAATCATCGCCATGTTTGTCCAACGGGCCGATGGGTTATCAGAACGATTGATATCTTGGCCTAATTTAATATTTCGTATAATTTTTTTGATGTTTCGGGCAAAAAATCCGAAACCTAACCCAAGAAGAATGGCAAATAATATATTGTCTAAGTAGCTCATAAATTGTTAGTTTTTGGCTTTTGATATCGTGTCGTTTACTGGCGCTATATAAGGTTTATTTTTCTTTCCAAATAAAGATACATTCACATATCTTGTCGGATTCAGTCTTAAATCCTGTAGTAACAATTCCAATTCTTTGGACGTTTTGTCCAGATTGTTGTACAATGCCTCATCTGTCATCATTTTGCCTAATGTTCCTTTTCCGGATTGAACACCGTCCATGATTTTATCGACTTTAGCCAATGTTTCGCCTAAATTCTTAACCGTTCTGCTGATATTGGCTTTTGAAAGTGAATCGGAAATTTTGGAAAAGTCAGAAGATACCTTATTAAGGTTGGTCATGGTTACAGCAATTTTCTCTTTGTTCCCATCCAAAATGGTATTGACACTTTTTGAAGCATCACTAAACTGAGCCATGGTCTGGTTCAGGTGCGCAATACTGCTTTTCAGGTTTTCTTTGGTTTTAGCATCCAGTACCTTATTGAGGCTCGTCAGGAGAGAGTCAGCGCTAACCACGGTTTTTTCAACTTTGTCCTGTAAAGGAGTCAGTTTCTCACCTACAAGATCGGTTAATCCCTTTTTTACACTCCCTTGTAGTGTATCACCGGATTTGGCAAGAACCTTATCAGTATAATTGGGAATGATTTGAATTTGTTTTCCTCCGATCAATCCTGGTTCGTAGATTGCAACAAGACTTGATTTAGAGACCGGGAAATCACTTTTGATTTGAAGCTCGACAATCAACTTTCCAGTAGTATTATCGATTGAAATTGTAGTTACTTTACCTACCACAAGTCCGTTGATAGTGACTGGAGCCGATGCCGCCAATCCTTCGACATTATCGTATTGGACATAGAAAGTCCGGTAATCGGTAAATAAATCTTTACCTTTTAAAAAACTGTATCCCCAAATAAACAATAAAATGGAAGCGATAACTAATATGGCGGTTTTAATCTCTCTGGTAATTTTCAATGGTCTGAATTTTTGAACAAAATTAAATTAAAATCTTGGAATTGCTGTCATTATTTAACAGCTTCTTGAATATCTATTCTATTGCCGTTTTTAAAAGCAATTAAAAAAGCAGAGTTATACCCTTTTGATTTAGCTTCTTCCAGATTTTTTTTAGCTTCGTTAAAATCAGTTGTTTCGCCATACATATATTTATAAATCCCAGAACCATTAGTTATTGAGATGTTTCGCAATCCTTTGAAATTACTCGGAATCAGTTCGATCTTTTTGCTGCTGGCAGAAATCTGCACTTTAAATACCGTACCTGTGGGAGTATCTCTATTTGTTTCTTTCGGAGTTTCAGAAGCTATTTTTAGTGTTTCTTTGACAGGACCTGAAGTATCCCTTATTGGTTTTTCATTTATTTTCTGAGAAGGTCTTTCATCCTCATCGGTATCGCCATTTCCAAAATAATCTCTCTTATAGCTCATTATCGCATCGGCAATAGCTTTGGCAATCTCGTTTTGTCCTTCCTCAGAATCCAACAATGCACCTTCAGTTATGTTAGAGATAAATCCCATTTCGATTAAAACACGGGGCATATATGCTTTATGTAAAACCATGAATGGCGCCTGGCTTAGACCTCTATTTTTTTTACCTAAATCAATAGTAAACCGATCCTGAATTTTACTGGCTAAGGCGATACTGTTTTCAAGAAATTCCTCCTGCATTAACGTCATACCTATTAAAGTTTCAGGTGCATTGGGATCGTATCCTTCGTATTTTTGTTTGTAGTCTTTCTCTAAAGTAATAACCTGATTCTCTTTTTTTGCCGCAGCAAGATTAGAGGCATTTTTGGTCATACCCATTAAAAAGGTTTCTGTACCGGATGCGGCAATATTTTTATTGGCATTACAGTGCATGGAAACAAATATGTTCGCATCTACCCTGTTTGCAATATTGGCACGTTCTATCAAGTCGATAAAAACGTCAGTTTTTCGGGTGTAATTAACTTCCACACTGGGCTGACTTTCCAAGATTTTACCCACTTTAAGCGTTACTGCTAAGGTGATGTTTTTTTCGATATGACCATGATAAACGGCCCCAAAATCATGGGCGCCATGCCCGGCATCCAATGTCACTTTGAATTTTTTATTCTGACTAAACCCCGAAAAGGTCAGCGCACAAAATAACACTAGAAATGAAACTTTGATTTTATTTGATATATACATATATATAAAAGTTAATTTTATTTAAACCTTAAGGAGATAATTTTATTATTTGTCTATTTTTGAAGAAAAATAATATGTAAGTTTGACACTCCAAAAACTAAGCCATATTTTTACAAAAATAGCATTTAAACCTTTGCATACAAACTTATTTAATATCGTTTTATTATCAATTTTCCTAACACTGGGAACGACAAAATCGTACTCGCAGGAAATAAAGAATAAAACCACAGCTGTACCTCCTGAAAAACAGGCAAATACTCCTTTAGAAGTCAATGTTAAAGACCTTGTTCAGGTTACAGATTCTATAAAAAAGGACTCCGTTAAACCCAAAAAAGGGTACCTCGAAAGTAAAATCAAACGGAAAGCTGTTGATTATGAAAAAATAGATCAAAAAAAGAAACTCATAACTTTATATAATAAAGCCGAATTATATTATCAGGACATTGAATTGAAAGCCGGAATCATTGTCATGGATTATGAAAAGGATGAAATTTACGCCGGTAGGATTAAAGATTCCACTGGACAATATACTCAGGCACCGGTTTTCAAACAAGGCACTAATGTGGTGGAGCCGGATTCCATCCGTTTTAATTACAAAACAAAAAAAGCTTTGGTCTGGAACTCCAGGACCGAACAAGGGGAATTTAAAATTAAGGCGGAAATCACCAAAAAGGAAAATGACTCCGTATATTTTATGAGTGGAGCCCGCTTCACCACTGCAAAAGACATTAATAATCCGGAATATTATTTTCAGACCAACCGTGTGAAATTTGTTCCCGGTAAGAAAGTGGTCGTGGGTTTAACCAATCTGGTGATTGCCGATGTACCGACTCCTATCGGTTTGCCGTTTGCGTTTTTTCCGATGACTGAAAAAAGCCAGTCGGGAATCATTATGCCTACCTTTAATGATACCCAGGCCAGAGGTTATTCTTTGCAAAACGGTGGCTACTATTTCGCCTTAAGCGATAATTATGATTTGGCGGTTTTGGGTGATTATTATACTAATGGTAGTTATGGAATGCGTGCTGAGTCCAGTTATGCCAGCCGCTATAAATTCAGGGGGAATGTGAATCTTCGTTTTGAAAACCTGATCACAAGCGAAAGAGGATATCCCGATTATGAAAAAAAGAATATTTACAACATCCAATGGTCACATTCTAAGGATCCAAAATCGAATCCTAGTTCACAATTTTCGGCATCTGTCAATTTGGGAAGCAGTAAATATTTTCAGCAATCTATAAATCAAGTAAATGCGGGTTCGCAATTGAATAATACTTTAACTTCCTCGATCCATTATAAAAAAATATTTAATACTGTTCCACAGGTAGATATGTCCATATCGGCTTTACATTCACAGATTACCCAAACTCAGGTGATTAACATGACCTTGCCTTCATTGCTTGTGAACGTTGACCGTATATATCCTTTTGCTCCAAAAGACGGGATAAAAAAAGGATTTATTAAAAATATCAACTTTCAATATTCCATGAAAGGTGAAAACAAAATCGAAACAACGGATTCATTGTTTTTTAAGCCGCAAATGTTCCGGGATGCAAAATCCGGGATGAAGCATTCGATTCCATTAAGCACAAATTTCAAAATTTTAAAATATTTAAGTGCATCTGCCAATGCTACCTATGAAGAGGTTTGGTATTTGAAAACGGTTGAAAAAAACTTTGATGTTCTTCAAAACAAAGTTCTTACTACTGATGTTAATGGTTTTGATGCCTATAGAACGTATTCTTTGAGTTCCAATTTGGGAACGACGATTTACGGTACTTTTAATTTTGGAGATGATAAAAAAATAAAATCCATTCGTCACGTCATGCGTCCGTCCATTTCTTACGCCTATACTCCAAGTTTTGACCAATATTATGATAATTATACTGCGGACGGAACCGGAACAATTAAAAATTATACCCGTTTTGAGGGCGGAATTTTTGGTGCTCCCGGTCAAGGGAATTCCAATATTTTAAGTTTTAGTTTAGCCAATAATTTGGAGGCTAAAGTAACAGATAAAGATTCGACGAAAACAGAACCTAAAAAGATTACACTTTTAAATAGTTTGAATTTCGGTACGAGTTATAATGCGTCCAGCGATTCATTACGTTGGTACCCATTAAATATTAGTGGAGGTACAAAGATTTTCAATGAAAAGATGAATATCAATTTTTCTGCTATTTTAGACCCATATGCCTTAGGTAATTCAGGACAACGTATTAATACATTTAATTTTAACAATGGCGGAAGTTTGTTTCGATTGACGAGTTCAAACTTGACCTTGAATTATTCCTTGTCTAGCACAGACAGTGAAGCCAAGAAAGAAAATAAGCAAGGTCTGAGAAATGGCGGACGTGGTGATGATTTATTTGGTTCTAATACTGATTTCAGTGACCGTAGGGAAAGTCAATTTGGGGAAGAAGATAAAGTGGGAGACGATAAAATTTCGGAATTGTTTAAGACCGACTTACCATGGGATATGACCCTTGCCTACTCCTTAACTTATAGTAACAATAATCGAGAAAATAGAATTGTTGGGAATTCCATAATGGTCTCAGCTAATGTGGATCTTACCCCTAAATGGAAAGTCGGAGCCTCATCGGGTTATGATTTTGTGCAAAAAGGGGTAACTTTTACCCAACTCCGGTTTGAAAGGGATTTATTAAGTTGGAGAATGGATTTCAACTGGCAGCCTTTTGGAAATAATGAGTCGTGGGGATTCTTTATCGGAATCAAATCCAGCGTGTTGAGCGATATTAAATGGGAGAAACGTTCAGGTCAAGACCGACAATTAAGATAATCTAGAGTTTATTATATATATCATGTTGAAAAAAATAATATTTACTGAAAAAGCCCCTGCTCCCATTGGGCCCTACAATCAAGCCGTTTTAGTTGGAAATACTTTATATACTTCTGGTCAGATTGCCATTAATCCATCCACGGGAGAATTGATTTTGGATTCTATTGAAGCAGAAACCAAGCAGGTTATGGAAAATATGAAAGCCGTTCTTGAAGCTGCTGAAATGTCTTTTGAAGATGTTGTAAAAACATCAATTTTCATCATGAATATGAATGATTTCGGAGCTATAAATTCTGTTTACGGAAGTTACTTTGACGAAAAAACCGCTCCAGCTCGGGAAACGGTTCAGGTGGCTTGTCTGCCAAAGAATGTAAATGTCGAAATTACGATGATCGCGATCAAATAATTCCATATTTCATTCAGCAATAGCATTCAATAATAATTGGGCTGTTGCTTCATTGGTTGCCAAAGGAACATTATGTACATCACAAACCCGAATCAGCATATTGATGTCGACTTCATGAGCGTGGCTCGCTAAGGGATCTTTAAAAAAGAGAACCATCTTCGTTTTTCCTTCGGCTACCCTGGCAGCAATTTGCGCGTCCCCACCCAACGGTCCCGAAAGCATTTTCTTTACTTTAAAACCCGCATTTTCTGCTTTACTTCCTGTTGTTCCGGTGGCAATCAGTTTGATGCGTTCGGCAATTAAGATGTCCCTGTTTTTGTTTAAAAACTGAACCATATCGGCCTTCATTCCATCGTGGGCAATTATTGCTATTTCCATTATATATTGTGCATGTGAAATTGAATCAATCCGTCAATGGGTCTTCGAAGGACATTTCCCAATTGTATTCCGTGTTTCTCCAATACCTGTCTCAATTCATCTTTAAGATAAAACGCGATTGAACCTATAAAATGTACCGGAACTTCTTTGTAATTTTCAAATTGCTTGATGTAATTTTCCACAAAATCCTCCATATCTGAAAGGATTATTTTTTGGCAGAAATCATCGTCTTTATGTTGTATCAAAAACTTGGCGAATGTCGCTAAATAAGCATTCGGATTTGGTTCTTTATAAAGATTGTGCTTGATAGAATCGGGATCTAGATCGTATTCTTTTTCAAATTGGGCTGCCATATCTTTTGGCATTTTCCCAAAATAATAACCGCGAATTAATTTTCTTCCAAATTGGTTTCCGCTGCAGTCATCCATAGCAATATACCCTAGAGACTGCACTTTTTGATGTAATACACGTCCATCAAAATAACTACAATTTGAACCCGTTCCCAAAATACAGACTATCGCTTTCTCATTTTTTGGTGTCGTTGCATATACTGCGGCATACGTATCTTCATGTACAGTTACGGCAGCATTTGAGAAATACTCCTGAAAAACCTGTTTCAGGAAAATTTTCATTCTGTCGGTTCCACATCCGGCACCATAGAAATATAAGTTGGAAACCTTGTTTTTGTTGTGCAGAATATCAAAACGGTCGTTAAGACGTGTAATCAATTCTTCTTTAGTAAGAACTTCAGGATTCAATCCCAAAGTTTGGGTCGTGAATAAAATCGACCCGTCTTCATCTAATGCAATCCAATCCGCTTTTGTGGAACCGCTGTCTACAAGTATTTTCATTTTATGTCGTATAGGATTACTTTAAACCGGCAATGTGAACCGACAAATCGATTAATTTATTGGAATAGCCACTTTCATTATCGTACCAGGAAATGATTTTGAAAAAAGTCGAATTTAATCCAATTCCGGCTTTCGAATCTACTATCGAAGATCTTGGATCCGAAATAAAATCCTGAGAAACTACGTCATCTTCGGTGAAGCCTATAATTCCTTTAAAATCGTTTTCAGAAGCATTTTTCAAAACAGCCATAATTTCTTCGTAGGACGTTTCTTTAGATAACTTCACAGTTAAATCCACTACAGAAACATCAGCGACAGGAACGCGCATTGACATACCCGTTAGTTTGCCTTTCAGTTCCGGGATAACTTTTGTTACAGCTTTTGCAGCACCGGTTGAAGCCGGAATGATATTGAGCAAGGCTGATCTTCCGCCACGGAAATCTTTTTTAGAAGGACCGTCAACCGTAAGTTGTGTAGCGGTTGTCGCATGAATGGTCGTCATTAATCCTTCTACAATCCCGAAATTATCATTGATCACTTTTGCTATCGGAGCCAGGCAGTTGGTCGTACAAGAAGCATTAGACACAATGGTATCTCCAGCGGTTGCCTTATCATGGTTGACACCCATCACAAACATTGGCGCATCAGCAGAAGGAGCTGAAATAATAACCTTTTTTGCTCCACCTTTGATGTGGGCGTTGGCCGTTTCCAAAGTGGTAAAAATACCAGTACATTCGGCAACAATATCTGCCCCAACTTCATCCCATTTTAATATGGATGGATCTTTTTCAGCAGTTACACGAATTTGTTTGTCGTTTACAAAAAGTTTCCCGTCAATGACTTCTACTTTTTCTGAAAATTTGCCGTGCACGGAATCAAATTTTAATAAGTACGCCAAGTGGTTCACATCCAATAAATCATTAATAGCCACCACTTCAATATTATCCCTGTTATATGTTTCTCTGAAAACAATTCTTCCTATTCTGCCGAATCCGTTGATTCCTAATTTTATTTTTGACATCTTAATTTTATTTATTTTTTAAAGTGAATCCACATTACCGTCACTTTTTACACTTATGTTGACATTATATCAGAAACTCTTAAAAGTTCCTCATCAATTTTTGAACTTCCTTTTATGGCCTGTTCCAATGGGGTTAACGTGATTTTATCATGCATCAGTCCCACCATGTAATTTGATTTTCCCTGAAGAAGTGATTCTACCGCTTTTACACCTAACCGACTTGCCAAAACCCGGTCGAAACACGAGGGAGTCCCGCCCCGCTGCATATGACCCAAAACCGAAACACGGACATCATATTCGGGTAAATTCGCCTCTACGTAATCTTTGAGTTCAAAGACAGTTTTACCGATTTTATCGCCTTCAGCAATGACCACAATACTCGATGCTTTTCCTGAGGCTTTACTTCTTTGCAGGGATTCCAGTAATCGGTCCAGTCCTAAATTTTCTTCAGGAATCAGGATTTCTTCTGCTCCGGCACCAATGCCTGCATTTAAAGCAATATGACCGGCATCCCTTCCCATCACCTCGACAAAGAACAATCTGTTGTGGGAACTGGCCGTATCCCTGATTTTATCGACCGCTTCAACCACGGTGTTTAAAGCCGTATCGTAACCTAAGGTATGTGTGGTACCAAAAATATCATTATCAATAGTTCCCGGAATTCCAATAACAGGAAAACCGAATTCCTTATTAAATACTTCTGCACCGGTAAAGCTTCCATCACCACCGATGATCACCAACGAGTCTATTCCAGCTTCGACCAAATGGCCGTGGGCTTTCTTTCGACCTTCAGCAGTCATGAAATCTTTGGATCGTGCCGTCTTTAAAACGGTACCCCCTTTATTCACAATATTATTTACAGATCGCGGACCCATTTCTTTGAAGTCGCCTTCAATCATTCCCTGGTATCCACGGTATATTCCGACACACTCGATATTATAATAGGCACAAGTACGGACTACAGCCCGTATTGCGGCATTCATTCCCGGAGAATCCCCTCCAGAGGTGAGTACTCCTATTTTTTTTATTGCTTTCGACATTTTTTAAAGTATGATAATAGTAAATTTGGGAAAAGAAGATTTTTTGCAAATTACTAATTATTTAATATAAAAGAAGATTATTCTTCTTCGGGAACAGCATCCTGATTGACTTTTATCTTTTCCTTTTCTTTTTTCTCGCCTTTTTGGAAATTGATATAATCCGGTTGTGGTGGTAAGTCTGAATCGGGATCGACTGTTGTTGGTTTTGATTCCTTATCCAGTTTATTCTTGAAGATTTTGTTTACTAATTCTTTAAAGGTATCAAAATCCACTTCATATGTTACACCGACACCCTGTGTATAACCAATGATTCCCTGGCCGAAGTAATTGATGTCATTTTCCCGATTGAACATTCTAAGATTAAGCGTTCCGTCTTCATTCACACGATATTGAACCTCCACATCACCCACGATGGCAGATTCGTTGACGCCTCCCACAGGAACTCCCAGTTTACCGTTTATCATAATTCGCTCGTTGATCTTTGTAGAAACCGTTACACCAAATCGGGCATCTGTTTCTGTACCTGGTCTTTTATCAGCGGAGACATAATCCAATCCAACATTGAAAACCCCTTCTTCATCTTTAAAGATATCCTGAAACAAACCACTGGCTCGTTCGAATAAATTGCCTGCAAAATCGGCCTGGTTCACGCCTTCAGGACTTAGGAATCCTCCTGACGACAACAAGTATAAAGCTTGTGTCTGTCGGGTGTCCCTGTCGTCTAATTTATATTGGATTTCCGATTTCAGGATGGAACTCACTGTTGGAAATTCAATATTAAAATCAAGTTCCGGATTGCTCAGACTTCCTCTTACCCCGATCACCACCTCTACCGGCACTTTTCGGTTGAAAGAAGGATTTTCCAGTAAAACTGCGGGATTGGCTGTTGTTTTATAGATTGCCTCCAGATTTAATATCGCCCGCATAGGGTCCCCTTCCCATACAATTGAACCAAACTTTTTAACTATGAATTTCTTGTCAATTAAACCACCGTATTTGAAATTATAAGTTCCTTCATAGATCTGGAAATCCCCGTACATATTAAATTTCCCAAGGGTATTGATTTTTAACAACAATCCACCTCGACCTCTTCCCTTGATTCCATGTCCGGAATTCCTGTCCAGAATTACTTCAATTTCCGCATTTTGATTGATGTCCAAATCAAACTCCAATTCAAGACCGTTGTAATTTCGGTTTTTTTCAACGATGCCTTTACCCAGATTAAATTTTTCTGTGGAACTCAAAAAATGAATGTAACTGCTCGTTCCCACTGCATCAGCATCATTAATAGGAATTTTTATAGCTGTGCCTTTCTCAGACTTCGCATCTACTTTAATAAACAGACCATTTGTAGGCCCGGAAATGGTTGCCGTTCCATCGATAAATGCTGTTCCATAATAAGCGGCATCTTCGCTGTCTTTCGTATCCAATGCAAGAAGACGGCTTGAATTTATACGTAAATCCAAGTCCCATTCCGAAAACTTTTTGTGTTTGATGCGACCGTCTAAAATTCCTTTGGTATTGTATTTCGTATC
Source organism: Flavobacterium sp. GT3R68 (assembly GCF_007109225.1). Taxonomy (GTDB): domain Bacteria; phylum Bacteroidota; class Bacteroidia; order Flavobacteriales; family Flavobacteriaceae; genus Flavobacterium. The sequence goes on from NZ_VJZK01000003.1 coordinate 162,883, forward strand.
CGTCAAAGTGGCATCTCTGATTATAAACAGGCTTTCAGTAACATCTACAATTGAGCTTTTCTCCAATTCATAACTCACATTCATATAAGGAATAGTAAGTCCCGCTTCATCGAGATAAAGTCGGCCATTAATATCGGGGTTGGAGGCGGTTCCTTCGATACTTGTCGTTCCGGAAACAAATCCTTTAATATTGGTAATGATATCGCCGCCTAAAAGACTCAGTGCCCCGAGATTAAATTTACTGAAACGCATATCCAGATCCATTACAGTTTCTTTGTTTTCAATGCTAAAATCTCCTTTTGCGGTAAACGATTCCACGTTATCATTTTCAATAGTAGAGTTCACACTGAATTTCTTCAGGTTCTCATCCCCTACAATATCTAACTTCAGTTTCCCTAAAAGGTTATTGTTCACATTCAGGCTATCGACAGTTAACGACGAAGTAGGCTGATATACATTATTATTCTGCTTAAAATTAATATCCCCGTTTAGGCTTCCTTTTATTTTGAACTGCTCAATATCGGGGGTCAGTTTGCTCAGGTCAATATCGGTAAAACTAAGATTCAGGTCCTTGTAAGTAGTGCCTTTTAAGAGACCGTTTAATTCTATTTTCTGATTTTCATGTGACATTACAATATCATCTATAGCAAAGTTTTTTAACGCTTTATCAAAAACGATTTTATTGTTTTCTTCATCATTTTCATTCAGGTACCATAAGTAATCCTTGAACATTATTTCTGATTTCTGGATTCCCACAACACTGTTTTTCTTTTTATCTATGGTGTGAAATAAATTCAGGTTATAATAATCTTCAGCCTTATTACCACCTTTAAATTCTGTTCTCAGAAATAATGTATCGTTCATCGTCACGTTAATCAGACTGAAATCGGATACTTTATAATATTTGGTTTTAATGCTGTCCATTTGAATGTAGGCATTGTATAGTGGATTCTTGTTGTCAATTTCAATCTTGATTTCATCGAAATAATTATCGAACGCGGCTATTTTTGGTGACGTGAAATTGAATTTGAATTCATCATTATCTGAATTGATATTTCCGCGCATCACAGTATTAGAACCAATGGAAATACCAGGATAAAATATTTCGACAACCTTGTTATAGATGGCAAAGTCAAATTTTAAAAACTGGCCTTTCTTAACTTTATTGGGAGTATAATTAGCATAAAGGCTTCCCAATGAATTCTCGACCATTTTCTGCAATTGACCAAATTGGAATTTCCCAACAATCTGCCCTTCAATAATATCCGGAGAGTTAATCGCAATAGTGCGGACGCGGTTTTCATCAAAACTGGATTTAATTGTAAAATCGTCAAAAAGATAAATATCCTTTTTGTTTTGATACGAAGTTTTGGTGATATAAATATCGCCCTGCATGTCATCCAGGGTGTTCCCTGAAATTTTCATGTCGACATTTCCTTTAAATATAGAAAGGGAGTCCGTTTTAACCAGTTTCAGGTTGATGAGATTGGCATAATCGATTTTAGTTTTAAAATCAAAGAAAACATCCTTCTGTCCTAAATTAACCAAACCATCAAAATCCATTTGCAGATTCGGATCATTGATAAACAGCTTCCCTTTAAATATAGGCTGTTTGAAGTTCCCGTTAACGACAATGTTTTTATAATTATACCCTTTATAATAGACTCTATAAATATCCCCTGTAAAGGATGTGTTCAGATATTTTTCTTTGAAACCTTTTCCGTCCACATCCAGATTTAGGGTTACGGTTCCTAAATCTTTTTTGTCCAGAAAAGCCCCAATATTAAAATTTTCCAAAATGACATTCCCCGAGTATGAGGCATTATCAATATTGTTAATGTTGGACATCAATAAATCGGACTGAATATTACCCAGGGCAGTCGACATATAAAAGTCTGCATCAATTGAAGTGGTCGTAATTTCTGCCTTCCCACGAAGATTGAACTGTCCTAATTTGCTTAATGAAGACGGTAATTTCTTTCCTAAAATATTTGGTAATAAACTGGTCAAGTTTTTGTAATTGGAAGAAACTTTATCAAAGCTTCCTTTCATGTAAAAATTCTGTCCTTTCTTACCAAAAAGATTTCGGAAATTGACATCACCGATTATTTGCGAATGGTGATCGTCCACTAATTTCAGATTAGTTGCATAGAAATCGTTCAGGGTTCCTTTTACAGTCGTTCTTATACTGAAATGCTGGTTTCGCTCCAATTCCTTGTAATAATGTGAAATATCATTAGTAGCCAAAGAAGCCGAATCCAATTTGATGTCAAATTGCACTTTATTGTTGAAATCGGAAAAATCCTTACGCTCATAATTCAGAATTATAGTTCCTTTGATATAGGATTGCTTGGTTAATACATCCAGACTTTCAAGCTTGATATATTTTTTGGTATAGGTAAAATTAGAGCTCAGGTTTTCGACATACAGCCCGCGGTGATCACGGAAAGCCATTTTCTTGATGTTCATCGTCACATCGGGGCCATAGACCATGAAATTGCTTATTTCGGAGTCGAGTTTGGTCAGATCCAATGTTTTTAGAGCCTCGATATTTTCATCAATCAGGATAAAGCGGCTATGGTCTACATATAGATTTTTGGCTTTCATCAGGAACTTCTTTGTTGAAGCCTTTCCGGAATCAAATAAAGCAATAAATTTATCGAGGTTAGTATCTTTTTCGCCTTTATAGGTTTTCATTTGGATCACGAGGTGGTCAATTCGAATGTCACCAAATAATAAATCACCATTATACAACTTTTTAAAACTTAAAACATCGGTTTTAATTCGATGGGCAGCAATGAGAGTATCTTTATGATGGTCCCTGATGATAACATTTTTCAACTTAATGCCCCCAAATATGGAGACAGCTACCTGCTCTACTTTGATGTCAGTTTTGTAGTCTTTATTGATGATTTCAGTAAGGTAGGCGCCGATTTTTGTCTGAACAACAGGTAGAGAAAGTGCAATGCCAAGTATCAGCAAAAGTAGGATCAGTCCAAGGATAGAACGAAATACTATTTTTTTAAATTTTTTGATACCTTTTATTGTTTTAAATTTGTCCAAATATAATTCAAAATTCGTGCCCTTTTATGCATAATCAGGCTGTTTTTATACTAGCAATTGAAAGTTCCTGCGATGACACGGCAGCATCCGTCTTACAAAACGATAAAGTCTTGTCGAATGTTGTTGCTAATCAGCTTATTCACAACCAATATGGAGGTGTTGTACCTGAATTGGCTTCCCGTGCCCACCAGCAAAATATCGTTCCCGTTATTGATGCAGCGCTCCGCAAAGCAAATATACAAAAAGAACAATTGTCAGCAATCGCCTTTACCCAAGGTCCCGGCCTAATGGGTTCGCTATTGGTGGGAAGTTCGTTTGCAAAGTCTTTATCGCTGGCCTTAAATATTCCATTAATTGCTGTCAATCACATGCAGGCTCATATTTTGGCTCATTTTATTGCAGAAGAAGATTACACTAAACCCACGTTTCCCTTTCTGGCATTGACGATTTCAGGAGGACATACCCAAATTGTGAGGGTAAATGATTTTTTCGACATGGAAATTATCGGGGAAACCACTGACGATGCTGTCGGTGAAGCTTTTGATAAAAGTGCAAAAATTCTTGGGCTGCCTTATCCGGGAGGCCCTTTGGTTGACAAATATGCGCAATTAGGAAACCCGAAGGCATTTGCTTTTACAAAACCTAAAGTTCCTGGATTGGATTTTAGTTTCTCCGGGCTTAAGACAGCAATACTTTATTTTGTTCAGAAAAAGGTAGCTGAAAACCCTGATTTTATCGCAGAAAACATCAACGATATCTGTGCTTCCATCCAACACACCATTATTGAAATATTAATGGATAAATTAAAACTGGCTGTCAAGGAAACGGGAATTAAGCAAATTGCTATTGGCGGAGGGGTTTCGGCCAATTCCGGAATCCGAAATACATTGAAAGAGGCAGAAAAAAAATATGGCTGGGAAACTTTTATTCCCAAATTTGAATACACCACCGATAATGCTGCAATGATTGGAATTGTAGGTTATCATAAGTTTTTATTAGAAAATTTCGAAACTTCATCTGTTGTTTCCAAAGCAAGAATACAATTCTAAATTATGCAATTATTTTATAATCCAGCAATCAACGAGGCAACCGAAAGCTTTTCTTTCGATAAGGAAGAAAGCAAGCACATTGTTAAAGTAATGCGTAAAAAAGGTGGCGATATCTTATTCGTAACCAACGGTATTGGATTTTTATTTAAAACCGAAATTGTGTTGGGTTCCGATATCAAATGTACGGTAAAAATCGTTTCTTATGAAAAAGCAGAAGTGCCAAAATACCATTTGCATTTAGCAGTAGCGCCTACAAAAATGAACGACCGCTATGAATGGTTTTTGGAAAAAGCAACCGAAATGGGTATTTCTGAAATCACTCCTATAATATGTGAACATTCCGAAAGAAAGTTTGTAAAAACAGATCGCTTTGATAAAATCATCCAGTCGGCAATGAAACAGTCTGCACAAGTGTATCTACCTAAAATAAATGAACCGATTCCCTTTAAGGATTTTATGAAAATAAAAAACGAAGGACAACTGCTGATCGCGCATTGTGAGAAAACAGATAGAAAATCCTTAAAGGATATTTTAAAACCGGGTATGGATATTACAATGCTTATTGGTCCGGAGGGAGATTTCTCAAATAAAGAAATTGCACTCGCTATCGAAAATAAATATATTCCGGTATCTTTGGGAAACACGCGTTTACGAACTGAAACAGCAGCAGTAGTGGCTTGCCACAGTGTCGTTTTTGTGAATGAATAATCTTAAGAGGATAAAACCAGCCATACGATATTATGAAAAGAATATTTTTATTGATGATTCTGATGGGTACGATTTCAATGAATGCCCAGGAAATCGCCCTGTTAAAATATAGTGGCGGTGGTGACTGGTACGCAAACCCTACTGCTCTCCCTAATCTGATTAAATTTTGCAATCAGAGCGTTACAACAAAAATAAAATCTAAAAATGCGGTGGTGGAACCAGGTAGTCCTGATTTATTTTCATATCCTTTTGTTCATATGACTGGTCACGGAAATGTTTTTTTTAATGATTCGGAGGTGATTAATTTAAGGAATTACATGACTTCTGGCGGTTTTTTACATATTGATGATAATTATGGTATGGATGAATACATCCGAAAAGAAATAAAAAAAATATTCCCCGACAATGATTTAACTGAAATCCCTTCCAGTCATTCTATTTTCCAAAAACCTTATTCTTTTCCGGCTGGTATTCCCAAAATACACGAGCATGACGGGAAACGTCCGCAAGCATTTGGAATTTTTGTAGCAAACCGCCTGGTTTTGCTTTATACCTACGAAACTGATCTGGGAGACGGATGGGAAGATGCGGATGTCCATAATGATCCGTTGGAAGTTAGGGAAAAAGCTTTAAAAATGGGTGCTAACATCCTTAATTATGTTTTCAATAATTAGCAAATTTATTCTTAATATATTAAATTATACTATTTAAAATTTTTTTATTTTAATAGTAATACTACAACTTTAACAATTTTTACGGTTTTACCGTAACAATTTATTTAAAATCCTCATTAGTTTTACAGAGCACAATGAATAATTTGCGCTGTGCATCCCTTAATTACTGTAATTGAACAGTTTAGATTAACTTTTTTTTTTAAAAAAAAACATTTTATGCAATATAAAATGTTAAATTTACGTTAGTGAGTATATTATTAATTATTTACCATAAATCAAAATTTTCTAACCAAACCTTATTTTATTATGAAAAAATTTCTTTTATCAGTAACAATGGTGTTGTTTTTAGTTTCATGTAATAATGAAGAAACTGCGGTTTCAAGCGAAACTGCTAAAGTAGCCGAGCGAGGTTGTGCATCTCATGATGTTCTTATGGAACAATTGAGAGTAAATCCGGAATTGGCAATTAAAATGAATGAAATCGAATCTTTCACACAAAAAGCTATGATGGAAGGTCGATTAGTAAATGGAAAAATTGAAATTCCTGTTGTAGTGAATGTACTATACAGAACTGCAGCAGAAAACATTTCTTTGGCGCAAATCCAATCACAGATTGATGTTTTAAATAAAGATTTTAATGCTACGAATTCTGATTATAATCAGGTTCCAGCATTATTCTCAGGTGTGAAAGCGAATGTTGGAATTTCTTTCGTGCTTGATGCGGTTTACAGAAAAGCAACGACAAAAACATCATGGGGAACTAGAGATGCTATGAAAAAAACTAAACAAGGTGGTTTGGACCCTACTTCACCAACTACCAAACTTAATATGTGGGCTTGTACTATTGGAGGCGGAATCTTAGGATATGCGCAATTCCCAGGTGGATCTTCTGCTACCGATGGTGTTGTAGTTGATTCACAATATTTCGGTTTATCTTCTTCATCAAGCTATCCTTATAACTTAGGAAGAACGGCTACTCATGAAGTAGGACACTGGATGAATTTACGTCATATTTGGGGTGATGCTACTTGTGGAAGTGATTTAGTGAACGATACGCCTCTTCATAACACTGCGAATTACGGTGTGCCAGCATATCCTCATTATAGTACTTGTACTGGAACTCCAGTGGAAATGACTATGAATTATATGGATTATACAGATGACAGAGGTATGTATATGTTTTCAACAGGACAAAAAGCCAGAATCGATGCAATCTTTGTTTCAGGTGGTGCAAGATTCTCGTTTGCCCAACCATAAGAAATATGAAAATAAAGTTAGTTATGTTTATAAAGACTCGCTCCTGGAGCGAGTTTTTTTTGTTATATTATAAAAATGTCATAACGTTACATTTTTGTTAAAATAACTGCGGATTAGCACAATGTTTATAACTTTTTACTTATTTATTCATAATTGTTTTATTGTTAGAATAATTTAGTATATACTTGCATATTATTAAACCAACCAATTAAAATTTTAACAAAACACTATTAATTATGAAAAAATTTCTTTTATCGGCAACAATGCTTGTTTTTTTAGTTTCATGTAATAATGAAGAAAATGCAGTTTCAACTGAAACTAGTAAGGCAGCCGAAAGAGGATGTGCTTCTCACACAGTTCTTGAAAATCAATTGAGAGCAAATCCAGAGTTAGCCATCAAAATGAATGAAATCGAAGCCTTTACTGAAAGAGCGATGCAGGAAGGTAGATTAGTAAACGGGAAAATAGAAATTCCGGTTGTTGTTAACGTATTGTACAGAACAACTGCTGAAAACATTTCTTTATCTCAAATTCAATCGCAAATTGATGTTCTTAATAAAGATTTCAACGGAACAAACACTGATTTCAATAAAGTGCCAGCTTTATTTTCAGGCGTTAAAGCTACCGTAGGAATTTCATTTGTATTAGATGCTGTTTACAGAAAAGCTACTACTAAAACTTCATGGGGAACTAGCGATGCTATGAAAAAAACAACTTATGGTGGAATGGCTCCTACTTCACCTACTACTAAATTGAACCTTTGGGTTTGTACGATTGGTGGTGGAATTTTAGGTTATGCTCAATTCCCAGGTGGTTCATCTTCTACTGATGGTGTTGCTATTGATTCTAAATATTTTGGAACTACAGGATCAGCAACATATCCTTTCAACTTAGGAAGAACTGCTACTCACGAAGTGGGTCACTGGATGAATTTACGTCACATTTGGGGTGATGCAACTTGTGGAAGCGATTTAGTTTCTGATACTCCTTCTCATAACGATGCTAATTATGGTGTTCCTGCTTATCCTCACTACAGTACTTGTTCTGGTACGCCGGTTGAAATGACTATGAACTACATGGATTATACAGATGATAGAGGAATGTATATGTTCTCTAACGGACAAAAAACAAGAATGAACGCAGTATTCCTTTCTGGAGGTTCTAGAGCGTCTTTCAGATTGTAATTTCCTATACATTAAAATTAAAACTCGCTCTAGTAGCGAGTTTTTTTTTGTTTTTATACCTTTGCAAAAAAGATTAGTAACGTTGGATAAAAAGATACTTGATAGCGAATTTCAAAATTTTATTATCGACAATATCGATAAGGATGTTGCTAAGTTGGCACTCCAAAAAAATCCGTTCCCCGAGATCCCTTGGCTTGAAATTCTGAATCAGATTGCTGCAAAGTCCAAAGCAAAAGAAAAATTGCCTACTTTTTTTAATACTCCCCACATTATTTTTCCAAACAAAATTTCTGTGGAACAATCATCTTCTGAGAAAACGGCATGGTATAAATCAACTTTAATTTCGGGTAACACGATAATTGATTTAACAGGCGGTTTTGGCGTAGATGATTTCTATTTTTCCAAAAAAGTAAAACAAGTAATTCATTGTGAAATCAATAACAAACTATCAGAAATTGTAGAGCATAATTTTGACATTTTGAATGCTTCCAACATTCAATGCATTGCAGGAGACAGTTTAGATGTTCTGGAAAAAGGCAACAAAAAATACGATTGGATTTATATTGATCCGTCACGACGAAATGATGCCAAGGGTAAAGTTTTTATGTTGAAGGATTGCTTGCCTAATGTACCTGAATTGCTTGATTTTTATTTTTCCCATACCGAGAACATCCTTATAAAAACTGCCCCTATACTTGATATTTCAGCAGGACTGTCAGAATTATCAAATGTGAAATACATTCATGTTGTAGCGATTGATAATGAAGTAAAGGAATTACTTTGGGAATTATCCAAGGATTTCAAAGGAAGTCCTATTATTAAAACAATAAATTTCAATAAAGGAAATTTGGATAGGTTTGATTTTGAATTGCCTACAAACGGGGATAATGCGCGGTTCGGTTTACCCAAAAAATACCTTTATGAGCCTAATAGTGCCATCATGAAATCCGGTGGTTTTGATGAGATTTGCAGTAAGTATAATATAGACAAATTACATCCCCACTCCCATTTATATACTACTGATAAAATTATTGAGTTCCCGGGAAGAGTTTTTGAAATCGAAAAAATCATTCCTTATAATAAAACAGAGTTAAAAATTTATCTTGAAAATAAAAAAGCGAATATAACCACCCGAAATTTTCCGGACACCGTAGAAATCATACGCAAAAAATGGAAAATTAAAGATGGCGGAAATATGTATTGTTTTTTCACAACTGATACGAATAATCATAAAATAGTTTTAATTTGCGCTAAAATAAATTAGAATAATGAAGTATTTAATTGTCATTGCGACACTATTATTGAACCTTACTGTATTTGCACAAACACCATGTGAATATACTGTGAATGTGAACGATAGCATCGGAAGTTATAAAACCACTAAAGAATACATTGTCCACGAACGGAACTTTGCGGGAAACACAAATTATTTATTTTTCTCTTTGGTATTGACCGACGGCCTGCCGACTTTAAACGTGCAATCCATCAAAAAAAGTAAAGACTTCATTAAGGCGCATTGCCTGGATAAAAATTCCAAAATATACCTTCAGCTGGAGAATGGAAAAATCATCACGTTATTGCATGTGGACCAGGAAAATTGCGGTGTTTCGGTTACTGATAATGAAAAGTTTAATAACAGAATCCACACCAGCAGTTTTATGTTCCTGAAGAATTCTTTCGCCGATTTAAAAAGTTCGCCGGTTTCCTTTATGCGAATAAAATATACTACAGAAACCGTTGATTATGCTTTTAAAAAACAACTAAAATCAGAAATGGATGGGCTGTGGTATGAGCCTTCAACTTATTTTATCAATTTCCTGAAATGTGTTGAAAATTAATCGCATTCCCATTTGAAATTGGACACCCTTTCCAATTTTGCATTTTTGATATTGTAATGCCACCATTCGGAATCAAAAGATTTAAAACCGGATTTCAGCATTATTTTCTTTAACAGTTTCCTGTTGGCTAATACTTCATCGGATACATTCAAATACTGATGGCTGGCTTCGATGCCGAAATGATCAAATGCGGTTCCCATATCGAGCTCCTTACCATTTTTATCGACCAATGTAATATCCACCGCCCCTCCCCGATTATGAATGGAGCCCTTCTTGGGATCGGCCACATATTCCGGATTGGAGACTATGGCCCACATACGCTTCTGAATATCCAAAGGACGGTAGCAATCGTATATTTTGATCCGGTAGCCTTTCTTTACGAAGCGTTCGTTGGCTTCCAGTAATGATTTGACCGTTTTATAGCGTAGAAAGCACTCCGCACAATCATAAACTTTTGCTTTCAAAAAATTATCAGTTGTGGCATATTTCATATCTAGGATAAAATCCTGGCTATAGATCTTTAAATTGACGAATGTACTGTCATTGACTTCGGGTAGCTTAACTTCAGGAGATGTTGGCGTTCTGTTGGAAACAATGACGGGTTTGGTTTTATTAGGAGTATTTCCAGGTGTTTCGGTGTCCACTACTTTTGCTCTGCAAGAAAACAAAAACATACTGAGAATAAGGATCAGCAACTTTATAGAAGAAGGCATAGTTAGTAAATTTGGAACATTTCGTATCAAATATAACAAATAAAAATTAAGTAGATTGTAGGAATTATGTGTATGTTTAGCGCTGTTTAAAATCTATAAAAGCACAGTGCCTTCAATTGGAAGCAACCTGTCACGCACAATGGAACGTATAATTGCATAATAACCTTGTCATTTATATTCTATTTTAAAAATGAGGACTATGCTTCAGAAAAATATTTTGGAATGGAAAGTCGAAACCATGACCCGCAATGCCAAAAGCATGGGAAAAGATACTTTAGCCTGGAAAAACATTTTTTTGAAGAACGCGGAAAAATGAACCAATAAAGATAAGTTCCGCCAAAAAAAACGGAAACAACTTTTAAAAGTCATCTCCGAAATTTTTATTCCAACCGAAAGATTCCGGGTTATACTTTAAAAAATAATTAATTCCTAACGTAAATTACTATAGCACCACTATCATTTCTTGTTTTTAATTCTGTAAGTGTAAGATTTATAATATCTACTGTCTTAGTTACACCGTCAATGACCGTTGTTAAATTATTATGGGACCTGGAATAAATTCCGTCGTTAGTGTCCAACGCGCATGGTGTAGCAGTTGAATCATAATCTCCTTCGGTCAGCGAATTATCAATGTTAAGGTCAAGATAGTCTTTATCACATCCGCTTTCATTTTGTGGTGCATCAACCAAATATTCTTGTCCGTTTACAGTTGTCCCAACCTGGGTAATATTCCATTTTCCAGCTAAAGGCGCTAACGTTTCTCCATCATTATCATCATTACTACAAGAAGTTGCAAATCCGATACATAACGCTAAAGCTAATAATTTACTTCGATTTTTCATATAATATCTTTAAATTGTTAGCTGTAAAATTAGCTGTAATGCTTTGAAGGAATGTTGCATAATTATTGATTTTTATTGCATAATTATCTTTGGAACCGACAATCCTTTGAGTTTTTTATCGTACTTGGTGCATTTTTATGCTAACTTTACCTTAAGAGGTAGTTAACCATGGAAGTCGAAACCTATATTAACACTCAGATAGAAAATCAAATTTACATCTATGATTTTATAATCGTATCATAAGTTTTCATTGGTAATTTTTAGGTTGGTTTTAAGGAGGTAGTAATATCTTTATATTCATTGGGATAATTCATGAAAACAAAAAACCCACTGATTTCAGTGGGTTTATCTGTGAACGCAGAAGGATTCGAACCTTCGACCGCCTGCTTAGAAGGCAGGTGCTCTATCCAGCTGAGCTATGCGTCCATTTTCAATAAGTGTCGGGGTGGCAGGATTCGAACCTGCGGCCTCCTGCTCCCAAAGCAGGCGCGATAACCGAGCTACGCTACACCCCGTGTGCAAAAAAAAGCGGAGAGTGAGGGATTCGAACCCTCGGTACAGTTTCCCATACGCATGTTTAGCAAACATGTCCTTTCGGCCACTCAGGCAACTCTCCAATTAAGAACGTTTATTCCTTTTAAGCGGTTGCAAATGTAACTTACTATTCTATATTTCCCAAATTATTCGCGGGTTTTTTTAAATGTTTTTTTATTCTGAAATTAAAATCATTAACAATCAATCGTATAGCTATTTTAAAATTACCCTCCCCTTTTCTCAGGAATTGTCTAATATTTCAAATATACCTTGTAATTAATTTTAAATTCAAATTTTACGGACATCAAACCTATAATATTATCCAAATTGTAATTTGGTATTTGGACAAAATGATTAAATTCGCAACTTAAACAAACTTACAAATACGTCATGAATAAAAAAGTTGTTATCGTTTCTGCTGCAAGAACTCCGATTGGAAGTTTTATGGGAGGTTTATCTACAGTATCAGCGCCACATTTAGGTGCAGCTGCTATTAAAGGTGCTTTAACCAAAATAAATTTAGATGCGAATTTAGTCGACGAAGTTATAATGGGTAACGTGGTTCAGGCTGGTGTTGGACAAGCTCCTGCTCGTCAGGCTGCTATTTATGCCGGACTTCCTAGCTCAGTTATCGCTACAACGATAAACAAAGTATGTGCTTCAGGAATGAAAGCAGTAATGCAGGGTGCACAAGCTATTATGGCTGGCGATGCCGAAATCATCGTTGCAGGTGGAATGGAAAACATGAGTTTGATTCCACATTACATGCATTTACGTAACGGCAATAAATTTGGTCCGGCTTCTATGGTTGACGGAATGCAAAAAGATGGTCTTACAGATGCTTATGACAACAATGCCATGGGTGTTTGTGCCGATTTATGTGCTACGGAATATGGTATTTCAAGAGAAGCTCAGGATAATTTTGCAATTCAATCGTATGAGCGTTCTGCAAAAGCTTGGGAAGCAGGCAAATTTGATAATGAAGTAGTTCCTGTTGCTGTTCCGCAAAGAAAAGGAGATCCAATTATGGTGACCAGAGATGAAGAATATACCAATGTTAAATTGGATAAAATTCCATCATTGAATGCCGTTTTTACAAAAGAAGGAACAGTTACTGCTGCGAACGCTTCTACTATCAATGATGGTGCCGCTGCTGTAATTATGATGAGCGAAGAAAAAGCATTGTCTTTAGGCTTGAAACCTTTAGCATACATCAGAGGATATGCTGATGCTGCTCAGGAACCAAAATGGTTTACCACTACTCCTGCCAAAGCATTACCAAAAGCATTGGACAAAGCGGGATTATCTATCAGCGATGTTGATTTCTTTGAATTCAATGAAGCTTTTGCTGTTGTTGGTTTAGCCAATTCACAAATATTAGGTTTAAACAATGATAAGGTAAATGTAAACGGTGGAGCTGTTTCATTAGGCCATCCATTGGGATGTTCCGGTGTCAGAATCATTGTTACTTTAATGAATGTCTTGGAACAAAACAATGCAAAAATTGGTGCTGCAGCTATTTGTAATGGTGGTGGTGGTGCTTCTGCCATTGTAATTGAAAGAGCATAAATTTATTCTTAAAATGATGAATTTTGAATGATTAGTGATTTTATCCTGCATTCAAAGTTCATCATTTCACAATTTAAAACCATTCCATGTTTGGCATTTGTAATTTAGCTATTATTCCTCTTCGGTCTGAACCCAATGACAGAAGCGAAATCGTTTCCCAAATTTTGTTTGGGGAGCATTTTGAAGTGACTGAAGAATTAAAACAATGGTCTAAGGTGAGGATGCATTATGATGGTTATGAGGGCTGGATCGATTCCAAACAATTCCAAACCATTACAGAATCACAATACATCCAGCTTTCGCAGGATAAGATAGTTCTCAATTCGGATCTGATCGAATATATTACGGCTCCAAACAACCAACTTATTCCTATTCCATTAGGAGCAGCACTTTCGTTTTTAAAAAACAGTTCCATCAATACTACTAAGTTGGATTTTGAAGGGACTACTATCAGCGAAATCAAGCCCAAATCCAATCTGATCAATACGGCTTTCATGTATCTGAATGCACCTTATTTATGGGGAGGAAAAACCCCTTTTGGAATTGATTGTTCCGGTTTTACCCAAATGGTTTACAAACTCAACGGCTATAGATTATTGCGGGATGCTTCACAACAGGCTACACAAGGTGAAGCTTTAAGTTTCATTGAGGAAAGTGAGCCAGGCGATTTGGCTTTTTTTGATAATGAGGAAGGAAATATCATCCACGTTGGGATTATCATGGAAAACAATTACATTATTCATGCCAGTGGAAAAGTTAGAATTGACCGTCTGGATCACTTAGGAATTTACAATGCAGAAGTAAACAGACACACACACAAATTAAGAGTTATCAAAAAGATTATATAAAAAAATCCCGTTCATTGCTGAACGGGATTTTTTATTGTGGGTTTATTCTATTTATTGATTTTCGCTTTTAAAGCTTTTGCTTTATCAGTCATTTCAAGTGCATTATAAACACCCAATAATGTTTTGGCAGCGTCTATGTTATTTTCATCCATTTGAACTACTTTTTCTAAATAAGGAATAGCACTGTTGTACATATCCTCTCTTTTCCTTTTAAGGACTTCGTATTTTTTGTTATCCGCAGGAGAAGTTCCCAGTTTGTTCATTTGATCAATCAAACCTTTTTCAGCATCCAATTTTAAGATGGCCAAATTTAGGTATGCGTTGCTGTACTTAGGATCGATTTGGATCGCTCTCAGGTAATATTTTTCAGCATCAGCATATTCTTTATTATTATTACTAAGCACACCTAAATTAAAAATTAATTCGACGTTATTTGGATTTTTTTCCACTACCTCAGTAATTAATTTTTTATAAGTTACCATATCTCCCGCTTTTAAATACAGGTCAGCTTCAGTCATGGCTAATGAAGAATCATCTGGATTTAGAGTTCTGGCTTCCTGGATAGCTGCTTTGGCTTCCTCCGTTTTACCCTTTTCGGTTAATATCAAAGCAATGTTTTTATAAATCTCTCCTCTTTTTGAAGGGATTTTTTCATCACGTGGCTTCTCATGGGATACTTTTAAATAAAGTTCTCTTTCTTTTTTTGTAGAAAAAGATTCTTCCTTTTTAGTTTCTTTATTAATTGCATAGTAAGCTGTTCCTTCACCTGAATAATTTATATTCTTCAGTTCCTGGTAATATTGCAAAGCCAAATCCATATCTTTTGCATTCACCGCATAATTAGCCGCGTAGTATAATTTCTCCGGATCTTTTTTGTCCAATTCATAGATACTGTGCAGAATTAAAGCTGCTTCTTTGTATTTGGTTCCATCGCCCAATGCAACCGCATAGTTGATTAACATGGGCTTAAATGAAGTGATTGTTTCTTCAATATCTTTCGTGTAAATCATCTTCCCGGATTTTTTTTCAAAATCCAATGTGTTGTTCAAACCGGTAGCCAGTTGATTTACATTTTGAACGGTCAGATATCTTAAAATCACTTGAGGATTGTTCTGATTGGCTGGTTTTGACATTGCCAAATTCAAATCCAGGACCGGAGCCATCGCTTTATAAAAATTCAGATATACTTTGTCAGCCTCAGTAGAGTTGGTTACTAAAGGTTCCGCTTTTGTGATCGTAGCTCTGTATTCAGCCAGGTCGTTATCGGAAGGCTGCTCTTTATCGTACAGCTTTTTTAGCGTTTTCATTTCGTCTTTTTGAGCAAAAGTGCTAACCGAAATCAGAATTGCTGACGCAAGGATTACATATTTACTTTTCATATTTAAAATTCTAAATTGTTAATATTTAATTTTATTTGCTGGTTATGCTTCCTCATCTGAGTCATCCTCAGAATCCTCTTCGTCAGTTTCTTCTTCTTCCGAATCATCATCTTCGTCTTCGTCTTCAGTACCTTCATCTTCAAGGACTTCCAAAACCGGCTTCACTCTTTCTATGGAGTCAGATATCACTTCGCCGTTTTCATCCAATTCTACTTCCGCTACATCGTCTTTCATAACTTTGGTTACCGCAGCAATCGAATCATTTCCTTTGATGTTGATTAATTTCACTCCCTGAGTGGCACGTCCCATAACTCTCAAATCTTCAACCGCCATTCTGATGGTCAATCCTGACTTGTTGATAATCATCAAATCGTCTGCATCGGTAACGGCATTGATAGAAATCAGTTTACCTGTTTTCTCTGTAATATTTAAGGTTTTAACTCCCTTACCACCACGGTTGGTAATTCTGTATTCATCTAAACTAGAACGTTTTCCGTAACCGTTTTCTGCAACAACCAAAATTTCGCTATTCATATCGTTTACAGTAACCATGCCAATTACTTCGTCGGTATCGTCTTTTAAAGTGATTCCACGAACTCCTGATGCGGTTCTTCCCATCGGACGGGTTTTAGTTTCTTCAAAACGAACTAATTTACCTGATTTTACAGCTAAAATAATCTGGCTTTCACCATTGGTTAATTTAGCTTCTAATAATTCGTCACCTTCTTTAATGGTTATAGCAGCAACACCATTTACCCTTGGTTTAGAATATTTCTCTAAAGATGTTTTCTTCACCTGACCTTTTTTGGTCACCATCACCAGATTATGGCTCTTGATATATTCCTGATCTTTCAGATCCTGAGTACAGATAAATGCTTTTACCTTATCATCACTTTCAATATTCACTAAATTCTGAATCGCTCTTCCTTTAGCGGTCTTGCTTCCTTCGGGAATTTCATAAACCCGCATCCAGAAACATTTCCCTTTTTGCGTGAAGAACATCATATATTGGTGGTTGGTCGCAACAAACATATGTTCCAAGAAATCCTGGTCCCTTGTTCCGGCGCTTTTTTGTCCAACTCCTCCTCTGTTCTGTGTTTTGTATTCGGTCAGGTTTGTACGTTTGATATAACCCGCATGCGAAATGGTAATTACCACATTTTCGTCAGCGATCAAATCCTCAATACTTACATCACCACCTGAATATTCGATCAATGAACGACGGGCATCCCCATATTTATCACGAATTTCTTCCAACTCTTCCTTGATCAAAGCAATTCTTAAATTAACATCCGCTAATAAAGCTTTCAAATGCTCGATCAAC
This sequence comes from Flavobacterium sp. GT3R68, assembly GCF_007109225.1. Taxonomy (GTDB): domain Bacteria; phylum Bacteroidota; class Bacteroidia; order Flavobacteriales; family Flavobacteriaceae; genus Flavobacterium. The sequence goes on from NZ_VJZK01000003.1 coordinate 179,865, forward strand.
TTCATAATTTCTTCGTACTCAGCTCTTAACTTGTCTTGTTCCAGACCGGTTAACTGACGAAGACGCATTTCGACAATCGCACGAGACTGGATATCAGAAAGTTTGAATCTTTCCATTAATTTCTCTCTTGCTTCCTCAGTGTTTTTAGAGGCTTTAATCAATGCAATTACTTCATCAATATTATCAGAAGCAATAATCAAACCTTCAAGGATATGGGCTCTTTCTTCTGCTTTTCTTAATTCGAATTGTGTTCTGCGGACAACCACATCATGACGGTGTTCCACAAAATAATGAATCATTTCTTTCAGATTCAGCATTTGAGGACGTCCTTTTACCAATGCAATATTGTTAACACTAAATGAAGATTGCAATTGTGTGTACTTATAAAGTGTATTCAACACTACGTTTGGAGTAGCATCACGTTTCAGTATATAAACGATACGCATACCATTTCTATCTGATTCATCACGAATATTCGCAATACCTTCTATTTTTTTATCATTTACAAGATCAGCTGTACGCTTAATCATGTCTGCTTTATTAACCTGGTATGGAATTTCGGTAACAATGATACATTCTCTTCCGTCAACTTCTTCAAAACCAACTTTGGCACGCATTACTATACGTCCTCTACCGGTTTTAAATGCTTCACGGACACCTTCATAACCATATATGATACCGCCGGTTGGAAAATCCGGGGCTTTGATGTGGTGCATCAATTCGTCGATTTCGATATCGTTGTTATCCATGTAGGCCAATGTTCCGTTAATAACCTCTGTAAGGTTGTGCGGAGGCATATTGGTTGCCATACCTACGGCAATTCCTGTCGCTCCGTTGATTAACAACGTAGGGACACGAGTTGGCATTACTTTTGGCTCATATAAAGTATCGTCAAAGTTCAGTTGAAAATCTACTGTTTCTTTTTCGATATCTGCCATTATCTCTTCTGAAATTTTGCGCATTCTGGCTTCGGTGTAACGCATGGCAGCCGGACTATCGCCATCGACTGAACCAAAGTTACCCTGGCCATCCACTAATAAATAACGTAAACTCCATTCCTGAGCCATACGAACCATGGCATCATAAACAGACGTATCACCGTGGGGGTGGTACTTACCCAGAACTTCTCCAACAATTCTAGCAGATTTTTTATGGGCTTTATTAGAAAAAACTCCTAAATCATACATACCATAAAGTACTCTTCGATGTACTGGTTTCAAACCATCTCTAACATCTGGAAGCGCTCTTGATACAATAACTGACATCGAATAATCGATGTAAGCAGATTTCATTTCATCTTCAATGTTAATAGGAATTAACTTTTCTCCGTCAGACATATTATATAGTTATATTTAAAAATTATATTGTTTTAAAAATCCTGCTAATATAACCTTTCTCGATTATTTTTCTTGTATATTTATATATAAATTTATCTGATTTATTAACAAGTTTTAAAGTCGTTTCGGTTAATAAATTAATTCGCATTTTACGCTTTTATTGAACTTTTTTTTGTCACTTAGCTGACAGTACTTCCCCGAGGTACGATTTTTGCAATTACTCATTTTATTCACTAAATTTACAATACCAATTATATTTATTATGGATGATAATTTTTCACCAAGAGTAAAAGATGTGATAACCTACAGTAAAGAGGAGGCCTTACGATTGGGCCATGACTTTATTGGAACGGAACATCTGATGTTGGGTATCTTGAGAGATGGCAATGGGAAGGCTATAGATATTTTGAATAATTTGTCTATCGACCTGGATTTTTTACGCCGAAAAGTAGAAATCCTGAGCCCAGCCAATCCAAACACAGACATTAACAACGAAAAGAAAAATCTTCATCTGACCCGTCAAGCGGAAAGAGCGTTGAAAACTACTTTTCTTGAAGCCAAAGTTTTTCAAAGCACGTTAATCAGTACTGCGCATCTATTGTTATGCATTCTTAGAAACGAAAACGATCCAACAACCAAGCTGTTAAATAAACTAAAAATAGATTATGATACAGCTAAAGAACAGTATTTAAATATGACGCCAAACAACAACGAAGAAGAATTCTTGGAAAATTTACCAAGAGCATCTGACTCTTATAACGAGGATTCAGGTCAGGACGACAGTCTAAAAGAAGGGAATTTTAATAATCCGGCGAATAAATCCAATAAAAAATCAAAAACTCCGGTTCTTGATAACTTCGGAAGGGATTTAACCGAAATGGCAGAGGAAGGAAAACTCGATCCTGTGGTGGGCCGCGAAAAAGAAATAGAACGGGTGTCGCAAATTCTGAGCCGACGTAAAAAGAACAATCCGCTTTTAATTGGAGAGCCCGGTGTGGGTAAATCAGCTATTGCTGAAGGTCTGGCGCTGCGCATTATCCAGAAAAAAGTATCGCGAATTCTATTCAATAAACGTGTGGTAACACTTGATTTGGCGAGTTTAGTTGCCGGGACAAAATACCGCGGACAGTTTGAAGAGCGTATGAAGGCGGTAATGAACGAACTGGAAAAGAATGATGACATTATTCTTTTTATTGATGAAATCCATACCATTGTCGGTGCTGGAGGAGCTACCGGTTCTTTGGATGCATCTAATATGTTTAAACCGGCTTTAGCCAGAGGGGAAATCCAATGTATTGGAGCAACAACCCTGGATGAATACCGCCAATATATTGAAAAAGATGGCGCTTTAGAAAGACGTTTTCAAAAAGTGATTGTGGAGCCAACATCTGTTGAAGAAACCATTACCATTCTAAATAACATCAAAAACAAATACGAAGATCACCATAATGTAACGTACTCTCCTGAAGCCATTGAGGCTTGTGTGAAATTGACAAACCGATATATGTCGGAGCGATTTCTTCCGGACAAAGCTATTGATGCGTTAGATGAAGCGGGTTCGCGTGTTCATATTGTCAATATTGATGTTCCGATCCAGGTTTTGGATTTAGAGCGTCAATTGGAAGAAGTGCGAGAATTGAAAAATTCTGTAGTGAAAAAACAGAAATATGAGGAAGCCGCAAAACTTCGTGATGATGAAAAACGCATCGAAAAGGATTTGGCTATCGCGCAGGAACAATGGGAAGAAGATGCTAAAAATAACCGAATCATGGTAACAGAAGATAATGTTGCTGATGTGGTTTCGATGATGTCAGGAATTCCTGTAAACCGTATTGCCCAGACTGAAAGTAATAAATTAGCCAGGCTGCCGGAATTGATTCAAAATAAGGTAATTGGACAAAATGAAGCGGTCATGAAAATTGCACGTTCCATCCAAAGAAACCGTGCCGGATTAAAAGATCCTAATCGCCCGATTGGTTCCTTTATTTTCCTTGGTCAGACAGGTGTCGGCAAAACGCAGCTGGCCAAAGTTCTTGCCAAAGAATTATTCGATTCAGAAGATGCTTTGGTACGTATCGACATGAGTGAATACATGGAGAAATTCGCGATTTCCCGTTTAGTGGGTGCGCCTCCGGGATATGTTGGATATGAAGAAGGGGGGCAATTAACTGAAAAAGTTCGTAGAAAACCTTATTGTGTGGTACTTCTGGATGAGATTGAAAAAGCGCATCCTGATGTATTCAACATGATGCTACAGGTTTTGGATGACGGTTATTTGACGGATAGTTTGGGTCGTAAAATCGATTTCAAAAACACCATCATTATTATGACTTCCAATATTGGTGCACGCCAGTTGAAAGATTTTGGACAAGGGGTCGGGTTTGGAACATCAGCAAAAGTTGCTCAGGCCGATGACAACTCAAAAAGTATCATTGAAAATGCGCTGAAAAAAGCATTTGCTCCTGAATTTTTGAACAGGATAGACGACGTAATTGTCTTCAATGCATTGGAAAAACACGATATTGATGTCATTATTGAAATAGAATTGAAAAAATTATACGCTCGTATTGCCGAATTAGGATACACCCTAAATCTGTCAGATACCGCAAAAGCATACATTGCTGAGAAAGGTTTTGATAAACAATTTGGTGCACGTCCTTTAAAAAGAGCCATTCAAAAATATGTTGAAGATGCTTTGGCAGAAGAGATTATCACTTCTAAAATCGCCATCGGAGATGAGATTTATATGGATCTGGATGAGGCCACACAAGAGCTGACCGTCACAATTCAAAAGAAAGAAGAACCTACTAATTAGTAGGTTTTTCTTTTTTAAAACTATTCTTTGGAATTAATTTACATTTCAAAAAATATAGTACTTTAGATGAAAGTTTCAATACAAAAAATTATATGTTGCAAGATAAAGTTATCCTAGGAAGTGAAGAATGGTGCTCTTTCCCGGAATTAGGAATTCCAACCATTAAAGCCCGAGTGGATTCCGGCGCAAAAACCTCTGCCCTGCATGCAATAAACATTGCTCCTTTCATCAAAAGTGATTCGAATTGGGTAAAGTTTGATATCAATCCAATCCAAAATAATCTGAAAACGGTCATCCATTGTGAAGCGCCTTTAGTAGATAAAAGGGTGGTGAAAAGTTCCAGTGGTTTCAGGGAACAACGTTATGTAATTCAGACTACATTAGATATTGGAGATTCCAACTGGACCATCGAAATGACATTGACCAATCGTGATTCAATGGGGTTCCGTATGTTATTGGGCCGTGAAGCGATGAGCGGAAGAGTTTTGGTGGATCCCGAGAAAAAATATCTTTTGGGACAGCCCTCTGTGGAGAATCTTAAATCGTTATATCAAAATTCGGAAGAAAATAAAAGTGGTCTTCGTATTGGAGTTCTTGCCAGCAATCCGGAATTGTATAGTAACAAACGGATTATGGAAGCCGGAGCTATTCGGGGACATGAGATGCACTTTCTGAATATCAAGGAATGCTATATGAAACTGGATGCCACAACTCCCGAAATTCATTATCGCGGCGGAAGAGTTTTAGATAATTTCGATGCCATTATTCCGAGAATCCGTCCCAGCATTACCTTTTATGGTTGTGCTTTGACCAGACAGTTTGAAGCTTTAAAGGTATATTGCCTGAATTCGGCTTCAGCCATTACACAGTCCCGTGACAAATTATATTCCTTACAGTTATTGCTAAATCATGGTGTCGATATTCCTACGACGGGTTTTGCGAATTCTCCTTTAGACACAGATGATTTGATAAAAATGGTTGGCGGCTCTCCACTCATTGTAAAATTATTAGAAGGAACGCAAGGGAAAGGTGTCGTTTTGGCAGAAACCAAAAAAGCAGCAGAAAGCGTAATCAATGCTTTCAAGAGCCTGAATGCAAATATATTGGTTCAGGAATTCATCAAGGAAGCCAATGGAAAAGATATTCGTTGCTTTGTAATAGACGGAAAAGTCGTGGCCGCTATCCAAAGGGAAGCTTTGCCGGGGGAGTTCCGTGCCAACATTCATTTGGGCGGTACAGCTTCAGTCATTAAAGTCACTGCAGAAGAAAAACGAATCGCTATAAAGGCAGCAAAAGCCATGGATTTAAAAGTCGCCGGTGTGGATATTATCCGTTCATCAAAAGGCCCGTTATTATTAGAAGTGAATTCATCTCCAGGTCTGGAAGGAATCGAAGGCGCCACAAATAAAGATATTGCCGCCGAAATGATTAAAGCTATTGAAAAGAATTTCAAATATAAAATCTAAATAAACATCATAAAATGAACGCATATTTCGATATTATAATAAGAAGTGCTGCAGTTTATTTTTTTATGGTGATTGCGCTGCGTGTTTTTGGGAAAAAGGAATTATCGCAACTCAATACAGCTGATGTAATTCTGATTTTATTGATAAGCAACTCGGTTCAAAACGCAATGGTAGGCAATAACACCAGTCTTTACGGTGGTTTAGCTGCTGCTACAGTTTTGTTCGGAATTAATTTTGTTTTGAAGAAACTGATGTTCAGATATAAAATATTCAATAAAATTATGCAGGAAAAGCCATTAATTCTGATTCATGACGGAAATTTGGATTTCAAATCATTGAGCAAACTAAATATTTCATCGGAAGAATTGAAAGAAGTTATCCGGGAGCACGGTGTGGAACATTTTGGCGAAGTAAAACTTGCCATGCTTGAAGCTGATGGAAATATCAGTATTATTTCGGGAAAAATACATTTAAAACAAACCCATCATAAGAGACGGTTACACAAAACTTTAAGTTAATATTTTTAAAAATAAAAAAGGTTTAAAGGGATATGACTTTAAACCTTTTTCGATTTATATGAGAAGTTCTTAGTTAAACAACTCCTCCTCTATCTGAAAACTATTTAAGAAGTCGACAGTTTTCACAATATCATAATGCAAAATTCGGTCTTCTTTTACGAAAGGTACTTCGGCACGATACGATTTCAAAAACATTTCTATAAATTCACTGGATTGTAAAGGTCTTCTGAATTCGATTGCCTGCGAAGCATTCATTAATTCAATCGCTAAAATACGTTCCAGATTATCCATAACTCGCAACGCTTTTGTCGCTGCATTGGCGCCCATACTTACATGATCTTCCTGCCCATTTGATGAAACAATACTATCGATACTGGCTGGAGCTGCCAATTGCTTATTTTGGCTGGCAATACTTGCTGCAGTGTATTGTGGAATCATAAATCCGGAATTCAATCCCGGATTATCAACTAAAAATGCAGGAAGGTTTCTCAAACCTGAAATTAACTGATAGGTTCTTCTTTCAGAAATACTGCCTAATTCGGATAATGCGATGGCAAGAAAATCCAACGAGATGGCCAACGGTTGTCCGTGAAAATTCCCCCCGGAAATAATCTGATCACTTTCAATAAAAATATTCGGATTGTCGGTTACGGAGTTGATTTCCGTCTTAAATACTTTCTTTACATAATCTATCGCATCTTTCGAAGCACCATGCACTTGCGGAATACAACGGAAAGAATACGGGTCTTGTACATGTGCTTTTTCCTGTGCAATAATCTGGCTTCCGTCAAGGAAATTATTTACACGATTAGCAGTTACAATTTGCCCTTTATGAGGACGGATAAAATGAATCAATTCGTTAAATGGCTCTTGTCTTCCGTCAAAACCTTCTAAGGAAATAGTTCCGATTAAGTCGGCCAAATAGGAATATTTAGTAGCTTTGATTAAAATATGGGCACCGTAGGCACTCATGAATTGGGTTCCGTTTAGTAAAGCCAATCCTTCTTTAGACTGTAAAACAATTGGCGACCATCCAAATTGATCTAAAACATCCTTCGACTGTACTTTTTGTCTCTTGAAATAGACTTCTCCCTCACCCAAAAGTGGTAAAGATAAATGAGCCAAAGGTGCTAAATCCCCTGAAGCTCCAAGAGAACCCTGTGTATAAATTACAGGTAAAATATCATTATTATAAAAATCAATCAGACGCTCCACAGTGATTAATTGTACTCCTGAAAAACCGTAGCTCAAAGACTGAATTTTTAAAAGCAACATTATTTTTACAATCTCCTGGGGTACCTCTTCTCCAATTCCGCACGCATGGGACTTTACCAGGTTTTCCTGTAACTGCGACAAATTTTCATTAGAAATTATCACATTACAAAGCGAACCAAATCCAGTGTTAATACCATAAATCGGTTTATCATGGGATTGCATTTTTTTGTCAAGATATTCTCTGCATTTTTGTATATTAACCTTAGCTTCTTCCGATAAGGCCAGTGTTTTATTTTGAGTGGTGATTTCCTGCAGTTGTTCTAAACTCAGTACGTCCGTACTGATATAATGGTAATTGTCCATGTTGGTTGTTTTTGTCGCCCAAAATTCCGTAAATACAAGCTAATAAACAAGGTTTGTTAATAATATTTAAAATAATAATAATCATTTAAAATTTTGGTTACTTTTGGGTAACTATAACCCATACCTATGAAAAATACTATTTTCTTATTCTTATTTTTTGTTTTAGCTTCTTTTACCCATGCAAAGGAAACAGTAATGTTATCTGGTAAAATTCTAAATGTCCCGGAGGGAAAAATCTGGATTAAAGGGGAATCATTCAGCAAAGAAATTACTTTGCAGGGGGATGGATCATTTTCAGAAACATTTGATATTAATTATATCGGCACGTATACTATTGCTACGAAAAACAACAGAGCTTCCCTTTATTTATCAAAAGGAACCACTATGGTTATCAATGCTGATGATAAGGATTTCAATACAACGCTGAAATTCACCGGAAAAGGAAGTGTCGAAAATGAATATCTTATTGAGAAATCCAAAATTACCTCCGCAATTACCAATGAGGTCCTCTACAAATTGACCGAAGAGGAATTTTTGAAAAAGATCAATGAAATTAAGAGTTCCGTAACGGCAGCATACAAAAAAAATAAATTTTCAGATGTTAATTTCAAAAATAAGGAATTAGCGAACATCAATTATCTGGAACAATTGTATATCGTGAATTATCCTAGTTATCATACGCATTATGCAAAAATAGAGGGCTTCAAACCTTCTGAAAATTTTCCGAAATTCGATTCAAAAATAGATTTGGACAATGACAATGATTTCTTATTTTCCAATACTTATAAGCAAATTGTCAATACAAAGTTTGGAGAAAAAATTGGATCCCTGTTAATGAACGAAGAAGAATTAAGTGGGAAGTATGCACTTCCGATCATTAAAAGCTATAAAAGCCAATCTATCAAAAATGCATTGGTACAGACTTTATCATACGAAGTAAATGCTGGAAATCCTGATGCGCAACAGTTATATAATGACATCATTGCCATTTCAACAGATGCCAAATTCAAAGAAGACTTGACATTAAAATACAATAAGGTTAAGACGCTTTCAGCAGGGAAACCTTCTCCGGCTTTTGATTACGAAAATCATAAAGGAGGAAAAACTTCACTGGAAAGCCTTAAAGGGAAATATGTTTATATTGATGTATGGGCAACCTGGTGCGGTCCATGCCGAAAAGAAATTCCATCGCTTAAAAAAGTGGAAGAACAATACCATGGTAAGAACATTGAATTTGTGAGTATTTCAATCGATGCCATGAAAGATCATGAAAAGTGGAATAAATTCGTAACCGAAAAGCAATTGGCAGGAATTCAATTATTTGCTGATAGTGACTGGAACTCGAAATTCGTAAAAGAATATGCAATTGACGGGATTCCACGATTTATTCTTATTGATCCAAATGGCAATATCATCAGTGCCGATGCGCCAAGGCCTTCGGATTCAAAACTGATTACGTTATTCAGTGATTTAAAAATATAATAAAAAAAGCCCTTCAGATTGAAGGGCTTTTTTATGCTATGATATGCAAGTAGGCTTCGCCTATGGTCGCAATAATATCCGATGCAATAAAGGATTCGTAGCTCATTTCCGAAAAGGCAATATCAGCAGTCAATCCGTGCAGGTATACACCCAGAATTGCCGCGTCTATCGGTTTATACGATTGTGCAACAAGACTGGTGATAATTCCAGTAAGTACATCACCGCTTCCGGCCGTGGCTAAAGCCTGATTTCCGGTAGTGTTTTCAAATACTTCATCGCCATCAATAATCATTGTCGGTGCTCCCTTTATCACTACGATCAGATTGTATTCTTTGGATAAATGTTTCACCTTATCTATTTTCTCTATATCCGAATTCCAACCGCCAATTAAACGTTCCAATTCTTTCAGATGTGGTGTTAATATAGTTTTTCCTGGCAATAAGGCGAGCCATTCAATGTTTAACGCCAGAATATTTAAGGCATCAGCATCGATTACCAGTGGCAATCTATTCATTTTGAGGAAATGAAAAAAGGCCTGTTGTGTTTCCTGGTGCTGTCCCATCCCTATTCCGATTCCTATAGCCTGTAGTTTTAAGTCAAAATTAATGGAGGTAATATGTTCCAAATAATCATCTGTAACAACCATCACCTCCGGAACTGAAATCTGCACAATATCATATCCACACTTAGGAATAAATGCAGTCACTAATCCGCAACCCGTTTTCAGGCACGCTTTAGAAGCCAAAATCACGGAACCCATTTTTCCATAACTACCACCAATAATCATTGCATGGCCACGAATTCCCTTGTGGGTGAATTTATCTATGACTTTATATCTTTTAATAATTTCGTGTTTATTGACTTGGCAATGATTTTCCATAAAAATGTATTTATCCACTTTAAATCTACGAATTATTTGCCAATTATTGTTGAAAAACCAATCTAAATTTGGGATTACTGACCTTTGCCACTCCGTAAAAAATTAATACATTAGCGACTTCAAATTTATATACAATACAAAATGAAAAATACAGCATTAACACACGTTCACGAAAGTTTAGGAGCAAAAATGGTACCGTTTGCAGGGTACAACATGCCTGTTTTATATGAAGGGGTTAACGTTGAGCACGAAACGGTCCGTAATGGTGTGGGTGTTTTTGATGTTTCACATATGGGTGAATTCTTTTTGAAGGGTGAAAATGCGTTGGCTTTAATCCAAAAAGTAACTTCAAATGATGCTTCCAAATTAGTTGACGGGAAAGCACAATATTCTTGTCTGCCAAACAATGAAGGCGGAATTGTTGATGATTTAATCATTTATAAAATTGCAGACAATCATTACATGTTAGTAGTGAATGCTTCTAATATCGAAAAAGACTGGAACTGGATCTCCAGCCATAATGATTTGGGTGTTGAAATGGAAAATCTTTCAGATGGTTTTTCGCTATTGGCTATTCAAGGTCCAAAAGCTGCTGAGGCAATGCAATCCTTGACGTCAATCGATTTGATAAACATGCCGTATTACTCTTTCCAGATGGGCGAATTTGGCGGTGTGAAAGACGTGACTGTTTCGGCGACAGGATATACAGGTTCAGGCGGATTTGAGATTTATTTCAAAAACGAAGATGCCCAACAAATTTGGAATAAAATATTTGAAGCCGGAGCTACATTTGGAATCAAGCCAATCGGTTTGGCGGCACGTGATACTTTGCGTCTGGAAATGGGCTTCTGTCTGTACGGAAATGATATTAATGACACTACTTCCCCTCTAGAAGCCGGTTTGGGTTGGATTACTAAATTCGACAAGGAGTTTACCAATTCTGCCAATCTGAAAAAACAAAAAGAAGAAGGTGTTTCAAAAAAATTAGTGGCCTTCGAAATGCAGGATCGTGCGATCCCACGCCATGATTATGAAATTGTCGACAAAGACGGAAATGCAATCGGAATTGTAACTTCAGGAACTATGTCACCTTCCATGAATATCGGAATCGGTTTGGGATATGTTCCAACTGCGTTCTCCACTATAGACAATGAAATTTTCATCAGAATCAGAAAAAATGATGTTCCTGCCAAAGTGGTAAAATTGCCATTTTACAAGAAATAAAAATATATAGAAAGTTAGAAAATTATAATTTTGAATTGTTAAAAGAGATTAGAAATGGGAAGAGCATTCGAATTTAGAAAAGGTAGAAAAATGAAACGCTGGTCAGCGATGGCCAAAGCTTTTACCAGAATTGGAAAAGATATTGTAATGGCCGTTAAGGAAGGCGGGCCAAATCCAGAGGCAAATTCACGATTAAGAGCCGTAATCCAGAATTCTAAGGCAGCTAATATGCCTAAGGAAAATGTGGAACGTGCCATCAAAAAAGCGACAGATAAAGATACCGCCAACTATAAGGAAGCATTATTCGAAGGATATGCGCCACATGGTATCGCTATCTTAATAGAAACAGCTACCGATAACAACAACAGGACTGTTGCCAATATCAGAAGTTATTTCAATAAGTGTAACGGGACATTAGGAACACAGGGTTCAGTAGAATTCATGTTCGATCATACCTGTAACTTCAGAATTCCTGCGAATGGACTGGATCCTGAAGAATTGGAATTAGAATTGATTGATTTTGGTGCTGAAGAAGTTTTCGAAGACGAAGACGGTATCTTAATCTATGCGCCATTCGGAAGCTTTGGAACCATCCAGAAAGAATTGGAAAGCAGAACCATTGAAATCCTTTCTTCCGGTTTTGAGCGTATTCCTCAAATCACCAAAAAACTAACAGAAGCTGAAATGGCCGATGTAGAGAAATTGATTGAAAAAATTGAAGAAGATGACGACGTCATGAACGTGTATCATACGATGGAGGAGTAATACCCTTTTATATTTAATCAAGAAACTCCAGTATATTCTCTGGAGTTTTTCAGTATATAAAATACCAGTACGTTAATATTATTTACTTTTACAAGAAAAAAAATGGCACGTTACAAAGAGAATGATTTGCCCAAAGCAAAAATCAATAAAACCACACTCCATAAATCCCTGCTCATATTCAAATATGCGGGTCAGAATAAATGGAAATTTTATGTGGGATTATTCTTTTTATTGCTGACAGGTGCCACTGCATTAGCCTTTCCAAAATTAATGGGTGTACTGGTTGATTGCGTGAAAAATAAAAATGCGGAACAGGCCGACCAAATTGCGCTGATGCTGATCGGTATTTTACTCCTGCAGTCTTTCTTCTCCTTTTTCAGATTGTCCTTATTTATCAATTTTACCGAAAATACTTTGGTGAATCTGCGTCTGGCGTTATACACGAATCTGATCAAATTGCCCATGTCGTTCTTTTCGCAGAAGCGGGTTGGCGAATTAAACAGCCGGATAAGTTCTGATATCAGCCAAATCCAGGATACGTTAACTTCCACCATCGCCGAATTTTTAAGACAATTCATATTGATAATTGGTGGTGTTATCTTATTGGCAAATGAAAGTCTGAAACTGACCTTGATGATGCTTTCCGTTGTACCATTAGTGGCTATAGCTGCGGTTATCTTTGGGCGTTTTATCCGGAAATATTCCAAAAAAGTACAAGATCAGGTAGCAGAAAGCCAAGTAATTGTTGAGGAAACCTTACAAGGAATTACCAATGTAAAGGCTTTTGCCAACGAATGGTATGAAATTGCCAGATACAATGGTAAAATTGCTGAAATTGCAAAAATCGCCATTAAGGGCGGAAAATACCGTGGTTACTTCGCCTCTTTTATTATTTTCTGTCTTTTTGGTTCTATTGTTGCTGTTGTTTGGTACGGCGTTACCCTAAGCATCCAAGGAGAAATGACTGTTGGACAATTGATAACCTTCGTTCTCTACTCTACTTTTGTTGGTGCTTCTTTTGGTGGAATTGCCGAATTGTATGCCCAAATCCAAAAAGCAGTTGGTGCCACCGAACGTGTCTTTGAATTATTGGAAGAAATTCCGGAAAAGATAAACAGTACCAATGCTGCTTTAAAAGAAAAAATAAGAGGGAATGTCGAATTTAAGAACGTTTCCTTTAGTTATGCTTCCCGAAAAGAGATAGTGGTCCTGGAAAATGTTAATTTTACCGCTGATTTTGGACAAAAGATCGCTCTCGTTGGTCCAAGTGGCGCGGGGAAGTCAACCATATCCTCTTTATTGCTTCGCTTTTATGATATCAACGATGGTGAGATTTTGATAGATGGGAAAAGTATTTACGATTTTGATTTAGAGCAACTTCGGGGTAATATGAGCATTGTTCCTCAAGATGTTATTCTATTTGGCGGAAGCATTAAAGAAAATATCGCTTATGGTAAACCGGATGCTACTAATGAAGAAATTTTTCTGGCTGCCAAACAAGCCAACGCGTTGGATTTTATCAATGGTTTCCCTGAAAAGTTTGAAACCCTGGTTGGAGAACGGGGAATCAAATTATCGGGCGGACAACGCCAGCGTATTGCTATTGCACGTGCCCTGTTAAAAAACCCAAGTATCTTAATCCTGGACGAAGCAACATCTTCATTAGACAGTGAAAGCGAGAAATTAGTTCAGGAAGCATTAGAGACTTTAATGAAAGGCCGAACGAGCATCATTATTGCACATCGGTTGTCCACAATCAGGAATGCTGATAAAATTTTAGTACTGAATAAAGGCGTCATATCCGAACAGGGAACCCACAAAGAATTGCTCGATATTGAAAATGGAATGTATAAGAATTTAAGTAATCTTCAGTTCACTGACTTTTAGTTTAAATCTGTGTAAAACAAAAAACTCCAGAAAGCTCTGGAGTTTTTATATCTAAAAATAAAGGAATCTCTATTTTATAAATTCAATTTTTTGTGCTTCTTCTTCGTTGATGCTGTCAAAGAAACCTTGTTTATTCATCCAGTCGTCACTAAACACTTTACTCATGTAACGGGAACCGTGATCTGGGAAAATAGCTATTACATTACTATTTTTGTCAAATTCTCCTTCTTCTGCGTACTGTTTGATTGCCTGAAGTACAGCTCCGGAAGTATATCCTACAAATAAACCTTCACGTTTTGCGATTTCTCTTGTTGCATGAGCACTTTCTTCGTCGGTAACTTTGATAAATTTATCAATCAAATCAAAATCAGTAGCGGTTGGAATCAGGTTTTTTCCTAAACCTTCAATTCGGTACGGATAGATTTCCTCATTATCAAATTCTTTTGTTTCGTGGTATTTCTTCAATACCGAACCAAAAGCATCAACACCAAGAATCCTGATGTTTGGATTTTGTTCTTTCAAATACTTGGCAGCACCGGAGATAGTTCCTCCTGTTCCACTACAGCAAACAAGATGCGTGATCTTTCCAGAAGTCTGCTCCCAAATTTCGGGACCGGTTGATTTATAATGCGCTTCAATGTTTAAATCATTAAAATACTGATTGATATAAACAGAACCTTTGGTCTCTTCGTGTAAACGTTTTGCAACATTATAATAAGAGCGTTCATCATCAGCAGAAACGTGAGCCGGGCAAACATAAACTTTTGCTCCTAAACTGCGTAACATGTCAATCTTGTCTTTGGAAGACTTAGAACTCACTGCCAAAATACAGTTATATCCTTTGATTATGCTAACCATTGCCAAACTGAATCCGGTATTTCCGGACGTAGTTTCAATTATGGTATCGCCTGGAGTAAGAATTCCTCTTTTTTCCGCTTCTTCAATAATATATAGTGCAATTCTGTCTTTGGTAGAGTGTCCAGGATTAAAAGCTTCTACTTTTGCGTAGAAATTACCTTTTAAATCTTCTGTAACTTTATTTAGTTTAATAAGTGGTGTATTACCTATTAATTCCAAGACATTATTATACGCTTTTATTTCTTCTTTCATAAAAAAATAGTTAATCAAGGCAAATACTTTAATTTTATTAAACCTCAAATACGGGCAAATTTAAGTAAAAATTTTTTAATTACTTTTTAATTCCTTCTAAATCTAACAAAAAACTAAATTCCTTAGCTAATTCTTTTAGCGCTTCGAATCTTCCGGAAGCTCCTCCATGCCCTGCATCCATGTTGGTATCCAATAGTAAAAGATTATTATCTGTCTTCAACGCCCTCAATTTGGCCACCCATTTAGCTGGTTCCCAATACTGTACCTGAGAATCATGAAGTCCTGTGGACACATACATATTCGGATAATCCTGTGGTTTCACATTATCATATGGGGAATATGACTTCATGTAATCGTAATATTTTCTTACGTTTGGATTTCCCCATTCGTCATATTCTCCAGTTGTCAATGGAATTGTGTCATCTAACATCGTCGTAACCACATCGACAAAAGCTACCTGAGCGATGATTCCGTTGTATAATTCAGGTGCCGAATTCACTACTACGCCCATTAACAAGCCTCCGGCTGAACCGCCTTCCGCATATAAATGTTGGGGTGACGTATATTTCTCTGAAATCAGGAATTTGGAACAGTCAATGAAATCGGTAAAAGTATTTTTCTTTTTTAATAATTTTCCGTGATCATACCAAATTCGGCCTAAATCCTCGCCTCCGCGAATATGAGAAATGGCAAAAATAAATCCTCTGTCCAATAAACTCAATCGTGTGGAAGAGAATGTGGCATCCATAGAATGTCCATAAGATCCGTAGGCATACTGAAGTAACGGGTTTTTACCGTCTTTTTTCAGTCCTTTTCTGTGAACCAGTGAAATTGGAATTTTCGTCCCATCTGCTGCGGTAGCCCAAACTCTTTCTTCCGCGTAATTATTTTTATCAAATTTGCCACCGAGAACCTGTTGCTCTTTCTTGATTTCTTTATCCTTGGTTCTCATATTAAAGTCAATAACCGAAGAAGGTGTGGTCATCGACTGGTAGCTGTAACGCAAAATTTCAGTCTCAAAATCAACATTCGCGCCTGTACTTGCAGTGTAGGTTTCACTTTCAAAAGGAAGATAATACTCCCGTTCTCCGCTCCACGGCATTATCCTGATTTTATTCAGGCCATTGGTACGTTCTTCAACAACCAAAAAGTCCCTGAAAATCTCGATATCTTCCAATAAAACATCTTCCCGGTGCCCAATAACTTCGACCCAATTCTCCTTAGATGTCGCCTCAATGGAAGTTTTCATCAACTTGAAATTCTCGGCCTTGTCTTTATTGGTCATGATATAAAAACTGTCGCCATAATGATTGATGCTGTATTCCAAACCTCTGACACGCTTCTGGAACATCCTGAATTCTCCATCCGGATTATCGGCTTCCAATATTCTGTACTCTGTCGTAAGGGTACTTCCAGCTTCGATAGCAAGATATTTTCTGGATTTTGATTTGGCTATTTCGATGTTGAAAGTTTCATCTTTTTCAAAATAAACCAAGACATCTTCTTTAGGATCAGAACCTAATTTATGTTTGAAAATTTTATCGGAACGCAACGTAATGGCGTCCTGTGTCGAGTAAAATATCGTTTTATTGTCATTTGCCCAGACAGAAGTACCGGTGATATTTTCGATTACATCGTCTAACATGGCGTCAGTTTCTAAATTTTTAACCCGAAGCGTGTAAATTCTTCTTCCAACAATATCTACCGCGAAAGTGGCAAATTTATTATCAGGGCTGATGCTCATTCCACCCAACTGAAAATAAGGATGTCCGGCGGCTAATTCATTGCAATTGAATAAAATTTCCTCTTTGGCATCCAAGCTTCCTTTTTTACGGGCATAAATTGGATAATCTTTTCCTTTTTCATATCTCGTCAGATAATAATAGTCGTTATATAAATAAGGTACAGATTCATCATCTTCTTTTATCCTGCTCTTCATTTCTTCAAATAATTCCTTTTGGAAGTCTTTGGTATGGGCAGTCATTTTTTGATAATACTCATTTTCTTTATTCAGATAATCAATCACTTCCGGATTTTCCCTGTCATTTAGCCAAAAGTAATTATCAATTCTGGAGTCTTCGAATTTTTTTAATGTTTTAAGTATTTTTTTGGCAACCGGAGGAAGTATTATTTCTGGCATATTGGTATCATCTTTAAATAATGTACTACAAAAATAAGACAAAGGCAATCAAATTGAATGCATTTAAATCTATTTTCTTATAGTTTTTTTAAATTGGAATCGTAAATTTGTGGTTCAATAATTTTAAAATTATACACATGGATTTAATGGGAATGATGGGTAAACTTAAAGAAACCCAACAAAAAATAGAAGATACCAAAAAGAGATTGGATACTGTTTTAGTTGATGAGCAAAGCACTGATGGTTTATTAAAAGTAACCCTGACAGCCAACAGCAAAATAAAATCAATTACAATTGATGACTCTTTATTGGAAGACAAAGATCAGCTGGAAGATTATTTAATTGTAGTGATGAACAAAGCCATTGAAAAAGCGGCTAATGTAAATCAGACGGAAATGGACGCGGTTACCAAAATGGATTTGCCGAGTATTCCGGGAATGGAAGATATGTTCAAATAAATCATAATAAAAAACCCTTTCAGAATCTGAAAGGGTTTTTTATTATTTAACGATAATTCTTTCCAGGGTTTCCAGAACGTAGTTATGCATGACCTCCCGATAATCCAAATGGGTTACAATCCGTAATTTGCCATGTCCCATCGAACTGATATGAATGTTCCGTTCCTTCAGTTTTTCAATAAGCAAATGCTCGTTCAGTCCTTTTTTTACCGAGAAAATCAAAATATTGGTTTCTACCGGCTCTACTTTTTCAATCCAATTCAGGTTTTGCAACAGCGCTCCAAGTTCTTTGGCACGTCGATGGTCTTCTTTTAACCGGTCAATATTATTATCCAATGCGTAGATTCCGGCTGCCGCCAAATAACCTACCTGACGCATTCCTCCTCCCAATATTTTTCTAACCCGTAAGGCTTTGTTAATGGTTTCTTTATCAGATAATAAAACAGAACCTATTGGCGCACCCAATCCTTTGGAAAAACAAACCGAAATGGTATGAAATACTTCTCCATAAGCTTCCGGATTGTCATTGGTTGCAACCAAAGCATTCCAGATTCGGGCGCCATCCAGATGAAATTTCAAATTATTGTCATCACAAACCTTTCTGATTTTTTTAAATTCTTCAAAATCATAACAGGCTCCTCCTCCCTTGTTGGTTGTATTTTCAACACAAACCAAACTGGTCAGCGGACTGTGATAAAACTCTGGTGGATTAATCGCCCCCGCTACCTGCTCTGCAGTAATCATTCCTCGGTTTCCTTCCAATAAGCAACAGGAAACCCCACTATTGAACGAAACGCCACCGCCTTCATAATTATAGACATGTGCCCATTTATCTGCAATTAACTGTTCCCCAGGCTGAGTATGTAATTTAATCGCAGTTTGATTTGCCATTGTTCCCGATGGAAAAAACAATCCGGCTTCCAATCCGAACATCTTAGCGGTTCTGGCCTCGAGTTCAATAACGGTCGGGTCCTGTTTGTAAACATCATCCCCTACTTCTGCCTGAAACATAAAGCGCAACATTTCCTGGGTAGGCTTGGTTACAGTATCACTTACTAAATTTATTTCCATAATATAAAAATGAAATGGTATTTTTGCGAGAACAAAATTACACAATTTATGACAACTACCGAACAAATAAAAGGTATTGTGGAGCGCCTTGGTGCGTTGAGGAGGTATCTTTGACGTTGATGCCAAATTAATAGAAATCACTAACGAAGAAGAAAAAACACTGGCACCTGATTTTTGGAACAATCCGAAAGATGCTGAAATCTATATAAAAAATCTTCGTTCTAAGAAAAAATGGGTAGAAGATTATAATAAGGCAGTCGACCTGACTGACGAATTACAATTAGCGTATGAGTTTTATAGGGAAGGCGAACTAACGACAGAAGAACTAGACGAACAATATGCCCGTACCTCCCATCATATCGAAGCGATCGAATTCAAAAACATGTTGTCTGATGAAGGCGACAGTTTGAGTGCCGTGGTTCAAATTACGGCAGGAGCCGGTGGAACCGAAAGTTGCGATTGGGCTGAAATGCTGATGCGTATGTATATGATGTGGGGCGAAAAATCCGGTTATAAAATAAAGGAACTGAATTTCCAAAAAGGGGAAGCCGCCGGTATAAAAACCGTTACACTCGAATTTGAAGGCGATTATTCGTTTGGTTACCTGAAAGGTGAAAATGGTGTGCATCGTTTGGTACGGATTTCTCCTTTTGACAGTAATGGAAAACGTCATACCTCGTTCGCTTCCGTATATGTTTATCCGTTAGTGGATGACAGCATCGAAATTGATATTAATCCTGCTGATATCGAAATTATTACTTCGCGCTCCAGTGGTGCCGGAGGACAGAATGTGAATAAGGTTGAAACCAAAGTACAATTGCTTCATAAACCCACGGGAATTCAGATTCAATGTTCAGAAACACGTTCGCAGCAAGACAATCGCCAACGTGCGATGCAAATGCTGCGTTCTCAATTGTATGAAATTGAGCTAAAAAAACAGCAGGCACAGCGTGCTGATATTGAGGCTGGAAAAATGAAAATCGAATGGGGCTCACAAATCCGAAATTATGTCATGCATCCTTATAAACTGGTCAAAGATGTCCGAACAGGTTATGAAACCAGCGATGTGGAAGGGGTAATGAATGGGGAAATAGACGAGTTCCTGAAAGCTTTTCTGATGATGATGGGACAAAAAAGTGAAGAATAGTCGTACTTTAAAAATAAAATAGTACTATTGCCTCCGAATTTAAAAACAAAACATGAAAATTAAATCCTACTATTTACTGTTATTGACAGTAATTTCGTTCACTTCTTTTGCCCAGATTAATTATGAAAAAGGCTATTTTATAAATAATGGCAATTTAAAAACCGAATGTCTGATCAAAAATATGGATTGGGAAAATACCCCTACTGAAATTCAATATAAACTGGCGGAAGGATCAGAAGATGTAAAGATCGGTATTAATGATGTCAGTGAATTTGGTATCGGTAATGCGTTACGCTACATCCGATATGATATCGATATCGATCAGTCATCGGAAGATCTTAACTTATTAAGCAAGGAAAGAAATCCGGTTTTCAAAAATGAAAGAGTTTTTCTGAAACAACTTGTAGCAGGAAGTGCGAATCTTTATCTTTATTCCGGTGTCAATAAGAAAAAATATTTTTACAGTACAAAAGATGTCCCAACCAAACAGTTAATCTATAAACAGTTTTTCAAACAGGTAGACTTTAATGGCCACCTAGAAACCAATAATTTTTACAGATCCCAATTATTTACCGATGTTAACTGTAATAATGCACCGCCAAAATCTTTTGATAAAATCAGTTATACAGAAAATAGTCTGGCAAAATATTTTCAAAGCTATAACCAATGTAAAGGAGATAAAACGGATGCATTAACCGAATCTTCGGTGAATAAAAAAGGAATGTTTCAATTCAAAGTGATTGCTGGTATTAACCAATCTTCTCTCTCGATAGACAATCTGGATTATTACAAAACCACACTTAATTTTGATGCCAAAAGCTATCCTGTATTTGGTGCACAAATTGAATACATACTACCTTTTAATAAAAACAAATGGTCTGTGTTTGTAGAATCCTCTTATTCAAATTATAAATCTTCCGGGGTGTATACTTACAATAGTATCTCAGGTCCTAAAAGTGAAACAATGGAGATTAAGGGAAGATTTTTAGACTTAGCGGCTGGTATCAGGTACTATATGTTTTTAAATAATGATTCTAAAATATTTTTGAGTCTTGGACATAATATGAGTATTATCAAATTTTCAGATCTTAAATCCCAAGATTCTGATAATATAGATCTTACGTTTGAAGGAACACTTAACAGATACATGTTTGGTCTAGGATTAAGTCATAAGAAACTGAGTCTGGAAGCAAGGTATTATAGCTCACAAGATATAAGTGACTATATTTCACGTACCAGCAGTTTTAAAAACATATCATTTATTTTAGGATATAAAATATTTTAAATTTTATGAATTTATATAAAAAACTCCAGAAATTTTTGGAGTTTTTTATTTTCTATCGCTTTATGCAACGAATTTATCATTAAAATAAATTTATTTTTTAATGAATTTATCGTGATAATTTTTTCCTTCTATAACTACCTTTAAAAAATAAATTCCCTTTTGCAGTTCTTGTACATTTATTTTACTACCATTTCCATTTTGCTGTAATACTTTTTTACCTGAAAGATCAGTTACAATGATTCCATCAATTGATTTATTGGTGTCATTTTGAATATAAAGCATTTGCGTTGTAGGGTTCGGATACAGATAAAAAGGCTTGTTTGCAACCATCTCTTCTCCTCCTAACATACCACAACTGATATTTGTTGGGATGTTTTTATCAATATTTGCGCCATCACCTAATTGTCCTTCTCCATTATAGCCCCAAGTCCATAGGCTACCATTCGTTTTCAATGCAATGGTATGTAGAATTCCTGCATGGACAGATAGCCAATTTGTATCAGTCCCTATTTGTATAGGTGAATTTATAGAAGTATTGTTTCCATTACCTAATTGTCCCAAAAAATTGTTGCCCCAAGCCCATAAGGTTCCATTGATTTTTTTTGCGATTGTATGGCGCTGGCCACCAGCAATCAATTCCCAATCTGTCGATATCCCTATTTGTGTTGGGATATTTTTATTTATGTAAGTTCCGTCACCTAATTGTCCCTTATTATTATATCCCCAAGCCCATAATGTTCCATCTGTTTTTATTCCTACTGTATGATATAAACCGGTGCTAATAGATTCCCAATTCATTTCAGTTCCTATTTGTATTGGAGAAGATTTGCTAATATTAGTTCCGTCACCTAATTCACCATAACCATTCGTCCCCCATGCCCACAAGGTTCCATCTGTCTTTTTTGCCATAGTAAAACTATGCCCTGCATAAATAGATTGCCAATTTGTTTCCGCTCCTATTTGTACTGGAGTATTTTTACTAATTGTAGTTCCATCACCTAATTCCCCTGAAGCATTAGCCCCCCAGGCCCAAAGAGTACCATCAGTTTTTATTGCAATAGTATGCCAAATTCCACCAACAACATATTCCCAATTTGTACCTGTTCCAATTTGTATTGGTGTGTTTTTACTAATATTTGTACCGTCACCTAACGCTCCAACCGCATTATCCCCCCAAGCCCATAGCGTTCCATCATTTTTTATAGCAATTGTATGGTTACCACCAGCTATAACAGATTGCCAATCGGAATTAGTGCCGATTTGTGTTGGCGTATTTTTACTAATGTTTGTACTATCACCTAATGCACCATCATAATTATAACCCCAAGCCCATAAACTTCCATCAGTTTTGATTGCCATCGTATGATCTTTTGTGGAAATTGATTGCCAACATTGCGCATTCATTTGAGAAGTTAATGCGACTATTACTATTATAAATATTTTTTTCATTTAATTTTTTAGGCAAATTGGGTTGAATTTCCTGCAAAAATAAATGATTAATATTATTAACCTAATTGTAATCTTACAAACTAATAATTATTAAAAAATCATAACCACTCAATCAATGAAACTCCAACACCAACAGTAGTTTGTCTGTTGTTGTAGTCAATTAATGTTTCGCCAAAACCGTGGGATATCAGCAAATAACCTTTCAAATTATTCTTTATTGGATATGACCAGGAGAATGAAGCATTTCCTTTCGATTTGGTATTAAAAATTAAATTATGACTGCCTATAAACGAAAGGATGTTTCCGTTTTTGGTATAAATTACATTCACATCGCCATGTCCGACATATTTCGAAATATCAGGATTATCATCTTTTTCGGCTGACATTCGAATCCATGGCCTAATATAAACGCTCCAGTTTTTGCGTTCAAATCCGGCATGAAAAATAACCCTGTTCCAACTTCGTGAAAAAGGCTCACTTTTTCCATTGGATTCATGATTGAATGCGACACCAGCCATTCGGGCTTTAAAACCTAATAGCTTAAATTTGATTGGAAAATTAAGGATAACTTCCGGTTCATAATTAACCTCTCTAAATGGACGTGACAACTTGGTATTATAGATTTGCCAATGCGATATTTGAGTATAGGCAACCCATAAATCGGCATGGCCCCACAAAAAACTTTGCAGTATCTTGGTTTTAAAACTCAATTGAAATTTAGTCTCAATATTATCATAATCCATTCCTGGGGGAGCTATATAAGTAGGATCTATATTTCCGGAATGGGGTTGTTCATTAGGATGACTTGTCCATCTCCCGGGTAAAATATATATCGGTTTATAAGGTGTAACTAAAAATGTTCCTCTGACCGCTGTGGTATCCAATTCCCATCGTTCTGTCATATTCCGGAGTTGCGTTTTATTGTTGAACAATGCCTGAACCTGCGCACTTGCAGTTAATGAATAAACCAGTAACAGAAACACCGTAAATTTTGTTCGGAGCAAACCCATAAATAGCTGAATATTTGGCAAATGTATCCCAAGATCTGATGTAATGAATTATAGAATTTACAGGGATGCTTACATAATTAGCACATTTTAATTCTTTAATGGGTATTCCATTTGGATTCTAAGCTGTAAATTGTTTTATTTGATAATAATAACAATCAATCTAAATAATGAAAACCTATTCGATTCAGCAAATTAATGACATCCTTCAAGGAGAAATTGTAGGTAATACCACTGAAAACATAACAGCTCCTGAACAACTTGAGGCTGCCGGCAATACAGAAATATCATTCATCGGAAACAAAAAATACGAGAAGTTATGGGAAAATTCTAAGGCATGTGCGGCAATAGTGAACGAAGATATCGCCATTGAACCGGGAGAAAATAAAGCGTTCATAAAAGTTAAAAACGCCGATTTGGCCATGTCTCAGGTGCTGGAACTTTTTGCCCCGCCTGCTCCATTGTTTGCCGTTGATATTCACCCGGCCGCATTTGTTGATGCCACGGCCATAATCGGAAACGGAACACGAATTGGTGCCGGAAGTTATATCGGACCGGATGTGCAGTTAGGAGATAATGTCACCATTTATCCAAATGTGACCATTCTTGACGAATGTACCATTGGCAATAATACCATTCTTTGGCCCGGTGCAGTAGTGCGCGAGCGTTGCCATATTGGTAATGACTGTATCTTACATCCCAATTCTACAATTGGAGCCGATGGTTTCGGATTCCGTCCGGACCCACAGAGAGGTTTGGTAAAAATTCCGCAAATAGGGAATGTTATCCTCGGAAATGGTGTTGAGATTGGAGCCAACTCTAGTGTAGACAGAGGAAAATTTAGTTCTACGGTTTTGGGTGATGGCTGTAAAATTGATAATTTAGTTCAAATTGGGCATAACAGTAAATTAGGGAAATTCTGTATTATGGCAGGTCACAGTGGATTGGCAGGTTCCGTAACTTTAGGGAATGGTGTTATCATTGGCGGAAGCGCATCAATAAAAGACCACCTTACTATTGGTGATGGTGCTATTGTAGGAGCAGGTTCGGGTGTAGCATCAGATGTTCCTGCACAAAAGACCGTGTTAGGTTATCCGGCAGTTGATGCCAGAGAAGCATTGAAGCAATGGGCGATTTTAAAAAGAATGGCCAAAAATTAAATATTCAAACTAATAAAAAAGCCTTCATAATATGAAGGCTTTTTTTTAGGCTATAAAAATATACTTAGGAAATAATATATCAATGCTGCTAATAGTGCCGAAATCGGAATAGTAAGTACCCATGCCCATACCAGGCTTACGGTAACACCCCAACGAACTGCTGAGACTCTTTTTGTTACACCTACCCCAATGATAGATCCAGTGATTGTATGTGTCGTTGATACGGGGATTTTAAAATGTTCTGTGATAAATAATGTCAATGCACCCGCAGATTCAGCAACAACTCCTTCAAAAGCGGTTACCTTAGTAATTTTGGACCCCATGGTTTTCACAATTTTCCAACCGCCGCTCAATGTTCCGATAGCAATCGCAGAATAACAGGCTAACGGAATCCATCCTGGCATTACTCCTTCTATTTTTACACCGTCTTTATCCGAAGGCAAAACAACATGTAGCCATTCCGGTAAAGTATCAACAGTAATACCGCTAGTATGGATATACACTGCTACTGCAGCGGCAATAATACCCATTACTTTTTGCGAATCATTACCACCATGTCCTAAACTAAAAGAGGCTGAAGATAATAATTGCATTTTTCTTAAAATTGCTTCTGATTGTGTGGTTGAGAAATAACTGAACAATAAGTTGAAAATAGCAATACTGTAGAAAATTATCGCAACCAATAGCCATTTTATATTGGATGGCTCACAAATTACAGAAAGAAAATGACTGTCAAATCGAGGTTTCTTGATATCTTCATAACCAACAAGAACGGTAGATAGGAACCATAACACGATCAACATTAAGACAACAGTAAAGATTTTAGGATATATATTCTTTTTAGAGGAATACATTAGCCACAGCGAGATGAAATAAGAGATTAGCATCCCTAATAATGGAGCAAAAACAATAAATGCAATTACCACTAAAATACCACTTGGCAACAATTCGCCTTCTTTGGTTGCTTTGTACCAGTTCACAATTTTGAATCCGTAATGATCAGGATCGGTTACCGCACCCGAGAATCCGTGTGCAATCGCAGCTCCTGCAAAACCACCAATTAAGGTATGCGAAGACGATGATGGTATTCCTCTCCACCAGGTAAGTAAATTCCAAATTATCGCGGCAACAACACCGGCTAAAATAACAACTAGGTTGATACTGTCAGTTTTTGCCGTTTTTGCTACGGTATCAGCAACACCAAAACCAAATACCCAATAGGCCAAAAAGTTAAAGAATGCTGCCCAAAGTACCGCCTGAAAAGGACTCAATACCTTGGTTGCCACAATGGTAGCAATCGAGTTTGCAGCGTCGTGGAAGCCATTTATATAATCAAATATTAAGGCCAATACTATAATTACTATAAGTAGAATCATAATTTATTTCTGATAACAGCGATTACGAATGTTTAACTGAAATTTGTTCTAAAACGCTTGCAGCACTTTTACATTTGTCGGTTGCTGATTCCAAAACAGAAAGTACTTCTTTGTACTTGATAATGTTTTTAGCGTCCGTTTCGTTTTCAAATAATTCAGCTACAGCCTTATCATATACATTATCCGATTTGTTTTCCAGTTTATTGATTCGGGCACAAGCGTCAGTAATGTTTTTGATATTTTTAAAGTTTCTCAATTCTCTAACGGCAACGTCAATATTCTGACAGGCTTCAAGATTGATTTCTGTCAGTTTACGGATGGACTTGGTAATCTTATCCACATGATACAATTTCATTCTGCTGGCAGCACCATACAGGTTTCCGGCAACATTATCAATAGATGTGATTAGGGAATGAATATCCTCTCTGTCAAAAGGAGTAATGAAATTTCTGCTCAATTCAAGATTCGTCTGATGGGTAATCTCTTCAATACGCGCCTCAAGATCTTCAATTTTTTTATAATACTCTTCTCTTTCACTTTTAGGAGCATTCACAGCTTCATGCAACGTTTGTGCTAACAAAATCAAACTGGAAGACGCTTGTTCAAATAAAGGAAAGAACTTTTTATCTTTCGGAACCAAAAATTGGAAAATATTGTTTAATGACATAATTAGTGTTTTTTTAAGCGGTGCAAATGTATTGTTTTAATGTTAAGCCAATATTAAATTATCATCAAATCGAGGTTTTCAATCAACTTCAAATTGAATCAGAAATTTACAAATACGAGGATACTTTTTTATTTAAATCGTTTTTGTAATTTAGCGCACCTAAAATTAGTATTTACATATTTACACATAGCCACACAACATGGATTTAAACTTCAATAAAAACGAAGACCACAATAGACTTTTATTATCCGATCTAAAACAAAAGTTTGCCAAAGTAAAATTAGGTGGAGGCGAAAAACGCATCGCTAAATTACATTCTGAAGGTAAAATGACCGCTCGCGAGCGTATCGATTATCTTTTGGACGCTGATGCTAATAGCATTGAAATTGGAGCGTTTGTCGGAAAAGGAATGTATGCTGAACATGGAGGCTGTCCTTCTGGTGGTGTTATTGTGAAAATGGGTTATGTAAAAGGGAAACAATGTATCGTAGTAGCCAACGATGCTACCGTGAAAGCTGGTGCGTGGTTTCCGATTACAGCAAAAAAGAATCTTCGGGCACAGGAAATCGCCATGGAAAACCGCTTGCCAATCATTTATTTGGTAGACAGCGCCGGAGTTTATTTGCCTTTGCAGGATGAAATTTTCCCTGACAAGGAACACTTTGGACGCATATTCAGAAACAATGCCATCATGTCCAGCATGGGAATTACCCAAATTGCGGCGGTTATGGGAAGTTGTGTCGCCGGGGGTGCCTACCTTCCAATTATGAGTGATGAAGCACTGATCGTAAATAAAACCGGAAGTATTTTCCTTGCCGGAAGTTATTTGGTGAAAGCAGCTATTGGTGAAAGCATCGATAATGAAACATTAGGCGGAGCAACTACTCATTGTGAAATTTCAGGTGTAACTGATTACAAGGCTAAAGATGATAAAGATGCTTTGGATAAAATAAAAAATATAGTTGATAAGATTGGTGATTTTGATAAAGCCGGATATAGCCGAATTAAGGCTGAAAAACCTGCTTTAAATGAAATGGATATTTATGGGATTCTGCCAAAAGCACGAAATGAGCAGTATGACATGATGGAAATCATCAATCGTCTGGTAGATAATTCGGAATTTGAAGCTTATAAAGATGGTTACGGTCAATCGCTAATCACCGGTTATGCAAGAATTGACGGTTGGGCTGTCGGAATTATTGCCAATCAAAGAAAAGTTGTAAAAACAAAGAACGGCGAAATGCAGTTCGGTGGTGTAATTTATTCTGATTCGGCCGATAAAGCCACCCGTTTTATTGCCAATTGTAACCAAAAGAAAATCCCGTTGGTTTTCGTTCAGGATGTTACCGGTTTTATGGTCGGAAGCAAATCGGAACATGGCGGAATCATTAAGGATGGTGCCAAAATGGTAAATGCCGTATCTAACTCTGTTGTTCCAAAATTCACTGTAATAGTAGGAAACTCGTATGGTGCCGGAAATTATGCCATGTGTGGAAAAGCATTTGATCCGCGATTGATTTTTGCATGGCCAAGTGCGGAACTTGCGGTTATGGGTGGAACTCAGGCAGCAAAAGTATTGGCACAAATTGAAGCTTCTTCATTAAAAGGAAAAGGGGAAGTTGTGGATGAGGCTAAAGAAAAAGAGCTGTTTGACAAAGTAAAAGCCCGTTATGATGCGCAGGTTTCTCCATATTATGCAGCTGCTCATTTATGGACTGATGCCATTATTGATCCATTGGACACCAGAACCTGGATTTCAATGGGGATAGAAGCGGCTAACCACTCGCCTATTGAAAAAAAATTCAATCTGGGTGTGATTCAGGTTTAAATCCATTATGAAAGTAACAAAAGTGAAAAGCTAACAACTAATAATATATTCTAAAGGTGTAATTATGAAAAATATAATTCTTTATTTATTGTTTGCATTTGGTATCCAGCAACTTTCAGCACAGGAAACTTTTACCCGAAAAGACAGTCTTCAAGGTGGTTTACGAATTGAGAGAACCAGTTTTGACGTGCTGCATTATGACTTAAATATCAAAATCAATATTGTCGAAAAATCCATTGCAGGCTATAATGAGATTCGTTTTAAAACAATTGACAATACAAATACAATCCAATTGGATTTATTTGACAACATGCAGGTTGACAGTATCGTTTACAATTCGAAAAAACTTCAATATAAAAGAGATTTTAATGCTGTTTTTATCAATTTTGAAAACTCACTTATCAAAAATTCTGAACACCAGCTTCGTTTTTATTATTCTGGAAAGCCTCTGGTTGCAAAGCATGCACCTTGGGACGGTGGTTTTGTATGGCAAAAAGATTTAAATGGAAAAGACTGGGTAGGCGTTGCTGTTCAAGGAACAGGAGCGAGTTTGTGGTATCCGGTAAAAGATTCACAATCTGATGAACCTGATTTTGGTGCAAGCATAAAAGTAGCGGTCCCCAATGGTTTGATGAATATTTCCAACGGACGGTTTATGGGCAGTACCGACTTAAAAAATGGTTACACCCGTTGGGATTGGGAAGTTAAGAATCCTATTAACACGTATGATATAACTTTGAATATCGGCGATTATGTTCACTTTGGTGAAAACTACAAAGGATTGGATTTGGATTATTACGTTTTACGCGAAAATTTAGAGAAAGCTAAAATCCAGTTTGAACAAGTAAAACCAATGATGGATTGCTTTCAATCTAAATTTGGAGAATATCCATTTAAAAATGACGGTTATAAATTGGTTGAAAC
The DNA here is from genome assembly GCF_007109225.1 of Flavobacterium sp. GT3R68. Taxonomy (GTDB): domain Bacteria; phylum Bacteroidota; class Bacteroidia; order Flavobacteriales; family Flavobacteriaceae; genus Flavobacterium. The sequence goes on from NZ_VJZK01000003.1 coordinate 209,439, forward strand.
CCATTATTTAGGTATGGAGCATCAAAGTGCTGTTGCTTACGGGAATAAATACCAAAATGGATATTTAGGAAACGATTTATCAGGAACAGGTGTTGGGCTTTTATTCGATTTCATAATCATACACGAAAGTGGCCATGAATGGTTTGGCAATAGTATTACTAGTAAAGATATTGCCGATATGTGGATTCACGAAGGATTTACACAATATACCGAAAGTGTTTTTGTTGAATGCCAATACGGTTATGAAAAAGGGCAAATTTACATCAATGGATTGCAAGAAAATGTACGAAATGACAAACCAATTATTGGTAAATACGGCGTAAATAAAGAAGGTTCGGGCGATATGTATCCAAAAGGAGCACTAATGTTAAATACCTTGCGCCATGTAGTTAATGATGATGCTAAATGGTGGAATATAATTTTAAAATATTCTGAAACCTTTCGTCATCAAATTATTGATACCGAAATGGTAATTGCTTTTTTTAGTCGAGAAACAGGGATGAACCTTACTACTATTTTTAATCAATATTTAAAATATGAAGGCATACCTCTTCTTGATCTTAAACGCAATAAAGATGTGTTAGAATATAAATGGAGAACGGATGTCACCGATTTTAATATGCCGATTGATATAAAATTAAAGGGGAAAACAATTCGTCTGCACCCAACAAATAATTGGATAAAATCGAAATATAAAATTAAGGACTTTTCAGAAGTTGAAGTATTAAAAAATAATTTTTTCATTAATGTAATAGAAAATTAAAAATAAAATATTTTCATATATAACTAATTTATAGTATCTTAGAGTTGAATTTTAAACTTAACTGTTATGGATACTAGTGTAAAAGGTTTGAATAAATGGGCAAATGCACATACCTATTATTCATTAGATATTTTAAGAGTTGTACTTGGTGTTTTTCTTCTTATAAAAGGAGCTGCATTTATAACGCATAGTAGGGATTTTGAGGATATAATAGCGCCATTCAGTAATTTTTTAGGTGGAATGTTTGTATTTCACTATATCGCTTCGGCCCATATCATGGGAGGAATGTTGATTGCAATGGGATTGCTTACAAGATGGTGTATAATTGCCCAACTTCCGATTCTTATTGGAGCTGTGGCCATTAACTTCATAGGCGAAATGAACGCTCAGAATCTTATATTATCAGTATTAGCACTAGGAGTTTCTATTTTTTTCTTATTCTATGGTAGTGGTAAACATTCTGTAGATTATTATTTTAAGATGGAGAAATAAAATAGAAACAACTAAAGAAACGCCCTAATATATAATGTATTAGGGCGTTTTTGATTTTTAAGACAGTTTGAGTGTTTCCTTTCGCATAACCTTCCCACTCGCGGTTTCCTTAAATTTTGGAACGTACCTAATTTCTTTTGGTTTTTCATATTTGTCCAGAACCTCCAGAATAGTGGAATCAATAGTTTCAGCTTCACCCTCAACGACCAAAATTAATTTTTCGCCCAAAGTTTCATCCGGAATTCCAATTGCGAAAAAACGTTGCAAAATGTTTCCCGACAGCTTTTCTTCGATATGCTCCGGAATCAATTTTACGCCGCCACTATTGATCACATTATCAATTCTTCCCAATAAAAGGAAGTGATTTTCGGATACCAGTTCCACCAAATCATTGGTAATAATTTTCTCTTCTGAAATCCTCGACGCACTAATCACCAAGCATCCTCTTTCGTCCTGCGAAATTTTTACATCTGGTAAAACCAAAAAGGCCTTATCCTCTATTTTTTTTGCCGCCATATGTGTAATGGTTTCCGTCATTCCGTAGGTTTCATAAACCAGCGTATCTAATTTCAATAATTCATTTCGCAATGTTTCATTTATTTTTGCTCCGCCAATGATGACTTTTTTTATATTTTCCAGTTCCGGTAAAGAATTCTGTACCTGTAACGGAAGCATAGCTGCAAAATCGTACTCTTTTATATTATTATCCAAGGGCGTTGAACTTGGTGGCACGAAATCCATTTCCAGTCCCAATATGAGCCCGCGGACAAACATCATTTTACCGGCAATATATTTTACGGGCAAACAATGCAGTGCCGTATCGCCTACTGTAATATCAAAAAAGTCCCCAGTTGCCAACGCCGAATTGACCATTGCCTGTTTGTTGATTTGCATCTGTTTAGGCGTCCCGGTGGTTCCGGAAGTAGTGACTTCTATGAATGATTTTTCATCAAACCACTCCAGAATGAATTCACCCAAATCTTTTTCATAGTCATTTCCATCTCTAATAAAATCAATAGCATTCTGAGACAAATCTAAAGCGTCAAGATGCAATCCGTTCCATTTAAAACGGTTGTGAACATTCTTATATGTTGGATTATTCATGCTCTTCAGTTTTATTAGTTGGAAGTGGAATTACTTTTCCGGTTAATTTTTCCTTCCAATTGGTCCATTTGTATTTTTTTGCCATAATAAATAAGATGATCGGGTATGTAATTGCAATGGATGCAAGCATCTCATTCAACATATCAGCAGTATTTTCAATTCCGGTATATTTAAAAACAGCATCAGTCTGTAAAGCAGAAAAATCTGAAGTAATCAGTAATGCCGCCATCAGGTTATTTCCCAAATGAAATCCCAAGGCCAATTCGAGGCTTTCATCCATCAGAGTCATGATGCCCAGCAATAGTCCTGTTCCGATATAAAATGCCATTACGCCATATCCCATTTCGGCGACTTCAGGATTCGCACTATGAAATAATCCAAATATTATAGAAGTTGACAGTAATGGAAACCATCTGTTTTTGGCAATAATTCCAATTTGCTGCATCAGATACCCTCTGAATAAATACTCCTCGAAACCGATTTGGAGCGGGAACAAAATGATACTAATCATAAAAAGAATGGTGAATTTCAGCGGGTCAAAATTCCACACTATGGCAGAATGGTCCATGTAATATGAAATCCCGAAGGTACCCAAAGTCAATACCACGATTAAGGCAAAAGCGAAAAACATTCTCCCATAATTCACTTTAGCTCTGGAAGTTGTCAGTGATTTAACGCTTCTTTGATGCAATAAATAAACTAGTAAAAACAATATCCCTAATAGAAATGCAAACGGCAGCAGATTGATTATCAAAGACAAATTTTTAGGAATTCCCTTCATCAGATCATACGCCGCCTTCATTTGTTCTTTGGACATCAGGAAAAACATGACGAAATTCATAATGAAAATTCCGGTAGTGATTAATGTCGTAATTAAAACCCGCCACCACTCATTATTTCCTTTGTAAGCTTGTGCTATAAACATTTTTCATTTTTTTTAATTAATTCAAACGAGTTATGAAGATCCTCATTTGTTTGGCCTAATTTACTTAAATTTTAAATTTTATCGGTTACTTTGCGTAAAAATTAAAATCATTCTTCATGATACAGGTTTATCATAATTCACGTTGTTCAAAATCCCGGGAATGTTTGGCTTTTATAGAAGACAGCGGGCAGGAATTTGAAGTCATCAAATATCTCGAAGATACACCCACTTATGACGAATTAAAAACCGTTATTGAAAAACTTGGAATTAACCCCATTGAGTTGGTGCGCCAAAAGGAAAAGGTATGGATTGATAATTTTAAAGGCAAAGAAATGTCTGATAAAGAAATCATACATGCTATGATTTCCAATCCAATTCTTATCGAAAGACCAATTGTTATCAACGGAGATAAAGCCATCATTGCCCGCCCGATAGAAAAAGCAGCAACATTTATTTAGAATAAGTATGCAGATGTTTTAACAAAGCTTTGTGAATGGGCTCTTAAACCATAGAGTAATTTTGCGGTCTTAAATTGAAATCAATTTTGACCGTATGAAATCATTAAAATCTGCAATAACGCTTGTATTACTTTGCACTGCTTTTTTAAGCTTTTCCCAAGGAAGACCCACAGCTAAAAAAATAAAAATTACAGGAAAAGTAGTAGAGAATGTGAGCAAGCAACCTCTTGAATACGCTACCATCACTTTTCTCAATCCAAAAAATCCAAAAGCGGTTGCCGGAGGTATCACCAATGCAAAAGGTGAATTTGATATTGAAATCAATGCAGGAACCTATGACATCGTAATTGAATTTATTTCTTTTAAAGTATCCCAAATGAAAGGTAAAAAACTGGCTGAAGATACTAATTTAGGGCAAATCGGATTAGAAGAAGATTTAACGCAGTTAAATGAAGTTGTAGTCCGTGCCGAGAAAACTACAGTTGAGATAAAATTAGATAAAAAAGTTTACAACGTCGGTACCGATTTATTGGTTAAAGGTGGTACAGTGAGTGACGTATTGGACAATATCCCTTCAGTTGCTGTGGATGCAGACGGAACAGTAAGCCTTAGAGGAAATGAAAACGTCCGAATCCTTATCGACGGAAAGCCTTCCAATGCGATCAATATTGCTGAAGCGCTTCGTCAGATTCCTGCCGATGCCATTGAAAAAGTAGAACTGGTAACCAATCCATCCGCCAGATATGATTCTGAAGGCGGTGGCGGACTTTTAAATATCATCCTTAAAAAAGGAAAAAATCAGGGAATCAACGGAACCATTATTGCTTCTGCCGGAAATCCTGAAAGTTATGGTCTTTCCACTAATCTAAATTTCAAATCTGAACAGTTTAACTTATTTACCAATATTGGCTATAATTACAGAACTAATCCTGGAAATTCCCTGACCAATACGGAATACCTGAATGAAGATGGGAGTATACAAGGTTACACGGATGAACGCAGACACAATGAAAGAGTAAGCAAAGGATACAATTCTAGTTTTGGAATGGACTGGTTTCTGGACAAAACAACGACTTGGACAAACTCTGTAAGTTTCAGAAAAAATAAAGGTGAAAATCCAGATACCGTAAATTATTTCCGTTATGATGAAAACCATCAGTTTGAATCAACAGATTCCCGTTTTAATGACCAGATCAGTAAAAGCACGAATTTTGAATATGCTAGTAATCTGACCAAAAAATTTAAAAAAGACGGACACAAATTAACAGTTGATGCTTCATTTGCACAAAACCGTGACAATGACAGTTCTGTTATCACCAGCGATATTTTTGAACAGACCAGTAATGCCCAAAAGCAAAACAGGAATATGATCCAGACGGACTATGTTTTTCCATTTGGTAAAGCAAGCCAATTTGAAATGGGTTATAAAGGGGATTTCAATAAATTGGTAACCAATTATAAAGTTGGCGAAATTGAGAATGGTCTTTATGCGCCCAACAATCAATTCACTAATATTTTAGAATACAAAGAACAGGTTAACGCATTATACACCCAGTACGGGACAAAGATTGATAAATTCTCATTTTTATTTGGATTGCGTTGGGAAGATTCCAAAATCGACATCAACCAATTGGCTACGAATGATTACAATACTAAAAAATACAACAGCTTCTTCCCTAGCGCATTCTTCACATATGAAATCTCAAATCAAAGCAGCGCTTCTTTGAGCTATAGCCGAAGAATCTCAAGACCAAGAGGAAGACAGATCAATCCATTTTCTAACTATTCCAGTAACATCAATATCTTCCAGGGTAATCCGAATTTGAATCCTGCCTTTACGGATGCAATTGATATCGGATATTTAAAAAGATGGAGTAAACTGACTTTCAATACATCTTTATATGTTAACAAGACAACAGATTCTTTTCAGATGATCAGAAGGGAGAATGGTGATTTTGTTATAACTGTAGTTGATGAAGCAGATACAATAGACCCAAACACGGGTAGTCCAATAATCAATGGTGGTGAAGACATTAAAACACCTGTAATTTTGAGTACACCTATTAACCTTGCTACCGAATACCGTTTAGGATTTGAGTTTACGCTAAATTATTCTCCATTCAAATGGTGGAAATTAAACAGTAACTTCAATTTCTTCAGAAACGAAACACAAGGGGATTATACCTATACCAACTCACAGAATGTGATTGTAAGTCAGAATTTTGACAATACCGCCTATTCTTGGTTTACTCGCATAACCTCGAAAGTTACTTTACCATACAAAATCGACTGGCAGACGAATGCTACCTACAACGGGGCGCAAAAAAATGCACAAGGGCGTAGTTTAGGAAATCTGAGCGCCAACTTAGGATTGAGTAAAGATGTCCTTAAAGACAAAGGAACCATTGCCCTTAACGTTCAGGATGTTTTCAATTCCAGAAAAAGAATTTTCGAAACGTCTATTCCGGGAGTTTTGAATTCCTATAGCGAAATGCAGTGGCGTGTTCGACAAATCAACCTTTCGTTTACTTATAGATTCAATAAGCAAAAAGGCGAAAAGGAAAAGCAACCGAAAAGAGAAAATGATAATGGTGAAGAATTCCAAGGATAAAAAAAAAGGACTCGTGAAAACGGGTCCTTTTTTTATGCTGTCAATCAGATTAAACTGATTGCTCTTTCTTTGCTTTTCTAACTTTATATTTTTCCCATAAAGCTCCGCCAATCCAATATTGAACGAAACCTACTAAGAAAAACATTAACCAGAATCCAATAGTAAGAATGGTTAAGAAAAGTAAAAAGCCTAGATACTGTGAAAATTCAAACATGTTTTCCGGAATTTTGAATGTAGCCACAAATGTATGTTTATTATTTTTCCTCAGCAATAAAAAACCAAATCAATTTTCATAAAATAGTATTTATCCGTATTTTTGAGCTCAGTTTTCAGGAGCTGTTCCCGCTATCCGTTTCAATCCACGCAAAAATGCGTGGGATTTCCACTTTTATCGGGGCTATGCACCAATGTAGGCACCAGAAAACTTAAGTAAATAATTAAAATAAGCACACAACCTAATGCAAACAGACGAAGTAAACACGCAAATAAAAAACAAAATGGAATACAGAATAGAGAAAGATACCATGGGTGAAGTGCAGGTTCCTGCCGATAAATACTGGGGTGCACAAACAGAACGTTCAAGAAACAATTTCAAAATAGGTCCATCCGCATCGATGCCAAAAGAAATCATCGAAGGATTTGCTTACTTAAAGAAAGCAGCCGCATTTGCCAATTGTGACTTAGGCGTTTTACCTATTGAAAAAAGAGACGCCATCGGGGCCGTTTGCGACGAAATACTAGCCGGTAAACTGGACGACCAATTTCCATTGGTAATCTGGCAGACGGGTTCGGGAACACAAAGCAACATGAACGTCAACGAAGTGGTAGCCAACCGTGCTCAGGTTTTGGCCGGAAATAAAATCGGAGAAGGCGAACAATTTATCAAAGCCAATGATGATGTGAATAAATCACAATCTTCTAACGACACCTACCCTACCGGTATGCACATTGCAGCCTACAAAGCGGTAGTTGAAGTAACTATTCCTGGTGTTGAAAAATTAAGAGATACCCTATACGCGAAAGCAACTGAATTCAATAATGTTGTTAAAATTGGCCGTACCCACTTAATGGATGCAACTCCGCTAACATTAGGACAGGAAATCTCAGGTTATGTGGCGCAATTGAACTACGGTTTAAAAGCGGTTAAAAACACTTTGGCTCACTTGTCAGAAGTGGCTTTAGGCGGAACAGCGGTTGGAACCGGATTGAACACTCCGGAAGGATATGATGTAAAAGTGGCGGAATATATCGCAAAATTCACCGGCCATCCATTCGTAACCGCTGAAAATAAATTTGAAGCTTTGGCTGCTCACGATGCTATCGTTGAATCGCATGGTGCTTTGAAACAATTAGCCGTTTCCTTGAATAAAATTGCAAACGATGTTCGCATGCTGGCTTCCGGACCACGTTCAGGAATTGGGGAAATCCTTATTCCGGAAAACGAACCGGGTTCTTCCATCATGCCAGGAAAAGTGAATCCAACGCAATGTGAAGCCTTGACAATGGTTTGCGCCCAGGTTATGGGTAATGACGTTGCGATTTCCATTGGCGGAATGCAGGGACATTACGAATTGAACGTATTCAAACCTTTAATGGCGGCCAACTTCCTGCAATCAGCCCGCTTATTGGGTGATGCCTGTCTTTCTTTTGATGAGCATTGTGCGCAGGGAATTGAACCAAATTACAAGCGTATCGAAGAATTGGTAAACAACTCACTAATGTTGGTTACTGCTTTAAATACCAAAATCGGATATTACAAAGCTGCCGAAATTGCTCAGACCGCTCACAAAAACGGAACTACTCTGAAAGAAGAATCAGTACGTTTAGGCTATGTTTCAGCGGAAGATTTCGACTCTTGGGTAAAACCGGAAGAAATGGTGGGAAGCCTGAAATAATTCATTTTCTATCAGAATTTCAAAATACAAAACCTGCAGCTTATTTGTTTGCAGGTTTTTTTATTTATAAATTTAAAAAGGAAGACTAATAATCAGTAAATTAGACATCGCATTCTATGTGCCAAATTTATGATAGCAATTTTAAAGAAACTCTTATTAGGAAATATAACGGTTGATGAACCTGAATTCAATCCCATTGAGAAACGGATTCAGAACATTCAGGCGATTTGGAACAATGACCATCAGGACGATAATGGGATAGAGAAAATTTTGCGGATGTTTCTTTCTTCTTCCCTTTTTCTTTTCCCCGGACTTTACATCAAATATCTGGCGAGTAAAATAGGACATGAATACAAGGATTTAACGCTGGATGTTTATGTTTTGCTGAAAGTTACGTTTCCCCTGTTGATTTTAATCAATCATTGGCAAAATAACACATGGGTCATTTGGATTATGGTCTATGTGCTTTTGGAAACCGTTTTGTATATCCCGACCCTAATATTTGCCTCTGATATGTTTTCGAGACCGCGTTCCTATAAAAGATCGGTACTGTTACTTTTCATCAATTATTTGGAAATAATATTTGCGTTTGCCGTTTTATATTCCTGCGGAAACTATCTGAACAAACCTTTCGATCATTGGTTTGACGCCATTTATTTTAGCCTGATTACGTTATCATCCATCGGTTATGGCGATTTTTATCCTGTCACCACATTTGGGAAAGTACTAGCCAGCACACAGGCGTTGATGTTCTTATTCTTTGTAGTCTTATTTATAAATTTCTTTTCGACCAAAATAAAAAACAAGGGCTATTTTGATCATAAGAAAGAAAAGTAATCATAACATTTTTCTAGCCTTTTCTAAATCTTCAGGAGTATCAATTCCAATACCCACATGTGAAGTTTCAACCATTTTAATTCTTTTTCCGTACTCCAGATAACGCAATTGCTCCAGTTTTTCGGACGCTTCCAATGATTTCATCGGCAGACTGTAAAAATCTAATAACGCCTGTTTTCTAAAAGCATAAATCCCGATGTGCTGCATATAAAGCACTCCTACATTTTCTTCTCTCGGATAGGGAATCATCGAACGGGAAAAATAAAGCGCAAAATTATTCTGGTCCACGACCACCTTTACATTGTTTGGGTTTTTGATATCATCAGGGTTGGTAATTTGACGCATCAGCGAAGCCAAATCCACTTGCTGATTTGTATCATTTCTGAAAACTTCCAATACTTTTTCCAACGGCTCTTTATTAATAAAAGGCTCATCCCCCTGCACATTTACTACAACATCGACATCAAGATTTTCAATCGCCTCTGCAATTCGGTCACTTCCCGATTCATGTTCCTTGATACTCATTATCGCTTTTCCGCCCTGCGACACAATTTCGTCGTAAATCAAATCCGAATCGGTCACCACAAATACGTCATCAAACAAATTGGTCTGTACTGCGGCATCATAGGTTCTGGAAATAACTGTTTTACCTCCCAAATCCTGCATTAATTTGGCCGGAAATCTGGTAGATGCGTATCGCGCGGGAATGACTGCTATTATTTTCATACTTTATAAAATCTGAAATATATTATTCTTCAAAATTCTCATCCTTGAAACCAATCAGGTATAATTTGTCCTTGGCCCTGGTAATCGCGGTATACAACCAGCGGATGTAATCCCGGTCAATACCATCGGGTAAATACGGTTGTTCAATAAACACGGTATTCCATTGTCCGCCCTGCGATTTATGACAGGTGATGGCGTACGAAAACTTCACCTGCAGCGCATTGAAATACTCGTTTTCCTTTACCTTTTGGAACATTTTGTATTTGGTTTCGCCTTCATAATCCTTCATCACTTCCTGATACAATTTGTTGGATTCGTCATACGTCAGGGATGGTGATTCGCTGGTAATCGTGTCCATTAATAAAACGGTCTCGAGCGGAATCTGGTTCGGATAATCGACCATTCGGATTTTGACTTTGGCAAATTTGAATCCGTACAATTGCTGGATACTGAAAATTTCCAGTACTTCGATGATATCACCATTGGCAATAAATCCGGCCTCATCAGTTTCCTTTAACCAAAAGTAATTATTTTTTACGACCATCAGAAAATCGCCCGTAGACAATTCGCTTTCCTTATCCAGAATTTTCATCCTGATTTGCTGGTTGTATTGGTTCGCTCTTTTATTGGAACGCACTATAAAGGCGGTGTCTTCAATACTATAATTGCTGTAGGCCGAATTGATGGCATCCTGAATATCATAACCATCCGAAAGACGGACAATATCTTTGAATCCGCGCAATTTAAATTGGAAATCAGTAATGAAATGGTCTTTCAGCACCTCCCGAAGTTCTGTTGCATTGAATAAGATACCGGAATTTTCTTCTTGACGCATTACTTCATCCAATTCAATATGCTTGATTTCCTTGTCGTAATTCCTACCCAGCGTATCAATATTCAGGGCCGGGGAAATATCCAGATTGACCGGTGGTAATTGGGCCGTGTCACCCAATAAAATCATTTTGCAATTGGTTCCCGAATACACGTATGAAATCAAATCGTCCAGTAAGGAACCGTTTTCATACATTTTACTCTCGGAATTGGTATCCGAAATCATCGACGCCTCATCAACGATGAAAAAGGTGTTTTTGTGTTTGTTTTGCTGCATCGTGAAACTCACCCCTCCTCCGCTCCCTTTCTTTGGGAAATAGATTTTTTTATGAATCGTAAAAGCGGGTTTGTTGGAATAATTGGCAATGACTTTTGCCGCGCGGCCAGTTGGTGCGAGCAACACATATTTTTTATTGATTTCGACCAGATTATTGACGATGGTAGAAATGACAGTCGTTTTTCCGGTACCGGCATATCCTTTCAGAACAAAAATCTCGTTATTGTCATTATTGGTAATGAATTCGGCTATCTGCTGGAAGAAAATATCCTGTTTTAACGTGGGGTTAAAAGGAAATTGCCTGCTCAGAAGATTATAGAAAACGCTGGAATTCATTTGGGATTTATTTACCGGCAAAGTACGTAAAGTTTTTGAAGAGAAAAGAATCTTTAGGGTTAGGATTTCCGAAAATGAATCAGAAATAAAGTTGTAACTACTTTTTAATACCGAATACGTGGTGACCCACGTTCCAAAGTGCATTAGCCACGTTATGTAATGGGGTAAAAGGGCTTACAGACGTGGTTAAGCACGTCCCCAAACGTGGTAAATGGAGTTCGGAACGTCGTAAACCACGTCATCCAACGTGGTAAGTATGGTTCAAGACGTGGTCAACTACGTCATACTACGTGGTAAACGGAGTTCAGGACGTGGTTAACCACCTTATCCAACGTGGTTAACGGAGTTCAAGACGTGGCTTACCACGTCATACCACGTGGCAAACGGAGTTCAGGACGTGGCTAACCACGTCATACAACGTGGTGAACCACGTTCCCCAACGTGGTAAACGGGGTTCATCTAAGACAGTCTGTATTACTATTTTATAAACACTACTTTTTAATAAACTTTGCATTCGAGGTTCCTTTATCAGTAGTCATTTTGATGAAATAGTTTCCAGCAGTTAGGCGCGAAACATCAATTGTGGAAACAGTTTGCGCATTTGGAATCGCGATTACCAATTGCCCTAACGTATTGTATATGTTGATAGCACTCGCTTCTACTCCGTTTTTTGAGTCTATATTTAATACTTCCTTCGCAGGATTTGGATACAACGTAAAGTAATTGGAGAACTCAAAATCGGATGTGCCTAAGGTCTGGATGGATGTCGTGGCGGTATTGGTTACAATCGGGAAATTATAGTCAAAATAAATATTCGCCGTATTCTCAAAAGTATCCCCTAAAACAAGTGTTGGCAGCGTTTTGATCTTAAAAGCTACAAAACCATCGTTGGTTGCATTATCAAAAGGAAGATTGATGTTTTCAAAAATAAATTCCACTTTGTTAATTTCCGAAATTCTGGTCACGTATGAATGGCTTCCTTTTATTGGAACCAACGTACTGATGTCGAATTTCGTTGTGTCAATAATGTCTTTCACTACAATGTTTTGCGCCGGGAAAGTCCCTGTGTTTTCAAAACGAATCATATAATGCACATATTCGCCTATCATACCTGGCGAAATGGTGGTTCCTTCCAGACAGGTTTTATCATTTGGATCCAATGAATTTACTACGGTCTGATTGAAAGCCAATGTATTATCATTAGGGATTTCATCTGTAGTTGGTGAAGTTATAGTTGTTGTAAAATGTAGAACATCGCCGCTATTGACAGCCGGAGTTTCCATTGGTGAATTTACATTTAAGGTAATAGTAATTTCCCGTGTTTCAAAGGGTAATAAGTTGGTATAATTCCAAGAAAGAGTATTAAGAATTTGCGCAGTGGTTACAGGTGTAGCCGAAACAAAATCCAAAACTGCATCATCAAAAGTAAAATTAACAGTACCTGATTGGATGGTGTTTCCTTTGTTTTTGTATAGCAATTTATAATTGACATCAAAGCCAGGTCTCGCTACGTCTAAAGGCAATAATGTAATCTCTAAGTCCGGATGAACGCCAGTTGCTGTAACACAAAAATCCTGTATAAACGGGCTTGCTTGTGTTGGAAATTCAACGCTAATGCTTATTGGCGAAATCGTGAAATAATTTGGGTTTTCTAATATTGGAGTGATGGTATGTGTTGCCGCCTGCACCGGAATACTATAATCTCCTGTTTCATTTGAAATTGCATTTCCGGTAGTTGTTCCATCGGTAATTGTAAATTTTAAATTTGGAATTACTATATCTGAAGCATCACAACCGTTGTTATCACTATCCCATTTGTGATTTCCCTGAATGGTGTAATATGTTCCACCCGGTATATATGAACAATAAGAGTTTACGGTGCAATTCGTATAACCATATTGGGTAATTTGATCTTGAATCTGAGTAATTTGATTCTCATCATTACAGATATATTGCAAATTTGGATTGTTTAAAAAACTTACATATTCAGTGCTCCCATTTTTTAATAAAATGGATGATAATAAAGGACTATCATCAGAATTTAAATAATATAAATTGAAATTATCTGTTAAATTAATATTAGTGAGTTGGTTTCCTCCACAAAATAAATGCCCAAGTTCTGCTAAACCGCTTAACACTAAGGATGTTAATTGATTATTAGCAAAATTCAATTGATTAAGGTGTATTAACCCGTTTACATCTAATGTTAGAAGTTGATTACTATCACACTGTAACAGGCTTAAATTTGTCAATCCAAGAACATTCAGGGTAGTTAATTGGTTTTCAGTGCAATTTAACCTTTCTAAGTGTATTAATCCGTTAACATTTAGTGATGTTAGCTGATTATTATAACCTTCTAAAATTTTTAAATTTGTAAATGGACTCATATCCAGTGTAGACAATTGATTATCCCCAAAATATAATTCTTCTAAATTTATTAAACCGCTTAGATTTATTGATGGTAATCCATTTCCTGATAAATTTAGTATTTTTAAATTGACTAATCCTGTTAGGTTTAGCAAAGGTATTTGGTTATAAGCGCAGTTTAAATGAGATAAATTTGTTAATCCATCCACATTTAATAACGGCAATTGATTATAGCCACAATTTAAAATTTGTAAACTTATCAAGCCACTTACATTTAATGAAGTTAACTGATTAAAAGAGCAGTCAACAGAACTAAGAGCTGTACATCCAGTAACTTCAAGATTGGTTAATTGATTGTTACCACAATTCAAAGAAGTAAGAGCTGTACATCCAGTTACTTCAAGGTTGCTTATTTGATTGTAATTACAAATCAAAGAAGTGAGAGCTGTACATCCAGTTACTTCAAGGTTGGTTAATTGATTGTTAACACAACTCAACGAAGTGAGAGCTGTACATCCAGTTACTTCAAGGCTGGTTAATAGATTATTACCGCAATTCAAAGAAGTGAGAGCTGTAAATCCAGTTACTACAAGATTGGTTAATTGATTGTTACTACAATTCAAAGAAGTGAGAGCTGTACACCCGGTTACGTCAAGGGTAGTTAATAGATTGTTAGAACAATTAATAGAATTTAGAGCAGTACAACCTGATATATTTAAATTTGTCAGTTGTAAACTGTTACAATTTAGTTCTGTCAAAGAAGAACATCCCGATACATTTATAGAATCCAAAGGATTAACAGAACAATTTAAAGCAGCTAAAGAAGTTAATCCGGATAAATCCAAATTTAAAAATTGATTATTCGAACAATTCAAAGTACTGAGAGCCGTACATCCACTTAAGTCAAAATTGGTTAATGGATTATTGGAACAATTCAACGAAATCAGAGCATTACATCCCGAAACGTTCAGAATGGACAATTGATTGTTGGAACAATTCAAAGAATTTAGGGCAGTACATCCCGTTAAATCAACAGCAGATAATTGATTGTTTGAAATATCCAAAGAATTTAGCGCAGTACATCCTGAGGCGTTCAAATTGGTTAATTGTAGATTTGCGCAATCCAGTTCTACCAAGGAAGAACATCCGGAGACATTTAAATTCGTTAATTGTGCATTAGTCCCAAACTCTAACAATGCAAGACTACTACATCCTGAGGTATTTAAACTCACTAATTGCGGATTACTCCAAAAATTTAACAATGCGAGGCTACTACATCCTGAGGTATTTAAACTAGCTATTTGGTTACTGCTGCAATTAAGATTCGTAAGATTTGTCGCTCCACCTACATCCAATGAAGTTAATTGACTCCCCCTACAATCCAAATTTTCTAAAAGTGGTGAACCAGTAATATCTATAGAACTTAACTGATTACTACTACAATTCAAATTTTCTAAAAGTAATAAACCAGTAGTATCTATAAAACTTAACTGATTACCGCTGCAATTTAAATTTTTTAAATTATGTAAATTGGATGTTTGCAATGCGGTAAATTGATTCATAGCACACTCTAATGTTTCCAAAATAGTAAAATTAGAAACATTCAGGGTTGAAAGTTGGTTTGACGAACATCTTAAATCTTTCAACAATGGTGAATTTGTAAAGTTTAAAGAAGTTAATAAATTATTACTACAATGAAAAACTTCTAAATTGGGCAAACTTGGTAAACTCAGTGAGGTAAAATTATTATTATCAAATTTAATACTTTTTAAATTGGGTGTATTTGAAATATTTAACTGGGTAAATCCGAATTTAATAAATTCAATAGATTCTAAACTTGGTAGATTTGAGAGCGTTAAGGAAGCAGTCGATTGACTAATATTTTGATGATTCCAAACTACTTTCTTTAAATGAAGTAAATCATGAAGATCAATAAGAGCTATATGATTGTCACTATTAGTCAATTCTACTAGATTGGGTAATGAATTTAGGACTTCCCAGTTAAAAATGGAATTTCGACTGCAATTTAATATTTTGATATTAGTAAAATATTCGAGTCCCATAAGGTCATATATGTAATCTCCACCTGTAAATCCCGGTACAACTTCCCAACTGAGATTTAATGAATAAACATTTAGTGCCTCACTAACTTGGATTTGACTATCATTATTTAAATCAATCTTAATATTATTTCCATTGATATCTTTTGCAATTTCGAGATTTGTATCGGCTAACAGTAATCTATGCTTAAAATTGTAATGGTTAATAGTAATTATTTGCGCATTTACACCAGTAAGTAAAAATAAAGCCAATAATAGAAAGTAAAATTTCTTCATCATAAAAATTTAGGTTGCAAATCTACACAAACCATTTCGTTAAATTAATTTTTCTTACAAAATATAAACCTGCAAGCGGTAACAAATCCAATCAATATTTGATAAAAATGCCTAATAAAAATCCCTAGCCCCGATGGAAGGGAAAATCCCACGCTTTTTCAGCGTGGATTGGAATGACAGCGGGAAGTCATTCCATAAAAACCCCGAAGTTTCTGCTCCTAACAATTATTGTCATTTAAAAAATTTGTAAGTTTGCGAACATCTGCAAATTTCCATGACAATTAATACCAGCATTACCGAAAAGAAATATAAAAAACTCGCCATTCAAGTTACTTTGAACGGGTTTTCGTATTGCGTTTTCGATACGTTGCACCATTCGGTTTTGATGTTTCGAGAAATTGATTTCGGGAGTTTTCCAAAAGCGGCGAAAGTCGAAGATTACTTTTGGAAGGCTTTTATAGATGATCGGGAACTGACCAAAACCTATGATGAAGTGATTGTCCTTCATGATAATAACCTGAGTACTTTTGTTCCGAAAGCGTTGTTTGAGGAGCAGTTTTTAGGCAGTTACCTGCAATACAATACGAAAGTTTTTGAGACTGATTTCTTTGCATTTGATGAAATTCCGAATTACGAGATGAACAATGTGTACATTCCGTATGTGAATATCAACAATTACCTGTTGGACCAGTTTGATACCTTTGACTACAAGCATGCCAATGGTATTTTGGTTTCGAAGCTATTAGATCTTTCCAAAAATGTGGATGACAAGCAGGTTTTTGTCCATTTTTCGGCCGATAAATTTGAGATTGTTGCCGTGCAGAACCAAAAATTATTGTTGTTCAATTCGTTTGATTACAAGACGAAGGAAGATTTCATATACTATCTGTTATTCGCCTCAGAGCAACTGAACCTAAATCCGGAGCATTTCAAATTGCAGCTGCTCGGTGATATTAATGAAGAAAGCGAATTATTCCAGATCGCTTTCAAATACGTGAGGAACATTTCATTGTTGGATGTTTCCGAATTACAAAAACACAATGACTTTTCAACTGCTCAAAACTTAAAGCATTTTATACTTTTTCAATCGTGAGAATAATTTCAGGCAAATTTAAAGGAAGACGTATTTTTCCACCCAAAAACCTACCGGTTCGTCCTACGACGGATATGAGTAAGGAAGCATTGTTTAATGTTTTGAACAATCATTTCAGTTTTGAAGGGTTGAAAGTATTGGACTTATTTGCCGGAACCGGAAATATCAGCTATGAGTTTGCGTCACGGGGAAGTGATAATATAACTTCGGTCGATGCTGATTTTGGTTGTGTCAAATTCATCAAACAGGTTGCCGAAGAATACGATTTCAATATTGCAGCCATGCGCAGCGATGTTTTTAAATTCCTGGAAAAAAATACGAATTCGTACGACATTATTTTTGCAGATCCTCCGTATGCCTTAGACCAGGCTACATTTGAAAAAATAGTTATACTGATTTTCCAGCAAGAATTGCTTCGCGAAGATGGTATGATGGTTATCGAACATTCGAAATACACGAAACTGGACCATATGGATAACTTTTCTTTTAAAAAGAGTTATGGCGGCTCTATTTTTAGCTTTTTTGAAATTGACGGTAATAGCGAAGAGGAAGTAAAACAGGAACTGGATTCGACAGAAGAAGGATAGATTTTATCATCGTATTCTATTGGAATTTTCATCAATATTTTTTTCTTTATAGGATGAGTCTTTAATTTTTCCAAAAGAATATTTCACTGAAATAGATAATTCACTTACATCACTGTAATAGGTTGAATTTGAGTTAATAGCATTGATTTTAAACTTTTCAGTGTAAATCATATTCTTGAAGATATCATTGCAACTTAAAGTCCAATCCCAATGTTTAAATACTGTTTTAGATAATGCAAAATCCATAATAAATATTGCATTCCTTTCAAAAACACCTTCCTTTTGTTGGGTTAATCCCCAGCCTGTCAATAAAAAAGTAAAATCTGACACTTTTAATTGATGATTGGAATAAACATATAGATAAGGTTTTGACTCATTATATAGTGCTGTCGGATCTTCTATTTTATTTATTGTACTGCTAATACTATTGGTCGAACTCCAGGATTTGTAACTGAAAGGCAACGTGAACTCTATATTAAAACCTGATTCTTTCTCGTAATTTATAGGTTTAAGAGTCATTATATTCTGTTGATCATCATACGAAAAACTGCTGTAAACCGGATTTGAATTTTGATAGTATCTTAATCGTACTGATTTATCCTTATAATTGAAATTGGCAGCCATCTCATTAGAAATTGTGGGATCTAAATTGATGTTTCTTGAATATATAAAATAAGGATTTATGTAGCCTGTATTTTGACTTGTGGAAGAATAATCAGGCCTGGAAATGCTTTTTGAATAGCTGACATTTAAAGTTTTCGAACTGTCAATCGGGATATCAAACTGTACTTTAGGAAAAAAATTAGTGTAATTCTTATTGATTAAAGCAGCACTATCGTTTGCAAATTGGCCGCTAATTAATGTGTTTTCAGCTCTCAAACCAAAGGAATAACCAACCTTTTTTACAGTTCCCGAAAACTGGACATAAACGGATGCATTCTGTTCGTCAAAAATGTATTTTGAACTGATTGTATTGTTGTTTTCAAAATCAAAACTTTCAAAACCTGTTCCAGCGGCTGCAGATAAATAGAGACCGCCAACTTCCCATTTCATTCCATTTTTAAAGGTCTTTTCCAAATCAGCTCTTGCTGAGAAAACATCGACATGGAACTTCTGATTTCTATTTTGCGATAATTCAAATTGCGTGTTATTGTAGTTATTAGAAACGCTGCTCTTTGTGTTTTGATTGAAATTTGAATATTGAAAACCCGTAAATAATTGCGACTCTATTGCCTTTATTTTCTTAGAATAATTAATAAAGGAACTGATAAAATTCCGGGTATCTTTATTACTGCTCAACGTGAGGACATTGTTTTGTGTGTCGCCATTTTTATTATAAGTATGGGTTGAAATTCCGAAATTTTCTTTCTGCATTCTGCTATTTACATTAAATGAAAAATAATCATCCTCATTAATTTTATAAAATAGTCCGCTGCCGAAAATAAATTTAGGCTTTTTGGGGTTCGTTGCGACAAGATAATTCGAGATGATATCCTGATCCGGTATTTCATAATTAATACGATGACTTTCCCAGGGATTTAATTGGTTGTAATTAAAATTGGTTTTTATCTCGAGTTTCTTTTTTTTGGCACTGGTGTTTACCCCGAGATAATTATTGAAGGCTTTTTTAAAAGAAGCCACTTCAGAAAAAGCCATTTGGAAACCTTCTTTTTTGCTGAATTTTCTGGTAATCAAAATTACAGCTCTGCCTTCGGCTTCATATTTGGATGACGGATTATTAATGATTTCAATCGTTTTTATATCGTCAACGGATAAAGTATTCAAATCATTCATTCCGACTTTCTGATTGTCAATGTAAATTAAAGGATTGCCTCTTCCGATAACACTTAGATGCTCTCTGTCGGAGCTTATTTGAATGTTGGGCAATTTGGATAATAAATCTATTGTGTTGGGAATGGAATTATAGATGGAATTGGCGACGTCTACTTTAATATTTCCGTTTTTATTGATAAACGTTTTTTTAGTTCCGGTAACGACAACTTCACTTAATTCATTCGAAATACTGTCTTTTGCCTTTAAATTTTGGCCGAAGCCGAAGCCGAAAACAAACAGACAAACTGTAATAATACTGGTCTTTATCATTTTAATTAAACTATTTATTAAATCCCAATTTTCAATTTCCTGAAACTGGACTATGCAAAACTGCTTCTAAAAATTCAAAGCGAAAGTTAATGCAGGGTTAATGCGAGGTTAATGTTCTGTTTCTATAATAAAAGGCTTATTTTTGAACAGTATTTCCTTTACTAATGAAACAGAAAATCAATTTATTAATCGTCTTTTCAGCAATCGTTTTGATAGCACTTTCGGTTGTTCAATACTATTTGGTTAAGACTGCCTACGATTATAAAGTGGCGCAATTTCATTCTGAAATTAAAAATGAAATTGGTAAAATCACCAACAATTACAGCGATATTGATTCGACTATTTTTAATAAAAAAGATTTACTGTACAAGCAATTGGCAGAAAATTATATTCAGGATAAAAAAACCCGATTTGCTATAAAAAATGCGTTGCTTCAAAACGAGTTCAAATCCGAATTAACCCGAAAACTGCAGCGTAAATTTGAAAAGGAAATTCCAGATCTTTCCATTGATTTTGCTATTGTTCTTGACAAATTTGTGATTTATAACAACACCCGAAAAGCAGATACTATTTTTGCCGAAAAACCTTTTATTGAGAACAAAATATATGGCAACCTGACTTCCTTGGACAATGCTTTCTCAGTCCGAAATTATGTCGGAACCACGAGTGACACCAAACTAAATTCAAATTATAAGCTACTAACAGAAGATACTTTATATGTTTCAGTGCATGATTGGGAAATGATTATCTGGAAAAGAATGACGATGATTTTAGCCTTGGCTTTATTTTCGATTCTGACCTTAATCACACTTTTTGTAATTGCAATTAAAGCTTTAATCACACAAAAGAAAGTGAGTGATATCAAAACTGATTTCATCAATAATATTACCCATGAATTAAAAACACCTTTGTCGACTTTAGCGATTTCTACCAAAATTTTAGAGCGAAAAGAGATACGGGACAATGATGTTCATTTTGATACTATTATCAACACGATTTCACGCCAGAACAATCGTTTACAGCATTTAATTGATCAGGTCATGAGTAATTCTTTGGGCGTTACTGAAATTGAATTGCATAAAGAAAAAATTACTGCCGAATCATTTTTGAAAGTCATTGTCGAAGATTTTAAAATTGCCAATCCAAACGTGAATATTGAAACGCATTTCAAAACTAATAAAACCACTTTGATTTTAGACAAATTTCATTTAACCACAGCCATTTTAAATGTATTGGAAAATGCCGTTAAATATGGTTGTAATAACATTCAAGTAACGACTTCCCCGCAGAATAATGATTTCAATATCAGTATTCAGGATGACGGAATTGGAATTTCCAAAAACAAACAGTCCTTATTATTTGATAAATTTTACAGAGTCGAACAAGGAAATTTACACAATGCAAAAGGACTTGGATTGGGACTTTATTATGTGGACCAAATCATAAAAGCACACCAAGGAAGGATTGCTGTGGTGAGTGATTTAGGCAAAGGTGCTTTATTTAGCATCAGCATTCCTTCTGTTTAATTCTTGATTTTATATGAGAAAAGTACTTTTGGCCGAAGATGATTTTGATTTTGCAAGTGTACTCAAGCAATATTTAGAGCTCTATGACTACACTGTTACTTGGGCAAAAACCGGTGAAGAAGCATTGTCCATTTTTAAAAAACAAACCTTCAATATTTGTGTTTTTGATGTGATGATGCCAAAAATGGACGGATTTACATTAGCCGAAAAAATCATAACTCTTAATCCTGAGATTCCATTTGTTTTTTTAATTGCGAGAAAATTAAAGGAAGATAAAATAATAGGCTTAAAACTCGGCGCCGATGATTATATCGTGAAACCTTTTGAAGCTGATGAATTGGTTTTACGTTTGAATAACATTTTGAAAAGAAGTGAACCAAAAATTTATGCAATAAATCCGATCGCAGAAATTCCGATTGGAAATTATATTTTCAATCCTGCCCGCTTAGAATTAAAACTTGCAAACCATACCCAACGCTTGACGGAAAAAGAGGTTGCATTGATTGTATTTCTTTTTAAAAATAAAAACCAATTAATCAAACGCAATGAAATTTTACAAGCCGTTTGGAGTAATGAAGATTTCTTTTCGGGAAGAAGTATGGATGTTTTTATCAGTCGGTTGCGAAAATATTTGAAAGACGATATCCGAATCAGCATTGAAAGTATTCGAAATATTGGATTGGAATTTAGAATAATTGACTAAATAAATATTAATCAATCTCTTTATTATCTGCGGCAGCAATTACAATCAGGGCAAAAATCAGCGCCACGCTGTATTCCATGCCACCGGTTCCGTGTTCACCGACAAACCAGCCGAGTTGCGCATGAATGATTGCTATTCCGATTAAAAGCATCAGAATAAAACCCAGTGCGATCCATTTTGTAAAATAACCCAATAGCATTGTCAGGCCTCCCATTATTTCAAACAATGTGATGGCCCATACTGTTGCGGTACTCATTATAAAACCTTTCTCTGCAAGAAAACCCGCAAATTGATTTATGGTTCCGTTGCTTATATGGACAACAGCATGCGCTATGAATAATATTGCGACAACCACTCTCAACAAAACAAGAGCATTATTTAAGGTGATAAAAGGAAACTTTTTCATGAGGAATTTAAATACGGAATTGGATATGTACTTATAAAAAAAAATGCAGACCTATAAGCCGGGTTCTGTATCCTGATTGCTCAGAATCCTTATCATTTATCTAGTCACGCCATTACTGGCATGATCAATCTTTCTACCCTTCAGCAACGGGCGAGTAACCCTTAAATGCTGATATACTTGAAATTTCACCGCATAGAGTTTACCTGGTTTCACTACAGCATTACCTGTACATACTTTCTGTTGCACTTGTCCTAATCACGCCTTGCGACTTGACCGACGGGTGTTACCCGCTATGCTACTCTTTGGTGTCCGGACTTTCCTCCCTTATGATTGCTCAAAACGGCGATAAGGCGGTCTGCGGTGCAAACTTACGACTTTTAACTGTTGGAATTTTACTGTCAGGGACATACTTTAACATCCTATTACAAAAAATAAAAAATAAATTTGGTATCTTTAGGGAACTAACCAAAAAAATCTTCTATTATGAAACGCATGTATCATTATGCCACAGTTTCTGATGCCTTAACCGAATTGGGGGAAAAAGGATATACTACCGATTTTAATCTCAAAGAGGAGGACATCATTACTAATTCACTTCATTACGAAATTGAACATGTTTACCGTTACGAAGGCAATTCTGATCCCGGTGACGAAGCGGTAGTATACGGCATTAAAGCGACTTCCGGGGAGAAAGGCGTATTTGTAGCCGGATTTGCAGCTTCGGACAGTGAAGCCGCACAGGTACTGAATGAGATGAGTATTCGAGGAAGAGAGAATGCCGAATCAAATTAACGATAATGAACAGATTACAATCCAAACTTGAAAAAATAGGGCGTAATCACATCACTACAGCGAAAGCCGCCGGACTGCGCTATGTAGCAAATTCTAATAATGGATTTTCCAGGGAAAGAACAAAATGGGGTTTCAAATTTGTTGATGAAAACAAGAATGATCTTCAGGAAGAGTATTTGGAACGCATTCAGAAATTAGTAATTCCGCCCGCGTGGGAAAACGTCTGGATTTCACCTTATGACAACGGACATTTACAGGCCACCGGTATCGATACCAAAGGAAGAAAACAATACCTCTACCACCCTAGCTGGAATACCATCCGGAACCAATCCAAATTTTACCGGTTATTGGATTTCGCCAAAGTTTTACCATCAATACGCAAACAGGTTGAAAAGGATCTCCACAAAAAAGGGCTGCCTTATACTAAAGTGGTGGCTTTAGTGGTGAAACTTTTAGAAATTACCAATATCCGAGTTGGGAATGATGCTTACAAAAAATTATATGGTTCTTTTGGCTTGACCACATTACAGGACAAACATGTAAAAGCTGAGAAATCTAGTATCTACTTTGATTTTGTGGGCAAAAAAGGAATTAAACACCGAATTAGTTTAAAAAGCAAGCGACTGGTTAATCTTGTAAAAAAATGCAAAGACATCCCGGGTCAGGATTTATTCCAATATTATGATGATAATGGAGAGAGCCACGCCATTGGCTCAGCCGATATCAATAATTACCTGAAAGAAGTCACCAACCAAGATTTTACCGCCAAAGATTTTAGGGTATGGGCTGGAAGTGTCAATGCCTTTTGTGCGTTCCTGGATTCCAAATGCCCCGAAAATATTACCGAATGCAAACGCAAAATAGTGGAAGTATTAGATACCGTATCGTCGAAATTGGGTAATACCAGAACGGTTTGCAAAAAATATTATATTCACCCCACTGTAATCAACTCTTACGAAAAAGGTTCTATCTGGAACTACAAAAGTAAAAGTAAAAGTAAAAGTACTAAATTTTCACCGGAAGAATTCGCATTAATCAAACTGTTAGAAAAAGAGACGGTTTCCGGATTTTCATCGTAATCCCAACCACAAATCAAAATTGTAATCATAATTTTAGCAATAAAAAGTCCCAGATTTTACTATTTAAATTTTTAGAAGTTTAAATTTTAAAGTTATATTTGTGACCAATAAATTTCTATGGAACAGTTTGTCGTTTCGGCCCGTAAATATCGTCCTCAAACATTTAAAGATGTTGTGGGACAGTTGGCTATTACGAACACTTTACTTAATGCCATAGAAACGAATCATCTTGCTTCTGCCCTGCTTTTTACAGGTCCGCGTGGTGTAGGTAAAACGACGTGCGCGCGTATTTTAGCCCGTAAAATCAACCAGCCCGGTTATGATGATCCCAATGAGGATTTTGCTTTCAATGTATTTGAATTGGATGCGGCTTCTAACAACTCTGTGGATGACATCCGTAACCTGATTGACCAGGTTCGTATTCCGCCACAAACGGGTAAATTTAAAGTCTATATTATTGACGAGGTCCACATGTTATCTTCGGCAGCCTTTAATGCTTTTCTGAAAACATTGGAAGAGCCGCCAAAACATGCCATTTTCATTTTGGCTACGACCGAAAAACATAAAATCATTCCGACCATTTTATCCCGTTGCCAGATTTTTGATTTCAAAAGAATCACGGTAAAAGATGCAAAGGAACATTTAGCCGAAGTAGCACAAAGTCAAGGTGTTATTTGTGAAGACGATGCATTACATATTATTGCGCAAAAAGCAGATGGAGCGATGCGTGATGCGCTGTCGATTTTTGACAGGGTAGTTTCGTATTGTGGCAATAACCTGACGCGTCAGGCTGTGACTGAAAACCTTAATGTTTTAGATTATGAAACCTATATTACGGTAACCGATTTAATTTTGGAGAATAAAATTCCTGAAATTTTAATGGCCTATAATGATATTCTTTCGAAAGGTTTTGACGGACATCATTTTGTTGCCGGATTAGCTTCTCATTTTAGGGATTTATTGGTTTGTAAAACTCCTTCCACCTTATCATTATTGGAAGCCGGTGAACAGGCCCAACTATTATATGCAACCCAATCCCAAAAAACATCTCAGGAGTTTTTGCTGAAAGGAATTGAAATTGCCAATGATTGTGATTTGAAATATAAAGTAAGTCAAAACCAGCGATTACTCGTCGAACTTTGCCTAATGCAGTTAGCCTCTATCACTTTTGATGGAGAAAAAAAAAAGTTGACGCCTATATAATCCCTCCTACTTATTTTAGAAAAAACGATTATTCAATTGTGGTGGAAACCAAACCAATTGAATCAATTCCTGTTGTTGAAAATCTGTCAAATTCCGTTGTAAAAGTTTCTGAACCAGTAGCTATTGAAACTCCTACAGTTCCAAAAATCCCTGTTTCGAATTCGACTGAAGTAAAAGTTTCGGCTCTGTCATTGGCCAGTATCCGTGCCAAAAGGGAACTTCAGGAAACAAGTAAATTGCTTACAAAAGAGGAAACACATCTCCCTGCTGAAGACTTTACCGAAACCGATATGTTATTGCAATGGAATAAATATGCTCAGCGTTTAGGGGATAAAGGACATAAAATCATGGAATCTTTGCTGTTGATAAACGATCCCGTTTTGAAAGGAACAGCTATCACATTGGAATTACCAAATGAAGGTTCTAAAATTGATTTTGAAACAGAAAAGCACGGTTTGTTAGGTCATTTGCGAAGCCACCTGCACAATCATAAGATCACCATCGAAGTTATTGTCAATGAAGCTGTTGAAACCAAGCAAGCTTTTACGACACAGGAAAAATACAATCGTTTGTGTGAAAAGAATCCAAATTTAGAAATTTTGAGAAAGACGTTTGATTTGGACATTTAACAAATTATTCCTTTTCTGCACTTATTGTTCTTTCAATCCTTTTATCCGGAACAAGCCAAATCAACGCTACTAAAATATACATAGCCCCGGAAACCCATCCATTATAGAATGAAAATGCGATGCCGGTTAAATATAAAATAGGTGAAATTTTTCCTTTTATATCCTTACCTAAAGCTTTAGCCAAGATATTATTTTCCTTGCTGGCAGTAACCTGATATTGCAAAATCGTGTAGGCGATGGCGGCCATAAAAAGTACAATACCATATAAAGTCATCGTGGCTTTTGCAAAATGATTTTCTCCCATCCAGCCAGTCGTAATAGGAACTAAAGACAGCCAAAAAAGCAAATGAAGATTGGCCCAAAGGATTTTTCCATTTATTTTTGAGGCGCTCTGCAGCATATGATGATGATTATTCCAATAAATTCCGAGGTAGATGAAACTTAAAACATAACTCAAGAAAATAGGATATAATTTTAGAAGTGCATCGAAAGTATCTCCTTCAGGAACTTTAATTTCCAAAACCATAATGGTGATGATTATGGCCAAAACGCCATCACTAAATGCCTCCAAGCGCGTTTTATTCATTTATTAAAATTTAAATTTTCCCGTAATACAATGCTTTTACAATTCCGTCCGAAAGTCCAATTTTTGGAACATAAATATGTCTGGCGCCACTCCATTTCATTGCGTTTAGATAGACGCGAATGGCTGGTATGATTACGTCGGCACGGTCAACGTTTAGTCCCAATTCGGTAATTCGTTGTTCGTAAGTAAGCGAATTCAAAAATGCATATTGCGAATTCATATAAATATAGGACAACGGCTTTTCTTGTGTTTTGCCCGACATCTTAAAGATTTTATTGATGTTACCACCAGAACCAATTAAAGTAATCTGGTCATAATCGGCTGTATTGGTCCGAATCCATTTTTCAATTTCATTCCATACAATTTCATTCACCACCTCATTCAGCAGTCGAACGGTTCCGGCTTTGAAGGATTTTGACGCAATCATTTTTCCGTTTGAAAACAATGAGAATTCGGTACTCCCTCCACCAACATCCACATATAGATAGGTCTGATCCGTTTTTAATAGATAATGTAAATCGGTTGAAGCAATAATGGCGGCTTCTTTTTTACCGTCAATGATCTCAATTTTTATATCGGATTTTTTCTTGACAATTTCCACTACTTCCTTACCGTTGTAGGCTTCCCTCATGGCTGAAGTGGCGCAGGCCATATATTTTTCGACCTTATGCACTTTCATCAAAAGCTTGAAAGCTTTCATCGCATCGACCATTCGTTCAATGTTTTCTTCCGATATTTCACCAACAGTAAACGCATCCTGACCCAAACGGATTGGCACCCGAACCAGAGCGCTCTTGCTAAACTGCGTTTCTTTGCCTTCTTCCTCTATAATATTGGCAACAAGGAGCCGCATCGCATTGGAACCGATATCTATTGCCGCATATTTTTTTATTGAAATCATCCTTTGATTTATCCGTTGAACGGTTTTATATATTTAATAATTTATAGATGTTCCGTAATTACGTCCAGTTTATCCAGATAGTAATTATACATTTCGAGTTGGGCCCTGAATACTTGATCTTTGCCTTGTGCCTTATATTTATTGTCTAATTTTTCGGAATGCCATCTGGCTTTAACATTTCCTTTCCAGCCGATATCGAAAGAATCAATCAGTTCTTTTTTGATGTCCTTATCGTAAATCGGGCAGGTCACTTCTACCCTTCCGTCAATGTTTCGAGTCATAAAATCAGCTGAAGATATAAATACTTCCGGATCACCTCCATTTCCAAAAATGTAAACTCTGGAATGTTCCAAGAAATTATCGACAATACTGATGGCTTCAATATTTTCACTCATTCCTTTTAGTCCAGGTATTAACGAACATATACCACGTATTTGCAACTGAATTTTGACACCCGCTTTACTGGCATCATATAATTTATCAATGATTTGAAAATCGGATAGACTGTTCATTTTTAACTTTATAAATGCTTCCTTTCCTAAGATGGCATTCGTTATTTCGCGATCGATTAATCTATAAAATCGGGATCGTGTATAATGCGGGGAAACAATCAAATGTTTGTACCGGTGCACTCTATAATTCACATCAAAGAATTCAAAAATTTTGGAAACATCCCTCAATATCTGCTGATGGCTGGTAAAAAGAGTAACATCCGTATACACTTTTCCGGTAGCTTCATTAAAATTTCCTGTAGAGATTAATCCGTATCGTTTTAATTTCCCTTCTTCAATTCTTTCGATGAGACATATTTTACTATGTACTTTAAGGCCTTTTATCCCAAAAATAAGTTCTATCCCTTCCGTCTGCATTTGCTCCGCATAAGAAATATTGCTCGCCTCATCAAAACGGGCCTGAAGTTCGATTTGTACTGTAACTTTTTTTCCATTTTTGGCGGCGTTAATCAATGAACTGATAACCTGCGAATTTTTGGCCAAACGATATAAAGTGATTTTTATAGCGGTAACCTTAGGATCAAGTGCCGCTTCTCTCAGGAATTTAATAATATATGAAAATGACTGATATGGCGCATTCACCAGATAATCTTTGTGGGCAATTTTGTTCAGGATACTTCCTTCAAGGCTTAATCCTTCCACTGGTAGCGGAATTTTTTGCTTGTAAACCAGATCATATCTTCCTAAATTCGGGAAATCCATATAATCACGTCTGTTATGATATCTTCCGCCCGGAATAATACTATCGGAAGCATCAATTCCCATATTGGCAAGGAAAAATTTCAGGGTATCTTTTCCAATAGACTGATCGTACACAAAGCGCACCGGTTCCCCGATTCGCCTATCCTTCACGCTGGTGGCAATCTTTTGCAACATACTCTTACTCATGTCACTATCAATATCCAATTGGGCGTCACGGGTAATTTTTATCATGTGTGCCGTCACACTTTTATAATCAAAAATATTGAAAATACTGGACAGGTTATACCGGATTACATCATCCAGAAGAATGATATATTGTTTATCTTTACTGGGGGGAAGTACTACGAACCGGTTAATGGTTTTTGGAATTTCGATAACTGCATAACGTACTTCCGGCTTTTGTTTTACCAAACCTAACAACTTGGCTTTTTCATCGGCTTTCATTACCAGTTTTACAGCGAGATACCCCGAAGTGTCTTTCAACAAAGGAAATTCCGCCAGATCGTTCAATATAATGGTAACTAATGCAGGACTCACCTTTTGGATAAAAAAATCTTTGATGAAATTTTCCTGTTCTTTTGAAACTTCATTTTCATTGATTATAAAAATATTTTCCTCTTCCAGTTTGTTTTCGATAATATTTAAAATCCGCAAACTTTCCGATTGCTGCTGAATTACAATCTCAGTAATATCTTTTACCAACTGCTTGGCGCTGACTCCTCCAAGAACTTTCTCTCCCGAGACACCAGACAAACTTAATCGTCGGATCGCGGCAAAACGGACTCTGAAAAACTCATCTAAATTATTGGAAAAAATGCCCAGAAAACGGAACCGGTCTAAT
Organism: Flavobacterium sp. GT3R68; assembly: GCF_007109225.1. Classification (GTDB taxonomy): domain Bacteria; phylum Bacteroidota; class Bacteroidia; order Flavobacteriales; family Flavobacteriaceae; genus Flavobacterium. Next base: position 239,060 of record NZ_VJZK01000003.1, read on the forward strand.
AAAGGCACATTTTCGTCGGCTGCTTCCTGTAAAACCCTGGCATTAAATGCTAGCCAGCTTTTTTCTCTATCTATATATCTATAATCTCTTCCTTCGTTCATGATTTTAAATCTCTTGGAAATATAAACTTTTCAATTTTTCCCTTATTTATGTTCTCCCAGGTATCTGTATCAAATATTATAGATACCAATCCTGAAGTGGGTACATTGTCAATTGACACGTCACCAAATTTATTTACAAAATGCGTTATGGCTTCATTATGACCAAAGAGGATTAAATTTTCATTTTTATTGTCACATGATTTGATAATTTTCTCTAATTGTTTAGCATCAAATGTATACAAGTCATCCCGAAAAATAATATTTTCAACTGGAATTCCGATATTTTGGGTGAAAATACTGCCAGTATCCATTGCTCTTTTTGCCGTACTGCTCCAGATTAAAATTTTTTTTGGTAAGATTTCTTTAGCCTTCGAGGAAACCAAATTCACATCTTTTATTCCGCGGCTTGCAAGTGGACGATCCTTATCCTCATGCGAAGTTAACCAGCTTGATTTGGCATGTCGAACTAATATCAATTTTCTCATAAGATTTTTTGAAAGATAATCTGTGAAATAAGTCTACAAATTACAAAAAAAAAGTTAACAGACACCCTCTTTGCGGTCTTTTCCGTACAATTTATTGCATTATTGAAAGTGAGAAATATTTTATGAAGTAATTTATCATTCTTGGCTCTCCCCTGACTTATTGTTGCTAAATCCTGCATTATGTAAAAATTAACTGTTTTTATGCAATATTCGTAAAGAAGATATAAAGTAAACTAAATCTTATTAACAATTTTTTATATTAAAAATCTTACTTTAAATGTTGAACTAATGTTGTTAGTCTATGAAAAAATACCCTTAGTCGATTATGTCCCTGGTAAAAATATCATGCAAATGCTATGCAAGTTTGCTTTCAAGTATATTTCGATATATACTATTGTAAATCAAACATTTATTAACAATATATTATCACTATTTTATGGGAATTTGTAAACCTTTTATTGGGTTTTTTAGTAAGAAATGTCACTTTAACGAGTATTTAAGTTATTTGCAGAATAAAAGAATTTTATTGAATCAATGTAATTAATTTAGTAGAAGAAATGACTTATTAACAAAAATATACTTTTTAATTAATTACAAAATATTAGTTAAAAAATTAATAATTAAATAATTTATAATATGGAAAAACAATACCTCCCGCCGTTAAAAAAACAAATCTATCTCATTAACTAAATAAGTAATGTTTATGAAAAATAATACCTATTCATTGCAGAAATTAAACATCACCCAAATTTTACTGTTCCTTACCCTGATGTTTTACACAACTGTTTCCTTTTCTCAATTCACCGCCGACCAGCCCGATTTAAGATTATGCGGTTCTGCGCCCAATTATTATGTAGACTATTACAATTGTAGTGCAAATAATTACACATTAAACCAGGTGTTTTTGAGTTTAACGAACGTAAATGGAGTTCCATTAACCAATACTACTTGCGTACCAGGAACTACACAGCCTATGTATATTATGTTGAATTATACCTCTAATTCCAATAGTAATGTTGAGAATGCGCGTGTTTTTGCAGATATTTATATCAAGCATAATAATGTACCGACTACAACCCCCATTAATGTTAATCTGGGAACTATAACCCCTGGATCAGGCCAGCGTCTTATTTATGGACCATTCAATTGGGTCTGTGGTGATGAATTGTCGCTCAATAGGATTTTAGTGGTTTACAGAACTAGTGGCACAATGCAGGAATGGACCCCCTATGATTGTAGTACTTACAGTAAATCACAATGTGATAAGCCTGTTTCAACACTTATTGCCTCGCCATTAGCAGTTCAATTCGAATATACCCAATGTACTGTAGGCAATCAAACGACAGTGACCTTTAACGAATTTTCCAATGGAGGAATTCTGCCATATATTTCTTATTTATGGAATTTTGGAGATGGAACCACATCCAATGTAGCCGATCCCGTCCATGTGTACCCTTCATCGGGTGGGCCATATACGGTTACATTGACAGTGACTGATTCAAATTTGCCGACTCATTTAGTCGGTACCCAAACGCAAACGGTTACAATAAACCCGGCCCTGGCGCTTTCAGCTTCAATAACGGCTCTGGGATGTAATGCTTCTAATAATGGCGCCATTGATCTGTTCGTTAGTGGAGGAACTTCAGGTTACACGTATTCCTGGACTAATGGAGCAACGACACAAGATATCAGTGGATTGGCTGCGGGATCATATACAGTAACTGTAACTGATTCTGTTGGATGTATAAAAACCGCTACATATGTAGTTGCGGGTGGCGATGCCTCTCCGCCAACTGCTTCAAATCCTGCACCAATTACTCTTACCGGATGTAATGGGACTTTTCCTTCACCGGATATTTTAGTAGTAACTGATGAAGCCGATAATGTGGGAACACCCGTGGTCACCTATGTAGGCGACAGTGCTCCAAGTATTGTAGGCTGTATAGAAACCATTATTAGAACTTATAAAGTTACAGATGCCTGCAACAACAGTATAAATGTAACTCAGAACTTAATCAGAACAGTTGATACAACTCCGCCTACAGCATCAAATCCTGCTGCTATTATCCTAACAGGGTGCAACGCAAGTTTTCCAGCAGCGGATATTTCAGTAGTGACAAATGAAGCTGATAATTGTGGTACACCAATAGTAGCATTTGTAAATGACAGTGCTCCGGTATTAGTTGGTTGTACTGAAACAACAATCAGAACTTTCAGCGTAACAGATGCCTGTAATAATAAGATCAATGTGACACAAAACTTAATCAGAACAGTTGATACAACTCCGCCTACTGCATCCAATCCCGCTGCCATTACCTTAACGGGTTGTAACGGAAGTTTTCCCGCTGCGGACATCTCAGTTGTGACAAATGAAGCGGATAATTGCGGCGCACCAGTAGTAGCATTTGTAAATGACAGTGCTCCTGCATTAGTCGGTTGCACTGAAACAACTATCAGATCATATAGTGTAACTGACGCCTGTAACAATAAGATCACTGTGACCCAAAACTTAATCAGAACAGTCGATACAACTCCGCCTACTGCATCGAATCCTGCTGCCATTACCTTAACAGGTTGTAACGGAAGTTTTCCCGCTGCGGATATCTCAGTTGTGACAGATGAAGCGGATAATTGCGGCACACCAGTAGTAGCATTTGTAAATGACAGCACACCTGTATTAGTTGGTTGTAATGAAACAACTATCAGATCTTTCAGTGTAACCGATGCCTGTAACAATAAAATCACTGTGACACAAAATTTAATCAGAACACTTGATACAACCCCACCTACTGCATCAAATCCTGCAACTTTTACGTTAACGGGTTGTAACGGAAGTTTCCCCGCTGCGGATATCTCAGTTGTGACAAACGAAGCTGATAATTGTGGCATACCAATAGTAGCATTTGTAAATGACAGTGCTCCTGTATTAGTTGGCTGTACTGAAACAACTATCAGAACGTATAGTGTAACGGATGCCTGCAACAATATAATCAATGTGACACAAAACTTAATCAGAACAGTAGATACAACCCCGCCTACTGCATCGAATCCTGCTTCCATGACCTTAACAGGTTGTAACGGAAGTTTTCCCGCTGCGGATATCTCAGTTGTGACAAACGAAACTGATAATTGTGGCACGCCAATAGTAGCTTTTGTAAGTGACAGTGCGGCAGTATTAGTTGGTTGTACAGAAACAACTATCAGAACGTATAGTGTTACTGATGCTTGTAATAATAAAATCAATGTAACACAAAACTTGATTAGAACTGTAGATACAACATCACCTACTGCATCGAATCCAGCTGCCATTACCTTAACGGGTTGCAATGGTAATTTTCCTGCACCGAATGTGTCAGTGGTTACAAATGAAGCGGATAACTGTGGCACACCTCTTGTTGCTTTTGTAAGCGAAAGTGGCCCGAATCTAGTGGGCTGCACCGAAACTATTATTAGAACTTATAGCGTAACTGACGCTTGCGGTAATTCAATCCCCGTAACACAAAACTTAATCAGAACTGTGGATACTGCATCACCTACGGCGTCGAATCCCGCTGCTATTACCTTAACGGGATGTAATGGGACTTTCCCAGCTCCTAATGTTTCAGTGGTAACAGACGAAGCAGATAACTGTAGTGCACCTATTGTAACTTTTGTAAATGACAGTGCTCCAAATTTAGTTGGATGTACGGAAACAACAGTTAGAACGTATAGAGTTACCGACGCCTGTAACAATAAGGTCGATGTGACACAAAACTTGGTCAGAACTGTTGACACAACATATCCTACCGCTACTAATCCCGCTGCAATTACCTTAACAGGTTGCAACGGAAGTTTTCCTGCTCCGAATGTTGCTGTAGTGACTAATGAAGCAGATAATTGCAGCACTCCAGTAGTTGTCTTTGTTAGCGACAGCGCTCCGGTTTTAATTGGATGTACCGAAACTACAATCAGAACTTACAGTGTAACTGATGCTTGTAATAATAAAATCAATGTAACACAAAACTTAATCAGAACTGTAGATACGACGGCACCAGTCATTGTAACAGCTGCAAACAATATTACTGTTCAATGTGATGGACAAGGTAATCAGGGAGCTATAGCAAATTGGTTAGCCAGTAATGGAGGAAGTGTTGCCACAGATTTATGCGGTGCTGTAACATGGACAAATAATTATTCAAGTATATCAAATGATTGTTCAGCCGCCATAACTGTTATATTCAAAGCTACTGATGCCTGTGGGAATTTTTCAACAACATCAGCAACCTTTAGTGTTAATGATTTAATGGCACCAACTATTGTCACTCCAGCCAATAACCTTACTGTACAATGTGATGGACAAGGCAATGCACAAGCTTTTCAGGCTTGGTTAGCTTCACAAGGTGGAGCTACTGCTTCCGATGATTGTAGTGTAATATCATGGACTAATAATTATAGTACTCTAACAAATACTTGTGGACTTTCAGGCTCAGCTTCTGTAATCTTTACAGCAACTGATGCCTGCGGAAATAATTCCTCATCAACTGGGGTATTTACAATTCAGGATACAACTCCTCCTGTCTTCACTATACCGGCAAACATAACGCTTTATTCAGATGCAGCATGTAGTTATGATGCATCAGTTGCAGTAACAGGAGATGTTATAAATGAAAGTGACACTTGTTCTAACGGACTTCAGGCTACTTATGTAGATACTGTTGTACCAGGGCAATGTCTAGGTTCTTATACCATAACACGCACTTGGTCATTAGTTGACAGCTGTGGAAATGCAGCCGCCAATCAGACCCAGACTATTACCGTTTTGGATAATATATTGCCTACGTTTACTGCTCCCGCTAATATTACAGTCTCGACAGATGCGAATTGTAATTACGATGCATCAGTAGCAATGGTTGGAGATGTTACCAACGAAGGTGATAATTGTTCTACAGGACTTCAGGCTACTTATGTAGATGCAATTGTCCCAGGCCAATGTTCCGGATCGTTTATCATAACCAGAACCTGGTCATTAGTGGACAGCTGTGGAAATGCAGCTCCAAACCAAGTACAGACTATAACTATCATAGATAATATGGTTCCGACGTTTTCTGCGCCAGCTGATTTAACCATTAACACGGATGCAAATTGTGCATACGATATAGCCGTAGCCAATACTGGCGATGTAATTAATGAAGTTGATAACTGCTCAACTGGTCTTCAGGCAACTTATGTAGATGCAATTGCTCCGGGATCTTGTCAGGGATCACAAGTGATTACCCGAACATGGTCGCTTATTGATAACTGTGGTAATCCTGCTCTGAATCAAGTACAGACCATTACAATTCTTGACAACCTGGCTCCAACATTCAAGGCGCCAGCAGAAATTACAATAATTACTGCAGAAAATTGCAATTATGATGCTTCTGTTGCTGCTACAGGCGACGTAATCGATGAGGCAGACAATTGCTCTAGTGGAATTCAGGCTACTTATGTAGATGTCATCACTCAAAGTGGATGCCAAGGATTTGATATAACAAGAACATGGTCATTAATTGACAATTGTGGTAACGCTGCACCGGATCAGGTTCAAACTATCCATGTTATGGATAATTCATTACCGACATTTGCCATACCACAGAATATGACTGTATATACTGATGCTACTTGTAATTACGATGCTTCAATTGCAATAACTGGTGATGTGACAGATGAATTAGATAATTGTTCTCCTGGAATTCAGGCTACCTACAACGATACAATTGTTGCCGGGGAATGTATGGGCTCGTATACAATTACCAGAACCTGGTCACTTGTTGATAATTGTGGTAATGCTGCTCCTGATCAAATCCAGACCATTACAGTTATGGATAATATAGCTCCTACATTTACAGTACCAGCCGATATGACGGTTTACACTGACGCTACTTGTAATTACAATATTGGCGTTGATGTAACGGGTGATGTACTTAATGAAGTTGACAATTGTTCTGTAGATATTCAGGCTTCCTATGTAGATTCCATTACTCCAGGACAATGTGAAGGTTCCTTTACAGTAACCAGAGTTTGGACACTCGCTGATAGTTGTGGCAATAGTGCTGCCAATCAGACACAAACCATTACCGTAATGGATAATCTTGCACCAGTTTATGGAACTCCGCTCGAATCTGAAATAACTGTGCAGTGTAACAACATTCCTCCTATTCCAGATTTAGTTTTCACTGATAATTGCTCAAGTATTGTAATAGTGGATGGTCCAATTTCACCTGAAACTCCTATTGATGTTACTGCCGAAGGTTATGTGATTATCAGAACCTGGACTGCCACTGACAATTGCGGAAATATAACTACCGTAACGCAAAAAATCAACGTGGAAATTCAGGATAGCTTAATTGAAATACCACAACAAGCTTGTAATGGTGATTCTGCTACTATCGATTTAGACAATTTTATACCTGCAGAATATGCCGGATTAGGGATTTGGGTTGACAATAATAGCTCTGGAGGTCTACATGGTGATAATGACGGAATCTTCTCTCCATTTGGAATTCCGATTGGAAGTTATATCTTAGAGTACCAAATTGACATGGAAGATTCAGCTTGTCCTAGAAAAATACAGGTAAATATGAGTATCAATGAGGATTGTATTGTTTTGGATTGTGGAAATATAAAAGTACACAACGCTTTCTCACCTAATAATGATGGATTAAACGAGTGGTTTCAAATTGATAATATTGAGGACGTAATATGTTGGCCTACTAATAGAGTAGAAATATATAATCGATGGGGAGTTTTAGTATATGAAGTAGATGGATACGATAATAATACCAAAGCGTTCCGAGGAATCTCTGAAGGAAGATCAACCGTTAGTCAAGCTGAAGAACTGCCAACGGGAACCTACTTTTATGTATTACTATACACAACTACAGAAGGTACCACTATAAAAGAATCCAAATATTTATATCTTTCAAGATAAACAAACTCAAATCTAACTCCTGAGGGCCTAGCAACCCTCAGGTTTAAAAACCTAAACTAAATGAGAACAAGAATACTATTTTTCGTTTTGATGTTTACTGGAACTGTAAGTTTTGCTCAACAGGATGCTCAATTTACACAATACATGTATAACACAATAAATATCAATCCGGCTTATGCGGGATCGAGAGGAGCTTTGAGTATATTTGGACTTCACCGTACTCAATGGGTGGGATTAGATGGGGCGCCGGTTACTAATGCCGTATCTGTCCATACACCTTTAAATAATTCTAATCTGGGGCTAGGAGTTTCATTTCTGAATGATAGAATTGGACCTACAAACGAGAATGCTATTTCTGTAGATTTGTCCTATACCATCAGAACATCCGAGGTTTGGAAAATGTCTTTTGGTATAAAAGGGACCGCAAATCTATTCAATCTTGACACTTCTGAACTGACTCCCGCACAACAAGGAGATCCACAATTTCAAGATTTGAATAATGAGTTTTCACCAAACATTGGTGCAGGTCTTTATCTACATTCCGATAAAACTTATATTGGGCTTTCCGTGCCTAATTTCATAGAATCCAATCGTTATGATGACAATGAGGCTGCTATTTTTAAAGAAAAAATAAACTACTATTTCATTGCTGGTCATGTGTTTGATTTGTCTCCTAGCCTTAAATTCAAACCATCCTTACTTACTAAATTAGTCGAGGGCGCTCCCCTACAGGTGGACGTATCAGGAAATTTTTTAATCAATGAGAGATTTGTAATCGGTGGAGCCTACAGATGGAGTGCTGCGGTGAGTGCCATGGTGGGTTTCCAAGTGACCGACGGCCTATTTATAGGATATGGTTATGATTTAGAGACTACCAAATTAGAAAACTATAATTCAGGATCACATGAAATATTTTTACGCTATGAGCTGTTCAATAATTACGACAAAATTGTATCACCTAGATTCTTCTAAAACACTAAATATTATGAAAAGTAAATTAATAATTTATGTAATGCTTTTGGGTGTTTTAGCTAATGGTTATGCACAAAAAGCCGCAGTAGAAAGAGCAGACAAAAAATATGAGCGTTATGCTTATGTTGATGCCATCAAAACGTATGAGCGTATAGCTGCAAAAGGATATAAATCCGTGGAGATGTTCCAAAAATTGGGAAATGCTTATTATTTCAATGCCGAATTGGATAAAGCAGCCAAGTGGTATGGTGAATTATTTGCGATGACCCAAGATGTAGAACCGGAATACTATTACAGATATTCCCAATCCCTAAAATCAATTGGGGAATATGCTAAGGCCGATGAAATGTTGGTATTGTTCAACCAAAAATCGGGGAATGATTTGCGGGGAAAGCTTTTCAGCCAGAACAGAAATTACTTAGCGGAAATAAAAGCTAATTCTGGTCGATATAATATCGAAGATGCTGGCGTAAATTCAAAATATTCCGATTATGGAAGTTCTTTTTCTGGAAACCAACTTGTTTTTACATCCGCTCGCGACACTGGAAGTTTATTTAAGATAAAAGACAAGTGGACTAATCAGTATTTCACGAATATGTATTCTTCGGAGATAAGTGCTGACACTGTACTTGGGCCAGTTAAAAAATTCGCAAGAAAAATAAACACCAAGTTTCACGAAGCTACCCCTGTTTTTACAAAAGATGGACAAACGGTTTATTTTACCCGAAATAATTTCAACAATGGAAAAAAAGGAAAAGATGCCAACAGAGTAGTGATGTTAAAAATATACAAAGCCACCTTGGTTAATAAAGAATGGGACAACGAAGTGGAGTTGCCTTTCAACAGTAACAATTACAGTGTGGCTCATCCTGCGTTAAGCCCTGATGAAAAGACGCTTTATTTTGCTTCCGATATGCCTGGAACATTGGGGCAATCTGATATCTTTAAGGTGAAAATAAACGAAGATGGTAGCTACGGAGTTCCTGAAAATTTAGGTTTTCCGATTAATACGGAAGGAAAAGAAACCTTTCCTTATGTCAGTAACGAAAATGAACTCTACTTTGCCTCCGACGGACATCCCGGACTTGGTGGTTTGGATATTTTCGCATCACAAATTGCAAAAGACGGTTCGTACAGAAAAGTAAAAAATATCGGCGAGCCTGCCAATTCCCCTAAGGATGATTTTGGGTATCTGATTGATGTCAAAACACGGAAAGGCTTTTTGTCTTCCAACCGTGTGGGCGGACAAGGATACGATGATATTTACAAATTTCTTGAAACCCGAAAATTGAATTGCGAACAGGCTTTATCCGGAATTGTTACGGATCTGGAAACTTCAGAAATATTACCTGACTCAAAGGTTACTTTATTTGATGATAAATTTACTTTAATTAAAGAAGTAAAAGCAGACGATAAAGGACATTACGAGTTTGAAGTGGAGTGTGAAATGACCTATTATGTTCGTGGAGAAAAAGAAGCATATGAAACCAAGGAGCAAAAAATCACAATTTCAAATGTAACCGGAAAAACAGATTTACCAATCCAGTTGGAGAAAAAAGTGAAACCGGTAACTGTGGGTGATGACCTTGCTAAAGCTTTCGGTATCAAAATGATTTACTTTGATTTCGACAAATGGGATATCCGTACGGATGCGGCCTACGAACTCGAAAAAATATTGGATGTAATGAAAGAATATCCAAATATGAAAATTGATGTCCGTTCTCATACTGATAGCCGCGGTTCTTTCGAATACAATGATAAACTATCCGGAAACAGAGCCAACTCCACAATGGAATGGTTAATCAAAAATGGCGTGAAAAAAGATCGTCTGACCGGTAAAGGTTATGGCGAAAGAGAACTGTTCAATAAATGTGCTGATAATGTTGAATGTTCTGAAGAAGACCATCAATTAAACAGACGTAGCCAATTTATTATCACAGCCTTATAAGAAATTATTAAGTCAACAGTTAAATAAAGTATGTACAAAAACCTGTCCATAATCGGACAGGTTTTTTTATATACTGACGGTGTCAATCTCCAAAAAACGATTATCTGTGATTGGTTATTGCGTTGACTTCTAATCTATCTAAACATTAAGTATAAAAAAAACTACCCCGAAGAGTAGTTCTTTTAACAAACAAAACAATATAAACTTCATCTTTATTTCTTCATAAATATATTGGTGTAGTACTTCTTCCCGGTTGTTGGGCTGGTTGTAACTGAAATCCCGAAATGAGTAGAATTCCCCTCTATATTTGCTTTATGTCCAGGGCTGTTTAACCAGGCGCTTAAAGCGGATTGTGGTGTCATAAAATTATAAGCCACATTTTCATTTACAGTAACTGCTCCAAGTACATGGATAATATTGTCGGAACGCTCCTGAAAATAGGCATGGTCAACCACATTGTTTTCAATCATGTATTCATTGTGCTCTTCTGACTTATAAGAGATATGATTTACCATTATAAGTTCATTTAGTCCAATGCTAACTCTATATTCGTTAATTATTCTGGCTAATTCCGTTTCATCAGCATTGTAATTATAATTCATTACTTGTGTTTCTGTTACGGCAGCATCATCAGAAGATGGAGAACAGGAAAAAAGTGTAAATACAAGTACAAGTGGTGCTAAGGCTTTTAAGAATTTTACTCTCATAGTACGATTTTTTTTAACTATTACTTTAAACATACTTGCTTGATTATAAATAAGTTCTGTTTAAATTTGTTACGTCAATATTACCACCTTATCGACGAACAACCAAAAAAAATCGATTAACTACATCTTTTTTTTCTTTTAATCGATAAATTTCTTACAATTAATTAATTTATCATAGTTAAAAACTTAAGTGTTAGATAGTTAAAAAAGTTTGGACCAAAAAAAAACGACCCCTAGCGAAGTGGTCGTGTAATTGTAAATTATTGGTTTTTAAATGGTTACGTTTTTATCGTACTATGGTGAGAGACGGTCTATTTTCCATGAAAAATCATCTTGTAACTGGAATCGAATCCTATCATGCAACCTGTTAGGACGTCCTTGCCAAAACTCTACTTCAACAGGTTTTACCAAAAAACCTCCCCAATATTTTGGTCTCGGAATTTCTTTTCCTACAAAATCTATTTCCAACTTTTTTAGGTTTTCTTCCAATATGGCCCGCGAAGGAATCACCTCACTTTGATGAGAAACTATGGCGCCCAATTTACTGCCCTCAGGACGGGATTCAAAATAGCCATCCGAAATGTTTTCCGCAGTTTTTTCAGCAATTCCTTTAATAATTACCTGACGTTCGGCTGCATGCCAAAAAAACGACAGGCAAATATTAGGATTATTACTGATAGCCCTACCCTTTTCTGATTCATAATTGGTATAAAATATAAATCCCTCATAGGTGAATTGTTTTAATAACACCACTCTCGATTTTGGAAAGCCATCTAGACCAATCGTTGCCACAGTCATCGCATTAACTTCACCTTCGCTTTCCATGCTTTCGACTTCGCGAAACCATCTGTTGAAAAGGTTTATGGGATCTTCCGGAATATTGGTTTCGAGAAGTTCGTTTTTTTCATACGATTTCCTGTAGTGGCTCAGATCTTCCATTTCTTCGTTTATTTAAAATTCAAATGTTTTACCGTCATCTGCTAATAACACCTCCGTGAAAATAGTCTCTGCTTCTTCTTTGAAAAGATTAATGCTTTCATATCGGGTAGAGTAATGCCCCAGGATCAATTGTTTGACATTGGCTTTTAAAGCGATTGTCGCGGCTTCCTTCGCAGTAGAATGCATCGTTTTACCTGATAAATGAACTTCAGATTGCAAAAAAGTAGCCTCATGATACAAAACATCAACATCTTTAATTATCGGAACAATACTTTCATCATATAATGTATCGGAGCAAAAGGCATAGCTTTTCGGCGCAATGGGATCGAATGTCAGCTTTTTATTTTCAATGACCCTGCCGTCCTCTAACGTAATATTTTTTCCGTTTTTTATATTTTGAAAATAACACTTGTCAATTTCATAATTCTGAACCGCTTCAAAATTCAGTTTTCTGTCACCAATTTTTTCTTGGAACAAAAAACCATTAGTATAAATCCGGTGTTTCAACGGAATGGTTTTTACCAATACTTTGTCATCCTCATAAATCACCTCGCTTACTGCCGATTCTAATTCATGAAAAAACAGGCCATATTCTGCCCAGGAATTCGCTAACCGTAATTGCAGTGTAATCACCTCTTTGATGCCTTTTGGGCCATAAATATGTAAGTCCTGAGTACGGTTCAGCAACATGAAGGTGGAAACCAAACCCACTAAACCATAAAAATGATCACCGTGTAAATGCGAAATAAAAATATGGTTGATTTTTGAAAAACGTATTTTATTTTTACGCAGCTGCACTTGTGTCCCTTCTCCGCAATCAATCAGAAATAATCTGTTCCTGATATCCAAGACCTGCGAAGTCGGATTGGTAAAGGTTCGGGGCGTTGCTGCATAGCAACCTAATATGGTTAGATTCAACGTATTTACAGTTTTTGTTATTCGTATCTATATTAAAGATTATTTTCTTCTTAAAGAAAATATCATGGCTATGATCAGGCAGGTATTTGAAAAAATTCCTAAATAATTTATTTTGCCAAAATAAAGGGAACTATAAATATTTAAGCATAAAAGAAAAGTGGCACCTACTAATATCACCCATTTTAAAATGTACAGATTTTTTTTGTTTTTATAGAAATCCATTGATACTTAAATTAAAACCCTAAATCACGTTCTATTTCTTCCATCTCAATCATATCGTGTGCTTCCAAAAGTGTTGGAACCACCGACATGGCCGTAGGAACGTCATTAAAATCGATTTTTTCAGCGACCATTATGAAAGATTTTTTTCCTTTTTTATGTTTTTTAGATAAATCCAAAAAAGCCTTGATACTTTTAATATCGACCGTTTTATCATGGGTAATATCCAAAATCAGGTTTACGTCCTTAAAACTGGCATATTGACCAATTATTTTATCCAAAAATAAAACAATGTTCCCCTCGGTATCTTTAATAACTGTTGTATGTCCTTTACTATCTACTTTCATTTATGCTGAATTTATTTCAGTACTATTTATTGAATTTTGGAGGCCAGTAAATAAATCACAGCCATTCTGACTGCTACCCCATTTTCCACCTGATTTAAAATCACGGATTGTTGTGAATCGGCAACATCGGATGTAATTTCGACCCCTCTGTTGATTGGTCCCGGATGCATGATAACGATTTCTTTATCCAAGGAATCCAGTAATGCTTTGTCCACTCCGTACTGTTGCGCATATTCCCGTGTTGATGGAAAAAAATTCACATCCATACGTTCATTCTGCACCCGAAGCATATTCGCTACATCACACCATTCTAAGGCTTTGCGCAAATTGGGCTCAACCGTTACTCCAAGCGATTCAATATATCTTGGAATAAGGGTTTTGGGTCCGCACACCTTGACTTCCGCACCTTGCATCTGTAAGGCATAGATATTTGAAAGTGCTACTCTGGAGTGCAATACATCTCCAACAATCACTACTTTTTTACCGACTACATCTCCTAATTTTTCCCTGATAGAATAACTGTCCAGCAATGCCTGGGTCGGATGCTCATGTGCTCCATCTCCTGCATTTACAATACTGGCTTTCACATTTTTTGATAGGAAATGAGCCGCACCCGGATTGCTGTGGCGCATGACCACCATATCTACTTTCATGGAAAGTATGTTGTTTACGGTATCAATTAACGTTTCCCCCTTCTTAACGGAAGACTGAGCTGCAGAAAAACTGATGACATCTGCCGAAAGTCTTTTTTGTGCTAATTCAAAAGAAAGCTTTGTTCGGGTACTGTTTTCAAAAAATATATTGGCAATGGTAATGTCCCGAAGTGTCGGGACTTTTTTGATCGGGCGGTTGATAACTTCTTTAAAATGATCGGCCGTTTCAAAAATAAGGTCAATATCTTTTTTGGTGATATATTTTATGCCTAATAAATGATTTACGCTTAATTCGCTCATTTCTACTGATTGTTATTGATTAAAAAAACGCCATCTTCCCCATTCTTCTCTGCCCAGCTTACTTTTACTTTCTCATTATTTATGGCATCTACCTGACGGCCTCGATAATCGGGCTGTATCGGTAAATCCCGACTGAAACGTCGGTCTATCAATGTCAGAAGTTCAATTCCCGAAGGTCTTCCAAAGGACTGAATCGCGGTTAATGCGGCCCTGATGCTTCTACCCGTATATAAAACATCATCAATGAAGATGACTTTTTTATTTTCTACCAAAAAATTGATTTGGGTTTTATTTGCCTCCAACGGTTTATCCGTTCGGCGAAAATCGTCTCTAAAGAAAGTGATATCCAGATAACCCAATGCAATATTTGGAACTTGATAATCGTTTTCTAAGATGTTTTTTAAACGTTCTGCGAGAAAAGTTCCCCGAGGCTGAATTCCTATTAAGATCGTGTTTGAAAAATCAAGATGTTTTTCAATTAACTGACAGGCCAAACGATGCAGAATGATATTGACTTCCTTTGATGTAAGCAATATTTTTTGACTCATAATGAGGTTTTGTGTTTGGAATACAAATATAGGAATTATAGTTAGGAATTATAAATTATCAGATGAGAATTTAAGTGATTAAAATTACTAGAAATTTTATAATGAAATTCAAAATTATACAACAGTTTCAAAAAATTCTACAACAACAATTGGTTTTTTTAAGCTAACTTTAATATATAATTAATCACCGAAAAAACTATTCTTATGGAAACTCCAACAAAAAAAACAGTCACACCAGCTACAAAGGCTAAAAGTACAAATACTAAATCTACTAAGGCAACAAAAGCTAAAACTACCAAAGCTAGATCTCCTAAAGTTGTAAAGTCGAAAGCAGATTCTTCAAAAAAACCAGTAAAAACCCTCTCTAATTTATTTGAGGATAGTCTAAAAGATATTTTCTGGGCAGAAAAAGCCTTGACTAAAGCCTTACCTAAAATGGTTAAAAATGCCACCTCTCCTGATTTGAAAAAAGCAATTGAAAACCATTTGGAAGAGACAAATACGCAAATTACCCGCTTAGAAGAAATTTTTAAGTTATTGGGAAAAAAAGCTGTTGGAAAAAAATGTGACGCAATGGAAGGGTTGATAGAAGAAGGTCAAGATATTATGGATGAAACAGCGATTGGATCCGTTAGAGATGCTGGAATCATTGCAGCTTCCCAGAAAATAGAGCATTATGAAATAGCCACTTACGGAACTCTGTATGCCTTTGCAACAGCATTGGATGAGGATGATGTCTCGAGATTATTGCTATTGACTTTAGAAGAAGAGAAAAATGCTGATGGTAAACTTACTGAAATTGCCTTGGCACATATTAATATCGATGCTGCTGATAAAAATAAATAAGGGTGATCAAGCCATTATTTCTATTATACAAAAAACTCCCATAGTCCCGGGAGTTTTTTAATATTCCTATTTTGAAAACATTTTATTGCCAATCGGACTATTGCCGTTCTCATTTCTTAATCTAAATTAAGTACTTATGTAGTCATCATGATTTAACTTTGTATAATACTTTAAAAGTAAAGATCATGGCAACAAAAAATATTGAATTAATAGCAGCGCCTCAAACGCCGCATTTCGTGGGGGATGGTTTTAGAGTACATAATTTTATTCCCAGCGGATATCATTTGGATATGGAACGGATGAGCCCTTTTATTATGCTGGATTACAATTCCAAATATCATTTTCCGCCTCTAAAATCCCAAAAGGCGTCGGGGTTCATCCGCACAGAGGATTTGAAACTGTAACTATTGCCTACAAAGGAAAAGTTGCCCATCATGACAGTGCCGGAGGTGGCGGAATTATTGGTGAAGGCGATGTGCAATGGATGACAGCAGCCTCGGGAGTGTTACACAAAGAATACCACGAAGAAGAATTCAGTAAAACTGGTGGTGAATTTCAAATGGTACAACTGTGGGTGAATTTGCCTGCAAAGGATAAAATGTCGACACCCAAATACCAGGGAATTACGAATGAGCAAATCAGCAAATATGAGCTTCCTGATAATGCGGGAATTATAGAGGTCATTGCCGGAAATTATAAAGGGACCAAAGGAGCCGCTTCTACATTTACTCCGGTAAATCTTCAGAATGCAAAATTGAACAAAGGAGGTAAAGCTTTCTTTACCTTTCCCTCAAATTACAACACCGCACTATTGATTATTGAAGGAAGCATTAAAGTAAATAATAATGAAGTGATTCCGACCGATCATTTTGGTTTATTCGAAAACAAGGGAGAAGATTTCGCTATCGAAGCATTAGAAAACAGCATTGTTTTAATTTTGAGCGGAGAACCGATTAACGAACCTATTTTCGCACACGGCCCATTTGTAATGAATACCCGTGAGGAAATTATTGATGCCATGAATGATGTCAGTGCGGGGAAATTTGGTCATCTCGAAGATTAATCATACAACCCTACAATGAGTAAACGGCGTTCAGGAATTGGTAACATACCTTTTTAAAAAATAAAAAACTCCTGCTGGTGGCAGGAGTTTTACCTTATATTTACTTCCAGTCAATCTATTTCACAACCAATTTGGCAGTAAATAATTTGCGGGAATGGATTTTCAGGACATATGTTCCCGAAGGCAAACCCTGGGTAATCAATGAATACCTGTTATTATTCACATTTTTGGTCGCATACATTAATTTTCCTTCCGTATTAAAAATCTCAATTTCATCTATCGGATAATCGGATTGCACGATGGTTTGATTACTATTATTTGTTGGATTTGGATAGACTTTTAAGCCGTTATCAATTTTAAAATCGTCTTTCTTTAAAGCATTGTCAATCACTTCAAAAGAAACCCTGTTGGATACTTCATTATAAGAATCGTTTGTAAACATCACCAAAAAGTAATTCCCAGTTTGCGCCGTAAGCTCTGCTCCTGTTATGTTCTTGGATCCTGCTGCCAATCCATTAAAATAAGTGTAACTAATCAAAGGGTCGCTATTTGGGTTATCTCCCTGATGATAAATCCCTAACCAGTCCTTTACAATCCCGGGCGCATCTGTCCATGAGGCAGAAATCTGTTCACCAAGATCATAGGTTGGTTTGTTTATCCATAAATCTGTAACAATATCCCCTATTTTAAAAAACACTTTATTGCCAATCGCATTGTAACCATTCTGTAAATAATACTCCACGTAATAATACCCCTTTGGCAAACCATTGAAGGTTTTTGAACCTGAAGCTGTGGTCACATACTGCCAGCTCGCCGCTGTGGTACCGGCTCCGGGATTAATTCCCATTTTATAAATCCCAATCCAGTCGCTGCTAAGTTGTGGACCATTACTAAAAGTAACTAACACCGGAGAACCAACGGCATATTCCGATTGATTGGTGGCTAATACAGGAATTGGACCAATATAGAAATATTTTCTCGGTGCAATTTCCGTGTACCCTCCACTTGAAAATATCGCAGCAAAAGAGCGTCCTTTATTAGGCAATCCATTTGCAAAATTTACAAAGCCACTTGGACTGCCATTAGTATATTGCCATGTTTGGGAAGGTGTTAATCCTCCTGGAGTTTGCCCATCTTTATACAAGCCAATCCAAGTAGAAGTACTGGCTGGTGCATCAGTAAAATTCACTTTTATTGGTGCATTTTGCGCATACGTTGCTGCGTCTGTGATTATTTTGGTAGTGACGCTGTTACTTCCTGCGACTGTAAATGTCTTCACATCACTCCATGGTGACCACTCCAGATTTCTATCTCTATATCGTAGTTTCACATAATACTGACCATTTGGAAGTGAATTCGAAGCCAGAGTCATTTTAGTTATATCCACACCCAAATTAATATTGACCGTAGAATCTTTTTGCGTTCCATATTTCCCGTAAAGATTTTCAAAATCACGATATACCTCTTTTTTTATGATATCGAAGGCTGGCGTTTGCGAAATTAAAAACTGGGTCGTATTCAATAATTCATTTGTCACTGTACTATAGGCAGACCCTGAAAATGTTACCGGTAAAGTTACATTTGAAGAAAACGTATTTGTAATGGATGGTTTTGCAGGTGCAGGTTTGTTCTTATATCTGTGGAACACATCCATTAACTGGTTGTTTTTTCTTTTGTTTATGCTTCCTATGGAATAACTTTCCACATCCATTTTTCCATTTGTCACATCGATGTCAACAATCTGATATATCCAATTGCATATCGTTTTTTGGACGTCATCAAAATCCTGCTCGGTTGATGATCCCCAATACTGATCCCAGGCCGTACCACCGGAGATAATGTTATAATTCGGAGTATTTTTCAATTGTCCTCTATGATACAGATGATGATGAGCACCAATATGCATAGCGTATTTGGACGAAGTCGTTAACATTGGTACCGCAGTGTTTCTAACCCAAGTAGAAATATCTCCTACATACTGTTCGGCCTGATAGGGCCTGTGGCTTAATGAAAAAATCCATTCTACCGTAGCATCAGCATTAGCGGCAGTTATAACCTGCTGTAACCATGTTTGTTGCGGCGTACCGGTATGTTCTGAACTTAAACTGATAAATAAAACATTTCCGGCTTGTTGTGCATAATAATTCTCTGTTCCGGACGAGATTCCTTTATACGATAATTCACTTATAAAAAAATGATCGTAATAAGAGTTCATTCCCAAAGTACCATATGTTTCGTGATTACCGACCGTAGTTTGGATGGGGATATTTCCCGAAAGCGCTTTGTTTTTTTTGAAGTGGACATTTTCATAATGATCCAAGGTACCAACATCCACCTGATCTCCTACCATAAAGGTCATAGAAATATTATCATCCGGAGATAACGTTGACCCCCATTTTTCTTTAATTTTTCTTTTTGCAGAGGCTACTAACGAATCATATCGAGGTTCCGCTTTTAATTGGTTGTCCCCCATAATTAAAAAACGGATATGCCCGTCAGCTGTTGCAGCCTGACCTGGGTTCGGAAGTGTCTTAAAGGATTTGACAATAGAAGTGCTCGTTCCGGTTTTTATCCTATAAAAGTATTTTGTGTTGGGAGTAAGATTAATCAGTTTTACACTGTGATAAAAATAATTTCCCGGATATCCCGAATCCGTAAAGATATTGTTGTTTCCTGTAACCGTTACATTAAGAGTACTCGCAACAGTTCCATATTCGACAATAGATTCCGTGTTACTGCTTGTTTTCCAGCATACATAAATGGACGTTGGAGTTACATTTTGCAAATAAGGATCGAGATTTTGTGCTTGGCTTATCATACTTACGAATGATAGCAGCAATAATAAATAATTTTTTTTCATGTTTTATGTTGTTTGTTTAGACAGTTCAAAAGTAGTCCCCTGATAATCAAACAGGTTTAAATAAAAGTTACCGTTTTTATTCAATGTTTATATTTCTGTAAATTATTTGTAAGTTTATTACTCTATTTTAAAGAGGTTATTAAGCATAATTCTAGACCAATTTCATAACATCAACAGAAATTATTCAAAAATCTTACAGCTTACAACATAAAGAGTTATTCATCGTTTAAACCTTTCTATTCGACGAATAATGATTATTTGATGTTAATTAAACTAAAATGTTTATTTATTTTTAACATAGTTATTAACAAATTAAAAATGTTTAGACATGAAGAATTTTATCAAGACTCATTCCTTTTTCATTATTTTTAGTTTTTTATTTTTACTTATTCTGTTACTACTTTCTTGTCAAAGAGAAGACATTCAGTACGCTACCGGCGCCCGTAATAATCCTAATTATTTGCGGACTGAGTATCAGAACTGCGAAGCGCACTGCATCATTGAAAACGGTTTGTATTTTGAGAAAAGTGCCCAAAAGATCATTACCTGGGGTGGAGCTCACAATAATAAATTCACCAAAACTATAGATATTCGATATTTCAATACTGAAAGGGATTTTGTAATAAGGGTCCGCAGCAGCAATGGATGGAATGACCTGATGATTGACGGTGTTTCCTCATGGACACACGGACCAGTAGCAGCCGGTGTATGGCAAACATACTCCTACCCTCTACATGAAAACTGGCAACAATGCAATCTGGAAAGTTTTCGATTAAAAGTAGGCGGAAATGGACCTGCTGCAGATTTCTTTATCAGTTATAATTTGGTAGGAGTTTGCGATCCCTGCGAAACATTATTCATCGGAGAAGCCTTATCATGCGGTTCCACACGAGAAGCTGTTTACACTTTAACTTCCGCAGAAGATTTATCCTATGTGAATATAGAGGGTAGCTTAATTGATTTTACAGGACCGAATGCCTTAATAACAATTTTAGGAGGTAATCTTGCCTCTACCCAATCAATTTCAGGACCTATTTCCAACCGCATTATTAAAATCAAAGGAAGCCTTCGCGCTTGCGAGACGGCTATTATCCATGTTAGCTGGAATGCAACAAATTATGGTGGACCCATTACTGGTAATTGGTCTGTAAGAGGTACCAATCAAGGTGATATTGCTCCCGTAATTACCGGATTACGATGTCATTAACGCCTTAAATTCAAAATTAATATAAATATTTTTGTAGCTTTTACCTGCTATAAAAAAATTTAAAGGCAATAATTTCTTATCTTTATATTTCAAAAACCACTGGAAACTACAACTTTCAATGGTTATCAACCCTTAAAACCAAAAAGTCATGACACACAAACTATCAAGAATAGCTATACTGGTAATTGTATTGCTATCGTTCACAAGTTGTTCAGTAATTGAAGGTATATTTAAAGCTGGAATGGGTGTTGGAATATTTATCGTAGTGGCAATTGTGGCACTCATCATATTCTTCATTACCCGGATAGGTGGTAAAAAAGAGTAAGAAGATATAAAAAAATCCCGCGGTAAAAGCGGGATTTTTTAGTTATGAGTACATTTTCTTTCTCAATTCCTGAACTTTCTCATCATCCAGATAATCATCGAAGGTCATATAGCGGTCGATTGCTCCTTTTGGTGTCAGTTCGATTACACGGTTACCCACAGTTTGGGCAAACTCATGGTCATGTGTTGTGAAAATAATAGACCCTTTAAAGTTTTTCAATGAATTATTAAATGCCGTAATCGATTCCAAATCCAAGTGATTTGTTGGCTCATCAATCATCAGGACATTAGCGCGCTGCATCATCATTCTTGACAACATACAACGTACTTTTTCTCCTCCAGATAAAACTCTACTCGTTTTTAAAGCCTCTTCACCTGAGAAAATCATTTTCCCCAAGAAACCACGAACATAAACTTCATCACGCTCTTCTTCGGTTTTTACCCATTGACGTAACCAGTCCACAAGCGAATAATCATTTTCAAAAAAAGAATGGTTATCCACTGGTAAATACGCCTGATTAGTAGTAATTCCCCAATCAAAAGTCCCAGACTCCGGTTTTTGAAGTCCATTTAATATATCGTAGAAGGCAGTCGTTGCACGAGAATCTTTGGAAAATAAAACAATTTTATCTCCTTTTGCCATATTCAAATCGACATTAGTAAATAACACATCACCTTCAACTGAAGCACTTAAATTCTGAACATTCAGGATTTGATCTCCCGCTTCACGCTCCTGATCAAAAATAATCGCAGGATAGCGACGGCTTGATGGTTTTATTTCTGAGATATTCAGTTTACTGATCATCTTTTTACGGGAAGTAGCTTGCTTCGATTTGGCCACATTCGCAGAAAAACGTCGAATAAATTCTTCTAATTCCTGCTTCTTTTCTTCGGCTTTCTTATTTTGCTGTGCACGTTGCTTAGCCGCTAATTGGCTGGATTCGTACCAGAAAGTATAGTTTCCTGAGTAATGATTTATTTTGCTGAAATCAATATCGGAGATGTGCGTACAGACAGCGTCTAAAAAGTGTCTGTCGTGAGAAACCACAATTACCGTGTTTTCATAATTGGCAAGGAAATTTTCTAACCAGGCAATGGTTTCAAAATCCAGGTCGTTCGTAGGCTCATCCATAATCAGCAAATCCGGATTTCCAAATAACGCCTGCGCCAAAAGCACACGAACTTTTAATTTACCTTCCAAATCACCCATTAAAGTATAATGATTGTCTTCGGCAATTCCCAAACTTGATAATAATGAAGCCGCTTCCGAATCAGCATTCCAGCCATTCATTTCTTCAAATCGAACTTGTAATTCTCCTATTCTGTCAGCATTTTCATCGGTATAATCCAAATACAAGGCATCCATTTCTTTTTTTACAGCATACAAAACCTTGTTACCCATCAAAACCGTTTCCAAAACCGTATGCTCATCGAACATATTATGATTTTGGTTTAATACTGACATACGTTTTCCTGGTTCCAGGTGAATATGTCCGGCTGTTGGATCCATATCGCCTGCAATTATTTTTAGGAAAGTAGATTTTCCAGCACCGTTGGCTCCGATTACCCCGTAAATGTTGCCGTGCGTAAAGGTGGTATTCACTTCATCGAACAAGATTCTTTTGCCAAACTGAACTGATAAATTATTAACTGTTAACATGAATAGTATTTATAAAATTTGTGCAAAAGTATAAAAAAATACTGCACATTCGCTTACTATTAACATTGCAATTAGCCGGTATTTTTATTTAACTATGCATTAACAGTATAATTCGAATGGTCTGGATATTTTTGTAGATATGTTTAATAAAATGAATGTCCCCAAAGCATTAACATTTTTATTGTTTTCATCGACCGTAATTTCAATGTTAAGTTCTTGTAACCAAGTATTTAAAGATGATAATTATTCCGCATATTTCGGAGGTGAAGTAACAAATCCTACTAATCCTTATGTATTTTTCTGCAAGGACGGCGAGGTCATAGATACTATCGCCCTAAAAAAAGACAACACTTTCTTTATCAAATTTGACTCTCTTTCCCCTGGTTTATATACTTTCCGACATGAACCGGAATACCAATATGTTTATTTTGACAAAAACGACAGTATTATGGTTCATATCAATTCGAAAGATTTTGATGAATCAATTGTTTTCTGTGGAAAAGGCGACGAGAAAAACAATTTCCTGATGGAAATGTATTTGAAAAATGAAGCGGACAGGGAAAAGATGTTTGACGTTTTTGACTATGATGTTCCTAAATTCAAAGCAAATGTAGATTCCACCTACAAAGCAGATAAAAAATTCTATACCTTCCACAAGGAAGAGATTAAATGGAGTAAAGATTTTGATTTGTATGCCAAAGCCGTCTTAGACTTTAATTACTATTCCAAAAAGGAATTATATCCGATGTATCATAAGTTCCGCACTGGAGAAGATATAACGGCCAAACTTCCGAAGAACTACTATAGCTTCCGAAAAGATATTGATTTTAACAGCGAAAAACTATCAGGATTTTCTCCATTCGTCATGTATCTTTCCCATATGTTAAATAATGTGGGAGACATCAAATACCACAACCATTATACTGATGTGGATCTGTCATTAAAAATGAACATTAATAAGCTTAATATTACTGATACACTGATTAAAAACGAGAAATTGAAAAATGTAATTCTTAACAAAATTGCTTTTACCTATTTACTCGAGGATCAGAACATGATCAATAATAAAAAGTTTCTGGACACGTATCACAAATATTCGACTGATAAGAGCAGTAAAAACGAAATTTTAAAGATTGGGAATGCCATTCAGTTATTGAAAACAGGCAATGCAATACCTGAAGTAAACCTGATGGATCCGGCCGGTAAGATGGTCAGTTCTGCTTCTTTATTAAAAGATAAAACCGTATTGTTTTTTTGGACTGAAAATGCCTCTTCTCATTTTGCAGCTGCTCATAAGAAAGTTTTGGAATTCAAATCAAAACATCCGGACTACCAATTCATAGCCGTAAATCTTGATGAAAATCAGGAAAAATGGACAAATATTCTTTCTAAATTTAACTTCAACGGAATAAGGGAGTACCGATGTGCCAACTTCGAAGATTTAAGAAGTAAATGGGCCATTACGAAAGTGCACCGCACCATTGTACTGAACAAAAACGGACAAATTAAAAATGCCTTTACCAATTTATTTGATGTTAGCTTTGAAGACAATTTAAAATAAGAGTTCAGATAAAGACATAAAAAAAAGCGGTTCCAAATTGGAACCGCTTTTTTTATGTGGTATTATAATTACTTATTTCCTTTTTCAAAATCAGCTATAAATTGTGCCAAACCAATGTCTGTTAAAGGATGTTTCAACAATCCTAGGATGGCAGAAAGAGGTCCTGTGATTACATCAGCCCCAATTTTTGCGCAATTTACGATATGCATCGTATGACGTACCGAAGCCGCAAGGATTTCTGTTTCATAACCGTAGTTATCATATATTTCACGGATTTCTTCAACAAGAGCCAAACCATCAGTCGAAATATCGTCCAATCGTCCGATAAATGGAGAAACATAAGTTGCTCCTGCTTTGGCAGCCAATAAAGCCTGTCCTGCAGAAAATACTAGCGTCAGGTTGGTTTTTACTTCTTTATCAGAAAAATATTTA
Source organism: Flavobacterium sp. GT3R68 (assembly GCF_007109225.1). Classification (GTDB taxonomy): domain Bacteria; phylum Bacteroidota; class Bacteroidia; order Flavobacteriales; family Flavobacteriaceae; genus Flavobacterium. The sequence continues at coordinate 264,099 of NZ_VJZK01000003.1, forward strand.
CACGCCATAATACCTTCTTTGGTCATTGGCAATTTCACTACAATTTGTGGGTGCAGATCAACTAATTCTTCGCCTTCACGAATCATGCCGTCATAATCAACTGCGTTTACTTCCGCACTTACATCACCGTGTACAATATTGCAAATATCAACGTAATGTTTAAGGATGTTGTTCTTTCCTGTAATCCCTTCTTTGGCCATCAATGATGGATTTGTCGTTACTCCGTCAAGAACACCAAGAGCCTGAGCTGCTTTGATTTCGTTTAAATTTGCTGTATCAATAAAAAATTTCATAGTATATATATTATTTGGATGTTATCAAAATTTAAATCTGGCACTAAGTGAAAAATCAAAACGATATAGAGACTCTTTCTCATCTTCATCAAATTTCATTGTCGCAGAATAATTATCGCCTTCAACTTTTACCTGGTTTAAAACACCTCCTGTAAAAGAAACGGATGGACCTATAGCTATATTTTCAGTAATACCAAAATGATATCCAACAGAAGTTGAAATTCCGAGATTACCTCCTTTAATTGTATAATTGTCCAGTATTACAGCCTTGTCGACGTAACCAATATACCCTAATGCGATTTCAAAACTTACATTATCCAAAGCAAAAAATCCTTTTCCATATAGAATTCCTGAAGCTCCAATAAAAGTGATAGTAATATCATCAGAGGCCGTCCCATTGCCAGTCTCCCCATTCGGGGCAGTTAGGTCTTGGTTAGAAAGACTACCAGAAGATTTATAAACATTATATTTCAAGCCGAACCCCGACTGTTCGTCTTTTAAATAATAGGTGCTGATGTCGTAGCTAAATCCCGATTTTAAATCCTTTATATAATTTGATTGCTCAGAGGTTAGTCCTTTCGGAGTTTCGCCCATCCTTATTGATGGCCCCGAAGTTATATTTACCATAAACTTTGGTCGTTTATTTAATCTTGATCGTTTATATAAAGTATCAGATGCTGCATCTGGATAGCCGGCAATACTATTTTCCTCAGTATTAAAATATTGAATCTCCTGTGCATAAAGTAAATATCCCATAAAAAAAGCAACAATTGAGGCCGATAATTTCATATATTATTATTTTTTGCAAAACTACAACTTATAATGGTTCATCAACATTTTTTCATAGACTTTGTCAGGCAGGATTCGCTTCAGTACAATTGAAAATTTCTGCATAAACGCGCCTATTTTATAATGTCCGTTTGGGTTTTTAGTCTGGATAATTTTATAAATCGCCTTTGCCATTTCATTAGGATTACTGCCACTGTCCACATGTTCGTCCATCATTTGGAGTGTCTGTCCGTATGGAAGTTCATAAGCGGAACCTTGGATTAACGGTACGTGAAAACGTCCTGAGGCAATATTGGTAGCAAAATCTCCCGGGGCAACATTGGTAATATGTATTCCAAAAGATTTTACTTCCATTCGCAACGCTTCGGTAATCAGTTCCAAAGCACCTTTTGAAGCCGAATAAATACTTCGGTACGGCAATCCCATATAACCGGCAATAGAAGTGATATTAATAATCAAACCTGATTCTTGGGAACGCATTTGAGGCAGAACCGTTTTCATTACTTCGATTGGACCAAAGAAATTGGTTTCAAAATTGTTTTTGATTTCCTGAGTCGGAATTTCTTCCAACGGGCCTGTAATTCCAACGCCAGCATTATTTATCACAACATCCAGTCTTCCTGAAATGGAAATCACTTTTGCCACGGCCAACTGAATTGAGTCTACATTTCGGACATCCAGAGCAATCAATGGAAAAACAGAATTCAGAATATCTTCTGGATTACGGCTGGTCCCATACACTACAAAACCTTTATGGTGCAGAAATTCGCCAATGGACTTTCCTATTCCTGATGATCCTCCAGTGATCAGTACAACTTTACTCATTTTTAGCTAAATTGGATTGTTCCTGCGAAAGTAAGCAACAAATTACGTTTAAAAAAATCCTGGTATTGTTCTTTAGCCCCGATGGAAGGGAAAATCCTCCCGGTCCCGACCGAAGGAGGTATCCGGGAGATTGGAATGATAGCGGGAATTGCATTTCTTAAAAGCACCGGCATTTCTGCTCCTAATAAATAGATTATAAAATTTGAATATCCAATCCGGGCTTTTCAGACAAGAGGATTTTTCCATTAAAAACTGAGCTCCCGGAAGCGATATCGTTCGAAATTAAATTAGCGCCATCTAGGTCGACAAAGTCTACTAATGGCGTCAGCATGCATCCGGCAGAAATCCCTACGGTAGATTCAGTCATGCAGCCGATCATGGTTTTTAATCCCAATGACTTCGCATTTTTAATCAGTTGAAGAGCAGGTGTCAGTCCGCCGCATTTGACCAATTTGATATTGATGCTTTGATAGTGAGGTTGCAGTAGTTGTAAATCAATATTTTCCTGGAAATCTTCGTCAGCCATCCAATTGGGATAGGCATCGTAATGCAAGGAAATATAGTTTTCGGCTCCCGGTTTCATCGGTTGCTCGATGTAAGTAAACATTTTAGAATCCTCAAAATTTTCCAGCCATTGGCATTGTTCCGGAGTATAACTTCCGTTGGCATCCAGGGCAATATCCTTTCCTGTTTTCAATAAAGTCTGAATATGTTTATCATCAAAATGATTGCATTTTACTTTGAATTTACTCCAGGATAATTTTTCAATTTTTTCCAGTTGGGTTTCAATTGGTGCCACACTAATCGTTATCGAAGATTCGGGTAATTCATTTACCTCGATTGAATTTAAGCTTAAAAAGCTCTGGTTTTCCAGCTTTCCGAACAAATCCCAGAAAGCACAGTCCAACGCCGACCGCAGAAAGCTAGGAAGTTTTAATTTTAAAAGAAAATTATAAAAATCGTTTGGATGGATTATTTGGTGCTTTTCGACAACAGCTTGAATGGATTGGAGTTTCTTTGTGTAATCGGCTAGATTAATTTGGTAGTAATCAATGGCAGTGCATTCTCCATAACCGGAGTTCCCATTTTTAGTCAGTGATACTAATAAAGCTTCCCTGTGGGTGTAATTTCCATAAGCTATCGCAAAAGTTTCCTTTAGGGCAAAACGAACTATTTGCCAAGATAGAACCATAAATATATTGAAATTGAGAAGTGAGAAATAATCTGAAATAAAGGTAAAAAAAAATCTGAAACAAGTTCAGATTAAAAAAAATGGCAAGCGACCTACATCGCACCGCTCAACCGCATACCCTTGCTATGTTCCCATCCTGGGGGAGTCTGCAGGAGCTAGTCGTGTAGGACTTGCCGTTGCAAATATACAAACTTTTTGTATTTTCGCAACAGTAAAAAAACATAATCATTTGTATTGTATATTGCATCATCTTTAAAATTATATATGAAAAATTATAACATACTATCAATCATTTTATTAGGCTCAATCCTTATCAGTTGTAACGGATCAAAAAATACTGCAGAAAAATATTTTAGCTTCGATGATTCCCAATTTAAAGCCACATACCACAATGAAGATGTGCTTTCATTGGGTCTTTTAAATGCTCAGAATAAAAAAATTGACAGCATTATCTATTATGTAAATGACAAGAATATTGGTTCCAAAAAAAGCAGCGATAAAATAAACTTTGATTTAAAAGATCAGAAACTAGGGTACCAAAACCTGAAAGCATTGGTTTATTTTGAAGGTGAAAATCAGGAAATTACATCGAGAGTGGAATTGGTTTCCAGTATTCAGCCAAAACCACTTACGTACACAATCATAAACACCTACCCGCATGATATTAAGGCATATACACAAGGTTTGGAATTTTATCGCGATACTTTAATTGAAGGAACGGGTAATGGCTCTGGAAAAGGAACTGGAATTAAAGGAATTTCCAGTCTTCGGAAAACCGACTATAAAACAGGTAAAGTTTATAAAATTGTAGAATTGCCCGGAGAGATTTTTGGAGAAGGTGTTACAGTTTTGAATAATAAAATATTTCAATTGACATGGCAAAATAACGAAGCGTATATTTATAATGCCAATACTTTCAAGAAGGAAAAAACGGTACCCTATTTTAAAACAATTGAAGGCTGGGGATTAACCAATGATGGTACGAACCTACTAATGTCTGACGGTACCGAGAAAATCTGGTCTGTCAATCCGGATTCTTTCAAAGAAGTGGATTACATTAATGTCTACACTGCCAGCACTAAAATCAAGGCTGTAAACGAATTGGAATGGATCAATGGAAAAATCTACGCCAATGTCTATCAAAGAGACGCTATTGCGATTATTAACCCTAAAAATGGTGCTGTGGAAGCAGTAATCGATTTATTTAAATTAAAATCTAAAGTTACAAACCATCCGGATCTTGATGTTTTAAACGGAATTGCCTACAATCCAAAAACCCAAACGATTTTTGTTACCGGCAAAAACTGGGACAAGATGTTTGAGATTAAGGTGAATCAGTAATCTAAATATTGTAAAATAAAAAACCGGGCCTTACAGCCCGGTTTTTTTTATTTCTTTTTCTTTGGCATTGGATCTGCCACATATTTTTTGGTAGTGGCATTGTAAGTCATTTTACTTTCCTGCGTTTTATTTTTCAGAATAACATCACCTTCTTTGGTTAACGTGAATTCAAACCCTTCCCTGCGCATTCTTTCCTGTGTTTCGGAAGCATCGGTTTTACCTAAATACACTTTCTCAATAATTTTGGTTGTCGTCTGTTTGTTTGCTAATATTTGACTTTTCGCCTCCGGAGTGATTTCCCAGATTTCAGAAATAATACTAACTGCATCTTCAGTCTTCAAAGCCGTTTTTGTTGTGTTTTTTTCGGTCCACGTAATAAGATATAACGGCGTTCCTTTTGTCGTAAAAGGTGTGATTTTACATTCAGCCGGAGTAAATTTGGGATCCACTCCTTTTACAAAAATAGTGTCTTTTTTACCCTTATTAGTGGCAAACAGATAGAAGCTGGTTTTTGATAATTCGGCAGAAAGAGTATTCGCCTTGGCGATAACTGTGGTTGGGATTTTAGCAGCAGGTTTCTTTTTTTGGCTGTAGCCATTGGTGCAAAGTACCAGCAGGGCAAATAAGAAGATGACATTTTTCATAACAATTAGTTTTTTGGGTTAGCCAATATACAAAAAAATAGTAATAAAAAAACCGGGCTATTGCTAGCCCGGTTTTACAATATTTAAAAGAGAATTACTTCACTTCTTCGTAATCTACATCTTGAACGTTCTCTCCTTGAGCTTCACCTTGTGGCTTTGCATCTTGAGTTTGTCCTTGTTCTCCTTGTGCATACATTGCTTCTGTAGCAGTTTTCCATGCAGCATTGATATTATCCAAAGCTGTTTGGATTGCAGGAATATCTTGAGATTGGTGCGCCATTCTCAATTCAGTTAAAGCATATTCGATAGCTGTTTTATTGTCATCAGATAGTTTGCTACCTAATTCTTTCAATTGGCTTTCAGTCTGGAAGATCATTCCGTCTGCTTCGTTCAATTTTTCAACTCTTTCTCTGGCGATTTTATCTGCCCCAGCGTTAGCTTCAGCATCTTTTTTCATTCTTTCGATTTCTTCAGCTGTTAATCCAGAAGAAGCTTCGATACGAATATCGTGAGATTTACCTGTTCCTTTGTCAGTTGCAGAAACTTTGATGATACCATTGGCATCAATATCAAAAGTTACTTCAATTTGTGGAACTCCTCTTGGTGCTGGTGGAATACCATCTAAGTGGAAACGACCGATAGTTTTGTTATCAGTAGCCATGGCTCTGTCTCCTTGCAATACGTGGATTTCAACTGTTGGTTGAGAATCTGCTGCAGTAGAGAATACTTGAGATTTTTTTGTTGGGATAGTTGTGTTAGACTCAATTAATTTTGTCAAAACACCACCCATAGTTTCGATACCTAAAGATAAAGGTGTAACGTCAAGTAACAATACATCTTTTACATCTCCGGATAAAACTCCACCTTGAATTGCAGCTCCAATTGCTACAACTTCATCAGGGTTAACTCCTTTAGAAGCTTTTTTACCAAAGAATTTTTCTACTTCTTCAGCAATTCTTGGCATACGCGTAGAACCACCAACCAAAATCACTTCGTCAATATCAGAAACAGATAAACCTGCATCTTTCAAAGCTTTAGCAACCGGCTCCATAGAACGTTTGATTAAAGAATCAGCCAATTGCTCAAATTTAGCTCTTGTCAATTTTTTAACTAAGTGTTTTGGTCCTGAAGCCGTAGCCGTAACATATGGTAAATTGATTTCAGTTTCAGCCGAAGAAGACAATTCAATTTTTGCTTTCTCTGCCGCTTCTTTGATACGTTGCAATGACATTGGGTCCAAACGCAAATCAATTCCTTCCTCAGTTTTGAATTCATCTGCCAACCAGTCAATGATAGTTTGGTCAAAATCATCTCCACCTAAGTGAGTATCTCCGTTTGTAGACAATACTTCAAAAACTCCGTCTCCTAATTCAAGAACCGAGATATCGAAAGTACCACCACCTAAATCGTAAACCGCAATTTTTTGATCTACTCCTTTTTTATCCAAACCGTAAGCCAAAGCTGCAGCTGTAGGTTCGTTGATGATACGCATTACTTTAAGACCTGCAATTTCACCAGCTTCTTTTGTAGCCTGACGTTGTGCGTCATTAAAATAAGCAGGAACAGTAATAACTGCTTCTGTAACAGTCTGACCTAAATAGTCTTCTGCTGTTTTTTTCATTTTTTGAAGTGTCATTGCTGACAATTCCTGAGCTGTATATAAACGACCGTCAATATCAACACGAGGAGTATTGTTGTCTCCTTTTACTACTGTATAAGGTACTCTTTTTGCTTCTTCTGTAATTTCAGCAAAAGTGTGTCCCATAAAACGTTTAATAGAAGCTACAGTTTTTGTTGGATTGGTTACTGCTTGTCTTTTAGCAGGATCTCCAACTTTGATTTCACCGCCTTCTACAAAAGCAATTACAGATGGTGTTGTTCTTTTTCCTTCTGCATTAGGGATTACCACTGCTTCGTTCCCCTCCATTACAGAGACACAAGAGTTGGTTGTACCTAAATCAATTCCAATTATTTTACCCATTTTTATTATATTTAAATTTAATTTTCAATTTAACTCAAAGTCCATAAGTCAATCTTTGTGCCATTAGAAAAATCTTAGGAAATTGTCAGTTATGAAGCATTTTGACATAAAAAAATATGACAACATGACATTTTGGAGTTTGTCATTGCGAGGAATGAGACAATTTGAAGCTAATCCCGCTATTCTCTACAATCTTTTTGAGATTGCTTCATCCCTCGCAATGACACAAAAAGGATTTCCGCTGCAAACGAAGTTCACTGAACTCCTTTGAAAATAAAAACCAAGTGAAGTAATCGGGGCTACAAAAGGATTTATGATTACTCCAAATCAAATCGGAGTAGCCTCGGGTTTTAAGGAAATCAAACTCATTCGACGCTTTTTAACAATAAAAGATGCATTCGTTAAACTTCACAATTTTAAATTAACGACATTCATTTTATACATTCATTCCGCTATATTTGTACATTCGAAAATCTACTGGCTTTATGGAAGAATGTATTTCTGTTTTTGATATGCTTAAAATTGGTGTCGGCCCATCAAGCTCCCATACTCTCGGACCTTGGCGAGCTGCTGAACGTTTTTTGGCTGAATTACGGAGTGAAAACCTGCTTCCTAAAATCAACCGCGTAAAAGTAGATCTGTACGGCTCGCTTTCCCTCACGGGTAAAGGCCACGCCACTGATTTGGCGTTAATGCTGGGCTTAAGCGGACAGGATCCAGAATATATCCCGGTAGCAGATATCGCCGGAATCATTAAATTCATTGAAGATAAAAACGAAATCAATTTAGGGAACGAAATCCTAGTTCCGTTTTATTTTTTACAGGACATTGTCTTTAATAAAAATTTTCTTCCTTTCCATGCCAATGGATTGACTTTTACCGCATATACAACTGATGACTTAGAGTATTCGTCAACCTTCTACTCTATCGGTGGCGGATTTGTAATCAAGGAAGAACGCGATACCGCAAAAGTGAAAACGGATATCAAATGTGCTTTTCCTTTTCCAATAAACAAAGCAGCTGAGCTACTGGAATATTGCATTACGGAGAACAAAATGGTTTCTGAAATCGTATACGAAAATGAGAAATCCATGCGCTCTATTGAAGTGATTGATAACGAATTGATGCGCATCTGGAATACTATGTTGGAATGCATGTACATTGGTTGCCATTCGGAAGGGATTCTTCCCGGAGGACTGAACGTACGCCGCAGGGCATTTGACATGCATCAAAATCTAATTGGTTTGTCCAATTATGACAGTCCGCAAAGCTGGTTGCAGCAAATCCGACTGACAGAAGTAAAATTTCGCCAAATCCTCCAATGGGTAAGCTGTTTTGCTTTGGCAGTAAATGAAGTAAATGCTTCTCTAGGTCGTGTCGTTACTGCACCTACGAACGGAAGTGCCGGAGTGATTCCATCCGTTTTAATGTATTATTTGGTGATTGAAAACCATAAGGCAGGCGATAAAGAAATCAAACAATTCCTGATGGTTGCGGGCGAAATTGGCAGCATTTTCAAAAAAGGTTCCACTATTTCCGCAGCAATGGGCGGATGTCAGGCGGAAATTGGGGTATCCTCCTCTATGGCAGCGGCAGCTTTATGTGAATTAATGGGCGGAACTCCGGAACAGGTTTTAATGGCAGCCGAGATTGCAATGGAGCACCACTTGGGAATGACCTGCGACCCAATAGGCGGACTGGTACAGATTCCATGTATTGAACGAAATACGATGGGAGCCATCAAAGCCATAAATGCAGCCGAACTGGCCTTAGCAACGGATCCTAAAAATGCAAAAGTTCCTTTAGACAAAGTTGTGGACACGATGTGGCAGACTGCCAAAGACATGAACAACAAGTACAAAGAGACTTCTGAAGGTGGATTGGCAATTGCAGTAAACCTGGCTGATTGCTAAATTTTATTTTCTTCTGGTGTCTATAATAGATACAATCTTCCAGCTATCTTTTTCTTTAAAAAGCGTAAAAGCATTGACGCCTTTATGGCTTAATTTACCATTGACATAAAATTCATACTGTGTCCAGGCATGTGCCATGCTCCCATCAATCTGAATGTTATAACTTAATAATTTTTCCTGAAAAATAACATTGACAGGAATAGTGGCAATCGAATTGTAGAATTCTCCTGTGGTTTCATCCGTCAGTTTATTTCCTTTAGGACCTTCCGATATCGATTGTAAAATCATTTTATCCATACAGACAGCATGCAATTTTACTGTGTCTTTCGCATGAAAGGCTTCGAAAAAAGTGTCGACCGTTTTTTGGACTTCCTGTTTTTGGGCTTGAGTAGTAGCTGCTGTCAACAGTAAAATAGTTAATAAAAAATTTTTCATAATTTCAGTTTTAAATAATTGGTCTGTTTGGTATTATATGTGTTACATTTTTAATCAGAAATATACAATTAAAACGTGATTATTTAACATTCAAACCATTGGTTAATAATTTTCTAAAAAACAAACAATCCATTAACTTACGGTAGAATTTTACTACTTTTACATCTTCAAATACACAACATTATGTCAGTCGCTAAAAAAGATTACAAAAGAATAACTACCAAGTCACTAATTGATATGAAGTCCAATGGCGAAAAAATATCGATGTTAACGTCATACGATTACACCATGGCAAAGATTGTAGATGCTGCCGGTATTGATGTGATTCTGGTTGGAGATTCTGCTTCCAATGTAATGGCGGGACATGAAACCACGCTGCCAATTACGTTAGACCAAATGATTTATCATGCTTCAGGTGTTGTACGAGCCATTACAAGAGCATTGGTCGTAGTGGATTTGCCTTTTGGAAGTTATCAGTCTGATCCAAAAGAAGCGTTGCGTTCGTCCATCAGAATTATGAAAGAAAGCGGCGGTCACGCGGTAAAACTCGAAGGCGGAAAAGAAATTAAAGATTCCATTAAAAAAATATTAAACGCGGGAATACCTGTTATGGGACATTTGGGCTTAACCCCACAATCCATTTATAAATTCGGAACTTATACCGTTCGTGCCAAGGAAGAGGAAGAAGCTGAAAAACTTTTGGAAGATGCCAAAATGCTGGAAAAAATTGGCTGTTTTGCACTAGTACTTGAAAAAATTCCGGCTCATCTGGCAACCAAAGTGGCGCAAAGCATTTCCATTCCTGTAATTGGTATCGGTGCCGGCAGTGGTGTTGACGGACAGGTTTTGGTTCTTCACGACATGCTTGGAATGACCCATGAATTCAGTCCCCGTTTTTTAAGAAGATACATGAATCTTTATGAAGACATGACAAAGGCTATTGGGCAATATGTGTCGGATGTAAAAGCCTTAGATTTTCCGAACGAAAACGAACAATATTAATTATTTGATTGTTAGATTTTTTGATTGTTAGAAGAAAATATATGCATCGATTTAAGGATTTAGAAATTTGGAAAAAAAGCAGGATTTTCTGTTCTGATATATATTTGATAACATCCTATTTTCCAAATGACGAAAAGTTTGGGTTAACAAATCAATTAAGAAGGGCATCAATATCAATTCCATCAAATATTGCAGAAGGTTCATCACGAAATCCAAATAAAGAGTTTTCCAGATTTTTAGAAATTGCTATAGGTTCAGCTTACGAAATTGAAACACAACTTTTAGTAGCCTCAGATTTGCAATTTATCACTCAAATAAATTTAGAAATAATGTCAATTAAACTGGAAGAAATTATTAAAATGACTTCTAAATTTCGCTCCGTTACAATAAATTATTTGATTTCTTAAAATCTAATAATCAAAAATCCAATAATCTGTTTTGAAAATACTTTCCACTAAAGATAATCTGCAAATCCTTCACGAGGACAATCATATTCTGGTAGTCAATAAACGTGTAGGCGATATTGTACAGGGTGATAAAACGGGCGATAAACCACTAAGTGAGGTTGTCAAAGAATACATTAAAGACAAATACAATAAGCCCGGAGAAGTTTTTTTGGGAGTGGTACATCGGCTGGACAGGCCTACCACTGGTATTGTCGTTTTTGCCAAAACTTCTAAAGCATTAACCCGTCTCAACGATTTATTCAAAAACAGGGAAACACAAAAAACCTATTGGGCAATCGTTAAAAATAAACCTTCGCAAGCGGAAGCTGAATTGGTTCATTACCTCAAAAGAAACGAGAAAAATAATACTTCCAAAGCCCATATAAAGGAAGTTCCCGACAGTAAAATAGCGAGTTTGGATTATAAAATAATAGCTACGCTTCAAAATTATTATGCTCTCGAAATCAATCTGCATACCGGAAGGCACCATCAGATCAGGGCGCAGTTATCAGCTATCGGCTGCCCCATTAAAGGCGATTTAAAATATGGTTTTGACAGAAGCAATCCTGATGGGGGCATTCACTTGCATGCGCGAAAATTGGTTTTTATCCATCCCGTTTCCAAAGAAAATATAGAAATTATTGCACCAACACCAAATGACACAATTTGGAATGCCATATAAAGTTTAAATTAGTTAACTTTACGATTGGCATATTTTATACGTTCAAATTATAACAACAAATTAAAATCTATCTATGAGAAACTTACTGATTCTATCGTGTTCCTTGTTATTTTTAAATGTTTCCGCACAAGATCACTTTTCAGGTATTAATATGTCCAGAAGAGTTGGAATCCTGAATGCGGGTATCAATCCGGCAGAACTTGCGAATATAGATTCAAAATATGAAATCAATGTTTTTGCAGTAAGCATGAATGCGGCTAATAATAAAGTAGGCTTTAGTGATATAATACACTCTGATAATATAGAGGATCTGATTTTTTCAGGAGATGAACCCGTTAATATGCGTGTGGATGCAGAACTTTATGGTCCCGGATTCGCGATGAAATGGAAGGAATGGGCATTTGGTTTAACTACAAAGGCTTATGCCAAGTTAAACCTGGTGGATATTGATTCAAAACTGGGGGAAGCCATCAATACGGGTGCATTAGGATCGGTACTGGGCGGTTCTACCACGATAAGCAACAATGAGAATCAGCGTATGAATGGTACCACTTGGGGGGAGGTTGGACTGACAGCATCCAGAAACCTGTTTGAAAACGAAAAGCACAAGTTCAATGCGGGTGTCACTTTTAAATTATTATTTCCGGGTTCGTATGCCAATTTCGGTGCCGACAAGTTTCAAGGCACAATATCTTCTTTCGCAGGCCAGGCATATTTGAATGATACCAATGCTAACCTGAACATCGCCTATTCCGGTAATTTGGCTGACAGTTTCACAAACTTTGATGATTATTCGCAGTCGTTTTTTGGAAAATTAAATGGCGTGGCGGGAGATATCGGCTTTAATTACAGATGGAAAGACATTGATAATTACAAAGTAAATGCGGGAATGTCCATTAGAAATATTGGAAGTATGACTTTTAAAGACAGTAATAATTCGTCTTCCAATTATCTATTAGAAATCCCTGCCGGCGATCAGGGAATCAATTTGAACCAATTTCAGGATGTGGATAATTTACAACAGGTAGAACAGGTTCTTCAGGACAGTGGTTATCTCACATCAACTAAATCAAATAAAGATTTCAAGGTAAAATTGCCTACTGTATTTTCGTTATATGCCGATGTAAAAGTGGTTTCCAGATTTTTCGTGTCCGTTTACACGCAGCAAAAATTAGGCGATGACAATAAAGACGATCAGGTTACCACACAAAACACATTCTCTGTTACACCCCGTTTTTCCTTAAAAAACTATGACATTTATTCATCTTGGGCAAGCAATGAAATTTCTGGTGTTACCGGTGGGTTTGGATTCAGAGCTTATGGTTTCTATTTGGGATCCAGTTCTATCCTGACGGCCTTGACCAGCGATACCAAACAGGCGGATGCTTACATTGGATACCGGGTTGGATTAAAATAAATTTTGACTTAACTCCAAAAGTGAAGATTAGTATGAATTACAAATCGGACATAACATTTAGAAAAGAATCCTTAAAAAAATTGCTGTTTCATATTCTCAAAAATGAAGAAGCAATTATAAAGGCTCTCTATGATGATTTCAAAAAACCGGCATTTGAAACCGTTTTGACAGAAACTCATTTTGTTATTTCTGATTTAAAAAATACCATAAAAAAAATCAAGTCCTGGTCGAAGCCAAAAAAAGTATTCCCATCTATTGTTAATTTTCCGTCAAAGGATTATATCTACAGTGAGCCTTACGGAAAAGTCTTAATCATAGCTCCATGGAATTATCCTTTTCAACTGGCGCTTTGTCCTTTGATTGCAGCTGTTGCAGCTGGTAATCAGGTTGTTTTGAAACCTTCCGAACTGACTCCAAATACATCAAAAATTATCGCAAAAATTATTTGGGACACTTTTGATGCCAATCACGTTCTGGTTAGTGAAGGCGGTCCCGATGTGGCTCAGCAATTATTAACCCAGCGTTGGGATTATATTTTCTTTACCGGAAGTGTGAACGTGGGTAAAATGGTAGCGAAAGCTGCCGCGGAACATCTGACTCCATTAACATTGGAACTTGGTGGGAAAAATCCATGCATTGTAGATGAAACTGCCAATTTGAAATTAGCCGCCAAGAGAATTGTCTGGGGGAAATTTCTCAATGCAGGACAAACCTGCATTGCACCCGATTATATTTTGGTGCAAAATAGGATGAAGACCCCCTTTATCAATTTTCTGAAACAGGAAATAACCGCAGCTTATGGGGAGAACCCGGAGACCTCGCCTGATTACCCAAGGATAATTAATCATAAGAACTGGCAGCGGCTCGTCGATATGCTCAAAGGACAATCCATAGCTATTGGAGGACAATATAGCAAAGAGACTTTATACCTCGCCCCTACGCTGGTTGAAAATCCGGATATTGAAAGTTTAGTGATGGTGGATGAGATTTTCGGTCCTATTTTACCAATACTCACTTATGAAACGGATATTGATTTACAGCATGTCATATCCAAATACGAAAAACCCCTGGCATTTTACGTTTTTACAGAAAATAAGAGTTTAGCAGAAAAGATCATAGCCGATTATTCATTTGGCGGTGGTTGTGTGAACGACACGATGATTCAGTTTTCGAATAAGAGACTGCCATTTGGAGGCGTTGGAAATTCAGGAATGGGTGCCTATCATGGAAAATTAAGTTTTGATATTTTCTCCCATAAAAAAGCAATAATCAAAAAATCCAACTTCCTTGACATTCCAATTCGGTATGCTCCCTATGGCACCAAATTAAAGACCTTACGCCAAATCCTTAAATGGCTGTAGCGATTGAATAAATATTCTAAATATTACTGACAAACCACCAATGCTATTTGTTAATTTATTAAATTTATAGTAATATTCGCTTAAACTGTTTAATTATCAAATCACATTGTTTTATTTGAATCGAGCCCAATAACCAAATAATTTGTTATTCAATGTTGTTACGAAACAAATTGGTGTTTTTGTTATTCTTTTTTTCATTCATAGCAACAGGTCAGGTCTATGATTTCCAATCCATTAACCAGGAAAACGGATTGCCTTCGTCTGTCATAAATTGTATTGCACAAGACAGTCGGAACTTAATTTGGATTGGGACGGATGGGGCTGGGTTAGTACGCTATGATGGGAGTAATTTTGAAACCTACGACGACAGCAGGGGTTTCAAAGGCATTTTTGTGACTGATATTATTGAAAATGCAGATAAAAAACTGCTGATTACCACCAAATATAATGGATTGTATTTATTTGATGGGGCTTCTTTCCGTCAGGATATAAATTCCAGCAATCGGTACTTCACATCCAATACCCACTACAAACTTTTAAAATCTGCAAGAGGAGTTTACTGCATCAGCAAAAACGAAATTGTTTTCATCAATGATAATGGTACTTCGGAAAAAATTGCCGATAATAACCGGGCATACGATGTTGTAACAAGTGTGGCTTTGGACAGTAATTCAAATTTGATTATTGCTGCCAATAATGGATTGTTTCATGTTGAAGACAAAATGGTCAAGCGTATTCATGCCGATAGATTTCCGGCTTATGTGTGCCTGACTACCAATTCCAAAGGAGAAATCCTGCTGGGAAATAGTGCGGGCATGGTCTACAAATTAAAACAAGGGCGGCCATTTTTTCTTAAGGAAATTAAACTTCCCGATGGCCAAAAGTTTTCTATAAAACAAATATTTGTTGGTAAAAGCGGCAGTATCTGGCTGGGAAGCGATAATGATGGTATTTGTCAATACAGTGGTGACTACACTTCATTTTTAAACGCTGAAAATGGTTTCATTGGCGAAAACATTTCCTGTTTCTTTCAGGATAAAGCGAAGGACCTTTATATTGGAACTTCCGGAAAGGGATTGTATAAAACGGGTCGGCAGCAATTTTTTAATTATGGCAATACGCCAGGACTGAAATCCCCTTATATATTTTCTATTTACTCTGACAAAGACCGTCTGTACATCGGAATGCTTCGTCAGGGTCTGTACCAATTTGAGGAAAATGAGGATGGCGGATACATTCTAAAGAAAACCTATCTCAATAATCGGGGCGCCCGGGTTATAATTAAAAATAATGAAGGAGATATTGTCTTTGACAGTCCAACCGGTCTTACAGTTCTTAAAAATAGTCAAGCTGTGAATTATGATTTACGACCCTTGTATTCCAGTAAAGGAGCAATTGTTGCGTTGATCCAGGATAAGAAAAACAGATATTTTATAGGAACTCAAAACAATGGTCTGTTAGTTTATGATAAAAATTTTAAATTCCAGAAAAATATACTGAAAATCAGTAATGAAATTGGCGCTGCAACTGTAAACTCTATTGATGAAATCAATGATCATCAATGGTATATTGGGACTATAAATGGGTTATTTATCCTTACTGAAACTGCTCCTAATGAATTTTCTTTTTCAAAAAAAATCATCGCTGATGCCATTTCAATTTCTGCAAAAGATAGTTTCGGAAACTGGTGGTTTGCTGGATATGAAAATATTTATGTGCTTACCAAAAATAATAAAATCCTCAAATATGGCAAGAAGAATGGCTTGACCTCCATGTTAGTCTATACACTCATTAGCGATAAAAATGGCAACCTGTTGATAGGAACCAATTTAGGGATTGATAAAGTTAAGATTAACAAAAATGGTGAGATTACCGCGATTAAAAATTTCAACTCAAAAAACGGCTTTAAGGGGTTAGAAACGAATATGCGAGCACAATTTATTGATGATGACGGCGATATTTTTTTTGGTACGGCTAGGGGATTATTCCAATATCTTCCAAGCTACGGACAAAAAGTCGAACAGCATCCGAAGATTGCTATTAATAATATCAAAATTTTCAACCAGGACAAAAAATGGAAAACCGCCAAATCTGAAAATAAATGGTTCAACATTCCCAATGATAATCATGTTTTCAGCAATGACGAAAATCAACTGACATTTGAATATACGATGATTAACAGTCCGCTCAGCGGCAATGCGCTCTACTCTTACAAATTGGATGGAGTTGATGAAAAATGGTCCAGTCCTACAACTCAGAAAGACATTACTTATTCAAACCTGAATCATGGCAAGTACAAATTTAAAGTAAAACTGGTCGATAATCTGGGACATGATATTAATGACGAGAGTGAGTATTGTTTTATAATAGCCACCCCCATTTATTTCAGATGGTGGTTTATCGTTACGGTTTTAGCATTTCTTACCGTATTCTTTTTAATAATATTCAATAGAGCATCACATTATAATAAGGAATTTGTAAAAAATTATTCGGATATCCAAAGTATCACGGAGCAATATCGCCTGTACCTACTGTTTTTAGGAATTATCATCCCAATTCTGGAAATCATAGTGGAATTGTTTAAAATTCGCAGTAAGAGTGAGTTATACATCAATTTAAGTTTCGGGCTCGCCCTGATTCTTCTTTATTTCTTAAGTGAAAAAATCCGATTTTTCAAAAAACACCTGCCCGCCATATTTATATCTGTCTTTTTGATATATACGATTTACATCATGCACAAACTGCTGACTCAGCCGTTTGAAATTATCATGCTGTTGGAATTTTTGATTATGTTCTTTTTCTCCTATAATGTATTCCGTGTAGTTCGATATTACTGGGCCTTTGCAGGATTCATAATCTCCTTTTTGATATATATGTTCGTGTACAATATCATTCCGGTTCATTATACCATCCTTTTATTTAATGCCTGTATCATCACCGCGATTATAAATCATGCCAGACATATTGCAATACTCAATACAAAGGACAAATATTTATTTGCCAATAATATAGTAAACAAGGGAAGTTCATTAATTATTGCTACAAACAGCAAAGGTGAACTGACTTTCTGCAGTGAAACCGTTACCAATATTTTAGGCTATAAACCCGAAGAAGTGATGGGTTTACGTTTCTGGAAATTAACCGAAGACGAAGAACTGATTGATAAAGAATACCATCATAATTTTATGGATAATAAAGTATATATCCGAAAATTAAAATGTAAAAACGGCAATTACAAATACATTCAGTGGATTGACCAAAAGTATACTGACAATTTATTTGTGCGTAATGGACAAGATGTAACAGAACAAATCCATATTCAGAAATTATACGAAAATCTGGTAGAATCTGCCACGGATATCATCTATGAAATTGATAAATATGGTAATTATATTTTCATTAATCAGAATACTGAAAAAATTACAGGCTATACCCTCGATGAAATTTATAAAAGCCGTTTCATTCAATTTATCAGGGAAGATTATTTGGAAAAGGTCACCGAGTTCTATGCCAAACCAACCTATGAAATGGATGATTTTCCCATAATGGAATTTCCAATCATCAAAAAAAACGGGGAAGAAATCTGGATTTCGCAAAAAGTCTCCATCAATCGAAATGAAAATCGAAGGATAACCGGATATTCAGTGATTGCCAGAGATATTACATTCATGAAAAATATTGAGCACAAGGAATATAACAGACAGCAAAAAATTGCCAAATACAATTCCGTCATCAATAAACTCAACACCATCAATTATTTAAATAGTGAAAATCTGCATCAAAGTATCCAGGTCATTACCAAAAGTGCCGCAAAGGGAGCCGGCATAGACAGAGTGAGCTTTTGGAAATATTATCCTGAACGGATTGTTTGTTATAATTTATATGAATTGGCAATCGATCAGCATTCAAACAACATTATTTTAGATCGAAAAGATTTTCCCATCTATTTTGAAGCAATTGAAAAAGAAAGTCAAATCATAGTTCCTGATGTTTATACCTGCCACGAAACCATTGAGTTTTGTGAATCGTATATGCCGCAACACGATATTAAATCCCTACTGGACTCCCCTATTTTTGTCAACGGGAGATTAAAAGGGGTCATTTGTTTTGAGCAAACTAAAGAAATATATAATTGGGATGAAACCGATATCAATTTCGCCAAATCAATTACTGAGATTATTGCTCTTGCTATAGAGGCACGAAAAAGAAAAGAAGCCGAAGAGCGTCTTGCCTATAAAAATGAAATCCTTTCTGTTATTAATGAAAACACCGAAAGAATCCTTATTAGTAAAAACACGGCCGAAATTTTTGAAAAAACGCTCCATTCCATCGGTAAAGTAATTCAGGTGGACAAAATATCATTCTTTGAAAATGATGCCAAAGCGGAAACTGTAAACCAGAAATACAGATGGCTGAAAGAATCGTTATCGCTTGTACAACCTAATAGCAACCTGCAAAATATCCCGCACAGTTACATCCAGGATGTGCTGTTAAAATTATTGAAGAAGAAACCCTTTAAAAAAATCATCGAGAAAATCGAGAGCGAAATTATTCGAAACATTCTGACTGGACTCGGTGTTAAATCCATATTAGCATTACCAATTTTTGTTAAAAACAATTTTTATGGCTTTATCGTTTTTGACGATTCTACTCGCGACCGAATCTGGTCTGAAGATGAAATAACTATTTTGCAATCGTTGATTAACAATATAGCTTTAGCCATAGAAAGAAATATAAATGAGTCGATTATCAATGAAAGTGAGGAGAAATTTAAATTATTGGTAAATAACATTCCTGGTGCGGTGTATCTTTCAGAGTATGATGAATCATGGACCAAAATATATATCAACGATGAGATAGAATCCTTAACAGGTTATTCAAAAGAGGATTTCTTAGATAAAAAAATCAATTACTCGGACTTAATCCATCCTGATGATCTTGCCACAGTAATTTCTGAATCAAAACAGAGCTTGTTGGAAGGCGAGCCTTTTCATATATCATACCGTATTATAAAAAAATCTGGCGAAATGGTATGGATTGAAGAATTTGGAGGTGCCATATTAAAAGATAATGAAATAGCATATATCGAAGGAATACTGGTTGACATCACAGAGAAAAAAGAAGCAGAATCTGCCATAAAAGCGCGTGAGTATGCTGAAGCGGCCAATAGGGCAAAATCTGAATTTCTTGCCAATATGAGCCACGAAATCAGAACTCCCTTAAACGGAATCATCGGATTTACCGATTTACTGATGAAAACGACACTGGATAGTAACCAGATTCAGTATATGACCACCGTCAATCAGTCTGCGAACACGTTAATGGAAATCATTAATGACATCCTGGATTTTTCTAAAATTGAATCCGGAAAATTAGAATTGGAAGTTAAAAGAAATAATATTGCCCAAATTTGCAATCAGGTCATTGATATAATCAAATATGAGGCTCATCAGAAAAATATCCAGATGAAACTTACAATCGATCCTGATATCGATACGTACATCTGGACCGATTCCTTCCGCTTAAAACAGATTCTGATAAATCTTCTGGCAAATGCAATTAAATTCACAACTGTTGGGGAAATAGAATTAAAAATCGAACTCATTTCGAAATTAAAAAACAATCAAAGTAAACTCCGTTTTTCAGTACGCGATACCGGTATTGGAATTAAACCCGAAAGCCAATCCAAGATTTTTGATGCATTTTCACAGGAAGACAATTCCACTACCAGGATATTTGGAGGAACAGGTCTTGGCTTGACCATTTCTAATAAAATATTAGCGTTGATGCATAGCAAGCTCCAACTTGAGAGCCAATTAAAAGTGGGCAGTACTTTTTATTTTGAGGTGCAGTTTAAAACTGAAAATGGCGAAATCGCTATCGAAAACAAAGAAGTTATTTTATTTCCGGATAGCATTAACTTTAGCACAAACGAGCCTGTTATTTTAATCGTTGAAGACAACAAAATCAATTTGCTTCTGGCAAAAACAATCATCAAAAAAAATATACCAAATGCAATTATTCATGAATCCTACAATGGCACAGAAGCGGTAGAGTTCTGCGAGAACATTAATCCCACCCTGATTTTGATGGATGTTCAAATGCCTATGATGAACGGATATGAAGCAACACAGGAAATACGTAAAATTGATGCGTGCAAAGAAACTCCTATTATCGCACTAACTGCGGGCACAATAGTAGGAGAAAAAGAAAAATGCCTCGAAGCTGGTATGAATGATTACATCACAAAACCTATAGTTCAGGAAACGTTAATAACAACGATTCACAAATGGCTTAATCATTAAAATACGTTAACCAATAATCATTAACCTTTAAAAATCAAAATTATGAGATGGCTAGGACGAAGAGAAAGTAGTAATATGGAGGACCGCAGAACTTCTTCTGGCGGTAAAATAGCGCTTGGCGGTGGTGCCATCGGAATAATTGTTTTGTTACTCAATATATTTATGGGCGGCGATTCATCGCAAATCCTGGACCAGCTTCAGCAAGGTGGCCAAACCGAATCTACAGGAGCTCCACTAAGTGCACAAGATGAAGAAATGGGAAAATTTGTAAGTGTCATTCAGGCTGATACTGAAGAAGTATGGTCTAAAATTTTTCAGGAAAATGGCATGACCTATCAGGAACCAAAGTTAGTTTTATTCCGTAGTTCCATTGAAACGGGTTGCGGGGGAGCTTCATCTGCTTCCGGACCTTTTTATTGTCCCGAAGACCAAAAAGTGTATATGGATTTGGCATTTTTCGATGAATTGAAAAGCCGTTTCGGAGCAGAAGGAGGCGATTTTGCCATTGCTTATGTCATTGCACACGAAATCGGACACCATGTCCAAACCTTATTAGGCACTTCCGCGAAAGTTCGGGAAATGCAGCAAAATGTAGGCGGAACACAAGCCAATAAATTATCGGTAGCTTTGGAATTGCAAGCTGATTTTTACGCCGGACTTTGGACACATTACAACGAAAAGAAAAATGCAATGCTCGAGGAAGGTGATATTGAGGAAGCGCTCAGTGCTGCAAATGCGGTCGGAGATGATGCAATTCAATCCAGAACACAGGGCCAGGTGGTTCCCGATTCTTTCACTCACGGAACTTCTGAACAGAGAAAATACTGGTTTTCCCGTGGCTTCAAATCCGGTGATATCAAATTAGGTGATACTTTTAACGAACTTTAGAACCAACGACGTCTTTTGAAATAATAAATCATCGCAATCACGATAAATAACATGATGCTTAAAACCACATAATAGCCGTTTTCACTACGCAATTCGGGCATATTGTCAAAGTTCATCCCATAGACTCCAACGATAAATGTCAACGGAATGAATATCGCCGACACTATGGTGAGCGTTTTCATGATTTCGTTCATCTTGTGATTTTGGGAAGAAAAAAAGAAACTGGAAGCGCTTTCGAGAGTTTCCATATCATCTTCAATTTGATCCAATAATTCCAGACTTTTCTGATACAATCGGACAAAAAAACTAAAATTCTCAGATTCAATCGACATAAAGACATTATCGTCCTTGATGCTTTTTATGGAATACAAAGAATCACGTAAAGGCACAATAGACCGTTTCAGAAAATTAAAAGTATCGCGATGTTTTTCGATTTGTTCCAAAACTGACGGATTAGTGCTCTTTTTTGAAAGACTGATAAGCTCCTCAACTTTGTCTTCCTCAGCTTCAATGGTGATGTAAAAATTTTCCATTACCGCATCAAGCAATAAAAATAATAAATAATCAGCCTTTTTTGTTCGGACAATACCGGAATGTGTGCGGATTCTTTCGCGTATATGGGCAAAAAACTCACTTCTTTTTTCCTGGAAGGATACTAAAATTCCGTCTTTGATTAAAAAGCTTATTTGCTCTACCGAAATATTATCTGAATTTTCGGCTGGAAGTATTGATTTTATATTAAAAAATAAAATATCATGAAGTTCTTCTATTTTTGTTCGTCTGGTGGTATTTAAAATATCCGCTAATATGAAATTATCCGACCCTAAAAAAGAACCGATCGACTTTATGACCGCTATATCATTTAAACCATGGACATTTAGCCAATTTACTTTATTTAGATCAATAGATCCGCGTAGATTATCTACCCCGAAATGTTCAAACTCAGTTAAATCCTCATCGTCATAGACAAACAACTGCAATTCGGTACTTTTATTCTTATGAATACCAGTATATTCAAGTGCTGCTGGTTGAACTTTTCGTCCTTTTTTATATTTTATTTTTCTCACAAAAATCTAATTTTGTCTAAATTTAAGAATTATTCTTTTTTTCAAACTATTTTTACACAAAATCATTACATGAAATGAGCATAAAAGATTTTTAAAGTAAAACTAATGGTGGTATGCGAATTCCATATTCCTTTAAAAAACAAATATTATCTACGTATGAAAATTTTAATCTCCAATATTAAAGAATTGCTTCAAATTCGGGATACTTCCGTTTCCAAAGTGTCAGGAAAAGAAATGGCCGAATTGCCTTCGATAAAAAATGCTTATTTACTGATTGAAGATAATTCAATTGCTGATTTTGGAACTATGCAAAATTGTCCTGAAATCAGTCCGGATAAAATCATTGATGCTACAGGGAAAATAGTGCTTCCCACATGGTGCGACAGTCATACGCACATCGTTTATGCGGGGAATCGCGAACAAGAATTTGTAGATCGTATCAATGGCCTTTCGTATGAAGAAATTGCTAATCGTGGGGGTGGAATTTTGAATTCTGCTAAAAAATTGAATGAAAGTTCGGAAGAAGCAATTTACAATCAATCCAAAACACGATTGGAGGAAGTAATGAAACTGGGAACTGGTGCAATTGAAATTAAATCCGGTTATGGACTTTCTGTTGAAGGAGAACTGAAAATGCTTCGGGTAATTAAAAAACTGAAAGCCAACTATCCTGTTGCTATCAAGGCTACTTTTCTCGGCGCTCATGCATTCCCAACCGAATATAAAGACAATCATAAGGCCTATATTGATTTAATAGTCAATGAAATGCTTCCTCAAATAGCGGAAGAACATTTGGCAGAATATATCGATGCTTTTTGTGAAAAAGGTTATTTTTCTGTTGAAGAAACGGAGCGCATCATGCAGGCAGGTACTTCTTTTGGATTAATACCTAAAATCCATGTCAACCAATTCAATGCGATTGGTGGAATTGCCGCAGCAGTAAAATACCAAGCGCTTTCGGTAGATCATCTGGAGGTAATGAATTCCGAAGACTTTGAAGTGCTGAAAAACACCAATACAATGCCGGTAGCGTTACCATCGTGTTCTTATTTTTTGAGTATTCCCTATACTCCTGCCCGAGAGATGATTTCCGCGGGACTGCCTCTTGCATTAGCAACTGATTATAACCCCGGCTCCACTCCATCAGGAAATATGAATTTTGTGGTTGCAACTGCTTGTATCAAAATGAAAATGACCCCGGAAGAAGCCATTAACGCCGCTACAATCAATGGTGCCTATGCGATGGGACTTTCAGAATCACATGGAAGTATTACTCGAGGTAAAAGAGCCAATTTAATTATAACAAAACCAGTTAGCTCTTTTTATCAATTGCCCTATGCGTTTGGAAGCAACTTAATTCATTCGGTAATTATTGAAGGAGAAGTAATTCTGTAAAGCTTAATGATATTAAATAAAAAAGGATTCGCATTACACGAATCCTTTTTTATATAGTAGAATTTAAAGACTATTTTAATGTGAAGCTCGTTTTTGAAATCAACTCGCTTTTATCAAATATATTCACAAAATAAGTTCCTTTGGCAAAATCTTTACCTGGCAAGTCCTGAGTTACCTGAACCGATTTGTTTTCATATTTCACAGTTGTAATAAAGCTATAAGTCAAACTCTTATCTCCGAAAGATTCGGTTTTCTTATCACCCAAAACGTTATTTTTACTATCAATCACCTGAACATAGTACGTTTTGTCTTCCGATTTTGCTATTGCATTTTCAGCTATCGTAAAACTGATTTTTAATACATCAGCACGTCCGGCTTTTTCGGTTTCAATCTGTTTTCCGGAACTTCTTATCTTGTAAGCTGCTGTTTTTAAATTTAAAACACTCAGTTTAGAACCTTTTTCAACCGTTTTAGCAAGTTCTTCGTTTTGTCCCACTAAAACTTCGTTGTATTTTTTCGCTTCGCCTAATACAACAACTGTACTGTCTCGCTCTGTAGTTAAAGTTGTATTTTGTTTCTTTAGCAAATCATTTTCCTGCACCAAACCTTTCATTTTGGTCTGCAATGCAAAAAATTGGGATTTGTATTTAGCCATCGAGGCGGCATCACCTTTTGATTTTTGCAAATCAGCCATCAGCATAACCACTTTTTCTCTTTCTGCTATTAATTCATCAGACATGGATGTGTTTTCTGCAATGGCAGCATCATAGGTAGACTTTAGTGCTTCCAAATCTTTCATCACATTTGCTTTCTCAATCTTTGTGCTATCTAAAGTTAGTTGAGTGGTATTGGCATCAGAAGTCACTTTATAAATATATACTAAACTTCCTGCTAGAAGAAGTGCTAATACAATAATAATTGCTTTTAGACTTGAATTGCTTTTTTGATTTTCCATATGGTTTAAATTTTTTACTAAAATAATAATAATTCCTTTGTTATAACGAAAATTTCTATAATTATATTATTTTTGGTAAAACAATTTTTCATGGAAAAGCTTATCCCATTTACAATTAATGATCTGGCAAAAGTTACCAACTATCGATGCGGAGAGATTAAGTTTGGAGAAAAAATGTTTACCATTCCTAAAGATGCTGATATCATTTCATTTCTGCATAATTGCGAGGCCAAGTATGTTTTGTTCGGTATCCCCGAAGATATTGGTGTTCGGGCAAATTATGGTAGACCCGGAGCGGCCTCGGCCTGGAATAGTGCTATTAAAAGTATCGCCAATATCCAGCACAATAGATTTTGCAAAGGCAACCAATTATTGGTGTTGGGTCATTTGGATGTTACCGAAGCAATGGCGACCGTGCAAAATTTTGACTTCAATGATAACAATGACCGTAAAAAACTGAATTTATTGGTCGACCAGATTGATAAGGATGTTTCTCATATCATTTTCAATATCGTAAAAGCCGGCAAAATCCCTATAGTTATAGGTGGCGGACATAATAATTCGTACGGAAATATAAAAGGAACTGCCTTGGCAAAGGGAAAACCGATTAACGCTATTAACTTTGATGCCCACTCGGATTTCAGGATTCTGGAAGGACGACATAGTGGCAATGGATTTTCTTATGCGTATGAGGAAGGCTTTTTGAAAAAATATTTCATCTTTGGACTCCACGAAAACTATACTTCGAAAAGTGTATTGGATTCCCTGAAAAAAATTGAAGACCGCGTCCGGTTTAACACTTATGACGAGATTAAAATCAGGAAGCAAAAGTCTTTTGACGCAGAAATAGAAAAGGCTGACGAATTTGTTGCCGATGATTTTTACGGAATTGAAATCGATCTGGATGCCATCCCTAACATCGCCAGCAGTGCCATGACTACAAGTGGTTTTTCAGTGGAGGAACTACGTCAGTTTGTCTATCATTTCGCCCAAAACCAAAAAGCGGCATATATTCACATCTGTGAAGGAGCCCCGGATCTGAGTGAAGAGCAGAACAACCATTTGATTGGAAAATTAATAGGCTATCTGGTGACGGATTTCATGAAGGCCAATTTTGTAGTTGTACCCGTTTAAGTTTTTTCGCTAAATAAGCCCCTCAAAACCATCATTAAATCGATATAAATTAATTAAGACTATCTTTGCAAAAATATTTTGTGTAAAACACGAGATACTTAATTCCCAATTTATGTTATTCGAAGATTTATCACTTTCAAAAAGTATACAAAAAGCCGTATTTGAAGAAGGCTACCTTTCAGCAACTCCAATTCAGGAAAAAGCTATTCCAATCGTTCTGGCGGGTCAGGATTTGATTGGCTGCGCGCAAACAGGAACAGGGAAAACCGGCGCATTTGCTATCCCTATTATTCATCAATTGCACCGAATTGTCGGCTCCTCTAAAAAAGCGAAGCAAATCCGTGCGTTAATAATAACTCCTACAAGAGAATTAGCGGTACAGATCGGACAAAGTTTCGATACGTATGGTAAATATACCAACTTGACACAACTGACCATTTTTGGCGGCGTTTCTCAGGTACCACAGGTGGAAACATTAAAAAAAGGGGTGGATATTTTAGTAGCTACTCCAGGCCGATTATTAGATTTGCACAAACAAGGTTTTATCGATATCGATCATCTGCATGTTCTGGTTCTTGATGAAGCGGATCAGATGCTGGATATGGGGTTTGTCAATGATGTGAAGAAAATCGTTAAGCTTACACCAAAAAACAGACAGACATTATTCTTTTCTGCCACCATGCCCATTGCCATCAGGGAATTAGCCGAAATGTTCCTTACAGATCCAGCAACCGTAACAGTGTCACCAATTTCTTCTACTGCAGAAAATGTGGAACAGCATCTTTATTTTGTCGAAAAAACAGAGAAGAGAAATTTATTATATCACCTGATTAAAAACGAAAACCTGTCGGATGTTTTGGTATTCTCCAGAACAAAACATGGAGCGGATAACGTGGTTAAAGCCCTGCGAAAACACGATATTGCTGCTGAAGCCATCCATGGAGATAAATCCCAAAATGCGAGACAACGGGTTTTGGATGCCTTTAAAAATAAAGAGGTTGGTGTTTTGGTTGCCACCGATATTGCCGCACGTGGAATCGATATTGACCAATTACCGTATGTAATCAATTTTGATCTTCCTAATATTCCTGAAACCTATGTACACCGTATTGGCCGTACAGGTCGCGCCGGAAACGGAGGAATTGCGATTTCTTTTTGCAGTAAAGACGAGCATCAATATTGGAAAGACATTCAAAAACTCATTAAGGTGGATGTGAAGACAATTTCGGATCATCCTTATCCTTGGCATGCAGGTGGTTCCCCCGATGGAGAGGCAAAACCTAAAAACTCCAATCGTAGTGCGGGCGCCCATAAATCAAGGAAATCCCCTACTTCAAAAGCCAATAAAAAGCGTTGGTACTAACTTGACCTTTAGATTTGGTTAATAATTTACATTTTTAACACATTTAATTTCATTTTTTTAAGAATCTGTTGACGGAGATTTTATACTGATTTCACTACTTTTATAGTAAGTTTTAATCAATTTAATTCAAAGTATTATGGAAACACTTCTTAAAAGAAACGGGCTGTCCTCTCCAGTAAATACTCTGATTGAAGACTTTTTTTCAAAAGATATTTTTGATTGGGCTGATAAAAATTTTGCCGCAGTTGGTGCGAATTTACCATCAGTAAATTTAAAGGAAACCGATAATTCTTTAGAAATTGAGATGGCCGTTCCGGGAATGAAAAAAGAAGATTTTAAGGTGGAAATTGACAACAACATGCTTATCATTTCATCTGAAAGAGAAGAAGAGAAAGAGGAAAACAGAAAAAAAGATAATTATGTTCGTAAAGAGTTCAATTACCGCTCCTTTTACAGATCATTTTTTCTTCCTGAATCCATTGATGAGAATAAAATAGATGCCAACTATATTGACGGTATCTTACATGTAGTGGTAGCCAAAAAACTAATCGACAAAAAGAAATCACCTAAGACGATTTTGATGAAATAAGTATTCCTTTAAGGAATAAATTTTAAAAAGAAACACTGACATTAGTCGGTGTTTTTGTTTTTATTAATCTGATTACTAATCACCTGGAACAACTTGACCGGTTCAAATGGTTTGATAATTATATCGTTCATTCCGGAGGCAATTACCTCTTCGATCACTTCTTCTTTGGCAAACGCCGTTAGTGCAACTATAGGAGTAGTAATACCTAATTCCCGTATCTTTTTGGCGCTGTCAAAACCATTAATTACCGGCATATTCAGGTCCATCAGGATAACGTCAAACGTTTCTTTCTTGAGTAATTTTAAGGCAATAAGTCCATCATCCACAACCTGACATTTAAAATTATTGCCTTCCAGTATCTTTTTGGTTACCATCTGATTGATCTTATTATCTTCCACGACTAATACTCTGAAAATCTGGCTGGAAGTCAAATCCACTTCAAAATCACTGATAATCTTATTGGATTTTACGATATCGACTATAAAACCAATGGTGAAAGTAAAGGTGGTGCCCTCACCTTCTCTACTGTCAAGTGAAATTTTACTGCCAAACAATTCAATAAGCCGTTGTACAATAGCCAACCCCAAACCAGTGCCCTGATAGTCGTCTTCTTTACGTTCTATCTGAACAAATTTCTCGAAAATTTTAGCCTGATCGTCCTTCGCAATTCCAATTCCATTATCCTTTATCTGGAACTGAATATAATTCATTTTATTTTCAACCCTTATCAAATCTGCGGTGACTGTTACTTTTCCTTTTTTGGTAAATTTTAGTGCATTACTGATCAAATTCATCAATATCTGTGAAAGTCGAAGTTTATCCCCAATTAAAAACTCAGGTATTGCCGAATCGATTTCGCATTTCAGTTTATTTTTATTCTTATTGGCAATAAACTGCAGTGAACTCAACACCGTATTGATTTCATCTGTAATATTGAAAGTCAGGTTTTCCAATATAATTTTATTCTCCTCGATTTTATTGATTTGTAAAATATCGTTCACCAGTGACAACAGGTATTTCGCTGAAAATTTGAGAGAATTGATGTATGGACTGTTGATCAGCTCTTTGTGTTCATCCAATATCATATTAGTAATGCCTACCACTCCATATAACGGAGTACGCAATTCGTGGCTTATAGTAGATACAAATTGGGTTTTAAGCAGAGAAGCTTCTTCAGCTTTTTCCTTTGCAAATTTCAGCTCCTGGTTAGCGGCTGTCAATTCTAAATTTATTTTCTTTCTGAACCTGTTATTTTTATACAGCGTGTATAATAATAGAAGTAAAATCAGAAATACGATAATAAACAGGATTACGACAATTTTGGACTGTTTTATGTTTTTGTTCTGAATGTATTTCTCGGATTCAATCTTATCAACCTGTCGTTTATATTCTTCCAGTTCCACACTTAAACCGGCGACTTTTACAGCCTTGGTACGTTCTTCATTATAATATTTGGTCGCCAGTTCACTGAACTTATCGGAGTAATAATACGCTTTATCAAATTGTTTGGTCTTTGCATATAATTTAGCCAGATAATCATAGACATCTGCTGCATTGGCTTCCAATAATTTTGGGATGTCTTTTTCAGTGTAGTCAAGAGCCGTTTTTAATGCTGTTTCAGCCTTGTCAAATTCATTGGTATGGGTGTAATACAAACCGTATAGAGAATATAACGAAATATTGGCTTCCAGATCATCTGTCTTTTTTACAATCGGCTCGGCATTTCTCAGATATGGTAACCCACCATCATAATTATCCATTAAAAAATACGCACTCGCAATATTTAAATTGATAAACATCACCTGCGTATTATCATTAAGCTTTAAGGCATATGATAAGGCTGTCTCGTAATATTCTATCCCTTTTTTATAACTGATTTTACGATAGTAGTAGACATTTCCAAGATTGTTATTGAGGGCATAAATCAGGAAATTATCCGAAGCAGCATTAGCACTTTTCACACCTTTGTTATAAAAACTGATGGCTTTGTTATAATCCGAAAACTCTTCAAAATTCAGCGCAATGAGATTATACGACCGCGCCATGAGTTTATTGTCATTGATCTTATGGGCTTCGTCCAACGCTTTTCTGGCAAGACGTAATGATTGGTCGCATTCTAATTTGCGGAGATAATCACTCGCTTTTACAATCATATCATTAATATCTGAACTTGTTACCTTTTCGGATTGGCCGGAAGCCAGCTGAAAAGCTAATAATACAAATAAAAATAACAGGCGTTGAAGCATTTTGACAGTAAAATTTTAGAGATTACTAATGTAATAAACCTTTTGAATAATGAACGCTATTTTCTTATATTTTTTTATGAAAGAAGTGATAGTGAGATTATTATCAGCAATAACAACAATCCACGTAAAAACAAAAAAGAGGCTCATGAGCCTCCTTTTTGTTTTAACTTCTAATCAGTTTTCTATATTTAAGTCGTTTCGGAGTTAAATCCCCGCCTAAACGTTTCTTTTTATTTTCTTCATACTCAGAGAAGCCACCTTCGAAATAATATACTTCCGAATTTCCTTCAAAAGCCAGAATGTGTGTACAAATCCTGTCCAGGAACCATCTGTCGTGTGAAATCACTACCGCACAACCTGCAAAATTCTCCAAACCTTCCTCTAAAGCCCGAAGCGTGTTGATATCCAAGTCATTTGTCGGCTCATCCAGTAAAAGTACGTTTCCTTCTTCCTTTAAAGTCATCGCAAGATGCAAACGGTTTCTCTCTCCACCGGAAAGTGTAGATACTTTTTTATTCTGATCGCTTCCGCCAAAGTTAAATCGGCTCAAATAAGCACGGGAGTTAACTTGTCTTCCACCCATCATAATCAATTCCTGCCCATCGCAGAAGTTTTCCCAGATTGATTTATCCGGATTGATATTAGAGTGCGCCTGATCTACATAAGCAATTTTGACGGTTTCCCCTACTGAAAATTCTCCGCTATCGGTTTCCTGCTCTCCCATAATCATTCTGAAAATAGTCGATTTACCGGCACCGTTAGGTCCAATGATTCCAACAATTCCAGCCTGTGGTAAAGTAAAGTTCAAGTTATCGTACAATAATTTATCTCCGAATCCTTTTGCCACATTTTTGGCTTCAATAACATTTGTTCCTAAACGCGGACCATTTGGGATGTAGATCTCCAAATTCTCATCCAGAGCTTTTTGGTCTTCATTCAATAATTTATCATAGTTCTGCAAACGCGCTTTCTGTTTCGTCTGACGGCCTTTTGCTCCTTGACGCACCCAGTCCAATTCGCGTTCTAAGTTTTTTCTGCGTTTTGAGGCAACTTTTTCTTCCAATGCCATTCTGCTTGATTTTTGGTCTAACCAAGAAGAATAATTCCCTTTCCATGGAATACCTTCACCTCTGTCCAATTCCAAAATCCATCCGGCAACGTTATCAAGGAAATAACGGTCGTGCGTTACTGCAATTACAGTTCCTGCATATTGTGCCAAATGTTGTTCTAACCAAAGTACACTTTCAGCATCCAGGTGATTCGTAGGCTCATCCAAAAGCAAAACGTCCGGTTGTTGCAATAATAAACGACATAATGCTACACGGCGACGCTCTCCTCCTGATAAATTTTTAATTGGTGTATCGCCTTCAGGAGTGCGCAGTGCATCCATCGCGATTTCTAGTTTGGTATCAATTTCCCAAGCACCTAACGCATCAATTTTGTCTTGCAATAATGCCTGACGGTCCATTAGTTTTTCCATCTTGTCGGCATCTTCATACACCTCCGGCAAACCAAACATATCGTTGATTTTATTAAACTCATCCAAAACTGACATCGTTTCGGCAACTCCTTCACGAACCACTTCAATAACTGTTTTTGCATCGTCTAATTGCGGTTCCTGCTCCAGATAACCCACAGTATATCCGGGGGCGAAAACCACATCTCCCTGATAGTTTTTATCGACTCCTGCAATAATCTTCAATAAAGAAGACTTTCCAGAACCATTTAGTCCTAAAATACCAATTTTTGCTCCGTAAAAAAAGCTCAAATAAATATTTTTTAATACTTGTTTATCACTGCTTGAATACGTTTTACTCAATTTTGACATTGAGAATATTACTTTCTTATCGTCTGACATATTTAATTATTTTTATTTTTATTAATTTATTAGAGGCGTCCTTTCAATGAACTGAAAACCCATGCATTGGCTAAAAATCCAACTCCCACTGCACCAAAACCCCAACCTGCAGTATCATCATATCGGAAAGCACCCAATGCAATTAGTAGCAATCCCATGATTATCATTATTAAAGTAGCCCATCCTAAAATAGTATTTTTATTCATTCCCATAAATTCTGGTATTTTTATTATTTCAGAAGCGCAAATATCGGGAATTTAAAGGAATTTGAATATATCATTTTGCAAATATTTGAAGTCCAGTGAACCAATTTGCATGAAATTGAAATTTTAATACTCTATTAGTATTTTATCCTTTTTAAAATCAATTATATAATTTTTGTAAGAATTTATAATTAAAACTATACCGGAAATACTAATTAGCCACGATTGTTTTGAGCGGTTGTTTAAGTCACTTTGCTTAATCTATTAATTGCTAATTAATTATATTTATTTAAAAATTTTCTTGTTAATTTATTTTCTTTCTCTAAGAAAAATCTTAATTTCGGCATTGAAATTTATTTGCAAATTCATCTCAAAAAACAATTTTTAATCAATTAAAATTTAATCATGAAAAAACCTTTTTTCGCAAATTTCTTAGAAAACCAAATTTCTAAAGAAGAAACAAATTCAATTCAAGGTGGTGCAACTTCTCCTCTTAGAGATAATGTACAAACAATGAAATATCCATCTGACAGTGATGCAGATGAGAGTGGGACTACAAAACCAACGGCAGATATTTCACACACAATGAAATATCCATCAGATGGTGATGATGATACTACAACGTCTATCTAATACATCTCTAAGCAATAGCCTTCGGGCTATTGCTTTTTTTATCTAAAAAATTTTCTAAATGATTTTATGTATAAGTCATAGCGGCGATTTCTACACGATTGATATTGTAATCAATACATTAAGGAAATTAGGAAAAGAAGTGGTCCGATTGAATTCGGATACCTTTTCAGATCAAATATCTTTTCATTATACAGCCGGTTTAGAAGGCTTTGAAGTTACACTAACATCTGAAGGGAAAACTTTTTCAGCTAAAGATATTGAAGCCGTATGGTATAGAAAATTGTGGAAAATCACTGTCCCGGAAGAATTGGATGAATGTTATTCCGGCATTTTTCAGCAGGAATACTCGATTATGCGAAATTTATTTTTCGAATCGATACCCAACGTTTTCTGGATGAATCCAATGGCGTTGGACCATCGAGTTTCACAAAATAAATTAGAGCAATTGCGAATTGCTTCATCGTGCGGAATTGATATTCCGGAAAGCATTTTTACAAATGATGCCGAAAAAGTACAGACTTTTTTTCATGAAAAGTGTCATGGAAATATGATTGCAAAGCTCCACGGTTCCTTATCCCGGAGCATGAAAGGAGATGCTCCATTTTTTCCGACAACTTTAATTACTGAAGATAATTTAATTCATCTGGATTCATTGTGCTATTGTCCAATGATTTTTCAGCGGATGATACCTAAAGAATATGAGTTACGAATTATATATGTTGACGGGATTTTCTTTACAGGAAAAATTGACGCAACCGCTTCCGAAACAGGAAAAATAGACTGGCGTGCAGCAAATGATTTGTCAGGATGGGAAAAATATACACTTCCACCTGAAGTGTGCAGCTCATTAACTAATATGATGCTGAAAATGGGGCTTTTCTTTGGTGCAATCGATATGATTCGCCAAAAAGACGGCCGCTACATTTTTTTAGAAGTAAACCCGCAGGGAGAATGGGGAATGTTACAAAGGGATTTGGATTATCCCATTGGCGAAGCTATCGCCGAAAAGTTGGTTTCAAAAACAAAACAACTTGATACTATTGAAAATAACACCGTGATTCCTTTTCTTGAGGAGATTGCATTACTATATAAATTATGAAAAAAGTACTGATTATTACACATTCATCCGATAATGAGTGTATCAATGTGGTTTCTGATAAATTAAGAAAATTAAATGCAGAACCTATCCGTTTTAATGTCGACGAATATCCAGTGCATTATTCGCTCAGCAGCTGTTATGAAAATGATCGGTGGAATGTCTATCTTGATTATAAAGACAACAGAGTAAATCTACAGGATATCGATGCTTTGTGGTACCGACGCAGCCATAACATAGCAAACGGATTGCGTGCTATTATTGAACCTGAATATCTGGGTGGTGTTTTGGGAGAAATAAGAACGACGTTGTTCGGAATGTTAGAAGCCTGTCATTGTTTTAATATTGGTAAATACAGTCAATACAGAAGATTTGACAGTAAGGAAGAGCAAATGAAAATTGCATCAGGCCTTGGATTAAAAGTACCTGAAACCTGCATTACAAACAGTCCGGAAGAAGCAAAACGTTTTGTTTTGGCTCATCCAAATGGCGCTATAGCTAAAATGCAAAGTGCCTTTTCGATTGTGAGAGAGGGTGTGGATAATGTTGTTTTTACCAATGTTATTACAGAAAATAATTTAGAATCGATTGAAACCCTGCAATATTGTCCTATGCAGTTTCAGGAAAAATTAGAAAAAGCATTAGAGTTAAGAATCACAATTGTGGGCGATAAAGTTTTTTCTTTTGCGATAGATTCCCAAAAAATGGACAATGCAAAAATAGACTGGCGTCGCGAAGGTGTTGCTTTATTGGGTGATTGGGTTCCTTACGATTTACCAAAACCGATTGAAGAAAAATTACTAAAAATGATGGATGTCTATCAGGCAAACTATGGAGCCATTGATATTATTGTTACTCCCGAAGGAGAGCATTACTTTTTAGAAATTAATGCTGCCGGTGAATTTTTCTGGTTGGACCGATTGTGCGATGGCGCTATTTCGGACCAATTGACAAAAGTATTGGTCGGTGATGCTTTTAGAAGATATACCCCTGTATTTGCCGAAGAATTTGTCAATATTTAAATCTTAATTTAAAATATAAACATGCCGATTACTTGTAGTAGTCGGCATTTTTTTTGAATAAATAATTAATTAAA
Organism: Flavobacterium sp. GT3R68; assembly: GCF_007109225.1. GTDB lineage: Bacteria > Bacteroidota > Bacteroidia > Flavobacteriales > Flavobacteriaceae > Flavobacterium. The sequence goes on from NZ_VJZK01000003.1 coordinate 299,248, forward strand.
TATTTTCACCAGCATTTCTTTCAATAAATCGTGTTGGGGTAATGAATTAGCGCCCACTCCTTTACTTTTCACATCAATATCCCTTAGCGTTCCAACGATAGCACTGACTTTTTTCATTGGATAATTTCTCAACGCCACATCATAATCCTTTAAAAAATACGGATTGACACCCAAAGCAGCAGCGACATTTTTTGGATTCCTGTCTTTCAATCCATGGTATTTCAAAAGCTGGATAAAAAAACTGAAAACAAGGCTCGTAGTTACCACAAGTGGATTGTCCTTTGGGTTATCCGAAAAATATTGCGCAATCTGATAAGATTTTAACTGGTTGCGTTCCCCAATGGCCTTGCGCAATTCGAATACGTTAAAGTCTTTACTGAATCCGATGTTTTCTTCGATATGCTTTGGAGTTATTGTGCTTCCTTTTGTCAAAATAATCTGAAGCTTCTCCAGTTCGTTATTGATTTTACTCAAATCTGTCCCTAGGAATTCGACTAACATCGCCGAGGCCTTCGGATCGATCGTGTAATTTTTACCGGCGAGAACCCGTTTTATCCAATCGCCAACCTGATTATCATAAAGTTTTTTACTTTCGTAAACGACACCTGATTTGGCTATATTTTTGGTGACTTTTTTACGCTTGTCCAATGTTTTGTATTTGTAACAAAAAACCAAAACCGTTGAGTCCATTGGGTTTTCGGCATACGCTTCTAATCTGTCGATGGTTTTGGTCAGATCTTGTGCTTCTTTTACAATTACCACCTGGCGTTCGGCCATCATCGGATAGCGTTTGGAAGTGGAGATAATATCTTCCATCGAAACATCCCTTCCATAAAGAACCGTCTGATTAAAGCCCTTCTCTTCTTCCGAGAGGACATTTTGTTCGATATAATCCGATAATTTATCAATATAATAAGGCTCCTCCCCCATCAGAAAATAAATCGGTTTGATGTTTCCGTTTTTTATATCGTTTACGATTTTTACAACCTCGTCCATGGTGTCTTTTCTCTTTAATCTATTGTCTAAAATCCTTACTTTTGCTTCATGCAAAAATTGAATTTCCCTTCTTATCCGTTTCGCTTCAAAAATAGCGAAAATAAAGTCGCCATCTTCGATGAAATTCGTAAAAAATTTGTCATCCTTACACCCGAGGAATGGGTCCGCCAACATGTAATTCAGTTTCTACTGTTGGAAAAAAATTATCCGAAATCGCATATCAATGTTGAAAAATTGTTAAAAATCAACGATTTAAAAAAACGATATGATGTAGTGGTTTTTAATCCCGATGGTACTATTTTTATCCTGGTGGAATGCAAAGCTCCCGAAATCAAAATTTCACAGGGTACATTTGACCAGATTGCCCGCTATAATATGACTTTGAATGCGCAATATTTAATGGTAACCAACGGCCATAATCATTACTTTTGCCAAATGGATTACAAACAGGAATTGTATCAGTTTTTACAGGAATTACCAAATTATCAACTTTTATGAATAAAATAGCTGTTGTGATCCTGAATTGGAATGGCGTAAAATTGTTGGAACAGTTTTTACCATCCGTTGTGAAATATTCTTCGGAAGCCACTATTTACGTTGCAGACAATGCTTCGACTGATGATTCTGTTGCTTATATTAAGGAACATTTTCCGACAGTTCAAATTGTTCAGAACACAGACAATTTTGGCTTTGCCCAAGGGTATAATGAAGCTTTGCAGCACATTGATGCCGAAATCTATGCCTTAGTTAATTCGGATATTGAAGTAACCGAAAATTGGTTGAAACCCATATTGAAAACTTTTGAAAAAGAGCCGAAAACCGCTATTATCCAACCCAAAATATTAAACTTCAAGAACAAGCAATATTTTGAATATGCCGGGGCTGCTGGTGGTTTTATTGATCGGTATGGTTATCCTTTTTGCCGAGGGCGGATTTTTGACACCCTTGAAAAAGATAATGGTCAATATGATGATAATCGTGAAATCTTTTGGGCTTCCGGTGCATGCTTTTTTATCAGAAGCTCAGTTTATAAGGAATTAAAAGGTTTTGATGCCGATTTTTTTGCCCATCAGGAAGAAATTGATTTGTGCTGGAGAGCTTTCAATAAAAACCATATAACAAAATATATAGCAGATTCGGTGGTTTATCACGTTGGTGGTGCGACTTTAAATGAATCGAATCCAAGAAAGACGTTTCTCAATTTTAGAAATTCTTTATTAATGCTTACCAAAAACCTCCCGAACAATGCTTTGTTTAAAGTGCTTTTTTTGAGATTAATTTTAGATGGGATCGCGGGAATAAAATTTCTTTTTGAAGGCAAACCCACTCATTTAATGGCAGTTATAAAAGCGCACTTTTCGTTTTACAGGTTATTTTACAAATATTACAAAAAGCGTGAACAGCCTCAGTCAAAAAAATATTACAAGATAAAAAGTATCGTTTATACCTATTATGTCAATAATGGCAGGGTATTTGAAAACCTTTTTTAACAATAGTTTAAGAATCAGATTCAACTGTTCATCAATTTAAACCTTAATTTTATAAAAACAAAAAAATCATTTTATGAGAAAAATCATTTTAGCGCTATCAGTAGTTGCATTACTTACAACTTCATGTGGTACAAAAAAGAAGATTGCCGCCCTAGAAAGTAAAAATAAAGAAATTCAGGATTTGCTTAACACTTGTACTGTGAAACTTAATACTTGTTTGACAGAAAAAGAAGCTTACGCCAACCAAATTGATTTTTTAAAGAAAAACAATAGTGATCTGATCAATAACATGGGCAACATGACCACCTTATCTACTAAAGGTGCTGAGAATATTGAAAAAGCTTTGGAATCCATCAAAGAAAAAGATTTAAAAATTACCAGAATGCAGGATGCATTAACCAAAAAAGACAGTGTTACCCTTGCATTGGTAACCAGTTTAAAAGGCGCTGTTGGTATTTCGGACCCGGATATTGAAGTCAATGTTGAAAAAGGAGTTGTATTCATCTCTATTTCCGATAAACTATTATTCAAAAGTGGGAGCTATAATGTAAGCGACCGTGCTAAAGAAGTATTAGGTAAAGTAGCTAAGGTAATCAACAGCAAACCGGATTTTGAATGTATGGTAGAAGGGCACACTGATAATGTTCCTTTTAATGGAAATGGGATTCTTATAGACAACTGGGATTTGAGTGTAAAACGATCAACTGCAATTATCCGTGTACTGACAAAAGATTTAAAAGTGAATCCGGCGCAATTGATTGCTGCAGGAAGAAGCGAATTTATTCCATTGGTACAAAACAACACTCCTGAAAACAGAGCTACCAACAGAAGAACGCGTATTGTGATTTTGCCAAAAATCGATCAGTTCTATGATATGATTGAGAAAGAAATGAAGAAACAATAATTTCTTGTTTACAGTTAAAAAGCCCCGAATTTCGGGGCTTTTCTATTTTTATGATGATAGATTTCTTAAAGAATATCAAGACTCCCTTTTCCTTCTCTCAATACTACAGGCGCCCCATTGGATAAATCGATGATGGTAGATGCCAAATTATCACCGTAACCTCCATCAATCACCAAATCGACCAAATCTTGCCACTTTTCAAAAATAAGTTCCGGGTCGGTTGAATATTCCAAAACGGCATCTTCATCATGAATCGATGTAGAAACAATAGGATTCCCTAACTGACGTACGATTTCCAATGCAATGGAATTATCCGGAACCCGAATACCAACCGTCGTTTTCTTTTTGAATTCCTTTGGAAGATTGTTATTCCCAGGTAATATAAATGTGTACGCTCCCGGCAAGGCTCTTTTCAATAATTTGAATGTGGAAGTATCTATTTGTTTGACATAATCGGAAATATTACTTAGATCATGACAGACAAAAGAGAAATTGGCTTTCTCCAACTTTATTCCTTTGATTCTTGCAATGCGCTCCAATGCTTTGGTATTCGTAATATCGCAGCCCAAACCATACACCGTGTCAGTTGGGTAAATTACCAGTCCGCCATCTCGTAAAACCTTCACTACTTTGGCAATAGCCGCTTCATTGGGTTTATCTTCGTATATTTTTAAGAACTGAGCCATAAGTTTTAAATTTGTTGTTATCCATTTACGAAACGATGTCCAGTTTGGCAAATCGCAATAATAATTTTTTAATTCCGCCTACTTCAAATTTTATTTCAGCTTTCCTGTCAGCTCCTGCCCCTTCCAGATTTACCACTTCCCCTTTTCCGAAACGTTCGTGCATTACGATATTCCCAACAGTTAATTTATTGTCAAACAGATTGGCCGCTCCTGAAGGTGCATTTGAGGTCATTGGTTTTAGCTTACGAACTGTTGCGGTTGGTTCTTCACCATATTTTTTAGGTGGGGTTCCGGTCGTCGGTTTCGCCAGTCGCAATCTGGATTTATCAATATCGCCAAAAATATCGCTGTCAATCATCGGTTTGAAACGGTAATTGTTTTCTGCCGGCGTGAGGTATTCTAAAAATTGTCCTTCGATTTCTTCAATAAAACGCGAAGGTTCACTATCAGTTAATTTTCCCCAACGATAACGCGATTGCGCATACGTTAAATAGGCCTGTTTTTCAGCACGGGTCAACGCCACATAAAACAGACGACGCTCCTCTTCCAGTTCGCTTCTGGTACTCATACTCATCGCGCTTGGGAAAAGGTCTTCTTCCATTCCAACGACAAAAACGTGAGGGAATTCCAGTCCTTTGGCCAAATGGATCGTCATCAACGCCACACGATCTTCATCAGTAGTATCTTTATCCAAATCAGTTGCCAACGCGACATCTTCCATGAATTCTGATAAGGCACCACGGGCTCCGTCCACTTCTTTCTGACCTTCGGTAAAATCCTTGATTCCGTTCAGTAACTCCTCAATATTTTGAATCTTAGCCATTCCTTCCGGTGTGGCATCTTTTTTTAATTCCTGAACCAAACCGGTTTTTTTCGCCACATGATCGGTGATGTAAAAAGCATCCTGGTTTTGATTAATGACCTGAAAACTCTGGATCATCGTTACAAAATCCTGTAGTTTTTGCTTGGTACCCGAATTCAGTTTCAAATCAATCCGATCAATATTCTGCATCACCTCAAAAATGGAACGCTTGTAATGATTGGCGGCAATCGTTAATTTTTCAACTGTAGTATCACCAATTCCCCGCGCCGGATAATTGATTACCCGAACTAATGCTTCCTCATCTTTTGGATTGATCACCAATCTTAGGTAACAAAGCACATCTTTGATTTCTTTTCTTTGGTAAAAAGACAAACCACCATAAATCCGGTACGGAATATCTCTTTTTCGCAACGCATCTTCCATCGCACGGGATTGGGCATTGGTACGATATAAAATGGCAAAATCACCATTCATCATCTGGTTTTGCATTTTCTGTTCCCAAATCGTTCCAGCAACAAAACGGCCTTCCTCGGCATCAGTCAAACTGCGGTGCACTTTTATTTTTGGGCCGTCATCATTGGCAGTCCAGACAATTTTATCCAGTTTGGTTTTATTTTTATCGATGATGGAATTCGCAGCTTCTACAATATTTTTAGTGGAACGATAATTCTGTTCCAGACGAAATGTTTTTACCCCCTCATAATCTTTCTGGAAATTCAGGATATTATTGATGTTGGCTCCGCGGAAGGCATAAATACTCTGTGCATCATCCCCCACCACACAAATATTCTGAAAACGATCCGACAACGCACGCACAATCAAATATTGCGAATGGTTCGTATCCTGGTACTCATCCACCAGAATATAACGGAAACGGTCCTGGTATTTTGCCAATACTTCCGGAAAGCGTGTCAAAAGTTCGTTAGTTTTCAATAATAAATCATCAAAATCCATTGCGCCCGACTTAAAGCAGCGGTCGACATAATTCTGATAAATTTCGCCCATACGAGGCTTTTTAGACATCGCATCGGCTTCCTGCAATTCGGGATTGTTCATATACGCTTTTACCGTAATCAGGCTGTTTTTATAGGAGGAAATCCGGCTTAAAACCTGTTTCGGTTTATAGATATCCCTGTCTAATTGCATTTCTTTGATAATCCCCGAAATGGCACGTAAACTGTCCTGAGTATCATAAATCGTAAAGTTCGATGGATATCCCAGTTTATCCGCCTCAGAACGCAGGATTCTGGCGAAAACAGAGTGAAATGTTCCCATCCAAAGATTTTTAGCTTCACTGTTTCCGACAATATCAGAAATACGCTTTTTCATCTCGCGGGCCGCCTTGTTGGTAAAAGTCAGTGATAATATGTTGAATGCATCGACCCCCAAACTCATCAGATAGGCAATCCTGATGGTCAGCACACGGGTTTTACCAGAACCGGCTCCCGCAATGATAATCATTGGTCCGTCTTTTTGGAGAACGGGTTCACGCTGGGCTTCGTTAAGTTGGTTGATGTATTTCTGCATTTCTATTTTTCAATTTTATCATGCAAAAATAGCAATTTAGACTGAGGAATTTGTTAAGGAAAACCAACTATTGGACATTTGGTTTCACTATTTACGGGAAAGAAAAAATCTGAATTTATTTTCCCACAAAAACATCATATCCAAAACGGATTAATGTCGCAATAACCACCAACAGGAAGAAAATCCGAATAAACTTATTCCCACGATTGATGGCTAATTTTGCGCCAATAAATCCTCCGATCGCATTACAAACAGCCATTGGTATCGCAATCATCCAGATAATTTTGCCTTTGATGATAAACAAACAGATGGATCCAAAATTAGTCGCCAGATTGACCATTTTTGCATTGGCGGAAGCCTGAAGAAAATCAAAACCAAGCAAGGTTATAAAAGCCAAAACTAAAAAACTTCCGGTTCCGGGTCCGATGAAGCCATCGTAAAATCCTATAAAGAAACTAATCAAAACAGCATACAAAATCTGCTGTCTGGAGGAATGCGATTTATCAGCGTGCTGCCCGAAATTTTTCTTGGCATAAGTATAAATTACCAAAAGTGAAAGTACCACCAATAGTAAAGGTTTCATAAAATCATTACTCACATACGTCAGCAATGTTGAACCTGCAAAAGCGGAAGGCGCCGCCAAAGTCATCATAATTGCCAGTAATTTCCAATTCATTTCAACTTTCTTCAAATATTGAAAAGCGGCAAAAAAAGTTCCGCTGAATGATGGAATTTTCAAGGTTCCAATGATAGTGGCGACAGGCAGATTGGGAAGTAAAATCAATCCCATTGGAGTCTGGATTAAACCGCCACCACCGACAATTGCATCCACAAAACCTGCTGCAAAAGCGGCTATACAGAGTAAAATCATAAATGATGTTTCCATTTTTTAAAATTTTATCAAATGTACAGTTTAAGTTTATTGGTTTATTCGTTAATTTGTTTTCGAAAATATAATATCCTAAATCTTATAATTTTTAAATAAACCAACATGGATACCACAAAAATCATAGAGTTATTAAGTTATACTTTACCGGCTATCATCACAGGTGCGGTTGCTTACTATTTCTTTAACCTGCACACAAAAAATGAAGAAGGCAGACGTCGTTATTTACTGAACAAGGAAGCACAGAAAAATGCCCTGCCAATCCGCCTTCAGGCTTATGAGAGAATGGCGTTGTATATGGAACGCATCAATCCTGCCAAGTTATTGATCCGAATCAAGCCATTCTCTGAAGATAAAAATGATTATGAGACTTTTGTCATTGAACAAATCGAGCAGGAATTTGAACATAACCTGACGCAGCAAATATACATGAGTGATGACTGCTGGACCATTATTGTGACCGCAAAAAATGCGACGATCCAAATGATCCGAAAAACCAATATGAGTAACCGCGTGGACAGTGCCAATAAATTACGCGAGGTGATTTTAGGGGATTTAATGGACAAACAATCACCGAGTAATGCTGCTTTGGAATATATTAAAAACGAGGTTGGGCAGCTTTGGTAAATTGTTGATTTTATATAAAAAGAAAACCCTTCTCGATTGAGAAGGGTTTTCTTTTTTATAATTTATTTGATTTCTATTAATTATCCCTTATTACATGTGCAAGACCAGAAATAGTATGGGTAGTAGTGTTATCGTCTGTATACGTCCCATAAAAAGTTATATCAACATATTCACCAACTGCACCAAAATTACTCAAATTGAAGGTCATTGTATTGGTGGTAGTTGAACCAATGTGTCCCCCAACATCCAAACCATCAAGCGAAAATTCAGCTGTCGTGTATATTCCAGGAACATTGGTAGTTCCCCATATATGTATTCCGCCTTGGGAAGGGGCAAATCCACTTACTAATAGTGGACTATTGCTTATGTCAGTAGCAGCATACACCTGGGAACTTAAGATATACTTTACCGGCTGACTATCTATTTTATACGAAACCATTTCCGTAACAGTATTGCAGGCAATTAAATTACCAACATGAGTAACCGGGGCCGTGAAATTATAGGCAATTGGATCTGTTGTTTGTAAATTATCAAAATCGAATCCTTTCAGTCTAAAATTAGTATCGGGGTTGCAGAACGAAGTATGAAAATTAAAACTGCCATTCGTTACCGGAGCAAAACTATCTGAAATTCCATTTCTACTCATCATTACATATCCATTGGTAACAATGGTGTTGTCACATTTTAGCAACGTACCTTCAACTAAGGTAGTTTGTATTTCATTGGTCAAAACCACGTTCGGTAAAATAGTATTAACAGAAAACGACCCAATTGGTGTTGAGTAAATTACATTGCCACAAAAATCATAAACATGTAAAGTCAAGCTTTCATTGGCGGGAATTAAACCTGACACCTGTCCGTTTCCATTGGAATACTGAACATATGAATTGACAGCACTTGTTGTTAAACCAACCCCTACATTAGAAAGCGGATTTCCATTAACATCAACAAATGTAACTGTTAATGTAACTGTTGGAAATTGTACATCACAATTCCACCATGAAAAATGCGAAACCGTACCTACATATTTATTACCTTGTTTAACAGCACTTCCCTGTTCTTTCCAATACCCCAGCATTTCATCAAAATGCCATAACGGGATTGTCGCGGGCGCTGTAGCTAATTGTGTAGGAGTAATTGGCATTTCGATTTGCGCCGTATTCGAAATCTGTAATTTTTGGCCAGCCCCACCTCGTAACTCCACATTCATCATTCCGTAGGTTTGCAACACCTTGGCTTGACCATCAACGCTTTCGGCAAATAACATGCCCGGCATTTTATCCGCAACATATGGATCAGTTGGGTCTAAATGGTGCATAATCACATTTACAGTTCCAGAATAGGCAACTCCGGTTTCGGTTTTGAAATTCCCGTCAAAAATTACTTTAGTTCCGTTGGATAAAACCGCTTCTTCCGAAACACCTGAATGCACTTGTGCAACAACAGAACCGGAAAGTAACATGATTTTCACTCTGTTGGTGCCACTAGTAGGAACCACTGCTCTTGAACCATCAATGAAACCACTCTTTTTTGCTGTGATGTAAGCAAATTTCTCATAAACATTGGCATCATTGATAATAAAAACTCCATTCACATCCGTTTGTACTGTCGAAGTTCCAATTTTAATCGCCACATTTTGAATCGGATTATTGTCTTCATCGACAACCTGACCCAAAAAGTCTTTGGAAGTTGTATTCCCGAAGTTTTCAGCGAAAGTGTCATTGGAATTAGAATCATTGTCTGAAGGATCACAACTGACAAAAAATGTAGTAGTTGCCAACAAAAGAAAAAGAAATTTGAACTTAGTCATAAGGGCTTTGGTTATTGATGGATATATTACAGAGATACTTTTAAAGTAAATAGGTTGCGTACAATTTAACAAATTATTTCTCACTTAAAATCTTCTGGAGTACATTAGTCTCATTTACAGGAAGTTTAGGGAGAAGTTCCTCAAAATAGGTTCTGTGATTTCTATTTTTTAAAAGAAGACGGATTTTTTCACGGGCAAATTTATTAAACTGCCATCTGTGACTTGTTGCTGCATTGGCTAAATAAGGCAATACATTTTTATCGTTTTTATTGACAAACAATAAGTTTTCCATGGCATTCTGTCGAATCGAACTTTCGAACTTTGGTGAACAATAATCCAATAATTCATCATAGAATTTTGCTTTGTTTTGGGTTTCATAGTCTTTTGTCCCAAGAGCCAAGGTTAGCCATAGAATTCGCAGGTTTTTATCATTGAATCCAATCCAGGTTTTTGATTTATTGAGCAATTCTTTCTGTTCTTCCGGAAATTGGGACCAATAGACATTCAGCGCGATTTCCTGAGTGATGTATGATTTATCGTTAAGAAAATTATAATAATCTTTCTTAAAGGGCAAAGGTATTTTAGGCATCGTTTTAACAATCGCCTGACGCACTTGTATATTGTTCGTTTGCATCGCCAGTCGTAACAAACTTTCTTTTTCTTCAAAGGGAACATTTTCTAATTGCAGGACAACGGCTTCTTTTACCGGAAAATAAACATCCGCTTGTAATGCTTTCTCAAAAATTATTTTCTTTTCCTTAAATGGTTTTGCACGAAGTTCCTGGATTGCAAACAAAGCTTTTATGTTTTTATTTTTTAAAAGTAACTCATTCGCTTTATGAGTATTAAAACCATTATCCTGAAGCCATTCTTTAGTAAACGTATTCAAATCATATTTTGATAATTTCTTGACTTCTATTAAAAAATCATCCGTATTGACGGTTTGAAAAGCGTATTTTTTTAAGTAACTCTTAACGGCTTTCTTAAAAATTTTCTCTCCGACACCCTCCCGCAAAACATGCAGTGCCCATGCCCCTTTTTGATAAAATGTCAGTGAACTTGCCTTTTCATTCAGAAGCGGAATGGTATCGTGGACTGCCGCTTCCTTAAGTTGAAGTGAAGTCTGGTATAATTTATAATAAAAGTAATCTTCTCCAAATACTTTTTTCTCTGCCAATAAAGCATAATAGGTCGCAAAACCTTCCTGGAGCCAATGATGCTTACTGGTTTCAGCGGTAACCATGTCTCCAAACCATTGATGGGCCAATTCGTGAGCATTGACATTGACGTAATTTTTATCATTGAATCCAATCTCATCAACAACAAAATCCCTTGAAAAAACGGTAGCCGACGTATTTTCCATTCCGGCATATAAAAAATCCCGAACCGGAATCTGTTTATAGACTTCCCACGGATACTTTACTCCTATTTCTTTTTCGAAAAAATCAAAAATGGTTTTGCTGTAACGGTAAGTAGCTTCCTGCTTGGCAGTATCTTCCTGTTCGATATACAAATGCAAAGGTGTATCCGATTTTGCTGTCAGTTTTGTTTCCTGGAATTGACCAATGGCAAGCATCAACAGATAACTGCTCATCGGTTTTTTCATTCGGTATTGCCAAAGAATTTCATTTCCAGTGTCAATCTTTTTATCTAAAACCCCATTCGAAATCACCTGATACCTTTTATCGAACGCAACGTTAAGATTAAAAATCACTTTTTCATTGACATCATCAAAACTTGGGAACCAATGACTGGTATATTTTCCCTGTCCCTGTGTCCAGATTTGAAGATTGTCCAAATTTTCAGATCCAATGAAATACATGGTTTGTTTGGGATTAGCCTCATAGTCAAATGTCAGGGTATTTTTTCCTTTGGCAAACCCTTCAAAAAGCTGTAACTGCCTACCGGAATTCTTAAACTGAACCAGTTTGTTATTAATCATCAGATCCGAAAAAGTCATCTGTTGGGCATCAATTTTTATGGTATCTATTGCGGACAACAGTTCAAAATCATAAACCACTTTTCCTTTAACTTTTCTAGCATTCGCATCAATTGATAATTGAGCTGTCGCATTTTTAAAGTCAACTTTTTCAAGCTGTTGCGAAAAAGCAATGGTCGAAATAAACAAGAAAATAAGCGAAAATGATTTCATTTTTAAAATATCAGAAGCCAAAGTTACGAAAGCAGCTCATAACAATTCTGACCAATTTTGTAAGTTTACTACCAAATAAAGAAATTGTGAAAAAGAAAGCCCTTTTTAATTGGAGCAGCGGTAAGGATTCAGCCTTAGCCTTATATAAAGTTTTACAGAATAGTGAGTTCGAAATTACCTGTCTTTTAACAAGCATCAACCAACATTTTCAACGTATTTCGATGCATGGCGTACGCGTGGAATTATTGGAACAACAGGCAAAAAGCATTGGTATTCCGTTACTGAAAATGGAAATTCCCGAAATGCCCACAATGGAAGTCTATGAAAATGTAATGCAGGAAACTTTGGGAAAATTAAAAAGTGAAGGAGTTACCCATTCCATTTTTGGTGATATTTTTTTAGAAGACTTAAGAAAATACCGGGAGGATAAATTGGCCGAAATGCAACTGAAAGCAGTTTTTCCCTTATGGAAAATTCCAACCCATGAACTTATAAAGGAGTTTATTGGTTTAGGATTTAAAACCATTGTAGTTTGCGTAAACGAAAGCTTTTTGGACAAAAGTTTTGTGGGCCGGATAATCGATCAGGATTTTATCAATGATCTACCGGACAATGTAGATGTTTGTGGAGAAAATGGTGAGTTTCATACCTTTACCTTTGATGGCCCTATTTTCTCAAAACCGATTGCATTTGAAATTGGGGAAATTGTCCATAAATCATACGAAAAACCAAAAGAAGATACTTCCCAAACCATTTGCGATTCGGATACTGCTGAAACTATTGATTATGGATTTTGGTATTGTGATTTGATTGCGAAGTAACTACGCGTTGAGTAATTCCTCAATATTGAATTTTTTCATTTGCATCAGTACTTTCATTACTCGTTCTGCACGAGCCGGATCAGTAAGTAATTCAGGAAGAACTGATGGAACTACCTGCCATGAAAGGCCATATTTGTCTTTTAGCCAGCCACACTCTACTTCGTTGCCACCTTCAGTGAGTTTATCCCAATAAAAATCTATTTCTTGCTGGGTTTCGCAAAAAATCTGGAAAGAAACAGCCTCATTAAATTTAAAAAGCGGTCCGCCATTCATAGCTGTAAAGGGATTTCCATCCAATTGAAAACTGACAGTCAAAACGGTACCGGCCGGCATACCATGAATTTCAAAACCTTCTTTGGTATAATAGCTGATATTATCAATGTTTGAATTTTTAAAAACTGACACATAAAAATTAGCTGCCTCTTCGGCCTCTTTATCAAACCATAAGCAAGGTGTTAATTTTAGATTTGCCATATTCATGAATTAATGATTATTGATTTGCTTCCACATGTTTTTTAAAATTGTTGAGGATAGACTGCCAACCGCCACGCTGCATTTCGATTGGGTGTATAACTTCGGCTTCAAATGTCTCGATGACTTTGGTTCCGCTTCCATCATTTTCAAAAAGCACTTCCACCTTTCTTCCGTCGTCAATGGTGTAGATAAGTCGTTCTTTGGTTTTCACTTCATTATAGATTCCACTGAAATCAAAACCCATACTGCCATCTCTGGCTTCCATCCGTGAAAGGAATTTGCCACCTGCATACAAATCGTTTTCGGCATACGGGGTATGCCAATCCTCTGATGCATTATTCCATTTCACAATGCTCTCCGGTGTGGTCCAATGTTTCCATACCGATTCTAAAGGCGCATTGACATTGGTTTCCACCGTAATGGCCTTTTTTAGCGCTGTTGTTTCCATTTTAATAGATTTTTAAATTATATCGATTTTGCCACGCAGTTGAACATCCATTGGATTCCAAATTTATCGGTACAACTGCCTGAATAAGCACCCCAAAACATGTCTTGAAGCTCCATTGTAATTTCTCCTCCTTTTGATAATGCGTTAAATAGTCTTTTCGTTTCCATTCGGGTATCCGGCTGGAGATTGATATACACGTTGTTGCCGGCATTTACCTTGAAACCCATAGATTCAGGAGCATCGGTCCCCATCAATATATGTCCGCCAAGTATCGGTAATTCTATATGCACTACGAGATTCAAATCTTCCTCTGCCATGGGCGGCATATTTTCTGCTGGTGGAATATCACTGAAGCGCGCAATTCCTCCACGGCCAAATTCTCCTCCAAAAACTGATTTGTAAAAAAGGAAGGCTTCTTCGGTATTGCGTGGGAAATTGAGGTAGGTGCTTACTCGTGACATATCGTTATGGCTTTAAATTTACAATCAAAAAGTTATGACGCCAAATTGTAGATTTTCAGCGACATACATTTTATTATACTGACGTAAATTTAAGACAAAAAAAACAAAAATTATCTAAATTCAAGTTAAGGAATGGATGCATTATTGTAAAAAAACGAACTTATTATTCCTTTTCCTGATACATTTTCAGTAACTGGGTTACTGTGTTCCAATTTCTCATGGTGGCAGTTACGTTTAGTTTTTTCTCGATGTATTTTTGGTCTAATCGAGTTTTTCCGGCACCCACATCATATTTTATAAAAATCCTGCTGGCATCTATATGAGCCTCATCCGGTTTGAATTGGCTTATTTTCAATTCACTCATATGTTCAGTCCGAAGTTCTTTGGAAACAAAAGCCACATACAATTTCTTCAAATCGATGTCTTTTTCTTTTAAAAAGAGATTATTTTTAAAACAAGCTTCTAAATCCGTCACACCAAGAATAATCACCGGGACATCATAACCAAATACTTTAAAAATTTCCTGTTTGATCATAAATCCTACTTTACCCGGGTTTTCCTCCGGTGTTGTTACAAAAACATTTCCCGACTGGATATAGGTTACGACATTCTGAAAACCTATGTTTTCTAAGGTAGCTTTAAGGGCATCCATTTTTATCATGTTGTGGCCTGAAACATTGATGCCGCGAAGCAAAGCGAGATGGGTTGTCATTGAAGATTTATTTTTGGTTATCCAAAGGTATCGTGTTTAAATTTGATTTCACAATTTAATTCTTTCTCACCTCAATTTCAATTTGTCGCATTTTCTATTTTCCCAATTAAAATCTATCTTCGCAGTTATGCAGCAAGACCTTCTACTCACTCCTATCGAATACCTAAAAGGCGTTGGTCCCAATCGGGGGGAATTGCTGCGTAAAGAGTTGGGCATATATAAATATCAGGACTTAATTAATTTTTATCCGAACCGATACATTGACCGGACCCGCTATTATAAAATAAATGAACTGCAGAATAATGCCGCTGAAGTACAATTGATTGGAAAAATCATCAACATCAAAACCGTTGAATTTGCAAAAGGAAAAAAACGTTTGGTTGCTACTTTCACTGATGCTACAGGCCAGATGGAACTGGTCTGGTTTCAAGGGCAAAAATGGATTCGGGAAAGCCTGCAGCTGAATGTTCCCATTGTGATTTTCGGAAAGTGCACCTCGTTCAACGGATTGTTCAATATGGCACATCCCGAAATTGAACTGCTGACCGAACATGAGCAAAGCCTGCGATCTGCGATGCAGCCGGTATATCCTTCAACCGAAACATTGACGAATCGGGGAATTTCCAATAGGGTTATCAATAAACTGATGCAGCAACTGTTTCTGGAAACACAGGCTTTGTTCAGTGAAACCCTTCCCGTATATTTAATTGAGGAATTAAAATTGATTTCCAAAAAAGCCGCCTTATTTAATATTCATTTTCCGAAAAGCGCCGATGCATTGGCGAGAGCTCAATTCCGATTGAAATTTGAAGAATTGTTCTTCATCCAATTGCAGTTAATCACAAAAAATCTGATTCGGAAACATAAAATCAAAGGCCATCCTTTTGAAAAAGTAGGTAATCATTTCACCGATTTTTTCAACAATCATTTGCCATTTGAACTCACGGGAGCTCAAAAGCGGGTTCTGAAAGAAATTCGTAATGATATGGGAAATCCGGCGCAGATGAACAGATTGTTGCAAGGCGATGTAGGTTCAGGTAAAACCATTGTGGCTTTGATGAGTATGCTGCTTGCTTTGGATAATGGGTTTCAATCCTGTTTAATGGCACCGACAGAAATTCTGGCCAACCAACATTACATCGGTTTATCCGAATTGGCTAAGGATTTGAGTATCAACATACGAATATTGACCGGTTCCACTAAAACCGCACAACGAAAAATTATCCATGAAGAATTGGAGAATGGAACGTTGCATATCCTCATTGGTACGCATGCCCTTTTGGAAGACAAAGTAAAATTTCAGAATTTAGGTTTGGCTATTATTGATGAACAACATCGTTTTGGTGTGGAACAACGTTCTAAACTCTGGAAAAAAAATACCATTCCACCACATGTTTTGGTAATGACCGCTACCCCTATTCCACGGACCTTGGCGATGAGTTTATACGGTGATCTGGATATCTCTGTCATTGATGAATTGCCTCCGGGACGTAAACCCATTCAAACCGTGCATCGTTTTGATTCCAACCGATTGAAAGTCTGGAAATTCATTCGGGACGAAATTGCAAAAGGAAGACAAATCTACATAGTGTATCCGCTGATTCAGGAATCCGAAAAAATGGATTTCAAGGATTTGATGGACGGATATGAAAGCATTTCAAGGGATTTTCCATTACCTCAATATGCGGTTTCCATTCTTCATGGCAAAATGAAACCGGCTGATAAGGATGCCGAAATGAAACGTTTCGCCGACGGAAAAACCAATATTATGGTTGCTACGACTGTAATAGAAGTGGGCGTTAATATTCCAAATGCCAGTGTGATGATTATCGAAAGTGCCGAACGTTTCGGTTTGTCGCAATTGCATCAATTACGGGGTCGTGTGGGCCGTGGCGCTGAGCAAAGCTATTGTATAATGATGACATCGCACAAATTATCCAATGATAGCAAAACCCGTATGGAAACAATGGTCCGCACCAATGATGGTTTCGAAATTGCCGAAGTCGATCTTAAATTACGAGGCCCGGGAGATCTGATGGGTACCCAGCAAAGTGGCGTCCTTAACCTTCAGATTGCAGATATTGTAAGAGACAGGGACATATTACAATTGGCGAGAAATCATGCCGTAATAATATTAAAAGAAGATGCTCCTCTTTTAAAACCGGAACATACAACCCTACGAGCTGTCTTTATTGAATTGTCAAAAAAGAAGAACATTTGGAATTACATTAGTTGATATTCTCAGCGAATCGATATATTTGTATGTACAAGTGTTAAATAAAGATTAACTCACAGGACATTCTCAGCGCTAAAAACTATTTTTGTTACATCAAAATACTGAAACCTAAATCCTACTTTTATCTCCCCCATCATGAAAATAAAATACATTGTTTTTACCTTATTAATAATCGGAATGGGTGCTTTTATTACCTACAGGATTAAAGAGAACAAAAGTGAAAACAGTGAATCCAAAGACAAAGGAGGAAAAAATAAACCCATGAATGTTAGCGGCATTGTCGTAAAACCCCGAACTTTTGATAATAACCTATCACTTTCCGGTTCCCTTGAGCCTAATGAGCAGGTTGAAATCCGAAGCGAGGTTTCCGGCATTGTTGAAGGTATTTATTTTCAGGAAGGAAGTACGGTTTCTAAAGGACAAATGCTTTTCAAAGTTAATGACCTTGAACTGAGAGCCCAATTACGACAGGCGGCGACCAAAGAAAGCCTCGCATTTGAAAATGAAAGAAGAGCGAAACTTTTGCTGCAAAAAGAAGCGATAAGCCAGGAAGAATATGATGTTTCCAGAGCGGATTATAAATCGGCTCAGGCCCAAAGCCAATTGATTAAAGCACAGACTGCAAAAACTTCAGTAAGAGCGCCCTTTTCAGGAAAAATTGGATTACGCTCCATTTCAACGGGAACGTATATAACTCCTGCTATTTTAGTAGCTAAACTGGTTAACATTTCCGAATTAAAAATTACTTTTTCTATCCCAGAAAAATATGCCAATCAGGTAAAAACGAATTCGATGATCAGTTTTACAGTTTCCGGTTCTGCTGATACCTACAAAGCGAAAGTATATGCGATTGAGCCGGAAATTGCGGTAGCTACCAGAACATTACAGGTTCGCGCTATTGCAGAAAATAAGGACGGAAAATTATTGCCTGGGACTTTTGCCAATGTCGAACTGCCCTTGGACATCATAAAAGACGCAATTGCTGTCCCTACAGAAGCCATTATCCCTGTTCAAAACGGAAAAAAGGTATTCATCTCGAGTAATGGTCAGGCCAAAGAAATCATGGTCCAAACCGCCACAAGAACAGATGCGACAATATTAGTGCTTTCAGGATTGAAGGCCGGAGACACGCTTCTGACCAGTGGTGTAATGACTTTAAAAAATGAAACGCCGGTAAAAGTAAAAATAAAGCTTTAAGCATAAAGCCTGAAAAAAATGAGTTTGTCTACCCTAAGCATAAAAAGACCGGTATTTACGATTGTAATCAATTTGGCCATTATTTTATTTGGTCTTATCGGGTACAGTTTTTTGGGTGTCAGGGAGTTCCCTTCTATTGACCCGGCCCAGATTTCAGTCCGTACGAATTACTCCGGAGCCAATTCTGACATCATTGAATCCCAGATTACCGAACCTCTTGAAAAAGCGATTAATTCCATCGACGGAATCCGAAATGTAACTTCATCGAGTATCCAGGGTAGCAGTAATATTACGGTCGAATTTAATTTGGATAAAAACCTCGAAGAAGCCGCTAATGATGTTCGGGACAAAGTTTCTCAGGCCGTGCGAAGCTTACCCAAAGATATTGATGCACCTCCAGTAGTTTCTAAGGCTGATGCCAATAGCGATGCGATTATTTCGATGACCGTACAAAGTGATACCCGAAACGCATTGGAATTGAGCGATTATGCCGAAAATGTCATTGCCCAACGTCTCGAAACCATTCCGGGAGTGAGCGGTGTCCAAATTTGGGGACAGAAAAAATATGCGATGCGTTTGTGGATTGATCCAATAAAACTCGCCTCCTATGGTTGCACCGTTTCGGAAGTAAGGGATGCACTAAACAAACAAAACGTTGAATTGCCATCAGGAAAATTGACCGGTGACAACACCGAATTAACGGTGAAAACTGTCGGAAACCTGTCCACTGCTGAAGAATTCAACAATATCATCATTCGTACCGACGGCGAAAAAACAGTCCGCCTGAGCGATATCGGTTCCGCAAATTTAGGCCCGGAAAATATCGAAACCAAAATGAGCCAATCCGGAATGCCTTTGGTTGGTGTTGCAGTTGTGCCGCTTCCCGGTGCCAATTATTTAGATATCTCCAAAGAATTTTATAAGGAATTCGACGCGCTTAAAAAGGATTTACCAAAAGATATCAAGCTGAATATTGCTATCGACAGTACCGTTTTTGTGAAAAAATCAGTGATTGAAGTAGCGGAAACATTAGGTATTTCCATATTACTAGTAGTATTAATCATCTATTTATTTTTCAGGGATTGGGCCATTGCTTTCCGTCCTTTAATTGATATTCCGGTTTCACTGATTGCGACTTTCTTTATCATGTGGCTTTTTGGTTTTTCTATCAATGTACTGACCTTATTGGCAATTGTTCTGGCAACCGGTTTGGTGGTGGATGACGGAATTGTAGTTACCGAGAATATTTTCAAAAAAGTAGAAGAAGGCATGTCCCCTATTGAAGCCGCTATCAAAGGTTCGAATGAAATCTTTTTTGCGGTAATTTCTATATCGATAACCTTGGCGGCTGTTTTCCTTCCGGTTATTTTTCTGGAGGGTTTTGTCGGACGATTATTCCGGGAATTCGGTGTGGTAATCGGAGCAGCAGTATTGATTTCTGCCTTTGTATCGCTTACGTTAACTCCGATGCTGAATGCCTATCTGATGAAAGGCGGCGAACAGAAAAAATCGAAGTTTTATATTTATACAGAACCATTCTTTCAAAAACTAAACCGTGGTTATGCTGAAACTTTGGAAAGTTTTATGAAGAAAAAATGGATGAGCTTCCCAATTCTGATTGTTTGTTTCGGATTGATTTATCTCTTTTTTAATTTATTGCAGAAAGAAACTGCACCATATGACGACCGAAGTTCCATAACAATGAGTATCACTGCTCCTGAAGGCTCTTCATACGAATACACGGATCGATTTATGCAGGAACTTTCACAAATGATCGACGATTCCATTCCGGAGAAAAAAGTCAGCCTTGTCATCACATCTCCTGGATTTGGAGCATCAACAGTCAATAGCGGACGAGTACGAATAGCATTATCCGAACCGGGTGAAAGAAGCCGTTCCCAAAAAGAGATTGCAGAAAAATTAACCATGTGGACCAAGCAATATGCGGAAGCCAAAACGTCAGTTACCGAACAGCCTACAATAGCCGTAAACAGACGTGGCGGAATGCCGATTCAGTATATTATCCAGGCTCCAAACTTTAAGAAATTGCAGGAGAAAATTCCGCAATTCATGGACGAAGCGGCAAAAAATCCAACTTTTGCAATGTCGGATGTCAATTTGAAATTCAATAAACCGGAAATCAATGTGACCATTGATCGTGAAAAAGCAGAAAGCCTCGGCATTTCGGTGATTGATATTGCGCAAACGCTGCAGCTTTCACTAAGCGGGCAACGGTTCGGATATTTTATACGAAATGGCAAACAGTATCAGATTATTGGCCAATTTGACCAGAAAGACCGTTCCAAACCATTGGATTTGACCTCGATGTTTGTCAAAAATAATAAAGGGGAACTAATCCAAATGGACAATGTGGTCACGATAGAAGAACAAAGCAATCCGCCGCAATTGTATCACAATAACCGATACATGTCAGCCACAGTCTCAGCAGGGCTCGCTCCCGGCAAAAGTATCAGCGACGGAATTGATGCCATGAATGAAATCAAGGATAAAGTTTTAGATGATACGTTCACTACAGATTTAGGTGGTGAATCCCGTGATTTTGTTGAAAGCAGTTCCAATACTTCTTTTGCATTTGGACTGGCTTTACTATTGATATTTTTGATACTGGCGGCACAATTCGAAAGTTTCATAGATCCGTTTATTATCATTTTAACCGTGCCTATGGCCGTTGCCGGAGCTTTATTCTCGTTATGGCTGTTTGACCAGACCTGGAATATCTTCAGTCAGATTGGAACTGTAATGTTAATTGGTCTGGTGACCAAAAACGGAATTCTGATCGTTGAATTTGCAAATCAGTTAAGGGAGCAGGGAAAACCGAAAGCGGAAGCCATTATTGAAGCTGCGGAAGCCCGTTTACGACCTATTTTGATGACCAGTTTAGCCATTTCATTGGGTGCATTGCCAATTGCTTTATCATTGGGTGCAGCCTCAACCAGCCGAATTGGAATGGGAGTAGTTATCGTAGGCGGAACCATATTCTCTTTGGTATTAACCTTATTTATAATCCCTGCGTTGTATCTGATGTGGTCCAGGGCCAGAAAACACTACCCCGAATTTGACCATATCGACGAATATGAAACGACTAAAAAAGTATGATGAATTCTAAAATAGTATTTCAAAGTCTGATTCTGATTTTCTTTAGCGTTATTAAAATGAATGCACAGGAAATTTTAACCCTCGAAATTGCGGTCAAAATTGCATTGGAAAACAATTATGAGATAAAAATAGCGAAGAACGATCTCACTATTGACAAAACAAACGTCGCCGTTGGAAATGCGGGTATGTTACCCAAAGTTACGGCCACTGTAGTCGATAACAATAGTATTCAAAACAGTTCCCAAACGCGGCAGGACGGAACCGTAACGGAACTTGACAATGCTAAAAACAACAGCCTGAGTTATGGTGTTGGCTTGGATTGGACGGTCTTTGACGGATTAAAAATGTTTGCCCACTATGATCAGTTAAAGGAACTCCAGAAATTAGGGGAAGCCCAATTAAAACTGACGGTCATCACAAAAATAAGTGATGTTACCGCAACCTATTATGATTTGGTTCAGCAGCAACAGCAATTAAATGCATTGGACAGCACCATCGTAATTTCGAACCAACGAATGACTTTGGCACAAAACCGTTTCACTATTGGAAAAGCCTCCAAACTAGAAGTGCTGAACGCGCAGGTTGATTTAAATACCGATTTAACAACCGTGCTACGACAAAAAGAATTGTATGCCAATACCAAAATTTTTCTGAATCAGCTTTTGGCTAGAGATATCACAGCCGACTTTAAAGTGGTTTCGTTAATTGTCATTGACAATACTTTATTACTCCCTGATTTGATGACTTTGGCAGAAAAGCAAAACCCACAATTACAAGCACAAATCATTAATAAAAGAGTAACCGAATTGCAGTTAAAGCAAATCAAAGCGGCGCGGTATCCTACCGTTAAAGTGAATACAGGCTATAATTTCAATGAATCACAATCCACTCTTGGGTTTACAACCGAATCGTCAGCACGCGGATTGAATTATGGTTTTAGTGCTTCCATGAATCTGTTTGATGGATTATCACAAAACCGAAACGAGAAAATCGCCAAAATTGAAATTGAGAATTCAAAACTCCTGATTGACCAGCAAACATTAGCATTACAGTCCCAACTGGCCACAGCCTATCAAACGTATCTGACCAACCTCGAACTGATTCGTCTGGAAGAAAAAAATGAAGCCATCGCCAGACAAAACTTACAGATCACTTTGGATAAATTCCGAATAGGAACTATAGCCACACTGGAATTTCGTACCGCACAACTTAATTATGTCAATGCGAAAGTGCGGTACAGCAATGCCCAGTTTCAGGCTAAATTATCGGAAATTGCCTTAAAAGAATTAGCCGGGACACTTACATTTTAATTTGATAAATTTCTATACCAAATGATTTCATACAATACAAAAGACTGGTTTACTTTCATTTTTCGTTTTCATAAAGCCGATACTTTTCGGACGCTACTGCCTATCATGTTGGCGATTGGAGCTTATTCCGGAATCATCGGGTATCTGGAAGTGGAATATTGGCAGCTTCCTGAAAACAGTTATGTAAAAAACATCACGATTATGCACGGAATGTTGGGCTTCGTGATTTCACTTTTGTTAGTTTTCAGAACTAATACAGCTTATGACCGTTGGTGGGAAGGCAGAAGAATGTGGGGGTCTTTAGTAAATAACAGCCGGAATCTTGCCATTAAATTATCAGCCATGCTGCATGATGAAAAAGACCGTGATGACTTCAGAAAATTGATTCCGGCGTATGCCATGATTTTGCACAAGCACCTGAATGACAGTGAAACCGCACAACAGCTTTTTGATGATGTGGATTTGGAAATGGACCATCACAAACACAAACCAAATCAATTGGCGGGTATGCTTTTCAAAAAAATAAATGATTTGTATGAATCCAAAAAAATTTCCGGTGACCAGCTTATTATTTTAAATGCGGAAATACAATCATTTACTGAAATCTGCGGTGCCTGCGAAAGAATAAAGAACACCCCTATACCCTACTCCTACAGCGCCTTTCTTAAAAAATTTATCTTCTTTTACGTGATGACATTGCCTTTCGGATATTCCTTCAGTCTAGGATATTACGTGGTTCCCGTAGTCGTTTTTATTTTTTATGTTTTAGCGAGTCTGGAATTAATTGCCGAAGAAATTGAAGACCCTTTTGGTAGTGATGAAAATGATTTGCCGACCTTTAAAATGGCTGAAAATATCAAAAAGCATATTGACGAAATTTTCTAGGGTTTTCTGGAACAAAGTACAAAATCATAAAAAAATATATGGGATAATATATTTGATAGAAAGTTATTAAATTTATACTCCGCAAATTTGTACCTATAAAAACGTGGCCGAACTTAAAAGTCAAACGAGTAAGAATCTAACAATAATTTTTATGTCAAATAACAGCGTATCATTACACAGAGTTCTTAAATCCACACCTGAAAAAATTTATCGTGCGTTTACTGAGGCCAATGCACGGTATACCAATAAATTAAAATATGATGAACCCGGCTTCACCTAATAAACATGGACGAATAAACACCAAGAAAGTTACTGAGTACGTTTTATGCAGACAATAACTTAGATTATGACGGCGGACAAAGCAGCTCCAGTGTAAAAATGGAACTGACTCCGAATTTTCATTTCTATTTTCCAAGTTTCAACGCAAGAAGAAAAGCAGTAATTGAACACGATATCCATCATTTGCTTACTGGCTACGAGACAACAATATCTGGAGAAAGCCAAATCAGCGCTTGGGAAATTGCAGCCGGCTGTAAAAGATATTGGGCCGCGTTTCTAATAGACACTAGCGGACTGATGTTAGGAATTGCAACTAATTTTTCCACTGTATTAAGCGCATTCGCCAGGGGCCGTCAAACTAAAAACTTATATCATGATACCTTTTCAACAGATGAAGCACTGGACTTAATAACTTAAACCTACCTTAACACCTCCCCATTTACCACTATGCCCCGCCTCAAATTCCCTGGTAATAACAGCACGCGAATATTCCAGATACAAACTCTTAATCTGAAACACAATCCCATAATTCACCTGAGCAGTAAAACGTTCTATATCACTATTCTCTATTGTATAGGGACTCGTACGATTGAACAATCCACCCTGCAATGTCGCATCATAACCAATGACATTTAGCATGGACTTACTATAGCCATAAAGTAAAAATCTCTTTTTGGTTTTAATTACGCTAAACGGCCCATTGATTATTCCAAATGTAGTGGTGGCTCCTATCCCCGCATTCGTAAACAAGGTTCCTGCCCGCAACGTTGTATTTGTTTGCAACGAAAACAAATCTCGGTAGCGTACTAATTGCTTCTCATAACTCACTTCATAGTTAAGCACAACATCATTTCGGATCTGATTTTGCCATCCTTCCGGTATCGTATTGTCTATTACCTTATGAAAGGCGACCTGTACCTCTTTCCCCAACGCCCCCGGCCCAATTACTCCTATACTAAATAGCGAGCTCAGTCGGGAAGTATTTACCGTATCTATTGCTAATGCAAAGCTTTTAAGCATAAGCGCAGCAGCAAACGGACGATCGCCATATTGGACGGAAGCACTTTTAATATCAATGGGCGTATAGCCAAGATGTTCAAGGGAAATACCGAATTTATTATCACTTTTCTTCGGGCGAACTAATAGTTTGTTCATAGGATTTCGTCTTAAACCTGGGGACACAAGTTCCAAATTATAGCCTTGAGTATAATCCTGGTCTCTCGAAGCAAAATAGTCATTATCGTAGTTGAAGCGAACATAACGATGGGCTTTCAAGTCGCGAAAAGAGGCTGTGTTATCATTTTTCTGAGCGCCAACAAAATAAGGGAGACCAATCAAAAGCAAGAGGTATAATTCGTGTTTTTTCATAACTCAAATGTACGAAAAAGGTAGAATTTATTTTAAGTATTGAAAATGTATTTATCATATAATCACCAACATAGATAGAAAATCATAAAACGCAACATTCAGAATATCGATCTGTAAGTTAACGTTCCAAATATATAAATTAGCTACTCTATTTAAAACTGTTTATATTTGATAATTGAAGTGTTAAAAAGTAGCCTGACATTATGCACAGTAAAATATTCTTAATTATTTCCATTTTAATATTTACCAAATGGCTGAAAAAAAATCAAAACTCGCTGAAATAAAAACAAAACCAACCACTGCAAGTGTCGAAGACTATATCAATGCTATTGAGAGTGAACAAAAACGCAGAGATAGTTTTGCCCTGCTGGAAATAATGAAACAAGGCAGTGGGGAAGAACCAGTCTTATGGAGCAGTTCCATTATCGGTTTTGGTGATAAACGATACAAAAGTCCCACTTCGGGAAGAGAAGTCGACTGGTTCCGGATAGGGTTTGCTCCCCGTAAAGCGAATCTCTCTCTGTACATTGGCGTAGGAGTAAAAGATCAGGCGGAGGTTCTTAAACAGCTCGGTAAGCATAAAACGAATGGAGGTTGTCTCTACATCAATAAACTGGAGGATGTTGATATCGAAATTCTGAAGGAAATGATAGAAACCGCATTAAGTAGAGAGTAAAACTATATCAGACGATTATTAAAGTCCAATGAATCAACATTTCGTCTTTTACATTCTAAGAGCTATTGGAGGTTACTAAATAAAGCCAAATCTTTAATTTATATTTGTTGTAACATTCACCCGCCTTATCGTGATTTTAGCGCTAAATACAAATACTAACAACACACCATTATGAAAAAAGGAACATCTCTTTTAACTTCCCTCCTCTTTATTCTTTTAGTTGCTACACCAACCTTTGCTCAATTAACAACCCAAAAAATTGACGTATTAATGGAAGATGCCTTAGTAAAGTTTAAGGTAGCCGGAGCATCAATAGCCATTGTTAAAGACGGTAAAGTTATTCATCAAAAAGGCTACGGAGTTACTTCTGTTGCAACAAAAAAACCGGTTAACGAATACACAAATTTTCAGATTGCATCGAATAGCAAAGCCTTCACAACGGCAGCGCTTTCTATTTTGGAGGATGAAGGTAAACTGAAATGGACCGATAAAGTAAAAGACCACATCCCTGAATTCAAAATGTACAATGATTATGTAACAGAGAACTTTAACATTCAGGACTTATTAACCCATCGCAGCGGATTGGGTTTAGGTGTCGGCGATCTGATGTTTTTTCCTGATGGTTCCACCTTTACCATTAACGACGTTGTCGCCAGTTTTCAGCATTTCAAACCTGTATCCGCTTTTCGGACCAAATTTGATTATGACAATTTACTCTATATCGTCGCAGGAGAAGTAATTGCCAGAGCCACCGGTATGAGCTACGAGGCATTTGTCCAAAAACGAATCATTGAACCTTTACAAATGAACAACACCTATGTGGGCAGCTTGTTGAAAGACAAAAACAACCTGGCAGTCCCGCACTCTTCAGAATCGGGAACCATCAAAACAATCGACGCATACGATATTGGAATGGGAAGTGCGGCAGGTGGAATATTCTCGAATGCGGCTGATATGTCAAAATGGATGCAGCTGCGTTTGGATAAAGGTAAATATGGAAATGATTTGAAATCAACTATGTTTTCTTTGAAAAACCACAATGAAATGTGGAGGTTGCATACCGTTTTTGACAACAATCCTAGTCCAAGATACAATTCTCATTTCAACGGGTATGGCCTGGGTTGGGGATTGACAGATGTCAACGGAAAATTAAGAGTATCTCACACGGGAGGTCTGCCCGGAATGCTGTCGATAGTGACGCTGTATCCCGATCTGAACTTAGGCATCGTAATTTTAACGAATACCGAAAATGGCGGTGGCGGACTTTTTACGGCAGTTACCAATAGCATTTCTGATAGTTACTTAGGCCTGGATGATTTTGGCTGGACCGGAAAAATGGTGGAACGGATGCAGAATAGTAAAAACACAGGTGATGAGATAACAAAAAAAACTTGGGAAAAAGTAGCAACCGCAAAAAACGTCAAAGTTAAAAATGAGGACTATATCGGAATTTATGAGGACAATTGGTTTGGAAAAATTGAAGTATTTGAAAAAAACAAGAAATTATGGTTCAAATCTTATCGTTCTCCAAAATTAAATGGCCCAATGGCTTTTTATAACGCCAATACTTTTGCCATTAAATGGGAATATCAAGCTATGAATTGCGATGCCCTTGCTATGTTTTCACTTGATGAGACCGGCAAAGCACAATCTATTAAAATGAAAGGTATTTCGCCAAACATTGATTTTAGTTTTGACTTTCAGGATTTAGATTTAAAACGAGTTGATAAATAAAAGCCACTTCAGCGGTTTAAATACTCCGCCACAGGTCTAAATACAAGAATATGAATGATTCTAGCACACAAAACCAGCGTATTGCAAATATGACTTTCGCCTCGGTATATCCTCTATATCTCACAAAAGTAGAGAAGAAAGGCAGAACAAAAGAAGAATTGCATCAGGTCATAGAATGGTTGACAGGCTTCGATAACCAAAAGCTGCAGGATTTAATAAACGAAAATGCAACTTTTGAAGCATTCTTCCAAAAAGCTGCGTTAAACCGCAATGCGAGTCTCATTACCGGAGTGATCTGTGGATATCGTGTAGAGGAAATTGAGAATCCTTTGACCCAACAGGTTCGGTATTTGGATAAGTTAGTGGATGAATTAGCGAAGGGCCGGAAGATGGAGAAAATTTTTCGCAGCCCACTTAAGTTCACCATTACTACATGAAAACATGGAAGTTCTGATAATATCATTACCAACACTGTGTGTCAAATTTATCTGCGCATCATTTACATGATAATTTAACAGAAATAAAAGGCAAATTATTTTTTTCAATTACTATATAATAGGAGCGCAAATGACGTACAAAAATTCTGATTCCACAATATCAAACTGAGTCTTATTAAACTCCGGTTAGAGTTGTGTCATTCTTACTGTTTGCAGTGAGAGTGATTTCTTAAAAGTAAAAAGTATGGGGATGAAAAATCATCGAATCTTCCAAAATAAGAGAATAACAAACCCGTTCGCTGGTGCATCATCCACCACTTAACACTGTTCCTTAATAAACACCTCACAACCCAAAGTTTATTTTATATTTGTCGTTCCAACACCGCAAGTCAGCGGGCGTGAACAGTAACTTGAATTCAATAACAATTAAAAACAACTCTCATTATGAAAATCTTTAAAAAAAGCGGAATCAAATTAGGTCTTATTTTAGTAGTGTCGGCTTTATCTTCCTGTGCACTAAAATCAATACCTAGTGATTACAGTCCTGTTAAATTAGAGACCGTCAATACCAGTACACTTGGAAACGGGAAAATAATGATCTATAACGGCGCCAATATTTTACATAAAATAGACAACACCGCCAGGTTGAATGTGTGGGTTGACGGCAAATCGATAGGCCAATTAAGACCCTCCGAATACATAATAATTGACTTGAAAGACGGAAAATATAAATTTACAGCGCTTCACCTGGATATGGTAAAAATGAAAAGTGAATTTCAGGTAGATATTAATGAGAATACGAAGGTAATTCGGATTGAACCTACATTCGCTTCTAATAAATTAACCATAACGAATGACTTACCCAAAAATTTCGATAAATACAAGTATGCATTGGACAGACGTTAATAAAGCTACGGATTGAGTGCCGCATAGTCCTCCTCGCAACGGCGGACCTGACAGTGTGAAGCCGCTTTAGTAACTAAACAAACCCAATACATTTAAAAACCATGAACAAATTAATTGTAAGCATTTCATTCCTACTACTCTCATTGCTCTGTTATTCCCAAAATCCAAACATTAAATTTGGAGTTCAGGCCGGATTAAACTACTCCAATTTCAGAGGCTACAACATTCCGGCAAGTGCTTCCTACTCAGAAAGTCCGGCTTTCGCTTACTTGGGGGGAATAAATTTGGAATATCTGATTAAGCAAAAATGGAGTCTGAAAGCAGAACTAAATTACGAACGAAAAACCCAAAAAGCCGATAACAGAATAGAAATCACTGATAACGATGGATTTACTACAGTTCATGAGTTTACAACCAAAAAAAAGTATGATTATTTAGTTGTACCAATCATGCTAAAATATAGTTTTACCGAAAAAAACAGCTACTATCTCAACGGAGGTCCTTTTATCGGATATTTGATCAAATCCAAAATTACAAGCGAATTCAACTCAACCGAATTCAACACCGATGACAGGGATACAACAGACAACAATAAAAAAATGGATTTTGGTGTATCAGTTGGACTTGGAAAAAGTTTTACCTTAAATCAAAAAAGTACATTCTATATTGAAATAAGAGAAAATATGGGATTGTCCAATACAAGCAAAGTCGATGTCTGGAATGGCGGAAGCGTAAAAACAAATTCACTTAATTTAATAGCAGGATATTCATTTAATTAGAATAACAACGCACCTATATAGTAATCATGAAAAAACAAAAATATGAAGTTCACTACAATCACAATTTTAATCCTGTCGTTATTGCTCCATAGTTGCTATAGCTATAAAACAATTGACCCCGGTAAAACTCCTTTGACAGAAGGGAAAAAATACAAAATTAAAATAGATGATAAATTCCAAAAGGCCAATCTCGTTAGTTTAAATGATAGTACTGCAAATTTCAAAGCAGGAAAAAAAAACATACAAATTGCTGAAAAAGACATTAAAGAGATAAAAATCAGGAAATTTTCAGTTCTCAAAACGGCATCCCTTGTGACAGGAAGTGCAGTGCTCGGAGTAATTATTGGAATCGGACTTGCATTGCAAGATTTTAATCCGGGCGGCGACATTTCTGGGTCCAAACCACAAAATTAAAAAATACGACTGCGACAAACTTTACGCCTAACAGCAAAACAGAAACACTGTGACAAAACAACATTTTAAAAATCTGGCGATTACTTTTTTCATAACAACACTGTGGTCAGTGTATGTTTTCTTTGACTATTACACTGCCTCTGGTTTCGGTGGTTTGACATTGTTCTTTAATTTTTTAGAAGCTGTAGTTTTTTCCATTGGATTAGCGCTGGTAAATCTGATACTGCGGTTCACCCTGTTTAGAAGAAACCACACGGAAAAATTTAAAGACAACTTCTTTTATATCTTCTCGGGTTTTTCCAATTTAGTTTTGGCCTTCATTTTCACAGCATATAGTATCATTACAAACCAGTTTCCAGAAATATTTATGGTTAATGAACCCATGACATTCTATACCCTTGCTAATTTTGCCATTGGAGTATTCATTATTTCCGACATGTATTATTCCTATGTCATTGCGAGGAGGAACAAAATAGCACCCGAGCGTAGCGAACTGGCGAAGTAATATCCACACTGTCATTGCGAGGAGGAACGTCGCGGCACCCGAGCGAAGCGAACTACCCAACGTCATTGCAGGGAGGAACGACAAAGCACCCGAATGAAGCGAACTCTCTTCTGTCATTGCAAGGAGGAACGACAAGGCACCCGAACGAAGCGAACTGCCCTCTGTCATTGCGAGGAGGAACGACGAAGTAATCTACCGAAGCGAACGGACGAAGTAATCCCGCACCGTCATTGCGAGGAGGAACGATGAAGTCTTTCACTGTTTAAAAACAATATAATCTCATATCAAACCAACAAATTGGTAAAGTCGTTGAGGGAAGAAATTGAACTTTATAAAAAATTATTGGCAAAATATGAAAAGTGATAAAAGAAAAAATACAACAGCTGGTAACAGCGGTTTGCAATGGCTTAATTCTGTGATTCTTTAGAAAATACGCTGATAACTCAAAGTTGGTTTATATTTGTGATTGTTCGGTGATAGTCACGCCACTGAGGCAAGCCACCGGACGGTGTTGACAACGGTGTTGAAAAATAAACATTTTAAAGATATTTCTATATCAGTAAATCCACTAAATTTACGAGCTATTCCCATTCTATAAACGCCATGTCAACAAAATACAACCCCCGATCGCGCGGATATGTATCCACACCGATAGCGCGGATTTGCAATCCGTGCCCACAAAGAATATAAAAAACTACAGCCCAAAAAGTTGTAGTTTTGTTTTTATATAAACGCCATGTCAACAAAATACAAAGCCACAACAACGGAGGATGCTTATTTTATAACCATAACAACCGTAGGTTGGATAGATGTTTTTACAAGGGTTAACCAGAAAACAGTTCTTATTAATGCCTTACAACATTGCCAGCAGAACAAAGGATTAGAAATATATGCCTATTGCATTATGTCAAGTCATATCCATTTACTATGCAAATCAACAGATGGTTTTACACTGTCAGATGTAATCAGAGATTTAAAAAAATTCACCTCCAAAAAAATCATTCAATTAATTATTGATGAGCCAGAAAGCCGGCGGGAATGGATGTTGGAATATTTCAAAAAAGCATGTGAACATTTAAAAAGAGAACAGCACTATAAAGTTTGGCAAGACGGGTACCATGCTGAAATTATTGAAACCAACTGGTTCATTAAACAAAAGGTAAATTATATCCATAACAATCCTGTTAAGGACAAAATTGTAGCTCTTCCTGAGGATTATTATTATAGTTCCGCTAGGAACTACGCAGGTTTGCACAATGATTTAAATGTTATTTTGTTAGATTTGTTTTAACTGCTGTGGGTGCACGGATTGTAAATCCGCGCTATCAGTCCCGATGTGTGGTTTTCATAAATAAATACCAAAATCCCCCATGAACCGATAGCGCGGATTTGCAATCCGTGCCCACAAAGAATATGAAACTACATCCCAAAAAGTTGTAGTTTTACTTTTATATAAATCCCAATGAACAAACTAACCGGCATCAAACTCCTCCACACCATCATATGGCTAATCTTCAACGTCATCATATTCTATTTCCTCTACGCCGTCATCATCGATAAAATAGACTGGAAAGTCTGGGCCTGCCTCGGCATACTCATTGCCGAAGGAATTATTTTAGTAGTTCTCAAATCCTTTTGCCCGGTCACCTTACTGGCGCGGAAATACTCCGATTGTCAAAAATCCAACTTTGATATCTACTTACCGGAGTGGTTAGCCAAATACAACAAAGTCATTTATACCACCATTGTTTTAATCGCCATAGTAATTCTAATCTACAGGCTTTCAACGTAACACGAATTACAAAACAACAAATATCTCATAAAATGTTAAAAATCTTACAAAAACACTTTTTGTAAGATTTTATTTATTTAAGTTTGCCGC
The DNA here is from genome assembly GCF_007109225.1 of Flavobacterium sp. GT3R68. GTDB lineage: Bacteria > Bacteroidota > Bacteroidia > Flavobacteriales > Flavobacteriaceae > Flavobacterium. Next base: position 331,790 of record NZ_VJZK01000003.1, read on the forward strand.
CATAAAAACCTAAAAACCTTATTATGGCAGCAACAACGCACGAAACCACAACACCAAAAAGAAGTACAAGCGAAACAGGTCATGCCATTAATGTGGCCAACCTTCAGGATTTAATCGCTTTCGTAACCGGCTACGGAGCGGCTTACAATCCTTCTAAAACGTCGCTTAAATTACCACAACTGACCACATTGGCAGTAACAGCCAACACAAGCTTGGCGGATGTGATTACTAAAAACACGGCATACAACAACCAGGTAAACGAAAGACTGGCAGCCTTCAGTAACGTGCACTCGTTGGCAACCCGCGTGGTAAATGCACTGGAAGTAACCGATGCAGCCAACGAAAAAATCAAAGACGCCAAAGGATTCAACCGTAAACTTCAGGGGAAAAGAGCTTCCTCAGCAGTAGTCAGTGTCGATCCAAATACACAGGCACCAACCGCAATCTCTGCAAGTCAGCAGTCCTACGACCAGCAGATTCAGCACTTGGCAGGGTTAATCGCCATCTTGCAATCCGAACCAAGTTATGCACCAAACGAAACCGATTTGAAAATAGTGGCCTTAACCGCCAAGCAAGCTGACCTGACTGCAAAGAACAATGCTGTGGCAACCGCCTTCACCAACATCAGTAATTCCCGGATTGCCAGAAACAGTACACTATATGGTATCGACACGGGATTAGTGGATACCGCTACCGAGGTAAAGAAATACATCAAGACCATCTTCGGAGCCACCAGCCCGCAATTCGCACAGGTAAAAGGAATAGAATTCAGGAAAAAATTCTAACCGTTCACCGCTCACTGGAGGTGGCATTTCTTAAAACAAATAAGCCCCATTATTTTGGGGCTTATTCTTTCTCAGATTTAAGAGTACGCTTCCTCAAAAAATACTAAGACAACAGCATGTAGAATGATGTCTTCGTAACTTAGAATTACGCCTGCGTAACTTGGAATTATGCTCACGTAACTTAGAATTACCCCTACGTAACTTGGAATTATGCTCACGAAACTTAGAATTAACCCTACGTAACTTGGAATTATGCTAACGTAACTTAGAATTATCATCACGTAATTTGGAATTATGCCTACGTAACTTGGAATTATGCTAACGTAACTAAGAATTATGCCAACGTAACTTGTAAATATCCTCTCCCCTTTTCTCCGCATTTTCCCCACAAATACCCCGCAAAAAACCCCAAACCAAATTGTGCCATTCTCTAATTAATAGTATCTTTGCTTCCTTGAAAAAAAATTACAATGAAAATATCATACAACTGGTTAAAACAATTCATAAAAACAGACTGGACTTCCGAAGAAACAGCAGCTTTATTGACAGACTTAGGTCTTGAAGTAGAAGGCGTTGACAAATTCGAAAGCCTTAAGGGCGGTTTGCAAGGCGTTGTCGTTGGGCACGTCCTGACGTGCGTGCAGCACTCCAATGCCGACAAACTAAAGGTAACCACTGTGGATATTGGCAACGGGACTCCCGTGCAGATTGTATGTGGCGCCTCCAATGTGGCAGCAGGACAAAAAGTGCCTGTAGCAACCATCGGTACCAAACTATATGACAAAGAGGGCAACGCTTTCGAAATCAAAAAAGGAAAAATTCGTGGCGAAGAAAGCCATGGTATGATCTGCGCCGAAGATGAACTCGGTCTTGGCGATGGTCACGACGGGATCATGGTGCTGGACGCCAAACTTGCACCGGGAACTCCGGCCTCGCAGGTATTCAACATCGAAACCGACGAGGTTTTTGAAATCGGTCTGACACCAAACCGCGCCGATGCGATGAGTCACTGGGGTGTTGCACGTGATTTGCGCGCCGGCCTGATACAAAAAAACATCAACCACTCCGAATTGATTACGCCTTCCGTAAGCAAATTCAAAGTAGAGAAACGCATCCTCAAAATAGACGTCAAAGTCGAAGACACGAAGTTAGCGCCAAGATACTGCGGGGTAACCATCTCCGGAATCACCGTGAAACCTTCCCCGGAATGGTTAAAAAACAGATTGAAATCCATAGGCTTAACGCCAAAGAACAACATAGTTGATGTGACCAATTACGTTTTACACGAACTGGGACAGCCGCTTCACGCCTTTGATGCATCAAAAATCAACGGCAAGATCATTGTCAAAACAGTACCGGGCGGAACCAAATTCACAACTTTGGACGATATCGAAAGAACCTTACACGAAGAAGACTTAATGATATGCGACGAAAAAGGCCCTTTATGCATTGCAGGGGTTTTTGGAGGAAAGAATTCAGGAGTAACCGAGAATACGACGAGCATTTTCCTGGAAAGCGCCTACTTCAATCCGGTTTCGGTCCGTAAAACAGCCAAACGTCATACCTTAAGTACAGATGCTTCTTTCCGTTTCGAAAGAGGAATCGATCCTACTATTACTGAATATGCTTTGAAGAGAGCAGCTATTTTGATTATGGAAGTGGCCGGAGGCGAAATCACTTCCGACATCGTCGACATCTACAACAAGAAGATTGAAGACTTTTCTGTCGTATTGAACTTCAATAACGTCAAGAGAATCATTGGTCAGGAACTACCTAAAGAAACTATTAAGAAGATATTAGTGTCTTTGGACATCAAAGTAACAAGCGTTTCCGATGCCGGCCTGGGATTGGTAATCCCCGCATACCGCGTTGACGTGCAGCGTGAGATTGATGTAATCGAGGAAATACTTCGTGTGTACGGATACAACAACATCAACTTCACCAAGAAACTGAACGCAACGGTTTCCAATTCACCACGCACCGAAGATTACAAAGTACAGAACATCATCGCTACCCAGTTGACTTCATTAGGGTTTAACGAAATGATGGCGAACTCCCTCACCTCTCCGGAATACATTAAGCTATCCGACAACTTGAGAGAGGAATTCAACGTGACGATCTTGAATCCGTTAAGTAATGATTTATCAGTGCTGAGACAATCCTTGCTATTCTCAGGACTCGAAGCGGTATCCTACAACATCAACAGAAGAAACTCGGACTTGAAATTATTCGAATTCGGGAAAACATACCATAAACTGCCTTCAGGTACCGAAGAAAACAAGCATTTAACGCTATTGGTTTCCGGGAATCGCATCGCCGAAAGCTGGACCATAGAACAAAAACCATCGGATTTCTTTTTGTTCAAAGGATATGTAAACAGCATCTTATCAAGATTAGGAATTGCTAAAACGCAAAACAAGCCGTTCACTAATGATGTTTTTGCAGAAGGGATTGCAATTGCAGTAGGTAACGATACTATAGTAGAATTAGGAACAATCAAGAAGTCGATTACCAAGCATTTTGATATCAAACAGGAAGTTTTGTACGCCGATTTCAACTGGGCGTTGATCCTGAAGTTAATTTCAACCAAGATTAAATTCGCCGACATCCCCAAATATCCGGAAGTACGCCGTGATTTAGCTTTATTGGTTGACGAAAATGTCGCTTTTGATGCAATCTATAACATTGCCCGTCAATCTGAAAAATCATTATTGAAAGACGTTAATCTTTTTGATGTCTACCAAGGCAAGAACCTTCCGGAAGGAAAGAAATCCTATGCAGTGAGTTTCGTGATTCAGGACAATTCGAAAACACTGACCGATACCCAGATTGAGAAAATCATGAGCAAACTCCAGAACAACTTCGAAACGGAGCTCGGAGCCAGCCTTCGATAACAATAACTGAAAAACATTAAAACCAATTCTGCAATGAATTGGTTTTTTTTATGCCAAATTTTAATTTTGGTTAGATTTACTTTACTTTTAACTCTTACTAAAAAGAAAACTCAAATGGATAAAAATACCAAAGTCCACACTAAAGAAAATCACGGATCTGGTCATATTATTCAGAGCCTGATTGTAAATATGCTGATCGCCGTTTCCAAAGGAGTTGCAGCGTTTATGACGGGTTCCGGGGCAATGCTGGCAGAGACCATCCACTCTTCCGCCGATTGTGCGAATCAGGGCTTATTGCTATTGGGAGTAAAACAAGCGCAACAACCCGCTGATGACAAACATCCTTTTGGGTATGGTAAGTCCGTTTACTTTTGGTCATTCATGGTGGCAATGCTGTTGTTCTCCATTGGAGGGATGTTTTCCATATACGAAGGAATCCACAAATTCAATTCCCCCGAACCCGTAGAAAACATCGCATGGGGTATTGGAGTTTTGGTATTTGCCATTGCATTGGAAGGCTATGCCACTTATTCGAACATCGTTGAAATCAACAAGCGAAGAGGCAACGGGGGCTTTATAAATTATCTGCGAAACACAAAAGACAGCGATTTGATTGTAGTTTTTGGAGAGAATGGAGCGGCAGTCTTCGGATTGTTTTTGGCATTGATCGCAATGATGGCCACCTATTACACCGGTGATGGAAGATATGATGCGTTAGGTTCCCTTGCCATTGGAGTTGTTTTGATTCTCGTTGCTATTTTCCTTGCCATCGAAGTAAAATCCCTGCTGATTGGCGAAAGCGCTGACCCGATTATTATGCATACGATCAACGACATCATTAAAAAAGATTCCAATATCACTGAACTCATCAATTGCAGAACGATTCAGCAAGGTCCCGGAGAAGTATTGGTTTGTGTAAAAATAAAATGTAAACCCAATCTCGATACCCAAACCATCAGTACGCTGATTAATAGCTTCGAAACAACACTGAGGGCCAAACGTCCAGAAGCAAAATGGATTTACGTAGAACCGGACCTGCAGGAATGGAAAGCTGGATAAGCTGAATGTATTCAAATAAAAAAGTCCCGATTGCTCAGGACTTTCTTTTCAACAAAAAACAAACATCAAATCATTTACGATTTTGGAGTAACCACTTCATTGATCACGTGAATCACACCATTAGACTGGTTCACATCAGCAATAGTGATTTTTGCTGATTTTCCATTTTCATCTGTTATATATAAATCTTTTCCTTTCATCCAGGCTACTAGTGTCCCGCCACTAACTGTTTTCAACATGGCTTTTCCATTTCCTTTTTTAATGGCTTTGGCAATATCCATTGAATTCATTTTACCGGATACAACATGGTACGTTAATATCGTTTGCAGCATTTTCAAATTTTCGGGTTTCAACAGAGTTTCCACTGTACCCATTGGTAATTTCCCGAATGCATCATTTGTTGGGGCAAAAACGGTGAACGGACCGGCACTCTGAAGTGTTTCCACTAATCCTGCCGCTTTAACAGCTGCTACTAACGTGGTGTGATCCTTTGAATTTACAGCATTTTCAACAATGTTTTTAGTAGGATACATCGGTGCTCCACCAACCATCACGGTCTTTTGAGCGAAAGATGCTGTACCCAAAGCCAATGCTAATGTCAAAAATGCGCCTGATAAAATTTTACTTGTTTTCATTTTGTTATTTTTTAGGTTATTGAATCATTTACGGAAATAAATACGGGTTGGTTTTCGAAAAGAGGAATTTTTTCTAAAATTTATTTGTCAGCATATACGATTACCTTAAGAATTAAGAAAGTATGCGTACTTTTGAAAGAAGCAAATCAAGAACATGAACACAAACGAAGCATTAATCACCCGGTTTTATACCGCTTTTTCAAATTTTGATGCCGAGACGATGGCAAAATGTTATCATCCTAGTATGGAATTTCAGGATCCGGCTTTTGGGAATTTAAAGGGAAAAGAAGTGCAAGATATGTGGCGAATGTTGATTTTAAGAAGCAAGGGAGAATTAAAAATCGAATTCTTTGATGTTACCGCAAATGACAAAACTGGTTCAGCTAATTGGATCGCTACCTATAATTTCAGTAAGACAAACCGGAAAGTAGTCAACATCATCCACGCTGAATTTGAGTTCGAGGATGGATTAATACGTAAACATAAAGATGCTTTCAATGTTTGGAAATGGACTCGGCAAGCACTTGGTTTACCCGGCTACCTTTTAGGATGGACTCCCTTTTTGCAGAAAAAAATACAGCAACAATCCCGGGAATTATTGACGAAATATCAGGAAAAGTATAGCAATATTTAAACTGTGGATGCGAAATCTACTCTAAACCCTCAAAGTTAAAGACCCAATTTTTGTTCATATTATACCATAACTGTCCCTCCAAAACTTCCAACGGGCAATCAAAATTATTGGTATACAAACCACCCGTTCCTAATCCCTGTGGCATGGAATTTTGTTGTAAGTAGGTCCATTGCGCAATCGCATTCAGTCCTATGTTACTTTCCAAAGCCGAGGTAATCCACCAGCCAATTTGATACTTTTCGGCTACCGAAATCCACTCCAGAGTACCCCGAAACCCTCCTATAAAACTTGGTTTTAAAATGATGTATTGAGGTCTGATTTTTTGCAGTAATTGTACTTTTTCTTCCAGTGAAAATACGCCGATTAACTCTTCGTCCAAAGCGATGGGTATTGGAGTACATTTACACAACTCTGACATCCTGTCAGTCTTGTTTTTTTGAAGAGGTTGTTCAATACTATGTAGATTATATTCAGCTAATTGATGTAATTTATCTAAAGCTGTTTTTGAATCAAAAGAACCGTTCGCATCAACCCGGATTTCGACTTGTTCGGGAGTAAAATTTTGACGGATATAGGCCAATAACTGCAGTTCTTTATCGAAATCGATAGCCCCGATTTTAAGTTTGACACAATGGAATCCCTGTGCTATTTTCTCTCCAATTTGCTGCTTCATAAAACCCTCATCACCCATCCAGACCAGACCATTTATTAAAATTGATTTTAGACCTTTTGTAAAGTCGGAAGGAAACAACAAAAAAGGTGTTTCACTCATCAAAGATCGAAACGCCATTTCGATTCCAAACTGGATAGATGGAAATTCGATCATAGCTTCCCAAATTGATTTTTCGCCCAAATGAATATTATTGCAAACCCATTGCAATTTTTCTTCATAATCAGGCCGATCATCAATACTTAAGGTTCTGAGCAATCCGCACTCTCCTATCCCCTTTTTACCGTCGCTTTCAAGGACAATAAACCAGGTTTCTTTTTGGGTCATGATACCGCGGGAAGTACCGGACGGATTTTTGAAATCAAGAATGTATTTATGATAGGTAGCTTTCAATAACAAATGGAATTAATCTATAGTTCGCAACACTTTTCTAAAATCGTCCGACGGCAAACCAGCATTTTTGAAAGCTTCAAAATCCAGTTTTACTTTTTGCCTCCAGCTTAAACTATCGGTGACATTTTGCAGTTTGTATTTTTTGTAGATCGCTTTCGCTTCACTGTAGTGACCATTTAAAAGGTAGGCGTGAGCTAAGTTGAGTTTCACGAGCAATTCCGATTCATCTTTCTTTTCTCCTTCTTTTAGGAATTTAATGGCTTTGTCGTATTGTTTGGTATACAAATAATAAGTTCCCAATGCATTATAATCCGCAACGGTCGCTTTTCCCGAATCAAAGATGGGCATGATATTTATAATTGCGTCGCCGAATTTTCCTTCTTTCGCCAAAGCAGATGACTTAGTCCGTACATCATCATTAAGGCTGTTTTCCGCATCCGTTTCGCTCAAACAAGATTTGCCATTATCTTTAAAAGTTTTGACCTTCTCGATGCTCAATAGCTTCTGAAATTCCTGATACTTGAATTTCTTTTGTAGTTTATCCAGAATACAAATGCAATACTCGTCTGAATTTTGAAGTTTTTTGGCCGTTTCGGTAGCCTGGCATTGTGTCAATATCTTTTTCCTGTTGTTAAGACTCCAGCCCCTGCTGAGTTTCGTGTCCACCCAGGGAATTATTTCCAGCATGATTTTTTGATTCATGATCCAGTTTTTACTCTCAAAAGCAAACCATATATTAGTTGTATTAGGGCCAAAACAAGCAGATTTATCGGCGGAAAGCACTTTTGCGTCTTTGTTTACCGGATTATTCTGATACAAACAGGCCTTATCTGATTTGCCAGTGTCCCGATAGGCTTTTGCAGCAGCATTGGTTGTAAAAATTGCATATTTGCATTTGTCGTTCCCGGCTACTTTTGACAATAAAAACACTGCTCCCGCGGAACCCTGGCTTATCCCTGAAGGATCCGGTATAGCTTTTAATATGGAGACCAAACTATTTGCCATTTCCTGATTACCATCCAGCACGGTAATTCGGTAAACGATTTCCGTCGTACCGACAGGCAAATCTTCTGATTTTACTATCACGATATCACGTGCATTTACAATAATTTCGCGGGAAGTCACACGGTCTTTATCCCAATAGCCTTCCACCTGCGCAATCTGGGCGGTAGTGTTAATTGTAAAAAATAGTGATGTCAGGACCAGTAAAAAGTAGTTTGTATTCATCTTAATTTAAATAAGTTCATAGGACATCAGCAATAAGAATACCAATACTTGTTTTCTTAGGAATTTAATTCCCTAGCCCTGAGTACTTCACTTGACTTCTATTTTACAAGGAGTTCAGTGAACGTTGTTTGAAATGAAAATCCCACGCTTTTTAGCGTGGATTGCAATGAAAAGCAGGAAACAGCTCCAAATTAAAGCTCGATACTTTCGCCTATTTTGAGAAGCATTAAATCCTTGCCTTTATCGAAAAATTTCTTGATGGCCTCCACGTGATTGATTTCGATATATCCGAACGTATCGTAGTGACAGCCCAAAACCTTATCACAATCAACAAAATCGGATGCGATGATGGCATCGTCGACATCCATGGTAAAATTGCTTCCGATAGGCAAAATCGCTAAATCGAGTTTGGTGCGCATCGGAATGAGCTGCATATCCGTCGTGACTGCGGTATCTCCGGCTATGTATATGTTTTTATGTTCGCCTTCAATCACAAATCCGCCCGGGTTACCACCATAACTTCCGTCCGGAAAGGAGCTGGAGTGAATCGCATTAACATACTTTACGGTTCCGAAATCGAAAGTCCAGCTTCCGCCGTGGTTCATTGGGTGCGAATTAAAACCTTTTGCACTATAGTGGCCTGCAATTTCCGCATTGGAAACGATTAGGGCGCTGGTTCTTTTGGCAATGGTTTCGACATCAAGAATGTGATCCTGATGCGCATGGGTCACCAGAATAAAATCGGCTTTTAACGAATGAATATCAATATGATTGGCCTTTGGATTGGCAGAAATATACGGATCCACTAAAATATGCTTGCCACTGACTTCAATACCGATTGACGCATGGCCGTAGAATGTAATTTTCATTTTTTATAATATTAAATATTAAAAAATCATAGTATTTATCTTCCTCCAAGGAAAAGATTGACCACTATATCCGACAGGAAATAAATCATTGAAAGTGACAGCAAAATGGACAGTAAAAAAGTACTCAGTGCTAATTTCTTTAATTCCGGGTCCAACAATTTATGCTCTTTATTTTTGGCAACCCTGTTTAAATGGGCGAATATTGGAAAATAAGCTATTAAAAAGAAATAGAGGTCGAAATTGAAGCCTTCCGGATTTTGGTCTCGGTAGCTAAAATCAAAGATTACAGCAAAAAGAAGCATCAAAATCATGGCTGAAACGATTAAGAAAAAATGGTATTTCTTTGCCCATGCACCACCGTTTTTAACGACAATAGTATTTTTGCCTGATTTTTTATCGGATTCTTCGTCACGCATGTTATTCAGGTTTAAAACTCCGACGCTTAAAAATCCAATTGCCGCGGCCGGTAAAAACAACACCAAATCGATTTGTTTAGAGAACATGAAATAAATCCCGAACGTACTGACCAAACCAAAGAACACAAAAACAAATACATCACCATACCCTCTGTAACCATAAGGATTTTTCCCGACAGTATATCGAATCGCCGACGCAATTGCTAAAATGCCCAAGACGAAAAATAGGATGGAATAAATGAGATATTTCCCTTTAAATGAAAAATAAATCAATAACATCGCTGAAACCAATGTCAAAAAAGCAGTAATAAAAATAGCATATCGCATCGAACCGGGAGTAATGACACCGCTTTGAATGGCGCGTTTGGGTCCTACCCGATCTTCATTATCGGTACCTTTCATTCCGTCGCCATAGTCGTTTGCAAAATTGGAAAGTATCTGTAACCCTAAAGTGGTCGATAAGGCTAAAATCACAATCTTCCAGTTGAATATTCCCTGCGACATGGCAAAAAAACTACCAACTAATATTCCTGATACCGAAAGCGGTAATGTTCTTAATCTTGCGGCTTCAATCCAATGTTTCATTTGTAATATATTTTTATAATTTAATGGTTTGTTATTTACATCCAGTTGCTGTCGGACGTTTCCATTTCATACAGCCAACGGTTCACATACTGTTTAATCAGCGTGTAATTACCCAATTTGAACGCAATATTTCCTCCCGCAGTGTGTATCGTCAAGTAACCGATATCGGCCCCTTTATGCCAGAACAACTGTGAGGTTGTAAGTGCCTGAATCTTCATGGGCTCAATTATTTCATGATCGATATCCCAGGCACCACTTTGTTTGATGATAAAATCGTCGCTGACAAACAATCGGTAATTTCGGAAACCGAAATAAAGAACCAGCCCAATAAAAATGGCATACAGCGGAGTGAAATAAGCATAATCCAATATTTGGGGCTCGATATAATTCCCAAAAGTGAAAAATCCAGTTAAAGGTAACACAATTGACAGGAATATGGAAAACACCAGTTTGCGAAAATTAGGTTTCAGCATAACTCCTTTCTGAGGGATTTTTTTAAAAAGCAATTGCAGGATTTCGTCCCGTTCCATTTCATTACAGCCCGGTATTTCGATAGCCGATTTCCGTTCTTCCCTTTCCCCGCTGGAAGCCTGTCGGATTTTGAGTTCCAGAATATTCATTTTCTTTTGGAAATAATTTCGGGTAACGGTCGTGATTTGGACTTTTTCGGGTTTTATTATAGTGCTTTTGGTGTTGAGCAATCCATGTGAAAGCAACAGAGAACCGCTCTGCCTAGTAATTTTAAAATTGAAATACCTTACTATAATCCGAACCAGATTAATTATCAAAACAGCGGTCAGCATCATAATTACAACGACAGCAACCGATTGCATCGCTATACTTTTATCAATATAATTATCTATACTTCTTTTATCGATATCAGACTGTTCAATGAAATTCCTCCCGTTTTCATAGATAGTAGCAAAAAAAGCAAGGATCAAACCGATACTTCGGATGTAATTGGAAGTGATTCCGACTTTCACCAGACTCAAAAAACTGATTTCTATAAAAGGATGGTTTTCAGCGACAGGTAGAACAGCCACAGCATTTTCAAAATTCTCGTCGACTGATCTGATGTTCACTTTTTCATTATCCAGCAGGCGGGCCTTAAGCGATAAGGCCAACTGATGCGAAATCGCCTTTATTGCTCCTTCTTTTTTGGTGCTTCCGGCGGTATCTACATCCAATGCATAAACTCCAATAATCCTTTGAATTAAGGATTGGTTAATATTTACCTGTTGGATTTTATTAAGCTGAATGGTGGTCTTCGTCCTATTAAATACTCCTTCATTGATGATGAATTCCTCGTTTTCATTATCTAAAAAGAAGGTGAAGTTTCTGTATCTCAGGTAAGCCACAATTCCGACTGTAAAAATAATACTTAGCGTGCCGAGTAAAAGATAGATTTTGTTGAGCTCATCATATTTAAAAAGCCACACTACCAATATCGGCCATAATCCGCGTGCCCATTTCTGGAGCGTATCGAAAAACATCACCAGAATCCCGATGGAAGACTGTCGCTGCGGAACACTGAAATTGGTTTCCATTACAGTTGTTTTTGAATTTTGCCCATCAAAAGCTGTTTGATGTTTTCGGCTTGGGACTTCTCGATTCCGGGGATTTCAATATCGCTTGAACTTCCTCCGGCAGTGAAAATTTCGATTTTAGCCAAACCAAAATACCGTGAAACTAATCCTTCATGTAAAGCAACATGCTGCACTCTGTTATAAGGAATTACGATGGTATTTGTGGAAATTATTCCGCTCCTGAAAAGGACATCGTGATTGCGAAAAGCAAACCCTTTTTTGCGGTAACTGATTCGTGATAAGCCAAAAGCAAATACTATTAGAACAATATAAATTGTGATGATTACGGAGTAGGATCCAGACAGTTCTTCAATAGAATATAAAGCCATTCCGGCGCCTGTTCCTAAAATTATAAAGAAGATTGACAAACTGATTACTGTTACTTTCCAATAATTAGGATGCAAAAGTGAGAACTGTACTTCTTCAAATTTTGGTAACTGAGTGGTATCAAGGGTTTCGTTGGTAAAGTTTTCCAATTATAGTATTGATTTAGTTAAGGTCTGTTTCAATTTCAAGTAAATTACTATGGCAACCATTTATTTTCCCCGAAATTGGGTTTTCTTTTTTCCAAAAAGGCGTTTCTTCCTTCCTTAGCTTCCTCTGTCATGTAGGCCAAACGTGTCGCTTCTCCAGCAAAAACCTGCTGTCCAACCATTCCGTCATCGGTCAGGTTCATCGCAAATTTTAGCATTTTTATGGATGTTGGTGATTTCTGAAGGATTTCCTGTGCCCATTCAAAAGCGGTGTCCTCCAATTCCTTATGCGGAATTACTGCATTTACCATCCCCATATCCATTGCATCCTGGGCAGAATAATTTCTCCCTAAAAAGAAAATTTCTCGTGCTTTTTTCTGTCCCACCATTTTGGCCAGATATGCGGAACCATAACCGCCGTCAAAACTGGTCACATCGGCATCAGTTTGTTTAAAAATAGCGTGTTCCTTACTGGCTAAGGTCAAGTCACATACTACGTGAAGACTGTGTCCGCCACCTACGGCCCAACCCGGAACTACGGCAATGACCACTTTTGGCATGAAACGGATAAGGCGCTGCACCTCGAGAATATTCAGTCGATGCTGACCATCTTCCCCAACATAACCTTGGTGTCCACGGGAATTTTGATCTCCGCCACTGCAAAATGAATATACGCCATCTTTGCTGGAAGGCCCTTCTGCCGATAATAATACGACTCCGATGGAAGTATCTTCCTGCGCATCGTAAAAGGCCTGATAAAGTTCGCTGGTGGTTTTTGGTCGAAAAGCATTCCTCACATTTGGCCTATTAAAGGCGATACGCGCCACACCATCACATTTCTTATATGTTATATCTTCAAATTCTTTTACTGTCTGCCAGTTGATGCCGCTCATATTTGTATTAATTTAGCGTAAAAATAAACCATTTTTTACATTTTACGAATAAAACAAAACTTAAAAAATGAAAACCTTTGTTTCTTCCAAAAACTGGTTTACTGTTGGTGTCTTTTGGGCACTTGTTGCATTTTTGTCCTTTGCAGTAATTATTCCTAAAAATGATAATGATCTTTCGGTATATATTGGTTATGCTATTATTATACCTATTATAGTTTGTTTGGTTTGGGTTTTATGTGATACAAAATATGTGATCAAGGATAAATGGTTACACTATTACTTTGGTCCCTTTCGGGGGAAAATTGAAATTACCAAAATCACAGAAATGAAATATCATTCGAGTTGGATTATTCCGGTTACATTCAAACCCGGCTTGGGTACACCTGGCTTTATTATCTCCTATAATAAATTTGATGATATTTATATTTCACCCAAAGATCTCAAAGAATTTGAGGAAGTTTTACTTAGTATAAATCCAGCAATAAAAATCAACGGTTAAATTTCAAAAACAACAGTTAACCTCAATAAAATCAATAAGTTCTTACATTTTTAGAATAAAAAAAGCAGGTTTTTTCAAGGTTTAATTCTAGATATTTTGTAACTTTAGATATCCTTAACAGGAGCACTGATTTAATAATTTAAAATAATATTCTTTGAAAAAATCTGTAATTTTTGTCGCTCTATTCTCTCTGGCATTGGCGACTACCAGCTGTAAAAAATCTGAAACAACAACAGAAGAAACAACGGTAACAACCATGGAAGAGAAAGTGGATTCAGTTGCAATTGACACTACTGAAACTGGTGAAGTAGCTCCTATGAACCAAGAAAAAGATTCGATAACTCTTCATAAATAAGAGGAATTATGTTCTTTACAAGATATTAAATCTCAGCGGTTATTGAGCGAAAATCATTTCTTGTTAAATTCAACTATCCCGTTTAGAACAACAAAAAAATTTAGCAGTCGCTTCAATTTTAATTGAAGCGATTGTTTTTTATATAACTAAACTACCAGACTTCTAAGAATCAATCTATCCCAATTTTACTGAAGTCATCGTCAAGGAACCTCCAACGGTCTTATCGTTAAAAAAACTTACTTCGTCCTTCGCATCTTGTAAAGCCAAAGAATATAACAGCGGATAATAGTGATCAGGAGTGGGAATCGCCAATTTTGCTGCCGCTCCCAGTTTTTCATAATTAATCAATGGCTGAAAATCCCCATTTGCTATTTTTTCCTTAAAAAGAGTGTTCATTTCAATGGCCCAATCAAATCCATAATCAGAATCCTGAAGTTTATCCCAGGCGATCATGCGCAGATTATGCACCATATTCCCACTTCCAATGATTAAAACTCCTTTTTTGCGAAGTTCTTTCAATTGTTTGGCCAAATCAAAATGGTATTGCGGTGGTTTGTTATAATCTATGCTCAATTGAAGAACAGGAATGTCGGCATTGGGATACATATGACGAACGACGGTCCATGTACCGTGATCCAATCCCCAATCGTGGTCCAGTCCCACATTTGTCGTATGGATTAGATTTGCCGTTTCCTGAGCAAGGGCCGGACTGCCTTCTGCCGGATATTGCACCGCGAACAACTCTTGCGGAAATCCTCCAAAATCGTGAATGGTTCTTGGGTTCTGCATGGCCGTAACATGGGTGCCGTTAGTAAGCCAATGCGCCGAAATCACCAAAACAGCTTTTGGTTTCGGAATTTCATTTCCGAATTTGGTCCAGGTTCTTGAAAATTCATTGTCTTCAATTCCATTCATTGGTGACCCGTGACCGATAAATAACACGGGATGCATCTGCTCCAGTGGTTTTAAATCGTCCGACCAATTTTTGAACTGATGTAAAGACATGATTTTTATATTAGTTATACCTCTTTTACCAGATGGATTCCGTCTTCCTTGATTTCAATCAGTTTCTCTCTATACAGGGCTCCAACGGCCTTTTTGAATGTTTTTTTACTCATTTTAAGCACCGTTTTGATATCTTCCGGATGACTGTTGTCATTCAGACGAAGAAATCCACGATTTGCTCTGAGTTCGTCCAGGATTTTCTCAGCATTAGGTTCAATGCTTTGATATCCCTGAATCTGAAGTGCTACATCTATCTTATTATCAGGTCGGATGGTTTTAATATAACCCCGTAAACGATCGCCGGTACGAATGGCATCATCATAAACCTCATCTTTGTACAACAGACCCTTATGACGTTCGTTAATAATAACATTAATCCCTAATTCGGTAATATGTGAAACAATTAAATCAACTTCCTCCCCTTTTTCAACGGTAAGTTCGTCATTCTTCAGGAACTGATTGGTTTTGCTAGATGCTACCAGACGATTGGTTTTCTCGTCCATATACAGGTAAACCAAATACCGTTTTCCTTTTTCCATCGGGCGTGCCTGTTCTTTGAATGGTACCAGGATATCTTTTTCCATACCCCAATCCATAAATGCTCCTACCTGATTGGTATAATTGACACGCAGAAGTGCAAATTCATTCAGTAATATATAGGGTTCCAATGTAGTGGCAACCGGGCGTTCTTCGTGATCCAAATATACGAAAACAATAAGCTCCTCGCCTATTTCAAATTCGTTGGGAACATATTTATTAGGTAAAAGTATATCATGGATTCCTTCAGAATCATTAACGGGGTCGCCCAAAAAGAGTCCGACTTTTGTATCACGTAAAATGGTAAGCGTATTGTATTTTCCTATTTCGATCATTTTCTTATTTTCTAAAGTGCAAAGGTACGAAGATTAAGAGAAGAATTAAAGGTACTAAACCAACTCGTTAAAATACTGCAATAAAATCTTATCGTTTGTCAGGGTCGGTGTAAAAATTTCCAGAATTTGCGGTTTATTATTCTCTTGATAAAAAGCACCCAGACTATTTTCGAGGCTTATTTCATCACTGGCAGTTGAATATTTGAAGCCGTACATTTTAGCCAATTGTTCCCCAGTAAGGCAATGGGAAGTTTCAAAAAATTTATTGAACACTATATTTTCTTCATGGCCGGGTAAAATCCTGAAAATGCCTCCACCGCCATTATTGATCAAAATAATCTTGAAATTCCTCGGAATGTATTCGTTCCATATGGCATTACTGTCGTATAAAAAACTAATATCACCTGTAATCAGTATCGTTTGTTTTTCTTTGGCCACAGCCGACCCTACCGCTGTAGAAGTACTTCCGTCAATACCGCTGGTCCCCCGGTTGCAAAACACTTCCACCGATGGATCAAGATTAAACAATTGCACATACCGAATGGCGGAACTGTTGCTTAAATGCAGGCTGCTTCCCTTTGGAATGGAAGGCATAATTTTTTCAAAAACCTTAAAATCCGAAAATGGGGCTTTCGCAGCATACACCTGATGTTTTTCTTTGCGAAGCTTTACAATTCGCTGTAAAGAGTTACGGTAATCACTTTCGATTTCGTTGGTGAAAGGTAAAAACTGACTGAAGAACGAATTGGGATTATCTTCAAAATGCTTCGTCAGGCAGCCAAAAGTATCATAGGCTCTCAAAGAATCAATATGCCAATGGTGTCTGGGTTTGTACTTTCGGAGAAATGCTTTTATTCTTTTGGAAACCACCATTCCACCGAAAGTTATCAGGATATCAGGATTTAATTGCTTAAAATCTTCATCAGAGAAAGGCGTAATTATCGTATCAATATTGTTTATAAAGGATGGATGATGCAAATTAGAAGTCGTTTCCGTCATCACGACAACCGAATTATCATTGGCTAATTTTTCAATAATTTCGGGGTTAACAGTATCCGGATCGTTTACACCAACCAACACCAATTTCTTTATCGACTTGTTCCAAATATTGGTGTGCGCAATGATTTCATCAGCAGACACAGTATCAAATGTTTTGTCGAAAGGTAAAATCAGCGGATCAACAGAAAGTTGTTCTGTTTTTTGATACAAAGGCTCTTCGAAAGGTGCATTGATATGTACAGGTCCTTTTTTGGCCACAGCCTTGTTTATTGCCTCATTGATTTTGACATCATTTTCTGGCGAAGCCTCTTCGGTCAGATTTGCATTGTACAAAGAATGGTTCACAAACACATTTTCCTGTCGAATCGTTTGTCCGTCGCCAATATCAATCTTATCATGCGGACGGTCAGCCGAAATTACAATCAAAGGAATCTGGCTGTAAAAAGCTTCAGCAAAAGCCGGATAATAATTCAATAATGCCGAACCTGAAGTACATACAACGGCTACCGGCTTTTTTACTTGTTGGGCTATTCCCAATGCAAAAAAAGCGGCACAACGCTCATCAGCAATACTATAACAGTGAAATTCGGGATTATTGACAAAACCAATGGTTAAGGGTGCGTTTCGGGAACCTGGGGAAATTACAATATGGTGGATTCCTTTTGTTAGGCAAATTTGGATTATGCTTTGCGCTAAAGGTATTTTCGGATAAATCATTTTCATCTTTTCAAAGTATCAAAGATACAAATATACTGAGTTGTAAAAGCGTAAAGTTGTTTTTTATAAGCCGAAATCCTTCCAATAAAACAACTGAAACCTTTCTATCTCTCTTCTTCATTCTTAATCATGAATTTATAAAACGTATAATGGGAAATTCCGTAAAAAATAATGCCGAGTTGTAAAAATAACTGTTGCCTTAAATAGAATTTATTAATTAAAAACATTCCTATTTGAATAACAAATAATAAGCAGCTTATTAATAACCAATAACTTTTTTTATCGTCCTTAAAATAATAGTTTCCTACAGATAGTCCACCCAAAAAAGCCGTTAAAAACCCATTGAGCAGCCAAGGATACAAATCATTTGAAAGAGAATCTTTAACTAGATCAACCAGATATAAATATGCCCACAGAAATGGCAAGGAGGCGATGATGATCATAACCCATTTTTTTTCTTCAATAGCTTTGTAAACTAACACAACCAATAAGAAACGAAATAACACCGAAGCTATAGCGCCATAAAACAAGCTGCTTCCGGCATCTTTGCTTAATAATAACGAAGCTATTTGATAAAAAAACAAAGCTAAAAAATAGATAAAATTTCGCTCTTTGGATGAATAGAAATAAAGAATCATTAAAACCGGGATTCTAATAAATCCTAAAGCAAATTTTAAAGGTTGATATCCTATAAAAACATCTATACTATAAAGTATAATAATTGTGAAGTATAAAATACTTAAACCAGCCGTGATTTTATTTAAACCTTGATAACCCATCCATTAAAGTTATAAATTATTTTATTATTATAATAGTTTTTTTATTTTTAAAGTGTCTGAATAGTTTTTCTAAGAAATTCTAGAAATTTAAACGGTGCAATAATAAAACACTTTTTAAAATTTAGACAGAAAAGGGAGATGTTTTTTGATAAAGTTGCGGTCATTTTTAGCACCTTTGAACTTAAAAACTGGTTAAAAATTTTTATCTTTGATAGATACTTCTAAGTAATATCTTCCGCCATGAATGTAAAAATAAGACCGGCCGTTTTTTCCGATTTGGATACCATATTGGAAATAATTAATCATGAGATACTTAACAGTACTTCCATTTATGATTATGAGCCGCGGGACTTTGAAACCCACAAATTATGGTTTGAAGAAAAGCAAGCTAAAAATTTACCGGTAATTGTAGCCGAGCACGACAACGCACCTATCGGATTTGCCACCTATGGTCCTTTTCGCCAAAAAGAAGCCTACCAATTTACAATAGAACATTCTGTATATGTATCGGAAGAATTTATCGGGAAAGGCGCCGGCAAATTGTTATTGTCGCACCTCATCCGTCTGGCAAAAGAACAGGGATATCATACGATGATTGGTGCTATTGATGCAGAGAATCTGGACAGCATCGAATTCCATAAAAAATTTGGCTTTGAAGAAACTGGCAGATGCAAGGAAGTCGGTTTCAAGTTTGAGAAATGGCTTGATTTGTCGTTTATGCAGTTGATGCTAAAATAGAAAAAGGACTTCCAGTTTTACTGAAAATCCCTTTTATGTAAAAATATGGTATACTTTATCCTTTAATCCAATTTACAACTTCTGGATCTGTCGGCAATGTTTTTGGAGAAATGACTTTTTCTAATTCCCCATTCTCATTAATCAGGTATTTTTGAAAATTCCATGTTACTTCACTATCCTGTAAACCATTTTTGCTCTTTTCTGTCAAGAATTGATATATCGCATGCATATCATCACCTTTTACCGATATTTTTTCCATCATTGGAAAAGTTACTCCGTAATTTCTTTGGCAGAAAGTAGCTATTTCCGCATTGGTTCCTGGTTCCTGTGCTCCAAAATTATTGGCTGGAAAACCTACAATCACAAAGTTTCTGTCTTTATACGTTTCATATATATTCTCTAAATCCTTGTATTGCGGTGTTAGTCCACATTCGGATGCCGTATTTACAATTAGTATTTTTTTTCCTTTCAAGGAAGCAAAATCAAATTCACTTCCTGATAAATCTTTTACCTTAAATTGGTGAATGCTTTGTTTTGTCATAACTGTCGATTTTGTATTTGAATTGCTTTTGCTTGTTTGAGCCTGGTTTTTACAACTAAAAAGTAATACCATACAACTCGCCAAAAATAAGAGATTTTTCATGATTATATTTTTATAAAACTTTACAAAATTAAACAATTTAAGGACACTAAAATTTATAACTGATTTTTGCTTTCATAAAAAAGGGAGTTCCAGGTGTAAAATGAATTTCTTCCACACCAGCCGATTCGTTTTGTAATCTGGATTCGGTGGCAAACTGGGTTTCGTTCCATTCGGTATTGAATATATTTTCTACTGCTATTCCAAAAGTAAAATTTTTAAAATCATAATTGATATTGAAATCCGACACAAAATAGCCTTTTGCTACAATCGAATTGTCTTCATTTGCCGGACGGTTTTTTAAATACCGATAACGCAATCCTCCTGAAAAACCTTTAAAATTCTGAAAACTCAATCCCCCGGTTGATGTGAAATCAGGTGCCAGAGGAATGTAATCCTGTCCTTTGGGTTCATCAATACTTCGGGCATACGTATAATTGACATCGGTATCAAAATACAACCAATCATTCAGCTGGTAACGCAATCCTAAGTCCATACCGATGCGTTTCGACTTTCCGCTGGGCTCGATAATTCCGGCATCTCCTACATAAACGAATTCCTGCTCAAGATACAAATACCATAAAGCCGTGTTCACAATTAGTTTCGGGAACGGTTTAAAAATCATCCCTAAATCGGTACCAATTGCTGTTGGCAGGGTCTGCTTCCCATTATTAGCAACAACAACCCTTGTATCATTGGAATGGAAACCAAATCCTGATTTCAGAAAGAACTGTAAGCTGTTATTCTGCGAATAGATGAAATTCAATTTTGGAGAGATTTTTACTTTATTTTCAGACTGTGTTTTATATTCCGGGGAAAGTTTGTCCTGGTAATTGAATTTAAAATAATCCAATCGAATTGCAGGATTGATAACTAATTTACCAAAAGAAAATTCCGAATTCAAATAGGTAAACAAGTTTGATTCATCAATATCACCCAGCTTTTTAAACTCTAAAACAGTATCTCGGTTCAGTGTATGGGAAAGTTCGGTATCCTTGGTGGCATCTGCGCGGAATCCTACTCCCCATTGGAAAGCCAAATCCAGATTGTTTTGTTTTATTTTTTTATTTAATTCGGCATTCATTCCGTAAATGTTTCTGTTTTCTTTCTGACGGATCTGATCGCCATTGATTGGATCATCCAGGAAAAAAGTGAAATTTGAATACAATTCAAATTGATAATGGGAATAAAAAGCATTGGCTTTCACGAACGTACTCTCGTTTATGGTTTTACTTAGCGTAGCATTTATATTATTTCGCGAAGTGTTTCCTCCTTCGGTATCGTCTACAGAACCAAAACGCGATATAGAACCATTATCCACCAATCGCTGCGGAATTTGTCCTGATGCATCCCATTTACTCGAAAAACGCGAGATCATCACAGAAAATTTACTGTTAACATCCAAAATGGCCGAATATTTACCCAACAAATTGATTCTGTTGAAATTTTGAGGAGAATCAAATGGCCCATCGGTTAGGATATATTCGGTAGCTAAGTAGGCGCTTTGTTTTTTCTGGTTACCCAAAAGATTAAACAATCCCACAGTTCTGATTGTATTAAATTGCCCGGCCTCAATAGTAATACTACTTTTTTCTATTCTGTCTTTGGTTTGAAAAGCAACATAACCTGCGGTGGCAAAATTACCTTTATTAGCATAATACGTTCCTTTCCCAAAATCTATTTTATCTACTGCTTCCGGAATCAGGAAATGCAAATCGGCATAACCCTGACCATGCGCATGCGAAACCATATTTACCGGCATGCCGTCAACAGAAATGGCAATATCAGTTCCGTGATCAATATCAAAACCTCTTAAAAAAATCTGTTCAGCCTTTCCTCCTCCTGCATGCTGACCAATGAATAATCCGGGTACTTTCCGTAAAATTTCCTGAGAAGAATTAACAGGTGTGGTTTGCAAATCTATTTTTGAAATCACATTCATAGCGTATAGTTTCGACTGTATTACGATTTCATCCAGCCTGAAAATGTCTTCATCTAATGAAATTGTTGTTTCTGATGAAGTAAGCGTATAATTGATTTTTTTATAACCGACGGCATTTATTTTCAACACGTTCCCTAATTCGGTTTTCTCTATGCTGAAAACCCCAAACTCGTCAGTATGTGCATGAGTCTCTGAATTCACATTATAGATATAGGCATTTTCTATTGGATTATCACTACTATCGACTACGGTTCCTTTGTGAATTTGACTGTGTGCAAGCAAACTTACGAAAGCGGTTAGTATTAGAAAAACACCTTTCATATTGTAATTATAATTGATTTACTTTCTTATCATAGTCTGGACCTAATTCATATATACTTGAAATCAGTTCTTCTTTGATAGGTTTTGCTTTTTCAGTAAGATTGTTTGCGTTGTAAATCATGGCCAAATGGTATTGTACCTTTGGTTCGAATGATTTTCCAATCACATGTTTTTGCGCAATTTCCAATGCCAGTTTATTTTGTCCCAAATTCAGGTACGACCAAGCTAATAAATCATAAGAATCCGGTGTGGGCCTATGTTCCACTTCTATTTCGGCAATTTCCAAAGCTTTTAAAGCCGTACTTTTATCATCTGCAAAAAGCAAAACATTGTATTTATTGTACATCGCTCCGTAATTGTTTTCGTTCAGCATTTTCAGATACGAATTCCTATTGGACTTTGCCTCCACTTTATTCCCCGCAAACTGTGCGATTTGTGATTTCAATAAATAAAAGTCCGGGGTGTTGTGTGTTTTTTCTATAGCTTCAATGATTCTTTTGGCCTCTGATATGTTTCTTTCATGTGAAAAAACAATCCATGCAATTCCTTTTAAGGCATACGAATAATTGGGATCGATGGCCAATGTTTTCAAATAACTATCGTAGGATTCCTGAATTCTTCCGGCATGACCGTAAAAATCTCCGAGATTCGAATACGACCATATTTTAAGTGTTTTATTGTCTTCTTTTTCGGCAATATCCCGTGCTTTCTCCATAAAAGTTATGGCTGTGGTTATATCGCCTTTGTGATCATTCCATTTCGCCAGGCGAATCAGATAATCATAATCATTCATGTTCTTTAATGACTTCAGATTGCTTTCCGCTTCAGCGTAGTTCCCTAGTTCCATCTGAACATCGAAAAGTAATTTTTGGGTTTCTGTCAATCCTTCACCAATTTCCAAAGCTTTATTGGCAAGGACCAAAGCTTCTTTAAAGCGGTGCTGCGCTATAAAATTTCTGGCCAAAGAGCGAATAGTGGACACTCTGGAATATTTTAACGCCTCATTGGATTGGATTAACAATTCCTCAGTTTTGTATAGATTTTTGATATCGCCGGTATATTCAAAAAGCGTGCTGTAATTGGCTGCCAATTGACCCAGATAGGTTATCTGGTTGGGTGCGGCATCAAATTTTTTTTGCCAAAAATCAATTTCATTATGAGCAAAATCCAAAGATTTGTTTTCCTTCAAATCCAAATATTTATTGTAGTCAGATGTACTTGTAATTTTATTGTTTTTTTGATCACAACTAAATAAGCATAGAATCGTAAAAAAGAAGGCCGGTATAAATTTTAAGGTTTTCATAATCTAAATTTATTTGTCTGTGAAAAATAAAACCAGAGTACAAAAAGAACTACTCTGGTTTTTATTGGGTTCTAGAACGGTGCGGCTAAATAAGGAAAAGCAGGTAAGAAAGCTTTATCATTAGCACCCACATTATCGGAAGTCAAGCTGGCGTTTGCCATTCCGTCTGACCCTCCAAAAATGAGCAGTAATTCGACATCAATTACATCATCTGCCAAAGCCCTTCCTGTCAGAACATTTGTTCCGTCGAAAAAAGTGGTCGTGCCGGTTTTAGCAACGTTTAATACATCAGTAGCCAAAAGGGTAGTCATATCCATTGCAGTCTGACCTAAAGCGTTTGTAGTAAATGCCGGATTTAAAGCTAACAATCTGGTTTGAAAAGTACTCTGATAACTGGCACCCATTGTAGAAGGAATAGTTAAGTTGAAAGCATCTTTCGGTGCTCCTGAAGCTATAAATACAGTATTTATTGCAGGTCTTGCCATTTGATCTTTTTGAGTATACGTTCCGCTGAAATCTACATTAGGTTCATTAGAATCATCAGTGTCACAGTTTACAGAAACCATTGCACATAACAAGGCAACAGTTATTATTTTGAATTTATTTGTTTTACTCATGGCTATTTTATTTAGATTTTTAAGGAATTCATGAATCTTTGAGTTCATAGTTTTATTCGTTTATATGATGTTATTATTTTTTCTTACTTTCTGCCCAAATGTTTATTGTACTGGAAGAACCCAACATTGTTTTAGGAACTTCTACTATTAGAGAAAGAACATTGGTCCCAGCAAAAGTGTCAGTTCCCGGATTGTTAAATCCTGATGCATTTCCCATTAAGATTGTTTTGAATTGATCTAAATCAAAAAAGAACGGATCATCTCTTGGTCCTGCAAAAAACTTCATTCCGTTTTGCTCAGCAGTAATTGCTGTTCCACCATAACTGGATATAGCTACACTTCCTGAAGCCGCAGTAGTCTTAATAGTGCTTGTTGTTCCGGTTGTTCCAGGAGCTACCGGACCAAAGAAATACATTCTGTCTCCTCTTCGGATGGCCTGGATTACTAAATCTTCTACATTATCGCCTGTATTGTCGATATTAATTTCAATTAATGTATTTTCTGCAAATGTTGCAGCGGCTGTAGCACCCGGACTTAAAAGTCCCTGAGTATTTACCGCAAATACTAAATTGCTGCTTGTTTGACCTTGAAAGACATAGACATCTGTAATGTCGGCAGCGTTACCCGTTACTGCGGGAGCATCAACGTGATCTGCAGCTACTAAAATTAAACCTGAAATCGCAACCAGCGACAGACCTAATATCATTTTTGTTTTTTTCATTGTATTATTATTTAAATGGTTATAACTCTACTTACGGGATTCTTTTCCTTTTGGTTTTAAAAAAAACACATAGATTTACCAAGTATTTGATAGCCAATATATTACAATTATAAAATTATTATTAATCCGATATTTAATGTGTTTTAACTTCGACATCCATATAATTCCTTATTTTTAAAATCAAAAAGTATAATTTTGCAATTGAAAAAATTACAAGTCTATGAGCCAGGAAGAATTACTAGTTTTAATCCATAAAAAAGATGAGCGTGCTTTTACCCATATATATGATATGTATTCGAAAAGCCTGTTCGCTGTTATCAGTAATTTAGTAAAAGGTCGTGAGGAAGCCGAAGATGTCTTACAGGAGGTTTTTGTAAAAATCTGGAAAAACATTGATAGTTATAATGAAAGTAAAGGCAGATTCTATACCTGGATCCTCAACATTGCACGCAATACATCCATTGATAAACTGCGTTCTAAAGATTTTAACAACAGTCAAAAAAACCTTTCTTCCGATAATTTCGTACATCTATTAGACGACAGTAACAAACTCACCAATAAAATTGATACCATTGGTATTCAAGAGTTTGTCAAAAAGTTAAAACCAAAATGCATTCAGATTATTAATCTGTTATTCTTTAAAGGATACACGCAACAGGAAGCATCTGATGAATTGGAAATACCGTTAGGGACGGTCAAAACCCAGAATAGAAATTGCATTAATGATTTAAGAAACTTTTTACAAGTATAAATGGAAACGAAAGCATATATAGAATCAGGGATTTTGGAACTATACGTTTATGGTTTGCTAAGCGACCATGAGAATGAGGAAGTGAGTCTAATGGCGAAAAATAATACCGAAGTGAATGATGAAATCATTGCCATTGAAAAAGCAATCGTTCATTTATCGACAAGTTTTTCCCCGTTTCTCTCTGCAGATAATTTTGAGAGAATAAAATCCAGGTTAGAAATAAAACACGGTAAAGTGATTAAAATGAAACCGAGAAGCAATTGGACCCAATATGTGGGTTGGGCTGCAGCTGTGGTATTATTGGCCGGTGTCGGTTATCAATACTACGAAATGGAGCAGACCAATACCGAAATTGTTACCATACAAAATGAAAAATTCAAATTAAATGAAGCGGTGGTTACCTTAGAACAGAAAAATAAACAGAGCGAATCCACTTTAGCGGTCATCCGTGATGGTAAGAATACCGTGGTAAATCTGGGAGGTCAAACCGTGGCGCCCGAAGCTTTCGCGAAAATATACTGGAACAAGGATACGCAGTCAGTCTATGTAGATGCGGCAGGATTGCCGGAACCACCGGAAGGAATGGTTTATCAGGTTTGGGCATTGAAACTGAACCCGCTTACCCCAACGAGCATTGGTTTATTGGATAATTTCAAGGGAGGTAATCAAAAAATATTTGAAGTAAGTGCCACTGCTGATGCAGAAGCCTTCGGAATCACACTGGAACCGGCAGGCGGAAGTATTTCTCCAACCATGGAACAGCTTTACACATTAGGAAAAGTATAACTCCAAATAGTATATAAAAAGAAAAAGGTTCAACTGTAAAGCTGAACCTTTTTTTTATGTTCCAATACCAGAACTATTTTTTATAATACTTTCTATATTTTGGATAAGTGATGGCGCCAATTACAGTTATTGCAGCCAAAGAATACTTAATCCAATCCAATGAATTTGCCTCCCCGCTCGCATACGAATGCAATCCCACCAAATGGAAGTTGACCCCATAATATGTAAACAGAATAGAAATAAACGCATACATACTCATCAGGTTGAAAATCCATTTTCCTCTCATTGCAGGGACAAATCGGGAGTGAATCACAAACGCATAGACCATAATACTGATTAAGGCCCAGGTTTCTTTTGGGTCCCAACCCCAGTAACGGCCCCAACTTTCATTGGCCCATTGCCCTCCAAGGAAATTTCCGATGGTCAGCATCACCAATCCGATGGTCAATGACATTTCGTTGATATAGGTTATCTCTTTAATATTAAGCGCCATTTTGGCTCTGTTTTTATCATTGGTACATAAAATCAATATCAGCGAAACCAATCCTAAAATCATTCCTAATGCAAACGGACCATAACTGGCCACAATTACCGCTACGTGAATCATTAACCAATACGAATTTAATACCGGCTGTAAGTTCGCTATTTCCGGATCAACCCAGTTCATATAGGCAGCCATTAATATCATGGACGTTACAAATGAAGAGGAAGCCACAGTCAATTTTGATTTTCTGTCGAAAGCCAAACCAAAAAACATCGTAGCCCAAGCTACATAAATAATGGATTCGTACGCATTACTCCATGGTGCATGCCCCGAAATATACCAACGTGCAATCAGGCCTAACGTATGGGCTGCGAAAAGCAAACCTATAATGATGTGCATTATATTTACAGAGACCGCCATGAATTTGTTTTCCTTGAAGATTTTCACCACTGTCAAAATCAACATCAGGATTCCGGCGAGCATATAGAGATAAAACAATCTTTTGAAGACGTCATATTTATTATACAGAACTTCAGAGGTGATCTTATCTTCGCTCGGAATGACTTTATCACCAAATTTGCGTTGAAATTTCTTGATGCCTTCCAGATAAAAATCTGATTCCTTGTAATTGCTTTTTACATTGGAAGTTTGTAAAGACTGTAAATACAATGGCAAAATCTGGGATGTAAAAGTAGAATCCATACCTTTTAAACCGGCATGATTCAATTCTAAATGAGAAACCCATTTGTTGTTGGCGTCATTCGGAATAGGGAAAATTTTTAGGATGCTTCCGCTTAAGGCCGAATTCATCAGATTGATTTTCTTGTCCGTTTCCACAAAATCCTTTTGGAACTGGTTCGGATTTGCTACTTTATAGGCTTCATCCAAATAAGGTGATAATTTGTAATTTCCTTTGCTATCAAAAAACGCAACAAACGGGGCCAACTTTTGCTCGGCAGGAATCCCAATAATCCTACGGATACTGTCATTCCCTTTGTTGATATAAATTAATGGAATTTCAAACCAGGCATTTGGGAACTGCGTCATCGACAGAAACACCTGATCGGAACTCATTCCGTTATAGGAATCCTTGTGGCTCACTTTTCTCAACAATTCAGAAGAGAATGTATTGACCGGTTTCATCCTTCCTCCATTATCTTGGACAATCAGTCTTCCAAATTTTTCAGCGTGTTCCGGAGAAACTTTGAACTTCTGGATCAAAGAGTCAATTTGTTTCGTGGAAATAGGTTTTTCAGTATGATTTTGACCCAAAGCATTGAAACTTAAAAATAAGATAATTAGGGAGATTAATTTTGATTTTTTTGTTTTCACTACTTCTAATTTTCTTTTCAGATCTGCAAATCGGGAATGCTTTGTAAACATGATTGCCATTAATCCGAAAAACAGCATGAAATAACCAACATACGTAACCCAGGTACCCCAGAAATCATGGTTAACCGATAATACGGTTCCTTTTTCATCCGGATCGAAAGAAGCCTGGAACAAACGGAATCCGCGATAATCTAATACATTATTCATGAATATTCGGGCATCAAAGGTTTTAGCCGAATCCTGAACGGTCACCTTACTTTCAAAGGCAGAATAACTTTTCTCGGTTCCGGGATATTTGGTAGCAATGAAATCATTCAATTTGATTTTAAAAGGCAGTGTATAAGCCTTGCTTCCATAGAAAAAAGTATAATCCAGTTTACCAATTTTAAAAACCTGAGGCTCCCCTATTTTTCCTTTAGAACCAAGAAGCGTAATTTCCTTTTCCTGCCCTTCCGCTTTAAGCGTTATCACTAAGGCATCGTCTTGGTTTTTGGCTTTGTAATCATTTTTGGATGTATAGGCTTTGACACCTTTTATGGCCGGTTCCGGAAAAACGAACTGCGTCCCGCCAACGTTATACAACGAACGCATCATTAACGGCTGAAGTGAATCTTTCACTACTTTGCCCTGCATTTTGTCTGCCATTCGCATAAACTGACCGTCAAAAGGAGTCTGAATGGTGTAACTTTCTCCTGTAGTGGTAATATTGGTAGCTCCTTTTGTATATTTATTCAGGGCAAAAAGCATGTTGTGGATATTTTGGACCTCACCTGCTTTTAAATAATGTTCATGACGGGTTCCATCACCGGATTCCACCATTTTTAGGTAAACAATACCGATTGCATCTTCTTTAACGGTTTCGGTCGCCCCCATAATAAAGTTTTTGTATTCTACTTCAAATGGTGTCTGATCAAAATTATCGGAGATCGAGAAATCATTCAATCTGAGTGTAAAATCTTTTGAAATTGAGAAAAAATAAAAATTTATAAATGCATTGCCTTTAACATCTGGAGCAAGCAGCACTGGTTTCTCAAAAACCCGGCGTTTCATTGCACCTTCATGTTCTCCGTCAACAAAAAATGTCAAATAGGATTTGTCTGAATAAATTTGGTTTTCTGCTGCGCCTTCACGGATCGGCATCATTCCTTCATAACTGATGTAGCGGGTAATGAAAGCACCGGTAATGATAAAAATGAATGAAAGATGAAGTATCAAGGTAGCCCATTTCTCTTTTCGGAGTAAATTATATCGTTTGATGTTTCCGATGAAATTGATGACAAAAAACAACATGATTCCTTCGAACCACCAGGCATTATACACTAAAATTCGAGCTGTATCCGTATTGTATTTACTTTCGATAAAGGTTCCTAAGGCCATTGCTGTTGCAAATGATAAAAACAAAAAAGCCATTAATCGGGTAGAAAATAAAAAGGAGTATATTTTTTTATCCATTGGGTTGGAATTATATTTTTTTAAGTGGCACAAAAGTAACTAAAAATGTTGATTCATATACAGGTTAAAATCGGGTTTTAAGCGTTAAATAATATATAATGTTTACGCTAAAAATTTGCTGACAAAATCACAAAATTTAAACCCTGATTCAGATTCCGAAATGAGTTTTTTTTTTAATAATTTAGCCGAATGATTAAAGTGAGTATTATTGGTTCCGGAAATGTGGCCCAGCATTTAATAAAAGCTTTCACAGAATCCCAAAATATGGGGAATGTGGAGTTGGTTCAGGTATTTTCCAGACAAAAAGACACTGTGACACATCTCATTGCTGAGGATAAAATCGTTACTGATTTTGACGCTTTGGCCGAAGCTGATTTGTATATTATTGCCGTTTCAGATAATGCCATTGCTGAGGTTTCTTCGCAGTTACCATTCAAAAACCGCTTGGTCGTGCATACTTCGGGAAGCGTCCCGATGACTGCCATAGATACTGATAACAGAAAAGGTGTTTTTTATCCATTACAGACTTTCAGCAAAAATAAAACCATTGACTACACTATCATTCCAATATGCCTTGAAAGTGAAAATGCAACTGATTTCCAATTATTGGAAACTGTGGCCAAAGGGATTTCGGATGCTGTTTTCGCCATCAATTCAGACCAGCGTCAGGCTTTGCATGTAGCTGCGGTATTTGTGAATAATTTTGTGAATCACCTGTACCAAATCGGAAGTGAGATTTGTAAGGAAAACCAGGTACTGTTTGATATCCTAAAACCTTTAATCCAGGAAACTGCAGAAAAAATTCTTACCCTTACCCCGGGAGAAGCCCAAACCGGCCCTGCCAAACGCAATGACAGCTCCACTATTGATACGCATCTGGCTTTTTTAACAGATGATAACCATAAAGCTATCTATCAATTACTAACACAATCCATCCAAAATAATGGCCAAGAGTTATAAAGAAGTAATGAATAACATTTCTACGTTTATTTTTGACGTAGATGGCGTTTTGACTGACAGTTCAGTTCATATTACTCCTACGGGAGAAATGCTCCGAATTATGAATATCCGCGATGGGTATGCCATGAAAGCAGCTGTGGAAAGCGGCTACCATGTATGTATCATTTCAGGAGGAAGCAACGAGGGAGTACGAATCCGATTGAGAAATCTGGGTATTACTGATATTTTTCTCGCTACGCCCGATAAAGTGGAAACTTTTAAAGAATACACCGAATTGTACAATATAAAACCCGAACAGGTGTTGTATATGGGAGATGATATTCCCGATTATCATGTGATGCAGTTAGTGGGATTGCCTTCTTGTCCGCAGGATTCAAGCCCGGAAATTAAAGCAATTTCAACCTACATCTCCCATAAAAACGGAGGCCGTGGTGCCGTTCGGGATGTTATTGAACAAGTGATGAAAGTTCAGGGCAAATGGCACTTATATTACGATGGAAAACACGATTAAATTTACCTTTAAAACTGAACACTTCTAATGCTTCACATTTTTAAACTCATTCGGTACCAGAACCTTTTGATGCTTGCTTTTATGCAGCTAATCTTTAGATATGGGTTTCTCAAATTACAAAATGTTCCCCTCGCCCTTGCAGACTGGCAATATATTTTGTTTGTATTATCTACTGTTTGCATAGCAGCGGGCGGTTATATCATTAATAATATTTTTGACCAGGAAACTGATAGCGACAATAAACCCAATAAAATCATCGTCGGAAAACATATTTCTGAAAGTATGGCCTATAATTATTATGCCGGATTTACAGTAATTGGTGTGGCATTAGGTTTTTATTTGTCGAATGTCATCCTGAAGCCCGGTTTCTCGGCAATATTTATTATTATGGCCGCCACGTTGTATCTGTATGCGACCAGCATGAAACAAAGCTTATTGATTGGAAACGTCATCGTTGCTTTATTACTTGCGTTCAGTGTGGTACTTATTGGTATTTTTGACTTGTTTCCTGCCACCTATGAAGAAAACCGTCCCCGAATGGGAGTGTTGTTTGGGATTCTTCTGGATTACGGGATTTTTACCTTTCTCATTAATTTCATACGCGAAATCGTCAAGGACCTCGAAGATGTAAATGGCGATTATAATCAGGGAATGAGTACTCTCCCTATTGTTATGGGCATACAACGGACAACGATGATTGTTTTTGCCTTGAGTTTTATTCCGATTCTGGCCATTATTTACTATCTGAAATTTTACGTTTTTACGGCCGATTTAATGTTCAGTGCGATATTTGCGATAATTTTTATCCTGGCACCTTTATTTTATTTTTCTGTAAAAATCTGGTCCGCAAAAAAGCAAAATGATTTTAAACACCTGAGTACGGTTTTAAAATGGATTATGTTTTTTGGAATTCTCTCCATATTAGTAATCAGCCTAAATATGAAACACAATGCTGGGTAAAACTTTAAATAAATACAATATAATTCTGGCATCAGGCTCACCGAGAAGACAACAGTTTTTCAAAGATCTGGATCTGGATTTTGAAATTCGTCTAAAAGAAATCGAAGAAGTTTATCCTCCGAATCTCATTGAAGAAGATATTACCGATTATTTGGCTGTACTGAAAAGTGACGCTTTTGAAGGGGAACTGAATGAAAATGATTTGCTTATCACCAGCGACACAATAGTCTGGCATCAAAACAAGGCATTAGGAAAACCGAAGGATTATGATGATGCCTTTGCGATGTTAAAGTCTCTTTCCGATAACACCCATAAGGTGATTACTTCGGTTTGTTTCAAAACCAAAACCAATGTTGAGGTGATTTCTGAAACTACTTTTGTTACTTTCAATGAACTCAGCGATGAAGCAATCCGGTATTATCTTGAAAAATACGAGCCTTACGACAAAGCCGGCTCCTATGGAATTCAGGAATGGATTGGTTTTATCGGGGTCTCCAAAATTAATGGTTCGTATGCTAATGTTATGGGAATGCCAGTGGACAAAGTATATGATTATTTGAGTAAATTAGCTTAAAACTAGAAATATGACGCTTTCACACGATTATATAGCGGAGATTATAAATACCGGGATACTCCTTATTTTATTTGTTATACTGCGAATTATAGTTACAAAATTGGTAAGACGCTATGCCAAAACGGCGCATATAGTGGAGCATCGTACCAATTTAGTGATAAAGTACATTCATCTACTGATTAACATTCTGGCTGCAACAGCCTTGATTGTGATTTGGGGCTTTCAGACGAAAGACATTATAGTAGCGCTTTCCTCTATAACTACTGTTGTGGGGGTTGCCATGTTTGCCCAATGGTCCATTTTGAGTAATATTACTTCGGGCATCATTTTATTCTTTTCGTTTCCCTTTAAAATCGGCGATATTATCCGGATACACGACAAGGATTTCCCAATCGAAGGGGAAATCGAAGACATTCGGGCGTTTCATATGTATCTGAAAACCAGGAACGGAGAAATGGTCACCTACCCCAATAATTTGCTTTTACAGAAAGGAATCTCTATTCTGAAAAACCACTCTTTTGATGATACAGAATTCGTAGATTAATACTTTTTAATATTTATTTTTTCTTTATTTTTTATTAAAAATCTTATTTTTCTTGCATTATAAGTGTGAATTATGTAAATTTAAATAAATTTCATATAACATTTCTGTGTTATGAAGATCGCATCTTTGTACTACGTTTATAATTTTCCTTAGACGATTAATTTATTTTCTAAATGACAAATTCATATGAACGAAATTCTCAAATTACCATTTTACGCAAAACTTACATTCATAATTATAGGTTTAATTGGTATCAGTTATATCTTTTATGTTGGTCAGGATATATTAAATCCCATCATGCTGGCGTTTTTATTTGCAGTATTACTCCGACCGGTTGTAATTTTTTTTAAAACTAAACTACATTTTCCACATGTACTTGCAGCTATTACCAGCGTGACGCTTTTTGTGCTGGTTATTTTAGCTATAGTGACATTTATTTCAGTACAAATCAGCGATATGGCTGACGATTATAATAAAATAGAACGGAATTTCTCTGCTCATGCACGTAATGTCCAGCATTATATCAGAGATAATTTTCACATAAGCTCAAGAGATCAAAAAGAATATCTTGACGCTGCAACGGATGATTCAATGTTAGAAGGCAAAAAAATTATCGGGGTTACCCTCGTCTCTTTTACAGATACGCTCTTAAATATTATCCTGGTACCCATTTACATGTTTCTAATCTTACTATACCGGACCCATTTCATGCTCTTTGTAGCCAAATTATTTAAGAAAGAGCACCATTATCAATTAAAAGAAATATTGACAGATATTAAAATGGCCGTGAAAAGTTATATTGCCGGACTTATTCTGGAAATGATAGCCGTCTCGGTGCTGACATCGGTAGGATTAATGATAATTGGGGTGGAATATGCCATTTTAATGGGCGTTATAACCGGAATTTTGAATCTGATTCCCTATATCGGAATCCTTTTTGCAGGTATTTTAACCATTATCGCGTCGCTGACCGGCTCATCTGATTTATCAATCGTAATTGGGGTTATTGTGGTAAACGTTATTGTACAATTAATCGATAATAATGTTCTGGTGCCACTGATTGTTAATTCAAAAGTCGAAATCAATGCGTTTGTTTCCATTATAGGAATAATCATTGGTAATTCTCTTTGCGGGATTACCGGAATGTTTTTAGCCATTCCCATCATTGCTATCCTCAAAGTTATTTTTGATAAAATTGACGGCCTGCAAGCGTGGGGATATTTAATGGGAGACGACCTGCCTAAAACCTATGTATGGAGAAAAATTAAATTTCCGCTCTATGACTATGATTCTGAAAAACCAACTGATACCTTTACGGTAACCACTGAAATTCCTGCCCCTATTTTTACGGAAACAAATACCAATAAGGAAGAGAATATTAATCGGAACTGATCCTGTAAATATGAAAAAAACAGTCCCTATATCGAAGATTAAAAATTATGCCAGAAAGAAAACTATCGATCTGACTGATGAAACGCTGCATAGAAAAAATAAATTTAGGCTGTTTGCTCATAATGTTGCAGATGTTGTCTTATTCCTTTTGGATGTTTTCAAAAATACATTTGCAAAAGGTTTCGAATTCAGGGAATTTCTTCGTCAGTGTTTCCAAATTGGTAATAAGTCCCTGCCATTAATATCTGTTACCGGTGTCATCATCGGATTGGTATTAACGATACAATCCCGACCGGTACTGATTAATTTCGGCGCCGTCACAATGTTACCTGGGATGGTCGCCATCTCTATCATCAGAGAAATGGGACCCGTTATTACTGCTTTAATTTGTGCAGGAAAAATAGGTTCGAGTATGGGGGCCGAATTAGGTTCGATGCGGGTAACCGAACAAATTGATGCGATGGAAGTTTCCTCGACCAATCCTGTAAAGTTTTTGATCGTACCGAGAATATTAGCCGCTACCTTGATGATTCCA
Organism: Flavobacterium sp. GT3R68; assembly: GCF_007109225.1. Taxonomy (GTDB): domain Bacteria; phylum Bacteroidota; class Bacteroidia; order Flavobacteriales; family Flavobacteriaceae; genus Flavobacterium. Next base: position 366,698 of record NZ_VJZK01000003.1, read on the forward strand.
ATATTAATATTATATGCAGATGCGTGGGGTATATTTGGAAGTTGGGCAGGAGCCAATATTAAAGGAGATGTTAGTTTTGTATTATTCATTTCACAGGCTTTTGGCGATGTTGAATTCATGGATTTCCTTCCGGCAGTGATCAAGTCTTTCTTTTTCGGAGCGGTAATCGGCTTGGTAGGTTGTTATAAAGGATTTAATGCCGGACGAGGAACAGAAAGCGTGGGTATAGCAGCAAATTCCGCCGTCGTAATGGCGTCTTTACTGGTGATAATTGTAGATTTAATCGCAGTTCAAATAACAGATTTATTATGAGTTCGGAACAAAAAAATAAAGAAAAGGAAGCAGTCATCACTGTTGAAGACCTTCAGATCCGATTTGGTGATTTGGAAGTACTCAAAGGTGTCAGTTTGGAACTTTTTACAGGAGAAAATCTGGTGGTGTTGGGGAAATCCGGTACCGGGAAATCAGTTTTAATCAAATGTATAATTCGTTTATTGAATGCAGATGCAGGCAAAATTGATGTTCTTGGACAGGAAGTCAATCAATTGAAAAGCAAGGAACTCGGTGAAATGAGAGAGAAAGTTGGGTTTCTGTTTCAAAGTGGTGCCTTATACGATTCAATGACAGTAAGGGAGAATCTTGAATTTCCACTGAGAAGAATAAAAAAAGATATGACCGAAGAGCAAATCAATGAGAAAGTCAAAGAAGTGCTTGAAAATGTCGGCCTTCCCGATGCGGTAGACAAAATGCCGTCGGAACTGTCAGGAGGAATGAAAAAAAGAATCAGCCTGGCCAGAACCATTATTGTCGATCCGTCTATTATATTGTACGATGAACCTACTACAGGTCTGGATCCTGTGACATCACATGAAATCAGCTTGCTCATTAATGACATTCAAAAAAAATATAAGACGTCTTCCATCATTATTACGCATGATATCGAATGTGCCCGTACAGTGGCGAATCGGATTGTCATGCTTCAGGATGGAACCGTTTATAAAGAAGGAAAGTTGAAGGACTTTGAAAACACTTCAGATGAACTGGTCAATTCTTATTTTCAAAATCAAAATACTATCAATTTAAATAAAATATAAAATGGAAGCACATACACCCGCATTCAAATTCCGACTTGGATTGTTTATCATTATCGGAATCATACTGTTTATCTTGGGTATTTTCGTCATAGGAAAACAAAAAAATCTTTTTGATCCGGTTTTCAAGTTAAAGGCTGATTTTCGAAATGTAAGTGGCTTACAAGTTGGAAATACCGTTCGTTTTTCCGGTATCAACATTGGAACGGTGGATAATATTGCCATTGTTAATGATTCCACAGTCAAGGTTGAAATGCTGATTAAAAAAGAAGTTCAGAAATTTATTAAATCCGATAGCAAGGCCGGTATAGGCGCCGAAGGAATCATTGGCGATAAAGTCATTGTATTGTCACCGGGTGATTCGTCCACAGTGATGGTAAAAGACGGCCAGATGATTGCCTCTTCCGAACCGGTAGAAACTGACGAAATCATGAAAAGCCTTCAGATGACAGCCGATAATGCTGCTGTTGCCACTAATGAAATTTCGGAAATTTTAATTAAAATTAATAAAGGTGAAGGAACATTGGGAAGATTAATTCAAGACAAAACCATGGCTGATAATATTGACCAGACCATCAAAAACCTTAAACAAGGAACGAATAAACTGGATGAAAATATGGAAGCGGCTAAACATAATTTTCTGCTGAAGGGTTTTTTCAAAAAGAAACAAAAAGCAGCTGATAAGGCTAAGAAGGAAGCAGAAAAGAAAGCAGCGGAGGCAAAAGAGCAAAAAGAAAAAGCAGCTGAAAAAGCAAAATAATTCTACTGTGCGAAATCTTAAATTGTGTTAAATAAGCTACATTTTTTTATTCTGTAAAATAAATCTTATTCCTATCCGTTTTCATCTATATCATTTTTACTAGTCATTATTCTGTTTTTAAAAAAGGGAAATATTAAACCCAGAGTTAACAAAAAAAATTGAAAAATTGAAAAAAAAATTAAAGTCAATTACAATATTTTTCGTTATCTTAGCTAAAGCTAACGAGTTAGCTTATAAAACACACAAAACAGCACTCTATATAAAGTGAAATTTAAAGTTCGACAACGTCAAATTTTTGAAAACCGAACGTCTTTTTTTAATAATAAAATGTTTTGGTGCAAACAATAAGTTGGTTTTTTAGTCTGAATATTTTTTACTGACTCTTTAAAAAAAATTTCGAAGCTCTGACATAAATTTTATGTAATAACTATCGAAAATTCAGTAAAAAATTGGCAAACAGGAAACTATTCAGACCCCCAAATGATTTTGTTTCCGAAATTATCTACAGGCAATAACCTGTAATTAATAAGCATACCACTCATAAAATTCCTACCTATGAGAATTCAGAAAAAATTTAAGAATTGTTTACTTTAAATTTTAATATTCAAGTTTTAAAAATAATTAATTAATCTAATACATAAATATCATGAGTACAGGAAAAGTAGTTTTAGGAGCTTTAGCAGGAGTAGCGGCAGGTGCAATTTTAGGAGTATTATTTGCCCCGGAAAAAGGTACAGAAACCCGTAAAAAAATTGCTGAGAAAGGAAAAGATGCAGCTGGTGACTTAAAAACCAAATACAATGATTTAATTGACAAACTCACTTCCAAATTGGAAACAGTGAAAGATGAGGGTTTAGGGTATTTGGAAAATGAAAAAAACAACTTAGTGAAAACCGCTAAAAGTAGTTACGAAAGTTCATCAAAATAATTTGAAATCATGAAAGATAAAGTAATATTAATAGAGATGCTTATCGACAAAATAGAACAATATAGTAAAACTACTATTGAACTCTATAAGCTAAAGGCCATAGACAAATCTACTGATGTGTTTGCATCCTTGGGGTCCCGGATTATCATTTTTATTATTATTGCTTTATTTTTCATTGTTTTATCTATGGGTGTCGCCTTATATCTAGGCGAAGTATTGGGAAAATCCTATTATGGGTTCTTCGCAGTGGCAAGCTTTTACGGATTGACAGCTATTATATTGTTTATGATCCGAAAATCACACATTGAGAAAAGCTTTAATGATTATATCGTTAATCAAATTTTTAAAGAAAAGAAAGATGCAGGTAATTAAAGATAATCAATCGCTCGGCGAAGCAATAGCACATCTGGAAAATGTGCGCCGGTCTGAAGGCATTCTCCTGAAAGAACACTTTCAGCATACTGTTCACAATCTGAACCCAATAACAATGTTAAAGGATAAATTGGGGGACACTTTTTCATCACCCATGTTTAGACATGAAATTGTGCAAGGTGCATTAGGAGTCGCTGGCGGGTTACTTACCAATAAACTGGTAATGGCCTTACCATTTGGCGGTATGTTAAAAAAGGTACTTTCGTCCGTGGTCCAAACGGGTCTTGGTAAAGTAGCTTTAAAAAAACCCAGTAACATCAAAAAATCCGGTGTTTCTTTTTTAAAAAATGTTCTACATAAGATGAAAATAGAAGCTTAACACCTCCCAAGCAACATTCATTAAGCATTTTTTTGGTTTGAAAATTGAACCCTACAACCGGTTTACACTCTCTTCGTTAGTCAGTTTGCATTAAAATACACTATATTTATAACTTGTAAAGTAGTGGCTTTTTATAAATCTGTTTTTATGAACGATACCGTGAGATTACCTTTTTATGCTAAACTGGCACTTACCTTATTGAGTTTGGTTGCTATATTTACTATTTTGTATTTTGGCCAAAATATTATCATCCCACTTCTTCTTGCCTTACTTTTTGCCATTTTACTACGACCAGTATCCCATTTCTTAAAATCAAAACTGCGGTTTCCGCATGTAATAGCCGTTATGTTTTCGGTATTTCTATTTGTCATTGTAGTGGCCGGGATTATTACTTTTATCTCCTGGCAAATCAGCGGTATTGCGAATGATTGGAATACGATAAAAAACAACCTCTCCCTACATATTGATAATCTTCAGGAAATTGTCCGCGATAATTTTAATCTTAGCAAAAGAGAACAAAAAAAATTACTTAATGAAGCTACCGAAAGCTCTTTAAATACAGGTAAGGACATTCTTGGAAGTACCTTAATGTCTTTTACTGCGACTTTATTAAATTTGTTGATAATTCCTATCTACACATTCCTAATTCTGTTATACAGAACCCATTTTATCAAATTTCTTTGTCAATTATTTAAACCGGAATACCACAATACTCTCAATGATATATTATGTCAGGTAAAAGTTTCTGTGCAGAGTTATATCACCGGGCTGATGATTCAGATGGTTACCGTATCTACATTAACTGCTGTCGGATTTATGATTATAGGAGTAAAATACGCCATTGTATTAGGGCTGATTACAGGCATCCTCAACCTAATTCCCTACATTGGAATTTTATTTGCAGGATTCTTGAGTGTTATTGCAACGCTAACTGGTTCACCGGATTTATCCATGATTTTAAGTGTTGTTATCGTTATCGTTATTGTTCAGTTGATAGACAACAACCTCATTGTAACGATGATTGTGAGTTCTAAAGTAAAAATAAATGCATTGGCATCTATCGTGGGAATCGTAATTGGTGGAGCGATGTGTGGAGTTCCGGGTATGTTTTTGGCCATACCGATACTAGCCATCCTGAAGGTTATATTCGACAGGATTGAGTCATTGAAACCCTGGGGATATTTAATAAGTGATGATTTGCCCAAAACCTATACATGGCGCAATATTACCCTACCTTTGTTTGATTCTGAAACAGCCAAAGAAATTACCCAAACCATTACCGAAAGCAAACCACCGGTTTTTACCAAAACTACCACTGGCGAACCACTTACTAATGATGATTGTGCTGAAAATGAAACAGGAAAGGGAAATGATAATAAACCATAATTCGTAATCAGACATTATTTCAAATGCTTCAAAATAGACAATTTATATTTTTACTCTTCGTGATTTTTAGTTTTCAGAATTCCTTTGCACAGGTAACTGAACCTAAGAAGGACAGTGCCAAGGTGTATAAAGACATTCAGAAGTATTCCAAAAAAAATAAATTTACACGGGTACTACATGGATTGGTTTTTGAACCGATTAAATCGAAAAAGAAAGTCATCAAAGTTAAGAAGGTAAAAAAGAGATTCCTGAATTATGAAGGGAAGATTGTTCGTAATATCGATGTTGTTACATTAGATCCATTTGGTTTTTCGGAAACGGACACTACTGCCTATCCAAAGAAATTTATGTCAAAAGCTGGTAATAGCCTGCATGCCAAATCCAAAAAACTGACGATAAAAAACCTGTTGCTTTTTAAGAGGAACCGACCTTTAGATTCGTTAATTGTAAAAGAATCGGAACGTTTGATCAGAAGTCAGAGATATATCCGAGGTGTAATCATTACACCAAAATTAGTTTCCAAAGACTCAGATTCGGTTGATGTTTACATCCGCGTTCTGGACTCGTGGAGTTTAGTCCCTGAAATTGCAGCTTCGAATAGTAAAATGGCTGTCGATATTACGGAGAGGAACTTTTTAGGAACGGGTCACCAATTCGAAAATGTCTATAAAAAAAGATATAATGACGGCGCTACAGCTTTTGATTCAAAATACGTGATACCAAACGTCCTCAACACGTATATCAGGACCACTTTAAATTATTATCAGGATTTGGATGACAACTATGGTAAAAGTATTAATATTGAGCGCCCTTTCTTCTCCTCATTCGCACAATGGGCAGCAGGAATTTATGTAGACCGACAATTCAGGACTGAAATGCTTCCAGATATCAATAACTTACTGGCCAGTCAAAATTTCAAATTCAATACCGGCGATTATTGGGCAGGTAATGCCATTACACTCTTCAAGGGAAATGCGGTGGATGAGCGAACCACGAATCTAATAACGACAGGGCGATACCTGCAAATTGATTATTTGGAAAGTCCCACTGACGCATATGACAGCTTACATGTCTTTTCAAGTGAAAAATTCTACTTAATGGGACTGGCCATATCTTCCAGACAGTATGTGGAAGATAAATATATATTCAATTACCGTATTGTGGAAGATGTACCGGTTGGAAAAGTATTTGGATTGACCGGAGGAATCCAGAACAAAAACAATGCGGATAGATTCTATCTCGGTGCCCGGGTCGCCTTGGGCAGATATTACAAATGGGGTTACCTGAGTTCTAATTTTGAATATGGTACTTTCTTTAATGAAAAAACTTCCGAGCAAAGTGTCTTTTCTGCACAATCCAATTATTTTACCAATCTAATTGAAAAAGGCAATTGGAAATTTCGACAATTTATTAAGGCTCAAGCCGTAATAGGAAACCGAAGACTGGCATCAGATGCAGACAGACTTACCTTAAATGACGCCAATGGGATTTCCGGGTTTAACTCCACTACCCTTTTCGGTACCAAAAAAGTGCTTCTGACTTTTCAGACCCAATCCTATTCTCCTCATAACATTTGGGGATTTCGCTTTAATCCGTATGTGAATTATAGTATTGGCATGCTCGGAAATAGTGAAACCGGATTTAGGAAAAGTAAAGCTTATTCTCAAATAGGAGCTGGGGTTATCATCCGAAATGACTACCTGGTATTTAATTCTTTTCAATTGTCCCTTGCTTTTTATCCAGTTATCCCAGGAAGCGGCGAAGATATATTTAAAACCAATGCACTCAATAGTGAAGATTTTGGTTTTCAAAATTTCGAAATATCTAAACCCCAAACGGTTATGTATAAATAATTTTTAAAGTGTGAATTATACAACTTATAGCAATAAATGTATAACTTCATCAAAATAATTATTATTCATCTTTGCATCACTGTTATGTAAGTAAAATAAAAAAAGTACTTTTATCGTTCTTATAACCAAAACGCCTTTGATGGATACTGGCACAGTTATTGGCTATTACTTAACAAGTATTGAATTATTAAAAAGTATTAAATAATTAATTAAAATTATAAACGATGAAAACATTAAAACTAATTGCCGTAGGAATAATACTTTTTGCATCAAGCATGATGCAAGCTCAGGTAGCTGTAAATGTAAATATAGGCAAACCTCCTGTATGGGGACCTGTTGGTTATTCTGAGGTGGAATACTACTATTTACCAGATGTGGAATCTTATTATGATGTAAGAGAAAATCAGTTTATTTATTTTGGCGACGGCAGATGGGTTCGCTCAAGAAATTTACCGAGACAATATAGAAACTATGATTTGTACAGCGGTTATAAAGTTGTACTACATGATTACCATGGTCGCACGCCTTACACCTATTATAAAAAGCATAAAGTAAAATATTATAAAGGTTACAAGGGTGCCCCTCAGAGAACCATCGGGGTACGAGGTGAAAGTCACGGTAACAATGGTCACCACGGAAATAATGATAATCATGGAAATAGCGGACACCATGACAACCACGGAAATAAAGGCGAAAAAGGCCATGGAAAAGGAAAAGGTAAACACTAGTCCGATAACAATTAAATTAAAAAGAGAGCGTCATCTGATGCTCTCTTTTTTGTTTTAAAGAATTTTAGTCTGTTAAAGAAAACCAAAAAATCCGACAAAATTTATATAATTACTATATTTGGGGTAATTGCAAAATCAAACTCCAAATAATGCAAAAAAAGTACTTTCTTTCCTTTTTTCTATTGCTCTTATCATCCATAATAGTTTTGGCACAACAGCCTGTAAAACCCAACGCAGTCCAAATCTACAACCAGATTCAAAAGCTGAACTTCTTGGGCTCGGTTCTCTATATTGCAGCGCACCCGGACGATGAAAATACCCGTCTGATTTCGTATTTATCAAATGAAAAAAAAGCACGAACCGCCTATTTATCCTTAACTCGTGGCGATGGTGGACAAAATCTTATAGGACCGGAATTACGGGAATTATTAGGTGTCATCAGAACACAGGAACTTATTGAAGCCCGCAAAATTGATGGAGGCGAGCAGCTTTTCTCCCGTGCAAATGATTTTGGCTATTCCAAAAATCCTGAAGAAACATTACGCATTTGGGATAAGGAACAAGTTTTGAGTGATGTGATTTGGGCTATTCGAAAATTCAAACCGGATGTGATTATTAACAGATTCGATCACCGTTCTCCCGGAACAACACACGGACATCATACTGCTTCCGCAATACTGAGTACAGAGGCTTTCGATCTCGCTAATAATCCTCAGGCTTATCCCAATCAGTTAGCTTTAGCGGAAACCTGGCAGCCTAGGCGAATGTTATTCAATACCTCATGGTGGTTTTACGGAAGCAAAGAAAAATTTGATAAAGCCGATAAATCCAATCTAATCCAACTGCAAACCGGTGTCTATTACCCATCTATCGGAAAATCCAATCAGGAAATTGCCGCCTTAAGTCGCAGCAGTCATCAATCGCAAGGATTTGGAAATACCGGTACAAGGGGTGAGGAAATGGAATATCTCGAATTCATTAAAGGAGAAATTCCGCAAGATAAAAGCAACTTATTTGAAGGCATTGATACGACTTGGAACCGGGTGAAGGGCGGAAATGAAGTTGGAGAATTGTTAGCTGATATTCAAAGAGATTTTGATTTCAAAAATCCCTCTTTGAGTGTCCCGAATTTAGTGAGAGCGTACACGATGATCCAGTCTTTGGAAGAGGAGCATTGGAAATTCATCAAATCTGAAGAGATTAAAAAAATCATTGCTGCCTGTACCGGATTATATCTTGAAGCTGTGGCCGAGAATCAAACGGCAAATCCCAATAGCGAAGTCAGACTAAAAGTGGAAGCCATTAACAGAAGCGCTGTTCCAATGAAATTTGCGGAGATTACAGTTTTGCCACAACAGCAAAGAACTACGCAAAATATCGAGCTGAAAAACAATATTTTGCAAATCATCAATCTGGATGTACGGCTTCCGGCAACTTTGGAGTATACCAATCCCTATTGGTTGAAAGAAAGAGGAACAATAGGAATGTATCGTGTGGATAACCAAAACCACATTGGAATTCCTGATGTTATCCATGACACAAAAGCAATATTTGCAATAGTTATCAATGGGGTTTCAATTCCTTTTGAACGAAACGTCGTTTACAAATACAATGATGATGTAAAGGGCGAAGTTTATAATCCATTTGATATTGTACCGGATGTCACATCTAGCATTTTAAATAAGGTAACCATTTTTAATAATGGTAGAACTAAAACCATTGGCGTCAAAATAAAAGCCGGAAAAGACAGTTTAGAAGGTGATTTGCAACTAGAAGCAACACCTAACTGGAAAATTGACCCAACAGGAATTCATTTTAATTTGGCTAAAAAAGGCGATGAACAAACGGTTTACTTCGAAGTTACTCCTCCAAAAATGGCCGATGAAATTACTGCTAAAAGCGTAATCACAATCAGTGGAAACCAATTTAACAAAGAGCTTACCAACATAAATTACGAACATATTTCGAAGCAGCAGGTGCTGAAACCTTCGGAAGGTAAGTTCATCAAATTGGACATTAAAACCGGTAACGAAAAAATTGCCTACATTATGGGTGCCGGTGATGAAGTGCCAACGAGTTTGTCTCAAATGGGTTATGAAATTATTATCCTGAAATCGGAAGAAATTACCAAAGAACGCCTGGTTGATTTTGATGTAGTGATGACCGGCGTACGTGCTTACAATACTATTAAAGCATTGGCCATTAAACAGGATATCCTTTTTGACTTTGTAAAGGAAGGTAAAACGATGATTGTCCAATACAATACTACAGATGAGTTGGTCACCAAAAATATAGCGCCATTTCCTCTTAAAATATCACGGGATCGGGTTACTGAAGAAAATGCGGAAATGCGATTTTTGGTTCCAAAACATTCTATATTAAATTATCCGAATAAAATTACGGCAAAAGATTTTGAAAACTGGAAACAAGAACAGGGTTTGAATTATCCAAGTGAATGGGATCCCGCCTTCACGCCTATCTTATCGTCTAATGACAAAGGTGAGTCCCCAAAAAATGGTGCCGTGCTTGTCGCAAAATATGGAAAAGGGCACTATATTTATACCGGATTGAGTTTCTTCAGGGAATTACCTGAAGGAGTCTCAGGTGCATTCAGGCTATTGGCCAATATGATTTCAATCAAGTAGTATTTCAACCCTAAACCATTCAAAATGAACAATGATAAATTAACAAAATGGAAAAAAAGTTACACTTGGGTGCTTCTCTCCAATGCCATTTATATTTCTATTTTTTATTTAATCATGCAAATTTTCTCCTAAACTATGCAGCAACTTGATTGGATTGTTTTAGGGGTTACACTTCTTTCCATCGTTACATACGGCGTGTGGAAGACTAGAAAAAGTGCGGCCAATGTCGAAGATTACATCCTGGGCAATAATGAAACGCCATGGTGGACCGTCGGCCTGTCAGTAATGGCAACCCAGGCCAGTGCAATTACTTTCCTTTCAACTCCCGGTCAGGCCTATCATGACGGAATGGGATTCGTGCAGTTCTACTTCGGTTTACCGCTTGCTATGGTAGTAATCTGTATCACATTTATTCCAATTTATCATAAACTAAAAGTCTTCACAGCGTATGAATATCTCGAACAGCGCTTTGATGTAAAAACACGTTCCCTAGCGGCCATTCTTTTTTTGGTGCAAAGAGGGTTAGGTACGGGATTAACGATTTATGCACCTGCAATCATACTTTCGTCTTTGTTAGGATGGAATTTAACACATTTAAATATTATCATCGGAACCCTAGTAGTAATATATACCTTTTCTGGTGGAACAAAAGCTGTAAACGTCACTCAGAAACAACAGATGTTTGTGATTATGGTTGGGATGTTTATCACTTTCTTCCTGATTCTGCATTTGCTACCCAATGATATGACTTTTGGAAACGCCATGCATATTGCAGGTGCCAATGACAAAATGAATATTGTTGATTTCTCATTTGACCCCGAAACCCGGTATACTTTTTGGAGCGGAATTACGGGTGGTTTTTTCCTGGCGCTATCCTATTTTGGAACTGACCAATCACAGGTGGGCCGTTATTTATCCGGAAAATCAATACGTGAAAGCCAAATGGGATTAATCATGAACGGATTCCTGAAAGTCCCAATGCAGTTTTTCATTTTGCTGACTGGGGTTATGGTATTTGTTTTTTTTCAATTCAATACCGTACCCTTGAATTTCAATCCCAATAACAAAATTGCTATTGAAAAATCTCCTTATAGAACAGAATATCATAAACTTGAAAAACAATTAAGTGCTTTATCCGAGGAGAAAAAAGAATTCAATCTGTTGTATATCGACCATTTAAATCAGAATTATGACAATCCGATTCTGCGTAAAAAATTGATTGCTCTTTCCGGTAAAGAAAAAGATTTACGTGATCAGGCAAAAGAACTCATCGCAAAAGCGGATAAAAAATCGGAAACCAACGACAAAGATTATGTTTTCATTCATTTTATCCTTAATTATTTACCTAAAGGATTGATCGGATTATTGCTTGCTGTAATCTTATCAGCTGCCATGTCTTCAACTGCTTCGGGTCTAAATGCCTTAGCATCGACTACCGCAATTGACATCTACAAGAGAAATGTTTCCGGGTATAAAAGTGAAAAGCATTTTGTAAATGCCACCAAATTCTTCACTTTGTTATGGGGAATTGTTGCTATCCTATTTGCATGCATCGGAACATTATTCGAAAATTTGATTCAATTGGTAAATATCGTAGGTTCAATTTTCTACGGAACAGTTCTGGGAATTTTTCTGGTCGGTTTTTATTTGAAATTTGTAAAGGCTAAAGCTATTTTTTGGGCAGCCGTGGTATCACAATCAGCCATATTTTATATTTATTACTTAGATGTGGTAAGCTTTTTGTGGTTAAACTTTATTGGAGCATTGCTGACCATAATACTGTCTTCCTTATTACAAGTCATTATTTTTAGGAATAAACCCGAATTAGTTTAAAATAAAAATCCCGTTCGCAATGCCAACGGGATTTTTATAAATATATTAAAGTAACTATTTCTTACTCCATTCTGAAATACTGTCTTCATTCATTTTAATATAATCAGCATTTTTTGCTTCTTTTGCAGCAGCAAGAGATAACTTCGCAGTTTCTACAGCTCCTTTTTTATCTCCTAATTTAGCTTGAATCAACGATTTCAGTCTATTGTACCAGAATGGTTTGTCTTTGCTCATTTCCAATGCTTTATTTACATAGGTCAAAGCCTTATTCATATCTCCATTGGATTGAAAGAAATATTGCGACGAAGCAAAATAATCGTTTGCCGTTGGTCCTGCTAAAGCTTTTTCTATGCTTGCAATGGCAGTTTTTTGCGTTGGAACTTCAAATTTTACCGCTACAATAGTTCGCTCCCAAATAAATTCAAGATGCGCAAAATTATTATCCACATTATTCACATTAATGGTGAAAGTTTCAAAATTCCTGTTCAACATTTCCGCTTTTGCGGTAGTTCTTAAAGCAACATCCGATTCGTTCCAGGTTTCAGGAGTTCCCCAATTGTCAGCTTTTGAATAAAATATTATTTCCCAATTATCAGCTTTTGGTATAGTATACAGAGCATATTTTCCTTTCTTTAGTGATTTACCTGCTATAATTACATCTTCACTAAACGAAATTGTGGTGTTCTCATTGGCACCTGTTCTCCATACTTTTCCAAAAGGAACCAGATCCCCAAAAATGGCACGGCCTCTTGCGCTAGGTCGTGAATATACGATTTCCACTTCTGTTAAACCCACAGTCTGATTGACCACTGCTTTTGGACTCGCCTGTGGTGTTTTTACCTGTGCCTCCGAAACATAAGTGGCCATAAAAAATGTTAATGCAAAAATTATTTTTTTCATAATGGATAAATTAGTTTATTCTTCAAATTTACAAATTCAACCCGCGGCAAAATGTTAATTATTCCTTAATTTGAAATTTATGTTGCTAATTATTTATTGTAAAAAATAAACAATGTAATTTTACATAAATCGATTCTGATGAAATTATATACATTGCACAACAAGCAAAATTTGCCAATAACTCTTGATAAAGCTTGGGATTTTATTTCCAATCCCAAAAACCTAACAGTTATTACACCAACTGAAATGCGTTTTACGACCATATCGGGGGATGAAAAAGCAATGTTTCCTGGACAGATTATCCATTATTCGTTAAAACCCATATTAGGAATTCCGATGCAATGGGTTACCGAAATCACAAACATGAAGCATAAAGAACATTTTGTAGATGAGCAGCGTTTTGGTCCGTACGCCTTCTGGCATCATAAACATTTTTTAAGAGAAATTCCCGGCGGGGTTGAAATGGAAGATATTATCCATTATAAAATTCCAATGGGTATATTGGGTCAGATGGTTCATCCTTTTCTGGTCAAGCCAAATCTGGACAAAATTTTTGCTTATAGACAAAAGAAATTAATTGAACTTTTTGGAGAATATTCCCTTAAACAAGTAAACAAATGAATATATTTTGGTTTAGACGGGATTTGAGAATCGATGATAACAACGGTTTTTATGAAGCACTTAACAGCGGACAAGAGATCCTGCCGGTTTTCATTTTTGATCCCATTATTTTGGATGAACTGCCAAAAGACGATGCCCGCGTCAGTTTCATTCATGAATTAGTGGATAAAATTGATGCCGAACTGCAAAAATATGGCAAAACATTAGCTGTTTTTTACGGAGAAGCTATTGCAATCTTTGAATCTTTGATTCGAGAAAATAATATCCAAGCCATATACACCAATCACGATTATGAGCCTTATGCCCGAAAAAGGGATGAAGCGATTGCTGTTTTTTTAGAATCCAAAAATATCAATTTTTATACGTTTAAAGACCAGGTTATCTTCGAAAAAAGTGACGTGGTTAAAGATGATCAGACTCCGTACGTTGTATTTACGCCTTACTCGAATAAATGGAAAGTAAATTTCCAAAAAACCAAACTGGAACACTATAATTCAGAAGAGTTGCTTTCCAATATTGCCTATCATTCGTATCCTTTTTTGAATCTGAATGACATTGGATTTAAACAGTCCAGAATCAAAATCCCACATTTTGATGTTTCAACAAATTTAATCCATCATTATGAGGAAACCCGCAATTTCCCTGCTATTGCACGAACTTCTATGTTGGGACCTTATCTTCGATTTGGTGCCGTAAGCATTCGGAAAATAGTTGCAAAAGCAATTCAGGATGACAATAGCACCTTTTTGAATGAGTTGATTTGGCGGGAGTTTTTTATGCAGATTCTTTGGCATTTTCCACATACCACTACCAAAAGCTTCCGACCTAAATACGATTCCATCAAATGGCATAACAACGAATCTGAATTCCAACAATGGTGTGATGGCAAAACCGGCTATCCTTTTGTAGATGCGGGAATGCGGGAATTAAATGCGACGGGGCACATGCACAACCGCGTTCGTATGATTGTCGCCAGTTTTCTTTGTAAACATTTGTTGATTGACTGGCGCTGGGGCGAAACGTATTTCGCAACAAAACTACTTGATTACGAGCAATCCAGTAATGTTGGCAATTGGCAATGGGCTGCAGGATGCGGAGTCGATGCCGCTCCTTATTTCCGGATTTTTAATCCGTCGGAGCAGGTTAAAAAATTTGACAAGGAGTTGATTTACATCAAAAAATGGGTTCCCGAACTTCAGGAATTCTCGTATCCAAAACCCATCGTGGATCATAAGGAAGCCCGGGAACGTTGTTTGAGAGTGTATAAAGAAGCGGTTGGTTAAATTTTATAATTTTGTAATTGTCTGAAAATTCACTTCTTCAAAATCACTGATAATCTTATCTGCTTCGGATAAATCCTGCGCTTTCGAATGATGGCTGTCGTAACCGATACAGAATAATCCGGCTGCTTTTGCTGCACGTACTCCATTAGTACTGTCTTCAATCACTAAACATTCGTCTTTTGGCGCGACCGATAAAGAAGCCGCATGTTCAAATATGGCAGGATGCGGTTTTGATTTTGGAAAATCCTCTCCACTGACGATATGCGTAAAATACTGATGCAATCCGAATCTTCTGAAAACCCGGTCAATAGTAACTTTAGAAGCCGAAGATGCCAATATCAACTGTATTCCGTTCTGATGCAAATCCTTAATTAATTTCTCAACGCCATCAAGCAATTGCAAATCTTCTTTGGTATCAAAAGCATCATTGAATATGTTTCTTTTTCTTTGGATTAAATCTTCCACATCATGATCTAATTCGAAAAGATCTTTTATCCGTTGGAATACATTACGGGTAGAGTTTCCCGTAAAAGAAGTATACATATCTTCGGTTATCAGAATGTCCAATTCATCAAAATGCTGAAAAT
Source organism: Flavobacterium sp. GT3R68 (assembly GCF_007109225.1). Taxonomy (GTDB): domain Bacteria; phylum Bacteroidota; class Bacteroidia; order Flavobacteriales; family Flavobacteriaceae; genus Flavobacterium. The sequence continues at coordinate 382,064 of NZ_VJZK01000003.1, forward strand.
ACGCATAACGGTGAACCGGTTCTGTGTCCACAATTACACCATCCATATCAAAAATTACTGTCTTTTTCATATTATTTCAATAAGTGTCTGATTACGGCTTCGGCAGCATACAATCCGAATAATCCCGGCATATAACTGTTTGTTCCGTAAAATGATTTTTTATAATTAGATCCGTCGGTCATTCTTAAACTCGATTCAGCCTGTATTTCTGATGAAAAAACAACTTTCAATTTATCAATTTTCGCTTCCTTCAGACGTCTGCGAATGGTTTTAGCCAAAAAGCAATTGACTGTATTAGTGATATCAGCCACTTTCACTTTAGAAGCTTCCATCTTTCCGCCTGCGCCCATACTCGAAATTATTTTCACTCTTTTCCTTTTAGCGGCAATAATCAGGTTCAATTTTGGGGTAACGCTGTCAATACAATCTAAAACATAATCAAATTCCTCGGTTACAATTTCGAAAGCACGTTCTGGGGAAAGAAATTCCTGTACGCGGGTTAGTTTCAATTCCGGATTGATATCCATCAGACGATCACCTACTATGGTAACTTTTGGCTGCCCAACTGTAGAATGCAAAGCTGGCAATTGTCGGTTAATGTTGGTTATATCCACCACATCTCCGTCAACGATAGTCATGGACCCTACTCCTGCTCTTGCCAAAAACTCGGCAGCAAACGAGCCCACTCCGCCTAAGCCAACTACCATTACATTCGCGTTTTGTAATTTTTGCAAGCCTTCTGCTTTAAATAAAAGTTCCGCTCTTTCAGTCCACTCTGCCATTTTTGAAAATTGTATTAAAATTATGTTGTATTATATTTTGCAATTTCTTTAAATCAATGTTTTTATATTTTGCTGCCAAAGCGTACACTTCTTGAATTCCTTCTTCAACAGTATCGGTTTCCAATAGAAATTTATCATTCGAAATACTTTGAAATACCGTTTCCAACTCAGGATTCCGAAGTAAATATTTACCAAATGAAAGATAAAATCCATTCGCAATCAGCTGCTGTGCAATCTGTTCATTTTTCGAAAACCCATGAATAATCATCGGAACCGAAATATTTAATTTCTTCTTGGTATCCATAACTTCCTGAAAAGCAGCCACACAATGAATGACGACAGGTTTTCGATATTTTTCCGCCAAAACCAATTGCTTTTCAAAAACGGATTGCTGTAACTCCATCGGAATTTCAATACGCTTATCCAAACCACACTCGCCAATCGCAAGGCAATTTTTCTGTTGCAATTTGCTTTCAATAATCTTCAAATCCGCCTCAATCCTGTCTTCAGTTATATACCACGGATGAATTCCAATGGAAAAAACAGGTATAATTTCGTCAAAATCCTGTGGATATTGATTCACCAGTTCCAGTATTTCAGGTTGGTTTGTAGATCGGTGCGTATGAAAATTAAAATAGTCCATTAGTCTTGAAACTTCTTCACTCCGGCCTTAATCTCAATATCCAGATCATTTTCCAATGGGACAACCGGACACGAATAAATGTGATTATAGGCACAATAGGGATTATAAGCCTGATTAAAATCAATGGTCATGGTATTTCCGGTCGGGACTTTTAAATCGATGTATCTTCCTCCGATGTACGTTTCTTTTCCGGAAGTTAAATCCGAAAACGGTAAAAACAGATGGTCTTCAAATCCTTTCTTTTTGGATAACTCGATATTACGGTACACATTCAATTGAAAAGTTTTTCCTTTCAGGTTAAAAACCAATTTACCATATTTTACATACATCGGTTTCCTGTCCGTAGAGGTTTTCATTTCAAAAGGCTTTTCATTCTCGGCTTTAGAAAACTGGGCCATCACATAATATTGGGAATCAACAGGAAAGAAATCCAAAGTTTTAAAATGAGATAAATCTTCAGCAGTCAGCGGGCTTTCATTGGGATTGGCGAACTCGGCATTCAGTTGTTTTTGAAATGCCACGGCAGCCACAGAGTCAAATTTTCCCTGGCTAAAGCCAAAAAAAGAAACGAGCAGAATGAATATATTAATACAGGATTTCATTTGGATATCTTTCTGCAAAAATAACGAAAACCCGTAGACAAAACACGCATTTTAGTTCAATTTATCTGTTATACTTTGTAACTTTGCTTCTTCCTAACTCCGCAACTCCACATCAATGCTCAGAACTGCTTTTCAACGCTATATCAATAATTTTAAAGGGTTTTCGAGGGAAATTTGGATTCTGACCATCATCACATTTATCAATCGTGCCGGAACCATGGTACTCCCTTTTTTATCCAAATACCTAAAGGAAGATTTGCAATTTACCTATGGAGAAGTAGGTTGGATTATGGTGTCTTTTGGTTGTGGATCTATGTTAGGCTCCTGGCTTGGAGGCAAACTATCCGATAAGATAGGTTTCTACAAAGTCATGATTTTCAGCTTATTCACCAGCGGATTATTCTTTTTTATTATTCAGTTTATAACTTCGTTTTGGGGACTTTGTTTAGGAATGTTCTCCATTATGGTTATTGCCGATATGTTCCGCCCCGCAATGTTTGTTTCCCTTGGTGCCTACGCAAAACCAGAAAACCGGACCCGCGCTCTGACTTTAGTTCGATTAGCTGTAAATCTGGGCTTTGCAGCCGGACCAGCATTGGGTGGACTAATTATTATGGGGATTGGGTATAAGGGATTGTTTTGGGTCGATGGCTCTTCGTGTATTGTGGCCATTCTTATTTTTGCATTATTAGTTAAAGAGAAAAAGAAAACTGACCATAAAGATACGTATCATGAAGAAGTGCCTGTTACTTCCGTCTTTAAGGATAAAATATTCTGGATTTTTCTTTTTGTCAGTTTTGTGACTGCGATGATTTTCTTCCAGCTTTTTACCGCCTTGCCTTTATACCACCATGAAATGTTTGGTATGACCGAATTCCAGACCGGATTATTAATGACGCTTAATGGTTTATTGATTTTTTTATTGGAAATGCCTATCGTAAGTTATCTGGAAAGAAAAAAGGTAGCCAAACTAAAAATCATCCTCTGGGGTTCCTTATTAATGGCTGTCAGTTTTTATTCGTTGATGATTAACATCTGGTCCGGAATTTTAGTGATTAGTATGATACTGATTTCGGTTGGTGAAATGTTCGCGTTTCCTTTCTCCAATAGTTTTGCCATGAATAGGGCGCCTCGCGGTCATGAAGGCCGATACATGGCTATCTATACGATGAGTTTCAGTATGGCGCATATAGTCAGTTCTAAAATGGGAATGGAAATCATTGGGCATTTTGGATACCAGGTCAACTGGTTCGTTATGGGAAGCTTTGGTATTCTTGCACTGATATGCTGTATCTGGCTGCAGAAATTAATCAAATTGGAAACTTCGTAAACACTGCATTTTTCTTTAAAACTTAAAATTTAGTTAAAGAACTACTTTTTTAGTTGTGTAACTATAAATATAGTTGTAGCTTTGTTTCAAATATCAGAGCTATGCAAAAGTTAACCAATAAAGAAGAAGAAATCATGCACATATTATGGAAGCTTGAAAAAGCATTCGTAAAGGAAATCATGGCTGAAATAACGGAGGAACAACCTCATTACAACACCCTTTCCACGATTGTGCGTAATCTCGAAGAGAAAGGTTATGTTTCACATAATGCTTTCGGGAACACACATCAGTACTTTCCTAAAATCTCCAAAGAAAGTTACAGAAAGCGTTTCATGAACACGGCAATTGACAATTATTTTAATAGTTCCTATAAAAATATGGTGTCCTTTTTTGCCAAAGAAGAAAAAATCACCGCAGAAGAGTTACGAGAGATTTTAGCCATGATCGAAAAAAAATAAAGCTATGGAAACACTGTTTATTTACCTTATCAAATCCAGTGGCCTGGTTGCCATGTTTTTTTTGGCTTACTATTTTCTGTTGCGAAAAGAAACCTTTTTTACCACTAACCGTTGGTTTTTAATGGCCGGTTTAGTGACTTCCGTCATTTTACCTTTGGTAGAGTTAAAAAAAATAATTTGGGTCAACCCTACTCCTACTAATCTGGACTGGACAAAAGTTCAAGGAAGTGCTCCCGTTGGAAATGAGTCTTTCGAAATCAATTGGTATTTCGTTCTTGCAGTTGTATATGCTATTGGAATGATCACTTTCCTGCTCAAGTTTGTTTTCGATTTTTACAGTCTGACCAAAGTTTTAAAGAACAAATCTATCACGCAGCAGGCTGATTATAAATTTATTGATGTTTCCGAAAATGTTTCGCCTTTCTCCTATTTCAATTATATCGTTTACAATTCGTCTTTGTACAGCCAGAGTGAATTGGAGAATATCCTGGAGCATGAAAAAGTGCACAGCGCACAGAATCACACCATAGACGTTTTGATACTGCGTTTCTTCTGTATCGCCTTTTGGTACAACCCGTTTATCTGGCTCTACAAGAAAGCCATCCTTCAAAATCTGGAATTCATCGCCGATAGTGAAGCTTCAAAAAATATAGACGATAAGAAAGCCTATCAAATCACCTTATTAAAAGTAACAACGCACGACAACTGCGTTGCGATCACCAATCATTTTTATCAATCATTAATCAAAAAACGAATCGTTATGTTAAACAAAAATCAATCAAACAAAAGGAATTCCTGGAAGTATGCCATTATGCTTCCTATTTTGGCCGCATTTGTAATTTTCTTTCAGGTAAAAGTTATAGCCCAGGAGAAAGCGATGGCTAAAACAGAAACCATTACAGTTCCTCAGGAAATAATTCAGGTAGTTATCAAGAAGAACTCTACTGACGCAGAAATGAAAAATGATGCTGAATTACTAAAAAAAGAACATGGCATCACTTTGAAATATTCCAAAATCAAGCGAAATGCTAAAGGAGAAATCACCTCCATCAAAATGGAATACAAAGATAAAAATGGCAGTAAAGGCGTTTGGCAGATAGCCGGAGACGATCCTATTAAGCCTATCCAATTTTATAAAGACGGAGATAAAATAGGCTTTGGTTCCCCATCAAAAATGAAAATCATCCATAAGAAAGAAGATATTGGCGACAGTGAGGACGAGGACTTCGAGCTTTCATTTAATGGTGATGATATCGCTGTTCTTGATGCTCCGGAAGCGCCAGATGCGCCAGATGCACCAAATGCACCAGATATGACCGATGCTCCTTCTTTGCCACGTCATGCAGCAGCGCCGGGAGCTCCGCATGGACTGATGGAAAAAAACAGGGTCATTAGACATCCCAGAACTCCCGGCAAACCAGTAATTATTGTCAACGGAAAAAAAATGGATGTTGATGTAGCGGACTTTTCCGATGAAGACGAGGAACAAATCGAAAGCATGAACGTAATGCGAAGCAGAAAAACCGGTGACGATGATGATATGGTAATCGAAATCGTTACAAAGGATAGAAAAGAAATGACTAAATTAGGTTCCAAAGTAAGAAAAGTGGAAATGGAAAAAGCCAAAAAGGAAATAAGAAAGGCCCAAATGGAAATGGATGCCAGCAGACCGGAAATGGAGAAAGCCATTGAGGAAATGGTTAAAGCCAAAGTAGAGATGGAAAAGGCCAAGATCGAACTGGAGCAAGCAAAAGAAGAGCTGAAAAAACAAAAATAATCAATCAGAAACTGCCTCTAACCGGGGCAGTTTTTTTATGCAGACAATTTCTATAGCATTAGAATTTTGGATGAAATGCCGTTATACAAGAAGAATTGATTAATTTTACATCTTAAAACAGAATAAAATGTCAAAAGGGATTTATACAGGAATTATAGAAAAGGATGAAAACGGGAATTACTTTTGCGGAGAATATCTTTTAGATTACCAAATGGTTTCGAAGGGTTTCAACCTGGGAGATACAATTACGATTAAGACCGTTATTGTCAATCCAAGTGATAAATCGTATGCCGTTTACGAAAAGAAATCAAGAAATTTCGCGATAGCAAACAATAAACCGGATCCGGATGCACACTAAAACCATGCACAACCGATAAAAAACGAAAGACTGTTTCTTTCTGAAATAGTCTTTTTTTATATTTGTTTAAAAAAATAACAAACTTATGTTCAGAATACTGGCTAAAATAAACAAACTCATTCTGCCTAGTTTTACCAAACAACGTTTGGATGTAACCAAAGCCAAGAAATGGCAGTTGGTTCTCATGGCCTGGAGATATTATGTGACGTCCCGTGCTTTAGATTAATACACTAATGCAGCGTAAACTTCATATTGGCTGATTTTTTCTTTTCCGTTTAAAAAGGACAACTCCATCAGGAAATTGCACTGCACAATTTCACCTCCCAATTGTTCCACTAATTCGCAAACTGCTTTCGCCGTTCCTCCCGTAGCCAAGACATCATCATGAATAAGTATTTTTTCGCCTTTTTGAATGGCATCAGTGTGGATTTCTAACGTATCGTTTCCATATTCCAGTGCATATGATGCAGAAATGGTCTTGTAAGGCAATTTTTTGGGTTTTCGAACAGGAACAAAACCAACATTTAATTCCTGCGCTAAAAGCATTCCAAATAGGAATCCCCTGCTCTCTACCCCGACTACTTTGTCTATTTTTTTACCTTTTAAACTCTTCACTAACAGTTCCAAACAGTCCTTCCGTGCTTCCGGATTGTTCAATAGTGGAGTAATATCTTTAAAATTAATTCCGGGCTTAGGGAAATCGTTAACCTCCCGAATGTAATTGGTTATTGACATTTTTTTAAGTTTTAAAGTGATTTTGATTTGCAAGTTAAACATTAATTCTTATATTTGCACCCGCAAAGAAGTTCTCTTAACACCTACTAACATAAGAGTTTGGTGAATTAATTTCGGCCTCGTGGCGCAACTGAATAGCGCACTTGATTACGGCTCAAGAGGTTACTGGTTTGAATCCAGTCGAGGTCACAAAAAACGCAATTATTCTATTTTTAGATAATTGCGTTTTTGTTTTTTATCCCATTTCACAATTTATCCATGACAGATTATTTACTTGATATTGAGTATAATGGAATCACATACAGTGACCAGGAAGTCAATTTCAAGGAATTTGAAAATTGCACCTTTAACCATTGTAATTTCTCACAATGTGCTTTCACGGCGGTTACGTTTATCGATTGCACCTTCAATTATTGCATTTTCAATAATACCAAAATAAATCATGTCGCTTTCCGCACTGCCTTTTTTAACGGTTGCCAGATAAAGGAGGTGAATTTTGCGATGGTTGATAAATTGATATTTGAAATTCATTTTACCAATTGTGTGCTGGATTTTTCGAAGTTTTATGCGTTGAAGATGAAACGCACTTCATTTACCAACTGCAGTCTGATTGCCGTAGATTTTATGGCTACCGATTTAACGGAAGTTATTTTTGATACCTGTGATTTATACCGTGCTGAATTTGATAAGGCGATTGCCAATAAAACTGATTTCAGAACCAGCACTAATTACACGATCGATCCTGAAAAAACCAAACTCAAAAAGGCTGTGTTTTCGCTAAATGGTTTAAAAGGATTATTGTCCAAACATGACATTATTGTGGAATGATAAACTATTGCTTTTCCATTACAAAGTCTTCCATCAGATATCCGTGTCCGATTTCGATATCTTCATCGGCAACGATTTCAAAACCTATTTTTTGATAGAAAGTCAATGCCTTATTCATTCGGTTTACATTTAACGACAATGTTGTAGAATTGTTTTCTTTGGCCAAAGCCTCAATTTTATACAATAATAATTTCCCGATACCCTTGCCCTGTGTTTCCGGTAAAACGTAAATCTTATGGATCCGCGTTACCTTCCTTTGATTGTAATTATGCTCATAAGAGACAAAACCCAGTGCAACGCCATTTTCTATAGCCAATAAAAAATGATGGTGCTTATTGACCATATTATCGCGCAAGGTTTCTTCCGAGTAGAAACTGTCCAACATATAGACCAACTGCACTTTCGAAAGAATCTTTCCGTATGTGTCGGGCCAGGTTTGATAAGCAATCTGCTGAATTGTATGTATGTCGGCTGTTGTGGCCTCAGTTATTGTAATCATAGTAATTATTTTTTGGAATAAAATCTAACCGTGAATGGTTTCATTCTTGCCATAATTCTCGATTATGGAAGCTTCAAATTCTATCCATTCCCTCCAACGCTTCTCTACATCAATACCCGTGCCGTATTTTCGGGCATAGGTAATAAAAGTAGTATAATGTCCGGCTTCACTTTCCATCAGGTTTCTGTAAAAAACAGCCAATTCCTCATCCTGAATATTTTCTGAAAGCACTTTAAAACGCTCACAGCTTCTGGCTTCAATCATTGCGGAAAAAAGTAATCGCTCCACCAATCCGGAAACCCGGCTTCCATCACCGCTTTTTCTCATGTATTGGTACAATTCATTTACATAATCGTCTTTGCGTTCCCGCCCAAGTTTTAATCCTCTTTTGATAATGATATTATGAACCTGCTCAAAATGATCGATTTCCTCTTTGGCCAAAGCCAATAAATCCTGAACCAAATCCTGATGTTCGGAGTTATTGGTGATGATGGTAATGGCGTTTGTAGCCGCTTTTTGTTCACACCAGGCATGATCCGTCAGGATTTCCTCAATGTTCTTTTCCACTATGTTTACCCATCTGGGATCGGTTGGCAATTTTAATCTCAATACAGACATAATTTTAGTCTTAAAGTTTGAAAGTCAAAAGCTGTAAAGTCAAAAAAAGAAAGAACTTATAAATTCTGATTTCCTTCATTCGACAGTACGACTTTTGACTTTGGACTTATTTTTATTAAAAAACGAAAATAGCTCTTTCGCTCATCATTTCGTTCACCTGGTCCGCTACCTCTTCGATAACTGCCTCGTTGGTGTGATCCATTAAGACCTTATCAATCAGGGCAACTATCGCTTCCATATCCGCTTCAACCAAACCACGGGTGGTGATGGCAGGTGTACCAATACGGATACCTGAAGTTACAAATGGTGATTTATCGTCAAAAGGAACCATATTTTTATTGACCGTGATTTCGGCTTTCACCAAAGCATTTTCGGCTTCTTTACCGGTAATGTTTTTGTTTCGCAAATCAATCAACATCATGTGATTGTCTGTTCCGCCTGAAATCAGATTATAGTCTCTTTTCATGAAAGCTTCGGCCATTGCTTTGGCATTTTTTTGAACCTGCATTGAATAATGGAAAAACTCATCAGTTAATGCTTCGCCAAATGCCACCGCTTTTGCAGCAATAATGTGCATTAAAGGTCCACCTTGGTTTCCTGGGAAAACAGACAAATCCAATAACGAAGACATCATTCTGATTTCCCCTTTTGGAGTAGTCAGGCCCCATGGGTTTTCAAAATCTTTACCCATCATGATCATTCCACCTCTTGGGCCTCTCAAAGTCTTGTGAGTGGTAGTAGTCACGATATGGCAATGTGGCATTGGATCATTCATTAATCCTTTGGCAATTAAACCGGCAGGATGCGAGATATCGGCTAATAAAAGAGCACCCACACTGTCGGCTATTTTTCGGAAACGTTCAAAATCCATATCGCGGCAATATGCAGAAGCACCGGCAATAATCATTTTTGGCATTTCCCTTGTAGCCACTTCCTGAATCTTATCGTAATCAAACTGTCCTGTTTCTCTTTCTACACCGTAAAAAACAGGATTATATAATTTCCCTGAAAAATTTACAGGAGAACCGTGCGTTAAATGTCCACCGTGAGATAAATCAAAACCAAGAATTTTATCGCCCGGTTTCAGACATGCCGCATAAACAGCGGTGTTTGCCTGTGAACCCGAATGTGGCTGAACGTTAGCATATTCAGCACCAAATAAAGCTTTGGCTCTATCGATGGCAATCTGTTCCACTACGTCCACTACTTCACAACCGCCATAATATCTTTTTCCGGGATATCCTTCAGCATATTTGTTGGTTAGTACAGAACCGGCAGCTTCCATTACCTGATCACTCACAAAGTTCTCAGAAGCAATCAATTCCAATCCGTGAATCTGTCGCTCTTGTTCTTCAAGAATAAGGTCAAAAATTTGTTCGTCGTGTTGCATTTGATAATTTTTCGTTAATTTGGTTACAAAAATACGAAAATCGTTTGGTAAAATGAATGATGGGGCTATATTTGATAACTGAATTTTCAATAAACAAATCAACACACACAAATGCCAATAACTGCCAATAGACCCGAGAGAAAATCCTGGTTGGATGTACCGACAGACAGTGACTTCCCAATTCAGAATATTCCTTTTGGAGTATTTCTGACCAAAGAAAATATAGTAACAGTAGGTACCCGTATTGGGGATTTCGCTATAGATTTAGGTGCGCTGCAACAATTGGATTACTTTGACGGAATTGATCTGACAGACGATATGTTCATGCAGGATACGCTGAATGACTTTATATCTGACGGCCACAAAACATGGCGTTTGGTCAGAAACCGCATCGCAGATATTTTTGATGCTGAAAATCCAAAATTAAGAGACAATACCGAACATAGAAATATTGTGATCTTCAAAATGGAGGATGTTGAAATGCAGCTTCCGGTTTTGATTGGTGACTATACTGATTTTTATTCCAGCAAGGAACATGCAACGAATGTCGGAATGATGTTCCGTGATCCAGAAAATGCATTATTACCAAACTGGCTTCATATTCCGGTAGGATATCACGGAAGAAGTTCTACGATTATTCCTTCAGGGATTCCGGTTCACAGACCGATGGGACAGACTTTGCCAAACGGTGAAACTTCTCCGGTATTTGGTCCCTCCCGATTGGTTGATTTCGAATTGGAAACCGCTTTTATTACTACGGATGTAAATATTATGGGTGAAAACATTTCCATAAGCGAAGCTGAAGGTTATATTTTCGGAATGGTTTTACTGAATGACTGGAGTGCACGCGACATACAGAAATGGGAATATGTGCCATTAGGGCCATTCCTGTCAAAGAACTTTGCTTCATCGATTTCCCCCTGGATTGTAACCATGGATGCTTTGGAACCTTTCCGTACCAAAGGACCTAAACAGGAACCAACGCCACTACCCTATTTACAGCAAAAAGGGAAACACTCCTTCGATATTAATCTTGAAGTTGCTTTGCAGCCGGAAGATGCCGAAGCCACAGTAATTTCACGTTCAAATTTTAAATACATGTATTGGAGCATGTGCCAGCAATTAACGCACCATACTTCTAACGGTTGTCGCGTAAATTCGGGTGACATGATGGGGTCAGGAACCATTTCAGGGCCAACTCCGGACAGTTATGGTTCGATGTTGGAATTAACGTGGGGCGGAAAAAACCCAATTACGATGAGCGATGGCACCGAACGTAAATTCATCAATGATTATGATACTGTTATCATGAAAGGATATTGCCAAAACGGACAAGTGCGAATTGGTTTTGGAGAAGTCTCCAGCAAACTTTTGCCTCCATTTGTCAGAAAATAAAAGATTAAAAATATCTTAAACAAACTCCGAAAATTGTCGGAGTTTTTTGTACCCAAATAACTGATTAGGCCCTAGCCCCGATGGAAACGGCATCCCACGCTTTTTTTGCGTGGATATAGTGGACAGCGGGAATAGCTTCAGAAAAAAAAATTATATTTGTCAAAATTTCGATTCCATATGAAGAAAATTACTTTACTGCTGTCTTTATTTATCATTGTTGCCTCCTGTGGCGTAAAAAGAACCCAAAGCATGTTGAGCGATGGGGATTATGATGGTGCGATTAACCGCGCTGTCGAAGGTTTGCGGACCAACAAAAATGCGAAAGGCAAGCAGAATTATGTGTATTTGCTGGAGGAAGCTTTTGCTAAGGCTAAAGAACGCGATTTGAGCGCCATTGCCATGATGACGAAGGATGCGAATCCTGCCAAATTAGAACTTATATACAATACATACTTGCAATTGAATACCCGTCAGGAGCGAATTAGACCTTTGCTGCCGTTGCAATTGATTAAGGAAGGCCGAAATGCTTATTTCCCTTTCGATAATTATTCGGATCAGTTGATTAACAGTAAAAATGATTTGTCTAAATATTTATATAATAATTCGAAGGCGCTTTTGCTGACAAAAGATAAATTGAGTATCCGACGGGCATATGATGATTTGGCCTACCTGGAAAACCTAAATCCGGGTTATAAAGATGTCCACAAACTGATGGATGAGGCTTTGTCCAAAGGAACGGATTATGTGAGCGTTTTTACGAAAAATGAGACCAATATGGTGATTCCGGCGCGTCTTCAAAATGACTTACTGGATTTCAGCACTATGGGGTTGAATGATAAATGGACCGTATATCACAGTAACAAGCAAAAAGGAATTGCGTATGATTATGGGCTGATTGTTAACTTTCGCCAGATTAGCATTTCGCCGGAACAGGTAAAAGAGAAAGAATTCATTAAGGAAAAGCAAGTTAAAGACGGGACAAAAACACTTTTGGATGCTAATGGAAATGCCGTAAAAGACAGTTTGGGACATCCGATTAAAGTGGATAATTTTAAAACCATCCGTGTGAACATCTATGAATTCAGACAATTTAAAGCGTGTCAAATTTCGGCAAAAGTAGATTATATTGATTTTAAAACGAATCAACTGATTGACACTTTCCCCATTTCAAGTGAATTTGTTTTTGAGAATATCTATGCCAATTACCAGGGCGATAAACGGGCTTCTGACGATAATTATCTGACCTATTTCGATAAACGCGCCGTTCCGTTCCCAAGTAATGAGCAGATGGTTTATGACACCGGCGAAGACCTGAAAGCCAAATTGAAAGACATTATTACCCGCAACAGATTTAGACGCTAGTTTTTCCTTTAAATATTTTTTTATTAAAAAGTAGGAAATTTATTATATTTTAATAGCTTTGTATAAATAACTTTTATACGATGAAAAAATATATTGTCTTAATCGCACTGTGCGTGAACAGTTTAGTTGGGTTTACCCAAAATTTGTCCAACATCAAAAAAATTCCGCTTCGGAGTTTTTATACCAATCCAATAGTTTCCCCCACCGGAACCCATGCCCTATTGACGGGACTGAATTTCCATGGTGTTTATTTGTTGGATCTGAAAGCCAATAAAATCAGTACTATTTCTAAAGTCAGCGGAACTGGCTATGGCTACAGCTGGTCAAAGGATGGCGCATCGGTTTATTTCAAAGAGAAAAAGGAAAAGGGATATGTCAGTGATTCCGAAGTGATCCGTTACATTCTGAAAACCAAACAGAAAATCAAACTTCCAGATTTTAACCACAATTACCTTCCCTCCTACATTGGTGAAAAAGGAATCGTGATCTATACCAATTTAGCCACACTTAAAATTGAAGCTAAGGATTTAAACACCTCCAAAACCTGGGTTGTAACCAAATCTGAAGGCCAGTTCTACAATGCAATTTTATCAAATGACAGCAAAAAAGTGGCTGTTCATAGCGGTTCGGACATTTACATATACAACACGGACGGTTCTGGATTAATTCAAAAATTGGGTCGTGGAATCGCCACTTCCTGGTCGAAGGACGATAAACACATAATCGGGTTTCTGGATGAAAGTACGGATGGACATTCCATCAGTAATTCTGAACTGTATTTATTTGATGTGACTTCTGCAAAGGCACAAAAAATTACCACCACTAAACAAACATTCGAAATGTTTCCCAGTTTTTATGGTGTCAATAAAATCATTTATTCGGATGATAAAACGGGGCAGATCTTCACTTCAGAAATTAAACTGTAATTTAAAGTCTTATGCAAAAAATTTACACTCTTATAATTGCAGTATTGTTTTCGTTTACTGCTTTTTCTCAAATAATAGTAATTGATCCGGGCCATGGGTATGGTGCAACAGTTAGTGACAATCCTGACGGAAGAACGGCCATCGAAATCGAAACCACCTTGGAAGTGGGATTACGAACAAAAGCATTAATTCAAACCAGTTGCATCTGGACCGTTCAAATGACACGTAGCACGAATGTCAACGGTTGGATATCAGTAAACCAACGGGCGCTAATGGCCAACAATTGGAATGCCGACAGATTATTGAGTATTCATTGCAATGCCGGCGGCGGAACGGGAACTGAAACCTTTTACTGTACTGATGGTGATACTAATACAGCACCCGATATTGCTTTTGCTTCCAAAATCCAAACGGATATGGTTTCGAACGGGCAATGGTCCAACAGAAGGTGCGTTGAGGATATGAGCTTTTTGGCGTACCATCTGGGTGTACTAAAGTATTCATCGGCAACAGCCTGCTTAAATGAAATCGGATTTGTCGATTCAGCCGATGCTACCAAACTTACAAGTTCGACCTGGAGGGATCAATTTGCCCTAGCTTACTTCAATGCCTTCAAATCCATTTTAAACCTGACTTGTAACGCTTTGCCAGCTCCGGGAACCTTTAGTTTAACTGTTACTCCGGAATGTAATGGCACCACTAGTAGAAATAATCTTACGTGGACTGCCTCTACCAATGCGACTTCGTATGACATTTATAGGAATGGGATTCTCTACGCCAATAATATTACCGCATCACCGTACTTAAATACGGCTACAGCTGGAACAACTTATACATATTCAGTAAAAGCCAAAAATACTACAGGCCAGACCTCCAATTCCAATGGAGATGTTTCTGTCACTGCCTTAAATTGTGCTACTCCGGGTACGTTCACTCTTACTGTAACCCCAGAATGCGTCAATTCAGCCAGCAGATTAAATCTTACCTGGACAGCTTCTGCTAATGCAACAGTTTATGATATCTTTAGAAATGGAGCATTATATGCGAGTGACATTGTTGGAACGCAATTCCTGAATACCTACTTGATTACTCCAGGTACGGTGTATACGTATTCAGTCAAAGCAAAAAATACAATTGGCCAGTTAACGAACTCCAATGGTACCCTTTCGGTAACGGCTGTTGGGTGCGGCCCGGGAGCTTTTACGCTGAGCGCAACCGCGACTTGCAGTGGATTCGCAAGCGCAATTAACCTGTCTTGGAGCGTTTCCGCGAATGCGACTAGTTATGATATTTATCGCAATGGCAACCTGTATGCTTCGGATATAACCGGAACCACATTTTTAAATACCTATCTGATAACTGCAGGGACTTCTTATACCTATTTTGTAAAGGCAAAAAACAGTATCGGGACATTGAATAATTCGAACGGTAGTATCGCCGTAACGGCAGTAAGCTGTGGAAAAATAGCAGCGCAGGATGAAAATGCCGAAATCACTTTGTATCCTAATCCCACATCTGGTATTTTTAATCTGAATATTAGTAATGTATCGGATGAGACAATAACCTACCGCCTATTTGATTCAACAGGAAAAGTAGTTTATGAATCGAAAGTAGAATCAGCCAGCACTTCGATTGATATCAATCAATTGCCAGGTGGAATTTACTTCATAAGCATACTGATTGGTAATAAGGAAGTCGTAAAACGTGTTGTTAAAAGATAATCCGGATATAAACACTATAAAAAAAGCGCTTTTGAGAAAATCAGAAGCGCTTTTTTTATCAAAAATTAAATGTTATTGGTCAAATCAGCGGCGTCAATATCACTATGCGACACATGGTAAACTGCAATTCCCTTTTTTAATAGGATCAATTGCGGGGATTGATGGAAAACCTGAAAACGGGAAGCAATTTCATTAGAAATCTCCCGATATGATAACAAATCCAGAAAATATGTCGTAACTTCTTCCTCCTTTAAAATGAATTCTTTTTCGAATTGTTTTAAAGCCATACGGCTGATGCTGCAACGGGTACTGTGCTTGAAAATGATTATCGGTTTTTCATAGGAATCAATACTCATTTTATTCAGCTGCTGTATTTTTGTTAAGGGCAACCAATTTATTTTGGAAGAAGTAATTTCTTCATCAGAACTACCGAAAAAAGTTTTAAAAATGCTCATTTGTCTTCTTTTAGGACATTTTGTCGTTGTAAACTATTTACGAACAGACTTTTAGTCATATTTAATGCGTTGGAATATAATTTGAATAACCGTCAGCAAAGTTAAACCATTACAGCTATGAACTTAAACAATTTTACGATAAAATCACAAGAAGCTATTCAGCAGGCCCAACAAATTACGCAGGGCTTTGGACAGCAACAAATTGAAAACGAGCATCTTTTTAAAGGCATTTTAGAAGTCGATGAAAATGTCGCGCCTTTCATTTTGAAGAAACTGAATGTGAATGTGGATCTTTTCAAACAGATTTTAGACAGTACCATACAAAGTTTTCCAAAGGTGAGCGGCGGAGATTTGATGTTATCCCGCGATGCTAAAAACGTCTTACTGGAAGCCAATAACATTGCAAAAAAAATGAACGATGAATTTGTTTCCATCGAACATCTAATCCTATCCATATTCAAATCCAAAAGCAAAGCTGCTCAAATTTTGAAAGATCAGGGGGTTACCGAAAAGACTTTGCAAATGGCCATAGAAGAATTACGCAAAGGCGAAAGAGTGACATCAGCATCAGCCGAGGAAACCTATAATGCGCTAAACAAATATGCTAATAACCTCAATGAACTGGCAAAGAACGGCAAACTTGATCCAGTTATTGGGCGAGATGAGGAAATTCGGCGTGTGCTACAAATCTTGACGCGAAGAACCAAAAATAACCCCATGCTGGTTGGTGAACCCGGTGTTGGGAAGACAGCTATTGCCGAAGGATTGGCCCATCGAATTGTGGATGGTGATGTACCCGATAATTTGAAGGACAAAATAATTTTCTCCCTGGATATGGGAGCATTGATTGCCGGGGCGAAATACAAAGGAGAATTCGAGGAACGCCTGAAATCGGTGGTAAAGGAGGTGACCTCTGCAGAAGGTGATATCGTTTTATTCATTGATGAAATCCATACTCTGGTGGGGGCTGGTGGCGGTGAAGGTGCTATGGATGCCGCAAACATCCTTAAACCTGCTTTGGCACGTGGTGAATTGCGCGCCATTGGTGCCACCACATTGGACGAATATCAAAAATATTTTGAAAAAGACAAGGCATTGGAACGTCGTTTCCAGAAAATTATTGTCGATGAGCCTGATACTGAAAGCGCCATTTCCATTCTTCGGGGAATCAAGGAAAAATATGAAACCCATCATAAGGTACAGATTAAAGATGAGGCTATAATTGCTTCCGTCGAATTATCGCAACGTTATATCACCAATCGTTTCTTACCGGATAAAGCCATTGATTTGATGGATGAAGCCGCTTCAAAATTGCGTATGGAGATTAATTCCAAACCGGAAGAACTGGATGTTCTGGATAGAAAGGTAATGCAATTGGAAATCGAAATAGAAGCCATTAAGCGGGAGAATGACGAAAACAAATTGAAAATTTTAGGATTAGACCTGGCCAATTTAAAAGAAGAGCGTAACGATTTATATGCTAAATGGAAATCTGAAAAAGATGTTGTCGACAATATTCAGACAGTAAAAACCGAAATCGAAAATTTCAAATATGAAGCTGAACGTGCCGAACGGGATGGCGATTATGGTAAAGTAGCCGAAATCCGTTATGGCAAAATTAAAGAAGCTCAGGAACGTTTGGATGTTCTGCAAAAACAACTTCAGGAAAATCAATCTGGCTCTTCACTAATAAAAGAAGAAGTCACGCGGGAAGATATTGCTGAAGTGGTTGCCAAATGGACTGGTATTCCGGTTATGAAAATGCTGCAGGGAGAACGTGAGAAACTACTGAAATTGGAAGATGATTTACATAACCGGGTTGTTGGTCAGGAAGAGGCCATTCAGGCAATTAGTGATGCTGTTCGCAGAAGTCGTGCCGGTTTACAGGATATGAAAAAACCAATCGGGACGTTTCTGTTTTTGGGAACAACAGGTGTCGGTAAGACCGAATTGGCGAAAGCCTTGGCTGAGTATTTATTTGATGACGAAAATGCGATAACGCGTATTGACATGAGCGAATATCAGGAACGACACAGTGTTAGCCGTTTGGTTGGTGCACCTCCGGGCTATGTAGGATATGACGAGGGCGGACAACTGACCGAAGCGGTTCGACGAAAACCGTATTCTGTAATTCTGCTTGACGAAATCGAGAAGGCACATCCCGATACATTCAACATCTTATTACAGGTTTTAGATGAAGGGCGTCTGACAGATAACAAAGGCCGTTTAGCCGATTTTAAAAACTCAATTATCATTATGACTTCCAATATGGGAAGTACGATTATCCAGGAGAAATTTGAGAACCTCACCCAAGGCAAAGCCGAACGGAGCGGAGCTAAAGGAGGTGTGGAAGCGGCAACAGAAGTAGCGAAAATCGAAGTCTTAGGATTATTGAAGCAAACGGTTCGCCCCGAGTTTATCAATAGAATCGATGAGATTATAATGTTTACACCGTTAACCAGTGAAAATATCACGAAAATTGTGGGACTACAACTGAAATCAGTTATTAAAATGCTTGCACAACAGCAAATTACTATGGATGCTACACCTGAAGCTATTGAATATTTAGCTCAAAAAGGATATGATCCCCAATTTGGGGCACGTCCTGTAAAAAGGGTGATACAACGGGAAGTAATGAATCAGCTTTCGAAAGAGATTCTTTCGGGGAAAATTGCAACCGACAGCATTATTTTATTGGATGCATTTGATGGCCAACTGGTTTTTCGAAACCAAAAGGATTTGGCATCAGAATAAAAAATAAAAAGGGTTTAGCTGAACACTAAACCCTTTTATTTTGATTTATATGATAATCGAAACTCCATTTTTCAGTTAACGATATCCTTTTAATATTTCCCCTTTTGGATTGACGAGTAATTCGCGGACTTCTTTATCTTTTTTTATTTTAAGATTATATTCTTTTTTCTTAATGTCCCCGTCTTCCTGAGAATACAGAAATTTATCATTTACGATAGTCCAACCTGGAAAGGTTTTATAAACAGAGTAAACAACTGCTTGGGGTAATTTCACATTTTTATAATTTTCAACAACACTTGTTAATTTTCCATTTTCATTATATGTTGCTGCCAATAAACCATTTTTAACTTCCATGGTCACTAAATAGCTTTCATATCCTTCATAATCTTTTCCAAGATCATAAGAAATGAATTTATCTTGTAAACGCCTTACCGTTTTATCAGGATTCTTATCTGGTAAATATAGAGAAAAATCCTTTCCTGCGCTTTTAATTACAACTTCAGGCAATTCTTCCGTTTTAATATTTCCTTCATTTTCCACTTTCCCATCTACCTGGGCATAAAAAGTGGTCATTCCTAAAAAAAACATAACAATAATAAATGATTTCATGATATTTTTTCTTAATTTATAATATTGCCTGAGATAATTGATGAATAATTACAAGGCTTGTTTAGTTTCTCCCCCTTTTATTATGATTTAATTAATCAGTCCTTTTTTCCCAAGCATTTAACTGCTTTATTTCAAATTATTAAAGGTGTCGATTTATTCCACAGTAAAATTACCACAATAATGAAAATGGTGCTGTTAATACTATCACTAACTTGTGTTATATTTTAAATTTATTTTTGGCAGGAATACCTTTAAGACTAAGGATTTATACAAAAAAAAACACCAACTTCACAGCTGGTGTTTTTATATAATCAAAAACAGTTTATTTGTCTCTCGTAAACAAGAAGTTTTGTCCGTTTACAGCTAAAGTAAATTCAGTTTTACTCTCGTTGAATTGAATCACAAGACCTGCCCCTTGATAAGTAAACTTATCTTTACCTGCTAATTCTAACATAAGTTCAGGCTGTCCGGTAGCGTTCGCAATTAACATCCCATTATCTTGTGTGATATTGATTTTTACAGGAATTGCTTTACTTGAAAAGCTTCCAATATAAGCGTCCAGAATTACATCTTTTTCTACCTCACTTTTTCCGGAAGTCCACACATTGTTTTCCGCATTGACATCAGGGAAAGCGTGATCAGGGTCAATGGTAATGGTTTCTATTTCTTCCTTCGAATTGTGTTTGAAAGTCCAGATATTATTGCGTTGCCAGATTTCTACAGGAAGTTTCACACGATTTACTGCACCACTTTTATATTTAATATCCATTACCACTGGCATGGGCATTTTTTCTTTGTTTTCAATAGAAATAACTGCACCTAGTTTAGGGTCATTTTTAATATATTTGATTTTATTTACTGCCTGATCCAAGCGCCAATTATTTACAAACCATCCTCTCCAGAACCAATTCAAATCTTCTCCTGAGGCATTTTCCATTGTTCTGAAGAAATCATCAGGAGTAGGATGTTTAAAAGCCCAGCGCTCCACGTAGGTACGCAGTGCCGCATCAAATCGTTTTTCTCCCAATACCTGCTCTCTTAGCATTATCAGTCCCATAGAAGGTTTGTAGTAAGCTAAAACACCTAGATTTCCCTCTTTAAGACCATCAGGAGCTGTTACAATGGGTTCGATTTTCTGGTTTGTAAATTCTTCTGACATCTGATGCATGTCTGTCACCGGTGATTTGTACTCTCCTTTATTAAAGTCAACTGAACTTAATGAATTAATAAAAGTATTGAATCCTTCGTCCATCCATGCAAACAATCGCTCATTTGAACCCACAATCATAGGAAACCAAATATGACCAAACTCATGGTCTGTAACTCCCCACAGATCCTGCCCTTTGGTTCCCCATCCACAGAAAACGATTCCCGGATACTCCATTCCGCCTTCATTACCGGCTACATTCGTTGCTGCAGGATAAGGATATTCAAACCATCTTTTTGAATAATTTTCAATAGAAGATTTCGTATATTCTGTAGAACGTTCCCATCCATTGTCACCATTACTTTCAACCGGATAGGCAGATATTGCCATAGCTTTTTTTCCGCTTGGCAAATTAATTTTTGCTGCGTCAATTATAAAGGCCGGTGAAGAAGCCCAAGACATGTCACGTGAATTCTTAATTTTAAATTTCCAGGTTAGTGTTGATTTACCTGAAGGACGCGAAGAAGCATTTGTAACTTCATCCGCTGATCTGATAATAACTGTTTTATCGCTTTGCGAAGCTGCTGCCCAGCGTTTCTGTTGTTCTGCCGTGTAAACTTCCGAAGGATTCAAAAGCTCTCCCGACCCTACTACAATATGGTTTGCGGGAGCTGTAATACTTACGTCGAAATCACCATATTCCAAATAAAACTCTCCTGCACCCAAATATGGAAGCGTATTCCATCCTTTCACATCGTCATAAACGCACATTCTTGGGTACCATTGTGCGATTGTGAATATTTTTCCGTTTTTGGTATCTAAAACCCCAGTTCGGTCTGAACCATATTTTGGGGAAATATAAGAAAAGTCAATTTTTATTTTAACAGAAGCCCCGTTCGCGCTTAGTTCCTGAGGAAGCATAATCTTCATACGGGTATCGATAATCTCGAATTGTACTTCTCTTTCTGTCGGTTTGCCGGCTACTGTTGAAATTATTTTAATGGACTTTATTTTATGACCACCGTCAAAAACTTCTCCTTTTGCTCCATTACGACTTCCTGTAATCGGAATAATGGCATTTCCACGAGAATCCGCTTTAAATAAATTCTGATCTACGTTCATCCATAAGAATGACAACTTATCCGGGCTATTGTTGGTGTAGGTTAAAGTTTCTGTTCCAATGATTTCACTGGTTTGATCATTTAATTTGGCAGTTAATTGGTAATCGGCCCTATTCTGCCAGTATTTAGCGCCGGGCTGACCGCTTGCAGATCGGGTACTGGTCCCATTTTTTGAATAAAATAACGGTGCAAAAGCATCGTGATAATTATAATTTGAAACAGATGGATTTGCTGAAGCAGCAGTTGGCGTCTGTTGCGCCTGAAGCGATATCGCCCCAAAAAATAAAGCCAAAACCATATTTGCCTTAAAAAAATTCTTTCTCATAATTTTTGTTTCTGATTGATTATTTGATTGATTAACCAAAATTAGACGAACTTTTGATATTATTGTTACAAAAGAATCTTTTTTTATTGAAATAATTCACCTACAATTATTTCCTTTCCATTTTTAAATTTCATAATGTAAATGAAAAATTTTAACAAAAAAAAACACCAACCAAAAGTTGATGTTTTTTTAGAGTAGTTTTTTTTTATAATGATTTATATATTCGGTTAATTGGAATGCCTACACCTTGCTTCAGAATCACGCTATTATCGGTCACACCCCAAACCGTAGTTTCCACAACTTTTTTGGATTCATTATCTTCAAAAAAGATTTTGATTTTGGAATGTTCTAAATTACCTAAGGCAAGTGCGCGTTGTAGTTCTGAATTTCGCTGTTGGATTTCTACTGAATCTTCGAGAACATCAGTTTTGGGAAAGTGTAATTTTTCGATCACTTCTTTCTCAATGGTTTCGAAATTTGAATTCATAATGTTTTTCGTTAAATTGTTATAATAAATATGAGGTAATAATAAAATTAATAAAATATTATTATAAAACAAGAAAAAATGTTATAATTATCGTTTTCAATTTTAATCCAATCATACCACTGTGCGGAACAACCACAACATTTACTGTTAAACTGGGAACTCACGTATGTTTTTCAGCATTAAAGGATTAACTCCATTTTGGAAGGAAATTCCTCTTTATCGTATTGGATTTCTGCTAAAAAAATAAATATTTATGTAACAATAGTCACGCGTAGTTTTTTTATATTTGGAAAATCAACATGTTAAGTGGAATTCTTAAAAATTATTTTTCCATTAAAAAATGCCATTATGCGAAATTTAATTTATCTGTTACCTGGTATCCTTTTCCTAACGGGCTGCTCAAGTTTCAGACCCGGAAAAGATTATGTTTTTCCTTCCAAAAAAGAAAAAGAAAAATATATCTATTCCTATAATCAAACTCTAAGATTGTGGAGCGTCCCTTATAAAGAAACCGATGTTGCGACTAGTTTTGGCACCGCTCATGTTATTATCAGCGGGCCGGATGCAGGAGAACCATTAATTCTATTTCATGGAACAGACGCCAGCTCAACCATGTGGTTTCCAAACATCAAAGAACTAAGTAAAGAACATCGTGTATATGCCATCGATTTCCCATTGGAAGCTGGCAAATCAATGTCAAACCGCATTAAATTAAGCAATAAAGAAACGGCTGTTTTCTATAAGGAGGTTTTCGAACATTTCAAGATGAAAAACATCAACTTGCTGGGCGTTTCCCGAGGTGGCTGGATGGCCACTTATCTTGCCATACAATTGAAACCACATATAAAAAGAATTGTTTTACTCAGTCCTGCCAATACCTTTGGCGGCATCGATCAATTCTGGAAAGTCATGACAGCTATAAATCTTAAGATATTTCCAAATCCAAAAAGTCTTGGCAAATTTTTTAACTCTTTTTCATATCGTCCGGACAAGATTGATGCTATATTTAAAGAACAGCTTTACCTGGCCTATAAATATGGTAACAGTAAGCCGCGTTTATTAAATATGACCCAATTTTCAGACGCTAATTTGAAATCCCTGAATATCCCGGTCATGGTACTCATTGGAGATCATGATATTGTAAACAGCGAGAAGATTTTCAAAAAAGCCCATAAATTAATTCCAAATGTAGAGACCGAAGTCATAAAGGATGCTGGCCATTTTTTATCGATCGATCAATCTGATATAATTAATAAAAAGATACTGAATTTCTTAAAAAAATAAAAATGCTGGATATCAATTTTAATCCTTTTCCGAACCTTGAAACCGACCGCTTATTTTTGAGACGTGTTGACAAAAATGATGTAAACGAGGTATTCGCTTTACGGTCTGACGCAGAAACGATGAAATATGTGCCACGACCTTTAGTGACCAAAAATGAGGAAGCATTGGACCATATAGCGCTGATTGATTCCAAAATTGAAAGCAATGAAGGTATCAATTGGGCAATAACTATGAAAGGCTCCCCAAAATTACTCGGCATAATAGGTCATTACAGGATAAAACCTGAACATTATCGCTCAGAAATCGGCTATATGTTACTTCCGGAATTTCAAGGAAAAGGCATTATTAGCGAAGCCGTAAAAGCAGTCGTAGAATATGGTTTCAACACTATGCACCTGCACTCCATTGAAGCTATCATTGATCCGGATAATATTGCTTCGGCGGTGGTGTTAGAGAAAAATAATTTTATAAAGGAGGCACATTTTAAAGAAAACGAATATTATGAGGGTCGGTTTCTTGATAATATAATTTACTCCCTTTTGAATAAAAAATAAAGACCGGTTCTCTAAACTATGCTGTTCAATAGCATTTTAATAAGGAAGTAAGTAATGGTAAAAACGTTACATTTGCTTTTTTTAAAGAATAAATGTTGAACAAAACCAAGAACATAGCTATCATATCCATTACGGGATTTTACGTGATGCAATTGTGCTTTGTTTTTTTAGGCACGTTAATTGAAAACATCCAACAGGTCAGACACCAGAACCAGATTTCGAAAACATTCTTAGCACACCGAAGAGAGTTTACATTACTGGAATGGCAGAAATTTGACAATAAAAAAGAATTTGAACTTACCGATGTTTTTTATGATGTGGTTTCTTTTAAAATTGCTTCGGACAAAGTAATCGCCAACGTGATAGAAGATAATCTGGAAAGTCAAATACGGATTACCCTGCAAAGTCTTTTTAACAAAGAAAACAACCTGCAAAACGATAAAAAAAAATCTTTCAATTCCTATAATTACCTAAGCATTATCGAGAAGAATGAACCCGATTTTATCACTTTTGCGTGCGATAGTCTTTCAAAATCCACTTCATTATTTTTTACTGGAAAAGCCAATAAAATAATCCAGAATATTTACAGACCGCCATGTTAATTGATTGATTTACTATAAACTATTTTATACAAATTAATTGAAATAAACATGAAAAAAATATACTCATTTGTAGCATTTTTGGTTACTATGGCTGGATTTTCACAGATTGCTGTGGATACAACTAAATTAAAAGAGGTGGAACTGCGAACTCAGCGTTATTCTAAATCAAATAAAACAACTCAGAAAATTGAAAGTATTTCTCAAAAGGAAATTGAACTTCAGAATTTTCAAAATACTGCCGATATGTTGGCCAACAGCGGAACATTAGCAGTTCAAAAATCACAACAAGGTGGCGGAAGTCCGGTGATAAGAGGGATGGAAGCCAATCGTATCTTACTTTTGGTGGACGGAATCAGAATGAACAACCTGATTTTCAGAGCAGGGCATTTACAAAACGTCATCACTGTAGATGAAAATATGTTGGAAAGAGTGGATATCTTATTTGGATCCTCCTCGACACCTTTTGGTAGCGATGCTATGGGTGGCGCTATCAATTTGCTAACCAAAAAAGCAAAATTGTTATCAGATACCAATAGTAAGTTTCTTTCAGGAAATATCATTACACGATACAGCAGCTCGAATGAGGAAAAATCTGTTTTTGGAGATATTAATTTTGCCGGAAAAAAATGGGCCTCTTTAACAGCCTTTTCTTATAATGATTTTGGTGATTTACGAATGGGAAGCCATAAAAATGGAAAGAATGACTTTTTTGGAGAGCGTCCATATTATGTGGAAACAGTGGATAATGTTGACTATTTAGTCGCAAACCCTGACAAATTAATCCAGAAATTCAGTGGATACGAACAATACAATGCCATGCAAAAAGTGGTTTTTCAACAGAACAGCACTACACAGCACAACTTGAATTTACAATATTCTACTACTTCTGACGTACCAAGATATGACAGACTGACGGACCGTGCCGGAGCAGGCTTGAAATTTGCTAGATGGGATTATGGGCCTCAGAAAAGAATTCTGGCTGGCTATAATTTTTCTAAAGACAAAGCTTTTTTAAACAGTGATATGGACTTAGGTTTTAATTACCAAAATGTGAAAGAAAGCAGAATCTCGAGAAGATTCAATAACGACAAAACTAAAAGCCAGGTTGAAAAAGTCAATGTTTACTCTTTCAATGCTGATTTTAAAACAAAAATCGGTAAAGCGGATTTCCTTTACGGAGCAGAAGTTTTTTATGATGATTTGAATTCGAGCGCGACTAGTTCTAATAGAGCTACCGGTGTTGTAACTCCTACAGACACCAGATATCCCAATGGGGAAAATCATACGCTTAGAGGGGATGTTTTCGCCACATATAATACAAATATCTGTACCAACACCGCCTTTAATATTGGTGCAAGAGCAGGTTACGTTACTTTGAAAAGTACGATAGCTGATAATTCATTTTTCAACCTTCCATTCGATTCTATCGAACAAAGCAATTTTACCTATAGTGGTGCAATCGGAATTGTAAACCGTACAGAAACCACTAAAGTTGCTTTTAACGTCGCAACCGCTTTCCGTGTTCCGAACGTGGACGATTTAGGAAAATTATTCGAATCCGGTAATGGCGTTTTGATTGTTCCCAATCGGGACATTAAACCTGAAAAATCAGTTACTGCTGATGTAAGCGTAACTTTATGGGAGGGAAAAACAGTAGAATTCGAAAATACATTTTATTATACGCGTTTGTTTGATACAATGGTTACGGATCATTTCTTATTCAACGGACAAAGCACGGTAGATTATGATGGTGAGCCAAGTGAAGTTTTTGCCAACCAAAACATGGGTAAGGCACATATTGAAGGGATTTCATCAACATTGAAAATAAACATCACAAAACCTTTACAGTTTTATGGGACGTTTAATTTCACCCACGGTAGAGTTGATGATAAAACTGGTAATGCGCCATTGGATCATATCCCTCCTTTCTACGGCAAAACAGGTTTGAGATATGAAAACAAAATGCTGAATATGGATTTATACATGTTGTACAGCGGTAAAAAAGACATCAGCGATTATTCAACTAGTGGTGAAGACAACCCCCAATATGCTCCTGCTGACGGGATGCCTGGATGGCAAACCTACAACTTCAAAGGTTCCGTTCATGCATTTAAAATCATTACAATTTTTGCTGGTATCGAAAATATCCTGGATACGCAATACCGTACATTTGCTTCCGGAATCAATGCTTCGGGTAGAAATCTATACTTAGGTGGTAAATTTCACTTTTAGCGGGTAAAGACATTCACACAAACAGAAAGCCCGATAGTTCATCGGGCTTTTTTTATTCGAATTTTGGCAATGTCTTTATATATAGTTCCTCCACCTTTTTCCGGGCCCAATCCGTTTTTCTCAAAAAGGTCAAACTTGATTTAATAGTTGGTTTATCCGTGAAGCATTTGATTTTAATCAGTTCGCCCAATGTATCGAATCCATAATAACCAACCAATTGCTCCATAATTTTTTGAAGTGTAATTCCGTGTAGCGGATCTTTTGACTGTGATTTTTCCATATTGCAAATTTATGCCAATTTTATAAAAACTATTGTGCTTTCATCGATTTGTTCCTACATTTGCAATCCTATGCTAATAAAAACAGTCAACATCTTAAACAAACGAGCCAAGTTCGATTTCGAAATTATCGAAAAATATACGGCAGGCATTGTTTTGGCTGGGACCGAAATCAAATCCATCCGTTTAGGAAAAGCGAATATTACCGAAAGTTTCTGTGAATTCAGCAACAACGAGCTTTTCGCGGTCAATACTTATATTGAAGAATATATGTATGGAAACCAATTCAACCACAAAGCACGAAGCGAACGCAAACTGTTATTGAACAAGAAAGAACTGAAAGGATTGGCAAAAAGTGTTCAGGCAAAAGGACTGACCATTGTTCCGTTAAAATTGTTTACCAACGAAAAAGGGATGGCAAAACTCGAAATTGGACTCTGCAGAGGAAAAAAAACCTACGACAAACGGGAATCCTTGAAAGAACAGGACACTAAACGGGACTTGGACCGAATAAAAAAATCATTTTAAAACCCGTCATTTGATGGGTTTTGTTTTAATTTTTATCTTCCAATAAAGGTACAAAGCGAAACTCTCCTAATTCATGTTTCTCAAATTCCTTTTCACTTTTACGAATCACTAATGTCATAATCTGTATGGTTTCCCCAACCGGAATAACCAGCCTGCCTCCTATTTTCAATTGCGCCATAAGCGGTTTCGGAATAATCGGTGCACCGGCAGTTACGATGATACCATCAAAAGGAGCATAATTCGGCATCCCTTTATAACCATCTCCAAAAGTCAATAACTTAGGACGAATTCCCAATTTTGGTAGTAAAAGAGTAGTCTGCTTAAACAATTCATTTTGTCTTTCAATACTGTAAACCGAAGCTCCCATTGCACACAAAATGGCGGTCTGGTATCCGGATCCGGTACCAATTTCCAATACTTTATCGCCTTTTTTGACCTGCAATAATTCGGTTTGAAAGGCCACAGTATACGGTTGCGAAATTGTCTGACCCGCTGCAATCGGAAATGCCTTATCCTGATAGGCATAATCCGCAAGACCCGAATCAAAAAACAAGTGTCTCGGTACCTTTTTCAACGCATCCAATACAGCCTTATCAGTAATTCCTTTCTGTTCCACAATTTGAACTAACTGATTTCGAAGTCCCTGATGTTTGGCTGTATCTTTCAAAATTTAGGCTGATTTGTTTCCGTAAAATTAAGAAAAGAAATAGAATTTTTTGGAGCAATTTCCCGCTATTTGCTTAAATCTTTTTTTCGTTCCTCAAAAAAGGATATCGCTTTTATCGGGGCTAAAATATTATGGAATATCAATAGCAATTATCATTTTATTCCTATTTTTGTTGAAAATACTCAATATGTTAAAAGTAGGGGTTTTAGGTGCCGGGCATCTTGGAAAAATACATTTACGATTATTACAACAATCCGAAAAATACGAATTAGTAGGCTTTTACGATGAAAATCAGGAAAACGCCGAAAAAATTGCAAAGGAATTTGGTTATAAACATTTCGCCACCATCGCCACCCTGATTCACGCTGTGGATGTGATTGATATTGTTACTCCAACGCTTTCCCATTATAAATGTGCCCGAGTGGCCATCAAATCCGGGAAACACGTTTTTATAGAAAAACCCATTTCAAATACAGTCGAAGAAGCCGAAGAAATCATCGCTCTCGCCAAAGAATACAACGTCAAAGGTCAGGTAGGCCATGTCGAGCGGTTCAATCCTGCTTTTATAGCCACCAAAAACATGATTGAAAACCCGATGTTTATTGAAACCCATCGTCTTGCTGAATTCAATCCCCGCGGAACGGATGTCCCGGTAGTATTGGATTTGATGATTCACGACATAGACGCGATTTTAAGTGTCGTCAAATCGGATGTAAAATCCATCAATGCCAGCGGCGTCTCCGTAATCAGTGATACTCCGGATATTGCGAATGCCCGTATTGAATTTAAAAACGGTTGTGTTGCCAATTTAACCGCCAGCCGGATTTCGTTGAAAAATATGCGCAAATCACGTTTCTTCCAAAAAGATGCCTATATCTCCGTTGATTTCCTGGAGAAAAAATGTGAGGTCGTAAAAATGAAGGACGCGCCTGAAATTCCGGGTGATTTCGACATGATTCTGCAAAATGCGGAAGGTGTAAAAAAACAGATTTACTTTGCCAATCCGGAAGTGGAACACAACAATGCCATTTTGGACGAATTGGAATCTTTTGCAGATGCCATCAATAATGATACTACTCCCGTTGTCACTCTAGACCAGGGAACCAATGCCTTGCGTGTAGCTTATCAGATTATCGAGTGTTTCAAAAAATAAATAAATTTCAACCATAAAATATACAAATGAAGAATATTGCAGTAATCGGAGCAGGAACAATGGGTAACGGAATCGCGCATACTTTCGCGCAAAGCGGTTTTACCGTTAAACTGATTGATGTGTCCGAAAAATCACTGGATAAAGGAATGGCAACAATCGCAGCCAATTTGAACCGGATGGTCTCAAAAGGGACCATCACCGAAGACGATAAATTGAAAACTATCGGTAATATCATTACTTATACCGATATCAAAGATGGTGTGGTAGGTGTGGATTTAGTGGTTGAAGCGGCTACCGAAAATGTCGAATTGAAACTGAACATCTTTAAACAATTAAACGATGCGTGTTCTCACGATACTATTTTAGCAACGAATACTTCTTCGATATCAATCACGCAAATCGGTTCGGTTGTATCTCATCCGGAACGTGTTATCGGAATGCATTTCATGAATCCGGTCCCAATTATGAAATTGGTGGAAATTATCCGTGGGTACAACACTTCTGATGAAGTGACCAAAAGCATCATGGATTTATCTGAAAAGTTAGGTAAAACACCAGTAGAAGTAAATGATTATCCTGGTTTCGTAGCGAACAGAATTTTAATGCCGATGATCAACGAAGCCATCGAAACATTATACAACAAAGTGGCCGGAGTCTATGAAATTGACACCGTAATGAAATTGGGAATGGGCCATCCGATGGGACCATTGCAATTAGCGGATTTTATTGGTCTTGACGTTTGTCTGGCAATCCTGAACGTAATGCATGACGGTTTTAAAAATCCTAAATATGCACCATGCCCGTTATTGGTCAATATGGTTCGCGCCGGAAAACTGGGAGCAAAATCAGGAGAAGGTTTCTATGATTATTCTGCAAGCAAAAAAGCGGAAAAAACCGCAAAAATGTTCGCCTAAACTTTTCAATTCCTGATGGCAAAAATAACCCCATTCAAAGCCGTACGTCCAACGCGCGATAAAGTCAGCTTGGTCACTTCACGTTCCTATGAGGAATATTCCGCAGCGGAACTGGCTTCGCAATTGGATTTTAATCCATTGTCATTTTTGCACGTTTTGAATCCGGCTTATACCAACCAGCAAAAAAATACTTTTGAAAAGCGTTTTAAGCAGGTTAGCCAAAAATATCAGGAGTTTAAAGAAGAACATATTTTGGCTCAAGACCAAAAACCCTCGATTTATCTGCACAAGATAATTACCAAAACCCATAAATTCATTGGGATTATCGTAGGTACTTCGGTCGAAGATTATAAGAATAATATCATCAAAAAACACGAAGATACGATTGAATATAGGGTTGATCTGTTCAAAGACTACATCAAATATGCCGGATTCAATACGGAACCGGTTCTGATGACCTATCCTGACAATCTTGCCATAGAAAGGTGGATTCTTCAAAAGAAACAAGCGGTTCCTGATTTTGAATTTTCTGCTACCAATAAAGACATTCATTATTTGTGGAAAATTGATAATGAAACAGAAATACAGTGGTTACAGAAAACTTTTGAAGAAATTGGCGATTTGTATATTGCCGATGGCCATCATCGTTCGGCTTCAGCAGCATTGCTATACGAACAGGAAAAGCAATCCGGGAATGATAACCTGAAATTTTTCATGAGTTTCCTGATTGCTGAAAGCAATGTCAAAATCTACGAATATAACCGATTGATTAAAGACTTGAACGGTTTAATCAAAGTAGAATTTCTAAAAAAACTACAGGAGCATTTTTTTGTCGAAATAAAGCAGGAAAAATTGTTTCAACCCGCTGAAAAACATATATTTGGCATGTATCTCGATGGGGAGTTTTATTCTTTGTCGTTGAAAAGCGATAAAAAGCGTGCCACGACTGTATTAAATGATTTGGATGCACAAATTTTATACGATTACGTACTGCTTCCAATATTAGGAATCGAGGATTTACGAAATGATGAACGCATTGAATATATTCCGGGGAAACAGTCGGTTTTAGATGTAAAAGCGAAAGTGGACAGCGAAGAATTTGAAGTTGGTTTTATTCTTTTTCCATCTAATATCAACGAAATAAAGAAGGTAGCTGATGCAAATTTAATTATGCCGCCAAAAAGTACGTACATTGAGCCGAAATTCAGAAGTGGATTAGTAGTATATGAACTATAAAACCAAATAAGTTTAAAAATTGAACGATGGTGATAGCAGAAAACATACATTCGATTAAAAGTAGTTTGCCAGAGCACGTGACTTTGGTAGCCATTTCCAAAACAAAACCTCTTTTTGACTTAATGGAAGCTTACTATGCGGGACAGCGCACTTATGGTGAAAACAAAATTCTGGAAATGTTCGCGAAGTGGGAAAAAATGCCCAAAGACGTTCAATGGCATATGGTGGGTCACGTTCAGACCAACAAAGTAAAATTTATGGCACCGTTTGTAAAACTGATTCACGGTGTTGACAGCATAAAACTGCTTTTGGAAATTAATAAACAGGCAAAGAAATGCAATCGGATTATTGATTGTCTTCTTCAGGTTCATATTGCCGTAGAAGAAACTAAATTTGGTCTGGATGAAAAAGAAATCGGCTCACTCTTATCTTCAGAAGAGTTTAAGGAATTACAAAATATCCGGATCATTGGGCTCATGGGAATGGCCACCTTGACGGAAAATCAGGATCAGATTAAAAGTGAATTCATGCATCTGAAATCAATTTTTGATCACTTTGCAATACAAAACCCACAATTTACTACACTTTCAATGGGTATGTCAGGCGATTACCAGCTCGCTATTGATTGCGGAAGCACCATGGTTCGGATTGGAAGCAGTATCTTTGGCGGACGTTAATTAGAAATTTCACTATTTCAGGCTTTAAAACTTTAAAAATATTTTGTACGCGATACTCGACATAGAAACCACCGGTGGCCAATTCAATGAAGAAGGAATTACCGAAATTGCCATTTATAAATTTGATGGCCATGAAATCGTGGATCAATTTATAAGCCTGGTGAACCCTGAAATTCCGATACAGCCATTTGTTGTAAAACTTACCGGAATCAATAATGCGATGCTACGCAGTGCACCTAAATTTTTTGAAGTCGCCAAAAGGATTATTGAAATGACCAACGATTGCGTCCTTGTGGCACACAATGCTTCTTTTGATTACCGTATTTTGCGTACGGAATTCCGCCGTTTAGGATATGATTTTAACCAGCAGACACTTTGTACGGTAGAATTATCCAAAAAACTAATGCCTGAGCAAACTTCGCACAGCCTTGGGAAATTAGTCCGCGCTTTGGGAATCCCTATGGCAGACCGTCATCGGGCCAGTGGTGACGCCATGGCTACGGTGAAACTATTCAAAATGCTGTTGGACAAGGATCTTGAAAAAGTAATTGTAAAAGAACTCATCAAAACAGAAGTCGAAAAAGGAATGGCACCCAAATTAGTGGATATCGTTGCCGCCATTCCTTCGAAAACTGGAATATATTACATCCATCGCGAGGACGGAAGCCTACTTTTTATTGGCAAAAGCAAAAACATTAAAAAAAGGGTTAACCAGCACTTTACAGGGATCACTCGAAGCGCTAAAAAAATACAAAATGAAGTCTTTACCGTAACCTATGAGGAAACCGGAAGTGAACTGATTGCCCTATTGAAAGAAACGGAAGAAATTAAAGTTAACAGACCCATTTACAACAGAATGTCCCCTAAAAACAATTTTTCTTGGGCCATCTATTCCGAAAAAGATGAAAATGGCTATCTTAATTTGAAACTGCAGAAAGCCGATGGAAGAAAAAAAGAAATCACTTCTTTCACTACGGCTCAAGAGGCTACAAATGCATTAATCCGGGTTACTTCACATTATCAGCTATGCCAGAAACTAACCGGATTGTATGAAACCAAAACGCACTGCTTCCAGCATACCATCAATGAATGTGACGGAGCCTGTGTTGGAAAAATCACACCTGATGAATACAATGCCCGGGTTCAGACTTTTATCGACAAAAACCTGTTTGAAAATAAAACCATGGCCATCATCGACAAAGGCCGCACCATCAATGAACGCAGTGTCATTTTGGTTGAAAATGGCATCTTGAAAGGATATGCCTTTTATGATTTGAACTATCAGGTGCACAATATTGATATTTTGAAAAACATCATTATTCCGATGCAAAGCAACCGGGAAGTCAGAAACGGTATTCAAAATTACCTGCGAAAAAATAAAGTAATGAAGATTATCCATTTTTAATTTTAATCTTAATTGGAAGCTATTCCCGGCTGTACACTGCAACTCCTCGTTATTCCAGTTGTTTTCTGAAGCCATAAAAGGAGCTTCCGAAGTCGCTCTCTTATAGCTAAGAAAACTAACTTTCATACACTGCGGGGTTTCCGTTACCATCCGGGCTAAAAAACAATATGAAATACCTAATTACCATCGTCGGCCCAACAGCGATAGGAAAAACATCCTTAAGCATTGCTTTGGCACAATATTTTAACTGTGACATCATTTCTTGTGACAGCCGTCAGTTCTTTACCGAAATGAGCATCGGAACAGCGGCTCCATCCAAAGAAGAACTCGCTGCAGCCAATCATCATTTTATTCATAATAAATCTATTTTTGAAAACTATACGGTAGGCGATTTTGAAAAAGAAGCCATTGTTAAACTCGACGAATTGTATCGCACCAATGATTACGCGATATTAGTCGGCGGTTCCGGATTGTATGTCGATGCGATATTAAAAGGCTTTGATGATTTCCCTGAAATCGATAGTAATGTCCGCGAAGATATCACTGCAAACTATGAAAAGTTCGGAATTGAATACCTGCAAGAGGAACTCGAAAAACAAGATCCCGTATATTTTGATACAGTCGCTAAAGAGAATCCCCAAAGGCTAATGCGCGCCTTGGAGGTTTGTATCGGTTCCGGCAAACCGTATTCTTCTTTTTTGCACCAGGTAAAAAATGAGCGGAATTTCATCCCCATCAAAATTGGCCTGGAAACCGACCGCGAAATAATCTATGACCGAATCAACCGTCGGGTCGATATCATGATGAGCGAAGGCTTATTGGAAGAAGCAAAAAACCTTTATCCGCAAAAAGAACTCAATGCGTTACAAACCGTAGGTTACAGGGAACTATTCAGTTATTTTGACGGGGAATTCACTTTGGAATTTGCAATTTCCGAAATTAAAAAGAACAGCCGACGTTTTGCCAAAAGGCAACTGACCTGGTTCAAAAAAAATGAAGACACCAAATGGTTTGACTTTACAGCTACAAAGAATGAAATCATAGATTATATTAATTGCAGAAATAAATAAATTTTATCACGCAACCATTTTTAAAATTTATAATCTAATGAAAAAACAAGCTGTATGAAAAAATTAAAATTCCTTTTATTTATCCCGCTTTTATGTGCCATGCAATGCGAACCTGAAGGTCCCTGCGGAGACAACCCTACGAGCAATTATGTATTACATAACAATCTGATTTCGATAGAAACCAATGGCACCACTTACCATGTAGGAGATACGATCTGGATTAATGCTGTCGTAAATAAAAACCAGAGTGATGCCAATAGCTCCCAAAATATTAATTTGTTCAATTTTGACAACAAGCTTAATTTTAACGTCAATTTACTCAAAACTTCCAGCTATAATCAGAATTTCCCGATTTCACTAAACGAAAATCACGTTGTCAGTGATAAGGGCGAGGTCATGGCCAATTCTTTCATTATGGTAAAAGAAGGCGATAATTTTGTCAACAGAACGGGAATTAAATTATTGGAAACCGGTACATTTAAAATTAACTGTGCAGAAATTTCTTCGTATAGAGACTATTATGATTGCACTACAAGAACCTATATAGGGACAACTATTAGTAATG
Organism: Flavobacterium sp. GT3R68; assembly: GCF_007109225.1. Lineage (GTDB taxonomy): Bacteria > Bacteroidota > Bacteroidia > Flavobacteriales > Flavobacteriaceae > Flavobacterium. Next base: position 417,551 of record NZ_VJZK01000003.1, read on the forward strand.
CCGATTCTGAAAATTATTATAACTTTATCGTCGAATAATTTTAAACTTTACACTTCTCTAATTCTAATTTACATGCCAATTTCATCCGACTTCAATTCGATTTTCAGCAAGGATTGGGAAATCAATTTTACCCAATGTACCCCTAACGGCTATTTAAAGTACAGTGATATGTGCAATATTCTGCAATTAACTGCGGCAGCACATTCGGAGGTCGGAGGCATTAGTTTTATGGACATGCAGGAATTTGACCAGGCATGGGTTTTGAGCCGAATGAGAATTGAAATTTCCGCATTACCCAAATGGAAAGACGTGGTGACGGTAAAGACCTGGATAAACAGTCTGGAAAATTCGCGTTCGGTGCGGGCCTTAGAGATTTATGTCAATGGTGTAAAAATAGCCGGATCTGAGACTTTTTGGGTTGTCTTTAATACCGAACAACGGCGTCCGCAGGCATTGGCCCTTCCCTACGATCATTTTGAAATCTATCCGGAGAAATTGGCCACTGGGAAAACGTTTTCGAAAATCAATCTTAATGATGAGAGAGAAATGGTTTTTGAGCGCAATATTGTTTTATCGGATCTGGACATTGTCAATCATGTGAATAATGTCAAATATTTGGAATGGTGTTTGGATCTTATTGATGCTGAGGCTATTTTAGAACAAAAAATTACCAGTTTTGAAATGAATTTCCTGAAGGAACTTTCGTTAAAGGACCACGTTATTATTCATGAAAGTGTGGGTGAAACGGCCACTATTTTCAACATTACTAAAGATGACAAAACCATTTTTGCATTACAGTTGAACTGGAAATAGAATTATTTTGCCTAGCCCTGGTTGGAACGGCATCCTTTTTATGGCTTCTTTAGCCAAAAAAGATAGAGTGTAAAACAGGAAATAGCTCCAAAAAAAAAGCTCCGGTTTCCCGAAGCTTTATATATTATTCCATTACTTTATTTTTTACTACCAAACGGAATCCTTCTCCGTGAATATTGAGGATCTCTACATCTTCGTCCGGTTTCAGGTATTTTCTTAACTTGGCGATATACACGTCCATACTTCTTGAGGTAAAGTAGTTGTCATCTCTCCAGATTTTGGTCAATGCTAATTCTCTTGGCATCAAATCATTTTCGTGAAGAATCAGCATTTTAAGCAATTCGTTTTCTTTTGGAGACAATTTGATTGGTTCCTCGTTTTCGTAGGTCAGGAAACGAAGTTTTGAATTTAGGTGGAATTTACCGATTTGGAATTCAAACTTAGTTACATCCGTTTTAACGTCCGTTGACTTTCTTTGGATGATCGCTTTGATTTTCATCAGTAAAACTTCTGAATCAAAAGGTTTGTTCAAATAATCATCTGCCCCTACTTTATATCCTTTAAGTACATCTTCTTTCATGGATTTGGCTGTCAGGAAGATAATCGGTACGTCTTTATTTTTCTCTCTGATTTCTTTGGCCAGCGTATAACCATCTTTATAAGGCATCATGACATCAAGAATACACAGATCGAAAGTGTCTTTTTTGAATTTTTCAAAACCTTCCATTCCGTTTTTTGCTAGTGTGACGTCAAAATCATTTAGCATTAAATAGTCTTTTAGGATAGCTCCGAAATTCTGATCGTCCTCAACTAAAAGTATTTTTTTATTTTCTGTTTCCATAACCTTAATTAATTAGTGGTATTTTTATTATGAAGGTGCTACCCTTGCCTTTTTCGCTTTCTACAAATATTTCTCCGTTGTGATCTTCAACGATTCTTTTGACATAGGCTAGACCTAAACCATGACCTTTTACATTATGTAAATCTCCGGTATGTTCCCGGTAAAATTTCTCGAAAATTCTTTTTTGGGCTACTTTACTCATTCCGCCTCCGTGATCTTTTATTTTGATGATGACAAAGTCTTTTACATTTTCTGTAAATACATCAATTTTAGGATTCTCCGGCGAGTATTTTATAGCATTATCCAATATATTCACAATCACATTGGTAAAATGAACATCATTTAATAAAACGGTCGTTCTGTTTGCCATGAAATGCGTCGTAATCGTTCCTTGCCTGTCTTCAATAATCAAATTAATATGCTCAATGGCTTCTTCTATTATTTCATGAACATTGTTGGACTCTTTAGTGATATCGAGCTCTCTCCTTTCTAATTTTGAAATTCGGAGGACGTTCTCCACCTGCGCGTGCATTCTTTTATTTTCATCCCTGATCATTTGGAGATACCTTCGTACCTTTTCCTGATCTTCAATGATTTTTGGATTTTTAATCGCATCCAAAGCTAAATTTATCGTCGCAATCGGTGTTTTAAATTCATGCGTCATATTGTTAATGAAATCGGTTTTGATTTCAGAAATCTGACGTTGCCTGATTAATTGATTCAAGGCACTGGAATATGCAATTACAATAATTAATGTAAAAACGATTGATAGTATGGTAATTCCCACCAGCTCCGAAAACAAAAATTTCTTTTTATATGGAAAACTGACCAACAACTGGTATTTGCTGCCTCCTTCATTATCAATAAAAATCGGGATGGAATAAGTTGCAAATTTGTCATATTTGAATTTATCCGATTTGATTTTAGTTGCTAATCCGTTGTTGTAAATGCCATATTCGAATGGTGTTTTCACCCCAAATTCATTCAACTCATTAGCCAATAACTTCTGTAACATTTCCTTCGAAACCCTTTCCTGTATTGCCATTGTCGAAGCAATGTCTTTGTAGAAGATTTCGAACTGGGCATTGTCCAACACATTTAACGAACCTGATTTCTGAATTTTGACATCGGGTATTAAATTATTCTGAATGCTGGAATTATCCACATTGTTATTGTTGTAAACCTCTGTAACCCTCTTGGAAGAGAAGTTCTTCATTTTTACACTGTCTTTTTTCTTATCAAAGAACGATGAGGAAATATCATAATCTTCGGAAATAATACTGTTGGAATAAATTATGGTTTCGTTAGTCCGGGGATTTTTCTGAACATAATAAAACTCCAGTAAATCATTCTTTTGGGGTACTTTTCCGGTACTGTCCTTATAATGATTGTATTTATCATAAAAATTATACGCTTCCTGTTTTTGTAATTTTTCTGCAACGTTACCGATAACCTGCTGAACATGAAACCTAAACTGTTCGTCATTATTCTGAAATGATGAATTAAACCAATACACTTGTACCAATATGATCCCAATAAGGGACAAGCTCATAAGTACAATCAGTAGCCGGAAAAATAGTTTGTTCATCACTACAAATTTAACATTTTAACACTTGTGCCATAAATATATTAACCAAACATTAACACCTATGTTAATTTTTGTTGATTATTCAATTTTTTAAGAATTTCATCAATTTGATGCTTGGCAACTTTAACATTCTTATTTTCAACAATATAGTCGCTTTTGTCAGTCCGCATTTCATCGGTCCATTGGTTTTTGATCCTGTCCATGACATTTTCGACAGCTGTATTGTCCCTATTGATTATTCTTTGGATTCGATCCTCCAGAGGTGCCGTAACAGTAATAATCACGTCACAATCCTTATCACTTCCACTTTCAAATAATATTGCCGCCTCTTTTACAACCCACGGAAAATGGCTGTGTTGCTCTAACCAGGCATCAAAATCACTTCGTACGGCTGGGTGAACGATATCGTTTAATCTTTTTAACTTATTTGAATCGCTAAAAACAATTTCGGCGAGTTTGTGTCTATTTAATTTCCCGTTTTCAAAAATTTCCTCTCCATAATGTGAAGCAATTTCGCTTTTTATTTGTGGGAGTTCCAAAATTTTTTTGGCAATATCATCAGCTATATAAACAGGTATTCCCTGCGATTCTATATATTTTGCAATCGTGGTTTTTCCGCTTCCGATTCCGCCCGTTAAACCAATAATCTTTGTCATATCTTAAAGAATAAATCCGGAAATGATTTCTGAGGATTTTGTTTTAACAGAATAACTTTAACAAATGATTCTATAAAACCCAAACCATAACCCACAAACTGTTTCCAAACTGCTTTAATCGATAAAAATCCTACCATAATACTTTTATTCTGATATGATGATGTCAGAAACAGCACCAAAAAATAACCAAAATACAGCTTCAAGAGCCAATCCTGAGCAAAAACTAATAACACCAGCGCTATCACAAATCCCATTAAAAATAGGGATGGAAAAAAATAGGTCACCTTATTATATTGTGGATACTTGCTGTTTAATATTGGCCTCGCCTTCCCAAACTTAGTAACCTGCGCTGAAAATTTATCCCAGTCAATTCTTCGTTTATGAAATACATATGCGTTTGGAAAAAGCCTGGTTTGAAAACCTAAATCCCACAATCGCATCGTTAACTCCGGATCTTCCCCCGGATGCATGTTTCCAAATCCACCGGTTGCCTCGAAAGCTTTGCGGGACAATCCCATATTAAAGCTTCGCGGTTGAAATTTGTCTATTTTCTCAGAACCGCCTCGAATACCACCAGTAGTTAATACCGAGGTCATCGCAAAATTTATTGCCTTCTGAATATCGGTAAATGAGTCCAATGCTCTGTCAGGGCCACCAAAACAATCTGAATAATTTTGTTCCAATGCATTTGAAACTTCAACTAAATACTGTTTCGGGATGATGCAATCTGAATCAAAAATCAAAAAGTAATCTCCCTTGGCAAGGTTCATCCCAAAATTTCGTGAATCACCCGGTCCGGAATTGTATTTCAGATAATACGAAATGTTTAATTTCGTATTATAGTCATCCACAATATTTTCACACGGCAAAGTCGAACCATCTTCGACAATAACAATCTCAAATTCTTGCTTATAATCAGTTTGAGATAAACTTTCCAGAAGTTCCTTCACTTCATCAGGCCTATTGAAAACTGGGATAATTATAGAGAAAAGCATTGGTGTATGGTATTTTAAAACTTGTTAATTTTATTTAATAATAATTTTAACAAAGATAAACTTAAAAATAAAAATAAACGATTACTCCTTTAGTTTTCTAACTTCTGTCCTAATTTTCAAACATGCCGTGGCGAAAGTAATTATTTTTTTACCTATTATCTTACAAAAGAAAAGTCTTTAACATTTTCCATTTTTTATGTTATATTTCTCTGTATTATGCAATTTTTGAGGCTATTTTTTTGTAGGAATTTTGATTAAAGCAAAATACCACCAACTTTCGTTGATGGTATTTTATGTTTTTCAGTAATGAAAGTTATTCCTTAATTACTTTAATCATTTTGACCTGATCATCGGCAGTAACCTGAACCACATAAGTCCCGGTAGATAAATGCGACATATCAATTTGTGACTGACTTGCATTGATTGCCTTGGTCATTACTTCCTGACCCAATAAATTAAATACACTAACTGTAGATATTTGTGTGGTATATGATAGATTCAGAACATCCTTTACAGGGTTTGGATAGTATGAGAAATTAGTATTATCAAAAGAAGTGGTTTCTAATGATGCATCATAAGCCGAAAGTCTGAAAGTATCATTTGTCACAGTCCCATATTTCCAAACACCAATATACAGAGTAGATCCCGGCGTCTGACTGGTTAAATTTACCAATGAAAAATTACCCGTTCCTAAATCATCATCACACCCTACTTCTGTTAAAGACCCACATGCTCCTGCAAAAACACTGACAACTGTATCAGTCAATAGTGAAGCACCATTCGCTTGTGTCTCGATCGTTAAAGTCCCTGAAGCAGGCACAACAACACTATACCATACATCAGCGAAACGGTTAGTCTGACAAGCATATGTCAATCCAGTTGCAGTGGTAGCACCTACTACTGTTCCCGTAACAGCATTCGTAGCAAAATCGCCTCCTGGAGTTACTATTATCGCACTAGCACAAGTATCATTTGATGGCGGTGTAGCAGGCGTTGTAAAGGACACAGTAGACCAAGCAGAGAATATTGCACCACAATTATTTCTTACATGGAAATAGTAAGTCGTTAAAGGTGATAGCAAAGTTGCATTGTAAGTGGTAGCCATTATAGATGTACCAGAACCTGCAGGATTTGCAGCTACAGTATCCAGAACATATTCATAATTTACAGAACCAGTGACCGGGCTCCAGGAAACATCAGCGGAAGCACTAGTTACGTTAGCTGTCACTAATCCGATTGGATTAGAGCAGGCCGGTGTTAATCTCAACTCAAAATTATCTATTGAAAAATCAATATCCGCGGCTCCATTTGTTGCACCTTCAATGGCTCTGAAAGCAAACCTAACATTTTGACCGGAATACGCATCTAAATCAATTATATTGGTACTTCCTGCATTTGATGGAACATTTGTATCATTATAAGTATACAGTACCGTCCAATTCGAGGTCCCGTTAGATACTAATACTTCTATACTGTCATCACTCTCCCAAGGTGTAGTTGGGGAATTAGCAGTTGCATATTGGGTTGCGGCAGCATCAAATTTTAATTCGTAACCAGTGGCGGGAATACTGATCACGGGCGACATAATCCAGTCATTTGCACCAGTAGTGTAGACATTATATCTGACAGCACCAGTAGTTCCCGCATTGGCAAAACCATCAACAATCCATGTGCTCGAACCGAAAGTAGCCGGACCAGCAAGAGCATCACCATTATCAGCCTCCTGCCAGCATGCCGGCACGTAAGTAGTAAAATCTTGTGCAAAAGGTACAGTATATACATCACAAAGACTGGTGAAATTGATGGTTTTCCAAACGGAATTATCACCAGGTCCACAATTTGCTCTAACATAAGCCGTATAACTTGTAGCTGGCGAAACCGCAGCACCGACCACAGAATTAGTCCCGATTGCAGTTCCAGAAGTAGGAGCTGGGTTAGCTGAGGGCAATATAGCATATTCCCACATAGTCTCGCTACCTCCGACATTCCAGTTCAAATTAACATTAAAGGCAGTGAGGCTATTTGTCGAAAAACCTGTTGGTGCAGGACAGCTTACTAAAAAATCAAATCCTATCTGAGGCCTACGGTAATTTGAAGAAGCTAATGAAGCTGCCGGAGTACCTGTTGTATTATTACTATACTTTGTAGTATTATTATTGGTCGTAGAAATACATGTATTTCCATACTCATAATCCCAAGTCACTGCTGTAGTCAATGCTGTAGTATTGGAATATTCCATTAAAACTTCTAAATTTTGTGTGCCGGTATATAAAAAATTTGTCGAGAATGAAAAACTTTTCCATCCCGCAGATGAACCCACACTAGCTGTAGGATCAGAATTATAAACCAATGTAGCGGTAGCAATTTCGGTTGCCCAATCCAAAGCTGCTAGTCCAAAATCTGAAGAACCCGTTTCCTTAAGATATACTTTAAAAGTAGGCGTTCCAGCTAATGCGCCGGTTGCCGCGATTCGATTAAAATAAGCAGCTGTTAATGTTTGTCCTGCTAAACCCACAAGTTGAGAAGATGGATATATCACGGCAGTTCTACTGGTAGCGTTAGCTGTGGCAATACTGTTCATCGGCCCATAAGCATTAGTTGCTATTCCTCCACTACATGTTGTCACTTGAAATAATTGGGCATTTATTTGCATACTTAAAAAGAAAGCAAATAAAATAAGAGTAATTTTTTTCATAAAAATGTATTTAATTGTAATGCGAATGTAAAAGAATTTTCAAAGACCCTTTCCCAAAAAAAATACTTGTAACATTATAACTTCTGAATGTTACATTTTTATCGTATTTACCTAATAAACAAGAGGTTTTGCGAGATTTGTAATACAAAGGAAAAAGCCATCAATAAAAAATTGATGGCTTTTATAATAGAGTTGAAAATTTACTCTTTGATAACCTTAATCATTTTCACTTGATCGTCAGCTATAACTTGTACAATATAGGTTCCTGAAGCTAAAACGGTCATGTCAATTTGTGATTGATTGGCATTGACAGTCTTTCTCATTACTTCCTGACCCAATAGATTAAATACAGCTACATTAGAAATACTCTCTGAGTAAGACAGGTTCAACATATTTTTAACGGGATTCGGATAATAAGAGAAATTAGCATTATCGAATGAATTTGATCCTAGAGAAGCATCATAAGCAGAAAGTTTAAAAGTTCCTATTTCATCATTATCATATGAAAAAATTCTCAAATAAAGAGTTTGTCCCGGAGTCAAACCAGTTAAAGGCAACATTGAAAAGAATCCTGTACCTGAATCATCATCACAATCATTTGAAGCCAAAGCAGCGCAGTTTCCTGTAAATACCTCAAGTCCGGTATCAGTTATAGTACCATCATTTGAACTGGTTTCAATAGTAATTGTTCCTGAAGCCGGAACTACAACACTAAACCAAACATCACCACCTAAATAGCTAGAACAGGATGGATTTGCCAGACCTGCAGTATCTGTAGCCCCAACATTTGTTACAATGACATCATTATCGTCAAATACTCCTCCTGCAGTTAAACTGATTGCTGTTCCACAATCATCATTTGCGGGTGGATTTGCCGGAGTAACGAATGAAATGGTAGTCCAGGTACTAAATAAACCTCCACAATCAGTTCTAACGTGAAAGTAGTAAGATGTAGATGGCGAAAGCAATGTAGCGTTGTAAGTGGTTGCAGTAGTTGCAGTACCCACGCCTGCTGGATTTCCAATATTTGTATCCAACACATATTGGTAATTTCCTGAAGTAGATGTCCAAGAAAGATTAGCAGTGGAAGAAGTCAAGTTTGTTGTTGGCAATGCAGTTGGTTCAGCACAAGAGGGAGTCAGTCTCAATTGAAAATTATCAATTGAAAAATCTATATCGGCTGTTCCATTAGTGGCACCTTCAATTGCTCTGAAAGCAAACCGCACATTTTGTCCGGAATAAGCATCAAGGTCAATAATGTTTGTTGTACCTGTTACTGCCGGTACATTTGTGTCTGTATAAGTATATAAAACAGTCCAGTTGGATGTTCCGGTTGATATTAAAACTTGAATTGAATCGTCAGATTCCCATGGTGCAGTCGGAGCTGTCGTGTTATTCCACTGCACTGCTGCAGCATCGAATTTAAGTTCGTATCCTGTTGCTGGAATTGCATATAATGGAGAAACAACCCAGTCATTAGCTGTTGCAGCGTATACATTATATTTAAATGCTCCGGTAGAACCATTATTTGCAAAGCCATCTGCCGCCCAACTGCTAGATCCAAAAGTAGCCGGACCTGCGATTAAATTCCCGTTATCAGCTTCTTGCCAACAACCAGGCAGATAAGTTGTAAAATTTTCCAAAGCGGGAATAACATTAATACCACAAGTTGTAAATGAAGATTCAGTGCAACCAGTCGAATTTCCAATGGCATTATAAGGAACAACTGTAACATAGTAAGTAGTACCCGCGGTTAAAGTCCCCAAATCATAAGTCAAAACGTTCCCAACATCAAATAAATTTAAAACGTTAGTTCCGCCGGGAGTAGTTCCCACTTTTAATTTATAACCTGTTGCTCCACCTGTAGCTGCTGGCCAGGAAATTACACCTGAAAGAACATTATTTGCTGCATTAGCTGGAGTTGACAAAGCAGTACAGTTAGGTGCTGTAAGCGGTGTAAAGGTAACTTCAACAGTAATGGTCATTGTTACAGAATCGGACCAGTTATCCGCAGGTTGATCATAAGAAACAATATTCAGCGTATTGAACCCGGTAATATTGTAATTGTTAAAAGCTGCTCCACAGCCATCAAGCGGCGTACCACCATCTACAGTAAGGATAAATCCATACCATGTAGAACAAAAGCTTGACGCTAAGCTTCCCGCAGGATTAATCAATTTAATGCTTGTGGGAACAACAGCTCCATAACAGTTAAGGTCGGTCGCATTTATAGTTAATGTTGTTGGTCCGTCATCCTGACCCGAAACAGTGAACGTTTGGGTGCACGTGGATTGTGCATTGACCTGCCAGCCAGTAAAGATTAATAAAAGTAGTAAAGTAATTTTTTTCATAGCATTAGTAGTTATTTTGTTATACGCGCTAAAGTATAAAAAAAATTAATGAAATAAATGAGATGAATAAAATAAAAATAGCATTCGGAAGTATTCACAAATTGTAAGAATTATATCATAAGTTATTTCTTACAACGCAAAAAAAACCATCTATTGGAATGATGGTTTTTAATTTAATTTTAGGAGTATCATTCCTTAATTACACGGATTGTTTTTACCTGATTATCCGAAGTTATTTTGACCACGTACGTGCTGCGTAAAAATTCCGTCATGTCAATTTGGGAACGATTGGCATTAATGGTTTTCATCATAACTTCCTGGCCCAAAAGGTTATAAATTCTGACATCTGAGATATTTTGGGAATATGATAAATTAAGTACATTTTTAACCGGATTAGGATAATAGGCGAAACTATCATTATTGAAAGAATCGGTAGCTAGGTTTACATCATATGCAGCAATTTGAAATTGATCATTTGTCGAAGTACCTGTACCAAATTTCCAAACAGCAATATAAAGAGTGGATCCGGGGACCCGCCCTGCTATAGATAATAATGACATATTTCCAGTACCCGAATCATCATCGCAACCTACTTGCGTTAGACCAGAACATGTACCTGAATATGCTGCAATAACAGAATCAGTCATCCCATTAGTAGCACCGCTTTGGATTTCAATTGTCATGGAGCCAGTGGTAGGCACTATAACGGAGTACCAGACATCATCCCCTACACTGCTTTGACATGATGGTGTCAGTCCGGACGTGGTAGTTGCGCCTAAAATTGTTCCTGCTTTGGCCCCGTTTGCAAATGAGTTCGATACTGTTAATGATGTGGCGGATGAACAGGTATCATTCACTGGCGGAGAAGTCGGGGTTGTGAAACTTATAGTTGACCACGTGCTAAAACCGGAAGCCCCACAATTATTTCTGAGATGGAAATAATAAACGGTCGATTGTGTCAAAGAAGTTGCCGAGAAATTGGTTCCGGTAATTGTAGTACCTGCGCCTCCCGGATTCGCTGCCGTCGTATTGAGTACATATTGATAATTTACAGAACCACTAACCGCATTCCAAGTTAAATTCGCCGAACTAGAAGTCACGCTATTTGCTACTAAACCAGTAGGTGCCACACAAGCCGGAGGTGAACCGTCTGTATAATTAAACTTGATGTTTGGTTTAATTCCATTAATTGTTGCGGTCGGAACATCACAGGCAGTTCCTCCATCCTGACGATATCGTCTGGAACCATTAGCAATGGTCGTGCCCCTCACGCCTCCATAAGGACTTACAAAAGGATTGGGACCGTCTGAGCAAATGTCAATTATAATATTATCAGTTCCATTCCAGATAAAAGGAGTATCGAATGTAATCATATCAAAGGAACCGGCAGCTGTGACGGTAGGATTGTATGCAAAAGGATTTTTAACTATTGTAGTGGCATTTATATTGTGGATAGCAGAATTGACCTCTGTAGTGTGGCCCATTTTAATAGTGTAGCCTATTAAATTTCCACCGCCGTAATCCTCATCGACAGAGAATCCTAATGCGGTAATCTGATCATATGGTGTCAATGAAGTTTTTAATTCGGCAGCAGTATAAACCACCTGATATCTAAACGCTTCAAAATATCCATCTACAGGATCACTTGCGCTACCAGCTGTGGAGGCGGTACCTGTTCCAATAACAATTGATTGTGCATTCAGTTGCATAAAAGCGAACAATGCAAATAACAGAAAAGTATCTTTTTTCATAACTATGTGATTTATAGTTAATTATACTATAAAGATATTGAATAAAAAAAAAACTCACAACGCAATTGTGAGTTTTTTATCGGAAATGACATATTAAAAGATTTTAATTCTATTACAGAATAAAAATCTTTAGTTTTTAAGCACTTTAACGGTTTGGACCTCATTCTCAGTGCTAATTTTTACCATATATGTTCCTTTTGGTAAATGTGACATATCTACTTGCGATTGATTTGCATTTACTGCTTTTGTCAGGGATTGTTGACCCAATAAATTATAGATTACCACATTCGAAATACTTTGAGTATTGGACAAATTCAACATGTCTTTTACCGGATTTGGATAGTAAGAAAGATTTGTTATCTCAGATTCATGAGCAGTTAAAGAAACCGTACCTGTTATATCAATTGTAAATGCCCCTTCTAAACCATTGGCTAAATCATTTTTATTTCCAACGTTTACCCAATACTGACCTGAAGTTAAAGCAGGTAAATTTAAAGTCTCATCATCTCCCACTAAACCGGCATCTACGGAACCAACACAAGTAAAACTGCCACAGCTTCCGGAATACACGGCTATTTCTGGGTCCCAATCATTTACTCCTGTAAGCGCTACATTGATGTTACCTGGAGTGCCCACAGCAAAAGTGTACCACACACCATCATTCATTCCTGTACCACAAGTAGATATAACTCCCGCATTGTTAGTAGCCCCTAATGCATACTGAGACAAATTGTACGGAAGTGCCGATATATTTTTTGCACTTGCACAATCATCATTTTGAGGGGGAGTGGTAAATGTTGTTGTTGCCCAGCTACTGAACTCTGAACCACAATTAGTTCGAACATGGAAATAATAGTTTGTTTCCGGAGTTAAAAGTGAAGCTGAATAATTCGTCGCGGTTGTATATGTTCCTGCACCAACGGGAATAACCGGATCATTATCCAAAACATATTCATAGTTTACAGAACCCGAAACCGTATTCCATACAAAATTCGCGGAATTGGAAGTAATCATATTACTAAATACAAATGACGGAGGCAAACAAGTTGGCGTAGGTACAAAAGTTAAGGAAGCACTGTTGAGCGTTCCAATATCATTGAGACCCGTATCACAAATACGCAGTAACCATGTACCGTCGGCATTAATTCCGTTTAGATTACTAAGATTTCCTTCCGGCAAATAGATTCCGGTAAATGGCGCCACACCATCTTCAATGGAGACTGGTGCATTCGCTCTGAAGACAGTATTAGTGAAATTATCCCCAGTTCCACCCTGGCCAATAGCCAATGCGACAACGGTGCCATTGGGCGCCACTAAAGAGATATCTAAATCTCCGTCGTAGGTCATAGTAACGTCAATTACGATTTGATCAAAGATGTTCGTAGTACCTAACACACCAACCCCCGAAACTGTAAATGGAAATTCATGAGCAGAAGTGCAGCTATTATCTGGAATTACACCTGTAGTACTATTAAAAGTTTGCGAATAAGTTCCTACAGATCCCAAACATACCAAAAATAATAAAGTAATTCTTTTCATATTTATATAGTTTAAAGTAGTGAACCTTAAAGTTATATATTTATAAGTTATTAATTACATTTATTCGACAAATGACTCTATAACTCCTTGACTTACACCTATGTTCGAAAAACCGCCATCATTATAGAGATTTTGAAGCGTTATTCTTTTCGTCAAATCAGAAAACATAGCTACGGTATAATTAGCGCAATCCATTGCAGATGCATTTCCCAGCGGAGACATTTTCTCGGCAAAAGCTATAAATTCATTAAATCCTTTCACGCCATGTCCAGCTTTGGTAGGTGTTGGTGATTGGGAAATCGTATTGACCCTCACTTTTTTGTCTTTCCCAAAGAAATAACCAAAACTACGGGCAACAGATTCCAGATATGCTTTATTATCGGCCATATCATTATAATCCGGAAAAACACGCTGAGCTGCAATATATGTCAATGCTACAATACTTCCCCACTCGTTCATCGCATCCTTTTTATACAGAACCTGCATTACTTTATGAAAAGAAACTGCCGAGACATTCCATCCTTTTTCAGTGAATTCATAATTTTGGTTAGTATAATGATTTCCTTTTCTGACATTGACCGACATGCCGATAGAATGTAAAACAAAATCAATTTTGCCTCCTAAAATTGCTACCGCCTGATCTGTCAAATATTCCAAATCTTCGACCGATGTTGCATCTGCAGGAATAATCTGAGCGCCTGTTTTATCTGCCAATTCATTAATAGAACCCAATCGTATAGAAGCAGGAGCGTTAGTCAAAACAAAAACACCACCTTCTTCGTGGACACGTTCGGCTGTTTTCCAGGCAATAGAATTTTCATCCAAAGCACCGAAGATGATTCCTCTTTTTCCTTTCAGTAAATTATACATACAAATAATTATTTTTTAAAATTGGAACATGTTATAAATAAAAAAGCACTTTAATTTCTCCATTTTATAAAATTATAAAACAATAAGAAATTAAAGTACTTTCAGAAATTTACGATTTAAATACCGAATTTATTTAATACTTGGAACATCAACCAATTCATTGGTATCAGCTTTATAATCTACTCCGTCAAAACCAAAACCGAACAGGTGATGGAAATCACTTCTATACCCTTCTAAATCTCCAATTTCAGACAAATTTTCAGTAGTTGCTTCCAACCATAATTTGGCCACTTTTGCCTGAACATCTTCACGCATTTCTAAATCGTCAATTCGGATCCGGCCTTTTTCGTCTGTTGGAACCGCATCGTTAGTATATAATCTTTGCTGATACAATCTTTGAATCTGTTCAATACAACCTTCATGAATTCCTTCTTCCTTCATTATTTTATACAACAATGAAATGTATAATGGAATTACCGGTATAGCAGAACTTGCTTGTGTAACCAAAGCCTTATTCACAGAAACATAAGCTTTTCCCTTAATTGATGCCAGTCTGTCCGAGATTGCAAACGCGGTAGCCTCCAAATCATCTTTGGCGCGACCAATAGTTCCTTTTCTGTAAACCGCTTCGGTTAATGATGGTCCGATATAAGAATAGGCTACTGTTGTCGCTCCTTCTACCAATAGATTTGCATCTTTTAAAGCATCAATCCACATCGCCCAATCTTCCCCACCCATTACTGCAATGGTATTTTCGATATCATCGCCGCTACAAGGTTCGATCGTAATTTCCGAAACTTTACCGGAGTGAAAATCAACTGTCTTGTTTGTAAACGCATTCCCGATTGGTTTCAATACCGAACGGTGCAATACGCCGGTGACCGGATGCTGACGAACCGGAGAAGCTAAACTGTATATAATTAAATCCACCTGACCTAAATCCGCTTTTATCAAATCTATCGTTTGTTGCTTCACTTCATTTGAAAAGGCATCTCCATTGATACTTTTTGCATACAATCCAGCATTATTTGCTTCTTTTTCAAACGCAGCGGAATTATACCATCCTGGGGATGCTGTTTTACCATCAACGGGAGGTTTTTCGAAAAACACACCAATGGTAGCAGCATCAGAACCAAAAGCACTTGTAATTCTGGAAGCCAGACCAAATCCAGTTGAAGCTCCAATAACCAATACTTTTTTAGCGCCTTCAATAGGGCCTTTTGATTTTATATATTCAATTTGATTTTTTACATTCTGCTCGCATCCTGTTGGGTGTGATGTCAAACAAATAAATCCTCTCATTCTAGGCTCTATGATCATAATTTTGGAATTTCTTATTTAAAAATAAACGGTTTATTTAATAGGAATTTGATGGACAAATATAATTCAATTCTTTAGTTTAACAAGGCTTTTGCATGATTTAAAGCCGAATCTGAAACGACGGTTCCCGATAGCATTTGCGCAATTTCGCCAATCCGTTCTTCAGTGTTCAACAATTTCAATTCGGATACCGTCTGCTCCCCTACTATCGATTTGAAAACTTTAAAATGGGCATTTCCTTTGGCCGCGATTTGTGGCAAATGTGTGATGGCAAAAACCTGCATGGTCTCACTCATTCCTTTCATTATATCGCCCATTTTATTGGCAATTTCGCCGGAGACCCCGGTATCAATTTCATCAAATATTATCGTTGGTAATTTAGAGTACTGGGCCAAAATAGCTTTGGTTGCCAACATAATTCGGGACATTTCACCGCCGGAAGCGACCTTCTTCAATAAACCAAAATCAGATCCTTTATTCGCTGAAAATAAAAATTGTAATTCATCTTTACCGTTCTGCAGATAATTCGGTGTTTCGGTGAGTTCCATATTAAAACGAACATTTGGCATTCCCAACTGTTCTAAAATTACAACCAGTTTACCCGACAAAACAGGAACTGCATTGACCCGGTTTTCACGGATAGAATTTGCAAAACTGTCCAATTCGGTAACTGTCTGACTGATTTTATGTTCCAAAGCCTGGATCTCACTTTCCAAATCTCCTACCAACACCACTTTATTATCCAGATCTAATTGAATCGTCAATAATTCATCAATGGTATTTACCTGATGTTTCTTTTGGAGGTTGTAGATGGTTTGCAGTTTTTGATTGGTCAACTCCAGCTTTTCAGGATCATTCACCAAGTTTTCAGTCAGTTGTTCCAATTCGTTTAAAACGTCATCAAACTCAATTGAAACACTATTGATTCTTTCGGTGAGCGTTTGATAATCCGGTGAGAAATTAGCAGTCTTTTGCAAAGTAGATTTTAATTCTTTCAGGTTTTGAAGAATTCCGTATTGCTCTTCATTGGCCAAAGCTAAAGATTTATCTAAACTTTCCTTAATGTATTCGACGTTATTCAATTGCTCATAAACATTCTCCAACTCTTCCTGTTCGCCAGAATGCAATTGGGCTGAGAGTAATTCTTCCAACAGGAAAGTGTTGTAATCCTGCTCTTTCAGTAAAGCATGAAGGTTTGTATTTAATTGCGAGAGTTGAGCCTTGTCTTTTTTAAACGTTTTTAAAACACTAGCATATTGGGAGATAAAATCCTGGTTTCCTGCAATGGAATCGATGATTTGAAACTGGAAATTTTCTTCTGATAATTCCTGCGTCTGATGTTGGGAATGAATATCAATCAAAAAAACGCTTAATTCCTGGAGTTCCTGAAGATTTACCGGACTGTCGTTTATAAAAGCACGTGACTTTCCCGAAGGCAGAATTTCCCTGCGGATAATGGTTTCGTGTTCATAATCCAAATCATTGGCTTCAAAAAAGGATTGGAGATGGTACCTTGAAATTTCAAAATGAGCTTCAATAATACATTTTTCCTCTTTTATTTTTAAGGAAGTCAGGTCGGCTCTTTTTCCTAAAACTAATCCCAATGCTCCCAATAATATAGATTTTCCTGCACCGGTTTCGCCGGTAATGATTGAAAATCCATCAGAAAAATCAATGGCTAATTTTTCTATTAAAGCAAAATTATTAATCGAAAGTGAAGTAAGCATTTTGGATTGTTGGTATTATTATTGAAATGTTACGTCCTAAATTAAAACTTGATTCCTGCCCATTTACTGGAATTAAGAGGAGACACTTTATTAAGATTATCCACTAAATCGGCAATTGCGATACTGGGTCCACCAGAAAATATAGATACAATTTCATCCGATTTAGCATCGAAAAAGACTCTTGTTATGAAAGCATTCGGTCGGACCTGATAGATTTTGCCAACCGTTGCCAAAGAAGATTTTATATTTTCTTTAGCCTGTTTGATGTCACTGTTCATCAGATCAAGACCCACATAATGATACTCATACATTGCTTCCCTAAATGGACTGTACGTATTTGCTAGCATATCATTGATAAGGAAATAACGATTTTGGTTTCCGTCAGCCTGGCTCCAGCCTTTGTATCCGCCTTGTAATGCTACATTGGAAACATCCTGAGCCAATTCCAGATATTTGCTTCCGCCTAAAGGGGCAAAAGTATCACCGTCCATCCCGATAATCATATAACTGTAAAAAGCCAATCCTGAAACCAGATTGGAATCAAAACTGGTTGGGTTATAAGTCAGGCTTTCAAATTCGACATATCTGAAATTAAAGTCTTTATCATTATAATTCAGTACCGGAGAGGCATAGGTTGAATTATAAACAGGTCTCGAAGACTGCACCTGAATCGTAGCGGTAAACTGATCTGCACTGTATCCCGTTACCGTGATGTACATAGAACAGTTGATTTTCTCATTTTGTTTATACTGCTGTCCGGTCCAGTCGGTTTTATTGACAAACTCACTAACGGATTTCTCCAGAGTTTTAAAAACCTGATTGTTGGTACTTCCAATTTTATCGGCATTGACCGTAACGGTGCAGTTTAATTCCTGAGCTTGAGTAAAACCCGCAATCAGAACTAAAAATAAACTAAAAATATTACGCATAATGTGCTATTACTTTATTTAAGATATCGTCCGCAACGGCTTCTTTCGATTTTAATTCCATCGGTTCCACCACAAAATCCTTATCGATAAAGGTAATTTTGTTAGTTGGTTTCCCAAAACCTGCCCCTGCATCCTGAAGAGAATTCAGGACTATCAAATCTAAGTTTTTTTTCTGGATTTTCAGCTTTGCATTTTCAATTTCGTTTTCAGTTTCCAAAGCAAAACCAATCAAAAACTGATTTTTCTTAATGGCTCCCATTGATGCTAAAATATCTTTGGTTTTCTCCAACTCAATAAAGAAATTATCTTCTGATTTTTTTATCTTTTGATCGGCAACGATTTTTGGTCTGTAATCTGCTACCGCAGCTGCGGCAATAGCTACATCAGTATCTTCAAAATATTGATGACAGGCATCATACATATCCTGCGCTGAAACAACGCGAACTACGTTCACCAAATTGTGATTTATTGTAAAATGTGAAGGCCCGGAAATTAAGGTAACCGAAGCGCCTAAATTTGCCGCACTTTGAGCAATATCAAATCCCATTTTGCCTGAAGAATGATTCCCAATAAAACGTACCGGATCAATTGCTTCGTAAGTTGGTCCTGCGGTAATTAATATTTTTTTTCCTTTTAAGGGTAATTTACTCTCCAGATCAGCTTCCAGAAAAGCCACAATATTTTCAGGCTCTGCCATTCTTCCCTGACCGGAAAGCCCACTGGCCAACTCACCATTTTCAGCTGGAATTATTATGTTGCCAAACTGTGTTAAAGCTGCAAAACTCGCAAGAGTGGATGGATGGATGTACATATCCAAATCCATTGCCGGTGCAAAATAAACAGGACATTTGGCGGAAAGATAGGTTGCAATCAAAAGATTGTCGCAGGTTCCGTTGGCCATTTTGGACAACGTGTTTGCGGTAGCCGGAGCAATAATCATCAGATCGGCCCAAAGACCTAACTCAACGTGATTGTTCCATTGGGCATCTGCATCCTCTTCGTTGTAGAACGTAGAATAAACCGGATTTTTTGAGAGCGTGGATAATGTAAGTGGTGTTACAAAATCCTTAGAAGCAGGTGTCATTATCACTTGGACATGCGCACCTGCTTTTATGAAGAGTCTTACTAATGTAGCTGTTTTGTACGCGGCAATTCCACCAGAAATGCCCAGTACTATTTTTTTACCGCTTAAAACAGACATGCTAATAATTATTTATTACCGTCTCTATAGTAGATTTTGTCATCCAACCATTCCTGAACTGCAAGAGCGTGTGGTTTTGGCAATTTTTCGTAGAATTTAGAAACTTCGATTTGTTCTTTGTTTTCAAAAACTTCTTCTAAACTGTCATTATATGTTGCAAACTCTTCTAATTTCTCAGTCAGTTCTTTTTTAATTTCAGAGTTAATCTGGTTTGCTCTTTTAGCCATAATGGTTATCGCCTCGTATACATTACCAGTCGGTTCTTCAATGATACTTTTGTTGTAAGTAATTGTATTTACCGGAGCATTCGTCTTTTTTAAATCCATGACTTTCTATTTATTTGGAAAATTGTTGTAAATCTTTATCAATTCGAGCTAACATTTCGTCGGCCTTTTGTTTGTATTCCGTGTTTGGATTGAACTTTATTAAACTGGAGTGAGCCGTTTTAGCCGTGTTCAAACGGTCTGCTTTTTTTGAAGGCACACTATTGATTGCCAATTGGTATGTGGAATCAAATTTATAAAATAATGCTTTTTCTTTGAAAGGCGTACCTGGATAATCAGAAATGAAATTATCAAGAGCTACAATTGCAGACTGATAATCTGATATTTTATTGTATTCCTTGGCATTTTCAAAGGCTTTTTTCTCTAATTTTTCTCTTAGTCCTTTTACCGTAATGTTTGCTTCACCTAAATATTCCGAATTAGGATAAGTATCAATAAAGGCCTGCAATTTATCAATTGCTTTGTTAGTATCGGTCTGGTCCAAACTGTAGACCGGAGAAAGCATAGAATAGCTTTTTGCTCCCAAATATGAAGCCTCCTGTACTTTTTCGCTCTTTGGATAACCTGATGCAAAACTTTCGAATTGGTAACCCGCTAAATAATACTGTTTGGTTTTATAATAAGACTGTGCAAACATATAAAACATTTTTTCAGCCTGAGGTTTTCCCCTATAAGTTGGTGCTATTTGTTCAAAAAGACGGATTGCTTTTGAATAGTTACCTTTCTCATATTGCTTGGTAGCCATATCAAATTTTACAGCAACATCTTCGCTTTTTATTGCTTTTTGATATTCACTGCAGGAGGAAAGAACAATAGCAATCAGTAATGTAAATAAAAATTTCTTCATTTATTTTGTTTGGTTCCGTTGATTTTTAGGCATTTCACACCTTCAAAAACCAACTGCAAATTTAGTTATTAATTTAGCTACTTCAAAATCTTTTTTTTGATAAAAAAATCGACGTTGTTTTATCGGACTATTTCTTGATTTTCTTTACGAACTGATTGATTCTGCCAGCCAAATCTTCGTTGACATTTACCAACGGCAATCGCATCGTATTCTCTGAAATTCCCAATGATTTAAAGACTTCTTTGATTCCTCCGGGATTTCCCTGTTCAAAAATCATATCAATGCTTTCCGCTAAAAGGTAATGCAGTTTATACGCTTCATCTACTTTTCGTTCCAATCCTAAACGCACCATCTCTGAAAATTCTTTAGGAAAACCTTCACCAATTACAGAAATGACTCCGCTTCCGCCGGCCAAAACCATCGGTAAAGTTACCATATCATCTCCTGATATCACTAAAAATCCTTCCGGTTTGTTCTCAATTAATTTCATTGCCTGCACGATATCACCGGCAGCTTCTTTAATCGCTACTATATTCTTGAAATCATTCGCCAAACGAATTACCGTTGAAGGAAGCATGTTGCTTCCGGTCCTACCCGGTACGTTATAAACTATTACCGGAATCGGTGAAGCTTCGGCAATAGCCTTAAAATGTTGATAAATACCTTCTTGTGTTGGTTTGTTATAATACGGTGAAACGGAAAGAATGGCGACAAATTTGGAGAAATCCCGCGTTTGCAATTCTTCAATTACCTGTTGGGTGTTATTGCTTCCGACTCCAAGAACCAAAGGCAGTCTTCCATTATTGGCCTCTATAACAGTTTGGATGACCAATTCCTTTTCGTCCTGCGTCAGTGTCGCGGTTTCGGCAGTAGTACCAAGGATAACAAGGTAATTGATTCCGTTATCTATCTGAAAGTTTACGATTCTTTTTAAAGCATCAACATCTACAGAAAAATCTTTTTTGAAAGGCGTCACAAGGGCAACTCCAGTTCCTACTAATGATTGCATATTATATTTTGTTTAATATTTTTAGGTATTTAAATAATTCATCAAGGAAAACCTTGTAGTTTTCGGCACTGGTGTCAATCATGAAGTGATTCAGTCTTTTATCAATTGATGAAAAACCGACTTTAAAACTGGCTTTAGATTGATGGGAAACTAATAAAAGCGGCATTTTTTCAATGTCATAATAATTAATCAGCAGATCAAAGGGCTGCGCGGTAAATACTTTTACTTCGGCTTTGTCAATGCTGGCTACCCAATTCATATCCTTAAGGCTGAATGTGGGATAATCAAAAACTTCACTCTTTTTTATCTTGTCTCTGAAAACCAGAATTTTAATGTCATTTTGCTGAATTCCGTTAGCTATCAAATCCTGCACAAAAGCTTCTCTTTCATTAAAATAACTTTCGTCAAAAACGATTCCGACGGTTTTAATTATTGTGTTGGATGCGACTGGCTTAACATTTGATAAACTATTTTTAACTATTTTTTTCGTTGAAAAATTCTTCAGATACTTTAAAAACATAGTACTTTTACTTGGAATACAAATTTAAATTAAATAAGTCGCATATCAGATGGTAAATCTAAAAAAGTATAACGGTGTTCTAAAACATTTTGTTTTATTCTTAACATTTATTTTGTCAGTTTCCTGCGGCACTCAAAAGTACCAGGTAACCAAAATTGAAGGTAAGGAAATACCCATTACAGATAAAAATAAAGAAGTGCCCGAAATTGAGGCGTTTATAAAACCATACCGCGAGCATATCGACAAAGATCTGAGCACCGTTTTGGCTAACGCACCGGAAACACTGGATAAATCCGGCCAATGGCAAACAACCATCGGAAACCTGATGGCCGATGTGACTTTTCAGCGCAGTAATATGGTTTTCAACAAACGGGAGAAAAAGCAAATCGATATCTGTCTGTTGAATCATGGCGGTATCCGTTCGATAATTCCCAAAGGAAATGTAACTGCGAGAACCGCTTATGAAATCATGCCTTTCGAAAACAGTGCCATCGTAATAGCGTTAAAAGGAGAACACATCATGGAAATGCTGAATTATATCATTTCCGAAAAAAAACCGCATCCGCTTTCGGGAATGACTTTCACTATTGATAAAAACAATGCCCCGAAAAACATTTTGATTCAGGGGAAACCTTTGGACAGTGGAAAAATCTATTATGTAGTCACCTCGGATTATTTATCCAATGGCGGGGACAAAATGGATTTCTTCAAAAAAGGCGTTGCTTCCTATGATTTGGAATACAAATTGAGAAACATCCTGATTGATTATTTCAAGGAAGTGGACACGATTCCTGTGATTAATGATGTTAGAATTAGAGTTGAATAATTATAAAAAGAATAATCAATTACTACTTCCCTAGCCCTGATTACCTCACTTAACTTTTATTGTTATATGAGTTCAGTGAACTTTGTTTGCAGTGAAAATCCTTTTTTGTTTTTAAAATAAAAAAAAAAAGATTGCAACGAATAGCGGGAAATAGCTCCTAAAAAAATTAAAATGAAAAGAAGAGATTTTATACAAAAGACCGCAGCAGGATCAGCATTTGTGGGTTTAGGACTGTCGTTAACCAGCTTTGAATCGGAAGACGTAAAGCACCTGACCATATTGCATACTAATGACGTCCATAGTTATATTGACCCGTTCCCTCCTACCCATCCAAAGAATCCGAATATGGGTGGCGTAGCAAGGAGAGCTGCATTGATTGAAAGCATCCGCAAGGAAAATCCAAACGTATTGCTGCTTGATGCCGGAGATATTTTCCAGGGCACACCGTATTTCAATTACTACGGTGGCGAGCTGGAATTTAAATTGATGAGTATGATGCAGTATGATGCCTCCACTATCGGGAATCATGATTTTGATAACGGAGTTGAAGGTTTATATGCCCAATTGCCTCATGCTAAATTTGATTTTATCTCGGCAAATTATGATTTTAAAAACACAGTGATGGACGGACATGTGAAACCTTATAAAATTTTCCATAAAAATGGAATTAAAGTTGGGGTTTTCGGGCTTGGCGTTGAATTGGCAGGTTTGGTAGACAAAAAAAACTACAAAGAAACCATTTATAATAATCCGGTTGAAGCTTCCCAGGATATGGTCCGTATTTTGAAACAGGAACAAAAATGTGATTTGGTAATATGCTTATCCCATATGGGGTACCAATACAAAGACGATGCAAATAAAATTTCTGATATAAAATTGGCAGCTTTAACTAAAGACATCGATTTAATTATCGGGGGCCACACGCATACTTTTTTGGATAAGCCAACGGTTATGAAAAATAGTGAAGGAAAAGATGTACTCGTGAATCAAGTGGGATGTTATGGCATCAATCTGGGCAGAATAGACTTTTATTTGGATAAAAGCAATGGACAGTCATCTGCTGGAAAGTCAATTGTCGTCTAGTTTTTTTTCTTCTTCCGACGTTTCCATGTCGATTACCAATTTGTAAAACATGAAATATGCAGCGATGTACAAAACCGTTTCTGATATTCTAAAAACAGAAAGCGCCACACCGTAGAGATAGTATTTTTCAATGAATTTGAGAAAATACAGTGTGACGAACAAAAGCCCAAACAATAAAATCCATGTACTTCTATAATAATTATTAAGTGCAAAATTTGAAAAAGTAATGGCACCAATAATTGATGTAAGAATATTTTGTACGATCAACAAACCATAATTGTTCTCCGGAATACCATTTGCCTCGGAAAAAAGATAAAAGAAAATAAAAAGAAAAGGTATCAACGCTATTAGACACGGAACAAAATCCTTAAGTTTTAACAGCCTGATTATATATGCTATCATTAAAATTTCATAAATAAAAATAGTGATAATGGCGTAGATGATCAGTTTTTCCTGCTTCAGAGCAAATAAGATATTTGATAGCAGGAGAAAAAAGAGAATCGCAAAGAAAACGGCATTTTGCTTTATTGATGTCTTCCAATATAGCACCATTAAAGATAGAGATAAAAATGGCTTAAAATTATAAAAGACGGATCCGGAATAATACAAATCGAAAATTAATCCTATAATAGCGATGGCAAAGTATACGCCTGTAAATAGTCTAGAGTTATTTTCATTTTTGAATATCATTTCCAAGTCACTTTAATTTAAGGATACCGACTTTCCTGACATTTTGGGTTTTTCCGCTTCAATGACGAACTTGTAAAAGGTGTAATAAACGGCTGTATTTAAAATCATTGCTAAAGGCCTGAAAACAGTTGGCGCTATATCTGAAAGGTACCATTTTTCGATAAAAACGATAAAAGACAGTGCTACCGACAAAAGGGCGTAAATCAAAAGCCATGTATTTCTCTTATTATCATTCATGGCATAGTCGGCCAAGCCAATTCCACCTAGAATGGAAACCAATATAATTTGAACAATCAGAACATAGTAGCTGCTTCTGGGTATTTCGTTTGAAATCGCAAATAAATAAAAGAATACAAATAGAAAGGGTATGACCGAAATTATTAAGGGGAAGTAATCCTTGACCTTCGTAAGCTTAATGATATAAAATAGGGTAAGAATCCGATGCAGAGAAAAAATAATGATCCCAATCAATAACATTTTTTCAGTATTGGGAATGAAAAACATATTAGTCAGCAAGGACAGTGAAAGTACCGTAATAAACATACCATTTTTTTGATTTGACGTTTTCCAATACAGCAACATCAATAACAGCGAAATTAATGGCTTAAAGATAAATAGTAATGGTTTATAGGAAAATAGTTCAGCAGTAATTTCAATTCCAGCTACTATAAAATACAAACAAATAATTAATTTCTTCAGGCTTCTATCTTTCTTTAAAATCATTGCGGTAGTGTTGAATTAAAAAAAAGAACATTTAAATTCCACTGTATCTAATTAAGAACAATATAGCGTAAATTTCATTAGGTTGTATCAATTTTTTCAGCAAGATGTTTTTGCTTCTCGTCCATTATTAAAAACTTGTAGAAAGTATAATGGGATATCGCATATATTGCAGAGGCAATAGGCTGAAAAACCTCATTCCACAAATAAAACTTCTGAATTCCAAAAAGAAAATACTGGACAACAAACAACAAGGAACTTATAATGAGCCACGAATTTTTTTTATTGTCATCAAAAATGTAACTTGATAATGAAAATCCTCCCAAAATTGAGGTCAGTACTCCTATAATAATTGAGGGATAAAGGCTTTCGCCTAAAGCTTCCTGAGTGAGATTAATCAGGTACAATACCAGGCACAAGAAAGGAAGTGTTGCAATCGTGAGATGCATTAATTGTTTTGATTTGATAGCCCGATAAACTAAAACAATGGTTGCCAAACGATAGATAAGATAGGCTACCAATCCATAAACCAGGGGTTGATGCACCATTTCTAAAAAGAAAATATTTGCGATAAAAGAACAACATAATGCCAAAAAATAAATTAAATTCCTTTTAACAGAAGATAAATAATAGAGCAACATCAGTATAATTAACAGAACAGGTCCTAATAAATACAGTAACAGATGAATTTGAAAAATTTCATTCATTAAAAAAATAAAAGCGACAGCAAAAAAAATAGTCCGCACGAATTTTACCGTTTTAATATCTGGTGCATTCATAATGTAAATATTAAGTAACTACTAAAACACTTTGCCGGTTTTCTCTTAGAACAAAATATTTCACCATAAAAAAGTACGAAACCAACTGGATAGCAAACTCAAAATAATAAAATCCAGGAAAGTGGAAAATAAGCGTAAACAAGACATAAAATATATCTGACAGACTACCTGACAATGCTGTCAATAAAAGAAAGAGCATGGTCATAGTGCTATCTGAATAATAGCCGTATGATGCCATACAAAGATATCCCGCCAGTATAAATCCATATACGATAACCGGTACGACCAATTCTTCACTAGTGTCCATAAACAACTGTATCAGAACATATAACAGATACATTAAAAAACCAAAAATAACTCCTCCAACAATGAATCCTTTCCTATTGAACCTTATTTTAAGCATATCTGATATAGCAAATTTAATCATTAAAAGATAAGAAAGGAAGTAAGGAACCATTATAATCAAGGTCGAATTTTCTAAGTCCAATAATATTATGGTATCCCCAATAAAATTCAATAGTAAAACGCTTACAAAAAAAGGATTGGCCTTACTGTTCTTAATGGATAGGTAATAAAACAATATAGAAGGCACCACTATAGGACGGGTGATTAATATAAGTAACTCATATTCAAACATGGTTGCGATAACGGCCAGTAAACTCGCTGTCAGGTATAAAAATAATGCTGCTTTTTCAGTTTTCATTGATTAATTGGATAAAATCAGTTTCCGAAATAATAGGAATATTCAATTTGACTGCTTTTTCAAGCTTTGCCGGACCCATATTTATTCCGGCCAGTACATAATCCGTTTTAGCAGAAATTGAATTTCCCACCTTACCTCCATTTTCCTCAATTTTCATTTTCAGGTCGTCCCTGGAAAATTGTTCGAATACCCCGGAAACAACAAAAGTTTTTCCAATAAGGATGTTGGTGGCATTTGGATTAATGTTTTCAACTGTTTCAAATTGAATTCCGTACTCTTTTAATCTTTCAATAATAATTCTATTTTCCTGATTTTCAAAAAATTCTATTACACTTTTCGCAATTCTCTCCCCAATTTCGTCAACCAGAACCAATTCTGTAAAGGAAGCCTGACATAAAACATCAATGTTTTTGTAATGCTTTGCCAGTTTCTTCGCTATGGTTTCCCCGACAAACCGGATTCCAAGAGCATACAATACTCTCTCAAAGGGTATGTTTTTGGAATTGGCTACGCCTTTAACCAAATTGTCCGCCGACTTCTGTGCCATCCGCTCCAAATGACGAATCTGCTCCACTTTCAATTCGTATAAATCTGCATAATTATGGACGAGGCCATTATTGAACAATAACGCGACGGTTTCGCCACCCAATCCTTCAATGTCCATCGCTTTTCTGGAAATATAATGTTGAATTCTTCCGATGATTTGGGGTGGACAACCATAAAAATTCGGACAGTAATGATTCGCCTCGCCTTCATTCCGGACCAATACTGTCTGGCATTCGGGGCAATGCGTAATGTATGTTGTCGGAATGGAATGTTCTGGACGTTTGGTTAAATCGACTGCTATGATTTTGGGGATAATTTCGCCGCCTTTTTCTACAAATACCGTATCACCTACACAGATTCCCAATTTCTCAATTTGATCCGCATTATGCAATGAGGCCCGTTTAACAATTGTTCCGGCCAATTGCACCGGTTCCAGATTGGCAACCGGCGTAATCGCTCCTGTTCTGCCCACCTGGTAAGAAATCGAATTTAACCGGGTAGAAACCTGTTCTGATTTGAATTTGTACGCAATAGCCCAGCGTGGTGATTTGGCTGTAAAACCCAGTTCCTGCTGATGATGAAAATTATTTACTTTTATTACTACTCCATCCGTTTCGTATGGCAATTGATGCCTGTGTACATCCCAATAATCTATAAAATCATAAACTTCCTCCAGATTGCGGACCAATTTTGCCTGGGTTGGCGCCTTAAATCCCCAATTTCTGGCCGTTTCCAATCCTTGCTGCTGGGAATCAAAGGGTAAATTGTTGCCAATGATAAAATAGAGTAAACAATCCAAAGGCCTTTTGGCAACCTCACTGCTGTCCTGCAGTTTTAAACTTCCAGATGCGGTATTTCTTGGGTTGGAATAGGGCGTTTCCCCAATTTCGATTAATTCCTGATTCATTTTTTCGAACCCGGCAAAGGGCAAAATGATTTCGCCACGGACATCAAATTTATCAGGATAATTGCCTTTTAGCTGTAATGGAATTGATTTTATGGTTTTGATGTTATTGGTTACATCATCACCCTGGAATCCGTCACCACGGGTAACGGCACGTTTCAACTTTCCGTTTTCATAGGTAATGCTGATAGAGGCGCCATCATATTTCAGTTCACAAAAATATTCCAATGGGACATCTCCCAAATTTTTCTGGACACGCTTTTCCCAATCAGCCAGTTCTTCTTTAGAATAGGAATTATCCAGCGAATACATCCGGTATTCGTGAGGAACCGTTTCAAAGTTTTTGGTAATGGCTCCCCCTACTCTTTGCGTAGGTGAATTTTCGTCAAAATATTCAGGATTATTATTTTCAAGTTCCTGAAGCTGTTTTAGTTTTAAATCAAAATCAAAATCAGAAATCATTGGATTGTCTAACACATAATAATTATAATTGTGCTGGTTTAGCTCGTCCCGTAAAGTTTGAATCGTATTTTGGATGTCCATAGAAAATAAAAAATTGGCTATTTTAGTATCATGAAATATAATACTAAAATAGCCAATTCAAAATAAATAACGCTATAATTTAAGATTCAATAATCGAATTTA
The DNA here is from genome assembly GCF_007109225.1 of Flavobacterium sp. GT3R68. GTDB lineage: Bacteria > Bacteroidota > Bacteroidia > Flavobacteriales > Flavobacteriaceae > Flavobacterium. The sequence continues at coordinate 446,383 of NZ_VJZK01000003.1, forward strand.
TTTGCTTGTATAATTGACCGTCGCTCAAAAAGGCACCTTGCTGAATCAGAGCAAAAAGGGATACATTCCGCTCCTCAGTATATTCTTTTTTTCCTAACTGCATTTCAACGTTTTCGGTAAACATATTATCACTGAGCCATTGCAGCCCTTCTTTGGAAAGAAAATCAGTTTCTGGTACTGCCGATTTCAGAACGATGGATTTGATTTCGCTTTCAAAACACTGGAACAGGAAAATATGGTTTTTAGAAAAATGTTCCAGATATTCCGCTCGGGAGAGAACCCCTTCCCAGATTAAATCTGAAAACACATCAAGTTCCTGCTCTGCAACTTCAGGTTTTTCGGCTTTGATGGCATCCCATTCGGCCTTGTCAATTGTCTGGGTTGCTAAAAAAGTACTGAATTCTGGAGTCAGTTCATCAAACTGCTCTTTGGTTAGTCTTGCATATTTCATGTCATTACGAGGAACGAAGTTATCTGTTCCTGATTTTAATTAATGTTAAAGTAAATTTTTTTGAGGAGATTGCTTCGTTCCTCGCAATGACTTCAAAAAAAAGTCCCGATTTTCATCGGGACTCTATTTTTCAGTTATTGAAAATATTATTTTTCAGCAACGATTTCATAAGGTAATTCAACGATTACATCTCTGTGTAATCTAACGCTTGCGCTATATTTACCAGTACGTTTAACGATACCGCTAGTGATGAATTTTCTATCAATTTCCTGACCACCTTTTGCTAAAGCTTCAGCGATATCAATATTCGTGATTGAACCGAATAATTTTTCACCACCTGCTTTTGCAGAAATTTTAATTTCGATAGCTTTTAAAGCTTCAGCCAATGCTTTCGCATCGTTTACCACTTTAGCTTCTTTATGCGCTCTTTGTTTTAGGTTTTCAGCTAATACTTTTCTTGCAGAAGAAGTTGCCAATTGTGCAAATCCTTGTGGAATCAAAAAGTTACGACCGTAACCGTTTTTCACAGTAACTACGTCATCTTTAAATCCTAAATTCTGAACGTCTTTTTTTAAGATAAGTTCCATGTTGTTGTCCTTATTATAGAAGTTAGGTTCCGCTTACCGGGAAACCAACAACTGAGTTTATATTATTTTAATAAATCGGCCACGTATGGCATTAAAGCTAAATGACGTGCTCTTTTAACAGCAACAGACACTTTTCTTTGGTATTTTAATGAAGTTCCTGTTAAACGACGAGGAAGAATTTTTCCTTGCTCATTCACGAATTTCAATAAGAAATCTGCATCTTTATAATCGATATATTTGATACCAGATTTTTTGAAACGACAATATTTCTTTGCCTTGTTTGTTTCTATGTTCAAAGGCGTAAGATATCTGATATCCCCGTCTTTTTTTCCTGAAGCTGATTGTTGTAATGTTGACATAATGATTACGCTTTAGATGCTTTTAATTTTGTTCTTCTTCTCTCAGCCCAAGAAATTGCGTGTTTATCTAAACTTACAGTTAAGAAACGCATTATTCTTTCGTCACGTCTAAATTCAGTTTCAAATGCAATAAGAACTTCTCCTGCTACTTTGAATTCGAATAAATGATAAAAGCCACTTTTTTTGTGTTGGATTTCGTAAGCCATTTTTTTCAGGCCCCAATCCTCTTTTGATACCATTTCTGCTCCTCTACTAGTAAGAAAATCTTCAAATTTGCTTACTGTTTCCTTTACCTGAACTTCAGATAAAACGGGATTTAAAATGAAAACAGTTTCATAATGATTCATAAAAAATTATTTTAAATGTTAATTTGGCTGCAAAAGTAATCAATTTATTTAATCCCACAAGCGTTAACGAACTTTATTCGATGTACTGCAAATAAATTTAATCTTTCTTTAGGATTATTAAAAAAAAACAAATACTTTTATAAGGTCCGAATCTAAAATAGGTGAAATTATGAAACTAAATTGTGTCGTTGTAGATGATAGTTCCATTCAAAGAATGATTATCGCGAAGTTAGTAAATAATCATCCAAACCTACATTTAATTGGTGATTATTCTAATGCAATTGAAGCTAAAAATTGCATGGCTGTACATGATGTTGACCTGATGTTTCTAGATATAGAAATGCCGGTCATCAGTGGGTTTGATTTCTTGGATGTTCTAAAAGTCAAACCGCAGATTATTTTCATTACCTCAAAGGCGGAATATGCCATGAAGGCTTTTGATTATGATGCTACGGACTACCTTCAAAAACCTATTGCCCTGGATCGGTTCAACGCTGCGGTAAAACGTGCGATGGATTTACACATGCTCAGAAAAGAAAACCACGAAGAAGAAGGTGAGCATATCTTCATTAAAAGCAATCTGAAAAAATTGAAAATTTTCACTGCTAAAATTAAGTGGATTGAAGCTTTTGGCGATTATGTAAAAGTAGTTACGGAAGACGACAGCAATTTAGTGCTCTCTACCATGAAATCGTTTGAAAAAGATTTATCGAAAGATAAATTCATTCGGGTTCATAAATCCTATATCATTAATATTGATAAGGTCGAGCGCTTTAACAGCAAGTTTGCCGAAATCGGAATTACAAAAATTCCCCTTAGCAGAAACAAGAAAGAAGATCTCGTTAAAGCACTGGCTATTGGTTAGAAATCTACATTTACAGTAATTTTTATCGACCGGTATTGCGGTACAGCTTCAAAACTATTCAACATTTTCTGGATAGTTTTTTTTGTGCTTCCTATTGACCCATTCAACGGGATTTTAACCATGATGGTCCGGATGTATTCATTCCTGATTCTGCTGATTGGCGGTTCTTCAGGACCCAGTACCGGCATGTTTAGATTTTGTTGCATGACCTGATACAGCCACATGGCACCTTCCTTCAGCTTATCAAAATCACGATGCTTTAAGGTCAGTTTTATTAATTTGAAGTAAGGAGCATATTTGTAGATATGCCGCTCATAAATCTGCTCCGAATACATTCCGGCATAGTCATTATTGGTGACCTGCTGGATCGTATTATGATTCGGATTGTACGTTTGAATAATTACTTTTCCGCGTTTTTCGGAACGACCCGACCGACCGGAAACCTGTGTCATCATTTGGAAACTTCGTTCGAAAGCCCTAAAATCCGGATGATACAGCATGTTATCTGCATTCATGATTCCGACCAAGGTGACATTGTCGAAATCCAGGCCTTTGGCGAGCATTTGTGTACCAACGAGAACATCCACTTCCCTATTCTTGAAACTGTCGATGATTTTTTCAAAACCAAATTTCCCCCGCGTCGTGTCCTGATCCATTCTTCCGATTTTATGACTTGGAAAAAGAGTGGTCAATTCCTGTTGGATCTGTTCGGTACCGAAACCTTTGGTCGTTAAATCTACGCTTGAACAAGCCGGGCAATTAGTAGGTTTTGCAATTGAATAACCGCAATAATGACAACGCAATTGATTTTTGTGTTTGTGATAGGTCAGACTTACGTCACATTGCTGGCATTGCGGTACATGACCACACGTCATACACTCCAGTAAAGGCGAATAGCCCCTCCTGTTTTGAAACAAAATCACTTGCTCACCCAAAGACAACGTAGTTGTAATTTCTTCTATTAACGTGTCGCTAAAATGACCTGACATTTTTTTCCGCAAGTATTTGTCTTTTAAATCCACCAATTCGATATCTGGCATCATGACATTGCCGTATCTTTCGGAAATTTCGACCAGTCCGTACTTACCGGATTGTGCATTGAAATAGGTTTCAATACTTGGCGTTGCCGAACCCAAAAGCACTTTTGCCTTATAAAAATTAGCCAGCACGATGGAAGCGTCCCTCGCATGATACCGCGGCGCGGGATCGATTTGTTTAAAGGTCTGTTCGTGTTCCTCGTCAACAATTACCAATCCTAAATCATAAAAAGGTAAAAACAACGCCGATCTGGCTCCTATTATAATTTGTGCTTTTTCGGATTGCTCCAGAACCTGGTTCCAAACCTCAACACGTTCATTGTTGTTGTATTTGGAATGGAATACGGCCACTTTATTTCCGAAGTGAGCGCGAAGTCGTCCTACTAATTGGGTAGTCAGTGCAATTTCGGGCAGCAGGTACAAGGCTTGTTTTCCGGTCGCAATGTATTCTTCGATGAGTTTAATGTAGATTTGGGTTTTCCCGCTTGAGGTAACTCCGTGCAGCAAACAAACTTCTTTTTGGGTGAAATTATCCTTAATCTCATCAAAAGCAAGTTGCTGGGCGGCGCTCAGAAGCATTTCATTTTCATTTGCCTTGCCGGAAAAATTTACCCGGTCTTCCTGCAAAAAATATTCTTCAAAGATTTCTTTTTCAATTAATACTTTTACGATGGCTGAAGAAGAATCGGCCGCTTCGGTCAGTTTTTTAACTGTGATGGGGCTCTTATCGGAAGCAGTGATCTGGAAATAACTGAGTACAATTTCCTTTTGCTTGTTGGCGCTCTTGAGCGTTTCCAGTAATTCGCCCAAACCTTCATTCGTTTCGTATTTGCTGTTCAGGCGAACGTAACGTACCAATTTGGGCTTGTAGCTTTCCTGAACTTCTTCGTTGAGCACCAGTATATTTTTATCCACCAGTTTCTGGATCACCGGGAAGATGTTTTTCTTGTTTAAAATGGACATGATATCCTGTACTTTCAGCGAACTCTGTCGCTTTAGGGCTTCAAAAATCAAATACTCGTCATCGGAAAGCTGGGTTTCATCTACCGTAACATCGGGTTTTGGAGAGATGACCGTTTCGCTTTCCAACAGTAAGGCGCTCGGCATTGCTCCCCGATAAACATCTCCGATGGCACACATATAATACGAAGCAAGCCATTGCCAGTGTGCAATCTGGATTTCGGTGACTATGGGTTTTTCATCCAGGATCTGATGGATTTCCTTGGCGTCGTATAAAGTCGGTTGGTTTTGATGGGTTTCGATAACCAACGCGGTGTAAATTTTACTTTTGCCAAAAGGAACAGCCAGTCTCATTCCTTTTTTGATGTACTGATACTCGGCTTCCGAAACGCTGTACGTAAACGTTTTGGCAAGGGAAAGCGGTAAAATTACTTCGACGAAGAACTGCATTTAAGTGACTGTTTATATTATTTTTTGAGTCGGTACCAATATTGGGTACGTCCTAAAAGGGATATTCCGATGTAGCCTCTGACTTTAAGTTTGTCTTTGCTTTCGAGAGCGACGATGGCCTTGTATAGTTTCCCGTTTTTGGGATCGAGAATCTTTCCGTTGCGGTATTCGTTGCCCTGTTTGGAAAGTCCTTTAATGACCACCATTCCCAGGATGGGTTTGTTTTTATCGTCTCCCGAACAGTTGCTGCATACCTTTTTTTTATGCTCTGCCTCCAGAATATCGATTACCTTGCCGTAGATTTTACCTGATTTCTCGTAGATTTCGACAATAGATTTAGGCTTTCCGGTTTCATCATCGATGGTTTTCCATTTTCCGACTACGGTTTGTGCCTGGGTGGAAATGCTTAACAGGAACAATACTGCAATGGTAAAGATTTCTTTTCTCATGGTATGGTTTTTTTTAGCCCTGATGGAAGCGGCATCCTGCGCTTTTTTTGCGCAGATACAGCGGACAGCAGGAAATAGCTCCTAATTATCAGGCTCTTTCTTTATTTTTAATCTGTTGATGGTATGGTTCAGTTCGAAACCCAGCAGCAATATCGCGCAGTTGACCCAAATGTAAAACATCATAATCAGCAGCGTACCGATGGAACCGTACAGTTCGTTGTATTTTGAAAAGCGCAGTACCCAAACCCCGAAGACATACGAATCCAAAATAATCAATACCGTTGTAAATACCGAGCCGACTGAAATGAATGAGTGTTTCTTTTCCCGGATGGTACCGAATTTAAACAGTATCGAAATCGTTGCCTGAATCATCAGGATAACGAATATATACCGTCCCAGGATAATGAATGATACGTATTCACCTAGGACATCGTGGAAAACGGTTTTCTGGATAAACACCTCAAAGACCACAATTGCGGCAATAGTCACAATCAGCAGAAAGGATAATGCCAGCGATATGCCGAGCGCTACGAAATACTGATGAAAGAACCCCCGTTTGATGAGCACGTGGCGGGACGATTCGAATCCGCCTAGAATTCCGTTGAGACCGTTTGCCATCAGGAAAATAGACAGGAAAAAACCGGTGGACAGTAATCCGGAGTGACTGTTGTGAAGGATATCATTGAGAATGGACGCGATGGCATCATAGGTATTTGGCGGAACCCCTTCCTCGACGAATTTCAGGAAATCTTCCTGGAACCCTTCAATAGGAATGTACGGGATTAAATTCAGCATGAACAGCGCAAAAGGAAACAGTGCCATAAAAAAACTGAAGGCAATCGAACTCGCATGATAGGAGAAGCCGCTTTCTACGATTCCGATGATGTATAATTCAATCAAATCATAAAGTGACATGCCTTCGAGCCACGCCAGTTTTTTCCGTTTCATTGAACGGACCAGATTCCGCACTATGGGGATTTTCTCGAATTTTTCTTCAAATTCCTGTGACATGATTTAAAATGCTTTTAGGCTCAGGTCCATATTGTAAACGGAGTGTGTCAATGCTCCGGATGAAATGTAATCGACACCACATTCGGCATAAAGACGAACGGTATTCTCATTGATATTCCCGGAGGATTCGGTGAGACACGTATTTCCTATTAAAGTTACGGCTTTTCTGGTGGTTTCGTAATCGAGGTTGTCCAATAAGATTCGGTAGACGCCTTGAGATGCGAGTATTTCTTTTACTTCTTGGAGGTTCCGTGCTTCGACTATGATTTTCAGGTCGAGGTTGTTTTCTTTCAGGTAGGCTTTTGTTTTGGCTATAGCCAAAGTGATTCCGCCTGCAAAATCATTGTGATTGTCTTTGAGCATCACCATGTCGTAGAGAGCAAAGCGGTGATTTTCGCCGCCACCAATCTTCACCGCCCACTTTTCGGCGGCACGGAAGCCCGGAGTGGTTTTGCGGGTGTCGAGGATTTTGGTATTGGTTCCTTCCAACAGCACAACATATTTATTTGTTTTTGTGGCGATGGCCGACATGCGTTGCATGGAGTTGAGTACTAAACGTTCGGCTTTGAGGATAGACTGGGAGCTTCCGGAAACGTAAAAGACGATGTCGCCATGTTTGACCGGAGTTCCATCTGTGATTACTGTTTCCACTTCCAGAGCCGGGTCGACGTAATTGAATATCATTTTGGCGAATTCGACTCCGGCAATGATGCCTTGGTCTTTGACGAGCAGTTTGGCTTTTCCCTTGGCATCGGCGGGAATACAGGCTAAGGAACTGTGATCGCCCTCCCCTACATCTTCGCGGATGGCATTGGAAATTATTAATTGCAGTTCATTTTGGAAGTCGGCTTCGCTAATCATTCTATAAACTTTTTAGAGGAGGCTAAAGTAGGATATTATTTGGTGATTTGAAAGTCTGGTTTTTGGATATTTTTAGATGCGGATGAGATTTTTTTTACCGCGGATTGGCAGATTTACTGTTGGCTGGAGATAAATGTACTTGCGGATGGAATTTTTTTAACCGCAAATTCACGAATTTACTTTGGAATAATTATATATCAACTTGCGGATTAGATTTTTTTCACCGCAAATTCGCAGATTTACTATTGGATAGCTAATTATACAAACCGGGGTCGCATATCTCTAAGTTGGGGAGCAATAACTGCAAATCGGGGAAGCATAATTGTAAAACGGGGAGTAATAATTGCAAATAGGGGAAGCATAATTGTAAAACGGGGAGCAATAACTGTAAATCGGGGCGCAATAATTGTAAATCGGGGAGCCATAATTGTAAATCGGGGGGCAATAATTGTAAAACGGGGAGGCATAATTGCAATACGGGGAGCAATAATTGTAAAACGTGGAGGGATAATTGTAAATGCAGGAGGCATGTATCTCAGTAATAGAGGCATTGTTTTTAGTTACGGGGCATAAATCTTATGATCCTATCTTTAAAACAGAACACAGATGATACAGATGTCACGGATTTAGGGATTTAATGATGTTGTTAGAAAGGAGGCAATTGAGAAGCCATATAACTATTTGCGAAAGCGATATTGCAGAAGAAGTACCGCTACAATTTCATCATCTATTATACATTCAGGCGCGGATGGTATTAACCACAATATTACTTCAGAGGTTAATGGCTCCACTTTCTCTACTGAGACTTACACGTATAATGCGGCGGGTTATCCTATAACCAGCAGTGACGATTTTAATGGCGACATCACCACTACGGAATATTTCTATGAATAATGTAAGTCGGTAAAAAACTTGCATGAATTTTCAGGACCCAAATAAACCTTTTAAAAGAGGTGTATTAGGGTTTTCTGTTTTATTGACGCGTTGGTTGTTGTGTTGGAATTTTTGACATGTCCATATAGAAAGGCTCCCAAGTGTGTCCGTCAAAATCTTCGATAGTCCGCTGTTGCATAAAACCATAATCCCGCATTTCGTTAGGTTCCGTTCCACCCGCTTTCAGTCCATTGTCCATCATTGTATTTACTTCGTCAACACTGTCAACCGATAATGAAAAAAGTCCCGCTACATTTGATTTTGTGTCTGCAATGGGTTTTGTTGCAAAGGATGCAAACTTTTCGTGTGTCAGAATCATTACGAAGATGTTGTCACTCCAGACCATGCACTTTCCAGTATCGTCCGAAAATTGAGGATTGATTGTGAAGCCTAATGCCGTATAAAAATTCACAGATTTTTGCAGGTCTTTCACTGCTAAATTGATAAAAATTTGTTTTGCCATTTTTTTATATTTAAGTTGTTAAAGGTTAACAGAATTTGGTTTTTTTTTCTTACCGCAAATTCGCAAATTTTATTTTTTATAGGGATTAAATAATGTTTGAATTGGGATCTTTCTTACCGCAAATTCGCAAATTTTATTTTTTATAGGGATTAAATAATGTTTGAATTGGAATCTTTCTTACCGCAAATTCGCAGATTTTAAATACTGTTTGAATTGGGATCTTTCTTACCGCAAATTCGCAGATTTTATTTTTGATAGGGATTAAATACTGTTGTTATTAATGTATTTAGTGTTCTCTCCAATGTTTCTTTCCGTTTTTTGCCTTTTCGAATTCGTCCTTGCTCAGGATATTCTCATCCAGAGCCATTTCGGTGGCACAATAATTTTTAAAGAACTCGTGCAATCGGTCTTTAGTCTTCAGGACACCCTCATTAATATAGTTGATGTCGATATTGATGCAGATCGCTCCTATTAAACCGTAATTTTCCCTATAGATTGGAATGGTAGTACATTTGAATCTTCTTGACCCTATATTTAATTCATAATTTAACTTGTCTTCTTTCAGTTCCTTTCTTTTTTTCAGATCCAGTACGAGTGTTGTCGTACCCATTCCGATTTTCCTTCCGGTCACTTCCCCATTTTCTATTTCCATGATGGAGCGGGCAGGATTCATCAGGTTGTGCAAGAGGATTTCGATCCCCATATTTTTGAATGTCAGTCCGAGCAGATGGACAATACGTTTGTAGTTTTCGAGAAATTCATTATTATCATATTCGATTTTAGATCCGTGGTACGTGTGATATAATTTTTCGTACTGTTTTAGTTCAGCTGATTCCAAATGATTTCTTACATGATTTTGTTCACCGATGAAGATGAGTTGGCGGGCGGCTGTGTAATCTTTGTTTTTAAGGAAATAATGCACGGCGAGCCGAAAATCCTTGATACTGAATTGAGGGAAATTATTGTTATCGACTTCAAAAGGGTAGAAATCGTATTCGTCGAGGTTTTTTCCTTTTTCTTTCTGTCGTTCGCGATACTTACCATAAAAATATCCTCCGAGTACCAGTAATAAAGAAACCATTACCTCTGTAATAACGGGTACCAAAATGGAATGTTCGATATTGAATTCCAGATACATAATAAAAATTTAGACTAATAAAATTACGAAAAATTACGGAGATAATGGGATAGCTTTCAAGTAGCTATAACTTACCTTTTATTAATCTTTTTTGGGAAACTTAAAGTTAAAAAAAGATGTATACATTTGGCGTCTATACTAATTATGGGCTATTTTCCGGAACAGAATTATAAACAAATGAAAACTTATGAAAAGAATAATTCTAATTAGCGTCATCACCTTGATTGGAGGTTTTTTTATATTAGTGGCGTCTCTTTTAATAACTGAATATAAAAGTTATGAAATTTCAGAAAGGGATTGTAAAAAAACGGAAGGGGTTGTAACCCAAATTGGGGAAAGTGGAATAAAAGACATCTCATTTAATTTAGCAGAAAATGACACCAGCTTCTATATAAACAGAGGTTTGGAAAATCGATTCGATCTGGAAGACTTACGAAATGAAATGTTAGGCAAAAAGGTAACTATTTTTTACAGCGACCATACTACTATTTTAAGCAGACAAAATTTAAGCAGGCATATTCGGAAACTCGATATTGGAAATAAAACTTTTTATAGTGAATTTTAAAGCAGGTCATAATAGTATCTCGGGCGTTTTTTCCCATTGAATCTGGGACTTCCTGTTTGAAATCGCCATTCCGGGTTAGATTTGCAAAACATGTGATTGAAGAGTACTACCCTTTCTTATTACTAATCCTATGGCTCAGGGGTTTCTTGAACGCAATAATTCCTTATCTTAGTTCCCGCTTTTGTTTTCCAGAACACATTCAACCATTTAAAAAATTAAAATTATGGCACTTATCAATCCTCACATTAACTTCAACGGGAATGGCGAAGAAGCTTTTAATTTTTACAAATCCGTATTTGGAGGAGAGTTCGCAAGGATTATGCGTTTCAAGGATTTATCCAGTCCTGAAAATCCGATAGCAGAAAAGGAAGCCAATAAAATAATGCATATTGCTTTGCCTATCGGTAAAAATATCCTGAGGGGTAATGATGTTCCGGAAAGCATGGGCCGGGTCAATGAAAATGAAAACAGATCCAAAATATCAATCAGCGCTGAAAGCCGTGAAGAAGCCGACAAGTTATTCAGCGGACTTTCGGCAGGCGGAAGTATAGAAGTGCCTATTGACAACAGTTCGTTGGGTTCTTGTTTTGGGATGTTTCGGGACAAATACGGAATTGAATGGATGGTTGATTTTGATGCCAACTCTGAAGGAGAAGTATAAATAAACCGTACAATAGAAATGAAATTATAAAAAATTGGGCGGAAAATTAAGAAACGTTTTATAACAGGGGTTTCCCTCACCCGAGCCCGGAGGGCGAACGGAGCGAAGCTAGTGGCTTAACTCGGTGTTTCTTTAGAAAATACGCTGATAACTTAAAGTTTGGTTTGTATTTGTGGGGGTTTGGGGAGGCCGCGGCAAGTCGGCGAATGTTAACGGTAATTTTAGTACACCACACTTTGTAACATTTTAACAAGTTAAACGTCAATAAACAAAACGAAAATTAGCAATGAGAAAAATTATTAAAACCACTTTCTTGACAGTTATATTATTAGCAAACTTGGTACCGACATTTGGACAAACGACTTCAGACAAAATTATTTTCTTAACTGACTTTTATACAACCTTCTTAAACAAAGCAAAGGCGGACAATAAAAGTGCAGACAGCATTTATAAAGAAACCATACATACCTCAATCTATGACAAATACTTTAAAAAAAGTGAATATGGATACATTGTAAAGGATTTTCTTGCAACGCCAATAAAAAACACTTCTGAATTAAAAAAATCAATTGACAGAATTTCCCTAAATCAAGAAACTATAAAGGCTAAAATAGCTGGAGCACTAAAAAAGAGTCGACAAAATATTGACAATGACAGTTTGACCATTTACATAATTCCTGTAAACCCTGATAGTAGGCAGCTTATAGAAGGAATGACTGGAATAATGGGCTTGACTGCAGGTTCAAAACAAATCATTTTGACAATTGAACCCGATGTAGCGGGTTGGGAAAATATGCTTGAGTATGCTGTCGCTCACGAATTTAATCACGCCTATTGGACAAATATGAACTTCGGAAAATCAACCAAATGGACACTTCTTGACTACTTGGTATTTGAAGGAAGAGGCGATTATTTCGCCCACATGCTTTACCCAAATGTAATAGCTCCCTGGACAATCTCTTTGACTGAAAATCAAAAATCGGACTTATGGAATAAAATTAAGCCGAACTTGCAAAGTGAAGACATCAGCTATCAAATGGAGGTAATGTTTGGTTCAAGAAATTATCCTGTTTGGGGTGGCTATTCGGTAGGTTACGATCTTGTGCTAACAGCATTGACAAATAACAAAAAAATCAAAGCAATCAATTGGACAAATCTTGAGGCGGTCAAAATTTTAGAACTGAGTAAATACAAATAAAAACTGTGGGTTCGCAGCGCTCCGGTGTATCATAGCTTGATTGGGTGTTCTTAGAAAATAGGGTGATTACCAAGTTTGGTCACCTATTATTCTACTATCGAAATCTTTTATGATTTCCCGAATTTATTTCATCTATTCTATAGCTCTGTGGTTTTCGTATACCACAATAATTGCTTATCTTAGTACCTTCCTTTATACGCCTATATGTCTATTACACTCAAGAAAATCTGGCATCGTGATGCTTTTTGGATTGGAATTTATTTCCCTTATGATTCGGGAGTCATTTCAAAATTAAAATCACTGGATGCCCGTTACAGCAAAACACATACCTGTTGGTATATTGATTACAATTCGGTTTCTTATGCGAAACTAAAAGATCACTTTGCCGATCTTATTATTGAATTACCCAGTTCTTCAGAAATTAAAACATCGTATCCGGTGGCCGGCAATTTAGAAAGCCGTGACCTTCCACCCATAGCTAAAAGCGAACATCAGTCAGGTTTTGAAATCAGTCAAAACAACCCTGGACATAAAACGGATCCTTATTCGTTTGCAACCAAGATGCGATTACAATTGTTGGAGAATATTGGTAAGTATTGGGTTTTTAGAATGCATTACCATCAAACGGTCAGTAAGGAACTACTGGGTTTGAAAGGCGTATTTTGGAATTCAAATTATAAGGTGTATATGGTATTGCGGCATCCGAAGCTGAAACAGGAAGTGGAGGTTATTTTGGGAACCGTTCCGTTTTTCCCTGAGGATTATTATAGCAAGGAAGTCACCTTTAAAGGGGAACGTATTGTCATTTCCCCGCATCCCGAAGATTTGGCGTGGATGGAAGTTTATGTTCCGGCGCTGGTTGTTCTGAAGGAAAAGATCAAACGTTTTTCGATGGTGCGGTACAGTACAACGAAGAACTGTTATTTACTGCCGGCGGCGCCTACGGTTTATGAAGGATTGTTGTTGCATTTTGAACCCAGTTTAGTGCTGATTGACAGTCGGCTTCCGAAAGGATACTTGAAGAAACAGCATTTGCCCAACCGGAAACAGTTGGATTTACGGAATACCAAAGCGCGGATTTTTGATCAGGTTCCGGAAGGCGCCCAAGCGTATGTGTCGGATATGGTTGATACGGTGTTAGCGCTGAATTATAGCAGTTCGACCTTAAAGACCTATTGTAGTTCCTTTATTCAGTTTCTGCGGCAGCATGATTTCAGAAACCCTTCGGATATCAGTCAGCCCGAAATTAAAAGATATCTGGGTTCGTTGATGGAGCGCGGACTTTCGGCTTCCTCGGGACACAGTATGGTGAATGCGTTGCTGTTTTATTACCAAAGAGTATTGTGCGTTCCGGCTTTTGAACTCAAGTTGCCCCGACCGAAGAAAGAGCGGAAATTACCCACGGTTTTAACGATGGACGAATGTCTGCGTATTTTTCAGGTGGTGGACAATCCGAAGCATAAATTGTTATTGCTGATCGGCTATGGCGCCGGACTTCGGGTGAGTGAAATTGTGGGATTGCAATGGAGGGACATTTTGTTTGACGAGCATAAAATTCACATTAAAAACGCCAAAGGAAAGAAAGACCGGATGGTGATGCTGCCCTACTCAATCGTTGGTTCGCTTGAATACTACCGGCAGTTGTATGGTGTGAGGCAGTATGTTTTTGAGGGGCAATTTGCGGGAGAACCGTATTCGGCCGGAAGTGTTCAGCAGGTGATGCGCGATGCGTTGAAGAAGGCGAAGTTAGAAAAGAAAGCTACTGTACATACGCTTCGTCATAGTTTTGCGACGCACTTGTTGGAGAACGGCACGGATATCCGGTATATCCAACAATTTTTGGGTCACTCGAGCATCAAGACGACGACGATTTATACGCATTTAACGAAGACAGCGTTTGATAAAATTGTAAGTCCGCTGGATAGAATGGTTGATGACAACAATAAGAAAAAGATTAGAGAGTAATTAAAAGTTGTAAAAAGATGTATACATTTGACGATATATACTAGTTGTAGGAAACCCTTAAGCTACACAGAACGTTGAAAAGAAACCTAAAATTTAATACTTGCTATTTTAAAAATAAACACTTAAATTTGCATACTATAATTAGCGAAACAAAATGGGTAGATTTGAGAAAATACTAATAAATTCTAACGGAATAGACAAAAGAGATTCTGGGTATTACTCTACGCCTAATTTTATATCCGAATATTTAAGCTCCCAATTATTACGATTGAACCCATTTGGAAGAAAAGTTCTTGACCCTGCTGTTGGCGATGAAGAATTACTTAAAACTTTTTTCATTCACGGTAAATATATTGATAGTTTTGACATTATAGAACACGGTAATATTCAATATTCAAATTTTAAAAAACAAGATTTTATAGAGTTTTATAAAGAGCAAAAAAAGTCATTGTTTTTTGAAAGCAATATAGATTTAGAATACGACTATTATATTGCAAATCCCCCATATAATTGTCACGAAATAGACTATATAAAAAACAATAAAAATGAACTAAAAAACATTTTTCTAAAAGTTGGTGTACATAATATGTATTCTATGTTTTTATCTGCAATTATAGATTGTGCAAAGGAAGGTGCTTTAATTGGAGTAATTATTTCAGATTCGTTTTTAACTTCTACTATGCACTCTGGATTAAGGCAACAAATACTTGACGAATGTTCAATTCACCAATTAATCCTGTGTCCTAATGATTTATTTTGGTCTCAAAAAGCCGATGTAAGAACTTGTATTTTAATTTTACAAAAAGGCACAAAATTTCAAGATAAAATTGAAATAGTTAATAGACCTAAAAATTCAAATCATTTACAGAATATTCTTGAAAAAAGAGAATTTATTACAACTGATTTAGATAATATAGTTTTAAGCAAACAAAAAACTGCAAATCAATTTATAATTGATATTGATACAGATATTTTAGCATTGTTTAAAAATCCAAGGTTAGGACAGCTTTTTGATTGTATTACAGGAATATCAACAGGTAATGATAAAAAATACTTATCTAAAGAACGAAAAAAGGGCTATGAAATCCCTTTTTATAAAAATCCAGGCTCCAAAAAATTTAAAACTATTGAAGATGCGTATCTAATTAATCACTTTATGGAGGAATCTTTAACCGTTAAAGATTTTATGGTTAGAAATAAGCAATTTGTTTTTAAAGAGGGCATTACTTGCTCATCAATGGGCTTAACTTTTAGTGCTTGCTATTTACCAGAAAACTCCACATTTGGAGTAAACCCTAATATATTTACTGCAAAAGAAGATATTTTTTGGATGTTGTCATATTTAAATAGCCACTTAATTACTTATTTAGTAAGAGGGATACTTATTAGATCGAATATGGTTACATCAGGCTATATTTCTCAATTACCGATTATACCATTTACAATTGATGAAAAAAGAAAATTGTCGCTGATTTCAAAAGATGTTATTAATTCAAATTTAAATATCGACGAAGCTATTAAAGAAATAAATTTAATTATTTATACAAACCTAAATTTGGACAAAAATATTATTAATAAGATTGAAGATTTTGCTTCAAATTTATCGAAAAGAGTTTAAGATTAAGATTCTTCTCCACTTTCATCGACTTCCTTCCATCTATTATTTATTTTTTTTTTATATTTTCCATTCGGTTCTCTAATAATATCTCCTGGTTTTGCATTCTTTTTACTTTGTCCATATCCTAATGCATCTATAAATAATTTATGAAAATCTGAATTTGACCTTCTTACTGCATCATTAATATCCTTATAATAAGCAGATTGTAAGTTCCCATTATTACTTGGATTTACATAAATATCTTTAATCCAAGCCAAAGGAAAAACTGTTGCGTGGTCAATTTCAATTGTCATATCATCATTAAACTTTATAAAAAAAGTGCCGATGAAAAAAGTTTTTGTAATATCAGTAGCATAAAATTCCTCTAATCCTACAGCTTTTGAAATATCATCCTTATTTTTTCTTCCACCAAGTACAGCGGATTTGATATTTATAAATATTGGCGTATCGTTACCTTCTATTTTGCATTCAAAATCATAAACTGACACCTCAGATTCAGATGGAACTATACTTTGTAATTTAAACTCTGTATGATATTGCTCTAAATTTTGAGTAATTAATTCTTCTAAAATTCTCCAAACAGTTCTCCCTTTAGCCGCTTTTCTCCATCCAAAAGGAAATTGTTCTTTAGTACCTATTTGAATTGTACTAATCTTATCAACTAATAAATCAAAACTCTCTTGTAATCCAACACGTAATTCTTCTATTTGTTCTGCTGTCATTTGATTAACTCATTTATATTAACTCCAAGAGCATTAGCAATTTTTTCAATATTAATAAGAGTAATATTCTTTTCAGCTCTTTCAATCATGCCAATATAAGTCCTATGAACGTCTGCAATATGAGCAAGCTGTTCCTGAGAAAGTCCTTTTTTAGTTCTGACTTCTCTGACTTTATCACCAAAATTTATTAATATTTTAGATTTTTCTTTCATTGCTAATTAAAGTATGCAAAACTATGAGTATTAAAAACGCTTAACAACATACTAAAGTTAGCATTATATAAGACGAGACAAAATTAACTACTTAAAAATGAGTAATAGTACTAAAAGGGCTTCCTACAACAGCGGCTTCAAGAAATTGGGGTTTAGGTCTTGAATTTGAATATTCTTGCGTACTTTTGAAATCCGTGAATAACCGAAGAGTTTGTGGGTGTTTTCCCCAACTTCTTGAGAGCCGCGGGACGTTAGTAGCAACCATACCGCAAACTCAAGAATCTAACGCAATTTTTAATAGAGATAGCCACTCCAAAAGAAT
>NZ_VJZK01000040.1:0-399 GCF_007109225.1 Flavobacterium sp. GT3R68
AAAGATTGACTAATTTTTAATCTATCCTTAGAAAAAAATTAGTATTTTAAAACGTAGCTTTTTGGGGTAAAATGATTATACCCCCCATCCAATTAATACTAAACCAATCAAGTAGCTTTGAAGGAAATAATTACAAATTCAAACGTATCAACTAAATCAACTAACTAAACCACTATGGACAAAAAGCCCATAGATTTGGTTGGCAGACTGAAAGTCTGCAAGAATGAAAAATGTAATACTTAAACACGAATTTCACTAATTTTCACAAATTAATTCGTGCTAATTTGTGACATTAGCGGTCACTAAATAAAGGATAGCATAGTGTGGGATCTCGAAACGGCCCAAAATGGTGTGAGGGTTTTTGATGTATCAAAGAAGGGTGAGTTATATTTGGAAGGT
>NZ_VJZK01000040.1:409-1042 GCF_007109225.1 Flavobacterium sp. GT3R68
ACTATGCTTGTGACCCATAAAAAAAGCCAATAAGAAACGATGCACTTATTGGCTTATTAAAAATAAAATGAATTCTTATTCATCCAGTTTTATATTTCCTCTGTCTTCCTGATTATCCGGATGTTTATTAGGATATCGATTTGGAATTATATCAGAGTTATGATCTTTATTCTCTACCATTTTTTTAGCTTGTTCTTCAGAAACATTCGCGGTATCAGAACTTAAATTTTTAGGAGTGCTATCCTCATTCTATTCCAAGGTTCCGTTTATATTACGTGCTCTTTGAACAATTTTTGATTTCCATGATTGTCGGTTTCTACCTCTGATTTCAGATGTGATACTTCAGGATTCGTATTTTTGGCTAGATTCTCACCGCTAAATCCTTCGTTTATATTTTGCTTATTATTTGTTTTTTTTGAGCCTAAATCGTTGCTTTCCATAATGTTTAATTTAAAGTTAATACGGTTAATTTCTATAATGTTACGTCTTTTATAGTAAGGAATTCAATCATTTAACATAGCTTTTGGTTTGTATAGGTAAATCTATTGCCACTCTATTTTAAATGCGACTAAAACAAAACTATCTTTGCGCTCACAAATAATAAAATAAAATGTCTCATTCTCATTTCATCAT
>NZ_VJZK01000041.1 GCF_007109225.1 Flavobacterium sp. GT3R68
TCTTTTTGCATTCATCCTTGTTATGGTTTTTTTTATTTGGAGAAAAATTACTCGGGCATAAATGGCATTTTGTCACCGGATTACTCATTTTTATCGGCTCCTGGGCCAGCGGATTTTTAATCATTGCAACGCATTCCTGGATGCAATATCCAGTAGGGTATGAAATTTTAGCAAATGGTAAATTCGTATTGAATAACTTTTCAGCGCTATTCACAAATCCTTGGTTGTGGCCGTCTTATTTGCACAACCAGGCGGCTTCAATGGTAACCAGTTCTTTTGTTGTTGCAGGGATTGGTGCCTTTTATATTTTAAGTAAAAAGCAGGTGTCTTTTGGAAAATTATTTGTGAAAACGGGAGTGATTTTTGGATTGGCTTCAAGCCTTATCGTTGCAGTTCCTACCGGAGATTTGTTAGCCAAGAATGTGGTGAAATACCAACCTGTTACTTTTGCTGCAATGGAAGGAATTTTTCATACCGAAAAGAAAGGTTCTGAAATTGTTTTAATTGGTCAACCTGATGTGAAAGATAAAAAATTGGACAATAAAATTGCCGTACCTAATATTTTGAGTTTTTTAACCTATGGCAACTGGCATCAGGAAATCAAAGGCTTAGATCAATTTAAAGAGGAGAATCATCCCACTAATATTTCAGGATTATATTACGCGTATCATATCATGGTTGGACTCGGAACCGTTTTCATCGGATTAATGGCTTTTGCTGTTTTTCAGCTCATTAGAAAAAAATTATTCGAAACTAAATGGATTTTGTGGTCTTTGCTTTTTATGCTGCCATTTCCTTATATCGCCAATACAACGGGGTGGTACACTGCTGAATTAGGAAGGCAGCCTTGGTTGGTATATGATTTATTGCGTACTGCCGAAGGTGCTTCTCCAACAGTTTCCTCCGGAAATACGTTATTTACCTTGCTTGGATTTATAGGATTGTATCTCTTATTAGGAATGCTGTTTTTACTCTTAGTTGGTAAAATTATAAATAAAGGACCTCAAACAGAAAATATATAAATTATGGAATTCTTTTGGTA
>NZ_VJZK01000042.1 GCF_007109225.1 Flavobacterium sp. GT3R68
AAAATCATGTAATCTTATCGCTGTAAATATAGTGATAATTAAAGGTTTATCAAAATAAAAAAAGGTCTTTCATTGTTTAAAATTTGAACCGGTCGAGTAATATTATTGAATTGGAATCGGTTCAAAATTTAGTTGCCTAAAACGCGTTTTTCAACCAATAATTAAAGGTTCAACCTGTTCAATTTTTAGGCTCGTGTATTGGCAAAATTCCTCGATTGACACGAACTCATTTTGGAGCTTATTGAGCTCCTTTCTTATTTTTTGAAGTAGTCTAATGCTTTGACGATAACTCTTTCCTGTTATGCGTTGTATATCTTTTGGGTAGATACATAATCTCTTGTTTTCGGTTCTCATACTCTATATATAGCTTTGATTGGGCTTTGCCTAACTTGAAACCCTTATGATCCAAGTTCTTGCACTCAATAAAAATAGTAAATAATTCCTTTCGTTCAGAAGCGACGATTTGTTTCCATTTATGATGGGTGTAAATGGGTATTTATGTCGATTTCTGCCATTTGTGTCACAAAGTGACATATGGAATAGGGGAGTCTTTTTTATGTGGTTTAATTGGCTAAAATTTGCTTCATAATCAATCGAAAGGTGTTGCAACAGATGATGATTGAAAGAGTTTTAAGTAATAATTTAATCTAAATTTAGTAATTATGGCAAGACAGAAGGGCATAATTAAATTGAAAGGTACTATCGGGGATATTACTTTTTACAAAACCAAAGATGGTCATTTAGCACGTGAAAAAGGAGGAATCGATGCCAGCAGAATTGCAAATGATCCAGCGTTCCAGAGAACACGTGAAAATGGTTCTGAATTTGGCAGGGCAGGGAAGGCAGGTAAAACTTTGCGAACTGCATTGCGAACTTTGCTCTTGAATTCTGCGGATAGTAGAATGGTGAGTAGACTTACTCAAACAATGGTTAAGGTAATTCAAGCGGATTTAACCAACAAACGTGGTTTACGTAATGTAATTGATGGCGAAGCAGAATTGCTTGTAGGATTTGAGT
>NZ_VJZK01000043.1 GCF_007109225.1 Flavobacterium sp. GT3R68
CCGGTGCATCCCGCTGCTACTGCAGTGATGGTAAAGGTTACTGTTACGGGTGCATTGGTGGTATTGGTTAAGTTTCCAGAGATGTTTCCGCTTCCACTTGCGGCCATTCCTGTTACAGCTGCGGTGTTGTTTCTGGTCCAATTAAAAGTTGTAGATGCTACAGAACCCGTAATTACCATAGGTGTTATAGCAATTCCGGAGCAGATAGTTTGGGTCGGATTTGTTGCTGACGCATTTGGAGTCGGGTTAACCAAAACAGTAGCTGTTATGGATACGCCAGTGCATCCCGCTGCTACTGGAGTAATGGTAAAAGTAACTGTTACAGGTGCATTGGTTGTATTGGTTAAGCTACCGGCGATGTTTCCGCTGCCGCTTGCGGCTATTCCTGTTACAGTAGCTGCATTATCCCGGGTCCAATTAAAGATGGTAGCAGTAACATTCCCGGAAAGAACCATTGTAGCAATCGCATTACCTGAGCATATGGATTGACTACCGTTTGTTGCTGTTGCATTTGGTGTCGGATTAATCGTAATAGTTGCCACGCTGGAATCATTCACACAAGGTGATGTTCCGGTAATGGTATAGGTGAATGTACTGTTTGTTGCTCCAACTGCGGGGGTAAAAGTTCCTGCTCCTGCATTAAAAGTTCCTCCTGTTCCCGAAGACCGTACCCAGGTTCCCCCGGAATGCTCGCCGGTAATCAAACCAAATAAATCAATCGCAGTTGTACTGGAATCACAAATAATTGTACTTCCGGCTGAACCTGCATTAGGTTGCGCATTGATCGTAATAGTTGCCACACTGGAATCATTCACACAAGGTGATGTTCCGGGAATGGTATAGGTGAATGTACTGTTTGTTGCTCCAACTGCGGGGGTAAAAGTACCTGCTGCTGCGTCAAATGTTCCCCCGGTTCCGGAGGGTCGGCTCCAAGTTCCTCCGGATTGTTCTCCCGTAATCAAACTAAGTAAATTGATAGCAGTGGTACTGGAATCGCACACAACGGCACT
>NZ_VJZK01000004.1 GCF_007109225.1 Flavobacterium sp. GT3R68
ATGGGGATTTCTTGTTTAAATGTTGTTCGCGTGAGGGATTGCAGCGGCATCCCACGCTTTTTGGCGTGGATACAGCAAAAAGCCCGACCCTTGGGGGCACGCCAAAATCTATTTTAAATGATAGAACCGGTTAGCTAAATACTGGATAATCAAGTAAAGAACTCCTGCCATAACAGCTACAGACATTACGAAACTCACTAAATTGACAATTATGTTAGGTATAAATTTCAATTTTGGATGAATATAATAGGGAGGCTCACGATGTAGTTTATCGTGTACTTTATTTTTAACTATTTTAATTTTCTCTTTAATGACCGGACTATTTGTTAGTTATAAAAAAAAGCCTAATTCAAAACTGAAATTTTTTTCAATTCTAAATTAGGCAATTAATTTAATATAAAGATCTTAAGATTAGAAAAATATAAAGAAAGCGAGGCGATCGTTACTCGATATCCTTAATATATTCATCATATTCGGCATAAAACAACTCCAACGCACTCATCATTTCAAAGAAAAAAGCGAAAATTTCGTCCCAATATTTTCTGTTGCTAACACTCACGTTTAACTTTTCTACCCAAACCCTGCTTATTATTTTTCCATTTTCCAATACATGGTTCCTCTCAAAAACCAAATCCGGAATAAATTCTTCCTCGAGAATGTTCTTCAAAGATGTTAATTTTTCAAAATATTGAAGACGCTTTATCTCGTTACGGTGCTCGATGTCTAACAAAACTTGGGCTTTTGTATTTTCTACATAAAACTTAAATGAAAAATCTTTTATTTTAGTATCATATAAAAGCCATTTTCGGGGATACTTTTCAGCGAACGCGACCCAGAATTCTCTTTTTAAACGTTGGTTTTCTTCTCTACTGTACATTTTTTATCGGGAATATTTTAGTAAATGACTTTTTTAAATTTGCAAATCACCGTTTTCTGAGCTATATTTATAGTTATTTTAGATTGTAAAAATACGCTTTGATTATGGATTTTGCCGATTTTTTAAAATATGTACCAAAAATAGAGAAAGAAAAGCTTCTCGCCGCGGATGCTCACATGAAAATGGCACCCCTGGAACGGGTTTCTTCTTTGTCAGAGGAACACTATTATGATAAAAATCCACGAAAAGCAGCGGTAATGATGCTTTTTTACCCCAAAAACAAACAAACGCACCTCGTTTTAATTGTCCGAAATACCTATCCAGGTATTCATTCCTCTCAAATTGCATTTCCAGGCGGAAAAGTTGAATTGGAAGATGCCTCATTAGCCCATACCGCTTTACGCGAAACCCATGAGGAAATAGGGGTGCATCCTGAAAAGATAACAGTCATTAAAGCTTTCAGTGAAATTTATATTCCGCCAAGTAATTTTCTTGTGGCCCCCTTCCTTGGAATTTCCCACTCGGAATTAACCTTTACCGAACAGGAAGATGAAGTGGCAGGTATTATTGAGCTGCCCATTTTTGAGTTTATGAACGAAGACAATATTGTAATGAAACGTATGAATACTTCATATGCCGATGATATTGAAGTTCCAGCTTTCAAAATCAAGGAACATTATGTCTGGGGAGCTACTGCCATGATGATGAGTGAATTAAAAGAAGTCCTCAAAAGAGTCTTTTAACTTACGGGTTTTCGTAAATTTGCCGCTTACTTTTTTAATATAAACGTCTTATGGGTTTATTCAAAAGAAATCCTTTTGGTCACATCCTTTTTCTAAAAAAATGGCTTATCCGGTTTTTCGGAATTGCCACACATCGTCGATACCGGGGATTTAACGAATTACACATTGAGGGTTCTGAAATTATAAAATCGCTGCCGGATCGAAATGTACTTTTTATAGCCAATCATCAGACTTATTTTGCTGATGTAGTCGCTATGTTTCATGTTTTTAACGCAAGTCTGAAAGGTCGCGAAGATAATATTAAGAACGTACTTTATCTGTGGAATCCGAAACTGAACATTTATTATGTTGCTGCTAAGGAAACGATGCAGGCGGGCTTACTGCCTCGAATCCTTTCGTATGCAGGTGCTATTACAGTCGAAAGAACTTGGCGAGCCAAAGGCAAAGATGTGACCGAAAAAAGGGAAGTAAACCCTAACGATACCGAAAATATTAAAGTGGCCTTAGCCGATGGCTGGGTTATCACTTTTCCGCAGGGAACCACCAAGTCTTTTAAACCGGTGCGGAAAGGAACGGCCCACATCATAAAGGAACACCGACCGATTGTTGTACCAATTGTCATCGATGGGTTCCGTCGTGCATTTGATAAAAAGGGATTCCGAATGAAGAAGAAAGGCATTCTTCAGTCTTTTATCATTAAAGAACCATTGAAAATTGATTACGACAATGATACCATCGAGCAGATTGTTGAAAAAGTGGAATATGCCATTGAGCAACACCCATCTTTTCTAAAAGTAATTCGGACGGAAGAGATCGAAACCCAAAAGGACCTGAACCGATTACGCCAATGGAAGCCTAATCATTAGCCTATAAATCTATTTTCTCCAACTCGTGGTGATTCTTGTGTAATTTCTTTAACAGGATACCATAAACAATTCGGTAAAACACCCAAAAGGCCAATGACCACAGCGTAAATTTTACTAACAACGTCGTGATGTGCTCCATCCGTACGCTCTCTTTGCTGTATTTCATTATAATGATACCGCTGATTACATAACTAGTAAAAAGCATGATGTAATTGTACCAGATATAATAGCGAACCGTTTTTCGGGTCTTCAGAATATTTTCCATCAATTGATGAATCGTATCGGTGGTCGAAATGGTTTTGTGGTTTTTATAAAACAGATAGATAAACACAATCAGCACAGCATAATTAAATACGTTAATCCAGAACATCAACTCTTCCACGCCGTATTTGCGCAATTGAATATGGTATTTGGCGTCATTCTGATACACATAAATGACGGTCCAAAACACAAATTCAATGATGCTAATAATAAAAAGCCACTTCACAATGGAAGATGATTTTTGATGCAACATCTTATAAATATCCGATTCTGTTACCTGTTCAAATGAATTGGCATTCTTTTTCCAGTCTTTCTTCAATAAATCCAGCTCTTTCATAATCTCTAGGGATTTAATATTTTTCTTAATTTTCCTTTAATCCGGTTCATTTTCACTCTCGCATTCACCTCACTTATACCCAAAGTCTCCGAAATCTCCGCATAATCCTTATCTTCCAGATACATGAAAATCAATGCCTTTTCAATGTCATTGAGTTGGTAAACCGCCTGATACATCAGTTTCAGCTGTTCTTCCTCCTCAAAATTGTATTCGTCCTGACTGATAAAGAATTGTTGCTTTTTATAATCCACTGTCGCAACCGATCGGGTATTTTTCCGGTACAGCGTAATGGCCGTATTCAGTGCCACACGGTATGCCCAAGTCGAAAATTTAGAATCGCCCCGAAACTTTGGAAACGCTTTCCAAAGCTGAATCGTAATTTCCTGAAACAAATCCTTATGCGCATCCTCGCCAGAAGTATACAGCCGACAAATCTTGTGGATGATATTCTGGTTTTCCCGCAGCTGCTGCACAAACGATTGCTCTAAATCTCCGCTCATATGATAGTAGTGTGGCTAATGCTTAATTTGTTACAAAATAGGGTTTTTATTTTTTGGAGCAGCAACTTTCGGTTTTTTAATTACTACTGGTCCTGCTGTCCGTTATATCCGCGAAAAACAAGCGCGGGATGCCACTTCCATCAGGGCTAACGAGGAAATATTGTGCCTGTTTTCAAATGTTCTGAATTTCGAAAAAACATAAAAAAATACTTTGTCCAGCACCTTTTGTTGGATTACCTTTACAAAAGTATATGTAGTCTAATTTCAAATAAACCAATTCATGAGAAAAATTATTTTTACAGTTTCTATACTATTATTCACCGTTCTGAATTTTGCACAGACCATTGAGGGTAACTGGAACGGAATGCTGGAAGTTCAGGGAACCCAATTAAAATTGGTATTTCACGTAGCCAATAAAGATGGTAAGCTCGTTTCTACCATGGACAGTCCGGATCAAAAGGCTTTTGGAATTCCGGTTGCTACTACCACATTCGAATCCAATACCATCAACTTCGAGCTGCCAAATGCAAAAATAACCTATAAAGGAATGCCTAACGCTGACTTTTCTGCAATTGAGGGTACCTTTCGCCAAGGAGCTATGGAACTTCCATTAAAATTAACCAAAAAACCAATCGAAAAAGCGCCGCTAAACCGACCGCAAACGCCAAAAGAACCTTTTTCATACCAACAGGAAGAAGTGTTTTTTGAAAATAAAATAGATAAGATTACGCTGGCTGGTACCTTAACGTATCCTAAAACAAAAGGGAAATTTCCCGTGGTCATTTTAATCACAGGCTCGGGAGCACAAGACCGAAATGAGGAACTTTTCGAGCACAAACCTTTCGCCGTAATTGCAGACGACCTGACTAAGAAAGGAATCGCGGTATTGCGTTTCGATGATCGTGGAATTGGTAAATCAACGGGTTCTTTCGGTAACAGTACCACACAGGATTTTGCAAATGATGTTCTGGCTGCAGTTGACTTCCTGAAAACGAAGTCCAATATCAATCCCAAAAAAATTGGACTGATCGGTCACAGTGAGGGCGGAATGATTGCTCCGATTGTTGCGGCGAACTCCAAAGATATCAGCTTCATTGTTTTAATGGCCGGACCCGGCACCCCAATCGATGAATTAATGGTGGAACAAAATACACGAATGGCCCAATTATCTGGCATGAGTGACGAACAGATTAAAGTGAGCAGCGAAAAGAATAAATCCATCTATGCAATAATAAAGAACAGTACCCCTGAAAATCTGGAAAAAGAATTGACGGCGTATTTAAAAATGACAATGTCCAATTTATCCGATGAAGCAGTGAAAAATCAGGTCCAAATGATGTCCGGCAAATGGTTCCAATATTTCATTAAATACAATCCTGCTGAAAATCTATCCAAAGTAAAATGCCCGGTTCTGGCCATTAATGGTTCATTGGACTTTCAGGTGCCTTCAGCCGCCAATCTGAAAGCAATCGAAACTGCCCTGCTGAAAGGAAAGAACAAAAAATTTAAAACGGTGGAATTACAAGGCCTAAATCATCTGTTTCAGGAAGCGGGCACTGGTGCATTCGAAGAATATTCCAAAATTGAGCAAACCATTTCACCAAAAGCCCTGGACGTAATGTCCAACTGGATTTTACAGCAAACCAAATAATTCAGATCAGGAACCAAATTACAACCCGGCTGTATGTCGGGTTTTATTTTTTAGAAGATGGCTGTAAGGGAATTCTTTTGTATTTTTATAACGACAAATAGAAGTAGCACCATATGAATATTCCTAAAACGGATTTACCCAGAATAGTAATTATCGGAGGAGGCTTTGCAGGTCTTGCGCTGGCAAAAAAACTGAAAAATAAAAAAGCACAGGTAGTCCTTATCGATAAACACAATTACCATACTTTTCAGCCTTTGCTGTATCAGGTTGCTACCGGCGGACTCGAAGCCGGCTCTATTGCGTATCCCATTCGTAAAGTAATACAGAGGTTCAATAATTTTTATTTCCGCCTGGGTCGTGTTACTGATATTGATACTAAAAACAATAAAATCCTCGCTGATATTGGAGAATTGACATATGATTATTTAGTTATAGCCACTGGTTCCAAAACAAATTATTTCGGAAATAAGGAAATCGAACGCAACAGCATGTCGATGAAAACCATTCCGCAATCGCTAAATATTCGAAGTCTGGTGCTCGAAAATTTCGAGCAGGCCTTATTGACCAATGACGACACTGAACGCCGCAGTTTGACAAATTTTTGTCTGGTAGGTGGCGGACCAACAGGTGTTGAATTGGCAGGAGCTCTGGCCGA
The DNA here is from genome assembly GCF_007109225.1 of Flavobacterium sp. GT3R68. Taxonomy (GTDB): domain Bacteria; phylum Bacteroidota; class Bacteroidia; order Flavobacteriales; family Flavobacteriaceae; genus Flavobacterium. Next base: position 5,891 of record NZ_VJZK01000004.1, read on the forward strand.
AATGAAAAATGCCATTCTGCAGAAAGATTATCCCGATCTCGATATCAAAAAAATGGAAATCAACCTGATCCAAAGTGGAGACCGGATTCTTAACACGATGAGCGAAAAATCATCTGCGGAAGCGGAAGAATTTCTGATAAAATTAGGTGTGAAGGTCAATAAGAATGTTCGGGTTACCGGTTATGACGGTAAAATTATTACCACCAATACCGATTTATTATTCGATACTGCCACCGTAATCTGGACAGCCGGAGTTCATGGTGCGGTAGTTTCTGGTTTGGATGGCAATTCGGTGGTAGAAAAAACGGAACGGATCAAGGTCAATCAATACAATCAGGTGCAAGGTTTTGAGAACATTTTTGCGGTAGGCGATGTCGCTTGTATGATTGAGGAAAACAATCCAGTGGGGCATCCTATGATGGCGCAACCCGCCTTGCAACAGGGGAGGTTATTGGGTGAAAATATCATTAAAAAAATGAACAAGCAGGAAATGGAACCATTTGTTTATAATGATAAAGGCTCTATGGCAACCATCGGCAGAAACAAAGCGGTTGTCGACTTGCCAAAGTTTCACTTCAGTGGTGTTTTTGCATGGTTTGTATGGATGTTTGTCCATCTCTTTTCATTGATTGGCTTTAAGAATAAAGCAGTGGTTTTCTTGAATTGGGTCTATAACTACATCCGTTTCGACCGCGAAGGACGCTTGATTATCCGGCCCTTTAAAAAGAAAAGTTTCACTACGTTTACGAATGATGAGATTTAGTTTTGAGGGGAATAAGGTTTTTTTTTCGTAACTTTATGATTATTAATAAATTAGAAGCTAAGCATATATTTCGTTTAAACTACCCAAATTTCATAGAACGAATTTAAATAGACCCAAAACAATTTTTTTGAAAGTGAATGGGATGCCGAAAACTATATAGAGTAGGTAAATTTAAATTAAACAAAATGAAAAAATCAATTATGATGATGCTATCAGTACTTGCGTTTACAGTATTTATGAACGTACAGACAGTAAATGCACAAGACAAAAAAGAAGAATGGCCAGGAGTTACTAAAAAAGTTCTGACCGATAACGACAAAGTGAATGTAGCTGAAGTGACTTTTGCTCCGGGAGCTGTTGCTGACTGGCATTCACATCCACAGTATTCCGTTTATGCAGTAACCAACTTAAAAATGAAAACAGAAATAAAAGGGAAAGATGACGTTACTATTGAACTAAAAGCTGGTCAGGTGGGTTGGTCAGATGCTGTAACTCACAAAACAACTAATGTTGGCACAAAACCTTTTACCGTCATCGTAACAGAAATTAAGCAGTAAAATTGAAAGTGTATTCTCGAAATTAAACTCCTGAAATTTATTGTTTTAGGAGTTTTTATTTGATGTATTTACTTTCTCAGGTTACACTTCCTTGTTCTTATAATAATTTACCATCAGGTTTACGAATTTACTGTAACTTTCCAATCCGTCTTTTTGTTGATTGAATTTTAGGAAATTATCATAAAATATTTTAAAGCCCGTTTCAATGAAGGTTTCATATTGGTCCCAAAAGTCTTCACTTTCTTTATAGTTGGCAAGGATTCCCGGATGAATAGTTTTTAGCAACTGCTTTAACACTTTCTCGTCACGTATTTTCCAATTCCGTAGACAATAGCGAAGGGCAATGCTGTAACCCGAATATTGGAAGTAAACGTTTTCATTCTTTATGGAAGCTAAAAAACCAATAAAATTTGCCTCACTTTCAGAAGCATAACCCAATTGATGTGCCATTTCGTGACAGCTGGTCATTGGGAAATTATACATCGGACCCATATCGTTAACCTGGGCTTCATTTGTAAACGGATTTAAATATCCGCTAAATCCCATGTAGGTCAAAGGCAAACTGATCAGTGATTTTTTAATGCTGGGTTTTTCGTATTTTAAAAAAGGATATTCACGGGAAAGCGATTGATATCCATTCAGGTTCATTGCAAAAACCTGTTCTTGGGTATAAGGGAAAATAATTTTAAAACGATCATTTTTTTCAATCTGATTATGAATGGCATTGGTCTTTTCAATCAGTTTTTTGGTAAAAACCAGCAAATCCGCATCGCTGTAATCCTTTTGTATTTCCATTTTCTCGAACAAACGGACGCGGTGGTAATTCATCGCCCACAAAATATTAAACAAAAAATAAAATACGGAGAGACAACTTAAGATTCGCAAAGCATTCAATTTCCATTCCGATTTCCATGATTTTCGCTTCTGCCATAACCATTTTAAAATGAAAAAAATCACAATAAAATAAATGCAGTCACCAACAGAGAACGGAATGGGACCCAACGCTATTCTCGAAAAGCGGGAAATTCCAACATAAAGACCATTGCTATAAAATCCCTCCACAAATTCAGGAAAAAAGGAAAATATCTTTACCAATACAATTTGAATTAATAGTAAAAGGGGAAGAATGAATTTTCTTTTCATTTTGTAGTTTAAAATAGTAAAGAAACAAATTTAAAGCATTTATTTTTCATAAAAATGTACCTTTGTTGAAACATAACAAAAAAACATGAGCCAGGAAATAAGAAACCTTGAACCAAAACAGCTTTGGAACAAATTTGCCGATTTAAATGCCGTGCCGCGTCCTTCTAAAAAGGAAGACCGTGTGATTGAATTCATGAAAAACTTCGGTACCAGTTTAGGATTGGAAACTTTTGAAGATGATATCCGAAATGTGATCATCCGTAAACCGGCCACTTCGGGAATGGAAAATCGCAAAGCGCTGGTTTTGCAGGGGCATTTGGATATGGTCCACCAAAAGAACGCCGATACTGTTTTTGATTTTGACAAACAAGGAATCGATATGTATGTGGATGGTGACTGGGTTCGTGCCAAAGGAACTACGCTTGGAGCCGATAATGGTTTGGGAGTTGCCGCTATTATGGCAATTCTAGAGAGCAAAGATATACCGCACCCAGCTTTGGAAGCTTTATTTACAATTGATGAAGAAACTGGGATGACTGGCGCTTTGAATTTAAAAGGCGGCATTCTGAAAGGAGACATCCTTTTAAATATGGATACGGAAGAAGACGATGAAATTGATATCGGTTGTGCAGGAGGAATTGATGTGACTGCAACCAGAAGTTATAATGAGGAAGAAGTTCCCGAAGGTTCCGTGGGACACACGATTACTGTAAAAGGTTTAAATGGCGGCCATTCCGGTATGGATATTCACAAAGGTTTGGGAAATGCCAATAAAATCATGAACCGATTGTTGTTTGACGGATTTGAAAATTTCGGTCTGCAAGTTGCTGAAATCAATGGTGGAAGCTTGCGCAACGCTATTCCAAGAGAAAGTGTCGCAACAGTTATCATTGCTGAAATGTTCGATGAAGCCTATATTTTTGATATGCAGGAAATCATCAATGATATCAAAATCGAATACAAAACCACGGAACCGAATCTTAGCATTGAAATAGTGAAATGCGATTTGCCTAAAAAAGTGATGGATCTGGGTGTTCAGGAAGGTATCATCAGATCGTTGTATACAGCACATAATGGGGTTTACCGCATGAGTGCCGATATGGAGGATCTAGTGGAGACTTCAAATAATGTCGCTCGTGTTGTTATTAAGGACGGCGAAATCTCTATCGGATGTCTGACACGTTCTTCTGTAGAAACATCAAAAATGGACTTGGCCAATGCCTTGCGTTCGGCTTTCGAATTATGTGGCTGCGAAGTAACTCTTAGCGGTTCTTATCCGGGATGGACTCCAAATGTTAAATCGGAAATTTTAGATGTGCTGGTTTCTATTTATGAACAACAAAATGGAGATAAACCAAAAGTTGTGGCTTGTCACGCCGGATTGGAATGTGGAATCTTAGGAACCAATTATCCGGACATGGATATGATTTCTTTTGGCCCGACTATTCATGGCGCGCACTCTCCGGATGAAAGAGCAAGTGTTTCCTCTTCTCAAAAATTCTGGAAATTTGTATTGGAGATTTTAAAAAATATTCCGGTAAAGAAGTAAAAATTTATAATTTAGGATAAAAAAACCTCGTTTAGTAATCAACGAGGTTTTTTTCTGAAATCACATTAGATTAAAACTATTTATGGGTTTCGATAAACGCTTTTATTTCTTTAAATCGTTTACTGTACGGAAAAAGATATTGCGTAATCATGGGGATGTGTTTTTTTTCTAAAATTATGGGTTTAACATTAGGCTGGAAAGATTTTAATTGACCTAAAAACCTGGTGTTGGACACTTTTATGGATTCATAAGTTTTACTTCCCATATAGATCATTAAGGGAGGCGTGTCATTATCTATAAAATAAATAGGTGAGGCGTCTTTCCAATTTTCCGGATTTGCTGTCCATGTGGTCAGATAATCATTTTTTTCCGATGGAGGATTTTCTTCCAGATAATGATTCATATCTAAACCTGCAGCATCATTAAAGATAATTCCTTTTATAATGCTTTTGTCTTGAATATATTTCGGATTCGTTGCCACTAGGGCGACCAAATGACCACCAGCAGAATGACCAGTCAGAAAAATAGATTTTGGATCGCCCTTGTATTCAGAAATGTTAGATTTGGTCCATTCTACCGCTGTCGCTACTTCTTTGGCCATATCATCATAATTGGCTTTTGGACTCAAAGTATAATCAACGATAACGGTTGTAACTCCTTTTTTTGCAAAATTTCTTCCAAAAAACCAATACGTTTTTTTATTTCCGGAATTCCAATTGCCACCATGGACGAAAATTAAAACAGGATTATTCACTAATTTGGAATTTCTCGGAGTATAAATGTTTAAAGTGGGCTGCTGTTTTCCGGTAGTTTTAGACGCTACGTACGGTATATTTTCATATTTTTTCACGGCACAGCCAGGGAATAAAAAACAAAAACAGAAAACGGATATAGCCAGAAAGATTCTCATAGTGGAGATGAATTAGTTTGTGTTTTAGATATACGCAAAAAAACGCATTTGAGATGAATTCAAATGCGTTTTTTGGATTTTATTTTGACCTCTGAAAATATAATAAAAATAATTTTATTTTATTTTGGGCGCGTTAATCAGGTACTGATAAATTAACTTTTTATCAGCATCCGTGATTTTTGCCCGTGCTTGCATTTCATTCAAATTGTCCATCCAGACTTTGTTGTCAAACTTATTCGGCAAATACAATTGATGACAACTGGCACAATTGTTCACATAAGCTTGTCTTCCTTGCTTTAATTCAACTATAGAAGTAGTATCTGTACTTTCCACAGGAATGTAAAGTTGCGTTGAGCAAGAAAAAAGGACAAAAAAGTAACAATAATGAATGATTTTTTTCATTTTTTATTTTTATGCAAAAGTATTAAAAAGAATATGAAAAGATTAGACGGGCATCCATTTTGGTAAACTCATCGACATTTAAGCCAGATTTTCCATCAGGATTGTTTAAACCGGCAACTTGAGGAGAAACAGATACGTTAATCCAGAATTTGTCCATATTGTAAGCAACGGTAGGTCCTGCAAATAAAGCAGAATGTGTAAATTGATCTTCTTTTATGTACACGTTTCTGTTTATGATTTCGGCACCAAGATTCCAATTCTTATTGATGTTGTATGAAAAACCATAATTCACATCATATTTTAATTCTGTTCCGGTAGCCACTTTTCCGTCCTTAACGGTAGTTTCCCATTCTGGCTCAAAAGTAAAGTTCATCGCATGCATGGTACGACCAATTTTTTTGTCTAGTATAGCTTTCAATTCTATTTCCAATTCGTCTGTAGCAACAGTAAATTCAGCATATCCGGCAAATCCAATTTTGTTCGCTACAGCGTCAGAAAATTTATATTTCCATTCATTTGAAAATGAGATTTCAGTGGCATCCATTACAATTTCTCCTGTTACATCGTCAAAAAAAGCTTTTTGTTTTGAGTTTAAATAAAAGGCTACTTGTAAATTTTTTCCTAAACCTACTTCATATTCGACTCTGTTTTTGATTTGTCTGTAATAATCTTGTTTTCCTTCGTAAACGGTAGTCCAAACTTCCAATTCTTTTTGTCCTTTATTCAAAACGGCACTTTGGTATGTGTAATTGAAAATTCTGTCCTGAGCCATCATACTCATTGCGCTTAGAAGTAAAAAACTTGCTATTAAAAAACTTTTTTTCATGGTATTAAAATTTAATTTGGGTTTAATATATTTATAATTATTATTGAATTATTTTTTTTAAGGCCTATGATAACCGTCGGTCAATGTTTTCAGAAAAGCAACTAAATTTTGTTCTTCCTCTTCACTCATATTTAGGTTACCCAATTCATCTGTATTCACATTTTGACTTACTTCAGCAGGAGCAAATTCGCCTGTATTCAAATCTCTTCGGTTATAAAAACGTACGACTTGTTGCAGTGTTAAGAGCGAACCATTATGAAAATAAGGAGCAGAAACGGCGATGTTTCGTAAGGTTGGAACTTTAAACTTTCCATTGTGGACATTTTGAGACACAACTGCACCAATACCCATATCGATAAAATTAGTTCCAGCCGGATTTACGGTTAGAGATTGCGAATAAAATGGATTGTTCATATTTTTTGGCGCACCAATATTGTCGTAAGTAAAATCGGTAAACAATACTTTCTTTTGAATCGGATCAGGTTCCGTAACATGGCATTGTGCACATTTTGCCTTCCCTTCAAATAAAACCAAGCCTTTCTTTTCTTCCAAAGTCAATGTAGCTCTTCCCTTCAAGTAATAGTCGTATTTTGAGGTAAACGAATTGACTTCGTTTGATGTTTCAAATTTTACTAACGCATCGGCAACGAATCCCATGAGTTCAGTATCGGAATCAGATTCGCCATATAGATTTAAAAGTTTAGTATAATAGGGAGCTTGTTTTATTTTTACGATTACCTCGTGTATGGAAGCGTTATTCATTTCCAATGGATTCAACATTGGGTGAACGGCCTGATCCTTCAAATCTGGCGAACGACCGTCGAGAAATAATCCGCCCACAAAAGTTTCGTCTTCTGTATTGTAATATCTATTTGGAGCAAATACATTATAGGAAAGACTCGGGGAATTCCTATTGCCAAAAATATTTGCAATGGCTCCTTGTGACACCGATCTGTGTAATGGGTCGCTAAATCCATTTTCGGGTGCGTGACAAGAAGCACAAGCCTGACCAATTGGATCTGAGAGAGTAGTGTCAAAAAAGATTTCTTTGCCTAAAGTGGCTTTGTCATCTGAAATGGGGTTATATTCGGTTTCATCTGAACAACTCGTGAAAGATAATCCAGAAAGCGTGAGAATAAAAAGATATTTTCTTTTCATTTATTTGGAATAATTAAAAATAACGATGCAAAAATATGAAAGTATTTTAATCCCACAAGGCTTATTTAGACTAAATACTAATAATCGTTCGGCATATTTTTTTAAGTGTATGGAATTCTTGAAATTACAAATAAAAAAAGCGCATCCACTAAAAAAGAGATGCGCTTTCATGCAAAGTAAATATATTTTTAACCCAATAAGAATAAAACCAATAAAGGGAAAACCAATCCGGCAATGGCCAGTTTCCAGCCTCTTCGCTTGAAGGTGAATTTGCCTGCAGGAATCATAATGGCTCCGGTAATCGCGATGGTAATTAATGATATTCCAAAAATATCGGAATAATAAATCCACCAGTTAGACTCATTTTTATGCAATTTCATGGCTTGGCTGATAAAAGGCGTTTTCATGAAAGAGACCACTTCACCTTTTCCGGTTTCCATATCGATTTCAACATCGTGTTTTTCATATGAAATTTTAAAAGTTCCTTTTCTTACATTGTGACGGCGAAATTTATCATCAATCCCCAATTGCTTCCCTAAATCTTCAGCGTATTTTTCGTTGATTTCACTCTCAGCAGGAATTTTTACTTCGATGGCTTTGGTTTCATAAGTATATTTTTCAGGGTGCCAATGTTCTCTGTGGTTCATAAGAATTCCCGAGAACGCAAACGAGATGATTAATCCGATATAAAAATAACCTAAGTCACGGTGAAGATTTCTTGCTTTGATGAGTTTCATTTTTTTTTATAGTTTATATTTAACAGATGCCATAACCTGGCACGGAGCAATTGAATTAACAAGTAGTAACCGGTGGCGTTGCGGTAATTTTAAATACAATCATTCCAGCAACAAATCGGTCACCTATATAATTGGGTCGAGCGGAAACTTTACATTGATATATTGTTTAGTTAAATAAAAATAACGATGCTAAAATAAAAAACAATTTTACAATCACAACGCTTATTTAGACTAAATATTAATAATAATTCAAAATAATTTCTAATCTATTGGTAATTAATATTTTACGAAAGACTTGATTCTATTGGCTTTTCTGGTGCTTTTTAACGGACGCATTAAGTTCAGTAAGCACCTTCACATCATTTTAATAAAATAAATAAAGTATTTTTTCGTAATTTTGCACTCCAAATAAAGGATTAAAGAATATGTTAGATAAACTTCAATATGTAAAACAGCGTTTTGATGAAATTTCGGATTTGATTATTCAGCCCGATGTTATCATGGATCAAAAGCGTTATGTGTTACTGAATCAGGAATATAAAAGCATTAAAGCTCTGGTTGAAAAACGCGATGAGTATATGGTTTTGTTGGCAAATATTGATGAAGCCAACGAGATATTAGCTGATGGAAGTGATGCAGATATGGTCGAAATGGCCAAAATGCAACTGGATGAAGCCAAACAAAGATTACCGGAATTAGAAGATGAGATCAAATTCATGCTGATTCCGAAAGACGCTGAAGATGCTAAGAACGTAATGGTCGAAATCCGTGCCGGTACCGGTGGGGACGAAGCCAGTATTTTTGCCGGGGATCTATTCCGTATGTATACCAAATATTGCGAAAACCGAGGTTGGAGAACTTCAGTTGTCGATGTAAGTGAGGGAACATCAGGTGGTTTCAAAGAGGTTATTTTTGAAGTCACCGGAGAAGATGTTTACGGAACATTAAAATTCGAAGCTGGGGTTCACCGTGTACAACGTGTCCCGCAGACCGAAACCCAAGGCCGTGTGCATACTTCTGCAGCTACCGTTATGGTGCTTCCGGAAGCCGAAGAATTCGATGTTCAGATTGATATGAATGATGTTCGTGTGGATTTCTTCTGTTCATCAGGTCCTGGTGGACAATCGGTAAATACAACCAAATCAGCCGTGCGTTTAACGCACATTCCTACGGGATTGGTAGCGCAATGTCAGGATCAGAAATCGCAGCATAAAAATAAGGACAAAGCATTTGGAGTTTTGCGTTCCCGTTTATACGAACAGGAATTGGCCAAAAAACAAGCGGAAGATGCTACAAAACGTACTTCTCAGGTAAGTTCGGGAGACCGTTCTGCAAAAATCAGAACCTACAATTATGCCCAGGGTCGTGTAACCGACCATAGAATTGGTATGGATATTTTTGATATGGACGGAGTTATGAATGGTAAAATTCAAAAACTGGTTGATGAACTTCAATTGGTTAACAATATGGAAAAATTGAAAGAAGCCAGCGAAACTTTCTAAAATACAAGCCTCATTTATTGAGGCTTTTTTTTGGAGCTATTTAGCTTCGCTGAATCTTCGATGTCCCGCTGTCATCCCAAATGAAATTCACTGAACTCTTATGAAAATTAAAGTATAGTGAAGTAATCTTTTCTTCTTTTAAAGAAAAAAAGAAAAGGATTTTCCGTTCCATCCGGGCTAAAGAATGAAGATTTGCGCATTTTTATTTAAGTTTGAAAAACAAAAGATCAACACAACTTTAAGTTCAAAGTTAAGTAACCTTAAACTTTAAACTTTAAACTTTTTAAAACAATGACAACACAACAACTACAACAGCAAATCCAGCAAAAAAAATCATTTCTCTGCATCGGTCTCGATGTCGATTTAAATAAAATACCCAAACATCTTTTGGAATTGGAAGATCCTATCTTCGCATTCAATAAAGCCATTATTGATGCCACACACGATTTGACTGTTTCATACAAACCCAATACGGCTTTTTACGAAGCGCATGGCATGAAAGGCTGGTCGGCTTTGCAAAAAACCATCAATTACATCAACGAAAAACATCCCGAAATTTTTACTATTGCCGATGCCAAGCGCGGTGATATCGGTAACACTTCCTCGATGTATGCCAAAGCTTTTTTTGAAGATTTAAATTTCGACAGCGTGACCGTGGCTCCGTATATGGGAAAAGACAGTATAGAACCGTTTCTTGCTTTCGAAAACAAACACACGATTATGTTGGCCTTAACTTCCAATGAAGGCGCATTCGATTTCCAGACGCTGAATGTCGATGGAAAAGAATTATACAAACAGCTTTTGGAAACTTCCAAAACATGGAAAAATAGTCACAACCTGATGTATGTTGTTGGAGCGACCAAAGCGGAACATTTCACCGATATCCGTAAGATTGTTCCGCACAGTTTTCTGTTGGTTCCCGGAGTAGGAGCGCAGGGCGGTAGTCTTTCAGAAGTTTGTAAATACGGAATGAGTGCGAATGTTGGTTTGTTAATTAATTCTTCACGCGGCATTATTTATGCTAGCAACGGAATTGATTTTGCTGAAAAAGCAAGAGAAGAAGCCCTGAAAATGCAACAGGAAATGCAAGCGATATTAAATAACAGAGCCTAGTTTTCATATGAAAACCCTAATCGATCAACTTGGGACTTCACATTCATTTGCATCCGCTCCAAAACGGATTGTTTCATTGGTGCCTTCCCAAACCGAATTGCTGTATGATTTAGGTCAGGAAGTTAAAATTGTTGGGCTAACCAAATTCTGTGTCCATCCGGTTCATCTTAAATCCATCAAAAAAATAATCGGAGGTACAAAAAAAGTGCATATCGATAGAATAAGGGAATTAAACCCTGACCTGATAATTGCCAATAAAGAGGAAAACACGCTCGACATGGTAATGGAATTACGCCAGATTTGTCCGGTTTGGGTAACCAACATCCTTACTTATGAAGATAACCTACAAATGATTTCCGACTTTGGACAACTTTTGAATTGCGAAACAGAAGCGCAAATTTGGATTGACAAGATTGATTTTGCGTATCGTAATTTCCAAAATTTCATCCAAGAAATACCCGTTAAAAAAGCAGCTTATTTTATTTGGGCTAACCCCTATATGGTTGCCGGTTCGGATAATTTTATCAATGAAATGCTGCAACTGAATCATTTTCAGAATATTTATGAAAGCAAATCACGCTACCCGGAAATCGAATTGGAAAAAATTGGTCTCGAGGGAAATTCCGATTTGATTTTGCTGTCTTCCGAGCCTTTCCCTTTTAAAGAAGAGCACGCTCTTGAAATCGGGCGATATACACATGCAAAAACCGTTTTCGTTGATGGCGAAATGTTTTCATGGTATGGAAGTAGGATTTTAAAGGCTTTCGAGTATTTTAAATTGCTTCATTAAAACAATAGTTTTTTATTCAAAAATTCAGAAGAATTAAGTGTCAGATTAAAAAATGAATTCTAAAGTGGTATAAAATGTTCTGGGATCAGATGGGATAATTCCTGGTCCGGGATATCCTGTTGCTCTCCTAGTAAAATAACTATTGTTTGTGAAATTTGTAATTCCAGCTTCGAGTTTAAATTTTCTCCATTTATAAGAGGTCGAAAAATCAGCTACATAATAAGCCGGGATTTGACCAAAAACCCCATAGGTATTGTCATTGTTGTCAGTGATACTATTGTTGGCATCTGTAAATTGAGAAGATAAATAAGTAAACTGTACACTAGAAATGAAGTTTTTATACCCAATGCCTGTCCCTGTTTTTATGTTGTAAAACGGAACAAACTCCACTTTATTACCTTCAATATTTGGTGCGTCCGATTTTAAATATTCCGAATCAGTTATAGCGATATTGGAAAATACATTCCACACAAAGTTGTCGTTTTGTTTGAAAAATGTTTTATTCAAACTCCAGTCGAACATCGTTTCAAAACCGTACGTCACTGCTGTTCCAATATTCCCTCGGAATCTTACAGGTGCTGCTGAACCGTTAGGGTTTTGAGTTTCATATTCCCCAATTTTATCATCGTAATACAATCCATAAACGCTTGCATCAAAAGTTACTTTGTTGCCTATTTGCCCGCGAATTCCAATATCTGAAGTGTATCCTGTTTCATCGGTAATATCGGCATCAATCACCTGACTTGGACTTGCGGTCCGGATATCATTAAAAGTTACTGAGCGATAATTTTGAGAAACATTTCCGTAAAACTCTATTCGATTCAATGGTTTGTAGCTTAGTCCAATGCCTAATAAAATAAAGTTTCTGTCTTTTATATTGTTCTCAAACTTGGTTTCATCTAAATACAAAATATCAGCGTGTCGAATTATTCGTCGATAGAAACCAGTAGCTTGGGTTTTTATTTTTTCAAATCTAAAGCCTGGAGTAACCGAAAAATTAGAGGTTATCTTGAAAATGTTTTCCCCAAAAACAGATACATTCAGGTTCGGATACCTGTAATTAGATTGATTGCCATAGAAAGGGAATTCTGTACCCGCAACATTAAAATTGGCATCGCTACCCGAGCTACCCGGACCTTGAACTCCTGTGTTTTTTGATTGATAATATTTGGCGCCTATTAAAAAAGCACTGCCGTTGTTTTTTATTTTGTAGCGTTTTAAGAACCGTGCTTCTGCACCCCAATTGACAAAATCGCCAATAATCAAATCTCTTTCCGTTCCAGGAGTATCTGTGTTAGAAACCCGATTGGAACGATAGCCTACTGCTTTTCGGCTGGCATCTAACCCAAATAACTGAAGGGACAAATCGGAATCAGTATTGAATTTATGTTTTAATCGCAGGGCAAATAAATTCCAGTTTACCGCAAACCAGTTACGGGTTCTGTTACTCTGGGTAGGATCTTCATTGAACATAGCATCCGTTAATCCGCCAGCTTGATGGGCTAGATAATCAAAGTGAGTATAATCAAAATGCAAGGAAGTTTTATCAGTAAATTGATAATTTAGGTTTCCAAAATAATTTTTACTTTCAAATTCAGAATTGGGTCTGAAACCATTTCCTTGTTTGTAATTATAAAAGGTGTAATAACTGAATTTATCATTTGTTCCGCTTAATGAAGTAAAGTTAGTATACAACCCATAAGAACCTAAAGTGGTCCTGGTTAAAAACTCTATTGGTTTTTTGACAGGAGTTTTTAATTTAAAATTGATCAAACCGCCAAATTGAGTTCCATATTGCAGGGAAGCGGCACCACGAACTACTTGAATTTCTTCTAAGGCTTCGGTCGGTGTTGCATAATAACTCTCGGGATAACCCAAAACATCGGCACTGATATCATAACCGTTTTGTCGGGTATTAAAATTAGATGTTCTGTTGGGATCCAGTCCACGTCCACCAATGCTTAATTGTAAGCCGCCATCGGAACTCTCGTTGATTGTAAGTCCCACGACTTGTGCAAATATCTGACGTGCGTTATTGGTTGCCTTGTTTGCCGTTAATTTGTTTAATGAAATTACTTCGGTTTTCTTTCCGGCATAAATGGCCGTTTCATCAATGTCTTTTAATTTAGTGAGCGCAAATATTTTATCGTTTTGTTTATTGATAACTACTTCGGAAAGGTTTGTGACTTTATCTAAAATAATAACAATATTTTCATCAGATGTTGATATTGTTTTTTCTAAAACAGCATAGCTTTCTTTGTAAAAAACGAGTTCATAATTGCCCGGTTTTTCTAATTTAATTAAGAATTCTCCTTTAGAGTTAGAAAGATATTTAGCCCCGGAAGTTTTATCATAAACATCTACTAAAGCTAATTTTTTGCCATCTTCCGATATAATAATTCCCGAAATTTTATGTTGGGAGAAACTATTTAATGTAAACAATAAAAGTAGAATGCAACTAAAATCCTTTAATTTCATCGTTAAAAGGTAATATCCAAGTTTTGTGATTGAAAGTTTCATTTTCTTTGGCTAGATTTATTTTTGGGTCAATATATAGTTTGCTTAATCTTCCGTTAAGAGCAACATAGCTTTGCACTCTAACTTCTGGATCATGGATGCCTTGTTTTTGGTAATAATCGTGTAAAAAATGGGCGTACTCTAAAATAAAATCGGGTTGGAAGGACATCTGCTTTTCCTGAAAGGCGGTCAAAAAAAGGCTGTTGTCTACCATTGTATTTTCCTTAGTTTCTGAGTCGGTAACAATAAATTGGGTGTAACCGGCTTTTTCCATAAGCATCACGCGCCACGAAAACCGAAATCCTTCTTCTGTCCAAAATAATTCGCCAGGATACAATAAATAGCGAAAAGGAAGCAGTAATTGCAAAGCTATAAAACAGGTTAAAAAAGCAATTGTAGTTTTATAAATCCAATTGAAATTCTGAATTTTTTCTTTTCCGTTGTCAAAAACAGCTATACTGAAATTGAATAATTTTAAAACAATTTGCAAACACTTTTTATGAAATTCCGCATCAAAGAAGAGTAATGAGCTTACGATCATTATATACGGAAAAACACCAATGGGGAAAAGAATTTTAGTTAGAAGGTGGAATACTACAACTAAAACAAAAGCGAATAACCGGGTTCTTTTATAAAGTAATAAAAAAGGGATACTTAAATCGTATATCATTCCGGTCCAGCAAAAAGCGTAATGCACCCAATTCTCGTTCAATAGAGAACCAATTATTGGTAAATTAGAGTTGTTGGGTAACCAGATTTTGAGTGGCATAGCTTCAAAAAGCCAGTCGGAATTGAGCTTTGCCAAACCTGCATAAAAATAGACAACACCTAACAACAATTTTAAAATATCGATAGACCAACTCGGGATTTTCTGAAAGGCCTTTTTTGGATTTCTATAAGCATCAATAGAAAAATAGGCGTTTGCCGGTAAAAAAATCATTATAAAACTCACCACCGTAATAAAATAATAATGGTTCAGGTAAGTGGTTTTATCCATAAATTCAATATAGGTAAAACTCAAGAAGAAGGTAATAATCGACAACTTGTATTTGTATCCAATGGCGACAAATAAAGATGCCAACCCTGAAATAAAAAACATCAAATAAGTATAATTCCCAAGTGGTTTTACCCATTCAAAGCCATAATATGTAAAATGGAAGGGTGGTTGTATATAAAATTTTTCAATCCAACCATAACTTACAAATCGTATTAGACTTAAGACCATCATAAAGCCAAACGCTAGCCTAAAAAAAGCTAGCGTTGAGGCCTCTGAATATTTATTTAGATATTTTTTTATATTAAAACCCATAATTAATCGCCATCGCCATCTACATAATCAATTGTAATATTTAAAGCTTGCATCATGTCCAGTTTTGTGAAGATTACGTTTTGTTGCAAAGCATCATAAGCTGCAATAATTTTTGAATTATCAGTAATTACCTGCTCTGAAAAACTATTGGCTAGGGCAGTATTGACAGTGAAAATAGTTGTGAATTGATTGTTTATGATATCACTCAATTTTTGGCCGTTTCTAACAGCATTTATGTAATCTAAATAAGTTTTTAGACCTTCGCCAGTTGCTGTACTATTGAAATGTTTACCATTGAAAAAATCTTGGCTTGCTTTTATTGAGACATTCAAAAGCTCTTTAGAAACGTCATTTTTATAATATGCTTCGACACTTTCTGGATATTTCACTCCAGTTGAAAAAATTCCTGCAGGATATCCTATTTTTAGAGTTCGAATATCATTTTCGAAATTTTTAACAAATAGATTTATTGTTCTGTTCACAGAACTGCTAACCGAATTCCCGTTGTTGGCCACATAGCTATTTCTGAAACCTGAATTCCAATCCGTCACAACGGTATCTATATTTGTTTTTAGTTTGTCACCAACGTCTGTTAAATATTGCTTGTATTTGGCGGCATTTGCATTTGTGGTATAAAATTCAACAATTAAGGCGTCAGTGGTTCCCAAACCGTTTATCAAATAATCCAAGGCTGGAAAACCTTGTTTGTTAAATTGTGAAAGCAACGCCAGGTTATAACTTCCGGATGAAATGTTTGACTCTATACCGGTTACACTTGTCGGATAAGTATTGGAAGCCATAGTAAGATTGATTTCCTCTGCTTTACCCAGATTATACATCGATATGTATTGATATGATTTGTAGGCTTCAAGCCAAGAAGTCCTAACCGTTTGAAGATTTGCTTCAGTCGGCGTCGTAACAAAAGTATTTGTGTCAGTTGCCAATGTTTGAACTTTTGTTTGATAATTTACATAACTTGGAACAATGATATTATCAGCCCAGTTATTTAAAAGTGCTGTTCTGTCATAATTATCTCCGTCAGTGTTGTTTCCTCCCTCATTTGATGAACAAGCTACAACTAATACAATAAGGCTTAAAATTAATAGGATCTTCTTCATAGGTGGTTAATATTTGTTTTTGAGGAATATGTAATTTAATGACGGATAATATTTAACTTTTTATCATTGAACTTCGTTTCGCATATTTTGATTACTGTTTATATCACAATCTCGGTATGCTTATTTCATTTCTTAAAAATTTATGCAAAAGTAAAGCAAGAGAAGTTAATTTCTCTTGCTTTGTTTTTTATTGAGTTAATTTACTGTTGCCGCTTGAACAACTGTAAAGCCAAATTTCGTTGCAATTTGTGTCGATATAGTATCTAATTTTGCTCCTAAATTATTAATGTCCCAAAGTCCATTAGTTCCGCTTGTTAATGAAGCCAACATAGCGTCTACTTCCGCTTTTGTAAAGTAAGGACTATTTGTCCCTGGTTTATTTGTATAACGCAATGACATGATGAAACCGTAAGCTTCTGATAATGCGTGGAATGCTTTTGCTCCATTATCAGTTGCTAATTTACCTTTTCCTTCTTGAAGATAGAAAACAGCTCTAACTGCTGGTACCATTGCCAGTTTTGCTTTGATGATATCAATTTGAGCATTACGAACTGCATAATCATTAGCAACGATTGCTGCTCTACCTTTTCGGAAAGCCAAATCAATATCTGCTTTAAGAGTATTAAAATCAGTATCGGCATTAACTTGATTGATATAACTACTCCAAAATTTGAAAACATTCGGTGTAACAGTTAAATTATCTGCCCCATAAATATAACCATAAGCTTCATCCCAAGCATGTTCCATAGTCGTATAGGATTTTCCTGCAACTAAAATTTTAGCGGTATTGTCTGCTTTATTAGTGCTTTCATCTAATTTATTTAAACTTAAATAATTATTAGCTATTTGATCCATAAAGCAAGCGCCCATCATCCCTTTTAAAAAAACTTGTTGTGGCTCTAATCCGTTTGCTGCAAATAATCGTTTGCTTGTACCATCTAAATAAACACCTGCAACACCCGCAGAAGCCGATGCTCCTTGACTGGCAGCATCGGCATTGTCGAATTGGGTTTCAAATAAATCGCGAACACTAACCTGTTCAGCAGTTGTTCCCCCTCCAAAATATAATGAGAAATAGTCTTTTGAAGCAGCCGTTTTATCTTTTAATTGTTTTCCTGAAGTGTTTAAACCTGTTCCGGTAAAATGGTTGTTGCTATTTGTATACATTTCAGACAAAACCGCATCATCAGCCACAGTTCCGTTTGTTGCATTAGTTTTTATATAATTCCCTATTTCATCAAGCATTAATAAGCGATTGGTTTGTCCTGAAAAATCAACAGAGGTTACTGCGTTTCTCTCGAATGTGTAGGTTGCCGGAACCGTATAATTAAACGTTTCTTCAGTTGTGTCGTCATTAGAGCAAGAAACAAGTGCTAATAATGAAAATAATAATGCGGAAAGAGATAAATTTTTAAAGTTCATTTCAGTTAATTTAGATTGAATTAAAATAATTTTTTGCAAATATAAAGCCTAAAACTTAACAAACAAATTTTTATTTAAATTAATTCTAAATAGTTTTTAGCAATTAATAAAACCTATATAATATTTTAATTATCGATAATCGGACATTTGCGAATCATGCTAAAACCGTTTTTAATGACGGCAAAAGCTTTCCTCCTGGCAGTAAGTTTTCAAGACTTTCAGTTGTTTAAAACGATTCATGAACACCTATAAATGGTAAATTCGAAGCATAACGGTAGTCAGTTTGAGAAACCTTTTAAAAAATAAAGTATTACTTTTACCAAAAGAAAATCTGTGATTAATTACACCATTTACGAAAATAAAGACAGTAGCAATTGGGTGACCTTTGTCCATGGTGCTGGAGGAAGTTCGTCTATCTGGTTCAAGCAGATTCGGGATTTCCAAAAGCATTATAATGTACTACTGTTGGATTTAAGAGGTCATGGCAATTCCAAGCCTAACTTAAAAGCAAAATTCAATCAGAAATATACATTTTCAGCTTTAGCCAATGATATTCTGGAGGTTTTGGATTGTTTAAAAATCGGAAGGTCCCATTTTGTAGGTATTTCTCTGGGCACTATTCTGATTCGACAATTTGCCGAAATGTATCCGACCCGTGTCCAAAGCATGATTATGGGCGGGGCTATTCTGAAAATGAATTTTCGATCGCAGGTGTTGATGAAATTAGGGAATGTGTTTAAATATGTATTGCCATATTTGATACTGTATCGATTTTTTGCATTTGTAATAATGCCCAAAGCCAATCATAAGCAATCCAGACTGCTGTTTATCAATGAAGCCAAGAAACTATATCAAAAGGAATTCATTAAATGGTTCCGGCTTACGGCCGAAATCAATCCTGTCTTAAGATGGTTTCGTCAGGTCGAATTGAATATTCCGACATTATATGTCATGGGCGAAGAAGACTATATGTTTTTGCCTTCGGTTCGGAAAGTGGTGGAAAAACATTTCAAATCGTCTCAATTAGTTGTGATTGAAAACTGCGGACATGTCGTGAATGTAGAGCAAGCGAACACGTTTAATCAGGCAGTAATTTCTTTTATTAATAGTTCCAAGTAAAAAAGCCAGCACTAAAAGCGCTGGCAATTTCTGTAAACTAACTCTAACCAATAATAAAAAACCCTTTATTATGCCGCAAATGTCCGAATAAAAAATTGGTTGTTGTGTTAAGGTTATGTTATATATATGTTATTGATTATTAAATCATTAGCTATTATAAAATATTTGGTTATTTATCCTGAAGTGCAAATACCCTGCGCAATAGATCAGAGGTTCTGGCTCTAAGATTATTCCGGATATCTTTTTCTTCTACAGCCACCATTTTGAAAACCCCTTTCATAGCTTCCTGGGTTACGTAATCCTTAAGATCCGGATTTACCTTTTTTACCAATGGAATTGCATTGTATTTGTTGATAATATTTGTCCAAACTTTATCGGCACCTACTTTGCTTAATGAAGTTTGAATCACAGGGCTGAATTTTCCATATAAAGCGGTGGAGGTGGAGTTTTGCAGGTATAAAGTAGCGGAAGTTTCATTCCCCATCAATATGTTTTTGGCATCAGTAAAAGTCATTCCCCTCACGGCATCCACAAATATTGGCGTTGCTTCTTTAACGCCATCCTCGGCGGCGCGGTTCAATACTTTCAGGCCTTCGTCTGCCAGACTACTCATTCCGATACTTCGTAATGTCTTGTCCACTTTTTGCAGTTCTGGGGGCAATAAAATTCTTACGGCTTCATTCTTAAAGAATCCATCAGTAGCGGTTAATTTCGAAACTTGTTTGGTAATTCCATTGTTAAGCGCTTCTTTCAAACCGGCTGCAATATCTGAAGTTCCCAAAGTTCCAACTGGATATTGAGAGGCAATCTGCTGCAATTCGGCACAACCGAAAAGCAGAAATAACGAGGCAAATGCTAATAATTTTTTCATGGTTTTATTTTTTATCTTGTAATGAAAATACTTTTTTCAACAAATCCGAACTGCGGGATTTCAGGTTTGTCCGGATGTTTTTTTCCTCAACGGTAATCATTGTGAAAACGCCATCGAGGGCTTTATTCGTAACATAATCCGTAATGTCAGGATTTACTTTTGAAACTAAAGGAATACTGTTGTATTTTTTTATGATATTGGCCCAAATAACATCGGCGCCCACTTTCCCGATTGATGCCTGAACCACGGGACTAAATTTGGTATACAAGGACGTTGTTGTGGATGATTGCAAATAAACTGTCGCCGCATTTTCTTTTCCGAATAAAATATTTTTAGCATCAGTAATGGTTATGTCTTTAATGGCTTTGACAAAGATGGGCGTCGCTTCTTTAACGGCATCTTCGGCAGCACGATTCAGGGCTTTGATTCCTTCGTCCGCTAAATTGGACATCCCCATTTTTCTTAAAGTTTTGTCTACTTTTTGTAATTCGGCCGGCATCAGAATTTTCACCGCTTCGTTTGTGTAGAATCCATCAACAGCTGTTAATTTTGAGACTTGTTCGGATATCCCCTTATTCAATGCTTCCTTCAAACCCGCACCGATATCCAGACCGGAATTGGTTTTGGTCATGGCTGTGGCTTTGTCATTTGCTTTCTTAATTATTTCTTTGAATTGTGCATTGCTAATTAGTGGCACTAATAATAAAAGGAGAAACGTTTTTTTCATAACTTTAATGTATATTATTCACAAAGATAAGCAAACACTGTACCGATTTTTAAAAGTCAAATTAGTATGAGATAAATATATTTTTATATGAATATACTCGAAATTCATTTACTAACCAATTCTATAATTGAAACGGATCATTTCTATAGTAAAATATTGGGTTTTAAATCGACAATGAAATCGGATGACCAGATTGCTTTTCAAATTGGAACCACGCGGGTGTATTTCCTGTTGTCCGTCAAGATCCAAAATCCAATTTACCATTTTGCTTTTGATATTCCTGGAAATAAGCTGGGGGAAGCCTTAGATTGGGTGCAAGAGAAAGCCAAAATTATCGAATACGAACCGGATCATTATATTGTTGACTTTGTCAATTGGAACGCTAAGTCGTTTTATTTTTATGACAATAATCGTAATATTTTGGAATGCATCACCCGTTTTGATTTAAAGAATACTTCGGAAAATGATTTCAATAGCGCATCCTTTATCAAAATCAGCGAAATCGGTTTAGTTACTGCTGACGTACTTTCATTTTGCGACAATTTAAATTCCGAATATGGACTTGATTTTTATGAGAAACAGCCCAAATCTCCTAATTTTTCTGTGGTTGGAAATGTGAATGGGCTCTTTATTGTATCCGGAAAAAAAAGGAACTGGTACCCTACATCTCATAAAGCCGGCCCATTTTGGACTAAAGTCGTTTTTGAAAATAATGGAAAAATACAGGAATTGTTTTTTAATTCTAGGAAGCGGTCATAACCCCAGAATTCCATTTTTAATCTGAATCTGTTCAAGGGTTAAATTATCCATTGGTGAAATATACACTTCTTCCAGAAAGCCGTTCAGCTGTAAACCCATTACAGCTAAATAATCTTCCACCGGAATAGTTTTAGTTCCAATTACGTAATTATCGAAGAATGCCTGGTGGTTTTTACCAATAATGGTATTCACTTCCGCAATAATATCATTTAAAAAAGTGCATTCATCAATAAGTTTGTTTTGGGTAAGCAAAATATTGGTCAGGTAATCCGTAAATCCTTCCTTGAACCATTCTTGCTGCTCTTTTGGGATTAGGGTGTGACCGTTCCAAAGGTGGATAATTTCGTGTGCATAAATTCGACTTTTACATCTTTAATAGTGGCTAAAGATTCGACATCGGGTGCCAAAAAAAAGTCTTATAAGCCACTTCATCATAACCGCCGGAACTGTCCCAGTTTTCCTTATCATGATTTAATAGAAGATCATATTCGATGGTCATGTTTCCATAATCTGCAGAAGCGATTTCCCAACCGCCCTCTCCTAAATATTTTATGCTTTGTTTTTGACCTCTGGAATTTTTTGCGGTCAAATTTTGGATATGGAACCGTACGTAATCATGAAGATTTTGTTTTTGGAAGCCGTCAAATCCAAATTGGCTATTACATGGATGCTGTTTTGGTTGTGCTTGGTAAAATCGAGTAAATAGTTATTGGATTGGGATTGGATGCTGATGGAAATAGAATTCCCATAGCCAGGAAATTGATTTTTTTCATGTGACAGTTCTTTGATGTTCGTTTGATGATTGATTCGCCATGGCCTATTTAGTCCGTGCGCTGATGATTTGTTTTCAAATATAAAGAAAGTGATTACACGAAGACCAACGAGTGGATGTTTTGTTACAAAAAAAATATTTTTTGTGGACAAGAATTCCCGTTTTCAACCCCAAAATTTTTATTAATTCCGTAAATTGCGCAACTAAAATGTCATTCAAATAAAAATGGAACAAGTAAAACCATATATTCCTAAATATAAAGTAAGAATTGTAACTGCAGCCTCACTTTTTGACGGTCACGATGCGGCCATCAACATCATGCGTAGAATTATCCAGTCAACGGGTGTCGAAGTGATCCATTTGGGTCACGACAGGAGTGTGGAAGAAGTTGTCAATACTGCTATTCAGGAGGATGCCAATGCTATTGCAATGACCTCTTATCAGGGAGGACACAATGAGTACTTCAAGTATATGTACGATTTGCTGAAAGAAAAAGGCGCGGGTCATATCAAGATTTTTGGCGGTGGAGGAGGAGTAATCCTGCCATCTGAAATTGCGGAACTGCAGGAATATGGAATTACCCGAATTTATGCTCCGGATGATGGACGTGCGATGGGATTACAGGGAATGATTAATGATTTGGTGGAGCGTTCCGATTTTGCTGTAGGCGATAAACTCAATGGCGAAATAGACCAATTGGAATCCAAAAATCCAACGGCTATTGCCAGATTAATTTCCGCTGCGGAGAATTTTCCGGAAGTTGCAAAAGATACTTTCGATGCTATTATTGCCAAAAATGCAACCTGCAAAACTCCGGTTCTGGGAATCACAGGAACAGGTGGAGCGGGAAAATCTTCTTTAGTTGATGAATTAGTGCGTCGTTTTTTAATTGATTTTCCGGAAAAAACCATTGGGTTAATTTCGGTCGATCCTTCAAAACGTAAAACCGGAGGAGCTCTTTTGGGTGACAGAATCCGTATGAATGCGATTAATAATCCACGTGTTTACATGCGTTCTTTGGCTACGCGTCAGTCTAATTTGGCTTTGTCAAAATATGTTGCCGATGCGATTCAGGTAATCAAAGCGGCAAATTACGATTTGATAATTCTGGAAACTTCCGGTATTGGACAATCGGATACTGAAATCATGGATCACTCGGATGTTTCTCTATATGTAATGACCCCTGAATTTGGTGCAGCAACACAGTTGGAAAAAATCGACATGCTTGATTTTGCGGATTTAGTGGCATTAAATAAATTTGATAAGCGCGGTGCTCTTGATGCGATTCGTGATGTGAAAAAACAATACCAGCGCAATCATAATCTTTGGGATGCCAATCCGGATGACATGCCAGTTTTCGGGACTATAGCTTCGCAATTCAATGATCCTGGAATGAACACGCTTTACAAAGCGATTATGGATAAAATTGTGGAAAAAACGGATAGTGATCTGAAATCCACCTTTAAAATTACTCGTGAAATGAGCGAGAAGATTTTTGTCATTCCACCACACAGAACCCGTTATTTATCTGAAATTGCAGAAAACAACAGAAAATATGATGCTGCGGCGCTAAGCCAGCAAAAGGTAGCTCAAAAATTATATGGGATTTTCAAGACCATTGAAAGTGTCAGCGGAAAACTTCCTGTAATCAACAAAGCTGGAATTGATGAAGCGATTTTGGAAACAAAAGATG
Organism: Flavobacterium sp. GT3R68; assembly: GCF_007109225.1. GTDB lineage: Bacteria > Bacteroidota > Bacteroidia > Flavobacteriales > Flavobacteriaceae > Flavobacterium. The sequence continues at coordinate 29,648 of NZ_VJZK01000004.1, forward strand.
ATCATACCAAGCAGTTTTTAAATCTTTTAGTAAAAGAGTTTGACCGTGTAAAAATGGATCTGGATCCATACAACTGGGAAATAATTCAGACTTGGGATGAAAAAGTAAATAAATATAAAAATCCGGTTTATACTTTTAAGGTAAGAGACCGGGAAATCAAAATTGATACGCATACCGAGAGTTTATCCCATTCCCAGATACCAAAGATTGCATTGCCTAAGTATGAAGCCTGGGGTGATATTCTGCGTTGGTGTTTGCAGGAAAACGTTCCTGGAGAATTCCCTTTCACTTCAGGATTGTATCCTTTCAAACGTGAGGGAGAAGATCCGTCGCGAATGTTTGCAGGTGAAGGTGGCCCGGAAAGAACCAACAAACGTTTCCATTACGTAAGTGCAGGTTTGCCGGCCAAACGTTTATCTACGGCTTTTGATAGTGTTACCCTATATGGAAATGATCCGCATGTACGTCCGGATATATACGGAAAAATTGGTAATGCCGGGGTTTCTATTTGTTGTCTCGACGATGCGAAGAAGCTCTATTCAGGATTTGATTTAGTGCATGCGATGACTTCGGTAAGTATGACGATTAACGGTCCGGCTCCAATGCTGCTAGGTTTTTTCATGAATGCCGCCATTGATCAGCAATGCGAATTCTATATCCGAAAAAATAACCTTGAGGAGATAGTTGAAGAGAAAATCAACGAAATATATAAAGAAAAAGGCTTACCTCGTCCTCGATACAATGGCGATTTGCCGGAAGGAAACGATGGTTTAGGATTAATGCTTTTGGGTGTTACCGGAGATCAGGTATTGCCTTTGGATGTTTATAATGAAATAAAGGTAAGAACACTTTCACAGGTTCGGGGAACCGTTCAGGCTGATATTTTAAAAGAGGATCAGGCACAGAATACGTGTATTTTCTCGACAGAGTTTGCACTGCGGCTGATGGGTGATGTTCAGGAATATTTCATTACCAATAATGTTCGTAATTTTTATTCCGTTTCGATTTCAGGATACCATATCGCTGAAGCAGGAGCGAATCCAATTACCCAATTGGCATTCACATTGTCTAATGGATTTACATATGTAGAATACTATTTGAGCCGCGGAATGGATATCAATGACTTCGGTCCGAACTTGTCCTTTTTCTTCTCAAATGGAATTGATCCCGAATATGCTGTAATAGGCCGTGTAGCCCGTAAAATTTGGGCGAAAGCCATGAAAAATAAATACGGAGCCAACGAAAGGGCTCAAATGCTGAAGTATCATATTCAGACATCCGGGCGGTCTTTGCACGCGCAGGAGATTGATTTTAATGATATCCGTACCACTTTGCAGGCTTTGTATGCGATTTATGATAATTGTAATTCATTGCATACCAATGCTTATGATGAAGCCATCACGACTCCAACCGAGGAAAGTGTTCGCCGTGCGATGGCCATTCAGTTGATTATCAATAAAGAGTTGGGTCTGGCCAAAAATGAAAATCCGATACAAGGTTCTTTCATCATCGAAGAATTGACTGATTTGGTCGAAGCGGCTGTTCTTGAAGAGTTTGACAGAATTACCGAAAGAGGAGGAGTGTTGGGAGCGATGGAGACGATGTACCAGCGTTCAAAAATCCAGGAGGAAAGTTTGTATTATGAAACTTTGAAACATACCGGCGAATTCCCAATAATAGGGGTGAATACCTTTTTGAGTTCTAAAGGTTCTCCAACGGTAATCCCTGCCGAAGTAATCCGTGCAACGGAAGAAGAAAAACAGTTCCAGATTCAGACGCTTGAAAACCTGCATAAAGCGAACGCCAGTCAGGAGCAAAAGTTAATGGGGGAACTTCAGGAAGGTGCCATTAAAAATGAAAATTTATTTGAGCATTTAATGGAAGCTACCAAGTACTGTACGTTGGGACAAATTACCGAAGCATTATTCGAGGTAGGAGGGCAATATCGCAGAAACATGTAAATTTTGTCACTTTATATCATTATAAGGCCTTTCCAATCGGAAAGGTCTTTTTTTATGTGGGAATCTTTTAAGATATTATTAGGCTTCCATTGTGAGTGAATGGTATTGATAAACAGTAATTTAGAGTATTATTTCAGTCGCTCTTGAGTGAAGTATTTATGTAAAAACCCTACTGTTTTTTTGACGGCCCCATAATAGAAACAATTATTAATCAAAAATCGTTATATTATGAAAAATGTTAAATTTAATTCACTGTGTATTCAGGTATCGAGGCTTTTTATAATTCCGGTAGTATTGTTTACTTTTTACTCTTGTTCAGATTCAGATCCAAAATCTGATGTTCCCAATGAAGTTGTTTCCGCACCCTACAGATGCTTATCCTGTAAAACTGTCTCTGAAGCCAAATCAGAAAATGATAGTAGCTTTGAAGGAATTTATGTTGGCGTTAACCCAAAATCATCAGTTGTGGTTGATCTAATGAATGCAACAGACGCTCTCACTGCAAAAATGAGAATTGGTGGTGAAGTTGTGAATTTTTCCGCTAAAGACTACATTCTCGATGGTGATACCTATATGGCACATTTTGATGGTCAGTACCAAAATGAACCCATTGCCTTTAATTTTAGTGTGCTTGCAGATGGGAGTAATGCCAAAATTGCATCAGATTCTTTTCCGGAAGTTTTTACTGTAGTTAAAGAAACTTCGACTTCCATGATTGAAGTTTTCGATGGAACATGGACTGTAAAAGACGATCCGACACCTCTTGAAATAGAAGCCAAAAATATTGAATTGGATACAATTTCATTCGAGCCGGATGCTATCTATGTAGTCGGAAGATTTAATATGTTGTTGGCCCGATCAAATGGTCAAAATGCGTGGTGGCGAGGGGTCAATACTTTAAATCAACTTATTACGTATCCATCCGGTCTAATTCAGTCGAATCAAATGTTTGATACCGAAAATCATTTTATAGGAACCCTGAATATGGATGAATTAAGAGGTGTTTATGTGGATAAAAATAACCAAAAAATCTATCTTACTACCAGAAGAAGGATATGATTAGTAAAATAACCAAACAAAATCTCGTAAAAGTTTTAATTTTTACGAGATTTTTATATTTATGATGATCAAAATAGAGAAGATAAAACTGTCCTGTTATTTTTTGGCCTGATTATTGAATAAGGATAGAAATATAACTAACATTAAAACGACCCATCATGAAAAAAATAATTTTACTATTAGCAGTTGTACTTACTGCAGGACTTCAAAGTTGCACCGGGCCTGAAGGAATTCCGGGCCAAAATGGTTATAGCGCAGAGGCGGAGGTGTTCGAGATTACTACCACATTTTCACAAGCAAATAATTTTTCTAGATTAGTCCCTTTGACGCCGGCAATCTTAAGCTCGGATATGGTTTTGGTATACAGACTTTATGGTGTAGATGGTGGTGATGATGTCTGGAGACTAATCCCACAAACAGTTTACTTAGCTCAGGGTGAATTTGATTATAATTATGACTTCACTAAAAATGATATTAGCATTTTTCTGGATTCCGATTTTGACATGAATACTTTAACTTCTGAATGGGTACAAAACCAAACGTTCAGAATTGTTATAATTCCTGGATATTTCTCTAATAAAGGTCAGGCCGTTGACGTAAATGATTATAGTGCTGTAGTTAAGGCATATCACCTTAACGAACAAAATATTAAAGCGCTGAAATAATATTAAGCTAGACTAAAAACAAAAGGGAAACATTATGTTTCCCTTTTTTATTATTTTACGAATGAATTATTTTACCAGAATTAAAAATTCACTACGTCTATTAATCTGATGCTCCGCTTCGGTACATTCATGATCACTACAATTTACTTTTGGCTTATTTTCTCCATAACCAATTCCGGTAATTCTGTCGGCACTGATTCCTTTTGATACCAAATATGTTTTTGTTGAACTGGCTCTGTCCTGCGAAAGTTTTTGATTGTATTCATCCCTTCCTCTAATATCGGTATGGGCTCCAATTTCGATTTTTATCTGTGGATAACGGTTTAGTTTATCAATTAACTTATTCAATTGTAATTGGGCATCCGGACGGATATTCGATCTGTCGTAGTCAAAAAGGATTCCAGGTAAATCAAACATTAAAACGCCATTGTCTGTTAATACCTTAGGCTGTCCTTGTTCCGCGATCAATTCCTCCAGGAATGTTTTTGGAATACGCTGCATCTTGATGTTTTGTTCGTGTTTGCCTTTTCCATCGTCTAGAATGGTAAATGTTTTTTCTGCTGGAATATAATTTGGATGTGTCGCAGTAATTTTGAACGTACCCAGTTTTTCAAGATCAAAACCGAATGAACCAGTTTCATTAACGATCATTTCTTTAATTTTGTTCCCGTTTTCATCATATAATGTTATCACTGCGTCCTTGATTAAAATATCGTTTTCCGAATCCTGAATTAGACCCTGAACCATATATTCTTTAAGTTCCACAGGAATTATCTGTGAAAAGCTATAGATGTCATCGTCTCCTTTTCCATTAGCCCTGTTCGAAGCGAAAAAACCTTTCTTGTTTTTTTCATCTACAATGAATGAAAAATCATCCGCATTGGTATTTACGGGCAGTCCCACATTTAGGGGTGTAGTGAAAGTGCTGTCTTTTAATTCAGATTTGAAAACATCCAATAATCCGAATCCTGCATGTCCGTCAGAAGCAAAATACAATACATTATTTTCTGCTATAAAAGGAAATCCTTCTCTAGTTCTGGTATTAATTTCCGGTCCTAAATTTACAGGCTTACCAAGTTGGCCATTTTCATCAATTGTTACATAAAAAATATCTGCTGATCCAATGGTGCCAGGCATATCTGACTCAAAATACAGACGGTTGTTCTCTGGATTCAACGATGGATTTCCGGTTGAATATGTCGTGCTGTTGATTGAAAGCGGTTGCACATTGGTCCAAACGTCGTTAATTAATTCTGCTTTGTATATTCCCAAATTGGTATTTTTATTTTTGTCTTTCTTTCTTTTCCCGTTTACACTGATGTTACGGGTAAAATAAATCGTTTTCCCATCCTTTGAAAAAGTAACATCACTCTCGTGCAGATTGGAATTCAATGTTGGAGAAAATGGGAGAGCATTATTGGTTACCTCATTATTTTCAATTGGAACAATATATAAATCCAAATATGGCTGATTGGTCCATTTGTAAGTTTTTGCTAGCGGATTGTCTTTGGAAGGCGAGGAGAATACTAGGGAATTCTGATAAAAAGCAGGTCCGAAATCAGAGAAAGATGTATTGGTTACAATATTTTTTATCTCAAATTTATCACCTTCTTTTTTTATGTTTTCAAGTTTTTCCAAACTGGCTTTGTAGACTGTTTCCGGAATGTCTTTCTGGTAAAGTTTCATCCATTTTTCAGACTCGGAAGTTTTGTTTAATGCCTTTAAAGTTTGCGCATACCGGAAATAATACTTGTCATCCAGACCTTCCTTATATGTCGTTACTAGTTTTTTGTATATAGGTTCTGCCTTTGCAAAATCAGAAATGAAATAATAAGAATCAGCGGCCTTTTTTAGAACCTGTTGATCGCTATTGCCTTCTTTGATTATGTTCGAATACATTTCTGCCGATTCGGTGTAAGAAGCGGTCGCAAAATATTTGTCTGCTTTTTTCAATTGTGCTTCCTGGGCATAAAGACCCGCAGTACTTAATATAAATAAGAATATGAGTTTTTTCATAGTGTAGTCTTTTAGAAGAATCTTGGTGATTTGTCGTAACCTTTTAAGCCAAATGTATCCAGATTAAAAATAACGAATATCTCATGTGAACCGGAATTGAACTCCCCTAAATTATTGACAGTGTGGTCATAGGCATAGCCTATTCGCAATTGAGGAGTGATTTTATAGTTCACTAAACCACTGAACGAATCATCGAAGCGATGGGCGGCACCGATTTCAAATTTATCATAGAATAAAAAGTTCGCCGTAAGTTCTGCCGACAAAGGAGAATTGCTTACTAATTTAGTCATGAAAGCGGGCTTAAACTTTATGTTATCGGTCAGATCGAATACATACCCCCCAGTGAAAAAGAAATGCAATTCATCAATTCCTATCGCATTCTCACCACTGGTTTCTTTCAGTTGTTTGTTTGGCAAAAAGTTCGGCACCGAAAGTCCTAAATAATATTTATCGGTAAAATAAAAAGCCCCCGCTCCTAAATTAAAAAACGTTTCACTCACATTATGAAAGGCTTCATCCGAACTGGTGTCACCCTGATTCAGTTGAAATCCATCGAAATCGGTATTGAAAAAGTTAATACCGGCTTTAAAACCTAATGAAAGTTTCGCTGAGTTGTTCAGTTTTGCCACATAGGCAATATCTCCGGAGATAGTCGTTTCATTCAATACTCCTTCACCCAACTCGTCTTGCACGATATTTATACCGGTTTCGAATTTTTCTGATATTGGTGTGTGGAAAAATAGGGAAGCGGTAGTTGGAGCTCCAACGGCACCCACCCATTGTGTACGATATATTCCACCGAGATCAATTATGCCTAACTCACTGGTAGCATATCCGGGATTGATAACACTCATATTATACATATATTGAGTGAACTGGGGATCTTGCTGAGCATAAGAACTGGCAAAGGCCAATAAAAATACTGCGTATAAAAGGTTTGTTTTCTTCATCATAATTATCGGCTTAAATATAATCTTCCTTGTTTAGGCTTCGTGCCAATCGCATCATTGAAATGGACAATATAGAAATAGACTCCCGTTGGTAAAACATCACTTCCAATAATGGTAGTCTGATTTGGTTTTCCATCAAATGGCGCAGTATCTATATTTCCTTTATAAACCATATTACCATAGCGGTTATAGATTTCAAGTACAAACTCAGGGTATAGAAGTTCTATATCTCTTATGATAAATGTTTCGTTTTGAGTATCTCCATTCGGCGAGAAACCATCCGGAATAAATAAATCATCACATGCAGTTAAATCGACTGTCACTTCTAATCGTGTTGAACTTTCGCAAGCCCCTGCAGTTACTGTTGCGTAATACGTTGTGTTATGTGCCAACGCATCTGTGGCGCTGTAAGCAGTACCCCCCGATGCAGCATTGTACCACGTAATGTTTACACTTGGAGAAACATTTGCAGTTAAATCAGCAATAGTAGGATTGTCCTGAATACAAAACTCATTTCCATCCGCAGCTATAGTTGGCGCACTTGGATCATTAATAGTGAAAGTTATCGGATTTAAAGAAACTGTATTCGCCCCACACAATGTCGTGTCATAAATTAAATCCTGAACAGTAACAGTAGTAGCACCTGCGTTTAGCAGCAACGCAGCAGGAATAATGAAACCCGTTGAAGCGCCTCCCGTTATCTGAATCCCTACTGTATTATCAACACTTGTATTCGCTCCTGATAAATCATAAATAATGGTGTAGGTACCGTCAGCCAGAGATGAAGCAATGATAACTTCTGCATCTGAGGCAAGACAGATGTCAGATACCGTTAGTGTAGCTCCGGTGATATTCGGTAATGCAATCACGTTAAAGATATCGGTAACTGCCAACCCGGAAGTAGCACATCCTGTTGCAGTATTTGAAACAGCTGTAATGGTAATCGTAGTTGTTTCCGCAGTTGTTAAGAGAGCGGCCGGAATATAAAAAATACCTGCTCCGCCTGTTATTGTCACAGTAGCAGTTTGTGCGGTTGCATTATTAGTTAAACCTGTTAAATCATACGTAATACTATACGTCCCGTCTGCTAAATTTGCAGCATTCAATAAGGTACCCACGGCATCCTGTCCTAAACAAACATCTGCCACGGTCATTTCACCTTGATTAATTGTTGGAATTGGATTCACATTGAAATCTCTTGATAGAGCGGTAAATGTATTGGAACAAGTTGTACCGGTATTTACGACCATAGTAATGTTCAATGTAGTCAATCCGGTATTTGTCAATTGAGCTGCAAGTAACGTAAAGTTTGTCACACCGCCTGCAACAGTAAGGTTTACTGTTTGAGCCGGCATAGTGTTTGCCCCGGAAAGTGTGTATGTTAAATCATAATTGCCATCTGCTAAACCTAAACTGTTGATTGCTACTGACGCATCAATTCCCACACAGATATCTGCGATAGTAATTTCGGATGGTACGATTACCGGAATCGGATTTACAACAAAAGTATCCGGTGGTATGCTACCTGTTCCTGTACATAAAGTGGCAGGATTGGTTATACCTGTGATAGTAATGGTATAACTTCCGGCATTGCTTAATTCAGATCCTTGGACAATGAAAGGTCCGCTTCCTGATACCAGCACTACCGTACTTGTTCCCGATATCGTATTGGCTCCGGTTAGATTATAATTTATATTGTATGTACCATCTGCTAATAAGGAGCCACTGATATTTGCAGTCGCTCCGCTTCCTAAACAGATTGGTTCCACTACATTAACCATAGTTCCGGTTAAATCCGGTAGAGGATTGATTACAAAACTGTCAGGAATGTTAATCGGACTTGTAGTACATCCCGTGGTGTTATTGGTAATCGAAGTAATTGTAATGTTTGTGGTTCCAGTATTTGTCAGTATGGTGGAAGGTATCACAAAATTTCCTGCACCTGAAACTATTGACAGGATAGCCGATTGGCTAACTCCCGTTGTGTTGGCTCCGGTTAAATCATACAGAATAGTATAACTTCCATCCACTAAGTTAGTGGCGTTAATTATATTTCCCGAGGCATTTTGTCCCAAACAGATAGGGTCTACGTTAAACTGACTTGGCGTTACATTCGGTAACGGGTTTACCATGAAATCTTTTGGAAAACCTAAAAGATTGCTACAGGTTGTACCTGTATTGGTTACCGAATTAAAAGTAACGGTAGTTAATCCAACATTAGTCAATAATGCACTCGGAATATTAAACGTCCCACCTGGAATGGTGAAATTCGCAGTTTGTGTACTGGGACCATTGGCACCAGAAATCGAATAATTTATCTGGTAATTCCCGTTAATAAGTCCGCCGCCGGTTGTAATACTAACAGTAGCGCTGTTTCCGATACAAGTCGGAGCGATAGTAACTTCTGTGGCTAAAATGTTTGGAATTGGATTTATATTAAAACTAGTTGCTATATTCAATCCCGGAACAATACAATTTCCAGCTCCGGCAGTAGTATTAGTAATCGAGGTAATTGTAATTGGCGTGTTTTCTACATTGGTCAATAATGTACTAGGGATTATAAAAGAAGTGTTCGGGTTAGTGTATACTATCGAAACAGTATTCGCCGAGCTTGAATTTAATGCACCGGTTAAATTATAAGTTAAAGTATACGAATTCCCAACAATTAAGTTAGGTGCAGTAAGTATTCCTGTTGCATTACTTCCTAAACAGATATCTTGAACTGTCAATGAAGCACTGGTAGGATCAGGTATTGGAACAATATCAAAATCAGTTCTTAAATCTGCCGCACTGGTACAATTGGTAACCGCATTTGCAATAGATGAAATGTGTACAGTAGTATTTCCTAAGTTCGTTAATAAACCAGGTGGGATATTAAATGAACCGCTTGTTGGGAAAGTTACAGTTGCTGTCAGACCAGTTGCAAAATTCGGTGCGGATAATTCATAAACGATATTATAAGTTCCGGCAGACAATGTCCCTGTCAGATCAGTTAAAGTTACCTGACCAGCACTTCCCAAACACACAGGGTCTGTAGCGCTAAGAGTAGTATTACTGGTATCAGGGTTTTCATTTACAATAATAGTAGCCGATAAGCCGCTTACAGGGCCACTACATGCATTAGGGGTCGTGTTGTCTACAATATTAGTAATGGTAATCGTATAATTACCGTCATTTGGTATTTGAGTAATAGGTATATTGAACGAAGTGTTTCCAGCCGCATCAAATACAACCGCAACTGCAAATCCTGTTACGGTATTTACTCCCGTTGGAATATAAGTAATAGTATAGGTTAAATTGTAATTACCCGCGCCTACTCCAGCTCCCGAAATTGAAGCAGTGGCAGATTGTCCCTGACATACAGGCTGCACTGATAATGATGCAGCGTCGATAAGCGGAATTTCAAGTACTTCGAAAGTGGCCATAATTGGGACCCCAATAACATCACAACCTGTAGTTGTGTTGGTAATGATAGTAAGCACCAAATTGGTAATCCCGGTATTTGTCAGTAGAGATGCAGGAATAGTAAAAGTACCTAATGGAGAACCACTAGCAATGGTTACGGTTGCAGTCTGTCCCGTAGCGGTGGTATTAGCTCCTGTTAGATTATACGTAATGCTATACGCACCATTTGTTAATTCCGGTGCAACTCCTGGATTAGTATCAAATAATAGTACTGTTCCGGATTGTCCTAAACACACATCAGCCACAGTAGCGATAATATCACCGGCGTCAGGAATAGCATGAATTTCATAGGAATCAGATGGACTTGTAAATGTAGTGGTCTGACACGTAGAGGAAGAACTGAATAAATTAGTGACGGTTAACATATATTGACCAACTACTAATAGTCCTGCTGGTAAATTAAATGGAACACTGGTTCCTCCTGTAAATTGGACATTGTTTTGTACATTGCCCGCCAAAGTAATATCTCCGGATATATTATAAGTAATGTTATAAAAACCATCCGTTAAGTTGGTTGCTCCGGAAATGTTCACAACTACATTTTCCCCATCGCAGATATTAGCTATACTAACGCTGATGGACACAGCGTCCGGAATTGGAGCTACCACGAAAGAAAAAGGAATACTGGCAGGTGAGGAACAGTTGGTAGTGTTATTTCTAATATTTGTTATTACAACCGAATAGTTTCCATCAATCGGGGTTAATGCGCTTAATATATTGAAAGGACCAGTACCTCCATTAATGGTAACAACAGCAGTCTGACCAGGCATAGGACCATTTGGCCCCGTGATAGTAAATGTAATGGTGTATGAGCCATCAGCTAATTGAATCGCAGGAGTGGTACCCCCATCACTGATTATACCTATTGCAGTTTCTCCTAAACAGATATTCTGAATGTTTAATACGGAATCAGATGGATCCGGATTTGGATTAATAATAAAGGAATCCAATAAACCCGCAATTGTTCTGGTACAATTGGTAGGTGCAGTGCTCGGGTCAAAAACCGTAGTAATAGTAACACTGGTAGTTCCTATAGTAGTTAAAAAAGCGGAATTAATTGTAAATGGTGCAGTGTTAATACCCCCGCTAAAAGTCACAGGTACGGTTGCAGTACCGGCGTTTGCTCCCCCTAATACATACGTAATATTGTAGGTTCCATTTGGTATCGGAATGGCACCCTGGATTATAGTCCCAATAATAGGAGTTGTGCCTATTTCACTAAAACAAATATCCGGTGCCACAGTAAGAGTGGACCCATTTAAATCGACAACTGGTTTAATGGTTATCACTACACTGGATGATGCTATATCACAAACAGGATGTGAGGGATCAACAGTATAAGTGAAAGTATAGGTTCCGTCACCAAAAGTGTTTGCGATATTTTGTATGTTGATAACAGAATCACCTGGCCCGGAAAGTTCTCCCGTACCATTCGTATCTGTCCAGAAACCACCATTATCTTCTCCGGCCAATTGATTGAACAAATCGACATTGGTATAAGCAGAAAAATCATCCGTTTCACAAAAAGTCAAAGGAGTAGCAACTCCCGCATTTGGCAATGGTTGAACTGTCACAGTTACAGTAGAAGTAAGATTCGTATTACATATTCCAATAATAGGTACGGTATACGTTAGGACATAGGTGCCTAAACCTGCTATTTGAGGATTAAAATTACTTCCGGAAAGAGATCCGGGAGGTCCTCCAGTCCATGTTCCATTGTTGTGGGGATTAGGGTTACTTCCCAATGAGCCAAATAAATTGTACGGTGCATCGTTAATACATAAATCCTTACTTGGGTCACTCACACCAGGATATCCGCCAAGGGTTATAGTGACATCTGCAAAATTATTAGGAGCAACGCATCCAGGAACGCTGGTAACCCTGTAGCGATAGGTAAAAATACCTCCGCGGTTGATTTGCCAGGTGTTTAATAATCCTGTGGCGGGATTTAAACCGCCGGAACTATTTAAATCCGACCAAACACCACCCGGAGTAGGTGTTCCTCCTAATAGAGAATATAGATCTACTACTCCAACGGGATTTGCTCCCATTGTAAATGTTTTTTTATCACAAATGGGCGGAAAACTACTATTACTAGTACCGGCACATTGAGAATACGTTTTTGTAATAGAAAATAAGGGAAGGAGGAATAATAATAAAAATATTTTTAAATACTTTCGTTCAAAGGTAGTTTTCATCATATTTTAAAATTTTGTTATAAATTTAACCATACCGTTAGAATTATGGTGTTATAAACTCATATTTTTATTACAAATTAAAACTTTTTTTTGACATTATTAACATTTCATGCAAAAAAAGTGCTGTCAAGGACTGTATTTGTTATAAATTAGGATTTTAACGCTTTCAAATTATGTAAAAAACTTTAAAAATTTAACAGTTTTGATTGATAAAAAGCTGACGTTGCTTAATTGGTACTGCCGTTATCGCTGGAATTCAATGAACATACGACTCCAACTACTAAAGTCAGAATGATAAAACTCAATGAAGCCCATTCAGGAAGTTCTACATAATCATGAAGTAGCATCTTAATTCCTACAAAAGCTAAAATTGCAATCAGGCTGTACTCCAGGTGTTGGAACTTTTTGAGCATATTGGCCAAAAAGAAATACATAGAGCGGAGCCCTAAAATAGCAAAAATATTGGAACTGAATACCAGAAAAGGGTCCGATGTGATGGCTAAAATAGCCGGCACACTATCCACGGCGAATAAAATATCGGTCACTTCAATCACCAGTAAAGCGACAAAAAGCGGAGTCGCTGCTTTCATGCTTTTGCGTAATACAAAGAAATTTTCCCCTTCAATATGATGGGTCACCGGCATCACCTTTTTCAATGCTCTGTAAATCAACGATTTTTTGGGCTGGAATTCTTCTTCTTTTTGTGAAACCAGCATTTTAATAGCTGTAAATATCAAAAAGCCACCAAAAATATAGGTCGTCCAGCTAAATTTATGGATAAGCATTATCCCAAAGAAAATCATGGCCGCCCTGAAGATAATGGCACCCAAAATTCCCCAGAACAAAACGCGGTGTTGGTATTTCTGAGGTATTCTAAAGGATTTGAAAATTATAGCAATTACAAATATATTGTCAACGCTTAAGGATAATTCGATAAGATAACCGGTAATGAATTTGATTGTGGCAGCTACCGGTTTGAGATGATCCGGATTCTCTATATAATTGTTGGAGTATATTATGTAAATCACGCCTGAAAATGCAAATGAAAGTGTAATCCATATTGCCGTCCAGATACCGGCTTCCTTATTGCTGATTACATGCGAAGTTTTGTTGAACACGCCTAAGTCTAAAGCAAGAAAAATGAAAATCGATGCCAAAAACAATATCCAGACAATCATATTGTGAGAATTTAGGTGTGGTATTACAAATATACTTATTGATTTTGAAACATTCTATTAAATTGTTTTTTAAATATGAATGGAATTTATAAAAACATAATTCCGACCTATACCCCTAAAAAAATAGGGCTAAGTTCTTTTTAATTTAATTTTTTATATCTTTACATCGAAATTAATAGGGTAAAAACTTTTAAATCTACTTTTATGTCAACATTACGTTTCAGAGCATTAAATGATGCCGCAAACAGAAAGCCAGTAAAATTTGAAGAATCCGGAAGGAAATCCCATCTCTTCGGATCGAATGTATTTAATGATCAGGCGATGCGCCAATTTTTGACGCCTGAAGCGCATCAGGCAGTAAAAGATGCTGTGCAGAACGGGGTTAAGATTGACAGGAAAATTGCCGAGTATATTGCAATGGGAATGAAAGAATGGGCATTATCAAAAAATGTAACACACTATACGCACTGGTTTCAGCCATTAACAGGAACAACGGCAGAAAAACATGATGCTTTTTTTGAAACGGATTTTGAAGGTGGTTCTTTCGAGAAATTCGGTGGCGGACAATTGGTTCAGCAGGAACCGGACGCATCGAGTTTCCCGAATGGAGGAATCAGAAATACTTTTGAAGCCAGAGGATATACCGCATGGGATCCAACATCTCCTGCTTTTATTTTTGGAACAACCCTATGTATTCCGACGGTTTTTATATCATACACAGGTGAAGCTTTAGATTATAAAACGCCCTTGCTTAGAGCCTTGCATGCCATGGATCAGGCCGCTACGGATGTTTGTAAATACTTTGACAAAAATGTTAAGAAAGTGACCGCTACCTTAGGATGGGAGCAGGAATATTTCCTGGTTGATATCGCTTTGGCAAATTCAAGACCGGATATCCTGATGACCGGAAGAACTTTATTAGGACATACTTCTGCGAAAGGCCAACAATTGGATGATCATTATTTTGGTTCTATCCCCACCCGTGTATTATCATACATGAGAGAATTGGAGGAAGAATGTATGCTTCTTGGAATTCCTGTAAAAACACGCCATAATGAAGTGGCTCCGAATCAATTTGAGCTGGCCCCTATTTTTGAAGAAACAAACCTAGCGGTAGATCACAATTCTTTATTGATGGATGTAATGCAAAAAGTTGGGGAACGCCATGACTTTAAAGTTTTGTTTCACGAAAAACCGTTCAAAGGTGTAAATGGTTCCGGGAAACACAACAACTGGTCATTGGCTACCGATACAGGAATTAATTTATTGAGTCCGAGTAAAACGCCGATGAGCAATTTACAGTTTTTGACTTTCTTTATCAACACGATCAAAGCGGTAAATGATTACGAAGCTTTACTGAGAGGGGCAATTGCCACGGCAAGTAATGATCACAGGCTTGGGGCCAATGAAGCGCCGCCGGCAATTATTTCTGTTTTCATCGGGGCACAATTGACTAAAGTATTGGCTGAATTGGAAGGTGTTTCTACCGGGAAATTATCTCCGGAGGAAAAAACCGATTTGAAACTGAATGTGGTAGGTAAAATTCCGGATGTTCTTTTGGATAATACCGACAGAAACAGAACGTCACCATTTGCATTTACCGGAAATAAATTTGAGTTCAGAGCCGTAGGTTCGTCTGCAAATTGTGCCAATGCAATGACTACTTTAAATACGATTGTCGCCAAGCAATTGAAAGATTTCAAGAAAGCAGTCGATGTTTTGATTGAAACTAAAGACATGAAGAAAGATGATGCCATTTTCAATGTATTGAGAGAGTACATCAAACAATCCAAAAATATACTTTTCGAAGGTGATGGGTATAGTGAGGCATGGGAAAAAGAAGCTGCGAAAAGAGGTTTGAGTAATTTCAAAACAACTCCTTCGGCATTGAAAGCAAGAGTTTCGCAACAAGCATTGGATTTATTTAAAGAAATGAATGTAATGAACCACGTTGAGGTGGAAGCGCGTTACGAAATCGAATTGGAAGAGTATACCAAGAAAATCCAGATTGAAGGCCGGGTTTTAGGGGATATTGCTAAAAATCACGTGGTACCAACGGCCATTCGTTACCAAAATATTTTGATTGAAAACGTAAAAGGACTGAAAGAAATTTTCGGGAAAGACTTTGAAAAAATCGGAAAAGAGCAAATCGTTATGATCAGGGAGATTTCAGAACACATCGAAGGTATCAATACTAAAGTGGACGAAATGACTGAGGCCAGAAAGGACGCTAACAGTTTAACAGACGCTCATGTTATGGCCGAAGCTTACTGTGATAAAGTAAAACCTTATTTTGATGTGATCAGAAGTCATTGTGATAAATTGGAATTATTGGTAGATGATGAAATCTGGACCCTGACCAAATACAGAGAGCTGTTATTCACAAAATAAAAGTTTTTTTATAAAAATTTTACACCCGATGCGTTTCTTGAAACCTATCGGGTGTTTTTGTAATAAATTTATCTTAACTTAGTACTACTTAAAACGTTTAAGAATGAAAATGAAGTACTTAATACTAGTATTCTTTTTTAATGTGTTGGCTTCGCACGCTCAGGAGAGATTAGAAGTTTTTTTTGATTTTGATAAACATGAAATCAATCCCGTTGCCCATCAAAAACTAGTCGATTGGATTGAACAGTCCAAAGATATTGAGGTCCAGAATATTTACGGTTTTTGCGACTGGAAAGGTACCAATCCATACAACGATACCTTATCGGTAAAACGGGTTCAGGCCATTTATAATTTTCTGAAAGAACGGGATGTGAAAATCAAAAACCATTATGAAATCAAAGGCTTTGGAGAAGATTTTACCCAATCCAAAATACAGTCGGAAAACCGAAAAGCCATTATCATCTACGATAAAATAAAACCCAAAACTGCCGAAAGTGTCATATTGGAAGAATTAAATGAAAAAATGAAAACCGCAAAAGTGGGCGATTTGATTAAGCTTAAAAATATTTACTTCTACAATAATTCTGCAAAATTAGTTCCCAAATCAAAACCTATATTATACGAATTACTGTGTATTATGAATGATTACCCTAAACTTAAAATTGAAATACAAGGCCATATCTGCTGCCAGACAGAAGTTGGAAAATACGATGTTTCCATACCTAGGGCTAAAGCTATTTACAATTTTTTGGTACAGAATAAAGTCGACCGGAAGCGGCTTTCCTTCAAAGGATTCGGAATAACCAAACCCGTTCATCCGATTCCCGAAAAATCCGAAGAAGAAGAAAATGAAAACCGCCGGGTAGAAATTTTGATAGTTGAAAATTAACAACAATTACCCTCCAATCCATTTCTAAAAATTCTATACAATCAAAAAAACTGGTTATCTTTGCCCCACAACAACACAACGACAGAATGAGTTCAGATACCAGCAAAAGATACGCACTACGGGGCGTTTCAGCTTCTAAAGAAGATGTGCACAATGCGATAAAAAACATCGACAAAGGTCTTTTTCCAAAGGCTTTTTGTAAAATCATCCCCGACTATTTAACCCAGGACGAAGACTATTGCATCATCATGCATGCCGATGGTGCCGGTACCAAATCCTCTTTGGCATACATGTATTGGAAAGAAACCGGTGATATTTCGGTGTGGAAAGGCATTTCACAAGATGCGCTGATCATGAATATTGACGATTTATTGTGTGTGGGTGCGACTGATAATATTTTATTGTCTTCAACCATCGGACGAAACAAAAACCTGATTCCTTCAGAAGTGATTTCCGCGATTATCAATGGAACCGAAGAACTGATCGCAGAACTGAAAACTTTCGGGGTAACAATTCATTCCACTGGTGGCGAAACTGCCGATGTGGGCGACATTGTCCGTACCATCATTGTAGATTCGACGGTAACGGCCCGGATGAAACGAAGCGATGTGATTGATAATGCGAATATTAAAGCAGGAGATGTTATCGTTGGTCTGGCTTCTTTCGGTCAGGCAACCTACGAGAAAGGATATAATGGCGGAATGGGGAGCAATGGCTTAACATCGGCCCGTCACGACGTTTTCGATAAATATCTGGCACAAAAGTACCCGGAAAGCTTCGATGCCGCTGTTCCGGAAGATTTGATTTATTCCGGAAAAGTAAAACTGACGGATGTCGTAGCAAATTCGCCTATCGATGCCGGTAAATTAGTGCTTTCTCCAACCAGAACTTATGCGCCAATCATCAAGATAATCCTCGAAAAATACAATTCGGATTCTATCCACGGAATGGTGCACTGCAGTGGCGGTGCGCAGACAAAAATATTGCATTTCGTAGAAAATCTGCACATTATAAAAGATAATTTATTCCCGGTTCCGCCATTATTTAAATTGATACAGGAGCAATCCAAAACCGATTGGAAGGAAATGTACCAGGTTTTCAATTGTGGCCACCGAATGGAATTATACGTTCCGGAAAACATTGCTCAGGATATTATTGCGATTTCAAAATCGTTCAATGTCGACGCACAAATCATGGGCAGGGTAGAAGCCGCATCAACTAAAAAGCTGACCATCACCAGCGAATATGGGGTGTTTGAGTATTAATTAAAGCTGCTGTTTCAGGAGCTAATCCCGCTATCCGCTATATCCACGCAAAAAAGCGTGGGATGCCGCTTTTATCGGGGCTAAAAAAAATTGCATAATATGTACGAATTAGTTTTTTGGAGATACCAGGAGGGCACATATTTAAACCACCAGGAAGTGTATGAAAACCTTGTGGAGGAAGAACAACCAGTAGAGGGTTTGGAAGAACTGCCAACCACGTTAATTATCAACCGAATCAACTCGTTGTTTTCTAAGTGGGAACGCGTGGATGAAAACAGTTGGAAAAATAACAGCGGACCCGGTGCTTTTCATATCAGAACAACGCCTCAAAGCATCAAAATCGATTGCTACGGTACCGAAGGTAAAACGATGGACCTTTTCGTAGACATGATGGAAGAATTCAAATGTCCGCTTTATGATCCTCAAGTGCCGGAACGCTATGATGGCAATGAATAAAATTTTATTAGACATCATTCTTGAAGACAATCATGTTTTGCTGCGTCCGTTGGAAGCATCCGACATCGATTATCTTTTGCCTTTTTCAATCCATGAGCCCGAACTTTGGAAGTTTTCTTTAGTCCGCGCCAACGGAAAAGAAAATCTCGAAAACTATCTGCGGATTGCGATGCAAGCAAAAGAGAATCAAACCGAATATCCCTTTATTGTTTATGATAAAATAACAGGTCAGTATGCCGGAAGTACCCGTTTTTATGATATCAATTTCCCGTTCAAAACGGTGCAGATTGGTTATACCTGGTACGGCTCCGCTTTTCATGGGACCGGATTGAACAAACATTGTAAATATTTATTGCTCCAATTTGCTTTTGAAACCTTAGGTATGGAACGGGTTGAATTCCGTGCTGATAATACCAATGAAAGAAGCAAGGCAGCCATGTTGAGTATTGGCTGTAAAGTAGATGGAGTTTTGCGGAGCAATATGCCCACATGTGATAGTGATGTGCGTCGCGACAGTATCGTATTGAGTATCTTGCGCAACGAATGGTTTGATGAAGTGAAAGAGAACTTGAAGATAAAAATTGCGTAATGCGATTATGCTTCTGAATTACTGTCGCCTTTTCTAAATCCAATCAACTGTTTGTATTTTGTTTCTGTTTCCATTAAATCTTTTTCCAGCTGTTTAAACTTGCTGATATCTTTAATAGTTATTACCGCAGCCACCACATTTTCATTCTGGTCAATAACCGGTTTTCCGGTGATTAGTACACGTTTCTTTTCGTTGGTATTTGAATTGTAAAGCACAACATCAACATCATTGGAAGCTTCTCCTCTTAATGCTCTTTCCATAGGCAGGTTTTGGGCCGGGAATACTGTTTTTCCGTCTGGGAAATACAATTCAAAATGATTCGTGAAATCCGCTGATATTTTTTCGTCTTTCTTAACTCCGAAAAATTCGTTGGCCATATTATTGGCGAGTATTATTTTTTTATCTGC
This sequence comes from Flavobacterium sp. GT3R68, assembly GCF_007109225.1. Classification (GTDB taxonomy): domain Bacteria; phylum Bacteroidota; class Bacteroidia; order Flavobacteriales; family Flavobacteriaceae; genus Flavobacterium. Next base: position 49,137 of record NZ_VJZK01000004.1, read on the forward strand.
ATTGGCCACAATAACGCTATCGCCAATATTTTCTACTATCAATCGTAGTTTTTCCTGATTTTCATAAAGTGCATCAATCGCTATGTGTTCTTCTTCTTCAAATTTTATCTGTTCGGTTATATCTCTTCCCACCAGATATAAAAGTCCTTGTTGCATATCAAAATTACTGTGCCAATGCACCCATTTATAAATCCCGTCCTTGCAAAGGATTCGGTTTTTAAAATTAGTAACCGATTCTCCTTTCAACAGTTTCGCAATAAATTGGTCTGCTTCTCCCTTATCCTCATCGTGAATTAATTCGGTGAATTTAATTTTAGACAGATCGTTTTGGGTATATCCCAGCGTTTTGGTAAAGGCAGGGTTGATTTTAACGAATTGCTCGTCTTTTGAAACAGCTATGATGTCAAAGGTTAATTTAAAAAAATTGTCTGCTAATATTAGCGATTCGTCATTTTCCATTATTTCGGTCACATCCCGGGCCACCGCATAAATCAGTCCGGATTGAAGATCTATGGTACAGGACCAATCCAGCCATTTGTAGGTGCCGTCTTTACACAATGCACGGGCTCTGTAATTAACAATTGATTCTCCTCTACTTAGTTTTTTGAGCATGGCCTCAGTGGCTTTGGCATCTTCCGAATGTGAAAAAAATAGAAAAGGTTTGTTTTCCATATCTTCTGGAGTATAACCGAGAGTGCGTCGGAACGCAGGATTTACTTTGATGAAATAATCGCCTTTCGCCACTACAAGTAAATCATGTGACATGTTGAAGAATTTATCGGCGTAAACCAATGTTTTTTCTTTTTCTTTCTGATAAGTGATATCCCGGGCTACTGCATACAACAAGCCAGTTGCCGAATCGGGAGTGGCGGACCAGGCAAGCCATTTTACGCCTCCATTTTTCGTCAGCCAACGGTTTTCAAATTGAATGGTAATGGCACCCATATTGAGTTTTGCAATTTCATTCAGGGTACTCTCATGATCGTGTGGATGGACAAAATCCAGAAATGGCTGGCTTAGTAGTTCTTCTTCACTGTATCCTAATACCTTACCGAGTGCGGGATTTACTTTTACAAATTTATCATTCGAAGCGATGACCATAATATCCATCGCCATATTAAAGAGTTTGTGCGAAGCTTTAATAGAATCTTCTGTTTTTTTCCTTTCCGTAATGTCTGTCGAAATCCCTCCGATTGCATAAATTCTTCCCGAATTATCATACAATGGAAACTTAACCGAAATGTAGGTATGAGCGCCATCAGGTAACTGCACGGTTTCTTCCGTTTTTAATTCCCGTAATGCTTTGACCACCTCAAGATCCGAATTACGGTAAATGTCGGCTACATTTTTTGGCAGAAAATCATAATCGGTCTTACCGACGATTTCTTCATTCGAAATATGGAATAAGGTTTCACACTGTTTGTTAATCAATAAATATTCCCCATTTATTTTTTTTATGAAAATCGGATTGGAAGTATTATCAATGATGGATTGCAGCAATTGTTTATTTTCAAAAAGAACGCTTTTCGAAACCGTCTCTGTTCGAAGACGACTCCTTATAATAAAGTAAAGAACAATAAGTAAAGAGAAAGATAGTCCAAAAAGTATCAGTTCAATCACGTCTAACTGCGTATCTCTTAATTGGTCTTTGGGAATAGTGAAGCGGGAAATTAAAATCCATGCGGAGGCTAAAACAACTAATAGATTAATGGCTAATCCTAGAAATATTTTTTTGTCGAAAGAAATTTTCATAACCTGAAGGTATTAAATTCGATACGCATGAAATAAAAAAAACAAGCTGATAATCTGAGACTTAAAGTGTAGGGAAGTTAGTGAATTTTATTCAATCGGCAAATAGAAACCTGATATTTTATTGCGAAATAGAGCACAAAACGGAAAAACAGAAAGTTTGAATCGGATACTTAAAAATTTTCAAAAGCAATGGCGCTCTTTAAGTGTATCGCTTTATTTAGGAAAGAATTATAAAAAGAATACCTTTGCACTTCTCCTGATTCGGGAGATTTTTTAACGATTTAATTACTGAACAAAATGAAAATAAATTTAAAAAACGGAATCGATAAACTCATCTTCGGGATGAAACAGAATGATGTAATAGCGATTTACGGAAAACCGGACCGCAATTATAAAGATGAAGACGATAACGTGATTTTTGCTTACAATGCACAAAAAATGCGTCTTACCTTTTACCAAGAAGAGGATTTGAAACTCGGATATATCGTTGCTTCTGCAAATGATTTGGAATTGTTCGATAATAAAATGATCGGAAGGAAAATTATAGATGTTAAAAATGAATTGAATCAAAAAGGACTTTCCAAATTCACAGCTGAAGATTTTGATACGTTTGAAAACTATTTTAATGAAGATAACTGGATTATCCTTCAAACGGAATTTGACGAAGTAGTAAAGGTTGAAGTAGGGGCAATCATTAATGATAAGGATGAATTTGACTGGAAGTTCGGAAAGAAATAATTGTTTGTAAATAGAAAGTAAAAAGGGATTAACATGACGTTAATCCCTTTTTTATATAAAAAATAAATAATTATTGTTTTGGAGCAGGCAGACTTTCCAACATCTCAATTTCGAAGATAATATTAGCATTCGGTGGGATAACAGTACCAGCACCTCTTTCACCATACCCCAATTTTGACGGGATAAAAACAACCGCTTTATCACCAAAAGACATAGCGTTCAGACCTTCAATAAATCCTGGAATCAATCCGTCTTTCTTTCCATATTGGAACGGGAAAGGCTGGTATCCGTTTTGTGAAGCTCTGTTGGCGTCATATTTCCCAAAAGTTTTATTAACTTCCTCATAGCTACTGTCAAATAGAGTTCCGTCTTCCAGATATCCTGCATAATGAATGTATACATTTGCTCCGTCAGCCGGTTTCTTTCCGGCCCCTTTTTGGATAATTTTATATTCCAAACCAGAAGGTGTTTTAGTGGCAGTTGAACGAATCGCCGCTAAAGCTGCTGTTTTCTGAACTTTTACCGGACCAAATTTTTCATCATATGCTTTTTTTGCATCTGCTTCAATTGCCGCTTGTTTGGCTTTATTTTCTGCATCAAGAGCTGCTTGTTTTTTCTGATCCTCGGCTTTGTTAGCGAAATAATCGGCGAAAACTTTAGCTGCATTGAATTTCTTAGCATCAGAACCTTTTCTGATGATGGTCACTTTATTGATAACATCATTCTGAGCAATCGCATTAACAACGTCCATGCCAGTTATTACGTGTCCAAAAACGGTGTGTTTCCCATTAAGCCAAGACGTTTCTTTATGGGTAATGAAAAATTGGCTGCCATTGGTTGTCGGGCCTGAATTAGCCATCGAAAGGATTCCGCCTTTATCATGCTTCAAATCTGTAAATTCATCTTTGAATGAATACCCTGGGCCGCCGGAACCGTCTCCCAAAGGATCTCCTCCTTGAATCATAAAATCAGGAATGACGCGGTGGAATTTTAATCCATCATAAAATGGTTTTCCTTTTAGTTTTTCATTGGTAACAAAAGTATTGGTTCCTTCTGCAAGAGAAACAAAATTAGCCACTGTTACCGGTGTTTTTTGGTATTCCAACTGTAAGAGAATTTTCCCTTTGGTAGTTTGGATTTCGGCAAAAAGACCATCATTTGATTGGGCATTCATTTTTTTGGCAGCAACTGCTTTTTTATGGGCAGGCTTTTTAGTGTTCTGGGAATAAATAGATGTGGTCATTCCTAAAAACAACAAAAACATAATTTTGAATTTCATTTTCATTTTAGATTATAACTCCTTACTTGTTTTGCATTATGCTGGGATTTTCAGGTTTATTCCCTTTCTGTAATTTTTTAATTGGACATATTCTCCAATATCTCTACCTCAAAAATAATATTGGCGTTTGGCGGGATTACTCCTCCCGCACCAGCTTCTCCATAGCCCAGATGGGAAGGGATAAATATAACTGCTTTATCACCAAAGGATAATTTTTCAAGACCTTCAATAAATCCGGGAATCATTCCCTGTTTTTGTCCCGCTTCAAAAAGAATTGGGGTATATTGTCTGGCATTGGCTCTTTTCTGGTCAAATTTCCCAAAGGTTTTGGCTACTGATTCAATACTGCTGTCAAAAAGTGTTCCATCTTCCAAGAAACCGGCATAATGAATATACATGGTGGTTCCAGTTTGCGGTTTTTTACCGCTTCCTTTTTGTGTTATTTTATATTGTAAACCCGTTTTGGTTTTTGTGGCATCCGCTTTCACAGCATTGAAATATGCAGTTTTTAAATCAATTACAGTTTTATATTTCTCAGCATAGATTTTTTTATTTTCGATATCCTCTGCTGCCTGTTTTTTTAGATTTTCAGCTTCGTTGGCAAAGAAATCGCTGAAGACTTTTACAGCATCAAATTTTTTAGCGGCTTCCCCTTTTCGGATGATGGTGACTTTTTTGATGTCATCATTCTGCACAATTTTATTTACCGTTTCCATGCCATTTTCCACCACATGGCCAAAGATAGTATGCAAACCGTTTAACCAAGGTGTTTCTTTGTGTGTAATAAAAAATTGGCTGCTGTTGGTTCCCGGGCCTGAATTTGCCATGGCAAGGAGTCCGCCTTTGTCAAATGTCATATCGGTAATTTCATCCTTGAATTTATAACCTGTATCTCCTGATCCATCTCCCAATGGGTCTCCACCCTGAATCATAAATTCTGGGATTACCCTGTGAAATTTCAAACCGTCAAAGAATGGTTTGCTTTTGAATTGTTCATTTACGAAAGTGTTTTTTCCTTCAGCCAGCGTAACGAAATTTGCTACGGTAACTGGTGTTTTTTCAAATTCTAACTGCAGTAAGATGATTCCTTTATTGGTTTCTATTTCTGCATACAATCCATCTGCCAAATCACTGTGAGTATCTGTACAGGAAAAAAATGTTGCGAATACAATCAACAACAGGCTTAATCTTTTTTTCATTTTTTTTAATAATTATTCGGTGATTACTTTATTTTCAGGCTTAAAATCATTTAGGGTAACGGTACATATTATAGGCTCATTTGTTCCGATTCTTTTATTGTCCCCGTGATAACCGTAGGCCATATGCGACGGGAAAAGAAAAGTCACCGTTTCATTTTTATGCATTAATTTAATACCGTGACGGAGTCCCATCATGATCTTTTGTTCCTTATCCACATAATACGTCTGCGGTTTTAACTCCAGTTCCGAATAAATTATATTTCCATCCAGATCTTTGATTTCATAATCAAAATAGGCAATATCTCCCTTTCTTGGCGTCAAGGTATCAGTTTCCACTTTTGTTTCATAATGATACCAATATCCTTTTGTTGAGGCAATGTACTTTATGGTAGGGTTGCTTTTGATAATGGAATCGATTTTACCTTCTTCACTGGCAACTAATATTTTGTTGCGCGCTGCAGATTCCTTCATAAAGGTTCCGGAAGACTGAGAAACAGGCATTCTTGCTTTTTGCTGACTGCAACTCAAGATCATCAGGAGACAAAGGATTATGAGTAGCACTACGATGATTTTATTTTTCATGTTGTTTACAGTTTAGTAACTAAATTTTCAAATTTTTTGATGGTTTCAATCATTGATAAATCGGATCTTCCACCCGCGGCATTGATGTGGCCACCCCCATTAAAATGGTCTCTTGCAAATTGGTTGACATCAAACTCGCCTTGCGAACGGAACGAAATTTTTATCATTTCTTCGTCCTTGTTCTCAATGAACATAGCTGTAAAAATAATGCCTTTTATTGATAATCCATAATTTACAATGCCTTCCGTGTCACCTTTAACATAATGAAACGTGTCCAATTCCTCCTGAGTAAGCGTGGTATATGAGGTGTGGTGTTCCGGCATTACTTTTAAATTTTGCAAAGATCTTCCTAACAATTGTAATCGGTTATAGGAATGATTGTCAAAAAGTAGATTTGGAATGTTATAATTTTCTACACCCAAATCAATCAAATCAGCCACCACACGATGGGTCGTTCCGGTGGTTTTTGGGTATTTAAAAGAACCTGAATCAGTCAAAATTCCGGTATAAATGCAGGTTGCAATTGTCTTGTCGATTAAATCATGCTGACCTAAAAAACCGATGAAATTGTAAATCATCTCGCATGTAGAACCAAATGAAGTATCTGAATAGGTGTACTTCGCATAATCGTCCGGTTTCTGATGATGGTCAATCATGATGAAAGGAGCAGTAAGCGTTTGAAGGATATTTTCCATATCGCCCACGCGATGCAGTGCATTAAAATCAAGGGTAAAAATCAATTCGGCATCCTGAAGGATTTTGGTAGTATTGTCCTTGTCTTTTTCATAAATCAACACGCTTTCAGAACCTGGAAGCCATGCTAAAAATTCCGGAAATTCATTCGGTGAAATGATAACCGGATGGTGTTTGGATTTCAATAAAAAATGGTACAATGCTAAAGTGGAGCCCATTGCATCCCCATCAGGGCCACGGTGCGGAATAATTGCTATTTTTTTTGGAGTTGACAGCAACAACTGTATTTCTTTAATATCAGAATTTTTCATAAGCGCGAAGTTACATTTTTTTCGCAAAGGAGAAAATTTTAAAGCAAGAGCTATTTCGCCAAGAGTAGTCCCAACCAAACGGCAGACAGTCCAAAAATGATGCTTAAGCCCATATAGATAAAAGCGATTCCCAAATTGTTGTTTTGGTATAACCCTATATTTTCATAACCAAAGGCAGAAAAAGTCGTATATCCGCCGCAAAATCCAGTAATCAGAAACCATTTTAAATCCGGATTGGTCATTTGGATTTTTTCGAGTAATCCGACAATCAATCCGATAAGGAAACAGCCTATAACATTGGTAATGAATGTAGCAAGGGGAAAAGCAGAAGCGTAATATTTATTTACCATAATAGCAGTCAGGTATCTGAATATACTGCCAATAGCGCCGCCAAATCCAATTAACAATACGGTTCGCCACATTTATCTTTGTTTATTTAGAAGTAGCGATGACAAAATTCAGTTTCAATTTTACACCCATTTGCATCAAATCTACCAAATCCTGAACTTTATTATCAGCAGGAACCCGAACCACGACAGTTTTGTCATTATTTGCGGTCGTTTTATTATACAAGGCCTGTTCCAATTGGTCAAAGGGAATTTCCTGTTTGTTGATATAATATAATTTATCTTCGGTAACGGATAGACTGATGTGGTCTTTATTGGTCGTTTCGTTTGTTTTCGCTTTAGGTAATGTCAGCTTAATCACATTTGGATTTGCCAGAGTCGAAATAATCAGAAAAAACAAAAACAAAAAGAACATGATATCCGCTAATGACCCAGTTGGGATTTCTGCGTGAAAACGCTTGTTTCTTTTAATTGCCATGTGGTTCCTGTATTACATTGATGATGGCCAAAGTCTGTTTTTGAATCTGTAAGGAATAAGCATCAATCATCATATTGAACAAATGGTAAGCAGAATAAGCGACAACACCGACCACCAATCCGGCGCCGCTACTGATCATTTTTTCGTATAAACCTCCTGAAATAGTCTGGATATTTAAATTCCCTGTATTTGAAATCGTGTGAAATATTTTGATAACCCCCATAATAGTACCAATAAAACCAAGAATTGGCGCAATCCCTGAAATCAATCCCAAGTGACTCAATCCTTTTTCCATTTGCGCAATTTCAACGTTCGCGGTACGTTCCATTACCGATTCGATTTCGCTGATTGGTCTTCCAATAATGGAAATTCCGCTTCTTAAAATATTTCCGGAAGCCGTATTTTCACGACTGCAAAGCATAATCGCATTGTCTAATTTTCCGGTTTTCAATTGCATTTTAACGTCATTAACTAGGTTAAGATCCTGTTTTGTCGCTTTTTTAATGGATAAATAGCGCTCAATAATCACGTAAACACAAAAGAATAAAAGTAAAATAATAGGATAAATCATTACCCCGCCTTTTAATAAAAAGTCCAGATATGAAATATTATCAGTAACACTCACATCCATATCAGTGGCAGCAGCGGCCGTATTTGCAATAGTATCAGTAACTGGATTGACTTGCAATAGAAAATTTAACATCATAGAAATTTCTTTTATTTAGTAAGTTGACAAAAGTGCGTATTTTTTTATAAGCTTCCACAAAAATAATGGTTTTTTTGAAGCTGCAATTTTCATGTAGTAAGAATAACGAAACTTTTTTAAATTAAGTATTGCTTTTTAAAAAACTGCCTAAATCTTTGAGGGTTACTCCATAATTTTGATGATGTTACCGCTGCTTTTATTGAAAAATAATAAATTAAAAAATTTTCAAACTTTCCCTTTTTCAATTCCAAATTTTAAAAGTATTTTTGCACATGCAACACAACGTACTTATTTTAGATTTCGGATCGCAATACACACAACTTATTGCGCGAAGAGTTCGCGAATTAAATATATTCTGCGAAATCTTTCCTTTTAATCATTTTCCGAGTGATTTATCAAGTTATAAAGCGGTAATTCTTGGCGGAAGCCCATTTTCTGTTCGGGGAGATGATGCGCCACATCCTGATTTGTCTCAAATCAGAGGAAAATTGCCTGTACTGGCCGTTTGTTACGGAGCGCAATATTTAGCTCATTTTAGTGGTGGAGAAGTAGCGGCTTCTAATACAAGGGAATATGGCAGGGCCAATTTGTCTTTTATTAAAGAAGATGAAGTGTTTTTTGAAGGCGTTTCTGAGAATTCCCAGGTTTGGATGAGCCATAGCGACAGTGTCAAAGCTTTACCGACCAATGGAGTAAAATTAGCAAGCACGCATGATGTGGAATTTGCCGCTTATAGAATTGAGGGTGAAACAACCTACGCCATCCAATACCATCCCGAAGTTTTTCACTCAACGGATGGAAAGCAGATGCTGGAGAACTTTTTAGTAAAAATTGCTCATGTTCCCCAAAATTTTACACCAAATGCTTTCGTAGAAGAAATGGTCGGTGAGTTAAAGGAAAAAGTACAGGATGATAAAGTTGTCCTTGGACTTTCAGGAGGTGTGGATTCAACGGTAGCTGCAGTTTTATTGCATCAGGCTATTGGGAAAAACCTGTATTGTATTTTTGTAAACAACGGGCTGCTTCGTAAAAATGAATACGAACAAGTATTGGAACAATACAAAGGAATGGGGCTGAACGTAAAAGGAGTGGATGCTTCGGCACGCTTTTTGGATGCGTTGGCAGGTATTGAAGACCCGGAATTAAAAAGGAAAGCAATAGGCAGGGTTTTTATTGAAGTTTTTGATGACGAAGCCCACCGGATTGAGGATGTTAAATGGTTGGCGCAAGGAACCATTTATCCGGATGTAATCGAATCGGTTTCCGTAAAAGGACCATCGGCGACCATCAAATCACATCACAATGTGGGTGGTTTGCCGGATTATATGAAATTGAAGATTGTTGAACCGCTTCGAATGTTGTTTAAGGATGAAGTTCGTCGGGTAGGGGCAACATTAGGGATAGATGCTGCGTTGTTAGGAAGGCATCCTTTTCCGGGACCAGGATTATCGATTCGTATTTTGGGCGATATCACTCCCGAGAAAGTGCAGATCCTGCAAGATGTAGATGCTGTTTTTATTGACGGATTGAAATCATGGGGATTGTATGATAAAGTTTGGCAGGCCGGAGCCATTTTGCTTCCTGTGAATAGTGTAGGAGTAATGGGTGACGAACGTACGTATGAAAAGGTAGTCGCGCTTCGGGCAGTAGAATCTACTGACGGAATGACTGCGGACTGGGTACATTTGCCTTACGAGTTTCTGATGAAAGTGTCTAATGATATTATCAATAAAGTAAAAGGTGTCAACAGAGTGGTTTATGATATCAGTTCAAAACCACCTGCAACAATAGAATGGGAATAATTTTTAAATTATAAAGATGAAGTATTTTTTAGCAGTTTGTGTTACGGTTTTTTTTATCTCTTGCAGTGCTTTTTCACAACAAGGAAAATATTTGAAACATACAGTTGTCAAAGGGGAAACAGTAACCCAAATTGCTCAAAAATACCACGTCACGCCTTTTGATATCTACAAACTGAACCCGGATTCCAAAAATGGTGTTCAGCCTAATACGGTCTTATTGATTCCTTCGCCAACTTCAAAAGCAAAGGAAAGTGCCTTAAATTCAAAAGCGAAAACCCATCAGGTTGCCACCAAAGAAACGTGGTACAGCATCGCTAAATTATACAATGTCAGTATTGGTGATTTGGAAGCAGCCAACCCGATTGCTTTGAAAGAAGGCTTGAAGGTGGGCGGAATGATTACTATTCCAAGTAAAAGCTTGTCAAAATCGCTTGATACGAAAACTGGGAAAGTGGTTTATCATGAGGTATTGGCCAAGGAAACCAAATTTTCGATAGCCAAAAAATATGGAATAACCATTGAGCAATTGGAAAAACTAAATCCGGATACTGTTGGAGGATTGCCTGTGGGTTATAAATTGTTGATAAGCGGAACTCCACCACAAAGCGGAGTTAAAGTCACCAAAATAGAAGAACCTAAAAAAGCAAAAATAGTTGAATATGTCAATTATGAGGTAAAAGCTAAGGAAACGATGTACAGCCTGACAAAAATGTTCGGTTTAAGTACCGAAGCTTTAGTGGCGATTAATCCGGAATTGACTGATGGAGTTAAGGAAGGAATGATCTTGAAAATTCCAAACACAGTTTCCATTTCTAAAACCGAAAAAAATGCGATTGCTGATTTATCAAAAAGCATAACCACTCAAAAAAGAAAAGAACTGGTTTTATTACTGCCTTTTAATATTTCAAAATTAGAGAGCGACACAATCAATTCAACTGCCGCACGTTTGAAGAAAGATAAGTTTCTGAATATGACGCTGGATTTCTACGCAGGAGCTTTGATGGCAATCGATTCTGCAAAAACATTAGGGTTAAATATAAATGTCAAAATTCTGGATTCGCAGGAAACTAAAAATTCATCGAATGCAGCTTCATTAGTTCAACAATATAAACTGGAAAATGCCGATGCTATTATCGGACCATTCTACCAGACAAATGTGGAAAAAGTTGCCGAATTGGTCAGTAAAGATAATGTTCCGGTAATTTCTCCTTTATCGAAAGAAACCGTAAAATCATTCCCGAACTTATACCAGTCGATGCCGACAAATGATTTCCTGAGAACGGCCATGTTTGATTATCTTGAGACGAAAGACGGGAATATCATTGCCGTGATTGCTGCAAAGAAAACAGCAATTAAACAATACATTATTGAAAATCAGAAAGGGGTCAGATTGACCGGATTGGACAGTAATGGAAATTTTGTAGCGGATAGTTTGAAAAAATTATTGGTGAAGGATAAAGTGAATTACGTTATCATGGAATCTGAAAAAACAGGAACTATTCTGGCCATTACGAATACATTGTTAAATGCCATGTCTGAATATAGAGTACAATTAGTTATTTTAGAAGCAAATCCAACTTTGGATTTCGAGGAAATTCCTTTAAGCCGCCTGACCAAATTGAAAATGCTGTATCCATCATTGATTTGCGACAATGAAACGCCGGAAGCATTGATGTTTGAAAATGCCTATAAAAGAAAAAATAAAATTTTCCCAAGTCAATTTGCCACCCGTGGATTTGACGTGACTTTTGATACGATGCTGCGGTTGTCGCAAAATACCAGTTTTGCAGAAACCATTGAGAATGTAGCAACAAAGCAAGTAGAAAACAAATTTGATTACAACAAAAAAGTATCTGAAGGATATACCAATAGTGGAGTTTATATCTTATATTATGATGCGGACTTAACCATAAAAGAAGCCAACTAATGACCTCAAAAGTAACGTATTTAGGAGATTTAAGAACATCGTCAATTCATATCCAATCCGGGAGTGAAATTATTTCGGATGCGCCCACAGACAATAATGGAAAAGGGGAAGCATTTTCCCCAACAGATACTGTAGCGAATGCGTTAGCCACCTGTATGATGACCATCATGGGAATAAAATCCCGGGATATGAACATAGACCTGAAAGGTTCAACAGCTTCTGTTGTAAAAATTATGCAGGCCGAGCCAAGGAGAATTGGTGCGATTGAAGTCGTATTTAATATGAGTGTTTCGGCTGACGATAAAAACAAAACCATTCTGGAAAAAGCCGCGATGACATGTCCCGTTTTTTTGAGCCTGAATCCGGAAATTGACAAGAAGATTACTTTTAACTGGAAATAATATAGTTTTATAAGATACTGTTAAAGGGTATAGGTTTTAAAAAAGTCTATACTCTTTCTCTTTTTCTCACTTTTAAGATGGACAAAAATCAGGAACAGCTCATAAAATTGGCCCATACTAAAATGCCCTTCGGTAAATATGAAGGTTGGTATCTCATTGATATCCCGGAATATTACATCGTCTGGTATAGCAATAAAGGTTTCCCGAAAGGCGAATTAGGGACGCAGCTTCAACTGATTTATGAGTTAAAACTGAACGGTTTGGAAGAACTGATCCGCAATATTAAAAAGCGATATCCAAAACGCTGATTAGGCAAATAGGACAGGCAGATTATTAGAATGTTATAAAGACGTTATTTTCTTAAAATCGACCAGTTCAAAAATCTAAAAGTCCAATTAAATTCGTATTTTTGCCAAGTTTTTTACACAACTACAACACAAACAACACAATGAATCAAACGAAATATATTTTTGTTACTGGTGGTGTGACTTCTTCCTTAGGGAAAGGGATCATTGCTGCTTCTTTAGCAAAATTATTACAGGCAAGAGGTTATCGGACAACAATCCAAAAATTCGATCCATATATCAATGTTGACCCGGGGACTTTGAACCCATACGAGCACGGAGAATGTTATGTGACTGATGATGGGGCCGAAACGGATTTGGATTTGGGTCATTATGAACGTTTCTTGAATGTGCCAACCTCTCAGGCAAATAACGTCACTACGGGGAGAGTTTATCTTTCGGTAATTGAGAAAGAAAGAAGAGGGGAATTTCTGGGAAAAACGGTACAGGTTGTGCCTCATATCACCAACGAAATTAAAGAACGCATGCAATTGCTTGGAAAATCTGGCGATTATGATATTGTGATTACCGAAATCGGTGGAACGGTGGGGGATATTGAATCCTTACCCTACATTGAGTCCGTACGTCAGTTGGTATGGGAATTAGGTGAAAATAACGGAATTGTGATTCATTTGACATTAGTGCCATTTTTGGCTGCTGCAGGAGAATTGAAAACAAAACCAACGCAGCACTCCGTGAAAACATTGATGGAAAGCGGAATCAAAGCAGATATTTTGGTTTGCAGAACCGAACATGAATTGTCTGATGAATTGAGACAAAAATTAGCGTTGTTCTGTAATGTTAAAAGAGAAGCTGTTATCCAGTCGATTGATGCTTCTACGATTTATGAAGTGCCAAATTTAATGTTGGAAGAAGGCCTTGATACCGTTGCATTGAAGAAATTAGCTTTGCCGGAAAAAGCAACTCCCGATTTAATGCAATGGAATACTTTTTTACACCGTCTGAAAAACCCGAAACATTCGGTAAATATTGGTTTGGTTGGTAAATATGTTGAATTGCAGGATTCGTATAAGTCTATTTTGGAGGCTTTTATTCACGCCGGTGCTGCTAATGAAACTAAAGTAAATGTTGTTTCAGTGCATTCGGAATATTTGGATGCTTCAAATGTAGAAGAAAAATTAAAGGATTTGGATGGAATTCTTGTTGCGCCAGGTTTTGGTGGAAGAGGAATAGAAGGAAAAATCGAAACCGTGCGTTATGCGCGTGAAAATAACATTCCGTTTTTAGGAATTTGTCTTGGAATGCAAATGGCTGTAATTGAATATTCCAGAAATGTACTGGATTTAAAAGATGCCAATTCCACCGAAATGAATCAGGGAACTGCCAATGCGGTTATTGATTTAATGGAAGAACAAAAGACCATCACCGATAAAGGCGGAACCATGCGTCTGGGTGCCTGGAAATGCGATATAAAAGAGAATACATTAGCGTATCAAATATATGGACAAGCCAGTATTTTAGAGCGTCACCGTCACCGTTATGAATTCAACGGCGATTATTTGGAAGTTTTGGAAAAAGCAGGTTTAAAAGCGTCGGGAAGCAATCCGGACACCGGTTTGGTAGAAATTGTGGAAATAGAAAACCATCCGTTTTTTATTGGCGTGCAATACCATCCGGAATACAAAAGTACTGTTGCCAATCCACATCCGTTATTCGTGAATTTTGTTGGTGCAACGGTAAAAGCAAAGAAAAAATAAAACAGAAAAGAGTACAATGAAAGACAAAAAATTAGACCTAAATTCAATTATAGGTTTTGCGTTAATTTTCGGAATTTTGATTTGGATGCTATATCGAAACCAACCTTCTCAAAAAGAAATTGATGCTGAAAAAGCAAAGAAAGAACAAGTAGTCCAAACTGAAAAAGCGAAAACTGCACCAGCAAAAGAATCGGTTATTGCAGCCATTGATACCACTTCCGGAGATTCATTGCAATTGGCAAAATTGAAAGGGTCATTAGGAAACTTTGCATACTCCGCGACATTACCTTCGGCTAAAGAAACGTTTACTACTATTGAAAATAAATTGGTAAGTATTAAAGTAGCCAATAAAGGGGGATACATTGTTGAAGCAAAATTGAAAAATTTTGAAAGATTCAAAAGAGGTTCGGGCCAAATGGTGGAACTGATAAAAGACAACAATTCCCATCTTAATATCCAGCTTCAGACACAGGACAACCGTACGTTAAATACAAAAGACTTGTTTTTTGAACCGACCGTGACAAAAGTAGGTGAGAACCAAATTCTTACCATGCGCCTGAAAGCGGGTGCAAATGAGTTTTTGGAATACAAATATGTATTGAAGCCAAACGATTACATGCTTGATTTTGATGTTCGTTCGCAAGGTTTGAGCAAAGTATTGAACACTTCAAAACCATTGGATTTAGAATGGAGCCTGAAAGCTTACAGAAATGAGAAAAGCATCTCTTATGAAAACCGTTATGCCGATCTTAGATATGAACATGAAGAGGGCAAATATGATAATGTAGGAGACGGAAACGACAAAAAAGAAACTGTCGAAGAAGTATCTTATATTGCTTTCAAACAGCATTTCTTCGCCTCGATACTTTTGACAAAAACATCCTTTAAGACTGCCGAATTGTACTCTACGAAGTTGATTGTTGATGAAGAAAAAGATACTGTTTTTACCAAACAATTCAGAGCCAATGTTCCTTTAGCGTTCAATAATGGTGAAGTGGATTATAAAATGAATTGGTATTTCGGACCATCAGATTATAAGACTTTAAAAGCATACGATAAAAATCTTGACAAAATCATCCCATTAGGTTGGGGAATTTTCGGCTGGATCAATAAATTCATATTTATTCCATTATTTGGATTCTTAAGCTCGTACATCGCATACGGAATTGCTATTATCGTCTTTACGATACTAATAAAAATAGCAATGTCGCCTATTACGTATAAATCATTTTTGTCGCAGGCTAAAATGAAGGTTCTGCGTCCTGAAATTAATGAATTGGGAGAAAAGTATAAAAAAGATCCAGGGAAAAAGCAGCAGGAAACAATGAAATTATATACCAAGGCAGGAGTGAATCCGATGGCTGGTTGTATACCCGCCTTGATTCAAATTCCTTTTATGTATGCGTCGTTTCAGTTTTTCCCGTCGGCATTTGAATTGCGTCAGAAAAGTTTCCTTTGGGCAGATGATTTATCTTCCTTTGACCAAATTGCAAAATTACCTTTCCACATTCCATTATATGGGGACCACGTGAGTTTGTTTCCGATATTGGCAGCGATAGCAATTTTCTTTTATATGAAAATGACTTCCGGTGACCAACAAATGGCAGCGCCTCAACAGGAAGGAATGCCGGATATGGCGAAAATGATGAAAATCATGATTTATGTATCTCCAATAATGATGTTGATTTTCTTCAATACTTACGGAGCGGGATTGAGTTTGTATAACTTTATTTCAAATTTAATTACTATCGGTATTATGATTGTAATTAAGAAATATGTTGTGGATGAAAATAAAATTCACGCCCAGATTCAGGAAAATAAATTGAAAGAGCCGAAGAAACAAGGTAAGTTTCAACGTAAAATGCAGGAAATGATGGAGCAGGCCGAAGCTCAGAAAGCACTACAAAAGAAAAAATAAAACTAAAAGCACTCTTATCGGGTGCTTTTTTAATAAACGGCTTATTTTTTGATAAAATAAAAGGGTAGATTTAGAGTTATAAAAATTGACATTACAATTTATATGAAGAACACATTTTTATTATTCATTAGTTTGTTTGGTTTTGCGTCTTTTGCGCAGACTGAATTCAATAAACTGGACGAAAATGGCGATAAGCACGGACTTTGGAAAGGCGTTTATGAAGTATCCCAAAGACCGCGTTATGAAGGCACTTTCAATCACGGAAAAGAAATCGGCGTGTTTAAGTATTATGATGATACAAAAGCGCAATCGGTGTTGGCAACTAGAGAGTTTAATCCTAAAGACAATTCGGCTTACACTATTTTTTTCAATCAGAACAGTAACAAAGTAAGTGAAGGGAAAGTGGTCAACAAACTCCATGAAGGAGAATGGAAATATTTTCACGAGTCTTCCAAAATAATCATGACACTCGAGAATTATAAAAAAGGAAAACTGGAAGGAATTAAAAAAATCTACTTTCCGAATGGAAAAATTGCCGAAGAGACGGGATATAAAAACGGAATCAAAGAAGGGGTTTATAAAAAGTATACCGAAACTGGCATTGTATTAGAAGATGCGTTGTACAAAAACGGACAATTCCACGGACAAGCAGTCTATAAAGATCCGGAGGGGAAGGTAGTAGCCAAAGGATTGTATAAAGACGGAAAAAAAGTGGGTGTTTGGGAATTTTATGAAAACGGAAAATTAACAGGCAAGGATAATTTCAACAAGCCCAGAAAGAAATTTCAAAAAACAACTGTTGTGAAGCCAGAAGAATATTAAATTTAAATAAGATAAAGAACACACATCAATCGATGTGTGTTTTTTTTTCGGTCAGCAGAATTTGTGGAAATCCAAATTTACAAAAGCATTAACTTTAGAAAACAAAATTAGTGATACCTTTGCAGTCAAATTTAAAGAAATGAAACGTGTTGTTGTAGGGCTTTCCGGTGGTGTTGATTCCAGTGTTGCTGCTTATTTACTGCAAAAGCAGGGATATGAGGTTATTGGTCTTTTTATGAAAAATTGGCACGATGATTCCGTGACTATTTCCAATGAATGCCCTTGGCTGGAAGATAGCAACGATGCACTCTTAGTTGCTGAGAAATTAGGGATTCCGTATCAGACGGTCGATTTGAGCGAACAGTACCAGGAAAAAATTGTGGACTATATGTTCAGCGAATACGAAAAAGGACGGACTCCAAATCCCGATGTATTGTGCAACCGCGAAATCAAATTTGATGTTTTTATGAAAATCGCCCTCAGCCTTGGCGCAGATTATGTGGCTACAGGACATTATTGCAGAAAAGGCGAAATTGATGTAGATGGTAAGAAAGTATACCAACTTCTTGCGGGAGCGGACGGTAACAAGGATCAATCCTATTTTCTCTGTCAATTATCGCAGGAGCAATTGGCAAAATCATTATTCCCAATTGGTGAATTAACCAAACCTGAGGTCCGTGCCATCGCAGCCGAAATGGATTTGGTCACAGCCGAAAAGAAAGATTCCCAGGGATTGTGTTTTATCGGAAAAGTGCGTTTACCTGAATTTTTGCAACAGAAATTACAGGCAAAGGAAGGTTCCATCATACAGATTGATAAAAATAACCCCATATACAATTCAGAGAAACCAGTCTTCAATTCAGAAGTGGAAGCATTGGAATTTGAATCCAAAAGCATTTCCTACTCTCCGGAAATGGGTAAAATGGTCGGAAAACATCAGGGAGCCCACTATTTTACCAATGGCCAGCGAAAAGGTTTGGGCGTAGGCGGAACTGTAGAACCGCTATTTATTATCGCTACGGATGTCACCACCAATACTGTATATACCGGATTAGGCAGCCAGCATCCCGGCTTGTTTAAAAAGGCATTGTTTGTAGAAAAGTCTGAAGTACATTGGATTCGCGAAGATTTGGCTTTAACCAATGGGAAAACGATGGACGTTATGGCCAGAATCCGTTACCGCCAACCTTTACAGAAAGCAACATTGCAGCAGTTTGAAAACGGAATGTATATTTCTTTTGAGGAGCCGCAATCTGCAATCACTGAGGGACAGTTCGTTGCCTGGTATTTTGATGACGAATTAGTTGGTTCCGGGGTAATTTCGTAATTTAGTAGTTTCTAACACTGGAATGTATGAGATTCAGAATAGTAATAATCATCTTTTTAATCTCCTATCTCGGGTATTCTCAGGAGGATGCGTGGATATATTTTAATGATAAGCCAAATTCTCAATTCTATTTTGACAATCCACTTCAAATGCTTTCCCAAAGAGCTTTGGATCGAAGAACCACTCAAAACATTTCATTAGATATAAAAGATGTTCCAATCCATCAGCCCTATATTGATCAAATTACGGCTTCTTTTGGAATCACCGTAAAGGCTCAATCAAAATGGATGAACGCCTTGCATATTCGTGGAACTCAGGCGGATATTGCCGCTTTGGCAGGATTGTTATTTGTTGATCATATTGAATATGCAAACCACTCCTTAAATTTCAGAATTGCTGTCGGTCCGGATATTAATAAAAATAGCCAAAAGAAATTCCAAAACATATTAGTCAATTACAACTACGGAACTTCCGCTACACAAATTCAAATGTTAAATGGGCATATTTTGCATCAGCAGGATTATACCGGAACCGGCAAAATAATTGCAATTATGGATGCCGGTTTTCCTGGTGTTAATACCGCGGCACCTTTTCAACGATTATTTAGTAATAATTTGATTTTGGGAGGTTATGACTTTGTGGCAAGGACTAACAATCCGTATGTAGGCTTCCAGCATGGAACTCAGGTTTTGTCTACCATGGGCGGTTTTGTTGACGGACAACTAGTTGGAACAGCACCAAATGCTTCCTATTATTTATTCCGTACTGAAGATGCCGCCACAGAGAATCCTATTGAAGAAAGCAACTGGGTCGAAGCCGCGGAACTCGCCGACAGTCTGGGTGTCGATGTAATCAATACCTCATTGGGCTACTTTGAATACGATAACCCGGCATATAATTATACGTATACCGACATGAATGGTGTCACTTCATTTATTTCCAGAGGTGCCAATATTGCGTTTAGCCGCGGAATGATTTGTGTGACTTCTGCAGGGAATTCGGGTGGAACCTCTGACCCCTTCATTGGGGTGCCCGCGGATGCTTTGACAACACTTACCGTTGGTGCTGTCACGGGAAGTGAAATACGGGGTAGTTTCAGTTCCATAGGACCAACATCCGATGGGCGTATTAAACCAGATGTCATGGCAATGGGAGTGGCAGCTACGGTAGCCACAGAAACTGGAGTAATAACCACTAACAGTGGTACGTCATTTTCAGGACCTATTTTAGCAGGGGCATTGACATCATTTTGGTCGGCTTTCCCATGGTTTACCAATGCAGAAGTAATTCAGCTTGTCAAACAGTCGGCCGACCGTTTTACTATACCCGATAATATGTATGGGTATGGAATTCCCGATTTTCAGCTGGCATTGAATATGGCGTTATTGGAAGTAAACCAAAACAGTGTCACCAACATTAAGGTCTACCCAAATCCTGTAAAAGAGTCAGTTACAATTTCGGTTCCGGAAAATATCGACACATTCAGTATTCAATTTTATAATAGTATAGGACAAAATGTTTTTACCCAAAACAGCAATAATAGTATCCAGAATATTTCTTTACAGGCATTACCCAGCGGAATTTATTTCTATAAAATTGATGCTGCCAATACAGTTAAAACGGGTAAATTAATAAAACAATAAAATCTTCGATCTAATAATTTCATGAATAGAATCAAACAACTCTTCAATATTAAATACCCGATTATCCAGGCTGGAATGATTTGGAATAGTGGTTACAAATTAGCCAGCGCCGTTAGTAATGCCGGCGGCTTGGGAATAATCGGAGCAGGTTCCATGTATCCTGAAATTTTAAGGGAGCACATCCAAAAGTGCCAGAAAGCTACCGACAAACCTTTTGCGGTAAATGTGCCTATGCTTTATCCGAATATTGAGGAAATCATTAAAATTATTGTGGAAGAGGGCGTGAAGATTGTTTTTATGTCTGCCGGAAATCCAAAAACCTGGACTTCGTTCCTGAAAGAAAATGGCATTATTGTTGTTCATGTTGTCAGCAGTTCGAAATTTGCTATTAAAGCACAAGAAGCTGGAGTGGATGCAGTTGTCGCAGAAGGCTTTGAAGCCGGAGGCCATAACGGAAGGGATGAAACGACTACATTTACTTTAATCCAAATGGTAAAGGAGCAGATTTCCATTCCATTGATTGCTGCAGGGGGAATTGCAACGGGCAGAGGAATGCTTGCTGCGATGGTTCTTGGAGCTGATGGAGTGCAGGTTGGGAGCCGTTTTGCTGCTTCGGTGGAATCATCATCGCACAATAATTTCAAACAAACCATCGTTGATGTCCAGGAAGGCGATACGCAGTTAACACTGAAAGAACTGGCACCAGTCCGATTGATTAAAAATAAATTTTATGACGATGTACAGGAGTTATATAAAAAATGTCCCACTACCGAAGAACTGAAAAATTTATTAGGTCGGGCCAGAGCTAAAAAAGGAATGTTTGAAGGCGATTTAATCGAAGGTGAACTAGAAATCGGTCAAATTGCAGGGTTGATTCACGATATAAAACCCGCCGCTCAAATTGTTAAGGATATGATGGATGAATTTGAAGCAGCTCAAAAAGAAGTAATAAAATCACAATTGGAAATTGCCAACAAGATTTAATTACGAATAAAATTATGAAAATGACAAAGTTAAAAACGATATTGATTTTATTAGTACTGATGCTGGGACTACAGCAATCCTATAGTCAGGTCTATAAATTTCAGACTACCGGATTCAGTGTTTTGGAAAAAGATTCCAAAGGAAAATGGGGAAAATGGTCTGATTTGGCAAATGTCAATCTAATTGTGACACTGGATACTAATAAAAACAGGATAGTAGTTTACTCTCAGGAAATCCAGCTGTACGAAATTGTGAATTACGAAGACAAGCAGGAAAGTGATAGCGATGAAATTTACCCATTCACTTGCACGGATGTTGATGGGGAAAAATTTACCATTTCAATCATCACACGTAAAAACCAGAGCAACCGTAAGCAAATGTATATCAATCAAAAAAATACGATAATCGTTTATAACATTGTCAATTTTATTGAAAAAGAAGATAAATAGAAAGTACATTTAAGCCGCTCTTCAGCGGTTTTTTTTATTTCACATATTTTATACTACTTGCAGATTTTGATTTCAAATCTAATGTGTATTTTTGCTTTAGATAAAAAACGTATGAAAAAGATAATTTTATTTTTAACTATTATATCCTCTACTGTAATGGCCCAGCAGCGCCCAAAATTGGTTGTGGGTATTGTTGTGGATCAGATGAAGATGGACTATTTGTATCGATTTTCAGATGATTTCTCTGCCAATGGTTTCAAAAGGCTGATGGAGAATGGATATACATTCCAAAACATGCATTATAATTATATGCCTACCTATACCGGTCCGGGACATGCATCAATATATACCGGTACCACTCCAGCCACTCATGGAATTGTAGGTAATGAGTGGTTTAGCCGCACCTTGGGCAAAGATATGTACTGTACTGATGATAATGCGGTAACCACTATTGGCGACGGTACTTCTTCGGAAGGGAAAATGTCTCCTAAAAACCTTCAGACAACCACTATTACAGACGAATTGCGTTTGGCGACCAACTTCAAAGGAAAGGTAATCGGCATGAGTCTTAAAGATCGTGGAGCCATCCTTCCGGCCGGGCATTTTGCCAATTGGGCATTTTGGTATAGTAAATCAGGCGCATTTATTTCGAGTACTTTTTATGGAGAAAAATTACCGGATTGGGTTACCCAATTCAATCAGGAGAAACATTATATGCCGTATATCACCAAAGGCTGGGATTTATTTAAACCGAAAGAAACCTATAATGAAAGCCTTGCCGATGATAATCCGTATGAAGGGAAATTGTATAAAAGTGATGCACCGGTTTTTCCATACGATCTGAATAATATGTATGCTAAAAATGATGCGGGAATTTTGCGATCGACGCCGTTCGGGAATGATCTTTTGGCCGAATTTGCAATGAAGGCTATAGAAAATGAATCTTTAGGTAAAGATGATGTCACCGATTTTCTAACGGTAAGTTTTTCTTCCACTGATTATGTCGGACATCTTTTAGGGCCACGTTCGATGGAAATACAGGACGCCTATTTGCGTTTGGATCAGACTATTGCTGATTTTTTGGTTTATTTGGATAAAACGGTAGGCAAGAATAATTACCTCCTTTTCTTAACCGCAGATCATGCCGGTGCGGAGAACGTGAATTATTTGAAGGATAATAAATACAATGTGAAAAGTATCAATCCTAATGATATCCGATCCGGATTAAAAAAATATTCGAACGATACTTTTGGAGCCGATCTGATACTGAACTATTCCGATTTTAACCTGTTCTTTAATAAAGAAGCGATTAAATCCAAAGGATTGGAGCTGGCAAAAGTGAAGCAAAGTTTCAAGGAATATCTGATGATGCAGGAATATGTAAAACGGGTATATACTGAAGAAGAAATTTTGAGCAATTCGGGTAATGATTATTTCCTTAATTCTATCTCCAACGGCTATGACGCCACACAAAATGGTGATTTGGTAATTTTGGACAAACCCGGGTATATTGAATATCACGGTACCGGTACTTCTCACGGCACACCTTACAGTTATGATACGCATGTGCCGTTAATTTTTTACGGTTGGAAAATTCCAAAGGGCGAAACCAGCGACAAGAAAGTAATCACGCAAATAGCGCCAACAATCTCACAAAAGATAAAAATTCCTTTACCTAACGGAACGAGATCTAATGTTCTTTTGGAAATTTTAAGAAATAATTAAACTTTAACCACAAAAAAAGCACGATTCTCATCGTGCGTTTTTTTACATATCTATTTCTATCTGATTCCGAATAATGTCTTCAAAAGTTTCCCTTTTAGTAATCAGGTGCGCTTTGTCATTCATCCAAAGTACTTCCGCGGGTTTGCATCTGGAATTATAATTTGAAGCCATTGTAAAACAATACGCTCCGGCATTTTTGAAACACAGAATATCACCTTCCTTAATTTCGGTAATTCTCCTGTTGCTTGCAAACGTATCGGTTTCGCAGATATAACCAACCACCGTATAAAAACGTTCTTTTCCTTTAGGATGGGAAATATTTTCAATCTGATGTTCCGAACCGTACAACATAGGACGAATCAAATGGTTGAAACCCGAATCAATACCTGCAAAAACAGTCGATGTGGTCTGTTTTACGACGTTCACTTTTGCCAAAAAGTAACCGGCTTCACTCACTAAAAATTTTCCAGGCTCAAATGTCAGAGTCAATTCACGGCCATATTCCCGTTCAAAAGCATTGAAGCGTTTGCTTAGTTTTTTACCCAATTCCTCAATGTTGGTTTCAATATCTCCTTTTTTGTATGGAACTTTAAAGCCACTTCCGAAATCGATAAAATCAAGTGTTTTAAAATTTTTGGCTGCATCAAACAAAATCTCTGATGCATACAAAAAGACCTCTATATCCAGAATATCCGATCCGGTATGCATGTGTATTCCGTTGATGTCCATGTTCGTATTTTCCACTATGCGTAATACGTGAGGTAATTGGTGTACTGAGATTCCAAATTTACTGTCGATATGTCCGACAGAAATATTCGAGTTTCCTCCCGCCATAACATGTGGATTTATACGGATGCAAACGGGAATCTGTGGATGTTTGGTTCCAAATTGTTCTAAAATGGAAAGGTTATCAATATTAATCTGAACGCCCAATCGGGCCACTTCCTCGATTTCGTCCAAGGAAACGCCGTTTGGAGTATAAATGATTTTATCTGGTGAAAATCCCGCGTGTAATCCCAACTGTACTTCCTGTATTGAAACCGTGTCCAATCCCGAATTCATCTGTTTCAGGAGCTTCAGGACCGATAAGTTCGACAATGCCTTTACTGCATAATTGATGCGTAATCTTTCCACCTTGGAAAAAGCATTGGTTAAACGTTGGTACTGGGACTGAATTTTTGCGGCGTCGTATACATATACCGGGCTGCCAAATTCTTCTGCTACTGCAAGTAATTGATGGGATTCCATGGTCTGAATTTTTATACAAAACTATTGTAGAAAATTATGGTATCCAAATGATTTCGTGAAGATTAACAAATTGTAACAAAATGTTATAAATATAACAAATAATATAATGTAAAGAAGTTGAAATGGATTGGATTTTTAAAGTCTAACAATGTGAATCGAATTGGCTTTAAATTCAGTAATTTAGTGAAAGGCTTTAGTGTTTAAAATTCAATTAATAAAAATATCATGAATACACAAGTACTGATAGTTGGAGCCGGGCCCACAGGACTAATGGCCGCCAATCAACTGCTCCGATTTGGAATTGATTGCGTCGTTATTGATACCAAATCAGGGCCAACATTTGAGTCGCGGGCAATTGTAGTCACGGCAAGAAGTCTGGAAATTTACCAACAAATGGGGCTTTCGGATACTGTTGTAGAAAATGGTATTGAAATGAATTCTTTTAATCTGTTTTCTGAAGGGAAAAGGAAAGCGTCGATTAAAATAGGCGAAATAGGCAAGGGGATGACTGATTTTTCATATTTGTTGGCTTATGAACAAAGTCAAAATGAAACATTGCTTTATGAAAATTTAAAAAATAATGGACGAGAAGTGCAATGGGAAACCGAATTTATTTCCATAAAAGAGCATCAAAACGAAATTATTATTTTAGCTAAAAAGAGTAACGAGACTTTTGAAATTAAAGCCGAGTACTGCATTGGATGTGATGGTGCTAAAAGCAAAATCCGACACCAAATGAATTTCAATTTTCATGGGGGAACGTATGAAAATAAGTTTTTTGTGGCAGATGTTATTATGAATTGGAAATTGCCTCATGATAATCTCGTTATTTCGCCTTCGGATAAAAATTTCGTTGGCTTTTTTCCGTTAAAAGGTGATCGGAATTTTCGTGTTTTAGGAAGTTTACCTAAGGCTTATTTTGATAAGGAAGATATCGGTTTTGAGGATATCGAAAAAGAAGTTATTAAAACCATCGGTATTCCCATTGATTTTGAAAAGGTAAATTGGTTTTCTGTTTACAATCTGCATCATCGTTGTGTGGATAATTTCAGTTCCGGGAGATTACATTTAGCCGGCGATAGCGCTCATATTCACAGTCCGGCCGGAGGACAGGGAATGAATACAGGTTTACAGGATGTTTATAATCTGGCATGGAAACTGGCATTGGTTTTAAAAAAACAGGCTAAAAGTGATTTGCTGACCACCTACAATGAAGAGCGATTGCCATTTGCGCAATGGCTGATGCGGTTTACGGACAGGATGTTTAATTTGATGACGAGTGATAACTGGTTTATTGCAAAATTAAGAAAGCATATTGTCCTCAAACTGATTTCTAAAATTTTCACTTTCGAAAAAGTACGTCCCATCTTATTTAGAACCATTTCGCAGATTTGGTACCACTATAATGGAAAATCGTTGTCATTATCTACCAGTAAGCAAAAATTACTTTTTCATGCCGGAGATCGATTGCCCTACATGCCGACAAAAAATTCCCAAACTCCTTTCTACGAATTGTTTACGAAAGCCTCCTTTCATTTGCTGCATCTGGCAAACACCCCATTAGAGAATGAAATGTGTACCAAAATAAAAACAATATTTCCATTTCCATTAAAAATAGTAGAATGCCAACTTACGGATAGCTGGAAGAAATTGGGTGTTCTTAAGGAACTTTTTGTATTAATCCGCCCGGATAATTACATCGCTTATATATTTGATTCTTTTGAGAAAACAGAAATTGAAAATTATTTACGCCCCTATTTTCATAATCCTCAAATGGAAACCGAAACCAGTAAAATCAGAGCCAAATAAAAATCTAAAATCCTTTCGCCCATTAGATAAATTTGTTATTTTTGTTGCACTTTTAAAAAAGTCAAATACTTCATTATGGATATACACGAATACCAAGGAAAAGAAATATTAGCCAGTTATGGTGTGAAAGTTCAACGTGGTTATGTTGCCAACAACCCAACGGAAGCGGTTGCTGCAGCAAAGCAATTAACTGCCGAAACCGGAACAGGATGGCACGTTATTAAAGCACAGGTTCACGCTGGTGGTCGTGGAAAAGGTGGAGGAGTGAAGCTTGCAAAAAACTTGCAGCAGGTAGAAGAAATTGCAGAACAAATCATCGGAATGCAATTGATAACTCCCCAAACTTCTGCAGAAGGTAAAAAAGTACATAAAGTTTTAGTTGCTGAGGATGTTTACTATCCAGGTGAGAGTGAAACTTCAGAATTTTATATGTCTGTATTATTGAATAGAGGAAGAGGTCGTAACATGATTATGTACTCTACTGAAGGTGGAATGGATATTGAAGAAGTGGCTGAACATACTCCTCATTTGATTTTTACCGAAGAAATTGATCCTTCAGTTGGATTACAAGGTTTTCAGGCAAGAAGAATTGCTTTCAATTTAGGATTGTCAGGAAATGCCTTTAAAGAAATGGTGCAGTTTGTTGATGCTTTATACAAAGCTTACATTGGTTCTGATGCCTCGATGTTTGAAATCAACCCGGTTTTAAAAACTTCGGATAACAAAATTATTGCTGTTGATGCCAAAGTTAATTTGGATGACAATGCTTTATACAGACACCCGAAATTAGCTGAAATGCGTGATATCCGTGAGGAAAACGCTATTGAGGTTGAAGCAAAAGCTGCCGGATTAAACTATGTTGATCTTGACGGAACTGTAGGTTGTATGGTGAACGGAGCAGGTCTTGCAATGGCCACTATGGATTTGATTAAATATGCTGGTTACGAGCCTGCTAACTTTCTTGACGTTGGTGGAACAGCAGATGCAAAACGTGTAGAGTTGGCTTTCCGTATTATTTTGAAAGACCAAAACGTGAAGGCAATTTTGATTAACATTTTTGGAGGTATCGTTCGTTGCGACCGTGTAGCTCAAGGTGTTGTTGATGCATACAAAAACATGGGCGATGCTATTAAAGTGCCAATCATCGTTCGTTTGCAGGGAACCAATGCTGAGATTGCAAAAGAATTAATTGATAATTCAGGTATGCCAATCTTATCTGCAGTGGAATTCCAGGAAGCAGCCGATCAGGTAAAAGCAGCTCTTTCTTAATTAGAAAATAGTTATATATTAGAAAATCCTGAGTGAAAGCTCAGGATTTTTTTGTTTAATTGATTAGTTTTGAAACCGAAATATTCTTTTTCCTAGAAGTCAAATATGTGTTCCACTTTAATATGATCTTTATTCAATTGGATGAGCAATGTGTTTAATTCAGGTACTGGTATGGCAACTGCAATCCGCTGCATTTTTAAATCTGAAGAAATAGGCTGTTCAAAAACAATCTGAGCATTTCCTAGATTGAGGGTTTTATTTATCGGTGACAATACAGTAACTAGGATAGCGGAATTATTTCCGGCAATTTCCTTAAACCGGTAACCTTTATAAGCTAATTTGCAAATTGCTCCGTTGAATTTATCATATCTCGGAAGGTCTACTAATGTCTGGTTCCGTTTTTCAGCCATTAAATTTTGTGTTGAAGGTGAATCCAATGCCACTAAAGTAGTAGGTAAGGTTTCATCATAGACTTTTTCTGTTCCTAATCCAATAAGTTTGCCATAGGCTATCTTTACAAGTAATTCTGAAGTGAGGATATATTTGCGTTCCATTTTTCTGGCAAAATGATTATCAAAAATAGAAGTTGAACCCCATAAAGATTTAAGGCGGCTTTTAAAGTCAAATTCATACCAGGGCCTGTCTTTGATAAAATCAACATAGTCTTGGGTGAACTTAGCATTTAACTGGTCTTCATCAGTAAATACTTTATCAGTATCGGTTATCCTGCCTATTATAGTTTCATACCATGCCTTAATTGAATATTCAACTGATGCACTGGTACCAATTACCCAAATCATAAATTGATAGCCTTCATTAGGTGGGAAATTGCCTTTAATCTGGTCGTTCATAACGTTATAACCTTCCCAGATCTGGGCGGTATGACTCATAAATGGAAAACTGCTCGCAGTATGATGTTTAAAATAGTTGGCTTGTTCTTCGGGACTGAAAACTAGGTACCATTCAGTAAAAGTCAAGAACGTCTGATCTGCAGGCCGGACATCTTTTTTTGGTGTTATGGAATTCTTATTGATGGATAACCATTCTTTCTTGATGGTCAATCCCTCATTTTCTACAATTGTAGTTGGACTTGTTTTTTTCAAAAAGAAAATCGATCCTGCCAGCAGAACTGAGAAAAAAGTTAATATCCTAAGCCGTTTCATGAATTACAATTTGATGAATGAAAGTAGCGTATTATCAGTGGGATCTTTTTCCTGTATAATCCTATTTCCACTATCTGAAAAGCCATAAGACGTAATAATAGTACTCCACTCATCAATTGATTTAAATGATTTGAATTCGGAATTGTCTTTTTCCCATGTTTCATTTAAACCTAAATTAAAGACAGTATGCACCAACGAAACGTATGTTGCCATTTCAGGAGTTTTTACATCATGGTCTCTCATGATAAACTGCCCTCCCTTTCTTAAAATTCGGTGAATTGATTTTATATATCCATCTAATAATGCTGTTGGACAATGGTGCAGGCCGATATGGCAAGCTACCACATCAATGCTTTCGTCAGCAATTTCTTCTTGACTTATCGGTTGATAATTGTTCAATGGGATAAATTTACCGAGCTTATTAATTTGTCCTCTTTCAAAAATATCTGCCAAAGAAGAGTTTGGTGCAATATCATTTGTAAGCACTACATTACCGGTTATAGTAATATGTTTTTTTAATTCACTTAGATATCTTCCGGTGGAACCGATTTCCAAATACCCGTCAATTTTTTTCTTATTTCCCAAAAGCTGCAATACTTGCTTTGCCATCTCTTTTTTCTGTTTCTTTAATGCAGGAAGAGCATATGTTATCTCTGAAAGAAAAGGTTTTATCGTTGAAAGATCAGTTTGTATGGCTTTGTAAATTTCTTCATCGGAATTTTTTTGTTTTGTTTTTTCTATAATAAGATGATGGAATTTGTCTTCCGGATACAAATGAAAAATTACTTGCAGAAAACGATAAAATGAATCGCTTAATGTGGTGTCTGCAAAAACTGTCTTGAATTCTGATATTGGTGTATTCATTTTCTTAGTTTTATTTATAATATGTATCCCAAATTACATTTCTAAATTTGAATTCCGGGTCCAGTTGTTTTTTTATTTCGAATAACTTCTGTGCATTTGGGTAGGCTTTATGAAATTGTTCATTTGTAGCATGAGCCTGATAGGGCAGATAGTATGAGCCATTCAATGCGATTGCGGCATCGATTAATTCTCTAGTCCATACGGCTACTTTATTCTTCTCGGCCGCAATTGTTCCTTGTTTGTGCCAGATTACGAATGCAAAAACTTCTTCTTTTGCCCAAGCTAATAAAGAACCGGGGTCTGCTTTTGCATGACGTATTGATACATTAAGGACATTTACGTTATATCGGATGAAAATCTCGGACATTTGAGTGGAAAATTCATCAAATTTAATCGCCGGGATGAAATATTCCTGCAAAATATACGAGCTGTCTTTTCTTGATTCGGGTTCTAATTCTGCAACATCGTAACCTGCTTCGTAATTTCTCCAATGTACTTTTTTACTCAAATATAAAAGTGGATCTATAATATATTCTCTCCGCCATTTTCCAAATTTACTTCTACTAAATGCACTAATGAAATACCGCTCTATTGGATAGGCGGCAGCCAAAGGCATGAGTTTGGTTTTTACGGTAGGCTTTTCATCCGTTTTCATCCAGCTTACTGCTCTGATGTTTTTGTAATGAGGAGGATAAATATCTCCGTTATGAAAAATCACTTTTTCATTTTCCCGTATATTTTCAAAAAAATATTTTTTGTACTCTTCGCGTTTCATCTTTTTTTGAATCCGCTTAACCAGTATGTTTTCTTCTAACTCAAATTCTGCAGTTGCAATTACCATAGCTGCATTATAACAGCCAATAGAAGCGTAAAAAAGTTCCGGATTTTCAGTGGGGGAAGTTTTGATGAGTTCTCCGTTTGCTAAAATCACTTTCAATGATTTTACGGATAATATAACGGCACCCATACCAATATATCGTCCATGGACATTGACGCTTAAGGAACCACCTACGGTAAAATTGGCATATGTCTGCATGATTTTAATACTCAAATTATACTGGTCAATGTATTGTTGGATATCACACCATCGG
Source organism: Flavobacterium sp. GT3R68 (assembly GCF_007109225.1). Taxonomy (GTDB): domain Bacteria; phylum Bacteroidota; class Bacteroidia; order Flavobacteriales; family Flavobacteriaceae; genus Flavobacterium. The sequence continues at coordinate 79,726 of NZ_VJZK01000004.1, forward strand.
GTTCCGGCTTGTACTGTAATTGTTCTGTTTTCTATTGAAAAATCAAGAATGGCATTCAATTTTCTCATATCAATATGAAGACTATTTGAACTGGCCGTTTGTCCTCCCATACTGAATCTTCCTCCGCCAATTGAAATTGGAATTTCTGAATTTTTAATCAGGTTTTGCAGTTCTTCTATCGTAGCAGGTATTGCAACTTTTGAAACAAGTACGGGATTCAATTGTGTTATGTCATTTATAATTCTTTCCTCGGTTTTCAAATGTGGAATTTCTTGTGCATTTCCATTTTTAAAATAATCAGATGCTGAACCAGGAACATTCCCGTACCGATTTGAAGAAACATTTCCTTTTTTAAATCCTAAAAAATAAATGAGTACAATGGGACCAAATACAGGAATAAGCACTGAGTAAAGCCAGTAGATACTTCTGTCACTATCCTGAAGACGTTTTGTTGCCGTGGCAATTAATGCCCAAAACAATAACGGATAAATAAACCACGTTGCAGAATAAGAAATAGTGTAGGTAAGAAGAGTAAAAAGGATGTAGAAAGAAGTCCAAATAAATATTGATACAGTCCAATAACTCCGTCTATTGATTCTACCTCTGTTTGTAAAAAGCAAATAACTTACAGGGAGTTTATCTTTAAATGCCATTTAGATATTTGGATTGATTTTAATAAATCTTGAATGAATAAGAAATGGAAGCCAATAAATTGGGATTTTTAATTCAGTTCTCAAATATATATAAAAAAATCCTAAGGTTTAACTTAGGATTTTTTATTCTTACCATTATTATAACGCACTTTTTCGACGACCTGAATTTTTGGGGTAGCCTTATTTGGTGCTTGTTTTTTGTATGGTTTTTTCGCCGGCTCTTTGTCGCCTCTTGCTTTTTCGGGATCCTGACTTGCTGATTTTATTGCTGTTTTATTTTTGTTCAAAACATCAGCGGGATTTTTAGGGTTTTCCTTTGTTCCACGTAAGTGAATCACTAATGCGTTCAGGAAATTACGCAAGACTTGGTCGCCACATTCCACATAATTTTCGTGGTCTTCCGCACGGAAAAAAGCGCCCAGTTCTGATTTGGAAATTCTGAAATCAACCAATTCTAAAATTTCTACTATTTGGTCATCGCGCAACATTAAAGCCACACGGAGTTTTTTAAGGATATCGTTGTTAGTCATAATTGTATTTTAAAGTGCAAAGGTACACATTTTGAAAAGGATTTTGATAGTATTCCCTTTTTAGAATCTGTAGGATAGCGTCCTCTTGTTTGCATTTGTATTTTAAATTGTGTTATTTTTGTTAAAAATAGAAATGACATGTCGACACGCGAAGATAAAATAAGCCTACTTTCTGAAATGATTGCGTTTGCAATTGTAGATGGCGAACTACATGATTATGAATATGATTTTCTTTTGTTGGTTTCGACCGAATTGCAAATTGAAAAGGAAACCTTTTTGGATTTGTTCCGAAAAAGGGATGAATTGACGGTCATAAAGGATGAATTTACCCGAATCCTGCATTTTTACCGTTTGGCTTTATTAATGCATGTGGATGAGGTTTTACATGAAAATGAAATTATTGCCATAAAAGAAATCGGTATCAAAATGGGACTCAATCCCGCCGCTATGAAAAAAATTCTCCAAATAATGAAAGAGTCACCAAATCAGATAATAGAACCCCAAATATTAATTACTGCTTTTCAGGAGCAGCTGAATTAAACTAAAAAAGACTACCAATTGATAGTCTTTTTTTATTTTATATGAATTTTAGTTTTTTAATTTTTTTGCCGGCTGGAATTTTTCCTGTCCGGTTTGCCATAATGAAAAACTGACTAAATCTCCAAGTGATTCGATTGACTTGGTTTTTGAATTGCCCATACCGTGCCCGGCTTCAAAATCGGTGTAAAACAAAATTGGTTTGTCGGAACCATTGGCTGCCTGTAGTCGGGCGGCAAACTTGGCTGGTTCCCATGCAATCACTCTCGGATCATTCATTCCGGCGGTAATTAATGTCGCCGGATAATTTACACCGTCTTTCACATGTAAATAGGAATCCATGGCTAACAGCCCTTGAAATTCTTCCTCATTTTTGACAGTTCCAAATTCGGGTGTATTGACAGGTCCGTTGGGGGAATTTTCCATTCTCACCGGATTCAGGCAACCCACCAATGGAACCGCTGCTGCAAAAAGATCAGGTCTTTCCGTTATGGCTCGTCCAATAAGTATTCCTCCTGCACTACCACTGGCAATGGCGATTTTCTTTGGGGAAGTATATTTATTGGCGATGAGATATTCTGCGGAAGCAATCAAATCTTTCCAAGTATTTGGCTTGGTCGTCTTTTGACCCGCTTTATGCCACGCATCACCCATTTCACCACCACCCCTAACATGTGGAATGACCAAAATACCACCATAGGTACAATACGTTAAAAGAGAAGAACTGAAATAAGGATCCATCGATGCTCCATAAGCTCCATAACCGAACATCAAGACAGGATTATTGCTTTTCATTTCGGTTCTTTTATTCGAAATAATAGAAACCGGAACCATTACTCCATCATGAGAAGGTACCATCACTTCTTTGACCACCAAATTATTAAATTCGGGATATTCAATTGCTTTTGACAGTGGTTGGTATTCAAAACTATTCGTTTCGGGACTGTACAGATATCGCTTGGTAGGAGAGGTCCAGCCTGTAACGGTAATCCAGATATCGCTGAATCGTTCGTCTTTGGTTTCAAAAAAAGCGGAACCGGCTGCGAATGGTAGTTTTAATTCCACGGGTGTTGTTTTTTCATTTTCCAGAAAAAAGACTTTTGCCTGAACACCATTTTCAGTGATGCTGTAATAAAGTCCGTCTTTCGTTACAGCGAAATTCGTAATATGTCCTTTTTTAGGTTCCTTGATGACCGTTTTGGCATTTTTAATATTGGAATCACTGAAAGGGACTTTGATGATTTTATAATTCGGAGCATTTTTGAACGTGGAGTAATAGATATTTTCTTTACTGAATTTAAAATCGGTGACTTCATCACTTTGTTGGATCAGACTTTTCCAGGTCGTTGGCCCCTGATTATTAGGATATGGTGCGACATATACTTTATAGCGTTTATCGACAGTTATGACCATTCCAAAAAGAGTGTTCGAATTTTTATGGAAATAAACCATAGGAAATTCTTCCGGGAGGATTTTCAACTCCGGATTGGTAGTATTGGAAAAAAAATCGATGTCATTTTTGGGATCATCACCTACTTTGTGGATGTATGTTTTGGAATTCAATTCCCGATTCATGTTTTTGACGTCAGCGGAAGATAACCTGTTATACAGAAATGATTTGCCGTCAGGAAGCCAGGAAGCCGAACTGAACCAGCATCGATCAATGATTTCCGGATAAATTTTCCCGTTAATGTCAATAATAATTAAATCGGAACTCTCGGAACCATTAGCAGCTATTTCAAATGCGGCTAAATCTCCTTTGTCATTTGGGCTTATAGAACTGATGGTGTAATGGATACCACTGCTTTTTTTATATTCCTCCGGATTGAATAGTAGTTTCTCTTCACCTTTGTATCCTTGCCGATGGTATAATTTTCCGGTCTCATCCTCTGGATTGACTTTCAGATAAAAGTAATGGTCATTTTCCAAAATCCTCAAATTGTATATTATGGCGCCTTCCCTTTTATCCAATTCTAACAGTTTATTGAGCAATGCCTGTCTTTCCGGAATCGCATCTAACGTAGCTCTGGCATAATTGGCGTTGGATTTCATCCAATCCAGAACCAGTGGATCTTCTAGGTTTTCCAGGTACCGATAAGGATCATTTACTTTGATGCCGTAATACTCGTCGGTCACCATTTTTACAGGTGTCAACTGTGGTTTTATTTGGCCCTGTAGTGAAAAGATGCCAAAAATCAAAAACGCAAAGGGGAGAGTGAATCTAGTTTTCATATCAATTGATTTTAATTAAATTCAAAAATTGAAAGACTAGGTAGACGTGTAGAGCAATGTAAAATTAAGTATTTATTTCAAATAACTGATTAATAGTTGTTTATAAATTTTAACTTAATTGTCCCTGAAGTTTTTTAATGTCGTCCCGAAGTTTGGCAGCCTGCATAAAATCCAAATCTTTGGCTGCTTTTTCCATGGCTTTGCGTTTTTCTCGGATGATTTTTTCGAGTTCAGGTTTGGACATATAGGCGGTATCCGGTTCTGCAGCTTTGCTGAATGTATGGCCCAGTTCGTATTCCACCAACGGGTTTTTGGTAAAGGCACTTTCGATTTTCTTGTTCAGTGCTTGCGGTGTAATATTATTGACAGTATTAAAATTGATCTGCTTGCTTCTGCGATAATTCGTCTCATCAATTGTCTTTTGCATGCTGGCAGTAATCTTGTCTGCATACATTATCGCTTTTCCGTTAAGGTTTCTCGCAGCCCGGCCAATAGTTTGGGTCAAGGAACGATGGCTTCTTAAGAAACCTTCCTTATCGGCATCCAAAATCGCAACCAGGGAAACTTCCGGTAAATCCAATCCTTCACGCAGTAGATTCACCCCAATTAACACATCAAAAATCCCTTTACGCAAATCCTGCATGATTTCAATTCGTTCCAAAGTATCCACATCTGAATGGATGTAGCGGCAACGTATCGAGACTTTTGTTAAGTATTTTGCCAGTTCCTCGGCCATTCTTTTGGTTAAGGTTGTAACCAAAACCCGTTCGTCCACCTCACAGCGCAATTGAATTTCTTCAATAAGATCGTCAATTTGGTTCAAACTCGGGCGCACTTCAATCACAGGATCCAACAATCCAGTCGGACGGATAACTTGCTCGATATACACACCATCGGTTTTCTGCAATTCATAATCTGCGGGTGTCGCCGATACATAAATGACTTGATTTTGCATCGCTTCAAATTCCTCAAATTTCAGCGGACGGTTGTCCATTGCTGCAGGAAGACGAAATCCATAATCCACCAGATTTTCTTTTCTGCTTCGGTCTCCGCCATACATTGCATGTACTTGAGACAATGTGACGTGGCTTTCATCGACCACCATCAAATAATCTTTTGGGAAATAATCCAATAAACAGAAAGGTCTTGTTCCGGGCAAACGGCCGTCCAGATATCGTGAATAATTCTCAATTCCTGAACAATAACCCAATTCCCTAATCATCTCCAAATCGAAATTGGTGCGTTCTTCAAGACGTTTGGCTTCCAGATGTTTACCGATTTCCTTGAAATAATCCATTTGTTTGACCAAATCCTGTTGGATTTCCCAGATAGCACTTCGCAGCACATCCGGTGAAGTCACAAACATATTGGCCGGATATATATTTAGCTTATCGTATTTCTCAACTACTTTCGAATTTTTAATATCAAATGATTCGATTTCCTCAATGTCATCACCAAAGAAATGAATCCGGAACGGATCATCACCATAGCTTGGGAATACCTCTACCGTATCGCCTTTAATCCTGAAATTCCCCGCTGAGAAATCGGCTTCTGTTCTGGCATACAAACTTTGCACCAATTGCTGCAACAATTTGGTTCGCGATATGACTTGGTTTTTGGCAATCGAAATAACATTTTTTTGAAATTCCACCGGATTTCCAATACCGTATAAACACGAAACCGAAGCAACGACAATAATGTCCCGCCGCCCCGAAAGCAGGGATGAGGTTGTGCTCAAACGCATCTTTTCAAGTTCTTCATTGATAGATAAATCTTTTTCAATGAAAACACCGGTTGTCGGAATGAAAGCTTCGGGTTGGTAATAATCGTAATAGGATACAAAATATTCAACCGCATTATCGGGAAAGAATTGTTTGAATTCGGAGTACAATTGGGCCGCCAATGTTTTATTATGAGCCAATACTAAAGTAGGCCGCTGTACTTCTTCAATGACATTAGCCACAGTAAATGTCTTTCCGGAACCTGTCACGCCTAGTAATGTCTGAAAACGTTCGCCATCAACCAAACCCTGAGCTAATTTTTCAATCGCCTGCGGCTGGTCGCCTTTTGGTTGGTAATCAGATACTACTTTGAATTTCATTTATATTGTTTATTACTGTGGAATCTACAAAAGTACGAAGTTTGGTTTATTTGCAAACCTTACAATTTTCTTTTTCTTGGTGCTCCCCGATAAGAAGTCCTTTGGAGTTTAACTTATAGTCACAACAACTCATAAAACCTTCCTGCAACAATTTACGTCCGCGTTGGATTCTGGATTTGGCACCCGAAAGTGAAATGTGTAATATCTCAGCTACCTCATTTTGTTTTTTACCATTGATTTCACTCAATAGTAATGCTTCTTTGTATTTATCCGGAAGCGAATTAATCATGGGCAAGATGCAGTTTTTAGCCGAATGGTCATAATTTTCTTCGATTTCTGCAGGTTCCAATAATGGTGGCTGCCTAGAACTATTTTTGAAATGATCCATAATCGCATTATGCGCGACTGTGTAAAGCCAAGATTTCAGGCTTTCCGTATTTTTTACTTTATTTACATTCAGGTGGATTTTTATAAAAACTTCCTGCAGGATATCTTTGGTAATATACTCATCCTTTACTTTACTGAAGATGTATTTTTTCAGCATTCCGGAAAAATCCTCCCATATATTATGTGTTTCCATAATCTAATTTCATATAAAGATAAAACCCAAAAACAAGATTGCTTTTGGGTTTTGGATTTATTTAGCATTTGCAATCGCCACAGTCACAATTTTCACAAGTGCAGCTGGCACATTGTCCATTTTGACATTCGGTACATTTACAAGTACATTTTTTGGTATTCTCTTCGGTATTTTTCATTTCGTTAAAAATTTAAAGTTATATACATAAGACTTTAGATTTCCAAAAAAGACGCAAAATGAACTACTTTTTTTTAATATTGCCACTTTTTCTGCTGGATTTCACTCAGAAAAGTCCATGCCACAATTCGGCTGGTCTTTTGGCCCTGAGCCATATCAATCGTTTTGACGGTAACAGCATTGACTTTATTTAACGTTTTGTAGATGCTGGAAAGATTGTCTTTTTTGGATACCAAAGTGGTAAACCATAAACATTGCATCGGATACTTCGCACTCTCATATATCATTTGAGTGATAAAACCCAGTTCACCTCCTTCACACCATAATTCAGCATTTTGACCTCCAAAATTCAGCACAGGTTTTGTGGTTTTGGTGTTTTCCAAATTATTGATTTTCCGTATCGTACTTTTTGTTGCTTCCGCCTGAGAGGAATGAAAAGGAGGATTACATATCGTAAAAGCGAATTTGTCTTCGGGTTCCATTATGTTTTTAAAGATAAAACGGGATTCAATCTGCAATTGCAGGCTGATGGCGTCAATCAGTTTGGGATTGGCTTCAATGATTTTTTTGCAATTCTGAATCGCAGCTTCATCAATGTCGGTTCCGACAAAACTCCATCCGTACACTGAATTTCCAATAATAGGATAAATGCAGTTGGCACCAATACCGACATCCAACCCTTGGACAGTCTCGCCTTCGGGAATGATTCCGTTATTGGTCGAAGCCAGTAAATCAGCGATATAATGGATGTAATCGGCTCTTCCGGGGATTGGTGGACACAGATAATTTTGCGGGATATCCCAATCCTGGATGTCGTAATATTCAATAAGCAGTGCCTTGTTTAAAGCCTTAACAGCATCAGGATTACTAAAATCTATAGTTTCGATATCGTGTTGATTAATCCCTACAAATTTTTCCAATTGGGGATTACTCAATATTAATTGTTTGAAGTCATAACCCGATCGGTGAAGATTTTTTGGGTGCATATTCGTTTTTTCTATAATTTCTTTCGGTTTCATTTCTTTCATTTCACTGCAAAGATAAGCAATCCATTTTTGGCAAAATCAGGAGTTTATGAAATGATTCGAAGGATTTAGTGCGGTTTCGTATTGGAGAATTAAAAATTATGTACTTTTAAGAGATAAACAAAATGTGACTTCATGACAAGAAAAGGGTTTAAATTTCGGTGTAAAATAAAATACATCCTTTTTGGAGTATTGTTTTCCTATGTCATTTTTTGTCAGTCCTGTATGATGATGCGCACGTCACCTAAAAAGACCAAAAAATTTTTCGATAAAGCGCAAATTGGGTTTGTAGATAAGAAAATAATTGTTGACGGACATAAGCTCCACTATGTCCAGACAGGAACCGAAAACAAACCTACTTTGGTTTTTATCCATGGTTCTCCCGGAAGTTGGGATGCTTATAAAAACTATTTGATTGATACATTATTACTTCAAAAATACCGGATGATTTCAATAGACCGTCCCGGTTTTGGAAATAGTGAATTTGGCGAAGCCCAAGATTTGAAAACCCAATCTCGATTACTTGTTGGTTTTTTGAAAACGATTGATAATAAACAATCGATTGCTCTGGTAGGTCATTCCATGGGTGGACCGTTAATCGTCAAAATGGCAACAGAAGAACCTTCTAAATACAAACATTTAATCATTTTGGCTGGTTCGATTGACCCCAATGCAGAGAAACCTGAAAAGTGGCGTTACGTCATACAAATGAAACCCATCCGATATTTGATTCCGGGTGCAATGCGTCCGGCGAATGACGAATTATGGTGGCTGAAACAGGATTTGGTTGATATGGAACCTTTCCTTAAAAATATTACCTGTGATGTGACCATTATTCATGGGACAAAAGACCGATTGGTTCCTTACAGTAATGTCGCTTTTATGAAAAGAGTGTTTGTAAATGCCAAATCCATCGATATTATTTCAATTCAGGATGCTGATCATTTTATTCCGTGGAGTGATTTTGAAACGATCCGGAAAGCATTACTGGAATTGAAATTATAATCAATCAAAACACTCCATTAGCAATAAATCGCCTTCGTCGTGTTCAATTTTTACGATACCGTCTGCGGCTACATGGTTGCTGCTCCCGGTTCGGTAACCAATTGTCAGGCTATCATTGGTTAAAGGATAAAATAAATTCTCGGAATGGATTCCCGTTACATGTCCAATAGGAATTAAAGAAATTGGAGTATTGACCGGATACCATTTTTCATATTTCTTAGGTAATAAAAAGACTTTGGAATGATCATCGAGAATAACGATTTTCAGCTGTTCGCGATACTGCACCATATTTGTTAAGTTGGATATTGTATGATCGGCCCGTTTTCCGGTTGCCCAAACCACATTCACCGCAGGAATATTTCTTTCGTAGAGGTAATCAAAAGCTTTTTCCAGATCGGTTTTATTCTGGTCCGGCGTGTGTACGATCTCAATAGGATACTGCATTTCCCTATAATGACTGGCATCAAAACCACGGTCGAAATCCCCCAATAACACGTCGACTTTTATGCCCAATTCCAACACCCGTTCGATAGCAGAATCCAGAACAATAACTAATGGTGACCATTCCAATAATTGTCCGAGTAATTCATTACTGCAGGCTGCGCCATTGGCAATGATTAAGGCAGGTTCCTGATCATCGCGAACGATATGGTGTGAAGACATAGGTTGAAGTTTATCGTTTCAAAATTAAGCATTTTTAAAATAAAAAAGACGACTGTTTCCAGCCGTCTTTAATGTAGATATTGAAAAAGCTTATGCTAATTTAGCGTCAAGGTTTACTTTAATTGCAGCTAAGAAATCTTCTGTAGTCAGATAATCGGCGCTTGTAAGACCTTCCGGTTTTACCAACATCGCTAAATCTTTCGTCATTTTTCCGCTTTCAACCGTATCGATACATACTTGTTCCAAGGTTAAACAGAAATCAATTAATTCCTTATTACCGTCCAATTTACCTCTGTGTTCCAATCCTCTGGTCCACGCAAAAATTGACGCGATAGGGTTGGTTGAAGTTGCCTTTCCTTGTTGGTGTTGTCTGAAGTGTCTGGTTACTGTACCGTGGGCCGCTTCTGCTTCAACCGTTTTTCCGTCAGGAGTAACCAAAACCGAAGTCATTAACCCCAAAGAACCAAATCCTTGCGCTACGGTATCCGATTGTACATCCCCATCGTAGTTCTTACAAGCCCAAACAAAACCACCGCTCCATTTCATTGCCGAAGCAACCATGTCGTCGATTAGTCTGTGTTCGTATGTAATTTTTAAAGTTTCAAATTTTGCTCTGTAATCCTTTTGGTAAACTTCCTCAAAAATATCTTTGAAACGACCATCATAGGCTTTCAAAATCGTGTTTTTTGTAGAAAGGTATAAAGGCCATTTTTTTGTCAAAGCCATTTGGAATGATGAATGTGCAAAACCGTAGATGCTTTCATCTGTGTTGTACATTGCCATTGCAACGCCATCTCCTTCATAATCATACACTTCCCAAGTTTGTGTTTCACCTTCTTCAGGAACAAAAGTCATGGTTAATTTTCCTTTTCCTTTAATCACGGTATCCGTTGCTTTGTATTGATCTCCAAAAGCGTGACGACCAATAACGATTGGTTTAGTCCAGCCCTGAACATAACGCGGTACGTTGCTCATGATAATTGGCTCTCTGAAAACGGTTCCACCAACGATATTACGAATCGTTCCGTTTGGTGATTTCCACATTTTAGAAAGATTGAATTCTTTTACACGGTCTTCATCAGGAGTAATGGTGGCACATTTGATACCCACATTGTATTTTTTGATGGCTTCAGCCGAATCAACAGTGATTTGGTCTTTGGTCGCTTCTCTGCTTTCAATGCCTAAATCATAATATTTAATATCCAATTCAAGATAAGGAAGAATTAATTTGTCTTTAATGAAGGCCCAGATAATTCTTGTCATTTCATCACCATCCAGTTCTACAACCGGATTAGCTACTTTAATTTTTGTCATACTATTGGTGTGTTATTTTGTTGAATTTGCAATCTTGTTCGCAAATATAAAAAAATCAAAGTTCATTAGTAAATGTTATCTAATTTAGTTTTGATTGCAAACAATCTTTTAATGAATTGATATTTTTCGAGTACTTAATTCCGAATGTGGTAATTTTCGGAATTAATATTTATCAAAAAAAAAGTCCCGACAATGTCAGGACTTTTATAATAAAGGGATAGTAGACTATCTTCTTTTATCTCTAATTTTTGCTTTCTTACCAGTAAGTTCTCTGAAGTAGAAAATTCTAGCTCTACGAACTGCACCTTTTTTGTTGATTTCAATTTTTTGCAAAGCAGGCAAGTTTACCGGGAAGATACGTTCAACTCCTACAGCACCTGACATTTTACGGATAGTAAAAGTTTCAGTATTTGCAGAACCTCTTCTTTGGATAACTACACCTTTGAAAAACTGAGTTCTAGTTTTTTCACCCTCTTTAATTTCGTAGAATACAGTGATAGTATCACCAGCTCCGAATACAGGGAAATCTTTTCTTGTTACGAATTCGTCCTGAACGAATTTCATTAAATCTGCCATGATAATTTTTTTAATTATGGTTTTGAATTAGAGCAACATACGCGGATTTCGCCAGAGGTTGGTCCAAATTAGGGTGCAAAGATAGAAAAAATGTTTAAAGTTTAAAATTTTTCTTGTTTAAAGTTTATCGAAACTTGTAATTCCAACTTAAAACTAATTTTATTCCTCCAATAAATCAGGTCTTCTGTTCTTCGTATGTTCGTAGGCCATGTCTTCACGCCATTTGTCTATTTTGGCAAAATGGCCGCTGGTCAATACCTCCGGAACTTTCCAGCCTTTGTAATCGGCAGGTCGTGTATAAATAGGAGGCGAAAGTAAATTGTCCTGAAAACTATCGGTCAGTGCCGAAGTCTCATCACTCAAAACTCCCGGAATCAAACGGATCAATGCATCGGATAACACCAAAGCACCCAATTCGCCGCCGGATAAAACATAATCACCAATCGAAATCTCTTTCGTGATAAAATGATCGCGCACCCGTTGGTCTACACCTTTATAATGTCCGCAAAGAATAATGATATTCTCGTACATCGACATCGTATTGGCCATTTTCTGGTTCAGGGTTTCGCCGTCCGGAGTCATATAGATGATTTCGTCGTATTCCCTTTCACTCTTCAGATGCGTGATACAGGCATCAATCGGCTGCACCGTCATCACCATTCCGGCACCACCGCCAAACGGATAATCATCGACACTTTTTTGTCTGTTGGTCGTATAATCCCGAAGATTGTGAAAGTGAACCTCCACAATCCCTTTGTCAATCGCCCGTTTCATAATCGAAGCTTCAAATGGGCTTCGCAGTAATTCGGGCAAAACGGTAACAATATCAATGCGCATAATTTTATTTCTAAGTTTATCTGAGCGGCAAAGGTACAAAGTTTCAGGTATATTTATGTTCAGGAGCCGTTTCCCGCTTTCCACTCTATCTTTTCCTGCTTAAAGAAAGCAGCAAAAGGATGCCGTTGCAATCGGGGCTAGGGAAATCGCATTCAATTTGAATACCATATTGAAGATATTACCATTTTTCAATATTAGCATATCTAACTATTACAAAGAAGAATGATAATCAAAAGAACAAATTCGGAAGACCTTGATTTTCAACAACTGGTAAAGCAATTGGATGTGGATTTAAAAATCCGTGATGGGGATGCCCATGATTTTTATGCCCAATTCAATACTATCGACACGATAAAATATGCTGTAGTTGCTTATGACCAAAATGAAGCGGTAGGCTGTGGCGCCATCAGACAGTTCTCCGACGATACGATGGAAGTGAAAAGAATGTTTGTGGTTCGCGCTCAACGCGGAAAAGGCATCGAATCCATAATCCTGAAGGAATTGGAAAATTGGACTACAGAACTTCATTTTCATACCTGTATATTGGAAACCGGTCACAACCAACCCGAGGCCATTGAACTCTATAGAAAGAATAACTATGCCATTATCCCAAACTACGGCAACTACGCCGAAGTGGAAAATAGTGTTTGCTTCAGAAAAGAGTTATAATTCTGCGGTGGCAGGATCAATAACCGCTGAAACTTCTGTGACAACGTTTGCGGGAAATCCTCCTTCTTTTGCGTGTTCGCGAACCATGTCTTCATTGGCCGCATTGTAAATACAATAAATCTTGTCAGTTGCAACATAACTGTGGACCCATTCTATTGCAGGCCCCATATTTTTTAATACTCCACAGGATTTCTGTGCTATTTCTTTTAGCTGCTCCGGTGTTAATTTACCGGCGCCGGGAAGTTCCCGTTCTATTACGTATTGTGGCATGGTTTTAAAATTTGAATTTGTACTTTAAATTTACAAAAATAAAATGGGTAAAAATAAAACGGTTTTAAATATTTAACACTTAATACCTTGAGCCATAATTAAAAAAAATTCGGTTAATCGGAATCTTTAGGTACTGATTTAATCAATAGTAAAGTTGCTCTGCATTGTCAATTTTATAATTTACACATTGGGCCATTCTATAATTTAATTCGTAAATTTGCCTTTTATAAAAACAAACAATCATGGAAAACGGAATATACGCTAAATTTAATACCACAAAAGGGGCAATTTTAGTAAAACTGGCTCACGATTTAACGCCGGGAACTGTTGGGAACTTCGTAGCTCTGGCAGAAGGTAATTTGGAAAACAAAATAAAACCACAAGGAGTAAAATTCTATGACGGTTTGAAATTCCACAGGGTGATTCCTAATTTTATGATCCAGGGCGGTTGCCCACAAGGAACAGGAACGGGAGATCCGGGTTACAAATTTGATGATGAATTTCACCCAACTTTGAAACATGATAAACCGGGAGTTTTAGCCATGGCTAATTCAGGTCCAAATACAAATGGTTCTCAATTTTACATTACACACGTATCAACGGATTGGTTGGATAACAAACATACTGTTTTCGGACATGTGGTGGAAGGCCAGGAAATTGTTGACGCTATAGAGCAAGGTGATGTTTTGGAAAATCTTGAAATCGTAAGGGTAGGAGACGAAGCCAAAAATTGGAATGCAATTGAGGCATTCATCAGCTTTAAAGGAGAACGTAATAAACGTGATGCTTCGTTAATAGCGGAAGCGGAAGCTAAAATGGAAAAATTGGCTGCCGGTTTCGAAAAAACGGATAGCGGTTTGCGTTACCAATTCATCCAAAGAGGGAATGGTAAAAAAGCACAAAACGGTAAAACAGTTTCGGTTCATTATACTGGACAATTAGAAGACGGAAAAGTTTTCGACAGTTCATATCCAAGAAAAAAACCAATCGAATTTCCATTAGGACAAGGAAATGTAATCGAAGGTTGGGACGAAGGTATCGCTCTGTTGCAAGTAGGTGACAAAGCACGTTTCGTTATTCCGGCACATTTAGGTTACGGATCTCGCGGTGCTGGCGGAGCAATTCCCCCGAACGCTACGTTGATTTTTGATGTTGAATTGATGGATGTGAAATAATTTCTCGTCAACCTAATAAAATAGCTCTCGTTTTGGGAGCTTTTTTTATATTTACTTTTTAAATCCTACAATATGAAAACAAAAATAATCGGTACGCTGGCATTAGGGGCAATAATTTATTCCTGTGCTCCGAAGGCGGTAGTGCAAACAACTCCTGCACCTGTTAAAGACGTTGCTCTTAGTGAAGAATTGGCTCAGGGGAAAAGCCTCTACGAAAGTAATTGTGCCCGATGCCATAAATTATTTGAACCCTCAAGTCATACCAAGGAGGAATGGAAACCGATTGTTACTAGAATGCAGAAAAAATCTAAAATTGATGATGTTCAAACGGCCAGTATTTACAACTATGTAACGTATGCTTTATAATACATTTTTAAAATGAAAATTAATAAAAAAACGATACTCATTGGGTGTTATATTCTGTCCCTAATCCTAATATTGACAGGTGTTATTTTCAAAATCAATCATTGGGATGCTCCTTATTTATCATTATTAGAAGTCGGATTGCTTTCCAGTCTACTATTTATGGTTTTGGCTATTGCAGAAATTGTTACATCAAAGCGTATCGATACCGGTGAAAAAATATTGTGGGTTATGGGGTTTCTCGTTATGTCAACGGTGGCAGGCCTAATTTATTTACTGTCCGGTAGAAAAACAGTGGTTGAGCAAAAGCCAAAAGAAATTTCCTAAACTCAGATAAAACATAATAAAAAAGCACTCATCAGAGTGCTTTTTTATTAAAATTTACTTCCATTTAATATTACAGCCAATGCTTGGTTTTTGCTTCGGATAAATTAATCTGTTGTAAATGACGCCATCAATGGCACCTCGCAAATCACTGCCGCTCAATGGGATTCCATTACCTGGCCGGCTATCATCCAATTGTCCGCGATAAACCAACCGATCCTGATTGTCAAATAAAAAGAAATCGGGCGTACAGGCAGCATCGTAAGCTTTTGCGGTTTCCTGCGATTCATCATAAAAATACGGAAACCTGAAATCGTTTTCAAAAGCAAATTCGGCCATCAATTGCGGCCCATCTTGAGGATATTTTACAGCATCATTACTGGAAATGGCGATGAATCCAATTCCCTGTACCCGATAATCATTGGCTATCATCAGAATTTCTTCGAGAACATGATGCACAAACGGACAATGATTGCAAATAAACATTACGACAGTCCCTTTTTCGCCTTTCAAATTGGAAAAAGAAAACCAATCGCCCGAAATGGTGTCTTTCAGATTAAATTCGGGAGCGACAGTTCCTAAAGCTACCATGGTGGATGGGGTTTGTGCCATTTTTTTGTTTTTTTAAATTAATTAAATGCAGGTTAAAGTTAAGGAAAAACTCCACAAAATGGAACTAATTCGTAATTTAGTAAGCCATAAAACTTTAAAATTAAATACATGATGATGACATTTGAAGATTTTGAAAATGTGGAAATGCGTGTTGGGACTATTATCGAAGTGACTGATTTTCCAGAAGCCAGAAAACCGGCATACCAACTCACCATTGATTTTGGAATTAATATCGGGATACTGAAATCATCTGCACAAATCACCAACCGCTATTCAAAAGAAGATTTAAAGGACCGTCAGATTATTGCCGTAGTAAATTTTCCCAAAAAACAAATTGGCAAATTCATGAGTGAATGCCTGGTTTTAGGTGCAATGGGAGATGCTAACGATATTGTCCTTTTACAGCCTGACTTTAAGGTGGAAAATGGCCAGCGAATCGCATAGTTTTTCAAATTATATTAATGTTAATAGCTTATTATCAGTTGGTTAAATATCGTAAATTTGCAAGAGTACTTTAATTAGCTAATTTTAAATAATTCAGATGAAAGCGTCTTATTTAAATTTTAATAGGGACGAAACCATTGATGTCCGTCAGTTGATTCTGGAAAATTCTATCGAGTTGAATAACGAACACGATCTCGATAAACTGGTAGAAGCAATTGGGAATGCAAAATATGTATTGTTGGGAGAAGCCACCCACGGCACACATGAATACTACACTTGGCGGACAAAAATCAGTAAAAAACTGATTACACAGAAAGGATTTTCATTTATTGCGGTGGAAGGTGACTGGCCGGATTGTTATCGCTTGAACCGATATATTAAACATTACAATGATTCCGGAACTAGCGCTTTGGAAGTTGTTCAGTCTTTCAATCGTTGGCCGACCTGGATGTGGGCCAATTGGGAAACCGTAGCATTAATAGAATGGCTTCGGGAGCACAATGAAAATGTGGGCAAAAAATCCAAAATTGGATTTTATGGTCTGGATGTGTATAGTCTTTGGGAATCTTTGGATATGGTCATTAAATATCTCGATGAGAATGACCCTTCAGCTAAGCAATTTGCCCTGAAAGCTTTAGAGTGTTTTGAGCCCTACAATGATGACAGTCAGGGTTATGCCCATGCCACTCGTCTGGTATCTGTCAGTTGTGAAAAGGACGTTATAGAATTGTTGACAAAAATCAGAATGACTATCCCAACTTATGATTCAGATGCGGAAACGGCGATGAATGTAGAACAGAACGCTCAGGTGATTGTCAATGCCGAACGCTATTATCGGGCGATGATAAGATCCGGTCCAAAATCATGGAATATCCGGGACACCCACATGGTGGATACGTTAGATAATCTGATGAAATTCCATGGCGATAATGCCAAATCAATTATCTGGGAACACAACACACATATTGGTGATGCGCGAGCCACTCCTATGGCTGATGAAGGAAGTATAAATGTAGGTCAGCTACTAAATGAATGTCATTCATCGGAAGAAGTGTTTGCGGTTGGTTTCGGATCGTATAAAGGTACCGTCATTGCAGGTCGGGAATGGGGTGATGTGATGCAAGTCATGCAAATCCCCGAAGCTGTAAAACACAGTTGGGAATATGAACTGCATAAACTGGATGCGAAAGACCGGATTGTTTTTATGAATGATTTCATGAAAGAAAGTATTGGAAAAAAGGAATTTGACCACCGCGCTATTGGTGTTGTGTATCGTCCTAAATACGAGAAATATGGAAATTATGTCCCAAGTAAAATGCCGTATCGGTATAACGCGTTTATTTATCTCGATGATACAACGGCACTACATCCAATTCAGATAAAACCTGATGGACACAAAATGCCGGAAACGTTTCCTTTTGGAATTTAGGACTTAATAAAAAGAATGGATTATAAACTTAAATATTTGTAAAATGGAAAAGCAAAAAATAATTGAAGTATTGCATTTTTGTGCTGCGCAATGTACACACTGCTATGATGCCTGTCATTTGGAAAAAGAAAATGATATGAGTCACTGCATGATGAATGACCAGGATTGCGCTGATATTTGTCGGGTTACCGCGCAATTATTGGAACGAAATTCCGAGAATGCGGATATCTTTTTGAAATTATGTGGAGAAATGTGTGAAAGATGTGCCGCCGAATGCGACAAACACGGACACATGGAACATTGCAGAAAATGCGCCGAAGCGTGCCGTAAATGTGCAGCGATGTGTCACGAGCAAGAAATGGCACATTAATTAGAATCTTTTGATACCAATAAAAAAGCCTGAAATCTTATAGACCTTCAGGCTTTACGTTTTTGTCTAAACGATATTAAATATCATCAAAACTGATATCGGTAAAAGTGGATATTTTCGGCATATCTTCTTCTGTTTTTTCAGAAGCATATTCTTTTTTGAAATCCTTTTGGTGTCTTTCAGAAATTACTTCTTCACCTTTGTGGTTCAGGACGTAAGAGGTCATTTCCTCTAAGATTTCTGCAAAAGCGGAAAAATCCTCTTTGTATAAATAAATTTTGTGTTTTTTGAAATGAAATGAACCATCTTCTTCGGTAAATTTTTTACTTTCTGTAATGGTAATGTAGTAATCATCTGCTTTTGTCGCTCGTACATCGAAGAAATAAGTTCTCCTTCCTGCTCTTAAAACCTTAGAAAAAATTTCCTCTTTTTCTAACATATCATTTTCTCTCATAATCGTTCTATCAATTTTGTTGTGTTAATTCCATTTCAAAAATGATAAAAATTGTATTACAAAACAAACAATTAACTTAATTCTTTTTCCGAAAGTTGTTTTAAATAAAGTTCTTTATAATACCCATCTTCGGTTACCAATTGATTATGAGAACCTTGTTGTATAATTCTTCCTTGATCCAGAATGATGATTTTATCGGCATTTTTAGCTGAGGAGACCCTGTGGGTGACTATAATGGTGGTTTTGTTTTTACAGAATTCCAATAAATTATTTAAAATGGCTTCTTCGGTTTCCGTATCGACCGCGGACAGGCAATCATCTAAAAGTAGAATTTCCGGGTCTTTGATAATCGCCCGAGCAATCGAAACACGTTGCTTCTGACCACCCGAAAGCGTAATACCACGTTCGCCCAGAACGGTTTCGTATTGTTTGTTAAAATGGATGATATTATCGTGAACGACGGCTTTTTTGGCTGCTTCAATCACTTCTTCTTCGGTGGCGTTTTCTTTCCCAAATCTGATGTTGTTTTTTATGGAATCCGAGAATAGGAATGCATCCTGCGGAACTACACCGATGCTGTTTCTCAAATCAAATAAGTTCACATCATGAATGTTTTTCCCGTCAATAAGTATTCCGCCATTCGTGACATCATACAACCGACTGAGTAATGAAATAATAGTAGATTTTCCAGAACCTATTTTTCCTAAAATGGCTAAAGTCTGGCCTTTGATTACGGTAAATGAAATATCCTTTAAGGCCTCGATATTAGTATCCTGATAGGTAAAATTCACATTTTTGAATTCAATTGATCCATTAATGATGGTGTGCTCCTTTGCGGTATTTTTGATTTCCGGTTCAATTTTAAGGAACTCGTTAATACGTTTTTGGGAGGCTTCCGCTTCCTGAACCATCGATGAAACCCAGCCCAGTGAGGCAACTGGCCATGTAAGCATGTTAACATAGAGGATGAACTCGGCAATCGTCCCGATACTGGTTATTGTTCCGTCGATATACATCATTCCTCCAAAATAAATCACAACTAAGTTGCTCACTCCAATCAGGGCAAGCATTAACGGGCCGAATAACGACTGTACTTTAGCAAGGCTCATGCTTTTTACCTTACTTTCAATGGATAAATTGACCAGGTTGTTTTGTTGTTGGCTTTCAAGTGAATAGGCTTTGATTACCCTGATTCCTGAAAAGACTTCTTGTGTAAAGCTCGAAACTTTAGATAAATATTGCTGAAAAACGGTACTTCGTTTATTAATTTCGGTGCTCAATTTAAAAATGACAAAAGAGAGAAGGGGCAAAGGCAGTAATGTATAAAATGTCAATTTCGGTGATACATTCCACATAAAGATGATTACCACAATAAAACGAATTATAGTCATAATGGAGTACATCACCGCCGGGCCAACATACATGCGGACTTTACCAACATCTTCACTGATACGGTTCATAAGATCGCCGGTGCGGTTCTTTTTATAAAAACTTTGCGTAAGGACTTCGTATTGGCGGAAAACTTCATTTTTCAAATCGAATTCAATATGACGAGACATTACAATTAATGACTGTCTTGTCCAAAAAGTAAGAAAACCCGAAATCAACGTCGTGGCAATAATCAACAAGATGTTGTGTATCAAATCATTGCGAACCATTGAAATGTCGGCAGAGCCACTTTTAAAATAGATTTCAATAGCAGTAAATGACTTATTTATCAGCTTTGGAGTAAACAAAGAGAAGATTTGTGCAATTATTGTGATGAAAATACCTATCAGGAAACTGTATTTGTATTTTATGAAATATTTATTTAAATATTGTAATTCTTTCATATTATTATGATAGTTGGTATTTAAATTATAATTAATATGTTAATTTATTTAAAAATATGTTTTTAATGAATATTCGATTATCTCCAATTTTATTAACAATTCAATAATTTGAGGTAAAAAAAACGTGATGATTTGATTTAAATCATAAATTTGCATTGTCTTTTTGATAAAGTCGCAAATCAAATATTTAAAATTATAAATTATGACTACAGAAATCATCAATGCAAAAGAACTTCATAAAGTTGACCCGGTTTTTGGTCAATTATCTTTTGATAATCATGAACAAATCGTTTTTTGCAATGACAAAGATACTGGTTTAAAAGCAATAATAGGGATTCATAACACAACTTTAGGACCTGCTTTAGGTGGTACAAGAATGTGGAAATATGCTAACGAATGGGAAGCATTGAATGACGTTTTAAGACTTTCTCGCGGAATGACATATAAATCTGCTATCACAGGATTAAACCTTGGTGGGGGAAAAGCGGTTATCATCGGGGATTCTAAAACTGACAAAACTCCAGAAATGATTACTAAATTTGGAGAATATGTTAATTCGCTTAGCGGAAGATATATCACTGCTGAAGATGTAGGAACCACTACTGCTGACATGGATTTAATCCGTCAGGTAACCAAACATGTTACAGGAATTTCTGAAAGCATCGGCGGATCCGGAAATCCTTCTCCTGTTACTGCTTATGGAGTTTATATGGGAATGAAAGCTGCTGCGAAATATAAATTCGGAACAGATAATTTAGCCGGTAAAAAAGTATTGGTTCAGGGAATTGGTCACGTAGGGGAAACTTTAGTGGAATATTTAGTGAAAGAAGGTGCTCTTGTTCAGATTGCCGATATCAATCAGGCACGATTGGAAGAAGTTGGAGCTAAATATGGTGCTTCTATTTTTACAGGTGAAGATTTATATACTGCGGATGTGGATATTTATTCTCCATGTGCGCTCGGAGCTACTATTAATGATGATACAGTAAATAAAATTCGAGCTAAAGTTATCGCCGGAGCGGCAAATAACCAATTGGCAAACGATATAATTCACGGTCAGATTTTGAAAGAAAGAGGTATTGCTTATGCGCCGGATTTCTTGATTAATGCTGGTGGAATTATAAATGTTTATGCAGAGATTGTAGGTTATGACAGTGCGGAGGCAATGAAAAGAACCGAAAATATCTACAACACGACATTAGAAATTTTCAACTTTGCCGATACTAATAAAATCACTACTCAGCAGGCAGCAATGTCAGTTGCTCAGAGCAGAATCGATCAAAGAAAAAAAGAAAACGCGGCCAAATAAGGAGCATTTTCTTCCGAAAAATTATTTAAATTTCGTTATCAGACCCGAGCTATAGCTATAGCGAGCAGGCCAAGCGAACCCACTTTTATTTCATCAGAAGGGACATTTTTTGATGTGGGTTTCAATATTATTACTATTTTTGCAGAGCGAAAGATTTTCTTTCGCTCTCTTAATTTTTAAAAGTTCTTACAAGGTGTTAAACAGAAGACATATACGTGTTAAAGTAATGCAATCGATCTACGCGATGCATCAAAATGGATCTGATAGTTTGGAAAAAGAAGAAAAATTCCTGCTTTACAGTATCGATAATATATTAGATTTATACCTTATCATGCTTTCTTCGCTAATCGAAATCAGTAAAAAAGAAGAAGTATATATTGAGAAATCAAGCCAGAAACATCTTGCAACTGCAGAAGAACGCAATCCCAACAAAAAGTTTGTCAACAACAGTATTTTCAAGCTTCTTACTGAAAATAATTCGTTAAGCATTGCTTTGGAAAACCGGAAAATTAATAACTGGTCATTGAATGATGATTATATTTTAATTCTTTTGGATGAAATCAAAAAAAGCGAATTGTATGAGAATTACATGAGTAACTCGACCAACGCTTTTGCGGAAGATCAACAATTTGTTGTCGATATCTTCATGGAAGTGATTGCGCCTAATGAAAAACTGTATGAATATTTAGAAGACAACAAGCTTACGTGGGTTGATGATATTCCGGTAGTAAATACCCAAATCGTCAAGCAGTTGAAGCAATTGAAATCGGCTAATGATGAGTCTTTCAAAGTGCCGAAATTATACAAAGACCAGGAAGACAAAGAATTCGTGTCGAATCTGTTCCGAAAAACCGTTTTGAATGAAACGGAATTGGCCAAAGAATATATCGATAAAACACCGAATTGGGACACGGAACGTATTGCCGAAATAGATACCATCATTTTAAAGATGGCTATTTGCGAATTTTTGAAATTCCCATCCATTCCCGTAAAAGTCACCATCAATGAATATTTAGAACTTGCGAAAGAATATTCTACTCCAAAAAGTAGTATTTTTATCAACGGAATTCTGGATAATCTTGTGAAGGAATTTGAGATCAATAAAAAATTAAATAAGACCGGAAGAGGTTTAATGTAGAACTTAAATTTATACAATTATGATTAAAAAAGTTGTTTGTTTATTAGTTATTGCATCATTAGTATTGACTGTTTCATGTCAAAAAAAGGAACAGAGTAAAGAAGAGCAGGATAAAATCATGAATCCGACGCCTCAGAAAATGGATTCGACTGAAAATTATGAGCCTACCAGAAAAGTAGCTGCGGTTGACGGGAAATATCCGGTAATGACATTTGATAAAACGGAGCATGATTTCGGAATGATTAATAGTGGTGATAAAGTTGAGTATTCATTCAATTTTAAAAACACAGGTGAAGCGGATTTGATTATCACCAGAGCCGTAGGTTCTTGTGGTTGTACAATTCCGGAATATCCAAAAGAAGCTATTAAACCAGGGGAGTCAGCTAAAATGAAAGTTTCTTTCAATTCTGCGGGTAAACACGGACAGCAACAAAAAACCGTTACCATTATTACCAATACCGAAAAAGGAACCGAATCATTGACAATTAAAGCATCAATAAACGAAAAAAAATAAATTTTAGACAAGAAGACAATTATGGAACAATTACAGCAGTTTGCCCCTTTTATTTTAATGTTTGTGGTGATTTATTTTTTTATGATCAAACCGCAACAAAAACGAGCCAAAAATGAAAAACAATTCGAAAGTGAGCTTAAAGTAGGGGATAAAATCGTTACTAAAAGCGGGATTCACGGTAAAATTTCCGAATTAGCAGAAACGACAATTGTTATCGAAACAATGTCAGGTAAATTAAAAATGGAGCGTTCTTCAATTTCAATGGAAATGAGCGCTGCACCAGCTAAAAAATAAGTATTTGATACATAAAAAAAGTCCCGAAATTTTCGGGACTTTTTTTTATCTGTATTTGTCATTCAAACCAATATTATCAAGAATCAATGGTTTGAGTTTTTCTATTCGTGCTAACTTGGTTTCTTCGCGTTTGGCACTTTCAATGTGCTCTAAAAATTCCCGCTGTTTGTATAGGGAAAATTTATGAAATGCCTCCGACAAGGCTTTATCTATATCCAATTCCTTTTGAAAAAGTTCCGAAACAATTTCTTCTTTTTTTGTCGGTTTAATTATTTTACCGGCTTTTTCATTTTCTATGGCTTCTTTAATATATGATAAAATTAAAGGCTCATTAATTTCCTCTTTGGAATAAAAACGCCATTGCCGCAATGATTTGGTAATCCCTTCCTGGGCAGTAACCAGTACGTTCTGTTCGTCTTTCAGGAAAACACCATTAAAAAACCAAATTGTAAAAAAATTTTTGAAACCTCCAACTCCCAAAACATTCTTTCCATGAGCGGTAAAAATAGGTCCGCCCCACTTGACAGTTTCAATGAGTTCTGTTTTAGCGATTACGGAGTGCAATATGTCGAGCTCTTCAGGCCACAGATTTCCTTTATTCCAATTAGATGGTTTGTCTTTCCCGGATTCCAATTTACTTTGTCTTTTTAGATTTTTCCTTTTCTTGGGCAAAATCAGTTGAAGCAGTTAATTCTGCAATTTTCACAATGACTTCCACTGCTTTTTGCATGCTTTCAGCCGGGATGTATTCGTATTTTCCGTGAAAGTTATGTCCTCCTGCAAAAATATTCGGGCACGGCAATCCCATGTACGATAACTGACAGCCATCAGTTCCACCACGAATTGGCTTAATGATAGGTTTGATACCTAATTCCATCATCGCTTTTTCAGCAATCTCCACGATATGAAACACAGGAGTTACCTTTTCTTTCATATTGTAATACTGATCCTTTATTTCTGCAACACAGATATCACCACCAAATTGTTTCTGGAATTTCTTGTTGATTTTTTTAGCGATGCTTTGGATAACTTCCTTACGTTTCTTGAATTGTTTTGCGCTGTGGTCACGAATGATAAGTTCCAATACGGTTTCTTCGATTCCACCGTTTAAATGATGCACATGGAAAAAACCTTCATAACCCCTGGTTTCCTGCGGAATTTCGCCTTTTGGCAATTCATTGATGAAGGTATTGGCAATTAACATCGAATTAATCATTTTTCCTTTGGCATAACCGGGATGAACGCTTTTTCCTTTGAAAGTAATTTTGGCTCCGGCTGCATTGAAGTTTTCAAATTCCAATTCACCAATCTGACTTCCGTCCATTGTATAAGCCCAGTCCGCTGCAAATTTCTTGACATCAAATTTATGTGCGCCTCGCCCGATTTCCTCATCCGGTGTAAACCCAATTCTGATTTTTCCGTGTTTGATATCCGGATTGTTGATCAGATATTCCATTGCGGTAACAATTTCGGTTATTCCTGCTTTATCATCTGCACCCAACAATGTTGTCCCGTCCGTTGTAATAATGGTCTGACCTTTGTATTGTAGTAAATCTTTAAAATAACTTGGTGATAAAACAATATTCTCTTTGGCATTAAGCACGATATCCCCACCATCATAATTAGTTATGATTTGCGGTTTTACATTGGCACCGGTAAAATCCGGAGTGGTATCAAAATGAGACACAAAACCAATAGTTGGTACATCATGTTTCACATTACTGGGCAAGGTTGCCATGATATAGGCGTTTGCATCAATGGTAACGTCATTCAGCCCGATAGCTTTTAATTCGTCCACTAATTTGTTGGCTAAATCCCATTGCTTCTCAGTACTGGGAGTGGTGGTAGAGTTCGGGTCTGATTCCGTATCAATGGTTACATAACTGATGAAACGGTCAATAATATGTTGCATAAAAGTGAGTTTTTTTAATGAAACACAAATATACATTTTATTTAATAAAACGTAAACTACCCCAGCTAAAACAGAAAGTTTCGGCTAGGGTAGCAGTAATGAATGATAAAAAATAGTGACACTATTTATAAAATTGTTTGACTTTTGCAACAATTTGATTAGGTGTCATACTCGATGCGGTCTGTACGGATTTTAGTTTTCCAGCATCAAATGATTTCTCATCATATATTTTATGCTCTAATTTTGTTTTGGTTTCAGCCGGTCCAAATACATAAAGTTCATCTGATTCTTTTACATGGGCTATAACGTCCTTAAGGTAGACATTCATCTGATTTTTTTTTCGTTCGTCAAATGTATGTTCGCTGCTGCCATGGTGACTTCCGGAGAATGTTCCCTTGCTGCCTTCCTTTTCGTGATAGATGTGATTTTCAATATCAGATTCAATTTCGGTTATTTTTTCTTTACCACCTTCAAGTGTCACAATCAATGCTTTTGAGGTGTCAATCCAGATACCAGTTTGTTTTTTCATGTGTTGAATTTTTATGTTAAAGCAGATTTTTTTCAGTATATAAATTTACAAAAAAAAGGTCGGAAACTGTAACATAGTATCAGTTATATTATGCGTATAAAAAATTTAAGCAACTGAAAATCAGCGAGTAATATACCAATTGCTAAAACCTTTAATGGTATTCATTTAACGCCAAATAATGTCTTTTTTTGCTTCGGATGGAATAAGGAATACTTTTTTGTTCCTTATTTAATGCCTGTTCAACTGTGAGTCGTGCTATTAGGTAACTAATTGTGGATTCGGCTCCCTGATTAAGATTTACATAATTTTCTTCGAGTCCGTCATAGCATCCTCCGGTGCACGGATTATAAATGATTTGATTCAGATGATTGTTCCCCAGGAACCAATTGAAAGACATTTCCATTTTATTCAAATAACCATCATCCTGAAAGACATCATGAAATTTACTAAGCGCAAGAATGGTATATGCAACATCTATTGGCTGTTCACCGCCAGCAGCATTAGAAGTTTCCTTTATGGGATTTTCTCCTCTGTGCAGCCATGTTTTATTTGAAATTACCTGTAAAGTATCTTTTTTATAGGTCAGTGATAACAGAAAATCAAAGGAGGATTTTGCAATTTCCTTGTAAATAGGTTCGTTGGTTGCCAGCCAGGCGCAAATCATCGCTTCGGATAAAAGACTATTGGCGTAGGTAAGATAACTTTCAAACCAATTCCAGTCTTTATCAGATTCGTGTTTGTACATTTGGACTAAGCGATTTGCAAGCTCTTTTATAACGGAAATGTCTTTTTCGGTTTCATGGTGGAGGTTGTGATAATACAATCCTTTTATGATGAATCCCATCGCTCGTGTAGAGTGGATTTTATTAATAGTTACCAACGCATGCTGCATGACATCCTCTGCTTCGAAAATCAATGATTCCGGCAAGATGTCCTGCATCGAAATCATAAATCCCAAAGCCCAAATGGCCCGACCGTTGGCATCAGCGAGATTGGCTGAGTTGTTTTCAGAGGTAAACTTCTTTTCATCGTTTACGTAATTGAGGAAATAGCCTTCGGGCTGCTGACAGTATTTTATGAATTTGAAATAGGTATTAATGAGCCTTAAAGTTTCATCGTCATGCGTCATTTCATAGTACATGCACACAGCAATCAAAGCTCTTGCATTGTCATCTAAGGTATAGCCGGAATCAATATCCGGCAGATTCATTTTAGAGAATTGGATGATTCCAAAATTGGTTGTCATATTTTTTACGTGATGGAGCTTGATCTCCGGCATGGTATAACATAATGAAATTTTATTGTGGGTTATTTGTTCCAATAGCGAGGCATGAGCTAAAGCGGAATTTTCCCAGGTAGTTGAAGCCATCCGGTGCAAACTATTCGAACTGAGGCTTTGCATCAGATGTTCGTCATTCAACAACCGATTTACTGCTTCTGCAAGTTGTTTGGAATTTCCAAAATCAATTTTTATTCCGGCATTATCTTTTATGACTTCAACCGCATGTGGAATCGGAGTGCATACCACGGGGCAACCACAACTGATAGCATACGAAAAAGTTCCGCTAACGGCCTGATTGGGATCTTTGGAAGTAAATAAATAAATATCGGTCAGTTGTAAGTATTCAAGCAATTGTGGTAAGGGTAAAAATGAATTTTTGAACTGAACATATTCCTGGATCCCCAAAGCTTCAATTTTATCCTCTAACATTTTTCGATATTGTTCTCCCTGTTCTTTAATCACTGAAGGATGGGTTTTTCCGATAATGAGAAATAAGATGTCGGGATGCTCCTTAATAATAGCCGGTAAGGCATTCAGGCTCGTTTCGATGCTTTTCCCCGAACTGATTAATCCAAAGGTGGAAAGGATTTTTTTTCCTGAAACGTTGTATTTTTCCTTCAGAGCATCCTTATCCATGTGTTTGACAAGATGGGTTCCATGTGAAATAATCGTTATTTTTTCGGGAGCAACACCATAATCCCGTGTTAATATTTCGGCTGATGAATGTGTCATAACAATAATGGACTCTGCTGCATCATTTAATTGCTGCACCTTTAATTGGAATGCTTCATTCGGATGTGGTAAAACCGTATGAAAAACAATTACTACCGGCTTTGTTAATGCATATAAAAATTGGTTGAAATAATCGTCATTTTTAAATAAACCGAATTCATGCTGGATCAAAACCAGTTGAATGTTTGGGCTATTATTGATATTCTGGATTAATCCAGTGTATGATTCCGCGTCATCAGTTGTAAGAACATATTTGATTTCATCCGAATAACTGTGCTTTTCATTTTCCGACTCCAGCGGGCAAATTCTGATTTTGACTGATTGGCCAAATTTTTCATTTAAAGCCGTAATCAAATCCTGAGAATAAGTTGCTATACCACATTCTCTTGGAGGGTATGAAGTGATGAATAAGATTTCTGGAAGAGTGTTTTCATTTACTGAATTTCTTTTTCTTGAATCTATCTGGGCTTTATCAGTTATCATTTTTTATAAAGTTTTAATTCAGTTAATAATTCAGAAAGCTGTACTGACGCACAGGCAATGTATTTATCGGCAGCACCATAATAGATATACAAAGTATCATCGAATAGGGCAGTTCCTGTCGGGAAAACCACATTATCCGTTACGCCTTTCAGTTCCCACTTTAAATCCGGTTTAAATAACTCGTCGGGAAGTCGTGCGATTTCTTTTTGAGGATCATTTAAATCCAGTAAGGCGGCACAGGCGGAGTAAACAAATCCTTGAGTGGTATCGTGGACCCCATGATAGATTAAAAGCCAACCGTCTTCTGTTTCAATGGGGGGACATCCACCTCCGATATAACTGGATTCATGAAGTTCATGAATCGGATCCAGAACTATGTGTTTTGGTAGGTCGGTGAAATAATTGTCCCAAAATTCTTTTGTCAAATCCTCTAAATTGGTTACCGAAACTATCTGTATGCCGGGATGTATGCGGTGAAGCAAATGAAATTTCCCGTTTATTTTTCTTGGAAAAAAAATAACATCTTTATCCCACATATAGACTTTTTCTTCCTGTTTAAAATGTCTGGCATATCTAATATACTTGGGATTCAATTCCGGGAACGAACATACCAGCGCTTTAAATTCATCCAAAGCCAATTGCGGTACTATCAATCCTTTTTTTTCAAAATGCATTAAATCTGTTGAAGTCGCTAACGCTCCAAGGGCATTTACACCATCAAAAGCCACATAGGTTAAATAATATGTACCATCGATTTCCACGATTCTTGGATCTTCCACTCCATGGGATTCATAAGATTCGCTGACACTAATAATAGGCATTTCCCACCGTTTTTTGACTTTTAACGGGCCTTCCAATTCACAATATCCAATAGTGGAAAAATTTCCTGTGGTTACCGCTCTATAAAACATATGAACGGTATTCCCTTCCTTAATTATCCCTGGATTCAGAACACCATCATTTTCAAAGTCAAGCGCAGTTTTCTCTAATAGGATTCCTTCTTTTTTAACTTTTATCATAATAAACGATTGCTTATCTTATAAATCAGGGTTTATTATAAAAAGAAAATATGCGGAAAAGAATTTTAATCCGCATATTTTATAAGATCGTCGAACATTATTTTTTACTGCTTTCCAGCATCTGATCACGCAATCTTTTTACACTGTCATGATCGGCTTTTATGAGTGAATGCTGTTCTTTCACCATTGTTTGCTGCTCGGTTGTAAGATCTTCGATGCTATCGGTCAGAGCCTGGTGATAGGTTTCCAATGCTGCATCTTCTCCAAATTCACAGGAACTTAATATTGCTCTTCTGTCATGGCCCAAAACGGCAGCTTTTATATCCATCCAAACTCTGTAAAATTTACCGCTGGTTGTTGTTTCTTCTGTTGGTTTTCCTCCTAATCTTGTCACTTCTGCTACAAGTTCGGATTTGCATCTTAAACTGGTTTGTTTAAATTGTGAAAACAATGCCTTCAAATCACCTTCTTCCGCTTCTTTTGAAGCAGTTTCATAACCATTAATACGGTCATTGTTGATTTCAATTAGCGAATTCAGTACGTCAATGGATTTTTCTGTGTTCATCTTTTTTGATTTTAAATATTAAAAATTAATTAAGCTCACATTTTATAAAGCAATTTGGGTACTTGTATGGATTTCTATGAATCAATTTTTCATTCGTAGGAGGTTTTTCAAATTTACGCAAATACTTTATAAATTCAAACTTATTTACAAATAACTTATTGATTTTTAACTAGTTAAATGGAGTAAATATAAATTTGATCCACTAATACAGATGTATTTGGATTCGAAAAAACGGTATAAAATGGTGGTAATATTTAAGGTGAATCTCATTTTATGAACTGAATTAAAGCAACACGTAGCTGCCTTAATTCAGTTTTAAATGGATTTTGGATCAAAGATCAAAAGAAAGAGTTCTTTTTTATAATCTTTTTCCTTGGATAAGTCTTAAAACAATAGCGATAACAGCTATTACAAGTAGGATATGGATCAATCCACCGGCACTATATGCGAAGTAACCGATTGCCCAAAAAATAATTAAAATAACTGCGATGGTGTAAAGAAGATTGCTCATGTTGTTTGGTTTTAAATGATTATTTATTATTAGTATAAATCTGTTTACTCGTATTCAACCTTATTCATAGATTTTATTTCCCTTTTTTATCAGCAGCAACTAACAGAATGCCACCGACAATAAGTATTCCGCCAATAATGGGAGACCATTGCACAGGATGGCTCTTTTCCTGGTTAATTTCTACTGGCCCAATGTCTACGACTTTTTCTTTCGTAACATACGTGAATCCGGTATAAATCATCATAATAACGCCTACTATAATCACTACTATTCCTACTGTTTTCATATTTGATTTTTTAAATTTATAAACTAGCGAAGCTGACTTAGTTCTTTGAAAAATACTCTTTAACGAATGCTTGTTCCTGATTCTCAGTCATTGGGTCTGCCTGCTGAATTTCTACTTTAATTTTCAGGCACCGCTCATCTTCACTTAAAATATCAAATAGTTCGATTTTTGCATCCGATGGACCAAATAGGATTATTTTCTTATAATCTTTAATGATCTCATTCAGTTTTGAAAAATAGGCCCATCGTTGTTGTTTTTCGTAGCTCATAAAACGACCTACGTTATTCCACAACCTATTTACGTTTTCCAGATCGATTAATCGGGATTCGATGATCTCTGTTTCAATGGACCCGCCAATAAATTTCATCAAATGTGCAGTTGAATGATCCATCCAAATGCCTAATTTTTTTTCTGCCATTGCTGCCAATTTTAATTTTATAAAAATTTCAAGACATCTGGAGCTATTCTTCCGTTTTAACTATCAAAAGAATTTAAAAATATCATTAGATTTTTCTAAAATTGCAATTCTGACATTTGTTAAAAAAAATATTTAAAACGCATAAATAATTGTTATTTAATGATTTGGTGTGACATAAAGTTAATAAAATATTGCGAATAATTGATATGCAGCAATAAAATAATTTTATAATTGCAGTATTTTATTAACTTATATCTCAAATGTTTTCCTACATCACTTAGTTTAAAAGGGATTTAAAATTAATAAATAAAAACTTATGATTCGTCTTTCGTTGTACGTACCAAACTGATTCCTGAAATGAAAAAAATAATCCCCAACACTCCGTAAATAATAAGTGTTTTGATATCTCGTGTATCACCCGCTGTGCTTGCAAAAATAACTGCGGTGTAAATTAATCCGCCTATTCCCAGGGCCGTAAGTAAGGCCCCAAAGATTCTTTTTAAATTCATGATAATTTGTTTTTAAAGGTTTGTTTTTCAATACCGTAAGATAGTTCTTGTTATAACGTGTTATTTTACATTAAAATTGTTTATTCTTATAAATTCTTATGAATTTGAGCGTTCAATTTTCTTCAAATCTGATGTGGCGGGACCGTTAATCACCTTGCCGTCATAGGTAAAACGGGAACCATGCATCGGACAGTCAAATGTTTTTTCATCGGCATTCCAATGCAAAATGCCGCCTAAATGTGGACAAATTGCGGTACATGTGTGAAGGACATTATGTTCGTCGCAATAGGCGGCAATTTTTTTCATTCCTGCCGACACTATTCCTCCTTGTCCTGGTTTTAAATCTTCAGCCGACTTTACATCTTCCTTGGTAAACCAATCTCCATATTGTACGACCATGTTGCCGACTTCATGCAGGTAGTCACCGGTATTTTTTAAAGTAATGCGGGAAGGACTATATATTTTAGCCCATGGATTTTCTTTTCCGGTGATCAGGTCAGTAATGATCATTCCGCCAAGTGTTCCGTGCGTCATGCCATTTCCTGAATCGCCTGTAATAATGTAGATGTTTTCGTCACCGGGATTGCGTCCTATATAGGCTAATGAATCCAATGGTTCCATAACCTGTCCGGACCATTTGTATTCAATAGTCTGGATATCGGGAAAATGTTTCTTAGTCCACTTAGCCAATCGCTCATACCGGTCCTCTTCCTTAATATGTTCCTGTTCTGACTGACCGGTTCGATGATCTTCTCCTCCGGAAATTAAAATATCGTAGTCTTCGTCAAATTCTTCCAAACGTACATAATGATAGGGTTGGGATAGCCATTTGGAATCCAGGTTCCCTGTGTCCCACCATAGCGCATACGGTAGTTTCCCTTTGGGAATTTTAGCTCCTATAACATACGTACGGTAAGGCCATTGTTTCGTGTGCATCGTCACCCAGTCATTGACCGGAGTATTCGTGGCCACCACGATGTGATTGGCAGTTATCTTAAATCCATTTACAGTAGCGCCTTCTTTGGTAATATTCTCCGCTTTGGACTCGGTGTAAATTTTGCCGCCTAATTTTATAAAAGCATTCGCAAGTCCCTTGAGGTACATAAGAACATGAAATTGGGCCTGGTCAGCGAATCTGATGGCCCATTTGCCTTTCTCAGCTGCAATAAACGGTACCGATTTTACCATTTCCGTAATCAGCCCAAGACGTTTCGTAGCCTCGTATTCTTTCTCCAGATTTTCTTTGTTATCAGTCGGGTGTAAAAACAAATACCCGTCCACTCTTTTGAAATGACAGTTAATTTTATGATGTTTGACTGTATTTGCGATCCATTCTATGGCCGCCATATGACTGTTTGCCGCCAACTGAGCCGTTTCCTGATCAAAAATTTTCTCCAATTCAAAATAACGGTCGTCCAAAGCGCAGGTAATATGAGCTGTTGTTCTTCCTGTCTCTCCGCTTCCAATGAATCCATCTTCAACTATAATAACCTTTCGGCCCTCTTTTGCAAGACAATAAGCAGTTGTAAGGCCGGCAATTCCACCACCAATAACCAATATATCAGTGTTAGTGTCAGCAATCAGTTTACTATATTGCAAAGGTTGAGTAAAAGATGAATGCCAAAAAGAGAGGTTTTCGCCTGAAGTAATTATTCCTTCTCCGGAAATTTCGTCGTTAATAGATTTAGTTTTTACAGTCCGTGTCGCCATATCAGTTAATTTTGATTCAGTTAATTCGTTGTTGTAAATTGTATGGAGAAAGCATTTTACTACTAAACTTCTTTATTTAATACCGCATAAAATTTAAGGATGGCATCCCCAAAGCAATATAAATTGAAAATAATTGTAGCTAAAATTGTAATTTTTGAATATTTAAATTTACGAAATAAATTTTAATATTATGATTACCAGTGAATTAATTCAGTAAATTTTTACAAATTTTTAAATGCGATAATTCACTATCCCAATAAAAACGGAGTCTCGCAATTAAAAATTTTTTTTTAAAAAAGTAGTATTGGTTGAAAATTTTCAATTTCGCCAAAATGGAATTAATTAGCGTACTCATTTTTTAATTATACGGAGAAACTCTATTTTTGCGCTACACAACATAACGCAAACATGTATAAACTGATTATCCGCCCGATACTTTTTTGGTTTGATCCGGAAGAAGTACATTATTTCACCTTTTCACTCATTCGCTCTTTATCCAATATTCCCGGATTCTCATCCATTTTCAGATCTCTTTATGTAGTCAATGACAAAAGACTGGAAACAGAAATTTTCGGCCTCAAGTTTAAAAATCCGGTAGGATTAGCAGCGGGTTTTGATAAGGATGCCAAATTATATCAGGAATTATCCAATTTTGGATTCGGATTCATTGAAATAGGAACATTAACTCCAAAAGGCCAGGAAGGAAATCCCAAAAAACGTTTGTTTCGTCTCAAAGAAGACAGCGCCATCATCAACCGAATGGGATTCAATAACGGCGGAGTTCTGGAAGCAGTAGAAAGACTGAAGAAAAACAACGGGGTTTTGATTGGTGGAAACATCGGTAAAAATAAGCTGACGCCCAATGAAGATGCCACTTCCGATTATGAAATCTGTTTTGATGCCTTGTATAATCATGTAGATTATTTTGTAGTCAATGTGAGTTCGCCTAATACGCCCAATCTTCGGGCTTTGCAGGATAAGGAGCCGTTGACAAAATTGCTGCAGACGTTACAGAATAAAAATTCGGCCAAACCCAATCCAAAGCCAATCCTGTTAAAAATAGCACCCGATTTAACCGATGAACAGTTGTTGGATATTATCGACATTATTAAGGAGACTAAAATTGCAGGCGTAATTGCAACCAATACCACCATTTCCCGTGAAGGGTTGCAATCTTCAAATAAATCTGAAATGGGTGGTCTTTCCGGTAAACCATTGACCCAGAGGTCCACCGAAGTCATCCGTTTCCTTTCTGAAAAAAGTAACAAAGCATTTCCAATCATTGGAGTGGGAGGAATCCATTCTGCAGAAGACGCGATAGAGAAATTAGAAGCCGGAGCGAGTCTGATTCAATTGTACACCGGGTTTATTTACGAGGGACCCGCTTTGGTGAAAGCCATAAACAAAAAGATTTTAGAGAATTATTAATTTCGAAATTCGTAATTTACAATTCACAATTGTTTTCTATCTTTGAATTTCTATGGAACCTATAAAAATAATTGAATGCCCACGTGATGCGATGCAAGGCATTAAGGCATTTATTCCTACCGAAAAAAAAGTCGCTTACATCCAGTCTTTACTGCGTGTGGGCTTTGACACTATCGATTTTGGTAGTTTTGTTTCCCCGAAAGCCATTCCGCAGATGCAGGATACCGCTGAGGTTCTGGCGCAGCTGGACCTGTCGCAGACCCGAAGTAAATTACTGGCCATTATCGCCAATACGCAAGGCGCCGTCACAGCGTCAGGACATTCTGAAATTCAATATTTAGGTTATCCTTTCTCCATTTCTGAAAATTTTCAGATGCGGAATACCCACAAAACGATAGCGGAGTCGTTAGTTACCTTGCAGGAAATTCTCGAAATCGCCGATAAAAGTAATAAGGAGGTCGTAGCCTATCTTTCAATGGGTTTTGGAAATCCTTATGGTGACCCATGGAATGTGGATATCGTGGGGGATTGGACCGGGAAATTGTCTAAAATGGGTGTCAAAATCCTTTCTCTTTCTGATACGGTGGGAAGTTCCACCCCGGCAATGATAGAGTATTTATTCTCCAACCTGATTCCGAAATACCCCAAAATAGAATTCGGAGCGCACCTGCATACAATACCCGAAAAATGGTTCGAAAAAGTAGATGCTGCCTATAAAGCAGGGTGCCGCCGGTTCGATGGTGCCATTCAGGGTTTTGGAGGCTGTCCGATGGCCAAAGACGATTTGACCGGGAACATGCCGACCGAAAAATTATTGTCTTACTTTACGACTCAAAAAGAAAACACCAATACCAGTCCAATGAGCTTTGAAAGCAGTTACAATGAAGCGACCAAATTATTTGGCGAGTTTCATTAGGAGCTTTTTCCCGCTGTTCACAGTATCTTATTATAAAAAAAATAATAAGGATACTTGCTTCCATCGGGGCTAGGGATTTTGGATTCCAAATACGGATTCTTAATATAATGTTATTTCAATTCCATTTTTAATGATAAATTCCTTATATTTGCACGCAATTTAACTACAAATTGCAATGATAGCACACAACACAAAGATTATCGGCGAAGGTTTAACTTACGATGATGTCCTACTGATTCCCAACTACTCCAATGTGCTTCCTCGCGAAGTGAGTATCCAATCAAAATTTTCAAGAAATATAACGCTTAATGTTCCCATTGTATCCGCAGCTATGGATACCGTGACCGAAAGTGCTATGGCAATTGCTATGGCTCAGGAAGGCGGAATAGGTGTTTTACATAAAAATATGACCATCGAGCAACAGGCTGCGAAAGTCCGTAAAGTAAAGCGTGCCGAGTCCGGTATGATCATCGATCCGGTAACTTTGCCGTTGACTTCTAACGTTGCTGATGCCAAAAGTGCCATGAAGGAATTTGGTATTGGTGGTATTCCAATTGTGGATGAAAACAAAATACTAAAAGGAATTGTTACCAATCGGGATTTGCGTTTCGAAAAAAACAATGCCCGACCAATTGTTGAGGTGATGACCAGCGAAAATCTGGTTACCGTAGCGGAAGGAACTTCATTGGAACAAGCCGAAGTTGTCCTGCAAGGAAACAAAATCGAAAAACTTCCGGTTGTCGATGCCAACTATAAATTAGTGGGATTGATTACCTTTAGAGATATCACCAAGTTAACCCAAAAACCAATTGCCAACAAAGATGTTTTCGGACGTTTGCGTGTTGCTGCCGCTATCGGAGTTACCGGTGATGCGGTTCAGAGAGCTGAAGCTTTGGTGAATGCAGGTGTTGATGCAATTATTATAGATACGGCCCACGGACATACGCAAGGTGTTGTCAATGTGTTGAAAGAAGTAAAAAGTAAATTCCCCCAAATAGATGTTATCGTTGGAAATATCGCCACTCCTGAAGCTGCCAAATTCTTAGTGGAAAATGGTGCTGATGGTGTGAAAGTCGGAATCGGACCGGGGTCCATCTGTACCACTCGTATTGTGGCGGGTGTTGGTTTTCCGCAATTTTCAGCAGTGTTGGAAGTGGCTGCTGCGATAAAAGGTACCGGTGTTCCTGTAATTGCTGATGGTGGAATCCGTTATACGGGTGATATTCCAAAAGCAATCGCCGCAGGTGCTGATTGCGTAATGTTGGGTTCCCTTCTGGCAGGAACCAAAGAATCGCCGGGAGAAACCATTATTTTTGAAGGAAGAAAATTCAAATCCTACCGCGGAATGGGTTCTGTTGAAGCAATGGAAGGCGGGTCAAAAGACCGTTATTTCCAGGATGTAGAAGATGATGTCAAGAAACTGGTTCCGGAAGGAATTGTTGGCCGTGTACCTTATAAAGGAGAACTTAACGAAAGCATGTTACAATTTATCGGCGGTTTACGGGCCGGGATGGGATATTGCGGTTCTAAAGACATTCAGACTTTACAGGAAACCGGTCGTTTTGTTCGCATTACCGCTAGCGGAATTAATGAAAGTCATCCTCATAATGTGACCATTACTAAAGAAGCTCCGAATTATTCGAGATAATTATTAGCTATATTTTAAGGCATAAATGTAACTTCATTGCTATATTTATGCCTTTTTTGATGAATTTATTCTAGTAAATCCTTCTTTAAATGTTCACTATCCCAACTGTGATTGGTGGCGGCTATCTGTGCATGAATATCACTTTTCAGTAATTGTTCCTGCATTTCATTTTCTTCTTTCACTGACACCAGATAAGCCATTCTATCATGCCGTTTTTCGGCCAGTTTACGGATGTTGATTTCGTCATATTTAATAAACTGCTGGCCTTGGCGGTTGGCGGTATATTTCCGATGTCCCAGTTCCACTAAAGCATCCACGCCCATATGAACGGCGCTGTATAAAGTTTCGCGATAAATATGATTTACTTTATGATCTATCAGTTCATAGGCATCGATACGGTTACGGGCCCTGGTCATGATCTTTAGTTTCGGAAAATGTTTTTGCAGCAATTCAATCACCTGCAGGTTTACACTGGGATTATCAATGGCGGCAATAAATAATTTGGCATTTTCGCATCCTGCTGCTTTTAATAATTCCAAACGGGTAGCATCGCCATAATAAACCTTGAAACCCATTTTCCGAAGCAAATCAATTCGATCTGAATCATAATCCAAAATGGTAGCTTTGACATTATTAGCTCGGAGTAGCCTTCCAACGGTACTTCCAAAATGACCAAAACCCGCGATGATAACAGGATTGTTTTCGTTAATGTAATCGCTGTCATTTTTGCGCTCTTTTACTTTAGCCCGGGTATTGGGGTAAATCAGTCGTTCATTAATAAGTAATAAAAACGGTGTGGCCACCATACTCAAAGCGATGACTGCCATAATCTGATTGGCCAGCATACTCGGAATAATATTCAATAACATCGAGAAACTCATAATCACAAAGCCGAATTCCCCCGCTTGGCTCAAACTCAATGACATTAAGATATTCTGATCTTTTCTCTTTTTGTAAAATTTGCCTATAGCCAAAAGAACCACAAATTTAACCATCGTTAAAATGGCCCCAAAAGCAAAAATAAACAACGGATTGATACTGATCAGCCTGAAGTTGATCGAGGCGCCTACGCCAATGAAAAACAACCCTAATAATAGTCCCTTGAACGGGGCAATATCTCCTTCTAATTCGTGTCTGAATTTGGAATTGGCCAGTACGACACCTGCCATAAATGCACCAAGCGCCGGACTTAACCCCACTAACTGCATGAGGTACGAAACGCCGACAACAAGAAGCAAGGCGGAGGCAGTAAAAAGTTCCTGGAGTCTGGTTTTTGCTATGATATGTAAAAGAGGAACAAACACAAAACGGCCACCAAAATATATTAGGGAGATGATTCCTAAAACGATAAGTGTCTGTAACCAACTGGCATAACCTGAAATTAACGAGGGCTGAATTTCATTAACGGTTTCAGGATTTACAGAAGACAATAGAGGTAAAAAAGCAAGAATTGGGATTACCGCAATATCCTGAAAAAGAAGTATGGCAAATGAGGAACGTCCCATCGAGGTTTTAGACAGTCCTTTTTCCTTAATGGTTTGCAATACGATTGCTGTGGAGGAAAGTGCCAAAGATAACGAAATAGCCAACGTTGCTTTCCAATTCCATTCCATGAAAATGAGGCAGCCTATAAATAAAACAATGGTTGTAGCAATCATTTGCATGCTACCCATCCCGAGAATGAATCTCTTCATTTTCCAAAATTTCTCCGGCTCCATTTCAAGGCCAATAAGGAACAACATCATTACTACACCAAATTCCGCAAAATGCATGATGTCCTGGCCTTCATGACCAATGAATCCCAATACGAATGGCCCAATGATCATACCGGCAAATAAGTAGCCCAAGGTCGAGCTTAATCCCATTTTTTTAGCAATGGGAACACAAATCACTGCTGCCGATAAATAGATGATTGCCTGAAGTAGAAAATTAGTATCCATTTTATATTTGTATTGTTGCAAACCATTCGTTCATATAATGGTATTCCAAAATTTCTTCAATGTTTAAATCATTATTTTCTAAATATTCCAAAAAATAGCCATAAATCAATCCATTCTTATGATAATCCTCTTCGGTCATATTATGGGTTCCATGGACTACAAACGGAGGTAGATACTGCATATTGCATACTTTTGCCGTCTGATTGAAGGGCTCCAGTAAATTGGGGATCGTATACCGGTCTCGTCCCGTTTCACAATAGTTTTCTTTGTCTCCGCCGGTGGTAATTACCTGGAAAACAATTTTATCCTGAAGTACTTTTCCTTTTCTGCCATAGGCCCAGCCATGTTCCAAAACCATATCAATCCACTGTTTCATCAACGGCGGACAACTATACCAGTACATAGGATGGTGCCAGATGATTATATCATGCTGTGTCAATAACCATTGTTCGTGTTTTACGTCAATATCA
Organism: Flavobacterium sp. GT3R68; assembly: GCF_007109225.1. Lineage (GTDB taxonomy): Bacteria > Bacteroidota > Bacteroidia > Flavobacteriales > Flavobacteriaceae > Flavobacterium. Next base: position 119,511 of record NZ_VJZK01000004.1, read on the forward strand.
AAATCTGGATATTCCTCGTACAAATCATGAAAAGTGATATTCTCTGATTCGGGAATATTTTTAACCAATGCTTTATTAGCATGCGATTTTTCAAATAAAGGATGAGAAAATATAATTAAGATTTTATTTTGTGGCATGGACGTTAGATTACTGAATATATATGTTTTTGACCCAGCTAAAAAATGCATTACGTGCTAACTGTCCCGAACGCTTCCGTTCATTGTGAAAGATATAAAATAAAGCGGAGTTTCGGAAATCCAATCTCAGCAGAAATTCAAATTTTATGATATTTTTATAAAATAAAATAAAAAAACCCGCTAAAATTATTAGCGGGTTGCATGGGATTTTGATGTAGTATTTAGTTGATCCCTAAATAATTACTTGGGGTAATTTGCATCAATTCTGTTTTTATCTCGTCCGAAACTTCCAATGTGGCAATGAAATCCTGGATCGCATTTTTGTCAATTGTTGTATTGGTTCTGGTCAGGCCTTTCAATGCTTCGTATGGATTTGGATACGCTTCTCTTCTTAAAATAGTCTGAATAGCTTCCGCAACCACAGCCCAGTTTTTTTCTAAATCTTCCGCAAATTTCGGTTCATTCAATAGCAGTTTGTTCAATCCTTTTAAAGTAGCCTCAAAAGCGATTAATGTATGTCCAATCGGAACGCCAATGTTTCTTAAGACGGTGCTGTCAGTTAAATCTCTCTGAAGTCTTGATAATGGTAATTTAGCCGAAAGATGCTCGAAAATAGCATTTGCTATCCCTAAATTCCCTTCCGAATTTTCAAAATCGATTGGATTTACTTTATGAGGCATCGCGGAAGAACCAATTTCGCCAGCTTTGATTTTTTGTTTGAAATAATCCATCGAAACGTAGGTCCAGATATCACGGTCCAAATCAATGATAATGGTATTGATTCTTTTCAAAGCATCGAAAAATGCCGCAAAATGGTCGTAGTGCTCAATCTGTGTCGTTGGGAATGAATGATGTAATCCTAAAGTTTCTTCCACAAAATTATTTCCGAATTTTCTCCAGTCAATCTGCGGATAAGCCACATGATGGGCATTGTAATTCCCTGTAGCGCCACCAAATTTAGCGGCAAACGGAATGTTGAACAACAAACGCATCTGCTCTTCCAAACGTTCTACAAACACACCAATTTCTTTGCCTAAGCGGGTAGGGGAAGCAGGTTGTCCGTGGGTACGGGCCAGCATTGGTATGTCTTTCCATTCAATGCTTAAATCCTTCAGTTTCGATGTCAATGTTATCAAAGACGGCATATATACTTTTTCGAAAGCTTCTTTGGTCGAAAGTGGAATCGCCGTATTATTGATATCTTGGGAAGTTAATCCAAAATGGATAAACTCTTTATGTGCTGATAACCCTAATTTTTCAAAAGCATCCTTGATGAAATATTCAACTGCTTTTACATCATGATTTGTTGTTTTCTCGGTTTCTTTAATCCAAAGTGCATCTTCTGTAGAGAAATTTTTATAGATATTCCGTAAACTTTCAAATAAATTGGTATTGACTTCTTTTAACTGTGGTAAAGGAGCTTCACAAAGTGCGATGAAATATTCAATTTCAACTAATACACGGTATTTGATTAAGGCTTCTTCAGAGAAAAAAGGAGCTAAGGAAATAGTCTTGTTTCTATATCGGCCGTCAATTGGAGATATAGCATTCAATTCGTTTAAAGTAGTCATTGTTGTGTTGTTTGTTCGAAAGGCACAAATATAAACCTTTAGAAACAATTTTGAAAAGGATTACTTTTTTAAATAAAATCTAAAAGCTTCTTTTTAAGTATTTTCATTCCTTCGGAAGCGACTTCCGGAATCACATCGAGCAGATTGGGCAGATTGTGAATTTGGACAGGTTTGGGGTCGATATAAAAAACGGGTGTGTCGGGATGCGTATATTGCACTAATCCCGCCGCCGGATAGACTTGTAACGATGTGCCGATGACCGCAAAAATATCCGCCTGCTTTGTTAACTCTAAAGCCTGCTCCAAAGCCGGAACTTCTTCACCAAACCAAACAATATGTGGACGCATTTGATGGTTGTTGTTGTCAAAATCCCCTAAAATTAAATCGTCATGCCAATCCAGAATGTAATTCTCATCTTTCGTGCTTCGGATTTTTAATAGTTCCCCGTGAAGATGCAAGACTTTTGTGCTTCCGGCTTTCTCATGTAGGTTGTCGACGTTTTGGGTGATGATGTATACATCGAAATCAGTTTCCAGTTCGGCAAGAATCTGATGTCCGGCATTGGGTTGAACCTGTTTTAGTTGTTGTCTTCGTTTGTTATAAAAATCCAGTACCAATTCCGGGTTTTTATTCCAGCCTTCCGGCGAAGCGACTTCCATTACATCATGTCCTTCCCATAGCCCGTCCGAATCACGGAACGTTTTAATGCCGCTTTCGGCACTGATTCCTGCACCGGTCAGAACCACTAATTTTCTTTTCATTCTTAAATTATTTTAAACTCGTAATTGTTTTTAAATTTACCAAAAAATATTGATAATGGTGGATCTCGAATACCTGGCTTTTTTGGAAAACATATTGACTGAAAATCGGAAAGAGAAATTTTTGAAAGTGCTGCAAAACAGAACCCATCATTTTACGGTGGCCATTGAAGATGTTTTTCAGATGCACAATGCGAGTGCGGTGATGCGCAGCTGTGAGGTTTTCGGGATTCAGGAACTGAATGTTATTGAAGAGCGTTACGGAAAAAGCATCGATAAGGAAATTGCGATGGGCGCCCAAAAATGGGTGGACATCAATAAATTCGACAGTGTCTCCGGATGCATTGCCAGTCTGAAAGGAAAAGGATATCAGATTATTGCAACCACACCGCACGATAATGACTGTCTGCTTGAAGATTTTGATATTTCCAAACCAAGTGCTTTATTTTTTGGTACCGAAAGAGACGGATTATCAGAAGAAATATTGAAACAGGCGGATGGTTTTTTAAAAATACCGATGGTTGGTTTTACCGAAAGCCTGAATATCTCCGTTTCGGCGGCAATAATCATTCAGAATTTGATGAACCGATTGCGCCATTCGGATATAGACTGGCATTTGTCTGATGAAGAAATTCTGGAAAAGCGATTGGCCTGGGCCAAGAATTCCATTAAGGATATCAAAAGAATTGAAGCGCGGTATTATTCAGAAAAAGTAGATTGATTGTCTTTTGATGAAATTTATTTCTTCTTCAGAATCTTATATTCTTCGTAACATTCACTGATAGCATCCATGATTTGTAGATCGTTCGCAGTTTTTACAAAGGATTCGGAGTAATTGCAACGTTCTAGAATTTCGGCAATTTCTTTTTTATCGACTCCAAGAAGTACAGAAATTGTTTCGCGGTCAAATTTGGAGGCCAATAAATTACGAACAGTATCGTCCTTGCGCATTTCCTTTATTTTTTTAAGCTCTTTCGGTTTTTTGCCAAAGAAATTATAGAGCATATCCGCAGGATTGAATAAAGATCCCATGACCCTTCCAAAAGCACCCGGAGAATATTCGCCTGCCTCATAACCCGTGTCAAGACCTGAAATACTATAACGATAATTTTCTCTTGTTGGAATCAGTTTGGAGTCGATTTCAAGATACCCGGTTAAATCATAAGGGCGTACGACAACTTCTTCAAGTGCGATGGCTTTTTCGGTCATCTGAATGCGGGTCGTTTTATTTTTGACCCAGTCGTTGGTCACTCGTATAGTCAAGGATTTGAATCCAATGAGGGAAAGGTGTAAGGTATCGTTTACGGCAATTTCAAGTTCAAAAAAACCTTTCGAATCCGAGATGGTCCCTTTTACTTTATTTAGATTAATGATATTGACATTGGCTAACGGCAACATGTTGTTGTCGTTAATGATAGTTCCTGTAACTTTTTGGGATTCTGTAGTCTGTGCTACAGTAAATGTGGAAAGTAATACTAAAAAGAAGACTACAAAATATCTCATATGTGGCTTTAAAACTTTAAAAGTAATAAAACCCGATAAGATATTGTGCAGTCTTCGTATAATTATAAGAAAATTAACTAAAAGTATTAGCTTTTTCTTGGTCTTCTTGCTTTTGGTGCATCACTGCTGAAGCCTTCTGATCTTCTTGGAGCTCTGTCTGAAGAACCTTCTGTTCTTGGTTCTCTTGGTGAAAATCCACCCTCTCTTGGAGCTGAACTTCTTCCGCCAAAACCACCTTCTCTCGGTGCTGAGCTTCTTCCTCCGAATCCGCCTTCTCTTGGAGCTGAGCTTCTTTCGCTTCTGAAACCACCTTCTCTTGGAGCAGAACTTCTGCCACCAAATCCGCCGCCTCCGGAACTTCTTCTCTCGCCGCCACCTGAGCTTCTTCCGCCTCCAAATCCACCACTGGAACTTCTTCCGTTGTGATCTCTTCTTCCGCTTCCGCCACCATCGTTTTTAGAAATCTCCACATTGATTCTACGTCCTTCTAATTGTACGTTGTTCAATATTTCCATTACTTTATCGGTGTGTTCCGGGTCTGTGTTAAAAAAAGAGAAACCTTCTTTTACATCAACCTTAAATACATCGTCACGACCTAAGTCTAAAGTTTCTTTAAGGTAATCTTTCAATTGCATCCAGTCGAAATTGTCTCTCGAGCCAATATTTACAAAATAACGTGTTGCGCCATTGTTGTTGTTTTCTCTTGGAGCTCCATCCCTATCATCACGCTCACGTCTGTCTGAACCTGAAGATTGATTGGAAATGTCTCTGTTTTTCTTGTAGTAAGCAATAAAACGGTTGAATTCTACCGATACCATTTTCTTAATCAGTTCTTCTTTGGTTAAACCATCTAAAACTTGATTAATTGCAGGTAAGTAGTTGTCAATTTCGTGATCTACTTCTGTGTCTTTTATTTTAGTTGCAAGGTGCAACAATTGGATTTCACAGATTTCGATTCCTGATGGAATAGTTTTTTCTTCAAATTTTTGTTTGATGATTCTTTCGATAGAAGAAATCTTACGCAATTCACTTTTAGTAACAATTACGATAGAAGTTCCAAGTTTCCCGGCTCTTCCCGTACGTCCTGAACGGTGATTGTAAGTTTCGATTTCATCAGGTAATTGATAGTTTACTACGTGAGTAATATTATCAACGTCAATTCCACGTGCAGCAACATCGGTAGCTACCAACATTTGGATTTGTCTTCCACGGAAAGATTTCATTACACCGTCACGTTGCGCCTGAGATAAATCTCCGTGCAAAGCGGCAGCGCTGTATCCGTCCTCAATCAATTTTTCAGCAACAGCCTGTGTATCTCTTTTGGTACGACAGAAAACTACTGAGAAAATGTCTGGATTAGCATCGGCTAAACGTTTCAAAGCTTCGTAACGGTCACGTGCATTTACTAAGTAAAATTCGTGAGAAACGGTTGCAGAACCCGAGTTTTTAGTTCCAACTGTAATTTCTAAAGGATCGTGCATGAATTGTTTTGCAATACGTGCTACTTCCTGTGGCATAGTTGCAGAGAACAACCATGTGCTTTTTTCGTCCGGAGAGGTAGATAAGATGTTTACGATGTCTTCGTAGAAGCCCATGTTCAACATTTCATCTGCTTCGTCAAGAATGCAATAATTAATCTGAGAGATGTTTACCAATCCTCTGTTAATCATGTCCTGCATTCTACCCGGAGTGGCCACGATAATCTGTGCGCCTCTTTTAATGTCTCTGGCTTGCTCTGTAATACTTGCACCACCGTAAACTGCTACTACATTAATACCTTTTTCGTATTTAGAGTAATTTTTAATTTCGTTGGTAATCTGTAAACAAAGTTCACGTGTTGGAGATAAAATTAATGCTTGTGTATTTCTGTTGTTGGCATCAATTTTTTGAATTAGCGGAAAACCAAATGCTGCCGTCTTCCCTGTCCCTGTCTGAGCCAACGCAACCATATCAGTATCTTTTTCCAATAATAGGGGAATCGCTTTCTCCTGTACTTCAGTCGGATTCTCAAATCCTAGATCTAAAATCGCCTTCAGTAACGATTCACTCAATCCTAATTGTTCAAATTTATTCATATTGTATTTTAAAATATTTTGCAAAAGTACACCTTATATTTGTGATAAACTAATGCTTTTAACAGTTTTAAATATTGATGATGAATTGACTGTCAGCTTTTTATGTTTTATAATTGCTATTTGTACCGGTTCAACGCGTGTAAAACTGTCAGATAAGCGATGTTATAGTGCCGAATTCAAATGTTTCAGCAATAGGTTAATAGCAATCCCTCTGTGGCTGATGGCTGCTTTCTCGGCCATGTCCAATTCTGCGAAAGTTGCATGATATCCTTTTGGTTTAAAAATGGGATCATATCCGAAACCCTTACTTCCTTTCCTAGCAGCAGTAATTTCACCCTTGGCTATGCCCGTAAAAAGGTGCTGTTGGTTGTTTATATTTAATGCGATGACGGTTTTGAACTGGGCTTTTCTGTTGGATTCTTCCGAAAGCGCAACAAGAAGTTTATCCATATTATCGTCGGCATTTTTTTGTTCACCTGCATAACGTGCCGAGTATACTCCAGGAGCACCATTTAAAGCTTCAACTTCGAGCCCAGTGTCGTCTGCAAAACAATCGTAACCGTATTTTTGAGTAACATAGTTGGCCTTCAAAATGGCATTTCCTTCAATAGTATCGGCGGTTTCGGGAATATCTTCATAACATCCAATGTCTTCAAGGCTTAAGATTTGGATGTTCTCCGGAAGTAATTGCTGAATTTCCTGGATTTTATTTTTATTGTTGGAGGCCAAGACGAGTTGCATAATTTATTTTTTTTGTTACAAAGAGACAAAGTTACTTGTTTTAAACAATATTTGAGAAAGTGTAATTATTAAATTATTTATACATAATTGTTTTTCAATTTTATGTTAGAGACTAGATTAAATTAGTTTGTGGTTGTTAGTGGTTCAGATGTTTCTCGGGAAAAAGATTAATTAAACTGGATGTACAAAAGATTTCGTAGCATTTAAAGCTGCTGTAGGTAATTCTGCTGATTATTTTGGTTCTGATTGTACTTAAAAAAAAGCTAACAGTAATTTTGGCTTTTTTTTGTATGGCATCTGAGGAAAGCTGTTTTAATGTATTATTTGAATGGCAGATTCGTTAAATAATAATTAAAAAATTCATTTACAATAAGTTAGGTAAATTTTTTTTTATCTTTGAAGTGTAGTTTTGATTAATTACTTGAATATACCAATCTGCATTAGGAAATATTCAATAGTCAGCCAACCGAAAGGTGCAGTTGATAATAGTAAATCAAAACCACAACTGAAGAGGTCTGAAAGGGCCTCTTTTTTTATGCTATAAAAATTAGTTAAAGTGCTGGATTATATTTTTATACAGCAAAAAATATTGTACTTTTATGATGTAGTTTTGATTAATTACTTGAGTATTCATCTGTATAAGGGAAGATATTCAATAGTCAGCTATACTGAAAGGTATAAGGTGATAATTGTAAATCAAAATGACAACTAGAGGCCTTGTATAAGGGCCTCTTTTTTATGCATTTCCATAAAAATTTGAAATCTATTAATTAATAGTTAAAATGTTAATTTTCAATACCGTGAATTCAATATTATTGTATCTTTGAGTGTAGGTTTTGATTATTGCTTTAATTTATCAATCTGTTTTTTAAGAAAGATTATTTACTGAACGAATCAAAATTGACATGAGAGGCCTGTTAAAAGGCCTCTTTTTTTTGTTGTCTTTTTTGTTTGGAATCAAAAATGCTAATAAATAGTTAAAATACTGAACTATAGATTGTTAATCAAAAAATTATTGTATCTTTGAGTGTAGATTTTTGATTAATTATCTAATATATCAATCTGTCAAAAGAAAGAAATTAATAGTGAATCAAAATTTATCAAAATCGGAGGTCTGTCAAACGGCCTCCTTTTTTATTTAATACTTTCAAGGAAATCAGCTGAAGCGTAGTCGGACGTACACGTGTTTGATTCCTTTTTTGTCGGAATCGCGTTCGTCGATTTCCAGTATTTCGGTCAGGGATTTCAGCATCGGGGTCAGTTTGTTAAAACCATAATTACGCGGATCGAATTCGGGTTTTTTCTTCACGATAAGATTTCCTACATCGCCCAGGAATGCCCAGCCATCATCATCTCCAATATCTTCAATAGTAGATTCAATTAGTTCAATGGTTGGCAGATCCACTTTGTTCAATGTTTTTGGGACTTCTTTTTTAGTACCCATAACAATTGCAGTATTTGATGCGGCTCTTTTGGGTGATTTTTTGCTGGTGGCGCCATCCAGTACTTCAATGTAAATAAACCGATCGCAGGCAACGATAAAGGAATTTGGGGTTTTCTTTTCGCCAATTCCGATGACTTTCATTCCGGATTCCCGAAGGCGGATGGCCAATCTGGTGAAATCACTGTCGCTGGAAACAATGCAAAATCCATCCAGTTTATCGGAATAGAGTAAATCCATCGCATCAATGATTAAGGCAGAATCTGAGGAGTTTTTTCCTACTGTATAACTGTATTGCTGAATTGGCGTAATGGCGTGTTCCAATAAAACGCTTTTCCAACCGGCAGCATTTGGCTTGGTCCAATCCCCATAAATCCGTTTTGTGGTTGGTGTTCCGAACTTGGCAATTTCTTCCATCATTCCTTTTACATTCCGATACGGAACGTTGTCGGCGTCAATGAGGACGGCAAGTTTTAATTCTTTTGTATTAGGCGACATAGACTCTTTATTGAAATGGTTCTCCAAATATACAAAGTTTTATTGTGGAAAATGACCTAGCCCTGATGGAAACGGCATCCCACGCTTTTCGCGTGGATACAGTGTACAGCAGGAAACAGCTCCTGAAAATAATTTTGCTTTCAATACCATAATACATTTTAAATAATTATTTTTGCGGCTTATTGTATAAAATAATAGTACTGAACATATCATGGTAAAAGATTTATTCGAAAGAATTCAGAACAATAAAGGGCCTTTAGGTAAATGGGCTTCACAAGCGGAGGGTTATTTTGTTTTCCCTAAATTAGAGGGAGAACTTGGTCCTAGAATGCAATTTGGTGGAAAAGAGATATTAAACTGGTCTATTAATGATTATCTCGGTTTAGCAAATCACCCGGAAGTGCGTCAGGCAGATACTGATGCAGCGATTCAATATGGTGCAGCATATCCGATGGGTGCACGTATGATGAGCGGACATACCAAATACCACGAACAATTAGAGGAAGAATTGGCTGCTTTTGTAATGAAGGAATCGGCGTATTTATTGAATTTCGGATATCAGGGAATGGTATCTATCATTGATGCCCTGGTTACCAAAAATGATATTATCGTGTATGATGTGGATTCGCATGCCTGTATCATTGATGGCGTTCGTCTGCATATGGGAAAACGTTTTACATACAAACACAATGATGTGGAAAGTATGGAAAAAAACCTCCAGCGTGCAACCAAGATGGCCAAAGAAACCGGAGGCGGAATCTTGTTTATCACTGAAGGGGTTTTTGGTATGAGAGGACAGCAGGGAAAACTGAAAGAAATTGTTGCTATGAAGCAAAAATACAATTTCCGTTTACTTGTAGATGATGCACACGGTTTTGGAACACTTGGAAAAACAGGAGCAGGAGCGGGAGAGGAGCAAGGGGTTCAGGATGATATTGATGTTTATTTTTCGACTTTTGCAAAATCGATGGCCAATATTGGAGCATTCGTTGCTGCAGATGCTGCTATTATCGATTATCTAAAATACAATTTACGTTCTCAAATGTTTGCTAAAGCATTACCTATGATCCAGACAATCGGTTCATTAAAACGATTGGAATTGTTGCGTAATCACCCAGAATTGAAAGACAAACTTTGGGAGAACGTTAATGCGTTGCAAAACGGATTACGCTCAAGAAATTTCAATATTGGCGATACAAATACGTGCGTTACCCCTGTTTATCTGGAAGGAAGTGTACCGGAAGCGATGATTATGGTAAATGATTTGAGAGAAAATTATGGTATTTTCTTGTCAATTGTGATTTATCCGGTAATTCCAAAAGGGATTATTTTATTGAGAATGATACCTACATCTTCTCATACATTTTCTGATATTGAGGACACCTTAACGGCTTTTGAAGCAATTCGTGAAAAGTTAGAAAACGGTACTTATAAGGAAATTGCAGAAAGAACTACTGTCGATGTTTCTTAATGCAAACTGTTAATTATATAAAAAACCCATCCGCCGCGGCGGATGGGTTTTTTGTTTACATTTATGTCAAATCAATTTAAAGACCTGAAGTCTATGAAAAAAGTAATGATTATCAACTTGGTTTTAGTGAGTCTTTTGGTCTCTTGTAAAAAGGATAAAGCAGCAGAAATCATTCCTGAAAATGAAACTTCAGTAATCGTTAGGCCGATTTCAGAATGTTATGTCGGAGTTCTTGAAAGAGATACCATCTCACTCACTATAAGTATAAATAAAAATAAAGTAGCGGGAGAATTAAGCTATAAATTCTTTGAAAAGGACAGCAATTCAGGAATAATATCCGGAACAATGAAAGGCAATACACTTATAGCGGAGTATACGTTCCAGTCCGAAGGGCAAACCTCAATCAGGCAGGTTGCTTTTTTGAAAAAGGGGAACACTTTTATTGAAGGCTATGGCGATGTTATGGATGATAATGGAAAAACAAAATTTAGAGACACGAAGCAATTACATTTTGATGGAAAGCCGCTGTCCAAAGTGGAATGTAAGATGTAAATAAAAACGGCTCCATTTGGAGCCATTTTTTATAAATCTATTCGATACGTACATCTGCGCTTGTTGATTTCCGGGTCAAAATGTTTCCACATATTAATGCTGGCTGCATTGTCAGCTAATTCGGGAGTTCTAAAACAATTAATAATTCCTTTCTTTGTGAAAGTCTCATAATACTCCTTAAAAATGATTGCGGTAACGGCTTTGTTCTGATAATCCGGATGAACTCCGATAAGGTAGAAAAGCACGTCTTTACTGTTTTTTTTAGCTTTCAGTAAATTGATGAATCCGAAAGGAAATAATTTTCCATTGGCTTTTTGAAGCGCCTGAGAAAAGGAAGGCATCACAATACTGAAAGCAACAATATTATGCTCCTTATCCTCAACAAATTTGATATATTCGGGGTTTATAAACGGAATGTATTTTTTCTTGAAATATTCCTTTTGCTTATCGGTTATTGCTACGAATGAAGCTAACGGCGCGTAGGATTCATTGAATAGGTCGAACATTTTATCCACCAGCGGCAACACTTCTTTTGTCGTTTTGAAATTGATGGGTTTTAATTGGTATCTTTTCTTAACGAGATCATTCGCTTTCTCAAAAAATTCCGGTTTAACATTTGAAAAAGGGAATTTGCTTTCGATATATTCCTTTTCCTTCACATAACCCAACTGCTCAAAATGCGCTTTGTAATAAGGATAACTGTACCAGGTTGCCATAGTTCCAACCTGATCAAAGCCTTCGGTGAGCACACCTACTTTATCTAAATTGGAGAAACCCATCGGGCCTTCAACATACTCAAGATTGTTTTTCCGGCCTAATTCATAGACTTTTTCCAAAAGGGCTTTGGTCACTTCAATATCATCAATAGCATCAAACCATCCAAAACGGACTTTCTTTTTTTGTTGGTCGTTTATCTCACTCCAATTTACGATTGCGGCAATCCGGCCTACAATTTGATTGTCATGGTAAGCTAGGTAAAATTGAGCATCCGCATTTTCAAAAGCGGTATTCTTTTTTTTGTCAAAAGTTTCCTGCTCATCGCTGATCAGCGGCGGAACCCAATACGGATTGTTTTTGTATAATGTAAAAGGAAATTTTATAAAATCTAATAATTCGCTTTTTGTAACTGCTTCTTTAATTGTAATCATTTGTGTTTATTTATCGCCTTCTACTTCGTCTAAACGTTTTTTGCTTTTATCTTTTTTTCCTTTTTTCTCTTTTTTCTTGTCTTCTTTGCTTTTTTTCTTAGGGACACGAAGCATTACCTCGCTGTAATTTTCGTCAAAACGCCATGAAAGTCCTACACCTGCAAACAATAAGGAAGGAGTGTCTTTGAAATTGGTTCCAATGGAAGCGTCAAGCTGAACATTTTCCATAATCAGGTACGCAGCTCCACCACGAACAAGAACATCTGAATAATAATCGCCCATAATTCCTTGGTTTTCCACAAATCCGGACCATCTTTCGTTAAATCCTCTGGTTAAAGTTATGATGTAGGCATAGGATGAGTAATCCGTTCCGATTTTATCTGCGATGACGTTCCCAACCAATACATATCTTCCAAATTGATTTTGGGTTAACAATACGGCTTTCGGGCTCATTTTTGGTTCGTTCGGAAATGCAAAAGGATTATCTCCAATATTTAAATTCAAACCGGCATAAAGGCCCACTGCTGGGATGAAACTTTTCCAGCTGAATTTATGATTTTTTTTCCAACTGTACAGATCAGGTTTGCCTTCCGGTTTTTTGTTCGGGTCATAAAAAAGGAATTTGGCTCCTATAGTAGTTTGTTTCAGGCCGCTTCTTTTTTCATGTAAGTCGGCGGACTTATACCAGTCTTTTTGATATTGGAAGTCTACGCTGAATTCCAATTGTTCCAATAGAGCGCCATAACGTATACTCAAATCCGACCCAAAACCGTCCGCTTCATAATGCAAAAGGTCGTGATTCTCGCGGATTCCGTAAAAACCGAGTTCTGCCTGAATAACTGTTTTTCCTACAGAAAAAGCAGCTAATGACTCACCGGGACGATTTGAATTAATGACATCGGTAAACTGGCCGTAATTTAAAGTCGTTGTCAGCAGGGCAAAAAACAGTACGGTTGACTTGGTAGGAATCATATTTTATCTTTTAAATAACACTAAAACGCAGTTCAAATGTACTATATTTTATTATTTATTTAAGATTGATATTTTAATTATGACCTTTGGATTTATTATTTTTGTCAAAATATTTCTAATCATGGAAACAGCCTCTTTCAACGGATTTCTAAAAACACTGGTTTACATTGTAGCCTTTTATTATATATTCAAATTCTTGGCCCGTATCTTTCTTCCAATTGTTGTTAAAAAAGTAGTTGATAAAGCCGGACAGAATTTTCAGCAGCAATATCAAAACACTCATACCTCTCATACGACCTCTAATCGTGAGGAGATTGTTATTGATACTTCCAATGCAACCAAACCCCGGGAGACCAAAAAAGTCGGTGAATATGTTGACTTTGAGGAATTAGATTAAGGCATTAATTGCTGTTTTTAAATTTCAGAATTGTACTATTTATTTTTTACTTTTACATCCTACTAAAAATAAAAAATGAAAACACTTCAGAAGTTTTATCCTCATGCTTTAGCCTTATTGGGTTTTGTTTTAATTTCCTTAATTTATTTTTATCCGGTCCTTCAGGGCAAGAAAATTTCTCAATCCGATATTGTTCAATATACCGGAATGGCCAAAGAGCAAAACGATTTCCGTGCTGTTGAACATGCAGAACCGTATTGGACCAATTCCGCTTTTGGTGGCATGCCAACGTATCAGTTGGGAGCTAATTATCCACATGATTATGTTGGGAAACTGGACGATATGTTGCGTTTTCTTCCTCGTCCTGCTGATTATTTATTTCTTTATTTCCTAGGTTTTTATGCTTTATTATTGGTATTGAAAACGGATCCGCTGAAAGCATTTTTTGGTGCTTTGGCATTTGGGCTTTCCACTTATCTTATCGTAATTATTGGTGTTGGACATAATGCCAAAGCGCATGCCATTGCTTATATGCCATTAGTAATTGCCGGTTTTATTCTTGTTTTTAATAAAAAATATATAAAAGGCGGATTACTGACCATGCTGGCGGTTGCATTGGAAATCAATGCGAATCACTTCCAGATGACGTACTACTTACTATTGCTGCTATTGGTTTTGGGTTGTTACTTTTTGTATGAAATAATAAAAAATAGAGAGGCAGCTTCTTTGCCGAAAATAGCAGGAACATTTCTGGTTGCCATCATTTTGGCCGTCGGCGTAAATGCTACAAGTTTGTTGGCTACTAAGGAATATGCGGATTTCAGTATGCGGGGAAAAAGCGAATTGTCTTTTAATCCTGATGGTTCCAAAAATACTACGACGGCTGCCATGTCAAATGATTATATCACCGAATACAGTTATGGTGTCGCCGAAAGTCTGAACCTGATCGCGCCCCGTCTTTTTGGTGGTTCGAGTTCTGAAAATGTGGGCACCGACAGTAAATTGTATGAATTTATGGTTGGCCAGGGTGCTACGGATGAACAGGCGAAACAATTTGCCGAAAATGGACCGACGTATTGGGGATCGCAACCCATGGTTGCAGCGCCAGCTTACATTGGCGCTATTGTCTTCTTCTTATGTATCTTAGCTTTATTTCATGATAAACGTACTATTAAATATGCATTTCTCGCGGGAGCAATTCTGTCTTTGCTGCTTTCATGGGGTAAAAATTTTCCTGTCTTAACAGATTTCTTTATTCAATATGTTCCGATGTATGACAAATTCAGAGCGGTTTCGTCAATACAAGTACTGTTGGAATTATGCATACCGGTGCTTGCTGTAATGGGACTGCAATCGTTTTTTAAAGAGAATGAAAATCAAAAAAAATCCTTGCTTTATACAGGCGCAACAGCAATTGGTTTGGTTGTTTTGTTGTTTTTGGCAAAAAGCATGTTTTCGTTTTCGACCGAGAATGATGAATATTTTATTCAGACCTATGGAAAAGAAGCCGGATCAGCCTTTTTGGATGTATTGAAAGAAGACCGCATCAGTTTGTATACTGCTGATTTATTACGTTCCGGGTTTTTTATGATTGTAGCTTTTATTGCGCTGTGGTTTCATATTAAAGGACGATTGGCTCAGAATACGGCTATCATTATTATAGGAGTATTTATGGTGGGGGACTTGTTTTTTGTTGATAAAAAATATGTGAGCAATACGCCTGAACAATTTAAAAGCGCCTACGAAGTGGATGTTCCATTCCAGGAAACTCCGGCAGATGTTGAAATTTTAAAAGACAAATCGATTTTCAGGGTTTATGAAATTCAGGGAAGATTACAGGGTAGAACCTCATATTTCCATAAATCGGTGGGAGGTTACAGTGCGGTGAGACCGAGACGTTACAATCAGGTTTTTGATTATCAGGTTGATCAGCAGTTGGGTAATATCGGAGAAAACGTGGATCCAAAAACAATGAGTCTGACCAAAAATATTCCGATTCTGAATGCATTGAATGTAAAATATCTACTGCTGCAAACACAAGATGGACAAAGCGTACCTATTACGAATCCAAATGCCAACGGAAATGCATGGTTTGTCGATTCAGTAAAATTTGTTAATTCGCCTGATGCTGAAATGAAAGCTTTAAGCAGTTTTGATTCTAAGAAAGTCGCAATCGTTAATGAAAGCTGGAAAAAGACAATAAAAGTAAATGCTATTCAGGCGGACAGTCTGGCGACCATAACGGTAGATACCTACAAACCCAATTACATCAAATATACATCCAACAATACCAATGAAGGTATGGCAGTTTTCTCTGAAGTCTATTATCCAAAAGGATGGCATGTTTATATTGACGGAAAAGCTACCGAGTATTTTTCAGCCGATTTTGTTTTGAGAGCGTTACAGATACCGGCAGGAAAACACACCATCGAATTCAAATTTGAACCAGAAGTGGTGAAGACCGGAAGTGCCATAGCTTTGTTCAGCTCCATAGCAATGATATTGTTATTGGCAGGTGGTATTTATTTTGAAAATAAGAAGAAGGTTAACGTTTAAATTTTAACCGAATCCATCATAATGAAAAAAGTACTTATCATCACTTATTATTGGCCACCAGCGGGAGGACCCGGAGTTCAGCGGTGGTTGAAGTTTGTGAAGTACCTGCCTGATTTTGGCATTCAGCCGATTGTGTATATTCCTGAAAATCCAACCTATCCGATAATGGATATTGGGTTGCTTTCGGAAGTATCTGAAAAAGCGATTATTGTGAAACGAAAAATTGTTGAACCCTACCAATGGGCGTCGATTTTTTCAAAAAATAAAGCCAGAGAAATCAGTTCCGGGATTATTCCCAATCAAAAGAAACAATCTTTCTTAGAGAAGTCACTGCTTTGGATACGAGGGAATGTTTTTATTCCGGACGCCCGGGTTTTTTGGGTAAAGCCTTCCGTGTCTTTTCTGGAGAAATACATTCAGGAGCATGATATCGATACTATCATTACATCGGGTCCACCACACAGTCTGCATTTGATTGGATTCGAATTAAAGCAAAAATTAAAGATTACCTGGTTTGCTGATTTTCGCGATCCATGGACAACGATTGGTTATCATAAAGCGTTGAAATTATCATCTTTTGCAGAAAAAAAACATAAGAAATTAGAAAGCCAGGTATTAAATACTGCCGACACTATTTTAGTGACCAGCAAAACAACTAAAGCCGAATTCCAAACACTAACTTCCAAACCGATTGAGATCATTACAAATGGTTTTGATGTGGAGAAAATTGGAAAGCAGGCTTTGGACGAAAAATTTACAATAGCCCATATCGGTTCTTTTTTATCGGAAAGAAATCCGAGAATTTTATGGCAGTCATTGGCTGAATTAATTGAAGAGAATGATTCATTCGCGGCCAATTTTCAGTTGAAATTAATAGGGACGGTAAGCCAGGAAGTTTTGGACACCATTGAAAATTTTCAACTAACTTCATATTTGAATAATTTGGGACTTGTTTCACACGATGCAGCAATTACACACCAAAAAAAGTCACAGGTTTTATTATTGATTGAAATCGATTCGGAAGAAACTAAAAGTATTATTCCGGGGAAATTATTTGAATATATGGTTTCCGAAAGACCCATTATTGCTGTAGGCCCGAAGGATTCTGATTTCGCCGAGATTATCCAAAATACCAATACGGGTGTGTTTGTTCAGTACGATGAAAAGGAGCGATTGAAAAACACCCTATTGTCCTATTACAGTCAGTATTTAGAAGGGAAATTACAATCGCACGGAGTAGGACTTCAACAATATTCCAGAAAAAACCTGACGGAAAAACTCGCCAATTTATTAAAACGATAATATGGGAATTGTATTAAATCAATCCATTAAAAACACAGTCATTACCTATTTCGGTTTTGGGATCGGGGCGATTAATGCATTGTTTTTATACACCAATTTTTTGGGAAAAACTCATTATGGAATGGTGGCCTTTTTGCTTTCTGCAGCCAATATTATGATGCCGTTGATGGCTTTTGGGGTACACAGTACATTGATCCGATTTTATTCGAAATGCAACTCTGAGGAAGAACGGGAAAAGTTTCTGAGTTTTATGCTCGTGATGCCGTTGCTTTTAATTGTTCCTATTTCCGCAATCACTTATTTTTGTTACGATCAGATTGCTTTTTTCATCCTTCGGAAAAACCCTGAAATAAGTCCGTTCTTATGGCTGATTCCGATAATAGGAATCTGTATGGGTTATTTTGAGGTGTATTATGCGTGGGTAAAAGTGCATATGAAGTCCGTTTTTGGGAATTTCATCAGTGAAGTCGTAGTCCGGATTGTGGTCATGATTTTGCTTTTCGCCGTGCATTGGGACTGGATTGAGAAAGACACTTTCATTTATGCGCTTTCGGGGGCTTACGGTTTGCAGCTTGTTGCGATGAAAACGTATGCGATGTATATAAAAGCGCCGGTTTTAAAATTCCATATTCCGCATAATATAAAGGAGATTGTTGGATATTCCTTTTTTATCATTTTATCCGGAAGCGTGGCAGTCTTATTGATGGATTTTGATAAAGTGATGATTCCTCTTTACATTAAGATTGAAAATAATGCGGTTTATTCGGTAGCTATATTCATTGCAACGGTAATTGCAGTTCCCAGTCGGGCGATGCTGCAGATTATCTATCCGATTACTGCTAAATTGATGAACGAAAATAAGCACGAAGAACTGGATGATTTATACAAGAAAAGCGCCATCAACTTACAGGTTTTTGGGGGATTGGTCATGCTGGGTATTTTTCTGAACATCCAGGAATTGTATAAATTGATTCCGGGTGATTATACTGGTGGGGTTATTGTGGTTTTCATCATTGGATTAACCAAGTTCTATGACGTCATTTTGGGAAATAATAATGCGATCATCCTGAATACCAAATATTACCGGATGGTTTTGTTTTTTGGGCTTTTATTGGTTTTTATGATGATTGTCTTGAATATGATATTGATTCCGCCGTATGGAATTGTGGGTTCAGCCTGGGCAACATTAATTTCGGTGATGGTTTACAATACGATAAAACTTGTGTTTGTGGTTAAGAAAATGAAACTATATCCATTTACATCCAACACGGCTAAATCTTTCGGGATTATTATTGCCGTTTTTTTAGCGTTCTATTTTTGGGATTTCCCATTTCAGCCGATTGTAAATATTGTCCTGAAATCAGTTCTCATTACATTAGTGTATGTTGTTGCCAATTATAAAATGGCTGTTTCTGCTGAGGTGAATCAGGTCATCCGGAAGTATATCAAAAAGTAAATTCCCTAGCCCTGATGGAAACGGCATCCCACGCTTTTTTGCGTGGATATAGTGGACAGCAGGAAAAAGCTCCCAATAAAAAACCCGCTGATTAGGAATATCAACGGGCCTTTCTTCAAACCATTTAACCAAACAAACTATTTTTTATCTTTTTTGATTTCTAATTTTTGTGCATCGTCTTCCACTTTAACCTTGGTACCATCGGTTTTGTAGTAATAGTAATCCTGGTCGTTTGAAGTAGAATTGTTTTCGTATTCATTGCTGTAATAGCCTTGGCTGCAACCGTTGCTTCTGCGTCCTTTTACATCGCCCACCATGTCGATGATCTGACCGTGACGGTTGTAAATAATCTGTAAGCCGCCTACCTGAGTCAAGGCAATCCGGTTGTAGGTCATATAAACAGAACCAATTCTTTTGATTCGGTCATTTCCGTCATAGTTGATGAATACATTCCCGACACGTCTTACGCGTCCAAAATTATCATGCTCCACACGCACACCATAGTTGCCGTTTTGTACTTGTGCAGGAGCCCCATGAGTAGCATTTACAGCTCCTCTTCGGTTTGCTTTATAGTAAATATCGCCAGTTGAAGGGCGTGTATTGAAATCGAATTGGCCGTCAGGAAAAACAAAGAACTCAATTCCTCTTTCTGTAAATACGATTGGATCTGCATCTCTAAAATCTACAGGTAATCTTCTCTCATCAGAAAAATTGATTATTTCTGAAGCATTCGCTACACTTCCTACCAGAAAGATACTAGCTACTAAAAGGGTAATTTTTTTCATAATCAATATAATTTGAGTTTTGCCTACTCTTGAGCTTTTCGGCTTCCGCTTTATTTGATTTGGTATATTCAAGTAGCGTGCCAAAAAAACAAAGTCTGAGGAGCGTTTTTTATAATGGCGGTATAATTATTTGATAATAAAACAGTTGCGTGTTTAATAATTTAATTTATTTTTGACTTTTTGATTTTTAAATTATGATTCGTTCATTAATACGCGGTTTTCATGATGGTATTTCTTATTTTTATTACCAAAAAAATATAAATACTTTACTTTTTTTAAAATTTATGTATCTTTAAACTTTTAAAACAAAAAAATTATCATGTTGAAAAAAACGAAAGCAGGTAAACCTCATTTTTTTGATAGATTTTCCTCCAAAGTGTCGAAAGCTACCGGTAGCACGCCTGCTTTTCTTTGTGCCTTGGGAGTCGTACTTGTTTGGGCAGCCACCGGGCCATTTTTTGATTATTCGGAAACATGGCAGCTGGTGATTAATACGGGAACAACGATTATCACCTTTTTAATGGTGTTCGTGATTCAGAAAGCCCAAAATAAAGATTCACTTGCCGTACAATTAAAACTGAATGAATTGGTTGCTTCTCATGAATATGCCAGTAACCGCTTGGTAGATGTGGAAGATTTGACTGAAGAAGAGATGCAGGTATTGCAGAAATATTATGTAATGTTAAGCCGTTTGAGTAAAAAAGAGGACAGCCTGCGGATTTCACACTCGATAGACGAAGCTGAAGAGCTCAATATGATTAAAAAAGAAAAAATTAATAAACCGGAAAAAAAGACCAGAAAAAAATAGTAATATGCATAACCCCTAAACCTACTCATGAAATCAATTCTTTTTAAAATTTCAATATACAGTTGTATCGCTTTAATGTGTTATGGTACTGCGAATGGACAAACCTACGTCCCAGCTTATGGTTCCGTCGTCGGGCAATGCTCGAGTTCCAATGTTCTGACCAGCCTGACCGAATTTGAAGCCTTGGGTGTAAAACGTAGAGGAACAACTTCATTGGCAAATACGTTGGCTTGGATTAAAAATAAATATTTAAGCTACGGATACACTGCCGGACAAATTGTCGAAGACTCTTACACATATTCGGGTTCTACTTCAGCCTGTAAAAATCTGATTCTTACCAAAATTGGAACACTTTATCCAAATACTTATGTTATCATTTGTGGCCACTATGATTCAATTACCGGAAAGGGAACAAATGACAATGGTAGCGGGACTTCTATTCTTTTGGAAACTGCCCGTTTATTGCAAAATGTTTCCACCGAGTATTCTATAAAATTTATCAATTTTAGCGGGGAAGAAGATGGGCTGTATGGAAGCCAGCATTATGTATCTTCTGTTGTAAACGGGACGACCCCAAAGATGGATATCCGGTTGGTACTGAATATCGATGAAGTAGGTGGGGTGGCCGGAATGACCAATAACACCATTACCTGTGAACGTGATACCGGGAGTCCAACCACCAATAATGCCGCTTCTAATACGATTACTAACGAATTGATTGCGTGTGTAGGCTTATATTCTCCGTTGAGCACGTATTTGAACTATGCGTATGCTTCAGATTATATGCCTTTTGAAGACAATAATGAGATAATTACCGGTTTTTTTGAAAAAAACGAAAGCCCGTACCGACATACTGCTAATGATTTATTGGTAAATATGGATCCCACATACGTTTACAACATTGCAAAAGCAACAGTGGGCGCTGCGATGCATTTTGCAAAAGCGAGTACAGTTTTAGCTACTAATGATTTTGCTAATGACTTTCAGGTTAGTTTTTTTCCGAATCCAACGAAAGAGTTGTTGAATATCAATATAGGAACATTAAGTGAAGAAAGCTATACGTTTAAATTAGTCGATTTGCAAGGTAAAACAGTATTCTCAAAAACGGTTCAACAGGCTAAACAGATCGAGTCAATTACCGTAAATGAATGCAGTAAAGGAATGTATCTTGGGGTATTGGAAACAACAAGTAAAAGGATTACTAAGAAAATAGTCCTGAATTAGTTAGAATAAGATTAAAAAAGCCTTCAGTTGATGAAGGCTTTTTTACGGATTATAGTTTTTCTTTTAAATATTTACCGGTCACCGAAGCTTTATTTTTTACGACTTCTTCCGGCGTTCCGACAGCTAAAATCTGTCCGCCGTTTTCTCCGCCTTCCGGCCCTAAATCTATTACATAATCGGCACATTTGATCAGGTCTAGATTGTGTTCAATTACGATAATGGAATGTCCTTTGTCTATTAATGCATCGAAAGAGGTTAAAAGTTTCTTGATATCATGAAAATGAAGTCCTGTGGTAGGCTCATCAAAAACGAATAGCGCTTTGTCTTTGGTACTTCCCTTTACCAGAAAGGAAGCGAGTTTGATACGCTGCGCTTCTCCGCCGGAAAGTGTCGACGATGACTGTCCCAGTTGAACATAACCCAAACCGACATCCTGTAATGGCTGAAGTTTTTGGGAGATTTTAGTTTGTTTGGTTTCCACAAAAAAGCTTACCGCATCATCAATGGTCATCGTCAGGATGTCATCAATATTTCTTCCTTCAAAATAAATTTCCAGGATTTCTTTCTTAAACCGCTTACCATTACAGGTATCACAAGGTAATTGCACGTCGGCCATAAAAACCATTTCGACATTGATGGAACCTTCTCCTTTACAGGTTTCGCAACGGCCGCCATCGACATTAAAAGAAAAATGTTTGGGTTGGTAACCTCTGATTTTTGATAATTTTTCTTTTGCGAATAAATCCCTGATGTCATCATATGCCTTGATATAGGTAACAGGATTTGACCGGGAACTTCGTCCAATTGGGTTTTGGTCTACGTATTCAATATGCTGAATTTTATGATAATATCCGCGCATTTCTGTGAATTGTCCCGCTTTTTCACCAACACCATCCAATTGTTTTTGCATGGCGGGAAACAGGATTTTTTTTACCAACGTACTTTTTCCGCTTCCGGAAACCCCGGTAATAACAGTAAGCACCTCCAAAGGAAATTTGACATCAACATTTTGCAGATTGTTTTCGCGTGCGCCTAAAATTTCAATGTAGGTTGACGATTTTCTCCGGGTTCTGGGGACTTTAATTTCCAGATCTCCATTTAAATATTTTGCAGTCAGTGAATCGGATTGCAAGATTTCCTCAAACGTTCCTTGTGCAACCAATTCTCCACCATGCGTTCCGGCTTCGGGCCCAATATCAATAATCATATCAGCTGCTTTCATGATATCTTCATCATGTTCAACGACAATAACCGTATTTCCTAAATCACGGAGCGAAAGCAATACCTTAATCAGGCGTTCTGTATCTTTGGGATGCAATCCAATGCTCGGTTCGTCCAAAATGTACATGGAACCAACCAAGCTGCTCCCGAGCGATGTTGCTAAATTGATGCGCTGGGATTCCCCGCCAGATAATGTAGCTGAATTTCGGTTAAGGGTCAGGTAATCCAAACCTACTTCCACCAGGAAATTAAGACGGTTATTGATTTCTAACAAAAGTCTTTTCGCTACTTTTTGGTCAAATTCCGATAAACGCATCGAAGCAAAAAAGGCCGTCAGGTTTTTAATAGGCAAATCAACCAAATCCGATAAAGTCTTGCCTTCAATTTTAATGTAAGATGCTTCCTCGCGCAGACGTTTTCCCTTGCAGGCATAACATTTGGTTTTTCCGCGATAGCGCGATAACATTACACGGTTTTGGATTTTATAATTTTTTTCTTCCAATTCCTTGAAAAAATCATTCAGTCCTGTAAAATAGGTATTGCCTTCCCAAAGTACAGCCCGATCATTTTGTGTTAGTTCGAAATACGGTTTGTGTATCGGGAAGTCAAACTTATAAGCGTGTTTTACTAATTCATCGCGATACCAGCCCATGCTCTCGCCTCTCCAGGCAAACACGGCATTTTCATAAATAGACAAAGCAGTATTGGGAATCACAAGCTCTTCATCAATTCCGATGATATTTCCATAACCGCCACAAACGGGACAGGCTCCGTATGGATTATTAAAACTGAATAAATGGACATTGGGTTCCAAAAACGAAATCCCGTCCAATTCAAAGTTACTGCTGTAAGTAAATCGTTTGTCACTATTCAGTTCCTGTAGATAACAGATTCCTTTGCCTTCATAAAATGCGGCCTGGATTGCATCGGCCAAACGATTATAGAATTCTTCTTCCTCTTTGACAACAATTCGGTCAATAATCAAAAGAATGTCCTTGTTGTCAAGTGAATGGCCGTCGATTTCATCCAGCCGGATCATTTCATTTTTTACCAAAATCCTCGAAAACCCTTGCTGTAATAATGCTTTTAATTTGTCTTCCAAAGCCCTGCCATTTTCCAGGTGGATCGGCGCAAGAAGTAACCATTTGCTGTCGATTTCAAATGATTTGATGTCATTGATCGCATCTGAAACAGTGTCTTTCTTTACTTCACGACCTGACACAGGGGAGTAGGTCTTACCGATTCGGGCGTAAAGCAATTTGAGGTAATCATATATTTCTGTTGAAGTACCCACGGTGGAACGGGCGTTTGTAGTGTTTACTTTTTGCTCAATTGCAATAGCTGGAGCTATTCCCTTGATATACTCAACTTTAGGTTTGTCTAAACGTCCTAAAAATTGTCTTGCATACGAAGACAAGCTTTCCACATATCTTCGTTGCCCCTCGGCATATAAGGTATCAAATGCTAAACTGGATTTACCAGAACCGGAAAGTCCGGTTATCACAACTAGTTTATTGCGTGGAATTGCCACATCCAGATTCTTTAAATTGTGAACCTGTGCTCCTTTGATGATGATATTTCGTTTGGGATCTAATGTAGATATGTCAACTTGCATATAAAAAAGTGTCTTTACACAAAGATAATCAAATCTAAACAGACAATTTTGGTTTTGAAAGCTGTTTTTAATGAGAGGTAAACGCCTCATTTTACTCTATATATCATACTAAAAATAGTACTTATTGCATTTAATGTGTTAATTTTTTGATTTTTTTTTGGGCGGTAAAAAAAAATTGTACTACATTTGGGTATTAATTAATCTTAATTTAACATTTGCCTATAAACAGAAAACTACTTTTTAGAGAAATTCTCAAATTTTAAACCAAAACTAAAAGGTATTTTTATGGCTAATGTACAAACCCCAGACGCGATATTGGTAAAAAGTTATGTAGCAGGTGATGAAAACGCTTTGGCTACATTAATCAATAGGCATCAATCGAAAATTTATGGTTTTATCTATTCCAAAATCTCTGACAGGGATGTTTCGGATGATATATTTCAGGACACTTTCATTAAAGTTATCAAAACTTTAAAATCAAATTCCTATAATGAAGAAGGTAAATTTCTACCTTGGGTAATGCGGATTGCACACAATCTGATTATCGATCATTTCCGAAAAACTAAAAAAATGCCATTGTTTCGCGAAACAGAGGAGTTTTCGATATTTTCGATTATGACCGATAATGTGCCCAACGTAGAAACCCAAATGATTATCAGCCAGGTTGAAAATGATTTGAAAAAATTGATTGAAGAACTTCCAAATGATCAGAAAGAAGTTTTAGTGATGCGTATTTACCAGGATTTAAGTTTTAAGGAAATCTCAGATATAACAGGCGTTAGCATTAATACCGCTCTTGGCAGAATGCGATATGCATTAATGAATTTGAGGAAAGTTATTGAAAAACATCAAATAATATTAACCAATTAATACTATTTTGGAATTTGCTGCGTTATAAATGATATAAACTAAAATGTATATCAATTATGGCCAAAATTTACTCTAAAAAAACATTAGCAACTCCAAAAATGTTACCACAAAAAGAAACGATAAGTTTTTTGCTCAATTATTCAAAAGCCTTGAATATTGTAAAAGTTGGAAACATGACTTTCGAGAATATTGCTAATTAGGAAACATCCCGGTATTATTTATCGGGATGTTTTTTTATAATATTCTTCCAAAACTGTTTTTCTTCCAATAGTTTTTGTGATAATATCTTTGTCGAGGTCCCAACCTCGCGCAGGCGAATATTCCCTGCCATACCAAATCATCTGTAGGTGCAAATCATTCCATATTTCTCTTGGGAAAATCCGTTTGGCATCCTTTTCCGTTTTTGTTACATTTTTGCCAGAAGTCAGATTCCAGCGATACATCAGCCTATGAATGTGCGTATCAACGGGGAACGCAGGAACTCCAAATGCCTGTGACATTACCACACTTGCCGTTTTATGTCCCACAGCCGGAAGCGCTTCCAAGGCCTCAAAACTTTGAGGAACCAATCCTTCGTGCTTATCAATTAAAATATGTGACAATCCGTGGATTCCTTTCGATTTCATTGGTGATAAACCACATGGGCGAATAATGTCCTGAATTTCTCCAACAGACAATTTAATCATATCATACGGATTATCGGCTTTTGCAAAAAGTAATGGTGTGATTTGATTCACCCGAACATCCGTGCATTGGGCTGATAATAAAACCGCGATCAATAGGGTGTAGGGATCTTTGTGGTCAAGCGGAATTGGAATTTCGGGATAGTACTTGGCCAGTGTATCAATTACAAATTGAACTTTTTCTTCTTTGTTCATTTTTTTGGATGCGAATTGGAAATTAGGATTACGAAAGTACGGATTTTAATTTTGTAACTTTGATTTTCAATTTGAAACGACAGACAATGACAAAATTAAAAAAAGGAGATAAAGCACCTTCATTCTCAGCACTAGATCAGGACGGAAAAACACATACTTTGGCTGATTATAATGGTAAAAAATTAGTGGTTTTCTTTTATCCAAAAGCCAGTACGCCAGGCTGCACAACGGAAGCATGTGACTTACGGGATAATTTTGAAAGGTTTCAGGCTAATAATTATGCCTTATTGGGGGTGAGTGCAGATTCTCAAAAAGCACAAAGCAAATTTAAGGATAAGTTCGATTTTCCTTTTCCGTTATTGGCTGATGAGGATAAATCGGTGATAGGAGCTTTTGGTGTTTGGGGTCCGAAAAAATTTATGGGAAGAGAGTATGATGGCATCCACAGAACAACATTTGTTATTGATGAAAACGGAATAATCGAGGATGTGATTACAGACGTAAAAACAAAAGCGCACGCCAATCAGATATTGCAATGAATAAAAAGCCAGGAAAATCATCCTGGCTTTTTTATAATGTTTGTTTAGTTCGTCTGTTCCAACATTTTACTGGGGTCAAAACCAAATAAACGGTGTTCTTTTATCAGTTCGGCAATTCCGGGAGGAAGCATTTCTTCCCATCCTGGTTTACCGTTGTTAATCATTTTAAGTACTTCACGGGAGAAAACTTCCAAAGTGTGAGGGTCAAAGTCGTCAATATCAATTACTTTTCCGTTGAATTTAAAGAATTTATACAACTCTTTCATTCGAGGATGAACTTTCAGGTTTTCAGAATTGATAATTTCTCCGTTTTCTCCTAACATCGGATATAGGAAAACTTTCAGGTCGCGGTAGAATAATTTTCCGAATGCTTCCAAAATACCTCCACTTAAATGACGGTAGTATTTCTCATCAAATATATCAATCAGGTTATTCACACCCATCGCCAATCCCATACGGGCCTTGGTATAGTTAGAAAAATATTCAACCACTTTATAATATTCCTGGAAATTAGAAATCATTACGGTTTGGCCCAGAGAACAAAGCAATTCGGCCCGGTCCATAAAATCGCGTTCGTCAATTTCTCCGTCGGAACGTAAGTTGGAAAGCGTAATTTCAAAAATAACCAAGGTGTTATCCTTGTCCACTTTACTTTCGTTAAGGAACATTTTCAACGATTTCTCGTACATGTCCATATTTACTTTGGTTACCGGACGGAAACTTCCGCGCAGCGCCAATATATTTTTCTTGTACAGTATGGCTGCCGGTAAAATATTATTTCCGGTTGGATCAAACATTACCGCATCGGTCATTCCGTTTTTAACCAATTGCAGACTCATCAAACGATTGTCTACATTCGCAAAACGAGGCCCAGAGAAATTAATGGTGTCAATTTCAAACTGGTCTTTATCCAGGTGGTCGTATAAATAACGTAATATTCTTTTCGGATCGTTGTATTTATAATAGGCTCCATAAATCAGGTTTACACCTAAAATACCCAATGTTTCCTGTTGCAAACGGGCATCAGTTTCCTTGAAACGGATATGGATGATAATTTCATTGTAGTCTTCGTCAGGTTCTATTTGGTAGCGGATTCCAACCCAACCATGACCTTTGAATTGCTTGGCAAAATCAATTGTGGCAACCGTATTGGCATAACTGAAAAACATTTTGCTTGGATGCTTATCTCTTTTCAGACGCTCCTCAATTAGATTAACCTCATGCGAAAGCATCTTTTTCAATCGGCTTTCAGTTACGTAACGCCCATCTTCCTCAATCCCATAAATAGCATCACTAAAATCCTTATCATAAGCTGACATGGCTTTAGCAATTGTTCCAGAAGAACCTCCAGATCTAAAAAAATGTCGCACCGTTTCCTGGCCTGCGCCAATTTCGGCAAAGGTACCATAGATGTTTTCGTTCAGATTGATACGAAGTGCTTTGTCTTTTGTAGATGGTATTTGTTCGATGACTCTGTCACCTTTTAACTTTATTTCCGTGTCCATTTTGATATATCGCTATACTAGTTTACAAAGTTAACAAAATAGGGCTTCAATAAAAGATAAATAATCTTATTTTTGTAAAAAAGAACTCAGTTGAAAGTATATTTTTTAGGTACAGGAACTTCACAAGGTATTCCAGTAATTGGAAGCCATCACTCCGTATGTCAAAGTACCAATCCAAAAGACAAAAGATTGCGGGTATCGGTTTGGGTTTCCTGGGATGATCATTCCTTTGTGATTGATTGCGGTCCTGATTTTCGCCAACAGATGCTGACATCCAAATGTCAGAAAGTGGAAGCCATCTTATATACGCATGAACATTCGGATCATACCGCGGGGATGGATGATATCCGACCATTTAATTACAGGCAGGGGCACATGCCTATTTATGCGCATCAAAGAGTGATTGATAATCTGAAAAGACGCTTTGATTATATTTTTGAAACCGAAAATAAATATCCTGGCGCACCAACGGTAACACCAATTGAAGTTAAAAATAACAATCCATTTGTCATCGGCGACAAGACTGTTATTCCGGTTAATGTGATGCATGGCAATCTTCAGGTTTTCGGGTATCGGATTGATGATTTTGCGTACCTCACCGATGTGAAAACAATTGAGGAATCGGAATTGGAAAAACTAAAAGGATTAAAAGTTCTGGTTGTGAATGCCTTGCGTGAAGAACCGCATCACAGTCATTTTAATTTGCAGGAAGCCATAGATTTCATAGCTTTGGTCCGTCCTGAAAAAGCCTATTTGACACATATTAGTCATATTTTGGGATTACATGATGAAGTGCAGCGAAAATTACCTGCCAATGTTTATTTAGCTTACGATAATTTAGAAATAAATTTTTAAATATGAAATGAAGCATATTATCCAAAAGTTCTTATTTCCAAAGTGACCAAAAAACAAATGCAAACTCCATATGAAAAAATCATTATTACTCTATCTTTTTATTTTAGCCTTATTGTTCAATGTGTTTACTTATATGTATTACACTAAATCTTCAGCAGATGTTAAATCGAGACTTGAGATTAAAAACAAAAAATTGACTGATAGCATAGCTTCACTTAACAGTAGATTTGCTGATGCCAATTATTTTTCATTGGAGAACAATGATAATGCCCAGAACTACTTCGAGTCTTTAAGTGGAGATAAAATTATCCAATATGAAAAACTGATTCCATTTGTTACCGAAAAATTAAAGGATTTTAACGCTGATCCCAATGGGAATCCCTATACAGGGCAGGAGAAATTAGGGGCTAATAAGTTTATCATTAATAAAGTGAAAGTTTTGAATCACCGATGGATAATTGCTGATTTCAGCGACGGGGAATATTGGGGGGAAGTATTATTGAAATACTTCGTCAACGAAGATGAAAGTATTTCTTTTGAAGTAAATCAAAGTATCATTTACCAAAAACAACAACATTTAAAATAAAAAAAGGTTCCGAATTGGAACCTTTTTTATTGCTCTGACAGCCAATTTTTAAAATCATAGAAGTTTTGCGGGGATACTCCATGACCAATCGGATATTCTTTATAAGTTGTGTTGATTCCCATTTTTTCCAAAGCTGGAGGGGATTTTCTGGCCCAGTCAACTGGAATTACCTGATCCGATGTGCCGTGGGAAGCAAATATTTTTAAATTACTGAAGTCATTTTTCTCATAGCCATCTAACATAATATCGGTGTTTAAATAACCGCTCATGGCTACGACTTTTTGAATTTTTTCAGGATAGGAAAGCGCGGCAGCATAACTCAGAATGGAGCCTTGGCTAAAGCCCACCAAAGTTACATTTTTAGGATCGATAGGGAAATTGGCAATCAGTTCATCGATAAAATGGATAATCAGATCCCGTGAAACCTTCGCTTGCTCATGATCGGAAAATTTATTTTCATCAGCATCAAAATTGATGGCGTACCACGCGTAGCTTCCGTATTGTAAATCATAGGGAGCACGGGCTGCAATCACATAATAATGCTCCGGAAGCTCACTGGCAAATGAAAATAAATCCGCTTCATTACTGCCATACCCATGTAATAAAAGCAATAATGGATTTTTGTCTAGTTTTATTTTCGGTTCTCTAACAAGATGTTGTAAGGATAAATTCATATATAATTATGCTACGTTTTTTAACCATTTCTGAAAAAAATCTCCCAATAACGGAATTGGTTTTGTCTCGCCTCTTATTGCCGTAAATATGCCGTAAGTCCATAAAACGGAAACAAACAACCACATTGGTGCGGAGATCAGTATGCTGTCAAAATTACTGATGATCAAGCCCAAGGAAATAAAGGTAATCGACAAACCCAAAGCCTGACGGATATGGAACGACGCATACGGATTCTTGGTTTCCCCATTCATCGACATGGCTATAAAAACTCCAACAATTAAAATATAACTGGTTATTGCGGCTGTTTTTCCCTCTTCTACTGTATTGTTCATGTGTTTTTATTTATAAAACCAGTTTTCCCTGATTGTAAATTCCGTATACTTTTCCTTTCATTTCCATTCCCAGAAAAGCTGAGTTTTTTGATTTTGACAAAATGCTTTCTTTTGTAAAGGTCCAATTTCCATCAGGATTGAAAAGCGTAAAACCTGCATTTTTTCCTTCTGAGATAGTATTACTGTTGATGTTGAATGTTTTCCGGCCGGCTGTTAATTTTTCAATTACTGTCTCTAATGGTAATACTGATAGCAACGCTCCAAAAGCACTTTCCAATCCTATTGTACCATTTTTGGCACCATCAAACTCCATTTTTTTGTGCTCAATATCCATCGGATTATGATCGGAAGTAATCATATCAATGGTATTGTCGAGGATTCCGGCAATTAATGCTTTTCTGTCTTCTTCTGCACGTAATGGAGGTGAAACCTTAAATCTGGTGTCGAATCCATCCAGTTTTTCGTCAGTCATAACCAGATGGTGTACCGCTACACTACTGGTAACCTTTAGTCCTTTGGCTTTAGCTTCCTTAATCAGTTGGACGGATTTTGCTGATGAAAGGGTTGGAATATGTAGTTTCCCGCCGGTATATTCCAATAAGAACAGGTTTCTTGCAATCTGTAATTCTTCAGCAAGAGTAGGAATTCCCTTCAGTCCCAAACGAGTTGACACCACACCTTCATTTGCAACACCATTTCCTTTTATATTGGTATCCTGCGAATAAGCGATCACTAATCCGTCGAAATCCTGCACATATTGCAATCCGATTTTTAACAGATTGGCATTGTCCATATTTTTATTATAATCCCCAAAAGCAATGGCTCCCGAATTTTTCATGTCAAACAATTCAGCTAGGTCTTTTCCTTCACTTCCTTTGGTCAATGCACCGATTGGGAATAATTCTGTTGCGGCGTTATTGGCTTTGTTTTTTACAAAATGCACCTGCGACTGATTATCAATAATAGGGTGGGAGTTGGGTTGTAAAGCGATTGCTGTAAAGCCGCTTTTTGCCGCAATTTCCAATCCGTTAGCAATGGTTTCTCTTTCTTCAAAACCTGGTTCCCCAAGCGAAACGCTGCTGTCAAACCAACCTTCCGAAAGATGGAGGTTATCAAGCCTGATTTCTTTAATATTCTCGAAATTGGGTAAATGGGTACCGATTTTTGCAATCTTTCCTTCAGCAATATGTAAATCTACAATCTGGTTGTGAAAAAGACTTGCGGAGTCAATAATTTTAGCTTCTCTGATGATTAGGCTCATTTTACAAATTTTTGTATGAATACTTCGGTAACTAAAAATAATAAGGTTAAAATAACAAACCATTTCCAGATTTCATTGTTGGTCCGGTCGGTTTGGAAGGTATTGAAAACAGTTTCGATACTGTCGATTACTTTATAATCGTTAAGGATATTATCATCGGCCAAAGCTAAATTTCCTTCGGTTCTGTTGTAATTGAAACTGATGTTTTTCAGAAATTGGTCCTGTTTAAATATTCCGTAATTCCCGGCTTGTTCCGGATAATCATTAAACGTAAGTTTGACTTTCGTGTTTAGTAATTGCTGTACCGGAATGAACTTTTCAGTAGGGTTTTTTATATTGACAATTTCATCTTTCGATAGCTTGGCATCTACCAAAAAAGGCTGATTGTTACCGATAGTCAGTGCCACCACGCCGGTCTTCTGACTGTTTTGGGCCATATTATAAAAAGTCGGAACAATCAAGGGCGAATTCTGGAAATTAGAATTCGTTTTATTGATGGGAGCTGAAAATACATAAACTGAAGACAGTTGGTTTTGCAATGAAGTTAGGAAAATACTATGATCTTCATAACCCAATATGGATGCGTTGGAACTGTTTATAGCAAAAGATGTTTTTGTATTCGGATATTGAAAATTATCAATTTTTTTCTCAAAAACCGAACGGAATAACGGATGTTGAAAACTAATTTCGGTAACTAATTTTTCGTTATTCTGAATGGAACCAAATTGTATTTTTCCAAAGTTTGACAGGAAACTGTTGATATTTGACACAGGATTTTCAGCACTTGGAATTACAATTAAATTACCTCCTTTTTGAACAAAAGATTTCAAGGTAGTTTGCAATGCCTGAGGAATTTCCGGAAGTTCATTCAAAACTATCGCGTGTTGCTTGTCAAGGGAATTATAATCTAAAGATGCCAGCGCCGAATTGTTGTAATTGAATTCCTCACTGGTGTAAATACGCGATAAAAAATCGCTTTTTTCCGGTGCACCAATGCTGATTGCATTAATTTTTTCCGGTTTTGAAATGCTGAAATACAAGATGTTATCATATGTCAACCCATTATCGGAAATGGTAACATAGCCATGAAAATCCTTTTTTGGAATGGTAAAGTTGATGGTTTTTATTTTGCCTTCAAATTTAGTAAGGGTTTTGGCAATAAGTTTGTTCTGATTGTATAAAGCAATCGGAAGATCATTTGTTTTCTCACCATAAGCGGATAATTTTACGCCAATTTCATAGAAATCTTCTAAAGTCTGGTGAATAAAAACGCTATCAATCGAGACATTATTTTTTTGTTCTGCTTTGGGGGTAATGAAGTAGGTATTGAAAGTACTGTCGACACTCTTCAGATGTTTTGGTTCCAACCCGATAGCATCCGTTATGACAACTACGTCTTTATTGAACGGAGATTTTCTGGATTTTATTTTTGCCATGGCACTTTCCAATAAAAATGGCGAAGCGCTGTACTTGAGGTTTTGTAATTCTTTTTGGATGGATTTGATATCGGTATTCCAAAAAGTCTCCGAGTTGGTAATCAGCGAAAAATTTTGATGCTCCGGTGTGTTTTCCAATAATTCCTGAACGGCCCTTTTCAGAAGTTCTCCTTTTTGGCCTTTGGCCTGCATCGAAAATGAATTGTCTAAAACAATATACATTTCATTGGCACTGCTTTTATTATCTTTTGCTGCAAAAAAAGGCTGGGCAAAAGCAAAAATAACGGCCGCTAAAATCAGTAATCGTGTGGCTAATAATAACCATTTCTTAAGTTTGGAGCTTTTTCGGGTTTGAATGGAAAGTTCTTTGAGGAAACGGACATTCGTGAAATACTCTTTTTTGAAACGTCGTAATTGAAATAAATGAACCAAAATTGGAATGACCAGCAAGAAAAGAAAATAAAGAATTTCTGGGTGTTTGAATTGCATTCCGATTTTTTGTTTACTTCAAAAGTCAATATTAAACCGCGTTCACTGGCTTATTGTTCAAAAATAACAATCAATTGTCAATTATCAATCAATTATCAATTATTTCTTATCCTTCCGTTTTTTGTCTCTTGTTTTCAGCATGTTCCTGTTGACAGATCCTGAGATTTTCTTTTTGGTTTTTGACGGTCCTCCAAGATTCACTTTTTTATTTTTCTTAGCTTTTTCATGGAAAGCACCATCACCGTCCAGTTTTGGTTTTTTCATTAAAAACTTAATAGGCTGTTTGTCTTTTTCAGGTTCAATTAATTTCAGCGAAATTTCTACAGATTCCGGAAACGGTGCTGTAGGCAATTCCCTGTCCATTAATAATTCTGCCTGAATTTTGAATTCTTCCTCTCGAGGTGTGATGAAACTTATCGCTGTTCCGGTAGCATCGGCGCGACCGGTACGGCCAATTCGGTGCATGTATAATTCCGGAAATTCAGGAACTTCAAAATTGATAACATGGGAGATATTGGAAATGTCCAGACCTCTGGCCATAATATCCGTGGTGATAATTCCTCTTAGATTGCCTTCCTGGAATGAAGCCATAGTACTTAAACGGTAATTCTGGGATTTATTGGAGTGGATTACGCCAAATTGTCCTTCAAAATCTTCTTCAATACGCTCATGAAGCATATCAGAAATCTTTTTATTGTTTACAAAGACCAACACGCGTTCCATCGTTTCATCCGTTTCAAGCAAGTGCTTTAGCAGATTTATTTTGGTGTTGAAATTTGGAACGTTATAGGTAATTTGTTTGATGTTTTCCAACGGTGTACCGGAAGCAGCAAGGGTAACTTCTTCAGGAAAATCAAAAAAGTCATTTAAAATGGCATCCACTTCATCGGTCATGGTTGCCGAAAACAATATATTTTGACGTTTGGTACGGGTCATCATCGCCAAAATTGATGTCAACTGAACACGAAAACCTAAATTCAACATTTCGTCGAATTCGTCAATTACTAATTTTTGGGTTTCGTCAAAACGTATTACGCTGTCCAATGCCAAATCCATGACGCGTCCAGGCGTTCCCACCAAGATGTCGATTCCTTCATAGACAGCTTTTTTCTGAGTATTGATATTGACACCACCAAATATACCAAGTGTGGTAACCGACATGTATTTAGTCAGTTTTTCAATTTCTTCAACTACCTGAACTACAAGTTCACGCGTTGGTACCAGGATAACAATTTTTGGGGTATTAGTAGGTGTAAATTTGTATAACTTCAATAGTGGCAACAGATAAGCAAAGGTCTTACCGGTTCCTGTTTGTGCAATTCCCATCATATCGCGCCCAGACATAATCACGGCAAAAGATTTTTCCTGTATAGGAGTAGGTGTTACAAATCCCAAATCATCTATTGCTTTTTGGACTGATTTTGGAAGATTGAATTGCTCGAAAGTGGTCATAAAACGTATATTTTGTGCAAAGATACGGTTTTTTATGAGGATTAGTCATTACGGGCGATAGGTTATCTCTATATGTGATAAAGACTTAGCGTTTCTTTTTCGATAAAAAAACGTTTGACCCTTAAAATTAACTCGGTAGGATTGAATGGTTTAGTGACAAAATCATCCACCCCAAGTTTGAAAGCTTCAATCACTGTTTGTTCTTCTTTTCCTAAAGCGGAGACTATTATTACAGGAATATTTGGGTAGTTTTTCTTCGAAAAAGCAGTTATTTCTAAACCCGATCTGTACGGCATCATAATATCGGTGATAATTAAGTCTGGTTCAAGGGAAAATATTTTTTCTATGCCCTCATTGCCGTCTCTGGCGATAAAGGTTTCATATCCTTCTTTCTTTAAGAGGAAATCAATGATGTTGATGATTATTTTGTCATCTTCAATAAGTAAAATTCTTTTCATTAGCTTGCTATTGTGTATGGTTGTTAAAATTTATAGTGAATCGATAAAAACAGGTCCAGTTCATTTTGAAAAGAACCGGGCGTATATTCCTGATGGTTATACATTGCCTGAATCCCGCCGAAGTAATGTTCCCAGAAAAGTTTATAATAACCGGCACCAATTCTATAGGAATCCAAAGCCGCTCTTTGATCCAATTGCCCCAAGGTAACTTTTTCATCCGGTGACGTTCCATAACCCCCAAGAATAGTGGCGTAATCATATTTGGTGCCAAAATAATAACGTACCGTTCCTGAAAAAGCAGGATAAAGATTACTTTTATCTATATTTATATAGGATTTGAAATTAATCCAATACGAGTTCAGGTATTTTCCAATTCCCAACACACCGCCATACAAATCAGAAGCTCCCGTTTTTGTATATCTGATTCCCATTTCGCCTTCCCAACTTTTGGCCAATGTACGAAAATAAGAATAGGAAAAGCGGACTTTAGGAAATACTATAGCATTGCTATATCCCACATTTACAAATGAGTAACCTTTGTTACTGTTCACAAAATAAGTCTCCATTTCATATTGAATCCCGGTATTGATGCTCGCACCTAAAGCTCTTCTGTCAGCATAGTTTATTCGCCCGATTGCTGTAAATTTCTTTCTTTCCCGGACATATTGTAGTCCCATTAAATGCCACGGACCGAATCCATTCCTTTCGAAAGTAGTGTGGTTATAATTTACTCCCACGCGATCTGAAACTGATTTGGCCTGTAATTCCGTTAATTGCTGTTTAATATTCTGGTCCTCCGGGTATTTTTGGATTAATGATAGTAAATAGGCAATCAATTTTTCATCATCATTTTCCAACTCTATTGCCTGCAACTTTAAGAAATGGAAATCTTTTTCTTCAGGATAGTGCAGTAGTGCTTTATCCAATATTGTATTGGCATTCAGAATGTTCTTTTCTTCTATTTCAAGTTCCGCCAAATACTCAAATGCATCTCTGTAAGATGGATTTTTATTGATGACATAATTGAAAGAAACACGGGCACTGTCATTTTCATTTATCAGTTGATAACTTCGGCCTAAAGCCAAATGAAAATCCAGATAATCAGGGGCAATCTGAATTCCTTTTTTTGCCATCTGAATCGCTTTTAAATAATTATTAGCCGAATTCATTTCGTGTAAAGTCTGTACCAACAAACTGTCGGAATCTATTTTCTGGGCCGATAGATTCAGGTTCATAAATATATTTAAAAGAATAAAAAGGGAAACTTTTCTCATGGTTTAGTAATGGCGTATTTAAATCCACTTCTTGGCATGGTGCCCCATTTTTGCTCTTTTTTTCTGAAAAAGAAGTAATAGCCCTTTAGCGAGGCGAAAACATTGATGGGATGATATAGAAAAGGTTCCAGAAAAATCATGATAATCAGTGTGGTGACCTGACTCATATTGGCATAATGCTTATAAATGAATTGATCCAGAAAAACAGAAATCAGCGTTATGGACGTGTAAAATAAATAAACAAATACGCTAACAATTAATAGAAAGTCATAATTGATTGCGAAAAATAAATAATCGACAAGCAAAACAATCAATCCGGTTACTTCTAGTATTGGCACAACAAATTCACAAATGATGAAATAAGGAAAAATTATAAATGCGGTTCTTCCGTATTTTGGATTCAGAATTAGTTTTTTATGCAACCAGAGCGTCTGTACTAACCCTCTGGCCCAACGCGTGCGCTGTCTTATGAACAGTTCCATAGTATTTGGGACTTCTGTCCAGCAGAGTGTTTCCGGAATATAAATAATGAGGAATTTTTCTTTTTTCTCATGCATTAATATTCGCATCCGGGTAATCAGTTCCATATCTTCTCCCATTGATTTATGCCAATAGCCACCGGCTTCTATGACAGTTCCCTTATCGAACATTCCCAAACCGCCCGAAACCAGGAGCAGAGAATTCGTCTGGCTCCAAGCCATTCTTCCAAATAAAAAAGCGCGGATGTATTCCAATTCCTGGAACCTTGCAAAAAAGTTATCAGGATAATGTGATTTGTGAAGCATGCCATCTTTGAATTCACACGAGTTCGAAATTCGGATAGCAGCACCAGTTGCGATCACTTTTTCTGTATTTTCAATGAAAGGTTTTGCCAACATGGAAATAGTGTCCCTACGAAGGATGCAGTCTACATCGGTGCATAAAAAAAGACCATATTTCGCAGAATTGATACCGGAATTTGAAGCATCCGCTTTACTTTTACCGTTGATTTTATCAATAATAATAAGCTTGGAATAAATGGGATTGGTGGATTTATAATGTCCCCGGACTTTTTGGGTAGGGATTTTTTCCTGATAAAAGAAATCCACTTTTACAAGACTAAAAACCTGAATCATGATTTCGAGTGTTGCATCGGAACTCCCGTCGTTAATTATAATGACCTCAAATTTGGGATATTCCTGGGAAAGCAGCGATTTGACATTGTATTCAATTGTGGCAGCTTCATTAAATGCCGGTGCGATAATTGAAACTCCCACAGTATGATTTGATTTTACAAGAACTTCCTTAAGTAAGAAGTATTTTGCATTAAAGTAATGTTTGATAGCCACGTAAGAAAGTATTGCGAGCAAAAAATAGATTGCTATATAACTAATTGCATAGTACATAGTAAATATTTCATAGGCTTTAATGAAATTCTCTACAGTTTTCAAATCAGATATGGATTATTGACATGCAAAACAATTCTGTTGATAATGTCGCCCTCTGTTTGGTCTTCTACTGAATAACCCTCGAAATACGTACGGTCAATTTTGAGAAGGCAGTGGATGATTTCGAACTTTATTTCCAAATCTTCTTCCTCGGATAATAAACCGGAAACAAAACGATTCGTTTGCATATTACCGATGATGCCAAAAGTCTTTAATATCGAAATTCTGTTTCTTTTGTCAGTTTCATGGGGATAATGGGCCATTAAACAATCATTCGCTTCCACAGTCACTAATTCCCGGATCGCCAATATGGTTTCCTTTCGCACTAATAGATCCTGATTGGCCAACAGACTGCAAATTTGAGGAATTGTCAATGTTTCACGGTATTGAATCATCAGCTTGACTGCCAGAATCACAATCGAGGTATTTTCATTGGTAAGCCAATGGCCAATTCTTTTTGGTATCGTTGACTTTTTTTGATAAATGATATCCAGAATTTTTAATTCGTCAGCCTTGGATAATTTGTCCTGATAATTGTTTAATATATCAAATTTTTCATCCGACAGCGAAATCAACGCAATCAATGCATTTGATTTTAAAAATCTGTTTTTATCGTTAATATAAGGTTTAATATATCCTTTTTTGATTTTGTAATCCAACATTTGGTAATGATAGATACCTTTTGATTTCCGATGCCATTTTCTGCTCAGAATGAGTTTTTTGCTGTAAAATTCGAATCCGAAATATTTGTAAACTAACAATAACTGATGCGGATTAACACTATTGATGTTTTGTTTTACGGTAATAATTTTCGAAAGGATCGATTCCCGGCACCATTTCTTTTCAAAAGGAATCTGCTCCTCATCGATAAATGATTTAATTTTCAACTTAATAAGAGGAATACTGTAATCGGAAAAGATGATTTCGGTAAGGAAGGTATCAATCTTTATTTCGAGAGTTTCCTTAGGAATGATGTTTTTTTCAAATAAATACCTGGTGATAAGCAGCGAAATAATAAAAACAGTTATTATTAAAAGTAAGAGCGGAATTGCGAAATATTTGAGTAAATTATAGATGAAAGCAGCGTTCGGCCCGTCATCGAAAATAGAGATGACTCCGGATTCAATGTTTTTGTAGAACGTGTCTATTCTTAAAATATAATATAATAATACGGACGTCATTTAGAAAAAATGTACGAGTATGAAACTAACGTTTGTTAATAAAAATTCAATTGTGGTATTTGAATGTAAACGTAGGTAATATTATTCTTTGGGGTCACAAATATATAAAATTCTTATAAAGAATGGGTTAAATCACGAAAAAAATTAAAACCGCTCAAAAACACCCAATCCAAATAATGCGAAATCATATTTTACCGGATCGTTTGGGTCCAGTTGCCGAAGTTTTAAATCGAGTTCATTTACCGCTTTTCCATCATTTTGTTTACGGGTCAGTAATCCTAATTTCCGGGCCACATTCCCCGAATGAACATCCAACGGGCACGAAAGTATTGCAGGTGAGATATTTTTCCAGATTCCGAAGTCAACACCCCGATTATCATTTCGGCAAAACCACCGTAACATCATGTTAATGCGCTTTGCAGCCGAACCGCTCATCGGATCTGATATGTGTTTTTGCGTTCTTTGCTGATGCGGAATTTCGAAAAATGTTTTCTTGAATTCGGAAATACTTTTTTGCATCGAATCCGCTTCCTGGTATTTGGTAAAAACATCTTCCAGCCCATTATGATTTTTGTAAATGTGTTGCAGTCCTCTGATGAAACTCGTAAAATCCTGCCCGTTGAAAGTGCGGTGAACAAAAGATTCGAGCTGTTTGAGATTTTCTTCGCTATGGGACATCACAAAATCATACGGTGCATTTCCCATCAATTCCATCATGCGATGCGAATTTTTGATAATCATCGTGCGGTTTCCCCAAGCAATCGTAGCGCTCAGAAAGCCGGCAATTTCAATGTCTTCTTTAAGGGAAAATAAATGCGGAATCTGAATCGGGTCACTTTCAATGAAATTTGGGTTGTTATAAAGAACAACTTTTTCGTCTAGGAAGGATTTTAATTCGGAGTTCGTCATGAGCGGGACAGATAATTACTTTTTACTTGTAATGTTGGTAAAATTTATTATTGAAAATTTCCTTGGGATCATATTTTTTCTTCAGCGCAAAAAAAGTGTCTGCCTGTGTATAGACTTTTCTCATTTTCTCTCTGTCGATATGTAATCGGTAGGGTAAGTAAAAAGTGCCTTGATTTTTTATCGTTATGTCAACCAACCGGTTAGTTAAGTTTCTCATTTCATTTTCTTGTTGCGGCGTTTTCTTTTGATTAAAGAGTAATACAAACCCAAAAACACTCTCTCTAGCATAATTCATGTAACTGTCATCATCTTTTTTTACACCTCGTATAGTGATATTAAGC
The DNA here is from genome assembly GCF_007109225.1 of Flavobacterium sp. GT3R68. Classification (GTDB taxonomy): domain Bacteria; phylum Bacteroidota; class Bacteroidia; order Flavobacteriales; family Flavobacteriaceae; genus Flavobacterium. The sequence goes on from NZ_VJZK01000004.1 coordinate 160,210, forward strand.
AAGTCTATTTCAGATTTTCGTAATATAGGTTTCATGTCTTTTATAAATTGAGTGAAATTTTTTTCCGGAATGAAATATTCCTGTAAAATATCGGTTGAATTAGATTCTCTATTTTCAATTAACGAGACATGGTCATTCAACAGTTCATTTCTTGTAAAAACAGTATTTCTTGAGACTTTATCCATTCCTGTTTCTAAATCCCAACGCAATCTTTTCCCATATTCACTGTTGACGGTACTTCTGAAAACCAATCGTTTCGTTTCTTCTTTCTGGTCTTGTTGCGGCAATAATAAAGGCTTGCCGTTTACCTTTTCAAAAAAGTTTAACGAAGCTTCTTCTAGAAAAAGTTTATCTGAAATGCGTAACCGCCCAAAAACCAATCCTACATTTGGATTGTTTGAAACAAATTTTTTATAATTGGTCACGTAATTTTCAGCATTAAGGCGAACATATTTGTATTGTAAAGCCGCGTTGTCCACTACCTTGAGTTTGACATCTAAAATGATCCCGAAAAGCCCATAGCCACCAATAACCAATTTGAATAATTCCTTGTTTTCAGTTCTGCTGCAGTTTATAATTTCTCCTTTATCATTCATTAAAGTAAATGAAACTACACTTGATGAAATAGGAGGTGAGTCTTTCTGCCATCCATGTCCATTCACGCTAATGGAGCCGCCTACAGAAAAAGAGCTGAATGCCTGCATTACTGCAATTGATTTACCGTACTTGTCCAAATATTTAATAGCGTCTTCCCAGAGTGCGCCCGAACCAATTGTCAGAATATTGGTGTCGGGATTCAATTTCATTTGTTTGTAACTAAGCATGTTGAGAACAATGCCATCAGGATAAATCGTATGACCGCCCATACTATGCTGAGCCCCTGCAATTGAGATTTTTAAATTATTTTCTTTAGCATATTTTAAAATGCTTCTTAATTGCTTTTGGATTTCAATTTTATCATTGGGTACCTGAATGGTAGTATCAACTTTGGTCAGATTGAGTTGGCTGGCATCATTAGTGTAACCAACAGGAATTTCCGTTTTATGGTCCGTTTCATTCCACTTCGTTTTTAAAATGTGGATTATCGGAAACGATATAAAAACTATAATCGTCAGAATTCCTACTAGCCAAAAATGTTTTTTTTTCATTGTAATGATTCGGTAAATTGACAAGACAGTGTTTTTATTGTTACCAGGACTAGCCCAGATAGAAACGGTATCCTTTTTCTGCTTTCTTTAAGCAGGAAAAGATACAAGTGAATAGCTGGAAATAGCTCCTAATTACTGATTAAGCCATCGACCATAACTAATTTCCGGTCGGCCATATTAGCCAATTCTTCATTATGCGTTACGATAACAAAAGTCTGCCCGAATTCGTCACGCAATTTAAAAAACAACTGGTGCAGGTTTTCGGCCGAATGCGTATCGAGATTTCCTGATGGTTCATCGGCAAAAATAATCGCAGGCTTGTTGATTAATGCCCGTGCCACGGCCACCCGCTGCTGCTCTCCACCGGAAAGTTCATTGGGTTTGTGGTCCATTCTGTGTGAAAGTCCGAGGTAATCCAGTAATCTTTTTGCTTCGATTTCGGTTTCCTGTCTGGGTTTGTTGGCAATAAAAGCAGGAATACAAACGTTTTCCAATGCAGTGAATTCCGGTAAAAGCTGATGAAACTGAAAGATAAAGCCCAGATTCAGGTTTCGGAACCTTGATAAGGTTTTGTCATTCATTCCCAGTATGTCCTGATTGTTGATACGTAATTCGATGGTGTTTTCGATCGTCGGTTTATCCAAAGTCCCAAGAATGTGCAAAAGCGTCGTTTTACCGGCACCCGATGCCCCTACAATGGAAACGATTTCGCCTTTTTGAATATGCAGATCAACACCTTTGAGGACATGAAGCTGATCGTAATATTTATGGATGTTTTTTGCGTGTATCATTTTGGAACGGTTTTGACAAAGAAACAAAGATTTTGAGGATTATTAAATCCCTGGCAATAGAATTTTCGTATATATAATTATAAACTTAAGTTAAGAATGAAAATTCGTTCTTGACTAATTGATAAATTTGAACGTAAACTAATTATTATGAATAAAATAATCGGAATTTTATTGGCTTTGTTTTCTTTTTCATGCCAATCAAAGGAAAAAGAGATGACTTTGCCAAAAATTAATGAATCAATCAAAATGGATGTACAAAAAGGAATGGAAGTAGCGACGTTTGCAGGCGGTTGTTTTTGGTGTACCGAAGCCGTTTTTTTGGAATTGGACGGAGTGGAAAGCGTGGTTTCTGGATACATTGGCGGAAAAACAATCAATCCAACTTACAAAGACATTTGCACTGGCGAAACAGGCCATGCAGAGGCCATTCAGATAACGTTTGATCCTAAAGAAGTCAGTTTTGGAGAATTGCTGGAAATATTTTTTGCAACGCATGACCCGACCACTTTAAACCGTCAGGGTAATGACGTAGGAACGCAGTACAGAAGCGAAATCTTTTATCACAATGAAGCACAGAAAATGCTTTCGGAAGAGTACATCGCCTTGATGACCAGTGAAAATACCTTCGGCAAGCGCATAATGACTAAGGTATCCGCAGCCCCTAAATTTTATGAAGCGGAAGAATACCACCAGAATTATTACAACCAAAATAAAACGCAGAGTTACTGCTCGTATGTAATTACGCCAAAAATTGAAAAATTGAAAAAGGTCTATAAAGACAAGCTCAAAAAATAGTTGGCATTAAATTTGTATTTATAATAAAAATGAAGTGAAAGATGATACAGGATAAATTACAACTCAGCCATCTCCAAACCAAGAGAATGAATCTAATCTTCGGATTACTTTTTGATTTAATTGGAATGTTATCGTTTACGATTCCATTATTAGGAGAGTTTTCAGATGTGATTTGGGCTCCGGTTTCAGCCTATCTGATGACAAGAATGTACAAAGGCACATTAGGGAAATTAGGGGGTATTTTCTCCTTTGTGGAGGAGATATTTCCGTTTTCGGATTTTATTCCGAGTTTTACCCTGATGTGGGTTTACAAATATGTAATAAATAACAAAAACGCCCAATAGGGCGTTTTTTTATTGTTTGAGTAGAAATCCCAAACCCATACCTTTCAGCATTTTTTTCTCGAAGGCCCAAAAGAATTTGAACTGTCCAAAAAGAAATCCAATGACTACCAAAAGGACCTGATATAAGGGGAAAATTAATAGTAAACGAATAGGAGTAAACCAAAATCCCAAATCATCTTTGGAAATGCCCAACCATGTACAGACAGGCTTAGACAACCATGCCGAAGAGGAGCCGGTAATTGCAAAAACGATAAAAATCATGGTAAGCTGAAAATTGGATTCAATTCCCCAACGCTTCTTTAGTTCCTTCATCTGTGTGAATAATGATTACAAAGGTACTAACATTATCGGATGGGAACATAGCCGCTGAGTTTTTGTTTATAGGTATTTTGAAAATAAATCATGTAATTGTAAATCAGATAATTCACCTCATAACCATAATTAACGTTATAGTCGTAATTAATGTTCATCTCATAGAGACTAGGATTGTAGCGTGAGGGTTGCATTACCCTATTATTCCATTCACTCACATAAAGACGGTTTTTGTTTTCGAGATAACTCTGAGAATGATAGCCACGGGGATGTGCTTTCGAATAAATCCAAGAGCTAAAGCCCGGATCCACAATAATTACCTCATATTTCAATTCTTCATTCGCTATGCGGATGGTGTCGCTTTTAGTCGTAGTCAGAGGTTTACTCGGAGCAGCTGTAGTTGTTTTTGAAGTAGTACAACCCACCAGAATGGAAATAATGAACAAAACGATGTAAACTGAATTTTTCATGGCATAAACAGTATGATTTAACTTTAAAGTTACAAAATAAAAGCCTGATTTGGAGATATATGTATAAAAAAAAGCCATTTTACGAAATGCAGAATGGCTTTTAGTCTCTTAGTATTGATGTTTATCTTCCGAATATTTTTCGAAGCAGTCCGCCCAGTCCACCGCTTTTTTTACTTATCGCGGTGATGGCATCCTGCATATTGACCTGACCATCTGCATTTTGATCCAATCCAAATTGTCCGCCATATTTAGAGATCGCATTCATAAGTCCCGAGTTTCCATTACCTCCTGAAATGGCAGTCACCAAATCCGATACTCCGAAACCTTTGTAATTGGGGTCTTTGGCATTTCCTATAAGGGAACTTAAGACTTTCGGAATCAATCCTCCCGCTAAATTGTTTGCTGCTGCATCGTTCAAACCAAATTTCTGACCTAAATTTCCGGAAAGCTGTTGTGTTAATTGCTGCACAACAGGGTTCGAGCTATCTTGTGCATTATTTCCGTCAAATAGACCGGCAAGCTGTTTCACGCCACCCGCTGCCAATATTGCCTGAAGACCGGAAAGAATGGATGTGCTGGTTTCATTCATTACGGCCTCATTGTGTTCGTTTGGAACTTCTTGATTGTTCACTATCGAGTCCTGACCAAATCGTTCTACTAAATGCGTTAACTCTTCAAACATAGCTATCGGATTTTAAATTGAACATAAATTTAATAAAAAATAAGCTTAAATATTGAAAATCAGTAGATTATTGTTTCTCTAATTTTAATAAGCTGATGATTTGCTCTGCCAATTCTGTTCCGATCCTGTCCTGAGCTTCCAATGTTGCAGCTCCGATATGCGGTGTAAGCGAAATTTTTGGGTGCATCAAAATCGGAATTTCCGGTTTTGGTTCATTTTCATAAACATCCAAACCCGCAAACAATACTTTTCCATTATCCAAAGCCTCTACCAGCGCCACTTCATCCATCACCCCACCGCGGGCACAGTTTACGATACCCACATTATTTTTCATGGAATCAAATTGTTCTTTCCCAATCACATATCCATTTTGAGCCGGAACGTGAAGCGTGATAAAATCGGCATGTTTTAAAATATCATCTATTGGTTCGGTCTCAATTTCAACATTGATGAACTGGCCATTATAGAAATCCACTTTAATTTCTGCTTTCCCAACGAATTTATCCGAAGCGATAATTTTCATTCCCAATCCCAATCCGATTCGAGCTACCTCTTTACCGATACGTCCAAAACCGATAATACCCAACGTTTTTCCACGAAGTTCAATACCGTTAGCATAGGCTTTTTTCAGCGCTTCAAAGTTACTGTCTCCTTCCAGAGGCATATTCCTGTTGGCATCATGTAAAAAGCGAACTCCGGTGAACAAATGGGCAAATACCAGTTCGGCTACCGATTCAGAGGAGGAAGCCGGGGTATTGATGACGTGGATTCCTTTTTCACGGGCATATTCCACATCAATATTATCCATTCCCACGCCGCCACGACCAATCACTTTCAGGCTCGGACAACTGTCTATGATATCCTGACGGACTTTTGTCGCGCTTCTTACCAGCAAAACGCTCACATCATTGGCATTGATAAAATTGATGACCTGTTCCTGAGCCACTTTGGTGGTGATCACTTCAAACCCGCCTTTTTCTAAAGCCTGAATTCCACTTTTAGAAATTCCGTCATTGGCTAATACTTTCATTTTTTGCATTTTAAAATTTAAAGACTGGAAATCAATCCAATCGTACTCTATTTTTTTTGAAGCTATTCCTGCTATCCACTATATCCACGCAAAAAAGCGTGGGATGCCGTTTCTATCAGGGCTAGTTACTGTAAGACTATATTTTGTTTTCCAAATCCTTCATCACATCCACCAGAACCTTTACACTCTCCAAAGGCAACGCATTGTACATCGAAGCCCTGTAACCACCTACCGAACGGTGTCCCGGTAATCCGGAGATTCCGACAGCTTTCCATAACGCATCAAATGTTTCGGCATGGGCTTCATTTTCCAATAAAAAGCAGGCATTCATCGGGGAACGGTCTTCTGGATTGACAGTTCCTTTAAAAAGGGGATTTCGGTCTATTTCAGCATATAGCAAAGCGGCTTTGGCATTGTTTATTTTTTCAATAGCAGCGATGCCTCCTTGTTTTTTAAGCCATTGCAAGGTCAGCAATGAAGCATAAATTGGAAATACCGGCGGCGTATTGTACATGCTGTCCGCTTTAATGTGCTTTTCATAATCCAGCATGCTTGGAATATGTCTTCCGGTTTTTCCAAGGATTTCTTCTTTCACCACAATCAAAGTAGTTCCGGCTGGACCCATATTTTTCTGGGCTCCGGCATAAATCAGGTCAAATTGTGAAAAATCCATCTGACGCGAAAAAATATCCGAACTCATATCGCAAACCGTAGGAATATCCAAATTCGGGAATTCCTGCATTTGTGTACCAAAAATAGTGTTATTACTGGTGCAATGGAAGTAATTAGCATCAGTCGGAACAGTATAATTCTTTGGAATATGGGTGTAGTTTTCTTCTTTTGACGAAGCGACAACAACTGTTTCTCCCAAATATTTGGCTTCTTTTATGGCTCCGCTGGCCCATGTCCCGGTATCGAGATACGCGGCTTTTCCATTTTCTTTCATCAGATTATAGGGAACCATCAGGAATTCCAGACTGGCACCACCCCCAAGGAACAAGGCCTGATATCCTTTGCCTTCAAGGCCCAAAAGTTCCAAAACTAAGGCACGGGCTTCTTCCATCACGGCAACAAAATCTTTACTGCGGTGTGAAATTTCTAAAAGGGATAATCCGGAGTTGTTAAAATTTAGGATTGCTTGTGCCGATTTCTCAAAGACTTCCTGTGGTAAAATGCAGGGGCCTGCGCTGTAGTTGTGTTTCCTCATCGTTTGGTAGTAGTTGTGTTGTGTTCAAAAATTATGGAGTAAATTTCCAAAATTCCAACCAAAACCGCACTAAAAAAACATATTTATTTCATTATATTTTTAACAAAAAATCCAAGGTATCCACATTATCGGCGTAATCCCATAAATTTGGTTTCTGGGTCTGGCCAAAATCGATGCTGTTTTCGATTAAACCATTCGAAACAATGCACTGAATCTGTTCCTGTTCTGTTTTTAATCGGGTTTTCAGTACTTCCAAATCATCGTAATATTCATAGAAAACACTGGATATTGGTGATGCATAACTTGCATCTTCCTTGATGATTAAAAATTCATTATCCAATAATTTGAAATTACTCATCAGGAACACTGCCTTATTGTAATCATAATTATTTGCGTATTTTTCATATTTAATCACATCCTGATGCGGAAACATTCCATTGAAAAAGAAATCAAAATTATAATTCCTCGGGATGAAAATCTTGGATACATTACGGCATCCCAATCCGAAATAACGGAAAATGTCTTCACCCAATGCAATCATTTGTTCCTTTGATTCCTGACCGTTCAGAACCGCAGCAGAATTCCTGCTTTTTCGGATAATTGATGGCTTATCCTTAAAATAATATTCAAAATATCGGGCGGTGTTGTTACTTCCTGTAGCGATTACTGCATCAAAGTTTTCGAGTTTTCCTTCCACGAAAGTGATGTAATGTCCGAATTCCGGCTCGACCGAAATCATATATTTGGCCAGAAAAGGAAGTAAATGCTGATCGTTTGATGAGGTTTTTAAAAGTACTTTATGACCGGCAATCAAAACAGAAAGAAAATCATGAAATCCAACGAGCGGAATATTTCCCGCGAGGATCAAACCCACAGTTTTAGGCTCGGTTACATTCAAATCATAAGGAGCCAGCCATTGGTCTAAATTCTCCTTTGCTAAAGCGATTGCCCACGATTGCACCGAAAAATATACGTTTTCAGGCGTATACCACCCATTATGTGATTGCGAAAGCTGAATCAAATCCTGAAAGGTATCAAAAAACACATCATTGTTTAAAACAGCTGGGTTTTTAACGCTGGCATTTTCGGAAAATTGGGATAAAAATTTCCCGAGTTCAATGAAAACGCTTTTTTTGTGTTCTAAAGTCATAGTGGATTTGCTTATGAAGAGTTTTGGACGTAATTTTGTGCAAAAATAAGGTATAATAAGTTATAAGTCAAAACAGAACAGGAAAAGACACTGCTGTTATACTTAAAACATTAAAATAACAATAAAGATGGCAATTATAATCACGGACGAATGTATTAATTGCGGGGCTTGCGAACCGGAATGCCCGAATACAGCAATATACGAAGGAGCTGACGACTGGAGGTATAAAGATGGTACAAGATTATCCGGAAAGGTAATTTTACCCAATGGCACCGAAGTGGACGCTGAGGATGCACAAACGCCGATTTCCGATGATATCTATTATATCGTACCGGGAAAATGTACCGAATGTAAAGGTTTCCATGAAGAGCCACAATGTGCTGCAGTTTGTCCGGTAGACTGTTGTATACCGGATTCGGATCATGTGGAAAGCGACGAGACATTATTAAACAGACAGGCATTTTTGCATAACGAATAGGTTTAGTAAAAACATGAAATAAAAAAAATCCTGAACATATCGTTCAGGATTTTTTATTGGTATTTAAGACTACTTATTAGTTTTTAATAACATTATAAGTCGTAACGGTTACTTTATCGGTTTTGTCATCATAAGTTTCTAAAACCAGATTCCCATTGGCATCAAAATAACCAAATGACGTATTGTTTTTTGTTTTATAAATATAGTTGTTGTTGGATGTTCTTCTTAAGATAGCAGCTTTTTTTCCGCTTGGGGAGAACATAGTATAACCGGTTTTATCTACCGCTACCTGATATTTTCCACCATTATAATTATAATAAGCGGAGCGGTCAACATCAATTACTCTGGTAACCCCATTCGCAGTAACTGCAGTAGTGGCGGTAACCTGAACCGGGGTTTCTTTCATGTCTTTATTCAACACTTTAGAATCCGCATCCTGCAACTCAATATTCTGAACTTCTTTAATTTCCTCTTTTTTCACCAATTTTTTTTCACCTTCGGAATCCTTAACAGTGGTGGTGGTGGTTTTAACTTCTGTTTTCACATTTTGATTTTGCGCCTGAATGTTTAATGTTAATAAAAATGCAGACATTCCTAGAATTATCGTTTTCATATATTTAATTTTTAGGATTAGTATATTACAAATATAAAGCCAAAATGTTAAAATGACTACTAAAAATTATTAAAATTATTCTAAAATTACTTATAATTTAAAATTTTACACAAAAGAATCAATTTGTTACATAATTCACACATGCCTTTTCAGAGATGAAATGAAAAAAAAATCCTGATTACATTAACGCAATCAGGATTTATAAATTTTTAAAATAATAAGTTAGAAATTAAATCCAAGTCTGGCGTAATAATAAGCACCGCTGAAACCCATCTGCACAGCGTCCCAGTATCCTCCCGCTTCTGTATCACCAACTTCATCTTGTTGATCCGGATAGATATTGAATAGGTTATTGCTACCAAGGCTTAATTTTAAATTTTTAGTCAATTTATAACCTACTGTTACATCGGTAATAGTTTTCGCGTTATAAACATCATCTTCGCCGGAGTAGTCAACTAAAACCACTTTGCTAAAACGTGTAAACGCTAAACCTGCATCAAATTTATTTTTTGCATAAGTGAAATTCAATCCAAATTTACTTTCCGGGGCAGAAGCCAATAAAAATGCTTTTTCACGATCGCCAAAGAAAGTCTGTTCGTCTAAAGAGCCATTTTTTACATCTGTGATTTCCATTTTGTTAATGTTACCTACAAATGTGGCACCGAATCTTGAATCACCAAATGATTTCTTCCAGGCTAAAACTAAATCCACGCCCGTGGTTTCAGTATCTACACCATTGGTAAAGAATTGGGCTTCTGAAACACCAATGTTTAGTGCTGATGCATCAAAATAACCTGTCAAAACAATACGATCTTTTACATTGATTATATAACCATCTACTGTAGCGGTAAAGCTTCCAAAAGTAGCTGTAACACCTAAAGATGCATTGACTGCTTTCTCCTCATTGAGTTTTTGAATACCAAAAGCTCTGGTAACCGGGCTGTTATTTGGGGAAAGCACCACTTCAGTTGCTCCACTGCTGTTAAAATTGGTGAATTTCAAATTATAATAAATTTGTGCCAATGACGGGGCTCTGAAACCAGTGCTGACAGATCCTCTGAAATTAATATTATTAGTGGCTTTTAGTCTGGCTGCTAATTTCCCATTAAGTGTACTTCCAAAATCACTGTAATTTTCAAAACGTGCTGCTGTACTTACTAAGAAACTATCTGTGATGTCAAATTCAGCATCTGCATATAACGATAAATTGGTACGGCTTTGATTTACTTCATTAGCCGGGCTATATCCAGGAAAACCTTGAGAACCTCCTGGTCTTGGCTCTCCGGTTACAGGATCTATGGGAGCAGATTGCGTATTAGGATCAGTAATAACCATTCCATTAGTATCATACGTTGCATAAGAACCTTCTTCTCCGGCAAAAATGATAAAGTTTTCGGTTCTGAATTCTGCTCCAAAAGCAAGATTCATTCCGTTCAATACGGAACTGTAATTTTTAGAAAAATCAAAATTGGTAGTGTTTTGGCTTAAACTGTGTCCACCAGCATCAAATTCTGTTGGCGAGGCATCTTCCAAAGAAGCATTGATGGTTCCTTTAATATAGTAATGGAAAAGGTTACTCCCAAAAGTATTGCTCATGTCAATTTTCCACCCGTTAGCGGTTTTTGTTCTAAATCCTGCAGCAAATGAATTGTCAATAATGTTTGAAGTAATTCTTGGTGTATAACCTCCGGGATAAATAGACTCTACAACTCTTTCTCCATCATTTCTGGTAAAGGCATAAGCATCAGTGTCTCTGTAATTTCTACCTCCAAAGGCATAGAATTCTGTGTTTGTAGTAACCGGAATAGCCATATTAGCCATTACGTTAAAGCCTACAATTGAAGCTTCTCCAAAGCCTTTTCTGAAATCATACCCTGGACGTAACGTTTTGTTTTTACTAAGATATTCGGTTGTGATATTGGCATAACCACCTTTATCACCAATAGCCACACCGTAATTAAACGCTGCTTTTACGGAACCACCATCAAAGTCCCTGTCTTTTCCAATAGAATTCCCGTTTCCATTTGGGTCTAAATAAGCCCCGTCAGTATTTGGTGTTCCAGGCAGAAAATCGCCTTTTGCTTTAGCATTGTAAACGCCATAGGTTATAGCTCCTGTTACTTCATTTATATTATCATTCAGAACAATATTAATCACTCCCGCGATTGCGTCAGAACCATATTGGGCGGCTGCACCATCCCGTAAAATTTCAATTCTTTTAATGGCACTTGCAGGAATGGCATTTAAATCGGTTCCGGTATTTCCTCTTCCACGAGTTCCAAAAAGATTTACCAAAGACGATTGGTGTCTTCTTTTTCCGTTGATTAAAACCAAAGTCTGGTCAGGTCCTAAACCTCTTAGAGAAGCAGGGTCTACGTGATCCGCACCGTCTGAACCCGATTGTTTATTGGCATTAAAGGATGGGGCTATATATTGAAGTAATTCATTAATTTCAATTTTACCACTTTGTGTAGTTACATCTTTTACGTTTATAATATCAATAGGAACTGCCGAATTCACGACCGTTCTTTTCGTATTCCTTGAACCTACGATTTGGACTTCTTTTAATTCTTGTCCTGCCAATAACGTCACATTTATCACAGAAGCATCAGTTGTGTTTTTTTCTACATTCGAATATCCTATATAGGAATAAACTAAAGTAGCATTTTCTTTTACCTTGATTTTGTATGCTCCATCTAAATCAGTCGCAGTTCCGTTGGACGTTCCTTTCTCGACCACATTCACACCGATTAATGGTGCTCCGGAATTATCGATTACAACACCGCGGACTTCTTTTTGAGCAAAAAGAATGGTAATGTTGAGTAAAAAAAACATTAATGTGAATTTTTTCATAATAAAATATTAGTTTGTTTTGAGTTAGTTAAATCGTTGGCAATATAATATTCTTTTAACAGCCTGTTAACAAAACATAAAAAATGTTATCAACGAGTTATCAAAAGATATAAACCTTATATTTGCACACTTTTAAAAATAATTGCCATGAAAGCAGGAATTGTAGGATTACCAAATGTCGGAAAATCAACATTATTCAATTGTTTATCGAATGCAAAAGCGCAAAGTGCCAACTTTCCTTTTTGTACTATCGAACCTAATATAGGAGTAGTAAATGTACCAGATTCCAGAATTGAAAAATTAGAGGAATTGGTTAAACCGGAGCGTGTTCAAATGGCAACGGTGGATATCGTGGATATCGCCGGATTGGTAAAAGGAGCAAGTAAAGGCGAAGGACTGGGAAACCAGTTTTTGGGTAATATCAGGGAATGTAACGCTATTATTCACGTATTGCGTTGTTTTGACAATGATAATATCGTTCACGTTGATGGGAATGTAAATCCAATCCGCGACAAAGAAACCATTGATATTGAGCTACAGCTTAAGGATTTGGAAACCATTGAAAAGCGTCTTGAAAAAGTAAAACGTGCCGCTAAAACCGGAAATAAAGAAGCACAGGCCGAAGAAGCCTTGTTAAATAGAATCAGAGAAAACCTTTTGCAGGCTAAATCAGCCAGAACAGTTATTCCTCAAAATGCTGATGAAGAAGAGTTGATGGAATCTTTCCAGTTGATCACCGCAAAACCGGTATTGTATGTTTGTAATGTCGATGAGGCTTCTGCCGTAGACGGAAACAAATATGTAGATCAGGTTCGTGAATTGGTCAAAGACGAAGACGCTGAGGTAATTGTACTTTCTGTTGGTGCTGAAGCGGATATCACCGAATTGGAAAGCTATGAAGAGCGTCAAGTGTTCTTGGAAGACATGGGATTAAAAGAGCCGGGAGCATCCGTTTTAATTCGTGCCGCTTATAAATTATTAAAACAACAGACCTATTTTACCGCTGGAGTTAAGGAAGTTCGTGCGTGGACCATCAATATCGGGTCTACTGCACCACAAGCTGCAGGCGTGATCCATACTGATTTTGAAAAAGGATTTATCCGTGCCGAAGTGATTTCTTATGAAGATTTCGTACACTACGGATCTGAGGCTAAAGCTAAAGAAGCCGGAAAATTTAAAGTAGAAGGAAAAGAATACATCGTGAAAGATGGTGATGTGATGCATTTCCGTTTTAACGTTTAATAGTTTTAAACATAAAAAATGCCTGCAAGAGTAATTTTGCAGGTTTTTTTGTGCCTCATTCCGGCTTTTCATTCCAAGATTTTTTCGTCAAATCCTTTTTTTATATAAACATAAAAGGAGCTTCTATGGTCGCTCTTTTATTTTAATAAAAAATAGGCTTTTACTTCAAAATGCTTTCCATTGCAATCCGGGGCAAAGAATTAGGAATCAATTTTCTATTTTGTATCCGAAATTTCAGTACTTTTAAATTCATCCTAATCCACCAAAAATGAAAATCATCGCTTTCGCAGGAAGTCCCAGTAAAAATTCCATCAACAAAAAATTAGCGACCTATGTTTCGCATTTGTTTCAAAACGCCACTGTTGAGGTATTGAATTTAAATGATTACGAAATTCCATTATTTACCGTCGATATCGAAAAAGAGATTGGGCATCACGAATTGGCTCAAGCATTTCTGGACAAAATCGCCGGTGCTGATTTTCTGGTAGTTTCCATGGCCGAAAACAACGGAAATTATTCGGCGGCATTCAAAAACCTGTTTGATTGGTGTTCCCGAATAAATGTGAAAGTCTTTCAGCAAAAACCGATGTTATTGATGGCGACTTCGGATGGAAAAAGAGGAGGAGCGACGGTTCTTGAAATTGCCAAAAATGCATTTCCGCGGTATGGAGCCGATATAAAAGCGACTTTTTCACTGCCACTTTTCAATGAAAATTTTGACGTTCCAAATATGAAAATTTCCAATCCGGAATTGGACCAGGAAATCAAAAAAATCGTTTCAGAGCTTTAATTTCCTACATTTTTCGTCGTTTTTCTTGTCAATATTTTATTGATAACTTTCGCTTGTAGTGCTTTTATTTTTTGGCAGGATACACTACATTAGCAACAAATCGATAAATTTTACCATGTCCGATCAAAATCATTATACCGAAGATAACATTCGTTCACTCGATTGGAAAGAACACATCCGAATGCGTCCCGGAATGTATATCGGGAAATTGGGTGATGGTTCCTCCCCGGACGATGGTATCTATATTTTATTAAAGGAAGTACTCGACAACTGTATCGATGAATTCGTTATGGGCGCCGGGAAGAACATCGAAGTAACCATCAAGGACAAAACGGTGACGGTACGCGATTATGGCCGTGGAATTCCGTTAGGGAAAGTCGTGGATGTAGTTTCGAAAATGAATACCGGTGGTAAATACGATTCGCTTGCCTTTAAAAAATCCGTGGGTCTTAATGGTGTCGGTACCAAAGCAGTAAATGCTTTATCGAATTATTTCAGGGTGGAATCTGTTCGGGAGGACAAACAGAAAGCTGCTGAGTTTTCAGCCGGAAATCTGGTTCTGGAAGAAGATATTATTGAAACCACCAAACGGAAAGGGACGAAAGTAACTTTTACTCCCGATGAAGCGATATTCAAAAATTACAAATTCAGAAATGAGTATGTAATCAAGATGCTGAAGAATTATTGCTATCTGAATACCGGATTATCCATCATTTATAACGGAGAGAAATTCTATTCGGACAATGGTCTGAAAGATTTGTTGGATGAAAATATCTCGGAAGAGGACATGGTGTATCCAATTATCCATCTTTTGGGAGAAGATATAGAAATTGCCATAACACACAGTAAATCCCAATATAGCGAAGAATATCATTCCTTTGTTAACGGTCAGAATACCACTCAGGGCGGAACGCATTTAGTTGCATTTCGCGAAGCGTTGGTAAAAACAATCCGGGAATTTTATAACAAAGGATTTGAACCTTCCGATATTCGGAAATCGATTGTAAGTGCCGTCAGTATTAAGGTTATGGAACCGGTTTTCGAATCGCAGACCAAAACCAAATTAGGTTCTACCGATATGGGTTCTGATCCCGGAATGCCTTCCGTACGGACTTTCGTCAATGATTTCATCAAAAATAAATTAGATAATTACCTGCATAAAAACCCGGAGGTCGCCGACTTGCTGTTGCGTAAAATACTTCAGGCCGAAAGAGAACGTAAAGAACTCTCCGGAATCCGGAAACTGGCCAAGGACCGTGCGAAAAAATCCAGTCTGCACAATAAGAAACTGCGTGACTGCCGCGTTCATTTACCGGATATTAAAAATCCAAGGTATCTGGAAAGTACTCTTTTCATTACCGAGGGAGATTCCGCTTCCGGTTCCATTACCAAATCCCGTGATGTGAATACACAGGCGGTTTTCAGTTTGCGTGGAAAGCCCTTGAACTCGTACGGAATGAGCAAGAAAATTGTTTATGAAAACGAGGAATTCAACCTGCTTCAGGCGGCACTGAATATCGAGGAAGCCATGGAAGATTTGCGTTATAACAATATCGTTATTGCAACGGATGCCGATGTCGATGGAATGCACATTCGTTTGCTTTTAATTACATTCTTTTTGCAATTTTTCCCGGAACTAATCAAAGAAGGTCATCTGTATATTTTGCAGACGCCTCTTTTTAGGGTTCGGAACAAAAAAGAAACCATTTACTGTTATTCGGACCAGGAGCGAAGAGATGCGATTGAAAAATTAAAACCAAAACCCGAAATCACCCGATTTAAAGGATTGGGAGAGATTTCACCAGATGAGTTTAAGAATTTTATTGGAGAAACCATTCGTTTGGATCCGATTATGATGGATAAAAATACTTCGATTGAACAGTTATTGTCTTTCTATATGGGTAAAAATACGCCGGACAGACAAGAGTTTATTATTAATAATTTGAAGGTAGAGTTGGATACGGTTGAGAATATTTAAAGAGTTTAAAGTTATTTAACTTTAAATAATAGTACCAAGATATAATGAACGAAGACGAAGAAAATATAAACCCCGAAGACCAGAATGAAGCAAACTCTTTTGATGAAAATCAAGCAGAGATAAAACCTTCTGAAGGCCGCCATTTTTACGATAATAACGAGGAAGACAGTCATGATACAATTACGAAAGTAACCGGCATGTATAAGGACTGGTTTCTGGATTATGCATCCTATGTAATTCTGGAGCGTGCTGTTCCTGCCATTGAAGACGGTTTCAAACCTGTTCAGCGCAGAATCATGCACTCTTTGAAGGAATTGGACGATGGCCGTTATAATAAAGTTGCCAATGTCGTAGGTCACACCATGCAATATCATCCGCACGGAGATCAGAGTATTGGTGATGCAATGGTGCAGATTGGCCAAAAGGAATTACTCATTGACTGTCAGGGAAACTGGGGTAACATTCTCACAGGAGATGGGGCTGCAGCTTCGCGTTATATTGAAGCCAGATTATCCAAATTTGCTTTGGAAGTCATTTACAGCCCAAAAATTACGGATTGGGGTGTTTCATATGATGGAAGAAGGGCAGAACCAAATAATCTTCCTGTAAAATTCCCGTTGCTTTTGGCACAGGGAGCCGAAGGTATTGCAGTTGGTCTTTCCACCAAAGTACTGCCGCACAATTTTAACGAACTGATTGACGCCTCGATAAAAATCCTGAAAGGGAAACCGTTCACCATCTTTCCCGATTTCATGACTGCGGGTATTGCCGACGTATCCAATTATAATGACGGAATGCGTGGCGGAAGAATCCGTGTGCGTGCGAAAATCGCGCAGTTGGATAAAAATACATTGGTGATTACCCAAATTCCATTTTCTACCAATACTACGACTTTGATTGACAGTATTTTGAAAGCGAACGAAAAAGGGAAAATAAAAATCAAGAAAATTGAGGACAATACGGCCGCGGAAGTAGAAATTCTAATCCATTTGTATCCTGGTGTTTCCCCTGATAAAACAATCGATGCCCTTTTTGCTTTTACTGGTTGTGAGACTTCGGTAGCGCCATTGGGATGTGTGATTCAGGACAACAAGCCGCTTTTTGTTGGCGTTACGGATATGTTGAAAATTTCGACTGAGAGAACCGTGGGCTTACTTAAGAGTGAACTCGAAATACAACTCTCCGAACTCGAAGAGCAATGGCATTTCCTTTCATTGGAAAGAATTTTTATCGAAAAGAAAGTATACCGTCTTATTGAAGAGGAAACCACCAAAGAAGGTGTGATTTCTGCTATCGATGAAGGTTTGAAACCACATATTAAACATTTAAAAAGAGCAGTTACCGAAGAAGATATTTTACGCCTGACGGAAATCCGGATTATGCGTATCTCAAAATTCGATAGTAATAAAGCCCAAGATAAGATTGAAGCGCTGGAAGGTGATATCGAACAGGTAAAACACGATTTGGCACATTTAATTGATTTTGCCATTGCTTATTTTACCAAATTAAAAGAGAAGTACGGAAAAGGAAGGGAACGCCAGACCGAACTGCGTATTTTTGATGATATCGAAGCAACGAAAGTAGTTTTGCGTAACACCAAATTGTACGTAAACAGGGAAGAAGGTTTTATCGGAACCAGCCTGAAAAAAGACGAATATGTGACCGATTGTTCGGATATTGACGATGTAATAGTGTTTCTGCGCAACGGTACGATGATGGTCTGTAAAGTAGATGACAAGAAATTTATCGGAAAAGATATTATCCATGTGGATATTTTCGACAAAAATGATAAACGAACGGTGTATAATATGATTTACCGTGATGGAAAATCAGGACCTTCTTATATTAAGCGATTCCATGTTTCGGGAGTTACCCGTGATAAAGCGTATGATCTGACCAATGAAACCGCTGGTTCACAAGTGTTGTATTTTTCACATAATCCAAATGGAGAAGCAGAAGTGATTACCATTTTACTGCGTCAGATCGGAAGTGTCAAGAAACTGAAATTCGACATTGATTTTGCAAGTTTGGGCATTAAAGGCAGAAGTTCGAAAGGGAATCTCGTGACAAAATACCCAATCAAGAAAATTGAACTGAAAGAAAAAGGGATTTCGACATTGCTTCCGAGAAAAATTTGGTTTGATGATACCGTACAACGTCTGAACGTGGATGGAAGAGGAGAACTATTAGGCGAATTCAGGCCTAACGATAAAATACTGATTATTCAGCAATCCGGAAAACTGAAAGTCATTACTCCGGAACTGACGACGCATTTTGATGAAGACATGGTTGTTTTGGAAAAATGGGTTCCTAAAAAACCGGTTTCTGCGATTTATTTTGATGGGGAAAAGGAACGTTATTATATCAAACGTTTCCTCATTGAAAATGAAAACAAGGACGAAATTTTTATCACCGAGCATCCTAATTCCCAATTAGAAATTGTAGCTACTGATTATCGACCTATGGCAGAATTGGTGTTCAGCAAAGTGAAAGGCGTTCAAAAAGAAAATCTGACTGTTGATATAGAAAACTTTATCTCTGTGAAGGGATTAAAAGCATTAGGGAATCAATTAACGACCGATAAACTTAAACAGGTAAATCTGTTGGAACCATTGCCTTATGTACCACCGATAGAAGAAATCCCTGAAGAAATGGAAGTTCTGGATGAAACAGATATGGGCGGAGAAAATATAAGCCTCGAGGATGATGGCCAGATTACGCTGACTTTAGAATAAAAAAAACCCCGAATCTTTAAAGAATTCGGGGTTTTTATTATATATTATTTTTGTGCTGCTGCTTCTCTTTCTGCTTTCTTTTTCTTTTCAGCATCAAGAATTGCACCAGTTCCTGCTCCAAGTCCGGCTCCGGCCAAACCGCCAATTACGGCTCCGGTACCACGATCTTTTTTATTGATAACAGCACCAGTTACGGCTCCGACACCCGCACCAATCACTGCACCTTTAGCAGCGCCACTCCATCCTTTTTTCTTTTGGGCAGCAGTAACAGGAGCTGCTGGAGCTGCTGAAGCTGAGTGGTGAACGATAACTTTTTGCGGACGCTGATTATCCATAATCGTCTGCATAGAATCTATGCTTTTCTGTTTTGCGAGCTCCACTTGTTGTTGCTCAATCACTACATTCATGGAATCAATAGTAGCTTGTTTGGAGTTTTCTGTAACTCCTGCTTCGTTTCCAGTATTTTTACAGGAAATCAGAAGAATGGATGATGTTAAAATAAATACTATCTTTTTCATAATCGTTGATTTAAGTTTTTATAAAGATAAAAAACAAATAGTTATCTGCATAATCATTTGTATTTTAATGATATTTGCAAATAGTATGCCAAATAATTTTTTTCCCGTCAAGTGCCGGAATACGTGACCTTTGGCATAATAAAAGTCACCCAATTAAGTGGTATTTGGTTGAAATATTTTTATTTGGCTTTATTTTTCTTCATTTTCATGTTCAGAACTTCCACCAGTAGTGAGAAAGAAATCGCAAAATATAGATATCCTTTTGAAACCGGTGTCACATGATTTCCGAAAATGGCGGCATCAGCTAAATGGGCACTTTCTGTTATCAACATGAATCCAATTAAGAGTAAAAATGAGAGTCCCAGTATTTGAATCGATGGGTGTTTATTTACAAAACTTCCAACAGGAACAGCAAACTGCATCATAATCAGGACCGAAATTACTACGGCAGCAACCATTATATACAAAGCACCATCCACACCGTTTGTCATTCCAACAGCAGTAAGAATACTGTCAAACGAGAAAACCAAATCGATTATTATAATTTGAAAAATAACGTTTCCAAAAGTTTTGGTTGCAGCTTTTCCCAATTGTTTTTCTTCTTCGCCTCTCTCGTCCACTTTTTCTCTGATTTCATTGGTACTTTTATATAAAAGAAAAAGTCCTCCAAGGAGAAGAATAATGCTTTGGCCGCTAACCTGAGCTTGTAGCCAGCTCCAATTAATACTGAATAATGGTTCTTTCATTGCAATCAGGTATGAAATTCCCATCAGAAGTACGATTCTCATGAACATAGCTAAAAACATTCCTATTTTGGTGGCTCTTTTACGTTTTTCAGCAGGTAATTTTCCAGTTGCAATCGATATAAAAATAATATTATCAATTCCCAGGACAATTTCAAGAAAAGTTAATGTTAATAAGGCAATCCACGCATCGGCATTTAAAAATACTTCCATTCTGTTTAATTTGAGTTATAATTTATATTGGCTGTACTATTGAAAATATTAGATTTTTTGGGCAATCCCTTTTTGTTTTTGATCGCTTCCCACAATTCCATATTCAAAGGTATATGAATTTTCTGAAGTGGTCAAAATTTTAATGCCAATTGCTTTTTTTTCAGCCATATTTTTGGGATGCAGTTTCTGCACGATATATTCGCAGTCATTTACCCATCGGATGGAGGCCGTATCAGTTTTACCTTCATAGGTCTCGATTTGGATATTTTCGGATCTTTCAAAAACTGATGTTTTTTTTACACCATCAATTTCCTGTACAAATTCAAATTTCCCTGTTTTAAAATCGGTGCAGTTGCGTTGTTGGTTATAGCAGGAAGTAAGTAATATCAGAACGAAAAGCAATACTGTTTTTTTCATTTTAACTTGTTTAATTCGTCGTCAGTAAAATTTTTAATCGTTTTTTCTTTCGAAAATTTATCAGCATTATAATTAGCGGATTTGTTTTTGGGAATAGACAAACTCTCCCAATCCCCTTTTTTAAGCAATTTTGCGTAAAATACAATCTGTCCTACGTGATAAGGATAATGTGCCAATTGCCTGTTGATCGAATCGGCAACCGAATGGCCTTCATTGCGAATGTAAATGATATCCGAAAGCTGTTCCGGCTGCAAGGAGTTGATGGCATTAAAACAACAATCCCAACCTTCATTCCATTTCTTCAGAAGTTCTGCTTTATCATTGATGTCATTTTCAAACTCACTGTCTCGGTTGCGCCATTCTTTTTCACCGTCCGTTGTCAGGAAATCCGTCCACCGTGAAAGCATGTTTCCGGACAAATGCTTGATAATGGTCGCAATACTGTTGGTGTCTTCATTCAGAGAAATGAAAAGTTGCTCCGGTACCAATTGGTCCATCGCTTTTTCGCCTATGGTTTTGTAATAAAGGAACTGTTTTTTTACGCTTTCAAGATATTGACTGTTGATTTCCATAATTATTGAATTTTGATGTCATACTTTTCCAAAAGTCCCTGAATACCAACGGTTGAAAATTTTGCTTTTTTCATCGGATTGAATTCGGGATCGATCTTATAATTATAGGCTGTCAAAAAATTGACTTCCTTGAGTTGGGTATCATTAAAAATAGCTCCCGCCAGATTACAGTTTTCGAAAATAGAATGGGAAAGATTGGTTCCGATAAAAGTGACTTCTTTCAGTGAACTGCTGACAAATTTCGTTTTAAGCATTTTTTTATTGGCAAAAGAAGAATAATCCAGAATACATTCTTCAAAATCCACATGAAACAGGAAATCATCGCAAGTATGGAAGTGTATGCCAAGGAGTTTACAATTTTTGAATTGTACGGTTTTTAAACTGCTATTGTTCAGCTTGGTCATGGACAGATTACAATCTATAAAATCACAATCGATAAAAGTATTATATCCAAAATCGCTGTTAGAAAAGTCGCAGTTCTTGAAAATGCAGCCCTCAAACTCACGGTTATTGATTTTTTTATCAATAGCGATGACTTTCTCGAAAGTCTGATGAATGTTGATCAGGTTTTCCATTAGTGTCCGAACAGGCTTTTCATTATTGTTTTCAATCCCAGAAATAAAAGGGTCATTGCCCCTATGCAAATCAAAATTCCGAAACCTAAAATTAACGGAAATATAGGCTGCAGTTTATTGATCAATGCAAAATGGATTACTGTTGGGCCAATGAAGATACAAGGCAAGGCCCATGCAATGAATTTTATTCCTTTGTTTAATATTTCTTTATTGGTATGCATCGATTATTTTTAAAAAGTTAATGCTACTCCAATAGCATTTTTATTAGAGACAAAATTTATTTTTTCAACAGTAAAGGTTGTGGGTTTTTCTAACAGATTATAGTCTTTTACAACTGTTTTTATTTTTTTTGAGTAACCAATTTTTACTGGGATTGCTATAATAATTGATGCAATACTCACATAGGTTAAAGCTGTTGGATATCCAGATTCAGTACTTGCTGCAATAAGAAAATCAGTTGCAAGCAAAGCGAATCCTCCATATAACATAACACTTCCAACCGTTTTTTTAGTTCTACCCGTATTATAATAGTTTAATAATCCAGGTTGTTTTGCTAATAATTCACGGACCTCAGTTGGGGACATTTTTTGGTTTTTTGAGTCAAATATTCGTCCACCGTATTTGTACGTTAATTGTTGTGAAAAAGAAAATAACGAAGTGAATAAAAATAGAGTAATTAGTAATTTGGTCTTCATGTGTAATTTATGATATTTACCTGTTTTCGGCTAAATAATGATTGATAGCATTTCTTACGCTTCCGTTTTGTTCCAGTAAAGCACTTGCTTCTTCATAGGAAACCGGAATTTCGCCCATGATCATTTTTACGCCGCGATCCACTAATTTTTTATTGCTCAATTGCATGTCGACCATTTTATTGCCTTTTACTTTTCCGAGTTGGATCATTGTGGCGGTCGAAATCATATTCAAGACTAATTTTTGTGCGGTTCCGGCTTTCATGCGGGAACTTCCGGTGACGAATTCAGGGCCTACAACAACTTCAATCGGAAATTTTGCCGTTTGTGAAACCGGGCTTCCTTCATTGCAGACAATACATCCGGTAATGATATTATTTTGATTACAAGTTTCGAGGCCGCCAATAACGTAAGGTGTGGTTCCTGAGGCGGCGATGCCAATTACGACATCATTTTCATTAATATTGTGTTCCTGTAAATCAATCCAGGCTTGGGTAGCATTATCTTCGGCATTTTCTACGGCTCTTCGGATGGCTTTGTCGCCGCCGGCGATGATTCCGTTGACCAATTCGAAAGGAACACCAAAGGTTGGCGGACATTCCGAAGCATCCACGATCCCCAATCGGCCCGAGGTCCCGGCCCCGATATAAAAAAGCCTTCCGCCAAGTTTCATTTTAGCCACAATCTGCGTAATCAAAGTTTCTATCTGTGATAAAGCTCTCTCGACTGCAAAAGGAACTGTTTTATCTTCCTGATTGATATTGAATAGCAATTCGGGAACAGACATTTTTTCTAAATGTTCGTATTTGGAGGATTGTTCGGTGGTTTTGGTAAAAGTCATTTTTTTATGTCTGAGTTCAGAGTTTCAAAGTTACAAAGATTTGCTTAAATCCGGGGAATTTAGAGTCAGTTATCGGATTAACAGAACTTCAAATTTATATCATTTGCGTTGCTAATTTTTTAGCTACTTTTTGTAATATTTTTTTTCGACTGGCAGATCCGGTACCTAAATAGTAACCATACATAATAACTTTCCCTTTGCGATCGATGACACTCAATCTGAAACTTCTATATCCATTTTCATCTTTAGAGTATCGGTATTGTAACGCAATTGAATAAATTGAATTTACATCCGTTACATTGAATGCTTTTTCGAGGTCTTTATTTTTAGAATCATTTAGTTGGTCTGTATATTGTACCAGGTTTGAAGCAGCGGTTGCAGAAACCACATTAAACCCTTCTTGTGCTAAAAGATAATTTAACTCCTTTACTGTTCCAATTGCATCATCTTTATTACCGATTGATAATGTTGTTTGTTTGGTAAAATGCTCGCCGGACATAACTTTTAATCTAAGGCCACAAGATGTTAAGAACAAAAGAGATAATGCGAGTATTGAAATTTTCAATCTGGTTTTCATAATTTTTTTAAATATTTTTTTGCTGCGTGAGGGATTGAAACGGAAATCCTTTTATCATGTAGCGTTAGCGAAATGCAAAAGATTGTAGTGAATAGCCCTTTCGCCGGGGCGAACACGCCCAAATTTAAAATTACATAATATACGCCAGTACAATTCCGAAAATAATCATCGAGACTTTGGCAATGTTGAATTTGTGTCCCTCGCTGCTTTCAAAAATGATCGTGGAGGCGATATGAAACAGAATACCGATGACAATAGCGGTAATTTCGGTGTAATAGTCATTGAGAACGGGCATATAATCCGAAATCAAAGTTCCAAGAGGCGTCATCACCGCAAATGTCACCATAAACAGGAAAATGGCGGTCTTGCTCAATTGGGCATTGACAAAAAAGGTCGTCAGGATAATGGCAATAGGGAAATGGTGTATCGCAATTCCCCAGGCGAGGTCATGGTGGTGATTCACCGGAAAGCCTTCCAATAGCGCGTGAATGCACAGACTGGTGAAAAGCAACCATGGAATATGGAACATTTTTTCGTGGCCGTGAACGTGTCCGTGTTCGGCTCCTTTGGAGAAAAACTCGAGGATAATCTGGAATAAAATCCCGATCATGATAAAGATCCCGACTTTCGGATTATGGGTGTCATAGACCTCCGGCAGCAGATGCATTACCGTCAGGGAAAGTAAAAAGGAACCGCTGAACGCCAATAACAGTTTCAGGTTTTTCTTGGCTTCCGGTTTTAGGAAAAGCGCAAAAGAATAACCCAGTAAAACTGAAAGTAACGGTAATAATAGCGGTAATAATTTGTTCATTATTTGAAAATCATGATTAGTCTTTCGCTTTCGGTCTTGTGGAATTTTCTCAATTTATAATCCCCAAAAATATCCAATAAAAAGATATCGGACTGTTCCATCATCGTTTCAAAATCCTGAAGTCTTAATGCCTGCACTTTTTCTGTGAAATGGAATTTCTGGCCCTGGTCTTCAAAATCAATTTCCTTAAAAATATGATTGTCTTTTACATAGCGTTTGATGTGAAAGTCAATATTATCAACAGTTTTCACTTCTTCGGGAACTAAATTGGCAATAACGCGATCGACATTCATAAAGTCAATGACTGCAAAACCATATTCGGTAAGGCTTTCCTTCATTGCTTTTAAAGTGGTCAGGTTGTCGTCGTCATTTTCAAAATATCCAAAACTGGTAAACAGGTTGAAAATAGCATCATATTTCTCATCAAAAGGCAAACGCATATCGTGCTCCTGAAAATGAAGGGTCTTGTTTTCTGATTTTTTAGCGGCAGCAATACTGTTGGCAGATAAATCGGCTCCGGTTACATCAAATCCCAATTGATTCAGATAAATGGCATGACGTCCTTTTCCGCAAGCCAAATCCAGGATTTTAGCTTCTTCCGGCAAATTCAGATAATGTACGATATTGTCCATAAATAATTGGGCTTCATCGTAATCACGGTCTTTATATAGGATGTGGTAATAAGGGCTGTCGAACCAAGAGGCGAACCAGTTATTGACTTCTTTTTGCATTTTTAAAGTTTACAGTTAACGGTTTACAGTTTTTAGTTTAGTTCAATTCTCTGTGCTAAATACTGAAACAGTGCAAATTTAGTGTATTTTTGCACCGAATACTTGATTTTACGATGGAAAATAATTTTAAAATGGTTGCCAAAACCTTTTTTGGTTTTGAAGAAATATTAGCGAAAGAGTTAGAGATGTTGGGCGCACAAGACGTCGAGCCAGGAGTGAGGATGGTGAGTTTTAAAGGAGATAAAGGGTTTATGTACAAAGCGAATCTGGCTTTGCGTACCGCTTTGAAAATCCTGAAGCCGATTTATTTCTTCAAAGCAACAAACGAACAGGCTTTGTATAAAGGGATTTCTGGCATTAACTGGTCTAAATTGTTAAATGCGAACCAGACTTTTGTGATTGATACTACAGTCCATTCGGAATATTTTAACCACTCTGAATTTGTTTCCCAAAAATGTAAAGATGCCATAGTCGATCAGTTCCGTGAGCGAACAGGTCAGCGTCCAAGTGTTGACAAGGCTTTTCCGGATTTTAGAATCAATATTCATATCGATAAAGACCAGGTTTCAGTAGCATTGGATACTTCCGGAAATTCGTTGCACCAACGTGGATACAGAACCGCTACCAATATTGCACCTATAAATGAAGTTTTGGCTGCAGGGATTTTACTGCTTTCCGGTTGGGATGGCGAAACCGATTTTCTGGATCCGATGTGTGGAAGTGGTACTTTTTTAGCGGAAGCTGCGATGATTGCCTGCAATATTCCGGCAAATATCAACCGCAAGGAATTTGCTTTCGAAAAATGGAATGATTGGGACAATGATTTGTTTGATACCATTTTGGATTCCCTGATGAAAAAAGTGCGTGAATTCCACCATACGATTAAAGGATACGATAAAGCACCAAGTGCCGTAAACAAAGCCAAAGACAATATCAAAAATGCCAATCTGGATGAATATATTAAGATCGACGAAAAGAACTTTTTTGATACAGAGAAAACATCGGACGGAAAATTGCATATCGTTTTCAATCCACCCTATGATGAACGTTTGGACATTCATATGGAAGAATTCTACAAAAACATTGGCGATACCTTAAAGAAAAATTATCCAGGAACCAATGCCTGGTTCATTACTGCAAATCTGGAAGCCTTGAAATATGTTGGATTGAAACCTTCCAGAAAAATAAAGCTTTTCAATGCCAGTCTGGAAGCCCGTTTGGTGAAATACGAAATGTATGAGGGAAGCAAGAGAACGAAGTTTCAGACCGATAATAATTCATCTGCAGAATAATAAAAATTTTATATAATGAGCAAGTTACAACTAAGAGCCTTCATTTATCAATTATTGTGTTTCGCCATTTTATTCATTGGAATACGCTATCTGGTAGACAAATATTCTAATTTAACCGGTATTTGGATCCCTGTTACTGCTTTTGTAGTGGGCACTTTGTTGTCTCCCAAATTTCAGGCGGTGAAAACCAAAGACGGCGAGCGATTGTTTATGAAATGGATTTTTATGAAAGGAATTAAGGTTTTAAAATAATTTTTTTTCGAGCATAAAAAACCGCAATGAATTCAAAGTAGTTTTGTTTTCATTGCGGTTTTGTTTTAGAATATCTTTTTTACTTCTTGGCTTCGGCCTTCTTTTCTTCTACTTTTTTTGGAGCGATTTTCTTTTTGTAAATAGGTAAAAAGTACGAAACAGTATAATTAAATCCTACCCCAAAATCACCATTATAGGTTCTGTTAAATCCGGGAATGTATAAGTTATCAAAGTTTTCCGGTTTTTTATTCGAAACCAATCGGTTTAATCGCATACTGAAACCCACATAAATATTATTAAATACTTCGGCTTTTACTCCGGCAACGACTTCCACCCATTGTGCTGATAATCCATCGTATTTTTGTCCCGAAAGAATAGTGGCAGTTTCGCCAAAATACTGACTGGTATTGTAAATCTTGTAGCTGTTCAGGGTCTGACTAAACGTACTGACTCCATAGCGCAAGCCGATGTAAATCATGTTTTCCATATCCAGCCAGTTTTCATACCCGTTGTAATCAAACCCTGCTTTGAAGTAGGATCCATTAGTAGTGAAATTTAGCCTGTCGTCATCGGTTGTTTTGTTTTCATTACCCAATTCAGCTGCCAGATAATAATTTTTGGCCAAACGGTAATCACCGACAAATTCCAAACCTTTATAATCTTCTTCATATATCGAACGGGCAATTTTAGACAAATCGATACCCACACGAACACCATAACGCTCCGTTTTCGGTGGAATGCTATCTTTCTTATTTTCCTGTTTGACAGTTGATTTCTGGTTAGGAATAGTGCCGACCACTTTATTTCTTTTGGTAAGGCTGTCGGTCTTCGTTATCTCTTGCGAATGCGCCAAAAATGACAGCAGCACAATCAATACACTAAAAGTAAATCTTGATGTGTGTGTCATTTTCGTTTTCGATATTAGAAGTTTCAACAGTTATATTTTGAATCCAAAATCCATTTGTGCCTGGCGTTTTGGTGTAAGGCGTTGTGGGATCAAGAGTAAAAATAGTTTTAAAACCACAGGCTCTTGAGATAAAAATATTTTGTCTGGCATAATTAAATTGAAGGCCATCTTCGTTGACTATAAGTGGGTCGACACTGTTACTGTTAATTGTAAAACTGAAGTTGGTAACGTCTTCCGTAGTTTTTAACGGAACCTGTATTTTACTCACTCCGTTGAATAATAAAAAGGGAGTTATGTCTACGTCTTTAACTTTCAGATTGGTGACATTTTTTAGAACCGTTGGATTTAAAGCATCATAAAACTCAATGATAAGCCTTGGAGTTGTCGAAGTGGCGGCATCGCAAATATCATCTTTCTCACAACCGGAAAAAGACACTGCTACGACCAATACTATTAAAAATATTTTTTTCATTGTTTAAATTTAAAATAGTTTTATCGTTTCTCCAAAAGTACTACATTTTCCACATGATGCGTTTGCGGAAACATATCTACCGGACGCACGCGTGTTACTTTGTATTTTTCGTCCATCAACGCTAAGTCTCTTGCCTGTGTAGCCGAATTACAACTCACATACACCACTTTCTCAGGTGCGATTTTCATGATTTGCTCAATTACGTCCTTGTGCATTCCGTCTCTTGGTGGATCGGTAATAATCACATCCGGATGTCCGTGTTGTGCTATGAAACTTTCGTTGAAAACAACTTTCATATCACCGACAAAGAATTCACAATTGGTAATTTCATTGCGTTTGGCGTTCTCTTTTGCATCCGCAATCGCTTCCGGTACGCTTTCTACACCAATCACTTTTCTGGCTTTTTTGGAAACGAACTGCGCAATAGTTCCCGTTCCGGTATACAAGTCATAAACGATTTCATTTCCGGTCAAACCGGCAAAATCGCGTGTGATTTTGTATAATTCATATGCCTGGTCCGAATTGGTCTGGTAAAAAGATTTTGCATTAATGCTGAATTTCAAACCTTCCATTTCTTCCAAAATGTAATCCCGGCCTTTGTATAATTTGATATCGGTATCGTATAAAGTGTCGTTGGCTTTGTTGTTTATCACATACTGCAAAGAAGTGATTTGTGGGAACATCTCAAAAAGATGATCCAAAATCAATTCCCTGTTGGCTTTATCATTCTCAAAAAACTGAATCAGCACCATGATTTCTCCGGTGGAAGCCGTACGTAACATCAGTGTTCTCAATAAACCTTCATGCGCTCTAGGGTTGAAGAAGGTCAAACCATTTTTGATGGCAAAGTCTCTTACTTCATTTCTGATGGCATTCGATGGGTCTTCCTGTAAGTGACATTTGGTGATATCCAGGATTTTATCCCACATTTTCGGAATATGAAATCCTAACGCATCCCTGTTTCCTAAATCTTCTGTACTTCCGATTTCCTGTTCGGTCAACCAACGGCTGTTCGAAAAAGAAAATTCCATTTTATTTCTGTAGAAAAACTGTTTTTCGGAACCTAAAATCGGCTCAAATTCAGGAAGTTCTACCTTTCCGATACGTTGCAAATGATTCAGCACTTCGTTTTGTTTGTAAAACAACTGCTGACTGTATTTCATGTTTTGCCATTTGCACCCGCCGCAAACGCCAAAATGCTGGCAAATTGGTTCAATTCGGTGTTCTGAATATTCGTGGAATTTAGTGGCTTTTCCTTCATAAAACGATTTACGCTTTTTGAAAGTCTGAACATCCACCACATCTCCTGGAACTACATTGGGAATGAAGATTACTTTTCCGTCTGGGGCTTTTGCAACCGAAACGCCTTTTGCACCTGCATCAAGGACTTTTATATGATCAAAAACGATCTTGTCTGTATTTTTCTTTGCCATAGCGCAAAAATAAGCGTTTGAATGGTTTTATAAATTCAAATTGGGAAATATTTTTTAAAAACGCAATCGATTTGTTATTGGGGCTCATTTTACTTGGAAAGTATTTATAATTTTAATTCCTTTATTAAGGATTTCGTCTTTGTTAATATCCGCGGGAATGACCAGATGGGTTGGGATGAATTTTTCTCGTGGGGTTCCGTTAAGATGAAATAACTTCTCGATTGAAATGGGATAACCAAAAGGAAGATTCTTAAAACCAAATCCGTTCATCGCTCCGGCTAATTATTCCATTTTGGTGCCCACAATTTCGGCTCTTTTCATACCTTCAAAAAAAATTAATCTAACAGGTACTCGAAAAACAACACCAAATCTTCATCGGTATTAATGTTTTCAATCTTTCCTTTAAAATTTGCCCGGATACAATTTAAGTCGACATTTTTATCCTTTAAGTAAATATAGTTTTGTTCCAGATCTGAAATTATTTCATTCAGGCTTTCATTAATCTGCTCCTTGGAAAAGGCTACTGCTTCTTCTTTTTGGCTTAAAGCCGAAAAATGGAAGAACATATTTTACTCATTAATGATGTTTCAGTTTTTCATTCATTACTGACAAACATACTGATTTTCATGACTGATAAAAATGAAATTCAAAATCCATTTTTTATCTTTTAACTTAAAAATGGCACATTGTCAACACGTTGTTTTAGGTAAAAAGCAGTAAATTTGAGTCAACACAAAAAAATCACGTCATGAAAAGAAACGCAACCGCAGTTTGGAAAGGTTCACTGAAAGAAGGAACCGGCCAGTTGACCACACAAAGCACGACTTTACAGAATACCCAATATTCTTTTAAATCAAGATTTGAAGAAGGGGTGGGGACAAATCCCGAGGAATTAATCGCCGCAGCGCATGCCGGATGTTTCACGATGCAGCTTGGTGCCTACATTAGCGAGGCTGGTTTTGAGGTCGAAAGCATTGAAACCAAATGCGACATCGATTTGGTTGATAAAATCATTGTCACATCACAATTGACCTTAACCGCAAAAGTTAAAGGCATTACCAATGATGAGTTTCAGACATTAGTCACCAAAGCTGAAAAAAATTGTATAATATCGAAAGTATTGAACACCGCCATTTCGACTGATGCTACTCTGGCCGATGCGGCCTTAGTATAGTAAGTTTAATTTTCAATAAAAGCCAAATTATCATTCAATTATCACAAATTATCAGAATATTGTCTAATTTTGCGGGCGTAGGATGATTTCTCTCCATAAGAAGGAATTGGATTTTGAAAATTAAAATAATTTCGCAATGTCAGTTTTAGAAAAAACAAGTTCTGAAAGCATAATCGCTTTAGAAAATAAATACGGTGCACATAATTATCACCCGCTTCCTGTTGTTTTAAGCAGAGGAGAAGGAGTTTATGTTTGGGATGTCGACGGGAAAAAATATTATGATTTCCTTTCTGCATATTCAGCAGTAAATCAGGGACATTGTCACCCGAAAATTGTTGGCGCGATGATGCAACAGGCTCAGACGCTAACTTTGACTTCACGTGCCTTTTTTAATGACCAATTAGGACCTTATGAACAGTTTGTAACCAAATATTTTGGTTTTGACAAAGTTTTACCAATGAATACAGGAGCTGAAGCTGTAGAAACGGCTATCAAATTGTGTAGAAAATGGGCTTATGAAGTAAAAGGAATAGATGAGCATGAAGCGCAGATCATTGTTTGCGAAAATAACTTCCACGGAAGAACGACAACGATTATTTCATTTTCGAACGATGAAAATGCGCGTAAAAATTTCGGTCCGTATACTGCGGGATTTATTAAAATCGCGTATGATGATCTGGATGCATTGGAAAATGTACTGAAATCAACCAAAAATATTGCAGGTTTCTTAGTGGAACCAATTCAGGGAGAAGCAGGAGTTTATGTTCCTTCTGAAGGATATCTGGCGAAAGCCAAAGCATTATGTGAAAAATACAATGCCTTATTCATTGCTGATGAAGTACAGACCGGAATCGCAAGAACCGGAAAGTTATTGGCTGTACACCACGAAAATGTGCAACCTGATATTTTGATTTTAGGGAAAGCCATATCCGGAGGTGTTTACCCGGTATCCGCAGTTTTAGCCAATGATGCGATTATGAATGTCATCAAACCTGGCCAGCACGGTTCTACTTTTGGAGGAAATCCGGTAGCTGCTGCTGTAGCTGTAGCCGCACTGCAAGTGGTGGAAGATGAAAAATTAGCAGAAAACGCAACTTATCTTGGGAATCTTTTCAGAGAAAAATTAAATGAGTTTATCCCGACCTCAAATGTTGCTACTTTGGTAAGAGGAAAAGGACTTTTAAATGCTATCGTTATCAACGATACTGAAGAAAGTGACACAGCTTGGAAAATCTGTATGGCATTACGCGATAATGGACTTTTAGCCAAACCAACGCATGGTAATATCATTCGTTTTGCTCCGCCTTTGGTTATGACTGAAGGGCAATTGCTGGATTGTGTTTCTATTATTATAAAAACGCTAAAGCCATTCGAAAAATAAAACTGCGATTAAATTATAAAAAAAGTCCCGAGAAATCGGGACTTTTTTATTTATGCTTCTTCTTGCTTTTGATGTTCAATTTTTTCCTGCAGATTTTCCAACATGTCTTTCATGCCTTCTTCGCCCACTACGGTATAAAGATAAACGGTAAAAAGCAGGTATATGGAACTCAAGACAATTCCTATGATGGCTAAAATTTTTCCAATATTCAGGTTTTGATAATTTGAATATAATTCTGGTTCTGCGCGATACAATTTCATGTCCTTACCGGCAAGCACCAATGCAATAATCCCAAAAACCAGCCCGACAATCCCATAGCAGCAACAAGTCAGAATAGAACAGATTCCTAAAATGAGTACCGCAGTTGCATTGGGTAAATTTCTTTTTTCCATAATTTAAAATAATTTTTTAATAGTTAGTCATTTTGTAAAAGTAAGAAATTATCATGATAATTGCATTTGCAATTGCCAAACCAATAATTATTTTGTGGTAACTTCTGGATTTGTCGATAATATGCAGTCCTAAAAAAAGAAGTAAAAAAAGCAGTGTATAAATAGCAGGGAACATGTGGAATGCGCCACTGAAATCTCCTTTTAAAAGAAGCATCAAAGCACGTTGTGTGCCACAGCCTAAACAGTCAACTCCAAATAGTTTTTTATTCAGACACGGAATCATGTATTTTTCGATAGCCACAGAAATTGATTTAAAGTACAATTTTACAAAAAAAATATTCATTCCTTATTAGTATCTTTATATTTTTAAGTTTCTTACTTTTGATAACTGATACCTGAAAATATGAAAAAGTTCGTAATTCCTTTAATGATTGGGGCTATAGCACTCGCTTTATATGAGCAGACAAAAGCCGATAAAAATGTATTTGTATTGGTTATCGCCTTCGCTATATTTATGTATGGAATGATGCAACTCAGCGTAAAAACTCCTAGTAAAAACCAAGATAAAGAAGAGGAAGATGTTCAATAAAGGGGATAAGGTTTCGGTACTTGATGAAGCAGTCAACGGTATCGTTTTGTCAGTTCAAAATAATGAAGCAACCATAGAAACCGAAGATGGTTTCGTGATGCAATACCGTTTTAATGAGCTTATTAAAACCAACAACACCAGTGATTTAAATAGCAGTGTACAAAGTTTTAATTTAAATCAGATTAAAAAAGAAAAAGAGGAGCCCAAAGCCCGAAGTTTCTTGAAAGAAAAGAAATCAAAACACGAGATTCCCGCTCCGGAATTTGATTTGCATATCGAAAAACTCGTTCCTAATTCCAGGGGAATGAGTAATTATGATATCTTGACTTTGCAATCCGATACAGCCAAAAGACATATCGAATTTGCTATCCGGAACCGTATCCCGAAAATCGTTTTTATTCATGGTGTTGGTGAAGGGGTTTTAAAAGCAGAGCTGGATTTTTTATTTGGCCGCTATGATAATATCGCTTTTCAGGATGCCAATTACCAAAAATATGGCCTCGGGGCGACAGAAGTTTTTATCCGTCAAAATGTAAAATAAAAAAAAATTAAATGCTGTAATCCGTATTTGAGTTTTTTTATTATAAATGAAGTTTTAAATCGAAGTCACATAATTTCCAAAAACATAAGTTTCGTATACAAATGAATTATCGCTATTCGAAAATGTAACGTTTTTGAAAACAATATGGTGGTTATAACCTAGCAATACTTGCGTATCAGGATTGACTATTTGGGTGGTTGTTATTTCTATAATACCGCTTACACCTTCCACTCCTTGAGATGCATTCCATTCGTCCGAAACTATAGGGTCTGCCGGAGGAACCGAAGAACAAAAATAACTTTCCGTTACTGTTCTGCTGAAAAGTCTGTATATGACGTGATTTTCACTGTTTATCAATAGGGAAACAGGCTGGTCCGCCGGAGTTACGTCATTCGAAAACGATGACAGTGGGATTTCCAAAATCAGTGCCTCATTGCTTTTGATCTTAAAAAACAAACCGTTATTTTCTGAGCAGTCATTCACCGGGGCGGTGGTATCAAAATTGAAATTTTTCAAATTAATATCGCCATCATCACAACTATGGAAAATAAATGCACATACCAATAAACCTAAAAATCGTTTCATCCGTTATCATATTTGTAACAAAAATAGAATTTTTAATTTGTTCCTGATGCATTTCGGACCCAAAAACAAAATTTAAGAGCAGATTTTAAGTTATTGAAAAAGAATCATGTGGAAATTGGAAATTCGAAACGGTTGTAAATCGTTATCTTTGCACTTATTTTGATAAATGAGAGTGTACAAATATTATATTGCCGCCTTTTCAGCCTTTCTAATCTGGGGCTTTTTTAGTTTGGCGCTAAAGCCATTGCAGCAATATGCTTCTTTGGATATTTTATTTTATCGTGTTTTTCTGAGCGTTGTGATGATGCTACTTATCAATGTTGCTTTTCGCAAAAAATCTTTAGTAAAAAACTGGGATCATTTTAATAATCTGACAGTCCAAAATAAACGAAGTGTGGTCTTTCTGACCCTTGGCGGCGGGATATTACTTGCGTCCAATTGGTTTGTGTTTATCTATGTAATGAACCATGTCAGTGTCAAAGCGGCTTCATTGGCTTATTTAATCTGTCCCATTTTAACCACAGTTTTTGCGTTCTTTCTTTTGCAAGAAAAATTAAGCAAATGGCAATGGCTGGCGGTCTGCATTAGTGTTGTTAGCTGCGTATTTTTGTCTTTTGAACATTTTGAGGATATTTTCTATAGTTTAGTTGTTGCTGCTACCTATGCCTTGTATTTAGTTAGCCAGCGAAAAAATACCGAGATTGATAAATTCCTGTTACTGACTATACAATTGGTGTTTACGGCAATTATCATTCTTCCGTTTTATCCGGAATATAGCGGAAAGCTCCCGGCGGAATCTTTATTTTACACTTGTTTGTTTGTAATTGTAGTGGTTTTTACCATAATTCCGTTGTTCCTGAATCTTTATGCCTTAAAAGGAATAAATTCGTCCACAGTAGGAATAATGATGTACATCAATCCGATTATTAATTTCGTGCTGGCTATTTTTTTATACAAAGAAGAAGTAACCGGACAACAATTGTTTTGCTATCTGCTGATTTTAATTTCGATAGTGATATTTAACGAAAAAATAATTTTTTCCAAACGTAGTAAACCTGTTTCTAGTAGTTAAAGATTTAAATAATTCCCATCTGAATAAATGAAAAAAGTATATCTCGATAATGCGTCCACCACTCAAATGCGTCCCGAAGTGATTGAGGAAATGCTAAAAGTGATGATGGAAGATTATGGAAATCCCTCATCGACTCACAGCTTTGGCCGCAATGCCAAAAGTGTCCTTGAAATGAGCCGGAAATCCATTGCTAAACATTTGAATTGTACAGCCCAGGAAATAATCTTTACCTCATGCGGTACGGAAGCCAATAATTGGATTTTACGTTCAGCAGTCAGGGACTTAAAAATTCAGAGAATCATCACTTCTAAAATTGAGCATCATGCTGTTTTGCATACAGCGGAAGCTCTTGAAATAGAATTTGGTATTCAGGTTGATTATGTCGCGATTAAGGCTGATGGCAGTATTGATGTGAATGACCTGGTGGAATTACTTTCGCAGGAAAAGAAAACTTTGGTAAGCCTGATGCATGTTAACAACGAAATCGGAACTGTGCTGGATTTGGAAAAAATAGGCCGCATCTGCCATCAACACAATGTTTTATTCCATTCAGATACCGTTCAATCCATCGGTAAATCGGAACTGAATTTGCAGAAGGTACCGGTTGATTTCATCGTTGCCAGTGCGCATAAATTCCATGGACCGAAGGGAATTGGCTTTGCCTTTGTTCGCAAGAATTCCGGATTGCAACCACTTTTTTATGGTGGCGAACAGGAAAAAGGATTACGACCGGGGACCGAGGCCGTTCACCAAATCGTTGGTATGGCTAAGGCTTTAGAGCTTTCGTATGATAATCTGGAGCGTGACAGAAGCCATATTATGGAGTTAAGAAATTACCTGATTAACCGATTGGAGATTGAATTTCCTGCATCTGAAATCAACGGGAATCGCGATGGATTTTATACTGTGTTGAATATCTTGTTGCCATTTTCAGAAGAAAAAACGGCGATGATGCTCCTTAATCTGGATATGAAAGGAATAGCTGTTTCCCGTGGGAGTGCTTGCCAGTCGGGGAGTATTAGGCCGTCACATGTTTTAGCCGAAATGCTTTCAGAGGAAGATTTAAAAAAGCCTGGTTTACGTGTTTCTTTTAGTCATTACAATACAAAAGGCGATATTGATTTGTTGATGAATGCTTTAAAAAAAATATAAAATTGCCAGTTAATTTTTAGAAATTGATTAAATAAATAAAAATGAAAAAAACAATAGTAATAGTCCTATGCAGTATGGGGTTTTCTCTTTCATCATCCGCCCAACTTTCTAAAGGAAGCGTTGAATTTGGTTTAAATGCGGGTTACAACATTTCCACCATATCCGATAATGAAAACAGAGCGCATTCCGGAAATGGACTTAATTTTGCGGGATCGGCAGATTATTATTTTTCGAACAGATGGAGTATTAAGGGAAAATTGATTTATGACCAAAAAGGATGGGATGATGATTATATCACGGAGTTTGGATCCGGAATCGATTACAAAACCAATTATAATGTAAATTACTTAACAGTTCCTGTGATGGCAAATTGGCATTTTGGTGCAAAAAGAAATTGGTATCTGAATTTTGGTCCATACGCCGGAATCTTATTAGGGGCAGAAGATAGTAGGTTTAAAACGGATGTCAAAAAGTCATTTGAAACTTTTGATATTGGTTTCGCTTGGGGGGCCGGTGTCAAAATACCAATTTCGGATAAAGCAAAATTATTTCTTGAATATGAAGAGCAGGGTGGTTTCTCAGATGTATTTATTTCGAATTCAGGTTCCACAGTAAGAAACTCAAGAAGCAGTTTCAATATTGGGATCAATTTTCTGCTGAAATAAAATTTTAAGTATGTTACAAAAAAATCGGTTTTGAATTTTCAAAACGGATTTTATATTTCTTAAAGAAGTATAATACAAAAAATTTGGTTGTTATTGTTTTACTGCAGAAGTAGCTACCAGGTGTTTTTATTAATATATTTCTACATGACTACCATTATACACAAAGTGCAAAGGTGTTACAAGCGGATTCATTGGAGGAACTCCGTTTTTTTCCATAATTGGAATCAGTGTTTTCCCAAATTCATTAAAGTGCTCACTGGATTCCCATATATCGACTACCAACCAGCCATCTGCTGTAGGTGCACCCACATGATGAATTAATCCTCTTGGATTTGAATGACCTGCCGCTTCAAGATCTTCCCACACCTTATCGTATTGCTCTGCATTCATTCCAGGACAGTTAAATTGAACAAGTACTTTTTTGATTTTAAATTTTTGTTTGCTACTCATAAGGCTTTTCGGTGTCGCCCGTTTTTGTGGTGGTTTCTGGGTTCCACTTTAAATGAAAACCAAATGAAATAATAGGTGTAGATTTGTATAAAAAGAATAGTATATAAATTTCTTATTATGAATAGCTAAATACTAACTAATTGAGCAGTACTAATTTGCAAAAAAAAATATTAATTTATTGTAAGCTGCTTATTTATTAGGCAGGTAAAAAAGATAAAAAATCCGTCTTGTTTTCACAAAACGGATTTTAAAATTAAGAGCATAAACTTTAGATTAATCTTTTTTAGTATCGATCATCTCCATTAATTTAATTCCTAAAAGACCGCTTATTCCACCTTCAGAACCATTAGTTCCCGAAATTAAAACATCAGGAATAACCTTAATTTTCCCTTTGCCGATCTCTTCGGTAATTTTATATTTAGTGAAGTTATCACCGCCCATTGCCGAAACTTGTAATTGATACGCTTCTGCTGTAGATTTACCAATTGCCATAATTTTTTCGGCCTCAGCTAAACCTGTTTTTGAGATTCGTTCTGCTTCTGCGCTTGCGGTCAATTTTGTAGCTTCTGCCTGTGCGCCAGCTCTCGCTTTGGTAGCTTCCGCTTCGGCGTTTGCACGCATTTTAGTGGCTTCTGCTTCAGCATTTACATTCAGTTTCAAACTTGTCGCATCACCTTCTGCTTTTTTAACCGTCGCATCAGCGGTTCTTTGTGCAATTTCAACACTTTGAGATGCTTTTACGATTTCTTTCTGCATATCTGCGATAGCCGTTTCCTTTTCCATTCCCTGACGTTGTTCTTGCGCCATTCTTTGAGTTTGATACGTTTTTTGTTCTTCTTCCGCAATTTTTCTGTCGGTCAGTGTTTTCATCAGTGATTCCGGCGGAACAATATCTCCTATAAGCGTATCAACAGCGTTAACATTGTATTCGTCAAGAACCACTTTGATGTGATTTTTGGCTGATTCCTGTCTTTCTTTTCTTGTCGAAAGGAAAGAAATAACGTCACTTTCCTGAGCTGAATTACGGAAATAGTTACCAATTGTTGGTTCCAGAACCTGGGAAACTAAATTGTTCATACTTCCAAATCGTGCAATCACTTTTGGAGCTTCGTTAGCTGGAACATGAATAATTTGCGAAACATCTAAATTAAATGGGAAACCATCTTTTGAACGCACGGTAATAGTAGAAAGGTTCTGGTCCAAGTTATGCGACTCGCTGCGCGCATCAGCCCAATTCAAAACTAAATTGGTTGTTGGTACAGGCTCCAGTTTCGTCGTGTATTTATTTAAAGCATATTTTCCGGGGCCAAACGGCTCCATCCAAACCCCGCGTTGTCCTTTTGAAACAATATTTCCATGTTTAAAAGTATCTCCGGTAACGTCTTGACCATCTTCACCAATATAAGAAATAACGACACCTACATAACCAATAGGCACGTCGGTCATTGGATTTTGTTCAATCTGAACCGCCCACGTATTGATATAATACGATCCTGCAAGTATTACCTGTGGTTGTAATCCACGGTTTCCGCCATTTTTTAAAAATTGATCAAAATCCTGGAAGTTATTATGATTTTCTACAAATTTCCCCGCAATCTGACCAATCGGAATGGGCTCACCATCCATTGCAGTTACAATTCCGACCATATTCTCAAAAATAACAATCTGAGGTTTCAATACTACTTCGAAAAGATAAGTATTGATACGATAAGAACCTGTGGTTATAAAAGCCGACTGTCTACCTTTTTGTCCGCCATTGTTAAGGAATAATGTGGCATCCTGAAAATTGTCAGAATTCACTTTTTGGGCTAAAATACGGCCTGTTGGAATTTCGGCCCCATCTTTACTTAATAGTAAGCCAATATGCCCTTCCGGGATAATGGTGAAAGAAGTCATTTCCACCGCATATTGCCAAGGCCACATTGTCCAGTATAATCCGGGTGCAAGTGTTTTAGCCTGAAAACCAGCCTCCCCTTTAGTGGCAATGATTCTGCCATCAGGCAAAGATTTTTCTGCGCCAAACAGAACGAATTTCTTGGTCACCAGACCAATTTTATCCTCAGGAACTATTACCATCCCGAAGAAAGCACGTAAAACAAATTTGTAAAGAACTAAGCACAAAACTAAAAGCAATACCCACCAGAAATCTGTAATTGTTGTCATTATTTTATATAAATTTAGAGCACAAAATTAGGCTAATTACGCTGGGTTTTTTTAGATAACTTTGATAATTTAACGTTTGAATAATATTATTAATTTTATTAAAAAAATGACTGTTTAAAGGCGTTAAATGGTAGTTCTATGACTCGATTTCTGGCTGTGCAAACTATGTTTTGTGTTTTTGGTTTTAACAATTTATAAGCCACAAAAAATCCGTTTTGCTTTCACAAAACGGATTCTATCTAAAAGTCTAAGACTTTATAAATCTAATAATCTAGCTTACAAGTGAATCACTTCTCCATAGGCTTCGGCGACAGCTTCCATTACCGCCTCACTCATCGTTGGGTGAGGGTGGATTGCTTTTAGGATTTCGTGACCTGTTGTTTCCAGTTTACGTGCTACAACTGCTTCAGCAATCATATCGGTAACACCAGCTCCAATCATGTGACAACCTAGCCATTCTCCATATTTGGCATCAAAAATTACCTTTACAAAACCATCCGGTGTTCCGGCTGCTTTTGCTTTTCCTGATGCTGAGAACGGGAATTTACCCACTTTCAATTCGTATCCTTTTTCTTTTGCTTGTTTTTCAGTTAAACCAACTGACGCAATTTCCGGTGTAGCGTAGGTACAACCTGGAATATTTCCGTAGTCAACGGCATCAACGTGAAGTCCTGCAATTTTTTCAACGCAAGTGATTCCTTCAGCGGAAGCAACGTGTGCCAAAGCTG
The DNA here is from genome assembly GCF_007109225.1 of Flavobacterium sp. GT3R68. Taxonomy (GTDB): domain Bacteria; phylum Bacteroidota; class Bacteroidia; order Flavobacteriales; family Flavobacteriaceae; genus Flavobacterium. The sequence goes on from NZ_VJZK01000004.1 coordinate 200,766, forward strand.
GTCCCGGAACCACATCTCCAATGGCATAATACCCGGGAATGTTGGTTTGGTAGAAATCATTTACTAAAATTTTATCCCTGTCGGTAGCAATTCCAACTTCTTCCAAACCGATGTTCTCGATGTTGGTTTTGATTCCTACTGCTGAAAGTACAATCTCCGCTTCAAGAGTTTCTTCTCCCTTTGCAGTTTTTACCGTTGCTTTTACACCAGAAGCGGTAATCTCAATCTTCTCTACAGAAGAGTTGGTCATGATTTTCACCCCGGCTTTCTTCATGGAACGCTCCATTTGTTTGGAAATATCTTCGTCTTCCAATGGAACAATATTTGGTAAAAATTCCACAATAGTAACATCAGTTCCCATTGCGTTATAGAAGTGTGCAAATTCCACTCCGATGGCTCCGGAACCAACAACAATCATCGATTTTGGCTGCGTAGCTAAAGTCATTGCTTGTCTGTAACCAATTACTTTTTCACCATCTTGTGGTAAATTTGGCAACTCACGGGAACGTGCCCCGGTGGCAATAATGATGTGGTCTGCAGAATATTCAGTTACTTTTTCATCTTTTCCTGTAACATCGATTTTCTTTCCTGGTTTTAATTTTCCGAAACCTTCAATCACATCGATTTTATTTTTTTTCATCAGGAATTGAACTCCTTTGCTCATTCCTTCCGCAACATTTCTGCTGCGCCCGACAACTGCAGTGAAATCCTTATCGAATTCAGAAATAGTCAATCCGTAATCAGCAGCATGTTTCAGGTAATCAAAAACCTGTGCCGATTTTAATAATGCTTTTGTTGGAATACAACCCCAATTCAAGCAAACCCCGCCTAAGTTTTCTTTTTCGATTACGGCAACTTTAAAGCCTAATTGTGATGCTCTAATGGCAGTAACATATCCTCCGGGACCACTTCCTAAAACAATGATGTCGTATTTCATTTCTTTTATTTTTGTTTTTAAATATAAAAAAGGAAGCTGTATGACCGCTTTCCTTGTATGTTTCTAAATTTAGTTCAGTTAGCGAAATTAAGAATATTTATTCAATTGTGAAATCCAAACTAGGAATTGTTTTCGACCAAAAACTGGGAGTAATACAAGTTTTTGTAAAACCCTTCCTCGCGGTTCAGTAATTCCTGATGCGTGCCTTGTTCGACAATCAGTCCTTTGTCCATTACCACAATTTTATCAGCATTAATTACAGTTGCCAATCGGTGTGCTATGACAATTGAAGTCCGTCCCTGCGTAATGGTTTCGGTGGCGCGCTGGATTAATTCTTCAGAATAGGAATCGATCGATGATGTTGCTTCGTCCAAAATCAGGATGCTCGGATTGCTCACATACGCCCGAAGAAAGGCAATCAATTGTCGTTGGCCTGAAGATAGCATTACACCACGTTCTTTTACATTATAGTCATACCCATGCGGCAGACTCATGATAAACTCGTGAACGCCTATTTTTTTGGCTGCAAGGATTACATCTTCGCGTGAAATTTGCGGATTATTGAGTGTAATATTGTTCAGAATCGTGTCTGCAAAAAGGAAAACATCCTGTAAAACCACGGCAATCTGTTTGCGAAGCGAGTCTAACGTATAGTCAAGTATATTTTTGTCGTCAATGAAGATGGTTCCGCTGTTGATTTCATAAAAACGGTTCAATAAATTGATAATAGTTGATTTTCCCGCGCCGGTCGCACCGACGATAGCTATCGTTTCACCAGCCTTAACATCCAGATCGATTCCCTTTATCACAAATTCTTCAGCGATATACCCAAAATGAACATCCTTAAATTGAATGTTTCCTTCGAAAAGCGGCGCTTCAAAAATACCTTTATCCTGAATCTGGTTTTGTGTGTCCAAAATGTCAAAAACACGATTGGCAGCAATCATTCCCATTTGCATCTCATTGAATTTATCCGCAATCTGACGCAACGGATTGAACAACATTCCTATAAACATCGTATACGAGAATAAATCCCCAAAGGTCGTGGTACTATCACCATCCAAAATATGAAATCCACCATACAATACTATAAATCCTAGAGTAAATGATGAAATAATGTCGGCAATAGGGAAGAAGATGGAGTTATACAGGATCGTTTTGATCCAGGCTTTGTTGTGTTTGTCATTGATGTCCTTAAATTTTTCGGCCTCAATGTCTTCCCGGGTAAACAATTGTACAATTTTCATTCCGGTCACGCGCTCCTGGACAAAGGTATTCATGTTGGCAATTTGGGTACGCACTTCTTCAAAGGCAAGCTGCATTTTCTTTTGGAAAATCCGTGTGATGTACACTAAAATAGGCATCGCAATAATTACAATCCAGGTCAGTTTCCAGTTCATGTAGAACATAAAACCCATAACAACGACCATTTTCATCATATCACTGATGATCATGAACAATCCCTGACTGAAAATTTTAGCAATCGCTTCAATATCCGAAACGGAGCGTGTCACCAATTGTCCTACCGGGGCATTGTCAAAATATTTCATTCGGAAACTCAGCATGTGGCGGAACAATTTGATACGGATGTCTTTAACAATGTCCTGACCGAGCCAGTTGGCCCAATACACAAAGTAAAATTGCGAAAAAACCTCACATAAAAGGACGATTCCCATTAACGATATATAAAACAGCAACCCATTCGCATCGTGCGTCTGGATATAACCATCCACGGTATGTTTTAATAAATAGGGGCGAAGGGCCGCAAAAACCGATAACGATACTGCAAAAAGAATCACACCATTAAACCGCCATTGATAGGGTTTGGTATATTGGAGAATCCTCTTGAATAAATGACTGTCGAATGCTTTTGCTTTCATTTTATTTGGAGCTGTTTCCTGTTATTCGCTACAATATTTTTTGTTTTTAAAGAAAAAACAAAAAAGGATTTTCGCTGCTACCAGGGCTATTTTGGTATGTATTTATAATCAATTTTTGTCAGATACAATCCGTGCGCGGGCACTGAAAATCCAGCTTTGTTGCGATCCTTGCTTTCAATGATCTGTACGAATCCCTTTAGGTCAATTTTGTGCAAACCGACATTCACCAAAGTCCCTACAATGGCTCGTACCATATTTCGGAGAAACCGGTCGGCAGATATTGTAAAAATAAGCTGATTGTCCATTTGTTTCCAGTAGGCTTCAGTAACTGCACAATTGAAGGTATTGACATCGGTGTTGACTTTTGAGAAACATTGAAAATCGGTATACTTCAACAATTTTTCGGCCGCCTGATTCATCAAATCCATATCCAACGGCTGGTGATAGTACCAGCTTCCGTCCTGATAAAAAACATCTTTGAAGGTATTGATATGGTATTCATAGGTTCTTTTGGAGGCATCAAAACGCGCGTGCGCCTCTGGGTGAACCGGAATAATATCGAAAATACTGATGTCTTTAGGAAGGAACGAATTGAGTTTGTGTATCATATTTGGAATGTCAAAAGAATTCCCGAAATCAAAATGAGCGAACATTTCCCGGGCATGAACTCCGGTATCGGTTCTTCCTGCACCCATCAGTTCGACCGGTGCATTGAGCAATATCGAAAAGGCTTTGTTCATCGTTTCCTGTACAGACGCAGCATTCGGTTGGTATTGCCATCCGTGGTAGTGGGTTCCGTTATAGGCCAGTTTTACAAAGTATCTCAAGTGGGTTCCTGTTCTTTTTAAAGGTACAAAGATACTTATTAATGTATGATTTTTTTTATTTTGGTATTGTAACAAAATGTTAATTTGATAATGGAATCGGATTGTTTAATTTTACGCAAATTCCTAGCCCGGATAGCAGCGGTATCCCACGCTTTTTTGGCGTGGATATAGCGGATAGCCGGAAACAGCTCCTAAAAAAACACTATTTTGAAGAAAATTTTACTGCTTTCTGATACACACAGTCATATGGATGATACGATTTTAAAATATGTGCAGCAGGCCGATGAAGTCTGGCATGCCGGTGATATTGGGGATTTGGCAGTAACTGATACGCTAAAAAAATGGAAACCGCTGCGGGCTGTTTATGGCAATATTGATGATGATAAGGCGCGGTTGGAATTTCCATTGCACAATCGGTTTATGTGTGAAGATGTAGATGTCTGGATTACGCATATCGGCGGCTATCCGGGGAAATACAATCCTAATATAAGGGCAGAACTAACTGCGAATCCTCCAAAACTCTTTATTTGCGGGCATTCACACATCCTGAAAGTGATGTTTGACAAGAAGCTGAATTTACTGCATATGAACCCCGGAGCTGCCGGCAAAAGCGGCTTTCATGATGTCCGGACGATGCTGCGGTTTGCTATTGACGGTGATAAAATAAAGGATTTGGAAATCATCGAGATAGAAAAACGAGTTTGATTTATTCCTGAATAGGTAATTTGATAGTAATAGTTGTACCGCTTTCCGGTTTGGAATTAATTTGTAATGTTCCTTTCATGCTTGAAATTCTCGCCCGTATTTGGGTTAATCCAAAACCCTCACTGGATATCGATTTGTCATCAAAACCGATTCCGTTGTCTTCTATTTGGATAATTAGCTCATTCGATGGCACATGTATAAACAGTTTGGCTTTACTGGCTTTACTGTGTTTTAATACATTGTTTAAAAGTTCGGTTACGATGAAATAGATTTTCATTTCGAAATCTTCCTGGAAACGTTTGCTGTGCGGCACTTTACTAACGTATTCAAACTTGATCAGGGAATTGGAATTCTTTTCGCATAAATCCTGCAACGCATAAAACAATCCGAATTTTGCCAAAAGGGTAGGGAGGAGCTCGTGGGATAATCCACGGACTTTATCATGCGCTTCTTTTAGAATGCTTCGGGTTTTAGATATTTCTTCATAAGGATTAGGATGAGTTGCAACAAAAGCTGACAATTGCAGGCCGGCAGAGGAAAGTAATGCGCTTATATTATCGTGCAATACACTGGCTATTTTTTTACGTTCATTTTCCTGTCCATCAATCGTGGCATTAATTATATTCTGCTGAATATGACTTTCTATATCCTGGAGTTTATTTTTTTGTTTCAGTTTGGTATTCTGATAAAAAAAGTAAAACAGGATAATAAAAAGCACCAAAACTGCGATGAAAATAAAAAAGATTTTAGTCTTTTTAGATTGTTTGTCTTCCAATAATTGCTGTTTTGCCTTGTATTGATTTTCTACTTTTTCAATACTGTATTTGGTTTCAATATCCTTGATATTGTTGTTCAGCTCCTGGTTGTACCTGGCTTCGGTGCCATTGATATATTTGTTAAGATAAATATTTGCATTTTTATAATCTTCTAATTGCTCGTAAGCGTACGATAAATTCAGGTAAGAATCTGTAACTGCATTAGACGTTGTATCGTTCGGATATAATTGTAATTGCTTTAAATAATGCTGTTCTCCTTTTTTATAATTTTTTTCGACGGTCAAATAATGGTATCCTAAGTTGCCGTAAGCAGTTGCTAATTCTTTTTTCGTTAATTTTTTTGCGTAGAAATACGAACTGTCCAGATGTTTTTTGGCCAGATAAGGTTTGCTTACCAAGGTGTAATATACAAAATAGTTATTCTGGAGTTCGCAGAATAGCTTATTGGTTTTTATCTTTTTAATGTTCTTCTCTAATGCTTTCAGATAATAAAAAGCACTGTCTGAATTTGTGGCTGAATGAATTTTAAATGAAAGACGGTCGAAACTTACTTGTGCATTAACGTCATTATTTAAAACAGCTAATTTTCTGCCAATAGAAGTATATTTTCTTGCAGTGTCATTGTTTTCTAAAACAGCAGAATAACTCCATGCTATTTTTAATAAAATTTCAATTTTATAAGATGCCAGCTTTTGCTTTTCCGCAATAAACAAAGCATCGAATAACACTTTAAATGCTTTGTCATTTTCATGGAGTTTGAAGTAGATTGCAGATTTTGCAATACTGGTATCATAATATTTTTGGTGATTTTTATTTTTAAGACTGGATGCAATGGTTTTGTTGGCGAATAGCAAAGCTTTGTTATAGTGGTTTTTTTCAACATACAATGCTATGGAATCTGATTTCGGATTTTGATAAAATCCGAAACAGAAACCATTAAATAACAGTAATAGAAGTAGATAAATTTTAAGGTCGTATTTCAATGCAAAAAAATAGCGAGGGTTGAATCTCAATTATAAATCAGTCACTATTACTTTCGGCTTTTTAACATATATCACAGTTGTTGTATCAGTTATATCCTGTTGTTCAAATTGAATGGTAAGCAGACCATTAGTCATGCTGTAGTCCATATCATATCTTACATAAATCGGTGAGGGATCTTTTTCGCCTTCATCGAGCTTAATGGTGACAATATTAACCCCATTATCTACAGAAGTACTGTAGTTACAATTGTCCGGGATTTTAAATGTCAATATAAAATCGACAGTAGGGTCTTTTTTTACAGCGTAATCGCCAAGTAGTTCTTGTGGCATAGGTTATAGGTTTAAGGGTTAATAAGGTTATTGAGGACCGCATATTTTACTAAGCCAATGGTGTTTTTGACATTTAGTTTTTTAATTAAATTTTTTCGGTGGCTTTCAACAGTATGCGTACTGATAAACAGTTCTTCACTAATTTCTTTCCCACTGTATTCCAACGAAATCAATTTAAGTATTTCCAGTTCGCGTTCTGTCAACGCCAGATGGGTTTTTGATTCTGCGGTATTTATTTTTGGGTTTTTCTGTGCAAAGGAATTAAATATTTTTTCACGGACAGTCTGACAGAAGTATTCCTCCCCATTAATGACAACCTGGATGGCTTCGACGATATTTTCCCCGGCACATTGCTTGGTAAGGTAACCGCTGGCACCAAGGTTCATTACTTCTTTAATCAATTTTAATTCATCATAGCTGGATAAAATAATAACTTTAAATGGAAATGCTGTTCCCGATAAATCCTTCATCACTTCCAGACCATCTTTTTCAGGCATATTAATATCCATAATAAGAATATCGGCTCCGCTTTTTGTAACATCAGCGATTAGATTCTTCCCATTAAGAGAAAATCCCACAAAAATAAAATTAGGATTGGTATTGAGTACTGCCTTCATCCCATCTATAAGTACCTGATGGTCATCAGCAAGATATATCTTTATTTTTTGTGGCATTTTTTAAAATATGTTTTCTCAAATTTAATATAATTTTCATATAATGATATCCCTAAATATAGTGATTTTTATATCCCTAAATTTAGGGGTATACCAAAATAAAAAAATCCGATTCAAATGAATCGGATTGCAATATTTATATCAGAATTGTGGAATTTTAATAAGTATTAATCACCACTTTTGGTTTTTTAATAATTACTCCATTAACTTTAAAAGTGACATTTATAATGCCTTTAATAGCGGTAAATTTTTCCATTCGGGTAACATAATGCGCATGATTGTTTGTATTGGCGGCTGTCAATTTGATAAAATATACACCTTCGAATTCGGATACCGTATAATGATAGTTTACCGGAATCTCAAAAAAAACAATATAGGTGTCTGCATCGAGGGATTTATAATAACAAGAGCGGAAAGGCGCTTCTAAAGCATCCTCCTCATCTACTCTTTGGAGCGATGAATTTGAAGCTGATAAGTTATTATCTAAATTTTCTTGATTTGCCCTATCGTTGCTACAACTTGTTAAAATAAAGGCAGTTAGCAGTGAGCAAATGAACTTTGTTTTCATATTGTAAAATTGTAGCCGCGAAGTTATTAAATTCATTGAATATTCCTATAATGATTCCACTTTTATTATATATTTTTCAGTTGCAGTGTTAAAATAAAAAAATCCGAATCAATTAAGATCCGGATTTTCCTCGCACTAATAAACTAAGTTTATAGGTTTATCTCAATCGGTCCACAGATTTTACGAGATCATCATCCTTCTTGATGGCTTTATTGGCCAAAACCAAAAAAACGATAGCAACAATCGGTAGAAACATCCCAATACCTTTCTCAGAAACAAGATTTGTCTCTCCAGATAAGTTTAGCGAGCGATATATAAACAATCCTAATAAAATTAAATTCAATATGATATTCAGTCTGTTAAGTACAAACTGATGTTGTCTTTTTTTGTAAAACAATATGCTCATCACAGAAAGCATGGTGCTTAAACCAAATAATATGGTGAAAAGCATGTTGGTCATGAAATAGACAGCCGTACCGTCGGCCATTTCCCACAACGGGAAACAATACGGCAGAACCCCGGTGACTACTAAGGCCAGAATTAAATAAATAGTTTGAATTCTCTGAATCATTTGATCTGTTTTCTTTGACAAAAATATATTTTCTTTTTTATAAATACTATTGTATCATTAATTTTTATTCGTAATATTGCATTACAAACCCGTAAGTACTTCATTCTTCGGGGAATTCAAGAATATAAAACACCCTACCACATTTATTATTTTTCCAAAATCAATTAAATTCAAATAACATTCATGTTTGATATTTCTGTGTTAAAAGAAATGAAGCTTTCCGAGCTTCAAGAAATAGCTAAAGCAGCTAAAACCATAAAATTTAATGGTGTAAAAAAGGAAACGCTAATCTACCAGATATTAGATTTTCAGGCGGCTAATCCTGATGTGGTATCCGCTCCAACTGCTGATACAAAAGAGGAAAAAATAAAAAGAGTACGAATGCCATCGGAAAAAAAACTGGTAATTCAGAAAAATACGATTCAGCCTTTATTTTCTGAAGAAGAACTTATACGTGAAGAAAGAGTTTTGACGAATGAAAAACCGTTAGTGGAGCATACGAAAGAAATAGATGATGCAGCGGTTGCAAAAGAAGCATTAATTGTTCCTGAAAATAAGGAACGAAAGCTGATTAAATTCAAAAAATCAAATTTCGATAAAAATAATACTATTAAGGAAGGTTCAATCGTCACCGAAGAGAGTCCGAATGAATCGGAACCGAAGACCCAGAATCAGGTTTCAGACGAACAAATACTTCCCAAACCACAGCACCCAAAACCAAACCCAAACCAAAAGCAGAACCCGAACCAGAATCCTAACCAAAGCGGGAATCAGAATGCGAATGGGAACCAAAACCCGAACGGGAACCAAAATCCAAATTTTAAAGGAAAAAAAAGCAATTTCAGGGATTCTGATTTTGAATTTGACGGTATTATAGAAAGTGAAGGGGTATTGGAAATGATGCCTGATGGTTACGGATTTCTTCGTTCATCAGATTATAATTACCTGGCCTCACCGGATGATATTTATTTATCGACTTCACAAATCAGACTGTTTGGGTTAAAAACAGGGGATACTGTAAAAGGTGTGGTCCGTCCTCCGAAAGAAGGCGAAAAATTCTTCCCTTTGGTACGCGTATTAAAAATAAACGGGCACGATCCGCAGGTAGTTCGTGATCGGGTTTCTTTTGAACACCTGACACCAGTTTTCCCATCTGAAAAATTCAAATTGGCCGAAAAACAAAGCACTATTTCTACCCGAATTATTGATTTGTTTTCACCGATAGGTAAGGGACAGCGTGGTATGATTGTGGCACAGCCGAAAACAGGTAAAACCATGTTGTTAAAAGACATTGCCAATGCCATTGCTGCGAATCATCCTGAAGTATATTTAATTGTATTGCTGATAGACGAACGTCCTGAGGAGGTAACCGATATGCAGCGTAGCGTTCGTGGTGAAGTAATTGCTTCCACATTTGACAGGGAACCGCAGGAACACGTAAAAATTGCCAATATCGTTTTGGAAAAAGCGAAGCGTTTGGTAGAATGTGGTCATGATGTGGTTATTCTTTTGGATTCAATTACGCGTTTGGCGAGAGCTTACAATACAGTCCAACCAGCCTCAGGAAAAGTTTTAAGTGGTGGAGTAGATGCGAATGCCCTGCAAAAACCAAAACGTTTCTTTGGAGCTGCCAGAAATGTGGAAAATGGTGGTTCTTTAAGTATCATTGCAACCGCCTTGACGGAAACCGGTTCTAAAATGGACGAGGTTATTTTCGAGGAATTTAAAGGTACCGGAAATATGGAATTACAATTGGATAGAAAAATTGCCAACAAACGTATCTTCCCGGCTATTGACTTGACTTCTTCAAGTACGCGTAGAGATGATATGTTATTGGATGAGAAAACATTGCAGCGTATGTGGATCATGAGAAAATATCTCTCTGATATGAACCCTGTCGAAGCAATGGATTTCATCAACGATCGATTTAAGAAAACCAGAAACAACGAAGAGTTTTTGATTTCAATGAATGATTAAAATCCTTTTATTGGTGTTTTTTTGTTGCCACAATGGTATAGACCATCGGGATTTTATTGTCCAGATGTTTTATCCTGTATTTTTTTGGTGCTATCTCGATAGTTTCATTAAAGCAGCAATATGGTGAATAATCAAATTCGTCCAAGGAATTGATCTCCAGATTATTTTTGGTTAAACTGTTCAAAACTTCGGAAATACTATGATAATGACATTGGAGGTGCAATATGGTTTTGCCTGAAATATCTCCCAATAATGTCAATTCAATATCATTGAGGGAGCAATTACCGTTTATAAAACCCTTGATGTCATAAAAATCGGATTCAAAATGAATAGGCGTTTTTTTATTCCATAATTCCTTATTTATTGCGATATAATTTTGGCATGGTTCCATACCCCTCGTTAATTTAGTTGTTATAAATGTAAAAAAAACCTCTCTATTTTCATAGAGAGGTTTCAATTAGTAGAATTTAAATTAATTTACAATTACTTTTTTGATTGTTGATTGATTATTTGAAGTCAATTTCAGGATATAAAAACCTTGTGGTAAATCTTCAATCACATAGTTGTTATTTTGAGAAACCGGCTTCTTGATTTCCTGAATAATTTGCCCATTCACGGTAATTAACTGAATAGTGTCAAGTATTACTTCCGTTTGGATATTAATTTTATGATTTTTTGATGGATTGGGATACACAGAAACAGAAGCTAAAGCATCAAAAGAGGTCGTAGCCAATGGAGCGCCCCAAACTGTTGTTACCCACTCCGGATGATCAATGTAAGGATTTCTATTTCCCTGGAAGGTATAAATGGCATTATTTCGATCAATTTCTCTTTGACTTACCGGATCATCCTGATGCCAGTGTTTCAAAATTTCCAAAAAAGTATTGGTAAAAACCTGATTACTGCTGCCATTAAACATCGGATAAGAATATCCTGCAACGGTACTTTCATATCGTGTTGCAAAATACAAATACATTCTGGCAATATCCCCTTTAAATGCATTTATAGGTTCAAACACAGTTCCGGCATATCCTGCAGAATATCCGCTATTCAAAGCACTACCTAATTTGGAACCATTTAGTGTAGTTGAGGAAGCTGTTCCTACCATACCATGTGGAAAATCAGACCTTAAACCATTTACTTTCCCATCCGTAGCAGGGACAAAATGAGGATCATTGTGCATTGGGTTTGCAGAGGCGAAAACGGATTGTGGAATAATATGTTCCCTGTTGTAACAGTCCCCTTCAACAGCGTAAGTTCCGCATTGGTTTCCATTGTATGAAAAATTATAAGGATCGGCCCCAGTTGGGTTTTCAGAATACATATCTAATATAGTCCCGTCATTTTCGTAATAGTAATCTCTGTCAGTTGTTCCATAGGCAGTCCATAAACCATTGTTTGTCGTACTGCTTCCACTACCATATCCTCTGTCGATATGTCCATTCGTAATAATGGTTTTTAGTTGGGTTTTCAAAGTATATCCTGTTCCTGTTGCAGCATTATAATAACCAACCGGAATAGCGGTTGCTTCAGTAATGTTACGATGGTTTTCCTGAGCGGATGCCACTGATACTGTAAGCAATAATAGTATTAAGTAGATTTTTTTCATTTTAACGGTATTAAATTATATAGTTTTGGGGCAACAAATTTAAGTTATATTCTTTTATAAAACTGGTTTTAAGATTTTTATTTGATTGAAAGCCAGCATTAAGTATATTTTAATCTTAATAGTAAATTAAAAAAGCTCTCCATGTTATTAGAGAGCTTTTATATATTTGTAAAAAATGTATTATTCTTTGCGCTCTAATAAAGCCATATAGAATCCATCAAAACCGGATTCAGAGGCCAAAATCTTAGAATCCTTAACAAAGTTAAAGCTTTTTCCGGCTTCTGTAGTTAAGAAATGCTTAATTTGTTCCTGATTTTCAGAAGGTAACACCGAACAAGTAGCGTAAACTAATTTTCCTCCAGGCTTTACAATTTTGGAATAATTTTCTAAAACTTCCGCCTGAACTTTACGGATATTATCAATAAATTCAGGTTGTAATTTCCATTTGGCATCAGGATTTCTTTTTAAAACTCCCAAACCGCTGCATGGAGCATCAATCAAAACACGATCCGCTCTTTCATGTAGTTTTTTGATGACTTTGGTTGAATCAATTATTCGGTATTCTATGTTGAATGCCCCATTTCTTTTGGCTCTCAATTTCAATTGCTTTAGTTTGCTTTCATACAAATCCATCGCAATCAATTGGCCCTTATTTTCCATTAAGGAAGCGATATGCAATGTTTTTCCCCCGGCACCGGCACAAGTATCTACTACTCTCATTCCAGGTTTTACATCCAGGAAAGCGGCAACCAATTGAGAATTGGCATCTTGTACTTCGAAAAATCCAGATTTAAAAGCATCTGTCAGGAATACATTGGCACGCTCTTTCAGCACCAAAGCGTCCGGCTGATCTTTTAAAAATTCAGTTTCGATATTCTGGTCCATTAAAATGGCACGAAGTTGTTCTTTTGTAGTCTTTAAAGTATTCACACGAAGGATTACCTTGGCAGGTTGGTTCTGCGCTGCGATTTCGGTTGCCCAAACTTTTTCTCCCAACTCTTTAACACCAAGTTCGTCCATCCAGTCCGGAATAGATTCTCTTAATGCTCTTACTTTTGAAAGCTCGTCGAAACGGCCTTTAATTTTTCGTTCCGGTGTTCCTTCCAATTGTCTCCAGTCCGGAATCGGATATCCTCGTAATACGGCCCATACCGAGAACATTCTCCATAAATTATCTCTGTCGAAAGGTTCTTTTACTTCTGCAATTTCAGCATATAATCGTTTCCATCTTACAACTTCGTAGATGGTTTCTGCAACAAATTTACGGTCGGAGCTCCCCCAACGTTTGTCCTTTTTTAAAGCTCTCGCAACTACTTTATCGGCATATTCTCCTTCATTGAAAATCGCATTCAGGGAATCGATTGTCGTGTAAACTAAATTTCTGTGTAATCTCATTTGTTCTATAAAAATCAGTTTGCAAAGGTATAGCTTTTTGCTATAAACAAAGAAGTATTCTTTAAAACCTTTTGAGTCTAAAGAATACCTTTTTTTATTGGTGTTATTTAAATACTATTAGTATGATTATGACTATAGATTCTTCGCATGTCAATAATTTCCGGTGGATGTAAAACCATTGGGAATTGTTCCACTTTTACAGAGCTGCTGTCTAATCCGAAGCCATTTTGTTCGGTTAAGCTGAATCTCTTCATAAAGAAATAGGTGTTCATTACAATGCTTTCGAAGAAGGTTAAATCGCTGTCATTAGAGAGGAATTTTGCAGATAGTACAAATTTGAAATCCCCAAGAATGTTGTTTTTATTTAAGGATTCATAGCGACTGGTAATATCTACTTCGCCATTTTTCACCATATCCTTGATTACCTCCTTGAACATCAGATTAATTTTAGTAGGTTCGCGGAAACCCAGATAGAAATCAATACGGTAAATATCATCCTTAATGACTTCGGACACTTTATATTCTTTTTTATAAGGTTCATTCAGGATGTTCACGTGAATAAACCAATAGATATCGGCTCTTTTGGGTCTTTTCTGAAGAATGGAATACATTACTTTTTCTTCAATTTCATCGGTCCTGCTTGAGTTGGTCATATATACCAAATGGGTAGCATATTTTGGAATTGATAAATCCACGCTTAATTCGGCCAATACTTTTTTGTAAGTATCTATTTTTACAATTTTAGTGTAATTCTTGCTAATTTTTTTTGCTAAAAACCAAGTTGACATTACGCCTATTAAGAAGATGGCAATAAATAACGTAACATAACCTCCATCCATGAATTTGGTAATGTTGGCCGCTAAAAAGCTAAATTCAATCGTTAAGTAAATTAAAATCAATGGCGCAATAAAATACCATTTGACCCTTTTCATTATCAAATAATAATTCAAAAGAATGGTGGTCATGATCATACAAAGGATAATTGCCAAACCATAGGCATGCGACATATTACTGGATTCTTCAAAGTGAAGCACGATACCCACGCATCCAAGGAACAACAGCCAGTTTATGGAAGGAATGTATAATTGTCCTTTCACATCGGTTGGGAAATTAATTTTAATTTTTGGCCAGAAATTCAATCGAACGGCTTCGTTAATCAGTGTAAAGGAACCGCTGATTAAAGCCTGAGAAGCAATTACTGCTGCCAGTGTAGCAATAACAATCCCAATAGGCTGGAACCACTCGGGCATCATTAAATAAAACGGATTCGGATTTGAATGGCCTAATTCGGAGAGTGTCTTACCGTTATGTAATAGCAGGTACGCGCCTTGTCCGAAATAGTTTAGAATTAAGGTAATTTTCACAAAAATCCAACTGATTCGGATATTTTTTCTTCCGCAGTGTCCCATGTCAGAATATAGTGCTTCCGCTCCGGTAGTACATAAAAAGACAGCACCCAATACAAAAAATCCATGACCGGATACATTGGAAGTCAATAAATGATAGGCGTAATAAGGATTCAGAGCATTAAAAACCTCAAGGTTCTGGGTCAATTGAATAATTCCCAATACCCCCAACATTGAAAACCACACCAACATCATAGGAGCAAAAAACTTTCCTACGAGCTTGGTGCCAAACTGCTGGATCATAAAAAGGACGAACAAGATTCCAATTACGATGGGAACAGTTGGAATGTCGGGTTTAAAAATACGAAGCCCTTCGACTGCAGAGGAGACTGAAATGGGAGGAGTAATAATTCCGTCGGCCAGCAAAGCACTTCCTCCGATAATGGCGGGAACTATCAACCACTGGATTTTGGTTCTTTTTACTAATGCGTATAGGGCAAAAATACCACCTTCACCATGGTTATCCGCGCTAAGGGTGATGATTACATATTTTAAGGTGGTCTGTAGAGTTAAAGTCCAGAAAATACAGGACAATCCGCCCAAAATTAAATCTTTACTGATGATTCCCTCGCCAATGATTTCTTTCATTACATAGAGAGGAGAGGTTCCAATATCTCCGTAAATAATTCCTAGTGTAATTAGTAACCCGGCAGCAGATAATTTGCTATGAAGTTTTTGATGGCTGTGCGCACTCATAATTATTGATTAATAAAGAGTGCAAAGGTATTACTTTTAAAGAATTGAAATAAAAAAGCACCGAATATTTTTCGGTGCTTTGTAAGTTTATTTTTCTTATTAGATTATCCTCGTCTGGATCCTCTTGATTGCCCCATTTCTCTTGGAGCCTCGTTTCGTTGAGAACCGTTATCACGAGAAGGTGAAGCCTGTTCTCTGTTTCCTCTCGGAGCAGCATTTTCGCTTCTGTTCTCTCTCGGGGCTGAGGCGGGTCTTGGTGTAGCTTCTGTTCTTGTATTTTCTCTTGGACTGGAAGCTTCGGTTCTTGTATTTCCTCTTGGAGTATAGGCACCGTCAGAGTTAGGTCTTGGTGTTGAAGCTTCGGTTCCTGTATTTCCTCGTGGAGTGTATGCTCCGTCAGAGTTTGATCGTGGCGTTGATTCTTCCGTTCTTGTATTTCCTCTTGGACTATCTAGTCCGTCCGATGTTGGTCTTGGCGTTGTACCTTCCGTTCTGGTATTTCCTCTTGGAGTATACACTCCGTCGGATGTTGGCCTTGGTGTTGTACCTTCTGTTCTGGTATTTCCTCTTGGAGTATACACTCCGTCGGAGGTTGGCCGTGGCGTTGTACCATCTGTTCTGGTATTTCCTCTTGGAGTATACACTCCGTCGGATGTTGGTCTTGGCGTTGTACCATCTGTTCTGGTATTTCCTCTTGGAGTAGTTTGTCCGGTCGGTCTAGGTGTAGAAGTTGTACTTCTGGTATTTCCTCTAATGCCTTCCGTTCTTGTGTTACCATCTGTTTGGTTACTCGCCAATGCAGTTCGGGTACCGCCATTTCTAATGGTTCTCGTTTGATCTAATTCATAACGATTGCTTACTCTGCTGTTTCTGTTAGCAAAGGAACGTGTAGGATGTTGAACTTCATATCCGTTTGAACGTCTGGTGTTGTGCATTGCCATAGCAGTTCGGCTTCTTCGGATATCCACATAATTATAGTGATGGTTTACATTAATGCAAAGACCTATGTGGTGTCTGTATCTGAATACAGGGAAAGGATTCCAAGCGTAATAATAGGTTGGATAATATCCCCAATACCATGAAGAATAATAAGGATGATAATTAGTGATCCAAAATGAGGTAAAAATTATTGGCGTATGAACATATACCGGCTCATAGATATAATTATTACCGTACATATAAACATCACCAACTACCTGTACCTGCACCTGATTGTGTTCGTCTCGTTCTACTTCAACAGTAGCGACATCCTGGAACACGTCTCTTTCGAGAACTGCCTGTACAATAATCAAGTGGGTTCTTCCTTCAACTGATTCAATAACACGCAAATAATCAACCTGATTATCATTGTTTAAATCCAAATTAGAAATCTGAAGTTTTGGATCATTAAGTCGTCTTTCAAAATCATCCAGATTATCTGAATCTCCGAAAATGGAAGCAACGGCTCTCAAATCCAGGTTATCACTAATCTCTGAGCTGGTTGCATTGACAGTGGTCCTGTCTTGCGCAAATACTTGACTTGTAAATAGGGAGGCAAAAAGGGCGAGTGTTATTATTTTAGTTTTCATAAGGGTAAGAATTTTGTTCATCTGTTTTTAATTATATCCAATTACTGTGCCAATATTTAAGATTACTCTCTCCTGTTTCTATTTCTTATTTTAAATTGTATTTTAGCTTCCATAAATAGCGTATTATGAAATCTAAAAACATTTATTTTCTTCTGGTAATTCTGGTTTTTTCCTGTAAACCAAAAATGTATACATCACACACTTTGCCAGTAAAATCAGTAACTTCAGAGGTGTTATTGGAAGATAAGATAAGTGTAAGGGCTATTTTGATTGATAAAAATAAAGTGTGGTATGCAGCCGATAAAAATCGTTTTGGATTTTATGACCTGATTGCAAAAAAAAGAGAAGAACGCAAAATAATACAAGATACTTTGCAGTTGGAATTTAGAAGTGCGGCCCAAACATCAGAGGCTGTTTTTGTTCTAAGTGTCGCTGATCCAGCACTTTTGTATAAAATCAATAAAAAAGACCTGAGCCACAAACTGGTTTATCAGGAAAAGAATGAAAAAGTGTTTTATGATAGCATGAAGTTTTGGAACGATACGGAGGGAATTGCCTTGGGAGATCCGACAGAAGCTTGCTTTTCATTACTAATTACAAGGGACGGAGGAAATTCATGGAAAAAAACGACATGCGAAAATCTCCCGAAATTAGCCGATGGAGAAGCATTTTTTGCCGCAAGTAATACCAACATCATCATAAAAGGCACTAAAACATTTATAGTTTCCGGTGGGAAAAAATCCAGAATTTTTGTAAGCGAAGATAAAGGGGCGACCTGGGTAGTTTATAATACCCCAATTATTCAGGGCCAAAACATGACTGGAATTTTTTCTGCTGATTTTTACAGTGAAAAACTGGGCTTTGCAGTCGGTGGAAACTACGAGAAACCATTAGATAATGCCGCCAATAAAGCTATTACGCTAAACGGAGGAAAAACCTGGGAATTAAAAGGAATCAACAACGCCTTTGGTTATGCATCGTGTGTGCAGTTTGTTCCAGGGAAAAAAGGTAAAGAAATTGTGACTGTGGGAACTTCCGGAGTTTTTTATTCGGAAGATATGGGAACAACCTGGAGAAAAATTATCGAAGACAAAGACTTACATACAATTCATTTTCAAAATGAAGATACTGCCTTTGCCGCAGGAAGAAACAAAATCATCATGATTAATTTCAAAAAATAAAGAGAGCCATCTGACTCTCTTTACTATTTTTATCTTCTCGGCTGTTTGTCGCGATATTGTTTCAGTAATTTTCGGTTGAAATCTTCTTCTGCTTTTTTCAGCTTGATGATTTTAACCGGACTGAGGATTCCTTTTAAATTGGAAACAAATTTTTTCCGCAGCTGGTACAATTCATCTTCGGTATTTTCCATTTGCACTAAAAATGTCGCAGCTTCTTTCTCGCTCATCTTTTCAACGGAACCGTCATCCATACGGTCCATATAAGCACGCATTTTTTGGTGTCTCAGTTCAAATTGTTTGTCATCGAAAGCGTTATAAACTGGCCAGAATTTTTCGGCCTCTGCAGTTGATAAAGATAATTCATTGGTCAGGAATGCAACTTTTAAAGCCTTAACCTGTTCCTTTTTTCCTCTCATTCTGCCGCCTTGTGCGAATGAACTGAAAGAAACCAATAAAAGAAGTATCAGAAGTATATTTTTTAATTTCATTGTATTTTATTTTTAAAAATATTTTGTTTAATATTTATTCTGTGATAATTTGTTCCAAATTAGTATTTGTGGAAAGTATATCCTCTATCATTTCATCTTCCAACGGAAGGTCCACTTTCATTTTTTCGATGTCTTCCGCTTCAAGCAAACTTACCAAATCGTACTGATTGATATTGGATTGGTCAGTGATATAATTTTCCAATGTAACTTCATCCAATTCTGCGGAATTTGAAAAGCGATTATATATCGGAAGCATCAATGCCAGAACCAAAACTGCGGCAACTGCCATAATCCAGGTTTTTCTTCTTTGGAAAATAGATATAACCTTCCGCTCTTCCTGTACGGGAAGTTGCTGCATTACTTTGGCCGAAAAAGTTTCAAAGTAATGGTCAGGAGTTTTAAATCCGGACATAGTTTTAGGCTCGTTATGTAATTTAAAGTCACTCATATTCATAAGACAAAATTACGTTTAAAAGGTTTAACCTTTCGTCATAAAAAGTTCAATTTTTTTCACTGCATGATGGTAAGAAGCTTTCAATGCGCCAACGGAAGTCCCCAATATCTCCGACATTTCTTCGTATTTTATTTCCTCAAAATACTTCATCTTAAATACCAATTGTTGTTTTTCAGGTAGTGCAGTAATCGCTTTTTGAAGTTTCAATTGGATGGCATCCCCATCAAAATGGCTGTCCGCGACTAAATTTTCAACCAGTTTGGCTTGCATTGCTTCGCTGGTAGTGCCGTTTCGTTTTGCTTTTTGATTGATGAAAGTAATCGCTTCATTGGTAGCTATGCGATACATCCATGAAAACAATTTACTGTCTCCTTTAAATGTTTTCAGGTACTGATACACTTTGATGAAAGTATTCTGTAATACATCATCGGCATCATCGTGGTTCAAAACAATATTACGGATGTGACTGTACAAAGGTCTCTGGTAATCCGACAAGAGCTTTTGAAACGCTTCGTTTTGCGTTTTGGGGTTCAATAACTGTTGTATGAATTCCTTTTCTTCCAAAGAAAATTATTTATCAGTAAGAATGCCGCAAGGTGAAAAGGTTTAATCTAAAAAGACATTTTATCGAAAAAATTACAATTCTTCCGCAGGATCTATAACAGGTTTGATTACGGCTGGCAGAGTGACTTTTGGCGTTGGAACTGTTTTTACAGTTGGTGTGATTGGTACAACTGCCGCTTTCGGACTGATGGCAATATAGATATCCGTAACCCATTTTGACGGGCTTTTTTCCTGATCAATCCCGAGAGTATATACTTCCATAGACGGACCCGACGGATTTCTGTTAAGATTATTTTGTGAAATGTAACCTGCTGCTTCATCCCATGCTTCTTTGCTATGTGAATAATCACCCGTAAGTGTTGTTTTTAAGGCTTGAAATGCTTCCAGCTTTCCTCCCATAATTTCGCTGCCCGGGCTCGTCACTATTTGGTCTTTTACAGGAACGCAAACAGAAAATTTGGTAATTCCATTGACAACATCATAAGTATGGTAAATTACAAAAGGTTTGCCATTGGTGGGAATTTTATTTTTTTTGAAAAAGTAATCAAGTTTGCCCATCATGATTTTCATATTCTTCGGCAAATTAACAAAAGAGCTATTAATGGTGCGCTGCATGTAATATCCGCCGGCCTTCATCACAATCCCATGAACCTTCACCTTGTAAGTATTGATTTCATAATCCAATTTACGGTCCAGATTTACAAGGCTTTTTTCATACATATTACCAATAATCTTTTCGGCCCCACCTTTTACAGCTGCATAGATTTTGAACATGAATGGCATCGTACCTTTGGTTCGCCACGTTACGTTTGTCCCACCGGCTGTATCTTTAAAACTCCAGTAAACATCCGAAGGAGCATCATTCATTGTCATTTTTTGGACGATACTATCGTTTTCTTTGACAAACACGGTTTTCATTTTTCCGACACCGTCAGTTCCCGACCAGGAATATGACCCACCTTTTCCAATGGTTTTTGCCGGATATGAAAAACGCATAGCAGAATCATTTTCTTTCCAGGCACCCCAATTTTCCCAATTGCGGTAATCGTTTACGTAGGCAAATACAACTGATTTGGGAGATTTTATAAATTTACTTCTAACGACGTCGTATTCTCCTTTTTGTGTAGCAACGAAAACTGCCAACGCCACAAAAGCCAACAGGATAAGTAAAAATATATATTTAAGGATTCTCATAATCAATTGAATTGGTTCGATGTAAAGTTAGAAATAATATTGATATAGTGATTAAAATTTGTAATTGGTCTATTACAAAACGCCCCGTATTTGTTAGTATAATGATTAAATCGGAATATCTGCACGGATATAAAAAAAACGCCCACTGGTATAGCGAACGTTTTGTATGGTGATATTTTAAAGATTAATGCTTAAAAAATATTTTGATGATGAATAAGAATCCAATAAACAATAAAAATCCTATCAGAATTTTATAGGATCCTTTATAAACCCGTCGGTGTACTGCAATATCTTTTCTATAGGAAAACGCTACAGCTATGACAAAGGCAATAAAAAACAAGCCTGCGAAAATCAATTGTCCCTTACTAAACATAGTTAATAATTTTTGGCAAAAATACTCATTTGTAATCAAAAGTTACTATTTTGCAACATCAATTAATTAGTTAAAATTATGCAGAAACAACTCAATGCAGTGAAAGAATTTCACTATGCTTTCGGAATAGGGTACAGTGAAATCCTAAAAGGGGACTTAGGCGAAAACAAGAACATGCTTCGTTTCAATTTGATGAAGGAGGAAAATGAAGAATATTTGGAAGCCGTTCAAAATGACGATCAGGTAGAAATTGCGGATGCATTAGGTGATATGCTGTACATTTTGTGCGGAACCATCATCGAACACGGTTTACAACATAAAATTGAAGCTGTTTTTGATGAAATCCAGCGTAGCAACATGAGCAAATTAGATGAACAAGGCAAGCCAATTTATCGTGAAGACGGTAAAGTGATGAAAGGGCCGAATTACTTCAAACCTGATTTTTCTGAAATCCTTAAATAAAAAAATCCCGAGTTATCGGGATTTTTCATTTTATTGAATCTTTTAATTATATTTTTACGGTCCAGCCAAAAGTATCTTCAGCGGTTTTGTATTGTATATTGGTCAGTTTGTCTTTAAGTTGTAATGCAATGGAATCTTCGATTTTTGGCAATTCATAATACACATCGGCAAATGAAAACCCAACGATTGGATTAACGACTGCAGCAGTACCGGCTCCAAAAATTTCTTTCAGGGTACCGTTTTTGGCTGCTTCTACTATTTCAGATACCAAAACCGGGCGCACCTCCATTTTAATTCCGTCTCTTTCCGCAAGGGAAATCAAACTTTTTCGGGTAACCCCGTCAAGAATACGTTCGCTTGCCGGCGCAGTATATAAAGTATCATTGATTCTGAAGAATACATTCATGGTTCCGGCTTCTTCCAATAAAGTATGCGTGGCATCATCAGTCCAGATAATCTGCTGGAACCCTCTTTCGTTAGCAAGTTTTGTTGGGTAGAATTGTGCCGAATAATTTCCTGCAGCTTTTGCAGCACCGATTCCTCCATTGGCAGCACGACTGTAGTGATCGGCTATGATTACTTTTACTTCACCTGAATAATACGACTTAGCAGGAGATAATATAATCATGAAACGGTATTGTGTTGATGGCGCCGCAATCACGCCAGAACCAATTGCAATCATAAAAGGACGGATATACAGCGAATTTCCCATTCCTTTTTTTACCCAATCTTTTTCCAGATTAATCAATTGCTTCAAACCATCGATAAACACATCTTCAGGGACTCTGGGCATCGCCATTCTCTCGGCAGATTTGTTAAAACGCTCGTAATTTTGGTCCGGACGGAAAAGCCAGATGGCATCATTTTCATCTTTGTAGGCTTTCATACCTTCAAAAATAGCCTGACCATAATGAAAAACTTTAGCTGAAGGATCTAACAGAAAAGGCGCATAAGGTGTAATTTGGGGTTTTTGCCATTCGCCATCCTTAAAATCGCAAACCAACATGTGGTCTGTAAAAACATTCCCAAAAGAAAGGTTTTCAAAATCAATTGTATCAATTTTTGAAGCTGTAACTTTTACCGTATCTATTTCCTGAGTAGCTTTTAAGCTCATTTATTATAAGTTTGTTAGATGGAATATTACGTTATAATAAACTGATTGTTAGTTATTAATGCGGTAAATTCAAAAATTAGTTGTTGTGTTATTTTCTCTGCTAAATTAACAAAAATTAAGATATTTTGAACTTGCGGTAAAATATAATGCAACTTTTTCTTTTTTCTTTTCGGGAACTTTAATTTATTGTCAAATTCTCAATAATAATTGAATTTTGGTATATATTAACTTGATGTTTCAAATATCTGACTATTTTTGTCACTCATACAATTGCACTAAACCCCAAAACTTACACATAATGAAAAGTATTGCTATCGTCGTTTGCTCCCTTTTTGTATTATCGAGCTGTAAAAAAGAAGTTAAAATTGAATCTAAAGCTGAAGTAACTTATGCTACGTTTGGTGATAGTATTTCTGCTAAAAATGCTTTATCCAAGGAAGAGATGATAACCAAGTTTGACCAAATGAAACCTGGGGATACATTGGATGTGAAATTCCAAGCCAAAATAAAAGAAGTGTGCCAGAAAAAAGGTTGTTGGATGACTTTGGATTTAGCCGAGAACAAAGAAGCTTTCGTGAAATTTAAGGATTATGCTTTTTTTGTGCCGAAAAATGCCAAAGATGAGCAAGTTATAATCAGCGGAAAAGCATATGTAAGTGTTGAGAGTATTGATGAATTGAGACATTATGCCAAAGATGCCGGTAAATCGCAAGCTGCTATTGACAGTATTATTTCGCCAAAAACGACCTATTCAGTAATGGCGAATGGTGTTTTAATTAAAGGGTAATGAAAAAATATTTACTATTGGTTGGTTTTTGCTTTTTGATTTCTTGTAATAAAAAGGAGGATAAAGCCGAATGTTCCTCAACTTCATCCGATAAAAAGGAAAAGAAATTCGAGATGTATGAAATGTCCGAAATGGCAGCTTTGATGGAACAGATGTATGTTGACAACCAACGATTAAAAGAAAGAATCAAAAATGGGGATACCATTGGAAAATTCCCGAATCATTTTCTGAAGATTCACAAAGCAGTGATGACCGATGAAAGTGAAAATGACATCTTCTTTAAAGAACAAGCAGCACTTTTTATCAAAGCACAGGAATTGATTTATAAGGATCCAAAAAATGCCAAAGAACATTTCAACGAAGGAATTAACGCTTGTGTCCGCTGCCATGAAGTGAAATGCGGCGGCCCGATTCCAAAAATCAAGAAATTATATATTCAATAAATTGAAGAGAGAAATTATTCAGACTTCCGATGGATCCACAACGATACATCTTCCTGATTGGAATGAATCCTATCATTCCAAACATGGTGCTATTCAGGAAGCAAAACATGTTTTCATAAAAAATGGGCTTTCCTTGTTTGAAGGGAAGCCTGTTTCTATTTTGGAAATTGGATTTGGAACCGGCCTGAATGCTTTCATTACTTTTTTGGAGGCTGCAAAAAGCAATCAGCAAATCGACTATGTTGGAGTAGAGGCATATCCTATTTCTTCAGAAGAGGTTTTACGGATGAATTATGTCTCGGAACTGGATGCCGAAACATTTAGTACCGTTTTTGAAAAAATGCATCAATGCGCTTGGGAAGAAAAAATCCCAATTTCCGAAAATTTTGATTTAACGAAAAGAAAACAATTCTTTAATGAGATTGCAGACGAGAACCGGTTTGATTTGATTTACTTTGATGCCTTTGGATACAGAGTGCAACCCGAATTGTGGAGTACTGAAATTTTTGAAAAGATGTTCAGGTCTTTAAAGAGTAATGGCATATTGGTGACCTATGCTGCTCGTGGTGTCGTAAAACGCAGCATGATTGAAGTAGGATTTAAAGTCGAAAAGCTAGCAGGCCCGCCAGGAAAAAGAGAGATGTTTAGGGCTACCAAAGGATTGTAAAAAAAGCGAAACAATTTCCTCATTTTACTTGAAATTATTCGGGGTTTAGATTTCATATTTATCAGTTGTTTTTGTAAAAACCACAAAAATTTTACTTAACTTTGAGATAGTAATAACCCAACCAACACCAAACTGAATATTCATTTTATGAACAGAACTATGTTTGATTACACCAAAAACATACTGGAACGAGTGAGTTTTGACCCTTTACTATTCTGTAAAGAATTAGAAAAAGCATTAAAAATGCTGCTCCCTTACGAAGTAGAACAACTAACAGATTGGCTTTTCGATTATACCAATGAAAAGCCCGAATTAAGACAATGTCTAATTTTTGTGAATAAATAAAACTGAAAGGAGCTTAAACGGCTTCTTTTTGTATTTATATCACTCATTTACAATCGGTTACAAGATTTTGATTATATTGGATCATATGTAGGATAAATAATATTGTTTGTACATAAAATGTATTTTATCGTGTTTTTAATACATTTTATCGGAGATTTTAATTGTATAAATTATTTTTTGTTTTACATTTACAATAGGTTCTTATTAAGATAACTTAATCTTATTGTTATGTCTAGAATGATTTACAATTACACGAAAGAGGTGCTCGAACGAGTGAGCTTTGATCCTCAGCTTTTCATCAGAGAGTTAAAAAAAGCCATCAAGAATTTATTGCCCTATGAAATTGAACAATTGAAGAGGTGGCTTCAGTATTTCACAAACGAGAAACCCGAACTGAAGCAATGCTTATATATAGTTAACGATTAGAAAAGGAAAGGAAATCAGAAATGTTTTCCTTTTTTTATAAAAACAATGTAACTACCTAATAATTAGTATAAATGTAAAATTTGAATTAGCGTAAGAAATTTTATATAAAATCCCTTAAAAAATGTTAATAATCTGATTTTTAAGCACTTAGTCGATGTTTTTTTGATTTTATATGATTCTTTCTTGTTATCTTTACAATAGTTAAATGTTACAAGAACCTTTTTAATTTATTTGTTATGTCTAGAATGATTTACGATTACACCAAATCAACACTCGAGAGAGTTAGTTTCGACCCACAGCTTTTTATTAAAGAGTTAAAAAAAGCTATCAGAAGTTTATTACCGTATGAAATTGAGCACCTGAAGAAATGGCTGGCTTATTTCACAAATCAAAAACCGGAGTTAAAGCCGTGTTTAGTCATCGTTAATTAAACTTCCCACTGTCGATAAAAAAAGGAGCACTTGGCTCCTTTATTGTTGTTTTTACTTTTTTGAAATCGGACTTATGATTTCCACGTTATGAAAAACAATCGCTCCTTTGATTACACCTGCAATGGTTTGCCGTAAAGCTTCAATTATATGAATTTTTAATTCGGTCTTCGGAAAAATAAGGCTGACTTCACGTGCAGGTTTCGGTTCCTTAAAATGATGCAGCTTCGCGCGGTCTTTTTCTCTTAAATCCAAGGTATGTAAAAAAGGTAAAAGGGTAGTTCCTAATCCTTCATCCGCTAAACGGATTAACGTTTCAAAACTTCCGCTTTGCAGTTGAAAAGAATTATCGGAGGTAAGATCCTGATTTTTACAAAGATTTAGAATTCCATCACGGAAACAATGTCCATCCTGCAATAATAAAATTTCATCCAGATTTAAATCGGACACTTCAATTTCAGTTTTATTAGCCATTTTGTGATTCTCCGGAATGTAGGCAACAAAAGGTTCGTAATACAAAACGATTTCCTTCAGCTTCTCCTCCATAAGAGGAGTGGCAGCAATGGCAGCATCAAGTTTTCCGTTTTTTAAGCGTAGGATTATTTCATCGGTGTTAAGTTCTTCAATGATGAGTTTTACCTTTGGATACTTCTTGATGAAATTACCTAAAAACATCGGTAGCAGCGTAGGCATAATGGTCGGGATAATGCCTAGTCTGAATTCTCCACCAACAAAACCTTTTTGTTGTTCAACAATATCCTTAATCCGATTGGCTTCATTGACAATGTTTTTTGCCTGAGTCACTATTTTTTGACCAATGTCAGTTAATTGAATCGGCTTTTTGGTCCGGTCAAAGATCTGGATCTTGAGTTCTTCCTCAATTTTCTGGATCTGCATGCTTAAGGTTGGCTGCGTAACGAAACACTTTTCAGCAGCAAGTGTAAAATTTTTGTGTTCTGCCACTGCGAGAACATATTGTAATTGTGTAATAGTCATAGTTATAGTAATTTCTGATGCGAATTTACAAAAACTATAGTTTTTCGTTATGCTTTTTGTTCGTTTTTATAAAGCTGAAATATGTTAATTTTTTTCTAATTATTAGATGATGCCTTTTAAATACGACGATTAAACCCTATTTTTGGCCCCAATGAAATTTGCTGTCAAAATAATGTTGTTCGTTTTTGTGATTTTTCTTTCGACTCCCACAATTGTGAGTTTGATAGAGAAAAGTACCGATACATCTTGTTTTTACAGTATGTCTGAAGACGAGTTATCGCATAAGGAAATCAAGGCAGAGTTTAAGTTTGATTCCAATTATGAACTGATTAATTTATCAGGATTTACGTCTAGCCTAATTCTTTCGGAAAATCTATCCAAGCATGATAATATTGCCGGAAGCATTTTCATTCCCCCACCTGATCAAGTTTAATACACTACGGATTTTATTCATTTAAAATCAATCTGTTACATTTTTTAATGTGACCAAATCTTTGTATTCAATTTTATTAAGGTATTATGACAAAAAAAATCAATCTTTTTGCCAACCTTAAATCTGACTTTGCTTCGGGTTTAGTGGTTTTTCTAGTGGCGTTGCCATTGTGTTTAGGTATTGCGATGGCGTCAGGAGCCCCGTTGTTTTCAGGTATTATTTCAGGAGTTATTGGTGGAATAGTTATCGGTTATCTCAGTAAATCACATATCAGTGTTTCTGGGCCGGCTGCAGGTTTAACGGCTATCGTATTAACGGCCATCAGCGATTTGGGAGCCTTCGATATATTTTTAACCGCCGTTTTTATTGCCGGTTTAATCCAATTGGGACTGGGCTTTATCAAAGCCGGAAGTATCTCGAATTATTTTCCCACCAATGTAATTGAAGGGATGCTGGCCGGAATCGGGATTATTATTATTCTTAAGCAATTACCCCATGCTTTTGGTTACGACAATGATTTTGAAGGGGACCAGTCCTTTTTACAAATGGATGGAAGCAATACTTTTTCCACTTTGTTAGGGGTGTTTGATTATATCCAGTTGGGTTCCGTTGTCATCACAATAATTTCATTATTGATATTGATTGCTTGGGACAAAGTTTCCTTCCTCAAAAAGTTAAAGTTAATTCCGGGAGCACTTGTAGCGGTTGTCATTGGTGTAGTACTGAATGAAATTTTCACGCTTTCCGGCAGTTCACTTGCTATTGCCAAAGAACACCTTGTTTCATTACCGGTTCCAACATCTTTTGATGAATTTAAAACCATTTTTGTTACACCAAATTTTTCTGGGATTATGAATCCGAAAGTATGGATTGTTGGTTTGACAATTGCTATTGTTGCATCTATTGAAACATTGCTTTGCATTGAAGCTTCTGACAGAATGGATGTCCAAAAACGGTATACTGATACCAACGTGGAATTGAAGGCACAGGGAATTGGTAATATCCTAAGTGCACTTATTGGCGGCTTACCCATGACTTCTGTGGTAGTTCGTTCGTCGGCTAATAATAATGCCGGTGCCAAATCAAAAATGTCTACCATTATTCACGGGATTTTGTTATTGATAAGTGTAGTGGCAATTCCGCTAATTTTGAATAAAATCCCCCTAGCGACACTAGCCGCCGTTCTTCTTTTGGTTGGTTACAAATTGGCGAAGCCGGCAACTTTCAAACATTTTTGGGAAAAGGGGAAATATCAGTTTTTGCCGTTTATTGCGACATTGCTCGCCGTAGTATTTACCGATTTGTTGAAAGGTGTCGTATTGGGAATTATTATCAGTATTATTTTTGTTTTGAAAGGGAATCTCAAAAGAGCATACAGTTTCCGGAAAGAACAATATGCGGATGGTGATATCATTCACATCGATCTGGCTCAGGAAGTTTCATTTTTGAATAAGGCAGCCATCAAAAGCACGTTGAATGACATTCCGGAAAATTCAAAAGTGGTTATCCATGCACATGATACGGTTTATATTGCCCACGATATTTTGGACTTGATCCATGAATTTAAAACCACAAGGGCCATTGATGAAAATATCAAGGTAAAACTGAAAGGATTTAAAAAGGCATACCGATTGGAAAATAGCGGTGAAACTCCTAATAAAGTTACCTTCGAACATTACTATGATGCGGCACAGCGAAAGACCATCAAAAGAGAAATTATTTTAGAGGAATTAACGAAATAAAGTATAAAAAAAAGAATTAACCTATATTTGCAATTACTATTTATAGGTCAATTATTTTACAGCGTAGAAAAATAGATATTAACATTTTTGCAATTAAAAAATAATAGAAAAACAATGAGCGATTTTTATAAAAAAATACTAGACAACAATAAGGCTTGGGTTGAATCCGCTTTGGAGAAGGATCCCAATTATTTTAAAGATCTGGCCAAAGGACAAACACCACCATTGTTATGGATTGGATGTTCGGACAGTCGTGTTCCTGCCAATGAAATTATTGGTGCCAAACCTGGGGAAGTTTTTGTTCACAGAAATATCGCCAATATGGTCGTGCACTCTGATATGAATATGTTAAGCGTACTGGATTATGCTGTGAATGTACTGAAAGTAAAACACGTTATCGTTTGTGGACATTATGGTTGTGGTGGTGTGAAAGCTGCGATGGGGAACGATTCTATAGGTATAATAGACAACTGGATCCGCCACATTAAGGATGTTTATCGAATGCACCACCTGTATCTGGATTCGATTATTAATGAAGATGATCGCTTTAATGCCTTTGTGGAATTGAACGTGAAGGAACAGGTTTTTGATCTGGCTAAAACGTCAATAGTGCAATCGGCGTGGAGAAACGGTCAGGAACTGACAATACATGGTTGGGTCTATGGATTAAATTCCGGCTTTGTGACCGATTTGAATGTCAATTTCAGTTCAGATAAAGATTTAGATCAGGTATACCAATTAAGTTTTAAATAAAAATACAGACCGCTAAATTTAGCGGTCTTTTTTTTATTCTATATCGAGGTTTTCATTAAATGAGGAGGGAAGCATTTTTGGAATGAATTTAATCAATATCGGGAGTAATAAACTTCCTCCGGGTAATAGGAATATTGTTAACGATGGGATTGACTTACAGATATCCAACAGTTGTTTCTTGACTTTCTTTTTTTCTTTTTCATCCAAATCCCTGCGCGTTGAAGTGGCCAACAATATCATCAATTCTTTACTTTCAGATATTTCTTTGAACAGCCGCTTTTTATTTCGCGTAATTAACACTACAACACTTTGGGTAGTCTGGTCATAAAAATGTTTTACCGGATTGGAATAATTAAAATACGGGATTTCATTTTTATACTTCGTTATGAAATCGTTGGTCTTGGTGATGCTTTCGTTTACAAAATCATCTGGAACGTTCATGATTTCTGCTAATTTGTGTAAAAAATAGGCTTCGTTTTTTTCAATGATGCCATCACTCCACAATGCCATTCCCGCCATGTCAATCAAATAATATTTTTCGAGTTCATACGGGAAATAATCCAATTTGAGATCTTCCAGATTCTGCACATTTACTTTAGAGAATTTACTATATCGGACAGAAGCTTCAAATAATTTAATCAATAAATCATCATATTTTGATTTATTGGATTTGGTTTTTAAAGCTAATGAAACTATGCTGACAATAGTTTCCTCGATTTTCTTCAAATACTTTTCCGGAATGCGGCCATGAACTAAATACTGTCGGAACGCCAATACATCCACAAAAAGTAAAGCATTGGTGACTATCGGAGAAAAGTTCTTACTGATGATATCAATATTCGTCTGAACCCTGTCATCAATTATTTTCTCCAAATGTGAAGCAGGCGAACCTGTGGGCAATACTCTCTTGAACAAATTGAAGCCTTCAGGATTCATTTCCTTGTAGAAAGAAACCGCATTTAAAATAAAATTTTCGGGATTGTTTTCCTCCGTAATCAGGTTGTAAATACCATGTAGAGAATTCAGCAAGGCGATTTTAGAAAATTCATCATGAACCCAGCCGGAAGTGTTTATTGGAAAATTCGTATTGAAATCTACAATATGCCCGTATATGAAACCGGTTTCCCGTACTTTTTTGTACAACACATCGGGACTGGTCAAAGTCAAAACCGCTGAAGGGTTTTGCTTCAGGAAAAATTTATCTATCCAACCAATTGCCGAAGGGTTAATCATTTCTATAATTTGAATTCACAAAGCTATATTTATTTTGTGAATGGGTATTGCATTTTAAGTTAAGTTTTTATCATTATTTTTGGAAAGGAATCACTCTCTGGATTTTTTGTTTTGAGCACAATTGGTGATAATTTCTGATATTCTTTTATTTCGGGTGTCCTCTCTTTTAGCTTGGTTCAGCCAATATAAATAGCTTTTTCTACGCGAAGGACTGAACTTCTGATAATTGTCATAAGCTTCCATATTTTGGTTGAATGCAGCCTCTAAATCAGATGGAAGCATTAATTCTTCCACGGCATCCAAAGAAGTCCAGGAGCCATTTTGCTTGGCGGTTTCAATTTTGGCCAAACCACTCTGGTGCATCAGGTTATCTTTGGTCAGTTTTTCGATATAGCTTTTGTTGAGTTTACTCCAGACGCTTTTGTCTTTTCTGGGACCAAACATTTGTTGCCGGCGTTCATGATCGATATTTTTTACAGTCGAGTCAATCCAGCCAAAACAAAGCGCTACCTGTACAGCTTCTTCCCAGCGCATACTTTCAGTTTCACTTCCAACCCTATAAAAAATAAGATAAACCCCTTTTGAGGTATGATGGTTTTCGTGCAGCCAAGTTCGCCATTCTGCCATATTTTTAAAATACAGTTGTTCTTTTTCTTTCAATGTCAAATCCACCACAATGTAATTATTTGATAATTGCTGAACAGGCAACCCGCGCTCCTGCATTTCCCGATGGCTGGGATATGTAATCGTCCGGATCCTGGTGAACTATTAAACCTTTCCCAATAATATTTTTTGTCTCATCCGAACATCCGATGCACCATTCGGCTGTAGTAAAAATCACGGTTGCATTGCCGGATTCATCTGCAGTAAAATTTCCGATATCACCTTTATGAGCTTCTCCCGTTCCGAGTTTTCCATGTTTTTTAAAGGTAGGATTCCAATGGCCGCCTGCAGAACTTCCATCAGCAGCCGAACAATCCGATTTTTCATGAATGTGAATAGCATGAACTCCCGGTTTTAATCCGCTTAATTGCGCCTCCAAAGTAACTTTTCCATCCTTTTCACCAAACATTGCTTTCCCGGAAACTTTACTGTCACTTTTTGATTCGAAACGGAGGTCTATTTTTCTGTCGTAATTAACGACAGTACTTTTACAACCTATAATAATTGCAGTAATTACTATAATGGAAAGGATTAATTTTTTCATGATATCGAATTGATTATTTGTATAAAGTTACTCAAATAAAATTAAAGTGGTCGAATAAAAAACCACGTGAGCAGTTTCTTCCGCCAAATTAACATCGGAATTAACTGTCTTTTAGCGTTTAAAAGAGGTAGCTTCTTTTTTTATCCTTAAATTTATAGGAAGAAACATTTTACTTATAAGTTATGGATTTAAAATCGGGATACCCATTTTGGCTGATAAACGATGGACTTCCATTCAGTTATGAGAAGTTGGACAGAGATGTCGAAACTGAGGTGGTCATTTTAGGCGGCGGAATATCAGGAGCTTTAGTCAGGTATTATCTCGTGAAAGCCGGAATCAGCTGTATTGTGGTTGATGCACGTACCATCGGACTAGGCAGTACTTGCGCCAGCACTTCCTTATTGCAATATGAAATTGATACGCCTTTACATGAGCTTATCAGCTTAGTGGGAAAGAAAAATGCCGAAAGATCCTATCACTTATGTAATTATGCAATTACAGAACTTGGAAAAATTGCAAAAAAATTGAAAGTTGATTTTGAATTCAAAAAAAGCCTCTATTTTGCCGCCCATAAAAAAGACCTCAAATCTCTTAAAGTGGAATTTGCAGCGCGCCAACAGGCTGGTTTTGAGGTGCTGTATCTGAAGAAAGAGCAAATAGAAAGTGACTACGGTTTTACATCTCCCGGAGGCATCCTTTCCAATCATGGTGGACAGACCAATGCATATGCGCTGACACATGCTTTATTTCAATATAAAAAAGGCGAACAATTCAATACGTATGATCGATCGTCCATTATAAAAATCACTCATAATAAAAACAACGTTGAACTCCAGACTGAAAACGGGTATACCATGAAATGCAAAAAACTTGTATATTCCACAGGCTTTGAAAGCATCAAATATATAGATGAAAAAATTGTGGATTTACAATCTACGTATGCCGTTATCAGTGAACAATATAACGTGAAGAAATTCTGGAAAGACGAAGTTTTATTGTGGAACACGGCAGATCCCTATTTGTATTTAAGAACTACTCCCGATGGCCGAATATTAGTTGGAGGACGGGATGAGCCTTTTTATAACCCGAAAAAAAGAGACATGTTGCTTAAAAAAAAGACAAAGCAACTGGTCAACGATGTGAAAAAAATGTTTCCAAACCTTGATTTTACGGAAGAGTTCAACTGGACAGGCACTTTCGGTTCGACCAAAGATGGACTTCCTTATATCGGGACTTATGATAAATTACCAAACAGTTATTTTGCATTGGGTTTCGGAGGAAATGGAATTACTTTCAGTCTTATAGCTGCCGAAATTATTACAGATTTAATTCAGGGAAAAGAAAATAAGGATGCTCAGATTTTCTCTTTTGACAGGACAAATAATCCCCTTTCTTAATAAATAAGCAAAGAAAATTTCTTAAGAAAAACTTTGATAAATTTTAAGAGGAAATTCAAAATTTAAAAATTAAGATATGAAAGGCCAAATCATCGATATAATCAGGGCAAATTGGTTGGAAGTTAAAAAAAAACGCATCATCTTTTGAATGATACGGTTTCCAACATTTAACTTAACCAAAAATTTTAAAAACAATAGGCATTTTTCTCCACTAATTTGGTGGTAATAGTTTCCCTTATTTGTACAATATTAGGCATATTGGTGTACTTGGTAAATCTTCTCAATCCCATTAGCATCATGCGTTGTTCGTCGCCTTCGGCAAAAGAGATAATACTTTCTTTTCCTTTTTGAGTTACAATGTCAACGGCTTTGTACAAATATAATTTTGCCATGGCAATTTGCTCTTGTACTTTGGCTTCTCCTTCTTTTTTAGCTAATTTTTCAGTTCGCAGGATCGCGGACTCCGCCATGTAAATTTCTATCAGAATATCCGCAGCCGCCATTAGCAATTGTTGGTGTTCATCTAAGTCCGGCCCATATTTTTGAACGGCACCACCGGCAACCATAAGGAATGCTTTTTTCAATTTAGCCAGCATTTCTTTTTCTTCGGCAAATAATTCGGAATAATCAGGAGTTTCAAAAGAAGGAATTCCCATTAACTCTTCAGAAACTTTCGTGGCAGGACCTAACAAATCCACATGACCTTTCATGGCTTTTTTGATCAGCATACCAACCGAAAGCATTCTGTTAATCTCATTGGTGCCTTCATAGATTCTCGCAATTCTTGCATCTCTCCAGGCACTTTCCATCGGTGTATCTTCTGAAAACCCCATTCCTCCAAAAATCTGTATTCCTTCGTCGGCACAATTTTGAATATCTTCAGAAACGGCTACTTTCAATATTGAACATTCGATTGCATATTCTTCAACACCTTTCAATTCCGCTTCCTGGTGACTCGCTCCTTCTGCTTCACGCCCTGCAATCCTATCCTCTATGTTTTTTGCAGCTCTGTATGTGGCACTTTCTCCGGCATAACAGTTAGCTGCCATTTCCGCTAATTTGGAACGGATGGCCCCAAATTGTGAAATAGGAGTCTTGAATTGAATTCTTTCATTAGCATATTTTACTGAATTGGTGGTAATTCGACGTTGTGCATCGAGACAGGCGGCTGCCAATTTGATCCGACCAACATTTAGCGCATTCATTGCAATCTTAAAGCCATTTCCTCTTTCTGACAGCATGTTTTCCACAGGAACTTTGGTGTCAGCAAAGAAGACCTGGCGAGTAGAAGAAGCACGGATTCCTAATTTATGTTCTTCTTCATTCATCGAAATCCCGTTATTGGGGTTATTTTCGACGATGAAACCCGTAATGTTTTTGTCATCCCCAATTCGGGCAAATACAATGAATAAATTACAAAAACCGGCATTTGTAATCCACATTTTTTGTCCTGAAATTTTATAATGTGTTCCGTCTTCTGATAAAACTGCTTTCGTCTTACCGGAATTTGCATCGGATCCTGCCTCCGGTTCGGTTAAGCAATAGGCCCCAAACCATTCGCCTGAAGCCAATTTAGGAACATATTTTTGCTTTTGTTCTTCGGTTCCGTATAAGGTAATAGGCATAGTCCCGATTCCGGTATGTGCTCCAAAAGCACTGGAAAACGATCCTGTTGCTCCGGAAATATAATCGCAAACCAAAACAGTATCTACAAATCCCAATCCCATTCCGCCATACGCTTCAGGAACAGAAATACTCAGGAAACCCATTTCAGCTGCCTTGTGCATACATTCTACTGTGAAGGCGTATTCTTTATTTTCGAATCGGTTTTTGTTTGGCCAAATTTCTTTATCCACGAATTCTTTTACCGAGTCACGCATCATTTTTTGTTCTTCTGAAAAGTCTTCCGGTGTAAAAATGTCTTCGCATTTGGTTTCTTTAACAAGGAACTGACCTCCGCGCGTTATATCTTTCATAATAATTTCTTTTTATATTGGTTGGTTATAGTAATTCATAAATTCCCGCAGAACCTTGTCCGGTACCCACACACATGGAAACAATTCCGTATTTATCTCCCCGGCGCTTCATTTCGTCAAACAATTGGACGGATAATTTGGCACCGGTACACCCTAATGGATGGCCTAAAGAAATTGCACCGCCATTAACGTTTACGATTTCGGGGTTTATGCCCAATTCACGGATTACAGCCAGTGATTGTGAGGCAAAAGCTTCATTCAATTCAATCAGATTAATATCTTTTAATTGCAGTCCGGCTTGTTTCAATGCTTTCGGAATGGCTTTTACAGGACCGATTCCCATAATTCTTGGCTCAACACCTGCCGAGGCAAAACTGACCAACCGGGCAATAGGAGTAAGGTTTAGTTCTTTTACCATTTCTTCGCTCATGATTAGGACAAATGCAGCTCCGTCGCTCATTTGGGATGAGTTTCCGGCCGTCACGCTTCCATCAGCAGCAAATACCGGTTTCAAAGCACTTAATGCTTCTACCGAAGTTCCTGCACGCGGCCCCTCATCCTTATTGACTACATAGGATTTGGTTTCTTTCTTACCATTTTCATTGATGAAAGTCTGCTCAATTGTAATCGGGACAATTTGTCTGTCGAATTTACCTTCGGCTTGTGCTTTCAAAGCTTTCATGTGCGATTGATAGGCAAATTCATCCTGATCGGTTCTGGACACATTGAATTGTTTTGCAACGGCTTCAGCAGTAAGTCCCATTCCCCAGTAATAATCCTCATGTCCATCTTTCGCAATGGCATAGTCCGGTGTAGGTTTGTATCCTCCCATGGGGATGAAACTCATGCTTTCGGCACCACCGGCAATGATACAATCGGCCATTCCGGATTGGATTTTGGCTGTAGCCATTCCGATAGTTTCAATTCCTGATGCACAATATCGGTTAACGGTTACGCCCGGTACATCGTCGATTTTCAATCCCATTAATGAGATTAATCGTCCCACATTCAGACCTTGCTCTGCTTCGGGCATCGCATTACCGACCATTACATCATCAATACGCTTTTTGTCGAAATCTGGCAATTCGTTCATCATAAACTGAATGGTTTCTGCCGCCAATTCATCAGGTCTTTTAAATCGGAACACGCCTTTAGGTGCTTTCCCAACTGCGGTTCTGTATGCTTTTACTATATAGGCTGTTTTCATATGGACATTTTAAATTTTTTAATTAAAAATTTATAATTTTTAATTTCTTAGCGGTTTCCCTTTGGTTAACATAAACTGTATTCTTTCCAGTGTTTTTCTTTCGGTACACAAGGAAAGGAATGCTTCGCGCTCGATATCCAATAAATATTGTTCGGATACTAGTGTCGGTTCGGATAAATCGCCACCTGCCATTACATAGGCCAGTTTGTTGGCAATTTTTTTGTCATGTTCGGAGATGTAGTTCCCAGCTTGCATCTGGTCCGTCCCGACAAGGAACATTCCCAATGCCTGCTTTCCTAGGACTTTGATATCGTTACGACGGATAGGTTGTGTATAACCAGCTTCCGCCATCAGCAATGCGTGTTTTTTGGCTTCTGCTATCTGACGGTCTTTGTTGACAACCACAACATCTTTTCCGTGTTGTAATATTCCCAAATCGAATGCTTCATAAGCTGAAGTGGATACTTTGGCCATGGCTACAGCCAGGAAATATTCTTGTAAAACGTTCAGTTCGACATCGTTTTTGCGGAATAAATCCGAGGCACGCAAAGTCATTTCTTTAGATCCGCCTCCGCCGGGAATTACCCCAACACCAAATTCCACCAAACCGATATACGTTTCGGCCGCAGCAACCACCTTATCGGCATGCATGCTCATTTCACAGCCGCCGCCCAGTGTCATTCCGTGTGGCGCCACAATTACAGGAATACCCGAATAACGTACGCGCATCATCGTATCCTGAAACATTTTGATAGCCATATTCAATTCGTCATATTCCTGTTCGACAGCCATCATGAATATCATTCCGATATTGGCCCCAACGGAGAAATTAGCAGCCTGGTTTCCGATTACCAAACCTTGGTATTCTTTTTCGGCCAAGTCAATTGCTTTGTTGATTCCCTGCAATACATCGCCGCCGATGGTATTCATTTTGGATTGGAATTCCAGATTTAAAATTCCGTCTCCTATATCTTGTATGATTGCACCGCTGTTGCTCCAGATTTTTTTGCTTTCGCGGATGTTGTTCAAAATAATGAAGGCATCCTGACCCGGAACTTTCACCTGAGTTTTTGTAGGAATAGCATAGAAATAAGTAGCTCCTTCTTTCACGGTATAAAAACTGGAATTTCCGGAAGCCAACATCTCATTTACCCATGCTGCAGGTTCTAGACCTTCGGCTTTCATAATTTCAATTCCCTTTTCAACACCAATGGCATCCCAGATTTCGAAGGGCCCATTTTCCCAACCGAAACCGGCCTTCATGGCATCATCAATTTTGTACAACTCCTCTGAAATTTCCGGCACTCTGTTGGAAACATAGGCAAACATTCCGGCAAAGCTTTTTCTGTAAAATTCACCTGCTTTATCTGTTCCTTTCACTAATACTTTGAAGCGGTCAATAGGTTTATCAATAGTTTTGGTTAACTCTAAAGTCGCGAACGATGCTTTTTTTGCAGGCCGGTATTCCAAAGTATTTAAATCCAGCGAAAGGATATTTTTATCCACTTTTTTATAAAATCCCTGTCCGGTTTTACTTCCCAGCCAATTATTTTCGAGCATTTTGGTGATGAAATCCGGCATTTTGAATAAATCGTGTGCCTCATCGGTCGGACAGTTTTCGTAAATCCCGTTGGCAACATGAATTAAAGTATCCAAACCAACGACATCAACTGTTCTGAAAGTGGCGGATTTTGGTCGGCCAATTACCGGTCCGGTCAATTTATCTACTTCTTCAATGGTCAAATCCATTTCTTTGACAAGGTGAAACAAACTCTGGATTCCAAAAATTCCAACTCTGTTTCCAATGAATGCCGGAGTATCTTTGGCTACGACCGAAGTTTTGCCCAAAAATTTCTCTCCATATACAGTCAGGAAATCCAAAACCTCAGTTGAAGTTTGTGGACCCGGAATAATTTCGAATAATTTTAAATATCGTGCAGGGTTAAAAAAGTGTGTCCCGCAGAAGTGTTTTTGAAAATCTTCGCTTCTTCCTTCACTCATAAAATGAATTGGGATTCCCGAAGTATTTGAAGTAATCAATGTTCCCGGTTTACGGAATTGTTCAATTTGCTCAAAAACCATTTTTTTGATGTCCAGACGTTCGACAACTACCTCGATTATCCAATCGACATTGGCAATTTTGGACATATCATCGTTAGTATTGCCAGTTGTAATCCTGCTGGTAAACTTTTGATTGTAAATGGGGGAGGGCTTAGATTTTAATGCATTGGACAAATGTTCGTTTACCAATCGGTTGCGGACCATCTTGCTGTCGAGTGTAAGCCCTTTTTTAGTTTCAGCCTCGGTCAGTTCTCTGGGAATGATGTCTAGAAGCAGTACTTCTAAACCTATGTTTGCAAAATGACAAGCAATTCCCGAGCCCATAATTCCGGATCCGATTACTGCAACTTTTTTAATTGTGCGTTTCATACGTAGTTACTATTTGTTTTTTTATTGGAATATGGTATCGCCAATCATAAATTATTGATTGTTTTTTTGATTTATGGCGATGTCATTTTTATTTTTTTCGGGTTGGTTAAAAATATTTTTTTCTTGAATTAATTCATTGATAATTTCCGAAACTTCTATAAAGTGTTGGAGTTTTTCATCTGTAATATGCTGTTTGACGGTTTCGTTAAATTTCAGCACGGTGTTTTTGGACAAATCTCTTTTTTCTTTTCCGAATTCGGTGAGGTAAATCAGTACACCGCGGCCATCATCAGGATTTTTTTTCCGGAAGACCAATCCTTTGTCTTCCATGGATTTCAAGGTTCGGGTTAGGCTGGTCGCTTCCATTCCCATTTTCGGGCCCAGAGCTGTAGAAGGAGTTCCTTTGTCTTTGTCGATACTCAATAAGGCAAAACCGGTGGCCATTGTAGCGCCATATTTAGAAGCTTCTTCGTTATACATTCGTGAAATTGCTTGCCAGGTTGCTCTTAATATATAATCTATAGTTTTATCTTTCATATCTGATAATCTGAATACCAAATATAATAAAAAATATTATGCACGCATAATAAATTAAAATTATTTTTTTGTTAAGTGAAGCATAAAATAGCTTTAAAACTAGACGAGTCGTTTGAAGAATTCAGGAATACTTATATTATTTTTTTTAAAGATGAGATGATTTATATCACTAAAAAGCAAAAAAAAACTCCTCAAACGAGGAGTTGACTATTAACCGTATATTTTGGAATACAAATTTTTGTATTTTTCCATCACTACTTTTCGTTTCAGTTTTAGGGTAGGAGTGAGGTGTCCACCTTCGATAGACCAAATGTCCGGAGTCAGTTCAAAACGTTTTATTCTTTCCCAATTACCGAATTTTTCATTTAAGGTGTCAATTTCCTGCTGAATTCGTTCAATAACAGTGGGATTTGCTATGATATCCTCATTGGTAGTACCGATTTCGATTTTATGGAGATGTCCCCATTCTTTCAGGAAGTCAAAACTTGGCTGGATGAAAGCGGCAGGCATTTTTTCTCCATCACCTATAACGATTATTTGTTCAATAAAACGGGATTGCTTCATCGTATTTTCAATCAGCTGTGGTGCGATGTACTTTCCGCCGGATGTTTTAAACATTTCTTTCTTACGGTCCGTTATTTTAAGGAAGCCATCCTCGTCAAATTCTCCGATATCTCCTGTGTGAAAATATCCGTTTTGCAATGCTTCAGCAGTCTTTTCTTCTTCCTTATAATAACCCATCATAACATTCGGGCCTTTACAGAGAATTTCGCCATCGGGAGCAATTTTCACTTCGACGTTATCAATTACTTTACCGACGGTACCCACTTTGAAGCCCCTGTTTCTCATATCGTTTACAGAAATAACAGGAGAGGTCTCGCTTAAGCCATAGCCTTCCATTACAGGGATTTCTGCAGCAGCAAAAACGCGGGCCAATCTTGGCTGTAAAGCGGCACTACCTGAAACCATCAAATCAAGATTGCCACCAAGGCCTTCTTTCCATTTACTGAAAATGAGTTTACGTGCAATTTTGAGTTGGAATTCATACAAAGCGCCATTAGCCCCGTAAGGTTCATATTTCAATCCCAAATTAATGGCCCAAAAGAACAGTTTCTTTTTGATTCCGGTTAATTCGGTTCCTTTCGCATAGATTTTGTCATATACTTTTTCCAAAAGTCTTGGAACAGCCGTCATCACAGTAGGTTTTACCTCTTTGATGTTCTCGCTGATTTTCTCCATGGATTCGCCAAAATATACGGATACACCATAATACTGGTATAAATATAAAATCATTCTTTCAAAGATATGACATATAGGTAGGAAGCTTAACGCCCGGCTGGCTCCTGCGGCAAATGGAATTCTGGGCGCACTGTCCAATACATTAGAAACTATATTTCTATGGGAAAGCATTACGCCTTTTGGTCTTCCGGTGGTTCCGGAAGTATAGATTATGGTGGCTAAATCTTCGGTTCTAACGTTATTTTTTCTTTCTTCAACCGTATTCTGATTACTGGTATCGGCACCTAAAGTCAATAATTCCGTCCAATTTTTACAGTTTGGAATTTCGTGGAACGAATACACTTCTTTTAAATTAGGAACATTGTTTCGGATAAGGCTGATTTTTCGGAAAACTTCAGCATCGGATACAAAACAATAAATGGCGCCACTATGGTTCAGGATATATTCATAATCTTCTTCTGAAATAGTGGGGTAAATGGGAACATTCTGAGCGCCGGTTTGCAATACCCCGATGTCCATAATATTCCATTCGGTTCTGTTATTGGATGAAATGACCGCAATTTTATCATCTTTTTGAACACCCAGACGCAGTAGCGCCCTGGAAATGGCATTCGCTTTTGCGATGTATTCCTCAGTAGAAGTCTTTACCCATATCCCGTCATATTTTGTTACTAAAGCATCAGGAATATTGAAATTCTCTTTCTGGTAATAAGGAAAATCAAATAAGCGCGTTATTTCGGTCATTGTGGTATGGCATTAGTTTGTTGCAAATTAAGTAATAATTAATTATTCGACAATTATAGCTTGGAATTAATTCAGAAAATATTTGCACCTTTTTTAGCCCCAGTAAAAGATTTATTTGATTTAATTTTAACGGACTCCTCTTCTTAATGTAATATATTTGCACAAATTGATTTTTAAATTGTATTGAAATGAAAAAGCATCTTCGGTTAGATGAATATAAAGCATTGTCTTTTAGGTTGTTGTTAGTTTATCTTTTTTACTTTATTTCCCGTATTCTCTTTTATTTTTACAATATGGATCTATTGAAAGTGGATTCGGTTATGGATTTCCTTTCACTATGTTATTATGGCTTAGCTTTCGATACGACCGCAATCTTGTATGTCAATTTATTATTTATTGTTTGTTCCATTCTTCCGTTTATTAAAAATACTACTGTTGGATATCAAAAGTTTCTATATTATCTTTATTTCAGTACCAATTTATTGGCCTATTCCACCAATTTT
Organism: Flavobacterium sp. GT3R68; assembly: GCF_007109225.1. Taxonomy (GTDB): domain Bacteria; phylum Bacteroidota; class Bacteroidia; order Flavobacteriales; family Flavobacteriaceae; genus Flavobacterium. Next base: position 242,991 of record NZ_VJZK01000004.1, read on the forward strand.
ATTGACTTTATATATTACAAATATACTTTTGCACGGACCACAATTGTGGCGCTGAATGTTTTGGAACACGAAACCAATAAAACGACCTTGTTTTTAAGTTTTTTAGTGAATTACTGGCATGTGTTCATCCTATTTATTCTGACTTGCATATTGTGGGTTTTCCTGTATAAAAGAGTTATTGTTAAGGTTTCCCAACCAGATAAAAAATTACACTACTTTGGATTTTCCATGTTAGGTTTTCTGGTTATTGCAGTCCTAATCATTGGAGGAATCCGGGGTGGGGATTTCAAAAAATCAACAAGGCCTATCAATATTCTGGATGCCAGCCGACATGTAAAAAATATTGTGCATTCGGACATTGTACTGAATACGCCTTTTGCCATTATCAGGACCATATCAAGCAACAGTTTCATAAAACCTAATTATCCGGATATCAATGAACAGGTAATTTCCAGTAAGGTTCAGCCGATAAAAGAATACCACAATAATCCGGTTACGAAACCAAATGTGGTGGTTTTAATTATTGAAAGTTACGGACGGGAATATATCGGCGCTTTTAATAAAAAGGCGGGCATCCCTAATTATAAAAGCCATGCGCCATTTTTGGATTCGTTGTCACAACACAGCATGATTTATACCAATGCATACAGCAACGGCCGACAATCCATCCACGGGATGTCCTCCATATTAGCAGGAATTCCGGCTTTCAAGGATGCCTTTACATCATCACCTTATCCTAAGCAAAAAATTGAATCGCTGGTTTCCACGTTAGAAAGCGAAGGCTATAATACGTCCTTTTTTCATGGGGCCGCTAATGGTTCTATGGGATTTTTGGGATTTGGTAATATTCTTGGGATTGACAATTATTACGGAAGAACGGAATTCAATGATGATTCGGAATTTGATGGTTTTTGGGGAATCTGGGACGAGCCCTTTCTTCAGTACATGAAAAAAACGCTCGATACTAAGAAATCACCTTTTTTCGCTACGGTTTTTACAGTTTCATCACACGAACCTTACATCATTCCGGAAAAATATAAAAATACCTTTCATGAAGGGGAACTTCCAATACACAAGTGTGTGGAATATACTGATTTTGCATTAAAACGCTTTTTTAATGAAGCCAAAAAATCTCCGTGGTTTTCCAATACGATTTTTGTTTTGGTTGCCGATCATGGAAACCAGACGTTATATGATGAATTTCAAAAGCCGATAAACCGTTTTGCAGTTCCAATTCTGATTTACAAACCAAATAGTAAATATGTGGGTGTGGATGATGATTTGGCACAACAGATTGATATATATCCGACTATTTTGGATATGATTGGTTATCAGAAGCCATTCAGGAGTTGGGGCCGAAGTCTATTGGATAAAAAATCCAGTGCGCCTTTTGTCATGAATTCGACCGGAACTATTTACCAATTTTCAAAAGGCAATTACATTTGTACTTTTGATGGTAAGAACGCCTTAGGTTTTTATGAGAAGAATGATAAGGGATTGAAAAATAACCTCATAAAAGCCAGAAACCAAGAGATGAATGAATTGGAATTAAACTGCAAAGCATTCATTCAGGACTATATGAATAGAGTTGTGGATAAAAAGCTGTATGTTAAGTAATTAATTGTAAATTTGCGCCGAATAATTTTCGATATTATGAGTAAGAATAAAAAAATAATTGGTTTTTCAATACTTGCAATTGTATTGGTATTGGTGGGGAAGTATGTTTATGATATGAACATCAACCACAATTTTGAAACCATTACCGAAGGCAAAGTCTATAAATCTGGTGTTATTCCGCCGGATGAAATTGCCGATTATGTAAAAAAGTACCATATCAAGTCCATTGTTGATTTGCGTTTTCCCGGTACGAATGATTTGGTTAACAACCCTGAAATTCCTAAAGAATTAACGGCGGAGCAAGAAGCAATAGCCAAAATTGACGGTGTGAATTATTTTAATAATGGTTCCGATCAGGTTCCAAAACAAGAAAATCTGGATACGTTTTTTAAGATCATGGACAACAAAGACAATTATCCGGTTTTAATTCACTGTTATCACGGTATCGGTCGGGCCGAAATGTATTCGGCAATATATAGGGTTGAGTACGAAAATTTCACCAATGACGAAGCTCGAAAAGGCGTGAGGACATTACTGAAATGGAGCTCTTTTGATGACGGAACTCCGAAAGGAGAATATTTGAAAGCCTACAAGTCCCGAAAGCAATTGGCAGCAGAAAAGAAATAATTTTCATATAACATATTAAAAACTCATAAGCGATTATGAGTTTTTTTAGTTCTATAGTTGCCTTAAAAATCTGAACGAGGGGAATTTTAGCCAAATTATTAAAACTATATTTGCAATCTTGGAATTTACGCCAAGATCGATATAAGTTTTTATGATGGAGAAGATGGAAATAGATACTAAAAACGCGATTGCTTCGGAAGAAATCGACAAGTGCATCGCATTATTGACACAATTGGTTAATGACACGGATCAAATATTTGATATTCCGAAAGAACAAAGAACTGCTTTAATTAAAGCAGCAGGAATATTTTCAAGACCGGACCGTGATGAACTTTCGCGTAGAAAAAAAGACGGAAAGGCAGTCGCCAAACGCAAACAGGAAAAGAAAGACAGAACCGCCCGTAAAGAAACGGGAATACGCTACGCACGAGAAGCAAGTGTATTTGTGGCTCCAAAATTGTTGGCAATGGCCGACTTGGCAAATAAAGAACAATTGGAATTAGAAAATCCCCGAAATTGCTATATCTGTAAAACAGGATTCACAAAAATGCATCACTTCTACGATACGATGTGTACTGATTGTGGTAATTTTAATTATGCCAAACGTTTTCAGACTGCAGATGTAAAAGGACAAATAGCTGTCATAACCGGTTCTCGCTTAAAAATAGGATACCATATTACGTTGATGCTTTTACGTGGAGGAGCAAGTGTGATAGCCACAACCCGTTTCCCGGTTGACTCCGCATTGCGTTTTTCGAAGGAGGAAGATTTCTCCGAATGGGGACATCGCCTAAAGATTCATGGATTGGATTTAAGACACATCCCGAGTGTGGAGATATTCTGTAATTTCATAGAACAGAAATACCAGCGTTTGGATATCCTTATCAATAATGCGGCACAAACTGTTAGGCGTCCAGCCGGATTCTATACCCATTTGATGGAAAACGAAGAACGTCCAATTGCCTCTTTACCCAAACAGGCACAGGATCTATTGCTGGACCATACTGATTGTTTACAGGAATTGAAAGCATTGACCACGGGAGTTTCGTCCAATCAGAATATGCCTGTGACCTGGCATGGTCCGGAACCGGGAATTGGATTAAGAGCTTCTGCAAAGTTGTCTCAGATTCCTTATAGTTTTGACAATGCGTTGGTTTCAAAGGAAGTTTTTCCGGAAGGAGAATTGGATGCCGATTTACAACAGGTAGATTTAAGAAAGACAAATAGTTGGCGTTTAAAGCTCGGACAAATAGAAACTACTGAAATGATAGAGGTGCAACTTGTAAATTCAGTAGCGCCGTTTGTATTGTGTAACCGACTTTCAGAAGTAATGAAGAAAGACAATACCGGAAAAAAACACATCATCAACGTTTCGGCTATGGAAGGGAAGTTCTATCGGGATTTTAAGGAAGACCGTCACCCTCATACCAATATGGCCAAAGCGGCGCTGAACATGTTAACGCATACAGCTTCAGGTACTTTGGCGAAAGATGGTATTTTTATGAATGCAGTCGACACCGGTTGGGTTACTGATGAAGATCCGGCAGAATTGGCCCAAAGGAAGCAGGAATTGGAAGATTTTCAACCGCCATTAGATATTGTCGATGGCGCAGCGCGGGTTATGGACCCTTTATTTGATGGTATTAATACAGGAAAACACTGGTGCGGAAAATTCTTAAAAGATTACAATCCTATTCCTTGGTAAACTTTCCATTATTAAACTCCTACAAGACCTCATTCTTTTACGGATGAGTTTTTTAATTGACTGAAGCTTTTTATTTTTTTTAAATCTTATCTGTTGATTTACAATCTGTTGAATTTGTAATTTCGTAAATTTGTAGTATTATTAACAATAAATTTATTCAAGATGAAAAGAGCATTATTCATTGTGATGATGGTTTGGGCTTGCATCACTTACGGACAAAAAAAAGTCAATGGGACTATTTATGTGGAACATCCTGCAATTATTGCAGTGGAAGCGATGCAGCAAGCCTTTATAAAGGGCGACTCTGTTAAGGTGGCGAGTTTTTTGACAGATGATTTTAAAGCGTATTATGGATCGAATACGAATAAGGAAGATAAAGGAAGAGATAAGAAACAATTTATAAGTCAAGTCAGATCCTGGAAAAACAATTTCGATTATGTAAGTCTAAAGCGCTCCGAAGGTGCATATCCGGATGCAATTGAATATAAAGACGGTAAAAATGACGATGTGACTTGGGTTCAAACTTGGGATCATTTGAAAGGAATACATAATAAAACCGGAGTATCATTGGATATGCCGATTCACAGATTGTTTATTGTTAATAATAAGGACAATAAAATTAAAACGATGATCAATTATGCTGATCCCGGAGCTATGGAAGAAATTGGTAATAGTTATACCGAACGGAAAAATGGTGTAATCTACAACAATCATGAATATATCAATAAAGTAAGGTTAATGATTCATGCTTTTGAAAATAAGGATTTTAAAAAAGCCTATAGTTTTTATGATAAGAATGCCCAATTCAGAAGTTGTAATATGGCTGTTGATGAAAAGAGTCTGACATTGGATCAGATGAAAGAAATGGACAAAATAATGTTCGAAAAATATGATATTACAAGTATCGATGTGGTTGGTTATCCGGATTATCTGAATTATGATTTAGGGAATCAAAAAGTGGTGCAGTCTTGGTGGAATATGAGACTCACCCGAAAAGCCGATAATAAAAAAATCGTCTTACCAATACTTTTTATAGACACTTTTAATGACAGCGGACTGATTGTTGACGAAATTGCTTACTATAGCGAATCACTTCTGGCTAAATAAAATGGGCATTGTTTATAATTTTCAATAATTCTATTTAGTAATAGTTAGCTAATGGATAGGCTGGCATAATGGCATCAAGAACATAGAGGTTTTCCAGCCTTCCGTCTATGACCAACGAAAAGGTACACGAGCTTGATACCCATTGATTAGATTTCTAAATTATTGCTAAATAGAATTTTTATTGTAATTATTATATTTAAATCAGCATTCGAAATTGTGAATATCTATTTTATGAATTGTAGATTTCAGTTCCTTTAAAATCTATCTTTGACATCCTTAAAAAAAATATGAGCACTATGTGGTATGAATGTAAAGTAAAATATAGAAAAACGGATGATACTGGAGGACAAAAAATTACGACAGAACCTTATTTGGTAGATGCGTTATCTTATACAGAAGCTGAAAGTAGGATTAATGAAGAAATGAAAGCTTATATTAGTGAAGAATTTAAAATCACCAATATAAAAGTAGCAAACTACGCGGAAATACATCCTTTTGAAAATACTGACCGTTGGTTTAAATCAAAAATTTCCTTATTGGCTTATGATGAAGAAACTGGCAAAGAACGAAAATCGAATATGTATTTTTTAGTGCAGGCCAACGACGTAAAAGAAGCTTTTGATAACACTGTTACTATAATGAAAAATACCATGGGTGAATATTCTATTCCTGCTATTTCGGAATCTCCGATCATGGATGTTTTTCCTTATTTTTCTGGTGAAGATGGTGAACTGGAGCAATTAGAAAAGTTTAATGCACTCAAAGCCTCTAAACTTGAAGTTAATGAAGCGATAGAAACCTTGGATCACATGGAATTTGAAACTGTTTAATTGTAAAATTCACCAAGCAAAAAAATTGATAATATATAGAGAGGACTTAGTCCTCTTTTTTATTGTGCAAAAAAATCAGGAAATTTAGCGCTAATATGTTGTTACATAACCGCACGGTTTGAGGTTTTATTGTGAAAAAATTCTGCATCTGGGTCCTGATCCCATCCTACATCGTAATTTGAATCTAGTTTTTGTAACAGTTTGAAATTTAATAGCTTCGGGATTATTTGATTAAAAGTGATTATTGTTGTAAATTCATTAAAAACTAATTTAACTGAATTGTGAAACGCATCCATATAGTAGGTAATGATTTCATAGGAAACAAAGGCTTTATAGCTTCAATATTGTGTTTACTGTGCCTATGCTTTTTTTTTATTACGCCTTCCTTTGCCATTCCACAACAATCTGCCATTGATAGTACTGTTTTAAGGGAATTTGAAAAAGCTAAAAAGCTGATTTCACAGAATAATTATGAATTGTATGAACAAGGAACCCAAATCATAAATAAATTAGAAAAAAAGTTAATCTCTCAAAAAAAATACGACCAGCTTTTATACCTGTATTTAGAAATTTCTTATTTCCATATAACACAATACGACTATAATTCGAGCAAAAGAACATTAGATAAAACTGGTAAAGTATTAGAAAAGCATAGCAATAATAGTATTCGGGGGGAATATTATGAACATTTGGCAGTATTTTATAATGCACAGGGAATGACTGCTTTAGATGAAAAATACACACTCTTATCTGAAATATATCTAACCAAATATGCTCCAAAAGAAAAACAGGTCGATTTGTATTATAATCTGACACTTTTATATTTAAACAAACAAGATTGGAATCGTACTTTGCTGAATTCCTTCAAGTTTTTAAAGATTAATGAAGAAACCGGAGGAGATTCGGATCAACCGGAAATAGATTTGATTATTGCTGAAAGCTATTACAATCTAAATCAGTATGAAAAAGCCTTGCAATATTTAAATACGGTAAAAAAATCAAATGTCTTTTTACATCACGATGATGATTTTTTACTGAAATCCCGTTATTATCTGATTTTAGGAGAATTGTATCAAAAAGAAAAAAATTATAAAGAAGCAGCAATCAATTTAAAAATTGCCAATGACTATTTTAAAAAACGTTTGGTGTACAGGGTGGTAAAACTGAATAAATCCTTAAATCAAAAAAGGGAATTGGAGGTTCAAAATATTGAATTTCAGTCGGTAATAAAGCAAAACGAACTTATAAATGAAAATCTAAAGTACAAAAATTACTTGCTTGCACTTTGTTTAATAACGATTATCAGTTTAATAATACTGTCATACTTTCAATATCGTAATGCTAAATTTAAAAGCTCCATTAATCATTTATTAAAAGAGAAGAATGCACTGCTATATAAAGCCAATTCCGAACTTGAAGATGCGTTAAACATTAAAAAGAAATTATTAGATACCATTTCACATGAATTGCGAACACCTATTTATACATTAAACGGACTTCTTTATTTAATGAAAGAAGACAAAACCAATTATGAAAAAAACATAGATCAGTTACAAGCTTCGGTTCAAAACCTTTATAATTTGTCTGGGAATATCATTGAGATTAATGTATTAGATACTTTTGATAACGATTACATACCTAAAAAGGATATTGTCTCATTAAGGGAATTAATTTCAAAAATTCTGGCCTCAGTTAAAAAAAACAGGAATAATAATAACAGTAGTTCGCTGCTGTTTGATAATGAAATACCAGATAAACTTTTATTAGACCAAGCCAAACTGTATCAGGTTTTGTTTAGTTTAATTGACAATGCCTTCAAGTTTTCAAAAAACGGGAATGTTATTGTGGAAGTTAAAAAAATGCTGGTAAATGAAAATAGAACGGAAATCCAATTCATAATCAGTGATACCGGTATTGGCATCGCCCCCGAAATTAAGGATAAAATATTTGACTTGTTTATCCAGGGTTCTGAAAAAATTAATTATGAATATGGAGGAAGTGGTTTGGGACTGACTTTGGTTAAAAAAACCCTGGCTTTATTTAATAAAACCATTTCAATAGATTCCGTGCCTGATAAAGGTACCAAGATTTCTTTCTCATTAGATTTTGAAAATTACCATGAAAATGAAAAATTTGAAACACTATCAGAACCTAAAAAAATAAAGGACCCTTCAAAAATTAAAATTCTATTAGTAGAAGACAATAAAATAAATCAGCTAATCACAAAACAGATTATTACTAAAAAAGGCTATGTGTGTGATGTGGCCAACAACGGATTTGAAGCCTGTAATATCGTGAAGGAGAATGACTATTGCTTGATTTTGATGGATATCATGATGCCCATTATGGATGGTTTTGAAGCGTCAGACTACATTTCGAAATTCAAACCGGATATTCCAATTGTTGCCTTAACAGCTATCTCGGAAGATGTCAACAAAGAGTTATTTACAGCTTCAAAAATCAAAAAGGTGCTGAGTAAGCCTGTAGATGTTGAAGAACTTTATAAAACTGTGAATTTTTATTGTGAATAAATCATAAAATAAAAGCGCTCCTTTAATAGAGCGCTTTTATCAATTTAATAGTCTTATACTTTTTCAATCCATTTTCTGGCATTCACAAAAGCTTCGTGCCAAGGTGAAACTTCATCATTTCGGTCTTTCGGATAATGAGCCCAGTTCCATTGGAAAGTAGAGCGTTCAATATGTGGCATCATCACTAAGTGACGTCCTGTCGTATCGCAAAGCATCGCCACATCAAAATGTGAACCATTCGGATTGGCAGGATAGCCATCGTATGCATATTTAGAAACAATGTTGTAATTTTCTTCCCCTAATGGCAATTCAAACTTTCCTTCACCATGCGAAACCCAAACTCCAAGTGTCGCTCCGGCAAGACTCGATAACATCACCGACTTGTTTTCCTGCACTTTTACAGAAGTAAAAATACTTTCGTGTTTATTACTGTCGTTATGAAGCATTTTTGGTTTTTGTTCGTGCTCCGGATTGATTAATCCCAATTCAATAAACAATTGGCACCCATTACAAATTCCGACAGATAGTGTATCTTCTCTTTTAAAGAAATTATCCAATGCTGTTTTAGCTTTTTCATTGTATAAAAACGCTCCCGCCCAACCTTTGGCCGACCCTAAAACATCTGAATTGGAGAATCCTCCGACTGCACCAATAAACTGAATGTCTTCCAAAGTTTCACGTCCCGAAATCAAATCGGTCATGTGCACATCTTTGACATCAAAACCGGCCAAGTACATCGCATTGGCCATTTCACGCTCGGAATTACTTCCTTTTTCACGGATGATGGCTGCTTTTGGTCTGTCATTGCGAGTGCCCGAAGCAATCTCATCCAATACAGGCTTATTACCGGTAAAGTGTGCCGGGAAAATAAACTCTAATGGTTGGTTTTTATAATTGTCGAAACGCTCTTGAGCCATTCCGTTTTTAGATTGCTTTTGGTCTAATAGGAAGGAGGTTTTAAACCAAATATCCCTGTATTTTGGAATGTCTAATTTACATGGTCCAAAATCTAAAACAGCTTCATTGGTAACTATTCCTAATTTATGGAAAGAAACGTTATTGGTTTTTAATTTTGATTCCACCGCAGCATCAGTTTTCGCCTGGAAAACAATCCCGATATTTTCAGCAAAAAGGTATTTGATAATGTCTTTTTCTTCCAAAACCGAGAAATCAATTTTGGCACCCAAATTCACATCGGCAAAACACATTTCCAATAAAGTGGTAATCAATCCACCACTTCCGATATCGTGTCCGGCAACGATGTTGTTTTCCAGAATTAATTCCTGAATCGTATTGAATGCTCTTTTGAAAAAAGCTGAATCTTTAATCGTTGGTGCCTCATTTCCAATAACATTCAATGTTTGCGCAAACGATGAACCACCTAATTTAAAAGCATCTTGTGACAGATTGATATAATAAATAGAGCCACCGTCTCTTTGTAAAACAGGCTCTACTACTTTTTGAATGTCAGTACAGTTTCCGGCCGCCGAAATAATTACCGTTCCCGGTGCAATCACTTCTTCGTTTGGATATTTCTGTTTCATCGAAAGCGAATCCTTACCCGTCGGGATATTGATTCCTAATTCGATTGCAAAATCAGAGCAGCTTTTTACTGCCTGGTATAAACGTGCATCTTCGCCTTCATTTTTACAGGCCCACATCCAGTTGGCTGACAGGGAAATTCCGTTCAAGCCATCTTTTATGGGTGCCCAGATAATATTGGACAATGCCTCAGCAATAGCGGTCCTGCTTCCTGCAACAGGATCAATCAACGCCGCAACTGGCGAATGTCCGATTGATGTGGCAATTCCTTCTTTTCCTAAATAATCCAATGCCATTACACCACAATTGTTCAAAGGCAATTGTAAAGGCCCGGCGCATTGTTGTTTGGCTACTTTTCCACCAACACAACGGTCCACTTTATTGGTCAGCCAGTCTTTACAGGCCACAGCTTCTAATTGTAGTACTTGCTCTAAATATGTTGAAATATTTCTGATGCTATATTCTAAATCAGCATACTTTCTATCGATGGTTTTATCTGTCATTACTACTTTAGGTGAACTTCCAAAAAAGTCTTCCAAAGCAAAGTCCATAGGTTTGGCACCGGTAGTTTTTGATTCAAATGTAAAACGATGATCTCCGGTAACATCTCCCACCTGATACATCGGGGAGCGCTCTCTATCGGCAATCCGCTGTAAAGTGTCAATGTCTTTTTGTCCAATGACTAATCCCATTCGTTCCTGGGATTCGTTTCCGATGATTTCCTTGGCGGAAAGGGTAGTGTCTCCAACAGGTAAATTGTCTAGATTGATTAAACCTCCCGTATCTTCCACCAATTCCGAAAGACAGTTTAAATGTCCTCCCGCACCGTGATCGTGAATCGAAACAATTGGATTTATATCGCTTTCCACCAAACCACGAATGGCATTGGCAGCACGTTTTTGCATTTCAGGGTTTGAGCGTTGGATGGCATTCAATTCAATTCCCGAACTGAAAGCTCCGGTATCCGCAGAGGAAACTGCAGCGCCACCCATCCCGATTCTATAATTTTCACCACCAAGGATAACAATTTTATCTCCTGTCTGTGGTTTTTTCTTAATAGCTTGATCTTCTTTTCCAAAGCCGATTCCTCCGGCTTGCATAATCACTTTATCGAAACCTAATTTCCGGCCCTTTTCTTCATGCTCGAATGTCAGGATGGAACCTGTAATTAACGGCTGTCCAAATTTATTTCCGAAATCAGAAGCTCCGTTTGAGGCTTTGATTAAAATATCCATTGGAGTCTGGTACAACCATCTTCGTTGGTCCATTCCTTTTTCCCATGGCCTGTTTTCGTCCAGACGGGAATAAGAAGTCATATAAACCGCTGTTCCTGCCAAAGGTAAAGAACCTTGTCCACCAGCCAAACGATCCCGAATTTCTCCACCAGAACCGGTAGCCGCTCCGTTGAATGGCTCGACAGTCGTGGGGAAATTGTGGGTTTCCGCTTTTAATGAAATTACCGAGTCAAAGTCTTTCACTTCGTAAAAATCTGGTTTGTCAGCACTTTTGGGAGCAAATTGTTGTACTCTAGGGCCTTTTACAAAAGCCACATTGTCTTTATAAGCTGAAACAATATTGTTCGGGTTTTCCGCAGATGTTTTTTTAATTAATTTGAATAGGGAAGATGGCATTTCTTCGCCATCGATGATAAAAGTTCCATTGAAAATTTTATGGCGGCAGTGTTCCGAATTGGCCTGAGAGAAACCAAAAACCTCTGAATCGGTTAATTTTCGTCCTAACTTAGTTGATAAATTATTAAGGTAATCCACTTCTTCATCGCTTAAGGCCAAACCTTCTTTGGTATTGTAGGCTGCAATATCTTCAATGTCCAAAATGGCTTCCGGTTGGATGTTGATGGTAAAGATATCCTGATGTAATTCGGAATATTTTTGCGAAAGCATCGGGTCAAAATCCTTGAAATCTTCCGCTACTTTTTGAAATTCTTCAATTCGGATGATTCCGGAAATTCCCATGTTTTGAGTAATTTCGACAGCGTTTGTACTCCATGGCGTAATCATAGTGACACGTGGACCAACAAAAAAATCCGCTAATACGGATTTTTCTATTTTATGTGCGTCGCCAAAAAGCCAGTTTAATTTTGAAATGTCTTCCGTAGAAATTTGGTTTTGCGTTTGGACTGCAAAAACCGTCTTGGTTTGGTTACCGAAGAAATGAATCATTGTGTGTGTAGTTATTGTTGCGCTGCAAATTTAATCATTTAAGATTAAATTCCGAATTAAAAAAAGCGGCAATTTGCCGCTTTTTGGTTAATTGATTATTATTTTTTTGGTAATGGATTTTGAATCTTTGGTGACCCTTAATAAATAGATTCCTTTTTGCAGGTTCGAAAGGGAAAGTGACGAATTATCAGTATTGTTCTTTTCAAAAACTTTTTGTCCAAATAATGAATAAATCTCGATGGAACTACCGCTGTCAGCCTTTCCGAAATCAATAGTGAAATTACCATTGGAAGGGTTGGGATATATTCTTACATCATTGAAATAGAGATTATTTTCTTCTATATTTTCACTGAGACGACTGCCTAAATTATTGCAGGTATCTAATGTAAATACATCCCATTGCGTGGCTTTATTAAAAGTAGTGCTTGGTGCTGTTACCGTGGACTTTCTTCTTAATGTTTCATCAGCCGAGAAGTTTGCCGTTCCACCATTGAAGGTTCCGATAATATCAATCAGTATGCCGTTTTTAAATAAACCTACGGCGTCATTTCCATTAAAAGTCATTTCTCCCGCGGCTGTCGATATGTTTGCAGAACCGGTCGCATAGCAACTGGATGCCATTAGACTATTGACAATGGTAAATTTACTGCCGCTATTTAAGGTCCCAGACAAGCTTAATCCTGTACTCCATGCTCCGGCACCATTGGTTTGTTTTTTTATGCTATAGATTGATAAACTTACTGCGCCGCCTGTTAAATTGGCGATTTCCAATGCTTTATTATTTGAAGATCCTTCAATATATTCTGAAAACAACAAATCGGTCGCTGTTGTCCCCGATGAAGTTGTTTCAGTTAGTGTATTACTGGATATTGAAAGGTTTCCAACAGCATCTTTTGCATTTACATAAATGAAATACGGAGTGGATGACAGTAATCCTGTTATGGTGTAAGATAAACTTGTTACGGTGGCTTTTAAAACACTGTTTACGTATATGTTATAACCAGTCACCGCAACATTATCTGTCGAGGTATTCCAGCTTATTGAAATCGTGGAGGTTGTTTTGGATATTGAAACTAAACTTCCAGGTGCGGTTGGTGCTTGTGTATCAGCGGTGGGATTCCACACTTTTTGTACATACTCCGGGTGGTCGATATACGGATTACGATTATTTTGACGGGCATAAATCGCATTGTTACGTGCAATTTCCCTTGCACTCACCGGATCCTGGGTATTCCAGGCTAAAAGAATGTTTAAAAATGGCGTTGTAAAAACCTTATTGCTGGAGCCATCAAACATGGCATAGGAATAACCTGAAACCGTATTTTCATATCGGGTGGCAAAATAAAAATACATTCTGGCGATATCCCCTTTGAATTCATTTATTGGTTCGAAAACGGTTCCGGTGTATCCCGCCGCAATTCCAGAGTTGGAATTTGGACCCAGTTTACCCCCGTTTTGTGAGGTGTATGTAGGCGAAGTGACCATTCCGTGGGGATAATTAGCCCGCATCCCGTTTACTTTTCCATCAGTGGGAGGTATAAAATGTGCATCAGCAACCATTGGTGAAAGCGAATTAAACACGGATTGCGGAATCATATGTTCTCTATTATAACAATCGCCTTCAACGCTGTATGTTCCACATTGGCTTGTCGAATAAAAAAAAGTATAAGGATCTGTTCCCGTCGGGTTTTCAGAATAGAGATCGATTATTGTATTATCATTTTCATATTGGTTGTCCCTGTCCGATGTGCTGTAGGTTGTCCAAAGACCGTTATAACCACGATCGGTATGTCCTTTAATGATAGTATACAATTGTGTTTTTAAGGTGTAACCGCTGCCTGTTGCATTATTGTAATAGCCGGAAGGAATTTGTGCAATTGTTATTGTGCAGAACGTCAGTAATACTAAAGTGTAGAATTTTTTCATAAGTGGTAAGTTTGGTGGTTGGTTTTTAAATGTACTAAAAATCTATCAAAAAACTGATTATGAAGCAAATAGTTTTTCAACACTAAGCAAAAGTATAGGTTTTGAAAGCGTCTGGCGTTAAGAAATCTTTATCGAATAATGATATTCTTGATTGCAATTTCTGCAATAGTATAGAACACAAAAAATCCATTTTAGAAATTAAAATGGATTTTTTGTGATTTGAAAAATTGAAATTACAGCGGAAAAGGAGCGCTTTGGTAAGCACCTAAATCCGGTGGGTTGGAAGTTCGTGGATTTCCTAATACATCAGTAGTCACTAGATAAATTAAGTTTCCTTTACCGGCTGAGGGTGAATCTGCTTCAATATTCAATTTATTGTGATTTATATCCTCGAACAACGGATTGGTATTTTTGTAAATTGCGTTGTAATGAACAGTATCTGTGTCAAAATCATACATTCCTGTTGCCGTCAGATTGGTACTACTGAATTTTACAAGACAGTTATTGAATAGATAATTGAATTGTTTGGTGTCGTTTTTTTTCAGCAGCATTTCGACCTGATTGGAACCATAAATGATACAGTTAAAAAAGTTGGCCTGCAATAAATCGAATGCCACGGACTGATTGTTTCCATCCAGATAAAAATTATCGACAAGAACCGCTAACTGATTGGATCCTGGCCAGTTATTGTTGAACGTACAATGTTTGAATTCATAAGAACCACCCAGCGTACAGGCTAATGCAGCTTGTCCGGCCGAATTGATAACGATGTTTTCGCCAGTTATAGTTGCGGTCTGCGCCAAAATTCCAAAATTGGAACAATCATAAATCTGAGTGTTTTTTATACTAACGGGACAATCCTGTATATACAATCCTATGGCCGCATTTTTGATGGTTGCATGATTAAATTGATTGTTGACACTTCCCGAAGTCAGCCAGATAGTGCCCCATTGTCCCGGAATATCCGAAAAATCAGGTTCTAAACGATCGCCTTCAAAAATGACTTCATTTTCCAATGCATCGGTAGTAGAAATATCTCCATTAACCTGTATGGAAGCTCCATTTGCTACAATAATTCCGGAACCAGCGTGGAAGTGAATGCGTGCGCCAGGGTCAATGGTCAAGGTTTTTCCGCTGGGAACACCTGCATATCCATATATAACATAGGGTTTTTGATTCGTCATTACCAATTCATTACCATGGACGGGATCGCTTTCGTCCAGATAAAATCCATAAATTTCGTCGGCACCTATTGTTAACGATTCATAGGTTACTGCCTGGGTAACGGGATCCACATACTTCTGCGGATATAAAAAAACAGCATCCTGGATTAAGGTAACCAATTCCACTTTCTGGAGATTGCTTCCTAAATCGAATTGGATATTATCGGTGTATAAAAAATCTGTGGGATTGGCATCTGTAATTTCTGCCGTGGTTTCGATGAATATATATAAGCTGTCTTTGGCCAGAAGCTCGACATTGTTGAAAATTTTACCGTCACCATAACCGCTGTTGTCTTCATCTAAGCCTTCCATGCCATCGACGGTAATCCGGTATTTTGAAGAGTTTCCTTTGGCTAATTGGATCTTAGGGATATTGATATCCTTATTGCTTCTGTTGTACACTTTTAGGGTGTATGTACTGGATCCAACGTTGGTGAATACAGTATCCAGGTAGACCGTGTCTCTGGAAAATTCTAAATCGCCTGTACTGGGTTCAAACTCAAAATCTTTCCTGCAGGAAGTCATCGAAAGCAAAATCCCGAGAAGAAATATAAAAATAGAATTGCGCATAGGGTTGAATTTTGGTAAAAATAGGAAAAACGAGTCAATTTGTAAATTAATTACTCTGATAACGAAAAAAATTATATATTTATTCTGTCATGTTATGAAATTGGTCATAATTAAACGTGTTTTTCAATTTATAAACCCGAAAATTTAATGAGTTTCGACAAGGAAAAAGTGTTAACCATGTGCAATCAATTTGCTAAAAATACATTGATGCAAACATTGGGTATTGAATATATTGATGCAGGGGAAGATTTTCTGACTGCAAAAATGCCTGTGAATTCAAGAGTTCACCAACCCATGGGATTATTGCATGGTGGCGCTACAGTGGCTCTCGCCGAAAGTGTCGGGAGTGCCGCGTCCATTGTAATCGGGAATCCTCGTGAAGAGGAGGTGAGGGGCATTGAAATTTCTGCCAATCATCTGCGAAGCAAAACGGAAGGAACTGTCTTTGGCACAGCCAGAATCATTCATAAAGGACGAACGTTACACTTATGGGAAATTAGAATTACGGATGAGGAAAATAATCTCATTTCAATTTGTAAGCTGACCAACATGGTTTTCAAAAAAAAATAAAACTGCATTTTTTCAATTCAATTTATCTTTAATATAAAGTAGTATGATTGATTTTTTTATAAAAGTTAAACAACAGGAAGCACAGCATCTACCGTTTGTAATTTACAGTAAGCCGAATAAAAATAAACTGGTTGGTTATTTTCAGAAAAATGATCACTTGTATTTTGCCGAAGATTTTAATGAAACCGGTTTTATTTTTGCTCCTTTTGACGGCAGTCAGATAATTTTAATTCCGAAAAGACAATCGGTAAAATGGGAATCCCACTTTCTGTCTTTTGAAGAAAACCATCATTCGAATTTTGTTTCCGCTGAAAATGAACAGGATAAAGCGCATTTTGAGACCTTGGTTCAAAAAGGAATTGATGCCATTAATAACGGATTTTTTAATAAAGTGGTTTTATCCCGTGAAGAAATTATTGATGTCCCGGATTTTGATGTTGTAGGTGTTTTCGAAAAATTAGTCCGAACCTATCCGTCCGCTTTCACATATTGCTGGTATCATCCTAAAATTGGCTTATGGATGGGCGCTACGCCGGAACGTTTGCTTAAGTCAAAAAAGAATAAGTTTTACACGATGGCATTAGCCGGAACGCAATCTTTTAATGGCTCTTCAAAGGTATCCTGGGAAAACAAGGAAAAGGAAGAACAGCAGTTGGTAACGGATTTTATTTTGGATAATCTTAAAAATGTCACTTCTGAGGTCGCTGTTTCCAGTCCATATACGCTAAAAGCCGGCAATATTTTGCATATTAAAACAGACATTGAAGGAATTATAAACGAGGATTCCACTTTGGAGCAGGTAGTTTCTATTTTACATCCAACACCAGCGGTGTGCGGATTGCCGAAAAGCATTGCCAAAGACTTTATCTTAAAAAATGAAGAATACGACAGGCAGTATTATACTGGCTTTTTGGGGGAATTGAATTTTAAATCTTCTAATTTTGAAAAGGCGAAATCGGATTTGTTTGTTAATCTTAGATGTCTTCAGATAAAAGACAAACAGGCGCATTTGTATGTGGGCTGTGGAATAACAAAAGACAGTATTCCCGAAAAAGAATGGATTGAAACGGTCAATAAATCATTGACTATGAAAAAAATAATTGTATGAAATCGCCATGATTTGCAAATTTAAATGCGGTCGAAAGTATTTCCTCATGGTGATAATATATTCCTTTAAAAAAACAAAAATAATCTTCGTATGAAATTAGATATACTGGCCTTTGGCGCACATCCCGATGATGTTGAACTGGGTTGCGGCGGAACAATTGCCAAAGAAATTGCTTTAGGAAAAAAAGTCGGTATCGTGGACTTAACGCGGGGAGAACTTGGAACTCGTGGAACCGCCGAAATTAGGGACAAAGAGGCAAGTGCAGCGGCACAAATTCTTGGAGTTAGTGTGCGCGAAAACCTTCACATGCGGGATGGTTTTTTTATTAATGACGAAGAGCATCAGATGAAAGTTATTAAGATGATTCGCAAATACCAGCCCGGAATTGTATTGTGTAATGCGATAGATGACCGTCATATCGATCATGGTAAAGGAAGCAGATTGGTTTCTGATGCCTGTTTTTTATCGGGATTGCTAAAGATTGAAACTGTTTTGAATGGTGAAAATCAATCCGCCTGGCGCCCAAAATTAGTTTATCATTACATTCAGTGGAAAAACATTGAACCGGATTTTGTGGTTGATATTACCGGATACACCGATAAGAAGGCAGATGCCATCATGGCCTACAGTTCCCAATTTTACAATCCGAATACCGATGAACCGGCAACGCCAATCGCAACAAAGAATTTTCTGGACAGCATCCATTATCGGGCACAGGATTTGGGCCGTTTAATCGGCACTGATTATGCTGAAGGATTTACTGTAGAAAGATATGTGGCAGTCAATAGTTTAGGGGATTTAGTATAATTTTTAGATTATTTTATTTGCAAAATAATATATTTGTCATATATTTGCACTCGTTAAAAAATGGTGGTTGTAGCTCAGCTGGTTAGAGTATTGGTTTGTGGTGCCGAGGGTCGCCGGTTCGAACCCGGTCAGCCACCCAGAAACGCAAAAGCTTCGAAGAAATTCGAAGCTTTTTTTGTATATGACGTTTGCGAAAATACTATAAGATGAGAAGTATTATTTTTTTAATTATCTAATTTTTAGGTTATTAATTTTTGGATATCACAAAGCAACAAGTTTAATTTGGCTTAATTCTCTTTCAAAAATTGCTCATTGATGCTTTCCAAATTCGAAATGACTTCATTTAATTTTTGCTGTTGCTTGTTTATAATTTTTGGCCGTAAATAAAACCAGTTTAGCGCAATCCATGCGAGTGTTACTCCATAGGTCATTATCGCTGCGAAAGTGCTCATTCGTATCGTATATTCAATCATATACAAGACAATCCCCAACCCTAATAAAACAAAATATATATTCATGATTGTCGATTGTAAAAAAGCCTGTTTCTTCTTAAACAGCACTAATTGTTGCAAATAGTCCAGATTGCTTTTCTGAGCATTGCTTTTATTCCATACTATAAGCTTGCTGGAAGCTGTAATCTGCATGATGATAGCTGCTAAAACAAGTATGATCCCGATTTTTGAAGTAATCATCTGTGGTTTAAAATATATGGCGATGCCAATAATAAATAACATGGTAACAAATAATAACAGATTTCCCAATATTATTTGGAGTCGTGTTTTCTTTTGCAATTGTTTTGCTTTGGTCACAATTGCCTCTGCATTTGAATCGGCATTTATCTTTTGGCTTTGCCATAAATCTCTGAAATTAGTCTCGCTCATAACTTTTAAATTTTTCGGTTAACTTTTCTTTTATCCTGTGAATTTTAACTCTCACATTGATTTCTGAAATACCCACAATAGATGCTATTTCTGCTTGTTTGATATCTTCCAGCTCCAATGAAATGATAATCCGGTCGGCTTCTTTCAGTTCATTGATGCATTGGTATAAAAATGCAATTTTATTGTCAATCGGAATTTGGACAGTTTCAGTGATGTGTTCTGGGAAATTACCCGCTGGCAATCGTTTTTGTTTTTCAATCTGCTTCAGGCAATTATTAACCGCAATCCGGTAAATCCAAGTGCTGATGGCCGACTCGTTTCTAAAGGTGTGCAGTTGATTCCATACGATAATAAAAGTATCCTGTGTGATGTCTTTTGCCCAATCGTCGTCACTTACATAACCGCGACAGACCCGATATATCTTTTGCCAATAGGTTTTATAAATTTCTTCAAACTCCATGAAAGGATTTTTATAGGTTATTGGTTTTGGATACCAAAAAATGAAAAATGTTACAAATAAAAAAACTCCGAAATGTTTCGGAGTTTTTATGGAATCAGAAGCTATTTACCGTCTTTATCTACAAGGGGGCGGTTTTCCCTATTGGCCAATTCCCATGCGGTTACAAAAGCCAGTTGCGCCCTTTTTGCAAGAGCTTCATATTCAATTTTATCCGGAGAATCGGTTGCCTTGTGATAATCGGCATGTACGCCGTTAAAAAAGAAAACGGACGGAATACCGTTCTTTGCAAAATTGTAATGATCGGAACGGAAATAAAAACGGTTCGGGTCATTTAAATCGTTGTATTTATAATCCAGTTCCAGATTGGTGTATTTTTTATTGGCAACTTCGCAGGCATTGTGAAGATCAGTTGATAAACGGTCGGATCCGATTAGATAAATGTAGTTATTCGTATCCGGATGATCAAAATCGCGGCGGCCAATCATATCAATATTGATATCTGCAATTGTGTTTTTTAACGGGAATAATGGATTTTCAGAATAAAAGCGCGAACCGTGCAATCCGTGTTCTTCACCGGTTACATGCAGAAACAAAATCGAACGTTTTGGCCCATGGCCTTCTTTTTTTGCCTGCATGAAAGCCTGAGCAATTTCTAATAAGGCTACCGTTCCGGAACCATCGTCATCAGCACCGTTGAATATTTCTTCACCTTCCATTCCAACGTGGTCATAATGGGCAGAAATAACCAAGATTTCTTCCGGTTTTTCAGATCCTTCAATAAACGCCCAGATATTTTCTGAATCCGGTAAATTTTCGTTGCGTTTTTTATTCAGGTAGGCCGCCGGAATTCGTTGGTAATAATCTGCTGCTCCTTTCGGAAATGAGATCTGATCTTTTTTATATTGACTGATCAGGTATTGCCCGGCTTTTTTCTGTCCGACAGAACCGGTTTCGCGTCCCTGCATTTCGTCTGAAGCCACAATGTAAAGATGGGTTTTCAACTCATCTGCGGTAATGGAGTTCATGTATTTAACGGGATTGGAGTTATCCGAAACCGAAACCGGAATCGCTGTTACTGTTTTTTGGGGAGTTTTACATGAAATAGCCACTAAGACGGCCAGAAGACATATTGAATTTTTCATAGGTAGTTAAATCAGGTTATTTTAAATGGAATAAGGTGTAAATAGAGAATAAAGATAATAACAGAAGAATAAATATACAGTTAATAATTATTAATAAGGTACTTTTTATATTGGAAACCCATCGTTTTTCCTGGTACATTCTTTTGTGGGCCATGTAAAAATAAATAAAAGACTTTGCTCATAGTTTTAAAAAGTGGTTAGCAAATATCGAAAATAAATCTAACAAATATTTATTTCAGCCCCAGAATGACTAAAAAATAATGACAGTCCGTTTCTTTAATTCAAATACAAAAAAAAGTCAAGTTTTGATTTTATGAAAAGTGAATTTATCCGTATCTTTATGTAGGCTATAATGTATGTATGTATCTGTAAAACAGAACAATATGAAAACAAAAAACTACATTTCCTTAATCAGTATCTTTTTTATCTGTCAAAATATAACGGCCCAAATTTCCTTGGATACTGTTTTTGTGGGCAAGAAAAAGGTAGTGGAGACTACTTCAGAATCTAATGTGGAAGCCGTCGTAAATATCAGATATTATTATTTTCCGAACCTGAATGCTTATTTTGACACCAAAAGACAACTGTATATTTATAAGCAAAATGGGAATTGGATTACCGCGGGATATATACCTGCAGGTTACAGAGGATATTGTTTGCGGAACGATTATCATGTTCCAATTGACGAATATTATGGTGAACAGCCCTATTTACTTCTCGACAAACATAAAAAACAATATCCTGCCAATTTCTCCAGTAAAAGAAAGCTAAAGGATCCTCTTGCTTCTGAATAGGATCAAAAAAAGCCTGGATAATACCAGGCTTTTTTAAATATATTATTTTAGACGTCCGCTTCACGACTCCAGAACCGATGATGGCCCATAGCATTTATGAATGATTGCGCAAAGTTTTTCGATTTATCGTCATTAATCACCACTCCGCCGTCACTGTCCATTTTCCGTTTCATGTTTGTTCTTTCCAACATTTCGGGAATATCGGCACCAATTACTTTACAATGTTTGTAGGCTTCATTTACAAATTCAATCGCCTCAGGAGTGGATTCCATAAAATTAGCTTTCCCTTCAGGGACATACACTGCATCAAATAAAACAGAAGACGCAATCAGGAAACTTTGATCCACGGTAATTTCACTTCCATCTGCGGTTTTTATACTTCCTAAATGTGGTGCTATTATTTTAATGCACGCTCCTTCTTTTTTAAGGGCGTTTTTCAAAGTTGTAACTGAATCACCATTCACACCATTCCCACATAGGAAAGCAACCTGTCTGGTGACGATAGTTTTGGAAAGCGTCTTATTTTTAAGCATGCTTAAAGCATCAGAAGAGGTTACTTTCTGGGTAACTTTTTTAGGTTCGTGTTTCTTTTTATCAGCATTGGCACCAACGCCCTGGTTAATTGGTTTTTCCAAAGTGGCAGGTACTTTTAGTCCCAAACCTTCCGCTACTTTATTAGCCAGGGTTTTGTCTACTTGCGATAATAAGCCCAGCACCCGCAAACGGATGGCCACCGTTTCTACTTTTCCCAATTCAAATCGAAGCGCTTTTATGATGTGGTTTTTCTCAACCTGCGTCTGGCTATTAAAAAACAAGGTCGCCTGGCTAAAATGATCGGAAAAGCTTTCGCTTCGATCGCGTACTTTCTGCGCATCTATTCTTTCGTTGAAACTGCTAAAACCACCTTCTTCTATTTTTGCCTGAAATGGACATCCACCACCTAACGAATTGGGATGATAGCTTACCCGTCCTACATTGATTTCCTGTCTCATATGGCCGTCGCGTTGGTTGTTGTGCATGGGTGCAATGGTCCGGTTAATCGGGATTTCATGAAAATTCGGACTGCCCAAGCGTGATAATTGGGTATCAGTATAGGAAAATAAACGGCCTTGTAACAGAGGATCATTGGTAAAATCGATTCCGGGAACGATATGTCCGGGATGAAAGGCAACCTGTTCAGTTTCCGCAAAGAAATTATCAGGATTCCTGTCGAGGACCATACGGCCTATAATAGTAACCGGAACCAATTCTTCCGGAACGATTTTGGTGGGATCCAGTAAATCAAAGTCAAATTTATGTTCGTCTGCCTCGGGGATTAACTGTACGCCCAATTCCCATTCCGGAAATTGTCCGCTTTCAATTGCTTCCCATAAATCCTGACGATGGAAGTCCGAATTTTTCCCTGATATTTTTTGAGCTTCATCCCAAACAACGGCATGAGTGCCTAATTTTGGTTTCCAATGGAATTTGACAAAATGTGACTGATTTTCTTTATTCACAAACCGGAAAGTATGTATTCCAAAACCTTCCATCATTCTCAAGCTTCGTGGAATCGCCCTGTCTGACATCGCCCACATAATCATGTGCATAGATTCCGGCATTAAGGAAATAAAGTCCCAGAATGTATCATGGGCTGAACCGGCCTGTGGCATTTCATTATGAGGTTCCGGTTTTACCGCATGAACCAGATCCGGAAATTTCATGGAATCCTGTATGAAGAATATCGGAATATTATTTCCGACCAAATCATAATTTCCCTCCTGAGTATAGAATTTAACCGCAAAACCGCGAACATCCCGGGCCAAATCCGTGGAGCCTCTTGATCCTGCCACGGTAGAAAAGCGTGTAAATACCGGTGTTTTAATGCCCGGGTCCTGCAGAAATCCGGCTTTGGTATATTTTTCCATCGATTGAAAGAGCTCAAAAAAACCATGAGCGGCAGATCCTCTGGCATGAACGATTCTTTCCGGAATGCGTTCATGATCAAAATGAGTAATTTTTTCCCTTAAAATAAAATCTTCCAATAGTGATGGACCACGTTCTCCTGCCTTTAGTGAATTGGTGTCATCATTTATTTTCAGACCTTGGTCAGTAGTCATAAATTGGCCCGTCCCATCGGATTTATTGACCTCTAAATCCTGTTGTTTCTGGTTTTCAAAATCACCTGGATGTTTGTTCGCTTTTTTCATATTATCGGTATATTGGTTTTAAAATTAAAAACAGCCTTGAATAAGTAGAAACAAAATTTGGGAAATTATTTTTACGGAATAAATATTTAAATCGGGTTTTATTTTAGGGGGTTGTTATAAAACCTCCTTGAGAAAAATTAAGAAATGTTTCCAGGAACGACTGGCGGCTTTGGCATTGTAAGCAGCCCCTTTGGAATTATCATTACCTGCTTCCGGATCTGTAAAAGCGTGAACGGCATTGGAATAATATATCATCTGCCAATCGGTTTTAGCATCTCGCATTTCTTGTTGGAACGTGGTTATTTCTTCCTTTGTTACGTAAGGATCATCGGCTCCATGGCACACCAGAACTCTTGCATCAATATTGTCGGTGGGTCTGCTGATGTCTTTACCAAGTCCACCATGAAAAGATACTACTGCTTTTACAGGCAGTTTTCCCCTGGCCGCTTCTAAGGCACCTGTTCCACCAAAGCAATATCCTATAATTACTATTTTATCAGGGTTGGCTCCGGCTTTAATTAATTGTTCCAGTGCGAGGCGGATCCTTTTTTGATATTGGACGGGATTGTTTTTATAAAGACCGGCTTGCTGACCTGCTTCTTTGGCATCTTTCGGATAATTGCCTTCCCCATAAATATCAGCGATAAAAGTATAATATCCTAAATCAGATAATTGCTTTGCTGATGTTTTGGAATGATTGTCAATACCTTTCCAGGCAGGTAAGATTAAAATACCGGGTTTGTCTTTGTTGGCTTTTTTAGGAAGTATTTGGAAACCATTCAGGATTTGTTGGTCATCTTTATACTGGATTGGTTTTAGCTGGGAAAAACCGGAGAACGTAACCATCATTAAACAAAACAAAATAGAAGTATTTTTCATAATGTTGATATTAAAGCTATTACAAATATCCGAAATTTATTGTTAAGATGTTTTATAATTTATAGCTGAGCCATTATTTTTTTAATTTTAGCATTCTAAAAAATGAAAAATGCAATCTGAAAGCAAAACTCCACAGGAATATCTTGAATCTTTACCCGAAGACCGAAAAGGAGTATTCCAAAAATTGAGAAACACTGTCTTAAAAAATCTGCCGAAAGGTTTTGAGGAAAAAATGAGCTATGGGATGCTGGGCTATGGGGTTCCACATTCGATTGTGATCCCAAACTACCTTTACCATTTATGGCAATTGCTTCCCAAAAGAATTTTATTGCTGTCTATCATATGGGCATATATGCTAATCCTGAACTGTTGGAATGGTTTGTTGGAGAATTTCCGAATCACAGTAAGTTCAAGTTGGATATGGGCAAAAGCTGTATCCGTTTCAAAAAAATGGATGCTATTCCTTTTGATCTGATGGGGGAGTTGTGTACGAAAATGACGGTTCCCGACTGGATATCACTCTATGAAAATAATTTAAAAAGTTAAAACTTTTAGATATAATATATTAAGTGTTATATTTAAACCTGAAAAAATAAGATTCACCCAAATTAATATCAAATTATGAAAAAATTAGTTTCAACACTCGCATTAGTAGCTTTTTTATTTTCTATGAACGTTAATGCTCAGGAAGATCCAAAACAGAAGAAAACAACAAAAACAGAGAAAGCATGTACAACTGCTGAAAAGAAAGCATGTGCAACGGAAAAAAAAGGTGGTTGTTGTGCTGCCAAAAAAGCAGAGCCAAAAGTCTAAAAAAAAATATTTTTATTATTTAAAGAGTGTCTGAGTTTTCAGGCACTTTTTTTTGTAGCCATTTATATAGCATATTTTCAAGATCCGACTGAATAATAGGTTTGGATAGGTAATCATTCATTCCTGCTTCTAAACATTTTTCCTTGTCACCAATCTTTATACCAGCTGTGATGGCGACTATCGGAACAGATGCTGCATTAGGCAGTCTCCTGATTTCCTCTGTCGTTTCGTAGCCATTTTTGTTAGGCATTTGTATATCCATTAAAATAAGGTCTATTTTTTCGGCTGAATAAAAATCCAATGCCTCATTTCCGTCCTTTGCCTCAAAAATGACGCAGTCTTTAATAATTTTCCTGACCAGAGTTTTTGCCAAAAGCATATTAATCTTATTGTCCTCAACAATTAAAATCTTTTTATCGAAAAGAGGTTCCATGATAGGTAAGTCCTCATCGTTTCCCGTAGATTCAGTTGAATCGCCCTGGCTGTATTTACCTATTTTGAATGTTATTGTAAAGAAAAAATCACTTCCGCTACCGTATGTACTATTCAATTCCAATTTGCTATCCATTAGTGCTAACAGTTGATTTGAAATAGTAAGACCTAAACCAGTTCCACCAAATTTACGATTGGTAGACGTATCTTCCTGTACAAAAGAGTTGAATATTTTTTCACTGTTGTATGTTTTTATACCAATACCGGTATCTTTTACTGAAAACCGGAGCGTACATTCTTTTTTTCCACTGTTAATATTTTTTAAACTTAGCGTGATTTTCCCTGCAGTTGTAAATTTTAAGGCATTACTGAGTAAATTGACTAATATTTGCTTTAATCGTATGGAATCCCCAAGAATATACTGAGGAACGGTTGGATGTATATTTATAGAGAGGTTGATATTTTTCAGGTCGGCCTGATACTTAAACAAATCGATTACCTGTTTGGTAAGTTTAATAATATCAATTTTTTCAATCACCAATTCCAATTTTCCGGATTCAATTTTAGAAAAATCCAACACATCATTGACTATATGCATTAGCGTAGTGGCAGATTCATTAACTGTCGACATATATTCCGACTGATTTTTTTCAAGATCTGACTTCATCAGCAAATGCGTAAATCCGATAATTCCGTTTAATGGAGTCCGGATTTCATGACTCATGTTCGCGAGGAATTCGGTTTTGGCCTTATTGGCGGATTCGGCTAATTCTTTGGCCTTAATAATTTCACTCTCCATTCGTTTTCGGGCTGAGATATCAATGAAACTGACTACAATTTCAGATATGTTACCATGTTCATCCAAGACCGGAAAACCATTAAGAAGAAGCCATAACGTGCCTGCATTGTTGCGGCGAACGACTCCTATTATCTGATTTTGTATCGATTTTTTATCTCTTAAGATTCTATTTACCGGTAAATTTGCAAATGGAAGTATCGAATTATCATCATTTATGCAATTCCAGGCGGGGTCAATCAATACTTCCTTGGTACTCTGATTAGCAGAAACTCCTAACAACTCATGTGCTTTGAGATTGGTCATAATAACGGAAGCGTCTGGAGCGTGAACAATTACTCCGGCATCGAGATTCTTCAACAGATCACGATATCTTTCTTCGCTTTTGCGTAAAGCATCATCAACCAGTTTGACCTTGGTAATATCACGGGAAAGGCAGATATAATGAGTCTCATGGTCTTCACTTTCTTTCATTGGCGCGATGGATAATTCGAACCAGTGCAGGCCATTTGGGAATTGTAATTTATATTGCTGTCCGGTTGAAAAACCGTTTGTTGCAGCTTCATCTATAGCCGCCAAAGTCAATGTGGCTGCGTCTTTTGGAAAGACATCTGAAATAGTTTTACCAATGAAAAGTTCGGAAGGTAACGCCAGTAAATCATTGCGATGGGAATGATAGTTATAAATGTGGCCGGCTTTATCCACTTCAAACATCAAATCCGGAATGGCATCAATAATGGCTTCAATTTTTTTGTGAATTTTCTGGAATTCTTCTTCAGTTACTTTTCTTTCTGTAATGTCTGTGGTAGTGCCGATGTAACCGACTATTTCATTTTCAGAATTTTTTTCCGGTGTGGCCTGCCCAATTACCCACCTGATGGTCCCATCGGGTCTGACAAAACGGTATTCCGTTAAGGAGTTTCGCTGGGACGAGACTGCTTTTTGCCAACCATCGCTCACGATTTTTAAATCGTCTTTGTGGACCGCATCGAGCCATCCATTTCCTACAGCCTTATCAAAAGGTAATCCTGAAATCTCACACCAGCTCGGATTCACGTATGTGGTATAGCCGGTTTCATCGGTACGGAAAATCCCAACCGGAGATACTTCAGTAAGGGTATGATATCGTTGTTCGCTTTCAAAAATACCTTCTTCAGCCTTTTTTCGCAGCGCTTCACTTTCAAAATATTCTAATGCAAAAGCCACATCGCTGGTCGCTTCCTCTAATAACGCAATCTCTTCGGAATCAAAAAAGTTTTTCTCATTTGCATAAAAAGAAAAAACACCAAATACTTTACCAAATTTTTTAATTGGAATTGACATGGAGGACAAATAATCACGTTCTAATGCATCTTCTTTCCAAAGCAGTTCCCAAGAAGCATTTTCAATATCATTACAGATTACGGATCTTTCTTCTCGTATGGCCGTGCCGCTCGGGCCTCGTCCTTCGGGGATATCTTCAGTGGAAATAGTTTTAACCCGGGACAGGTAACCATTCTCTTCTCCGGCTATCATTGCCGGAATCACATTTCTGCTTTCCTCATCTATAATACCGATCCAGGCCATCTTGAATTTACCAATGTTTACCGCGATGTCACAGGCCTCTCTGAATAGTGTCTGTTTTTCAGAGGTGCGTACAATCATCTGATCAATCTGACTGATGAATAAATAGAGTCTGTTCGCTTTATTTATTTTTTGCTCAGCCAAAACCCTTGATGTTATGTCAGTAATAATTCCGTGGCAAATTACGGTACCTTGAGGTTCAATTACAGGAAGTGAATTTACATCATGCCATACCAAACCTTTTGTAGGATGTAAGTATCTGTATTCTTCTTTTAACGGTATTAATTTGGAATTGGTTTCTACTATTTTATTAATTACATAGTCGAGGTCATCAGGATGAATAAGTTTAAAAATTTTGGATGCGTCATCTTTTATTTCGTCATATGTAAAACCATAAATCTCTTGAATCGCATCACTGGCATAAGGATATGATAGTGTACCATTCTTACTTTGGCGCATTGAATAAATCAATCCGGGAGAAGTTGCTGCTATTTTGGCGAACTTATCTCTTTCACTAATGAGGGTTTCCGTGTCTTTTTTTCTGTCGGTAATATCTTTTAAATTGGCAATAACACCTTTGACACTTGGGTCATCGAGCATATTAGTAATAACGCCTTCCAACCAGATATAATGTCCCTTTTTATGTTTGACCTGAAATAAAACTGGAATTGGGATTCCCGGATTTGCCAATGATTTTTTCATCATTTCAAGAACATATTCTAAGTAATCGGGATGGAAGTAGTCTTCCGGGGCCAGATTTTCATATTCCTCATGAGAATACCCATTAACTCTTGCAGAAGATGAACTGCGAAAGAGCGTTTTCATGTTTTGATCGATTAGCGTAATAATCCCATCATTGTTCTCGACCAGTGCCCTGAAACGTTTTTCGTTTTGTTCTATGATAAAATCTGCCCGTTTTTTTTCGGTGACATCTTTAAAGAAAATGGACAATCCATCAGCAGATGGGTAAATGTGGTTTTCAAACCAGACATCATATGGAGCATAATATTCTTCTAAATAAGTATACTGCTGTTTTTCGACTGCTTCATAATATGCTTTATAAAAAGGCTTACCAATTCCCTCGGGAAATTCTACCCAAATGTTTTTACCAATCATCTCTTCCGGGCGCCGGTTAAAAATCTCCCCCGCTCTCTTGTTCATGTAAGTGTAACACCAGTTGTTATCCAGAGCCACAAAAGCATCGGTAATACGCTCAAAAGTCTTGGTGAGTAATTCTTTTGATTTTTTACTTTCAGTAATATCTTTTACAAAAGCCAGAATTTTATTATTTTCGATTTTGACGGCATTTACGGAACGCCATTTAATTGTCCCATTTTTGCAAATAGTCCGCAGTTCGACCGTTGCAGTGTCTTTAACGTTGATTGTCTGCAAAAATTTGGCGAGATCCACCAGAGAATCCGGGGCTGTAAAATCGTCTAAAGACATTTTCAAAAGCTCTTTTGTAGAGTAGCCGGTAATTGTACTTTCCGCACGATTGACTTCTAAATATTTTCCGTTTTGATCTAATAGAAATACTCCGTCCGGAGCATTTTCGATGTAGCTTTTGAATTTGGCATTACTTTTTTTCTCTATAAGTTTGGCTTTTACATCCGCCTCTGCATGTTCTTTGGCCTTTAAGAGCTGTTCGCTTTGCTTTTTTAATGTAATATCCTGAGTGGTCCCTCTAATTGCCGTAACGTTTCCTTTGGGATCTATAATAGGTATTATCTTCAGATTAAACCATTTTTCCCGCTTGTTTGGAAAATGGGCCAATTGTTCGGTTTCAAAAGGTATTTTGTCGACGAGACATTGGTGGATTCCATTATTAAAAATTGCTATAATTTCCAGTGAAAAACGTTTGGTATATTCGATGAACAGGTTTTCGCCCGGTTTTTTTTCAAATTCGTAAATGGAGTATAATTCGTCAGACCAAAGCATTTTTTTGGTGGTTAAATCATATTCCCAACTCCCCGTTTTAGCTATTTTTTGAGCGTCATTTAATAACTTTTCGCTACTTAATAAATTTTGCTGTGATGCTCTGATCAGGGTAATATCCCTTCCTATAGCATAGATGAGGTCTTTGGAGGGGTTTGCACTGGTTGTCCACTGGATTACGGCGATTTCGCCGTTTTTGGCAATAAACCTGTTCTCAAAAATATGAGACCCCTCACCGTCGAAAATCTTGGCGACTTCCGCCTGGCTATTTGCAATATCACTGGGATGAACATAATTTATGAATGGGGTATTAAGAATCTCTTCTTCAGTATAGCCTAATATTTTAACAAAAGCAGGATTGATTTCCTTAAAATGACCATCTTTACTGACTACAGAGACCATGTCTTGGGATTCATTTAAATAGAATTCAAAATTAGATCCCAATTGCTGTTTCCTACCTAATCGGATTATTTCTAACTCCTGGTCGTTAATTTTTTTGAGTAATGCTTCATATGTTAGTCTTTCCTCTTCCATACTCATTCAAAAATTTCGGATATTTATCAAAATGCTATTGTTTGTTTGCTAAAAGTAATAAAATTAAGAAAATTATCAGAGGTTTGTTGCAACACTTTGGGTAAAATTTCAGATTCAGTAATGGAATTTAGAACCAATGATAAAGACTTCCGTTTGAAATTTCACTAACAAGGAAGCATGTCTTGTTTGTGGTATATATCATATGGCCGTGCGGAAACTCTGCGCCTTGTTGATTCGCAGATAGTACAAACATAATATATTCGCTAATGCTACAATTTGGTTCAGTGGAACTTATGATTGATATGACTTCGTAGGTTTATTCCGTTTTTATGACTTTTGTAGATGTACTGTCAGTAACTGTGGTAACTGGTTCTGTAAGTTCCATACCACATTTACTACAGGAATCGCCTTTTTTTCCGGTAACTTCGGGATGCATAGGGCAACTATATAATGCGGTAGTTTTTGATGTTTCAGCAGTTGACACTGTAGTCTCCGCTTTTTTTTGACACCCGGTAAATAAGAATGCGATAGCGACTATTGATAAAATTGTATTTTTCATATGTTCCATATTTGATTATGGATTAAAGTTACCGATTTTATAGCTATTTTTTTATAAATGAAGAATTAATTTATTTACTATATTGGAATTGGTCAAAAAACAGAAAGCTGCGATAATACTGCAGCTTTGTACCTTCACAATCTTCTGCCGGATAAAGCCTCGTAATTTTTGATAAAAACGTGACCGGTTTTGCCTGAATCTGAACCGGTAATAAAAATTGACAGATCTGATTCAGACAGTCACTTTTATGGTGGATAAGTGCCCTGTTCTTTGTATTTCTGCATCGCAAGATGATAAAGTTTGATTTTATTTAATACGCAATTGATGCATATTGTAGGATATAAAAGAGAAATAATACCGTTGTTGATTTAAATCACTTGTGCCACAGATTAATTTTGCGTTTGTTCTTATTTGGTCGAAAAGTGCAGTATCAATGATTTGATCCATATCTCCAGTTAAAAGCATCGCAAGGTCATTAGCATTTTCCTTGACTTTTTCAGTGTTGGATAGTCTCAAATTATCCTCAAGACATATAAAGGTTTTATAGATTTTATCCAAATCATTATTTGTCAGATTGTTATCAGACTCAACGGTGTACGGACCTTTTACAGTTAAAAGTTTTTTTACGTTGCGTTTCTGTACAACAGACACCATGGTTACTTCATCATATTTATAGCCGGGGGGTGTCGGTTGCCCCTGAACAGAAAAAGTTATTAAAAAAAGCAAAAAGAGTGGAAGTGCATTGTGCAATCGCGGCATGTAATTTTTCATAATGTAATTTTGTATCCAAAAATTGTAATAAATCCAATTGATTATGGGAAGCTTATTTAATATTAAATTGCTTATCAAACGATAATTGAATTACAAAGTACGCGGAACAGTTTTGAAAACTAAAGCGCAAAGTAATATGTGGAGGAAAACCGGTATAATCGGTACGTAAATGCGGTGTAAGTGTAATTAGGTTGTTTCTTACAATATGTTTCTTTGTGAAAATAGTATTAAGTTGATACTATTTGCTTTATGAAATTAAAATCAAATTTCTAAGAAAAAGGTGAGCCGGATTAGTTATAGGTAATAAGAGAACAGCGCTAATCGTTTTGTATGCGATTGAGAAATTCTCTTGTAATGGGTTTTACCTGAAATGACACTACATTAGGATAATTTCGGGCACGTATGATGTCAGAATCGTCAATAGTGGACGAAATGATAAAAACTTTGGAGTATTTTTGCAGGACAGTAGAGAGTTTATTATATTCTTCCAGAAATTCAAATCCAGACATCAAAGGCATATAGATATCAACAATAATAATCTCAGGTAACAACTCGGTACTTTCCTGATTTTCCTTTAAATAGATTAATGCTTCCTTTGGTGAAGAATATTCAAGAACCTGTTTTGCGAAATTATTTTTAGTAATCATTCGAGAGGAAATATACAAATCAGGTATACTGTCATCGATAATCATCACTCTTTCAAATTTCGATTTTAATCCGTCGGTCATAATATTAGTTTTTTAGTTTAGTAGATGGGTTTTAACTAATCCTTGAGTTTAATAAATTTGTGAAAGTCTTCCTGACGTCTTTTTGCAACCGGTAATATGATTCCATTTGAAACTTCACAAAAGTACCCGTCTTTCTTTGATATATTCGCAATATGTCGCAAATTAATTATATACGAATGATGTATTCTGAAAAAATGAGCACTGTCCAGAATAGTACTGTA
Organism: Flavobacterium sp. GT3R68; assembly: GCF_007109225.1. Taxonomy (GTDB): domain Bacteria; phylum Bacteroidota; class Bacteroidia; order Flavobacteriales; family Flavobacteriaceae; genus Flavobacterium. Next base: position 276,031 of record NZ_VJZK01000004.1, read on the forward strand.
TTCCCCTAGATTCCGGCTTGACATTATTTTTTTTCCATCCGCAAGATAAAAATTGGTGTATTTACCATCAGCCTGACAATAGAGAATGTCGGACATCCGAATCAATTCAATTTTATCCAGTGAGGACACAGCAATATATTCATTGCTTTGGTTAAAAGAATTTAGAAGATTGATTGAATTTACTTTTTGGACCTGATAACTGCGTTCCATTTCAATCGTTTTGATAACCTTATAAACACCCAAAATAATATTATTAAACTCTATCGGCTTCAAGATAAAATCTGTCGCATTATATTTAAAAGCTTTTACAGCATCCCGTTCTTGTTCCGAAATAAGTATCAGTTTGGGTGAATGAAATTCTAGTTGTCCCAGCATTTCAAAGAAATTTTCTTCCTCGAGGATGCTGTCTAAGAAAATAAAATCTGGTTTTTTTGACTTAATTAAGTCGATTCCATTATTTATATCAGAAGCGCCACCAATTATTTTCATAATCATGAAATTCTCTTCACCAAATTTTTCCAAAGTTGTTGAAGTGTCCTTGCTTTTAGAAATAATCACTGCGGAAATTGGAATCATTTTTTTTACCTTTTACTCGGTCTGTGGCATTAGTAAAATTACATAAATAATGTTGTTGAAATGTATTATAAAAAGTTAAAGAAAGAACTATTTACGCTCGCGTTGTTTTATAAGTTGTACCTTTAAAAAAATTGAATGTTATTCCTACTTTCTGCATAATTTTTCTTGACTTCATCAATTGATTTTCCAAAAGAATTTTCGAGCTAGCCAATCAAACAACCAATTTTATTACAATGAATTATGTAAATTTGTATCGGATTTATATAACGCATTTTATTTAAAAGTAATCAACTTTGCACTAAATAATTTTGATTCAATTAATATTAACATATGAAATTATTTATAAAATACATGGTCAGTAATCGTTGCAAAACGGCGGTTGCATTAGAGTTGAAAAAACTTGAACTTCATTTCATCGTCGTAGATTTAGGTGAAGTTGAAATCATGGAAAACATTACCGACGAACAAAAAGAGTTGCTGAAAGGACGGTTGAACGCTATCGGTTTAGAACTGATGGATGATAAAAAAGCAGTACTAATTGAGAAAGTAAAGAATGTCATCATAGAAATGATTCACCATTCGGATGAATTACCCTCTATTAATTTTTCGGATTATCTGAGTGAAAAATTAAATTTTGATTATTCTTATTTATCAAATATGTTTTCTGAAGTGCAGGGGATGTCTATCCAGCAATTCCTGATCATTCACAAAATAGAAAGAGTAAAAGAATTATTGATGTATGAAGAACTGAATTTAACTGAAATATCATATAAGATGCAATACAGCAGTGTAGCGCATTTATCCAATCAGTTTAAAAAAGTAACCGGATTATCGGCAACGCAGTTCCAGAAGCTTAAAAATAAAAAACGAGTTCCAATCGAAGAATTAGGAAACAGCATCTAATACACTGATAACAATCACTCAAATTGAGCAGAAGACCCCAAAAGCATTATGAAATACATTTTAGAAAAAAAAATAACCTTCCTTTATTACATAGCAATTACGCTGCTGCTGGTTCTATTTCTCGTATTCTATCTGAATACTGAAAAATTAAAAGCGTCTGTTGATGGTATAGCGCAGACTCAGCAGTCCGAAATTGTTTTTGAAAACATCATATTTAATTCGGATATACTTTTGAATTTACTGGTGCTGGTTACCATAGTAATTATTGCATTGGTCGTAATCATTACCAGGAACCAGAAAATTAGAAATAAAGAATTTAAAGAAATCTCAGCCTCTCAAAAAGCTCTTTCCCAATATTCACTTAGTTTGATTGAAGCCAGTTTAGATCCTTTAGTGACGATTAACAACCAGGGAAAAATAACGGATATGAATGAGGCAACCGTTAATATTACAGGGATTGACCGTGATAAACTGGTTGGTTCCGACTTTTTTGATTATTTTACAGAGCCACAAAAGGCCAGGGAAGTTTACCAGAATGTTTTTTCCAAAGGATTTGTAGTGGACTTACCCTTGACCATAAGGCATAAAGACGGAAAATTAACTGATGTATTATTCAATGGATCGGTCTATAAAGATGATGTGGGGAATGTATTAGGCGTTGTTATTGTTGCCCGGGATATTGCCGAGCAAAAATGGGCTGTCGATTTGCGTAATGCCAATAAAGAATTAGCGTTCCAAAATGAAGAAAAGGAAAATCGCGCTGCTGAATTAATAATTGCCAACAAGGAATTGGCTTTTCAGAACGATGAAAAAGAAAGCCGTGCCGCCGAATTAGTTATTGCCAACAAGGAATTGGCTTTTCAGAACGATGAAAAAGAAAGCCGCGCCGCCGAATTAGTTATTGCCAATAAAGAATTGGCTTTTCAAAACGATGAAAAGGAAAGCCGCGCCGCCGAATTAGTTATTGCCAATAAAGAATTGGCTTTTCAGAACGACGAAAAAGAAAGCCGTGCTGCCGAATTAGTGATAGCCAATGTTGAATTAGCCTATCAGAACAGAGTAAAAGAAAAGCGTGCCGCGGAATTGATTATCGCTAATAAAGAGTTGGCTTTTCAGAATGATGAAAAAGAGAAACGTGCCGCTGAATTAATTATTGCCAATAAAGAACTGGCCTTTCAAAATGATGAGAAAGAGAAACGTGCAGCCGAATTAATTATTGCCAATTACGCAAGAAGTATTATTGAAGCGAGTCTCGACCCTTTGATTACCATTAGTCCTGAGGGGAAAATTACCGATATGAATGAGGCTTTTTCCAAAATTACAGAAACACCGCGTCAGGAATTGATCGACAGTGATTTCTTTGATTATTTTACGGAACATGAAAAGGCACGGGATGTTTACCAGGAGGTTTTCGCCAACGGATTTGTTACGGATTACCCACTGACCATTAATGGCGCCCAGCGCACCGACGTTTTGTTTAACGGTTCGGTTTACAAAGACGACAAGGGAAATGTACTCGGAGCCGTAGTGGTGGCCAGAGATATTACCGAACAAAAGATTATTCAAAAAGAAATCCTGGAAGCAAAAATATTTGCTGAGGAAGCCACATTGATTGCCGAAGAAGCTAAAACCAAAGCCGAAGAAGCCACAAAAATTGCAGAAGATTCCGTTAGGTCAAAACAGCAATTTTTGTCCAACATGAGCCACGAAATACGTACTCCAATGAACGCCATCATCGGATTTACAAAAGTGGTGCTCAAAACAGATTTGTCGGCCAAGCAAAAACAATATCTTACCGCTATAAAAATGAGTGGTGATGCCTTGATTGTGCTGATCAATGATATTCTTGATCTGGCAAAGGTAGATGCCGGAAAAATGTCTTTCGAGCAAACGCCATTCAAACTATCTTTGTCTATTTCAGCTATGCTGCATTTGTTTGAAACCAAAATCAAAGAAAAGAATTTAGAATTAGTTACCGTTTATGACAAAAACATTCCGGAAGTCCTGATCGGTGATTCGGTTCGATTGCACCAAATTATTTTAAATTTAGTGAGTAATGCGGTCAAATTTACTTCTAAAGGAAAAATTACTGTTTCTATAAAGTTATTAAGTGAAACGAAGGATGAAATGAACATTCAATTTTCTATTGCTGATACCGGAATTGGAATCAAAGAAGATAAAATGGATTCTATCTTCGAAAATTTCCAACAGGCAACCAGCGAAACGTCAAGAATATACGGCGGAACCGGATTAGGACTGGCCATTGTAAAACAGTTGGTTGATGCCCAGAACGGAAGTGTTGAAGTGAAAAGTGTTCTTAATGAAGGTTCTGATTTCAGTTTTGTTCTACCCTTCCGGAAGACCAATGCAGAAGCGGTTCTCGATGTGGAGATTTTAGAATTGCAACGTGAAACTAAAGACATAAAAATATTGGTTGTGGAAGATATGGAGCTTAACCAACTACTGATGAAAACCTTACTGGATGATTTTGGTTTTGAATGTGATATTACCGCCAATGGTAAATTAGCTATCGAAAAACTCGAGACCAAAACGTATGATATCATACTGATGGATTTGCAAATGCCCGAAATGAACGGATTCGAAGCAACCGAATATATCCGGAATGTTATGCACTCGGATATTCCGATTATGGCACTTACTGCGGATGTGACGACAGTCGATCTTGCAAAATGTAAAGCGGTGGGTATGAACGATTATTTATCCAAACCAGTTGATGAACGCTTGTTATACAGTAAAATAATCGGGTTAATAAAAAAACCTGTAGTCATTATAGAACACGAAATGAAAGGAAAGATGACCATAGAAAAAGTGAAATATGTTGATTTGCAATATTTAACCAAATTAACGAAAGCAAATCCGGTGCTGATGTCGGAAATGATAGATGTTTATCTGAAACAAACACCGCCATTAATTACTTCGATGAAGGAAAGTGTGCTATCCGAAGACTGGACCGCTTTGCGGGCCGCAGCACACAAAATGATGCCTTCATTTGCGATTATGGGCTTAAGTCCTGATCACAAAGAAATTGCCATGAAAATTCAGGGTTATGCTGCCGATTTAGAACTCTCCGGAGAAATCAATGAATTGGTATTACAACTCGAATCGGTTTGTAATAATGCTTATGAAGAATTACACCTGGAACTTAAAAATTTAAAAACTACTAACTAATGAAAACTGAAAATAAAATAAAACTGTTCTTAGTTGACGATGATGCTTTATTTCTTAAATCGTTAGAAATAGAATTTATGCAACACGGCGATTTTGAAATACAAACTTTTGCCACAGGCGAATTGTGTATACAGAATTTGTCCCAGCAACCGGATGTAATTATTCTGGATTACTATTTGGATGGTATTGATAAATTGGCCATGAACGGTTTGGATACCTTAGATGCCATAAAACAATTCAATACTAATATTCCGGTAATCATGTTATCATCTCAGGATAAGATTGATGTGGCTATTAATTGTATGCACCATAAAGCCACTGATTATGTGGTGAAAAGCGAAACGGCTTTTATGCGTCTGCAAAAAATAATTGCTACGGTTTTTAAATACAAAAAGATAGAAAAACAATTAAACTGGTACATGGACCGAATGTAAGTTCCTTTCTTTACTTGTTAACCGATAATAAAACATCATGTGATAATAGCATGGTGTTTTTTTGTTTTAAGCATGGAGGGCATGTATCCCAGCCACGGGAGGCATAATACTAAGTTACGAAGGCATAATTCCAAGTTACGGAGGCGTAATTCTAAGTTACGTTAACATAATTCCAAGTTACGGAGGCATAATTCTAAGTTACGGAGGCCTAATTCTAAGTTACGTAGGCTTAATCCTAAGTTACGTAGGCATAATTCCAAGTTACGGAGGCATAATACTAAGTTACATTGGCGTAATTCTAAGTTACGAAAGCATATATCTAAATGGCAAACGCACCAATCTAAAACTAACTTCAGTTCACTATTAAGCATAAAAAAAAGGCAAGAATAAATCCTTGCCCCTTTCTCTCCCAAAACAAAAAGTCTTTATTTATTAGGTATAATATCAATCACTACAGTACGATTGTAAAAACGTTCTTCAGGGAGTCTATTTCCAAAAGGCTGTAACTCCGGGTTCTCCCCATTTCCATTCACTTTGAAGGTCACATCAGTTCTACCGCTTTTTGCTAAACTGCTTTGCAAAATCTGTTTCACATCATTAGCTCTTGCAGTAGATAAAGCAGTGTTGTTGTTTTCTTCACCAATACTGTCGGTATATCCATTGATGATCACAGTACCATTTGTCGGGATTTTTGGAGCTACTACTTCAGATAAATACTTTTCGTATATCGCAATCGCATCCGAGCTGTTAAACTCATAGATAACGCTAAAACGCATACTTTCAGACTGAGTAGAAGGTTTCCACAACACCACGTGAGCATTTTGTTCTTCTCTGGTAACTTTACCATCAGCACTGGTTCCAACCAACGTAATTTTATAATCACCTTGTTCTTTTGTACCTAAGATATCTTTACCGGGAATTTTAACTTCTTCCTGATTGTAAGGACCAAAAGTTTTTACTTTTCCATTCACATCTTTCACTTCAGCGGTCCAGCTTGTAAAGGCTTTTTCAGCACCTTTCACACTAAGTGTAACATAACTGCTTTCAGGAGCAACGGTCAGTGGAGCAATTTCGACACCTCTTAAAGGCGCCCCAGGGCCACTTTGAAATTCCATCAATAAATCGGGTGAATTACTTTCAATAGAAACCCTGCGGTCTCCGGCACGAAGTAAATCCAATTCCAATTGGCCACCCGGTTGTTCCGAAGGGATTTTTGGTTTATCATTACCTTCAATAGCAATTCTGTTACCATCAATGCTGAAAATATTCACTAGATAATCTTTAATAGACTGAGCCATTAACTTACCATCTGCAGCACCTTTTTCAGAAGAACCCACCAACGTAATAGTAGCGGCCGGATTTTTTTGCATTCTGTCACCTAAAACATTAAGTATGTTGTAATAAACCGTCATGCTTCTGGTAGAGCGACCTGACAGATTTTTTGGTTTAAAAGCATCCAATTGATTTTCCTTGAAATCGGTAACCTGATTTTTGTTCAATAATTCATAACGAGCCGGAATAGCTGTTGAACCTAAATCAAAAAACACATAATTACGTAAAGGAAACGTTTCTCTTACATTGGCTTCTACCACACTGTTGTCCGGAGAATTAATTGTAAAACCATAAGAGACCGGAGTACTTACAACCATGGTACCACGACCGAATTTCAATGCCGCACCTGCTCTAAGAGTAGAAACCGACCAGGATTCAGAAGAACGTGGGTTTTGACCGAAATAAGGATGGAAAGCTACAAAAGGAGAAAGTACCCATTGTGTCTTGTTCTTTTGAGACGATAACGCTACATCATATCCCATACCAATCTGCATGGACAGTATTACATCTTTCGTATTACTGAATTCGCCGTTAACAGCCGGTAATGGCTCCTGATCGGGGTAAGCGGGATTGATGCCAGTTTGGTACTCGTATGCATTTTTGATATTAAAACCTACTCTTGGTCCACCGTACAGATAGAAGTTCCCTTTAAAAGGAGCGACTCTCAAACTAGGTTCAACAGTAATATAACTCAAATCAGTTTTCAAATCTTCAGGACAACCACAGCTATTCGCTGTAACTTGTTTGAAAGAACCTCTTCGGCTGTCTAAACCCGCCTGAAACATAAATCCAAAAACCGTATTTGGTTTATGGTATTCAAGTAAAGGCGCGATGAACAAGCCAGTACCATACCCCTTATGGAAAGGGGTAAGTGCTGTAAAATCATCCGACAATTGTTGGGTCGTACCGGTGAAGAAATTCATATTTGCGCCACCTGCTACACCGAAGAACCACGATGGTTTCGTATATTCTTCATTTTGTGCGATGATTGACTGCGCTCCTAAAAGGAGAACAGCTGTACACAGTATTTTATTTTTTAATTTCATAATATCTTTATGTTAATTGTATAATTATAAGGGAATCTTCAGATTCTTATTGCGGAACGTTGATTGTGGTATTCACCATAGTCACAGAAGCTACCAGTGAGATCGCTCTACCATTCAATACAGTCTGTACCGCATTACCTGAAGTAGAAAGTGTTACACCGGCACTAGCGACAATAGTTCCTACCATCACACCACCACCAGCAGCATTAATTGTAGCTGCGCTACCTACCTGCCAATATACATTCTTTGCAGAAGCACCATTAATCAGAATAATACTTCGGGCACCAGCAGGACCCGCAGATCCAACAGTTAATCCAGAGGCACACTGAAATACAAATACTGCATTCGGATCGCCCTGAGCATCCAGTGTCAGGTTACTACCTGCAATGCCGAATGATCCACCAGCAGCTTTATAAATTCCGGGAGGCAATGTTAAACCACCTAATTGTCCGGCTCCAGGATCAATTCCACCAGGCATTGAGGCAGGAGAAAGATCGTTGTATAATGCATTGGCATCCATTACCGCCTGTTGTGCGAAGGCAAATGAAGTGGCAGTTCCAGGAAATGGCGGTGCTGTAAAAATACCTCCGGTAACCAGTCCTTTATTAAGAGGGGTTTCTGTATAAACATCCGCAGTAAGGCCATCATGAAAACCAGTCACTAGAGTAGAAGCTGCTGTAGTTGCAATTCCACCATTAATGACAGTGTTCAGTCCCTGATTCGTTATCCCGGCATTACCGCCAAGACCACCAACATTTAAAAGGCTACGCACATCAGGACCGCCTATAGTAGAAGCCAATGTAGTAAAACTCCAAACATAATCATTAGTCATTCCAACACCAGCACTATTTTTCACAGCTGTTGTAATCGTAGCGGTATATGTAGTATTTGACATTAAAGTAGCAGAAGGTGTAAAAAGAACCGTCGCTCCGGAGAATGAAAATGTTCCATTAACAGGAGTTCCGCCATCCATCACTTTGAATGATGCATTGGTTACTGTAGCAGGATTCATCACCTGATTGAAAGTAGCGGTAATTATTTTGTTCAGAGGAACATTATTTTCTAAATTAACAGGGTTGGTAACCAGAACCAATGGTGTTAAAGTAGTTCCAGTAGAAAAAGTCCAAACATAATCAGTCGTCATACCAACGCCATTTGAATTCTTAACTGCTGTTGTAATAGTAGCAGTATAATTCGTGTTAGCCGTTAATTGGGCTGAAGGCGTAAAAATAACTTTGGCACCACTAAAAGTAAATGCTCCGGTGATGTTGGCAGTTCCGTTAGAAACACGGAATGAAGCAGGAGTAACTGTTGCCGGATTCATTATCTGGCTGAAAGTAGCCGTAATAATTTTGTTAAGCGGAACGTTAGTAGATCCATTGATTGGATCAGTAGCAATTACTTTAGGTATAATCGAATTTCCTGTTGAAAAACTCCATACATAATTTACCTGCATTGCATTTCCCATAGTATCTTTTACTGACGTGGTAATGATACCTGTGTACGTCGTGTTTAACAATAGGTTAGAAGAAGGAGTAAAGTGCACTGTTGTTGCAGTTGCCGTTGAGTCAAATGTTAACACACCGACAATTGGATTGGGTCCATTAACTGTAAAAGAAGTTGCAGTAATAGTACTTGTATCCATCAGCTTATTAAATGTTGCAGATATCACCTGATTCAGGGGAACATTCACATCATTGTCGGCTGGCGTAGTACTGGCTACAGTAGGACATAAGCCTTCAGTAGCAACATAGTCATCCTCCGCACAAGCAAAGACAAAAAGTAGTGCCATGAAGGTGAAAATTTTAAAAAGTTTTATTGTTTTCATAATTGGGATTTTTTTGAGAGCTACAGAGCGTAAATCTCATGGGACAAAGATTGCCCTATTAAAACTGTTAAATGTTACACAAAAGATTATCATTGTTACACAAATAGCACAGCAGTTTCAAAACGGAAGTGGGTTCATAAAAAAAGACCCTATTAACAAATTGTCAATAGGGTCAGAGGTTATTTAAGATAACCCACCGAGGGATTCTTGCATACGAGGTCTCGATATACTTTTATTTATGTACTGAAAGCCAGTTTTGAAATTCTTTTACTTCTTTGGTGTACTCATTAATTTCTTTTTGAGCCCTTTTTTTTAACTGCGTATTTTTGCTGTGAAAAAATAAACTTTTTGACATTTCAATTCCAGCTTCGTGATGGGGGATCATCATAGTTATAAAATCCCTATCGGTATTGCCTGTCAATTGTATCGCCTTCATCTCTTTCATCATTGCCGCCATTGCGTTTTGCATTTCAGGATGGATTTCTTTGATTTTATGTTTTTTTGGTTTTGCATCCTGTAAGATCTCTTTCAGGGTCGACTGTTCCTCCGTTTTTACAACGATTATATTTTGAGCAATCGCTTTAATTTTTTTATCGGTACCTGTTTCGACTTCCATTAATGCCATGTCGATTGCTCCCTGATGGTGTACAATCATCATTTTTGGATAATCAAAGTCATAATCATTGGTCATTTTAATAGCATTCATTTTTACAATCATCGTGTTCATTGCTTTCATGAAATTGTCATCAGCTTTTACAGTGGGCTGTATAGTGGATACCGTATCAATTATAGGGGTGCTTTCCGGTACAGTGTCTGTTCTTTTGCATGAGGAGGATAATATACAGAAGCTTAATATCGATAGCATTAGATATTTTTTCATGGTTGAAAATTTTAGATTATTAAAGTTACAAATACATTTTAAATTGTCACTAATTTAAAATGTAAAGAGACCTTTCAGGTTGTCATCATCGAAATAACATCTTACGTGATGGCATTTATCAACAAAAGTTAAGTCGGCCATTTTAATTGGGGAGTTAGGAAATTGTTTTTCGAAAAGCATCTTTAATTTTACAGCTTCATTATGGTAATTACATCCTAGGGTTGTATTGCCATATTTTTTTGGTCCAGGTCCAAACAGTCCTACTTTATTGTCTTTTTTTCGGAGCACAAAATCTTTTTCATTATAGGCAATCATAAGCCTGTAGTTGTCTTTCGACTTATAATCTATTGTAGAATTTCTTTTATAATAATTATTGGAAATTATATCAGCTGCAATAGCAGGAGCGATTAAATAAATATTGACAATATTATTAGCAGGGGTTTTGTGTCCGTCGTTGTCAATGTCAAAAAGTGCGTATGCGGCCACTTTTGCACCCAAACTATGGCTAACGATATTAATCGTTCCTGAATTTAAGTCGGAAATGATCATTTTTAAGCTTTTTCCAACATTTATAGTATTATTTTTCTGCGCTTCCTCAAACAGTCGGAATAAAATTTTGTTTTCACTTGCCTTTGCTGAAAAACAGCATCCATAAAGGCCATCCCAATAAACCTCTACATATGAGGTCGGAGTCAGATATTTATCAAGGGTTGTTATCATAGTCTTAAAATCAGTACCAGCCGGGCGATCATGATTGATGATATTGAACGGTTTTCTGAAGCCATGAATCAAGAATGTCAGCGAAGTGGCATAAGATCCATTACGGATGATTTTCTTTTTTAGATTGTTTGCAATGGAATCATTTAAAATTTTAAAATTTTCGTCATTGTAAATTGTAAATGGACATTTGTAAAGTTTTGCAATATTGTAAAAATCTACCGGGTTAGCTTTATACCATTTCAGCAATGACGATTCACTATTTGCCAAGGCAGTGTCTGGAATTAAATAGTCAGGATAAATGCTACCGTCCTTATCAAAATAGATAGCCGATTTATTGTCTCTCAAGTCGCGTTCTCCGAACAGCACATGCGTATTTTGGGAGTAGACGTTTTGGAACAAAAGTAATATTAGTATTATACTTTGTTTCATTGATTTTAAATTTATAAAATCCACCTTACAGAATTTTCAGCTATTCAGATTAATCTAATTGTTTCGTAAAGCTATTCAATTTATTCCTTTTATTTGGCGAATCTCTGTTTAACGATTAAATTGCAGAGTTGGAGTGACACTGAAAACAAAAAACCCGAAACTTTCGTTTCGGGTTTTTTTGCGGAGAAAGAGGGATTCGAACCCCCGGACCTGTTACAGTCAACAGTTTTCAAGACTGCCGCATTCGACCGCTCTGCCATTTCTCCAGTATGTTGCCCTCATTGCTGATTGCGAGTGCAAATATAGTAACCTTTTTTGATTTCTAAAACATTTTTATTTAAAAGTTATAGAAAAATAATGTCTTAATTTTTAACCGTTTCATTTCGTATGGTTTAGAAGCAATTTATTTTCGAATATAAAAAATGAAGTGGATTTTTCGGTTCTAATATTGAACGTATTCGGTGATTTCAAGTCCGTAACCAATCATTCCGACACGTTTGGTCTGTTCGGTATTGGACACTAATTTAATTTTGGAAATATCAATATCGTGCAGGATTTGTGCACCGATTCCAAAATCTTTATTGTCCATTATGATTTTTGGCGCTTTGAAAACTCCTTGTTGTTGCAACGATTTTAATTCTGAAATCCGGTTAAGTAAATTGGCCGATTGTGACTCCTGATTGATGAATATAATGGCACCACGGCCTTCTTCATTGATCAGTGTAAACATATCGTCCAGTTTTTTGTCCGCATTATTGGTTAGCGTTCCCAAGATATCGTTATTGACTAAAGTTGAATTGATGCGTGTTAATATCGGGTCACCCAAATTCCAAGTGCCTTTTGTTAAGGCAACATGTATTTGCTTATTTGTCGTTTGCTGATAGGCTCTTAAGCGGAACGTTCCAAAACGCGTTTCAATATCAAAATCTTCCTTTTTGACAATAAGACTATCGTGAAGCATCCGGTAAGCTACCAAGTCCTCGATCGATACTAATTTTAAATTAAATTTTTTGGCAACCTCCACTAATTCCGGTAACCGGGCCATGCTTCCGTCTTCGTTCATGATTTCTACAATCACACCAGCTGATTTAAAACCTGCCAGACGTGCAAAATCAATAGCGGCTTCTGTATGTCCGGTTCTTCTTAAAACTCCGCCTTGTTTTGCTATTAATGGGAAAATATGACCGGGACGCGCCAAGTCGTGTGGTTTTGTATTTGGGTCAACTAAGGCTAAAACGGTTTTTGCCCTGTCTGATGCCGAAATTCCTGTAGTAACACCATTACCTCTCAAATCCACTGAAACGGTAAAGGCTGTTTCCATGGGGTCGGTGTTGTTATTTACCATTACGCCAAGTCCTAATTCTTTGCAACGGCTTTCGGTCAATGGAGCGCAAATTAAACCTCTTCCGTGTGTAGCCATGAAATTAATCATTTCTGGGGTTACTTTTTCAGCGGCAGCTAGAAAATCACCTTCATTCTCCCGGTCTTCATCATCAACAACAATAATTATTTTTCCTTGACGGATATCTTCAATAGCTTCTTCAATGGTGTTGAGCTTAAGGTTCTCGATTAACATGGTATTTATGTTTGGGATGGAAATAATTTCTGAAAAAGTTTTTGAAATGGCTGCAGGATTATATCCATATTGATTAATCCAATATCATTGGTAGCCCTATAGGTCAATAAAATGGCAAGTGGAGTAAGTATAAATGAGGACATCCAGGCTCCCATAAATGGAGAAATTCCGTCTTCTTGGGCCAATCTTTTTCCAAAAGTATTGATAAAATGAAAAGTGATAAATATTAAAACAGCAAAAACAATCGGTAATCCTAGACCTCCTTTTCGGATGATGGCACCCAACGGAGCCCCTATGAAAAACATAAGAATGCACCCATATGTAATTACAAATTTATCATATAATGCCAGCCAGTGATTATTGATATTTTTGCGCTTGAAATTCATCTCATCTTTAGAACTTTCAATGGAGAAACCGGTACTACTGACGTTACTATTGGCAATCTGTAAAATATTTACTTTCTCGGCGGCGTTGTATAATGACAATAAATTTTCCGGAATTTTGCCTGATTTGACTGTTGGAGTAAGAGTTATATTAGTAACACCTGTTCGTTGGTAAATATTTTCAGCAAAAGAAGTCAAATCCTTATTGTAATTTTTATGCAACGAATCAAGAGTATAGGTCAATTCGTTTACATTCAGCATCGTATTGGTATTCGAGATATTACCATCATCAGCCACTTTGTTTAAAATGGATAAATCCATATTGATGATATCCTTTTTGAAGGAGGCTTTTGCAAAAGGAATATTTTTTCGTTCTTCGTATTTCTTCGGAATAATATCTTCGTAATAGTAGCCATCGAATAAAACAAGCTTTAAAATATTTGAATCTTCGCTGCTGACCAATTCGCCTTTTTGGGCACGGATAACGGTATTAACCCCAATACCCTGATCCGATTTTTTGTGGATAGTAATTCCGCTAAGTATATTTCCGTTTTCTCCGGATTTCTTGTCGACTTTAATACTGTAATTGCCAATTTCGCTAAACTGTCCTTCGGCAATAGCCATTGCAGGTTTTCTTTGTGCTATGTTTTTCCGGAAATTGATGAATTTATATTCGGCATACGGAATCACATTATTGGCAAAAATAAAGGCCAGGGCACTTAGCAATAAAATGAATATCGTCAGGCTCTTCATCGCTCGCTGCAAGGATATTCCGGAAGATTTCATCGCGGCAAATTCATAATTTTCAGCCAGGTTGCCAAAAGTCATAATCGACGCAAGTAACACAGATAGTGGCAGTACCAATGGAATAATCCTTGGCATCGAAAAAAGAAGGAATTTGATGATCAGGACAAAATCCAAATCTTTACCTGCCAATTCGGAGATAAACAGCCAGACGGTTTGCAGTATGAATATAAAAAACAAGATTACAAATACCGTAGTAAATGTAATCATGAATGTTTTTAGAAGGTATTTGTCAAGAATCTTCACTTCAAATTAATCTAATTTATTGATGTAGTAATTTGGGTACTTACTCTCAGCAAATATAAATTGATTTTTTGACAATGGCTGATTGGTTTTAAAAGAATTAACAGTCAAAGTTGTTTTTGTTCCGTTCTTTCCAATTTCAATTAAATTGTAGATATTTTTAGTCTGAATATCAATACCTAAAAGGATTTCTTTTCGTTGATCTCTTGAACTTATCGGAATCAATTTAATATACTGAATTTTTCTTCCTTTTACATTCTGAAGTATATCCCAAGTGTATTTATACCCATTGTTAAAGAAAGTCAGCATCTTTGACGGTGTAATCGCGCTGTCATCTTTCTCATTCACTTTGGTAATCGAAACTTCTTCATCTTCAGGATTGATTGTATAGGTTTTCTTTCCGTCGTATATTTTGGTAACACCCATCAGATTCAACACATACATATTGTTCTTCATCGTAACATTTCCTTTACTCTCCTGATTGATATTTTCTTTGGAATTATTCAGTGAATATTTAAAATCAATGACAATATTCTCGTAACTCTTAATTTTAGAAGTCACGTCATCCAAAAGCTCTTTGGCTTTTTTATCTTGTGCCTGAACACTAAAGCCGAAAAGTAACAGTAAAGTAATTTGAAGAAATTTTTTGGTCATGCTTCCGTTATTTTTGTTCTCGTATTTGTGTGTAGTTGATTTCATTTTAATTTAGTTTTGTTCATTGTTGAAAAATTGGTCCAAAGCTACTAAATCTGGAATGTTGACACTTCGGGCTTTACTGCCTTCGAAAGGTCCTACAATTCCGGCGGCTTCCAATTGATCAATCAATCTTCCGGCGCGGTTGTAACCCAGTTTCAGTTTTCTTTGCAAAAGTGATGCCGAACCTTGTTGTGCCGTTATTATTATTTCAGCGGCTTCACGGAACAACGAATCCCTGTCTGATATATCCATATCAAGAGTAATGCCACTTTCTTCCCCAACAAACTCAGGAAGCAGATATGCATCCGGATATGCTTTTTGTGAACCAATGAATTCGGTAATTTTTTCCACCTCCGGAGTGTCTATGAATGCACACTGAACACGCACCACATCGTTCCCGTTTGTATAAAGCATATCCCCACGACCAATCAACTGATCCGCTCCTTGGGTATCCAGAATAGTTCTGGAGTCAATTTTAGAGGTTACCCTAAAAGCTATCCTTGCCGGGAAATTCGCTTTAATCAACCCGGTAATTACGTTTACCGATGGTCTTTGCGTGGCAATAATCAAATGGATTCCGATAGCTCGGGCCAATTGTGCCAATCTCGCAATCGGGGTTTCCACTTCTTTTCCGGCAGTCATAATCAAATCGGCAAACTCATCAACTACCAATACAATGTACGGCAGGAAGCGATGCCCATTTTCAGGATTCAGTTTTCGGGATTTGAATTTATCGTTGTATTCCTTAATGTTCCGGACCATCGCATCCTTTAATAAGGAATAGCGGTTGTCCATTTCGACACAAAGCGAATTCAACGTATTGACTACTTTGGTATTATCAGTAATAATCGCATCTCCCGCATCCGGTAATTTTGCTAAATAATGTCTTTCTATTTTATTGAAAAGCGTTAATTCCACTTTTTTAGGATCCACCAAAACAAATTTAACTTCCGCGGGATGTTTTTTATAAAGTAGTGAAGTCAACACCGCATTCAAACCCACCGATTTACCCTGACCGGTTGCACCAGCCATTAAAAGGTGTGGCATTTTAGCCAAATCCACTACAAAGGTTTCATTTGAAATGGTTTTTCCCAAAGCAATTGGCAGTTCCATTTCGGCTTCCTGAAACTTAGCGGAACCAATCACACTTTTCATCGAAACCATCGTTGGATTTTTGTTCGGAACTTCAATACCAATGGTTCCTTTTCCTGGAATTGGCGCAATAATACGAATTCCTAATGCCGAAAGCGACAACGCAATATCGTCCTCAAGACTTTTAATTTTTGAAATACGGATTCCAGCTTCAGGAACAATTTCGTATAAAGTTACCGATGGTCCGACCGTCGCTTTAATTTGCGCAATCTCGATTTTGTAGTTACGCAAGGTTTCTACAATCCGGTTTTTATTTTCCTCGAGTTCTTCCTGATTGATAGTAATCCCTCCTGAAGAATATTCTTTTAATAGATCCAGGGTTGGGAATTTGTAATTGGATAAATCCAAAGTAGGGTCAAACAATCCAAAATCGGCCACCAAACGGGAAGCCTGATTTTCTTCGACGACATCCTCTTCATGTGCTTTTTCAATCACAAATGATTCGTCGTTAGTTGTGATTATTTCCGGTTCAGCTACCATAGTTAATGGTATTGGAGTAGGTGCGACCTTCAATGTTGGTGACATGTTTATTTCGGAAGAATTATTAATGGTAGGTTTTAATTCCTCTCGATTAATTTCAAATTGGGAAACGGGTTTTAATACCGGTTCTGCATATAATTCTTCCTCTTCTTGTTCTTCTTCACGAACGGCAAATTCCTCCAAATTATAAATGCTTTGGGATTCGGTCACAACCGGAGTCAAATCGGCGTCAATTTCTTTTTTAGTGCTTTCGAAAAAAGATTTTATAGCGTCCGGAGATATTTTGATTTTAAAAATCAGGTAAATCAACAAACCGAAAACCAACACTAATAGCGTTCCGGATTTACCGATGTAATCCTGTAAAAGAATGTTCAACTCATATCCGATGGTACCGCCTAATTCAGGTAAAGTAGTTGCGAAAAACCCCAACAGAACTGACAATATCACCATTACAAATAAGTCCCAGAACCAGATGCTTTTCAGTTTTTTTACAGATATGTCCAAAACTAAATACGCTCCGGTCAGAAAAAATAATTTGACAAATAAAAATGAAGCAGCACCAAATCCTTTGTAAATAAAAAGGTCGGCCAGGAAAGCACCAAACTTACCTAACCAGTTATTTACGGTTTCGGAACGGTCGGTCAGTTCGTTAACTGCACTTTGATCTTCCTGTCCGTGGATGAAGAATGAAATAAAAGCCAGTAGCAAAGCGATTGAAAATAAAACGAATACGCTTCCAATCAGGATTTTATGCTGGCGGGTTATTTTCCAAGGTTTTTTACCTTCAGAATTACTTTCAGTTTTTTTATCGGAAGATGAATCTTTTACCTTTTTTGCCATTCGTTGTTGTGATAATTGCTATAAAAATATATAATTAAAATTGAATTTTTACCATTATAAAAATTTGGGCACATAAATCATTAACCCAATGGCTATTGCTGCCATTGCGGCGAAAAAAACTCCACCGGCGGCAATATCTTTAATAAAACCGATTTTTTCATGATAGTCGGGATGGATGAAGTCGGCTATCTTTTCGACGGCAGTGTTCAGGCTTTCCACAGCAAGTACCAACCCAATTGCTAAGGTCTGAAACATCCATTCGGAGGCCGTAATTTCAAAGTAAAAACCAGCAAAAATCAGTAAAATAGCCAGTGAGAACTGAACCATTACGCTATGTTCCGTAGTTATCAGCTTCAATGCACCCTTAAGGGCAAAGTTCATGCTTTTTAACCTGCCGGTAAAAAAAGTATTGTCTTTTTGAAATTCCATTATCTGATATTAAAGGGCAGCTAAAGCAGAATCGTAATTAGGCTCATCCACAATTTCGCTCACTTGTTCAGTATGTGTAATTGTTCCGTTTTCATCGATTACAATAATAACTCTTGAATGTAAACCGGCAAGTACGCCATCAGTAATTTCCAATCCGTAGTTCTTACCGAAATCCCCAGTGTTGAAATCAGAAAGATTAACGACATTTTCAAGTCCTTCAGCACCACAAAAACGTTTCTGTGCAAAAGGTAAATCTCTTGATATGCACAATACTTTGGTATTATCCAATGTGCTGGCCTGTTCGTTGAATTTTCTAACAGAAGTCGCACACGTTCCGGTATCGATACTTGGAAATATATTCAGGACCAATTTACTTCCCGCAAAATCAGATAAGCTTACAGTCGATAAATCGGTTTTCAACAATTTGAAATCGGTTGCTTTAGAACCGGGTTTTGGTAATTCACCATTAGTGTTTATAGGATTTCCTGCAAGGGTTATAGATGCCATTTTTTTAGATTTTTTTTGAGCTTCAAAAGTATGAAAAATATGTTTGTGAAAATTACTTAAAAAAGAAAAACTCTTCTGACGGATCAGAAGAGTTTTCAAGTGAATTTTATTTATAAGTTTACTTATCTATGGAACCTAAAACGCGTTGCATGAAACCATTCAGCGCTTCTTTTTTATCCATTCCGCCTTTGACCATTTTATTGACCTCAAGCGCACCATACATATTGGAAATCAATTCGCCGATTACATCTAGTTCTTCATCTTTTAATGAAGGGATTTCGGTTAATGCTTCCAGTACTTCAATGGTTTCAATCAGGTAATCCTGATCGTTATCTTCAATAAATTGGGTCAGATGTTTAATTACGGGTAATTTCATCTTTATAGAATTTCGTTTACCAATTCGGCTAAAACTTCAGCTTTGTTGGTTTGGGTTTCGTTGACCAATTTACCGTTGATAAAAGTCGCAAAAGTAGGCAGGTTGCTTACGTTGGCTAACTTTCTGGATTCCGGAGCATTTTCAGCATCGACCAAAACAAAAGCAATCCCTTCATTTTCGGAAGCTAATTTCTTGAATTTAGGTTTCATAATGCGGCAGTTTCCACACCAGGAAGCAGAAAATTGAACGACTACTTTTTCGTTTTTGGTAACCAAATCCTGTAAGGTGTCTTCGTTTAATTCAATTAACATAGCGAATTAGTTGTTTAAGTAAGTCGCAACACCTTCTCTTGTTGCATGCATCGCTTCTTTACCTTCTTCCCAATTCGCAGGGCAAACTTCACCTTTAGTCTGAACGTGCGTGTATGCATCAATCAGACGTAAGTATTCGTTTACGTTTCTTCCTAATGGCATATCGTTTACACTTTCGTGAAAAATTTTACCGGTTTCGTCAACCAAATAGGTAGCTCTATAAGTTACGTTTGAACCTTCAATAATAATCGAATCAGTTTCGTCACTGTAACCGGTTGAATCAATATCAAGGATTCCAAGAATATTAGATAAATTACGGTTAGTGTCTGCCAAAATAGGGTAGGTCACTCCTTCAATTCCACCATTATTTTTTGGTGTGTTCAACCACGCAAAGTGAACTTCGTTGGTATCGCATGAAGCGCCAATTACGATAGTATTTCTTTTTGTGAATTCAGGCAACGCAGACTGAAATGCATGCAATTCCGTTGGGCATACGAATGTGAAATCTTTTGGATACCAGAATAACAAAACTTTTTGGTTGTTTTTGGTAGCTTCTTCGAAAATGTTGATTTTCATGTTGTCCCCCATTTCAGAAATGGCGTCAACTGCAATGCTTGGAAATTTTTTACCTACTAATGACATAATTATATTTTTTAATGTTAATGTTTAAATTTTATGATGCAAAAATAGGGAATACGCTCAGTACTATAGTATCGATTTCAATTATATATTTTTATGAAGTGATAGTTTTTGACGATTGAAACGAGCCATTTAAATTTTATTGGACAAACCTCTATTTCTAGAATTGGTTTTATATATTTGTTTTTGCTAAAAAAAACGCAGTATCGATACTAATTTGACCGATACTTTGCCATAAAACCAACACTTTAGAAGAAAAATTATTTATGTCCTTTTCAAACTTATTTAGAAGAAAATCCACTACAACTATATTAAAACAAGGCGGCGATGGTGAAGAACATTCCGGTCTTCACAAAGTTTTAACTGTTCGTGACCTTACTTTTTTCGGAATTGCTGCTATTATTGGTGGAGGAACATTCAGTGCTATTGGAAATGCCTGTTTTTCAGGAGGTCCTGGTGTCGTAATTCTTTATGTTATTTGTGCCATTGCCTGTGGTTTTACAGCCATGTGCTATGCGGAATTTGCTTCCCGTGTTCCAGTTTCCGGCAGCGCTTATACGTATGCGTATGTTTCTTTCGGGGAAATTTTTGCATGGATTATCGGTTGGGCGTTGATTATGGAATACTCGATTGGAAACATCTATATCGCTTTTTCATGGAGCGGTTATTTTACCAACCTATTGGAAACCTTTTCGATTCATCTGCCTGAATGGCTGACAATCAATTACCAGTCGGCACATTCTGCTTTTCTTGAGAATAAAGCCGGAGAAGGATTCTCAGCGTGGCAAAATGCCCCAATGATCGGTAGTTTGAAAGTGATATTCGACATGCCGGCCGTTGTTATTAACTTATTGATTACGTATTTGGTTTACAGAGGTACAAAAGAATCCAAGAATATCAGTAACATTATGGTAATGATCAAGTTGGTTATTATTGTACTGGTTATTATCGTGGGTGCTTTTTACATTGATATTGACAACTGGACTCCATTTATGCCAAATGGTTTTAAAGGAGTTATGGGCGGTGTTTCGGCAGTGTTCTTTGCCTATATTGGTTTTGATGCAGTGTCGACCCTTGCAGAAGAAAGCAAGAATCCGCAACGGGATTTACCGCGTGGTATGATTTACTCCTTAGTGATATGCACCGTTGTTTATATTATCCTGGCGTTAATTATTACCGGTATGGTTTCTTATACTTTATTAGGTGTAAGCGATCCTTTGGCAGAAATTTTTGCATTGAAAGGTGTAAAATGGATGTTATTCATTGTGTCAATTGCAGCGGTAGTGGCGATGACCAGTGTAATGTTGGTGTTCCAGATGGGACAGCCCCGTATCTGGATGACCATGAGTCGTGACGGATTAATGCCGAAGAAATTTGCCAATATTCATCCAAAATATAAAACTCCCGGTTTTGCCACTATCGTGACAGGATTGGTTGTGGGTGTCCCAATTTTCTTCACGGACGAAAACTTTGTATTGGATTTTACCAGTATTGGGACTTTGTTTGCCTTTGTATTGGTGTGCGGTGGGGTTTTAATGTTATCGCCACAAAGTGAGGCTGAAATCGCAGAGCGTCAGACCAAGGGTAAATTCAAAATTCCGTATATCAATTCCAAATTTATTTTCCCTGTAATTGTTGTTGGATCAGCCGCTTTGATTTATTATCTGTTTCCAACATTCTTTACTGAGACTTTTGATTTTTCTGGCGATAAAATGGCAACCAATATCACTATGGTCATATTCTTTATATTATGTATCGTAATGGCAGTCATATCGTTTCTTAAAAACTTATCTTTAATCCCACTATTGGGCTTGATTTCCTGCTGCTATTTATTGACCGGAATGGCAGTTTCCAACTGGAAATGGTTTGGAGTTTGGTTATTAATCGGTTTGGTGTTCTATTTCTGTTATGGATATAAAAACAGTAAACTGAACGCTAAGAAGTAAGACGATTTTATAAAAAAAAATCCGTTTCTAAATACTAGAAACGGATTTTTTTGTTGAAATAACTGGACTATTTAATTTTTTATAAATTTTGTTGTCGCTATTCCTTTATCATGAATGATAGTCATGAAATAACATCCAGATTGCAGTTTTGATACATCTAAAATAAAAGAACTATCAAAATTAGGATTTGCAACGGTTTGTATATATTGACCAAGGTTATTATAAACATTGATTGATTTTACTGAAATGGCATCTTTGATATTGATAGTAAGTGTGTTTTTTGCAGGATTTGGATATAATGTAAACGAGGTATTAAAATCAATATCATCAGTGTTTAATAAACAATTTGTATCGCAGGAAGTCGTGAAATTAATACCATTTGTATTAAAATTAAGTCCGTCATTCACCGCATCAAGTTCACCAGAATCGTAACAAATTGTTGTTAAGGAAGGTAAATTATTAAACATAAAATTATGTAATGGAGGAGGTGTTAATTTTGCAGTTGCAATTACCTCAGAAATAACATTATTTTTAAGATATAAAGCTTGGAGATTCGGGTTATTACTGCACCAAAGAAATCTAACATTCGTACCACACAAATTTATTTCTGTCAAAAGATTATTTTTACATTGAATCTCTTCTAACTGTGATAAATTCTGAAAATTAACATTTGTTATTTGATTGAATGAAAACCATAATTCTTTTAAGTGAGTTAAATTTTCAATCTCATTTAATGAAGAAATTTGATTATTACTGCAAATTATCCCTTCCAGATTTGCCAAAGTAGAAAAAGGTAAATTTGTAATTTGGTTATTTTGGCATTCAATAAATTGAAGATTAGTAAAACTCTCTATTCCTGTCAGATTGGTTATGGTTCGCGAGCTGAGGTGCAAAGAATAAACAGTTAATGCTTCACTAACTTGAATTTCATTATCATTATTTATATCCACTATAATATGAATTCCATTAATATCATCAGCGATACCATTTGAAGCATCAGCTTCAATAAGTTTGGATTTAAAATTAACATCAGGAATATTAATTATTTGAGCGTTTACTGAAAAATCCAAAATTAAAATGAAGAACATTATATGAATTTTTTTCATAAAATTTGATGTTTTCGTTGCTACTTCTAGAACGGATTTATTATTGAAAGTTACTTGATTTTAATAAATTTCGCTGTTGTTTTTCCTTTATCAGTAATAATTTTGATGAAGTAATGACCGGCCTGTAATTGTGAAACATCAATCGCGTTAGAAGTATTAAAATTAGGATTTGAAACTGTTTGTATCACTTGCCCCACGTTGTTATAAATTGCAAATGATTGTATGTTAATTGGTTCCTTTGCATAAATAGTAAGAGTGTTTTGTGCCGGAATTGGATATAAAGTAAAATAATTACTAAACTCAAAAGCAGCCGCTTTCATCGTAACAACTGTAGAACAAGTCGGCCCGGTATATATAATTACATTCCCGCTACTGTTATAATTAGTGTAGGCCAGGTTATTTTCCTCTCCGGCATCAACGCAAATGGAAGTAAGTAACGGTAAATTATCAAATCGGAATGCAAAAAATAACATGTCAGGGTCGCTGGTTGAACCTACATTATTTTTCACGTTAATAGAAGTAAGATTAGGATTGTCAGAACAAAATAATTGTGTAACTCCTGATTGGCTGCAATTTATGGAGGAAACTAATGTAGAGTTCATACCTAAGTATGTTAATAAATTAAAATTAGTTACATTAATACTGGAAATTGGATTTAAACTACAGTCTAAATAGTCAATAATCGAAGCTATTGGAAGCAAATTTATTGAAGTAATATTATTGTTTGAAATATTTAAATAATGTAAGTTAATCAAACCGCTTAAATCAATAGAATTTAAATTGTTATTTGCACATACGATTTCGCTAAGACTAGTAACATTTGCTATATTAAAATTTGTTAATTGGTTGTCATTGCATAAAACATATTTAATGTTATTTAAACCTGATAAATCCAACGTACTGATAGCATTATTTTGACAAAATAAGGTCTCTAAATTGGTCAGACCGTTTACATTTAATGATGTTAAGGAGTTGTAATAACAAAATAAACTTTTTAAATTTACCAAGCCATTTATATTTAACGAACTGATATTATTACGGCCACAATGAATATTTTCCAATAAGATCAAATTATTTAAATTGAGAGATGTAATTTGATTGCCATCACAATTTAGTATTTTCAAATTTAAAAAATTTTGAATTCCTTCCAAATCATAAATGTCGTTAATGGTATTGTTGGTTGCTGTAGAAACATCCAATTGAGAGACACTCAATGCTTCGCCAACTTCAATTTCGGAATTGTTATTTATGTCAATTTTAATGGAACCCCCAACAGAATTTTTAGCTATGCCATTGGAAGTGCTTGCTGCTAATAGTTTGTTTTTAAAAGCTGCATCCGGAATAGTAATAATTTGCGCAGAACTGCCCAAGCTAAATAACGCCAGAAGAAGAAAATAAGTGATAATTTTCATGAGAAAGATTTAGATGCCAAAGATAGTAATTTCTGTAAGATAATTGTTAAAATAATAAAAAACCGTCTGAAATTTCTTTCAAACAGTTTGACTTGTAAGTAAGCTGTAAACTATTGTATTGCAGTAGTTTCTGAATTTAAAACGCTCAGTTCGGTCATGCAGGCCTGCATCATTTCAAAGGTGCGTTGGACACCATTATCCAGTCCGATAGAAAACCGGATCAAACCAACTGCCAGTTCCATTTCATCTTGTTCTTATAACGGAATTTATGATGAAGTCAAAGTTCCCGGAGCACTGAGCAAAGTTTTGTAAAATTCTAAACTAGGTTTCGCTCTTGCATCAATTCCATTATTTCATTCGCTTGTCCAGTGTTCCCACATCCAAAGTCATCATTCCTCAAAACCATACTCAGGAATAATCTTGTTTTTATAAGCTTCACTCATAAGCAGTCAAAAGTCAATAAAATCAAATAATTAGATTATAAAACTATAAAATGCTATTTTTGAAGTTAAATTTACACAACAATTGTTTAATATTTAGCAATTGCCGATTATCTTAAAGCGGCTTAAAACCAAAAATTATGGCATTAGATAACATAGATACCAAACTGCTGGGGTTGCTTCAGGAAGACAGTAAGAAAACCACGAAAGAATTATCCTTAAAACTAAATCTTTCCGTTACGGCGGTGTACGAACGGATTAAAAAACTCGAAAAAGAAGGCATCATCAGTAAATATGTAGCGTTGCTGAATCGGAGCAAAATCCAGAAAGGATTCGTTGTGTTTTGCCATCTCAAACTGACGCAGCATACCAAAGAATTCATTACCCAATTCGAAAAAGAGGTCGTTCAGCTGAATGAGGTATTGGAATGTTTTCACGTTAGCGGGGATTACGATTACATTCTCAAAATTTGTGTCAAGGACATGGAAGAATATAGGGAATTTATGGTGACCAAACTGACAACCTTGCAGCACATCGGAAGTACACACAGTACGTTTATGATCGGTGAAGTAAAAAATACCACAATCTATAATTTATAGAAAAAACTGTCTGAATTTTCATTAGTTTGAGCCATAAATTTTATAAATTTGTACTGATAACCAATTAAATATAATATTATGAAAAGAATAATTTTATTGGCAGGTTTTATGGTTGCTTTCTCATTCAGCCTTCAGGCTCAAACGCCTAATAAGGAGGAAATGATGAAATCCTGGGGAAAATACATGGCACCGGGAGAAATGCATAAAATGCTCAGTTCCACTGATGGTGTCTGGACAGAAGACATTACGATGTGGATGGATCCTTCGGCACCACCGACAAAAAGTAAAGCCAAAGCCACTAACCGAATGATTATGGGCGGCAGATATCAGGAATCCAAACACGTTGGTACATTTGACGGAAAAAAATTTGAGGGGTTTGGGACCCTAGGTTATGACAATGCAAAAAAAGTATTTCAAAGCACCTGGATCGATAACATGGGTACAGGAACAATGTTTATGGAAGGAACTTGGGATGCCGCAACAAAAACGGTAAATTTCAAAGGAAAATGTGTCGATCCAAGCAGTGGCCAGGAAATGGATGTGAGGGAGGTTTACACAATGATGGATAATAACAATCATAAGATGACAATGTATATGACGATGCCGGGGCAATCCGAAATGAAAACCATGGAAATCCTTTTAAAAAGAGTAGGGAACCAGCCGGTAAAAAAATAAGAATAATTAATTCTGATTCTCAAAAAGGGACAGCTGCATTTCGGCTGTCCCTTTTTATATTATTTCCTTAGTAAACGATCCGCTTTATGAACAAAATTCATTAATTTTGTCACGCAATTTTTAAAAAAAAACACAACAAAATAAAATAAACTATGAGTTCATTTGATGTAGTCATTATAGGTTCTGGTCCCGGAGGATATGTAGCAGCCATCCGTTGCGCGCAATTAGGAATGAAAACTGCCATTATCGAGAAGTATTCAACGCTGGGAGGAACTTGTCTTAACGTAGGTTGTATTCCTTCAAAAGCGTTATTGGCATCTTCTCACCACTTTGACGAGATTGCTCATTTTGCTGACCACGGAATCGAAATTTCCGGTGACGTAAAAGTGAACCTGGAAAAAATGATTGCTCGCAAACAGGCGGTAGTTGACCAGACTTCTGGCGGAGTGAAATTCCTGATGGATAAAAATAAAATCACTGTTTTTGAAGGAATCGGATCTTTTGTTGATGCTACTCATGTGGCTGTTGCCAAAGCTGACGGAACTGCTGAAACCTTAGAAGCTAAAAATATTATCATAGCGACCGGTTCTAAACCATCTTCGCTGCCTTTTATCCAAATAGACAAAGAAAGAATCATTACTTCAACCGAAGCATTGAAACTTAAAGAAGTGCCAAAACACCTTGTTATTATTGGAGGTGGTGTTATCGGAATCGAATTAGGACAAGTATACCTTCGTTTGGGAGCACAGGTTTCGGTAGTGGAATTCATGGACCGGATCATCCCGGGAATGGACGCTTCATTATCTAAAGAATTAACCAAAGTCCTGAAAAAACAAGGAATGAAATTTTACGTTTCACACAAAGTGAAATCAGTGGAAAGAAATGGGGATATAGTTGCTGTTCAGGCAGAGAATGCAAAAGGGGAAACCATTACGTTGGAAGGTAATTACGCTTTAGTTTCTGTGGGCCGTCGTCCGTACACAGATGGATTGAATGCCGATAAAGCCGGTGTGAAAATTTCTGACAGAGGACAAGTGGAAGTAAACGATCACCTGCAGACTTCAGCTGCTAATATTTATGCTATCGGAGATGTAGTTCGTGGTGCAATGTTGGCGCATAAAGCCGAAGAAGAAGGGGTAATGGTTGCTGAAATTCTTGCCGGACAAAAACCTCATATTGATTATAACCTGATTCCTGGTGTGGTGTATACCTGGCCGGAGGTTGCTGCGGTTGGACAAACAGAAGAGCAATTGAAAGCTTCCGGTGTCGAATTTAAAGCGGGTAGTTTCCCATTCAAAGCATTAGGCCGTGCCCGTGCGGGTGGTGATCTGGACGGATTTGTGAAAATTCTTGCTGACGCCAAGACCGATGAAGTGTTGGGTGTTCACATGATTGGGGCCCGTTGTGCCGATTTAATTGCTGAAGCAGTTACTGCAATGGAATTTAAAGCCTCTGCTGAAGATATCTCCAGAATGTCACACGCGCATCCAACTTTTGCGGAAGCAATCAAAGAAGCGGCTCTTGCTGCAACTGATAACAGAGCGTTGCATGTTTAAGGCTTTAAAAATTTCTATTATAAAAAAAAACCGTCATCTGACGGTTTTTTTATGCTTATTCTTTAGCAACAAATATTCCTTTGTAATTGTTCCAATGACGGTATATCAAAAATAAATTCCCTAAAAATAAAAATAGGGCAACCGGAATTCCTTCAGGCGACATAAAAAAGTTGATAAATAAGATATTTATCGTAATCGGTAAAATCAGGAGGCTGGCTAATGTTACATAACGACCGGAAACAAAGGCTATACCACAAAGTAATTCAATGGATTTAGCTAGTGGCATCAGATAGGTAGATGCCACCAATCCCACTTGAAAAGCTTTAAAGTTACCGGTTACTACCGGTTCTGGAGCTAAATTTAAGAAGTAACTGATGGAGGCGAAGAGAAGTAAAAGGCCAATCAATACACGAACAATAATGGTTGCGATTTTCATAATAAGGCAGTTTTGGTTGGTTAATAGATGTACTCGTCGTTACTGTTTTTGATTGGATACTTTACTTCCTGATGCTAATTTTTCAGGCGTAATTTTAATCGAAACTATAGGGTCTTATAGTGCGGATTATTGCATACTTTTAATTAAAGCTGTCGAATCACTATCAAAGATACAATATTATAGTTAAATTAAAAAGAAAATGCTATCGAACCGATGTATTTATTTTCTTATTTTTTTGAATTCTTTTTATAATGAATTAAATGACAATTCCTATTAAAGCCAAAGCCCATAACTGCCCTTATCGATAATTAAATCAGGTTTTTATGTGAATATGATTTCATCGTAAAAAGCGTGACAATTTTTTGCAATAATCCCATCACGCGAAAATTTTTATTGTAATTTTGAATTTCATAAATATTCTGTTTTTTGAGAACTTCTTTTAAGCATTCCATTTCCAATCCGGCCCAGTTCAAACAGCAGCTTTTAGTATGGGCACAGCATTTTCGTGAAGTTATCTTTCTGGATAGCAATCAGTATCCGCAACAATATTCTTCTTACGATTGTGTTCTTGCTGTGGATGCGTTCACTTCCATAAAAACGGATTATCACAATGCTTTTGAGGATTTAAAAGTTTATCAGCAAACGACTAAAGACTGGCTTTTCGGTTACCTGTCTTATGATTTAAAAAATGATGTTGAAGAATTGCAATCTGCTAATGGAGATCAACTCGAATTTCCCGATTTATTTTTCTTTCAGCCAAAAAAAATATTTCTTTTAAAAGACAATGATCTGGAGATTCATTATCTTAATATGTGTGATGATGAACTTCATGATGATTTGGAAGAAATCGTGAATTTGGAAACAATCCTTGAAGACTCTAATACTGTTATCGAAATACAACAGCGAATCCCAAAAGAACAGTATCTTTTGAAGATTAAGGAAATGCTCGTTCATATTCATCGTGGCGATATTTATGAAGCTAATTTCTGTATGGAGTTTTACGCTGATTATACCGAGATTAATCCTTTGGAAATGTATCATAAACTTAATGTCATTTCTGAAACGCCCTTTGCCGCTTACTTTAAAAACAACAAACAATTTTTACTTTGCGCTTCCCCCGAACGCTATTTGCGGAAGGAAGGCACAAAAGTCATAACCCAGCCGATAAAAGGTACAGCAAAACGCAATTTCGATTTAATTGCCGATAATCAAGCCATGGAAGATTTACAGGCTGATCCAAAAGAGCGGGCCGAAAACACAATGATAGTCGATTTGGTTCGGAATGACTTATCGCACACTGCCGAAAAAGGTTCGGTAAAAGTGGAAGAATTATGTGCTATTTATACTTTCAAGCAAGTACATCAAATGATTTCGACGATTGTTTCTGAAGTGGCGCATCATATATCACCGGTAGATATTATCAAAACCACATTCCCCATGGGAAGCATGACCGGGGCACCCAAAATATCTGCCATGAAAATCATCGAAGATTTAGAGGAAACCAAACGCGGATTGTACAGTGGCGCCATCGGTTATTTCACACCTGATGGAAACTTCGATTTCAATGTTGTCATCCGAAGTATCTTATATAATCACGAAAATCAATATGTTTCTTTTTCGGTTGGAAGCGCGATAACAGCCCAATCCATTCCGGAAAATGAATATGAAGAATGTCTGTTGAAAGCAAAAGCAATGCGACAGGTATTGAATAATCAACAGGAATGACTCACTTTTTGTCGCTGAAGTAAATTTTTTATGTCCGCTAAAATTCTTACTTTTGATTATGTTACAAAAACTTCAAAATCATCTCCACGCTAATCTTCCATTTCTTGTTGGAAAAAAACTTCTTTTAGCGACCAGCGGAGGATTAGACAGTATGGTAATGGCCGATTTGTTCCATCAATTGGATTATGAAATTGCGCTGGCACATTGTAATTTTCAATTGCGTGGAGTAGAAAGTTTTGAAGACCAGAATTTTGTACAGGACTATGCCACTCAAAATGAAATTCGATTATTCGTAACCCAATTTGATACCGAGGCTTTCGCCAAAGATTATAAACTTTCCACGCAAGTGGCTGCCCGGGAGTTGCGTTACAACTGGTTTTATGAGCTTTTGGAAACCGAAAAATACGATTACATCCTGACGGCCCATCATGCGGACGACAGTCTGGAAACTTTCCTCATCAATTTATCACGTGGTACGGGTCTGGAAGGACTTGATGGAATTCCGATGAAGAACAGTCAGGTCATTCGTCCGTTTTTAGCCTTTAGCAGGAGCGAAATTTTGGATTATGCAGTCTCGCATGAAATTCAATGGCGGGAGGACAGCAGCAATGCCTCAGACAAATACTTACGCAACAAGATTCGCCATGATGTTGTGCCGGTACTCAAAGAAATAAATCCAGACTTTCTAGCCGCTTTTCAAAAGACACAAACCTATTTGCAGGAAGCCACAAAAATGGTGGAAGATGCTGCTATTATGGTTTATCACCAAGTGGCTAAAGATGAAGGCGATGCTATTCATTTCGATTTGAAGCAATTGATGCGATTGCCAAACTATAGGTCGTATTTGTATCAATGGCTCAATGAATTCGGTTTTACTTCTTGGGGAGATATTTATGATCTTGTAGAGGCGCAATCAGGAAAACAGGTTTTTTCAGAAAGTTTCAGATTACTAAAGGACCGCGGCCTTTTAATAGTTGCGCCTCTTTCACATATTGACAGAGCAAAAGAATTTGTCATTGAGCAAAATCAAACAGAAGTTAATTTTCCTATAAAACTTGCTTTTCGGCAAGTGACGGATATTTCAGTGGAAGAAAATTCCGCTATCTTTGTGGACGAAGACCAACTGACATTTCCTTTGGTATTAAGACGATGGCAGGAAGGTGATTCGTTTTTTCCTTTGGGAATGGATGGTAAATCAAAAAAGGTGAGCAAACTTTTTAAAGACCTGAAATTAAGCCTTATTGAAAAGGAAAATAGCTGGCTTTTATGCTGTGCCAACCAAATTGTATGGGTGGTAGGAATACGTCAGGACGAACGTTTTAAAATAACTAACACAACTCAAAATAGATTACAAATCGCACTTATAAAATGAAATTCAATCCAACCCCAAAGTTAAACCAACCAAAATCACGAACTAATCAAACGGGCAAAAAGTTACTTTTTTTACTCCTGGCTTTCTTTGCATTTCTAAATGTATCCGCTCAAATCCTGAATCCGGTAAAATGGAAAACTTCTCTTGAAAAAATATCGGATAGTGAGGTACTGTTGATTTTTGATGCAACGATTGAGGCTGATTGGCATTTGTATTCACAATTTACACCTGGTGGGGGTGCACTTCCTACTGTTTTTGTTTATAATGGCGCGATTGCAAATTTTCATCTTATTGGGAAAACAAAAGAAAGTACCTATACAAAGGAATTTAATGATATTTTTGAAATTGACGAATATTTTTTTGCTAACAAGGCTAAATTCACCCAGTTGGTAAAAATTATCAATCCGAATTTGAATTCAATAAAAGTAAAAGTAGAATATCAGGTTTGTAAAGATGCGTGTATCCAACAGGAAAAAACATTTGAATTTAAAATACCTGCTCTTAATTTAGCAACAATTGCAAAAGGCGATGATGTTGCGGCACCAGATGCAAAAATTACCGCAGATACAATTACCCCACCAGAATTAAGTACTGCCGGGAATACATTCGTTACAGAGAAATCAACTCTTAAGCCAATGGAAAAGAAAGAAGAGAAAAAAGGGTTATTTACCATTTTTATCATTGCTTTTTTCTCGGGATTTGCTGCATTGTTAACTCCATGCGTATTTCCTATGATACCCATGACGGTAAGCTTTTTTACCAAACAAAGTAAAACCAAGGCAAAAGGAATTAAAAATGCCATTATTTATGGACTTTCCATTATCTTCATTTATGTAATATTGGGATTTTTGGTTACCTGGATTTTTGGTGCGGATGCATTGAATGCGCTTTCAACCAATGTTTGGTTTAATATAATTTTCTTTATTCTACTAGTGGTTTTTGCCGCATCTTTCTTAGGCGCATTCGAAATAATGTTACCTAACTCCTGGGCCAATAAAGTGGATCGCCAAGCAGACAGAGGTGGAATTATAGGAATTCTAGCAATGGCATTAGCGCTGGCCATTGTATCATTTTCATGCACAGGACCTATTGTCGGTACTTTGCTGGTTGAGGCAGCTTCTAAAGGAGGGATAGCACCTATTATTGGAATGTTCGGCTTCTCATTGGCTTTAGCTTTGCCGTTTATGCTGTTTGCGATGTTTCCGGGCTGGTTGAATTCATTGCCAAAATCTGGAGGCTGGCTCAATACCGTTAAAGTGTTTTTAGGATTTTTGGAATTAGCCTTGGCGTTTAAATTTTTATCCAATGCAGATTTAGTACTTCAATTGCATTTATTAGAAAGAGAAGTATTCTTAGCAATATGGATTGTTATTTTTGGAACTTTAGCTTTCTATTTATTTGGAAAAATTACGATGCCACATGACAGTCCGCTGATGCATATTTCTGTCGGAAGATTGTTCATGGGACTGATGATTATGTCTTTTACGATATATATGATCCCGGGCCTTTGGGGAGCGCCTTTAAAATTAATCAGCGCCTTTCCGCCTCCAAAAGAATACAGCGAAAGTCCTTTTGGAATCGATGGCTCCGAGGGAAATACGGTTGGTGTAACGTTACCTGACGGAGCAAAATTTGGACCACACGGTATAACGGTTTTCGATGATTATGATAAAGGATTGGCCTACGCCAAAAAAGTAAACAAACCAATTATGCTGGATTTTACAGGCCATGCCTGTGTAAATTGCCGCAAAATGGAAAATAATGTCTGGTCAGAAGATGAAATTTTGCCAATTTTAAAAAATGATGTGGTTCTAATTTCTTTATATGTCGATGATAAAAGGGAATTACCGAAAGCGGCTCAAGTTGTTTCCGCAACTTCAGGAGAACTTTTGGAAACCATTGGAGATAAATGGAGTGATTTCATGATTTCCAAATACAAAACCAATACGCAGCCGTTGTATGTCATTACTGATTTGGAAGGAAACAGTCTTAATGAAACTAAGCCAACGATAAGTTACACTCCGAATGTAACGGAGTACGAATTATGGCTCAAAACAGGAATTTCAAAATTTAAAAAATAAAAAAATCCCAACTTAATCGGTTGGGATTTTTGTTTTAATCTTCAAGTGGGTTTTCCTAAAAATCTATAGAAAACTAGATCCCTTTTATCATTTCCACTGTAAAATAATAAATGGCAAATCCGATAAATCCGATTATTATTGCCCAAAACCAAGCTGGTGTTGATTGCGGGGTTTCACTTCCTTCAATCAAAAATTCTTTTTGGTCCCCTTTTCCGTAAGCGTTGATCATTATCGGAATGATGCCATCCACGATATCATTTTCGGCGATACCCTCGATTGCAATTGATGGACCGTTCCGAACAATAAAAGGAATGATTCGGATACCTTCTTTGCCGTTAGGATCTTTGCTCACAATTTTCAGTACGTGATTGCCGTCGACTAATTTTGTGGTATCCAATTCGAAATTTATTGGAACCACAAATTCACCAAAAGGTTGTATCTCTTCATCTAAAAATATAAAAACAGAACTATTTTTTTTCATTTTGATTTATTTAAAGATTGAATATTTAATGTGACTCGGATTATTTTCATTAGGCTTCACCAGCCATTTTACAGAATAAATCAATGCAAATATTGCGATAACGATAGTGATACCAATACTTACATAATCCCAATTACTATCCGGTCCGGCGCCATGCAAAATGCCACGTAGAGCTTTGGGTTGGTTGCGTTCGCACACCGGACATGCAAACAATGTAATTTGAAAAGCGATTAGTGCCAGGAATGTTAGGATTTTTTTCATGGTTTTAGAATTTACTTCCTATTGATCAGCCGGAGCCTTAAGTTTTATAAAATCTATAATTTTCTTAATTTCTTCCGGTGTTACTTCTTTACCTTTGTTTCCCCATGAGTTTCGCTCGTAGTTAATAATAGCGGCAACATCGTATTCTGTGAAATTCATATTGGTTCCCACGGCAGCCATAACGCCATAATCGGCTCTTGCGTCGTAACCATTCATGATTATATCAACATAAAATTCCAAGTTATCTCCCGTAACAATTGGGCTTCCTTTGAGAGGAGGAAACGCACCTTTTAACCCTTCTCCATTAGCCTGATGGCATGCGGCACAATTGGTGGCGTAAAGTGCTTTTCCGTCTACTGATTTGGTACCCGTCTTGGAGTCAGCAACTTGAGGTGCCTCTTTTTTATATAAAAATTCTTGTGGAAGTGTTCCTTCCGGTAATGGCGTTTGTTTTAGTGATTGAATGTAGGCAACCAATTGTAACGCTTCTTTTTTGGCAACTAACTTCCCGGTTTTTCCTTCAAGAAATTCGGCTGGCATACTCACGACAACATCATCTTTTGACGGATTATCTTTCATTTCAAACATCCACTTGTATGAAGGCATAATCGATTGCGCCACGACGCTTCTCGGCTGATACAAGTGCATTAGATTCCAATCTTTGCTGGATTGACGGTTTCCAACATCGGTCAAATCGGGACCTGTTCGTTCGGTCCCCATAACCGTTGCCGTATTTTGCCAAATGCTGGTTCTGCCAATATTGGCATAATCCGCCGCCATTCCTGGGCGACTTCCAAACATTTTATCCATTTCCACATTACGAACCTGTTGGGAGTGACAACCCACACATCCCTCGGCAATATAAATTAGTTTACCTGCCCTGGCATCGCCCGAAAGCGGTTTGGTTCCCGGCAAAGGCATATTGGAATACTGATTCTGAAAAGCGGGCATAATTGCAGTCAAATACGTTAGCAAAGCAAATAAAAGCCCTGCTGTAATGTATAATCTTTTATGATTATTAAAAATGTTCATGGCTATTAGTTATTTGATTGTTCTAAAATTTTGAATGCTTCTTCTTTTACATCTAATTCTGCGACTTCTTTCGCAGTCATTCGGTAGAAATTATAAGCGAAAATTAAATGCGAAATAAACATTAAACTGCCCCCTATCGCACGCCAAACCCAAAAGTCAAACATAAGTACAACACTGTCGATAAAAGGTTTGCCTTCCATCCACATTAGGCCTCTCAAAGTGGCGCCAATAGATAGCGGTACTGAATAAAATAACAATCCGATGAATGCCAGCCAAAAATGGACACCTACTAAATGCTGTGGTGGTTCTTTGCCTGTAAGTCTTGGAACAACAACATAAATGCCACCCCAAAGTGTAAAAGTTATAATTCCGTAAAATCCTAAATGCGCGTGAGCCACTGTAAAATCGGTGAAATGCCAAAGTAAATTGGTAAATTTAAAAGCTTCAGCTGTGCCCTGCATGGAAACCAGGAAATAATATATAACGGCAAGCAAAAAGAAGGGTAAGGTATAACTCGAAGTTACTTTATTCCAATTTCCTCTGAAAGTCATCGAAAAATTAATTGTTCCCGCGACTACAGGAATAATCATTCCTGCACTACCAACAATTGCAACCGTTTGTAACCACCATGGAATAGGCGCAAAAATAAAATGATGCGTTCCAATTATGGTATAGAAAATAATTTGAGTCCAAAATGCTAAAATCCCTAAACTATAAGCATAAATCGGTTTGTTGATTTGTTGTGGAATAAAATAATACAACAATCCTAAAGTATAAAGGGTGAACCACATTCCGACGCCGGAGTGCATAAAATACCCCTGCACAATGGTTTCTGAAACTCCGTCCTGCCAAAATGGTAAATATGCCGTTAACGCGACAATTATGGTGAAAATAATGGAAGAAACAATGTACCAATTAGAGATGTAAATTTCCTTGGTCGTTCGGTTCGCTACCGTCATAATAAAATTGGCTAAAGTCAGGATTAGTGCCGCAGCGAAAAATGCCATGACCGGCCAAATGTATTCCCGGAATTCGCCTCCACCATTATTGATTCCGCTCATCAGGCAAATTGTGCCCAGAATGACCATCAAATTGGTCAACACTAAAGCAATCCAGCCCCATTTGATGCTGTAAATTTTCGCATTGCTGACGATGGGCACCACATAGTAACCCAAACCTATCATGCCTAAGGAAGCCCAGCCCCAAAAAACGATGTTGGTATGCACGGGACGCAATCTTCCGAAACTTAGCCAACTGGTATGGTCGATATCCGGAGCTACAAATTTTATCCCTAAATATTCTCCAATTCCTGTTCCGAGAACCAACCAAAAAGTGGCACAACCAAAATACCAAATGATTAGTTTGGCAATATTAGGCTCAAGACTTGGTTTTTGAACAGCTTTCTTTTTCAAAGAAACGAAATGCGTTTCATGTTTTTCACGGATATTGTTTAGGATCCCAATCTTGTCTTGCGCTTGTACTGTTCCGGAAAGCTCACTATTGGATAAATTATAATCCAATGCACTTTCTCTTTTTAATAAATTTTCTTCTAATTCTTCACTATCTAAGGCTGCAATGTGTGCCGCAAAGTTTCGCGCTTCATCCTTTTTTTCCTTATTAATATACGTTTTGAGAACATTGTTCGCTTTTATCAATGCAAAAATAACGGCTAGTAATATTGGAATCATAACGATAATTATCGTTATTATAATACCAGGCTGGCTGAAAAAATTCTCTTTTGGATTACTGGGATTTTGTGCAAAAAGGCACTGAGAAAAAAATAAAAATGCAATTGTTTTTAGGGTTTTCGAATTGATGTCTTTCAACTTATTGTCGTTTTTATAGTTTATTAATTTCCGAATTTGATTTTTACTTAAATTTTTGAGATAATCAGAAAAATGTTCTTCCGTTTTTAATCCTTTCCACTCATTATTTTCGGTAAACTGGTCCTTGAACCTTAAGTATAAGACACCAATGAAAACAAAAGCTGGCACAGTAATTAGAATTAGCAATAACCACAATCCCAAAGAATTACCCGGGTCAGGAATCATATTATCCGGGTTTTGGGCAAAAACTGATTTTGTTATCCCAACCGTCAATATAAAAGCGAGAATTAATTTTGTGCCTAATTTCATATTATTGATTGTTATTTTAGGTTTAAATGTTTTTTTATTAACTAGCTATCTACTATAAAAGTAATTAAAAATTTGTTAGTACGAAAATGTATATTAAGACCTTTTTATCTTTTATTATTTTAAAAAAAAGCTATTTGTTTTTAAGGAAAAAACTATTAGTATCCAGTTTTTCTTTAAAATCTGCAATAGTGTTGGTTTCCAACATCAGGATTAAATTCTTCTTGATTTCTTTATATTCAAAATGTACCGGACACGGTTTTTTTTCTGAACAAGCTTTTAAACCAATCACGCAATCTTTGTAAATTCCATCACCATCAATGGCTTTTACAATATCTGCAATAGAACTTTTCAGATTTAATTTATCAATATAAAAGCCACCGTTTGGTCCTTTAACCGAATTAATCAATTTCCTTTTTCCTAAATCCTGTAATATTTTAGCAATAAAAGATTCGGGAGCGTCAATTCCCTCAGCAATTTGTTTTATGCTAACTCTCACTTCATCTTTCGATTTCTGAGCGACAAATATCATTGCCTTGATTGCATACTCGCACGATTTTGAAAACATCTTCTTCTTAATTGTTGCAGCAAAGGTAAAAATTAAATTTAATAATAAAAGAGTTTTAGGTCTTTTTTTATTTGATTTAAATTGAAAATAGCCAAAATAAGAAAGCCGCTATAATAGCGGCTCTTACAAACTTATTTCAAAATATGCTGGCTTAAGATTTTGTATACTTCATTGATATTGTCGCCACCTTTCCCAAATTGTTTTCTGATAGGCTGTGGCTCGCCTTTAATCCAAATTTTTAATTCGGCGTCCAAATCTAAAATTCCTGCGCTTTCTTTTGAGAACTTAATCACATTCGTATACGGAATAGACAGATAATCCACTTTGCTTCCCACCAACTGCTTTTCTACTAAAATTAATCTTTTGTTAGTGAAGATAAACATGTCCTTTATTAGTTTATAGGCTTTTTCGATGATTTCGCCATCCACTAATATCGGTTCAAATTCTTTTGAAACAATTTCAATACTTACTTCTGATGCATTGCCTAAAATGGCATTAAATATTCCCATGGCTTTCGTTTTAATTGTTACATCAAAGGAAATCAATATTAGGAAGTTTTACAAGCCAATTAAGTAATAAAATTTTCAGCCTTAATCAATATGTGGATTGAATACAGTGTAGTTTGATGAACCATATTCGATATCAATACTGCCATCCGTTATTTCCACAGATTCACCAGTATTGCCTACCGATAAATATCCGTGAAAACTTCCCACAACACTGTTAGCATCACTTACTGAGAAGTCACATACCAGTCGTCCTATTTGTGAATACAGGACCTGGCCAGAAGCTTGGGTTAATTCTAATGAAAAAGTGTTGAAGTCAAGATAAGGTTCACGTCTTCCTAAACGAAAAGTTTCGTTATGAACGGAATTGTTTGTAACGCTGCTACCACTAATATTATAGAAGGGAGATGAAAGAGGGTCAAACATATCCGCTTCGTTTTTTACGATTGTAATATTTTTATAATCGTGAAGTACACCATCAATCTTAAATGAAAGGGAAGCATGGCCCGCATTATCATCATTTGAACAACTTACCGACACCAACAGTAAACAAAGAGCGTATACTACTTTTTTCATTTGTAAATTTTTGTCAAAAGTAGTAATTAATCGTGATGGCATCCGGAAGACATCAAATATAAATTTCGTTTTGTAAGTAAAATCGCCTAAGTTTACATCCTTAAAATATATACGCCATGTTAATAAAAGTTTTTGGAAGCGCCGTTTTTGGTGTCGAAGCCACGACGATCACCATAGAAGTCAATATGGATAAAGGAATCGGGTATCATTTGGTGGGATTACCCGATAATGCCATCAAAGAAAGTAGTTACCGGATTGCTGCCGCCTTAAAGAACAACGGTTATGCGATGCCCGGTAAAAAAATCACCATCAATATGGCGCCAGCCGATTTACGGAAAGAAGGCTCAGCCTATGATTTGCCGTTGGCTATTGGGATTCTCGTCGCGTCTGCACAGATAAAATCCGGGGAGGTGAATAAGTACATTATCATGGGAGAGCTTTCTTTGGACGGAAGCCTGCAACCGATACGGGGCGCTTTGCCTATTGCGATAAAAGCAAAGGAAGAAGGATTCAAAGGGTTCTTTTTGCCAAAACAGAATGTCAATGAAGCGGCGATCGTCAGCGGATTGGATGTATATGGTCTGGAGAATTTACAGCAGATCATTGATTTCTTTGAAGGAAAAGGAATTTTGGAACCAACCATTATAGATACACGAGCCGAATTTCATAAGACGCTTAACTTTCCGGAGTTTGATTTCAGTGATGTGAGAGGGCAGGAGAGTATCAAGAGGTGCATGGAGATTGCCGCTGCGGGTGGTCATAACATTATTTTGATCGGTCCGCCGGGAGCGGGGAAGACAATGATTGCGAAACGACTGCCCAGTATATTGCCTCCGATGACTTTACGGGAGGCGTTAGAAACCACAAAGATTCACAGTGTTGCGGGTAAATTAAAGGAGGTAGGGTTGATGAACCAACGGCCGTTTAGGAGTCCGCATCATACGATTTCGAATGTGGCGCTTGTCGGGGGAGGAAGTTATCCGCAACCGGGAGAGATTTCGATGGCACATAATGGAGTCTTGTTTTTGGACGAACTGCCGGAGTTCAAAAGGGATGTGTTGGAAGTGATGCGTCAGCCGCTGGAGGATCGGGAGGTAACGATTTCGAGAGCGAAGTTTACGGTTACATATCCGTCGTCATTTATGTTGGTGGCCAGTATGAATCCGAGTCCGAGTGGGTTCTTTAATGATCCCGAAGCGCCACAAACTTCTTCGCCACATGAAATGCAACGGTATATGAGTAAGATTTCGGGGCCGTTGCTGGACCGGATAGATATACATATTGAAGTGACCCCGGTTCCATTTGAGAAATTATCGGATGACCGGAAAGCGGAAAGCAGTGTGGATATCCGAGCCAGAGTTACCAAAGCCAGGGAATTACAGTCGGCAAGGTTTGAAGCAATGGAGCACCTGCATTACAATGCGCAGATGAATTCGAAACATATCCGGGAGTTCTGTAAACTGGATGACCATTCGAAGGAATTATTGAAGACCGCGATGGAACGCCTGAATCTATCCGCACGAGCGTATGACCGAATCCTGAAAGTGTCGCGAACTATCGCTGATCTGGAAGGTTCGGAGAGCGTGGGGTCTTATCATATCGCGGAAGCGATACAGTACAGGAGTTTAGATCGGGATGGATGGTTGGGTTGATTTACCTGAAACCACTAAACGTGGTTTAATAGCCCCGATGGCAGTGACATCCTTTTTGTTCTGGGGTTCAGAACAAAAGATATAACGGACAGCGGGACTTATCTTCAAAAGAAACGGAATTATTCTGCTTCTAATAAATAAAATAACTTAGAGGATTGCCTTAGTATCTGGCAGGGCGTCTGTCACTATTCGGTTTCGGACGTCCGGAACCGGAGTTGTTGTTGGCGCTTCTGTTGGAAGTGGTGATTGGTTTCTTGGGAGCAGAATGGCGCTGCTGTCTTCCCTGTCCTTGTTTAATAGGTTCGGTTGATGCGTTTGGGTCCGGTTCAAAACCTTTAATGTTTTCTTTAGGTAATTTCAGGCCAACCAGTTTTTCGATATCGCGTAAGAACGTGGTTTCGTCCGGGCTGAATAACGAAATCGCTTCTCCGCTTGCTCCGGCTCTTCCTGTACGGCCGATTCGGTGGACGTAATCTTCGGGAATGTTGGGCAATTCGAAATTAATAACGTGCGGTAACAATGGGATATCCAGACCTCGCGCTGCAATATCTGTAGCGACTAAAGCCGTTACGCTCCCGTCTTTAAAACCGGCTAATGCTTTGGTTCGTGCACCCTGACCTTTATTGCCATGTATCGCTGATGCGATAATACCAGCACTGTTCATGCTTTCGGTTAGTTTATTGGCGCCCTGTTTGGTACGCGTAAACACCAAAATCTGTTTCCAGTTGCCTTCGGTAATCAGTTTGATTATCAGTTCTGTTTTTTTCTCTTTTGCAACAGGATATATCTTTTGAATAATAGCATCCACGGTTGTGTTTTCCGGGGTAGCTTCCACATGAACCGGATTGTGCAGAATGCCCATTGCCAATTTCTTAATTTCTTTGGAGAAGGTTGCGGAGAACATCAGGTTTTGTCTCTTTGCAGGCAATACTTTGATGATGCGGTCAATATCCCGTACAAAACCCATGTCGAGCATGCGGTCTGCTTCATCCAAAACGAAGATCTCCACTTTTGCAAGTGAGATTAAACCCTGATTCTGCAAATCGATCAATCGGCCGGGAGTGGCGACCAAGATGTCGACACCCTGACGCAATCTGGCGACTTGCGGATTTTGGTTCACCCCACCAAAAATAACGGTGCTTTGTATGTCCACGTATTCACTGTATTCCTTGATATTGGCCAATATCTGCGCTGCCAACTCCCGTGTTGGGGTTAGTATCAACGCACGAATAGGCCTGTGTCTTAAGTGTTGCCCCTGTAATAATTGTAATATCGGGAGGGTAAAACCAGCTGTTTTACCGGTTCCTGTTTGTGCCGATGCCAATACATCTTTGCCTTCTAAAACGGGTGGAATTGCTTTTTGCTGTATTGGGGAAGGGGTTGTGTATCCTTTTTTGCTGATGGCTTTTAATAAGGCATCAGATAAACCTAGTGAGTCGAATGTCATGAAATATGTTTATGAAGTATCTATTATTTTACTTCTTTGAGTGCGCGAAGATACGGCAATTTTTCCGATGTGCCTTGCTTGTGTGGTTTGTTCGAGGAGTTTAGCCGGTTTAGCCCGCTCCCGGTAAGTGGATTCTTATCCTAACTGGGAGACCTGTCTTACGGTTTATAGACATTAATCCAGTCCCTTGAATTGATGGCGGAGACTTTATTATCCTGATTTAAAGTTACGCGCAGTTCCTTGTTGGCAATCTTCTTTTCGTAGAGGGCCTTGTATCGGAAGATTCTAATATTTTCTGTTTTGTTGTGGATGACTTCGACCAGATCGAGGTCTTTGAAGGCGCCGTATTTCAAGCGGAACTTCAGGCAGGTTTTGGTCAGGCGGGTCTGTGTGGTGTTCTGGATTACTGAGGGCGTGGCCTCACTGGTGTTGAACGGTTTGAATTTGGAGGTGTTGCAGGTCATCAGGATCCTTGTTCCTAACTCATAGGTTTTCTCTTTTAAGGAATTGTCTATCTGGCTTGGCGCGAGTTTCACGATTGTTGGCTCTACGGGTTTTGCCGGGGCTTTCTTGGACTTACAGCCGACCATTATCAGGAGGCATAAAAGGAATATAACTTTCTTCATTTTTGTGGTGTTTGTATAGAAACGGGAATTTTGTTTTTAAAGTATTGAAAGATAGTGATTTTTGACGGGATAGGGTAGCGGTATCTGCACTTCGACAGGTTCAGTGTGACGGTTGGGTTATGATATTCTTTACGGCGAATTTGCAAATTTTCTTTTGGGTTGGGATATTTTTTACCGCAAATTCGCAAATTTTAGTTTTGGTAGGGATAAATATAAATAGGGGAGGGATAATTGTAATTGCGGGAGGGATAATTGCAAATGCGGGAGGCGTAACTGCAATTGCGGGAGATGTAACTGTAAATGCGGGAGGCATAATTGCAAATGCGGGAGGGACGACTGCAAATGCGGGAGGCGTAATTGTAAAAGCTTTTCTTGTACTTCGATAGGCTCCCTATGACAGTTGCGTTGTAATACCTCTATTTTTTAGCTTTCAGGAATTGTATTCCTTTTACCTGTTCAAAATACGGCGATGTTCCTCCATATATGGACTTGATGTACTTTTTTACTTCTGTGGCGGTATCGACCAATCCGGAATCGGGGGCGTATAATGTGGTGTCGCGTGCAATTCTTGCATTGTTGATTTTTGCATTCGCTGATGATACTGCCTTATTTTTAGCAATCAGGTCGGTGTGTTTTGCGACGAGTGCTGCGATTTTTAAGTCGGTTTCATTGGGTGCGTAACTGGGCTCGGATTGCATTGTGGCGATGAGTCCTGCGAAGTGCTGGATTTGCATGTCGTACGATTGCTGACTGGTAGATATTGTGGTGGATTCGGTATCGGTTGCCTGTGCCAACTTTCTGCGTGTTCTGGCGGTAGGACCCTGGATTTTTTTGTTATATGCTTTTGCGTCGGCTACTTTTGCGTCTGTTGCATCGGTAATGTCCAAGGCGTTGATTAATCGTGTTGCCAATGGTTTCAATGTTCTGAATGCGCTTACCCGTTCGTTGACCATGTTGTTGTAGGCGACGTTGATGTTGATTACATTGGCCAAGTGTGCGTTTGCATTTGTAACCAACGTATTGAGCTGTGCCAGTTTCAGGCTTGGTTTACTTGGGTTGTAAGTGGTTCCCAGTCCGGTTACGAAAGCGATCAGTTCCTGAAGATTGGCGACGTTTACGGCGTGGCCTTTTTCGCTTGTGCTTTTCTTTGGGGGGATTGGTGCTTCGGTAGTTGTGGACATGTAATGGTTTGGTTGGGTTTATGGCGGCGAATTTAGATAAAAAAAATCTTACAGGGAAGGTTGCTGTAAGATTTTGTTTCTTCTCTTTGAGGGCACGGATTACAAATCCGCGCTATCGTTGCGGAGACATATCCGCGCGATCGGGTTATATACTATACGTAGCTATACCAATGGGACGACTAGAGATATCTCGATTTAATTCATTTTGTAATTCTTTAGATTCAATATGTAGAAACTGAAGTACTTGGCTTCTCATCAAATCTTGAATATCTTTTTTACCTCTAACGTTCAAAATATTTAATAATAATACTGATTTTGCTTTTTCATTATGATAAATAATTATAATTTTTTTTGTTTTTGTCTTCAACTCATTAACAAAATCAAAAACCTCATTAAGATAATCCTCATCAGACTTGTCTAACGAATGACCCCAAAAAAAGAAAGAATAATTATTATTGACTTTAGTTTCAAATTCTTTGATAAAAATGTAATCTGTATTATTATTTAACTTTTGGAAATATTTAGTGAACGGTAAAAAATGCCTTTTTTCCAGTGATTCATTTTTAGGTATTTCGTTAATTCCTAACACTATTTTAT
Organism: Flavobacterium sp. GT3R68; assembly: GCF_007109225.1. Lineage (GTDB taxonomy): Bacteria > Bacteroidota > Bacteroidia > Flavobacteriales > Flavobacteriaceae > Flavobacterium. The sequence continues at coordinate 320,211 of NZ_VJZK01000004.1, forward strand.
TTTCTACAGAATTTATTTTTCCGTGTAGAAATTTTGTGATTTGTTTATTTCCATAAATTTTCTCAAATGTTGGAGTATAATTGAAAGTGTAATGTTTATTAATTTTTGAAAAAAATGGATAACTCTTTGATTTGGATTTTTCATAGAGTGGAATAACAAAAATCTCAAAATAGTAATTAAAGATTTTTTTAAAAACATATAATTCGGAAAGTAAATTCTTGGTTATTTTATCTAAATCGATATCAATAAAGTAGCCATATTTACTAATCAAAAATTTTGTGTTTAAAGTAATATTGCGATGGTTGTCCAAACTGATTATCTCAAACTTGCTTAACACTTCCATTATCTCGATATTATTTTTAAAGAGGTCGCTACCATAATAAATTTCATTTTCTAGAAGCGAACCTTTTGAAAATGCGCTATCTTTTATGAATTCTAGTGAGGCAAATAAATTCTTTAAGACATATTCAATTTTATTCTCAAAATCTATCCAAGTTTCAATCTCATATTCATTTTTGAAAAATCGAAACCATTGATTTTTGCCAATTAGATGTTTTAGACTTTCAATATTTTTAGTGTCAAATTCGAAAGAGTTAAATTTAGAAACTATTGATTCATGATTAGCACTTTTTGAATAGACTGTTTCAAAATCGAAAGAGTGGTGTCCATCTACAAATGATAAAATTTTAATGAAATCGTTATAAGATGTCGGTAAACCTATATTAAGATCGAATCCGTTTCCTGTGATTAGAATTTTAGGCATAATGTTAAATTAAATGTCTACTTTAAGACGTAATTATTGAACCTTTAAAATTTTGCGCCCCTTTTTTATGAATTCATCATATTTTATAGCAATTGATTGAGCACGGCTGTGGATACCATCTACTGCATTATTGAATCTTTCTGGTTGTTCCATTTCCCATTCCGATGGTACACTTAATCTTAGACCTCCTTCACTAAAAATATTTGGAAGCAAGAAAGAATTAAAGTCTTTTATATAAATTAATAATTCTTCTTTTAAAGATTCTAATTTTGGGTTAAAAAAATCTAAATCTGGCCTTTCCATTTCAACCTCAATTAAATCGAATGGATGCAAAAGTTCATCTCTGAAACTATACCCAGCAAAATTGTTTGTCCGTAACCAATGGATGTTTTGAATGGTTAACATGTTATTACGGATTTTATTGAATAAGGCCGTATCAAGTTCTAATGTTTTTTCATCATATATAAATTCAATAATATTAATTTTTTTTATTTTCTTTACAAAAGTAAAGATGGTTATTGAAGTAATTATTACAATAGCAATAATCCATAAGCTAACTTTAAAATTCCAAAATGTAATTACACTTGTTTTAAAATCTTTACCCGTAGCTAACCCATCAATAGCATTATAGATTAAAATCAATAAACTTATTATTCCTGCTGAAATAACTTTACTCCACACTGGGTCTTTCCAAATCTCTTTTAGTTTTTTCATGTTATATTTTACCTAACTTCCAGTGGCTTGCCTCAATGGCGCAACTGAACAAAGCCATCAGATATATTATTCTACCAAGGAAAGTGTACGGTTTGTTAATTCGTTTTTATGTTTCAACAGATCATCAATGTGATCTAAGTGATATTCATTATTCTCAATATGCATCTTCAATTTGGAATCGGTGAATATTAATTTGCAGATTACCTTTTTTGAATTGTCATCGATACTGATATTGAAAAAGCTTTTATAATCCTTAAACACAATTCTGTCTTTAGGAATCTTTTTATTTTGAATCAGTAACGTTCTAATGGTGTGGTATGCCTGGATTTCAAATTCGGTTGTCACGACACCTTGTGAATTGGATTTTGATTCTTCCAACACTTTTCTGTCATATATGTTTTTCAGTAAAGCTGAATTAACCAATGAAATCATTTTAAGTTGAGTTTCATCGGTAAACTTTGTTTTAAAAAGCATATTTCTATGAACAATTTTCAACAGGTCTTTTGAAGGGGCTTTTAATTCTTTGTATAAGGTGTCTTCAAAGCTTTCTACGAAAGCCGCTTCCTGTGCGGAGGTAACAATTTCCTTAACCTTAATAAATCGCTTATCAAACTTTATCAAAGTTTCAATATCTTTCTCATTGTAGTTACTCAAATTAAAAATGAAGAACGGCTTAGGATCAATTACATTCGGTTCTAAAACATCGGAGTAAAAGCGGTATTCGATACCATTGGTAAGTACGGCTATCTTTGAATTTTTGGTGTTGTTAAAATAGCCATTCAATTGTCCGGCTTCTTTATCTGTCAGACGGCTGGAATGTTTTTTGGCTTCAATCAGAATTGTATCTTTTTTATTCAATACGATTGCGTAATCTATTTTATTACTTACTCTATCACCAAAATCAGCATTGTATTCCGGAATCAAATCATTGGATACATAATTCAACATCATAAAGAAAGGTTCTATTAAAAACTTTCTGGTTTGAGCTTCATTGTTACTCAATTCGATTGCATCGTTTAATTTGAAGTTATCTAATGTTTTCTTTAATTGTCCTACAGCTTGTTTTGGTAATTGTGTACTCATAAGTAAATAGATTTTAATTGGTTGGATTCCAAATGTAAGAAAAATAATTACTTGTGGATTGAAAGTTTTCAGGATATTTTTAATACTTAGATTGCTTCGTCGTTCCTCCTCGCAATGACAGAGAGTGTGATGTATGGCTTTTCTAAAAATGTAAAACTACAACTTTTTGGGCTGTAGTTTATTATTGTATTTTGCACGGATTACTTCGTCAATTCGGCTAAAGCCTCCGGTGCAAATCCGCGCTATCGGGATTACCATTTTCACCTTCTCTTTTCGGGTTTAAAGTCAGGAGACTTTGCGCAGCGGGCTACTTTAAACTGTTTTTTTTTATCGTTAAACGATTATTTTCTTTTTTTAAACAATATCATTTTCAGAAGTTATAATTTTAGGAAACACACAAAAATGCAATTGTAAAACACTAAATAGAGAATCATGAATAAATTCGACATTATTATAGTAGGGGCGGGGATATCAGGATGTGTATTGGCGCAACATTATGCCTCCATTAAAAAGAAAGTACTGGTTATTGAAAAGCGTGACCACATTGCCGGAAACAGTTATGATTATATTGATAAAAACGGAAGTTTGGTTTTTAAATACAATTGCCCGTTGTTTCATAAGACAGAAAATGAGGTCTGGGAATATGTTACCCAATTTTCGGAATGGCGACAGGATTCCGTAACAAAAGAAAAGACCGATACATTGGAGTGTACCGCCTTACCAATTTCCGGATATACCCAAATGCTCCAAAAAATGCTTGATTATCCCTATATCGAGGTTATGCTGAATACGGATTATTTCGATATCGGCCATGACATTACCTTTGAAAAGTTATTTTTTACGGGAGCCTCGGACCAATATTCTGAAAATCTTATTGATTCCTATTTTGCGGAAAATCCCAATGATTATTCCAGAACTGTAAATTATCCATATCCAGAAATGATTGCTAATGTTTATTTCACAGGAGGAACACTTGCCAATTATAAGTACCTGCCAATAGAAGTAGCTCTTAAAAATGCCATAGTGCTATTTAACAATCTGGAGAGAATGAATATTGCTAAACAGAATGCCTTTAAGAATTTATAGTTTAATAAAAACCACTCGATTGAGTGTTTTTTATTCTTGTAAGAAGTATAGACGGATTAGTACGGCAGTTCGCTTCGCTCGTGTGAACTCCGCGCCAGCCGTTGCGCTGACCTATCCGAGGAATCGGTTTACTTAGTCAGTTCGCTTTGCTCGTGTAGAAATCCGCTGTTATGGGCAGTTTTATTGTTCCGGATTCATTTTCTTCAATTCCATTTGGATAGTGTCTTTATAGAAAATCATTTTCCAATGCATTGATTTATCTTTAAAATCGTTAATCTGAACAGGAATTGTATCTGGTTTTTCAGGATTTTTTTCTTTATTATCGTACTTATACTTCATAAGTATTGATAGACTATCTACATACATATAGGGATTTGGACAGTAATATATTTTTCCGCGTTCTTCAATATAGATTGTTTTCCACGCTAAACTATCCTTTGTCCATTCATTTTCAGCAATCAATTTTCCATTACGAGTCATAGATTCGACTTTCCATTTTCCAAAATATTTTTTTGAAAGATGAACGTCATAATTATAATAGATAACAAATAAGAAAGGAATTATAATACACAATATACGAGCAATTGAACGTGTACTATTATTACCAATAGAAGGTAGTGTGTTTTTATATTGATTAAAGATATTTATGATCTCCAATTTTCGTTGCAGTAATAAGTATACTAAGCCTGATGTAATTAAAACAGATGTAAATAATGTAACTGGCCCAATGCTGTAAAAGACATTAATTAAAACGATGTTCACTATTACAGGTAAAAGTATTGCAACACCTAATAAAACAGTACGCTTGAATAACAAAAGAAAACTTCCAATTATTTGAAATAATGCCAAAATTACAGCAAGACTATAAGAAAATGCATAATATTTCCAAGTTAGTTCCTGACCATTTAATGCACTTATTAGCGAATCATTTATATGGTATGAGGTATTAAAATTGACTTCGAATATTTTTTGAAATCCAAAATCAAAAAGAAGAAATGCAATCCAATAACGTAACAAAGTTTGAAGCCAAGAAATATATTTTATTGAATTAAAAGTTCCTTTTTTCTCTTTATTGTGCCAATAAATAGAAAATCCAATTGAGAATAGTATTGCCAATCCTAAAGTCAAAAATCCTGTAGGAAGTACAAACTGTGAAAGTTTATAAGGTAAAAGGGGTAAGATTATAAAAAGAGCAGTATTTATAGCACCAACTATTGCTAAAAAGCTTAAAGTAAATTTTGGAAACCATTTGGTATTATTTTGCGTTTCAGTTGAATTCATAGTATTATTTTAATTAATATTTTTCGGTTTCAGTTTGGGCAAAATGACGACTAACTTGGGATAGCGCCAAATATATACAACTTATAGTACAAAGGAGTATTTATATGGTTATTTTCTTATAACAATAGATGAAATGCCACGTCGTTCCTCCTCGCAATGACAGAACGTTAGATGTACGGCGTTTATAAAAACAAAAACTACAACTTTGATGGTTGTAGTTTTATGCGATTATTTAATAACCGTAATTTCTTTTAATGTTTCCCTTTCGGAGAACCGATCCGCTATTTTGACTTATGCGCTTCCATATCTATCTCAATCAACTGTCCCTCTATTGCAAGACCCTTTACTTCAAGCCAAGTTCCTGTTGGATATTGTTTTTTGTAGATTGAGTTACGAAATCCCGACACGCTAATAAAGTCTTTCATATTGGTCGTGTAAACGTTTTCGACAACAACATCGTCAAAAGTGTAGCCGTAATGTTTTAGAATTTTTTCTAAGTCACTGTAGCAATTTTTCATTTGTTGCTCCATATTTCCCGGTGCTACGAGAACTCCATTGTTGTCCATACTAACGGCTCCTGATATTTTGAGGTCATCGCCAATTCTTACTGCGTGACTGTAACCAAAAGATTTTTCCAACTCCGGACGTAATAAAAAGTATTCCGGTGTTTCGGTTTTTACTGTGGTTTCTTTGACTACTTTGGTTTCCTGATTACAGCTTTGGAAAGTGACAGCTAAAAGAAAAATTGCCATCAATATAGTCATTTTGCGTGATGCTTTGTAATTGTTCATTTTCTTGATTTGTTTTTTGATGCTTGCTCCGGTCGGTTTAGCTGAATGAAAAGTTACTAAGCCTCACAAATATAAATTAATGTTTGGTTGTTGGAGGTTTTAATAAAGATTCACCGAACTAAGCCAATTTGCAGTTTCTCTAGTTTCTTTCTGGTTTCAGATACTTCCTTCAGCGATAATGCCTTTTCAAAGGATTCTATTGCCTTTTTCCGATCATTCTTATCCATATAATAATCTCCCATTGAATCAAAGGCATTTGCACTTGCGGGGTAATTATCAATATTCATTTTAAAAAAGCCATATGCTTTGTCATACCGTTTGCCTGACAGATTGTTATATCCTAAAAAATTGATGGTGCTTTGTGGGGGTAACACTGTATACCCTAACATTTCAGAAATATTTCGATAATGATTTTGAATATATCCGGCATTAATTGAGCTATCGTCCAGATCTTTCGGTAATTCATACTCTTTAAAGAAGTAACGCAATGCGTCATATTCGGCAATAAGTGGTATAGATAGATGGTTGTCATCAGCATAGTACTTCCATTTCCAGTCCAGCTTATTTTTATTTTTTTTGAGTAATTCACGGAATTCAAGATTATCCCTCACATGTAAATTGCTATTTGCCGTATCCTTTACGACTCTCATCGTATCCATTTCCTTATTCATAGTATTTGCTGACGCAAAGAATAGTTTCTTCCCTAAATACTCTTTTTGTTTCAAAACAACCGCAGCTTGTTTCATAAGAGATTTATTATCCCACCAGATACTCGGGTCAATTGCTACATATGAATTGAATAATTCAGGATTCTTGATAAGCGCATTTACCACCGTCAAACCTCCCAAAGAATGACCGACAAACATGCGATACGGTTCTGTTTTGTAGTGAGAATCAATGTAAGGTATTAATTCTTTTTCGACAAATGAGAGAAACTTTTCGCCTCCTCCGGAATTTTTAAAATGTGCTGCGTCCTGCTCCCCATTCGACCATGAAGTGCTATGGGTAGGAGTCAAATCCCTAACGCGATCTGTATTTACTATAGCTACAACTATCATTTCAGGCATCTTACTAATAGCACTTAAATATTGAACCATACCTGTTACAGAATGAAAAAAAGAATAGCCGTCTAATAGGTAGAGAACCGGATAACGAGTTTTATCGTTACTGTTGCGGGTACTTGAATTTGGAACATAAATCAACACTTCCCTTTCCTCATTTAATATGTCAGAATGTATAGTGTTTATTGTTCCAATAGTAATCTTGTTATCTATTTGGTTGGATGTCTGCCCAAAACTAAATACGTGAACAAAAAGAAGGACGTAAAAAATGTATCTCATAATTTATATGGTACAGCAATGACATAATTGTCGCTGAATCGCTACAAATATAAAATAAACTTCGGGTTATAAGAAAAAAAAAGGGTATCTAAATGATACCCTTTTATTATTTAAATTATATTATTCAGAGACATCATCTTTATTGACATCTCTATTTTCTGTTTTCATTTTCCCCTGGTCACCTTGGTATCTGCTTTGATCTTGTTGAAAATTTCCTTGTGGATTTTGGTCTGGTACACCGGGTTTATATTGTTGTCCCTGATATTGACCCTCTTGACCCAGGATTTTTCCTCCCACTCCTTTTTGACCATGGCCACCTTGTGGATTTTGGTCTGGCAGACCTGGTTTACGCTCTTTATCAGTACTTACTTGTTTTTGGCCTTCCTGCCACTTGGCGCGTTCTCCGGTTTGACCTGGACCTGTTTGACCCTGATTTTGGTTCTGACTCTGACCTTGGTTTTGTACACCTCTTCCTTGTTGGTTCTGTTGACCTTGTGTACCTTGCCCTTTATCTTTATTATTATCTGTTGCGCTCATAATATTAAATTTAAATTAATAACTGTAAACATAAATTTAACCCTTAATATCACAAAATCAATACAATAGCCTCAGAAACTATTGTTAAATAGTAACCAGCTTCAATTAGTTTGTAAAAAACAAAGGACAAGAAGATTAGTTCCTGTCCTTTTGCTTTATTAAAATTTTAATTTAAGTATATTACACTATGCTAATAGTATTACGGTTTAGTTACGATATTAGCATCAAGAATTACAGCAGTTTGTGCCAAGGCGCGGCCACTTAATGTTGCTTTCGAAGCAAGTGTAACACCTGTCTTGGACAATATCACACCTTTAAATTGTGCCGTGGTCCCGATACTTACAGTACCCGCAACCTGCCAGAAAATATTTTTGGCTTGTGCTCCTCCGCTTAGGGTAATTTTTACTCCCGAACTTACCGTAAGGTCTCCCGCAATCTGGAAAATCCAAACATCCGTTGCACTTCCTGAAATTATTAAGTTTGTAGGTGCTGTAACCGTATTAGTCCATTTATAAAGACCCTCTGTAAGTGTTTTTCCGCCAATATTTCCTGTACCAAGTTCAGAGAAATCAGGTGAAGGGCGCCCAGCTGCATCATTATAAGCCGTAATCATATTATTTACTGCCGTTGTCAGGTTTGTCGATGTTGGGCTTACCATATCTGCGGCATAAATTTTTCCGGTTACCTGTGCAGAAGTCGCATATCCAGTGGCATTTGTTAAAGAAAGACCTGTGATATAAGATGTAGCTGCCGGACTTAATCCTAAATCACCTGTAATAGCTGAAGTAGGGTTATTGTTGATGGCAGTTTTTGCAAGGATAACATAATTACCTGCTGCTCCTAAGTCAACAGCCGCAAGACCTTGTGCATTGATTCCGGTTGTAAAGTTCCATGTGGTATTAGCGGCAAGCGAAACACCTGCAGCGCTTTTAACACCTGTAGTTATCGTAGCCGTATAAATCGTACCAGCAGTAAGAGCAACTGAGGGCGTAAATGTGGCTGTAGTTCCCGCATAAGCAACAGTACCTAAAACCGTTGTGGTACCTTGCTTTACCATAAAAGTAGTAGTATTAATTGTTGAAGGGTTCATTGGCTCACTGAAAGTAAAGGATATTACTTTATTGAGTGCCACGTTAGTTGCATTGCTGCTTGGACTTTGTGCTGTAATTGTCGGAGTTGTCGGAGCAGGAGCGTCATTATTATCACATCCTACAACTAAGACAACGGCTGCCAGCATAACTGCTGTAAACATTTTTTTTAATTTAATCATTTTGGGTCAGATTAATTTCCGCTACTGGCGGCCAGTTGTGAATGATTTTCACACTACAAAGTTACAGCAGCTCTCTTCCGTATATGTTACACAACTTTATGGAAGAGTTATATAATTCACACTTTTTTTAGAGATGTTAGCCGAAAGCACACTAGGGGTAAATTACGTTAATGAGAATGACAAAATTGATAGCTCCCTTTTTTATTTTCTATTTCTAATTTGTCGCTTTTAATTAATGAGGAATTTCTTCTACCAAAATTTCATTTCTTGCCTTGTCATAATAAGTACAAGTCATTTTGCTCATACAAACAGTCCATTTTTCAATGCCTGATTTGGCGCAATCAGTACAGAAAGTTGGATAGTTTGTTTTTCCCTGTTGGTGTGCCTGAATGTCGATTTTAAACTGTTCACTGTTTGGGGTTTCGGTAATAGCTAAGGCCTCATATTTGGAGGGGCTTGAAGTTCTATAATCATCTGCACCAAAATAGTCGGTATGACCGTCCGTGACAAAAGTTTCATAATAGGTAACGCCTAATTTTTTAATTTCCTGAATGTATGCAGGAAAATCTGCGCCTGATTTCACTTTGCTGTGCGCTGTTTTGATTTGTTCTACTGTAAACATTTTTTCTTTTTTTTAATTTGTTAAACGATTTTTGAAATTACGTAAAAGTATACTGTTCAATGTCCGGTAATAATTTTACTTTTCTCATAGTAGTTGATTCTCATTGTTTATCATTTTCTAGCTCTCTCTGCAAGCACATTCGTGATGTTCGTTGAGATAAGCAATACTTGTTTTGCAAAGGTTTTCTAAGACAGAAACATTTATATCTGCCAGTTTTTTTACATAAATGCAAGCTTTTCCCATCCTAAATTTTCCAAAGTGGTCCAATAGGTGTTCATTGTCCTTTGTTGGGGAGAATACATAAAGTGAGAATTCTGCTTTTCGTGGCGAAAATCCAATTAGTGGGGAATCCCCTTCGTGTCCGCTTGCATACTTGTAATGATAACTACCAAATCCTATAATTGTCGGCCCCCACATTTTGGGTTCAAACCCCGACCATTTTTTCATTAATTCTATTAGTTGAAAACTATCCGCTTTCTTTTGGTCCTTGTCCACATAGGAGTTAATGAAGTCAATGACATTAATTGCTGTTTCAGTTGTCTTATTTTTTGCCATAAATATTCAAATTTCTGTCTTTTTATTGTTTGTTATTATCCGGGACCATGACCGCTATGCTAGTAATTATATCAAATATATAAGTTTTCTAAATAGACGTCAATTTTTCTACTAAGTACACTGGCGTGTGTGATGACAATAAATATATTCTAATAAATGCAGATTTACCTACCCGGGTTCAGGAGAAACAAAAAAAAGGATATCGTTCAGATACCCTTTTCCTGTAGATTATATGTTTGTTTCTCTATTGGTCAGATTTGTCTTCATTTTCAGTATCCCTGCGTGAATTCATTGAACCTTGCTGACCTCTTTTGTCCTGACCTTGTTGTCTTTGATATTGACCCTGCGGGTCTTGTTTGGGTTGTCCTTGTTTGGTCTGTTCCTGCTGCTCCTGCTTTTGCTGTTCCTGCTCACCCGGATTTTGTTGCCCTTGATATGTACCTTGTTGTCCCTGACCTTTGTATGGATCCTGTTGCGCCTGACCTTTTTGGCCTTTGACTTCATTTTGGCCATGACCCTGCTGGTTTTGACCTACCTGGCCCTGATGCTGACCTTGTTTACCCTGACCTTTGTCTTGATTATCTGTACTCATAATATATGTTTTTAAGTTAATAACTATAAAACATAAATTTAACTCTAAATAACAGAAAACCAGTGTAGTTAAGTCAGAAAGTATTGTTAAATGATATATCGATTTTCTCTGCAATATTTTTAAAAGTAAAAAATAGTTAGGCCCAGGAACTCGATGGTTTACTTTTTTATGTGAACCCAAGAAATCAGCATTAAAGCGATTAATTCAGCAATTGTTCTGAGTCTGTGGCATTTCCACCATTCGTCTCTCAAGACGGTCCAATTGGATGGCATATTTTCGGTTTTCCATATCAGCATTTCATTTTGAATTGGTGCATTGCCAAATCGCGAAATTAAAATGCAGCATATAAAGCAAGCTGCGGCCACCAGCAAAGTATAGCAAGCCAATGTATTGGTTCTTTCCCAGTATGCAGCAATTAGGGTAATTATTGCTGCAATTGAAACCAGTGCAACCATAACAATATTGAGCGACTTCAACATATTTTGTTGTTGTTCCAAAAAAGTGTTGCTGGAAAGATTACTGGGATTAAAGCCAATCCATAAAAGATAGCTGCAAGCAGGATGTTTGAAAACCGTAAAAATTTTGCCATATATGTAGTTGCTTACCAATTAAATGCATTCACTTTATCATTGACTAATGCAGCTGCACAAGGAGCGTTATATAGACTATTTGAATTTTTAGTTTCAATTGTAAATGCTCTTGCATAGAAATCCCTTGAGATATTATATTCTTTTGCGTTGTAGCAAGAATCGGCTTTTTTTATTGTATCTACTTCGATTTAGTGGGTGTCAGTCCTTCTTTTCCAACTCCAATGTATATGTCCGTTTTTTGATTAATTATCCTGCAATAAAGTTGAGTTCCTCACTCATTTCTAGAATTTCTTACTAATGTCGGTCTTATATTTTGAAAAGCTAATGTAGTTAATTATTTCCTTCAAAATTTTGGCAAAATAATAATTACATCCGAATTCAATAACTTTTTTTTAACATTCACAATAACTTTTCCATTTTCTTTCATAAATAATTTGTTAAATATCATTTCACAGGTTTTTTTTAGTCTTTAATCGAAAAGCTTTCGAAATATTTAAAAATGTTTTATGAATAATGTAGCTTAGTGTAGAAATACCTGAAAAACATGTAATTACCTTACTTTTTCGAAAGTAAACTTCCTCTGAATCCCCCTTCAGAACACTAATTGCTTCCTACTGCTCACAGGTAAAGTCCCATACTTATGTTTGTTTATTGACTTCGTCGTTATACGTAATTGTTTAAATTTAATATCATTAATATGAAATCATTTATACCTAAATCAACATTTCTGTCCATTATCTTTTTTATAACAAATTTGATATTTGTCGGTACGGCTTATGGACAGGCAACCTTAACTTCTGATCAGACTGATTATGCGCCTGGCAGTACGGCTACATTTACCGGTAGCGGTTTTTACCCCAATGAGGTGGTGAACATGCAGGTACTACATGCCGACGAAACTCCGGATTCAGGAGAAGACCATGGATCCTGGCAAGTCACGGCAGATGCCAGTGGTAATTTTGTAACCACTTGGCATGTCTGTCAAGATGATTGTCTGGATTCTACTTTACGGGCAAGTGCTACCGGACAAAGTTCCGGATATTATGCGGATGTTGTATTTACGGATGCTAACTTAAGTAACTTTACTGTTGGAGCGCAATCCGGGACATTAACCTATGGAATTGGCGGTACGGTAACCTATACCTTTAATGTTACGGCTAATAATAGTGCCGGTAGTTTTACTGCAGTCATGAGTGCAACCAGCTTACCTAGTGGTATAGTCAGTGCTAGTTTTTCGCCAACATCATTTACCCTTGCGCCCAATGGATCCCAAACGGTAGTATTTACGATTCAAACCTCTAATACCACTAATGTGCCAACAGGGTCATTTACCGTAACTGCTACAGGAGGGGGAGGGGCCGGTTCAAAATCTGATACAGCAACATTAGTAATAAGTAAAGCCAACCAAACAATTACATGGGCCAATCCGGCCGATATTACATATGGAACATTATTGGGTGCGACACAACTGAATGCAACAGTCGCCGGGGTAGCCGGTGGATCATCGCCAGGAGCATTAACCTATACACCGGCTTCGGGGATTTTATTAACTGCAGGTGCAAGTCAGAATTTACAGGTAAGTGCTGCGGCAACATCCAATTATAATGCGGCAACAAGGACAGTACAAATCAATGTACTTAAGGCGAATCAAACAATCACATGGAACAATCCGGCTGATATTACTTACGGAACATTATTGGGAGGGACACAACTGAATGCATCTGTTGTAGGAGTAGCGGGTGGATCAACCCCCGGAGCATTAACCTACACACCCATATCAGGAACTTTATTAAATGTAGGAACAAGTCAAAACCTGGTGGTAAATGCACCCGCCACGACAAATTATAATGCGGCGACGAAGACAGTGCAAATCAATGTAAATAAAGCCAACCAGACTATCACATGGGCCAATCCGTCCTCCATTACATACGGAACATTGTTGAGTGCAACGCAGCTTAACGCAACGGTTTCCGGTGCAGCCGGAGGATCGGCACCGGGAGCATTTACATATACACCCACTTTAGGTACTTTATTAGATGCCGGAAGTCAAATCTTACAGGTAAGTGCAGCGGCAACATCAAATTATAATGCTGCAACTAAAACAGTGTCACTCACTGTAAATAAAGCAAACCAAAATATTACATGGGCCGACCCTGCTAATATAACTTATGGAGCATTATTAAGTGCAACAGAGTTAAACGCAACAGTTGCCGGTGTGGCTGGTGGAACATTACCTGGAGCGTTAACTTATACACCCGCAGCCGGTACTTTATTAAATGCTGGGATGAATCAAAACCTGCAGGTAAATGCAGCGGGGACTTCAAATTACAATGCGGCAACGAAGACAGTTAGAGTAGACGTGCTTAAAGCCAGTCAAATCATCACATGGAGCAATCCTGCTGATATTACTTATGGAACATTGTTGAGTGCAACCCAGCTTAACGCAACAGTTACTGGAGTCGTTGGGGGATCACCCACCGGAGCAGTAACCTATTCGCCTACATTTGGTACTTTATTAAATGCTGGAATAAATCAAACCCTTCAGGTAAATGTTGGAGGAACTTCCAATTACAATGCTGCGACAAAAAGCGTTTTGATAACAGTAAATAAAGCAGATGCAACAGTTTCCATTGTTGGATATACCGGAGTTTACGATGCCGCATCTCATGGTGCGAGCGGAACAGCCACCGGAGTTGGCGGAGCTGATCTAAGCGCCGGCCTGAATTTCGGAACTTTTTATACCGATGTTCCCGGAGGAAATGCGCATTGGACTTTCACCGGAGGAACGAATTACTTGGATGAAAATGGCGATGTTTCCATTACCATTTCAAAAGCGGATGCAGTGGTTTCCGTGGTGGGTTATACCGGAGTTTACGATGCCGCATCTCATGGTGCAAGCGGAACAGCCACAGGTGTTGGCGGAGCTGATCTAAGCGCCGGATTGGATTTCGGAACTTTTTATACCGATGTTCCCGGAGGAAATGCGCATTGGACTTTCACCGGAGGA
>NZ_VJZK01000005.1:0-153448 GCF_007109225.1 Flavobacterium sp. GT3R68
ATATTGAGTCCTCCACAGGAAATAATACGATTTGTGTGCAGTGGGGTAGTGATGTTTTGTTAAGCGGACTTACCCTGGATAGTGGTGTTGCCAATCCATCAGATTATACTTTCCAATGGTTTTTAAATGGAAATCTAGTGGGTACAGGCAGTACATATTCAATTACAGCCACCACACCGATGCCTTGGGAAGGAGACTACACGGTAGTGGCTACCAGTACCAGTGCTTTAGGATGCGTATCGCTACCATCTGATCCCTTCCAGGTAGTTCAGGCAGGACCGCCTGTGGCACAGGATCCACCCTATGAGATAAACAATTTCTTTTCGGATAACCAGATTGTCACTATTCTGGTGAATGGATATGGTTACTACCATTATTCAATGGACAATGGACCGAGATTGGACAATGGAGGGGTGTTTGAAAATGTAGGCATTGGCAATCATACTGTAATGGTATACGATGTTGAGGGAGATTGCGGACCGCCGATTTCAATAGATGTTGTGACCGTTAATTATCCGACGTTTTTTACCCCTAACGGGGATGGAATTCATGACACTTGGAATATTATTGGATTTAAACCGGAAAATAACGCAAAAATTTATATATTTGACCGCTACGGAAAACTCCTTAAACAGCTCAGTCCGATTAATTCAACTGGCTGGGACGGTACTTTTAACGGGCAGCCCCTATTTTCAACAGATTACTGGTTTACAGTAGATTATACTGAAAAAGGTGCCAATAAAGTATTTAAAGCGCATTTTTCATTAAAAAGATAAACACCAATGAATTTTAAGAAGAGGTATATAGTATTACTATGGTTTATATCACAAGTGTCTTTTTCGCAAGAAGGCGTTGCAGTATATTCAGATTATTTATCTGATAACTATTATTTAATTCATCCCTCCATGGCCGGCGCAGCAAATTGCGCGAAAATCAGACTTACGGCACGTAAGCAATGGTTTGGTCAGGAAGATGCGCCTCAAATGCAGACAGTGAGTTTTAATGGAAGTATCGGTGAAAAATCTGGAGCGGGTATTATTATTTTTAATGATAAAAATGGTTATCATTCTCAAAAAGGAGTGAAGTTTACTTATGCGCATCATATTATGTTCTCGCGAGATAACATTGATTTGAATCAATTGTCATTCGGTATCAGCGCGGCTTTAATTCAAAGCTCCTTAGATGAAACCGAATTTAGAAATTCGCCGGGTTTTGACCCGAATGTAGCAGGAACAATTGTTCAAAAAGATTCCTATTATAATTTTGATATTGGTGCGTCGTATAACTATTTGGATTTTTATGCACACTTAACTGTTAAAAATGCGGTTGAGACCAGAAGAGAAATATACAGCGAATATGAGAGTGACAATCTTAGAAAAATCATCGTTAGTGCCGGTTACATCTTTGGCGACAAAGAAAATATTTTATGGGAACCTTCTTTAATGTTTCAGACAGTGGGTCAAACTAAGGAGAGGTCAATTGATTTGAACTTAAAAGCCTACAAGACATTAGATTTTGGAAAACTATGGGGTGGCATATCTTACAGAAGAAGTATTGAAGGAGCAGAATATCAGAATGGAAATACTATTGTAAATCAAAAATTGCAATACATTACACCAATTGTTGGCGTAAATTATAATAATTTCATGTTTTCTTATACTTATTCACTTGTATCAGGTGCTGTAAGATTTGATAATGGGGGCTACCACCAAATTACATTAGGAATGAACCTTTTCTGCAAAAGAGAAAAATACGAATGTAATTGTCCGGCAATTAATTAATTTTAACGTTAATATTAATTCAGTCCCGATTTTTATCGGGACTATTTTTTTTAGACTATGTTGATAAAATCTGTAAATGGAAAAAGCCCTGTGATTCCACAGGATTGTTATGTTGCTGAAAATGCAACTATAGTGGGTGATGTAACATTTGGAACATCCTGTAGTGTATGGTTCAATGCAGTCATTCGTGGTGACGTTCACTTTATTAAAATAGGAAATAAAGTCAACATCCAGGATGGTGCTGTTATTCACTGTACGTACCAAAAGCATCCCACTGTTATTGGTAATAATGTTTCTATTGGGCATAATGCAATTGTTCACGGGTGTACTATAAATGATAATGTTTTGATCGGAATGGGATCCATTGTAATGGACAACTGTGTCATTGGCAGCAACTCTATTATCGCTGCCGGTGCTGTTATCACGCAAAATACGGTAGTGGAATCCGGAACGATCTGGGCCGGTGTTCCTGCGAAGAAAGTCAAAGATATTGATCAGTCGGATTTTTCCGGGGAAATTGAACGTATTTCCAATAATTATGTAATGTACTCGAGTTGGTTTAAGGAAGGGTAGTCCTCGGACAGGGATTGCTCCGCCAGTTTGCTTTGCTCGTGTAGCGGCATCCCGCGCTTTAGCTCGGATACACCTAATAGCCCGGCCATCCGCATGCTAAAAATATTTTTCTGTCACCGAAAATTTGTGTTCCAGTATGTCCGACAATACCTTTGGATTTCCATTGGTGTAGAAAACATGGGTACTGCTTGTTGCGGTATTGAATCCTATTTTCTCTTTTAGGATGTTTTGGGTCTGTCTTGCAACTGCTTCGCCTGAATCGATAATCTGAATATGTTCGGGCAGTATTTTTTTGATTTTTGGAATCAGATAAGGATAATGACTGCAGCCTAATACCAGGTAATCGATATTGGCTTCAATCATCGGAGTGATATAGGCTGTCAATAGCTGATCCGTTTCAGGGGAATCAATATCACCGTTTTCAATCAATTCTACCAGTCCGTGACCGATTTGCTCGATGATTTTGGTGTTTTGATACATCTCGACCGTCTTGCTGAAAAGCGCACTATTAATGGTGCCTTTAGTGGCCAAAATGCCAATTGTCTGGGTCTTCGAATTATTGGCGGCCGGCTTGATTGCCGGTTCAATTCCAATGAACGGTACATCGTACTTAGCTCTTAACTCTTTAATTGCGTTTGTTGTGGCGGTGTTACAGGCGACAACAATTATTTTGCAACCCATTTCTAAAAGCAGTTCGGTGTTCTTTTTGCTGAGTGCAATGATTTCCTCTTTAGATTTTTTCCCGTAAGGTGCATTACTGCTGTCCGCCAAATAAATGGTATTTTCGCCAGGCAGCAATTGATAAATCGCTTTCCAGATGGAGGTGCCGCCAATTCCGGAGTCGAAGAGACCTATGGGGTTGTTGTTATTCATAAAAACAAATGTAAAAAAAAACTGCTCAAAATGTTCGAGCAGTTTTTAAATATTTTTTTAAAGGAAGATTTTTAGAAACCTAAGTCTTTCTTCACATCAACAGTGATTTCCGGTCCGTCAGCCAATAAAAGACCTTCAGAATTCAAAACATACTGATATCCTTTTGCTTTACCTACTTTTTGGATCGATGCTTTGATTTTTTCGTAGATTGGTTTGGTGATATCCTGTTCTTTTTGTTGCAATTCTTTTTGAGCATTGTCTCTGTAGTCAACAATCCTTTTTTGCATTTCCTGCACTTCTTTTGAACGGTCCTCGTTTACTTTGTCACCAACAGTAGCGGCTTCCGATTCGTATTTTTTAAGTTTGTTCTGGTATTCCTCAACCATTGTTTTGTATTCGGTATCATAAGTAGCGCTCAATTTTTCCAATTGTTTTTGAGCATCTAACATAGCTGGCATTTTTGCCATAATTTCGCTAACATTAACGTGTGCTGTTTTAGATTGCGCATTTGCAAGTTGGTTAGCGCCAAAGAAGAAAACTGTGGCTATTAGTAAAGTTTTCAATTGTTTCATCATTTTAAAAGTATTAATTAATTTATTGGTTTCTATTCGGTTTTATTCTATTTCAATTTGTCTGCTTTTGCTTTTTTTGCAGCTTCACGATCTTCTAAAATCTTTTTTCTTCTTTCTTCAAGGACTTTTTTACGATCTTCCAAAGTTTTTGCCTTGGCATCGGCCGCTTTTTGCTTAGCGTCTGGAACTGTAGTGACAGTACTATCGGCTGGTTTATTGTTATTAGCAGGAACCGTGCCATTTTTTTTGGCAGCCTTGTCAGCTAATACTTGTTTTCTCTTTTCTTCCGCTGCCTTTTTCTTTTCATCGGCTGCCGCTTTTCGGTCGGTCATCATTTTTTCGCGTGCAGCTTTTCTTTCGTCCAATGCTTTTTGTCTTTCTGCCAAGGCAGGATTGTCGGATTCAAGATTTTCTTTATATTCTTTAGCTTCCTCTAATTTCAGCTGTTTTTTGGTCATCTGTTCCCTTTTCTGAGCCCGGGTGATTACACGAACTACACGGTCGCTGATATCAAATCTTTTGGCAGCGAATAACATGGTCAAATCGGAGGATTTGTCAAAGATAAAATCATATTTCTGAGCTTCAGAGATATCCTGAACAGCGGTGAAAACCTGATCTTGAATTGGTTTTACCAGAACAGCTTTCTGAATGATTAAATCCCCGTTAGGGCCGAACCTTTTTTGTTGGTAATCATATAATTCGGTCTCCAGAAATTTTATTTCTTCTTGTCTTTCGGCAATCAGCTCCTTTGTTAACAGGATTTCTTCTGTTTTTAAGGCGTCCTTAAGTTTTACAATATCATTTTTCTTTACTTCGATTTCCTGCTTCCACTTTTGGGCTTTTTGTTCTAATTGATTTTTAGCCTCGGTATAATCCGGAACGTTCTGCAAAATATATTCCATATCAATATAGCCAATCTTAACCCCTTTGGTTTGTGCCTGAGTGGTTAATGAGACCGCTGTAATCATCAATAATAAAAAATGTTTCCTCATAACGTAAAAATTATATTAGAAAATATTGTCTCTGCTTTTATTAAAATTGCTGTCCGATAATGAAATGGGTTTCCCATCCATTAGGTTTTGTTTCCCCTGGAAGTGCATCAAAACCGTGAGCAAAATCAATACCCAATAATCCGAATGCAGGCATAAATACTCTAAGTCCAAATCCAGCCGAACGTTGCAGTACGAATGGGTTGTAATCCTTAAAGTTGTCATAGGCAGCTCCTCCTTCAATAAAGGTCAGCGCATAGATGGAAGCTGACGATTTCATGGTTATTGGATAACGCAATTCTAATGAGAACTTATTGTATATAGTTGCTCCATTTTGAGCCCCTTTATCAGGTCCGCTCGGAACAATTGGCGTTAATGATTGGTTAGGATATCCTCTTAACCCGATAACTTCGCGTCCATCCAATGCAAAATTCGCCAATCCGTCACCACCGAGATAGAAACGCTCAAACGGAACGAGTCCTCTGTCCTGATTATAAGCACCTAAGAATCCGAATTCGCCCAAAGAACGAAGTACTAATTTACCATAAATTTTGGTATACCAGTCGGCTTTGAACTTAATTTTGTAATATTCCAACCAATTAAACTTTTTCTGATCGACTTTGGCGGGATCCGCACTAGCTTCGCTATACGTGGCAACTGCGGTGTAATTTAGCAATTTTCCGTCGTCGTTATAATTTGCAACTAAATATTCTCCGTTTTGTACTATAGTTCCGCCAGGTCCTGTTGCGGAGGAAAGTGGCTCGGTACCTGTATAGGTCTTTTTGTACGCTTCCTGATTTTCTAAATCGCCATAATCGATTCCATTCATCAAGGAGTAAGGAGGTGTGAATTTTGCTGAAACAGTGAATTCAGAACCATATGTTGGGAATATCGGATTGAATCCTTTATTACTTCTTGTTAATCCAACCGTATAAGCAAAGTTTCTTGATGCTCCGTCTCCAAATTTAAACAATCCGGTGTTGTAATTATTTAAATCATAATACTGGAAGCTGACTGAGTTTGAAAACACGAAAGAATCATCCGGTTTTGCCAATCTTTTTGCCAATCCTACCGATACCGACAGGATATTAAAGCTTTTGCTTTTATCGACACTTCTAGTTTGATAATTGTTCAGGAATTGCTTGCTATAGGAGAAAGAGGTACTGAATTGTACCGGTTTCTTGCCTCCAAGCCATGGTTCTGTAAACGACATGCTATAGGTCTGGAAATAAGAACTTCCCTGTAAACGCAAAGCTACTTTTTGTCCGTCTCCCATCGGAAGAGGTCTGTAAGCTTCTTTCTTGAAAATGTTACGCATCGAGAAGTTGTTGAAAGACAATCCTAAGGTTCCAATGAAACCTCCGCCGCCATAACCTCCCTGAAGTTCGATTTGGCTGGATCCTTTTTCTACTAAGTTGTATTCGATATCTACAGTTCCGGCCTGCGCATCTACATTTTTGAATTTTGGATCAATTGCTTCCGCATCAAAAAATCCTAACTGTCCAATTTCGCGAATGGTTCGTACCAAGTCTTCCTTACTGTATTTCTGTCCAGGTCTTGTTTTTAGTTCGCGGTAAATAACTTCATCATTTGTTTTATCATTCCCCACGACGGTAATTTTGTTGAAATAGGCAATAGGGCCTTCAGTAATCCTGATTTCAAAATCAATCGTGTCGTTTGCAGTTTTTACTTCGACCGCATTGATGTTTGAAAATAAATATCCGTTGTTTTGGTAAATATTAGTAATGTCATCCCCGTCAGGCTTGGTCTTATCGGCAATTCTTTTCTGCAAAAGCACTCCGTTATATACATCCCCTTTTTTGATTCCTAATTTGCGGGCAAGAGTTTGATCCGAGTAGACTGTGTTCCCCAAAAATTTAATATCCCCGAAGTAATATTTGTTTCCTTCTTCGATATTTATTTTAATGGCCAGTTTATTTTTTTCGTTGTTGAAAGTAACACTGTCTGAAACAATCCGGGCATCACGGTAACCTTTCTCTTTATATTTATCAATGATTTTTACCAAATCCTCTTTGTATTTGTCCTTGATAAATTTAGAGGCTTTCCAAAAACGAAAGAGGTTCTGCTGCTTGGTACTCGACATGGTTCGACGGAGCTTAGCATCTGTAAATTTCCCGTTGCCAACAAAGTCAATTTTACTGATTTTGATTTTATTGCCTTTGTCCACGGCTACCAGCATTTTTACTTCATTTCCATTGATGGTATCCGGCATCGTACGGATGTTTACTTTGGCATTGTAGTAACCGTCCTTGCGGTATTTATTTTCTATATAATTTTTGGTGGTGGTAATCAGATTTTCATTGACAACTTTTCCTTTGGTCAGGCCATTATCTTTAATGAACGTTTCTTTTTTACTTTTTTTGATTCCGGTAAATTTCACCTCGCCCAATTTTGGCAATTCAATAATATTCAGTTCCAGCCAGATGCTATCGCCGTCTATTTTATTGACATAAAAATCAATTTCACTGAAAAGTCCCAGTTTGCCCAATTTCTTGATGGCATTGCTGATTTCTTCTCCCGGAACAGTAATGGATTGTCCTTTTTCAAGGCCGGCAAAGGTGACTACGGTTTGTTTGTTGAAACTTATTTTGCCTGTAACATCTACATCGGCTAAAATATATTTTGTCCCTTGGTCAAAAGGAACTCTTTCTTGGGCGTTTATTTGAGAAATACTTCCAAAAACGAATAAGGCGAGGAAGATTTTTAAGGCTTTATTTAACACTAAAAAATTATTTAATTTGTTCACTTGTTTTTCCAAATCTGCGTTCTCTTTTTTGATAGCTAATGATTGCCTCATATAAATCTTCTTCTTTAAAGTCTGGCCATAAAACCTCGGTAAAATACAGTTCTGCATAGGCTATTTGCCATAATAGAAAGTTGCTGATCCGGTGTTCTCCGCTGGTTCTGATTAATAAATCTACCTCTGGTAAATTTTGCGTGTAAAGATGCTGATTAATAATTGATTCGTCAATACTGTCTATTGAAATTATATTATTTTTAACTTTATCACTAATGTTCTTCACGGCATTCACGATTTCCTCCCGTGAACCGTAGCTTAACGCCAAAGTCAGCACCATTCTGGTATTGCTTTTTGTTTTAGTGATTACTTCCTGAAGTTCTTTTTGAGCGGATTTCGGCAACAAATCCAGATTACCGATCGAGTTCAATTGGATGTTGTTATCCTGAAGGGTTTTGAGTTCGTTTTTTAAAGAACTGATTAACAGTTTCATGAGGATGTCGACCTCTAATTTTGGCCTGTTCCAATTTTCTGTAGAAAAGGCGTATAAAGTCAGATTCTCAATGCCAAGCCTGGCACAAGTTTCTACTGTGGTCCTGACGGATTTAGTTCCGCTTTCGTGACCAAAGGCCCGTAACAACCCTTTTTGTTTCGCCCAACGCCCATTGCCGTCCATAATGATGGCGAGGTGTTTGGGTAAATTATTCTTATTTATAGTATCTAGTAAACTCATTTTTATTCTACACAATAACACGGCTTGTTCCCAAAGGTATACATCAGTGTTATTCCGGTAAATACATACCAGTCATTATTATTAATATTCCCAAATTTCAAAGTTTCAAAATTCTCATTTTTAGGATTGTTGCCGTCAAGATTATCCGTAAACGTATATCTTGCACCAACTTCAACTCCTAAAATAAGATGCGGCATAATATTCGATTTTAATCCTACTGTCATCGGAATAGCTAGGGCTCCATGCGTATAATCCACTTTTGTTTCGCCTCCAACCACAAATAACTCGTCATAAGCAAAATAACTCACTCCGGAATATACATAGGGAGTAATTTTTCTTTTGATATCGTGCAAATTGAAATCAAAAAAATTGAATTCAAGCCCTAAA
Source organism: Flavobacterium sp. GT3R68 (assembly GCF_007109225.1). GTDB lineage: Bacteria > Bacteroidota > Bacteroidia > Flavobacteriales > Flavobacteriaceae > Flavobacterium. The sequence continues at coordinate 8,667 of NZ_VJZK01000005.1, forward strand.
GATACTTCTTTTATGCTATTTTTAAAACTATAGCCTCTTTGATATCTTCCGGGTGTTTTGGCATCCTTGTCATTCGAAGCAATTTCCGATTGCATGTATGAAAATCTCCAGGCATGGCGTGGACTTCTGTTCCATTTGTATAAAATTCCGATAGCAGGTTCATTCGGTGCAATATAATCAGTTGGACCCACGTCGCCGATATAATTGCTTCCACCCAGAAATACTCCAACTTCGTGAATTTGTGCATTCATAGAAGTTAACCCGAAAAGGCAGAAATACAAAACGAAAATTCTATTCATTGGTTTGAAAATAGCGTGCAAATATAATAATTATGACTACTAATCCCGTATCAAATTAGTATTTCTGTTAAATTATATTTATTCGGGTTTTTAAAAATCTAAAATTAATTCACAATTGAATAAAATAGGAAACGGAGTTTATAGCGATTGTAGTATAAAGCAGTTTAAAAATACCTTAATTTCTTTTGTCTTCACCCCAGAGTAATTTGTTCCGAAGGGTTTTCAGAAAGGACTCTTCCGGTATTTCGACCATGTTTATTTTGAAAGGGGTTTTCTTGATGGTCAGTATCGATTCGTTTGGGATAGAAGCGATTCTTGAATCCAGTGACACCAAATAATGGTCTTCGCGTCCTGAAACTTTCAATTTTATTTCGGTTATATCGGGAATAACCAATGGTCTCGCATTTAAATTATGGGGCGCGATAGGGGTAATCACCAGGCTTTTTACATCGGGTGTCAAAACGGGTCCGCCGCAACTCATCGAATATCCCGTGGATCCCGTCGGTGTCGAAATAATCAATCCGTCTGCCCAATACGAATTCAGATATTCCCCGTTCAGCGATGTTTCGATCGTAATCATCGAGGCGGTATCTTTCCGGCTTACGGTGATTTCATTCATAGCAAAATTAATCTCCTGAATTTCGGCGTTTTTTGGGGAACAGCTTAAGCTTAATAATGTTCTTGGAGAAATGGTATATTTTTTATCGATGACAATCTGTAGGAAGCGTTCAATATTTTCTTTTTGGACGGTAGCCAAAAAACCTAGCCTTCCGGCATTTATACCTAAAATGGGAATTCCGGAATTCCGGACCAATGTTGCCGCTCTCAATATCGTACCGTCACCGCCAATACTGATCAGCATATCGAAACTTGAATTTAATTCAGTATGGGAAGTAAAAGTCTGGTATTCATTTTTTAGCAACCGTTTTTCAAGCAACATTTTCAGGAAGCCGCCTTCAATAACCAGTTCGATTTTGTTTTTGTTTAAAAAATCAAAAATGTCGTTAATGATTGGTTCGGTACCGTTTTGGTAATATTGGCCGTAAATCGCTACTTTCATAGATTACATATTTAAATATTTATCCAAATAATCCGATCGTTCTTTCAGACTATTCAAATAATTATCTTCCTGATGTTCCGAAATGATTTCATAACTGTATCTTCTGAAAGTCTGGATGATTTCGTTCATTCCGCCCAAAGCCATTTTTATTGTAACCTGAACGGTTTCAGCAGAAGTTTCCGAGATAAACAACCCCAATACTTTTCCGTTATTGCTTTCAATAATCTGAACAATCTGGCTCATCGAAAAGTCCACTATGTTTTTTTCGACGATAAGAATACCGCCTTGTTCTCTTAAGAATGGCGTGTCGTAGAAAAATTTAATGATATCCGTGATCTCGTAATACCCCACATATTTATTTTCATCATCCAGAACCGGGATCACATTGGTGTGGTTTTGCGCAAAAATTTCGATGACGTCAAGCCAGATCATATTCGTTCGGGCATAAAATCCCTCGAAGGCATACCGATAATGTTTGAGTTTTTTATCCGTCTCATACGTCTCAACATCGTTCGCCGCAATGCTTCCTATATAAATGTTTTCTTCCAATACAGGAAAATGCGAATATGGGGTTCTTGCAAAAAAATCCTGAACCGTCTCGATAGATTCCATACTATCAATCGCTTTAAAATCATTGTTTATATAATCGGTAATTTCTTGCATAAAAGTCTGTCGGTAATTGACTGCAAAATAATCAAAATTTCGCATAAAATAGCTTGTTTTACTTTGTATTTTTGTGGTAAAATTTGGGTAATCCCGTTTCAAAAAATTTTCACATGACAAAATTAAGTGTAAATATCAATAAAATTGCCACTTTGAGAAATGCCCGTGGCGGCAATGTTCCTGATTTATTGCAGGTTGCAAAAGACATCCAAAGATTCGGTGGCGAGGGGATTACCATTCATCCGCGCCCCGATGAGCGCCATATCCGCTATCAGGATGCCCGGAATCTGAAGTCAATTGTGACAACCGAATACAATATTGAAGGAAATCCCGACAGGAAATTCATTGATTTAGTACTGGAAGTAAGGCCGACGCAAGTAACCTTGGTACCCGATGCGGTGGACGCGATCACCTCTAATGCGGGTTGGAATACGGTTATACATAAGGACTTCCTGACAGAAATGGTCCAGGAATTTAAAAGAAACAACATTCGTACTTCCATATTTGTAGATCCAACGCTGGAAATGATTAATGGAGCTGCGGCAATTGGAGCCGAAAGAATCGAATTGTATACCGAAGCTTTTGCACACCAATATGGTTTGGGCAATAAAAATGGCGTCCAGCCTTATATCCACTCGGCCGTTTTGGCTAATGAATTGGGTCTTGGTATCAATGCGGGACACGATTTGAGTCTGGAGAACATCCAGTTTTTCCAACAGAGCATTCCCGGTTTATTGGAGGTTTCGATAGGACATGCGCTAATTTCGGAAGCCATTTACCTCGGACTGGAAAATGTGGTTAATATGTACCTGCAAAAATTAAAATAAAATAATTTGGGCGTGTTCGCCGCGGCGAACGGGCTGTACGTTGCAATCTTTTTTCGTTCCTCAAAAAGGATTTCCACTGCCATCCCTCACGCTAAAAAAGGTACCTGACAGCCACTGGCTGTCCTCCTTTTAATTTCACCCGAGCGATAGCGAACTGACGAAGTAAATCTCACGCAAATAAACAACGATATCAAATGTTATATTCAAAAATTGAAGGCCAGGGCCAGCCACTACTAATCCTGCACGGATTTCTCGGTATGTCGGATAATTGGAAAACTCTGGGAACGCAATATGCACAGGAATTTGAAGTTCACATGATTGATTTGCGGAACCACGGCCGGAGTTTTCATTCGGAGGCTTTTGATTATGAGGTGATGGTTCAGGATATTGTCGATTATTGCGAGACTCATAATTTCGAGTCTATTAATGTTCTCGGACATTCGATGGGTGGGAAAGTGGCGATGCTTTTTGCGACAACCTATCCGCAAAAAGTGAAAAAATTAATTGTCGCCGATATAGGCCCGAAATTTTACCCGCAGCATCATCAGTCCATTTTAGAAGGTTTGAATGCGGTGGATTTTTTACGGAAACCATCTCGTACCGAAGTTGAAGAAATATTGACTACACAAATTCCGGATTTCGGGACGCGGCAGTTTTTGATGAAAAGCCTGTATTGGAAAGACCCGGGTCAATTGGCATTCCGGTTTAATCTGGAAGTTTTTAACAAAACGATAGATCAAATTGGGACTGCTTTACCGCAAAACCATACATTCGAAAAACCCACATTGTTTTTGCGCGGTGGAAACTCCAATTATATTCTGGACAATGATTTGGATACTATTCTGCATCATTTTCCATTGGCTAAAATTGTTACCATCAACAATGCCGGGCATTGGCTTCATGCCGAAAATCCAAAAGATTTTTATCAGGCGACAATTTCTTTCCTGAAAGAGACGTAATTTTTTTTTCAGAGTGTCAAAAAAATAGTACATTTAATAAACTTTTCAAATTAAAACTTATGAATTTAATAATCAGAATATTTTTGACGGCAGTTCTGGTCATGCTTATCGCGCACTTTATGCCAGGAGTAACAGTCGCAAATTTTACCATTTCTATTTTTGTCGCGATTGTTTTGGGATTACTCAATCTTTTTATCAAACCAATTCTTGTGTTGTTTACCTTACCGGTGACTGTCCTGACTTTTGGATTGTTTCTGTTGGTAATTAATGCGGCCATGATTTTATTGTGCTCGGAGATTGTAGGAGGGTTTCGTGTAGACTCCTTTCTGACGGCGTTATTATTTAGTGTTATCCTATCCGTTTCGCAATCGATCTTATATAGTCTGATGGGTGGCGATAAATAAATGCAATAAGATAGCAATACGCTAAAATACAAACTGTAAAAACTTGGTTGGGTTGCAAAAATGTTCTAATTTTGCAACCCAATTTTATTATGTAAATTAAGAAAGAAAATGGATATTAAAAGAGTAGCAATAAACGCTGTTAACGAAGTAATTGAAATGACAGTGGTTCCAATGGATTACAAAGGCCAAGTGGCAAAAAGAATAAATGAAAAAATGCCTTTGGCAACAGTTAAAGGATTCAGAAAAGGTGCAGTGCCAAAAGATCTTGTTGAAAAACAATATGGTAAAGCAATCAAAACTGAGGAAGTAAATAAAGTGGTTGAGTTGGCTCTTAGCCGTTACATTCAATCGGAAAGACTGAACCTTCTAGGTACTCCGCTTCCGAAAGAAAACGAGAATTTTTCTTGGGATGATGAAGAATTGGTTTTTGAATATGAAATTGGTTTGGTTCCTGAATTCGAAATTGATCTGGATGCCAAAAACAATATCGTGAAATATGTGATTTCTGCTGATAATGAATTAATCGACGAGCAAATAACACGTATCCAGAAACAATTCGGAAAAGCAATCCCGCAGGAAGTGGTGGCTGCAGATCATGATGTAACCGGAACTTTCACTAATTTGACAAAAGGGATCAATACACCGGCTTCATTCTCTTTATCTATTTTTAAAGATAAAAAAACAGCTGATAAATTCATCGGTAAGAAAGTAGGTGATGTGGTTACGATCAATACTAAAGGTTTGTTTGAAGATGATCACCAATTGATGGATCTTTTGAAAGTAGGTCATGATGATGTTCATGGATTGGATATCGATGTCGATTTTACAATCGAAACTATCAATGCTACAGAAATGGCAGAATTGAACCAGGAATTGTTCGACAGATTGTTCGGTGCTGGAAATGTTGCTTCTTTGGAAGAATTAAAAGCAAAAATCAAAGAAGATGCTGAAAGCCAATTCGCACAACAAGCGGATCAAAAACTATTGAGTGATGTTACTGATTTTCTAATCGAAAACACAAAATTCGAATTGCCGTCTGAATTCCTAAAAAAGTGGCTTCAGACTGTTGGTGAAAAAAACCTAACTCCTGAAGAAGCTGAAATCGAATATGCACGTTCTGAAAAAGGATTGCGTTTCCAATTGATTGAAGGAAAAGCTTTGGCGCAAAGCAATATCCAAATCACTTTTGAAGATTTGAAAACATTCACCGCAAAAGCAATCCGTCAGCAAATGGCACAATTCGGACAAACAAATCCTACGGATGAGGAAGTACAGGGAATTGTAGCTAGAGTATTGGCTAATCAGGAAGAAGTGAAAAAACTTTCTGATCAGGTAGTAGCTGAAAAAATGCTAGACCTATTCAAAGAAAAAGCAAATGCAAAAACCAAAGAAGTTTCATACCAAGAGTTTATTAAAGCTTCTTACGGAGAATAAAATTGTAAAAAAATCAGTATATTTGAGCGTCAAACGAATCCGTTTGACGCTTTTTTCTGTTTAATAAAAAAGATAAAAATCTATGAACTACGGTAAAGAATTCAAAAAATTTGCTACAAAACACCACGGTGTGAACAGTATGTATTATGATAAAATCGTAAATACAATGACTCCAACAGGGATGACTCCATATATTATCGAAGAACGCCAATTAAATGTTTCCCAGTTGGACGTTTTCTCGCGATTGATGATGGACCGGATTATTTTCCTTGGAACAGGAATTGATGACCAGATTGCCAATATAGTTCAGGCGCAATTATTGTTTTTAGAAAGTGCGGATGCCTCCAAAGATATCCAGATTTACATCAATTCTCCTGGGGGAAGTGTGTATGCCGGATTGGGAATTTATGACACGATGCAGTACATCAAACCAGATGTAGCCACAATTTGTACCGGAATGGCGGCCTCGATGGGTGCTGTTTTATTGTGTGCCGGAGCGGTTGGAAAACGTTCTGCTCTGCCACATTCAAGAGTAATGATTCATCAGCCTTCAGGAGGTGCACAGGGAGTTACAACCGACATGGAAATCAACTTGCGTGAAATGCTGAAGCTGAAAGAGGAATTGTACCAAATCATTTCAAAACATTCGGGACAAACTTACGAAAAAGTACATTTGGACAGTGAGCGTGACTATTGGATGATTTCCGATGAGGCCAAAGCATATGGCATGATTGATGAAGTATTGAGAAGAAGTTAAATCAAATTTGATTTAAATATATAATTGAATAAAAATCGGATTTAGGAGAAGTAACTCTTTTCCTGAATCTGTAACTAAGAAAAGATGGCGAAAGAAGTATTAGAGTGTTCGTTTTGTGGTAGGAAAAAACCAGAAACCAATTTATTGATTGCTGGGATTAATGCGCATATTTGCGACAAATGTATTGAGCAGGCACACGGAATTGTAATTGAAGAATTAAAACAGAATAAAAAGCATGGCGCTTTGGTATCGGATTTGGTATTGAAAAAACCAAAAGAAATCAGAGCTTTCCTTGACAAATATGTTATCGGGCAGGACCAGACCAAAAAAGTAATGTCGGTAGCCGTATACAATCACTACAAACGATTGATGCAGCAGGAATTGGATGACGATGTGGAAATTGAGAAATCAAACATCATCATGGTCGGTCAAACCGGAACCGGGAAGACATTGGTAGCCAAAACCATCGCAAAGATGCTCGATGTTCCTTTGGCCATTGTAGACGCAACTGTTTTAACGGAAGCCGGATATGTTGGAGAGGATGTCGAAAGTATTCTGACGCGTTTGCTTCAGGCTGCCGATTATGATGTGGCAAAAGCTGAACGTGGTATCGTTTTCATTGATGAAATTGATAAAATCGCCCGAAAAGGTGATAACCCGTCGATTACCAGAGATGTTTCCGGTGAAGGAGTGCAGCAAGCCTTATTAAAATTATTGGAAGGAACTGTTGTGAATGTGCCGCCAAAAGGAGGAAGAAAGCATCCGGACCAGAAATTCGTAGAAGTAAACACCCAAAATATTTTATTTATTGCCGGTGGTGCTTTTGACGGAATCGAGCGTATCATTTCCAAAAGACTGAACCGTCAGGCCGTAGGATACAGCACTTCTAAAAATGCTGATAATGTAGATAAAGACAATCTGTTGCAATATATCATTCCAAAAGATATTAAAGATTTTGGGTTGATTCCTGAAATCATTGGACGTTTACCGGTATTGACACATATGGATCCTTTAGACAGAGAAACGTTAAGAGCGATTCTGACCGAGCCTAAAAATGCATTGATCAAACAATACCAAAAATTGTTTATGATGGATGAAGTAGAATTCACCATTACAGATGAAGCATTGAATTTTGTGGTAGATAAAGCATTAGAATACAAGTTAGGTGCCCGTGGTTTGCGTTCTTTATGTGAAGCGATATTAACCGATGCAATGTACGATTTGCCAAGTTCTGACGAAAAGATATTGACTATCGATCAGGATTACGCTAAACATGCGCTGACCAAAAATTTATTGAAGCGATTGGAAATTGCCTCTTAAATTAAATTTTATATAGAATAAAAAATCCTGCAATTGCAGGATTTTTTTATGAACTAATTTGAATTTTTATAAGATGATGAATTCGACTCTTCGGTCTGCATCTAATTCGGTTTTGGTACATTTTTCTTTGCAATTGGTGAGCGGTTGTGTTTCACCAAGTCCTTTTGCATTGACTCTGCTGGCATCGATACCGTTTTTAATCAGATACGAGCGCGTTTCCTGAGCTCTCTTTTCAGATAAGACTAAATTGTATTGATCGGAACCTTTATTGTCGGTATGGGCATTAATCATGATTTTCATCGTCGGATTTTCACTCAGCAGACTTACAATTTTGTTCAATGATAAGGTTGATTCTTTTTTAAGTGATGATTTGTCAAAGTCAAAATAAATTTTCTCAATCGAAATCATAGACTTGCCTGCTTTCTCGACGATAACTGGTTTATTTTGATTTAAAGCGATGTCTACACGCGAATTTCCATTGTTGGAAGTGATAACCGGTAATTCAAATTTTTCATATCCGTCTTTGTCGGCAACGATAGTATATTTTTCTGAAGGTTCGATTTCAAAATCATACACACCATTCTCTCCCACAGTTTGAGTGGAAACAACAGTTCCTTCGTTATCCAATAAACTGACTTTAGCATTAGGCAACGCAATTTTACTTACCGACTCATGCACAATTCCACTTAGTCTTTGCTCGATTACGGTAATTTCAAATTTGTAGATATCAAAAGAACCTAATGTGTTTACTCTGTTTGACGAAACAAACCCGTAGCTCTTGGAAGCCATAATGAAGGAAACTTCATCTGCTGCCGTATTGATAGTCTTACCTAAATTTAGGGGAGCTGAAAAACTGCTTTTTTTGATTTTGGATACAAATACATCCTGACCGCCAAAACCTGGATGTCCATTGGATGAAAAGTATAAAGTTTTTAAATTCTGTGTTACATAGGGATGCGTCTCATTATTGGAAGTATTAATGGCTGCACCTAAATTAACTGGATTGACAGGATATCCAAATTGGTCTAATTCGGCTGCATAAATATCAAAACCGCCAAAACCACCCGGCATATTGGACGAGAAATACATTGTTTTACCATCAGCTGTTACGATAGGGTCTTCAATAGAATAATTAGGACTGTTCAATGGGATCGGTTCTTCATTAATCCATTTGCATCTGCAAACCGGATCGAAATCAGATTTATACAACTGATAATTGCTGGCGTTCTCTTTTTCACTTTTGGTGTAATAAATCACGTTTTCATCCGGGGAAAAAGCCAGTCCGCCCTGATTTCCGTTGGAACGGATTAATCTGGAAAAAAATAATGGTTTGGAGAGGTTCCCGTATTTATCGATATTCAAACAATACAGATTGGTAAAAGGCTGTTGGGTCGCTTCATCTCTTCCGGCGCCAATTTCCCCTGTTTTTCTGGAAGAATACATGATGTATTTATTTTTGAAAAAAGTAGATCCTACTTCCGATAGTTTGGTGTTGATTGCAGTGTGAGATATGGTGAACTTCAAATTGCTTTCCAATACTTCAGATTCTATACTATTCAAATCGGAAAGATTTTCGGAACCGGTAAAGGAGTCTTGGGCAAAATTAGTAAGGCTTATAAAAAATAGTATAATGACGGCATAATTTTTCATGTAAACAAAAGTCAAAAAAAGGTTAAAATTTTTACGGCACGAATATATGGTATTGCCATTTTTTTTAATAATCTTTTAGACAAGTGGCAGTAATACTCGATGAAATGCACTTTTTATACAGATAAGCCAAAAATATAGTTTTAATTTTAAAAGAATTTACTCTAAAAAATGATATAAATTGTGACAATGAAAACAAAAAAGAGCCTTTTTGTTTGAAAAAGACTCTTTTGAATAATAGATTTAGATTTATGTAGTTCGGATTTTTTTATCTGTTTCTTTTTTGGAAACATCAACACATCGCTTGCCGGGGCCACATTTCATTCGGTGCGGGCCGCAGGAAACTAAAACAGTTAGCGCGAACGCCAGTAATAAGATTTTTTTTTTCATTATAGGTAAAGCTGTAATTTTTTCAGCTGTTCCAAATAATCTCTTTGATTGGAAAGTCGGGGAATCTTATGTTGTCCTCCTAATTTATCCTGATCTTTCAGCCAATCGTAAAATAGATTTGGTCTAGCCACGTTGATTACTAACGGATTAAGTGTCATATTATTGTATCGCTTCGCTTCATAATCAGAATTTAACGACTGTAACGTTTCATCCAATACTCTTTGGAATAATTGAATGTCGGCTGGATTCTGTTTAAATTCGATAATCCATTCATGTGCGCCCTTCTCTTTGTCTTTCATGAAAACCGGGGCGACAGTATAATCAACGACTTCGGTTTGCGTGATCTGACAGGCTTTGGCAATAGCCTGATCCGAGTTTTCGACCATCAGTTCTTCGCCAAAAACATTGATATGGTGTTTTGTTCTTCCCGTCACACGGATTTTGTAAGGACTCAATGAGGTGAAACGCACCGTATCGCCGATCATATATCGCCATAACCCGGAGTTGGTTGTAATAACGATGGCGTAATTTTTATTCAGGCTTACTTCCGATAAGGGTATCGCTTTTTCATTTACAGTTCCGAAAGTATCCATCGGGATGAATTCATAGAAAATTCCATAATCCAGCATTAATAATAGGTCATTGGAATAATTCAAATCCTGAATGGCAAAAAAGCCTTCCGACGCATTGTATATTTCGTAATATTTGAAATCTTTTTTTGGCAGTATTTTTTGGTATTGTTCGCGATAAGGATCAAAACTAACGCCGCCATGAAAATAAACCTCAAGGCTGGGCCAGACTTCCAGTAAATTTTGCCGTCCGGTTTTTTCGAGGACCTTGTTCATTAATACCAACATCCAGGATGGAACGCCGGCAAAACTGGTCACATTTTCGTTTGTTGTTTCATTGATGATGGCGGCAATCTTGGATTCCCATTCGCTCATCAGTGAGACTTTATTGCTGGGCGTACTGCTGTATTCCGCCCAAATTGGCATATTTTCAATCAGGATAGCAGATAAATCCCCGAAAAAAGTATTGTTATCTTCATAAATCTGTTTGCTTCCGCCCAAGCGCAGACTTTTGCCAGTAAATAATTCGGAGTTTTCATTATTGTTAAGATAGAGACACAGTAAATCTTTGCTGCCTTTATAATGACAATTCTCTAATGCTTCCGAGCTTACAGGGATAAATTTACTTTTGGCATTGGTGGTTCCGCTTGATTTGGCAAACCATTTTATGGGTGTATTCCAGATTACATTTTGTTCCCCTTTTCGTGTTAGTTCAATCAAAGGCTCAATATCTTCATAACTGGAAATAGGAATTCTCTCCGTAAATGTCCGATAGGTTTTTATCGAAGAAAAATCATTTTTTTTACCGATAACCGTATTTTCTGAAGAACGCAGTAAGTTCATCAGCAATTCTTCCTGCACCTCATTCGGGTATTTTATAAACAACTCAATCTGATGAATGCGTTGTTTTAAAACCCAGGAAGCAAAAGAGTTGATTATCGATAGTGGCATTTTTTATTGATGAATTTGTAATTATGATTAAAGTAATTGCAAACTTTGTAACTTTACAACTTTATCAAAAATAGCAAAAAAAAGATGCAATACGAAGGCGTACTTACAAAAATGCAAACCGAGTTTGAAAAGCCAATTCAATATTATTTGATTTTTGATAATAGTTTCCTGAATGTCAATCAATTATTGAATAAGGAAGTGGAGATTACATTCAAAGGCCATCAATGCCTGAATTGCAGCAAGAGGAAAAAAATCTATCGTCAGGGATTTTGTTACGACTGTTTTTACAGTAGTCCCGCTGTTGGCGATTGGATTATGAGACCGGAATTGAGTACGGCCCATCTCGGGATACAAGATCGGGATTTGGCCTATGAAGAAAGAGTACAGTTACAGCCTCATATTGTATATTTGGCTTTGTCCGGCGGTATGAAAGTTGGAGTAACCCGAAAAACTCAAGTGCCGACGCGTTGGATAGACCAAGGAGCAAGCGAAGCCATTGCCATTGTTGAAGTCCCCAACCGATATCTGGCGGGAATAACCGAAGTCGCACTTAAAAATTACTATGCAGATAAAACCAACTGGAAACGGATGCTACAGGAAATGGCAACTGTTGGTAATTTGATTGAAGAAAGACTGAAATTGGAAAACCTGATTCCGGAAGAGGTACGCGAATATTTCCATTTGGATAAAAATGATGTTTATACTATGGAATATATGGTAATCCAATATCCAAAAAAAATCAACAGCCTGAACTTGGATACCAAATCATATTTTAAAGGAAAACTGATGGGTGTCAAAGGACAATACCTGATTTTTGAAGACGGGACCGTTTTTAATGTCAGAAGCCATGAAGGGTATGTCGTAGAAATTAATGTATAAAAAAACACCTGCTACAATTGATTTGAAGCAGGTGTTTTTGATTTTAGTTTCGGAAATTAAGGCGTTTTAGGTTCCTCTTTTTTCTTTTTACCAAACAAATCTTTTATTGCATTTGTAGCCTGGGTCTTGATGTCTTTTGGTGGCGCCGGGGTATTGGTTTTGGTAGTGTCCTTATCTTTTGGTTTGGTTCCACCAAGCAAACCGCCCAATGCACTGGTGCCTTGATTGATCAACTGGTCTTTTTGTTGTTTTAACAACTGCGTAGCCAAATTATTTACAGCCTGTTTCATGTCGGTGGAAACTTTCGGATTCTTAAAATTTCCGGTAAGTCCGGCATTGATTGGAATGTTTTCTAATTTTTTTGCTTCAGCAGGAGTTAATTTCGCTAATAATTTAGTTACTTCCGATCCTAGATATTTTGCAGGTACATCAAATTTTAAATCGTATTTCATGGATTGGTCGAAACCATGGGCGCCACCAACAGTAATTTTGATGTCCTGATACTTCAGGTCAAACGGTCTCACATTTACTTTACCATCCTTAAAAGTGATTGCGGCTTTCAAATCATTCAGATTCAATTTACTGACATCGATGAATTTTAAGTTGGAACCCAAAGTGGTCAATATTTGCGAATTATTCGAATTTACGGTTGTCGAAAGCAATTGGGCCAACAAGTCGCCGGTCACAGTTTTCAAATCCGGCGTCATTTCTTTGGCATCCAGATTTCCCGATAATTTGATGTTCGAATTTAATTTTCCGTTGATGATTCCCGCAATTGGAGCAATTTTTTTAAGCATATCTAATTGGGTAAACGTCTGAGCAATATCCACTGAATTTAATCCAAGTATCATATTGAAAACCGGAACTTTTCCTTTTGTCGAAACATTTCCGTTCACACCGATTGTCCCTCCGAAAATAGATGATTTCACATTTTCCAGCGTCACTTTTTCATCCTTCACTATTAATTTTCCGGAAACGTCTTTCAATATCAGATTGTCGTAAAGGACTGTATTGGCTCTGGCCGTCAATGTACAGTTAAGGAACGCCGGTATTTTCATTGCCTCTTTTGGTTTGGCTGCTCCTTTTGGATCTTCTGTAGTCATAAAATCCGATACCGCCAATTGATTGCATTGCAAGTTGAAATTACCTTTCAGTTCCTGATCTTTAAACAGAAACCCATAAAAATTCTCCAAAACCCCCGTTACATTTAAATCGCTTTTACCGGTTGTGGCATTAAACTGCTGTAAATTGACACGGCTCGGATTGAATTGTACTGCGGCCTGATGAATATTCAATGCTTTGCCATTTTCATCGGTATATTTGAACTGGGACAGACTCATCGTGCCCGAATTATAGATGTTCTCATACTGGCTTTTTTCAACCGATTGCATATCAAATTTTGTCACGACATCCGCTTTCAGGATTCCGGATAGTGGCTTGTCCATTTTTATAGGGTAAGCCTTTGATAAATTAGCCAAGTTTATGGTTCCTTTTAAAGCCGCGTCTACCAATGGATTTACCGTAATATTTTTAATATTGGCTTTCGCATTGAAAACATCCTGGTCAATCTGGAAGGACAATTGATCCAGATTTACATAAGTATCATTAAGAATTCCGGTTTCATTGATGATTTTGGTGTCAATGATGATGTTTTCTACCGTTTTTGGTAAATTAGGATATTTGAAAGAGGCATTGTTCGATGCAATTTTCACGTTAAATTGGGGAACCGTTGTGTCGGAATACAATCCTTTTGCAAAACCGGACACAGTAAAATCCCCGGAGGTTTTCACATCTTTCAAACTGCCGGAATAGGCCGATGGAATCAGCCCCAAAAAGTTTTGGAAAGAGGAAGTTGGCGTTTTGAAGGTCAGGTCGTATTGCTGCCCGGTTTCCACTAATTGGATGAAACCATCAAATTCCAGTGGTAATTGGTTGATTAATGCTTTGTTCATTTTGAAAGAATATTTGCTTTTATCCAAATCAATCCCTAAAACGGCATCGAGGGTCAAAGGTACTTTATTCATATAATTGATTTTGTCCATATCCAGCGATATCCGAGCTGTGGATTTTGTAACCAAATCCAATTTGGAGGCCGCAAAATCTCCTGTTCCGGAATGGTTCAGGCTGTCAATTTTCATTTTTATTTTGGATGCCTCATCAAAATATTTGAAAGTATAATTCTCGATTGTGTACTCTTTGATTTTTAAAGATAAAGGATCACTTTTACCGTCACGTTTGTCTTTGTCCTTTAAGGCGATATCAAAATTACCTATTCCGTCTTTATTGAAAATGATATTGATTAATCCGTTTTTAGAAGAAATAGCCTCAATATTCATGGCTTCATCTTTTCCTTTAAAAAGTTCCCTTATGGACATTTTTAGATTTAATTCGCCTAAATACACCAAAGTATCGCCGGCAAACGGAGCTTTATTAAGGATGCTCAATTTATCTATTGTAACATTTGCCTGAGGAAAACTCTTGAACAAACTCAAATCGGCATCGGCAAAAGCGACCGTCGCATCCAAATTTTCATTGATGGTAGCGGCGATTTTTGCTTTTATCTGATCCTGAAAAAAGTAGGGGATAGCGAATAGAGCTATGGCTAATAGTAAAATTAAAATTCCTATTATTTTTAAAATTTTCTTTATCATGGCTGTAAATTTGTGATATGCTAAATTATTAAATAAAAAGCCAACTTATCTAAAAAATTAAACAAGTTGGCTTTATGATACTAGTTGTATAAAGGTTACTTGATGTTGATTTCATAAGGCATCACCGCTTGAACTCCTTTTTTCTCGCTCATTTTTCGGATTTGTTCAATTACCCGGTAATTTTCTTCGCCTACTTCCTCCTTGATGAAACTTTCTTTTGATTTTATAAAAGGAACACCCAAGTTAGACAACAGATCGCGGAGATTCTTCTCGTATGTCGGGAAATTTTGGGTTTTGTAATTTTTTACTTTAGATAAAGTCGCTGCATGTTTCAATGCTTCATCCATACCACCGATTTTGTCAACCAATCCAATTTTTAAAGCTTCAGCACCAGACCAAACTCTTCCTTGAGCAATAGCGTCTACTTGCGCGAAAGTCATTTTTCTTCCGGCGGCAACGCGATTAACAAAAGTGGTATAAATCCTTTCGACACTTTCCTGTGTTACGGCTCTGAATTTGTCATCCAAAGGTTTGAAAACACTGTAATCGGCTGCATTTTGATGCGTATTCACCTGCTCCACATGAATCCCGATTTTATTTGTTAATGGTGCAAAATTTGGCAACGTCCCAAAAACACCGATAGAGCCGGTGATGGTATTGCTTTCGGCAAAAATCGTATTGGCGTTGCAGGCTATATAATACCCTCCCGAAGCCGCCAGATTCCCCATCGAAACTACGACGGGTTTTACTTTTTTGGTCAGTTCAATTTCACGCCAGATTAAATCCGATGTCAGCGCATTTCCCCCTGGACTGTCGATGCGCAGTACGATTGCTTTTACATTTTTGTCTTTTCGGGCTTCCTGAAGCGAACGACGCATAGAGCCTTCTCCGATATAATTCACATCGCCTTCACCACTGCCGATTTCTCCCTGCGCATAAATAATAGCAATTTTATCTTTTGCAGACTCTTTGGTTGAAGTTGTCGCCACATTTTCGGCATAATCGAGGATTGAGACTTTCTTGTAGTCTTCGTCCTTATCTACTTTCAATGCTTTTCTTATATCATCATGGTACACATCTTCGTAAGCGATTTTGTCTACCAATTTCTGTGCTTTTGCCATTTCCGGAGTTCGTCCCAATAAACCATTCGCGATTGCGTTCAAATTCGTTACAGAAATTTTTCTACTTTTCGAAATGTCGCTCACCATCGAATTCCATACCGAATTTAGTAATACAGTAATTTGTTCCCGATTGGCATCACTCATTTTGTTTTCCAAAAACGGTTCTACGGCACTTTTATATTTGCCATGACGGATAACTTCCATTTTCAAACCGGATTTCTCCTGAAAATCTTTAAAGAATAAAATTTCTGATGATAATCCTTTGAAATCCAATTCGCCCACGGGATTGATATAAATCTGGTCCGCAACCGAATTCAGATAATATTCTTTTTGGGTATACATGTTGGAATAAGCCAATACAAACTTTCCTGATTTCTTGAAGTCTTCCAATGCTGCTCTTAAGTTTTTGATTTGGGCCATACCTAAATGCGATTCATCGTTCAGGATTGAAATCCCTTTGATTTTAGTATCCGTTTTGGCTACATCAATGGCGTGGATGACATCGGACAGGCCATCATGGTGGACTTCGAAATAATCAAAATCCTTGAAGTTGAATTTCCCGCCATAATCATTTCTGACTTTGGACAAATCCAATTCAATAACTGAATTCCGGTCTACTGAAACATGTTCTGAGCTTCCGCCAAAAACAGCTGCAATGAATAGAATTCCGAAAAAGAACAGCATGCAAAAAATAAAAAGCCCCACTATGGTTGCCAGTACATTTCCTAAAAATTTCATATGATTTTTTGTAATAAGACGGATTGCTGTCAGAAAAGTTACGCGCCGTCTGTTTTAATTTTATAAAAAATAAATTTATTAACAGTCTGTGCAAATATACTTCTATTCTAAAATTCTTTTAGTTAATTTGTGGTTAATATGAAACTCCAGAACCAAGTCATTTTATCGATAGGAAGTAATCAGGGCGACCGACTTGAAAATATGGTTCAGTGTATCGATTTGATACATCAGAAAATCGGAACCGTTGTCAAAGTGTCCAACTTATATGAGACGCCTTCGTGGGGTTTTGCCAGCGATGCTTTTTATAACGGGGCGTTGATTATCCATACCCATAAATCGGCCCCAGAAGTCCTCGCCGAAATTTTTCAGGTCGAACATCTGTTAGGAAGAACCCGTTTGGAGCATGCCGGATACCAGCCGCGAAGTATCGATATTGATATTATCAGTTATAATGATGAAATCATGGAAAGCGAACATTTGCATATCCCGCATCCGCAAATGCAAAATCGCCTGTTTGTTTTGCTTCCGATGAAAGATCTGAAAACCGATTTCATTCATCCTGTATTTAATAAATCGATTTCGGAATTAATTGCCGATTGCCAAGATACCAGTGCCTGTGAAGTGGTCATGGAATTGAGGCGTCCACTAGGGAAATACAATCTGGAACAATTTAATTATATTGCCATTGAAGGAAATATTGGTGCCGGAAAAACTACATTGGCGAGTAAAATAGCAGAAGATTTTAATGCGAAAATAGTTTTGGAACGATTTGCAGATAACCCTTTTCTTCCGAAATTTTATCAGGACCAGAGTCGGTATGCCTTTTCATTGGAGATGTCATTTCTGGCTGACCGATACCAGCAATTATCGGATGATTTGGCCCAGTTTGACTTGTTCAAGGATTTTTTAGTGGCCGATTACCATATTTTCAAGTCTCTTATTTTTGCCAAAGTAACCTTGCCCGATGATGAATTCCGTTTGTACAGAAAGCTGTTTGAAATTATCTACAAAGAAATGCCGAAGCCCGATTTGTATGTTTATTTATATCAAAACACCGGACGTTTACTGGAAAATATAAAAAATCGGGGCCGATCGTATGAACAGGAGATACCCGCAGAATATCTGGATAATATCAATCGCGGTTATTTGGATTACATCAAATCACATACCGGATTAAATGTGTTGGTTATAGATGTTTCCGACAGGGATTTTGTGCAAAATCAGGATGATTATATTTTTATTCTGGATGAGATTCAAAAGAAACTCGGATAATGCTTGTTATTTATGATGCTCAAATTTCATTTTCGAAAACAAATCCCAAACCACTATTCCGGCAGTTACAGAGATATTTAACGAGTGCTTGGTTCCCAATTGCGGAATCTCAATACAGCCGTCGCATGCTTCAACTGCTTTTTGAGACACACCGAAAACTTCATTGCCAAACACCAACGCATATTTTTTTGTTGGATTCGCTTCAAAATTCTGCAGAAAAATGGCGCTTTCCACTTGTTCGATTGCCAAAACCGTGACCTGATCGTTTTTTAGTTTCTGAATCACTTCAATAACATCGGTAGAATGTTCCCAAGCTACGGTATCGGTAGCGCCTAATGCGGTTTTATTTATTTCCTTGTTTGGAGGGGTGGCTGTAATACCGCACAAATAGATTTTTTCAACTAAAAAAGCATCTGCAGTCCTAAATACAGAACCAATATTGTGCAGGCTTCTGATGTCATCAAGGATTAATATGATTGGGGTTTTATCGGCTCCTTTAAATTCTTCAATGGATATTCTTTCTAATTCGCTGTTTTCGAGCTTTCGCATATTTTGTTGATGATGTTTCAAAAAAAAAGCTTCCTAAATGAATTCAGGAAGCTTCGTATATTTGGATAATATTAATTAGCTTTTTGGAGCAGCAGGAGCTTCGTCACCTAAAACAGTTCCCTTAATAGTCAAAGTTTTACTTGGCATTCCTTCCGCATTAGAAATAACAGTTACAGTTTTGGTAAAAGGACCAACTCTGTCAGTAGCATATTTAACACCGATAACTCCTCTGGCTCCTGGAGCAATTGGCTCTTTAGGAGAAGTAGGAACGGTACAGCCGCATGAACCCTGTGTATTAGTGATAATTAATGGTTTAGTGCCGTTGTTAACGAAAACAAATTCACGCTGTCCATCAGCATTATGGGCTACAGTTCCGTAATCAATAGTTTCATTTTCGAAAACCATTCCGGCACCTTCAATCTTAGGAATTACAACCTTTGGAGTTACAACTTTAGTTACAACAGCTTTTTTAGTAGCTTTTTTAGTGGTTTGAGCATTAGAAGTAGTTACTCCTAAGACAGTTAGCGCAGCTAGTAAAAGTATTTTTTTCATTGTATTTAATTTAAATTAAAAGACAAATCTATATAAAAAAAAGTAATGACATTATAAATTTTTCTTAAAATTAAATTAATTTTTCTATTGCGGCGTATTGATTATAAAATTTTTAAATTCGCTGTCATAATTAATCACTCATTTTAAAACCCTCAAATTTTGGCTTCAAAAGATACTCAACCGAAAGAAACCCCGTTAATGAAGCAATATAACGAAATCAAAAGGAAATATCCTGATGCTTGTTTATTGTTCCGGGTGGGTGACTTTTACGAAACTTTTGGAGAAGATGCAGTTCGGGCTTCTAAAATTCTGGGGATTGTTCTCACAAAGCGTGGTGCGGGTTCCGAAACCGAAACGGCATTGGCGGGATTTCCACATCATTCCCTGAACACGTATTTGCCTAAATTGGTCAAGGCAGGATTACGGGTGGCTATTTGTGATCAGCTGGAAGATCCAAAATTGACCAAAACTATAGTGAAACGGGGTGTGACTGAATTGGTTACGCCGGGGGTATCGATGAATGATGAGGTGCTTCAATCGAAATCCAATAATTTTTTGGCATCCGTCTATTTCGGAAAAAAAACTATAGGAATTTCCTTTCTGGATGTTTCTACTGGAGAATTCCTGACTGCACAGGGGAATGATGAGTACATAGATAAACTACTTCAAAATTTCAATCCTAGTGAAGTTCTAATTCCAAAAAACAACAAGAACGATTTTAAGGAAATTTTCGGCGAGGATTACCATAGTTTTTATTTGGAAGATTGGATTTATAAAGAAGATTACGCTTTTGAAACCCTCACGAATCATTTTCAGACCGTTTCCCTAAAAGGTTTTGGAATTGAGGATTTGCACGAAGGCATTATCGCTTCAGGTGCCATTTTATATTATTTATCGGAAACCCAACACAATCGGGTACAGCATATCACTGCCATCCATCGTATCGCCGAGGATGCCTATGTGTGGATGGACCGTTTCACCATCCGGAATTTAGAACTGTATCATAGTTATAATCCAAATGCGGTGACGTTATTGGATGTTATTGACCGGACACTTTCGCCCATGGGTGGCCGTTTATTAAAACGCTGGTTAGCCTTGCCATTGAAGGACCTTAATAAAATCAGAAACAGGCATGAAGTGGTCTCGTATTTAAAGGAGAATACCGATGTCTTAAAAACGATCCAGCAACATATCAAGCAGATTTCTGATTTGGAACGATTGATCTCTAAAATTGCTGCAGGAAAAGTTTCACCAAGGGAAGTGGTGTATTTGAAAGAATCCTTGGACGCGATTATCCCTATAAAAGTGCTGGCACTGGCTAGTCCACAGGAAGCCGTGAAAATTATCGGAGACAGCCTGCACAGTTGTGAGTTGTTACGGGAAAAAATTAATACTACGTTAAATCAGGACGCGCCGGTCGCTATTGCAAAAGGGAATGCGATTGCCAAAGGAATAAATGAAGAGCTTGATGATTTGAGGGCCATTTCCACATCCGGAAAAGAATATTTGGAAGGCATTGAAAAGAGGGAATCGGAACGAACCGGAATTACGTCGCTGAAAATCTCTTTCAATAATGTGTTTGGATATTACATAGAAGTCCGCAATACGCATAAGGATAAAGTTCCTGCAGAATGGATCCGGAAACAGACTTTGGTCAATGCGGAACGATACATTACCGAAGAGCTAAAAGAATATGAAACTAAAATTCTGGGTGCAGAGGAAAAAATCCACAAACTGGAGTTGGAACTATTCGAACAATTAGTAGCCTGGATTACAACATATATCAAGCCGGTTCAGTTGAACGCGAACTTAATTGCCCAATTGGATTGTTTGACTTCCTTTACGCAATTAGCCATTGAGAATAAATATGTATGTCCGGAACTGGATGAAACTTTTGAACTGGATATCAAAAACGGAAGGCATCCGGTTATAGAAAAACAATTGCCGGTGGGAACTCCGTATATTGCAAACGATGTTTATCTGGATCGGGATACCCAGCAGTTGATCATGATAACGGGTCCCAATATGTCCGGTAAATCGGCTATTTTGCGTCAAACGGCCTTGATTGTGCTGTTGGCTCAAATGGGAAGTTTTGTTCCGGCGGATAGCGTCCGAATCGGGATTATTGACAAAATATTTACCAGGGTAGGGGCATCCGATAATATTTCTATGGGTGAATCCACTTTTATGGTTGAGATGAATGAAACTGCCTCGATTTTGAACAACATCTCCGACAGAAGTTTGGTTTTGTTGGATGAAATTGGGCGAGGAACGAGTACGTACGATGGGATTTCAATTGCTTGGGCTATCGCCGAATTTTTACATGAGCATCCTTCAAGTCCCAAAACACTTTTTGCAACGCATTATCATGAGTTAAACCAGATGACGGATATGTTGCCGCGAATACAAAATTACAATGTCTCGGTAAAAGAACTGAAAGACACCGTTCTTTTTATTCGGAAGTTAGTCAAAGGAGGAAGTGCCCACAGTTTTGGAATCCATGTGGCAAAAATGGCGGGAATGCCGCAAACCGTTATTCTGAAAGCACAGAAGTTATTGAAGAAACTGGAAAAAGATCATTCCGGTGAAGCATTGAACGGCATAAAGTCGGCAAAAGATGGCTCGAGCCTAAAAGGCGAACAGGCGGAGCAAATACAGATGAGTTTCTTTAATCTGGATGATCCTTTATTGGAAGAAATCAAGGAAGAAATCCTGAATCTGGACATAAATACACTGACGCCGATTGAGGCCCTGATGAAACTGAATGAGATTAAGAGAATGTTAACCAAGAAGTAATTCAGGATTAAAGCATGGGTTATCAGTTGATTAATTTTTTAGATCTATTTTTTTATAAAAAACGCTTGTGTAATTGAATTAATGTATTAAATTTGCCACCGCAATACACGATAAGTATAGCAGTTCTTAATAAAGATGAAATGCGAAAATAGCTCAGTTGGTAGAGCGCGACCTTGCCAAGGTCGAGGTCGCGGGTTCGAGCCCCGTTTTTCGCTCAACACCACATAATGCTCGGATGGTGAAATTGGTAGACACGCTGGACTTAAAATCCAGTGAACAGCAATGTTCGTGCGGGTTCAAGTCCCGCTCTGAGTACTAAAAAGCTTCAAACTATGTTTGGAGCTTTTTTATTAAATAATTTTTTCAAATGTATTTTATATATATAATTTATTCTAAAAAATTAAATAGATATTACATTGGAACAACTGATGATATTGAAAAAAGATTGAATGAACATAATGCGGGTTTTTATAGAGATTCGTTTACGGTAAATGGTATACCTTGGGAATTATGTTTGGATTATGGATGTGAATCAAGTGAGAAGGCTTATAGTTTAGAAAAATTTATAAAAAGGATGAAATCCAGAAAATTTTTAGAAAAAGTAATCAGTAATCCAGATGTTTTACGAGATATTCAAAATAAATTATAACGTTTGTGCGGGTTCAACTCCGAAGCTTCGGAGCCGCTCTGAGTACTAAAAAGCTTCAAACTATGTTTGGAGCTTTTTTATTTTTAACTAATTCTTATTTCAATGGGTGCCTTTGTAATCAGCAAGCGTTTGAGTGGGGAGTATAAATATGAATTCACTTCTAGAAAAGGCAAGCCAATATTCACGAGCAATAGCTTTGAACTGCGATTTGAATGCGAGGAGGAAATCGAATATTTAAAAGCTTCATTGGAAGGCATAACTTTTTTAAAATTCAAATCGTCTAAAGGCAAATATTTTTTCAGGCTTATTGTTGATAAAAGAGAAATTGCCATCAGCCGAAAATACACTACTGAATTGCTTTTGCAAAAAGGAATTAAAGAGATATCGACTTATGCGTCAAAATCAGATATTCTTGATTTTTCTAATGATGCTTTTGTTTTTCCAGATCTGGATTGAAAAATGAAAAAAAAAAGAGCCGCGCATTGCGTGGCTCTTTTTTTTGCGCTTCAACTGGGTAATAGCAATAAAAAAGCCACGCATTGCGTGGCTTTTAAAATTTTTAGAATTGGATTCTAATTATTTTTTTGCAGCATCAGTAGCAGTTGCAGCAGCATCAGTAGCAGTTGCAGCAGCATCAGTAGCAGTTGCAGCAGCTTCAGTAGCTTCAGTAGCAGCTGAATCAGCAACTACAGCAGCATCTTCAGCAACTTCAGTAGCTTCAGTAGCTTCTACTGTAGTTTCTTCTGTTTTTTCTTCTGCTTGTTTACAAGATACAACTGTCAATGCAGCAACTAGTGCTAAACTTAAAAATACTTTTTTCATCTTACTTAATTATAAAAGGTTAATTATTAATTCGAGGCAAAGATATAAATTTTTTGATATGTAAAATTATTTTTCAATTTTTTTTTCAAAAATAATATTCTATTGCAACAGTCTAACATTTAACAACTATCATACCAAAATAACAGTGGATTTTAAAAAAATATCGTTTTTTATCGCGATGCCTTACAAAAAGTTTATTTTTTCCTGAGATTCTTCTTTTTCACTGCTTTGACCTGCTTAGGATGGACTAATTTTAATTCATTTATTAAATTGGTTGCCCCCGCATATTTATCCATTATGAACAATACGTAGCGAATATCTACCATAATATTCCGGCAAATGCTCGGGTCATAATAGATGTCACTCATGGTGCCTTCCCAAACCCTGTCAAAGTTTAATCCGATAAGATTTCCGTAGGCATCCACCGCGGGACTTCCTGAATTTCCTCCTGTGGTGTGATTCGTGCCTATAAAACAAACCGGCATTTTTCCTTTTTCGCCATACTGGCCATAGTCTTTGGCGTTGTATAAATCGATCAGCTTCTTTGGTACATCAAATTCGTAATCACCAGGGATATATTTTTCCATCACCCCATCCAAATACGTCATATGGGTATATACCGTAGCGTCTTTTGGCTCATAACCTTTCACTTTTCCATAAGTAACACGCAACGTGCTGTTGGCATCCGGGAAAATACGGGAATCTTTATTTAGTTCCAATTGTGCTTTCATATAAGCACGCTGCAATGCCGTAATTCTTAAATTGATTTCGTCATATTTTGGAGCAACATCCTTATGGTATTTATCGCTCAGTTCCTTAACGAATTGAAATCCTTTGTCATTGTTTAGGTTAGCTAACACCGTTTTCGTATCGCCGGTAAGCAGCTCTTTCAAGCCATTATAATTGGTTAATTTTGATTTCTCATAAATATCCGCCGCCAGATTTTTGGCATTTACATTAGATAAAGACGCCGGTATAAATTGTTTAGGCGATTTTGTAGCATACAATTCGATTAACTGCTCAAAAACCTTGGCGTCAACTTCCGCGTTAAAATCTTTATAAAAACCACCTAAATCCTTGATCAGATTATTTTTTCTGTCAGTAAATGATTGTTCGCCCTTAGTTGTATAAACTTGTTCTAATTGATAAAGTTTATAACCCACGCTCAACATTTCGGTGTTTCTTTGAACGATTTCCAGAAAATAATCACGTGACAATGCATAAGGGGCTATTTCGGTATAGTTTTTTTCAAAATCAGCAAGTAAATTGCCATATTCCGATTGTTTTCCGGCTTTAATTATTTTTTGCTGGAATGCTCTTTCGGCGTCTCTTTTGATGGCAACGGCATTGGATTTTTTCAGACCTTGTGTCTCACCTATCCATTTTTTCCAATAATTCGCAATACCGGCATACTTGGATGCATATTGGATTTTAATTGCATTGTTCTTTCTCATAAAACCATCGGCAACTTTCAGTGCACGATCACGGATTTCAATTTTTGCCGGATTCAATTCATTTGCGATCTGCGCAATAGCAACTGCAGGCAGATATTCATTTGTTTTCCCAGGATATCCAAAGACCATGGTGAAATCGTCTTCTTTCACACCATCCAGTGAAACCGGTAAAAAGTGCTTCGGGGTATACGGTACATTGTCTTTCGAATAAGCCGCAGGATGATTGTTTTTATCAGCGTAGATTCGGAACAAAGAAAAATCTCCGGTATGTCTGGGCCAAATCCAATTATCCGTATCCGAACCGAATTTTCCAATTAATGAAGGTGGAGCGCCTACTAAACGAACATCTTTAAAGGTTTCCGTTACAAAAAGCATGTATTGGTTTCCTTCGAAAAAAGTACGGATTTTATTTTCCTGCCAGCTTTCTTTAGGTAAGGAAGTCGATAAAAAGGCGATGTTTTCCTGAATTTTCTTCTGTTTTTCAGCTTCAGAAGTAAGTGAAGCCACACCATTCAATACCTGTGTGGTTACATCTTCGATTTTGACAATAAAGGTTACCACCAAATTTTCATTCGGCAATTCCTCTTCCATTTTATAAGCCCAAAAACCATCCGTCAGATAATCGTGATCTACTGTAGAATGCGTTTGGATTGCACTGAAACCACAATGGTGATTGGTTAATATCAGACCTTTTGGCGAAATTACTTCCGAAGTACAGCCACCATTAAAATGAGGAACAGCATCTTTCAGACTCGAATGATTTACATCATAAATGTCTTTTGCGGTCATTTTCATGCCCAGACTTTTCATTTCTTTTTCATTCATTCCCTGCAAAAGCGAAGGAATCCACATACCGCCTTGTTGTGCTTGGGTCTGCAAGACAAATAATAAAAGAAGTAATTTTAAAAATTTCATAGGATTAAAATTTGATTTGGGATTTTATTTGACAATGTATTTCATCAGTTTTCGATGGTGGAATACAAAATCGTTGGCAAGATACAATTTTTGAGCCTTTTCATTGTGTTCTTCGACCTCAAGGTAGATAATTTTCAGATTTAAATGTTTGGCTTCGGTATGGATGAAGTCAATCGTTTGGCGCCCAATGCCTTTACCGCGGACGGATTCCGAAAGATACAGTTCGTCAAGAATAGCGATTTTGCCCTGATATTCAAACATAAATACAAAAGTCAGAATCACATAACCTATAGGCGTTTCATCTTCCAGAATCATCCAGGCTTTTCCAAAATGTTCGTTTTCTATAAATTGAGAAAAAAGCGCTCTGGATTTTTCCGGATCGATCGGATAGCCGTCAATCGCATAGAATTCCTGCATCATCTGAAGGATGACTTCAATGTATGAGTTTTCGAAGGGTTTAAATGTGATCATCTGAATATAATGTAAAAAAACATTTCAATGATTAATATTAAAATTAAAGGGAGGATAATTATCGAAGTTAAAGAGAACCAAATAGAATGTTTGATGAGATTTTCATATTTTCCGTTATATTTTTCCAAAATTATTTCTCTTTTTCTTTTTTGGAAATAATTAAAATAGTCAAAAACGGTAAATATAAAAATCGAAAAAAACAATACAAAATTTTTGACGTCTGCAGATTTATCGTAATACTCAAACCAATTTAATACGCCACTTATATTTAATTTATGGAGAAGAAACAAAGATGGAGCAAAAAATATCAAAATTTGTCTTGCAATAAAAACCATATGTAATTTAAATAAATTAGATAAGTCATTAGGGTATTTCATTCCTCGATATTCCAAATAATATAATTTCTCCATCATAATTAAGTGGTAATATTTTTCAGAATAGTAGCTGTCGCATTTTTATTCATTTGCACGAAAGTGCTGCAGATATGGCCTTTTTCATATCGGATGTCTTCGTTTTGAATCAGGTTTTCAAACGCATCATTCAGTTCCTTCTGATTGGAAACGCTGATACAGCCTTCCATATTGACCAATGCTGTTGCTTCTGCAAAGTGCGAAAAATTCGCTCCGATTACAATTGGAACCCCAAAAGTGGCGGGTTCTAAAATATTATGAACTCCCGGATTTCCGAAACCACCGCCTACATACGCGATGTCGGCATAACTGTAAATTTTGGTCAGGATACCAATGGTGTCTATGACAAAAACATCATAATCGGCAAGATTTGCATTTTCTTTTTCCGAGAACAAAATCGTTTTTTTGGAAATGCTGTTTTTCAATTGCTGGATCTGCTCCTTTTTGATGTTATGGGGAGCAATGATGAATTTTACCTTATGAAGTGTCGAATTGATAAAATTTACAAGCAAATTTTCGTCTTTCGGCCACGAACTTCCCACCACAATGGTCAGGCTGTTGTTTTTAAATTCCTCTATAAACTTCAGAGTATTGTCTTTTTCCAAAATAGCCGCCACCCGATCAAAACGGGTATCGCCCGAAACAGTAACATTCGTTTTTCCGAGCTGTAGCAATAGTTCTTTCGATTTGGTATTTTGTACAAAAAAATGTTTGAAAGCATCCAGGGCATTTCGGTAAAATCCACCATACCATTTGAAGAACAATTGGTTTTTTCTGAAAATTCCGGAAATCAGATACGTTGGGACTTGCTGTTTTTTTAGTTCGTTCAGATAATTGGGCCAATATTCATATTTGATAAAAAATGCCATGTCAGGGTGAACAGCTTCTATGAAACGGGCTGCATTGTTGCGGGTGTCCAAAGGCAAATAAATCGTGACATCGGCCACGGAGTTGTTTTTTCGGACTTCAAAACCGGAAGGCGAAAAGAAAGTCAGCACGATTTTATGCTTCGGAAAGCGCTCTTTTATTTTTTCAATGACAGGTACGCCTTGTTCATATTCGCCCAAAGACGCAGCGTGAACCCAAATCGTTTTGTCTGAAGGAGATATATTTTCCGCTAAAACAGAAAATACCGTTTTCCTTCCCTCCACAAAAAGCTGCATTTTGAGGCTGAAAAGGGCAATTAATTTTATGATTTGTGCGGTGAGAATCACCATCAGGTTGTACAGAAAAAACATAGGCACGGAATTGTGTGGCTAAATTACGTCACTTTCTATAATTTTCATTGTTGTCAGTCATTAAATTAGTAATTTTGCTTGTTTTAAATTTATACTTGAGATGAAAAAAATCCAGATGGTTGACCTGAAAGGGCAATACGAACGCATAAAGGAAACGGTAAACCACGCTATTCAGGAAGTTTTGGATACCAATACATATATCAACGGACCGCAAGTCCACCAATTCCAAAAATCATTAGAAGAATATCTTGATGTGAAGCACGTTATTCCTTGTGCCAACGGAACTGATGCGTTACAAATTGCGATGATGGGACTGGATTTAAAACCGGGCGACGAAGTCATTACAGCCGATTTTACGTTTGCCGCCACTGTTGAGGTAATTGCGCTGTTACAATTGACCCCAGTGTTAGTCGATGTCGATTTGGATACGATGAACATTTCTATAGAAGCCATTAAACAGGCCATTACACCAAAAACCAAAGCGATTGTACCGGTTCATTTATTTGGACGCGCGGCAAATATGGATGCCATTATGGAAATAGCCGAAGCGCATAATTTATTCGTTATCGAAGACAATGCACAGGCTATCGGCGCTAATCACACCTCGAAAAAAGGAGTGAAAAGCAAAGTCGGGACCATCGGACATGTAGCATCAACCTCATTTTTTCCTTCTAAAAATTTAGGATGTTACGGTGATGGTGGTGCAATATTTACTAATGATGATGCCTTGGCTCACAAGCTCAGGGGAATTGTAAACCACGGAATGTACGTGCGGTACCATCATGATGTTGTGGGAGTAAATTCAAGACTGGACAGTGTTCAGGCGGCTGTTTTGAACGCAAAATTACCTTTATTGAATACCTATAATTTGGCACGTCGTGAAGCGGCGGCCAAATACAATGCCGCGTTCGCCGGACATGAGAATATTGTGATTCCAACCTTTGAGTCAAACGGGGATGATCACGTTTTCCATCAATACACGTTGCGTATTATTGATGCCGACAGGGATGCTTTGATGAGTCATTTATTAGGTAAAGATATTCCGTGTGCGATTTATTACCCCATACCGTTGCATTCCCAAAAGGCATACATGAATGTAAGGTACAAAGAGGAAAATTTCCCAGTAACGAATCAATTGGTCAAAGAAGTGATTTCATTGCCGATGCATACCGAACTGGACGAGGTGCAGATTCAATTCATCACCGACAGTGTGTTGGAATTTTTAAAATAATTTTTTCAGGAGCTATTTCCTGCTCTCCGCTGTATTCACGCCAAAAAGCGTGGGATGCCGCTTCCATCAGGGCTAACATTCAATCAATCATATACAAAATTAGTTTTCATGAAAATAGTAGTAACAGGAGGTTTAGGTTTTATAGGTTCGCATACCGTGGTGGAATTGCAGAACGAAGGTTACGAAGTCGTTATTGTCGACAATCTTTCCAATTCTTCCGAAGACGTTCTTAAAGGAATTGTTGCCATTACCGGTAAACAACCCATTTTTGAAAAATTGGACTTAAGAGAAAAAGCGGCGGTTCAGAACTTTTTCCAAAAACACACTGACATTTCAGGGGTGATTCACTTTGCTGCCTCAAAAGCCGTGGGCGAAAGTGTTGAAAATCCGTTGCTATATTATGAAAATAACATCAGTGCTTTGGTATATCTGTTACAGGAATTACAACAAAAACCCGAAGCACATTTTATTTTCAGTTCGTCCTGTACTGTCTATGGTCAGGCCGAAAAGATGCCAATCACCGAAGACGCCTCTATTCAAACTGCTATGTCGCCATATGGAAATACTAAACAAATTGGCGAGGAAATCATTACGGATGTTGCAAAAGTGAGCAATATCAATGCCATCCTATTGCGTTATTTCAACCCAATCGGTGCCCATCCTTCCGCAGAAATTGGGGAATTGCCAATTGGGATTCCACAAAATTTAGTGCCATTCATCACGCAGACTGGATTTGGTTTGAGAAATGAATTATCCGTTTATGGAGATAACTATCCAACACCGGATGGTACTTGTATTCGTGATTATATTCACGTGGTAGATTTGGCGAAAGCCCATGTCGTAGCCTTACAGCGGTTGTTAAATAAGAAAAACAGCGATAAGATTGAAATTTTCAATTTGGGAACAGGAACCGGCAGCTCGGTTTTGGAAGTAATTAACACTTTTGAAAAAGTGAGCGGTAAAAAATTACCTTATAAGATTGTTGACAGACGGGAAGGGGATATCACTTCGGCGTATGCCAATACCGATAAAGCGAATAATGTGCTGGGCTGGAAGGCAAAATCTACGTTAGAAGACGGTCTGGCCAGTGCCTGGAAATGGGAACAGAAGATCCGTTCTTGAAAATTGAAATTCTTTTAGTAAACAAAAATCCCAAATGATCATACAGATGATGATTTGGGATTTTAAATTTCAATGGCATCCCAAACTTGTCAATAAGGACAGTTTGGGATTTTTTGGTTGCAAGCATATTTTCTATTGTTTATAAAATGTTTGGATGTGGAGCAAACAAGTGCTGTTAAGCACAGAATTTTGTTCCATAAAAAAGCTAAATACTGTATTTCGTCGGATTTTTTGGTTTTTTATCGATAATAAAACCATAATGAATTTTTCTCCGTAAGTGGATTTAACGAAATATAAAATCTTCTGAAATGAAAAAAATTATACCATTATTAGTTTGTTTAGTCAGTTTTGCATCTTCAAAGGCGCAAGTGGGAATTGGGACAACAAATATTGAAAATGGAGTGCAATTACAAATAGAAAGTAATTCAAAAGGCTTATTAATTCCAAGAGTAATTTTGACTTCAACTTCGGTTGAGGCGCCGGTTGGACCTTCTCCTATTGCCGCTGGAGTCTTAATTTATAATACAGCCACTAATGGTTCTGGCGAAACAGCCGTAACGCCGGGTTTTTATTATTGGACAGGAACAATATGGACCTCTTTAAAAGCAACATCGGGGCAAAATTGGTCCTTGTCGGGAAATGCAACAACTACTCCCGGATCCAATTATTTAGGAACTTCGGACAATGTAAACCTTCAAATTAAAACCAACAATGCTTTGCGCATGACTGTTGAAAATGACGGACAAGTTATTGTAGGGAGTAATACCACACCATTAGCCAGTACTTTAATGAGTATTTATCCCGGAAGTGGGCAGGTAGGTTTGTATGTTTCGAGTACTAATTCACAAAGAACCATTAGGGCATTATCGGCATCCAATTCACAATTTGTGATCGATGGCGGAAATTTAGATGCCACCGGAGGCAATGGTGTTATTGGAATCAGTGCTAATCCTGTTGCCAATACCAGTGCAACAGTTGTTGGGGTTAGAGGAGTTGCGGGAAGGACTACATTTACCGAACTTGATGGGGAAGCAGTTGGAGTTGCCGCTTCGGGAACCACAGGTTTGCATGTTCGAGGTGTTGGTAAAAATACAACTGTAGATTTTAATGCAGCTTATTTTGAATATGATGAGGATGATAATTTGAGTACCAGTTCTGGCCCATTTGCCAGAATAGCCGGAAAGGATGTAAATTATTTTACATCAGGAACAACTGCAGCAAGACGGGATGTAGTCTATGGAGGTTACTTTGATGCGAATACTTCGGCTACCGACTATGTATTTGTAGGGGCGAAAAATAACGGCACTTCTTACAAGGTTTTAGGAGGAGGTTCTGTATCAACTATGATTGAAGACAAGGCGGGAAACAACAGAATTCTTCATGCTACTGAAACACCAGAAATTCTTTTTGAAGATTTCGGTATTGGGAAATTACAAAATGGAGAAGTCAGAATTACATTAGATCCATTATTATCCGATCATATTTTTGTAGATGAAAAGCACCCGATGAAAGTGTTTATCCAATTGGAAGGAGATTGTAATGGTGTATATGTTACTGCCAAATCAAAAGAAGGTTTTATGGTAAAAGAGCTGAAAAATGGAAAATCGAGTGTTTCCTTTTCATGGAATATTGTTGCTAACCGTGCCGATGAAAAAGATTCCAATGGCAACATTGCCTCTAAGCACGTAGATGTTCGTTTTCCTATCGGACCAAAACGATTGGAACAATCCAAACAAAAACTGGCAAAATACGATATTGAGATGAAATAATGATTAACAGAAATCCCAAAATGTCAGTTTGGGATTTCTGTTATATGATTTTGAGTAATAAATTAGGGTCAGGACAGTTCTCAGAGTAATATTCTAAATCTTTTTGGCTACAAACCCCGGGATAATCGCCGCTGTAATATTTAATATTTTTAATCAATTGAAAATGTAGATGTGGTGCATAATCTCCATTTACGGAAGCATCACCTAAGGCGGCAATTTGCTGTCCTTTATGCACTGTTCTTCCCACTTCCATTCCTACTAAACTCTGTTCGGATAAATGTCCATATAAAGTATAAAAAGTCATGTTTTCAATTTGATGTTCTAAAATGATCGTAGGGCCATAATCTCCAATGGATTTATTATTTTGAAAACTGTGTACTTTCCCATCTAATGCTGCTAAAACTGACGTTCCCGCTTTTATCCATAAATCTAAACCAATATGAATGTTTCGCTCTTCGGAAATGTCATTTTTAAAAACGGTACTTCTTTTGTATAAATTTCGGACTTCCCGATATCCTCCAAATGCAACTTCAGCATCATTCTTCGTTAAATTATTTTCAATATACGCTTCAAAAGCAATAGCGTCAGTAAGGTTTAAACTAGCCAGGTCACTATTAGACGCACTTAAATCAAGAGGTATATAATATTTATAATCAATGGACGCATCAATTACTTTTACATTATTAATTTTTTGAAGTAGTTCTAAAAAAGTTGACATTTTATCTAAGTTTTTTCAAATATAAAAAATCCTCACAAACTTTCATTCATAAGGATTGAATTTCACTAAGGTTAATATTTTTAACTAATGTTATTAAATATTCTTGCTTTGATTCACGATTGTCAACTTAGGCCGTAATCGTTTCCATTTCTTTATTGATTTTATTAACTAGTCCAACCAACACTTTTCCGGGTCCGACTTCGGTAAAGGAAGTGGCACCATCGGCAATCATTTGTTGTACCGATTGGGTCCATTTTACCGGAGCGGTCAATTGGATAATTAAGTTTTTTTTGATTTCCATTGGATCTGATACGGCAAGCGAGGTCACGTTCTGATAAACCGGACAGATAGGAGTGGAGAATGTGGTCGCTTCAATGGCAGCGGCCAGTTCTTCTCTTGCCGGCTCCATCAACGGGGAATGGAAGGCGCCTCCGACAGGCAACAACAAAGCTCGTTTTGCTCCCGCGGCTTTCATCGCTTCACACGCTTTTTCCACGGCAGTATATTCGCCTGAAATTACCAGTTGGCCCGGACAGTTATAATTAGCTGCCACGACCATTCCATTAGTTGCATCACATACTTCTTCTACAATTTTGTCGTCTAAGCCTAAAACAGCTGCCATCGTTGACGGCTTGACTTCGCAAGCTTTTTGCATTGCTAACGCACGCTGTGAAACTAATTTCAGACCGTCTTCAAACGACAAAGTTCCATTAGCCACCAAGGCGGAAAATTCACCCAATGAGTGTCCTGCCACCATTTCGGGCTGAAAACTATCGCCCATCGTTTTTGCCTGGATTACCGAGTGCAAAAATACCGCCGGCTGCGTAACTTTAGTTTCTTTCAATTCTTCTGCAGTGCCTTCAAACATGATGTCTGTAATGCGGAAACCCAATATTTCATTCGCTTTTTCAAACAGTTCTTTGGCTAAAGGGGAATTTTCATAGAGGTCTTTGCCCATTCCTGTGAATTGTGCACCCTGACCTGGAAATACGTATGCTTTCATCTGTAGTTTTTTGTTTAAGTTTATTTATCAGATGGAATGCCAGAAGGCATTTCATATTTTATTAAAAGATTGAATTTCTAAACAAAAATAGCATTTTTTTAGGATTTATCCGAGAGATAAAACTGTTGGAAATGCAAAAATCCTATATTTGCTTGGTATAGGATTTGTACATTAAATAAATATAAAATTATTGTTTGGCCAATTGCAG
Source organism: Flavobacterium sp. GT3R68 (assembly GCF_007109225.1). Classification (GTDB taxonomy): domain Bacteria; phylum Bacteroidota; class Bacteroidia; order Flavobacteriales; family Flavobacteriaceae; genus Flavobacterium. Next base: position 42,515 of record NZ_VJZK01000005.1, read on the forward strand.
TTCGATAATCAATGAAACATCTTCTCCTACCAGTACGCCACCCGTTTCCAATGCGGAGTTCCAGTTTAATCCCCAGTCTTTCCGGTTAATTTTTCCTGAAATGTTCAAACCGGCTTTGGTATTTCCCCATGGGTCTTTCATCAATCCACTGAATTCAGCGTCTAATTTGACGAATTTTGTTACCCCTCTCATCGTTAAATCTCCTGCTAATTCATACTCTCCATCTGCTTTTTTGGTAAAGGAAGAGGCTTTGAATGTTAATTTGGGATGATTTTCCGCATTAAAGAAATCCCCGCTTTTTAAATGAGTGTCCCTGTCGGTATTTCGGGTATTGATCGAATCGATATCGGCTGAAAATTCCATTGTTGCATTTTCAAAGTTATCGTCGTCTGATACAATCGTAGCATCATAATTTTCGAATTTACCGGTAATGTTGGTAAACATCATGTGTTTTACTTTAAAGCCTATTTCGGAGTGTGCCGGGTCTATTACCCATTTTGTTGTTGCCATTTTGTTGTTGTTTAATGTTTTATATAAAAGTTTAATTTTTTGGATTATTGTATTTTCATTGGAACCTCCATTAATAAAAACTCTGCCTCGGTGTCCGCTTTTATGATTACGGCATCAAAATCCCAAATTCCGAAACCATCCCGGGTGTTTAATTGCTGGTCGTCTACTGTAATGTCTCCTTTCAGGACAAATAGATATAATCCGTTTCCTTTTTTCCTGATATTGTACTCCTGAGTAACTCCTTTGTCAAATTTTCCTAAATGAAACCAGGCATCCTGGTGGATCCACACACCTGCATCATCAGGGTTTGGTGATACTATCTGTTGTAATTTATTGTGTCTTTCTTCATCATTTAGCGTAATCTGATCATAACGTGGAGTAACATCTCGTTGGTTTGGAATCACCCAAATCTGAAGAAATTTCACTTCCTTATCCGCATTTTTATTGTATTCACTGTGTTTAATACCCGTTCCGGCACTCATAATCTGGACATCTCCTTTTTTGATGACCGTTTTGTTTCCCATGCTATCCTGATGTTCCAAATCTCCGTCTAACGGAATGCTTATAATTTCCATATTATCATGCGGATGCGCACCGAATCCCATTCCTTGTGAAACCGTATCGTCATTCAGTACCCGGAGAACCCCAAAACTCATGCGTTCCGGATCATGGTAATTGGCAAAACTAAAGGTGTGGTAACTGTTGAGCCAGCCGTGATTAGCTTTTCCGCGGGTATCGGCTTTATGTACAATTGAATTTTTCATAATAGTTGTATTTTGATAAAGCAAATTTACAACCGATTGACTTTGAAGATACTTAACCTAGATTAAGAAATAAAAAAGCCGACAAAAGGAGGTTTGTCGGCTGGAGAGAATTGATAAATTTTATTTTTTGAGAAGCTTCGCTTTCATTTTGCTGAAAAATTCCGGAGTGACCCCGATATAGGAAGCAATCTGTTTTTGCGGAAGACAATGGATTAAATCAGGATATTTTTTGGAGAATTTGTCATAGCGGGCCTCTGCAGTAAAACTCAAGTTGTCCATTAATCGCTGCTGGTTGGCAACGAGGGAATTTTCAACCAGAATACGAAAGAAACGTTCCGTTTTTATAATATCATGATAGAGTCGTTCCTGGTTTTCTTTGGATAACAATAGCACATCTGCATCTTCGTTGACTTCAATATATAAATGTCCCGGACGCTGCGAGAGATAACTGTACATATCTGCAATCCACCAACCCGGGCAGGCGAAACTCATGACATGCTCGACACCATTTTCATCTAATGTATAACTGCGTAAAATGCCTTTGGTTACAAAAAATGAATGCGTACAGATTTCCCCTGCTTTCAACAATATGGTTTTTGCCTTGTAATTTTTAGTTTCGGTAAAAGCCAGGAATTGTTGCTGCTCTTCGGGAGAAAGCGAAATATGACGGGCGATACTTTGAAGCAATAAATCCACTTATTATTTTTTTGCGGGTGCTGTTAGTGGCAACAATTTGAATGCCGTCGCCTTGAAACGATTGTCAACTACTGCCCCGGTCACTTCTGCTTTGCGTATTGCGGAACAAAATCCGTCTTCAGCGTGCGCATCACCATGTTGGTCCAACGAAGTTCCATCTACGAAATACGATTTACCATCAATACGGACTGCTAAATCACAGCCTTTGGCTGGCATTCCAAATTGGCATTGCCCGCAGGAAGCTTCTACAGTCTGGGTTTTTGGTTGTTCTTTTTTATCCTGGGCATTTATCAATGCTGCTGAAAACAGGAGTAGGAATAGGAATATTTTTTTCATTATTTTATTTTTTAAGGGTTTACTGTTACTAAGGTAGCGGTTTTTTTAGCTTTTTCTATAATTTCTTCAATGGGTGTTTCGAGTGAATCATTGACTAATACGACGCCCATTCTTCGGTACGGTCTGGAGGAGGGTTTTCCGAAAAGCCTGAAGTCGGTTTTCGATAAGCTTGCTACTTTTTCTATTCCGGAGTACGTCGGATTGTCGGAATTTTGAGTAGCCAGAATCACAGCGCTGGCGCCTATTTTTTCCAAAGTGATTTCAGGAATTGGAATGCTTAAAATGGCACGAAGATGCAATTCGAATTCGTTGAAATTTTGTGTTTTTGCCAAGGTTACCATTCCAGTATCGTGCGGACGCGGGGAAAGTTCCGAAAAATAAACACCATCATCGGTAAGGAAGAATTCTACCCCAAATAATCCGGCACCGCCTAATGCCTCTGTCACTTTTTCGGCCATGTCCTGCGCTTCGTATAAATCCTTGTCGGAAACACGTGCCGGCTGCCAGCTTTCCTGGTAATCGCCCCGTTCCTGACGGTGCCCGATCGGTGGGCAAAACAAGGTCGGGTTGTTGTTTTGGGTAATGGTCAGTAAGGTGATTTCTGAATGGAATTTGACAAAAGCCTCGACAATTACTTCGACCACGTCACCGCGGGAACCTTCTACGGCATACTGCCATGCTTTGGCAATATCATCTTCTGTTTTTATGGTTGATTGGCCTTTTCCGGAAGAAGACATCAGCGGTTTTACCACACAGGGCATTCCGACTGCTTCGACTCCTTTTTGCAATTCCTCGGCTGAGGTAGCGTACCGGTAATTGGCTGTTTTTAGTCCCAATTCTTTAGCTGCCAAATCACGAATCGCTTTTCTGTTCATGGTGAAGTTTGCCGCTTTCGCCGAAGGAACCACTGTTATTCCCTGTTTTTCATAATCATAAAAACGTTCGGTGCGGATCGCTTCGATTTCGGGTACGATGAAGTCGGGTTTGTGTTTGGCGACAATTCGGTCCAGTTCGGCCCCGTCCAGCATATTGATGACTTCGAAACCGTGAGCGACCTGCATCGCCGGAGCATTTTCATAACTGTCGACGGCAATGATGGTCTGGCCAATGCGCTGGGCAGCAATTGCAAATTCTTTTCCTAATTCTCCGGAACCTAAGAGTAGTATTTTTGACATTGTTGTGGATGTTTTCGTAGTTGTATTGGTGAGTTTGCGTGAGGGATTGCGGCGGTATCCTCGCAACGAAGTGAAGAGATAAAGCCAAAAGCCCGACCCGAAGGGACACGCCCTGATATAAAAAAGCCCCAAGAAGTCTTGAGGCGTTTGTTTTATGCGGGAACTTCCGTAGTTGTTACGGCTTCCTTAATGCGGCGCATGGCTTCTTTTAATAAATCTTCGCTGGTGGCGTAGGAGAAACGAATGCAGTTCGGGTTTCCGAAAGCTTCTCCGGTAACCGTTGCCACGTTGGCTTCGGCTAAAAGATACATAGAGAAATCGCCGGCGTTGTTGATTTTGGTGCCTCTTAATGTTTTTCCAAAGAAAGAAGAAACGTCCGGGAACACGTAAAATGCCCCTTCCGGAACATTGATTTTCATTCCTGGAATTTCTTTGATCAGTCCAACCACTAAATCCCGTCGGCTGTGGAAAGCATCAACCATGTATTTTAAAACGGAAGGATCGGCATCGACAGCTGCAATTGTGGCGCGTTGTGCGATACTATTGGCTCCGCTGGTTACCTGTCCTTGTATTTTGGTACAGGCTTTGGCAATGAATTCCGGTGCTCCGATATATCCGATTCTCCATCCGGTCATGGCGAAAGCTTTCGCTACTCCGTTAACCGTAATGGTTTTTTCCAACATTCCCGGAACGGAAGCAATACTGCAGAACGTTCCTGAGAAATTGATGTGTTCGTAGATTTCATCTGAAACCACGTATATGTTTGGGTATTTTTCCAATACTTTGGCCAATGCTGTCAATTCTTCACGGTTGTATACCGAGCCACTTGGGTTACAAGGGGAGCTGAACCACATCATTTTTGTTTTTGACGTAATGGCCGCTTCCAGCTGTTCCGGTGTAATTTTGAAATCACTTTCTATAGTGGTAGGAACCTCAATTGGAGTTCCGCCCGAAAGTTTGATGATTTCGAAGTAACTAACCCAATATGGAGCCGGCAGAATCACTTCGTCCCCTTCGTTTAACATTACCTGCGCGATGTTGTATAACGATTGTTTGGCTCCTGTTGAAACAACAATCTGCGAAGGTTTGTATTCTAAATTATTATCTCTTTTAAATTTACGGCAAACGGCTTCTTTTAATTCCAGGTAACCTTCCACTGGGGTGTAGGTGCTGTAGTTTTCATCGATGGCTTTTTTTGCTGCTTCTTTAACGAAATCCGGCGTATTGAAATCCGGTTCCCCTAAACTTAAACTGATGATGTCTCTTCCTTGGGCTTTTAATTCTCTTGCCAAGGCCGCCATTGCAAGTGTTTGTGATGTGGATAAATTGTTAATTCTATCGGATAATGGATTCATCTTTTATAATTAGTTGGTCGTTAGTCTGATATTTAAGATGCCAAAGCAGGATTTTTACCTAAATCCTTCAAGTGTTTGATGTGCGCGATCAAAGCGCTGCCCATCGTGTTGAACTCATAATAAGGCAGGTTGCATTCTTCAGCAGTTTGTTTGACAAAATCTGCAATCTTATTATAGTGAATGTGACTGATATTCGGATATAAATGGTGTTCAATCTGGTGGTTCAATCCGCCAGTGTAATAATTCCACAACCAGCTTTTTGGAGCGAAATTGGTAGTTGTATACAATTGGTGGATGGCCCAGGTATTGTCCATTTCGTTTAGTTCGTTCGGTGTTGGGTTTTCGGTTTCTTCGACTACGTGCGCCAATTGGAATACCAAACTCAAGATAAGACCCGCAGTATAATGCATAATGAAAAAGCCTAATAGCACTTTCCACCATACTACGAAAAACATCGGAAGCACTAACCAAAAGGAGAAGTAAACAATTTTAGAAATCACTAATCCTGTCCATAGTTTGGCTGGGTTTGGAGTTCCTCCGTATGATAATTTTCTTCTCAGGTATCCGCCCATTTGTTTGAAATCAGTGGTCAGGCACCAGTTGATGGTCAAAAGGCCGTACGCCAGAATGGCGTAATATTGTTGGAATTTATGGAAACTACTCCAGTCGGCATGTTTGGTAAAACGGATGATTCTTCCCGCGTCCAAATCCTCATCATGTCCTGGGATATTGGTATATGTATGGTGAAGCACATTATGTTGTACCTGCCAATTGTATACGTTTCCGGCCAAAATATAAATACTTCCGCCCATGATTTTATTAAGCCATGGTTTGGAAGAGTAGGAGCCGTGGTTTCCGTCGTGCATTACGTTCATTCCAACACCAGCCATTCCGATTCCGATAACCACACTCAAAAGAAGGTGCAGCCAGAAAGGCATCGCAAATATAAGGATGATGAAATAAGGGGTAAAGAAAAGAGTAAACATGATAACGGTTTTTAAATGTAATTTCCAGTTACCAGTTTTCTTGATGTTATTGTTCTTGAAATAATCGTTAACGCGAGAATTTAAGGTTTTGAAAAACTTAACAGAGTCTTGTCTTGAAAAGGTTGGGGCATTCGTATTCATAGTAATTCTAAATGGAATAAGCCCCAAAGATAATTATTATTAAATTTCCTGAACCTAAAAAACAGTTAAATATTTCAGAGTTAAAATCCTTACTTTTGCCCAAAAGTAAAAACAGATGGAAGAAATCATCAAATATTTCCCAAATTTAACGGAACTGCAACTACAGCAGTTTCAAAAATTGGAAGCGCTATATCATGATTGGAATTCGAAAATCAATGTCATTTCCCGTAAGGATATTGATGAGTTGTATGTGAAACATGTACTGCATTCTTTGGCTATTGCCAAAATTCAGAAATTTGAGCCGGGTACCTTTGTTTTAGATGTGGGCACCGGAGGCGGTTTTCCTGGAATCCCGTTAGCGATACTTTTTCCTGAAACGCGGTTTTACCTGATTGACGTGATCCTGAAAAAAATAAATGTGGTTAAGGCTGTGGCCGAAGTATTGGAACTAAAAAATGTAAAAGCCGAGCAAATCCGTGCGGAGAATGTCAAAGGCGATTTTGATTTTATCGTAAGCCGGGCAGTAACCAATATGCCGGATTTTGTGTCCTGGATAAAGGATAAAATCAAAAAACAGCAGAAACATCAGTTGGCAAATGGTATTCTATATCTGAAAGGCGGTGATCTGACCGAGGAATTGAAAGATTTCCCGAAAGCCACCGAATATAACATATCTGATTTTTTCGAAGGCGAATTTTTCGAAACCAAAAAAGTAGTACACGTACCCTTGAAGTTTAAAGCATAAAAAAAGTCCCGATTGGGACTTTTTAGTTTTATAATTATTCTCCTAAAAATGGATATCTGTAATCTTCCGGAGTAACAAATGTTTCTTTGATAGTTCTTGGCGAAGCCCAACGCAATAAGTTCAGTGCAGAACCTGCTTTGTCATTGGTTCCTGAAGCTCTTGCGCCACCAAAAGGCTGCATTCCTACCACAGCTCCTGTTGGTTTGTCGTTGATGTAGAAATTCCCTGCGGCATTTTGCAAAGCAATAGTTGCCTGCTCAACAGCGTAACGGTCCTGGCTGAAAATGGCACCAGTCAATGCGTATTCAGAAGTAGTGTCTACCAAATGTAAAGTATCTTCCCACTGGGCATCTTCATAAACATAAATGGTCATTACGGGCCCGAACAATTCCGTTTCCATCGTGGTGTATTTTGGATTGGTGGTCACGATAATCGTAGGCTCAATGAAGTATCCAACGGATTTGTCGTAATTTCCACCCACGATAATTTCTGCCTCGTCGTCTTTTTTCGCCTGATCAATATAACTGGCCAATTTATCAAAAGAACCTTCGTGGATAACCGCTGTGATAAAGTTTCCGAAATCTTCCGGAGAACCCATTTTCATGGATTTTACATCTCTAATTAATTGCTCTTTCACTGCCGGCCATAAACTTTGCGGGATATAGGCTCGTGATGCAGCCGAACATTTTTGACCCTGGAACTCGAAAGCCCCACGTACAATTCCGGTTGCCACTTGTTTTACGTTGGCGCTTGGATGTGCCACAACAAAATCCTTACCACCAGTTTCCCCAACAATTCTAGGATATGTTTTATAGTGGTGGATGTTCGTACCGATTTTTGCCCAAATATCTTTGAATACATGAGTAGAACCTGTAAAGTGGATTCCAGCGAAATCACGGCTTGCCAATACGGTATTGGTAATCATTTCGGCATCGCCAAAAACAACATTGATTACTCCATCAGGAACTCCAGCTTCTTTGAAAACATCGATAATGATCTTTGCTGAAAATATTTGACTGTCGCTTGGTTTCCAAACCACCACATTTCCCATCATCGCTGCACTGGCAGGTAAATTGGCGGCAATAGCAGTAAAGTTGAAAGGAGTAATTGCGTAAACAAAACCTTCCAAAGGACGGTACTCCAAACGATTCCATACAGCAGAATCAGATTTTGGCTGATCGTTGTAGATTTGTGTCATGAATTCCACGTTATAACGTAAGAAGTCAATCAATTCGCAGGAAGCATCAATTTCTGCCTGAAAAATATTTTTAGATTGTGCAATCATTGTTGCAGCATTGATTCTTGCTCTGTATGGTCCGGCAATCAACTCGGCAGCTTTAAGGAAAATAGCACCTCTTTGTTCCCAGGCCATGTTTGCCCATTTTGTTTTTGCCTCCAATGCATTGGAAATCGCTTTTTCAACATGGGATCTTTCGGCTAAATGGTACGTTCCAACGATGTGTTTGTGATCGTGAGGTGCGGTCATATTACGGGTATTCCCAGTTCTGATTTCTTCACTTCCAATATATAGGGGAACATCAATTTTAGAATTCCACATTTGTTTGTAAGCAGCCAGAACAGCAGCTTTTTCAGGTGAATTGGGAGCGTATGATTTTACGGGTTCGTTTACCGATTTTGGTACATGAAAAAAACCTTTTAACATAATTGAGAGTTTAAGGATGAAAGATATAGACATAATTTATTTATGCGGCACAAAAGTACAAAGGATGTTTTAAATATATCCTAACATAAATATAAAAAGTAACTGTTGATTCTAAATATTCCAAAAGTTAATTTTTTTTCATGCCCCGAACTATTTTCGTAATTTTATTAAAATTGAAACCAATGAAAATCCCATTATTGGCATTTAATGACAAAGGCATATACTGCCAACAGGCAGACGTTTACCTGGATCCATGGCGTCCGGTAACGAATGCAATAATCAGTCACGGTCACGCCGACCATTCCCGCTGGGGACACAAAAATTATATCACCCATCATACTAATGTTCCAATTATCCGGCATCGCTTGGGCGAAATAAATGTAACAGGCAAAGATTGGAATGAAACTTTTGTAATCAACAATGTGAAATTTTCGCTGCATCCTGCAGGACATATTATTGGAAGTGCACAAATACGGGTTGAACATAAAGACGAAGTATGGGTTTTCACTGGGGATTATAAAACTGAAGATGACGGAATTGCCGTCCCTTATGAGGTCGTAAAATGCAATGCTTTTATTACCGAATGCACTTTTGGCCTGCCCGCTTTCAAATGGCAGCCGCAAGCGGAGGTGATGGAAGACATCAATAACTGGTGGATGGAAAACAAAGCAGAAGGAAAAACTTCAGTTCTTTTTGGATATTCTCTTGGTAAGGCGCAACGGCTTTTAAAATATCTTAATCCTGAAATTGGAACAATCTTTACTCACGGAGCAATAGAAAATATGACAGAAGTCATCCGGCCAATGGTAGATTTACCCCCAACTGTCCGAATTACAAAAGAAACTAAAAAAGATGCATTTACTGGGAATATGGTTCTGGCACCACCAAGTGCCCACGGAAGTATCTGGATACGTAAAATGACCCCTTTTGTGACTGGTTCTGCCAGTGGATGGATGGCTTTTCGCGGAGGAAGACGCCGACGTGCAATAGACAAGGGCTTTGTTTTAAGTGATCATTGCGACTGGTACGGATTACTGGACAGCATAAAAGCAACCGGTGCCGAAAAGATAATTTGTACCCACGGATATACAGATATTCTTTCCAAATATCTCATCGAACTGGGTTATGATGCACGAACTGCCCATACCCAATATGAAGAAGACGAAATGGACACCAAGAAAGAAATGGAGGAGGAATTATGAAAAATTTTGCCGAACTCATAAAAGCCCTCGACAGCTCCAATAAAACTTCTGCGAAAGTAGGCGCTTTGACTATTTATTTCCAAACAGCAAGTGATACCGATAAGGTTTGGGCCATAGCGATACTTTCCCATCGCCGTCCGCCAAGACCTGTTAATACTACTTTGCTGCGGCTTTGGGCCAATGAACTGGCGCAGATTCCGTTATGGCTTTTTGAGGAAAGCTACCATATTGTTGGCGATCTTGCAGAAACTATTGCGCTTATTATTCCGGCTTCAAAAGAGCATTCCGATAAAAGCCTTACCGAATTCGTAAAGGAAATAATTGCCCTGAAAAAAAAATCTGATGGAGACAAAAGAGCCTATCTTCACGAAAATTGGCTTGCCCTGAATTACTATGAACGTTTTGTTTTTACCAAATTAATTACAGGAAGTCTTCGCATTGGCGTAAGCCAGAAATTGATGATGCGCGCTTTATCAAAAGCTGAGAATATCGATGAAGACTTATTAGCCCACAAGCTGATGGGGGATTGGAATCCGGACACCATTACTTTCCAGGAATTGGTCCGGGATGAAAAAAGCGGGGATTATCTTTCGAAGCCCTTTCCATTTTATCTCGCGTATCCAATAGAAGGGGAAATTGCGAATCTCGGTGAACCCGAAGACTGGAGCGCAGAACACAAATGGGATGGCATCCGTTCCCAAACCATTATTCGGGGAAATGAAATTTATGTATGGAGCCGCGGGGAAGAATTGGTAACCGATAAATATCCTGAATTCCGTTCCTTTATTGGAGTAATTCCCGATGGAACGGTGGTTGATGCGGAAATCCTGCCTTTTCTGGATGGCGAAATCGGCACATTCAATGATTTACAAACCCGGATTGGACGTAAAACCACCTCTGCCGCATTATTAAAAAAAACTCCGGTAATTCTAAAAGCCTACGATTTGCTGGAATGGAATGGCGTTGATTTGAGAAACCAACCATTTATGGAAAGGCGACTCTTGTTAGAAAAACTTTACGACAGCATAAAATCCCAAAAAATCCCTTTTCATATTTCTGAACGGTTTTCATTTACTTCCTGGGACGAGGTAATCGCAGAGAGAATGCGCTCCCGCGAGATGAAAAGCGAAGGCCTGATGCTGAAAAGAAAGGATTCTCCTTATCTGGTCGGCCGAAAAAAAGGCGACTGGTGGAAATGGAAACTTGAGCCTTTGGTCATTGACGCGGTTTTGACTTATGCAATGCGGGGCCACGGCCGAAGATCAAATTTATTCACAGATTACACTTTCGCCTTATGGCAGACCACTGAAAATGGCGAGAAAGAGCTTGTCACCTTCGCCAAAGCATATTCGGGTTTGACCGATGCGGAATTCCGGCAGGTCGATGATTGGATAAAGAAGAATACCTTGGAAAAATTTGGTCCCGTAAGAAGCGTTACGCCAACATTGGTTTTTGAAATCGGCTTTGAAGGGATTGCACTTTCAAAAAGACACAAAAGCGGAATTGCTACGCGTTTTCCCCGAATTTTAAGATGGCGACAGGACAAGAAAATTGAAGAAGCTAATACCATACAAGATTTAAAAGATATGATTATATAATGAACAGGGAGCAACTCATTGGCCTTGCCGAAAGCTGGTTTAAAGACCAGGGGTGGCATTCTTTTCCGTTTCAGAAAGAAACATGGAGGGCATTTCTGCAAGGCAAAAATGGTTTGCTGAATGCACCTACAGGCAGCGGAAAAACCTATGCGTTATGGATTCCAATAATTTTGGAATACATCAAAAACAATCCGGATTACACTAAAAAACATAAAATAGGGCTCAAAGCAATATGGATTACGCCATTACGAGCCTTGTCCGTAGAAATAAAGCAGGCCGCTGAAAGGGTAGTGGCAGATTTGGATATACCATTGACTGCAGGAATTCGTTCCGGCGATACGTCGCAAAGCGAACGTACCCAACAAAAAAAAAAGATGCCCGATTTGCTGATTACAACTCCCGAAAGTTTACACTTAATGTTGGCTTCGAAAGGCTATGAGAAAGTTTTTGAAGGCTGTACAGCAATCATTATTGACGAATGGCACGAATTATTGGGAACAAAACGGGGCGTACAAACAGAGCTGGCATTGAGCCGATTAAAATCGATAGCTCCCAAAATGCGCATTTGGGGAATTTCGGCAACGATTGGGAATATGGAACAGGCGCAGGAGGTATTGCTCGGAATGGATTCAGATGCCTGTAAGAATTCGGTTTTGATCCGTGCAAACATCAAAAAAAAGATAAAAGTCATTTCTATAATCCCGGAAAAAATGGAAAGTTATCCCTGGCGCGGTCATATGGGATTGCATTTGATCGATGAGGTTGCGCAAATTATCCGGAAGAGCAGAACCACCCTGATTTTTACAAACGTGCGTTCTTCGTGTGAGATTTGGTTTCAGCGGTTACTCGAAAATTATCCGGAATTTGCCGGCGTAATGGCAATGCATCATGGTAGTATCAATCGGGAAACACGGCTTTGGGTGGAGCAGGCCATAAGAAATGAAGAACTCAAAGTGGTGGTCTGTACTTCGAGCCTGGACTTGGGCGTCGATTTTGCGCCCGTGGAAACCATTATCCAGATTGGCGGACCAAAAGGGATAGCCCGATTTCTGCAACGGGCTGGAAGAAGCGGCCATCAGCCGGGAAAAGAGAGTGTGATCTATTTCCTTGCCACCCACGCGATAGAACTGATTGAATCCTCTGCGTTGAAAAGGGCGGTAGAAGAAACCGTCGTTGAGGATAGGATTCCATACTTAAACAGTTGGGATGTTTTGGTGCAATACCTGAATACATTAGCAGTTTCGGACGGTTTTTATCCTGATGAAATTTTTGAAGAAGTAAAAAAAACCTTTTGTTATCAGGCCATTACTAAGGAAAACTGGAACTGGATACTGAATTTTATTTCAAAAGGAAGCCAAAGTTTACAAGCATATGACGAATATAAAAAGGTCGAAATAGAGGCGGATGGATTATTTAAAATACACAGCCGTTCCACTGCCATGCACCACCGGATGCAGATCGGTACCATTGTAGGGGATTCGGTTTTAAATGTAAAATTTTTGGGCGGCGGCTATATCGGAAGTGTCGAAGAACGTTTCATATCCAGTTTAAAACCCGGTGACACTTTTACTTTTGCCGGAAAAAATCTCGAATTGTTTTCTGTACGGAATATGCAGGTGTTGGTCAAAAAAGCGCAAACTACAAAAACTTCGCGTTTTGCAAGCTGGATGGGTGGCAGAATGACCTTATCCGCTCCAATGAGTGAACTGTTACGACAGGAATTATACAAAGCGAATACAGACAAGCTAACCCCGGAATTAAAAGCATTGGCTCCTGTTTTCAAAAGACAGAGAAAAGAATCGATTGTTCCTGGTGATGATGAATTCCTTATTGAAACCTTTAAAACCCGTGAAGGGTTCCACGCCATTTTTTATCCTTTTGAAGGACGATTTGTACACGAGGCATTGGCAAGTTTGCTGGCGTACAGAATCAGTCTGCTATCACCAATAAGTTTTTCCCTGGCGTATAATGATTATGGTTTTGAACTTTTGTCTGATCAGGAAATAAATATGGAAGACGTATTGGATAATAATTTATTCACCGTGTCACATTTACATTCGGATTTGCAGACCAGCCTGAATTCAACCGAAATGGCGAAAAGAAAATTTCGGGACATTGCCGTAATTGCCGGTTTGGTTTTTACAGGATATCCGGGAAAAATTATCAAGACCAAACATTTGCAAAGCAGTTCCCAGTTGCTTTTTGAGGTTTTTAAGGAGTATGAACCCGATAATTTACTGTATCTTCAATCGTATAGGGAAACATTTGAACATCAGTTGGAAGAAGGTAGGCTGACAATCGCATTGAAAAGAATTGAAAACCAAAAGATTGTGGTGAAACAATGCCAGAAACCAACGCCTTTTAGCTTCCCGATTATAACCGACCGGCTTCGGGAAAAATTATCAAGCGAAAGCCTTGCCGAAAGAATTAAAAAAATGACCGCTTCGTATATGAAAAATGAAAAATAACCATGCAGGTAACTATAAACAACCAGACTTTTACACTTCATTTTACTGGGGCAGTTTTTTGGCACGAACAAAATGTACTTCTGATTTCTGATTTGCATTTAGGTAAGGTTTCCCATTTTAGAAAGCATGGAGTCGCCATTCCCAAAAATGCTGTGACTAAAAATTTTTCTCAACTCGATTTTGCAGTTGCTTTTTTTAATCCCGGAAAAGTAATATTTCTAGGAGATTTATTTCACAGTGCTATTAATAGTGAATGGGAATTATTTCAGGGTTGGATGTTGTCAACTTCAATTGAAATCACTCTTATTGCAGGCAATCACGATATCATATCCCAAAATTTCTATACTGATATTGGAGTGCAAGTTTTTAATGAAATTGTAGCGGAAGGTTTTTTATTGACCCATTACCCGGAAGTAAGAGAAGGCTTTTTTAATTTCTGCGGGCACATACATCCCGCAGTCAATATTTATGGAAAAGGGAGACAATCCATTAAATTGCCGTGTTTTTTTCAGAAAGAGCATCAGATGATTCTTCCGGCTTTCGGTGAATTTACAGGCACTTTCGTAATAAACCCATCGGAAAATGATAACATTTATGTGATTGCAAAAAAAGAGGTAATGCTGATTTCTAAAGTTTAATTCAATGCAAAAGGAGCACTCAATCTGAAGGTTGGCACAACCACACTAAAGTTTCGGGTAGACGTAAAGTTGACCATATTAAAATGACCGCGCATGGCACCAAATGGGGAGGATAGTAAACAACCGGAACTGTAAGTATGGGATTCTCCCGGCTTAAGGACCGGTTTTTTTCCAACAATTCCTTCTCCGTCGACAATCTCATTATAGTTTAGCGAGTCAAAAATTTCCCAATGACGGGAGATCAATTGAACGGAATCCTTACTGTGGTTTTCTATGGTCACTTCGTAACTAAAGGCGAAATGAATCTTGTAGTTCTTGAAGTACGTGCCTTCAAAACTAGTCAGAACCGAAATTTTTATACCTCTTGTAATTTGTGAAACCATAATGGCTGGAATTGATAATGAGATTTATCCTTATGCCAAATTTACAAATTTTAGCAATGAGAAATACTTCTGGAGCCGATTTTTTTTGTTAGTTGGTGATATCGACCGAATTAGCAACGCCTTTTCCGATAACCCTGTCGTAACGCTGCCCGTTTAGACGGTAATATACGATAGCAAAATAATTGTTTTCCGTTTGGTAAAAATTTCCGTCGATGGCATTTTCAGCATCAATCTGGCCATTTTTATCAGCGACAACATACTGGTAGTTGTTGAAACCCTGTTTCATCATGATTGCTTTCTCATACATGCCTTTTTCGGCATTATAGTCCATTTTATATTCCGGACTTAATGCATAATTATTAAACATCCCATTGATGTAAATATCTTTTTTACCATAATAAGCGGGAGCCGAAAGGGTAAAAAACACCCAGGTATAATCGGATTCGATTTCATTTTTCTCCGCATTGAGATTATGAATTATGAAATTACCGTTGGTATCCGGAGCAAAAGTGTACGGATTGTTTGCCCTTGCAATATTGGCATATAAGTGGGAATTATACACGGTACTATTGGCATCAATTCGGGCTACATTATTGGTGGCTGCCCGGACGTCCTTGTTTTCAAAATACAAAAATTCGTTTCCTGCCCAGAATTGCGTCTCGGCATCATATTTATAAATCAAATCGTTCCCAATGGTGTACATGGGTTTTATATTGGTAATTGCGGTATTGAACTGGCCGTTTTGCAGTAACATCACTTTTACGTTCTGCAAAGGGCTTTGAAACTGGATCGCATTGGAGGTAATGGCGAAATCGAGATTCTGTTTGTAATTGATGGTGCTGACAGTTCGGGATCTTTTTACCTGCATCGGTACATTCACCAAATCTTCATATAGAATGAATTTTCGTGAAAAAACCACTTCTTTATCTTCATTCAAAACCTTGATTATGTAATTACCGCTGACCAACAATCGGGTGTTTCGGTTGGGAAGTGAAAGTCGGTAATGCGAATACAATTGCAATGTGTTGAAAGAATTGGAATACTCCTGGATGCGCTGCCCGTCAAAACCCTGAAGGTATTCCGTTTTTGATAAATCGGATGGCGTCCAGTCATAATTGCAGTGTACAAACTCGTAATAATAGTTTGCCTCATTGCCAAAAAGGTCGTCAAATTCGAGACGGAAAGAATCCGTTAAACGAAAAAGCGGAATGGAATTTTGACCGTTTTGTACAAAAGCAACCGTTTTGATATTATACGGAGGTAGGACTTCAGTTTCTTTTTGGCTATAGCAATAATTAGAAATGAAACAGTTTATAATGAATAAAATAATATACCGGAATTTTGTTTTCATTTTGAACTAAAATTAAAAAAGGTAAATATAGGTAATTAACATTTGATTTTAAAAGCGTTACCTTTTCTTGTTAAAACGAACATTTAAAATATGCGTAATTCCTGTTAATTTTTTTGTAATAAAATAAAATATTTTGAGTTATGTATTTAGTTTTGCCAAAAATATAATTAAACTTTATGAAACAACTCAAAAAATTTGCACTAGGATTATTGCTTTTTCCAGTAACAATTTTCGCACAGGAAATTGATTATTCAAAACCAATCCCATTTGATTCCACGGTTAAAACCGGTAAACTTAAAAATGGCTTAACCTACTACATCAAGAAAAATGCCAAACCCGAGAACAAAGTCGATTTGAGGCTGGTTGTCAATGCGGGATCTATTCTGGAGAATGATGACCAGCAAGGATTGGCCCATTTTATGGAACACATGAATTTTAATGGAACCAAGCGATTTCCTAAAAATAAATTGGTTGATTATCTGCAAAGCATTGGGGTCAAATTCGGTCAACATCTAAACGCCTATACGAGTTTTGAAGAAACGGTCTATTTTCTGCCGATTCCATCGGATAGTCCAGAAAAATTGGAAAATGGTTTTAATATCATCGAAGATTGGGCCTTTAATGCGAACTTGACTCCTGAAGAAATCGAGAAGGAAAGAGGTGTTGTTCTTGAAGAATATCGTTTGGGCTTGGGAGCTCAAAAAAGAATGCTGGGGCGCTATTTGCCAAAAATGATGTATAAATCTCATTACGCTGATCGTTTGCCAATTGGTAAAAAAGAAATTTTAGAAAAATTCCAATATGACAAGATTATAAGTTTCTATAAAGACTGGTACCGTCCTGATTTAATGAGTGTTATTGTTGTTGGGGATATTGACGTTGCTCAAATGGAGAAAAAGGTTATTGCTCACTTTTCGAACTATCAAAATCCGGAAAATGAGAAACCACGAAAAACTTATGAAGTGCCAAATCATAAAGAAACCTTTGTAGCTATAGAAAGTGATAAAGAGGAATCAAGCGCGCAAGTGCAATTGCTGTATAAGGATTATGGCTTGCCAAAACCTGTAGTGACTATAAAGGATTTTAAAAACTCTTTGGTTGAGGGTTTGTTCACCACCATGTTAAATGCCAGGTTAGACGAATTGACAAATTGTGCAACACCTCCTTTTACTTACGGATATTCATATTACGGCCAGACTTGGGCGAGAAATAAAAAAGCATATCAATCGTTTGCGATGTCGCAAGAAGATAAACAATTATCTGCATTAAAAGTATTGGTTACTGAAAATGAAAGAGCCAGAAAATTTGGCTTCACACAAGGAGAATTAGATCGATCAAAAGCAGATTTTTTAGCCAGCATCGAAAAAAGGTTTAACGATAGAAATAAAACCAATTCCGAAAATTTTGTTTCCGAATACCAAGGTAATTTTTTAGAAAAAGAACCGTCTCCCGGAATTGAGTGGACTTTTAATATGATGAAAAAAATCCTGCCTGGGATTAAGCTGAATGATGTTAATGGTTTTATTAAAGAGTATATCAAAGATGATAATCGTGTGGTTATTCTAACAGGACCTGAAAAAGGGGGCCTTAAAAAACCATCCGAACAAGACGTTCTGAATGCTTTAAAAGTAAATGCTGACCAAATTAAACCGTATGAAGACATTGCTGTAGCAAAAGGTCTTTTGAGAAATCAGTTTGCTGCAGGAACTATTGTGAAACGGGAAAGTAATGACAAAATGGGAACAAAGACTTTGTTTCTTTCCAACGGAGCAAAAGTAACCTATAAAAATACGGATTATAAAAATGATGAAGTGCTTTTTGAAGCGGTAAGTTTAGGCGGAAGCAGTTTGTATTCTAATGAGGAAATGAGAAAGGTTCAATTTGCTAATGGCGCCTTAGCAGAAGCGGGTTTTTCAGGTCTGAAGTTAAATGATATTAATAAATTTATGACGGGCAAAATCGCCAGTGTAGCACCGTATATAAGTACTTCAACTGAAGGATTACGAGGAAATGCCACACCTAAGGATTTAGAATATTTATTCCAAATGACTCATGCCTATTTCACAGATTTAAATTTAGATGTAACTGCTTTTGAGGGATACAAACAAAAACAATCTGCTTTTTTCAAAAATTTAGCATCACAACCTGGTTTTTATTTCCAACAGGAATTTTATACGTATTTAAATAAGGAGAATCCACGATTTAATGGTTTAATACCGACTGAAAAAACATGGGGAGAAACAGATTATACCATGGCCTATAAGAAATATAAAGAACGTTTTGCTAATGCCGGAGATTTTGAGTTCTATTTCGTTGGAAATGTAGATGACCAAACAATGGAATCCTATGCTTCTAAATATATAGCGTCTTTGCCTGCATCTGATAAAAAAGAAAAAGCGGCCGACACAGGTTATCGATTTCTGAAAGGGGATTTGAAAAAAGTCGTGAATAAAGGGGCAGATCCAAAAAGTTCTGTAACCATTATGTATTATGGAGATGCTGTGTATTCTCCAAAAGAAGCAGCGGCTTTGGAAGCTTTAGGTGAAGTTTTGACAATAAAGTTAATTGAAGAGTTAAGAGAAAATGAAAGTGGTGTTTACGGAATAAGCGCTAGAGGAAGTATGAATAAAGTGCCCTATCAAGCATTTAATTTCAATATTGGATTCCCATGCGGACCTGAAAATGCCGAAAAATTAACAGCTTCTGCCTTAAAAGAATTGCAAAAAATTATCGACAACGGACCAGAGGCAAAGGATATCGCTAAATTTAAAGAAGCGGAATTATTAGATTATAAAAAGAATATCAAAGAAAATAAATATTGGTTAAGCAATTTTACGAAGTCTTTTATAAATGGAACCAATCCGGCTGAGATTCTGCAAACGGAAGAAAAGATAAGCGAAATCACTGCAAAAGACATTCAGGATGTTGCGAAAAAATATCTTACGAAAGATAAAGTGATTGGAATGCTAATGCCAGAGAAGAGCTAAATATTTTGAAAATTAAACTAAAAACCTGCTAATTCATTTACCAGGTTTTTTTTATGGATAAAAACTTTATTTAAAGCAAACCGGAATGATTTCGCCTTTAGCCAGACAATATTTTTCGACTAATTCAGGAGCGATTTTTTTGGTGTAATCTTCTTCAATGACAGTAAAACCGATACTTCGTAATTTGTCAAAATAATCCCTTCCGTAGATGCGGACATGATCGTACTGTCCAAATATCCGGGCCCGTTCTTTTTGATCAGTAATCGAATCATCAGCAAAAGTTTTCTCTCTGGATAGATCCTGCGGAATCTGGAAAATCCCCATTCCACCCGGTTTTAAAACCCGATACAATTCCTGCATGGCTTTGGTATCATCGGGAATGTGTTCCAAAACGTGATTGCACAAAATAACATCATACGAGTTATCTTTAAAAGGCAGGTTACAGATATCTGCTTTTACATCGGCAAGCGGGGAGAATAAATCAGTTGTGGTATAGTCAAGGTTTTTCTGATTCCTGAATAATTGATAAAAAGCCTGCTCGGGGGCAAAATGCAGTACTTTTAATGATGAATTTAGTTCAGGATCTCTTAATTTTATTCTTTTGTAATTGGATTGTAAGGAATCTGAAACGGGTTCAGATTGAAAAAAATCGGTTTCGTTTTTTAAATACAACCATAACAAACGGTGTCTTTCCAAGGATAAAGAGCTTGGAGAAAGCACATTGTTTCTTTGTGTTCCATATCCGTAAGGTAAAAACATTCGGAAGCTCTTCCCGTCAATGGGGTCAGTGAAGGTATTGCCTTTTAATGCTAACGCTAAAATTGGACGTGCTACATAACTCAACCGAATCAGTAATGGCCTTGGAATGGTGTTTAATATGAATTTAAAAAGCTTCTTCATTATAGCACTAACGGTTGTCTTCTGAATTCGTTTTCCTCATCGCTCACAATTCCTAATGCTTCATAGATATAAGCAAAAGTAGAAAGCAGTTCCGGTTTTCCGTCAATGATCGCCACATCATGTTCAAAATGTGCCGATGGTTTTCCGTCAGCGGTCAGGATTGTCCAACCGTCTTTCAGTTGTTTGATATTTTTCGTACCCATGTTAATCATCGGTTCAATCGCAACGACCATTCCTTCCACAAAAAGTTTTCCACGTCCTCTTTTTCCATAATTAGGCATTTCGGGATCTTCATGCATTTTTTGGCCCAGACCGTGACCTACCAACTCCCGAACTACCCCGTAACCATGGCCTTCGGTATATTTTTGAATGGCATTCCCGACATCCTCCACGCGATTTCCGATTTTAAATTCACGGATTCCCACGTATAAGGATTCTTTGGTTACCTGTAATAATTTTTTGGTTTCCGAAGCCACTTCTCCGATTTCAAACGAATACGCATGATCACCATGGTAGCCGTTTTTGAAAGCGCCACAATCCACCGAAATTACATCGCCGCTTTCCAGTGGAGTTTTATTTGGAATTCCATGTACGACCTGCGCATTTGGACTCATGCAAAGTGAATTCGGAAAATCATATAAACCCAGAAAACTTGGAACTGCACCATGATCCCGAATAAATTCTTCGGCCAATTTGTCCAAATATAAAGTGGTAACGCCGGGTTTTATTTCCCTGGCAATCATTCCTAATGTTTTCGATACAATTAAAGCACTTTCGCGCATTAATTCAATTTCTTCACGGGTTTTCTGAATAATCATAACATGTTTTTCTGACCGCAAAAATACAACATTCTATTGATAATTCTTTACTTGATATTGTTTCATGAGTTGAATCATACTTTCGTACCTTCTGAAAGATTATTTTTGTTTTTAAATTACAAGGGTATGAGTAAATATGTTTCCGCAGCAGAGGCTGTAAAAATTATAAAATCAGGAGATAGGATATATGTGCAGGCCGCTGCGGCAACGCCGACGGTCTTAACTAAAGCGTTGACTGAAAGGGCTTCCGAGTTGCGAAATGTTGAGGTTTGCCATTTGCATACCGAAGGTGAAGCGCCTTATGCCAATCCCGAACTCTCCGAAAGTTTCCATGTAAATTCTTTTTTTATTGGTAAAAACGTAAGACATACTTTAGCGGCAGGGAATGGTTCGTACACGCCTGTTTTCCTGAGTGAACTGCCATTATTGTTCCGGAAAAAAGTACTTTCGCTGGACGTGGTTTTCATTCATGTTTCGCCACCTGACAGTCATGGTTATTGTTCCTTAGGAGTTTCAGTAGAAGCCACTTTGGCCGCCATTGAAAATGCAAAAACAGTTATTGCACAAGTCAATCCGAAAATGCCAAGAACTTTTGGGGATGGAATCCTTCATGTATCCGAAATAGATTATCTGGTTGAAGTTGATTTACCAATTTATGGTCATGGAATGGAAACTATTTCTCCTGTAGAAGATAAAATTGGGAGTTTTGTCGCCAGTCTAATTGAAGATGAAAGTACGTTGCAAATGGGAATCGGGTCGATCCCAAATGCCGCTTTGACGAAACTGACGAATCATAAAAATATTGGATTACACACCGAAATGTTTTCCGACGGCGTGATCGATTTAATCGAAAAAGATGTAATCAATTGTAATTATAAAGGGGTTAATCGTGGGCGTGCATTAGCAACATTTTTAATTGGTTCCCAACGATTGTATGATTTTGTGAATGATAATCCGTTTGTCGAAATGAGAGAGTCATCTTATGTGAATGATACCGCTGTGATTAGAAGGAACCCAAAAATGGTAGCGATCAATTCCGCTATTGAAGTCGATGTTACGGGGCAGGTTTGTGCTGATTCTATCGGTGCCAAAATGTATTCCGGAGTAGGAGGCCAAATGGACTTTATTCGTGGAGCTTCTTTGAGCGATGGAGGAAAGGCAATTATAGCATTGCCCTCCATTACCAAAAGCGGAGAAAGCAGAATAGTTCCTTTTTTAAAGCAAGGTGCCGGAGTGGTGACTACACGATCCCATGTCCAATACATTATTACCGAAAACGGGATTGCCGATTTGTATGGGAAAACATTAAAACAGCGCGCCCTCGAAATGGTCAAAATTGCACACCCGAACCATCAGGAATGGATTGACAGAACCTATTATGAAATGATAAATGGCAAATAAAAAAAAGCCCCGTTTCCGGAGCTTTACTTTTTATTTTTGGTATGAATGTTTATACGGTTTTCCGGAAAGAATCGTCAACAGGTCCTTTTCTAAACTTTCGACGGGAGTTTCGACAATCCGCTGTATTTCTTTTTCGTTTTTGTAAATAATAAAAGTAGGTACATGCGTAATGGTCATACCTTCTTCCAGATGTTCCGGAGTTTTTTTACTTCGGTCCGTCGCGATTAAGGTCACTTTGTTGAAATCAAAACTAATGAATTTTAAAATTTTATAGAAACGCGGCACCTGTTGCTGACTGTCCTCACACCATGTCCCCATAAAAATCGTTATTTTGACATTATCGGTCAGTTTATGCAATTGTTCCACAACTTCGTGATTCGGTTGGTAGTTTTCGTATGCAGGTACGAACCAGGCCTCAAATGGTGCCTGTTGTAAATCATCCATTCCTATGATACCTGTCAGAAATTCGGGTTTTGGTTTTTCAGCTTCCATTGTTTTTTCAGTTATTATATCTGTTGTTTTTTTGACGGTGGGAGTAGGTTCGGCTACCGTTTTTTGATTCGGTTTGCAACTTAAAAATGCAAAGACGATACTAATAATAAGTGCTTTTTTCATGGTTTTAATTTAGGCGATTAAAGAATTTCTATTCATTATTTCCGGTTTTTGAATGCCCATCAAGTCTAAAACAGTGGGAGCAATGTCTCCCAAAACCCCATTATGGATGTGTTTTATTTCCTTATCGACCATAATAATCGGAACCGGATTGGTAGTGTGTGCCGTATTAGGGCTTCCGTCAGGATTAATCATAGTTTCGCAATTTCCGTGGTCTGCGATGACGATGGTGGTGTAATTATTTGCCAGTGCTGCTGTAATCACTCTTTCGACACATTTATCCACCGCTTCACAGGCTTTGATAGCGGCTTCCATAACTCCGGTATGTCCCACCATATCTCCGTTGGCAAAATTAAGACAGACAAAATCCACTTCCCCTTTTTCGAGTTCCGGAACTAATGCGTCTGCTAATTCATATGCACTCATTTCCGGTTGTAAGTCGTAAGTGGCTACTTTGGGGGAATTCCGCAGAATCCGGGTCTCGCCTACAAAAGGCTGTTCCCTTCCGCCTGAAAAGAAAAAAGTAACATGCGGGTATTTTTCTGTTTCGGCAATGCGGATTTGTTTTTTGTTGTTTTTTTCGAGGACTTCTCCTAATGTTTCGGTGACATTGTCTTTTTCATAAACGACATTCATTCCGGTAAAAGTATCATCATAGCGGGTCATCGTTACATAATACAAATCCAGTTTATGCATATTGTGTTCGTGGCAATCCATCTGAGTCAGCACTTCAGTCAGCTGTCGCCCGCGATCGGTTCTAAAATTGAAGAAAATCACGACGTCATTTTCCTCTATCGTGGCTAACGGTTGGTTGTTATCATCCACCATGATAATCGGGTGAATGAATTCGTCAGTAATGTTTTTATTGTAATTGTCATGAAGCGTGTCAACAGCGTTTTTGGAATGGGTTCCTATGCCGTTTACCAATAAATCGTACGCTGTTTTTATTCGTTCCCAGCGACGGTCACGATCCATAGCATAATACCTGCCGACTATTGAAGCTAGTTTTACGGTTGTGTTTTTGATGTGGTTTTCGATACTTGAAATAAATAAAGTACCGGATTTTGGGTCCACATCACGGCCATCAGTAAAGGCGTGAATAAAGACTTTTTTGAGTCCGAATTCCTGAGTCGCATCAACAAGTCCTTTCAGGTGGTTAATATGGGAATGTACACCTCCGTCTGAAACCAATCCGAGTAAGTGCACTTTTCTATTGTTGGTCTTCGCGTATTGGAAAGCATCCAAAAGGACTTTTTCCTGATGTAGGGTTTTGTTTTCTACGGCGAGGTTTATTTTTGGTAAATCCTGATAAATAATACGGCCGGCGCCAAGATTCATATGCCCAACTTCTGAATTTCCCATTTGTCCTTCGGGAAGCCCGACATTGAGACCGTCTGTGCGGAGTTCCGCTATGGGATAGTTCGCATAAAGACTGTTGATGAATGGAATATTGGCATTGTCAGGCGCTGAAACTTTTGGGTCCGGGGATTTCCCCCAACCATCCAGAATCATTAATATTACTTTTTTGTTCATTTTTTGGTTTTTAGCCCTGATGGAAGTGAAAAGCTTTTTGAAAGGATGACTTCTTTTTTCCTGAATAGGAAAAGCGACCAACGGAAGCTCTTTTGATATTCCTGGAAAAAAAGCCATACTGAAAAAACTTGTAACATACAGCAGGTTTCAGCTTCAAAAATAAGCAATTAAAACCAGTTTTTAGCCTGGTTATAATCAATAAAATATTTAACGCTTATTGAAAAAACATGGCTCAAAGCGTCATTATTAAGTAAATGGGTTACGTTTTGATCAAAGCGTTTGTTGATTTCCCTTTCGAAGTTCCCCGCATTGTTTCGGTATAAGACAGAAACCTGGCTTCCGGGGGCAAACCACCACGAGTAGGATAAATCGACATTCCAGGAATTGAAACTGGAATTCTTGTTTTTCGTGTAACTCACATAATCGCTAAGCCTGCCGTTTTGTTCTAATGAAAGGAAGTTTTTATTATCCGCATAGGACCAATAGTGACGCACCGACAGATTTAAATTCATCTTGCTGTTGACAGAATATTTTCCCGAAAGTGTATTGGAGTAGGTAATTACATTCCTGTTTGCAAAAATAATAGTATTGGGGGTCGACGCATTATTATCGTCATCAATACTGTCCACCCAGCCTTTGTTGTTGTTTTGCCTGAAAAAGTTGAAATAATAATTCATAGAAAATTTATCGTTGAACCGATACCTCGGGCCAAGGGAAAAGCCGTAAGAATCTCTTTCGGTTTCGTTGAATTTTGCATAAGACGGATTGAAATCAATAGCAAATTTATAGTTGTAATTGGATGAAAAATAGAACCAGCCGCCAATTTTTTCGGGTGTAATTACATATCTGTTTTCGGCGCGTGGTTCGTAATAATTAAACGATTCTAAGGCATTGTAGTCGATTCCGAATCCGAAATAATGATTTTTCTTGTTTTTCAGATTGACATTCATATTGATGTTATTTCCCTGCAATTTCCCGGTTTCTTTCTGGAATTGTGAAAAAACATTTATCGCACTATTAAACGAATTGAAATACTTCGTAGGATTTAAAATCCTGTAAGTGGTAAATCCATACAATACATAATAATTGGTTTCGAAATTGATTCCGAGGTCATTATTGTCATAATCTTTTGTAACCAAGTCTGCGCCAATTCCGGAGCGATAGTTCCCGCTTGTTTCGTTAAGATTTACTGTTGTTGACACGCCTTGTTTTTGTTCGGCATCGTTTCTATAACTGTATTTGTAATTACCTGAAAGATTGTAGGTGTTTTTCCTGGTGTTTAAGTCCCATACCAAAGCCGAGACGTTGGCATCATAAAAACTCCCATCCCTGATGACATTAGTGTTCACGAATGAAACGGATGAGTTTTTATTAAACCTTTGATCGAAAACCAATACATTATAATTGGTTAACGGATCGACCAGCAGGTGCGCGGTTTCGCCGGTACCGGTATTTCTGACTTTGGCAATAGTGTTTTCCGTTATGGCATTTAAAACCCCGATTCCTAATCCGTTTTTGGTTCGGCCCGAAATCTTAAAGGCATTGATGAGGCTGACGTTATTGGGATATTCTGAAATTTCAATATCAGACGGTAAGGCTGCCCGCAAAGTTCCATAATCTAACACGGGATTTCCGCCAATTCTTCGGGAATAAAAGAGATTTCCTTTGCTGAACAAATCCGTTCCTTCGGTAAAAAAAGCACGGTTCTCGTTGAATTGTTGTTCAAAAGGACCTAAGTTTAAGACTTGCTCATCATATTTGGTCTGTCCAAAATCAGGAACCAGAATCATATCCAGTGTGAAGGCATCATTAATACCATATTTGATATCCAGGCCTCCCTTTATTGTTCCTTTGGTTTTATTTACCGCATTTGCGTCTGCATAATAAGAGGCATAGGGCAATAAGAACAACCTTGTGGGTGGTTTGATATTTTCGATTCCTTCCAGGATACCTGTTTGTTGCGTGAAAGTACCCAATTTGGAATCGATGAAGTTCCACGAATATTTTTGGCGGTCCCTTTGGATGTTCCTGAAAAAATTGATGCCCCAGGTTTGTTTCTTTTCGGGAGAAAAACGTAGGGCAGCATACGGAATGCGCATTTCAACTACCCACCCAAAATCGGTGATTTTTGCCTTGCTTTCCCAAACGGCATCCCAGGAAAAGTCTTCCCCGTTAGAATCAGTGGCAACGCAATCGAGCTGACCATCTGCTGCAGAAACAAAAAAACGAAAATCTTGTTGACCGTCGTTGAATCCGTTGATGAAAACGGCAAAAAAATCACTCGATCCCAAATCATCGCGTTGTGCAATTTCTTTGAAAATCTTATCGGGTTGGTCATCATATAATAAAACACCAACGTACACGGCGTCATTGTCGTATAGAACTTTGACTTCGGTTTTTTTTGTGTCGGCAATAGGTTTACCGTTATCTGGTTCAAACATGACAAAGTCGGTGGCGGCTGGTACGGTACTCCATCCTTCTTCATTAAGATTACCATCGATAGTTATGTCGGTGGCAACAGATTTGGTTTGTAATACCTTCTTTTGTCCATAAATGCAGGAACATAAAAAAAGAAAACTGACTAATAAAATTCTTTTCATTGGGGTTTGATTGATATTGATTGATGACGAGCAAAATTATCGATAAATCTTACATTTGCAACGATTTTATAGTTTTATTAAGAAGTTTGAAACGGTTCTTCCATATGTAGCTTTATAATGGACGTTGTTACAAAGCACAATTTATTTTAAATATTTTATATTGTAAAGCGTTAAAAAACAGCTTTTTAATGTGAAAATTATTGCAAGAAGAAGTTAAAATTGGTCACATTTGTCGCTTTTTGCGCTTTTTATGGCAATAATGCGTGCTAAGGCCCGTTATATAACGGTCTGCATTAAATGTATGATGTTAAATCGATAATAATTTTGGCTTACCGAGTTGAAAAAATATCGACAAACTGTTAAATTTTACCGATTAAATGCAAAAAAATATTTGAAGTTCTAATTATTTTTATATTTTTGGCTTCAGAAATTAATAATGCAACACATACATTACCAATGATTTACAAAATACTGCCTTTACTAGTTTTCTTTTTGTCTTCGTTTACCTCAAATGATATAAATACGACAAAACGCATCGATTCCAAATTGATTGCCAGTACCACCGAAACCAGTTTTGAAATGAAAGTGGCTACTATATATAATAATCTGCATGCCAACAATTTAGCTTTGCCAAAACTGGAAAGTTTCAGCAAGGCTCTGGAAGGGTTTTATGACTTGAGAGACAAAGGATTTATTACTAAAAATGTTCTGACATTGATCGATTTCACATTATCCTCTAATACTAAGAGATTGTGGGTTATTGATTTGAATACCAATACGATTCTATATAACTCTTTAGTTGCTCACGGAAGAAATACCGGTGAAGAATTTGCCAATAGTTTTTCAAATTCAGCGGAGTCATACAAAAGCAGTTTAGGGTTCTACGCTACAGGTGAAGTCTATAATGGAAAACACGGTATGTCATTGAAGTTAGATGGTTTGGAAAAAGGCATCAACAGCAATGCAAGAAACAGAGGCGTAGTGATGCATGCCGCGGATTATGTTTCGAATGGTTTTATTCAAAATCATAAAAGATTGGGAAGAAGCCAGGGTTGTCCTGCAGTTCCCGGAGAATTATCAAAAGAGATCATCAATACAATCAAAAACAAATCTTGTTTGTTTATTTATCATCCCTCTGCAAATTACAAAGCATCTCCTAGGTTTGTCTCATAATTTATTATACAAATCGGCATCGAGATTGTAAATGTCATCTCTAAAAATGAGAGTATCATCCTGGCACCAAGCTGTCCAGTATAATATATGAATATTTACTTCTTTTCTAATAGGTGCCTGGATTGTTTGTGCTTTTTGTAATGTCGTGGTAATTTTTTCCAAATTCCAATTCACCGGGTCATCCAGTAAATATTCTGTCAGTTCCAACGGATTGTTTACACGTACACAACCTGAACTCAAAGACCGGCCTGTTTTTTCAAAATAATCCCGATGGTTGGTGTCATGTAAATACACCGCAAACCGATTGGGGAAAATCAGTTTCACCATTCCCAGTGAATTGAAAGCTCCCGGGGTCTGCACATAACGGTAATTTTTAGCTTGTGAAAGCTGCCAGTTTTCAGGACTTACAACATTTCCTTTCTCATCGTATATGATAATATTCATCTCGGCCAAATAACTGCGACTTTTTAAAATTTCCGGTATTACATCTTCTCTTAATATTGTAGGAGGAACCGTCCATGTAGGATTAAAGACAGCATGGGTTAATGTTGAAGATAAAATAGGTGTAGCTCTTTCGGCCCTGCCCACAATTGCTTTATGAGAACGGATCGTATCGGAACCTTTAACCAGCGTTAAACGGAAATCGGGAATATTGATGATGATGTATTCGCTGCCCATATCTCTCGGATACCATTTCCAGCGTTCTAAATTGGCAATAATTTGCTGTTTCCGATCTTCTTTTGTGTAATTCAGAGAAGCGATTGTCCCCATTCCTATAATTCCGTCCACAACTAACCCGTGACGCCATTGAAACTTTTTAACAGCGTTAACAGTGAGAGAGTCATAAAAGGTCGTTAAACTATCTGATGCTTCCAAATCGTGCCAGTAAATTAGTCTTTTTTTAATGTTGATCAGTAAACGATTGTCACTATTGGGAACGATGCTTTTGGCAATGTTTATTTTTTTAAAGGGATCGTCAGGATAAGTGTTGATGATTTGCAAAGCTTTTTTTAGCTTTTTATAGATGCTATGCTGGGGTTTTAGGGTTTCTAGTTTTTGTGCTAATGAATCCCCGGTCTCTAATCGAAGCATTATAGTATCGATTTCTATTCGATTTTCTTTTAAATCCCAATCCGCATATAACTTTCTGGGATTAAGTTTCCCGTTAGTCAAATGAGAAATGTATTTTTTGAGATTTCCGGATAACAATAAGTTATACTTTAGTATATCAGTTTCAGAGATCGAATCCATCATTTCATATTTTTCAAGCTTTTCAATCTGGTAATTTTTGGGATTAAGGCCCTCTTCGTCTGATTTTGCTAAAACGGTAATAAGTAATTTTCGTTGGTCAACTGTCCATTGCGTGTTTTTAGTTGACTTTTTGATAACGTATTTAGGCGTTTTAGTGGTGTCGGCCAATACATGGTTATTGGCAATAGAAAGTAAATACCCTTGAGGAGTTTGGAATTCTTTTGGCGTAAGCGAGAAAAAACAAACCATTATAAGTAAAAGTTTAATCATAGCCGGTTATTTTATACAAGTTACTCGTTTATTAGATTATTTGAAAGCAAGTTAGCTAAATTTTAAGTGCCAATTATTGCATTCTTTTGAAAAGCACATAATGAGTTCCCACATCTGTTATTTCAAAGGCTTCTCCCGTAATTTCATAGCCCAGCTTCTGATAAAATCCCACAGCAGTAATCCTCGCATTAAACCAAATCAATTTGCCGTTCCGGGTCTTTACAGATTCTTCTGCATATTTCATCAATGATTCTCCCAACCCTTTTTTCTGCTGATCCTCCAACACTGCCATGCCTCGAATCTGAAATTGCCGCTCATCAGTAAATAAAGGATGCCGTTTTTCGAAAACCGAAATTGCGCCAACCAGATTATGATTGATAAAAAGGCCAAAATGATGGGTTGTGGGTAATTCGTCGTTATCAAAACGGCAACTTTCTATAGGTTTCCCTTGCCGAAGCACCGGGTGTCGGACCGAAAACGTTTCACTTGCAGCGATTTCTTTAATGATTTGCATGTTTTGTCAAATTATATTTTTGTTGTTATAAGAGATAACAATTTCATAATAAATCCGTTATACTTCAGTTGCGGGCCGATAAATAAAATTCTGCTATTTTTTTTCAAAAAAAACTTGCATCTAAACTGATTTATTATTTATATTTGCACCGTTGTAATGCGAAAGTAGCTCAGTTGGTAGAGCTCCAGCCTTCCAAGCTGGTTGTCGCGAGTTCGAGCCTCGTCTTTCGCTCTTCATAAAAACCGAAACGTATGTTTCGGTTTTTTTTGTTTTAAACCCCTCTCCTAAATAGGCTGATAGGTTTTTTTTAATTCAAAAAACGCAAATCGCTGCCGCTTTCCAATTCTTCTGCAGTTACATTTTGACGAAATAATCGGGCCGTCAGGTTTCCTTTTAAAATAATGGAATTCCCTTTGACTTCCAACCAGCTTCCTTCCCTCAGTCCTAAAACCGGCAGATTATTAAACTGATGAAATTCTTTGATTCGGGTTTCACGGGTTTCCCCCATATGTGTCGATTGAGCATCGGCATCCAAATAATGCGGATTGAGATTAAAAGGGATTAATCCCAAAGTCTGAAAACTCGGAGGATAAATAATCGGCATATCGTTGGTGGTCTGCATGGTCAGTCCGCAGATATTACTTCCGGCACTGGTGCCAAGATAAGGTGTTCCGTTTTTTACCGTATCGGCGAGAACATCCATTACGTTATTTTTATACAATTGGGTAACCAGTAAAAAAGTATTTCCTCCGCCGGTAAAAATTCCTTCCGCTGTAACAAGTGCTTCCGTTGGATTTGCAAATTCATGAATGCCCTGCACGGCAATATTTATTTTGGCAAAAGCCGCACGGACATGCTCTGTATAGGCATCATGCGAAATTCCGCCAGGTCGTGCATAAGGTATAAAGAGTAATGTTTTGCAAGTATTGAAATGACTTTTCAGGGTAGGCAACAGGTAATCCAGATATTCGCCGTCATGCAATGTTGAGGTACTGGCTATAATACAGTTTTTCATTTTTGAATAAGATTCGATTACTTCAAAATTACGGTATTTTATAAATCGTGGTTCGATAATGCCAGTTATTTATTAACACAACTTTACGATGTTGTTAATATTTAATTTAGAAGGCATTAGAATACTTTTACCAATCCAAGCGACCTGTTTTGGAGCCTACTTATGAAAAAAATTAGTATCACTTTTTTAATGTTTTTCCTGATTTCTCCAATTTGGGCACAGGAAACCCATCGCCCTGCATTGCATGGTAAAATTACTGCAGCCACTTCTGATGTTGAAGGGATATACGTTATCAATATGAAAACAGAAAAAGCCGTCATCACTACAACTGGCGGATATTTCACCATCCCTGCCGCAGAAGGGGATACGCTGATGTTTTCTGCGGTACAGTTCAAAGGAAAAAGAGTGGTGGTGTCCAAAGATGGTTTGAACAACAATCTGATGTTTGTCTACATGGAATTGATGGTCAACCAACTGCGTGAAGTGGTCGTGAATGAATATGCCCATATCAATGCGGCCGCTTTGGGAATTATTCCAAAAGACCAGAAATCGTATACGCCCGCTGAACGAAAACTGAAAGCTGCCAATGGCCTGGCTCTTGCGGGAAATGGTGATGGGACTACAGGTGGTTCATTTTCAGCAGATCCGTTGCTGAATATCTTTTCAGGACGGACGGCCATGCTGAAGAAAGAACTCGAAGTGGAGAAAAAAGAATTCTGGCTACAGAAATTGGACCAGATGTTTGAAGTAAGCCATTTTGTCGAAACCCTTAAAATCCCGTCAGATTATGTCAAAGGATTTGAATATTATATCGTAGAGAACAATACTTTCGTCGAATCGCTGAAATCTAAAAATAAAATAATGGCCACATTTTTGATGGGAGAACTTGCTGTCAAATATAACGAAATGATTGCCTGTGAAGAAGAGTAGCGTTTTTGAGCTACTTTTGCCTTTTATTTCGGATGGAAAAAATAAAGAACAGATTTCTTGTGAATAAGACTACTACCATTCTAATTTATGTGTTTTTGCTTTCGCAGATAGCGATTGGGCAACGCCTCAATGAAAAGTGGATCCATGGAAAAATTCTAGCGGATTCTTCGTCTGTCGAAAAAATTGACGTGGTGAATCTTGCCAATGAAAAAGTCACAATGACCAATAAGGCGGGCGAGTTTTTCATATTGGCGCAGCTGGATGATGTGCTGGTTTTTTCTGGGATTCATCTCGAATTTAAAAGAATGCTCGTGGATGAAGATGACATGAAATCGGATATCGTAATCGTAAAGATGGTTCCCAAAATTAATGAGCTGAACGAAGTAATCGTGCGCCGTGATGCTTCAGAAGGCAGAAGTATTATCCCGGGAATTAAGACCTATACACCAGCCGAACGTAAATTATATACCGCACAGTCCGGACTTCTGGACGCTCCCATAAACTGGATATCAGGCCGGACTGCGATGCTTAAAAAAGAAGTGGTGGTTGAAAGGAAAGAGCGCTTAATCGCAAAAGTGGAATACCTTTATCAAGATACTTATTATACCGAAACCCTGAAAATCCCATTGAATTATATTCGGGATTTCCAATACTATATCATTGAAGATGCTCCTTTCGTAGCTGCCCTGAAAGCTAAAAACAAAACCATGATGCTATTCCTGATTTCCAAATTAGCTGTAAATTATAACCATCTTATTGGGGATGTCAAGTGAATTCTGTAGCGAAAACCCTGGAATTTAAAAATATAATTACTTTAGAGAAATGAAAAAACGCATTCTATACATTTTCATCGGACTGTTTTTTTTGACCTTAACCTCGTTTAATGTCCATAAGTTCTATGTCTCCATTTACCAGATCAATCATGCTCCGGAAAAAAAAATGCTCCAGATTACTTCCCGCATTTTTATGGATGATATGAACGATGTTTTGTTTCAGAATTACAAGCAAAAAACGCATATCGGGGAAAAAGATGAATCTCCCGAAGATGTGCTTTTAATGAGGAAATATATCCTGGATCATTTTTCGGTAAAAGTAAATGGCCAGCAAAAAAACATTAATTATCTGAGTAGCGAAGTGGAAGGGAACGTCATTATCTGCTATTATAACATCAAAGAAGTTTCCAAAATTAAAACCTTTGAAATCCAAAATACGGTATTGCTCGATTTGAATTCGGATCAGCAAAATATCATACAAATAAAAATTAACGGAAAAAAACAAAGCCTTTTATTGACAACCGACAATGTAAATGGTGTGTTAAAACAGTAGCAAAAGCGTATTTTGAGGTAAAAATAATTACTTTTATAGCTTGAAATTAATATGATTATGAAAAAAATCTGTTCTGCACTATTCGTCCTTCTTACCTGCTCCTTGAATATATCTGCTCAGGAAAGCAAAGAAACACCAAAACCGAGAGAGGCCGGTCATGAAGATGGTAACAAATTCAGACAAATGTATGATTTGCTGGCGACTCCCAATATGTACAGAACGGCATCCGGTGCGCCCGGTCCGGAATATTACCAGCAGCAGGCCGATTATAAAATCGATATCGAGCTGGATGATAAAAACACCAAACTATACGGTACCGAAACGATAACCTATACCAATAATGCCAAAGAATCCCTTGAGTATCTTTGGATTCAGTTGGATCAGAATATTATGGCGCGTACTTCCAAAACGCCATTGGTAGAGAACAGTAAAATTGATCCTGCCATCAGTGCTGCGGGTTTTTCAAGAAAATATTTGGAGGATAAATTTGACGGCGGATTCAAAATTGACTACGTAAAAGATATCAAAGGAAACCCAATGTCGTATACCATCAACGAAACGATGATGCGTATTAATTTGGTAAAACCATTGCGCCATGGCGAAAAAATCGCCATGAATATCAAATGGAATTACAACATCAATAACTATATGGTTGATGGGGGCCGTTCCGGATACGAACATTTTAAAGATGGAAATAACCTCTATGTTTTGGCCCAATTCTATCCAAGAATGGCGGTTTATAATGATGTGGAGGGATGGCAGAATATGCAATTCTGGGGTAGTGGCGAATTTGCTTTGCCTTTTGGGAATTACGAAGTGAATATTACAGTTCCGGCGGATCATATTATGGAAGCTACCGGGGTTTTGCAAAACCGCAAAGAGGTTTTTACACCCGAACAGGTGAAAAGATACGAACTGGCTGAAAATTCATTCGAGAATCCTGTTATAATTGTTACTCAGGCCGAGGCAATGGTAACTGAAAAAGGATTTTCCGACAAGAAAAAAACCTGGAAATTCAAGGCTGAAAATGTTAGGGATTTTGGAATCTCGACATCCCGAAAGTTTATATTTGACGCGATGGCCGTGAAATTGGGTGGTAAAACGGTAATGGCTACATCTGTATATCCGAAGGAAGGTAACCCGCTATGGGAACAATATTCTACCAGAGCCGTTGCGCATACGTTAAAAAGTTACTCCAGTTATACTTTCGATTATCCATACCCAAAAGCAGTTTCAGTAAATGCGCAGGACCAAGGAATGGAATATCCAATGATCTGTTGGAATTTTGGTCGTCCGGATGAAGATGGAAAATATACCGACCGTGTAAAATACGGAATGTTAGGGGTAATCATTCATGAAGTAGGACACAATTTCTTTCCAATGATTGTCAATTCAGATGAACGTCAATGGACCTGGATGGATGAAGGCTTGAATACCTTTATGGAATACCTGGCGGAAATCTCTTGGGAAGCTACTTTCCCCGTGGACAGAGGTCCGGCTAAACTGATTGTTCCTTACATGAGTGGGGACCAAAAAAATATCGACCCGATTATGACCAACTCGGAAAGCGTCAAACAATTTGGTAACAACGCCTATGGTAAACCTGCTGCAGGTTTGAATATTTTGCGTGAAACCATTATGGGACATGAACTTTTTGATTATGCGTTCAAAACTTATGCCAACCGTTGGAAATTCAAGCACCCGACACCAGAAGATTTCTTCCGTACGATGGAAGATGCATCCGGAGTGGATTTGGACTGGTTCATCCGTGGCTGGTTTTATACGACCGATTTTAACGATATCGGGATCAAGGACGTTAAGCAGTACTTTGTTAGTAATGAAGCTCCAAAAGGAGTTAAAGCGCCAGCTCCGTCCCGAAGAAATCGTTTGAAAACGACAGGGCCAATGGTGTATATGGTAACTGCCGGCAATGAAGATTTTAAGCCTGAAATGAACAAAGCTTTGGATATTAAAGAGGTAAAATCGCTGGATGAGTTTGTTCAGTCTAATTTTAAACCGGAAGAAATAGCCAAATTAGCTTCTCCTAAATATTTCTACGAAGTCACTTTCAACAAACCCGGCGGATTGGTAATGCCAATTATCGTTCAGTTGGTCTTTGAAGACGGTACTTTAGAAAATCAGACATTCCCGGCACAAATCTGGAGAATGAATGATGCCGAAGTGACCCGTACCTTTGCGACCTCTAAAGCGGTTTCAAAAATTATTGTCGATCCAAAAGAAGAAACTGCCGATATTGATAAGACCAACAATACCTGGCCGAAAGAAGAATTGAAATCTAAATTTGATTAACATTTAATTATAACGGATTTTAAAAATTGCTTTTCAAAAACTTTGTAACTTTGCAACAAAACAATTGATATGTTTGGAATTGGTGGCGGTGAATTGATTTTCATAATGTTTATAGTACTGATGCTTTTCGGGTCTGATAAGATTCCTGAAATTGCCCGTACTATGGGGAAAGCTATGGCACAATTGAAAAATGCCACAAACGATATTAAAAGCGAAATCCAAAAAGGCGCCGAAGCCAATGGTTTGGATACAAAATCGTTGACAGATTACACTGGAGATATTACCTCAGAAATCAATAAGGCCAAGGACAATCTTCTCGGAGATGCCACTACACAAATCGAGAAAACAAAAGAAGAAATTGGCGATATTACAGGTCCTATTAAACGTCAGATGTAATGTTGGAAAAATTACTGGACCTCGATAGGCAATTATTTATGTTACTGAATGGCTGGGGCTCCGAAACGTATGACGGACTTTGGCTATTTATCACCAAACAAATCAACTGGATTCCGTTTTTTATCCTGTTGGCATATCTCATCATCAAAAAACTGGGCGCGAAGCAAAGCTTGATCCTGATTATTTTTGTCGCGCTTCTGATTGCCGTTACAGACCAGTCCACGAACTTCGTAAAAAATAGTTTCCACCGACTTCGTCCATCCAGTAATCCCGATATCAATTTACTGATACGGGCAGTACAAAAACGGAATTCATTCAGTTTCTTTTCGGGCCATGCCGCTAACACAATGGCTGTAGCCACAATGCTGTTTCTGCTGATGAAACCATATTACAAATACTTCTGGTTTATTTTCTTCTGGCCGCTAATCTTCGCCTATAGCCGGATCTATCTTGGATTGCATTATCCATCAGATATCCTTTGCGGGTACCTTTTCGGCCTGCTGACAGGGTCCCTAATGTTTATTGGATATCAGACTGCACAGAAAAAGTATTTCCCAGCCAAAATTGAGGAGCTGTAAATTCATCTGGTTCAATAACCTGAATTCCTGCTGTCCGCTATATCCACGCAGAAAAAGCGCGGGATGCCGCTTCCATCAGGGCTAATTCTGAATAATTTGTCTGTAATGAAAATCTTTAAAGCACACGACTAACAGTCAGTCCATCACGGATAGGCAGTAACACTGTTTCCACACGAGGATCATTTTTTAACACCTGATTGTATTCTAGCAACACTTTGGTGCTGATGTCATTCGGTTGCAATGCTTCCAGAACCTTGCCACTCCACAATACATTGTCGGATAATATAATTCCGCCTTTATTCATTTTCGGAACCATAAGTTCAAAATAATTCAGGTAGTTTTCTTTATCGGCATCAATAAAAACCAAATCAAATTTCAGGTCCAAAGCCGGGATGATATCCACCGCCTCCCCTAAATGTTGTATAATTTGTTTTCCCCAAGGCGATTTGTCAAAATACTTCCGCTGGAAATCCACCAGTTCTTCTTTGATGTCAATCGTATGCAGCGAACCATTTTCCTGCATTCCTTCACACAAACACAATGCTGCATAACCGGTATAAGTGCCAATTTCAAGGATATGGACCGGTCGGATCAGTTTGGATAACATACTCAGGACACGGCCCTGAAAATGCCCGCTTAACATTCTGGGTAACAAAATCTTCTGATACGTTTCCTTATTAAGTGCCGCCAATAATTCCGGTTCCTTTTCGGAATGCTGTTCAATATAGTCTTCTAATTCCTGCGAAATGAAATGCATTGTTCTAAATTTTTCACAAAATTACAAAGAACCAAATTTACAAAGAACCTAAACTTCAAAATAGTTACTAACTTTGCGCCATGCAAACGGAGAAAAAAGACATTAGAGCCTTATCAAAAGATCAATTGCGCGATTTTTTTGTAACCCATAACGATAAAGCCTTTAGAGGCAATCAGGTTTATGAATGGTTATGGAGCAAAGGTGCACACAGTTTTGATGATATGACAAATGTTTCCAAAGAAACGCGCACGATGCTCGAAGACAATTTTGTGATCAATCACATTAAGGTCGATACGATGCAGCGCAGTTCGGATGGAACCGTGAAAAATGCCGTTCGTCTGCACGATGGATTAGTGGTGGAATCCGTTTTGATTCCCACCAATACCCGCACAACCGCCTGTGTTTCTAGTCAGGTAGGATGCAGTCTGGATTGTAATTTCTGTGCTACGGCACGTTTAAAAAGAATGCGAAATCTGGAACCTGCAGAAATATATGATCAGGTTGTGGCCATTGATAAAGAAAGCCGTTTGTATTACAATCATCCGTTGTCGAATATTGTTTTCATGGGAATGGGGGAGCCGTTGATGAACTACAACAATGTGCTTAAAGCCATCGAAATGATCATTTCGCCGGAAGGATTAGGAATGTCCCCTAAAAGAATTACGGTTTCGACTTCGGGAGTACCTAAAATGATAAAGAAACTAGCAGATGATGAGGTAAAATTCAAATTAGCAGTATCGCTGCATTCTGCAATTGATGATATCCGCGCCCGGATTATGCCGTTCAGTTCTAATTTTCCACTGAAAGATTTGCGGGAATCGTTAGAATACTGGTATTCGAAAACCCGAAGTAAAATCACCTACGAATACGTGGTCTGGAAAGGAATAAATGACAACAAAGAGTCAATTGATGCGTTGGTGAAATTCTGTAAATATGTGCCCTGCAAAGTCAATTTAATTGAATACAACCCAATTGATGACGGAGAGTTCCAGCAAGCGTCGCCTGAAGCTATCGATGCCTATATCGATGCTTTGCAAGCCAGTGGTATTGTTGCGAAAGTACGCCGAAGTAGAGGGAAAGATATTG
Source organism: Flavobacterium sp. GT3R68 (assembly GCF_007109225.1). Classification (GTDB taxonomy): domain Bacteria; phylum Bacteroidota; class Bacteroidia; order Flavobacteriales; family Flavobacteriaceae; genus Flavobacterium. Next base: position 80,983 of record NZ_VJZK01000005.1, read on the forward strand.
ATGCCGCCTGCGGGCAATTGGCAAACAAAGAAGTATAAAAAAACGTCCTGAAATTAATCAGGACGTTTTTTTTGTATTTATTTCAGACTTAACCTAAAGTTATCGTATGTGCAACACCGTTAATGGTCACTACTGCAATATTATCGCAGGATCCGTCTCCGTAATCTAAAGTTGCAGTTACGTTATTTCTGGTAACTGTCAGTACGCCGCTAACAATATGGTTGCAATTCATACGGATTCTTAAAGGCGTTGTAATGGTCGAGTTTTGAGTTCCACCATTTGGCAACGTGGTCACCCAGCTTCCGGTAATTAAAAATTCATTATCCAACCAAACATCAGGTGTGTCGTATCCTACCACCATTTCTCTGACACGGTTCCCTACGCGAGTGTATACATTTCCGTTTACAAGTGTAAAAGTCATGTGGATCGTCATGTTGGCAACAGGGTGAAGGTTCGCGTTTGCATTGGTGCTTTCTAAAGTTCGAACAACAGTATTATTCCCTTCAATCAAAGTGTTGTTGTGGTAGAAATGTAAAAAACTGTAATGGATTGTATGAGTAGACTGATTGAAATCAGTGCTGCCGCTAACGATGATTGTCCCTCTTAAACTATTCCCGTTTGGCATATCGCAACCGGTAGTTCCAAAATCAATAGTTCTGGTCCAGGTATTACCTGTAACGACGGTAGTTACTGTTGCACACGATGGTAAGATACTTGCGGGTACGACCATTTTTGAATTTTCCTGAACATTATACTGGTCGTCAATTATTTTCGAAACATCATCTGCCGCAGCATCCATTTTGGCATTTGTCATTGTTTCTTCTGAGGTAAGCGAAGAGCTGTTTCCTTCATCGTCCTTATTGCAACTTGCAAAAGTTAATAAAAACAGTGTCATTCCGAATAATAAAATTTTTGCTTTCATACGGTTTATAATTTTAAGTTTTATTTAAGACTTTCATAAAGATAAAAGGTTTAATGCAATAATTGAAAAAAAACACACAAATTTTCAACTTTTGCAAGTATAAATCTTAAAATTGTATCTTTGGGACATCAATGAAAATAACAGAGCAAATAAAACAGCCCATTCTTCAGGAGATGGAACTTTTCGAAACAAAGTTTCATGATTCAATGACTTCAAATGTGGCGCTGCTTAATCGTATCACGTATTATATTGTCAATCGCAAAGGAAAACAGATGCGACCGATGTTCGTATTCCTAACAGCGAAAATGGTTTCTGAAGGCGTAATTAATGAAAGAACCTATCGTGGAGCATCGGTAATAGAGTTGATTCATACAGCAACTTTAGTGCACGACGATGTAGTGGATGACAGTAATCGCAGAAGGGGTTTTTTCTCCATTAATGCCCTTTGGAAAAATAAAATTGCCGTTTTGGTGGGAGATTATTTGTTGTCCAAAGGCCTGCTGCTTTCCATTGACAATGGCGATTTTGATTTACTTCGGATTATCTCGGTAGCCGTTCGCGAAATGAGCGAAGGTGAGCTACTTCAAATTGAAAAAGCCCGCCGATTAGACATTACCGAAGATATTTACTACGAAATCATCCGCAAAAAAACAGCAACCCTTATTGCAGCTTGTTGTGCTTTAGGTGCCAAATCAGTAATTGAAGATGATGTCCAGGTCGAGAACATGCGTAAATTCGGTGAACTCATCGGAATGGCTTTTCAGATTAAGGATGATTTGTTCGATTATACCGAAGATGCCATTGGTAAACCAACCGGAATTGATATCAAAGAGCAGAAAATGACGCTGCCGCTGATTCATGTATTGAACAACTGTTCTACAAAAGATAAAAACTGGATCATCAATTCCATCAAAAACCATAATAAGGATAAGAAAAGAGTTAAGGAAGTAATTGCGTTTGTGAAAAATAACAACGGACTTTCGTATGCCGAAGAAAAAATGGTTCATTTCCAGCAGGAAGCTTTGCAACTTTTAGAAAATTATCCCAATTCGACCTATAAAGAAGCCCTGATTCTGATGGTTAATTATGTTATCGAAAGAAAAAAATAACCCTTAACTATAAGGGGTTTAGAAGAAAATTTTATTTTATTTGATTTCAGTGCAACCATTGTTCAATCATTCTCGTCTATACTAATAGAAACACTTTAAACTCTATTTTGAAAGTAATCGACTTACATCAATCGCAAAAAGAAATCATTGCATTGGCATTGGAAAACAATCGCCAGGCCCAGCAAAAGATTTATATGCAATTTGCGCCAAAAATGTTGAGTGTGTGCCGACAATACATCAAAGATTTGCATCATGCCGAAGACATCATGATTACAGCGTTCATGAAAATGTTTACGCATCTTAAGAATTTTGAGCATAAAGGAAGTTTCGAAGGATGGATTAGGAAAATTATGGTAAATGAATGTATTTCTGCCATCAGAGTTCATAAAAAAGTAAGCTTTTTAGAAGAAGAATACTATTACGAAGAAAGTTTCAATCCGATTGAAAGCCATTTAAATGTAGATGATATCCAATTTCTTATTGATGCCTTGCCCGATGGATACCGAATGATTTTTAACCTCTACTCTATTGAAGGCTATAAGCACAGAGAGATTGCAGCCCTTTTAGGAATTAACGAAGGAACATCGAAATCGCAATTATCACACGCCAAAAAAATGCTTCAGGAGCAGATTGCCAAGCGAAATAATTTTGAAGTCAGCTACACAAGTGTTGATTAATTTAAAACGAGAAAATGGAATCAAATAATATAGAAAACCAAATCAAACAAAAACTGGAAAGCCGGAGAATTCAGCCTTCAGCGCAAGCTTGGGACAGATTGGACGCCATGCTTTCGGTTGCCGAAGAGAAACAGATCAAATCCAGTCACAATTGGCTATACGTGGCTGCGGGGATTTTGGGGTTTATTCTAATCGGATCTGTTTTTTTAAGTCAGACCGAGGAAGTAATCGATATCCCAAAAAATGAAATCGTCCTTGAAAACAATACCATTGAAAATTTACAGCAACCTAATGTAAACGGAAATCCTGCAGAGATAATCCGTCCGTTAAATACAGAAGCTGTGATGCGAACTGCAAGAAGGACACAAAACATGCAGAAACAACAAACAAAACCAAATACCATGATAGTTCCTTTTGAAAATAAAAATAATGTTGCTATTAACATTGTTGCCCCAAAAGAAAATGCAGTTGAAGAAGAAAAAACAATTGCGGTAACTCCTGTTATGAAAAAGGAAACCTTGCCCGAAAAGCCAACGATAAAGGTGGATGCTTCCAGTTTACTATCTCAGGTCGACGGGGAATTAGAGTTGTCCTTTCGGGAAAAAGTGATTACTACCGCAGGTAAAAACTTTCAAACTATTAAAGTGGCTTTGGCAAGCAGAAACAACAATGAATAGCGGTCATTCATATCAACGAAATTATCAATCTTATATATTATAAAACAACAATCATGAGAAATTTAACTGTTTACTTATCCCTGATCTTATGTCTTTTTTTGAATAAAATGACCGCACAGGAAACCTTTGAGGAAAAAGCCAAAATCATTGCTGCTAAAATCGAACAAATAACCAAAGATGAAAAAACAGCGCTTAAGTTAGAAATTGAATCCGTAAATGCCCAATTACAATCGGGTAAAATTACCAATGCTGAAGCGGATGCAAAAAAAGTTGAATACGCCGAAATGAGAGCGAAAAACATTGAAAGAAGAGTGGATGCTGTTCAGGAAGAACTGAAAGAACTCGTACAGCAAAAAGTTGACGGAAAAATCAAAGAACAGGATACTGCCAGAAGATACTCGTTTTCATTTCCAGGGATGAAAGTAAAAGATCGTCACCGAGCAAGTCTTGGCGAAAAAAGGACCACGTCGCAATTCGTATTTGCAGCCGGTTTCAATAATTTGGTGACCAATGAGCAGGTGGCGCATTCTGATTTCAGATATTTTGGCTCGCATTTCTACGAATGGGGACTTACCTACAACAGCCGAATCTTAAAAAACAACAATCTTTTGCATGCCAAATATGGTTTGTCAGTAATGTACAATAATCTTCGGCCGACAGATAATCGTTATTTTGTAGCGTCTGGCGACCAGACCACTCTGGCAACAGCATCGATAAATTTAGAAGATTCCCGTTTAAGAAATGTGTATTTGGTAGTGCCAATGCATTTGGAATTCGATTTTTCTAAAAACAAAACCGTCAATGACAAAACTGTTTTTCAATCCCATGACGGATTTCGAATCGGATTAGGAGGGTACGCCGGGGCAAGAATCAAATCCAAACAAATCCTGGAATATGAAAACACCGACGGAAATGACGTAAGGGAACGTACAAAAGGCGATTTTAATGCTTCGGACTTTATTTACGGGGTGAGTTCGTATATCGGTTATAAAGAAACCAGCTTGTATATAAAATATGATTTAAATCCTTTGTTTGAAGATAATGTGGTGAAACAAAATAATATTTCGTTAGGTATTCGTTTCGATCTGAATTAAAAATGTTAGTTAGTTATTTATTAGAAAAGCGTTTCGGTAGGAACGCTTTTTTAATTTTCAATAATTAATAAAAAAAATTACGCCTTAAACTTGTAACTTTGGCGCTTACAACCATTCATAATTAGAGACCATTGATTTCAAAAGCCACCATCGATACCGTTTTCGAAACCGCCCGCGTTGAGGAGGTGATTGGTGATTTTGTGCAATTGAAACGTGCAGGCTCCAATTTTAAGGGGTTAAGTCCTTTTTCTGATGAGCGTTCTCCCTCGTTTATGGTTTCTCCGGTGAAACAGATCTGGAAGGATTTCAGTACTGGGAAAGGGGGTAATTCGGTAGCTTTTTTGATGGAGCACGAGCATTTTACCTATCCGGAAGCTATTCGGTACCTTGCCAAAAAATACAATATTGAAATTGAGGAAACCGTTCAGTCGGATGAGGAAAAAGTTAATACCGATCTGCGTGAAAGCATGTATCTGGTTTCCGAATTTGCCAAAAGATATTTCCATGATACGCTTTTAAACTCGGAAGAAGGGAAAGCAATCGGGTATTCCTATTTTAAGGAAAGAGGTTTTACCAATGAAACTATCAAGAAATTCGAATTGGGTTATTCCCCTGAAACCTGGGATGCTTTTACCAAAGAAGCATTAGGGAAAGGATACAAAATGGAATTTTTGGAAAGTACCGGACTGACCATTCCCAAAGAGGACCGTCCATTTGACCGCTTCAAAGGACGCGTCATGTTTCCGATTCAAAGTATGTCGGGCCGGACTCTTGGTTTTGGAGGAAGGATACTAACGAACGATAAAAAAGCCGCAAAATACCTGAATTCGCCCGAAAGCGATATTTATCATAAGAGTAAAGTATTGTACGGAATTTTTCAGGCCAAACAATCCATCGCCAAACTGAACAATTGTTATTTAGTGGAGGGATATACCGATGTCATCCAATTTCATCAGGCCGGAATCGAAAATGTCGTGGCTTCTTCGGGAACCGCTTTAACACCAGACCAAATCCGACTGATAAACCGTCTGACCAAAAATATTACCGTTCTTTTTGATGGTGATGCTGCCGGACTTCGTGCTTCCATCCGTGGAATCGATCTGATTCTGGAAGAAGGCATGAACGTCAAAGTATGTACTTTCCCTGATGGGGAAGACCCGGATAGTTTTGCCAAAAAGACACCTTACGAAGATTTGGTTGCCTATTTGGACGCCAATTCCAAAGACTTCATGCAGTTCAAGGCGTCGCTTTTGATGAATGAAGCTAAAAATGACCCTATCAAGAAAGCCGATCTGATCCGCGATATGGTAACCAGTATTTCCAAAATACCGGACCGTATTCAACGGGAAGTGTACATTCAGGAATGTGCCCGGATAATGGATATTTCAGAGCAGGTTTTGCTTAGTACTCTGGCACAATTGGTTCAAAAAGATATTACCGAAACCGGAAAGAAAAGCAAACAGGAGCAGAAGGCTTTTGAAGTGGTTAAGAATGAAAATCCCGTCGCTCTCGAGAAAATTGATATCCTGTACCAACTGGAGCGAAAAATTATCGAAATACTACTTTTATACGGTAATAAAACCGAAGAATTCGAAGATGTCCTGTTGAAAACCAATGAAGAAGGCGAAGTCGAAACCGTGAGCGAGAAAAAAGAATATCCGGTGTATCAAAGAGTGTTTCTAAGTCTGCAGGAAGATGAGGTCGAATTGGCCAATCCATTGTTTCGCGATGTATACCAAAACCTGATAGATTATTTCCACCAGAACGAAACCTTCAATGTGGAGCAGTATCTCATGCAATTGCCTCCGGAATTTGCTCAGGAAGTTACCGATATTTTGATGGAAGACGAAAAATTAACGCTTCACGACTGGGAAGCTCAGAATATAATTGTTAAACAGAAAGACCAATCAATTGAGCAATATGTTTCAGAAACCATCTTGACCTTGCGTTGGTTTTTAGTGGACCGGATTATAGAAGAACTAAAAGGTTCTATATCTTCCGAACCTGAATCGGACAATACAGAACCTCTGTCTATGGCAATGGATTATTATAAACTGATTAATTCGTTTTCAAATAAATTAGGAAGGGTAATGTCTCGCTATAATTAAACGATTTCCAGCGTTTTCGCCTTGTTTACCAAATCTACCAGATTCGTCACGTTCAACTTGGTCAGCAATCTTAATTTATAAGTACTGATGGTTTTCTCGTTAAGATTCAGAATTTTAGAAATCTCATTGTTCTTTTTACCGTCACTTAAATAACGCAGCACTTCAATCTCTCTGTTGGACAGTTTTCGGTACAAACGGTCGCTTTTGTTTTGTTTCGCTATCAACGCCAGGTTTTTCTTCACGGCATCGCTAAGCACTATAGTTCCCTGGTGCACTTTCACAATAGTGTTTCCTAACGTTTCTAATTTGGCACTTTTGTGCACAAATCCAGAAACACCTGATTTTATAGCATTGGGAGCATAAATCTGCTCAGAAAGGCTGGTAAAGATGATGACCTTCGTAGTGGGATGGTTCTTTATAATGGATTTTACATCATAGATACTGGACAGGCCTTCAAGCTCTAAATCAATGACAATAACATCGATTTTCTTGGTTTTGAGTACTTCATCAATCATGGATAAATTACCAACATTAGATACAATACTAATGTCTGCATGATCTTTAAAGTATGATTTTACCCCAAAATGAACTACAGGATAATTATCTGCTAAACAAACATTTATCATAATTTAAATTTTTAAGGATTACATTTCGACTTGGGATAATGTAAAGTTAATGAAAAAATGCAAATGTATGTAAAATAATGTTAAAAAATTATATTAAATCTTTGGGTAAAAAACACACCGGTATCGGATTGATTTTATGCTGATTGATGGTGTTCAAACGTTTATAAATTTCAAAAACTTCCTGTTGTCTTCCGGTATAATCCTTAGCGGACATTCCCTTTTCATTTTCATCCATCGCCCATTCCAGCTCGTCGTAGCTAGCTCCTAACTGGTCCTCATCCGTTCTGTCGTCGCCAAAAAGACCATCCGTTGGAGATGCGTTTAATATCGAATCCGGAACGTGCAGGTATTGCGCCAATGCAAACACATCCGACTTCATCAAGTCCCCAATTGGACTCAAATCTACGCCGCCATCGCCGTATTTGGTATAAAATCCAACCCCAAAATCCTCAACTTTGTTCCCTGTTCCGGCGACTAATAAACCATGAATTCCACCATGATAATACAATGTCGTCATTCGGAGTCTGGCCCGGGTATTGGCAAGCGTCAGGTTAAGTTTCGCTACATCCTCTGTGACTGGAACCTGCTTTTTAAAAACTTCAAAAACCTCGGTCAAATCCGTTTCAACATGGCTGACGTTTTCAAACCTTTTGTGCAATTGCTCTATATGCTCGCGGCCCCGGTTTACCTGAGTCGGCGATTGATGAATCGGCAGTTCCACGCACAATGTCCGAAGTCCCGTTTGTGCGCATAAGGTCGAAGTCACAGCCGAATCCACTCCGCCCGAAATTCCTACCACAAATCCGTTCACTTTGGCATCCACAGCATAATCCCGCAACCAATTGACAATATGAAGATTAGCTTTATCAACTTGAATTGTACTTTTTTTAGGCATAATTTCTGAAAATTTAAAAAACCGCAATGTATATTTGCAAAATTAATAATTATTAGGAGCTATTTCCTGCTGTTCGCTATATCTTTTTCTTTTTTGATTTGCTTCGTGCTTCGCAAGGACAAAAAAAGAAAAAGGATACCGCTGCCATCAGGGCTAAAAAGAAAATCATATCCATGAAAAAATATCTTTTGCCTTTTGTCATTTGCGTTTTATTTGCCTCTTGCGATAAAAAAAGCAAAGTAGAAAAAGAAGTCGAAAAAATTCCAATGTCCGTAAAAGTGGAGCGTTTCGACAAGATTTTCTATGAAACTCCTGCAGCTGAGCTCAATAAAGTAAAACTAAAATACCCATACTTATTTCCGTCCGCAACACCTGATGCGGTCTGGATCGAGAAAATGAACAATCCCCTGAACCGGGAATTGTATACTGAAATTCAAAAAAAGTATCCGAATTTCGAAAAGGTAAATAATGAGCTGGATGAACTGTTTCGTCATATGAAATACTATTTTCCCGAAACCAAATCCCCAAAAGTCATTACGCTGATTTCGGAGATGGATTACCAGAACAAAGCCATTTATGCCGACAGCCTGGTTTTGATTTCGCTGGACTTATATTTGGGCAAAAATCATAAATTTTATGAATTTCCGGATTACCTGAGACAGAATTTTGAAACCAGCCAAATCATGCCGGATATCGTTTCCAGTTTTGCCGCCGGAAAAATCGCGCCGCCTACCGATAAAACGCTTTTGTCATACATGATTTATTCTGGAAAGGAATTATACCTGAAAGATATCTTATTGCCTGAAATGAGTGATGCGGACCGCATTGGGTACACACCGGAACAAATCAAATGGTGTGAGGAGAATGAAGCGTATATGTGGAGCTACTTCATCGAAGGGAAACTGCTTTACGATTCGGATTCCAAATTACCTAACCGTTTCATCAATGTGGCGCCGTTTTCCAAATTCTATCTCGAAATCGATAACGAATCTCCGGGACGGGTGGGGACATGGGTTGGTTGGCAGATTGTCCGCTCGTTCATGAAAAACAATGAAGTATCTTTGCAGGACTTACTGCGAATGGATGCAGTAGAACTATTTAACAAATCTAAATACAAGCCCCAAAAATAATGAGCAATACAATCACCTCCGAAATAAAATTCCGTGTGGAATTAGATGAAAATAAGGTTCCGGAAAAATTGAGCTGGACCGCTCAAGATGGCGGAATCGAAGCCGAAGAAGCTAAAGCTATTATGCTTTCGATCTGGGACAGCAAAGCGAAAGAAACTATGCGTATCGATCTATGGACCAAAGACATGCCGGTGGACGAGATGAAGATTTTCTTCCACCAGACTTTGGTAGCTATGGCCGATACCTTCAAACGAGCCACCGATGATGAAAAAATGTCTGACACGATGAAAGATTTTTGCGACTATTTTGCTGAAAAGCTTGACTTAAAGAAGTAGTGCTTTTAAAATTGCAATAAAAAAAACCCAAACTGAATTTCAGTTTGGGTTTTTTTTTGATTTTTTAGAATTTTAAATCTGACTGTTGTTTTTAAAAACTTCCTGATTCACTTCGTCAATATAAGCAAGCACTTCTTCTTTTCCTGTTTGTTCGGTAGCCGAGGTCACGAAATATTGTGGCATTTCCGCCCAATTGTTTGCAAACATTTGTTTTTTGTAAGCTGCTACATGTGAATCTATTTTTACCTTACTGATTTTATCGGCTTTGGTGAAAATAATGCAGAACGGGATTTCGCTTTCTCCCATATAGGACATGAATTCAATATCAATATTCTGGGCTTCATGGCGAATATCAATCAGCACAAAAGCACAAACAAGCTGCTCTCTGGTTTCAAAATAATCAGTAATGAACTGCTGGAAAACAGATTTGGTTTTTTTCGAAACTTTGGCATAACCATACCCAGGTAAATCCACCAAAAACCAATTATTGTTAATTAAAAAATGATTGATTAACTGAGTCTTTCCAGGTCTTCCCGAAGTTTTAGCCAAGTTTTTATGATTGGTTAGCATATTGATAAGTGATGACTTTCCAACATTGGAACGCCCGATAAAGGCGTATTCAGGAAGGAAATCTTTCGGACATTTATCAACTATGGAATTACTGATGATGAATTCGGCAGTATTGATTTTCATACAGGTATTTATTTTTGCAAAGGTAGTCAAAAAAAAGAACCACTACTTTGTTGGAAAAAATTCCGGAAAAGTAGTGGTTAAAGAGTTAGAACGAGTGTTACAAATGGCTTTTTTGAAGCCAGTCCATCATTAACTCATTAAATTCATCCGGATGTTCCATCATTGCGGCATGACCACATTTGTCAATCCAGTATAATGCTGAATTAGGAAGTAGCTTGTGAAATTCTTCAGCTACGTCCGGAGGGGTTACATTGTCATTTTTTCCCCAGATGACACACGTTGGAACATGCATTTTAGGCAAATCGTTGGCCATGTTGTGACGAATGGCGCTCTTGGCAATGGTAAGAGTCTTAATCAGTTTGATACGGTCGTTGGCCATATTGAACACTTCATCTACGATTTCTTTCGTTGCAACCTTAGGGTCATAAAATACCGATTCGGCTTTTTTTCTGATATATTCATAATCACCACGTCTTGGATAACTGTCACCCATTGCACTTTCATACAATCCGGAACTTCCGGTAATGATAAGTCCAAGCATTTTTTCAGGGTACATTTTAGCATGATATAAAGCAATATGACCACCGAGAGAATTTCCCATCATGATCACACGATCAAAACCTTTATAGGTAATAAAATCCTTCACGTATTTGGCGAAAGCTTTTACGTTGGTCTTTAAGATATTTTGAGTATAAATGGGCAACTCCGGAATTACTATTTTGTAACCCTTGTCAGAAAAATAATTGGCAACGCCTTCAAAATTACTCAAGCCACCCATCAGACCATGTAGAATGATGATTGGCGTGCCTTCCCCGGCTTCATAATATGTATATTTTCCTTCTCTTCTTAAATCGTGCTCCATGTTTTGTTTGGCATTTCTAATTCTGACAAATATATGATTTTATACCCAAAAATGCATTCCGGATTATTTTATTTAGCGCTGTTTTGTGAACAAACTAAATTTATATTTTATTCTATTTCTGACTTGTTGGACTATAATGCAATTGTTTGTGTTAATCGCAAAATTCTGCTGTTTAATTCTTGTTTCATGGCGCACTATTTTTGATTATGAGATAATTCTTAACAATTTGTCAAATAAGGGCTTATGTAAAAAACTCGGGACAACTCACTTTAATTGACGAAGTGGTAAAACTTATCAACAAAGTGGTATATTGTGGTAAAATGTGGTAAAATTTTTTATATTTTTGTCACAATCATTTCAAATTAATTCTTTTGAATACAATAGTAGGAACATATGAATGCAAAGTCGATGCTAAAGGAAGGCTGCTTTTGCCAGCTCCCCTGAAAAAGCAATTTGCTGCAGCACTTCAGGACGGTTTCGTTTTGAAGCGCTCTGTATTTCAGCCATGTCTGGAATTGTATCCAATGTCAGAATGGAATTTGATGATGGCTAAAATCAATAAACTAAATCGTTTTGTAAAAAAGAACAATGACTTTATCCGTCGATTTACAGCCGGTGTGAAAGTGGTTGAAATAGACGCTTTAGGAAGGTTATTGATACCCAAAGATTTGATGGTATTCAGTGCTATTTCCAAAGATTTGGTATTATCGTCGGCAGTGAATATTGTCGAAATCTGGGACAAGGATTTATATGAAAAATCAATTTCCGGAGACGATGTGGATTTTGCGGATTTAGCAGAAGAGGTGATGGGAAACATAAATGACAATGACAATGGAATATCATAATCCGGTTTTATTAAAGGAATCTGTTGATGGTTTGGATATCAAACCTGACGGCATTTATGTGGATGTGACTTTCGGTGGTGGTGGACACTCCCGGGAGATTTTGAGCAGACTGGGTCCTAAAGGAAAATTATTTGCTTTTGATCAGGACGAAGATGCTTTGGCGAACGCCTTGCAGGATGATCGTTTTGTGTTGATAAATGAGAACTTCAGGTTCATTAAACGCTTTCTGCGTTTTCATAATGTCAAAGCTGTCGATGGGATTTTGGCTGATTTAGGTGTTTCTTCGCATCAGTTTGATGTTCCTGAAAGAGGGTTTTCAACACGTTTTGACGCTGATCTGGATATGAGAATGAGTCAGAAAAATGAATTGACCGCGCACAAAATCATCAATGAATATGACGAAGCCAATTTGCGTCGTGTATTTTTAGATTATGGTGAATTGAAAAATGCACCAGCTATTGCAAGAGTCATTCTTGAAGCCCGTGAAGATGCGCCAATTGATAAAACAGACGAATTGAAAGCGGTTTTAGGGCGGTTTTTGCCCGAGAAGGTTAAAAACAAAGTTCTGGCTCAGATGTATCAGGCCATCCGGATTGAAGTGAACCAGGAAATGGATGTGCTGAAAGAATTTTTAGAGCAATCCCTCGAGATTTTGAAGCCAAACGGAAGATTATCGGTGATATCATACCATTCATTAGAGGACCGATTGGTGAAAAGATTTATGAAAAACGGAATGTTCGAAGGAGAGCCGGAACGTGATTTTTTCGGAAATTTTTCGGTGCCTTTCAAAACGATAGGAAAATTGATTGTTCCGGACTTTCAGGAAATCAAAATCAATAACAGGGCCCGAAGCGCCAAGTTGCGAATCGCTGAAAAGAGATAGAAATGAAATACGGAATATATAGCATATTAAAAGCCAGATTTCTGATAAATGAAGAGGCTAATGCCAGTAAAAACTGGCGTTTCATTGTTTTTCTGATTTTACTTGCCATTATTATGATTGCCAATAACAATCGTTTCGATCAGAAAGTTTTTAAAATTATTGAACTGAATAATGAAGTCAAAGAATTGCGTTCCGAATTTGTGGATCGCCGTTCCGAATTGATGAAATTGAAAATGGAATCAACGGTTTCGCTAAAAATGGAGGAAAAAGGAATATTCCCATCTTCTGTTCCTCCAACAAAGATTAAAGTAAAAAAAGAAGACGAAAAAAGTTTCCTTAAAAAAATATGGCAGTAGAAGATAAACATATCACTTACAGAATTTATCTGGTTGCAGTTACCGTCTTCCTGATGGCAATTGCGATTACTGTAAAACTGACTAATATCCAATGGGTTGACGGAAACTATTATAGGAAATTAGCAAAAGAAAGAACAGTTAGAAATTTTGTGATTCCTGCCAATAAAGGAAATATTTACTCTTCAGACGGAAGTCTGCTGGCTACATCAATCCCAAATTACAACATCCGTTTTGATGCGGTGGCTCCTAAATCGGAAGCTTTTCAAAAGAATGTAAAACCATTGGCAGACTCTTTATCACTGTTGTTAGGAAAACCAAGTAGTTATTTTCAAGCGGAATTGAGAAAGGCGAGAGCCAATAAAAACAGATATTACCTGATTGCCCGTGATTTGAGCTTTACAGAATATATGAAAATCAAAAGTTTTCCATTATTCAATATGGGGGTTTATAAAGGGGGTATTATTACCGACCAAAAAACCGTACGCGAGCATCCGATCGGGGAAATTGCGGAACGTACCATTGGTTATGAAAGAATTACGCCTAACGGTATTCCCGACGGAAAAGGGATTGAATGGGCATACCGCAAATACCTTAACGGGAAGGACGGTAAAATCTTAAAACAGAAAATTGCGAAAGGACAATGGAAGCCAATCAGGGATGTCAATGAAGTAGAGCCTCAGGACGGATACGATATTATTTCGACTATTGATGTTTATATTCAGGATATCGCGCACCACGCCTTATTGAAGCAATTGGAATTGTTTGAGGCCGATCACGGTTGTGTGGTCGTAATGGAAACAAAAACGGGTCAGGTAAAAGCCATTTCTAACCTAGGAAGAGCGACTAACGGTGGGTATTACGAGACAACCAATTATGCGGTGGCAGAATCCCATGAACCGGGTTCGACTTATAAACTGGCCGATTTAATGACTTTGCTTGAAGATAAAAAAGTAGATACCAGTAAGGTTTATGACAGTAAAGGCGGAGAAATTACCTATTCGGGCAAAAAAGTGCGTGACTCTCACGAAGGAGGTTACGGAAAAATATCACTGGCAAAAGGATTCGAGGTCTCTTCCAATACAGTATTGGTGCAGGCAGTGTACGAAAATTACAAAAACGAACCTTCCAGATTTGTCAACCATTTGAATTCATACGGTTTGAACAGTCGCTTGGGATTGCCTTTTCAAGGCGAAGGAAAACCACGCGTTCCCCAGCCAACAGACAAAGACTGGTCGAATATTTCTCTTCCATGGATGGCATTCGGTTACGGGGTTTCCATTACTCCATTACAGACTTTGACTTATTATAATGCAGTTGCCAATAATGGCGAAATGGTCAAACCACAATTTGTTTCGGAAATTAAATCATGGAACAAAACCATCAAGAAATTTGACAAAGAAGTCATCAATCCAAAAGTATGTTCACAGGAAACCATTTTGAAACTAAAGGCGGTACTGGAGAATGTGGTTAAAAGAGGAACAGGCTCAAAATTGTATTCCAAGGACTTTTCCATGGCAGGAAAAACGGGGACTGCCCAGGCAAATTATGCTAAGAATGGTGGGAATGAAAAGCATTATATCTCCTCGTTTGTTGGTTATTTCCCTGCCGATGTACCTAAATATTCCTGTATTGTAGTGGTGCACGAGCCAAATACGTCAATGAATAACTATTACGGAGCGGATGTTGCCGGACCGGTTTTCAAAAGAATTGCACAGAAGATTTTTACCGATGCCCCTTCCACAAATGAAATTAAAAAACTGGATAAAAAGAACGGGAAACAGGAGAAAAATTATTCCGAATATTATGCCAAAGCACAGAAAAAGCACCATGTAATTCCGAATGTAAAAGGTATGTCTGGTATGGATGCGGTTGCATTGCTTGGGAACCTTAATATAAAAGTGAAAGTGATTGGGGTTGGAAAAGTTAAGAAACAATCGATTCAACCTGGAGAAAGTTTAAATAAAAACACAACCATAATATTGGAATTATCGTGATTATCCTAAAAGACATATTATATAAAGTTGCAATCGAAGCGGTAAAAGGTTCGACTGAAATGGGTATCGAAAAAATGGATTTCGACTCCAGAAAAATTGCAGTGAATGATGTATTCGTAGCGATTCGCGGTGCTGTTTCTGATGGTCATGAATTCATTGAAAAAGCGATCAACAATGGTGCGGTTGCTGTTGTTTGCGATGCTTTTCCGGAAGTGCTTATTACAGGAATAACGTATGTCCAGGTAAGAGATACAAACAAAGCATTGGCCTGCATGGCTGCTAATTATTTTGGAAATCCATCCAATAACCTGAAATTAATCGGTATTACAGGAACTAATGGAAAAACAACAATTGCTTCACTTCTGTATCAACTGTTCAAAAAAGCAGGTTTTAAAGTAGGATTGATTTCTACCGTTAAAATCCTGGTTGACGATAAGGAATACGAGGCCACTCACACGACACCGGATTCGATAACCATCAATCTGTATCTGAAAGAAATGGTGGAAACGGGTGTAGAGTATTGCTTTATGGAGGTGAGTTCCCATGGAATTCATCAAAAAAGAACGGAAGCTCTGCATTTCGAAGGCGGTGTTTTTACCAATCTATCACACGACCATTTGGATTACCATCCTACGTTCGCCGAGTATCGCGATGTGAAAAAATCATTTTTTGATAACCTGCCAAAATCGGCTTTTGCACTTTCAAACACCGATGATAAAAACGGCCGTGTCATGTTGCAGAATACAAACGCACGCAAATTAACGTATGCATTAAAATCATACGCAGATTATAAGGCCCAGATTCTTGAGAACCAATTGTCTGGTTTGCTTTTGAAAATAAATGACCATGAAGTTTGGGTTCGTTTAATCGGAGCATTCAATGCGTATAATTTATTGGCTATTTATGGAACTGCGGTCGAATTGGGTCTGGATAATTTTGAAGTATTACGATTGTTGTCTGAATTGGAAAGTGTTTCCGGACGTTTTCAGTTTATTGTATCGAAAGGGAATGTCACAGTCATCGTTGACTATGCCCATACGCCGGACGCATTGGAAAATGTATTGAAAACCATCAACGATATCCGTACCAAAAATGAACAACTAATAACTGTTGTCGGTTGTGGTGGTGACAGGGATTCTACCAAGCGGCCAATGATGGCAAACATAGCTTCCACATTAAGCGATAAACTAATCCTGACTTCGGATAATCCACGGACCGAAGATCCCGATATGATTATCTCTGAAATGGAACAAGGTGTTGAGCCACAGAATTATAAAAAAACGATTGCGATAACGGATAGAAAGCAGGCCATAAAAACAGCTTGTCAATTATCCCGTCCCAACGATATTATTTTAATTGCAGGAAAAGGACATGAAACATATCAGGAAATTAAAGGTGTTCGCCATGATTTTGACGATATGAAGATTGTTACAGAAATTTTAGACCAACTCCAAAAATAGAAAAATATGCTGTATTACTTATTTGAATATTTAGACAAGACCCTAAACATCCCAGGAACCGGAGTATTTCAATATATCACTTTTCGTTCGGCTTTGGCTCTGATTTTATCATTGTCAATCTCGACTCTTTTTGGAAAAAAAATTATCAACTTTTTAAGAAATCAACAAGTTGGGGAAACTGTTAGGGAGTTAGGTTTGGATGGCCAGACAGAAAAAGCCGGTACGCCCACCATGGGAGGTCTGATTATCATCATTGCTACTTTAATTCCCGTGGTTTTATTGACCAAATTGGATAATATATATATTATACTGTTGATTGTAACCACGCTTTGGATGGGTACAATTGGTTTTATTGATGATTACATTAAAATTTTCAAAAAAGACAAAGCAGGATTAAAAGGGATTTTCAAAGTTATTGGTCAGGTAGGTTTGGGTTTGATTGTGGGTTCGGTTTTGTATCTGCATCCTGGAGTGACTCTTCGCACAGATCCGGTACAATCGGTGACTTTCAAACAAACTGAAAACGTAATTACAGAAGCTCCTCTCGAAGAAAAATCGACTGCAACCACGATTCCATTTCTTAAAAATAACACATTCGATTATGCCGAATTTTTGGCATGGACCGGTGATGGGTATGAAAAATGGGCGTGGCTGATTTTTATTCCAATCGTGATCTTCATTATAACCGCGGTTTCCAACGGGGCCAATCTAACGGACGGAATTGATGGCTTGGCGGCAGGAACATCCGCTATTTCGGTGCTTGCGCTCGGAATTTTCACCTTCGTTTCGGGTAATATTATTTTCTCGAGTTATCTCAATATTATGTATATCCCCAATTCGGGAGAAATGACGGTCTTTATCGCCGCCTTTGTTGGGGCATTGGTCGGGTTTCTTTGGTATAATTCCTATCCGGCCTCGGTTTTTATGGGAGATACGGGAAGTTTGACTATTGGCGGAATCATTGCTGTATTAGCAATTTCTGTCCGAAAAGAAATGTTGATCCCACTATTATGCGGAATCTTTCTTGCTGAAAATTTATCAGTGGTCTTGCAGGTCAGTTATTTCAAATATACCAAAAAACGATTTGGTGAAGGAAAGAGGATTTTCCTGATGTCACCATTGCATCACCACTATCAGAAAAAAGGCTATCATGAAAGCAAGATTGTAACTCGTTTTTGGATTGTTGGAATTTTGCTGGCCATATTGTCCATCGTCACCCTAAAACTAAGATAGTATGAGATTAGTGATTTTAGGTGGTGGAGAAAGCGGTGTCGGAACCGCGATTCTCGGCAAGAAACAGGGATACGATGTGTTTGTATCTGATTTGGGAAAAATAAAAGACAATTATAAAGAAGTTCTTAATCTTAATGGTATCAAGTGGGAAGAAGAACTCCACTCCGAAAAGAAAATCATCAATGCCGATGTGGTCATGAAGAGCCCGGGGATTCCGGATAAGTCACCGCTGGTTAAAAAGTTAGTCAAAATGAATATTCCGGTAATCTCCGAAATTGAATTTGCAGCTCCCTTTACAAAAGCCAAAACAATTGGTGTCACCGGAAGCAACGGAAAAACCACCACAACGATGCTCACGTATCATTTATTGAAATCAGCAGGAGTCAATGTAGGACTTGGAGGTAATATCGGAAAGAGCTTTGCCTGGCAGGTAGCGGAAGATAATTTTGATTATTATGTTTTGGAATTGAGTAGTTTTCAGCTCGATGGAATCGTAAATTATAAGCCGCACATTGCCATTATTACCAATATCAGCCCGGATCATCTGGATCGTTATGATTATAAATATGAAAAATACATTGATTCCAAGTTCAGGATAACAATGAATCAGACGGAAGATGATTTTCTTCTTTATGACGCCGATGACGAAGCAATTGCAGAATGGTTTCAAAACAATACAACTAAAGCCCAATTAATTCCTTTTTCACTGACAAAAACGTTTGAAAACGGAGCATTTATAAAAGACAATATTATGGAAATCAAGATCAATCAGGAAGAATTTGTAATGGACACGCAGCACATCGCCTTAGAAGGCAAGCACAACATGAAAAATGCTATGGCGGCAACCTCTGTTGCAAAACTGATGCAGATCCGTAAAGCGACAATTCGCGAGAGTTTGTCTAATTTCCAAGGTGTTGAACATCGTTTGGAAAAAGTGCTTAAAATCCAGAATGTGCAATACATCAATGATTCCAAAGCGACCAATGTAAATGCGACGTTTTTTGCTCTGGACAGCATGAACACACCAACAGTTTGGATTGTAGGTGGTGTTGATAAAGGGAATGATTATTCAGAATTGATGTCGCTGGTTCGCGAAAAAGTAAAAGCCATCATCTGTCTTGGGGTTGATAATAAAAAAATCATCGATGCTTTCGGGAATGTCGTGGATGTGATGATTGAAGTATCCAATATGGCCGATGCCGTGAAAATGGCGCAGCGTTTAACAGAAAAAGGGGATGCCGTTTTATTGTCTCCGGCTTGCGCCAGTTTTGATTTGTTCGAAAACTATGAAGACAGAGGGCGACAATTTAAAAGCGCTGTCCAAAATTTATAATAAAAATTAAATACGAAAACCCAAATGAAAGAACTAATCAGCAATTTAAAAGGAGACAAAGTAATATGGTCATTCGTGGCTTTATTGGCATTGTTTTCGTTTATGCCTGTTTTTAGTGCGAGCAGTAATTTGGCATACATGAACCACGGTACCGGAAACACTATCAGTTTCCTGTTTACACATTTGGCTCACATCTTCATGGGTTTTATAATTATATATGCAGTTCATAAAGTCCCGTATCATTATTTTAAAGGGATTTCACAGGTTTTTTTACCGATAGTCTGGGTTTTATTGGCCTATACTTTGATAAAGGGAACCGTGATTGCGGGTGCAAATGCGAGTCGCTGGATTAAGGTACCGTTCATCGGAATCACCTTCCAGACATCTACTTTTGCCTTTGTGGTATTGATGGTTTTTGTGGCCCGGTTTTTATCCAAAAAAAGAGAAGTGCCTGTTACTTTTAAAGCATCCTTGTTGGAATTGTGGGTTCCGGTTTTTATTACCTTGATGCTCATCCTTCCGGCGAATTTCTCCACTACAGCGTTGATTTTCTCCATGGTAGTGATGCTGGCTTTTGTGGGTAAATATCCGTTGCGGTATATTGGCTTTGTTATCGGAACCGGAATAGTATTTTTGATGTTTTTCGTTTTGGTTTCCAAAGCATTTCCCGATTCCCGTTTTTTTAGCAGGGTAGGAACCTGGACAAGTCGTATCGAAAATTTTACCACAAATAAGCCGGATGAAGATATTTACCAAATTGAACAGGCAAAAATTGCTATTGCATCTGGCGGACTTAAAGGTTTAGGCCCGGGAAAAAGTGTACAGAAAAATTTGTTGCCACAATCATCTTCCGATTTTATTTATGCCATTATAGTTGAAGAATATGGACTCATAGGAGGATTGGGTGTGTTGTCGTTGTATTTATTATTATTCTTCCGATTTATCGTGGCTGCCCATAAAGCTAATACCCTTTTCGGGAAATTACTCGTAGTCGGATTAGGGTTTCCAATGATATTTCAGGCGATGATCAATATGGCCGTGGCGGTCGAATTACTTCCGGTAACAGGACAAACATTACCGTTGATTAGTAGTGGAGGAAGTTCGATTTGGATGACCTGCGTATCACTTGGTATTATTATCAGTGTGACCAAAAAAGACGAAGAAGTAGCGCAGGAAATAATGGAGAAAGAGCAAAGGGAAGAAGTCCTGCAGCGTTTGATCGATAAACAATTGGAAGAAGAAAATGCTTTGGATGCAGAAATTGGAATGGAACATGATTATTCGATAGAAGACAAATCCGTTAATCCAATGAAGGCGGTTTACAACAAATAGCAGATGAAGAAATTAAAATTCATATTAAGCGGCGGCGGAACCGGTGGTCATATCTACCCGGCCATTGCTATTGCAAATGAATTGAAATCCCGTTTTCCGGATGCTGAATTTCTTTTTGTCGGTGCTCAGGATAAAATGGAAATGCAAAAAGTGCCTCAGGCCGGATATCCAATCAAAGGATTGTGGATTGCAGGTTTACAGCGAAGAATAACTTTTGATAATGCGCTTTTTCCAATAAAATTGGTAGACAGTCTGATGAAATCCAGAAGTATAATTAAGGAATTCAAACCGGATGTAGTGATTGGAACCGGTGGTTTCGCAAGCGGACCATTATTGCAGGTTGCTGCATTACGAGGGATTCCCACGGTAATCCAGGAGCAGAACTCGTATCCCGGTATTACCAATAAATTATTGGGAAAAAAAGCCAACAAAATCTGCGTGGCCTATGACAATCTGGAGCGATTTTTTCCTTCAGGCAAAATGGCACTGACAGGAAATCCGATACGTCAGGATATAATTGAAATCGAAGATAAAAAAGACGAAGCAGTCCAGTATTTTAATCTGGATGCGGATAAAAAAACACTTTTGGTTCTTGGCGGAAGTCTCGGAGCTCGACGGGTGAACCAGTTAATTGCAAAAGAAATTTTAGCATTTGCAGCTCAAAACGTTCAGGTGATCTGGCAATGCGGAAAGCTGTATTATGAGGAATACAAACATTTCGGCGAAAACGCAAACATTCAGGTGTTGTCTTTTATCGACCGTATGGATTTGGTGTATGCTGCGGCAGATTTTGTGATTTCACGTGCAGGAGCTTCATCGGTTTCGGAATTATGTGCGGTTGGGAAACCGGTCATTTTTATTCCGTCTCCAAATGTAGCGGAAGACCATCAAACTAAAAACGCCCAAGCTATTGTCGATAAGAAAGGCGCTTTAATGATCAAGGAAAAGGAACTCGATACGCAATTCAATAAGATGTTCAATGATCTGCTGGCTAATGATGCCATGCAGAACGAGCTTTCTGAAAATATAAGAAAATTAGCGAAAATTCATGCCACGCAAGACATAGTGGAT
Source organism: Flavobacterium sp. GT3R68 (assembly GCF_007109225.1). Taxonomy (GTDB): domain Bacteria; phylum Bacteroidota; class Bacteroidia; order Flavobacteriales; family Flavobacteriaceae; genus Flavobacterium. The sequence goes on from NZ_VJZK01000005.1 coordinate 102,618, forward strand.
GAAATTGTCAAACTGGTTAAATTATAATAAATTTAAAAATGAATCTCAACCAAATACATAACGTTTATTTCATCGGAATCGGAGGGATTGGAATGAGTGCTTTGGCGCGTTATTTCAAAACCATCGGGAAAAACGTGGCTGGGTACGACAAGACTGAAACTGAACTCACCAAAGAGTTGCAGGAAACCGGTATTGTCATTCATTTTGAAGATAGTATCCCGATGATTCCTTCTGATTTTTATGTAGAGAATACGCTGGTTATTATAACCCCTGCGGTTCCTGCGCATCATTCGGAATGGAATTTTTTCCTCGAAAGAAATTACCATATCAAAAAAAGAGCGGAAGTGCTAGGATTAATTACCAAAGACACGTTCTGTTTTGCTGTTGCCGGAACGCACGGAAAAACAACAACTTCCAGTATTTTGGCGCACATTCTTTTTGAAAGTGGCGCTGATGTGACGTCTTTCCTCGGCGGAATTGTTGAAAATTACAATTCCAACCTGATAGGAAACGGTAAAACAATCACAGTTGTTGAAGCGGATGAGTTCGATCGTTCTTTCCTTCATTTACATCCCAATATTGCCTGCATCACCTCAATGGATGCGGACCATCTCGATATTTATGGAGACAGCGCTTCCATCGAAGCATCGTTTGTGGAATTTGCTGATAAGATTGAAGACAAAAGAAATCTCTTTATCACCAATAAATTGCCATTGGAGGGAATTACAGTGGCGGTAAATGAAGACGCTGCTTTTAAAGCTTTCAATGTGAGAATTGAAAACAGTCAGTATGTTTTTGATGTACAGACCCCAACGGAAACGATTCAAAATTTACAATTCGGATTACCTGGAACGCATAATTTAATGAATGCATTAATGGCTTTGGCTATGGCAAAAACTTTTGGCACCCCAACCGATGCAATAGCTAAAGCCTTATTGTCCTTCAAAGGAATCAAAAGAAGATTTTCGTACCAGATCAAAGAAAACAGCCTGGTTTATATTGATGATTATGCACATCATCCAACGGAAATAAATGCTGTGCATCAGGCAGTAACGGAATTATATCCAAATCAGAAAGTGTTGGCAATTTTTCAGCCTCATTTGTTTAGCAGAACAAAAGATTTTGCTGATGATTTTGCAAAAAGCCTGTCAGCTTTTGACGAGGTGCTTTTGCTGGATATTTATCCCGCCCGTGAATTACCAATGGAAGGCATAACGTCGGCATGGCTGATGGATAAAATGACAAATGATCATAAAAAATTAGCCTCAAAACAGGATTTAATTCCAACGATTTTGAAAAGCGAATGCAAAGTTATTGTGACAATTGGAGCAGGAGATATAGGAGAATTGGTAAAACCAATAAAAATGGCACTTCATGAAAAAATTTAACTGGCAAAATATTTGGATTAACACAAGATTGGTGCTGATGTTTGCGGCAGTAATTTTTCTGTTTTCGTTTACGTCAAAACGAAACTCGGAGCGGAAAATTACCAAATCGGTAGTGGTTTTTTTGGAAAATGAAGACCTTTTTGTGACTCACGAAACGGTTAATAAATTGTTAATAGAAAATAATTCGCAGGCGCAAACCATTAGAAAAGATAAATTAGATTTGAATAAGCTGGAAAGAGCCATAGACAGTCACAACATGATTGAAAAATCACAAGTTTTTGTCGGCATTGATGGAGTCCTGAAAGCGATAATAAAACAAAAGACCCCGGTAGCAAGGGTTTTTGATGAAAAAGGTTCTTTCTATTATGATTATCAGGGAAATCCAATGCCTTTGTCAGACAATTTTACGGCAAGAGTTCCATTGGTTTCAGGGGAGATAAATAAAGAAAATCGTAAAGATTTAAATGAATTGTTCCGTTATATTTTCGACGATGCATTTCTGAAGAAAAACATTATCGGCATACAGATTTTGCCGAGTGGAAGCTTAAAAATGATGAACAGGAATTTTAATTATGAGATTGATTTTGGTAAAACCATCAACGTCGAGCAGAAATTCAACAATTATAAGGCATTTTTTCAAAAAGCGGTTGTAGATAGTTCGTTACAGCATTACAAAAAAATAAATCTGAAGTTTACGCAGCAGGTGGTGTGCACAAAATAAAAGGAGGTTATGGAAAAAGAGAACATTGCAGTAGGTTTAGACATTGGGACAACCAAGATTGTTGCCATGATTGGCAAGAAAAATGAATATGGAAAACTGGAGATTTTGGGTATTGGAAAATCCAAAAGTCTTGGTGTGAAGAGAGGTGTGGTTGATAACATTACGCAAACTATCCAATCTATCCAGCAAGCGGTTCAGGAAGCGGAAAACAATTCAGGTTACAAAATAAAAGATGTTGTCGTGGGTATCGCCGGACAACATATTCGCAGTATTCAGCACAGCGATTACATCAGCAGAAGCAATGCCGAGGAAGTAATCGGAGATAAAGATATTGATCTGTTAATCAATCAGGTACATAAATTAGCAATGCTTCCGGGAGAAGAAATTATTCACGTTTTGCCGCAAGAATTTAAAATCGACGGGCAATCGGAGATTAAAGAACCAATCGGAATGTGTGGCGGAAGGTTGGAATCCAGCTTTCACGTTGTGGTAGGACAGGCATCGTCCATCAGAAATGTTGGAAGATGTATCCAGAGTTCAGGTATAGAATTATCCGGATTGACGTTAGAGCCGTTGGCTTCGGCCGATGCGGTTTTAAGTCAGGAAGAAAAAGAAGCCGGTGTGGCATTGATTGATATTGGTGGCGGAACAACAGATTTGGCCATTTTCAAAGATGGTATCATTCGTCATACTGCCGTGATTCCTTTCGGTGGAAATGTAATTACAGACGATATTAAAGAAGGCTGTTCTATCATTGAAAAACAGGCTGAATTATTAAAAGTTAAATTCGGATCGGCATGGCCGGGAGAAAATAAAGACAATGAAATCGTTTCTATTCCAGGATTAAGAGGAAGAGAGCCTAAAGAGATTTCATTGAAAAACTTGTCCAAAATTATCCATGCCCGTGTGGTGGAAATTATCGAGCAGGTTTTCGCAGAAATTAAAGCATACGGACATGATGATCCACGCCGTAAATTAATCGCAGGTATTGTTCTTACAGGTGGTGGCGCACAATTGAACCACATCAAGCAATTGGTGGAATACATCACGGGAATGGATACCCGTATCGGTTACCCGAATGAACATCTGGCAGGAAATTCTGATGAGGAAATTTCGAGCCCGTTATATGCCACGGCTGTCGGATTGGTAATGAATAGTATTGAAAATAAAACACAGAGTGCGGTGAAATTCTACATCCCGGAGCCCGAAAAAGTTCCTGTATACAGAACGCCGGTTCCGGTTCCGGAATACAACGAGGTGGTGGCAGTGGAAGCGGGAGAAAATATTCCGGTTATGGCCAAGCATGAAGAATCTACAGAAACAAAAATCAGAAGATCGTTTTTTGATAAGTATGTAGATAAAATAAAAGATTTTTTAGATAACGCCGAGTAGTTTATCCATTAAAGATGTTATCGTTTTCCTTTTTGCCCCAGCAGAAAGTAATAAAAAAATTAGTACTAAATAAGAATTCTAAAAGACCAATATTATGATAAGCAACTCAGAATTTGGAAGCATTTCATTTGATTTACCAAAAAACCAATCAAATGTCATTAAAGTTATAGGTGTAGGTGGAGGCGGTAGTAACGCAATCAATCACATGTTCAAACAAGGTATTAAAGGCGTTGATTTCATCGTGTGTAATACCGATTCACAAGCTTTGCAAAACAGTGCGGTACCTAACAAAATTCAGTTAGGGGTTAACTTAACAGAAGGACTTGGTGCTGGCGCCAATCCTGAAGTCGGACAGCAATCCGCTATAGAAAGCATCGATGAAATCGAAAAAATGCTGGACAGCAACACTAAAATGGTTTTTATCACCGCAGGTATGGGTGGTGGAACCGGAACTGGTGCGGCTCCTGTAATTGCGCAATTAGCCAAAGAAAGAGATATCCTGACTGTTGGTATTGTAACGATTCCTTTCCAGTTTGAAGGAAAAGTGCGTCACCAACAAGCTTTATTAGGAGTTGAAAAATTAAGAAAACAAGTGGATTCCTTAATTGTTATCAATAACAACAAATTAAGAGAAGTGTACGGAAACCTTGGTTTTAAAGCTGGTTTCTCAAAAGCGGATGAAGTTTTGGCCACAGCCTCTAGAGGAATTGCCGAAGTAATTACGCACCATTATACTCAAAATATCGATTTAAAAGATGCTAAAACCGTATTGTCCAATAGTGGTACTGCCATTATGGGTTCGGCGTCGGCAATGGGTGAAAACCGTGCGAAAGAAGCGATTGTTTCTGCATTGGATTCTCCATTATTAAATGACAATAAAATTTCAGGTGCCAAAAACGTATTGTTGCTTATCGTTTCTGGAACTAATGAAATTACAATTGATGAAATCGGGGAAATCAACGATCATATTCAGGCGGAAGCAGGTCATAATGCCAATATCATTATGGGTGTTGGTGAAGACGAAACCCTTGGAGATGCTGTTGCAGTAACGATTATTGCCACCGGATTCAATGTGGAACAACAAAACGAAATTGTAAATACCGAGCCTAAAAAAATAATTCATTCTTTGGATGGTGAACAAAAATTAGAGCACGATTTGTCCATGAACAAAGCTATTCCGGCTTTTGATTTTTTGGCGATAGAGGAGGCAGCTCCTCAGAACAACACTAAAATCGTTTTCGATTTGATGGAAGACGAGGTGGCCGGGCCAAAAGTAATTGCGCAGCCCACTTTTGAATTGGAAATGGTTCCGACTTCCGAGTTTATCAAGAATATTGATGTGACTTTCGAAATCGTTTCTCCGGTATTGGAGCAGGATTTTTATTTTACTTCTCCGGAAGTAAGGGAAATCGAAGTGAAAGAACCTGAATTCGTTGCGTATGAAGAAGAACAAATTACTTTTTCATTTGATCTTCCTATTAAAAAGGCAGAAGTAGAAGCTCCGAAAGAAGAACAGATTCTTTTTGAATTGTCCAATGAAACCAAGGAAATCAAAGTGATTCAGCCGGTACAGGTAGTTCCGATGACCGAATTGAATGAAAACGGAATCATCAAATATTCATTGGAAGAGTACATGGAGAAAGAGAACGAATTGTTCGAATCCAAACCAGTGGCTAAAATAGAAGAGCCGATAGCAGAAGAGTTAAACATCACGATGAAAAAGGTGGAAATGCCTTCTGCATTTAGTGCCAATTTTGAAGCCGTTTCCCCAATAGATATGTCTATCGAAGACACATTGAAAATGAGAGCTGATGAAAGAAGAAGAAAACTGAAGGATTTCAATTATAAATTCCACAATAACCCTTCAAGAGTAGAGGAATTCGAAAAAGAGCCCGCCTACAAAAGATCCGGAATTGATATTTCAAATACGCAGATGAACAATTCAAACTCGCGTATTTCAATTGGAACTGACAGTAATGATGATATTCAGTTGCGTTCCAACAATTCTTTTTTGCATGACAATGTAGATTAACTCAAACCAAAATAAATTCCTTTATAACCCGGAAATCGTATGGATTTTTCGGGTTATTTTTTTTACCTTCGCGATGAATATTTTTCAAAGCTTTTAAAGGAGCAAAAAAGCAGTGTTTGTTTGGTGATCCTTTTCCCGCTGTCCTTTGCAATCCGCCCAAAAAAGTGCGGGATTTCCACTTCCATCGGGGCTAATAGACAAATGTTTGGAGTGTTTTTGAGTTGGTTACAGCTCCACTAAAATTTAATAATTAAAGAACAACATATATGAGTTTATCTGTAAACATAATGGACGAGATCAAAACGGCCATGAGAGCTAAAGATACCATTGCCCTTGAAGCATTGCGCGCCATTAAATCGGAATTGCTTTTAGCACAGACGTCAACAGGATCTAAGGAAGAAATATCCGAAGATGAGGAAATTAAATTATTGCAAAAACTGGTGAAGATGCGTAAGGACAGTGCCCGTATTTTTACCGAGCAAAATCGTCCGGATCTCGCTGAACCGGAATTGGCGCAGATTGCTGTCATTGAAAAATTCCTGCCTGCCCAGCTTTCTGAAGAAGAAGTGGAAGCAATTATTGCCAAAATCATTGCAGATACCGGAGCTTCCGGAATCGCTTCAATGGGGAAGGTAATGGGATTGGCATCTGCACAATTGGGCGGTACAGCAGAAGGAAAAACAATTTCCTCCATCGTTAAAAAACTTTTAGTATAATATATTTGCGGGATTTCATACCTTTGAAACCCACAAAAAGGCTGCGTAGTTCAACTGGATAGAATATCAGATTTCGGCTCTGAGGGTTGGGGGTTCGAATCCCTTCGCGGTCACAATAAAAAATCTCAAGATTGCTCTTGGGATTTTTTTTATGTCCAAAAGAGCAAAAAGAAACCACTTCTAGATATGGTGTTTATGAAATCAGTATTTTAGCTGAAAATATTCATTTATGAGAATTCCTACTCTTCTGTTTTTTGTATTTTTATTTTGTCAAACATCGTATGCTGATATTGATGAAAATTTGGCGCCTCCCACGTCAGTAAATATAGCTTACAATACTCCTTTCTGTCAATCTGACGGCGTCCAAAATGTTACTATCACAGGAACAGGAAATTATATTGGGGGTGTGTACACATCCATGATGGGACTGGTTATCAATGCAGCAACCGGTGCCATTACGCCAAGTGTGAGTTCGCCAGGATGGTATGTAGTAACTTATACTATTCCCGCAAATGGTACCGATCCTACGATGGTGGTTAGTACAGCCGTTACAATTAACGCGTCGCCTTCCTTATTGCAGCCACCATCATATCAAACTTGCGATGCTGACGGAGACGGGTTTGCCGCTTTCTACTTGGATTCTTTAATTCCTATGATAAATGCAGAACCAAATACAGTCGTTACATTTTATGAAACTGCAACAGAGGCGCAAAATGGATTTAATAATTTGATGAGTCCGTATCATACTATTATTCCTTTTTTTCAAACTCTTTATGTCAGAGTACAAAATACTATATCAGGATGTTTTAGAATTACCACTCTTGACTTGATTGTACATCCGTCACCGGTTATGCCATCAATACCGGATTTAGTAAAATGTGATGCCGACAGCAACACGCAAAATGGTTTGACCTCGTTTGACTTAACACTTCAAAATCCATTTATATTAGGAGCGCAATCCGGATCAACCGGTTATAGTATTCAATATTACACCTCGTTGTCCAATGCTCAAGCTCAGGCAGCACCTGTAGCCGCCCCAAATAATTTTATGAATACTACCAATCCACAGACAATATGGGTCGGTATCAATGATGATGTTAATGCTTGTTTCAGCATTGGAAGTTTTCAGTTGACGGTCGGTACCCCGTTAGCCCTGACAACGCCATCTCCTTTATCATTATGTGATGACGGTCCGCAAACTCCGGTACCCACAAGAGTATTTGATTTAACGGTAAAAAATAATGAGATAACACAAAACTTACCGGGCTACACGGTTACCTATTATCCTAGTTATGCCGATGCTTTAGGTGGAACTAATGCAATTGCTACACCAACTACCTATATCAATTTATTCAATGCACAAACAATAGGGGTAAAGGTCACAGCTCCGTCAGGATGTTTCAGCTTCACGACTTTAACTATCCGTGTATTGCCATTGCCCACACCGCTTTCTCCAGCAGCATTAGTTATGTGTGACGATGTTAATAACGGAAACGGAACAGAAATGTTTGATTTGACACAAAATGAAGGTTATATTGGAAATGGTGGTCCTTATACTTTTGAATATTATCCCACCCTAGCTAATGCGGAGTCTCAAACTAATCAAATTACAACACCAACTTCATTTGAAATGGGAACCGGCGTAATTTACATTCGTGTGATGAATAATCAATTGGACTACTCCGGTGCAAATTGTTATGCTTTAGTGCAGCAATCAGTGACTGTGAATCCATTACCGGTTGTAACAGCGCCAGCGCTATTCGCAGTTTGTGATAGCGACGGGGATGGAATTGCTGCTTTCGATTTAACCACAGTAATTCCGGGTATACTAAATGGACCTACAAATACGGTAATTACATTTCATTTAACTTCAATCGATGCACAGAATGGGACTAATCCATTACCGAATAGTTATACTAATATCTCAAATCCACAAGATATTTATGCGCGGGTTGTGAACCTAATTACAGGCTGTGTAAACACAAGGGGAATTGTTACGTTGCAAGTGGCATCAGGAGCCACGGCAACAGCACCAATGCCATTGTATACTTGTGACGATGAGAATAATACTCCTAATGGAATATATACCTTTGATTTAACACTATTAAATGCAGATGTATTAAATGGGCAAAATCCGGGTTTATTTACAGTTTCGTATTTTTCTACTCAAGCAGATGCTATAAGGGGAACTAACGCAATAGCAAATCCAAATTCCTATATAACAGGAACGAGAACGGTATGGATTGCAGTCACCAATGTAGTCACCCTGTGCAGGTCTGACATTACCTCGATATCGATAACCGTGTATCCATTAGCAGAACCAACGATTACATCAAGCACCGACGGGAACGCTATCTGTGTGGAGTGGGGATCAAATGTGATGCTAAGCGGTTTAACCTTAATTAGCGGGATCGCTAATCCGGATTATACGTTCCAATGGTATTTAAATGGGGTGCCTCTCCCAGGAGCTACAAATGCTACATTAGATGCCTTAGTGCCTGGAGTTTATGAAGTCGTGGCTACAAATCCAGAGGGATGTTCGTCGTATATATCTAATGGATTTGAAGTAATACAATCAGGACCACCAGTGATGGTTTCTTATGTCACGGGTGACCAAAATATTTTAGTACATATTGTTGGATATGGTGTTTACTACTATCAGTTGGATAATGGTCCTATTTTGGATAATGGGGGTGTTTTTGAAAATGTCAGTTTGGGCTTGCATACTGTTAGTGTATACGATGTCCAAGGTTCTTGCGGCATCTTAACGATAGCAAATATTGATGTATATAACACTCCTGCGCCTGTGGGGGATTCAGTTCAAATTTTCAGTGCGGGGCAAACTTTAGCGGATTTAGCAGTTACTGGAAGTGCTATTCAATGGTATGCTGCAGCAAGTGGCGGAGTAGCTTTGCCTAATACTGCCGTTTTGGAAAATGGAATGACGTATTATGCCAGCCAGACTATTGACGCACATGAAAGTTCCGACAGATTAAGCATAACGGTGCAGCTTTCCGACGTAACCTATTTTCCAAATCCGGCAACCAATTCGCTGAAAATTAACTCGGTAGAAAAAATACAAACGATTACGCTGTACAATACTTTAGGATTGGAAGTCTACAGACAAAACTTCAATGATTTCAGTTCCGAAATTGAAATTTCATCGTTACTTTCAGGAACTTATTTTGTAAAAGTGGAGTCGGTAAACAAACAAAAGGTTTTCAAAATCATTAAAAAATAATAGTTAAAAGCCATTTCAATCTGATGATTAAATGAATATTGGTCAAATTTTATTGCTTGTCATTGCCCTTCTTCTGGTGATCTTGTGGTTGTTCAGGGTAATAATTGAGCCCACCTATGTCTATATTTTCAAAAAGCCACTTTATATCCATTGGTATCCTTTTCCCAAAAATCTAAGTTTTGACCAAAGGCAAATCCTGGAGAAGGAATTTGTTTTCTATCAAAAGCTGTCGGAAAAGCGAAAAAAATATTTTGAGTATCGTGTAGCTTCGTTTATTCATAGATACCAATTTGATGGTAAGGCTCATTTTATTGTCACCGATCACACCAAGATACTAATTGCTGCTCCGGCGGTAATGCTGACCTTTGGAATGCGACGGTATCTGATTGATGTTTTTGACACCATCATTATCTATCCCAAAGTTTATTTTTCGACTATTACACAGGAGTTTCACAAAGGAGAGTTCAATCCAAGACTGAAAACCCTGGTCTTTTCTTGGGAAGACTTCCAGCAGGGTTTTCAACTGGAGGCCGACAATCTTAACTTGGGATTGCACGAATTTGCTCATGCGTTGCATTTCCATGGACTAAAAGGACGTGACCAGAGCAGTATCGTTTTTTCCGATGGATATGTTAATATAAAAGAGTATTTGGTGCGCCCAAATGTACTCAAGCTCTTAGTAGCTTCCAATTATTTTCGGATTTATGCCTACACCAACCAAATGGAGTTTCTGGCTGTAATATTGGAGCATTTCTTTGAAACTCCGCAGGTGTTTAAAAAAGAATTACCTGAACTTTTCGAAAAAGTGCGCATGATGATTAATTTTAATGAATAAATAACTGAGCTGTTACGATTTAAGACCCAAGTTTTTTGTAATTTTACTATGAATAAATTGCTCATAATCAAAGTATTACAATATGAAACAGCATGTCCCAGTCGCTTCGATTATGTCTACGAACGTGGTCAAGCTCAATTTGTCAGATGATTTGACGAAAGCAGAAATACTCTTCAAAAAAAACCACATACGGCACATTCCTGTTGTCGAGGGAGATCGGATTATTGGGATGCTCAGTTTGACCGATTTGCTCCGCATCAGTTTTGTGGACGCTGTGGATGATGATGAATCTGATGTGGATACAACGGTATATAATATATTTACCATTGAACAGGTGATGGCTAAAAAGCTGGTGACAGTGAGCCCTCAGACTACAATTAAGGAAACTGCCCAGATTCTGGCTGCAAGAGAATTTCATGCGTTGCCGGTTTGTGACGGGGATTTATTAGTAGGGATTGTTACAACAACCGATTTGATTCGATATCTGATTGATCAATATTGATACAATATAAAAGGCTCCTTTTACAGAGCCCTTATTGTTTTAGAATGTAGTCAACTTCTTCAGGTCCGCAATGGTTTGCGTTGGATTTTGAGCTTTAAAAACAAAATTCCCTGCCACCAATACATCTGCTCCCGCTTCCACTAATTCCTTTGCATTTTTATCGGTTACACCTCCGTCGATTTCGATAATTGTAGAGGCACCATTTCGGGTAATCATTGTCTTTAATTCCTTTATTTTCTTATAGGTATTTTCGATAAAGGATTGTCCCCCAAATCCTGGATTCACACTCATTATACATACCAAATCGATATCTTTTATCAGGTCTTCCAAAAGACTGACGTTCGTATGAGGATTTAATACCACTCCGGCTTGCATTCCTTCGGCTTTTATGGCCTGTAAGGTGCGGTGCAAATGGTTGCATGCTTCATAATGAACAGATAAAATATTGGCGCCTAAATCGGCGAATGTTTTGATATATCTGTCCGGATCGACAATCATTAAGTGGACATCGATAGTTTTCTTAGCATGTTTGTTGATGGCTTCCAAAACAGGCATTCCAAAGGAAATATTAGGGACAAAAACGCCATCCATAATATCAATATGAAACCAATCGGCCTCGCTGTTGTTGATCATTTCGATATCGCGCTGAAGATTGGCGAAATCGGCTGCCAGCACTGAGGGTGCTATAATTGTATTCTTCATTGTGTAGTTGTGTTGTTTATGCAAAAGTAGGTTATTCGGAAGAATTGTTGATTTATTTATTTTGAAAAATTTGAAAGCGCATTTGGAAAGTGAATGTCGTGGGTTCTACAGATTGTTTGCGTGAGGGATTGCAGCGGCATCCTCTTAGCGGAGCGAAGAGATACAGCGCAGAGCCCGACCCGGAGTTTTCGGAGGGTCACGCCCAAAGAAAATTGATGAGATTGCTTCGTCTCTCGCAATGACAAAAAACAGAATTCCGGACCCGAGCCTGAAAGGCGAACAGAGCGAAGCTAAATCAGCCGGAGTTACACCAGCAATCAAAAACATTTTTTGGGTAATGACTAAAAAACAAAACTCCGGTAATCAGCCGGAGTTTCAATCATCAATCAAAAAACGAACAGTTGTGAAACTGTTGTTGCGGTCATTAGGATTACCCTAAATATGTTTTTAAAATTTTACTTCTAGAAGTATGTTTCAATCTGCGGATTGCTTTTTCTTTAATCTGACGAACGCGTTCACGGGTCAGGTCAAAAGTTTCTCCGATTTCTTCCAGTGTCATTGGATGCTGATCGCCCAAACCAAAGTACAAACGAACGACATCAGCCTCACGAGGTGTCAATGTTTCCAAAGAACGCTCGATTTCGGTACGTAATGACTCGTGGATCAGCTCACGGTCCGGATTTGGAGATTCCCCTGAACGCAAAACGTCATAAAGGTTAGAATCTTCTCCTTCCACAAGTGGCGCATCCATAGATAAGTGACGTCCGGAGTTTTTCATGCTCTCTTTAACGTCATTTACCGTCATATCCAGTTCTTTTGCAATTTCCTCAGCAGAAGGTGGTCTTTCATTGGATTGTTCCAACAAAGCATACATTTTGTTGATTTTATTGATAGAACCAATTTTATTTAAAGGCAAACGAACAATACGTGACTGTTCTGCCAAAGCCTGCAATATCGATTGACGAATCCACCATACAGCATAAGAAATGAACTTGAAACCACGGGTTTCGTCAAAACGCTGCGCTGCTTTAATCAGGCCTAAATTTCCTTCATTGATCAAATCGGGAAGGGTAAGTCCTTGGTTCTGGTATTGTTTTGCAACTGAAACCACAAAACGCAAATTCGCTTTTGTTAATTTCTCTAATGCTTTTTGGTCTCCAGCCTTAATCTTTTGAGCCAACTCTACCTCTTCATCGGCGGTAATAAGGTCCACTTTTCCAATTTCCTGTAGGTATTTGTCTAATGAAGCAGTTTCACGGTTAGTTACCTGCTTGGTGATTTTAAGTTGTCTCATGTTTTTGTCTCCTTAATTTAAGTGTACAAGTAGTTATACGTAAGTAGTGAACAAAAAGTTACATAAGTTACGAAAATATTTTTAAATTGTAAACAAAAACCCCGCTTCAAATGAATGAAACGGGGTTTTCTATAAATAAACCTTTAGTAAACTAAGATCTGATTACTCTCTTCTTTCCTCACGGACAGGTCTTGCTTCCTCGCGCGGAGGTCTTGGCAAAAGTGCTTTTCTTGACACTTTTTCTTTTCTTGTCTTCGGATCCATACCTAAGTATTTCACTTGGAACATGTCGCCCATTTTTACAACATCAGAAACATTTTCTGTGCGTTCCCATGCCAATTCAGATACGTGAAGCAAAACTTCATTTCCTGGTGCAGCCTGATATTCTACTACCGCTCCAAAGTCAAGCATTTTAATTACTTTAACGTCGTATGCATCGCCAATAACCGGTTTGAAAGTCAATGAGTCGATTTTACGCAATACTGCTTCAATTCCGTCCGGATCAGTTCCAAGGATTTCAACAACACCCTGCTCATCCACTTCGTTGATTACGATGGTAGTTCCGGTTGCTTTTTGCAATTCCTGAATTACTTTTCCACCAGGTCCGATTAACGCACCAATAAATTGACCAGGAATAGTTACCTTGATAATTTTCGGAGCATATTTCTTAACTGTTGCTTTTGGCGCTGCTAGTGTCTCGGTTATTTTTCCAAGGATATGCAAACGACCATCACGAGCCTGCGCTAACGCTGCTTCCATAATGTTATAAGCCAATCCTTCAATTTTGATGTCCATCTGACAGGCAGTAATTCCGTCAGCCGTTCCTGTTACTTTAAAGTCCATATCCCCTAAGTGATCTTCGTCACCTAAAATATCAGACAATACAGCAAATCTATCGCCATCAGTTATTAATCCCATTGCAATTCCTGAAACTGGTTTGATCATTTGAACCCCAGCATCCATTAAAGCTAATGTTCCGGCACAAACCGTTGCCATTGAAGACGAACCGTTAGATTCCAATACTTCCGAAACAATACGGATGGTGTATGGATTTTCAGCAGGAATCATGTTTTTCAAAGCACGTTGTGCTAAGTTTCCGTGACCTACTTCTCTTCTTGAAGTTCCTCTAAGAGGTTTAGCTTCCCCGGTTGAGAAAGGAGGGAAGTTATAGTGAAGGTAGAATTTTTCTTCTCCTTGTTCGCTTGGTGAGTCAATTTGGTTGGCTTCTCTTGAAGTACCCAAAGTTACTGTAGCCAATGCTTGTGTTTCACCACGTGTAAATAATGCAGAACCGTGTACTGAAGGTAAATAATCTACCTCACACCAGATAGGTCTGATTTCTGTGGTTTTTCTTCCGTCAAGACGTGTTCCTAAATCCAAAGTTACGTTACGAACTGCTTCTTTGTTGGCTTTATAGAAATATTTAGAAACTAAATCTCCGTCAGCTGCCAATTCTTCTTCTGTAAATAACGCTTTTACTTCTTCTTTTACTTCAGCAAATTGTGCTGTTCTTTCTTGTTTCGCTGTACCTTGTTTGGCAATAGCGTAACATTTATCATACGCTGCTGCTTTTACTTTTGCAAAAATAGCTTCGTCTACTTTTTCCTGCTCGTAAGTTCTAACCTCTTTTTTGCCAAAAGCGGCTACTAGTCTTTCCTGTGCAGCAATTTGAATTTTGATAGCTTCGTGAGCAAATTTAATGGCTTCCACCATTTCATGCTCTGAAATTTCTTTCATCTCACCTTCCACCATAGCGATCGAATCTTTAGAAGCACCGATCATCATATCAATATCTGATAATGCTAATTGTGTTCTGCTTGGGTTGATGATGAATTTTCCGTCAACACGTGCAACTCGTGCTTCAGAAATCAAAGTCGCGAAAGGAATGTCAGACAAAGCCAAAGCTGCCGAAGCTGCTAATCCTGCTAATGCATCTGGCATAACTTCTTCGTCATGTGACATTAATTGAATCATCACTTGCGTTTCTGCGTGATAATCATCTGGGAAAAGCGGACGTAAAACACGGTCTACTAATCTCATTGTCAAAACTTCGCTGTCGCTTGGTCTTGCTTCTCTTTTGAAAAATCCACCAGGAAAACGTCCTGCTGCTGCAAATTTTTCACGGTAATCTACCGTCAATGGTAAGAAGTCCACCGGGCTTGCTTTTCTGGCAGATACAACAGTTGCAAGCAACATCGCATCCCCCATCCGTACTACTACTGAACCGTCGGCTTGTTTTGCCAATTTACCGGTCTCGATTGAGATGCTTCTGCCATCTCCTAAATCGATAATTTCTTGTGAAACTTTTGGAATCATAAATTTTTCTTTGTGATTAAACAATGGGTTCTAGTTGTGTTGTAGTTGTTGTGTAGTTATGTGCCTAAAACCCAATGAAAAACCAAACTTTTTCTGCAATATATAAAAACAAAAAGAGGCGCGTGTGCACCTCTTTTTTATTGATTATTTTCTAATATTCAATACTTTGATAATCTCACGATATCTGTTGATTTCAGTTTTCTTCAAGTAATCAAGTAAGCTTCTTCTTTTACCTACTAATAATACTAGCGAACGCTCTGTGTTGAAATCGTGACGATTTTTTTTCAAGTGCTCAGTTAAGTGGCTGATTCTGAAAGTAAACAAAGCAATTTGTGCTTCTGATTTTCCAGTGTTTTTTACATCTCCGTGTTTAGCGAAGATTTCTTCTTTAATCTCTTTAGTTAAATACATTCCAATATTGGTTTAATGATTTTTATGTATGTCGATATCTATTATTCGACCGGGCAAAAGTAATATTTATTTTTGGATATTCAAATAAAATTCTATTTAATCGTTTAAATGCTTATTTGCCAAGCAATTAATACAGCTTTGAAATTTCGCTATTGACAAATTCCAAAAAGCGCTCATCGGCATCTGTAAAAGGGTCTAAAACATTCGAATCAATATCAATCTGACCAATGTTCTGTCCGTTTACAAAAAGAGGGACCACGATTTCCGACTTCACCGTAAAGCTGCACGCAATATAATTATCCTGTGCCTGAACATCAGGAACTACAAAATTCTCATTCGAAACTGCTACCTGTCCGCAAATCCCTTTTCCAAATGGAATAACGGTATGGTCTGTCGGTGCACCAACATAAGGTCCGAGGATTAATTCTTCCTTATCGCCGTTTCGGAAATAAAATCCAACCCAATTGTAATATTCAATATGCTTTTCAAGAAGTTCGCAGATTTTCA
Source organism: Flavobacterium sp. GT3R68 (assembly GCF_007109225.1). Lineage (GTDB taxonomy): Bacteria > Bacteroidota > Bacteroidia > Flavobacteriales > Flavobacteriaceae > Flavobacterium. Next base: position 118,675 of record NZ_VJZK01000005.1, read on the forward strand.
ACAGCTTCTCTTCTTTAGTCGCTAATGCATCAGTTGTAATTGCAGTTACTTTTGGTTTTAATTCTTCGAAAGTCATGATTTACTATTTTTTATGCAAAAGTATAAATGTTAGTCTCTTATTTTATATAAATTTGTTAAAAATTCACTTTGAAAAATTATTGGATTCAATACAGACCGTTTTTGCTTTTCCTCGGAAAATTTGCGTTGACGTATCTGTTGCTGGCATCTATGTACCAGCTGTATCTCAATCAATTTGATGTCAAAACCAATGAAGTTGATGGTTTTACGCAATCAGTGGCACAACAGTGTAAACAGGTTTTGCTTTTTTTTGACGATTCACATACTGAACTTCATCCCACCCAACCGAGTGTCAAGCTTTTTTATCGCGAGAAATTTGTTGCCCGAATTATAGAAGGCTGCAATGCTTTGAGTGTGATTATACTGTTTATCGCTTTTGTGGTGGCATTTACCGGAAAATGGAAATCAACGATTCTATTCATACTGGGAGGGAGCCTGCTACTTCACGTCCTTAATATTATCCGTATAGCACTTTTGGCTATCGCTTTGTACTATTACCCCGAGTGGGAGCCTATTTTGCATGGTGTAATTTTTCCGTTGTTCATATATAGTGTCGTATTTATGTTGTGGGTAATCTGGGTTAATAAATTTTCTTTGTATGCTAAAAAAACTACTGCGTCATAAATCAAAAATCGCCTGGATAAGTTTGTTTGTGTTATTCTTGATATTGGTAAGAGCCTTTGAAAATACTTTGTTCTACGATCCTTATTTGGCATATTTTAAAATGGATTACACAAACTTACTTTTGCCTGAAACCAGTGGTTTGAAATTATTTTTCGGGCTTTTATTCCGTTATGCACTCAACACAATCATTTCGTTGGCCATCATTTACGTCTCTTTTAAAGATCTTGACTTGACAAAATTTGCCGCCCTTTTATATCTGTTTTTCTTTGTAATTCTGATTGCGGCTTTCTTTATTGTAGAGTCATATTATGGTGAAAGCAATAAAATGATGCTTTTTTACATCCGTCGGTTCCTGATTCAGCCTTTATTTTTATTATTGTTTCTTCCTGCTTTTTATTATCAGAAGCAGATCAAGTAGGAATGGAACCTTTCAGTTGTAAGTTTTAACAGTAATTTGATTTTATACGTTTTTTTAATAAGTACTTTTACAAAATGAATTTCAGAAAACATCTTAGTGTCATAATCGCCTTTTTCCTGTTGGTTTCCAACGTTGGAATGGCTTTAAATGTGCATTATTGTGGGGATGAGATTGCATCGGTTTCGTTGAAGACATCTATTTACGCTGCAGATTATGAAAAAGACTGTTGTGGTGTTGTTGAAAAAAGATCCAATTGCTGCAACGATCGGGTAGTCCAATTTCAAAAAAAAATAGATCATTCTGTTTTTAAAGCCTTTTCATCGGATTCCGTTTTTACCTTTATAGCTGCAGAATGGCATCCTGTCATGTTTACTACTCTATTCAATTTCAAAAACGATCCGGCCGCTTCGTATTATTGTGATGCGAATGCGCCACCGTTTTTCCAATTGTACCATCAATATATTTTCTACGCCTGATTTTAATGTGCATTAAAGGGAAGCCGTTCTTTTGCGGCAGCCTACTACTTTAATAAACATTAAAATCATTTTATGCAAAAACAAATTTCAATACTTTTATTATTGTTGTTTGCCGCTTCTTATGCCTTTGCACAGGATACTCTGCAGGCGGTGGAAGTAGAATCCAGCCGTAAAAGTCTAAAAAAATCACTCACTGCTACAGCAAATACGACCCTATTAAGCAGCAAAGAATTGCTCAAAGCAGCCTGTTGTAATCTGGCGGAAAGTTTCGAAACCAATCCGTCGATAGATGTCAATTTCTCGGATGCGTTAACCGGAACCAAACAAATCAAAATGTTGGGTCTGACCAGTCCGTATCTGTTGATTAGTGAAGAGAATATTCCTTCCGTTCGTGGCGCTTCCCAAGCCTATGGATTGTCATTTACCCCGGGAACATGGGTCGAAAGTATTCAGATTACCAAAGGTGCCGGTTCCGTCGTGAATGGATTCGAAAGTATTTCGGGACAAATCAATACCGAATTGATCAAGCCGATAAAAGACATTCCATTTTTCCTGAATGCATACGGTTCGACGGATTCCCGATTTGAATTAAATACCCATTTCAATAAGAAAGTTTCTGAAAAATGGGCCACCAGTTTGTTTGTTCACGGAAACACGAGAGTTTCGAAAAACGATATGAATGATGATGGTTTTCTGGACAATCCATTGGCAAAGCAAATCAATGTGTTGAATCGCTGGCAATATACGGATGCGAAAAAAGGCTGGGTCAGTTTTATCAACTTCCGCTATATGAATGACAAAAAACAGACCGGCGAACTCGATTTCGATCCGAACCTTGATCAGGGCACTACCAATTACTGGGGTTCTGAAATCAATACCGAACGATTGGATGTGTCTGCCAAACTTGGATATGTTTTTCCTGATGTGCCGTATCAAAGCATTGGTTTTCAAAATGCCTTCAATGTGCATGACCAGGATTCCTATTTTGGTCTGAACCAATACAACATCAAACAAAAAAGCTACTATTCAAACTTGATTTTCAGTTCGATAATCAATAACACCATGCATAAATTTTCTACAGGAATCAATTTTACCTATGATCAATATGATGAAGTTGTCAATGTAAATGATTATAGCAGAATTGATAATTCGGTTGGGGCTTTCTATGAATATACGTATGACAATGCGGATAATTTCAGTGTCATACTAGGAGGAAGGCTTGACAACCATAATCGTTTGGGCACTTTCATGACGCCAAGATTGCATGCGCGTTACAATCCTTGGGAAAAAGGAGTGCTGCGGTTCTCCGCGGGAAGAGGAAAGAGAAGCGCGAATATTTTTGCAGAAAACCAACAGCTTTTTGCGAGTTCCAGAATATTTAATATTTTTAATGCAGGCGGAAAAATTTATGGACTGGATCCCGAAATTGCGTGGAATTATGGAGTGAGTTTCATGCAAAACTTTACGTTGTTCAATAGAAGTGCCGATGTAGGATTGGATTTTTACAGAACCGATTTTCAAAATCAGGCTGTGGTCGATGTGATGCAAAGTCCCCAGCATGTTTTGTTTTATAATCTGAATGGGAAATCGTATGCGAACAGTCTGCAGGTGGAGTTCAATTATGAATTGGCCAAGCATTTCAATTTGCGTACGGCTTACAAATACTACGATATTCAAACGGATTATTTGTCAGGTATTTTCGAGAGACCCTTACAGGCGAAACACCGCTTTTTTGGAAATCTTGAATATGCGACTCATATTGGTGAAAAAGGAAAGCAATGGAAATTCGATTATACCTTTAATTGGTTGGGGAAACAGCGGTTGCCTAATACCGGATCCAATCCGCCTGACGACCGAATGCCGGAGTTCTCACCTTCGTTTTCCGTGATGAATGTCCAGGTAACCCGAACTTTTTCTTCTACTTTTGAAATGTACATTGGAGGGGAAAATATTGGAAATTATCGACAGGATAAAGCAATTTTGGGTAGCGATGACCCTTTTGGTCCTACTTTTGATGCCTCTATAGTGTATGCGCCGGTTTTCGGCCAAATGTATTATGCCGGCTTGCGTTTTAAAATTAAATAATATAAAAATTAAATAATGAAGAATATTTTTTTAGCACTAGTACTGACATTTATCGGATTCACTGTGCAAGCACAAGAGACAAAAAATAAAAATGCCAAATATGACATTGAAGTAAACGGCAATTGTGAACAATGCAAAAAGCGTATTGAGAAAGCAGCCTATGGTGTTATAGGAGTCAAATTGGCCGAATGGCATGTTGATGATCACATCCTTCACTTGATTCTAAATGAAGAAAAAACTTCTCTTGCATCGGTCACAAAGGCAATAGCAAAAGTGGGCCACGATACGGATGAAACAAAAGCGTCACAGGAGGATTATGACAATTTACATCACTGTTGCAAATATGAAAGAAAGTAACCTTAAAACCCAAAGTAAACGCTTTGGGTTTACTTTTATAAGGTATATTTTTCGATCTGATATTATTTAAATGATTTGGGAACGCAAGGTTTGAGATGAGTTGAGGCCGTTAAATAAGTTTTAAAGTAAGCGATAAGATTGCGGTTAAGATAAATTATCCGTACTTTCACACGGAAATATTTAGTACAAAAATCCCCCGAATAATGAATGATTTTGATTGGAAGAATTTAATAGATCCTCTTTTTTATATACACTTTGATATCAACGGAATAAAGCTTGGAATTTACATTGTTTTGTTTATTGTCTTTGCTGAAACGGGGCTTTTCGCCGGATTTTTTTTACCAGGAGACAGTTTGCTGTTTCTGGCAGGAATTTATAACCGTGAATTGATTGAAAACGTCATGGTATTGGGAAGCGATTTCCTTAATGTGACAGTATTATCGGTATTTGTTGCTATTGCAGGAATTCTTGGGAATATTGTTGGGTATTGGTTTGGTTCCAAAAGCGGTTATTATTTATACAATAAAAAAGACAGTTTTTGGTTCAAGAAAAAATACTTGATCCAGTCAAAAGATTTCTTTGAAAAGCATGGAGGCCGGGCTATAATTTTTGCCCGTTTCTTACCGATATTCCGAACTTTTGCACCAATCGTGGCCGGAATTGTAAACATGGATAAGAAGAAATTTATGTTTTTTAATATTGTCAGTTCTTTTCTTTGGTCCTTTACATTGATTTTTGCAGGACACTATCTTTATGGTTTTTTGCTTAAAAATTATGGGATTGACCTGAAAGAACACATCGAAGTTATCGTCATAGGTTTAGTCGGAATTACGATTATCCCCGTTCTGTATAAGTTTAGCAAAAAGTTGCCTGTACCAAAAATTTAATAAAACACAGTAAAAAAATCCGTTCACGATGTGGACGGATTTTTTTATTCTTAAAATAAGTGAATATTTAAGTTTTCTGAGTGATTATTCCACTATCAGTGTTTTTACTTCTGAAATAATTTTTCCGTCTGCCGACATTCCTTCAATCAGGACTTTGACAGTTTTTTGTTTTAGAGTTGGCATCGTGAATTTTATAAAATTAGTTGCACTATCCAAGTTGGGTTCCCAAAAAATGGTACCGTACTTTTTAAACCCATTACTGTCAAAAGAAGTATATTCTGGAGCAATGAAACTGTTTTCGGGGGCAAATGCGTTTTTAATCAGGAATGATTTTGATTTGGATTTTCGGGGAGCTGATCGATAGTCTTTGTTGGTGTAAATTTTAATGACACCAGTCCCTGTTGATTGAATGCTGGTTCCGTTTTTATCAATGTAGATCTCGCTTATATACTTTAATGAAAAATTATCAAGCTCGTTAAACTCATAAAGTTGGTTGTCATCTAAATATATCGATGGGATGTTTGGCTTCGTCATTGACACTTTTGTCCTGCCTCTGATGTACACATTACCCATCTGGCTTCCGGCATCAAATCCATGTCCAGCGAGATATTGAACCACATTACTATACATTTTGTAATCATCGTCAGAGATTTTATAGGCTTTGGACATGCTGTTGCCAAATTTGCCCATATTGTCGAATACAACTTTTTTAGATTTGTTAATCAATGTTACGTCGTCCAGCTGGACCGCGTCTTTTAAAGTCGGAACATCAATAGGGGCAGAGTTCGTAATTTTTTGATTTGAAATACAGGAGCTCTGTTTGCGATTTAAAGATTTAAGGAAAGGCTTGTCGTTATTTACAATTTGCGGATAGTAATTGAGTTCTTTATACTTTTCCCCATTTTTGACAAGTGTGAAATTAACTTTTAATGAATCACTCGCAATAAAATTATTAAAGTAGAATTCATTTTTATCGGTGATTTCTGCAAATTCATTAATTCCTCCGGTAAAAGAAAATAATTGGACTTTGTATTTTTCACGCTGGTCTAAGGTCTCATTTATAACCCCTTTCAAGGTAAGCCCTTTGTTAAAAGAGTATTTGATAACTGGCGCATTTCTCATTGCGCTCCAATCGTATTTGCTGGATTTTTGGTTTAATAAAATAAGGTCCAAGTCGAAATTTTTTGCTCTCGAAGGGTTTTCAAATAACAAACCAGCATTCGGGACACTATGCTTGAGATAAGGCGTTAACAGCAAAGAATTAAAAATGGTGTTTTCAGTGTTGGAACATATACTCCCTTCCGGTAAAATGGAAATGCCCAACTTGATATTTGAAGTAGTCGACATCGCATTAACCTGAACGGTGTCCTGGTTTTTTTTAATGGTTTCAAGGTTTAATTCAAAGCTGTTTTTATGTGCTTTATATATAATACGTTCATTCAGCTGATTTAGATTTTCGTCTATTATCCGTATGATATTTACACCATCAAATAAATTTGTATTGGCTAACACAATAGGGTGGTCGTTCTCTTTTACCTGAAAATTGACGATATTTATTTTGTCATTCTGATTTACCGTGAGATAAAGTTTTTTGCCAGCCAAAGTACTCTTGGTCTGTTCATTGGTCCGTATCGAAATGAAAGTTTTTGATTCATTCGAATAATTATTTACCGTTAACATTGTGCCAGTATCCTGAGGTTGGGGAAGGCTCTTTGTAATTTGATGATTGTTGTAATTAATTACAATATGATAGTTCTCTTTTCGGGCCTGTAGTATTTCAAATTTACCGTAGCCAAAAGCATTGGTCTGAAAACTGGAAATCTCTTCACCTTTTCCATTGAGTACTTTTCCGTTTGAAATGGATAAACCTTCGTGATTACAATCGGTTATCGCAATGCCAATGATATTGTTTACCCCTGTTAAAAAAACACCTCCTTCGGGATGAAATTCAACTATAGGCTCATTATTCAGATAACTAATATTTCCGTCACTGTCATTGATAATTTCCACTCTAAAAACTCCCGATTCATCTTCACTGAAATTATTACTCCAGTTGGTATGCACCTGAAAATAATATTTTCCCGTTTTCAGACTGCTGTTAAGTTTAAAATCTCCTTGAAAAATACCGTCGTGTGCATATAGTAATTTACTTCCGATTTTTTCTCCTTCCGGGGTAAAGAAATTCACATAGATATTAGTGGTTTCTATGTAGGGAGTATTGTTTTTCTTGTCAAAGACAAAACCTTTGAACCAGATGGTTTCATTGGTTAAATAAGTACCTTTATTAAATTGCAGGTGATAATTTTCTCTGTCTAGTTCAAAATATTGAGCGGTAATATCGGCAATTTTTTCTTCTGTAGATTGGGAATGTACCAGTACTGATGAAAAAATAATGGAGATGAACATTAATAAATTATGAAGCCTTTTTTGGATTTTCATTAATTACACAGGTTTGAATTATTTTTTGAGTGCAAATATAAAAAAATCCGAAGAATACTTCGGATTTTTCTTATATATAATATTGGGGTGAGTTTACATCATTCCCGGCATACCACCACCCATTGGCATGGCGCTATTTTCTTCTTTTATTTCAACCAGAGCACATTCTGTAGTAAGAATCATACCTGCTACTGAAGCTGCATTTTCTAACGCAACACGGGTCACCTTTTTAGGATCAATAATTCCGGCAGTCAACATGTCAACATACTCATCAGTTTTGGCATTGTAACCAAAATCTCCCGTTCCTTCCGCTACTTTTGCCACAACTACTGAACCTTCCAGTCCTGCATTTTCAACAATAGTTCGTAATGGAGCTTCGACAGCTCGGGAAATGATTTGGATTCCGGTGGCTTCGTCCGCATTATCCGCAATAAGATCTTTCAGGGCGTTTTTGGCTCTCAGTAACGCAACGCCACCTCCGGCAACAATTCCTTCTTCTACAGCTGCACGGGTTGCATGAAGTGCATCGTCCACACGGTCTTTTTTCTCTTTCATTTCTACTTCAGAAGCAGCTCCTACATATAGAACCGCCACACCGCCAGCTAATTTAGCCAAACGTTCCTGTAGTTTTTCTTTATCATATTCGGATGTGCTTCCTTCCATCTGGCCTTTAATTTGGTTGACACGGTTCTTAATCATGTCCGCTTCGCCAGCTCCGCTCACAATGGTGGTATTATCCTTATCGATAGTCACTCTTTTTGCAGTCCCTAACATTTCAATAGTAGTGTTTTCAAGTGTATACCCTCTTTCTTCAGAGATTACGGTTCCTCCTGTTAAGATGGCAATATCTTCTAACATTGCTTTTCTTCTGTCCCCAAAACCAGGAGCTTTTACTGCCGCGATTTTCAAGGCGCCACGTAATTTATTTACCACCAAAGTCGATAAGGCTTCCCCGTCTACATCTTCCGCGATAATCAATAATGGTTTTCCGGATTGAGCAATTGGCTCCAGAACCGGTAATAATTCTTTTAAAGAAGATACTTTTTTATCATACAAAAGGATGTATGGATTTTCCAGTTCAGCTTCCATTTTCTCCGGGTTGGTCACGAAATAAGGAGACAAATATCCTCTGTCAAACTGCATTCCTTCGACCACATCCACATACGTATCCGTTCCTTTGGCTTCTTCAACAGTAATTACTCCTTCTTTTCCAACTTTTGCAAATGCATTCGCAATCAATTCACCGATAACTTCGTCATTGTTTGCGGAGATTGCTGCAATTTGTTTTATTTTTTCCGAATCGCTTCCAACTACTTTGGCCTGTTTGGTCAAGTCGGCAACGATAGCTTCAACAGCCTTGTCAATCCCCCTTTTCAGGTCCATTGGATTGGCTCCTGCGGCAACGTTTTTCAGTCCTTCCTTTACGATGGCTTGTGCCAAAACTGTAGCGGTAGTTGTTCCGTCTCCCGCTAAATCATTGGTTTTAGAAGCAACTTCCTTCACCATTTGTGCGCCCATATTTTCTAAAGGATCTTTCAGTTCGATTTCTTTAGCAACGGTAACACCGTCTTTAGTAACCGTTGGTCCTCCAAAGGATTTACCAATTATTACATTACGACCTTTTGGGCCCAGGGTTACTTTTACCGCGTTTGCCAATGCATCCACTCCACGTTTCAATCCGTCCCGTGCGTCTATATCAAATTTTATGTCTTTTGCCATTTTAATGTTGTTTTATGTTTAGGGGGGAATTAGATGATCGCTAAAATATCATCTTCTCTCATTATCAGGTAATCTTTTCCTTCCAGTTTCAATTCAGTACCTGCATATTTTCCGTAAAGAACCGTGTCTCCAATTTTAACGGTCATCGTATGGTCATTCGTACCATTTCCAACAGCGACAACAGTTCCTTTTTGTGGTTTTTCTTTGGCAGTATCCGGAATGAAAAGCCCGGAAGCAGTTTGAGTTTCAACAGCTACGGGTTCGATAAGAACGCGGTCCGAAAGAGGTTTAATGTTTAAAGCCATAATGCTATATTTTTTGGGTTATAATTATTTGGATGCATAACCCTATTTCAGAAATTATGCCAATGGATAAATACTGACAATTTTACTTAAAAAAAATGCCAGCATTGTCAGGCTGGCATTTTATATATTTTATAAAGGAATTATTTTTTTTCTTGTGCAGCTTCTGTTGGAGCAGCTTCAGTTGGAGCCGTTTCTGCTGGAGCCGTTTGTGTAGCTGCAGGTTTTGTCGCTTCAGGAGTTGCTGTTGGAGCAGCTGTCTGCGTATTGTCAATAATTTTTGAATTCGTATCGCCCAACGCTCCGGTAAAGCTCAAGCTTGATAATAAGATTAATGCAATTAGTACAGTTGCCAATGTCCAGGTACTCTTGTCAAGGAAATCGGTAGTTTTTTGAACGCCACCCATCATTTGAGATCCACCTAATGAAGAAGACAATCCGCCTCCTTTAGGATTTTGAACCATAATTACCACGATTAAAAGAAAACAAACGATTGTTATTAAAACTAAAAAAATTGAAAATGTGCTCATTGTTATTTATTGTTTTGTTGTAAAATCCTAATATCCGAAATTCGGTCTGCAAAGAAACTAATTTTTTCTGGATATTTCAAAATTAATATTTCATATGCTTGAATTGCTTTTTGATATTTTTTCTGTTCCAGATAAACCCTTGCTAAAGTTTCAGTCATTAAATAGGATTTGTCTTCGTTGCTCTGCTCAAACATGACCTTTAATACGCTGTCCTGTTTTACAGGTGGTATTTTTGGGCTGGATTCAATAAACTTGTCGATTAAGTCTGTTTTTTTCTTTTTCTCCAGATCCATCTCCGTAACAGGCTCATCCTTTATTACCGTATTATCTCTCTCGATAGGCTGCATTTTTGATAATTGTAGCCATTCTTGGAAAGAATGTTTTTCTTCTTTTGAAAAATTGAGCGGTTTTCCGATTTCTAATTTTTCTTCGGCAATTTCGACAACGGCATTGCCTGCATTTTCTGTTTCTTGGATGTCAATTGGCGAAGATTCTTTTATTGAGGTCAGAATCGATTGCTCCAAAGGATTTAATGGCGGAAGTGGTTTCTCCTTTTGAATGATTTCACTTCCTGATACGATGATATCATGAATTTCGGATTGTTTCTCCTGATATAAATTTTTATGAATAGCAGTAAAAGAATCAGAAGTAATAAAATCAAACAGCACACTTCGGTCAGTGGTGTGGACGGCAGTGATTTTTAAATCGTAATTGTACCTGAAACTATCCTGATTGTATAAACCTTTCAAGCGCAAGGCTCTGGCACTTTGAAAAAACGGAAATTCATTCACGATTTTTTCCAAAGCCAAAGTCTGCTTGTCATTGACAGCATTTGGATGGTTGATTAAATAGGTGTAGTCAGTTACGTTCAAAATCAGAGTTTCATTATAATTAGATTACCACTTGGCCAGTGAGTCGTTGAAAATATCCTGAGTTATTCTTTCAAAAATAAAATCCAATACTTCTGTCAGTTTCGCTCCAACCAATTGTTCGGTCCCATCATAATCTTTATAAAAAGTAAATTTTTTCTCGAAGTTATCGGTTTCCTTTTTTTTATTGGTAAACGTGACATTTACCGTAATGGAAAGCCTGTTTTGAGCAGCACGTTGGTCGGCTGTAGCAGTCATCGGGCTGATTCGGTAGTCGACAATCTCTCCTTCGTATACCAGGTCTCCATTGAAATTGGTCAGGTTAAGATTAGTCTGGTTCTGAATCAGCTCCTGCAGGCGAAGTGTAAAAGTTCTTTCGATTCCGGGTTCAACGAGTGTTGCATTGTTTTGAAACGGGTTGACCTGAAAGGTTTTAGCATCAATTTTCCCGGTCCCGGTAAAGTTATAGACCGAACAGCTGCTTAGTGCAAAAAGACTGAAAAAGGTAAGTATATAAAGTATTTTTTTCATTTCGATTTTAAAAAGTCAAAGATATGTTTTTGTTACGGAATAATATCCCCCTGATAATAGTATAATGAATGGGTGCCGGACCCTTCTAAATTGCCCATATAATAATTGTTGCTAATACATTTAACAGGCAGATTATTGGTATTATATTCATATTCATAAACAGTATCTTCCGGGCCTTCGCTATCATATCCGTTAAGGAGGACATTGTTATTTGAACTGTATTCCCCTATGGACCAGTTTGCTGGACCTACATAATTTTTTGTAATAAAAATGGTTCGTACAATTGGAAGCAAAGCTGTTTTGAAAGGATTTATTTTGGTGTCATATTGGTAATCTCCGTCCCCTGCACCGCCATCATAATAGCCAGTTAAATTTCCGTTTGTAAAATTACCTACATACCATTCGCCTTGCTCAGTACCGTCCTGATTAACCCCATAGTATCCTTGTCGGATTAACAATCGTTCAGCATTTAAGGAATATGTATAAGTATAGTTTTCGCTGCCCGAAACAATATTTTTTATGTATGCATTTTCTGCGGGATCATAACTAACAGGAATGCCGTTAGCGGATGTTACATGTCCGTTATTGTCATAGGTAAACGTATGTGTGATTGTAGCAGCCCCATCACTATAGATACTATTTGACAATAAATTGCCATTTGCATCATAGGTAAAATGCTCCAGAACTGTTCCATCCTGTTTTTTAATATCCTTAAGCAGACCATTTTCGTTAAAAATCCAATTTCTTTCATATGCTGAATCTGGATAAAATCTAACCAAAACCAGTTTAGTGGGATCTATGGAACTAGTCTCCTGATTAGTGCAGGAAAGGCATATTAGAACCAATAAAATAATGCTTACGATTTTTTTCATTTTGCTTTTTTTTTATAAAAGTAAAGAATAAATACTACAAATCAAATTGCTTTATTTTACGATACAAGGTTCTCTCGGAAATGCCTAATTCATCGGCAGCTGCCTTGCGTTTGCCTTTGTTTTTCTCCAAAGATTTCTTGATCATTTCGATTTCTTTTTGCTCCAGTCGTAGGACTTCTTCCTCTTCTATGGTTTCAGCAAATTGGTAATTGTCGTCCTGTTCCTCATAATTATTGTCTTCAGTGGAACTGCTCATGATGGAGGTGCGTGGTTCTTCTTCAAAATCGATGTCGTTGGCATTCTCTTTCTGACCGTATATTTTTTTGATCAGATGCTGATTGGTTTCCTGAACTTTTACGTTTCCGTTCTGCATCAGTTCCAAAGTAAGTTTCTTCAGGTCATTCAAATCACTTTTCATATCAAAAAGGACTTTGTACAGGATCTCTCTTTCTGTACTGAAATCACTCTCGTTTTTCTTGTCGTTGATTACGGACGGTAAATTGCTTCCTTCTGTTGGAAGATACGATTGTAAAGTGATGGCAGTAATATCACGATTGGTTTCCAGAACCGAAATCTGTTCCGCTACATTTCGCAACTGACGGATATTTCCGCTCCAGCGAAATTTCTGCAATAACTGCACGGCATTGTCATCCAGTTTGATGGGCGGCATTTTGTATTTATGGCTGAAATCGGACGCGAATTTTCGGAACAACAAATGAATATCATCCTTACGTTCCCGCAGTGGTGGTAACGATATGTCAACCGTACTCAACCTATAATACAAATCCTCTCGGAATTTCCCTTTTTCAATGGCATTGAACAGATTGACATTGGTCGCGGCCACAATCCTCACGTTGGTTTTTTGCACCTGGGAAGAACCGACTTTTATAAATTCCCCATTTTCCAAAACACGCAGCAAACGGACTTGAGTGGTCAATGGTAATTCGCCCACTTCATCTAAAAAAATGGTTCCGCCATCAGCTACTTCAAAGTACCCTTCTCGGGTTCCGGTAGCGCCGGTAAAAGATCCTTTCTCGTGCCCGAAAAGTTCACTGTCGATAGTTCCTTCAGGAATGGCCCCACAGTTAACGGCAATGTATTTTCCGTGTTTTCTGTGGGAAAGCGAATGTATGATTTTCGGAATACTCTCTTTTCCGACACCACTTTCGCCGGCAACCAATACCGAAATATCGGTAGGGGCAACCTGAATTGCTTTTTCTATCGCACGGTTGAGCTTCGGGTCATTCCCGATAATCTCAAATCGTTGTTTTATGGCTTGAATCGATTCCATGTTCTATTTGTTTAACACTAATTCAAAACTGAAATTAATGTTGGTGTTTTTATTTGGTTGCTTCGACTTCATGTTTTGGGAAATACGTTTTGATGACAAAGAAAGTCGCTCCAAAACCCACTATAAAAGCAATTAAACCAATAATTATATTTTTTTTAGATATCATTTTTCTTGAAGTTTTTGTTCTAATTCATCTCGCTCAATCCAACTGCCTTTCCTTTCAAAGTTCCCGAGGTGCAGCTTTCAATTATCACATTCACGAAATCCCCAATTTTATAGTCCTCTTTCGGGAAAACCACGGTAATACTTTGTGAATTCCTACCTGAAAACTCTTCTTTGGATTTTTTTGAAATTTTTTCCACCAAAACTTCTACGATTTGTCCAACGAATTCTTCACTGCGCAACCAGGCATATTTTTGTTGTAAATCGACAATCTCCTGTAATCTTCGAGCTTTAGTTTCATCCGCGACATCATCTTCCATTTTTCTTCCCGCCAAGGTTCCCGGACGTTCCGAGTAGGAGTACATATAGCCAAAGTTGTATTTCACATAATCCATCAAACTTAAAGTGTCCTGATGGTCTTCTTCTGATTCTGTCGGGAACCCGGCAATCATATCCTGTGAAATCGAGCAATTTGGAATAATGGTCCTGATTTTATCAATTAAAGTCATGTATTCTTCACGGGTGTGCAAGCGATTCATTTCTTTCAGAATCCGGTTGCTTCCTGATTGTACCGGTAAATGGATGTGTTTGCAAATATTCGGATGTCTCGCAATGACATGCAATACTTCTTCATGCATGTCCTGAGGATTGGATGTTGAGAATCGAACGCGCATTTTCGGGAAAGTAACTGCAACGGTTTCCAATAACTGTTCAAAACCTACTGCGGTTGCTTTTTGCATTTCGGTCGCATTGACAAAATCTTTCTTCAATCCGCCTCCATACCACAGGTAACTGTCAACATTCTGGCCTAAAAGCGTAATTTCCTTAAAGCCCTTATCCCATAAATTCTGAATTTCCGCTATGATACTTTGTGGCTCCCGGCTTCGCTCACGTCCACGGGTAAAAGGCACCACGCAAAACGTACACATATTGTCGCACCCTCGTGTAATAGAAACCAATGCCGTAATTCCATTGCTCATCAATCGAACCGGAGAAATGTCACCATATGTCTCATCTTTTGATAAAATAACGTTGATGGCATCACGACCTTCTTCGACTTCTGCCAATAAATTAGGTAAATCTTTGTATGCATCCGGACCGACAACCAAGTCTACGATTTTTTCTTCCTCCAAGAATTGGCTTTTTAATCGCTCGGCCATACAGCCCAGGACGCCAACCTTCATTTTTGGATTCACGCGTTTTACGGCATTGTATTTTTCCAGACGTTTGCGCACGGTCTGTTCCGCCTTATCACGAATCGAACAGGTATTAACCAAAACCAGATCTGCTTCTTCTAAAATTTGAGTGGTATTGTAACCGTTATCGGAGAGGATGGAAGCTACGATTTCACTGTCCGAAAAATTCATCGCGCAGCCGTAACTTTCTATAAATAACTTCTTGGTATTTCCAGCTTTTAAATCTAGTACAAGGCTCTCGCCCTGCTTGCTTTCTTCAATAATCTTTTCCATAGGGCACTTTCAAAGAGTAATTTCTTCTTGTGGCAAAGATAGTATTATTTGAATATATCTGACAAGATGTCAGCCTAAGATTTAACAGAATCTTTTATAAAGCGAGGTAAATCTAATTTAAGAAAAGTTGCTTTTTAATGGAAAAAAAGCAAATAAGGTCGGAGATCTATTCCTATATATTAATACAATTCAGTCTTTATATTTTTAGGTTATTCAACGAGAAAATTTACTTTTAAAAACACAAAAGTGCAATATTTAAAAAAATCATATACTTTTGCGGCTCAAACAAGAGCAACATGGCAAAGAATTTAGTGATCGTGGAGTCACCTGCAAAGGCAAAAACAATCGAGAAATTTTTGGGGAGTGATTACCAGGTAGAATCAAGTTATGGCCATATTGCCGACTTGCCTTCTAAAGAGATAGGTGTAGATGTAGAGAATGGTTTCAAACCCAAATATGAAGTGTCACCCGACAAAAAAGCTTTGGTCAGTAAATTGAAAACCCTTTCTAAAAATGCCGAAATGGTATGGTTGGCAAGTGATGAGGATCGCGAGGGGGAAGCCATTTCGTGGCATTTGGCTGAAGAGCTGAAATTGGACAAAAGCAAAACAAAAAGGATTGTTTTTCATGAAATTACCAAAACAGCGATTCTGAAAGCAATTGAAAATCCAAGAGAAATCAATTATAATTTAGTAAACGCCCAACAGGCGAGGCGTGTCTTAGACCGATTAGTAGGGTATGAGCTTTCTCCGGTATTGTGGCGAAAAATTAAAGGCGGACTTTCTGCCGGACGCGTGCAGTCAGTTGCGGTGCGTCTGATTGTAGAGCGTGAACGCGAAATCCAGAATTTCAATGCAATAGCGTCGTATTCAGTCGTAGCAGAATTTACTAACGAAGCCGGAAAAGCTTTCAAAGCAAAACTGCCAAAGAATTTCAATACAAAAAAAGAAGCCGAAGATTTTCTGAACAAAAATATCGGTTCTATATATAAGGTATCGGACTTAGAAACCAAACCGACCAAAAAAACACCAACAGGACCGTTTACAACCTCCACTTTGCAACAGGAGGCGGCCCGTAAATTGTATTTACCGGTTGGGATTACGATGCAATTGGCACAACGTTTATATGAAGCCGGACTCATTACTTACATGAGAACGGATAGTGTCAATTTATCCCAGGAAGCGATGCAGGCGGCTGAAGCTGAAATCATCAGATCTTACGGAAAGGAATTCAGTAAGCCACGAACTTTTGTCAATAAAAGTAAAGGCGCGCAGGAAGCACACGAAGCCATCCGTCCGACGGATATGTCTCGCCATACAGTTAACATTGACAGAGACCAGGCTCGTTTGTATGATTTAATCTGGAAAAGAACTTTGGCTTCGCAAATGAGCGATGCGCTATTGGAAAGGACCAATGTCAAAATCGAAGCCAACAATCACAAGGAACTATTTACCGCTTCAGGTGAAGTGTTGCTTTTCGAAGGATTCCTGAAAGTATATCTCGAGGGTCATGATGACGACGAGGAAGAGCAGGAAGGAATGCTTCCGGCAATGAAAGTCAATGAAAAATTAGGAAACAATTATATTACTGCGACCGAAAGATATTCGCGAGCAGCAGCCCGTTACACAGAAGCTTCTTTGGTGAAAAAATTAGAAGAGCTTGGTATTGGGCGTCCATCTACGTATGCACCGACAATTTCTACGATTATTAATAGAAATTATGTGGAGAAAGGAAATTTGGAAGGACATGAGCGCAATTATACTCAATTGATGCTGCAATCCGGAAAAGTTGGAGAGAAGCTTTTAAAAGAAAATACCGGTTCGGATAAAGGAAAATTAGTTCCTACGGATATCGGGACCATCGTTACCGATTTCTTAGTTAAAAATTTCGGAAGCATCCTGGATTACAATTTCACTGCGAAAGTCGAACATGATTTTGATGAAATTGCAGTGGGAAACATGGAATGGGCTAAAATGATGCAAGAGTTCTATGATAAGTTCCATCCAACTGTAAAAGATGTCGAAGCAAATGCAGAGCGAGAAAGTGGCGAACGAATCCTAGGAAAAGACCCAAAGACCGGAAAACAAGTAAGTGTCCGTTTAGGGAAATTTGGACCGATGGTGCAGATTGGAGAAGCTGATGATGAGGAGAAAAAATTTGCCAGTTTGATGGGCGACCAGAATATCGGAAGCATCACTTTGGAACAGGCACTGGATTTATTTTTATTACCAAAAAATCTTGGAACATACAGTGGTGAAGAAGTGGAAGTGAGTAATGGCCGTTTTGGGCCTTATGTACGACATGGAAGTGTTTTTATTTCGTTGCCAAGAGGAGAAAACCCGCTTGATGTCACCATGGAACGGGCTCAAGAGTTAATCGATGAGAAAGCAAAGGCAGATGCGCCAATAGCGACGTATAAAGATGAGCCGGTTCAGAAAGGCGTTGGGCGTTTTGGTCCATTCATCAAATGGAACGGGTTGTTTATTAATGTGAGTAAAAAATACAATTTCGATAATCTTTCACAATCTGATGTGGTCGAATTGATTGAGGATAAATTGCAGAAAAACATCGATAAGGTTTTGCATAACTGGACAGAAGAAGGAATTTTGGTTGAGAAAGCCCGTTGGGGACGTTCGGTGATTACCAAAGGCAAAATCAAAATTGAATTGAGTAAAGATGTGGATGCGGCAAGTCTGACGTTAGAACAAGTTCAGGAAATGATTGCCAAAAAAACACCCGCTAAAAAAACACCGGCCAAAAAAGCGGCTGCTAAAAAACCTGTAGTAAAGAAACCCGTAGCAAAAAAGAAATAAAATATGGAATTTGATTTTTTACAGCCTATTAGTAATGAAATGCTTCATTGGATTGAAGAGTTATCGTCGCAACATCTGGGAAGTAAGGTTACGTTTCATACCGATAAAGATTTCCCGGATTTAAACAAGATTAAAATTGCGGTTATCGGGGTTCTGGAAAACCGGGGAGATGAAAATGCTGCTGTAAGTATAGATTTGTTTCCTGTTCGTAAAGAACTGTATAATTTATTTCCGGGGAACTGGAATGAGTCTATTGCAGATTTAGGTGACATCTTAGCCGGAAACTCAACTGCAGACACCTATTTTGCGCTTCGCAAAGTAACAGCTGCTTTAATTAAGCGAAAAATCATTCCAATTGTAATTGGAGGATCTCAGGATTTGACTTATGCTCTTTATAGGGCATATGACGATCTGGAGCAGATGGTCAATTTAGTTTCCATTGACAGTAAATTTGATTTCGGAAAAGAAAATAACGAAATTTCCTGCGATTCATACTTGAGTAAAATAATTATTGAAGAGCCCAACAACCTTTTTAATTATTGCAATATTGGCTACCAAACCTATTATAATTCCCAGGAAGAGGTTGATTTGGTCGAAAAATTGTTTTTCGACTCGTACCGATTAGGCGAAATTTCTGGCAATATTGCAATCGCCGAACCAGTGTTTAGAGATGCTGATTTGGTAAGCGTGGATTTAAGGTCTATTAAATCTTCAGATTCAGGAAATTTTACTACTTTTACGCCTAACGGTTTTAACGGGAAAGAGATTTGTTCCCTTTCAAGATATGCCGGTATCAGTGATAAAGTTTCATTATTTGGAATTTTCAACCACTCGGGCTCAAAACACGAATCGGTATTGATTGCGCAAATAGTATGGTACTTTATAGAAGGGTTTCATTATAGGTCAAATGAATATCCCTTTGGTAATAAAGACAACTATATAAAGTATATGGTCCCGCTTGATGAGGACGAATTAGTGTTCTATAAAAGTGATAAAACGGACCGTTGGTGGATTGAAATACCATTTATTTCAGGAAGTCATAATAAATTGAAGAGAAATACGTTATTACCTTGTTCGTATGACGAGTATTTGGAAGCTTGCAATCAGGAAATCCCAGAAAGATGGTGGAAAGCACAAAGAAAAAATATAATTTAAAAAAGTTCCGTAAATGGCTTTATGATTGTTTATACAGGCAATCATTAATTGAGAATTTTAACTTTTTTTTATAAAAAAATTGTTTTTTATAAAAATAATAAATAGGTTTACGCCCTCAAAACAAGAATACATTAATAACCCAGATTTATATGAAGAAGTTCGTTGCATTTACAGCAATTTTCACTTTGTTGATTAGTTGCGGCCGTTCAAGCGATAAAGGTGAATTGGTAGGAGTAAAAGGTAGAAAATGGCATCCAGAAAAGCCTTTTGGAATGACATTAGTTCCTGGAGGAGCATATATTATGGGTAAGTCGGATGACGATTTGGCCAATGTTCAGGATGCACCTACGAAAACCGTTACCGTTAGATCTTTCTACATGGACGAGACCGAAATCACTAATAGTGAATACCGTCAGTTTGTGGAATGGGTTAAAGATTCTACGATGAGAGTTCGTTTGGCTATCTTAGCTGATGAACAAGGGATGACCGGTGGGAAAGGTGGAAAAGGTTCTTCTGGTAAAGGAGGAAGTATTGGAGATTTTGCATTTAACGATGCAGATCCCGCTAAGATGACTGCTTACGACAAATATATGTATGAGAATTACTATAGTGTAGGAACGGCTGATGATCCATATGCAGGAAGAAAATTGAATAGAAAAGTAAAATTAATTAAGGAGACAAGTAAATATCCGGATGAGTTCTATACGGAAGTCATGGATACCATGTATTTGCCTGTAGCTGAAGCTTATAATGGTTTGCGAACTATTGATGTGAACAAATTAAAATTCCGTTATTCTTGGATGGATATTCAAGCTGCTGCAAAAGCAAAAGTTGGGAAAAGAAAAGACTTCATTAAAACTGAACAGGTAAAAGTATATCCTGATACAACATCATGGATTAAGGATTTTGCTTACTCCTATAACGAACCAATGCATAATGATTATTTCTGGCACCAGGCATACGGAGAATATCCTGTTGTAGGGGTAAGTTGGAAACAAGCTAAGGCATTTTGTGCTTGGAGAACGTTGAATAAGAATGCTTACGTTAAAAAGAAAAAAGGAAGAGATTTGATTAACTCCTTCCGTTTGCCAACAGAAGCTGAATGGGAATATTCTGCCAGAGGTGGTTTAGAGTCAGGTACATATCCATGGGGTGGGCCTTATACTAAAAATGACCGAGGTTGTTTTATGGCTAACTTCAAGCCTAATCGTGGAGATTATGCAGCGGACCAGGCTTTGTATACTGTAGAGGCTAAATCATACGAGCCTAACGGTTATAACCTATATAATATGGCTGGGAACGTTGCTGAGTGGACAGATTCTTCATATGATCCTGCTGCCTATGAATATGTTTCTACAATGAATCCTAACGTTCAGGATGCTACCAATCAACGAAAAGTAACCCGTGGAGGTTCTTGGAAAGATGTAGCATACTTTTTACAAGTTAGTACCCGTGATTTTGAATATGCAGATTCTGCAAGAAGCTATATTGGTTTCAGAACTGTACAGGATTACATGGGAACGCAAACTACCAAAAATGGTAAAAAATAAATTTAAACCAAAACTATTATATTAACTTAACTAACTAAAAAATTATTATGGGATTATTAAGCAAAAAAACAATGAATTTCGCTTACGGTATGGGAGCGGCAGTTGTAATCGTAGGAGCATTATTCAAAATACAACACTGGCCAGGCGCGAGTCTTATGCTTATTGTTGGACTTAGTGTAGAGGCTTTAATCTTTGGTTTATCTGCTTTTGATTCACCGGACGACGAATTGGACTGGTCACTAGTATATCCGGAATTGGCTGGAGGTGAAGCTAAAAAGAAAGAAACTAGAAAAGAAGAAGCCACAGAAGCTCAAGGTTTATTGTCTCAGAAATTAGACAATATGTTGAAAGAAGCTAAAATTGATGGTGAATTGATGGCTAGCCTAGGAAACAGCATCAAAAACTTCGAGTCAGCAGCTAAAGGAATTGCTCCAACAGTTGATTCAATTGCATCTACTAAAAAATACAGCGACGAATTGACTTTGGCTGCTGCTAACATGGAATCTTTGAATGGATTATATAAAATTCAATTGGAAAGTGCTTCTAAAAACGCACAAATCAACAACGAAGTTGCTGAAAACAATTTAAAATTAAAAGATCAAATGCAATCATTAACATCAAACTTGTCTTCATTGAACAACGTTTATGGTGGTATGCTTTCTGCAATGAGTATCAAAGGATAATTAGTTTGTTAAACTATACTTTATTAATTAAAATAAACTAATTAGAAAAAATGGCAGGAGGAAAATTAAGTCCTAGACAGAAGATGGTAAACCTAATGTATCTGGTTTTCATCGCGATGTTAGCATTAAACATGTCCAAAGAAGTATTATCTGCTTTTGGATTAATGAATGAAAAATTTGAAGGTGTTAATAAATTTTCAGAGGAATACAATGGAAGTTTGTTCACGCAATTAGAAACAAAGGCTTCTGACAATCCGACGCAATTTGGCGGACCTTTTACTAAAGCGAAAGAAGTTGAAGTTATTTCAAAGAAGATGTATGCTTACATCGAAACTATGAAAAAAGACCTGACTAAAGATATCGAAAGAGAAAAAGGAAAATTGCCTTACGAATCTATGGATAAAGGAGCCGCAATCGACGAAGGTTGGTTTGAAGGTGACGGATATTCTAAAAAAGGTAAGGAGTTCATTGGAACAATAGAAAAATACAAGTCAGATTTGATCGCCGTATTTGGTAATGATGTGAAATATCTTCCAATCATTAACGATATTAAAGCAAAATTTGATTTGAATGATATCAAGGATAACGAAGGTGTATCTAAAAAGTATCTAGCATATCATTTCGAACACTTTCCTTTGATTGCTTCTATTACTAAATTATCTGCAATGCAGAATGATGTTAAGAAGACAGAACAGGATATCTACAATGGTTTGATTGGAAATACAACAGCTCAGGCTGCTTCTATGAAAAATTATACCGCTATTGTAATACCTGAAAAATCTGCTTTCTTCTCAGGAGAAGCTGTAAAAGGTAAGATTGTATTGGGTCGTTATGATAAAAGTACGGTTCCGACTTCTGTGGTAGTTAATGGTTCTGCTATTAACCTGAATACTGCTTTAGTTGATGGACAGGTAAATTTCAGCTTTGGTGCTGGGAATGTTGGAGAACATGATATTACTGGAAAATTCACCTTCATGGAAGATGGAAAACCAGTGCCTATCGATATCAAAGGAAACTATGTTGTAGTTCCTAAACCAAATTCTGCTACTATTTCTGCAGATAAGATGAACGTGGTATACAGAGGGGTTACCAACCCAATGACAATTTCATTCGCTGGTATCTCTGCTGATAAAGTTTCAGCGAACGCTCCGGGTCTTAGATCTGCTGGGAAACCTGGGACTTTCCTTATGAACCCAGGTTCTGGTAAAGAAGTAACAATCAATGTTTCTGGTACACTTCCTGACGGATCAAAAGTTGGAGACAAAAAAGTTTTCAGAATCAAGAGTATTCCAGCTCCTACAGGTGCAATTGGAGGTACACCGAGAATGGTTAAAGGAGCGAAGTCTCGTTTAGAAGTTTCGCAGATTTCTGCTATCATGGAAGATTTTGATTTCGAAGTAGATTTAAAAGTTACCGGATTTAGCTTGAAAGTTGCTGGTCAGCCAACTGTGGTTGTTAGTGGCGACAGAGTGAATGCACAATGTAAAGCAGCTTTAGCCAGAGCGGGTAGAGGAGATCAGGTTATTATTTCTGAAATTAAGACCAAATTGGTAGGTTCTGATATTTTACTGTCTAGAACGTCATCGGTTATTTACGAAATACAATAATAATTCAAGTTCGGCGTTTCTTACTTGAATAACACTTTAGAATGATATAAGATGAATTGGAGAAATTTTTTATTAGTGATTGTTTTTGCTGCTGGAAGCCTGACTTCTTTTGCGCAATCAAATTTGCTTAATGCAAAAACACCGGATGAAATTGGTAAAAAAACGCCTGCTCAATTAATTTCTGACAATGATAAACCATTAGTTTATGGGTATGTTCATGATAGAGACGTATTGATGGGAAAAACCACATGGGAATTCGTTGATTTGGATGAAAGAATTAATTTTCCTTTGTATTATCCAATCGATACCGCTAATATCGGGAAAGAAAGAAGATCTTTGTTTGATGTTTTGATTAAAGGTATTAAAGACGGTACGATTACAGAAGTGTATGCTGACAGTTATTTTAATACTAAGAAGACATTAAAAGATATGGAAACTTCTTTTACTTTCATCGATACTACGGATGCAGGTAAAGAAGAGATCAACAGCGACATACCAGGTTACAAATCTGGAAAGAAAGTTTTAGACCTTCAGTATATCAATAAACAAGATCTTAAGGCTATTGATGTTAATGGATATAAAATCAAAGGGTTCTGGTATTTTGACAAACGTCAAAGTGAATTGAAATACAGACTTTTGGCTATTTGTCCAGTGGCTCCGGAAGCGAGAGAGATTGGAAAAGAAGTTCAAGATCCAATCGAATTGTTTTGGGTGTATTTCCCAGCAATCAGAAACCAGCTTCATGAAGCAAAAGCCTTTAACAACAGAAACTCAGCAATGCCGATCGACTTCGATCACCTGCTGAATTCCAGAAGGTTTAATGGTGTAATTTATCAGGAAGAAAACGTTCAGGGTGATAGAGCTATCGCTGATTACATGAAAGACAATTCGCAAATGCAATTGTTGGAATCTGAAAGAGTAAAAGACAAAATCCGCGATTTCGAACAGGATATGTGGAATTACTAAAAATGAAATTTCTCCAATACTACATACAAAACTCTTACTGTAATGGTAAGAGTTTTTTTATTTTTGCCCAATCTGTTTTAATAGAAAAACGCTGATGTTAGATTATTTAATTGTTGGTGCCGGCCTGGCAGGTATTTCGTTTGCCGAAACCGCTTTGCAGAATAATAAAACTATTATGGTAATGGATAACCATTCCCAAAATTCCTCTGTAGTGGCCGCCGGTTTGTACAATCCGGTAATCTTGAAAAGATTCAGCCAGGTATCGAAAGCCCAAGAGCAACTTATTTTGGCAAATGAATTTTATGACGCTATTGAAAAAAAAATAAGCATTAAGATAGATTATAAAATACCCATTCTGCGGAAATTCTTTTCTGTGGAAGAGCAAAACAACTGGTTTGCTGCTTCTGACAAACCCAATCTGGCACCATTTCTTTCGTTAGATTTGATTTCGAGAAAATATCAGGGAATCAGTTCTCCTTTTGGCTATGGCGAAGTATTGCAAACCGGTTATGTCGATACAGCTACTTTATTGGAGGAATATAAAAAGTATTTAACATCGAAAAATCAATATAGAGAACATTCGTTTGATTACGATTCTTTGGAGATAAATGAAGATTTTATTCAGTATAAAGATATTCAAGCAAGGCATATTATTTTTGCAGAAGGTTTTGGGATGCATTCCAATCCGTACTTTAGAGACTTGCCATTAGATGGTACGAAAGGCGAATTGCTGATTATTAAAGCACCGAAATTGGATTTGGACGTCATTCTGAATACCAGTGTTTTTATTTTGCCTTTGGGAAATCATTTATTCAAAGTAGGGGCAACTTATAATTGGGAAGATAAAACAAGCGTACCTACCGAAGAAGGAAAAGCAGAATTACTGGAACGTATTAATGAAATCCTGGATTGTGATTTCGAAATCATTTCGCATTTTGCAGGTGTTAGGCCTACAGTGAAGGACAGACAACCTTTAGTGGGCACACATCCGGATTATGAAAGAATTCATCTTTTGAATGGCTTGGGAACCCGGGGAGTAATGTTAGGACCAGCGATGGCAAAAGCGTTATTCGATAAGATTGAAAAAGGGATTCCTCTAGGAAAAGAAATCAATATCGAAAGATTCACCAAAAAGAACTAGTTATTTGCCGGTAGTCGGATCGTACGACACGAACATATTGATATAAATATTTCTGGACCATCTCAATACAAAAGGGAATGATAGAATCAATGCTACAATAATGGCAACAAAAGAGGTTTCCATGCCAGCGTGAAATACTAACGCAGAAATGATAAAGGTGGCAATTCCAATAGCCACATTCAATCCGTAACTGACATACATCGCTCCATAAAAGAACGAAGGCTCAATCTGGTATTTTAAACCACAATGGCTGCAATGCTCCTGCATTTTCAATAGATTTTTTAAATGCAACATATTTTTGTCCACATACATACTCTCTTTCTGACATTTTGGACAAGTTCCTGTTAAAATACTATATAGTTTGGATCCTTTTTCTAACATTTGCAAAAAATTTAATTTTCCGGCTCGGAAATGCAAATTTACATATACAATTACACATAAAATACAATAAATGCTTAATATACATAATTTGTCCGTTTCCTTTGGAGGAACCTATTTGTTCGAAGAAGTTACCTTTCGTTTAGGTGCCGGAGATAGAGTAGGGTTGGTCGGAAAAAATGGTGCTGGAAAATCCACGATGCTAAAAATTTTAGCACGGGATTTTGCTCCTGATTCTGGCGTTATTTCTCAGGAAAAAGAGGTTCGGATGGGTTTTCTTCGTCAGGATATTGATTTTGAACAAGGAAGAACCGTGCTGGAAGAGGCCTACGAAGCTTTTACAGATATTAAGATTGTTGAAAAAAAACTCGAAGAAATCAATCATCAGTTGGTTACCAGAACCGATTATGAAAGTGATGCCTATAGCCAAATCATTGAAGACTTATCCGATTATACCCATCGCTTTGAATTATTAGGCGGGTATAATTACGTAGGTGATACCGAGAAAATTCTTCTTGGATTGGGTTTCAAAAGAGAAGTATTCGACAACCAAACCGAAACTTTTTCCGGTGGATGGAGAATGCGTATCGAATTGGCTAAATTATTACTTCAGGCCAACGATGTGTTGTTGCTGGATGAGCCAACGAATCACTTGGATATCGAAAGTATCATTTGGTTGGAAAGTTTCCTTCGTAATTATCCCGGTGTGGTCGTAATTGTATCCCACGATAAAATGTTTTTGGATAATGTGACCAACAGAACCATAGAAATATCTCTTGGAAAGGCATACGATTTCAACAAACCATATTCCCAATATTTGGAATTGCGTCATGAAATCCGCGAAAAGCAATTGGCTACGCAAAAAAATCAAGCCAAAAAGATTGAAGAAACCGAGAAGTTAATCGAGAAATTCCGTGCCAAAGCGTCCAAAGCTTCGATGGCACAATCGTTAATAAAAAAATTAGATAAGGTCGAACGCATCGAAGTGGACGAGGATGATAATTCAGTTATGAATATTTCCTTTCCTGTTTCGAAAGTTCCGGGAAGAGTAGTAATTGAAGCCGATGAAGTAACCAAAAGCTACGGAGATAAAACCATCCTGAAAGATATTTCATTGCTGGTGGAACGCGGAAGCAAGATTGCTTTTGTAGGTCAGAACGGCCAGGGTAAATCAACCTTTATCAAGGCCATTGTCAATGAATTTGAATTTCAGGGCAGCATCAAATTAGGGCATAATGTTCAGGTAGGTTATTTTGCGCAAAATCAGGCGGAATACCTGGATGGTGAAATCACGCTGTTGCAAACCATGGAAGATGCGGCTACTGACACCAATCGTTCGAAAGTAAGAGATATGCTGGGTTCTTTCCTGTTCCGTGGCGATGATGTCGAGAAAAAGGTAAAAGTCCTTTCAGGGGGCGAAAGAAACCGTTTGGCGCTATGTAAACTGCTGCTACAGCCAATTAATGTGTTGGTAATGGATGAGCCGACAAATCACCTGGACATCAAATCCAAAAATGTACTGAAAGCCGCCCTTCAAAAATACGAAGGAACACTATTATTAGTTTCTCACGACAGGGATTTCCTTCAGGGAATGTCGAACCTGGTTTATGAATTCAAAGATCAGAAAATAAAAGAATATCTTGGTGACGTCAACTATTTCTTAGAACAACGTAACCTCGAAAATATGCGGGAAGTGGAGATGAAAGATGCTCAAAAAGCTGCAGCTCCTAAAGACAGCAACAAAGCTTCCTACGAAGACCAGAAAAAGGGAAAAGCTTTGCAAAATAAATTAAGCAAAGTAGAGAGTCAAATCAAGCAATTGGAAAGAGACATTCAGCAGGATGACAAGCAATTGGCTTCCAATTACGACAAGAACATTGACGATGCTTCGTTCTTTATGGCATACAATAAGAAGAAAACCGAATTGGATAAACTCCTTCTCGATTGGGAACTGGTGCAGGAAGAAATCGATGCATTATAATATTTCATTCGGGAGCTAATCCGGCTGTCCGTTGCAAGCTTTCTTGAAAACGTCCGTTTTTGTAGAAAAGATAAAAGAGCTTCTATGGTCGCTTTTTTTCTTTTACAAAAAGGGACGTTTCCTGTAAAAGGCTTTCCACTTCCATCCGGGCTAATGAATCTGACTACGCAATCAAACCGATTGTTTTGGAATGGGCAATAGCGACTTTACTATCCGAAAAATAACAAACCGCCACACCCAGGCTTTCCAGGTTTTTCAATGCCAACGAAGCTTTTTCTTTTTTAAGATCACCAGTCTGTCTAATATAAACCGCCTTGACCGTAACCGGAAATATCTTGCAAATCGCTTCATATAAAAAAGGATCATGCTGCGAATCATCACCCAAAAGCACATACTGCAAATTAGGATAAAACTCCAGAATATGCTTGATCTTATCAAATTTATGGTTATGGTTTCCTCTGCCGGTAAAGAAAAAATCGCGCAAACTCGTCTTGATGTCCTTCAGCAGTAAAACAGCTCTCGGCAATTGATGGATTTCGGTAAACTTCACAATGAAACGGTACAGGTTCCATTCGCTGCTTGAAACATAAAAAAAAGCATTTTGCTCTGTTTTTTTATTTCTTCCGGACGAACTCAAAGCCTGGTAATGGGGAACCACATTTTCAAAAACTTTACGGTTATTGACATTTCGAAACAACAGCACATATAATTTCTTCAGAGGATTAAACGAATGCGAAACCAGAAACGTATCGTCGATATCGGAGATGATTCCCAAATTTCCTTTGTGAGGCCGAATATAACTCTCGGTAGTCGATATGGTTTCCGTATTGTAAATGATACTGACGGTATAATCAATCCAGCCGTATTGGTCAAATTGATCCAACGGCACGCAGAATTTAAAATAGCCATCATTCAATGCCTTAGTATGAATTTTTGTATCTTTATATTTCAGATAGACATCTGCATTCCCATGCGTTTTGGTCCGGAACATCCGAATCACAGAAGTCGCATTTTTGAAGCTTTTTTTCTGAAAATCATATTCGTTTTGCGTAGTAGGCTTAAAGACATGGCCCATTACAATCAATTCCTGCTCGTTGGCATAACCACGGTATAATTTTAAAATAGGCTTCATTCAGTAAACTATTTTATATAGTGTCCTAAATTTAATTATTTTTTGATGAATAACAGAAATAAAGTGAAAAAGAATATTCTTTTAGTTGTCAATCCCATTTCAGGCGGTGTCGATAAAGTGGAACTTATCGAAACGGTGAAGCAGTATGCCGCGACAGTACATCTGGAGATGATACAGTATGATACAACTGGAGAGGCTGATATTGCAAATATAAGAGCATTGTACGACAAATACAAACCGGAACGCATTCTGGTTGCCGGGGGCGATGGAACGATAAAATTAGTGGCCGAGGCGATGGAACATCATGATGTGATTCTCGGGGTTCTTCCGGCGGGCTCTGCCAATGGTTTTGCGGTCGATTTAGATTTGCCGACTACTTTGGAAGAAAATTTAGAAATTGCCTTTCATAATAATTTCATGGAAATGGACATGATTGTCATCAATGGCAAAAAGAGTTTGCATTTGAGTGATTTGGGTATTAATGCGGAACTCATTAAAAATTATGAAAAAAGTGAAGTGCGTGGGAAATGGGGGTACGCTTTGCAGACTTTTACCACGTTAAATGAGTTGGAGGAACCTTTTACAGCTACCATTACGGCCAATAACAGAACAAGTACCTGCGTAGCCAGAATGATTGTTATTGCCAATTCTCAGAAATACGGAACAGGCGTGACTATAAATCCTGACGGCGTGATGAATGATGGAAAATTTGAGCTGGTCATTTTAAAAAACCTGGATTTATTTATTTTCGGCAAAATTATAACCGGTAACATTCCGGTAAATTTTGAAGATGTGGAGATTATTTCTACTGATAAAGCCACCATTGAAACCAGTTTCCCGGTCAGCTTCCAGATTGATGGCGAATATTGCGGTACCGAAACCAAACTCAATATAGACATTTTACACCAACAGATGAAAGTCGCCGTTCCTTAATTATTTGAAAGGACTGCGTTCCTGCCAGACCATTTCAGGTTCGAGGTAACGGAATAATTTGGAGATAAATTTATTCAGTAAAAAATTGCTGTGCTTGATGAAGCCAAACATTTCAATTGGTTTTGATCCCACAGAGCTTTTAATTTCTAACGCCGTTCTTGCAAAAATGATTCTTTTATAACCTTTTTTGACAGAATATCCAATCATATCATACAACATATTCAGGTACAGCATTTTTTCACGTTGGCAATTTTCATCATAACCCAGAAAGTAGGTGTCGATATCGGTGCCGTTTTTGATCAGGGTGTTGAACCCAATTAACTTGTCATCTTCAAAATAACCGTAAAAAAGAAAATCATGTCCTAATGATTTTTTAAAAGCTTCAAAATGATTCTCGGGCAGATAAAAAGTATTGAACGGTGCATTTTTGGCTACATCCATATATAACTCACTAATCCGATCATTGTGAGTGGTAATCTCCTCGAGGGATAATTTTTTTTTTGTAAGTCCTTCTGATTTTTTTCGGGCCCTTTTGTATTGATCGCGGTACTTTTTGCTTAAAGCGCCAACATAATCGTCAATAGATTGCCAGTTTTCCGGAATCTGGAAAATCATATTGGGTTGGGTCGTGAACTGAAAATAGGAGTCGAATTCAGGGACTTTATAATGCTTCGTCTGTTCAGAACTAAAATCCTTGAAAACAGTAATGTGGATTTTGCTGCCCTTTCTATGTAACTGGTGTGTAAGTTCCGTGACTGCTTTATCCAGTAAAACCAAGCCGTTTGAAACTGGTAATTTTTCTGAGAAACAGTACGCATTTTGGCCGGTCAGCATATTATTGCCTATAAACAACACATTCGAAGCAAAGTTCTTAAAAACAATAGTCCGGATTTTGGTTTTTAAACAATGATCCCGCTCACCAAAAGAACTGACATCGCTCAGGTTAATATATTGGGATAATGCCAAACCTACTAATTCCTCGTCATGGAACAGCCCAATAAAATGGCAAGTCATATTCTCCGGAGAAGAAACCTCAAGTACTTTCAAATAATTTCGGGAAAGGAAAATGTTACAGGCTGCTAAATCATCCCAATGGGATGGGAGTTCGGAGACAGACCGGAAAATTTTAAAACTAGCAGTAGCAATCAAATGAAGGAGAATTAGTATTTGTTAAAATTAGTATTTAAAGTTAAATCAGAAAACAATTATACCAATTTTAACTAACTTTATGAAAAACCAAACGATGACTACATACGATAAAGAAAACGCTCTGCCCTTATTGGCGGATTTGCCGGATTGGGAATTTAAGAATGACGGGATTGAAAAGAAATTTAAGTTTCAAAATTTTACCGACGCTTTGGGTTTTATTGTCAAAGTCGGAATTCAGGCAGAAAAAATGAATCATCATCCCGAACTTTTCAATGTCTATAATAAAGTGGACATCCGTTTGAGCACCCATGATTCTGGCGGGGTAACCGACAAAGATTTTAAATTGGCTTCCAAAATTGAGGAACTGTTATAAAAAAATCCCGCTCTTTACAGGCGGGATTTTATATAAAATATATTTGTTTTATTGCCAGCCGCAAACAATGCCTCCCATAATCGTACAGCACACTACCCAAAATCCTCCGGATATCAGCGTGTATTTCCAGGATTTTTTTTCAAACAATGCATTGGTTCCAATAACTGGTAGGGCAAAAAATAATCCTGACATAAAACCATGCAACATTCCGTGTTTGAAAGTCCGGTAAGTCTGACCATAATCAGCCATAAACGCAGCGTAAGATGGTTTTGCAGCTGTAGGATCTCCGCCAACCATACCAAGAGCACCAAATTGGTGTATGGTTAACATTTGTAAAATAAAGGAAATGAAAAAAGCATAAAGCACGGCCATTCCAAAAATCATGACCATGTTACTGCCTTTCATTTTCTCTTCCGTCAGCCCCGTTTCCCGCATCCAGATTGTTCCAAAAACTTTTGGGTTATACCAAATGAATCCTACAACAAGTGTCGATAACGCAGCTACTAAAAGGGCTAAAAAATTAATTTCCATAAGTTAATTTGTTTGGTTAGTGTAATCAAATGTAGTAAATAATTTATAAAAACAATACGATGTCTGACTTCAGAATTATAAAAACGAAAAGGCCTAATATGGGCATGTAAGAAATTTAATATACCTTAAATTTTTATGTGTATTTCATCGATTTTTTTTGTTGGTTGTTAAAATTTGTTTTAAATTCCAGTAATATTAACATAATGTTTACATTAATATGAAAAAAATAATTTGCTCATTTTTAATGTTTTTTATATCTTTTGCATTGCTGGCGGCGGTGTCGCCGTCTGAAAGAAACGCATTGATTCAATTGCATAAAAGCACCCATGGAAAAGAGTGGAGGGTGAAATGGGATTTAAATGCTCCAATATCAACCTGGTATGGTGTGAAACTTCAGGATGATAAAGTAGTGGGTTTGGATTTGTCCGATAATAACCTGGTGGGGAAACTGCCAAAGGAAATCACGCAATTGGTTTACCTTCAAAAACTGAATTTATTTAAAAATGAAATTTCAGGCAATATACCCTTTATGATCGGCGATTTAAAATTATTAAAAATGCTGAATCTGGCCTTCAATAAATTATCCGGAAAAATACCTGCTTCTATCATTAATTCTACAGCATTGCAAACAGTAGAACTTTATATGAATCAGCTTACCGGAGAACTGCCTGCGGAAATCGGCCAATTAAATCAGTTACAGAAACTTTCCCTGTTCAATAATGAGATCGAAGGACAGATTCCAAGTTCTCTGTATAATTTAAGGGCCTTGAAAACATTACTGTTGAGCAGCAATAAATTCAGCGGTAAATTAAGTAATGAAATTGCAAACCTTAACAAATTGGAAAACTTGAGTTTGTTTGAAAATAATATGGAAGGTCAGGTGCCAGCGAGTTTAGAGAAATTAACCAATCTGAAAGAATTGAATATTTCTTATAATAAATTTACCGGTTCGGTTTCTGAGAATTTAGCCAAACTCGATGCGTTGAATATGACGATGATAAATGAGAATGGAGTTGCAGCAAATTTGAAAGTTAACCTGAATATCAATATTGCAGTAGCAGAAGAATAGTTACGTTAGTTATATATAAGTGCGGAAGTCTTATTTTGGTTAAAAATAAGGCTTTTTGCGTTTGTAGAAGAACGTTTTAGGTATATAAAAACATCAAAAAATTAAATATATGAAGCCTTCAGCACCAAAGAATATTACCTGGATTATAGGATTGATTTGCGGGATATTTGGAATTATTGGACATTTTACACAAATTCAAATTTTAACAGAACATAGTTTCACGCTATTGCTTATTGGTTTCGTTGTTTTGGCAGTAGGGACTACGGTAAAAGGAATTTAAAGTTTAATACTTGGCGGTTTATTATCGCTGTTATTATTGAATCAATCATTATTTAAAAGGAGTAAATACCGGTAAAATAAGTTATAAAAAATTACTTTTTATCGGTACTCAAATCAAAGCGATAAATGGCTTCTACCTTTAAAAGGATGGTGTTTGATTTGTCCTCCAAGAATAGGGTCCGGTTATCGCCAAATTTTAATGCCAGAATTTGTAAATCAAGCTTCTGATCAATTGGGTATATTCTAAACTCGTTTAAAGTATATCCCATTTTTAAGCGCAAAAGAACTTTTTTGCCGAACAAGCCTTTTTGAATATAAGCAGAAAAATCTATCGAATTATTTTCAACATACTTGGAACGAATATTGTCAGTGGTCAGTTTGTAACTATTTCCATGGCCCAGAAAATCAACACCAATTTTGGTTTTATCAGTCAAACGATAATTGACATCCGCATCATTCGGTAATAAAAAATTCATCTCGAAGCGTTCATTTGGACTGTGGTAATAGAGGCCAATAATTGGAGTCATCGAAATGCCATAAGCTTCACTACTGCCGTAAAGTCCAATACTATAGCCAAAATTTTTGTTTCTTTTATATTTTAATAAAGCCGTTCCTCCCAAGTAAATATCTTCACTACTCAGGTGGATATAATCGGATGCGACCTTTGGCATAAAAAGATATATTCCACTCCAGTGTTTGGAATGATTTATTCGTAGACCCACTCTTAAATTTGTGGAATATAAATGATTGTTATTGGAATCAGGAAACAATTGTAAGTTGTAGCTGCTGAAATTTACCCAAGTTATAGCAGTATATTTTTTATTTAAAACAATTGGTAAAATTAGATTCGTTTGAAATGTGGATATGCTGGTATTAACAGATGAATTTTCAAAAGTTGTTTCTTGCGATTTTCCATAATTTATGGAAAACACGTCGATGTATTCTTGACTACTACATAAAAAAGGCAGTAATAAAAATAACAATTGGATTATTATTTTCATTTTATAAAATTTGATGTTCAATTATTTCAAAATTTTCATTCTTAAAATTGGTATTTACATCTGATGATTATTATTATTAATCGTCGATCCTGATCTTGTTTTAAGATTTAAACATAAAGTTATTGATTTCTAACACATTAATTATTATATAATAATGTAAAACATTTACACAAATCAAATATTTATAGAGACATTGAGTCACAGTTTTTTGTTTGAATCATCCAGTTGTTTTTGAAATGCGCATCCAGGATTAGAATATTTGATTAAAATTGTGGCAGTGGAAAAGTTTGCTGTGCCTGCGGTATTAGTGAAATATTAAATGATTGATCGTAGGAGGTATGATATAAAACAAAAAAACCACCAACTTTCGTTGATGGTTTTTCTAGTAGCGGGAACAGGACTCGAACCTGTGTCCGCCGCGGCGGATATGAGCCAAATTATAAGTTTTGAATAATATGTTGGATAAATTCTCTGCCTATTCCGGATTTTAGATATTTCTCTCTTTGCATGGCATCAGATTTAGAATTGAAAAACTCAACATAAATTACTTCCCAAGGCCTAAATTTTAAAGTATATCCTTTTGTTTCAAGGAAATTATGAGATTTATACCTTTGAATTAGGTTAGAAGTAAATCCGGTATAATTTTTTTTGGATTTTTCGGAATATAAAATGTAAACGACAAATCCATCCATATTATGTAAATAAAAAAAGCTTCACATTGCTGTGAAGCTTACTTAGTAGCGGGAACAGGACTCGAACCTGTGACCTTCGGGTTATGAGCCCGACGAGCTGCCTACTGCTCTATCCCGCGATGTACGGTTTGTAATTCAATAAAGGCTACTTAGTAGCGGGAACAGGACTCGAACCTGTGACCTTCGGGTTATGAGCCCGACGAGCTGCCTACTGCTCTATCCCGCGATGTAT
>NZ_VJZK01000005.1:153454-281734 GCF_007109225.1 Flavobacterium sp. GT3R68
AGTAGCGGGAACAGGACTCGAACCTGTGACCTTCGGGTTATGAGCCCGACGAGCTGCCTACTGCTCTATCCCGCGATGTATCGAGTGCAAAGGTACAACGAAATTCCATTCCGGCAACAAAAACTATTTAAAAAATGTTTTATTTTATCTATTGACTTGATATGACTACCTTTGCAGCATAAATTATATTAAAAATGTCACATAAAGCAGGTTTTGTAAACATCATCGGAAATCCAAACGTTGGGAAATCAACGCTAATGAACGCTTTCGTCGGGGAAAGATTATCCATTATTACCTCTAAAGCACAAACAACACGTCACCGTATTCTGGGGATCGTCAATGGTGAAGATTTTCAGATGATCCTATCCGATACGCCTGGAATTATCAAACCCGCATACGAAATGCAGGAATCGATGATGAATTTCGTTAAATCCGCTTTTGAAGATGCTGACGTTTTAATTTATATGGTCGAAATTGGAGAGCAGGATCTGAAGGATGAGGCTTTTTTCAATAAAATCATCCATGCCAAAATTCCGGTTTTATTATTGTTGAATAAAATCGATACTTCCAATCAGGAAAAATTAGAAGAGCAAGTCGCTTTTTGGGCTGCCAAGGTTCCGAATGCGGAGATTTTTCCTATTTCAGCTCTACAGAACTTTAATGTGCCAGAAGTTTTTGGAAGAATCATCCAATTATTACCTGAATCACCAGCGTATTATCCAAAAGACCAACTGACCGATAAGCCAGAGCGTTTCTTCGTAAACGAAACCATTCGTGAAAAAATCCTGTTGAATTACAGCAAGGAAATTCCATATGCGGTAGAAATCGTTACTGAAGAGTTTTTTGAAGATGAGAACATCATCCGAATCCGTTCGTTGATTATGGTCGAACGCGAAACCCAAAAAGGAATCATCATCGGACATAAAGGAGCCGCTTTAAAGAAAGTAGGAGTGGATGCCCGTGCTGATTTAGAGAAGTTTTTCGGAAAACAAATCCACATCGAACTGGTTGTTAAAGTCAATAAAAACTGGAGAAGCAACGCCAACATGCTGAAGCGTTTTGGTTATAACCAATAAGAAGTAGTTTGTCGATTTGATAGTGTCTAGCCCTGATAGTAGCGGTATCCTTTTGCTGCTTTTTTAAGCAGGAAAAGATATAGTGAATAGCAGGAATAGCTCCTGAAAACTTTAAACCTGATACGTTAAACAAAAAACGTACCTTTGCAGCCCGAAACTGAAAAGCGGTAGGACTGACGAAGTTAATATTTGAAAAAGCATTATGAACAACATTGTTGCCATTGTAGGAAGACCAAACGTAGGTAAATCGACCCTTTTTAATCGATTGATACAAAGAAGAGAAGCGATTGTCGATTCAGTTTCAGGGGTAACCCGTGACCGGAATTATGGGAAAAGCGAATGGAATGGAAAGGAATTTTCGGTAATTGATACCGGAGGATACATAAAAGGTTCTGACGACGTTTTTGAAGGTGAGATCCGCAAACAAGTGGAACTGGCCATCGATGAGGCAGATGTTATCATATTTGTGGTTGATGTCGAAGAAGGTATTACCCCAATGGATGATGTTGTTGCCCGTTTGTTGCGTAAAGTGACCAAGCCGGTTTTGCTTGCTGTTAATAAGGTGGATAATTCCATGCGTGAAAAAGACGCTCTGGAGTTTTATAACCTTGGGTTAGGAGAATATTACACTTTTGCGAGTATTTCAGGAAGCGGAACTGGAGATTTATTGGATGCATTGATTGATGCGTTCCCGGTAAAACCAGAACCGGTTCAGGAAGAAGTTGTTTTACCTCGTTTTGCAGTTGTAGGAAGACCTAATGCCGGAAAATCCAGTTTTATCAATGCTTTGATTGGTAAAGAACGGTTTATGGTGACCGATATCGCCGGAACAACCCGTGATGCGATCGATACGAAATTTGACCGTTTTGGATTCGAATTCAACTTGGTGGATACCGCCGGAATCCGTCGTAAAGCAAAAGTAAAAGAAGATTTAGAATTTTATTCGGTGATGCGTTCCGTGCGTGCCATCGAACATGCAGATATATGTATCCTGATTATTGATGCCACACGTGGATTTGAAGGACAGGATCAAAGTATTTTTTGGCTTGCCGAAAAAAACAGAAAAGGAGTTATCATCCTGGTAAACAAATGGGACTTAGTCGAAAAAGATACTATGTCTACCCGTGATTATGAAGAAAAAATACGCAAGGAGTTAATGCCATTTACCGATGTGCCGATTCTTTTCGTTTCCGCTTTGACCAAACAGCGTTTATTGAAAGCATTGGAGGCGACGGTTCAGGTTTATGAAAACAGACAACAGCGAATCCCGACTTCGAAATTTAACGACTATATGTTGAAAGTAATCGAAGGATATCCGCCACCGGCTTTGAAAGGGAAATATGTGAAAATAAAATATTGCATGCAGTTGCCAACACCAACGCCGCAGTTTGTGTTTTTTGCCAATTTACCGCAGTATGTAAAAGAAGCTTACAAACGTTTCCTTGAAAATAAAATTCGTGAAAATTGGGATTTCTCGGGAGTTCCTATCGATATTTACATTAGAGAAAAATAATTTTGTTAAAATTTCTGTAAGAAATTATTCCTAACGATACTAAATGACTTATTTCGCTGTTTATATACCCAAATATATCAACAGCGAAATTTTTTTATGCCTAAAATCTACACCATCGTTTTCTTCTTATTCGTAAGTTTTTCTTCTTTTGCGCAAAGCAACATTACTCTTAAAGGTAAAATCCACGACAAAAACACACAGGTTCCAATTGAGGCCGCTACCGTTTATTTAACAGCTGTAAAGGATTCCTCTGTTATCGATTATACAATTTCGGATAAAAATGGGATATTCAAAATCGATACCCGAAAAATTACCAAGCCTTTCTTCTTGAAAATATCGTTTCAGGGATATGCAACCTTTAGACAGGAAATCACTACCCTTACAGAAAATAAGGATTTTGGGATATTGCATTTGGAGGAAATAGTAAATACGCTAAATGAGGTGGTGATAAAAAGTGAAGCACCACCGATCAGGATAAAGAAAGACACTCTGGAATTCAATGCATCCTCTTTTAAAGTACGCCCGGATTCAAATGTCGAAACCTTACTCAAGCAATTGCCCGGAGTAGAAGTGGGTACAGATGGGAAAATCACGGTAAATGGCAAGGAAGTCAATCAGATTTTGGTTAACGGAAAACCTTTTTTTGACAAAGACGGAAAAATTGCGTTGCAAAGCCTTCCTTCC
The DNA here is from genome assembly GCF_007109225.1 of Flavobacterium sp. GT3R68. Classification (GTDB taxonomy): domain Bacteria; phylum Bacteroidota; class Bacteroidia; order Flavobacteriales; family Flavobacteriaceae; genus Flavobacterium. Next base: position 156,728 of record NZ_VJZK01000005.1, read on the forward strand.
GACATTATCAATAAAGTACAGATATCGGATACTAAAACCAAAAAAGAAGAATTGGCGGGACAGGTTTCAAGTTCCAATAATGCCAGTATTAACCTGACCATCGATGAGGATAAAAATAAGGGTTTTTTCGGAAAATTCATGGGCGGCTACGGAACAGATGAGCGGTATGAAAGCAGCGCATTGATTAATTATTTCAAGAATAAAAGAAAGATAAGTGTTCTGGCTTCCTCCAACAATATCAATTCTACCGGATTTTCGATGGACGAAGTCTTTGATAATATGGGAGGTGGACGTAATGTATCGTATTCCAGCTATAGTGACGGGACTTATGGGATTGGTAACATGCGTTTTGGTGGCGGAAAAGGGATAACGCAGTCGGATATGGTGGGACTGAATTATGGTGATGAATGGGGTAAAAAGGTGGAAACCAACGGAAGTTATTTTTTCACGAATTCCAATTCAGAAAATCTAAACAGAACGAAACAAGTTGCTTTTGTGGGTTCAGGAGATCTTACAACGGAATCCAATGCGAAAACATATGAAGAACGCTTAGGCCATAATTTCAGTTTTGAATTGGAATATAAAATTGATTCGACAACAACTTTTGTAGTTGCTCCAAAATTTGCTAAATCAATCAATAGCTATGATAGTAACTCTTTCGAATCCCAAAAAGATGAAAACAATCAGCTATTATATGAGAGTTTGTCGGAAAGTTTTGATACAAGTGAAAACAATGTTTTTTCCAATTCAATTAATTTTAATAAATCCTTTAAAAGAAAAGGGAGGTTCTTAAGCCTGTCCTTTGAGAACGAAAATGGGAAAGAGGAGGTTAACACATTGAATAAATCGAATACAATTGATTATACCGACATTGATCCGGATGAGATACGAGACCAAATCAAAAGAAACAGGAATGTAAAAGATTCGTATTTCACAGAAATAGAATACGCCGAGCCTTTAAAGGATTCTTTGAAAGTTAATTTAGCAGTAGAGTATAAATGGAAAAAAGTGTCTGAAGACAGAATAGCGTACGATTTTGATGAAGTGGCTCAATCATATTCAGTCGAGAATGATAAACTGACCAGTTATTATACATCTACAAGCAGAACAATAACTCCAAAGTCTGGTTTTAGCATTAATAAGAAAAAATTTAATTTCAATTTAGAAGCCGGAACTTCCATTACTAAATTCGACAATCATTCCCTATATCGAAACGATGTTGCAGATGTGAATAAAACCTACATGCTGCCGTATGCGAATGCTTATATAAATTTAAAATTTGGTAAATCAAAATCCGTATGGGCAAATTACTATTACCTGGCCGATTTTCCTACCGCGAGCCAAATTCTGGAGGTACCAAACGAATCCAATCCGCTTAATACTTCTATTGGGAATTCAAATCTAAATCCTAATAAATACCATACAGCTTATCTTAGTTTAAGGGATTTTAACACGGCTACCAAATCGGGCTACAGTATTTACATGGGTGGAAACTTTTATGAAAATCAAGTGGTTTCCTCTACGATTTATCATACCAATGGAAAACGGACGACTTCTTATGTAAATGCTTCCGGTACATATACATCCTGGTTTGGTGGAAATTGGAATAAAACCATAAAAAGAGAAGCGCACACTTTTAAATTTGGGTTGGGAGGCAGCGCGAATTTCGGGATGGCAAAAGGTGTTATTGGGAGAGAGATGACAGGTGCTCCGTTGGTCATGGAAGGATTTGAAGCAAAATCATTACGACTGACACCGCGTGCTAGTTTTACCTATGAATACGGAGAATTATTGACTATAAATCCAACGTATAATTTTACCTACAGCGATACAAAATACACCAATTATTCGGTGAATTCGGCTACCAATATGTTGCATCGATTTAATATCCAGACCACCAATTACTGGCCTAAGAATTGGGTTTTCGGAAATGACTTCGGGTATACGTATAATTCGAATATTGCTGATGGCTTCAAAAAAGATTTCTATTTATGGAACACCAGTTTGTCTTATAATTTTCTGAATAAAAAGATGACGGCTAAAGTAAAGGTTTATGATATGCTGAACCAGAATCAAAGTGCCACAAGGACCATAACTCCATCTGCAATTCGGGATGAAGAAAATATTGTTTTAAAACGTTATGCGATGTTCTCACTGACTTACAAAATTGAAAAATTTGCGGGTAAGGAAAAACCAGCCCGAAATAGGATGATGTTTTAAATCAGGATTAAAAAAATAAAAAAAGCTGCAATCCGCAGCTTTTTTTATATCTAAATCTTTCTTTACCAGCTTCCGCTACTTCCGCCACCGGAAAATCCTCCGCCACCGAAACCACCGCCGAAACCGCCGCCGCCGCCGCCAAATCCACCACCGGATGAACCTCCGCCAAAACTACCGCGTCCTAAACTGCTTAGGATGATAGCGTCGAATAAGCTTGGTCCACGGCCTGAACTTCCGCCGCCGCCTCTTTTGTTTCTCGAGATGATTGACAAAATGATGATGATGATAATGATGATGGGCATTATCGGAAAGTTTTTTTCTTTTTTGACTTTTCGTTCTCCTTTGTATTTTCCTTTCAGGACATCAAAAATCGCATCTGCGCCTTTATCCAGACCATTGTAATAACTACCGGCTTTGAATTCAGGTACAATAACATTTCTAATAATTTCTCCGCAAATTCCTGCAACCAATCGGTCTTCGACTCCGTAACCAGGCCTGATAGATAATTTTCTATCATTTTTAGAGACTAAAATCATAACCCCATTGTCTTTTTTTGCATCTCCAAATCCCCATTTTTGGGCCCAATTGGTTGATAATACATTGATGTCTTCATTTTTAAGATCATCAATGGTTATTACCACAATTTGAGTAGATGTCGAATCCGAATACTTGATCAGTTTTTCTTCTAAACTGGTTTTCTCAGAAGCGCTTAGTAGATTCGCATAATCGTAAACACTGGTCTGGAAATCCGGTTTTTCTGGAATCTTAAACTGAGCCCAGCTCACTTGCGAGCAGCACAGTACAAAAAGAAGCAGGGCCCCGAAAATTGATTTGTTTGTTTTAAGTAAAGCCATTAGCCTTTTGATATTTCATTAGATAATTCATCGGAATCGGCATCATCCCATGGGAAATGCTTCTGTAGTTGTGAGCCTGCTCTGCGGATGCCATCAATCAGTCCCTGCTTAAAATCCCCTTTCTTGAAATGAGCCTGCATAATGTCTTTGGTACAGTCCCAGAAATCGCGACCTACGATATCGTTGATACCTTTGTCACCACAAATGAAAAACGAATGGTCATCTACAGCCAGGTAAATCAGGACTCCGTTTTGCAGTTTGGTATTGTCCATTTTCAATAAATGAAAAACTTCCAGAGCGCGCGCATACGTGTCTCCGGAAGTTGTTTTCTCTATATGAACTCTTATCTCGCCAGAAGTTTCCCTTTCAGCCATACGAATAGCCTCAACAATTTCCTGTTCTTCTTCTGTGGTTAAAAACTTTTCTACTTCTGACATTTTTTTGTTTTTTAATTTCCCTCTTGGAGTTAGGGGGCTTTAGAATTTTACTTCAACAGGTTTTTCAGCACCTTCCACAGCATTGAAATAGGCTTTTTCCTTAAATCCGAACAATCCGGCAAACATCGAGTTCGGGAATGTTTTGATATGGCTGTTATAAGGTTTTACCGCTTCGTTAAAACGCGTTCTGGCTGTCAGGATCTGATTTTCGGTGCTGGCCAATTCATCTTGCAGTTTTAGGAAATTCTGATTGGCTTTCAATTCCGGATATGCTTCAACAGTTACCAATAATCTTGATAACGCAGAAGACACACCGCTTTGCGCTTTGTTAAATTCCGCTAATTGAGCCGGAGTGATATTCGTCGGGTCCACAGTAACGGAAGTTGCTTTAGCACGCGCTTCGATAACAGCAGTCAAGGTTCCTTTTTCGAAATCGGCAGCTCCTTTTACAGTATTGACTAAGTTTCCGATAAGGTCATTTCTTCTTTGGTAGGATGTTTGAACATCTCCCCAAGCCTGTTCAACATTCTGGTTTAAGGTTACGGCTGTATTGTTGATTCCTTTAATCCAGCTGTAAATTAAAAAAAGTACTACTATTCCGATAATCCAAGGCAAAAATCTTCTCATGTGTTTTGTTTTTAAAGTTGGTTTTTAATATTTGTTAATTGTGTTCTGATGGTTTCTAATTTACGAATTATTTCGAATTTATCTAAGGTTTTCTTTTGCCCTTCTTTCAGATGGGTTTTGGCACCTTCTAGCGTAAATCCTCTTTCTTTAACCAGATGGTAAATCAATTGTAAATTCTTGATGTCCTCCGGAGTAAACATGCGGTTCCCTTTCGCATTTTTTTTAGGTTTCAGGATATCAAATTCCTTATCCCAAAAACGGATCAGCGACGCATTCACGTCAAATGCTTTGGCGATTTCCCCAATGCCGTAATATCTTTTCTCAGGTAATTCTATGTGCATTAGTCGAGTGATTGATTTTCTTGATTAGCAATTTTTGATATGGCAATGTATTCGGCGGCGGAAATATTTCCATAATAGAAATTAATCGGATTGACCGGCTCGCCATTTTTATGCACTTCATAATGTAAGTGTGGCGCTTCCGAGCGACCCGTACTGCCTACGTATCCAATGATGTCACCTCTTTTTACGTGCTGCCCCGGGCGTGCTTTGTACTTGCTCAAATGCCCGTAAAGCGTTTCATACCCATACCCGTGTCGGATTACAATGTGGTTTCCGAATCCTGTAGCCGTATTGTCCGCCCTTTGTATTACCCCGTCGCCAGTAGCAAAAATCGGTGTTCCTGTTTTCGCGGTAAAATCCATTCCTTCGTGAAATTTCCGAACTTTCGTAAAAGGGTCGCTTCGGTATCCAAACCCCGAAGCCATATGTTTTAGATTTTCATTCCGAACTGGTTGTATCGCCGGGATGGCCTCCAGTAACTTGGCTTTTGCTTTCGCTAATTTCAAAATCTCGTCCAGCGATTTGGACTGGATCACCAATTGTTTACTCAGTATGTCCACTCTTTTGGTGGTATTCATTACCAGCTGCGAATTATCATATCCTTCCAGTTCTTTGTATCGGTTGGAATCCCGAAATCCGGATTTTCTCTCTTCATCCGGGATAGGCGACGTATTAAAATAAACACGGTACAAATTATTATCGCGCTCCTCAATATTGGCCATTACTTCATCAATCTGGTCGATTTTTTTATTCAGAATCGCATATCGAAGTTTTAGGTTTTCAATCTCACGGGCCTGCAATCGGTCTTTTGGGGTTTCAAAATAAGGAGTATTCAGTAAAATCAGGAAACTTAAGGCGCCAAATAGTCCGGAAGACACTAAGAACAGAACGACATAACCAAATTTCTTGCTCTTTTTAGTTTTGATTTTGCGATATGCCAGATTTTCAGAATCGTAATAATATTTTACCTTCGACATGTTTTAAAATATGCTATTTTTGCACCTTGAAAAGTTAATTGGAAACCAATTGTAAGGATAGACGAACAAATTTAATAAATGTTTCCTTAAAATAGTTTTTTAGAGCAAAACATTTGGCATTTTTATCAATACTGTTCCTGCTGTCCGCTGTATCCACGCAAAAAGTGCGCGGGATGCCGCTTCCATCAGGGCTAGACGAGAGAACTTTTCAACTTTTCAAATGAAGCAAATAAAAAATGAAGCAGTTTTAGGCTCACTGGACTTAAGACTTTTAACCAAAATAAAGCAATGAAATCACAAGACGTCAGAAAACAGTTTCTGGATTTTTTCCAAAGTAAAGGACATGTAATCGTTCCATCAGCACCTATAGTATTAAAGGATGATCCGACCCTGATGTTCAACAACTCCGGAATGGCTCAGTTCAAAGAATATTTTCTGGGCAACGGTACCCCAAAAAGCAAACGAATTGCCGATACCCAAAAATGCCTTCGTGTTTCCGGGAAGCATAACGATTTGGAGGAAGTCGGTATCGATACCTACCACCACACCATGTTTGAGATGTTGGGGAACTGGAGTTTTGGGGATTATTTCAAAAAAGAAGCCATCAACTGGGCCTGGGAATTACTGACCGAAGTATATAAAATAGACAAAGACATTCTTTATGTGACTGTTTTTGAAGGCAGCGAAGAAGAAAACGTGCCATTCGATCAGGAAGCATACGATATCTGGAAGACCTTAATTTCAGAAGACCGCATCCTGCTAGGAAACAAAAAAGACAATTTCTGGGAAATGGGCGATCAGGGACCTTGCGGACCTTGTTCCGAAATTCACGTGGATATTCGTTCGGCCGAAGAAAAAGCACAAGTTTCCGGTAAGGATTTAGTGAATAACGACCATCCTCATGTCGTGGAAATCTGGAACAACGTGTTTATGGAATTCAACCGTAAAGCCGATGGTTCTTTAGAGAAGTTGCCGGCGCAGCACGTAGACACCGGAATGGGATTTGAACGTCTTTGCATGGTTTTGCAAAATGTACAATCCAATTATGATACCGATGTCTTCACACCGCTGATCAATAAAATTGAAAGCATTACCGGAGCAAAATATACAATCAAAGCAAAAGACGAAGACGAGGAAAAAATCAACATCGCCATCCGCGTTATTGCCGATCACGTTCGTGCGGTGGCCTTTGCCATCGCCGATGGACAATTGCCTTCGAATACAGGAGCGGGTTATGTAATCCGTAGGATTCTGCGTCGTGCCATCCGCTACGGATTCACCTTCTTAAATACCAAGGAAGCATTCATTTATAAATTGGTGGAGACGCTGAGCAATCAGATGGGCGATTCTTTCCCGGAAATCGTTTCCCAGAAAAACCTGGTGATGAATGTAATTAAAGAGGAAGAAAGCTCCTTTTTAAGAACACTGGACCAAGGATTACAATTGCTTGAAAATGTCATTAAAGCAACGGAAGGAAAAATTGTTTCCGGCCAGAAAGCATTTGAACTGTATGATACGTTTGGTTTTCCAATCGATTTAACCGCATTGATATTAAGAGAAAGAGGGCTTGATTTGGATGAAGCCGGGTTTGAAAGAGCGATGTTCGAACAAAAAACCCGTTCCCGAGCTGCTTCCGAAGTGTCTACCGAAGACTGGATTGTTTTAATTCCCGGGAATGTGGAAACTTTTGTCGGCTATGACAAAAATGAAAACGACGTAAAAATTACCCGTTACAGAAAAATTGACAGTAAAAAGGAAGGTGTCTTATACCAAATCGTTTTAGATAATACTCCTTTCTATCCGGAAGGTGGCGGACAGGTAGGTGACAAAGGGATATTGATTTCAGCCAATGAAAGTGTTGCTATTATTGATACCAAAAAAGAAAACAACCTGATTCTGCATTTTGCCAAAAACCTACCGGAGAATGTGAGCGGAACCTTTACGGCTAAAGTCGATACAAAATTAAGAACCGATTCTTCCAGAAACCACTCGGCTACGCATTTGATGCATCAGGCGCTACGAACTCTTTTAGGAACCCATGTGGAACAAAAAGGATCCTTGGTGAGTCCTGATTATCTGCGTTTTGACTTTTCACATTTTTCAAAAGTGACGGATGCCGAATTACGTCAGGTGGAAGATTTCGTTAACGCACGCATCCAGGAACAGTTGCCATTGATAGAACGCAGGGATATTCCGTTTGCTCAGGCAGTTGAAGAAGGGGCCATGGCTTTATTCGGCGAAAAATACGGAGACCATGTCCGCGCCATCAAATTTGGAGACAGCATGGAATTGTGCGGAGGAATCCACGTGAAGAACACCGCCGATATCTGGCATTTCAAAATCACCAGTGAAAGTGCTGTTGCAGCAGGAATCCGTCGTATCGAGGCTATCACTAGTGATGCGGTAAAAGAACATTTTGCTTCTCATGAACACTTGCTTCATGAGATTAAAGCCGCTTTAAAGAATCCACAGGATACTTTGAAGGCTGTGGTTTCCTTACAGGAAGAAAATACCAAGCTAACCAAACAGATTGAAGGTCTGATGAAAGACAAGGTTAAAAACATGAAAGCGGCGTTGGTTTCCGAAATACAGGAAGTAAACGGAATCCAATTTTTGGCAAAACAAGTCGACCTGAATCCGGAAGGAGCAAAAGACCTGGCATATGAGTTAGGGAATTTGGGAACGAATGTCTTTCTGGTTTTGGCTACAGCCGAAGAAGGAAAACCAATGCTGACCTGTTATGTATCCAAGGAACTGGTGGCGGAAAGAAGTCTGAACGCCGGGAATGTAGTCCGTGAATTGGGTAAATACATTCAGGGAGGCGGAGGTGGACAACCGTTTTTTGCAACAGCAGGAGGGAAGAATATTGATGGAATTGCCGAAGCTTTGCAAAAAGCAATTGATTTTATACAATAGACTAATAGTCAGTGAGTTATATTTAAGTGGAAAACCTGGTTTTCCGCTTTTTTTTGTGAAAAAAACCAAAAACGATAAAATTTTATAATTACCCTTTGGAACCCCTTGTTTTATTGAGATTATAAGGTAGAATGTATTTATTTTAATCGATAAAGTGCTCATTTTTAACGATGTACGGTATTAAACTAATGTTAAAATTAATTTTCAAAGTAGCTTTATTTACTTTCTTTACAAAAAATTTTAAACAACAAACTACAAATTATGAAAAAATTTAGCTGCATTTTAGGCCTTATTACGGCTGTGCTTATTAGTTCATGTTCAAATGATGAATTTGACACCACCACCCCAGAGAACACGACAGATGCTAAAATAGCAAATACTAACGGTACCTTATTAAAGAAAACTGTTGCTATCATCGATGGCGGTACTACCGTTACGACAGGTGAGTATACGTATAACGGAAATAAATTGTCCAGAGTAACCACTGAAGACAAATATGTAACCTATACTTATACCGGTGATCTTATCGCATCAAGAGAATTCTATTCGAATAACCTTTTAGCCACAAAAGAAATATTTGAATACAACGCCAACAAACAATTGGTTGCCTTTAAAAGAGTAAAACCGAATAATGCTGTTATCTATAACGCAGTATATGTGTACAACGCTGACCAGAGTATTTCAGTTACCGGATACAAAGGTGCTTTAAAAGATGCCGCTTCCGAAATCAGAAGCAGAAAAGTGTTCCTGACTAACGGTCAGATCAGTAAGGTTGAAACCTATAACAAGGTTAATGGCGCGACTGTAACAGAAACAGCAATGTATACTTTTGACGGGAAACATTCTCCATTTGCAAGCATTACCGGCTTTGATAAATTAACGTATTATGATGCGGCTTTAAGCTCTGCCTCAAATAATATTATGTCATCTGTATATACATCGTCCGCTACTGCAAAAACGGATAACGATCAGTATCAGTACACCTATAATTCATTTGATTATCCAACGACTGCTACAGAACTTACATCTGTTGGAAAACCAACAGTTTACCAATACTTCTATCAATAAGATCAGAAGTTAGAATATAACCAAATTCAAAACCCAAATACTCAGTATTTGGGTTTTTTTATTTTAAAAATAAATTGGCACTAGGAATTTTTGTCGTTTTTTTGTAAAAAAAATTAGAGAAATGCAAAAACTTATGTATGCCTTTGGTGCTTTAATGTTAGTACTTACTTCTTGTACTAATGATAGTGCCTCAAATTCAAATGCCATATTATTAAAAAGATCTATTAGCAATTCTGTTACCCTTGAGTATAATTATAATGGAAATAAATTGGTAAGTATATACGCAGGAGGGTCTTTATATCTTAGTTATACCTATGTGGGGGATTTGATTACGGGATACCAACACTTCAATAATAATGCAGAAATGGTTGTTGAGGTGATATATGAATATGACAGTAATCAACGAGTCGCAAGTAAAAAATACTTGAATTACGAGGATTTATCTGCTGGCAAAGTTTTCTATACCTATAATTCAGACGGTACAGTATCTTTTGAAGCATACAGTGGAGATTTTGCCAGCCAAAATAACGCCACAGGTTGGACCGGAATTTATTATTTAAATGCCAATGGAGAAGCCATTAGAATTGATGAATATAACCAAGGTATTCTTGATACTAGAATAGAATTTACATATGACACCAAAAATAGTATTCTGAAAAATATTACTGGATACAATAAATTATTTATGATTTATGGTGAGGGTAAAATAAATAATATACTGACTGGAAAACTATATAATTCTGATAACGTTTTAGAGTCTAGTTATTCACATCAGTATGACTATAACAGCGATAATTGCCCTGTCTTTTCTTACGGCGGGGAAACAATTCATTTCTTCTACGAATAAATTCATAAGATTTTAAAAACGGATTCGTTTAGAAAAACCCAAATACTCATGGATGTATTTGGGTTTCTTTTTTTATTCCTATTTTTGAATAAAAATAAAAAATGCAGTTCAGAACCCAAATACCCATTCCTAAAAGTAATTCTCCAATAGATTATACTTCCAGGATCGTGTCTTTGGGTTCCTGCTTTGCGGTAAATATGGCGGAGCAATTCACTTATTTCAAATTTCAAAATACATCCAACCCGTTTGGAATTTTATTCCATTCGCAGGCTATTGAAAAGTTGATTGATTTTGCTGTGTCCGAAAAGCAATTCACCTCCGAAGATATATTCTTTCATAACGAACGCTGGCATTCCTTTGATGCGCATTCCGATTTGAGCTGTACAGATGCTTCTGAATTATTGCATAACATGAATGCTAAAGTCAAATCGCTGCAACAAGAATTACTCCAGTCAACCCATATCATCGTCACCTTAGGAACGGCGTGGGTGTACCGAAACAAAGAAAGCAATACTATTGTTGCCAATTGCCATAAAGTGCCGCAAAAGCAGTTTGATAAAGAATTGTTGTCTGTTGCCGTCATTACCAAAAGTTTGGAAAATATAATTGCATCAATCGCTTCTGTAAACACAAACACTAAAATCATTTTCACGGTGTCACCAGTGCGCCATATCAAGGATGGTTTTGTCGAAAACCAAATCAGCAAATCCCATTTGATAACCGCAATTCATCAGGTTCTGAAATCGAAATCCGCAAACCTAAGTTATTTTCCGTCCTACGAAATCATGATGGACGAATTGCGTGACTATCGTTTTTATGCCGAAGACATGATTCATCCAAACCAAATCGCAATTGATTATATCTGGGAGCGCTTTGCAGCAACATGGATTTCGGAAGCAGCTTATAAAACGATGGAGGAAGTTAATGTTATCCAAAAAGGAATGGCACATCGCCCTTTTAATCCCCAATCAGAAAGCCATCGCAAATTTGAAGCCCAATTAACCGAAAAAAAGGGTAAATTAGTATCTCAATATCCATTTATGAAATTTTAATCATGGTAAAGCGTATACTAGTAGGAGTCGGAGCAGTTGTAATAATCTTTTTGTTATTCCGGTTTTGCGGATTCAAAAACAACGACGGAACCACCCAGGAATACAATACCAATCTGATTCAGCAGCAAATTGTGAATGTCGGAAAACTGGTCGTAACTGAGGGGCATTTTTCGCAAATCATGACCTACAAAGACCAGGATAAGTATTTCATGGATATGCTTTCTTTTGAAAAAAAGGCGCTCATTATCATCAACGCTGATGTTACGGTGGCTTATGACCTGCGTCAGATGAAATACGATATCGACGAAAAGAACAAGATGATTACGATTTTACGTATTCCCAAAGAAGAAATCAAAATCAGCCCTGATATCCAGTTTTATAATGTGGAGCAGAGTAAACTCAACCCTTTTACCGGTGATGATTACAATAAAATCAACAAAAAGGTTAAAGCGGATCTAGCACTTAAAATCGGAAAATCAAGTTTGAAATCCAATGCGCAAAACCGATTGATAAGTGAGCTCTCCAAAATTTTAATCCTGACTAATTCCATGGGATGGAAATTACAATATGAAGACCAGGTAATCACTACCGAAAATGATTTCAACCAAAAAATAAAAGCATAAAAAATCCCAAGCATAACTTGGGATTTTTTGTTTTTATAAATAAGTTTTACACTTTTTCGTTCTCTAAAATCAATTCCAGTCCGCCGCTAATCAGATGAGCTACTTTCGGACGTTCCTGTTTTACTTTTTCCAAATGCGATAATACTTCCGGCATTAGGTCCTGATTGCTGTTCTTTTGCAGAAGCTCCGCGATTTCAATCGATAACAACCAATCATTAGGATAGTTTTCTTTTAATGTAGCAAACGTCTTTTCCAGAGAGACATCAGTAGGTTTTCCTTCGCGGATGTTTCTCACATTCTGATACAATCCTTCCAATTCCTCACGTTCGGGAGATGTTTTTGCTTTGATGGTTTTGCTGGATGGGACATGTGTAATCATGTCAAAACTTTTCACATCGGCTGGACCGGAAAAAGCAGAAATGACGTTTTTACCCACTACCATGTCGAAGTTCCCCCATTCCGGTTGGAACAAAATGGTGTCATTATGTTTCACGGTGCAGTTTTTAAAGCTGATCGCAATGATTTTCCCCAATAGATTTCTGGAACCCGTAATGATTTCGCCGGTAACGATAATGTCGCCTTCGAATTCCAATGTGATTTTTTTGCCTTCATAAATGTCATATGCAGTCAAATCCCTTGGGCTCATGTCTTCAATGGCCAGGTTGATCCCTTTCAGTCCTCCGATTGGTGACCCAAATCCTTCGGCATGATATTCCGTTCCATGACCGACCAATTCTTTTTCTCTGTAGGACAAAGCGGTTTTTCCTGTGGTCTGGATGTAAACCGGTTTTCCGTCATCTTCAATGACATTGGTAAATACACCCGAAATCTGGATTCCGGTACTGAGTTCGATTGTTCCTAATGCTTTAGAATTAATCAATTTTCGGATTCCGGATAAACCGCCGGTACGCAATGCCATTTTATTGGCAAATTCTTCCAAGACTTGGCTCAAATGAGCAAAATCAGGAGTAACATAGAGTTGGGGTTGTAATTTAGTGATGTCAAAATTTTGGTTGGCAGCCGAAATGTCATATGGGATTTTCTTCACGTTATCGGTCATACACCAAGCACTTTCACCAATGGAAGAAAGCAATCCGGCACCGTATATTTTCGGGTTTTCAACAGTTCCGATCAGACCATATTCGACAGTCCACCAGTGCAGGTTCCTGATTTGGGCCATTTCCGACAATTCGCCCATATTGTTCTGCAGATAATCCACTTGGTTTTCTGCCGCTTCAATGTCAGCCTGAGGTGTGCCTTCAGCTTCTTTCAGGATCGAAAGCAATCGAACCGCTTCATACATTTCATAATCATGGGAAGACGAAATCGCCTTGCAACCGATTTCCCCAAAACGACGCAGGTATTCCGCATATTCCGGATTGGCGATAATAGGGGCATGACCGGCGCCTTCATGGATAATATCCGGTGCGGGTGTATATTCGATATGGTCCAGCTGACGGATATCCGACGCGATCACCAAAACATTATAGGCCTGGAATTCCATAAAGGCATTTGGCGGAATAAAACCATCCACCGCAACAGCAGCCCAGCCGATTTCTTTCAAAATTCGGTTCATGCCATACATATTCGGGATACTTTCAATAGAAATTCCTGTCTGACGCAACCCATCCAAATAAGAGCTGTGCGCTACTTTTCCTAAGTAATCTACGTTTTTTCGCATCACATAACGCCAAACTGCCTGATTGATAGGGGTGTATTCGCTGTAATCTTGTGGTTTGATAAACTGTTTCAGGTGCTTGGGCAGGCGTTCTATTAACGGATTGGTCTCAATTGCTGTGTTCATGGTAGGTTGTTGTGTGTATTTGGTGTAAAATTACGAAATTTTTGAAGCCATTTCCAGCTTTTCATTACAAGTTTTTGCAAACCCGGTTGTTTTTTCATTGATTTTAAAAGAGCTTCCTTCGGTCGCTTTTTAAAATCAAAAAAAACTAAAACGGCTATTAGCAAAAAGCTTTTCACTTCAATCTGGGCTAAGGGTCTGGAAATCTTATTTTAAAGAAGGGGCTTCTTTCCGGTGTTTCTGAAGTATTCAATCTTATAATGAAACATTTCGGCCATTTTTTCGGCTCTCATTTTGGCATCCTCCGCTAACGGGCCTTCAAAAAGCCTATTGACTGTGATTATAAATATTTCCATCCAGCGGCTGAAATGTTCTTTTCCGATAGGCAAATGGGCGTGAGGCGGAAAAGGGCTGCCCGAGTAGGTATGTTCTTCCAGTAATATGGTTTGCCAAAAGCGGTACATTCTTCCTAAATGTTCCGGCCATTGATTTCCGATTTTCTCATTAAAAATAGAGCCAATAAGATTGTCTTTCCGGACTTCGGAATAAAAAGTATCGACCAACAATTTAATGTCGTCAAGATTCGAAATGTCTTTTGGGGTATTCATAGTGGTGTTAAAAAAGCCTACGCAAAGGTAGGCTAATGGATTCAAAAGTATATCGTAAATTATTTGGTTTGCGGTGGATATTGCGCCATAATTTTAGCAACAAACTCATTAATGCGTTCGTCTTTTTTCGCCTGTACCTGAGTCAAATCTCCGCTTCCCATGCCCTGCCATATCAATTCTTTTTTCTTGGCATCAACTAGATCGATATAAAGCGTTCCCTCTGTTGAACTTGAAACATAAGTTCGGCCTCCCCATAAATAAGGATTCCAGCCATATCCCCATCCATAACCCCAACCGGCATTATATTGGGTAACATCAACCTGTTCTCTTTCTTTTGTGAAAAAGGTAACCAGTACATCGGGATTCTCGCTTTTGGTCATTCCTTTTTTGCCAAGTTCCGTCTCGATGGCACGGAGGATTCTTTTTTTATCCAAATCAGAAATCTCTACTTTGTCAATACCATTTTTATGGAAGGCGTACGTTTTATACTGACTAAAATTTACATTCTTGTCAAAATCAGAATTTACTCTAACGGAACTGCAGGAGCCCAATACGAAGAGTATAATGAGGGGGAGGATTTTAAGTGCTTTCATTTCTTTTTGTTTTAGGTTTAAAGTCTCAAGCAAAAAGTTTTCACGGACACTTTAAACCTGAAACAAATTAATTGTTCAATAACGAATCATCTACTAAATTAGGGATGGTAACTTTTAATAAAGGTTGCGTCGCCATGGCTCTTTTTATTGCAAAAATTGCCCCTTCGTTACGGGCCCAGCTTCTTCTGGATATTCCGTTGTTAACATCCCAGAAAAGCATTGATTCTAAGCGCCTTGACGCTTCCTTAGTTCCATCAAGAACCATACCAAATCCACCATTTATAACTTCTCCCCAGCCTACACCACCGCCATTATGAATGGATACCCAAGTAGCGCCGCGGAAGCTGTCACCAATGACATTTTGTATCGCCATATCGGCAGTAAATCGGGATCCGTCATAAATATTGGACGTTTCTCTGTAAGGGGAATCTGTTCCGGAAACATCATGGTGGTCACGACCTAACACAACTGTTTCAATTTCGCCTTTGGCAATTGCCTCATTAAAAGCGCCTGCAATTTTGACACGTCCTTCAGCATCGGCATATAAGATTCGCGCTTGGGAACCCACAACGAGTCTGTTTTCCTGCGCGCCCTTTATCCATTTGATATTGTCGGCCATTTGCTGCTGGATTTCAACAGGGGAATTTTTCATCATTTCTTCCAACACATCGCAGGCAATTTTATCGGTTTTGACTAAATCTTCTGGTTTTCCGGAAGCACATACCCATCGGAAAGGTCCAAATCCATAGTCAAAACACATCGGTCCCATAATATCCTGCACGTAGCTTGGGTACCGGAAATCCAAATGATTTTCGGCCATAATATCAGCACCAGCTCTGGAGGCTTCCAGAAGGAATGCATTTCCATAATCAAAGAAATAAGTTCCTTTTGCGGTATGCTTGTTAATTGCGGCAGTATGTCTTCGCAATGTTTCCTGTACTTTTTCTTTGAAAAGTTCCGGATTGTCTGCCATCATCTGATTGGCTTCTTCAAAAGAAAGGTCGGCAGGATAATACCCGCCGGCCCATGGATTATGAAGCGATGTCTGGTCGGATCCTAAATCAATGTGGATGTTTTCGTCATGGAATTTTTCCCATACGTCCACCACATTTCCGAGATAGCCTATCGAAACGACTTCATTATTGGCTTTTGCCAAAGCGACTCTTTTTACCAGTTCATTAATATCTTCAATAACTTCGTTTATCCATCCTTGACTGTGGCGAATGTGAGTTATTTTTGCATTCACTTCGGCGCATACGGTAATGCATCCGGCGATATTTCCGGCTTTTGGCTGTGCTCCGCTCATTCCGCCTAATCCGGAGGTAACGAATAATCCTCCTTCGGGATTGCGTTTTATTTTGCGAAAACCATTCAGTACCGTTATAGTAGTTCCGTGAACGATGCCTTGCGGACCAATATACATGTAACTCCCCGCGGTCATTTGTCCGTATTGTGATACTCCTAACGCATTCATTTTTTCCCAATCATCCGGCTTTGAATAGTTAGGGATGACCATTCCATTGGTGACTACTACTCTCGGAGCTTCTTTATGTGAAGGAAATAATCCCATTGGATGTCCGGAATACATCGTGAGCGTTTGTTCATCAGTCATTTCAGATAAATACTGCATTGTCAAAAGATACTGGGCCCAATTCTGGAATACGGCCCCGTTTCCTCCATAGGTAATCAATTCATGGGGATGTTGTGCCACTGCATAGTCCAGATTGTTCATAATCATCAGCATGATAGCTTTGGCTTGTTCACTTTTTCCGGGATATTCCGAAATTGGCCGGGCATACATTTTATAATCCGGACGCAAACGGTACATATAGATACGGCCGTAGGTCTCCAGTTCTTCTGCAAATTCTTTTATTAATTCAGCGTGATGTTGCGGTTCGAAATAGCGTAATGCATTACGAAGCGCTAATTTTTTTTCTTCTGCTGATAATATTTCCTTGCGCTTTGGTGCGTGGTTAATATTGGCTTCAAATGGTTTTGGTTGGGGTAATATGTTAGGAATTCCTGCCTGGATTTGTTCTTGAAAGGTCATTGAGTTGCTATTGGGTTATTTGGAAGATGTATATTTGAATTGGAATTTATTTCTTTCTGATATCACTTGTTTTTTTGTCAAATCCATAAGGACAGTGACGACAGCCACTTTTGCAGCAGTAGCCGCGCTTCAGATGGTATTTTTCAGTAAAGCATTTGTAGCCTTCCGGCGTATAATAAAAATCTTCGCCTTCAATTAATTTATTTTCATTACTTTGCTTATTCATAGCTACAAACCGACATAAAAACAGTTATTTCTAATTTTCTTCAAAAATAAATATTTTTATCCAAGGTTACTTCTTTCCTTTGGCTAAATAAAATTTAAAAGAAGAAATTTATAAACTTTAAAACGGATGATTCTAATCGTTTCCAAATTTTTACTTCCAAAAGGTTACAGTGGACTTACTATCTTCCCATTTGTAATCATTAAGAATAAAAAAAAGAAGGATTTGCATGTATTGATTAATCATGAGGCCATTCATATCCGCCAACAAATGGAAATGTTGGTTTTACCTTTTTTTATTTGGTACGGAATAGAATTTTTAATTCGCTGGATTCAATTGAAAGATAAAAAGGAAGCGTACATGAATATCAGTTTTGAAAGGGAAGCTTATTCCCATGAAAAAGACCTCCAATATTTACAACAAAGGCCTTTCTATAAATTTCTAAGTCATCTTTGACCTTATCTGTACCAAATCGTTCCGTCAGACCAAAATTGAATATTTAAACCAGCTCCAGCTGCAGAATGTAAAGCTATTGTAGTGGTTTCAGTTACGGTGCCACTCAGATTTTGAATGTTTACAGAGCCCGTTGGGTCCAAAGTAATTACTCCCGTAGAGCCAGTATCACGCGCAAAACTTAATAATCGTCCTGTGCAAGTAGTCGGGTCGGGTAGGGTGATGGTGATATCTGTTGCGCCATTGGAGACAATTACTTTACATGCACTATCTGATAGTACTGAAGTTGCACTTACAGTAACGGGTTTTACAGCGAAAGAGCCCCTAACCTGTAAAGTTGAGGTGGGCTGAACGGTTGGGTCTGTACTGGTCTGATTTGTTTTTATTCCGACTCTCCCGTCTACGGCAATTACCATTCTTTCGGTAAATAATTCCGAGCCGGTTGCGGTGCTGAACACGATAGGCCTGTTTCCTGCGGCTAATTGATAGGCTCCTTTTCCTCCAAATGAGGATGCTCCGCCAGTATTTACATAGCCAAAGTGACCTCGATAACTGGCTGCCTGATAAAAATATACTCCGGAAAACCCACCTGAAATACCATTGTCAAGTTTTAAAACTCCTTCGCTATCAGCATTATTGGTTATATGCAAACGATGTCCTGGTAACGTGTTGCCGATGGCCACATCTCCGTCCGATTCAATGCGCATTCTTTCCGTTCCTGCGGTGGAAGCTGCTAAAAAATCGGCTGCGGGACTAAAAATACCTGTATCCTGATCTGTCTGAAAAGAATAGATTGGTAATGCGACTGTACCCAAGGAATAGGATTGTAGCTGCCCGGTATTGGTGTTGGAAATATTCCATCTATCGGTACTATTGGTTTTGATTCTGAAATCGATTGCACTTGAGGTTCCCACAAAATCGGTTCCCGCAACAGTTCCTGCATTTCCTATAGTACTCCAATCATTGTTGGTTCCGGTTCTTTCCCTGATCCACTGTACTCCGTCCCAAAAATAATAACCTGGAGTCACTGCTGTTGCGCCTGCTCCCGCTGTCGCAGTATTGTAGACTAAAGTCCCTGTTACTGGCGCGCCGGCTGTTTGTGGATTTACAACCGGGGCAGATACAGCTGTGGACGTGAGCGCTACTTGGGGCAGTACCAGTCCATTTGTTGAAGAGCTTACTTCAAGGGCGCCTCGGGGAGTTTCCGTTCCAAAACCTATCTGGGCGGAGATTTCCGAAAACGTAAAAAAAGTCAGAGTCGTAAATAATATGAATGAAATCTTTTTCATTACTAGTAGGTTATTTGTTTGTTATCTATACCAGTTTACGCCATTGGACCAAAATTGTACATTTACACCTCCACCAGATGCAGAGTGTATAGGAATTGTTGTTGTCTCAGTGATCGTGCCATCTAAATTCTGAATGTTGTTGCTGCCAGCTGGGTTTATTGTTACCGTACCGGTAGAGGAGGCATCTCGGGCAAAACTTATCATTCGTCCCTCGCATGTGGTCGGGTCATGTAAGGTAATTGTTATATTTGTAGCTCCGTTTGTCAGGATCACTTTCGCTTCATCACCGTCTAACGTATACGTTGTGCCAATGCTCCAGATTCCTATTGCAAAAGAACCGTTTACTTGTAAAGTTGAGGTGGGTTGAACTGGTGTAGACAGATTTGTAGGGTTAGTATTGATTCCGACTCTTCCGTCGGTTGCAATAATCATTTTTTCCGAATATAGATCTGTGGCGTCGGTACTAAAAGTGATGGGACGGTTTCCGGCCGATAACTGATAGGCTCCTTTACCTCCATAAGAAGAAGTTCCTCCTGTGAGCATGTAGCCAAAATGACCCCGATAACTGGCTCCCTGATAGAAATCGATGCCTGAGAAACCACCCGCTGTACTGTTGTCCACTCTTAATACTCCCTGACCATCCGCATTATTTACAACATGTAACCGATTAGAAGGGGCGGTTGTAGCAATTCCTACGCTTCCTGTGGAAGTAATTCGCATTCTTTCCGTTCCTGCTGTTGTTGCTGATAATGCATCTGCCGAAGGGCTGAAAACACCTGTGTTAGTATCTGTCTGAAACGAGTATACCGGTAGAAGGGCAGTCCCTAGTGAATAAGCCTGGAGCTGTCCGCTATTGGCATTAGAAATGTTCCAACGATCTGTACTGTTGGTTTTAATTCTCAAATCCGTAGCATCTGTTGTGCCTATAAAACTAGTCCCCGATACAGTGCCAGCATTTCCGGTAATACTCCAATCAGGGCTGGGCTCGGCGGATTTTGGCAGCCAAATGGTGCCGTCCCAATAATAGAAGCCTGGTGTTACAGCAGTTCCACCTGCACCTGCCGTTGCTGTATTATAAATCATTGTGCCGGCTATTGGAGCGCCTGCGGTTTGAGGATTTACAACTGGTGCCGATACATTGTTTGCTGTTAGTGCTACTTGAGGAATGACGACGCCGCTATTGTTGGAAAAAACTTCCATAGCGCCACGGGGAGTAATTGTTCCAATCCCTATTTGTGCAGCCATGTTCGCAAGGCTTAGAAGAGTTAAGATTAAAAATATTCTGGTTTTCATAATAAAAGTTTATTAACATTGCTGTAAATCAAACTACCTGTACCAAATGGTTCCGTTGCTCCAGAACTGAACATTGACACCTGCGCCGCCCGCAGAATGTAATGGAATTGTAGTGGTACTGGTGACGGTACCCGCCAGATTTTGAATATTGTTAGTGCCTGCTGTGTCGATTGTAACGGTACCGGTAGAGGCGGCATTGCGGCTAAAACTCAGCATGCGTCCCGCACATGTGCTGGGTGTTGGTAATACAACGGTAATGTTAGCAGCGCCGTTACTTAAGATAACTTTACAGGTGGTTTCTGTTAAGGTGGTGTTAGCACTCACGGATACAACACCTATGGCAAACGAACCCGCCACTTGTAAATTTGAAGTGGGCTGAACTGTTGGGGCTATATTAGTTGGGTTTGTATTGATTCCGACTCTGCCATCGCCCGCAATTACCATTCTTTCCTGAAAAGATTCGGTGGAAGCATGGGTGCTGAAAACCAAAGGACGATCACCCGATGCAAGTTGGTAAGCACCTTTGCCTCCAAAACCCGAAGTCCCGAGCGTATTTACATAACCCATATGACCACGGTAATTAGCGCCTTCAAATAAATACATTCCTGCGAAACCGCCCGCTGTCGCATTATCAACTCGCATAACACCTTGCCCATCCGCGTCGTTAACTACATGTAGACGATGAGTAGGAGACGAAGTTCCGATACCAACTTTTCCATTGGAATCAATCTGCATCCTTTCGATACCTGCGGTAGTCGCTCCTAACTTATCGGGGCCAGGACTAAAAATGCCTGTGTTTGGATCGGTCTGAAAAGAATAAGCCGGTAATAGTGCTGTTCCTAACGAATACGATTGGAGCTGACCATTATTGGTATTTGAAATATTCCACCGGTCTATATTGTTGGTTCTGATTCTTAATCCTATTGCATCTGTAGTCCCTATAAAATTGGTTCCTGCTACTGTTCCTGAATTTCCTGCTTTACTCCAATCAACTCCCGTTGCTTCGCGTAGCCATTGTGTGCCGCCCCAATAATAGTGTCCAGGTGCAACACTAGTGCCGGCAGTTCCTGCGGTAGCGGTGTTGAAAATTATGGTTCCGTTTATGGGTGTACTGCCCGTTTGGGGATTTATAACAGGTGCTGATGTAATATTGTCGGTGAGGGCAATTTGCGGAAATAGAAAGCCATTTGTAGTCGAATTGACATCGAGGGCACCTCTTGGGGTGATAGTTCCGACGCCTATCTGGGCAGGCATGACAGAGTAGTTCAATAAAGCGGATAGCATTATTGAAAAAAGTAGGATTTTTTTCATCATAAAAATTATTATCGTCATTTGTTTGAATTTGGGGAAATCAACAAATAATTGAAGACAAATATACATTTTTTTTTGAATTTTAAATATTTGAATATCAATTAGTTGTAATTTTTCATTTGCATCTTTAAAAACAAATATTTATTGGTACTATTTCTTACGAAAATTGAGAAAGATTTACATAAATTTTTAAGTTTTGACTAAGGAGCATATGCGAGTCAATAAGACAGAACAATTTAAAGCAGAAATTCTTTTGCAATTTCTTAACTTTCCATTGATTTTATCTGTACCATACGGAGCCGTCCGACCAAAACTGAACATTTACACCTGCACCACCCGCAGAATGCAAAGGAATTGTTGTTGTGTTTGTTACAGTTCCGCTTAAATTTTGAATGTTATTGGTACCTGTTGGGTCTAGTGTAACGGTACCGGTAGAGGAATCATTGCGGCTAAAACTAATCAAACGTCCGGAGCAGGTATTTGGGTTTGGCAACGTAATTGTTATGTTTGATGCGCCGTTTGACAATATAACTTTACTTATATCTTCTGCTAATGTTGAGGTTGAACCTACTGAGGCAGCTTTTATTGCTAATGAACCATTAACTTGCAAAGTTGATGTCGGTTGGACTGTTACAGATGCGTTTGTGGGATTTGTATTTATTCCAACCCTGCCATCTTGGGCGAAAATCACCCTTTCTACATATAGTTCAGAACCCGAACTGGTACTGAAAATTATCGGGCGATCCCCAGCGGCTAATTGGTAGGCTCCTTTTCCTCCAAATCCTGAAGCTCCGCCTGTGTTTACATAGCCAATATGACCCCGATAACTTGCTCCTTGATAGAAATACATTCCTACAAATCCACCAGCGGTACCATTGTCAAGTCTTAATACACCCTGACCATCAGCATCATTAACAATATGCAAACGATTGGAAGGTGAGGTCGTGCCAATGCCTAAGCTTCCTGCGTTGGTTAACCTCATTCTTTCGTTAAAAAAAGGAGTTGCGGCTTTACCGGTTGAAAATATAATAGATTTAGTATTGTTTGCATTGGCAATATACATATCCTGTCCGCTGGCAATATAGCTGACATCATTCGCAACACCTATATTATAGGCCGTTGGAAAGTTAAATGTAGAATTGTTAATACCTAACCATACAAAGCCAGTAGTGGCTGTTCCGTTATCAGCAGTGGCATTATAGCCACTTTGAGCTTGTATTCCGGTGCTTGTGTTTTGAATGTTGAATTGTAAATAATCATTAATGCTTCCAGTCGCATTCACGATATTGGTATTTGTGGTTGCCGCTGCTGCAATATCAAGTTTTGCGGCTGGAGTTGACGTGCCAATGCCAAAGTCACCTGCATTGGTTAACCTCATTCTTTCGTTAAAAAAAGGAGTTGCGGCTTTGCCGGTTGAAAATATTATCGATTTGGTGTTGTTGGCATTGGCAATATACATATCTTGTCCGCTGCCAAGATAGCTGACATCATTTGCAAGACCTATATTATAAGAGGTTGGAAAGTTAAATGTAGAACTGTTAATACCTAACCATACAAAGCCAGTAGTGGCTGTTCCGTTGTCAGCAGTGGCATTATAGCCACTTTGAGCTTGTATTCCGTTGCTTGTGTTTTGAATGTTGAATTGTAAATAATCATTAATGCTTCCAGTCGCATTTACTATATTGGTATTTGTGGTTGCCGCAGCTGCAATATCAAGTTT
Source organism: Flavobacterium sp. GT3R68 (assembly GCF_007109225.1). GTDB lineage: Bacteria > Bacteroidota > Bacteroidia > Flavobacteriales > Flavobacteriaceae > Flavobacterium. Next base: position 180,031 of record NZ_VJZK01000005.1, read on the forward strand.
TGAGGCTGGAGTTGACGTGCCAATGCCAACTTCGCCACTGGATTTAATGCGCATACGTTCAAGATTGTTTGTTCTTGCAACAAAATCTATCGCATCGGTAGTTCCTATGAAATTTGTTGCCGCTACTGTTCCTGCATTTCCTAGTACAGCCCAATCGGAATTAGTTCCCGTAGCTAATCGCAGCCATAGTGAGCCATCCCAATAATAATATCCTGGTGTGACGGCGGTTGCACCGGCTCCTGCTGTTGCGGTATTGTAAACTACGGTTCCGGCTATGGGAGCACCTGCAGTTTGAGGGTTTACAACTGGGGCAGAGGTGTTGGCCGCCGTAAGAGCTACTTGAGGGGTTACAAGTCCATTTGTGGTTGAATTGATTTCAAGAGCGCCTCTGGGAGTGATGGTTCCAATGCCTATTTGCGCATGTGCCAAGGGAATGTTTACACTCAGCAAAAGTAAAAGTATAATATTAACAAGATTTTTCATAATAAAATCAAATTAATTGCCTAATTTAAGAAAAATAGTATGATATGTATAAAGATAATACATTTTATATAAAAATCAAATTTCTATTGTCGTATTTTGAATCTACATAAAAAAAGCCTCCAGTTTTTAATTGGAAGCTTTTCTATATAAAACTGCAATGGTTTTAGTAAATAATTTTTTGCGTAACAGTGATTCCGTTATTGAGTGTTATTTTAAGAATTAATGCATTCGTAGTAGGATCGAGGTTTCTCAGTAGAAACTGATTCTCTGCAACGTTCTTATATTCGTCAATCTTACGACCCAACACATCATACACAAGAATATTTTTGATTTCCTGCTGAGAGGAATAGACGGTAACTTTTTGACCAGTTATGACATTCACTGTATTGTCCAAAGAAAATTGATCGTTCCCTAAAGCACTGTCTTTGTATTTCATGACAAAACGATTGTCAAAAATTCCGCCTTGAGTTGTGAAAACATAAGGTGCTTGTTTCAAATTATGGGTTATACCAATTAGTTTATCTTCAATAAATATTTCCTGATCTTCAAATAATCCATCAAAATGATCTATTTTAATAGAGAATGTTCCGGCATCATGTGAATTATAGCCTAAAGATACCTGGTCTTCCTCGTGAAATGGCAGTGAACGTGCTTGGATGGCCAATGATTCATTAGGAATAATCGAGTAAAAAGTGAGGTTATTTCCACTGAATCTGGTTCCGTCAAAACCTCTGTCCCAACCTTGAGTTGCCCCTTGGACGTATCCAACTAAAATCTGACTGAAGGCTCCGCTGTTATTAGTAAAGTTTAACCAGATTCTATGTCTCTCAATTTGAGTTTCGGAGTTGTCCAGATTGCTAGCAGTGGCATCCGCCTGTCTAAAAAACTGACTGTTAATATAAGTCGAGCTACGCATTCCGTTGTTGAAAACAGCACTACCGGCTACTGCAAGACTTCTTACAAAGAACGATTGTCCGGCTGAAATGAATCCATTAGGGGCAGGGCCGCCCGTAGATGCGATAGTTCCAACTCCACCCGTTTTATTCCAAGAAGCATAATCTGTAGCGGTATAATTAATACTAAAATCACCGTAAAATGGATCCGGAAAAGCGGCCGCTGGTGGGGTATTATGGGTCCAGAAATAAATGGTCCCATCCAATAATGTACTGTTAGTAGCATTGTTTAAAAATGTAACTGCATTTACCGAAGACGGGTATGGATTTCCCAATAAATTCCATTTATCGTCTGTTGCAACTGGGCCCATACTTCCAAAAGTTATAGGGGTAGTAATGTCTCCGTTATTTGGAACTCCTATAAAATTAGCAGTATATGAAGTTTTAATGGCTGGATTATTTGAGTACGTGTCTGGTGCTCTGACGATATAGCCTTTTCCTGCGGTCATTGCCGTGGCAGCACCAGCCAAAATCCAATTGCCGCTTACACCACCCACTGAAGGTATCCAGATATATTTATAACTAGAGGCGGGAGACAATGCACCTAATGTGAAAGTTGATACAGGAGATCCCCAATAGGTATAATCATAAAGATACATAGGCTGCGTATTACGCTTCATTGTAATATTACCGACATTAGTTACATTGTCAATCTGAATCAGGCTGGCGTTGTTTTCAATTATAAATTGAGCCCCTGAATTTACTGTTACTAAATTGGTAATAGTAAGAGTATTGGAAGGATTAAGGGTTAGCATAGCGCCGTTTAATACAGTTAGGGTGCGTCCATAAGCGGCTACTGCACTATTGGAGACAATTGGATTGTTCGCGGTGATTGGAACTACCACGCAATCCAGATTGGTTGGCACTCCAACAGGTGTCCAGTTCGCGCCCACATTCCAATCAGTACTTACAGAACCGTTCCAAATTTTACTTTTACTAACCGTTACTGTAGTTTGTTCGGTTTCTTTTAATGTTGTGCCATTACACAATGTGTAGGTTACCTCTGCGGTGTATGTTGTTGTTGTTGCAGGGCATACATTAATAGAGTCTGTCGTGCCTACTACCGGACCAGTTGTACCTGCGCCTTCATACCATTTTAAAGATGTGATCGAAGCTCCTGCAGGAACGAATCGCCAAGCTTCGTTTGTAACATTCCAATTGGTATCTAAACCATTTCTTCCTGGGGCTACGACGGCTTGAGTTCCGGCGGCGTTTTGTACCCCTACAATAGCATTACCACCATTCCATGGAGAAATATCGTTATTAGCAATGCTCTTATTTTTAATGAATACTTCAATAATGTTGGTGTTTTCATATAAAACCATCATTCCTGTATATAAAACAGAATTATCATTATACATAGGGACATCCTTCCAAGCAGATACCAATGCTCTACAGCCTGTATTTAATGTAATTAATTCCCAGCCGACTTCACCACCTTTGCTTGGGTCAATATCATGATAAACGCCGTAAATCGTGTTGGCAAATAATGCGCCGGTCGTACTTGGTAAGCTGTTGCTGAATGAGTATCCAGTTCCGCCCCCTGCGCTTGCTGTATTAAAAGAAAGTATTCCGTTAGATCCAATTAAACATGAATTATATGTATTTCCATAAAAACAAAAATTAAATGGTAAATTAATCACAGGAGACCATACGTCATCTTTATTCACGCTGACAGGGTTTTGAAGACATCCAAATTGATAAGGAGGACTGTAAGGTATGGATGACACAGTGTAATCTGTAGTCTCTCCAATCTGTAAATAGGTTGCTTCGATGTCTACACAACTTGAGCCGGAAGAGCAGTCAATAGCGGCAGGGTCAGCACCTAATAATCCCAAGCCGCCAGAAATAACCGCTGGGCATGCTAAACTAGTTGTTCCAATACTTGATCCGACGGTACAGTTAGGCATGTAAAATGTTACGGGTCCCACCCAAGCTCCTTGTCCTAATCCCCCGCCACAATTGGAACGTACCCATATATAGTATGTGGTTGCAGATGTTAAGCCTGTTAAATTCAACGTAGTTACCCCAGCAGCAGTGCTTCCCGTTGGTGTAGTGGATGATATTGGAGCTGTAAGTGATGTTGCATAATAATATTGGTAACCATTAGCAGGAACAGGACTTGCAGCGGTCCAGTTTACGGTAGCGGTGGTTTGTGATGTAACATTGACCGTCAGAGCCGTTGGATTACCCGCGCATGGCAATGGTCCTAAGCAGATGATTTTGTAATCTTCTGTTTCCCCGTACGCCTGATCTCCACAAGCAGGAGCAGGGTTGTTGAGATAGGCATTTCGAACTCTCATACGATAATTTCCTGCAGGTGTTCCTGCTGGTATCGTTACTGTTCCTACTGATGCAGGGGAACTTAAATAGTTTGTGGTGATTACACTTTCTCCCACATCATTAAAGTCGTTGTCGTTGTTCCAGTCTGCCCATACGCTATACCCATAAGTACTTGAGGGATGCGTAGCCGTAATGCTGAACCCTAACCCGGCATTTTGGGAAACTGAATAAGTTGCACTGTAATTTATATATCCGCCAGCAGAAAAACCAGTTCCTGTATTGGTAAAATTTGCAGACCCGCCAGTAGTTGTCACTCCGGATATATAATAGGTCGTATTCGTAGAATTATTGGCTACACAATACCCGGTAACAAAAATTACCTGGGTGGTCCATGGGCTGTAATTTCCCGCACCACAATTATTTCTAACATAGATATAGTAAGTTGTATCGGCAGTTAATCCTGTTAAGTTAACTGTAGTTACGCCAGCACCAGTGCTCCCTGTTGCAATTGTTCCTGATGTAGGTACTGTAGCAGAAGTTGTTAAAAAATATTGATAGCCACTAGCAGGAGCTGGAGCCGAAGCTGCCCAACTGACAGTTGCTGTAGTGTTCGTTACCGCAGACATAACAACGGCAGTCGGAATTCCTGAACATGCAGAAGCAAGTACGGTAAAAGTGTAATCTTCTGTTTCTCCACTGGTAATTGACCCACAAGCAGATGGGTCGGTAGCAGAGAAATTTATTCTGACTCTCATTCTGTGATTTCCAACCGCTGCAGTACCAGGGACAGTAACCGTTCCTGTAGCAGCACTCAGGTATGAAGCTGAAGCATATACTTTCTCTCCGGCATCATTAAAATCTAAGTCATCGTTCCAGTCAACCCAAATATTACAACCGAAAGTTCCTCCTGTAAATGCTGATGAGAAGTTTATACTACCATATTGTTGTTGGCTTACTGCGCTTGCTGTAAAGTTTCCGTATCCCGTTGCTGAGAATCCAGATGCATTGTTAGTGATATTAGCAGGTCCTCCTGTAGTAGAAAAATTATTGATATAATACGTTGTTCCTGTAGAAGTAGCAGGACAATATCCAGTTAAAAAAACCACTTGCCCAGTCCATGAACTGTAGTTCCCACCGCCACAATCGTTTCTCACGTAAACATAATACGTTGAATTAGCTGTTAATCCTGTAAGGTTTGCCGTTGTAACTCCTGAACCAGTTGTTCCGGTTGGCGTAGTTCCAGTTGTTGGCAGTGTTGTGGACGTCGTCACATAGTATTGGTATCCAACAGCAGGGAGTGGAGATGATGCGGTCCAACCTACTGTTGCTGTTGTTAAGGTTATTGCTGAAATAGTAACTGCTGTTGGGATTCCGGCACAACTCGCTGCGGTTACATTAAGTGTATAATCCTCAAATGAGGCAAAGCTGCCTGTGTAACAAGAAGAAGATGGGCCCGCATCATTGTCGGTTGCTCCAATGCGAAGACGGTGATTTCCGATAGCTGCTGTACTTGGAATCGAAAAGTTTCCCGAAAGAGTCGTGGGATTAGTACTGGTCGAAAGCCCCGTGTAGGCAGTCTCACCTGCGTCAATAAAGTCCCCATCATCATTCCAATCTACCCAAATAATAGTTCCATAAGTAAAACCTGTAGACAGGGTGATGCTAAAGTTCATGGTTTGTAATTGGGTGCCGGTAGTTGTTTGTGCGGTATAATTCCCATAATTCCCGGCTTCAGAACCGGTGGTGTTGTTAATAGTTCCCATCGTGAAATTGGTAATTCCGGTCCCATCTACACTAGAAGGGGCAGGGGTACAGTAAAAAAATGGAGTGGTCGCATTATTTGTCAGAGGAGATGTAGTATAATACAAAGGACCTCCAGAGCAACTGCCGCTGTTAAATGAGAATACAAAGAAATAATAAGTCGTTGTGCTACTTAAACCTGTCACCGAAAAAGAGGTGGTTCCATCAATGTCTGCAACCGTATTTCCTGCGCCAACGGTTCCCCCTATGGAATAGGATGTTCCATTAGCCGGTGCCGGTACTGTATTTGTTGTATTATAGATAACAAGATAATTCGATGGGACAGGACTTGCTGCTGTAAAAGTACCACTGATGGTGCCATTTACAGGTTGTGTCAAAATCAAGCTGGTCGCCTGTGTCGTAGGTGAGGTACAAGCGGGTACAGTTGTAACACATATATTGAAAGTACCTTGACCCGTACCACTTGAATAGCTGTAAACTCTCACATAATATGTAGTGCCGATAGTTAGGCTATTTAAAGTCATGCTTTCCATGCTGCTACCGCTTCCGCCATCATGGCAAAGAATGCTGCTACCCGCGCATGAGCCACTATAAACCTGAAAAACAATATCGCTTAAGGTTGTTGGTACAACGGTCACAATATGGCTGGTGCTTGTTGCGACAAATTTATACCATACATCATCATCTGCGGTACCTACACATCCTGCGACTGATTGCGTAGCGCTAACAGTTGTGCCATTAGTACTGGTTGTACAAGTCAGTGCTGGGTTTACTGTTAAAGCAATGGCGCTTGCGCAATCATTGTTTGCCGGAGCGGGTTGAGTGTAAGTAATGGTTATCTGCCCCCGGGCACCGTAACCTCCAGCGTAACTAATAGATGACGCGGCATCATATTCGCCTCCGCTACCTCCGCCGCCAATTATAGTACCTGCAAGGCCAGGGCCATTTGCTGCTCCACCTGTTCCTCCTGCGCCACCATTTGCTCCTGCTCCTCCTGCTCCTCCTGCAACACCTCCAACAGTACCAGCTGTACCAGTTGTGTTAGTGGTTCCGCCAGAGGCAGTTCCTCCTGTACCCACAGTCCCTTTGTCTTTTGCACCTCCGGTTCCCCCATTCGCTGCTAAAGTCAATATTGTGGTATTACCACCGTTGCCACCGTTGGCTCCAACGACTGCTATGCCTCCTCCTCCAACAGTAAAAGGGATTACTTGTCCTGCGGTTACTGCAATAATAGCTGTCGTATACCCGCCGCCGCCGCCGCCGGAACCGCCATTTTTATTTACTGTAGATCCTCCTCCGGCGCCACCACCCCCCCATGCTCCCACGGTCAATGAGGTAACACCGGTTGGAACGGTCCACGAGCCGGAAGCGGTGTAGGTGTCCGTTATCTGTGCAGTACTATTCCACTGATTAAATAGTAAAAAAACAAGAAAACATAAAGACGTAGTTAATCTTTGTGTGATTTTTTTTGAGTAGGAGTGTGTCATGAATTTGGGAGTAAAGTTGTAATCTATAAGTTTTAGTAGTTAAAATGTCAGGTTTTCACAAATATAAAGTAATTATTAAATTTTGCAAATCAATGTTAATATATTTTAAATATATGTGTTAGGGGCATTGATTACAGGGTTTTTTTCTATTAAAAGATAGATATTATTGTTGATAACTATTTTTTTTAGCTAAAAGGTCAATTGGTTTTTTATCAAAACAGTCTAAGTTCTTCAACGTGAAATTTTTTATATAAAAAAAGGTCCCAATCAAAAATTGGGACCTGAAATATTTATGTCTGAATTTTATTTAATAACTTATTTTCTGTGTTACAATCACATCATTATCCAGAGTGATTTTTAAGATCAGGACATTCATTGTTTTATATAAATGGTTCAATGTAAATTGAGTACTGTCGATATTTTTATAACTGTCAATTTTTCTGCCCAATAGATCAAATACCACAATATTTTTGATAGGTTGATTCGAGGAATGAACGGTTACTTTTTCAGTAACAGTCACCTTAACAGTGGTGTCGAAATCAACAACATCTGTACCTAAAGTATTGTCCGTGTAACGAAGTACGAAACGATTGTTAAAATTCCCGGCTTCCGTTGAAAAAACATAAGGAGCCGATTTCATATCATGAATCACATTAAGCAATTTGTCTTCCAAATAGATATTTTGAGTATCAAACAGACCGTCGATATGGTCGATCCGAACAGAGTAAGATCCTGAAGCTGCCGCATTGAAACCTAAAGTCACCTGATCCATATCATTAAATGGCAACGGACGTCCTTGGATTCCTAAATTGGCTTCCGTTAGGATAGAGTAGAAGGTAACCGCATTTCCGCCGAAACGGGTTCCGTCAAAGTCTCTGTCCATCCCTGTTGTGGCTCCTTGCGCATACCCAACTAATATCTGACTGAATGCGCCTGAATTATTGGTTAGATTCAACCAGATTCTATGTTTCTCAATATCATTATTTCCTTCGCTGTCAGCGGTCGTTGTTGGATTGGCCGCTCTGAAGAATTGACTATTGTTGTTTGTTACCCGCATGGTATTATTAAAGGTTGCATTTCCGGCAACTCCTAAGCTTTTCACAAAGAAAGCCTCTCCGGCAGCAATATAACCGCTTGGTGTAGGTCCAAAAGTGATAGCTTGTGTTCCAGTTCCACCTAGTTTATTCCATGACGCATAATCTGTAGCGGTATAGTTAATGGCAAAGTCACCGTAGAATGGGTCAGGGTAAGCAGCAGATGGAGCAGAATTATGAGTCCAGAAATAGATGGTTCCATCAATAAGAGGAACATTGCTTGCCAAGCCTAAGAAAGTAGTTGCATTAACCGCGCATGGATATGGATTTGATATCAAATTCCATTTATCATCGGTAGCCCCGGCGCCCATTGTTCCATAAGTAATTGGTGTGGCGACATCCCCATTGTTTGGTGTGCCTATAAAATTAGCAGTAAAGTTAACTTTGGTGGCCGGATTACTTGAATACGTATCAGGTGCCCTAACGATAAAACCTTTACCGGCATTCATGGCTGTTCCTGCAGTGAGGTATGTCCAGTTACCACTTACACCGCCAACTGACGGAATCCACGTGTATCTATACGAAGAGCCGGAGGATAAATTCCCTAATGTATATCCGGAAGCAGTAGTATGAGGTGACCCCCAATATGTATAATCATACATATACATAGGTTGGGAAATGCGTTCCATATTTACTATTCCGTTGTTGGCTACACTATTTATCTGTACCAGACTGGCATTGTTTTTTATATTAAAAGTACCTCCTGCATCTACTGTTACCCAATCCGTAACGGTTAGGTTATTATTCGGTTGTAAGTTTAAAATACCTGTAGGTTTCACTGTCACGTTTTTGGCGTAAGCATCATATCCGCTTCCCGAAATAATAGTATTATTTGGAATAATCACACAATTACTTGATGTTGGTACCCCGGCCGGTTTCCAGTTAGAAGCAGTATTCCAATCTGTCGACGCTGTGGTTTGCCAAACTTTAGAATTATTAGTTACTGTAATAGGCTGAGATGCAGAACATCCATTAGCTAAAGTAGCAATAGCGGTAAAGTTCCATGAACCTGTTTCCAATTGCGCCAAGGTAGGTTTGATGTACACTGTCGGAATGGCGGTTGAATAGGGTATGGTGCAAGCAAAATCTGCGAAAGCGTTAACTGGAGTATCGCTGGTCCATGAGAAAGCGGTGTTCAAAGGAACATAACCATATAATTTCACATCATCAATAGCGATACCATCAACCCAATCCCCGTAATAACGAATACGTACTTTTAAGTTTGGCTGATTGATATAAGCATTGAGGTTGAAAGATAACTCCTGAAAACGGGTACCGATTCCGATATCCGCAGTATAGCGTGCCAATTCAGTCCATGCTCCGCCACCATTAGTCGAAACGTCAACGGTCATGTAATCTAAGGTCAGTGCTGTTTCGTCAATATAATAACGAGAATAAAACGCTTTAAATGACAGTGTTAAATCCAAATAGTTAGTTGAATTTACAGTTGGTGAAATAATCGCGTTATGTGTGATATAAGGACCTACGTCTGAAGTACTCATCACGAATTTATTTGTTCCGAAGCCGGAAGAAATAGCCGGAAACCATACTTGCTGTGCAGGAACAAAAGTACTTGTTCGAGATTGCCAAATGGTTAAAGGGTCAACTGCACCTCCGTTTGATATATAATTAGTATTTGAGAAAACGCCCAAACCACCAGTTTCAAAATTCTCATTGATCAGATACGTTTGTTGTTTGTCTCCTGAGGCATTCAATGTAATTACTGCATTCTCTCCGCAAATGGTCGGGCTAGTTGGAGAGAAATTCAATGTTGGCACCGGGTTTACATTTGCTACAACAGCCGTTCTTACCAATGATTCACAACCATTGATAGCTGTAACATAGTAGGTGGTTGTACTGCTTAGCGATGGAGTTGTCCAGGTACCTGATGCTGTGGTTCCTATAAGGGTACCGCCCGTAAGAGCCGAATACCATTTGTATGAACTCACTCCAGCCGATCCGGTTACAGTTAAATTAACCGTGCCAGGCCCGCAGGTGACACCGTCAGTAACACTTGTTATTAAGGAAGCACAACTTGCCACTACAGTGAATAAATAATCCTCTGTTTCTCCACCATAATTTATATTGCCGCATGGCGTGAAGGTTGAAGTAGAATTGGCATCATATGGCGAAGTTGTATCTTTGCTGTTAGTTCTGATGCGTACACGGTAATCACCCACAGCTGTAGCGCCAGGGATAATAAAACCAAAAGTAGTGGAATAAGTTGCAACAGTTCCGGTGGTATATACTCGCTCTCCCGGATCAGCAAAAGTACCGTCCTTGTTCCAATCTACCCATGCTTTCATGAATGAAGTGTTTTTTGCCTGAACAAAAATATTTACTCCTTCACCTTGTGCTTGTGTCGATTTTGTTGGTAAACCTGTGTAATCCTGATATCCTAATGGAGTAGCAGTGTATGTGGAGTTATTGGATGTATCATTTAACGTACCTACAAAACTTACATTGCTGATGTAACTCCAGCTTTCCCAACCAGCAGTAACACTTGGAGTACAATATAAACTCGGTGCCAGAGTTGCACTGGTTCCGTTTAGTGGAGCTGTTGTATAATATAAAGGCCCGCCTGTACATAATGAATTGTACGAGAATACATAGATATAATAAGTCGTTGAGGAGCTTAAACCGGATGCAAGGAATGTATTGTTCCCATCAATATCTACAACTGTGTTTCCTGCTCCTACCGTTCCGCCAACAGCGTAAGTGGTTCCATTTACCGGAACTGGTACCGCGTTGGTAGTGTTGATAATTACCAGGTAATTGTTGGCTGTCGGACTTGCATAAGTAAATGATCCACCGATTGAGGTCGATGTAGGAGTCAAAACTAAAACGGTCGGTTGTGCAGTTGGTGTAACACACGGCGCTGCATTGGCTAATGTGATAGTATAATCTTCAGTTTCTCCATAAGTGCCTGCAGTAGTACAGCTCATTGTAGAGGAAACGGAGGTGTTATAGGCAAATCGAACACGCATTTTTGTAGCCCCGGCTATAGCTCCAATCGGAATTGGAATGGATATCGTTGTAGTTGAATTTGCAGCAATAGTATTACTCACAAGGAAAAACTCTCCGACATCGGTAAAAACACCGTTTTGGTTAAAATCAATCCATACTCCGGCGCCATGGGTACCGGTACCGGCACCAACGCTTAAGCTAAAATTATAACTTGTTCCTTTGGTTACAGTTGTGGTTTGTGTACCTGTAGCAGCATATATGGTATAGCCGCCTGCACCACAAGTAGAAGAATTGTTCAATGTGTTTAAAGTTACATTACTGATGTAGTCATTCACCGTACAATTTAATGTTCCTGTGGGAGTACAATAAGAGGCGCCTAATGTTGCTGCGCTTCCATTCAAAGGGGTAGTAGTATAGTACAAAGGGCCACCCGTACACAAAGAATTGTATGAAAAAATAAATACATAATAGGTTGTTAATTGTATAAGTCCTGATGCGGTAAATGCAGTATTACCGTCAATGTCCACCACCGTGCTACTTCCTATAGTGTTTCCTACGGCATAAGTTGTTCCATTTACTAACGTAGGAGCAGAATTGACCGTGCTGATTACAACTAAATAATTATTTGGCACCGGACTTGCTGCTGTAAAAGTTCCTGCAATCGAATTACCACTTGGGGTTAAAACTAATGCTGTTGGTTGAGCAGTAGGAGTGGTACATGGTGAAGCAGCGGCTACTGTGATAGTATAACCTTCTGTTTCTCCATAAGCAGCGGTAGTTTGACAAGCGAGACCAGCTGTAGCTGTATCTGCATCTCTGTGGAGGGAGACCCTCATTCGGGTATTTCCTGAAAGCGCGCCTGCTGGAACGGTAATCGTACCGCTCACGGGACAGTTAGCAGAACCAGCCCCACAGCCACTCATTGTATATCTTTCTCCGGCAGGGTATTCGGCGTTGTTAAAGGCTCCATCTTTATTCCAGTCTAACCAAACGTAAACAGTAGCTGCATTTGAGCCTGTGTTTATCGTTCCGTTGAACGTGTAGGAACTACCTGCAACCATATTTCCTATAATGGCAGTATAATCCGCAAACATGGGCAATCCTTCCGCATTTGTGGAGCTGTTATTGATTCCCGCAGTAGTTACGTTTCCAATATAATAGGACGTTCCTGTAGTATAGTTAGAGGTGCAATACGTTGGTGCCAATGTATTAGTACTTCCATTTAATGGAGAAGTGGTATAGTATAATGGGCCGCCCGTGCATGCAGAATTATATGAAAAGACATAAATATAATACATTGTATAACTGGAAAGACCAGTTGCTGTAAAAGTATTATTTCCATCAGCATCCACAACAGTACTGCTTCCTATAACATTCCCCGCAGAATAAGTTGTTCCATTGACAGGTGCAGGAGCTACTCCAGTAGTATTGATTAGAACTAAATAATTATCGGCAGCAGGACTTGCTAATGTAAATGAACCCGCGATAGTCGTACTTGCTGGTGTTAAGACCAAAACTGTAGGTTGTGCTGTCGGAGTGGCGCAAGCTGCAGGAGCTATAACATTTACTTTATAATCCTGGACATCAGTTAAGCTAAAAATATTACAAGGTGCTGCAGCGCCTTCCGTATTGAACGCCAATTCCACTCTTAAGCGGGTCAGGTTAACAACCGCACCTGCAGGTACGCTAAAAGTATTTGTTAAGGTTACGCTCTGTGCTGAAGCAACTGTAGAGGTAGTAGATAATACGGTTTCGGTAGCAATATCGAACACGCCGTTGTTATTCCAGTCAATCCAGGCTGAGATATTTTTTTGAGAAGTAGTGCCGTTATATACGGTTACGCTGATTAAGTAAGAAGTTGTTGCCATGACGTTTGTGGAAACGGTAGGGTAATAATCTCTATATCCGCCCCAAGCAACATTATTTTGATTTATTGTGTTTAGTGTAACGTTAGAAATATAAGTACTTGCCGCACTGGCTCCCCCCGCTGTGCAATAGGTGTAACATCCGGGCCCGGCTGTCGCAGTGATGATTACGTCACTTATAGTTGAACCACAACTTCCATTCGAGATTGTCCATCTTAAAGTAGCTGTTGTACCCGGCACTAATCCCGTTACGCCTGAAGTAGGTGAGGTAGGACTTGTAATAGTTGCGGTCCCTGACTGGACGGTCCATAATCCTGAACCATAAGGGGGTGTGTTTCCTGCTAAAGTAGTTGTCGTAGCGCAGGCAGCTAAAGTTTGGTTTGGTCCGGCAGCTGCAACAGATGATGGACAAGTATAGGTTAAGACAACATACCCGCCGGCACCTGGTGCTCCCGTAAAACTTTTTGTAGAGCCAGCGCCGCCGCCGCCATATATTAATCCTGAAGAGCCTCCTGCAGAATTGGCAGTTGTGCCTGCCCCTCCATTACCAGCTATAGTACCTCCAGTGCCCTTTAATCCGGCTGTAGGCACTGCTCCGTTACCTCCGTTGGAGGTGGTTCCCGCTGCGCCTCCGCCGCCGCCGCTTCCGCTTCCGGCTGTGCCAGTTCCACCAGTTCCACCAGCAAAAGTTCCTCCAGATCCTCCCGCGCCCCCAGTTCTGCCATTGGTGTAACTTAATCCTCCAAATCCGCCATTTGCCGTTACCGTAGTTGCGCCAAAAGTGGCTGTTGTTGCGGTTGCGTTCCCACCGTTTGCTGGATTTCCTCCTGCTCCAGGTGTTCCTAAAGTGATAGTGTACGTGGTGCCCGGAATAACTGTAACTGAGGTATTTTTTGTATAAGCACCGCCTCCGCCTCCGCCTCCGCCGTATCCGTTAGTGCTTCCGCCAGCTCCTCCGCCACCGCCTGGGCCGTAGGCTTCTACTTGTATAGCCGTTACTCCGGCTGGACATACCCATGTGCCAGAGGAAGTGTATGTGCTGGTTTGCGCAGAACTATAATTGCCAAACAAAAATGCCATTAAAAGTGCTGGCAACATCCACATCTTTGATATGTTATTGCTGTTTTTTCTTCCTTTAAAGGTGAGGAAAATAGATTTGTAAGAATTTTTAGTAAAATACTTACAATCAAAGGCGCTCGAAAAGTAATTCTGTTTCATAAGATATGACAATAATAATATTACATTTTCTTAGTAATATTAAGTTCAATAATTTATTAATTCCGGGTCTGTCTTTTTATTGTTTTCTGCGTAGAAAAAACATAAATTTCGGTCACAAAGGAAATTGATCCTGGTAAATTATACTTTTATCGTTAATGTGTTTAAAAAACTCGATAAAAAACACGACTATTCGACAAAATGTACGATTTAATCGACGAAATACATCTTTTGATTAAATTTATTGGGGTTTATTACGGAGAAACAGTAAGTCATGTTAATTTTGAAAAATAGAAAATATGTAATTTTTTAGGCTATAAAGTGCAGTAAATGAAAGTTTTAAAAATTTTGATTTTGAGTTTTTGAAATTTTATAAAAATAACAAAATAGAATCCAATATGTGATTTTTGTAACAAAAGAGCGGTCAGAGGTCAGTCGAAATTGATACGAAGTAGGTAGTTTTTTTGGTGAGTGAAATGGTGATTGTGGGAAATCGATTTGTTGTCTGTTTTGCGTTTTATTACTAGCAAAGGGAATGACTGTCAATAAATTAAATACAAAAAAATGCAGTTTCATTTGTTTAATACCAAAAAACGATTATATTTGTTAAAATTAAACTTTATACCTGTATTCTATGAAGTCAAAACTACTTAAAGGTTCGCTTTTACTTGCTGCTGGATTTCTATTCCAAAATCAGGCAAGTGCTCAATTGTATGTTAGCCCCAACAGTTACGTTTTTGCAAATAACGAAGTAGTTTTTGTAAAACAGGACATGGAACTAAATGCAGCCACCAGTAATTTCTATCTTCGTAATGATGCCCAGTTATTGCAGGGAACTGCAGCGGCAGGGGCCAATAAAGGTCTAGGAAATCTATCTGTGTTTCAGGAAGGGACGGTAAATAATTATCAATACAATTATTGGTGCTCTCCGGTTGGAAACACCGCTTCGGCTACAGCCGTCAACAATCCATTTGGAATTACTCAGCTTAAAGATGTTACAGGTTTAACGACGAGTAATAATCCAACCGTATCAGCTTGGAATAACTATGATGGTACTGCGTCTCCTTTGACAATAGCGCAGTATTGGATATGGAAGTTTGTAACTTCCAATGCCTATTCACAATGGGTACAAGTAGGAGCCGCCACAACTGTTAATGCTGGAGAAGGATTTACCATGAAAGGTTCGTCCGGCACCAACGCCACTACAGTAAATGGGGTTCAGAATAATTCCGGAAGCAAACAACGTTATGATTTCAGGGGTAAACCAAATGATGGTAGCATCAGTGTGGCTGTATCCTTGAATAA
Source organism: Flavobacterium sp. GT3R68 (assembly GCF_007109225.1). Taxonomy (GTDB): domain Bacteria; phylum Bacteroidota; class Bacteroidia; order Flavobacteriales; family Flavobacteriaceae; genus Flavobacterium. The sequence goes on from NZ_VJZK01000005.1 coordinate 195,444, forward strand.
TTTTACTTTAGTTGGAAATCCATACCCTAGTGCAATTGATATTAACTTATTTTTACTTGACCCTTCCAATGCTGCTGTGATTACCGGAACGGCTTATTTTTGGGAACAAGTTGTTGTAAATTCGCACTATATTAATGCTTATCAGGGAGGATATGGGACTTACACACCAGGTGCTGGTTATACAGTAGCAGCTTTTAATAGCTATAACGGCTCGGGAGGTATAATTGCTCCGACAGGTAGTTCAGGTTCTGCAATCGAAAGAAGATTTTCTCCGATTGGACAAGGATTTATGGTTAAAGGTTCCGCTGCAGGTTCAGTAACAATGAAAAATACATTTAGAACATTTGTTAAAGAGGGCGTGCCTACTTTTTCCCAATTTGCAAGAGTTGCTGGTACAAATGATAACCCAGATTCTGAATATTTCCCAGAAATTCCAAATGTTGCCAACATTGATTATACCCAAATTAAAAAGGGTTACGCGCCACAGCTTAAAATTAATGCTATGTTCGATAACGTTGGCGTAAGACCTACGACTTTAGCGTTTGATAATAGTGCTACTGATGGATTTGACTACGGATGGGATGGAAGGTCTCCTTCTACTGAAAATGCGGAATTTTATTATGTAGTAGATAATGACGAGTATGTAGCCAGCGTGGTAAAATTCGATAAGGACAAAAGAATACCTTTAGGATTCAGATGTTTGCAACCTACTAACTTTAAAGTTAAACTCGTAGATGTATTGTATGGATTTGATGCTAATCAAAATGTGTATATCCACGATAAGGAAACAGATATGTATCATGATATAAAAAATGGTATGTTTGATTTGACGTTGCCTGCAGAAGATAATAGAACCCGTTTCGAATTAACTTTCAAAGATGCTGCAGCTCCTTTAGGAACTGAGGAAGCGGTTAATCAAAGTTTTGTGGTGTATCAAAATAACAATACCAAGAATGTAACGGTAAGCAATCCAATGCAGGTTGAATTGGCATCCTGTGGTTTATATGATGTGGCCGGAAAAATGATCTTTAGTAAAAAAGCTTTGGGGTCCAATACTTCTTATGAATTTTCAACTGCTAATTTGAGTGATGGAATTTATATAGTGAAACTGATTACTAAAGACAATTCAGAAATCAGCAAAAAAATCATTATCAAAAATTAATATTTCCTTTCTTTGTAAAGGATAAAATTTAAAAATCCCGATTGTTTTTACAATCGGGATTTTTTTGTGATGGGTCTTAGGTGCTGATATCGCCTGCGCAATCAATTTGTATCGTATCTTTGTATTATATTCAATGTTTTGGAAAAAATACTTACTCAGAAAATTAAACTTAATACTGATGATGTCTCTTTATATATAAGAAGGGAAGATTTGATTCATCCTTTTGTTTCCGGAAATAAATTCCGAAAATTAAAATATAATCTGATTCAGGCTAAAGAAGAAGGACTGAAAACATTACTGACTTTCGGAGGGGCATTTTCCAATCACATTGCGGCTACGGCCGCGGCTGGTAAGGAGCACGGTTTTAAAACCATGGGTGTCATTCGAGGGGAAGAACTCGCCGATAAGGTCCATGGCAATCCAACACTTCTGTTTGCGAGGCAAAGTGGCATGGAGTTGGTGTTTGTTTCAAGGGAAGAATATAAATTAAAAAGTCAAAACGATTTACTAAATCATTTAGAGCAACGATTCGGGCCGTTTTATCTTTTGCCGGAAGGCGGCTCGAATGCACTGGCTGTTAAAGGCTGTGAGGAAATTTTAACACCGGAAGATAGTGATTTTGATTATATTTGCGTTTCAGTTGGAACCGGCGGCACGATTTCTGGTATAATGAACAGTGCCATGCCGAGTCAGAAAATATTGGGTTTCCCTGCTTTGAAAGGAGATTTTCTGAAGAATGAAATCCGTCAATTTTCCACAAAGGAAAACATGAATTTAATTACGGATTATCATTTTGAAGGGTATGGGAAAATCAATGCAGATTTAATTGAATTTATAAATACATTTTACAAACAAAATAATATTCCGTTGGATCCCGTTTATACAGGGAAAATGATGTACGGAATATTCGATTTAATAGCGAAGGATTATTTTCCGAAAGGGACAAAAATTTTAGCCATTCATACTGGAGGAATTCAGGGAATTGAAGGAATGAATCAAAAATTGAAAAGCAAAAAATTACCATTAATATATTGGCAATGATAAAAAGAATTCTATTTCTCGCCAGCCTTTTGCTTGTCGTGAGTTGCAATACGGCCAAGCCAGTTGTACAAACTACCAAACCAAAGCCCAAAACTAATGAGACGGCTAATAAGCCTAAAGTTATTAGAAAACCTCATATTAGAGTTGAGCCTGAAAACCCTCCGGTAATGGCGCAGAAACAAGAGCCAATTATTGTTAAGCAAGAAGTTTTGGAAGCAACCACCCGTGTTAAAGTGACTAAAGAAATTGTACTGGCTTATATCAATAAATTTAAGGAAGTTGCCAAAAGCAATATGACACAATATGGAATTCCGTCCAGTATTATTCTGGCGCAGGGTATATTAGAATCTGGTGCAGGGACGGGGCCTTTGAGTATTGAAGGGAATAATCACTTTGGTATTAAATGCCACAAGGAATGGAACGGTAAAACCATCAAACATGATGATGATTCCGCCCAGGAATGTTTCCGAAAATATGATCAGCCAATGGAATCCTATAAAGATCATGCGTTGTTCTTAACCAGTAGACCATGGTATGCGGGACTATTCAAATTAAACAAGGATGATTATAAAGGATGGGCCAAGGGACTGCGGAGTGCCGGTTATGCCACCGATCCCAAATATCCCGAAAAGTTAATTGGGATAATCGAGCGCTATCAATTGGGTCAATATGATGCGGAAGTGTTAGGACATAATTATACATCGATGGCAAGTATTAACCTGGTGGCTTCTAATGCTGCCGAATATCAGGTGGCTCAAGGCGATACATTGTATTCCATTTCAAAAAAATTCAATCTGACGATAGAGGAATTAAAGCGTAAAAACAATATGTCTGACAATGCGATTTCGATTGGTCAGAATCTTAGAGTGCAATAATTTTTCACGTCACAAATCCCCTATTATACATGTTGTATCAACGTAGCAGTCAGCTGTTTGCTGAAGCTGAAAAAGTAATTCCCGGTGGAGTAAATTCTCCCGTTCGTGCGTTTAAAGCCGTTGGCGGAACGCCTATATTTGTTAAAAGTGCTCAGGGTGCTTATTTGTATGATGAGGACGGCAACCGTTTAATAGATTATATCAACTCCTGGGGGCCAATGATTTTAGGGCACGCTTATCCGCCTGTTGTGAATGCGGTAATTGAAAAAGCTAAATTAGGGACGTCATTCGGAATGCCAACTGCTCTCGAAACGGAAATAGCAGCATTGGCAGTGAAAATGGTGCCCAATATCGATAAAATACGTTTTGTGAATTCAGGGACTGAAGCCTGTATGAGCGCAATTCGTTTGGCTCGCGGTTATACCAAAAAAGATAAAATCATTAAGTTTGCGGGTTGTTATCACGGTCATTCGGACTCATTTCTGATTCAGGCCGGAAGCGGCGCTGTTACATTCGGAACGCCAAACAGCCCAGGTGTAACTGCAGGAACAGCGAAAGATACTTTATTGGCGCGTTACAATGATCTCAAAAACATCAGTGATCTGATAGAAGGGAATCAGAATGAGATTGCAGCGATAATTATAGAACCCGTCGCGGGAAATATGGGTTGTATTCCTCCAAATAAGGGCTATTTAGAAGGATTAAGAAAACTGTGTACCGACAATGATATACTTCTGATCTTTGATGAAGTTATGACAGGTTTCCGTTTAGCAAAGGGAGGTGTGCAGGAATTGTTTAATATTAAGGCCGATATTGTTACTTTTGGGAAAGTTATTGGTGGAGGTTTGCCTGTTGGGGCTTTCGCCGCCAGAGCAGAAATAATGAATTATTTGGCACCACTTGGGCCAGTTTACCAAGCCGGAACTTTATCTGGAAATCCATTAGCGATGGCGGCAGGTTTGGCTATGTTAAAAGCATTGAATGAGGATGAGTCTATTTTTAAAAGACTCGAAGAAAAAACGGCATATCTGGAAACGGGAATACGAAAAGTTCTTACGGCTAATAATGTGCTATTTACCATTAATAGGGTAGGATCAATGATTTCGGTGCACTTTGATGCCACACCAGTGACTGATTTTCAAAGCGCGGCTAGGGGAGATAATGAAAAATTCAAAAAGTTCTTCCATGGCTTATTGCAGGAAGGAATATATATTGCACCATCTGCGTATGAAACTTGGTTTCTGACCGATGCGCTGACTTATGAGGATCTCGATTTTACTATTGACGCCATTGATAAGGTTTCCAGTACATTATAAAATAAAAAAAGCTTTCGTGTCACGAAAGCTTTTTTTTTATGTTTAAATGAAGATAAGTCTAATTATTCGCGCCTATTAATTGATTGTAAAGAGCAGTATTTGCTTTAAGTTTAGCCAATTGAGTTCCGTCTATTGAAGCTTCTATTTTCAAACCCACATTTCTTGACATTTCTTTTTTGCGTTCTATAGATAAATCCTTATTCTGCATTGTTTCGTGCTTCATTTCAAAAAGTCTTGCGAAATCTTCTCTTTGAGTATCATTTAATCCTAAAAAATCCGATAGAGCATTTGCATCTTTCTGACCTGCAGCTGTTGGAGACAGGATAACTACTTCTTGGGAATTTGACTTTTTTGTTTGAGCATCATTGTTGCTTTGAGCATTTGCAGAAATTGTGAAAGCTAATAAAAGAGTAATTACTGTAACTATTTTTTTCATGGGACTGGTTTTAAAATCATTCCAAATCTAATTCAATTTAGTGAAATTGCAAATTAATTTTTGTTAAACTATTCAGGCTTGGGTGCTTTCATTTTATTACGCATCATTCTTTTGCGCATAGAACCTGCTTTATGCTCTTTCATTTCCTCCCATTTTTTCATCTGCTCCGGAGTCAGGATTTTTCTCACTCTTTCTTTCATCGCTATCTGCTCGTCCAGCATTCTGTTTTTTCGCGCAAAGCGCTCATCGGATGTCATTTTTTTAGAGGCATCTTTAGTTGCTTTTCTTTCTGCCATTGCAGCTTCTCTTTTAGCACTTTGCTCGGCGAGGAGTTTGCTCATCTCTTTCTGTTGGGAGGCATTCAGATCCAAATCTAAAGTCAATTTTTTCAAATGCAGTTGGCTTCGTTGTTCCGGAGTCATTTGCTCAATTCCAGCTTTGTCTGAATGCATTTTTCTTTTCTCTTGTGCAAAACCTGTCATTCCGACAATTAGTAGTGCGGCCACAATTATTTTTTTCATTATCTTAATTTTTAAGGTTATGTTGATAAGACTTTTGAAAATCTAAAAGGTTTAATGTTAACAAAATTTTGGGCAACGTCGTTTTTTGCATTAAATAAGAAAAGGGAACCCAATGAGTTCCCTTACTTATAATATAGTAGTGTATTACCCATTAAAAAGGGCTTTCAAATCCATATTCATTTTCTCATACTAATCAACAAACGGTTTGTTCGTAGTAACCTAAATTTTTAAAGGCGAATAACATATCTGTTTTTTTAATGCGGAGCAAAAACAAAAATCTGCCCTATAGAGAATAGACTTTATATTAAGACTCAGGAAAACAGTACGTTTAGCCTATGTATTCTACTGTTTTATATTCGCCCTCTACTGCAATTTTTACCAACGAATGTTTTGCTAGTCCTTTCATAGCAGCGTCCCATTTTTTTCCGCTCAATTCAGATTTAGTTTTTAACGCGACCAGATCCATTTTGTTGGCATTTATTTTCAAAAGATCCACAATTAATTTTTCCTCATCCAACAATTCAATCTGAGTTTGTTTTTTCTCCGGACGCATTTGCGGGAACAGCAATACTTCCTGGATAGAAGCATTATTGGTCAGGTACATGATTAAACGGTCCATCCCGATACCTAAACCGGAAGTTGGAGGCATGCCATATTCCAATGCTCTTAAGAAATCCTCATCAATAAATTCTGTAGCCTCATCGTCACCTTTTTGAGATAATAATAATTGGTGCTCAAAACGTTCTCTTTGATCGATTGGATCGTTTAGCTCCGAATACGCGTTTGCGACTTCTTTTCCGCAAACCATCAACTCAAAACGCTCCGTCAATTCCGGATTGTCACGGTGTTGTTTGCATAAAGGCGACATTTCTTTTGGATAATCGGTAATGAAGGTTGGCTGGATATAATTCCCTTCGCATTTAGCGCCAAAAATTTCGTCAATCAATTTTCCTTTACCCATTGTGGCATCCACATCAATTCCCATGGATTTCGCTGCTTCAAACAGTTCCGCTTCACTTTTTCCGGAGATATCAAAACCGGTAAAGTGTTTGATTGAATCAGTCATTGTTATCCGGGCATACGGCGCTTTGAAGTTTACCTGGTGTTCCCCAAAAGTCGCTTCAGTAGTTCCGTTTACTGCCAAAGCACAATGCTCTAAAAGACTTTCGGTAAATTTCATCATCCAGTTGTAGTCTTTATAGGCTACATATATTTCCATGGCAGTAAATTCAGGATTGTGCGTTCTGTCCATCCCTTCATTTCTGAAGTTTTTTGAGAATTCGTACACTCCGTCAAAACCGCCTACAATCAGTCTTTTTAAATACAACTCATTGGCAATACGCATATACAAAGGCATATCCAAAGAATTATGGTGCGTGATAAAAGGCCGTGCTGCCGCGCCACCCGGTATCGGTTGTAAAACCGGAGTCTCTACTTCTAAATAACCTTTGTCATTAAAGAAACTACGCATTGCATTGAACAATTTGGTTCTTTTGATGAAGGTTTCTTTGACATGATCGTTAACTGTCAAATCAACATAACGACGGCGGTATCTTTGCTCCGGATCTGAAAAAGCATCGTGGATTTTCCCGTCGGCATCCGTTTTTACAATTGGAAGTGGTTTCAGGGCTTTGGCCAAAACAGTCAATCCATAAATATGGACGGAAATTTCGCCAACCTGCGTTTTGAAAACAGTCCCGCGCACGCCTATAAAATCCCCAATGTCCAATAGTTTTTTGAAAACGACATTGTACATCGTTTTTTCCTCATCATCCGAAATGTCATCTCTGGAAACATACACCTGAATCCGCCCTTCAGCATCTTTCAATTCCGCAAAAGATGCCTTGCCCATCACACGACGGGACATCATTCTTCCGGCAAGAACTACTTCCTTACCATCGAATTTTTCAAAGTCCGCCAGGATTTCACTGGTATAAGCAGTGGTTACAAATTCTTGTGCCGGATATGGTTCGATTCCTAAGTTACGTAATTCCTGAAGTGCTTCTCTACGAAGTATTTCCTGTTCGGATAATGCCATTTTAGTCTGATTTTAAGAGCGCAAAGATACTATATAAGTTTCAAAGTCACAAAGACACAAACTCGAAGTTTTGGCATTAAAAATTTTTGATAAAAATAATTTTTTCAGGAGTCAAAACTTCGGGATTTGTCAAGTGAATTTTTTTCCTTCAATTCCCATTTTTTAAAAGAAATCTGCTAAATAAGACAAAAGATTTACTGCTCTGGTACTCGCGACCATTTGTATATTAATTTTTTTGTGTGAATTTCAGGACCTTATTGCAATATGGCTTGAGTGGGCCAAAACTGTAACAGTTTATTAACTGTCTGAAAATTAATTAATTAAAAAAATAGATATAACTTTAAACTTTTATTAAAATTTATTTGCAATACCAAGGTTTGCTCCAAATTTAACCGAAGAGTATCTAAAACAATAAATTAACTATATAAATAATGGTATTATGAAAGCACTTGTTTATTTCGGCCCTCGGGACGTACGGGTCACAGAAATGCCGGATGCCAAAATTGAGCAATCGACGGATGTATTGGTTAAAATAACAACTACTAATATTTGCGGATCTGACCTTCACATGTATGAAGGGAGAACTGATATGGAGTCAGGTAGGATATTTGGACATGAAAATTTGGGCAGGGTAATTGAAATTGGGAAAGCCGTAACTCAGATTAAAGTAGGGGATATGGTTTGTCTTCCCTTTAACATTGGATGTGGTCACTGTCAAAATTGTGAAAGCGGCTTAACTGGTTTTTGTCTCACTATGAATCCGGGAGTGGCAGGTGCTGCTTATGGTTTTGCTGGTATGGGACCGTACAGTGGGGGACAAGCCGAATACCTGCGGGTGCCTCATGGCGATTTTAATTGCCTTAAATTACCGGAAGACGCCATTGAAAAGGAAAATGATTATGTGATGTTGTCCGATATTTTCCCTACGGGGTATCACGCAACGGAATTGGCAGGTGTAAAGCCGGGTGATTCAGTGGTTATTTACGGTGCAGGTCCAGTTGGACTAATGGCAGCACATTCCGCAAGTATTAAAGGCGCCAGCAAGATTATGGTTGTCGATAATCATCCGGACCGGTTGAAGCTTGCTGAAAAATTGGGAGCCATTGCTATTGATTTCTCAAAAGGATCAGCTGTAGAACAGGTATTGGAACTTACAAAAGGCATGGGTGCCGATAAAGGCTGTGAATGTGTAGGTTACCAATGTTGTGATAAACATGGTACAGAGCATTCTAATATAACAATGAACGAACTCGTACAAGCTGTAAAAGCAACAGGTTCTATAGGGGTTGTCGGGGTTTTTGTTCCCAAAGACCCGAAATCAAAAGAAGCTTTACAGAAAAAAGGACACATGGATTTTGACTTTGGTCAATTTTGGATGAAAGGACAGCGAATAGCAACGGGACAGGCAAATGTAAAAGCTTATAACCGCCAGCTTTCTACATTGATTTCTGTTGGTAAAGCGAGTCCTTCATTGATTATTTCACACGAACTTTCATTGGACGAGGCCCCTGATGCCTACAAGCATTTTGATGCCCGCGACAAAGGATGGACAAAAGTGATACTGAAACCAGAGATGGTTGCGAGTAAAAAATCAAAAATTATTAAATGATTTGTTGTTCTAACACATCATCGGATCTTCTTTAAGACTATTATGACTCTCTATTTAATTTTAAAAATTCCCATATACAAAATCCGTTATTCAATAATTATTTTAAACCTTTGTACCTTTGTGCCTCAAAACCTTTGCTACTTCTAAAAAATGAACAAAAAAGTCCAACTCCAAGATTTAGGATTAAAAGATTATAAAGAAACGTGGGAATACCAGGAAGGGTTATTTAAAGAAATCGTTGATTTGAAAATCAGGAATAGGAGAGAAAACCTCACTTTAGAAACCCCGAATTATTTTTTATTTGTCGAACACCCGCATGTCTATACTTTAGGCAAAAGCGGTGATTTGGAAAATCTCCTTTTATCAGAAAAACAACTGGAAGCAAAAGGAGCCACTTTTTATAAAATTAACCGGGGAGGAGATATTACGTATCATGGACCCGGACAAATTGTAGGGTATCCGATTTTAGATCTCGAGAACTTTTTTACAGATATTCATAAATATCTGCGTTTTCTGGAGGAAGCCATTATTTTGACTTTGGCAGAATATGGATTGAGTTGCTCCAGAAGTGAAGGAGAAACGGGGGTATGGTTGGGAATTGGCACTCCATTTGCAAGAAAAATCTGTGCTTTAGGAGTGCGGGCTTCGCGTTGGGTAACTATGCATGGTTTCGCATTGAACGTAAACGCCGACCTGGGTTATTTCGACAATATTATTCCGTGTGGCATTAAGGGGAAAGCAGTAACTTCCTTAAATGTGGAGTTAGGAGTAGTTTCAGTGGATATTGAAGAAGTCAAACAAAAAATTCAAAAACACTTTTTAGGCCTGTTTGAAGCGGAATTTATTTAAATATCCAATTCTAACTGTTCCGGTAATAACCGAAAACTCATTCGGTGGTATTTTGTGGTGCCATATTTCCGGATGGCTTCGCGATGTTCCTTGGTTGGGTAGCCTTTATTTTGTTTCCAGTTATACATCGGAAATTCTTCATGGATAATATCCATATACGCATCGCGATAAGTTTTTGCTAACACGGAAGCGGCGGCAATGTTCATGAATTTGGTGTCCCCTTTCACAATGCAGCTGTATGGAATGCCATTAGTGGGTTTGAAGCGATTGCCGTCCACTATTATATATATAGGTGTAGGGGTCAGTTTCAACACCGATTCCTGCATGGCTTTTATCGATGCATTGAGGATATTTATCTTATCAATTTCCAAAGGCCCCAAATGAGTAACCGAATAGGAGACCGCCTGCTCTTCGATTATACATTTTAACATATCTCTAACCTTTTGTGATAATTGCTTGCTATCATTTAACGTTTCGTTAATAAAGCCACGAGGCAATATGACAGCGGCGGCGGTTACCGGACCGGCAAGACAGCCGCGGCCGGCTTCATCGGTTCCGGCTTCAATAGCGTGTGTAGAGTATTGATTCTGAAGCATGAAATAAATTTTTGCAAAAATATAAATTTTAACGCAACCTTTTGAATTCTTTTACATCTAAGAGGTAACAAACTGTTATTAATGTTTCTACTGCGCGTTATTTTTAACATAAATAAATAGTATTATTCCGGAGTAATATTTGTTTATTTAAGAAATTATTAAGAAGTTTGCGGAATAACTAACTCAAATAAATTTAATATGAGATCAAAGTTCAAATGGATTTTTACGCTATTATTGGCGTTATCAATGCAGTTTTCGTTTGCGCAAGAGAAAACTGTTACAGGTGTGGTTTCCGATGCTACGGGACCATTACCAGGTGCAAATGTTGTTGTTAAAGGTACAACTAGAGGAGTACAAACTGATGTTGATGGAAAGTATTCTATCAAAGCAAATGCGGGTGATGTTTTAGTTTTCTCTTTTGTAGGGATGACAGAAACTACCGCTAAAGTTGGTGCTTCTAACACCGTGAATGTTAAAATGCAGGATGGTGTAAGTTTGACCGAGGTTGTTGTAACGAGTTTTGGTATTAAAAGAAAAACCAAAGAACTTGCCTACGCAACCAAAAATGTTGAAGCAAAAGAATTAGTTCAGGCAGCTCCGATTAACGCGGTAAGTGCTTTGGCTGGTAAAGTTTCTGGTTTGAACATTATTACCAGAAATAATGGTGTAAATCCTTCAACGGCTATTATCCTTAGAGGTTACAAAAACATGACGGGTTCTAATGCTGCGTTAATTGTTATTGATGGTGTTGTTCAGCCGGCTACGGCTTTGGATAACCTGAATCCAAATGATATCGTTTCTGCTAACGTTTTGAAAGGAGCTTCGTCTACGGCGCTTTATGGTTCAGAAGGAGCTAACGGTGCGATCATTGTTACGACTAAACAAGGAAAAATTGGAACAGGTTTAGAAGTAGGAATGAATACAAGTTATACAGTGGAAAGAATTAAATATTTCCCTGAATTGCAGACTACATTTGGTTCTGGTGTCGACAACCTGTACGATCCATATGAAAACACGAGCTGGGGTCCAAGATTTGATGGTCTTCCAAGAAGATTAGGTCCTATTTTGGCTGATGGTTCTTACCAGACAGTTAATTATTCTGCAATCAAAAACAACAAAAGAGATTTCTTTGTTGATGGTATTACAACTATTAACGGACTTTCTATGAGTGGTGGAGATGAGAAATCAACTTTCTTTTTCTCTGCACAACGTGCTGATATCTCAGGTATTACTCCTAAAGATAAGTATACGAAAGACAACTTCAGATTGAATGCTTCCAGAAAAGGAGAAAAAATGAAGATCTCAACAGTTGTATCTTTTTTCCAGGATAAGAGTAACATCGCTGGAGGTGGAGGTTACCAGGACAGACCTTTGTTCTGGAGTATTTTGAATACACCAGCTCAAGTGCCGTTGACTAGTTATAAAGACTGGCAAAACAATCCTTTTGCTCAGCCAGAAGGATACTACAATGAGTACTATCAGAATCCTTACATGTTAATCGATATTGCTAGAGATACAAAAAGAGTAAGCAGATTGAATACAAATGTTAAGTTTGAGTATGATTTTAACAGCTGGATTTCAGCAACTTACAGTTTGGCTGGAACTTTCTTGAACCAATATGCTAAAGATACAAGAGCCGCTATTACCTATAATCCGGCTTTAGCTCCTACAAGAGTTGATGCGAATACGTCAGCTTCTGTTGATGAAACGATGGTTATGAATAAGAGGTTTAACTCGGATTTGATTTTTAAATTCGACAGAAAACTGACGGACTCTTTTAAAGCAACATTGCTTTTAGGGAATGCGGTTCAGACTGAAAGACAAAATGTTATAACTATCGGTGGAGATAATTTATTTGTACCAAACTTGTACAATCCAAGTGTAAGAACAGGTGAGTTATCAGGTGGTACTTCTGTTGTTGAGAGAAAACAAGTGGGTTATTTTGCTGATTTAACTTTAGGAATTAATGATTTCTTGTTTTTGAATGGTGCATACCGTTGGGATATATCTTCAGCATTACCACTTACTAACAATGGATTTGAATTCTTCACGTATGGTGCGTCTTTAAGTATGACAGATGCTATTGATAGCATGAAAGGTGATGTGCTTAACTTCTGGAAATTCAATGGTAGTTATGCAAGTACTGGGGGTACTCCTGATCCAGGATATATCAACGAATTGTATCCTACACCGGGCGGTTTCCCATTTGGTGATACTGTTGGTTTGGCAGTTCCTACAACAGCTGCAAGTCTTAACTTCAGACCTTCATCTAACAAAAGCTGGGAAGTTGGTACAGAGTTAGGGATGTTTAACAGCCGTTTGAATATTGGAGTGAACTATTTCCACATGATTTCATCTGACAACTTTTTGACTGGAGGAGCTTCTGCGGCTTCTGGTATTAACTTCTTGAAGCAAAATGCTGGAGAAATGGAGAATAAAGGTTTTGAAGTTGATGTTAACGGTTCTGTAGTGAAATCGAAAGATTTCGAATGGAAGTTAGGTGTGAACTTTTCTAAAATTGAGAATGAGGTTCTTTCATTAGGTGGAGAAGACAGACTTCAAGTTGGTTTAGCTACCACTGAAGTTGGTATTTTTGCGGCAGTTGGTTCTGCTTACCCATCTTTATTTGGAACAGCTTATACCAGAGACGATGAAGGAAGAGTGGTTATTGACGCTAATACTGGTAACCCAATCCTTAGTTCTGAATTGAAAAATTTAGGGTCTACAACACCAGATTTAGTTATGGGTTTCAATTCTTCTATCAGATTCAAACAATTGACGTTGACTGCTGTGGCGGATTACAAAACCGGACATGTTTATTACAACGACATGGTGGATGCTTTAGAGTTTACAGGTTCTACTTTACATAGTGCAACTTCTGGAAGACAACCTTTCGTATTCCCTAATTCATCTTATGAAACAGCTCCGGGTTCAGGTATTTATACTGAAAACACGAATATCACTACTTCTGATGGTGGTTATAACTTCTGGAGTGCTACTTACAACGGAATTAAAGAGAACTACGTAGTAGATGCTACAACATTCAAATTGCGTGAAGTTGCTTTGAATTATGAATTCCCTTCTGACTATTTGAAAAATACTTTTATTAAAAGCGTTTCTTTTGGTTTAGTGGCGAGAAACATCTGGATGTTGAGATCAGCTCAAAATAAATATACGGATCCTGAATTTACCAATGAAGGTCAGCAAGTAACAGGTTTTGGAACGCAAGGTCAATTGCCTCCAACTGCTTCTTATGGTTTCAAGATGGATGTTAAATTTTAATTTTATTAGATATGAAAATTTTAAATAGATTATGTATTGCTCTTTTTGCTGTTTTTTCGATGGCATCTTGTAGCGACGACTTCTTCGATGTGAATGCAAGTCAAAATAATGCAACGTCAGCTACACCGCCATTATCTTTACCAGTTGCTCAAAAGTATACTGTTGATATATTGTCAGGTGATTATAACTCATACAATACCTTAGGTAATCTATGGTCTTATGTATGGGCTGCCGGAGGTGATTACTCGTATTTTGTTGACGAAACGCAATATTTGATCAGTAGTGGTTTCAGACCAGGGTCTTTTAATAACGCATATTTGCGTTCTTTGAATAATTATGATGCTATTGAGAAGAATACTGAAGCTAAATATGCTAATTACAGAGCTATCGCTAAAATCATGAAAGCATTCCACTTTCAGTATTTAGTGGATATCTATGGTGATGTACCTTATTTTGAAGCTTTTCAAAGAGCGGCAAATACAACGCCAGCTTATGATGAAGGTCAGGTTATCTATGCTGATTTGATCGTTCAATTAACTGCTGCTCAAGATATGATCGCTGCTTCAGCTGCTGATGCTACCGTTCTTACTCCTGGAGCTGACGATGTGATGTTGCAGGGAAACATGACGTCATGGTCTAAATTTGCAAACACACTTAAATTAAGAATATTATTGCGTCAGTCTGAGATTGGAGTGACTGATTATTCTAGTGTAAACAACGGTATTGGTTTCTTAACAGAAACTGTTTATTGTAACCCGGGGTATACTAATGATACCAACAAGCAAAATCCACTTTATGCTGCTTTCGGAAAAACTGTAGCTGGAGATCCAGCGCCTAACTTTGGTGCAACTAGAGCTACAGATTATGCTGCTCTTAAATTGAACCAATCTAACGATGGAAGAAAACTAAGAATTTTTGCTAAAGTTGGAGCAACAGGTACTACTGTTGTTGGAATTGCTCAAAATGACCAATTCGGACCGTTCTCAAACACGCTATCTGCTGTAGGACCGGGTATCTTAAAAAGTTCTTCACAAAGCGGAATCATTATGCAGAAAGCTGAAAGCTTGTTGTTGCAAGCTGAAGCTGTTGCCAGAGGTTTTATTGCTGGTGATGCTGAAGGATTGTACAATGCTGCTGTTCAGGCTTCATTTGACGAATTGGGTGCTGGTTCAGCTGCCTCCTATTTAGCAAATGATAAAGCATATCCGGCTGGGGGTACTTTACCTCAAAAAATTGAAGCTATTATTTATCAAAAATGGGTTGCGTTAATGGGTACGAATGGTATTGAAAACTGGATCGAATTCAGAAGAACTGGGTATCCGGATATTCCTGTAGCTGCAAATGCTTCAAGTGCTGTTGCGCCGGTACGTTTACTTTACCCTTCTAGTGAATATGCTACTAATCCTGCTAATGTTCCTGCTCAAACTTCAAGTGATGCATTTACGTCTTTAGTTTTCTGGGATACTAATAATTAATAATTTAAAATTATGAAAAATACATTTAAAAAATTGTTTGTTTTTCTTTTGCTTGCCACTGCTGCTGCATCTTGCGATTCAGTAGGGGATGATAAGGAATTGAACTACGGAAACGGAGCGTATGTGGCGCAGTTCCCATTCGCTGAAAGCACAGGATACTTCTTGAAAGATGATGCTGTAATCTACGATTATAATGTACCTGTTCAATTAGTTGGTGGTAATGGTTTGGCTCTTACTAATGACGTAGTAGTTAGTTTTGAGCAGGTGACCTATGTTCCAGGAGTTGGGGATAACAAAGTCTCTGCTGTTGAAGGTGTTGATTTTGAATTCGTAAATACTGCGAACTCTTTCACAATTCCTGCTGGTAGTGCATTTGCTTCACTTCCAATTAGAGTTTTATCTGGTAATCTGAATGACCAAGCTCCTTCAGTTTTAGTTTTGAAGTTAACGGAAGTTGATGGATCAGGTACACCAGTTGTTGCTTCAGGAAATAAAGGTACAATTAGCCTTATATTGCAAGGTACTTGTACTTCTGACTTAGCTGGAAACTATAAAAATGTAACAACTAGACTCTCTACGGGAGCGCAGTATAAATTTGATTTAGATGTTTTCGATGAACTTGACCTGGGTATTTACAACACTTCTTATGTTGGGCCTTACTACGGTTTAGGTCAGACTGCTGGATCTTCTGGTAATACTGTTCTTCTTGGTGGAACCGCTGATGCTGGTTATACGTTCAAAGAAGTTTGTGGTAGAGTAAAAGTTGAAACTCAGAACCTGGGTGGTGCATATTCTAACGAAGTTCGTCAGAGTGCTGCACAATATGCTGCTAGTTCAGTAAATCCTGACACTGGGGTGATTACAATTGAATATTCTATTTGGTTTACTGGTAATACTGTAGAAAGAAAATTCAGAAGTATTTACACAAAATTAATACCGTAAATCAATTAATTAATTTTAATTTAAAAATAAAATGAAAAATAAATTTTCAAAAATTATAGGGTTATTTGCTTTCGCAGCGATGGTATCATCATGTGATCAAGGCGAAGATATTGCCCCAATTGTTGACTTGAATAAGCCGACAATGACGATTACTGCTGATGCAGCAGTTACAGTGGATGAGGGTGCAATCATCCCTGTAACATTCACCTTGAGCGCTCCTGTTGGAGAAGAATTCAGGGTGTATATTATGCTAGAGCAATCGAGTACTGCGAATGGACTTGACAGTGATGTTAAAGAGGCTTACCAAAATAATGCTTTTCAAAAAACCATTAAGATTCCTCCTTTCGTAACTACTTTCACAACTTTTATTGAAATTAAAGAAGATGTTGATGCTGAAGCATTGGAGCATTTGATTGTTACTATTGGAGATACAAGAACTACTGCGGTTATTTTTGAACCTAAAACTATCGATGTTAGTATTAACAATGTTGTAGCAAATGCATTGGTATTGGATTTCCATTTTGATAAAACTTTTGGTGTAAACGGTTATTCTAATACATTATGTAATATCGTTAGTGATCCAAATGTAACCGGTACGGCAGATAAATATGATATCGATTTCATCGTTTATGACGAAAACGGTGTTGCTGTTAATAACCCGGGAGCTACGGGTGCTCAAACTGGTGCTTGTACAGAATCATTGACTTTCAAGTTAGCTGATTATGCAGACGGTAGATATGATATCTATGAGTACTTGTATGGAAATGCTAGTTTGGATTTAGCTGGATTAACTTTTCCTTTATTGGGATTAGCGCAATTCGATATTCCAATTACTGTAGATTATTCAAGATCTGGTTCTATCAATGGTGTTTACACTCAGGAATCTGCTAACTTCTTTAATTCAAATACTCCGGTAGATACTGAAAACTATGTGATGTCGGTGGTTATTGCTACAGATGCTAACGGTGTTCGTACATTTACTATCCAGAATGGTGCAGGAATTGTTTCTGCTACTGGAAAACAGGTAAAAAAATCTGGTCACATCAACAGAAGAAAATAATCTTTTCTTAATTGATAAATCTAAAACGCCTTGCTTATGCAAGGCGTTTTTATTTTTAGTAATATTCAAGTTTTATAGTTTATATAAACCCATTATTAAATCCATTTCTATATTTTTGTACATTACTTTTTAATTATGAAAATATTCTTTTCTTTCTTTATATTTCTGTTGACTTTTTCCGCCATCGCTCAGGAGGAAGAATTGTCCAAAAAAATTAAGGAAAATAACAATCAGGTTGTGCTCGATAAAACAAAGGCCACAATCGATCAATACAGGATTATCTCGCTGGAACGAGATACGACCTATGTTGATACTTCATTAACCATTCAGGATGAATATGAATATAATTATCTTCGAAAGGACAATTTCGGACTGTTGCCATTTGCTAACGAGGGACAGACCTACAATACCCTTCAATACAGTCTGACACAATTCTCCCCATACCCGGAATTCGGCTTCAAAGCCAAACATTTCAATTTTTTGGAAGCCAGTCAGGTTAAATACTATTCGGTAGCGACTCCGTTAACCGAATTGTACTTCAAGACCGTAATGGAACAGGGACAGAACCTGGATGCATTTATTACTTTGAATACTTCGGCCCGTTTTAATTTTTCGATTGCCTATAAAGGACTTCGCTCCTTAGGGAAGTATATCAATCAATTGTCCAGTACGGGAAATTTTAGATTTACCACCAGTTACAACACCTTAAATAAGAGATATTTTGTAAATGCCCATTTCACCGCGCAGGATATACTCAATGGGGAAAATGGCGGAATCACTACAACCGAAGATTTTGAGAGTGGGGATGGCACTTATAAAAACCGCGCTCGATTGAATGTCTATTTCAAAGATGCCAAATCTTTCCTGCGTGGAAACCGGACTTTTATTGATCACAGTTTCCAAATCAATGGTAAGAAAGGCAGTAACAACCTATACCTGACCCACCAGTTCAATTACGAACATAAATTTTTTGAATTCAACCAACCAACCATAGCCACGACCATTATTTCTTCGAGCGTTTCGGAACCAACTATTGTATTTAACAGATTCGGGAAAACCTACGTTGGCAGCAATATCAATGATCAGACCCGCTATGATAAAATGTACAACCGAATTGGTGTGGCTTATGAAAATAGGACTCTCGGCAAATTTCTCTTTTTTGTAGACGACTTCATGTATGACTACTATTACAACTCAACGCTTTATCTATCTGCTGCCCCAACTATTCCGAATCGATTAAATGACAGGATTAACAGCGTTGGTGGCCAGTACGAATACATTAAAAACAAATGGAATGGGAAATTCCTGTATTCTAAATCGATTTCTGATCAGGATTTGTCCAATCTTGACGCCCGGTTGAATTACAAGTTTAACGACAAAAACAGTCTGAGTTTCCAATATCAGAACATCAATAAACTGCCGGATCATATTTATAATTTGCATCAAAGCAGTTATATCAGCTACAACTGGTATCACGATTTTAAAAACGAAAAAGTAAACAACATCAAGGCCGAAGTCCTGACGCAATATGCAAGCGCATCGGTTCAGCTTACGACATTAAACGATCATCTGTATTTCAGTAACGATGGCATTGGGAAAGAGCAGTTGGTCTCGCCAAAGCAATATGACAAGACCATTAATTATCTTTCATTGAAGGTCAGCAAGGAATTCAAATTCCGGAAATTTGCACTTGACAATACCATCCTGTATCAAAAAACCGATCAGCCGGACAACATCCTGAATGTGCCGCAAATCGTTACCCGAAATACGTTGTACTATTCAGATCACGTGTTCAAAAGAGCGATGTATTTACAGACCGGAATTATATTGAATTATTTCACTAAATATTATGCCAACGATTACAATCCGATAATAGGAGAATTTTTTATCCAGCAGCAAAAGAAAATCGGTGCATTCCCAACCGTGGATTTCTTTATCAACGCCCGTGTCCGTCAAACCCGCATTTACCTCAAGGCTGAGCATTTTAATTCTGCCTGGACTGGAAATGATTTTTATTCAGCGCCCAATTATCCTTACCGGGATTTTATGGTCCGTTTCGGCCTGATATGGAATTTCTTTCAATAATCATTTTTAAGATAAAAGCATAGTCATTGCGAAGATGTGAATCTGGGCGTTTTAACGCGCTCTCCGCTATATCTTTACTTGCTTAAAGAAAGCAAGCAAAGGATGCCGCTGCCATCACGAACGCAATCCCGGACATAAGGCTATTTTGAATAAAACAATTATATTTGCATTTTTAAACATAGAAACTCAAAATGAAATACGCAGAAAATATATTAGAAACTATCGGTAACACACCTTTAGTGAAGTTAAATAAAGTCACCAAAGAAGTGGATGCCCTGGTTTTGGCCAAAGTGGAAACTTTTAATCCCGGAAACTCCGTTAAGGACCGTATGGCTGTAAAGATGATTGAAGATGCGGAAGCCAACGGATTATTAAAACCAGGCGGAACAATCATCGAGGGAACTTCCGGAAATACTGGTATGGGCCTGGCCTTAGTAGCGATTGTCAAAGGATACAAGTTAATCTGTGTGATTTCAGATAAACAGTCCAAAGAAAAAACAGATATCCTTCGTGCCGTAGGCGCTAAAGTAATTGTATGCCCTACAGACGTTGAACCAACCGATCCCCGCTCATACTATTCAGTATCCAAAAAATTAGGGGAAGAAACGCCTAATTCATGGTATGTGAACCAATATGACAATCCATCGAATTCCATTGCCCATTACGAGCAGACCGGTCCTGAAATCTGGGAACAGACCGACGGAAAGATTACTCATTTCGTAGTTGGGGTAGGAACCGGAGGAACTATTTCCGGAGTTGGAAAATATCTAAAAGAAAAAAACCCAAACATTAAGATTTGGGGTGTGGATACATATGGATCTGTTTTCAAAAAATACCATGAAACCGGAATCTTTGATGAAAATGAAATCTACTCTTACAGTACCGAAGGAATCGGGGAAGACATTCTTCCTAAAAACGTTGATTTCTCCTTGATTGACGGCTTTACTAAAGTTACAGATAAGGACGCCGCAGTATATACCCGTAAAATTGCTTTGGAAGAAGGGATTTTTGTAGGGAATTCAGCCGGTTCTGCTATCAAAGGATTATTGCAGCTGAAGGAACACTTCAAACCGGAAGATGTCGTAGTGGTGTTATTTCATGATAGCGGAAGCCGTTACGTGGGTAAAATGTTTAACGACGACTGGATGCGTGAAAGAGGCTTCCTGGACGAAGATATTACTAAAGCCGAAGATGTTATTAAAGATCATATCGATAAGCCGTTAGTAATCGTTCGTACTGAAGAATTGGTGTCCCACGCCATTGAACGCATGCGCAAATTTAAAATCTCGCAAATTCCGGTAGTGGATATCAATGGGTTTGTAGGCTCGATAGACGAGACCAATTTGTTTCAGAGTTATGTAACCGACAAAAGTATTGCTGATAAGCCTATTCGGGAAATTATGGGCAAACCATATCCAATTGTAATGGCTACTGCTGCAATCGAAGATGTTTCCAAATTGTTTTCTAAAGACAATCAGGCCGTTTTGGTGGATTTAGGAAATCATAAATTCCATATTATCACTAAATATGATATGATTGGTTCTATAAAGTAGGACTAATAAGCATAACTTCATAATTTGCCGCTACACCGGTCCTCTGGTGAAAGCGGCATTTTTAACTTAAATCAGCACAATGACTTTTACCGCTATAGATTTTGAAACCGCAACAGCCTTTCATCCGTGTTCCGTTGGAATTGTAACAGTGGAGAATGGCGTGATCGTGGATGAATTTGTAAGCCTGATAAAACCGCCCAATAATGTGTATTCCCCATTTACCATTCAGGTTCACGGGATATATCCAAGGGATACGGTCAATGCCAAATCCTTTGCGCAGGTATTTCCCGAAATTCAAAAACGTCTTCAGAACCGGATTGTCGTTGCCCATAATGAAAGCTTCGACCGGAATGTCCTTACCAAGTCCATGGCACTTCATAATTTGGAATATGCTGATTTAAATATTGCTCATCGTTGGGAATGCACGGTAAAAATCTACAAAGCCAAGGGACTCAAACCAACCAAACTCAGTGATTGCTGCAGGGCGATGCAGATTACACTGAACCATCATGAGGCCTTGTCCGATGCACGTGCCTGTGCAAAACTCTACCTGATGAAATAATTTTGTAAGAAAATAGTTACTTTTTAAACTTTTTGTATTACCTTAGTAATTCGTAAACGCCAGAGTAATTATTTTTAAGCCAAAATGAAAGAAGATTTCCTCCACTATCTGTGGAAATATAAGAAGTTTGATACCGCAAATTTGCGCACTGCTCAGGGGGAAGATATTTTACTCATTGATGGTGGTCAATATCTTCAATTGGCAGGACCGGATTTTTTCAATGCCCAACTTATTATTGGGAACCAAAAGTGGGCAGGTAATGTAGAAATCCATATCAAATCATCGGATTGGTATTTGCACCATCACGAAACAGATGCTGCTTACGAAAATGTTATTCTACATGTGGTCTGGGAACATGATGCGGAAATTTTCAGAATTAATAACACTGAAATACCGGTTTTGGAACTTAAGAATCATGTCCCAAAAGATACTTTAAGCAATTATCATTCATTACTTACTCCAAAATCCTGGATTTTCTGCGAAAAACAAATCGCCACTATTGATGCTTTTCATTTCACCAATTGGCAGGAACGATTGTTTTTTGAAAGATTGGAACGAAAATCAAAACCGATACAGGACTTATTGGAAAGCACCAAACAGGATTGGGAAGCGGTGTTGTTTTGTCTTTTGGCGAAAAACTTCGGATTGAATACCAATGGGGAAGCGTTCCTTAACAGCGCGCAGTCAGTTCCCTTTTCAATTATCAGAAAGGAAAGTTTTGAAGTTGAAAATTTAGAAAGCCTTCTTTTGGGCACTACAGGTTTACTTGCAGCCGAGAAAGAGGATGCGTATTATAAAGAT
This sequence comes from Flavobacterium sp. GT3R68, assembly GCF_007109225.1. Lineage (GTDB taxonomy): Bacteria > Bacteroidota > Bacteroidia > Flavobacteriales > Flavobacteriaceae > Flavobacterium. The sequence goes on from NZ_VJZK01000005.1 coordinate 217,647, forward strand.
CTGCAATTCCGGTATTCGTATCTGCAGCATGTGTACCAGATTGAAAAATGGCATATTACACCAGTGCAGTTTTTCAAGCACCGCCCTGATAATTTCCCGACGATCCGGTTATCCCAATTAGCCAACCTATACCATCAGCAGCGACAATTATTTTCAAAAATGATAGCAGCGCATTCAATAAAAGACATGTATAAGCTGTTCACTGTTTCTGCTTCCCCTTATTGGGAGACGCATTATCAGTTCGACCGGAACAGTCCGAAAAAAATTAAAATACTTTCAAAATCATTTATTGATCTCCTTATTATTAACACCATTATACCGATTCAATTCGCTTATGCACAAAGCCAAGGGAAAGAGATTGCAGAACATCTGATTGAACTATTGCAACAGGTAGCTCCTGAGCAAAATGCAGTCATCGAAAAGTTTGATTCTTTTGGGATTATTTCAAAACACGCTTTTGACTCGCAATCCTTATTACAGCTCAAAAATGAATATTGTAATAAGAGCAGATGCTTGGAATGTGGTATTGGAATGACATTATTGAAATCAATCTGAAACTTTTGTAACTTTGAAATTCATAAATCTGAAACATATAAAATGTCATTTGTAATCCGACTTAAATATTTTTTCGAAACACACGGCTTTAATGCGGCTTCCCGTTTAGCAGACCGATTAGGAATGCGCGCCAGCAGCGTCCGCCTGTTTTTTATTTATATATCCTTTGTGACGGCAGGGTTATGGTTTGGGGTTTATTTGACACTGGCTTTTTTAATCAGACTGAAAGATTTAATTCGGGCAAAGCGCACATCGGTATTTGACTTATAAATCATTTATGACATTAAAATCCTTTTTCCAATTTTCCAATGAGCAGCGAAGTGGTATTTTCATGTTGTTCACCATCAGTATCGCGCTACAGTTGAGTTATTTTTTTATTGATTTTACAACCGCTGAAAAGGATTCCAAAGAAAAATTGCAATGGCTCGCGTTCCAAACGGAAGTGGATTCCTTAAAGCAGGTTCAGTATGACTACGTGCCGAAAATTTATCCGTTCAATCCAAATTTCATCACGGATTTCAAAGGATATAAACTGGGAATGTCAGTTTCGGAAATCGACCGGCTTTTGGCATATAGAAAATTAAACAAATACGTCAATTCTGCTGTCGAATTCCAACAGGTAACAAAAGTTTCCGATTCACTCCTGAACGCTATTTCTCCCTATTTTAAATTTCCGGATTGGGTTACCAATAAAAGCAATACTAATTCCTATGCCCAAAAATCGTTTTCTAAATTTAATAAAAAAGAAAAGATTGTCATATTGGATATCAATCTGGCAACGCAAGAGGATTTGGTCAAAGTCTATGGTATCGGGGCAGGCCTGTCCGAAAGAATCTTAAAGCAAAAGGAAATTCTGGGTGGTTTTGTCAGTATGGAACAAATGAAAGATGTCTGGGGTTTGTCGCCCGAAGTAATAGAAAGCCTGAATAAATCCTTTAAGGTTTCGGTACAGCCAAAATTAAAAAAGGTCAATGTAAATAATGCTTCCGTAAAAGATTTGTCCCAATTCCCATATTTCAGATATGCGCTGGCAAAAACAATTGTGACCTACAGAAGTATGAACGGAGACATAAAAACAAAGGAAGATTTACTAAAAATTAGGAATTTTCCAGTTGATAAAGTTGATATAATTGCCTTATATTTGGACTTTAATTAATTATATCAACTATTTCAACCCTATGGATTCAATATATTTTACTGAAGAGCACCAATTATTTAGAAAGAGTTTGCAAGATTTTTTGCAGAAAGAAGTTGTTCCACATATTGAAAAATGGGAAAAGACAGGTGCTATAGAACGATTTATATGGAAAAAGTTCGGCGACATGGGTTTCTTTGGTTTACGATACCCTGAAGCTTATGGTGGATTGAATTTGGATTTATTTTATACAGTTATCTTCTTAGAAGAGCTTCAGAAAATAAAATCTTCCGGCTTTGCAGCAGCGATGTGGGCACATGCCTATTTAGCAATGACGCATTTAAATGCTGAAGGAAGTGAGCGAATTAAAAAAGATTATTTAGCCCCGAGTATTTCAGGTGATAAAATAGGCGCTTTATGCATCACGGAACCTTTCGGTGGTAGTGACGTGGCAGGAATGCGCACTACGGCTGTAAAAAACGGTGACAAGTATATTATTAATGGTTCAAAAACATTCATTACAAATGGTGTTTATGGCGATTATTATGTAGTTGCTGCCAAAACAAATCCAGACCTTGGCAATAAAGGAATAAGTATGTTTTTGGTTGATAGTAATCTGAAAGGTATATCGGCGACAAAACTGGATAAATTAGGATGGAGGGCTTCTGATACAGCGGAAATTGCATTTGATAATGTGGAGATTCCTGTAGAGAATTTAATGGGTGAAGAAGGAAAAGGATTTCCATATATCATGCAGCATTTTGCTTTTGAGCGTTTAATCATGGCTATCAATGGTCATGCCAGAGCAGAATATGCAATTGATTATACTATAGGATACATGTCAGAGCGCGAGGCATTTGGAACCACGATAAATAAGTTTCAGGCATTAAGACATACGCTTGTTGAGCATGCCACAGATGTCGAGCATTGTAAGGTGTTTAATTATGCAGCTGCAGCGCGATTGGATAAAGGAGAATATGTAGTAAAAGAAGCTACTATGGCGAAACTGAAATCAACAAAAGTAGCCGATGAAACTATTTATAGCTGTTTGCAGATGTTGGGAGGTTACGGTTATATGGAAGAATATCCTTTAGCGCGCCTGTTTAGAGACAGTCGTTTAGGGCCAATAGGAGGAGGAACATCGGAAATATTGAAAGAGATCTTGTCGAAAATGATTATCGATAAGCAAAATTATCAGCCAGCAGTTAAACAATAATAGAAAAAACAGAATACAAATAAAGCCAGGAAGCAAGAAATTGTAACTTGGCTTTTTTTGTATAAAATAATTAATCATATTATACTTCATTATCCAAAATAAAAATATACTTTTGCAACCTAACGAAAGGGGGTGTCAATATTATGTTAATTATACCAATTAAAGACGGAGAAAATATCGATAGAGCATTAAAGCGCTATAAAAGAAAATTTGATAAAACAGGAACTGTTCGTCAGTTAAGAGCACGTACTGCTTTTATTAAACCTTCTGTTACAAACAGAATGAAAATCCAGAAAGCGGCTTACATTCAGAACATGAAAGATGGTTTAGAAAGTTAATAAATAACTTTTCGAAAATATAACCGTTAGTAATTAAAGTTTTTTAACTTTGATGCTAACGGTTTTTTTATGGAAAATAGTAAGACAGCGTTTCGGGAGTATCTGCAGTTGGAGAAAAACTATTCTCCCCATACCGTCCATGCGTATCTGAACGATGTGGGATTCTTTGAAACGTTTGTTATTACAAACTTTTACCAGGAGAGTCTTTTGGAAGTTAATTACAATCTGATTCGGAGCTGGATTGTTTCCTTGGTTGATGCCGATGTTTCGAATGTTTCGGTTAACAGGAAAATCTCATCTTTAAAATCGTATTACAAGTTCCTGCTGAAGACCAAACAAATAGAGGTAAGCCCTTTGTTAAAGCATAAGTCATTAAAAACGGCTAAAAGTCTTCAGATTCCTTTCTCGGAAAAAGAACTCAATCGGGTGCTGACAGAAATAAAGTATCCGGATGGTTTCGAAGGGATTCGCGACAAGCTGATGATCGACTTGTTTTATACCACGGGAATACGAAGAACTGAATTAATTCATCTCAAAATGGAAAATATCGATCTTTCGAATTCGACGTTGAAGGTTTTGGGAAAGAGAAATAAGGAACGGATTCTTCCGTTATTGCCTATAATTAGAGACCAATTTAGTTTGTATTTATCAGAAAGGTCCCGATTAAAAACTGTTAAGGATGAAGTGTTTTTTTTTCTAACGTTAAAGGGCGTTAAACTGAATGATTCTCTTGTGTATCGATTAATAAATGACTACTTTAGTAACGTTTCCGAGAAGGTCAAAAAGAGTCCTCATATTTTGAGGCATACTTTTGCAACGCATTTGCTCAATAATGGGGCAGACCTGAATTCGGTAAAAGAATTGTTAGGACATTCCAGTTTGGCGTCGACACAAGTATACACACATAGCAGTTTGGCGGAATTGAAAAAAGTGTATGGGGCGGCACATCCGAGAAGTCAAAAATAATTCCATTTTGTATAACCTATAAATAATTTGATTATGAATGTAAATGTTCACGCAGTTAATTTTACTGTTGACGGAAAACTATTAGATTTCGTTCAGGAAAGAATGGATAAATTAGAAAAATATTATGATAAGGTAGTGTCGGCTGAAATTTATTTAAAAGTTGAAAAGACAAGTGATAAAGAAAATAAAATTGCAGAGGTGAAAATTCATGTTCCTGGTGATGATTTCATGGTAAAAAAACAATGTAAAACTTTTGAAGAAGCGGTAGAACAATCAGCAGAATCCTTAGCGCGATTATTGCAGAAAAGAAAAGAAAAAGTAAGAACTCATATATAATCCAAAATTTTTCATCAAAAAGTTTTGATTAAAAAACAAAAAGATATACATTTGCAGTCCGTTAGAAATAGCGGGCTTTTTTTATTGATTCGCCAGCGTAGCTCAGTTGGCTAGAGCAGCTGATTTGTAATCAGCAGGTCGTGGGTTCGAGTCCCTCCGCCGGCTCAAAACCGTAAAGGTTTGATAATGAGAAAAGTAGGGGAGATACTCAAGCGGCCAACGAGGGCAGACTGTAAATCTGCTGACTACGTCTTCGCAGGTTCGAATCCTGCTCTCCCCACATATTGAATTGCTGATTTAGGGTTTTGAAATTTATTTTAAATCTTTATATCAAAAGTCCTAATTCAAGGATTCTGCCGGTGTAGCTCAGGGGTAGAGTGCTTCCTTGGTAAGGAAGAGGTCTCGGGTTCAATTCCCGACATTGGCTCAATTGTGTAATAAATAAGAACACTAATATATAACTAAGATTAAAAATTAAGTAAAATGGCAAAAGAAACCTTTAACCGTAACAAGCCCCACTTAAACATAGGAACAATTGGGCACGTGGATCACGGAAAAACTACATTAACTGCAGCAATAACAAAAGTGTTATCTGATGCGGGTTACTGTCAAGCAAAATCATTTGATCAAATTGATAATGCTCCAGAAGAAAAAGAAAGAGGTATTACAATTAATACATCTCACGTTGAGTACGAAACTGCTAACCGTCACTACGCACACGTTGACTGTCCAGGTCACGCGGATTACGTAAAAAACATGGTTACCGGTGCTGCTCAAATGGATGGTGCTATCTTGGTAGTTGCTGCTACAGATGGTCCAATGCCACAAACTCGTGAGCACATCCTTTTAGGACGTCAGGTTGGTATTCCTAGAATGGTAGTATTCATGAACAAAGTGGATATGGTTGATGATGCTGAGCTTTTAGAGCTAGTTGAAATGGAAATCAGAGATTTATTATCTTTCTACGAATATGATGGTGACAACTGTCCGGTTATTCAAGGTTCTGCTTTAGGTGGATTGAATAGCGATCCGGCTTGGGTACCTAAAATTATTGAATTAATGGCTGCTGTTGATGCTTGGATCGAAGAACCAGTGCGTGATATTGCAAAACCATTCTTGATGCCAGTTGAGGATTCATTTACAATTACTGGTCGTGGAACTGTTGCTACAGGTCGTATCGAAACAGGTATTGCTAATACAGGAGATCCAGTTGAAATCATTGGTATGGGAGCTGAAAAATTAACTTCTACTATTACAGGAGTTGAGATGTTCCGTAAAATCCTTGATAGAGGTGAAGCTGGTGACAACGTTGGTTTGTTGTTAAGAGGTATTGATAAAGCTGATATCAAAAGAGGTATGGTTATTATTAAGCCAGGTTCAGTTAAACCACACGCAACTTTCAAAGCTGAGGTGTATATCTTGAAAAAAGAAGAAGGTGGACGTCATACTCCATTCCATAACAACTACCGTCCACAGTTCTACGTACGTACAACTGACGTAACAGGAGTTATTACTTTGCCAGAAGGTGTAGAGATGGTGATGCCAGGAGACAACTTAACTATCAACGTTACTTTGTTAAGTCCTATCGCTATGAGCATTGGTCTACGTTTCGCTATCCGTGAAGGTGGTAGAACAGTAGGTGCTGGTCAGGTTACTGAAATTACAGAATAATTATTCTAAATTATAAAAGGCCAGTGAAATTCTAATTGAATTTTCGCTGGCTTTTAATTACGGGCGTAGTTCAAGGGTAGAATAGCGGTCTCCAAAACCGTTGATGGGGGTTCGAATCCCTCCGCCCGTGCAAAAAACAAAATTATAATGACAAAAGTTGTTAATTACATCAGTGAAGCGTTTGAGGAATTAAAGTCAAACGTAACTTGGCCAGAATGGGCTGAAGTGCAACGTCTAACGATTATAGTGGCTGTTTTCTCAGTACTATTCGCCTTGGCAACTTGGGGAGTAGACGAAGTTTTCGCGAAAGCATTAGCTGGATTTTTTACTTGGATAAAAGCTTAATTTTTTTGTGATGACGGACAATAATGTGAAAAAGTGGTATGTTGTTAGAGCGGTAAGCGGACAAGAGAATAAAGTTAAGGCTTATATCGAAACCGAAATCAACCGATTGGGAATGGGGGATTATATTTCTCAAGTATTAGTGCCTACTGAAAAAGTGGTTACTGTGAAAGAAGGAAAAAAAATCACCAAAGACAAAGTCTACTTTCCCGGATATGTAATGATTGAAGCAAATCTTGCTGGTGAAATACCTCATATTATTAAGTCTATAACTAGTGTTATTGGTTTTTTAGGTGAAGTAAAAGGAGGAGATCCTGTGCCGTTAAGACTTTCTGAAGTAAACAGAATGTTGGGTAAAGTGGATGAATTGTCTGTGAAAACCGACACTCATGCAATACCTTTCAATATAGGTGAAACAATTAAGGTGGTTGATGGTCCTTTCAACGGTTTCAATGGAACGGTTGAGAAAATCAATGAAGAAAAGCGTAAACTGGAGGTAATGGTGAAAATTTTCGGAAGAAAAACACCTTTAGAGCTGAGTTTTATGCAAGTTGAAAAAGTATAATATCGTTACACATAATAAACCACATACATCGCTTCCAATGATGGTGTGTTAAATTTTTTAAAAATGGCTAAAGAAATTAGTAAAGTAGTTAAACTACAAGTTAAGGGAGGTGCTGCGAATCCATCGCCACCGGTTGGACCTGCTTTAGGTGCTGCTGGTGTTAATATCATGGAGTTCTGCAAGCAATTTAATGCAAGAACACAAGATAAAGCCGGCAAAGTTTGCCCAGTGCAAATTACAGTGTACAAAGACAAATCTTTCGAGTTTGTTGTAAAAACACCACCTGCTGCTATCCAGTTAATGGATGCTGCAAAGCTAAAGTCTGGTTCTGGTGAACCTAATCGTAAAAAAGTAGCAAATGTTACTTGGGACACAATTAGAGTAATCGCAGAGGACAAAATGGTTGATTTAAATGCATTCACTATCGAGTCTGCTATGAGCATGATCGCTGGGACAGCTAGATCTATGGGTATAACTGTAACGGGAGACGCTCCTTTTTAATTAAGAAAGACATGGCAAAATTGACAAAAAAGCAAAAAGAGGCTGCTTCAAAAATTGAAAAGAACAAATTATACTCTTTAAAAGATGCTGCGGCATTGTTAAAAGTAGTTGCTTCTGCAAAATTTGATGAGTCTGTTGATATCGCAGTTCGTTTGGGTGTAGATCCAAGAAAAGCGAATCAAATGGTTAGAGGTGTAGTAACATTGCCTCACGGAACTGGTAAAGACGTTAAAGTATTAGCATTGGTTACTCCGGACAAAGAAGCGGAAGCTTTGGCAGCAGGAGCAGACTATGTAGGTCTTGACGATTACTTACAAAAAATCAAAGACGGTTGGACAGATGTGGATGTAATCATCACTATGCCGGCAGTTATGGGTAAATTAGGTCCATTAGGTCGTATTTTAGGACCACGTGGTTTAATGCCAAACCCTAAGACTGGTACGGTAACTATGGATGTTGCAAAAGCAGTTCAGGAAGTTAAAGCTGGTAAAATCGATTTCAAAGTTGATAAAACCGGTATCGTTCATGCAGGAATCGGAAAAGTTTCTTTTGGAGCTGATCAGATCTATGACAATGCACACGAAATTATTCAAACATTAATCAAACTTAAACCAACTGCTGCTAAAGGTACCTACATTAAAGGTATTCACCTTACAAGCACTATGAGTCCTGCAATTGCATTGGACCCTAAAGCAGTATAATTGGTAGTTAAAAATTTTTAGTATGACTAGAGAAGAAAAATCAATCGCGATTGAAGATTTAACTGCACAGTTAGCTGGTTCAAATATTGTTTATCTAGCAGATATTTCCGGTCTAAATGCAGAGACAACTTCAAACTTAAGAAGAGCTTGCTATAAAGCAGGTATTAAATTAGAGGTTGTTAAGAATACTTTGCTTGCAAAAGCAATGGAAGCTTCTGAAAACAATTATGGTGAATTGCCTGCTACATTAACAGGTAATACATGTATCTTTCTTGCAGATGTAGCAAATGCTCCTGCAAAAATCATGAAAGATTTCCGTAAGAAATCAGATAAGCCTGTATTAAAAGGAGCTTTCATCAATTCTGAAATTTACCTTGGAGACAATCTCTTAGATTCATTAGCATCGCTAAAATCGAAAGAGGAAGTTATTGGAGAAATCATTGGATTACTTCAGTCTCCTGCACAAAGAGTTATATCAGCTCTTATGAACCAATTCAAAGACGAAGAGGTAGCTTAATTAAAACTAGCAATAGTTGGAATTAAGCGCATTGAAAACGCGCACATTAATAAATTATATTTTACAAATCATTTTAAAACGATAGAAAAAATGGCAGATTTGAAACAATTCGCAGAACAATTAGTTAACCTAACTGTAAAAGAAGTTAACGATTTAGCAACAATATTAAAAGACGAGTACGGAATCGAACCAGCTGCTGCAGCTGTAGTAGTTTCAGGTGGTGGAGACGCTGCTGTTGAAGAAGCTCAAACTGAATTTACAGTTATGTTAAAAGAAGCTGGTGCTTCTAAATTAGCAGTTGTAAAATTAGTAAAAGAACTTACAGGTTTAGGTCTTAAAGAAGCTAAAGATGTAGTTGATAGTGCTCCTAGCGCTGTTAAAGAAGGAGTTTCTAAAGAAGAGGCTGAAGGTCTTAAGAAAGCTTTAGAAGAAGCTGGAGCTGTTGTTGAGTTAAAATAACAACACACCGGTTTTAGAACTAGGTTTAGGCCTTGGACAAACGTCCAAGGGCCTAAACCATTTTTCGTATAATAAAATTACAACACGTTTTATTATAATAAAAGTTTAAAATACGAAAAAATTTTTAATCAATACGAGGAAAGAAAATTATCAAAAGAGTACTGTTGAATAATTTTTAAAGATGTATCGGTTATAAAAAGAAAGTATAAATTAAACAGTGTTTTTACACAAAAAAATTACTTTTTTTTAATCAAAATTTTGTCCATTGATGATAACAAATCAGACTGAAAGATTGAATTTTGCCTCTACTAAAAATATTCCTGACTATCCGGATTTTCTAGATGTTCAGGTTAAGTCATTTAAAGATTTCTTCCAATTGGAAACGAAGTCCGACGAGAGAGGCGACGAAGGGTTATACAACACCTTCATGGAAAATTTCCCAATTACAGATACAAGAAATAACTTTGTATTGGAGTTCCTCGATTACTTTGTAGATCCACCACGTTATACAATTCAAGAATGTATTGAAAGAGGTCTAACCTATAGTGTGCCGTTAAAAGCAAGATTAAAACTATATTGTACAGATCCAGAGCACGAAGATTTTGAAACTATTGTGCAAGACGTATATCTTGGAACAATTCCTTACATGACGCCAAGTGGTACTTTTGTTATCAACGGTGCTGAACGTGTGGTTGTTTCGCAATTACACAGATCACCAGGGGTTTTCTTTGGACAATCATTCCATGCAAATGGAACCAAATTATATTCTGCCCGTGTTATTCCTTTTAAAGGATCATGGATTGAATTCGCTACCGATATCAACAGCGTAATGTACGCGTATATCGATAGAAAGAAAAAATTACCTGTAACGACTTTATTCCGTGCAATAGGTTTCGAAAGAGACAAGGATATCCTGGAGATTTTCGACCTAGCTGAAGAAATTAAAGTTTCTAAAACAGGACTTAAAAAATATATCGGTAGAAAATTAGCAGCCCGTGTATTGAATACATGGCATGAAGATTTCGTAGATGAAGATACTGGTGAAGTAGTTTCTATCGAACGTAACGAAATTATCTTAGACAGGGATACTATCCTTGACAAAGATAATGTGGAAGAAGTAGTGGAATCTAACGTGAAGTCTATCTTGTTACACAAGGAAGACAACAATCAGGTTGATTATTCTATTATCCACAACACGTTACAAAAAGATCCAACCAATTCTGAAAAAGAAGCCGTTGAGCATATCTACAGGCAATTGCGTAACGCAGAACCGCCTGATGAGGAAACTGCTCGTGGTATTATCGATAAATTGTTCTTCTCTGACCAACGTTACAACTTAGGTGAAGTAGGTCGTTACAGAATGAACAAAAAACTTGGTTTGGATATCCCAATGGAAAAGCAGGTCTTGACCAAAGAAGATATCATTACCATTGTAAAATACCTGATCGAATTGATCAACTCTAAAGCAGAGATTGATGATATTGATCACTTATCAAACCGTCGTGTTAGAACAGTTGGTGAACAATTGTCTCAACAATTCGGTGTGGGTTTAGCGCGTATGGCGAGAACTATTCGTGAGAGAATGAACGTTAGGGATAACGAGGTGTTTACACCTATTGATTTGATTAATGCCAAAACATTATCATCAGTAATCAACTCTTTCTTTGGTACCAACCAGTTGTCTCAATTTATGGATCAAACGAATCCACTTGCTGAGATTACGCACAAAAGAAGATTATCTGCCCTTGGACCAGGTGGACTTTCAAGAGAAAGAGCCGGATTTGAGGTGCGTGACGTTCACTATACTCACTACGGTCGTTTGTGTCCGATTGAAACACCAGAGGGACCAAACATTGGTTTGATTTCGTCTCTTGGGGTTTACGCCAAAGTTAACGGAATGGGTTTCATCGAAACACCATACCGTAAAGTAACTAATGGTAAAGTAGATTTAAATGCTACTCCAGTATACTTAAGCGCTGAAGAAGAAGAAGGAATGATGATTGCTCAGGCAAACATTCAAATGGATGCAACAGGAAAAATTACTGCCGACAACGTAATTGCGCGTCAGGAAGGTGATTTCCCGGTAATCGACCCGTCAAAAGTGGATTATACCGATGTAGCTCCTAACCAGATTGCTTCGATTTCTGCTTCGTTGATTCCTTTCTTGGAACACGATGATGCGAATAGAGCGTTGATGGGATCAAACATGATGCGTCAAGCCGTTCCATTATTACGTCCGGAAGCACCAATTGTAGGTACAGGTTTGGAACGCCAAGTGGCTTCTGATTCCAGAGTATTGATCAATGCAGAAGGACATGGTACTGTAGAATATGTGGATGCTAATATCATCACTATTAAATACGACCGTTCTGAAGAAGAAAGAATGGTAAGTTTTGATGCAGATGAGAAAACATACAACTTAATTAAATTCAGAAAAACGAACCAAAGTTCAAGCATTAACCTGAAACCTATCGTAAGAAAAGGGGACAGAGTAATTCCTGGACAAGTTCTTTCAGAAGGATATGCTACGCAAAACGGAGAGCTGGCTTTAGGTAGAAACCTAAAAGTGGCGTTTATGCCTTGGAAAGGGTACAACTTCGAGGATGCTATCGTAATTTCTGAGAAAGTGGTTCGTGATGACATTTTCACCTCCATCCACATCGATGATTATTCATTGGAAGTTAGAGATACTAAATTAGGTAACGAAGAATTAACGAATGATATTCCAAACGTTAGTGAAGAAGCTACCAAAGATTTAGATGAGAATGGTATGATCAGAATTGGAGCAGAGGTTAAACCTGGCGACATCCTGATCGGAAAAATTACACCAAAAGGAGAATCAGATCCTACTCCGGAAGAGAAATTGCTTCGTGCAATCTTCGGGGATAAAGCAGGAGATGTAAAAGATGCTTCGTTAAAAGCGTCTCCATCTTTGCACGGTGTGGTTTTAGATAAAAAACTATTCGCAAGAGCAGTAAAAGATAAACGTAAACGTACTCAGGACAAGGATGCTTTAGGGGCACTTGAAATGGAATTTGAAGTAAAATTTGTTGAATTAAAAGACAAACTGGTTGAAAAACTTTTCAATATCGTAAACGGAAAAACCTCTCAGGGTGTAATGAATGATTTGGGTGAAGAAGTTTTGCCAAAAGGTAAAAAATACACTCAAAAAATGTTGAACGCAGTTGAAGATTTTGCTCACTTAAGCAAAGGGCAATGGGTTGCTGATGATGAAACCAATAAAATGGTGAATGATCTGATCCATAACTACAAAATTAAGCTGAACGATTTACAAGGTGCGTTAAGAAGAGAGAAATTCACGATCACTGTTGGAGATGAACTGCCAGCAGGAATCCTGAAATTGGCAAAAGTGTATATCGCTAAAAAACGTAAGTTGAAAGTTGGGGATAAGATGGCGGGTCGTCACGGTAACAAAGGTATTGTTGCACGTATCGTTCGTCACGAAGATATGCCTTTCCTTGAAGACGGAACACCAGTTGATATCGTGTTGAACCCACTTGGGGTACCTTCACGTATGAACATCGGTCAGATTTACGAAACGGTTTTAGGTTGGGCTGGACAAAAATTAGGTAGAAAATATGCTACTCCAATTTTCGATGGTGCTACTTTAGACCAAATCAATGAATTGACTGACGAAGCTGGAATTCCACGTTTTGGTCATACCTATCTTTATGATGGTGGGACTGGAGAGCGTTTCCACCAGCCGGCAACCGTAGGTGTGATCTATATGTTAAAATTAGGGCACATGGTTGACGACAAGATGCACGCACGTTCTATCGGACCATACTCGTTGATTACTCAACAACCATTGGGTGGTAAAGCTCAATTTGGAGGGCAGCGTTTTGGAGAAATGGAGGTTTGGGCACTTGAAGCTTATGGAGCATCAAGCACACTGAGAGAAATCTTGACAGTGAAATCGGATGACGTTATCGGTAGAGCTAAAACTTACGAAGCAATCGTTAAGGGTGAAAGTATGCCGGAACCAGGATTACCTGAATCGTTCAATGTATTGATGCATGAACTGAAAGGTCTTGGACTTGACATCAGATTAGAAGAATAAATTAATTTTAGTTTTCAGTTTTCGGATAGCAATATCCGGAAACTGATTACTCTTTTATACAAGTTTTTAGGATTTATACCCGTAAACCGTTCCGATTTTTTATTTGGCCGTAAAGATTTTATAAATAGCACTTCAAAAATTAGTTGAAGTTTAGAGAAGTAATTCGCGGTAGTGTTTTAAGTCGAAAGTTTGAAAGTCCAAAGTCCAAAGTCCAAAGTCTCCGAGACTTTAAAAACTTTATGACATTTGACTTTAGACTAAAACAAGAATCAATTTTTTAATTGCAAATAAATCAATAGTAAAAACTATGATGAATAATAGAAATAATAATAAAGATAAGAACCCTGTAAAAAGGTTCGACAAAATTTCGATAGGATTAGCATCACCAGAATCTATCTTGGCTGAGTCAAGAGGTGAGGTGTTGAAGCCTGAAACTATCAACTACAGAACGCACAAGCCTGAGCGTGATGGTCTTTTCTGCGAACGAATCTTCGGACCTGTAAAAGATTTCGAATGTGCTTGTGGAAAATATAAAAGAATCCGTTACAAAGGTATCGTTTGCGACCGTTGTGGTGTGGAAGTTACTGAAAAGAAAGTACGTAGAGACAGAGTAGGTCACATCAATTTGGTGGTGCCAATTGCTCATATCTGGTACTTCCGTTCACTTCCAAACAAAATCGGTTACATCCTTGGTCTTCCGTCTAAGAAATTAGATATGATCATTTACTACGAAAGATACGTAGTAATCCAGGCTGGTAATGCAACCAATGCTGATGGGGAATCTTTGAAAAGATTAGACTTTTTAACTGAAGAGGAATATTTGAATATTTTAGATACCCTTCCTCAGGAAAATCAATATTTAGATGATCATGATCCAAATAAATTCGTTGCCAAAATGGGAGCGGAGTGTATCATGGACTTATTGGCACGTATCGATTTAGACCAATTGTCTTACGAATTACGTCACAGTGCTAATAACGAAACGTCTAAACAACGTAAAACAGAAGCATTAAAAAGATTGCAGGTAGTGGAATCATTCCGTGAGTCTAACCTGAACCGTGAAAACCGTCCGGAATGGATGATTATGAAAGTGGTTCCTGTTATCCCACCAGAATTACGTCCTCTTGTGCCGCTTGATGGTGGTCGTTTTGCAACTTCAGATTTGAATGATTTGTACCGTCGTGTAATCATCCGTAACAACCGTTTGAAAAGATTAATGGAGATCAAAGCTCCTGAAGTTATCTTAAGAAACGAAAAACGTATGTTGCAGGAATCAGTAGATTCATTATTTGACAACACGCGTAAAGCTTCTGCTGTTAAAACAGAATCTAACAGACCATTGAAATCACTTTCTGATTCATTGAAAGGTAAACAAGGTCGTTTCCGTCAAAACTTACTTGGAAAACGTGTGGATTATTCTGCCCGTTCGGTAATTGTTGTTGGACCTGAATTAAAATTGTTCGAATGTGGTATCCCAAAGGATATGGCGGCCGAATTATACAAACCTTTCGTTATCCGTAAATTGATAGAAAGAGGAATTGTAAAAACTGTAAAATCAGCTAAGAAAATAATAGATAAGAAAGAGCCTGTAGTTTGGGACATCCTTGAAAATGTAATTAAAGGACACCCAATCTTACTGAATCGTGCTCCTACTTTGCACCGACTTGGTATCCAGGCATTCCAGCCAAAATTAATTGAAGGAAAAGCAATCCAGTTGCACCCTTTAGTTTGTACGGCATTTAATGCGGATTTTGATGGGGATCAGATGGCAGTTCACTTGCCACTTGGACCAGAGGCTATTTTGGAAGCACAATTGTTAATGTTGGCTTCTCACAATATACTTAACCCTGCTAATGGTGCGCCAATTACTGTACCTTCGCAGGACATGGTACTTGGTCTTTACTATATGACCAAAGAACGTTTGTCCACTCCGGAGCATAAAATTTTAGGTGAAGGCCTTACTTTTTATTCTGCAGAAGAAGTAAACATTGCATTGAATGAAGGTTGTTTGGAATTGAACGCAAGAGTGAGAATTCGTGCAAAAGATTTCAACGAAGAAGGAGAATTGGTTTACAAAATTATCCAGACAACTGCCGGACGTGTATTGTTTAATGAAGTAGTACCCGAAGCAGCAGGTTATATAAATGATGTATTGACCAAGAAAAACCTTAGGGACATTATCGGGCATATCTTGAGCACAACCAATGTACCAACAACGGCTGCGTTCTTGGATAACATGAAAGATATGGGTTATAAATTTGCCTTTAAAGGAGGATTATCCTTCTCATTGGGTGATATTAGAATCCCAGAACAAAAAACAAAATTAATCGCGGATGCCAGAGAACAAGTTGAAGGTATTTCGGTAAATTATAACATGGGTCTGATTACCAATAACGAACGTTACAACCAAGTTATTGACGTATGGACCTCTGCCAATGCACAGCTTACGGAATTAGCAATGAAAAACATTAGAGAAGACCAACAAGGTTTCAACTCAGTGTATATGATGCTTGATTCTGGAGCAAGGGGTTCCAAAGAACAGATTCGTCAGTTAACGGGTATGCGTGGTTTGATGGCTAAGCCTAAAAAATCGACTGCCGGTGGTGGTGAAATTATTGAAAACCCGATTCTTTCTAACTTTAAGGAAGGTCTTTCGATCCTTGAGTATTTTATCTCTACTCACGGTGCGCGTAAAGGTCTTGCGGATACCGCTTTGAAAACGGCGGATGCCGGATACTTAACAAGAAGACTACATGACGTTTCGCAAGATGTTATTGTTAACATCGAAGATTGTGGTACGTTAAGAGGAGTAGAAGTTTCTGCATTGAAAAAGAATGAGGAAATCGTTGAAACTTTAGGAGAAAGAATTTTAGGACGTGTTGCTTTGCAGGATGTTGTGAATCCTTTGACTAATGAAGTTTTGGTTCGTTCAGGACAGCAAATCACCGAAGCGATCATGAAAGTGATTGAAGTTTCTCCAATTGAAGGAGTCGAAGTTCGTTCACCATTGACTTGTGAAGCTACAAAAGGTATCTGTGCTAAATGTTACGGTAGAAATTTAGCAACCGGAAGAATGACTCAAAGAGGTGAAGCTGTTGGTGTAATTGCCGCACAGTCTATTGGAGAGCCAGGAACCCAGTTGACATTACGTACTTTCCACGTTGGAGGGGTTGCGGGTGGTATTTCTGAGGAATCCAGTATCGTTGCTAAATTTGGCGGTCGTTTGGAAATCGAAGATTTGAAAACAGTTAAAGGTGAAGATGGTGAAGGTAACGCTGTTGATATTGTGATTTCTCGTTCTACGGAATTGAAATTAATCGATGTCAAAACAGAAATCCTTTTAGCAACAAATAATATTCCTTACGGTTCAAGTATTTTTGTAAAAGACGGTCAAGTCGTAACAAAAGGAGATGTAATCTGTAAATGGGATCCATATAATGGAGTTATTATTTCTGAGTTTACCGGTAAAATTGCTTACGAAGATTTAGAACAAGGACAATCGTTCCAAGTTGAAATCGATGAGCAGACAGGTTTCCAGGAAAAAGTAATTTCTGAGGGAAGAAACAAAAAATTAATCCCGACTTTATTGATTTACGGTAAAGACAATGAATTGATCCGTTCTTATAACTTACCGGTTGGAGCCCACTTGATGGTTGAAAACGGCGAAAAAATTAAGGCTGGTAAGATTTTAGTGAAAATCCCACGTCGTTCTTCAAAAGCTGGTGATATTACCGGAGGTTTACCAAGAATTACTGAGTTATTAGAAGCTCGTAATCCTTCAAACCCTGCAGTAGTTTCAGAAATTGATGGTGTTGTTTCTTTTGGAAAAATCAAAAGAGGTAACCGTGAGATCGTTATCGAATCGAAATTCGGTGAGGTTAAGAAATATCTAGTGAAACTTTCAAGCCAGATTCTTGTTCAGGAAAATGACTTCGTAAGAGCTGGTGTACCATTGTCTGACGGAGCAATCACTCCGGATGATATATTGAGAATCAAAGGACCAGCTGCTGTTCAACAGTACTTGGTTAATGAAATTCAGGAGGTATACCGTTTACAAGGGGTAAAAATCAATGACAAACACTTTGAGGTAGTCATCCGTCAAATGATGCGTAAAGTACGTGTTCAGGATCCGGGAGATACTTTATTCTTAGAAGATCAATTGATTCATACGAAAGACTTTATCGTTGAAAATGATAAGTTGTACGGAATGAAAGTAGTTGAAGATGCCGGTGATTCTGAAAATATTAAACCAGGTCAGATTGTTTCTCCTCGTGAATTGCGTGATGAAAATTCTTTATTGAAACGTGGTGATAAAAATTTGGTAGTGGCCCGTGATGTAATCACTGCAACAGCTACTCCGGTTTTACAAGGTATCACAAGAGCTTCGCTTCAAACGAAATCTTTTATCTCTGCAGCATCGTTCCAGGAAACTACAAAAGTTCTGAACGAAGCAGCTGTAGCAGGAAAAATAGATTACTTAGAAGGATTGAAAGAAAATGTAATTGTAGGTCACAGAATCCCAGCCGGTACCGGTATGAGAGAATATGACAATACAATTGTAGGTTCTAAAGAAGACTTTCATGAAATGATGGCTAGTAAAGAAGAGTATAATTATTAAGATATGAGCGATTCAAAACCACAACAAGGACAAATTAACATTGAGTTGGACGAGGCAACTGCTGAAGGAATCTATTCCAATTTGGCAATTATCAATCATTCTGCATCAGAATTTGTTTTGGATTTTGTCTGTATCATGCCTGGTACTCCAAAAGCTAAGGTAAAATCAAGAATAGTTTTGACACCGCAGCATGCCAAAAGATTAGTGAAGGCTTTGGCCGAGAATGTTCACCGTTTTGAAACTACCCATGGGGAAATCAAAGATACCGAGCAACCTCCAATTCCTTTGAATTTTGGTCCTGCCGGGCAAGCATAATTTAGAAAGCGGTTACAGAGATGTAACCGCTTTTTTTTGTTAAATTATTTAAATTTTGGGTTAATCTTTCTGTTTTATTTAACTAAATGAAAGTATTTAGTTATAAAAATGTGTTTTTATCCATTGCTTTTGTAAATTTAAATGGATATGTTTGGGAATTATTATATTAACAACTTTTATATTTATGGGAAATCTTTACAATTTACTCCGGAGCTCGATACAAATAGGCTCCTTTTCCGAAATTGCAGGTAAAAGCATCCAAAGCAAAAAAAGCAATACTTTTTTTGGATTCCTTGCTATTTCACTGATGGTACTTTTTTTTCAAAACTCTTTTTCTCAAAGTGCCGGTAACTACGCTTTTTCTACAGGTAGTAGTGGCTCACTTGCATTAGACATGATTGGGAATAACGTGGATATGAGTTCTGGAACCACTCAATTGGTAGGTCCTGGATTGGATGCCACTGCTTCAGCCGTGACCAACATCGGGTTTAATTTTTATTTGATGGGTTCAAAATATACTCAGTTTTCTGTTCAGGAAGATGGGATTATTCAACTTGGTTCAGCAGTTGTAAGTACAAATACTTATACTATAAGCGGTGGAACAGCGACAGCACCAAGATTATCTGCTTTTAATGCAGATTTTAGAACGGGTACCACGACGGGAAAAATTCATTACAAGATGGTCGGGACTACTCCAAATCGTGTTTTGGTGGTTGAATTTGTTGACATGCAACTCTTTTATACAACAGCAGCTGCAGGTACATCGACATGGCAGATGAGACTTTATGAAAATGGAACTCTTGAAGCGGTTTATGGAACGATGTCAGTTACTAATGTATCGGCATCAAGTAGAGCTCCATCGATTGGTTTTTATACCGGGGCGGCGACAGGTAATTTTGTTTCCGTAAATCATACTGCCCATACTTCTTCGATAGTTGCTCCATATACAGCCAATCCTAATATTGCAGCCGTCGGACCAATTGCTTCTATTGATACTCCTGCAAACGGAAGCAGAAGAACTTATAGTTTAACACCTTTATCGGCCACTCCCTCTGATGCTATAACTATGACGTTTACAGCTGTTACTTCGGGAAATACGACAGTAAATTGGATTGATAATTCAACAAATGAAACTCTTTTTGTCGTAACACGTGCTTTAGATGCGGGCTTTACTGCGGGTGTGGTTAATACAACAGTATCTTCCACGTCAATGCTTACGACTGGAACAGGATATTCTTCTGTCCAAACAGGTCTTACTCCTTCAACGTTATATTATTATAAAGTTGCAGCTGCAACAGAAGGTGGAATTCCTTCAAGCGGTCTGTTGGGATCAACGAGTACGACTGCTCCAGGTACTTTTACTTCTATTGTTACCGGAAACTGGAGTTCGCCAAGTACTTGGGATATCGGTATTGTTCCAAGTCCTTTCGACTCTGCTGTTATTTCTACTGGAAATATCGTGACACTTGATTTAGCCGGTTTGGCAATAAATAATTTAGATGTTAGCGGAACTCTTAATTATGGTGCAACACCAACAACATTTGCTGTCAATGGAAATTTAACAGTTAACGTTGGAGGTGCTGTAAATGTTTTTAATGCTACAACAGGGAAAACTTTGACTGTAACTGGGAATATCACAAACAATGGTACAATGGATATTTCTGTTGGAATCACAACTGGCGGTAATTTAACTTTGAATGGTACTGCCGTTCAAACTGTAAATGGTTCTGGAACATTTGTAACAAGTGTAATTAGAAACCTTACTTTCAGTAATACTAATGCCAGTATTCCAAACATTATTTGGTCGTTTAATGATATTAAAATTGCTAATAATTTAAATCTTACCGGAGCCCGAATTAATATGGGGACCAATAAAATGACATTTGGTAATAATGCTGTAGGAGGAACACTTACTGCTCCGGTTGGAACTGGTTTCCTGACCGGTGCTAAATTTTCACGATGGTGGACAACAGCAGCGACCGGAACTGCAATTACTGCCGGAACTGATCCGACAAATACTACTAGCAGATATCCGTTTATAAATGCTTCAGGTGCAAACAGGGCGATGTATATTACCCGTTCTAGTGGTACCGTTACTGGAAATACAGCAGGTGAACTGGCGGTTGTTTATACCGATGGTACCGGAATGACTACAGGATTGTCTATTGCAGACGGTGCTTACACTATCAATGACAGATATAATGGAAAATGGGCTGTCACTGCGGAAGCAGGATATGTCTATGTTTCAGGAACACATACTGCTGTTTTAATAGCTCAAAATGCGTATACGGCCGCGAATGGTAATTCTCGAATAATGACTGATTTAGCCGCAATCGCAGGAACGCACCAAAACGGTACGACAACACCAAGCGCACAAAGAACAGGCTTAACAACCGCTGATTTGACCACTGCTACGGGATTGTATATGGGAATTAATTCGGCTGACGTGCCTTTTACTTCTATTGCAACAGGTAGTTGGGATTCAGCAGCTATATGGAATAAAGGAACTATTCCTACATGTACAGATGCCGTAGTAATCGCAAATGCTACTGTAGTTACTGTAGCTTCTGCAGGAAATGTTGCAAAAAATGTAACAGTTGCTGTGGGTGGTACGATGGTGCAGTCTTCAGGAGATTTAACAGTTGGTTGTACACTTAAAAATAATACTTTTACGAATAATGGAACTTTTAATGTTTCTGGTGGAACATTAAATGTGAACGGAAATGTATTGATTGCTTTGGGTTCAACATTCAATCAAAGTGGTGGCGCCATCATTGAAGATGGAAACGATAATGGTATCGTTGCAAATAGTGTTGCTACCGGAACCACTTTGTTCAGAATTAACACAAGTACTGTATCATTAACAGGTGGTCAAATTACAATTGTTGATCCACACGTTGGAACAAGTACATCAGATTATTCTTTTGGTTACGGAGTTACTTCCCATGCAAATGCAACTACAGCACACACAGTTAATATTGGAAATGGAGTTTCTATGGATGTAACAACCAATACTGGTGGTTATATTGTAGATCCGTATATATCAACTGCACGTTTGAATTTAGGAAATCTTGTCTTAAATTCAGCTGTTGCTAACAGAATAGTTACCTTACCGGAAGGTTTAGGGATTCACGGGAATTTAACCATCAATGCAGGTAATGAATTAAGAGCAACAGGTTCGTTTTTATTTGTAATAGGTGGGAATGTTTTAAATAACGGAACACTTACGGCTTCAATAACTAATTTTGCATTAGGCTCACCTAGCCCTACTTCTGTAGCGGCGGTTTCAAATGTTAACCCTCAATCGGTATCAGGAAGTGGAGTTTTTAGAAATTCAGCATCGGCAGTTACAGCCAATCTTGCTAATTTAATTGTAGACAATACGAATGCAACCGGTGTTACATTCAACGTGCCAATTTCAGTAAGTGGAACCTTGACATTAATCAATGCGAAACTAAATACAACAGCAGCAAATTTGCTTACTTTAGGTACAGCAACCGCCGCCGGGACTCTAGTTGGTGGTTCAGCTACTGCTTATGTTAATGGACCATTTGCGAGAACTTTTGGTGTAAGAGCTTCGGCTGCAACGTATGATCAGACTACTTTATTCCCTGTAGGTAAAGGGACAGTTTACCTTCCAATAAATATGGCACCTACAACTACACTGGCAGGAGTAAAATTGATGGCAGAGACTTTTACTTCCAATTCAGGAACATATCCAAGTATATATTCAAGTTTGGGAGCTAATCGTTGGGAAGCTTCTGTAATTGCTGGAGGTGCTAACCTTACCGATGTTTTTGTAAGAGAGAATGACGCTGCAATAGCAATTAATGATGAAATTCTTCAGTCCGCTTCAGCTGCAGGACTTTACAATGCAATCATACCTGCCTCCGTAAATGTACCTGGAGCATCTTTAGCTACAGCTACAGCAATTGCAGCTGCTAATTTTACAGGCTTCTTTTCATATGGAAAAAAATGTACCACTGCTGCTCCAACCGGAACGGCTGCGCAAACATTCTGTAACGCGGCAACTGTAGCTGATTTAACGGCTACCGGAACAGGAATTCAATGGTATGCCGCTGCTACAGGAGGAACAGTCTTAGCTTCGACAACCGCTTTGGTGAATGGTGTACATTATTTTGCATCACAAACTTCCACTTGTGAATCACCGACAAGATTTGATGTAACGGCTACTGTAAATGTAACTGCTGTCCCAACAGGAACTGCAGCTCAGACATTTTGTAACGCTGGAACGGTAGCTAATTTAGTTGCCACAGGTAGCGGAATTCAATGGTATGCAGCACCAACAGGAGGAGCACCTTTAGCTTCTACAGTGACATTGGTTGATGCCGTACACTATTTTGCTTCTCAAACGGTTTCGGGTTGTGAATCAGCCACAAGATTTGATGTTACGGTTACTGTAAACAGTACGTCTCAGCCAACTGGTTCTGCGTCACAAACATTCTGTAACGCCGGAACGGTTGCGAATTTAGTAGCAGCAGGGACAGGAGTGCAATGGTATGCAGCAGCAATAGGCGGGTCGCCTTTAGCTTCTACAACTGTATTAGTTGACGGAGCACATTATTTTGCCTCTCAAACGGTTTCTGGTTGTGAATCAGCAACAAGATTGGATGTAACGGTTACAGTAAGTAACACACCAGCACCAACAGGAGCTGCGAGTCAGACTTTCGTTACAGGACAAATGCTTAGCGATATTGTAGTTTCCGGAAGTAATATTGTATGGTATGCTTCATCAGCAGATGCATCAGTTGCGGCTAATCCATTGCCGAACTCAACTTTATTAGTGGATACCACTACATATTATGCTACTCAGACTATTGCAGGTTGTGCTGGTACATCTAGCTTAGCTGTAACAATTACGGTTAATTTAGGGGTTAATGAGTTCGATTCTAGCTCATTTGCGTTCTATCCAAATCCAGTTAAAAATGTCTTGAACTTCTCATATTCAAAAGATATGACAGATGTGGCAATATTTAATATCATGGGTCAGCAGGTTTTTGCAAGCAGAATTAATGCAACTACGGCTCAGATTGATATGTCAGGTTTATCAAATGGTACTTACTTTGTAAAAGTATCTTCAGATAATGCGACAAAAACAATCAAAGTGATTAAAAAATAAAAGAAATTATTCTTTGTTATAAAAGCCATCCTTCGGGATGGCTTTTTTGTAGATATAGCCCAAAAATAAAAACCTTCCAAATTGCTCTTCGGAAGGTTTTTTTATTATGAAACGATAGGTTTTTAATCGAATTCAGAAGTAAAGAACAATTTTACATTCGGAAATTTATTCTGCGTCATTTGAATCGTAAAATCAGAATCGGCTAGAAATACCAATTGGTTGTATTTATCCTTGGCTAAAAATTTCTGCTTGATGCGTTTGAATTCTTTAAATTCCTCGCTTTTCGGATCCTCAGGTTTTACCCAGCAAGCTTTATGAACAGGGAAATTCTCATAAGAACATTTCGCTCCGTATTCATGTTCCAATCGGTATTGGATAACTTCATATTGTAAGGCACCCACAGTACCAATGACTTTTCGGTTGTTTAATTCCAATGTAAATAACTGGGCAACTCCTTCATCCATTAACTGATCTACTCCTTTGTCCAATTGCTTCGCTTTCATCGGGTCGGCATTATTGATATAACGGAAATGTTCCGGAGAGAAACTCGGAATTCCTTTGAAACTCATCACTTCCCCTTCCGTCAGCGTATCGCCGATTTTAAAATTCCCTGTATCATGCAGGCCTACAATATCTCCGGGGTAGGAGATGTCTACAATTTCTTTTTTCTCAGCAAAAAACGCATTTGGGCTTGAAAATTTTAAATTTTTATTTTGACGAACATGCAGATACGGTTTATTGCGTTCGAAGGTTCCGGATACAATTTTGATGAATGCCAGACGGTCCCGGTGTTTTGGGTCCATATTGGCGTGGATTTTAAAAACAAATCCGCTCATTTTTGTTTCTTTCGGGTCAACTAATCTTGTTTCTGAATCTTTTGGTCTTGGTGACGGCGCAATTTCTACAAAACAATCCAAAAGTTCCCGAACTCCAAAATTATTCAAAGCCGAACCAAAAAACACGGGCTGTAATTTTCCGTCCAGATATTGCTGACGGTCAAACTTTGGATAGACTTCGTCAATTAATTCTAATTCCTCACGTAGGCTGTCGGCCGGTTTCTGTCCTATTATTTTCTCCAGTTCCGGACTTTGTACATCCGAAAGGGCAATTGTTTCTTCAATATTTTTACGACTATCCCCGCTGAACAGATTGATGTTTTGTTCCCAAAGGTTATAAATGCCCTGAAAATCATACCCCATTCCAATCGGAAAACTCAATGGGGTAACGGTAAGTCCTAATTTTTGTTCCACTTCATCCATTAAATCAAAAGCATCTTTTCCTTCACGGTCCAGTTTGTTGATAAATACGATAATTGGAATATTCCGCATTCTGCAAACGGAAACCAGTTTTTCGGTTTGTTCCTCGACACCTTTCGCAACGTCGATTACTACGATTACACTATCGACAGCGGTTAAGGTTCGGAAAGTATCCTCGGCGAAATCCTTGTGCCCGGGTGTATCCAGAATGTTGATTTTTTTGTCCTTATAATTGAAAGCCAAAACGGAAGTCGAAACCGAAATTCCTCTTTGACGCTCAATTTCCATGAAATCACTCGTTGCGCCTTTTTTGATTTTATTGTTCTTTACCGCTCCGGCCTCCTGAATGGCACCTCCAAACAACAATAATTTCTCAGTTAAGGTTGTTTTTCCTGCATCAGGGTGGGAGATGATTCCGAAAGTTCTCCTGCGTTCTATTTCTTTTAAAAAGCTCATATTTTCTGTAAATGGACTGCAAAAATACTATTTATTAAACAAATAATTCACAAACGTTAAAAAGAGAATAATGCGAGTAAGAAAATTCAACTTTTTCTGTTAATAAATTTTTGTTAATAGTAAAGCCTATACTTGTTTAATGTAATTGAATTGTTATTTTTGTTGGTTGCAAATTGTGACCTGGGTATAAAACTTTATTTACTTAACTAAAAATTATATAATGAAAATTAAACAATTGTTTTTTGGATTGTTGCTTTCCTTGAATTTGATCGCATATTCTCAAACCAGCCCGAAAGAAGTTTTGTTTACAATTGACAATAAACCGTATTATACCGATGAGTTCATCAGGGTTTACAATAAAAATCTTGATTTAGTTAAGGACGAATCCCAAAAAGATTTAAATCAGTATCTGGATTTATTTATTGGCTATAAGCTAAAAATAAATAAAGCATACAAATTAGGTCTCCAAAATGGTTCCTCTTACCAAAATGAACTGAAATCGTATAGAACCCAGCTTTCTAAAAATTACACTTCAGATTCTAAAGTTACCAAAGAGCTTGTTGAGGAGGGATACAATCGTTCCCTGAAAGAAATTAAAGCAGCTCATATTTTAATTTTAGTGGATGAATTTGCTGCTCCGGAAGATACTTTGAAAGCGTACAGACAAGCTTTAGATTTAAGACAAAGAGCTCTAAAAGGCGAAGATTTTGGGAAACTGGCGGTAGAATTTTCACAGGATCCTTCCGCAAAAGAAAACAAAGGAGATTTAGGTTATTTTTCTTCTTTCCGAATGGTATACCCTTTTGAAACGGCAGCCTATAAAACCCCAAAAGGAAGTATTTCCAATCCTGTTAGAACTCGTTTTGGGTATCACTTGATAAAAGTGGAAGATGTCAGGGATAATAGAGGTGAAGTGTCTGTAGCGCAC
Organism: Flavobacterium sp. GT3R68; assembly: GCF_007109225.1. Lineage (GTDB taxonomy): Bacteria > Bacteroidota > Bacteroidia > Flavobacteriales > Flavobacteriaceae > Flavobacterium. The sequence goes on from NZ_VJZK01000005.1 coordinate 243,743, forward strand.
ATTATGATTTTAACTCCAACCACGACAACCGACGGTAAAACTGACCTTGACAAGCCTAAAAATACGATTCAGGAAATCTATAAAAAACTGAAGCAAGGCGAAAAGTTTGAAGATTTAGCCAAGCAATTCTCTGAAGACAAATCATCTTCTACAAAAGGAGGGGTATTAAATCGTTTTGGTTCAGGCCAATTAAGCTCAGAAGAGTTTGAAGCCGTAGCTTTTGCATTGACTCCGGAACATCCGATATCGGAACCTTTCCAAAGTCAGTTTGGATGGCATATCGTAAAACTGATTGAAAAATACCCGGTCAAAACTTTGGAAGAAATGACGGCCGACCTCGAAACTAAAGTCAGTAAAGATGATCGTTCCCGATTAATCATAGCTTCCATGACTGAAAAACTGCGTAAAAAATACACCGTAAAACGGGATGATAAATTTTATGCAGCAGTATCCAAATTAGTGACCAATGACTTCTATGAAGGAAAATGGGATGTTCCAACCAATATGAAGGACTACAATAAAAAACTGTTCACTATTAACGAAAAGGAAATTATGGCTCCTGCATTCTTGTCTTTTGTAAGAGCTCAGCAAAAAATAAACAATACTTTAAAACCGATAAACAAACTTGTTGATAATTTGTACCAAAAGTATGTTGATGAGCAATTGAATGTGTATTACAATGATAATCTTGAAAATGAATTTCCTGAATTTTCAGCAGTAATTGATGAATACCGGGATGGATTATTGCTTTTTGATTTAATGGAAAAAGAAATCTGGGAAAAATCTAAAAGAGATTCAATTGGTTTAAAAAACTTCTATGATTCCCGTATTAAAAATTACAATTGGAAAAACCGTCTGGATGTAGTTATCGCTTCCTCAACCAGTATGGATGTTATTAAAAAAGCCCAGAAACTATTGAAGCAAAACAAAACTCCGGAATTCATCAAAGAAAAATTGAATATAAAAGGCGGCACTGTTAACGTAATGACGAAGGTTGGGGTTTTTGAAGAAGAAAGTGAAGTCCTTCCGAAAAAACTAAAAATGCAAACAGGTGTTTCTGAAATCATAAAGGAAGGAGAATATTATTTTGTGACGAAGGTTAATAAGATTTTGCCGGCGGGTTCTAAAACATTGGAGGAAAGCCGTGGAAAAGTAATTAATGATTATCAGCAATATTTAGAAGAAAACTGGGTTAAGGATTTGAAAACCGAATTCAAGGTGGAAGTCAATCAGGCGGCCTTTGAGAAAGTTAAAAAGCAATTGAAATCATAACGCATTATAATAATTAATAAAAAAAGTTGAACAACAAAGTACAGATGACGCCAATAAAAAAAATAAACATGAAGTTCTTAAAGAATAAAATAGCACTTACAATATGCCTGTTGGTATTTTCTGGGGTAATGACTGCACAGGAAGTAATTAAAGACAGTACGGTTGTACCTGCAAAGAGAGTCCAGTCCAACATGAGACAAAAAGTGGATGGTGTTATTGCTACTGTTGGAGACTTCATTATTTTGGACTCGGATATCGATAAAGCGTATTTGGAAATTTCAAGCCAGGGAAATTCTGTAAAAGACATCACAAGATGTCAGATGTTGGGTAAATTACTCGAAGACAAACTATATGCGCACCAAGCCATCCAGGATAGTATTGTTGTTACAGATGACGAGATAAAAAAAACAATGGACGACCGAATCAATTATATGGTAGAACAAATTGGTTCTCTTGATAAAGTGGTTAAGTATTATAAGAAAAATTCAGAAGAAGAGTTCCGTACCTATTTCTTTGATATCCTAAAAGAAAACAGGCTGACTGAAGAAATGCAGAAAAAAATCGTCGATGCCGTAGAGGTAACGCCGGAGGAAGTACGTACGTTCTTTAAAAAAATACCAGCTTCTGAGTTGCCTTTGTTTGGTTCAGAAATGGAAGTGGCGCAAATTGTAGTAACACCAAAAGTATCTGCGGAAGAAAAGCAGAAAGTCATTGATAAGCTGAAGGAATTTAAAAAAGAAATCCAGGAGGGAGCAAGTTTTTTCAGTAAGGCGGTTTTATATTCACAGGATCCAGGTTCAAGATCAAATGGAGGATTTTATAAAATGACCCGTAAAACGCCCTTTGTTAAAGAATTTAAAGATATTGCTTTCGCACTGGCAGAGGGAGAGATCTCAGAACCATTCGAAACCGATTTTGGTTTTCATATTATTTATGTAGAGAAAATCCGCGGACAGGAAATCGATTTGAGACACATCCTTCTAATTCCTAAAGTAACTGAGGAATCATTACGTGAAGCTAAGGAAAGAATCACTTTGATCAAAAAAAGAATCGAAGACAAGGAAATTACTTTTGCTGATGCAGCAAGAACTTTATCGGACGAGAAGGAAACCAGAGCAAACGGAGGAACACTTATTAATCCAAAAACGCAGGACACCCGTTTCGAATTAACCAAAATGGATCCAAGTTTATACGGTCAGGTTTCCGGGTTAAAAGAAGGAGAAGTTTCTAATCCACTGTTGGAAGAAGATCAAAAAGGAGCTAAAAAATATAAGCTGATTACTGTAACCAACCGTATTGATGAGCATACCGCCAATTACACACAAGATTACATCAAGATCAAAAACATAGCCTTGAAGGAAAAGCAGATTAAAGAAATCGGCAGATGGTCTGAAGAAAAAATTAAGGAAACGTACGTTAAAATTAACGGTGAATACAGAAACTGCGTATTCACAAACAATTGGTTAAAAAAATAATTTTTATACAACAGATAAAAAGAGTTAGTTTTATGAATTCATATGCTAACTCTTTTTAATTTAAAATAAACTGGAAAATGTCTGATGTAGCAGCAATACAAGATTTAGTTCAAAAGAGAAAAGAACTGAAACAGGAAATCTCCAAAATCATTGTGGGCCAGGAAGAAGTGGTCGACCAAATTTTATTAAGTATTTTTTCTGGCGGTCACGCACTGCTTGTGGGTGTTCCCGGGTTGGCAAAAACACTGATGGTAAATACTATTGCACAGGCTTTGGGGCTGGATTTTAAAAGAATTCAGTTTACTCCCGATTTAATGCCTTCAGATATTTTGGGAAGCGAAATTCTGGATGAAAGCCGTCAGTTCAAATTTATCAAAGGGCCTATATTTGCAAATATCATCCTCGCCGATGAGATAAACCGAACACCACCAAAAACGCAGGCCGCCTTATTGGAAGCGATGCAGGAGCGCGCTGTTACCATTGCGGGCCATAACTATAAGTTATCATTACCCTATTTTGTATTGGCCACACAAAACCCAATTGAGCAGGAAGGGACTTATCCTTTGCCGGAAGCCCAATTGGACCGTTTTATGTTTTCTATAAAATTGGATTATCCCTCTTTTGCGGAAGAAGTACAAGTTGTAAAAAGCACCACTTCGGATATTTTTCAAAACGTCAATCCATTATTTTCTGCACAGGAAATTATCGATTTCCAACATTTGATACGAAGAGTGCCGGTGGCGGATAATGTGATTGAATATGCGGTAACTCTGGTTAGTAAAACACGTCCTGAAAATGCATTGTCAAATGATTTCATTAAGAATTATATCGATTGGGGAGCGGGACCAAGGGCCTCACAAAACCTGATTTTGGCTGCGAAGGCCAATGCGGCTTTCAATGGTAAATTCTCTCCTGATATCGAAGATGTCAAGGCGGTAGCAACAGGGATATTACGTCATCGTGTCGTTAAAAACTACAAAGCCGATGCGGAAGGAATTACGATTGAAAAAATTATTGCTTCTTTATTTTAATTCCCGATGAGCTATTTTACGCAGGAATCCGAGAGACTGTCGTTTAGGAAATTAACCATTGACGATATTCCCGTATGGACTGCGTTTTTCATAAATAACAACAGGATTAAGTTTTTGGGAATCGATATTACCAAGGCACCTGTAGTATTGGCCACTGAATGGATACAAAGGCAATTGGAACGCTATGAAACCCAAGGATTAGGGCATTTGGCTGTCATTGAAAAACAAACCGGAATTTTTATCGGTATGGGCGGTATATTGCCCCGGGAAATTGAAGGGAAACAGGAAATGGAAATTGCCTATTCTTTACAGCCTGAATTCTGGGGAAAAGGATATGCCACTGAAATCGCAAATCAGCTCCGGGAATTTGGCTTTGCCAATGGGCTGTCAAAACGATTTATCTCCATTATAGATAAGGAAAATGGTCCGTCACTACATGTGGCTTCGAAAAACAACATGAATATTTTCTATGAAACCCACTATTTGGGAATGGAGGTGTTTGTAATGGGTTGCGAAGTTGCTTAAGTCTAGTTTATTTTACAATTTTACAATCCTTTCTGAATCTTCTGATCCAATTCCTGGTCATAAAAGAACAAGAACATACTGCCCATCATATCCTGACTCCCTTTACTTGTGTTATTGACATCTAAAACCAACTCATATTGATGGTTTTGGTACAGCCATATTCCTGTTTCCGAATTAAAAACTTCGATACTGGCAAGTCCAATTTTTCCTTTATGATTGATTATGTGGCTGGTGAAAATTGCTGTTTTTGTAGTATTGTCAAATAAGGTAATGGCCGTTGCAAAAGGATGCACGTGGATGGCTGCCGCATGCAAACGAAGGCTGTCCTTGATTTGTATTTGATTGTCGATAGAACTCCGGTACGTATTTTTTCCAACCGGAATGACCCAATGTCCGGACAAAACATTGCCCTTTCCATCTTCATAACTATGGTTTTTGGTTTCTACAGGAATGCAAAAATCTTTTCCCGGATCCAGCGGACTTTTATACGGATCCACTTTATCGTAAGGCAATTGGACAAATACTGTTTTACTCATCAACGGCTTGATAGCGCTGCTTTCATTCGAATATTCGATGGTCACTTCATGCTTTATCAAATAATTGGCATCAGGTAAATTATGATTCAGTGATTGTGTTGTAACATAAAGTAAATCATTTCCTTTCATCGGAATACCGAAACCTTTTGGGAATTTAAAATTTTCCAATCCGTGTGATAACGACGTCATTCTTGGATACTGTTTACCAATCCGGTTTTCAAGATGAAAATTACTGTAATATTTCACATCGTTAAAATCGACATTGGTGTGGCAGATAAAATCATTGGAGATTCTTTTTCCTGTTTTCGAATTCAGCGCTTTGACTTTAAAACCGGTTATCCAAAGCACAGCGGAGTCCTGCGAAAGCTGCACGTAATTGGATGATTTCGGGCCCTCCATCGATTTATAAATACCGTCAATATAGAAATCCGGGGAAATCATCCGGTAGGTTTTGGTGTCATTGTTCACTAACCATTTGCTGTCAACCAAACGGGTAGCGTATAAAAATTGAGTTTTAACGATGGCCTTATGCCGGTTTGGGAGTTGGGCATACCAAATTCCGCTCCCAATGCACGCCAGTAAAGTAGCAACTCCTATATATTTGTATATCTTTGATTTTCTCATTCTAAATCTAAAAAAGCAAAAGTACATAAAGATGATTGATAATCAAAGTAATAGCTCCAATAGGGTTTTTGGGTTAGATCTGATGCGCGCCACAGCAATACTAATGGTTTTGTGTTCTCATATTTTGTGGATCTATCCGCATCCGAATACTTTGATTTCACAGGTATTTACATTGTTTGGTTTTTGGGGTGTTGAGATTTTCTTTGTGCTGAGCGGTTTTCTGATTGGCCGGATTTTATACAACCTATACATGCAGGAAGATTTTACCATAAAAACTGTTTTGCATTTCTTAAAAAGACGCTGGTTCAGGACGTTACCGAATTATTTTCTCGTGCTTTTGCTGGCTATCTTCTTGGAGTGGAGTATTGGTTATCCATTGAAGGATTTAGGCTTTTATTTTTTATTTCTGCAGAATTTTGCAAGTCCAATGAAACCGTTTTTCCCGGAATCCTGGAGTTTGTCGGTTGAAGAATTTGCCTATCTAATAACGCCATTCACGTTGTTGTCGGCCACTTTTTTTAAACCAAAAAACAAATCCAAACGCTTTATACTTGTTGTCATTTTACTGATAATGGTGTTTTTTATCAATAAGATAACTTATAATTTTTCAACTTCCAATACTACTTTAACACAATGGAACCTGTCTTTGAAAGCAGTAGTTATATATCGCATTGATGCTATTCTTATTGGAATCGCTGCCAGTTGGATCAGTCTGAATTTCACTGGGTTATGGGAAAAACAAAAAATAAACCTGGCTTTTTTAGGATGCACTCTCGTTGTATTTAAATTTGTTGGTGTCGGCTATTTTCATATATTGATTGATTCCCATCCTTTTTTCTGGAATGTTTTGTATCTCCCTTTCACATCAATAATATTTGCGTTGTTTCTTCCTCTTTTATCAAATTGGAAATTTGAAACAAACCCGTTGACCAAACCAATTACTTTTGTGAGCCTGATTTCCTATTCCATATATTTGATGCATTACAGTATTATTCTGCAAATGATGAAATATTTTGTTGACACTACTTTCTTCACGACCATTCAATTACATTTATTTGCTTTTTCTTATTTAATTGTAACTTTTTTCGTGAGTTTTTTACTGTATAAATACTTTGAGAAACCAATTATGAATCTTCGTGGTAATTAAGAAAAACTGTTGATTTGACAATTTACCGCACTAATATTTTAAGAATTATTAGTATAACTTTTAAAATTTACAGATTCTTAAATTAATCGACAAACGATACTATTCATTGAAAAATATTCATTGAAATAGAATTTTTATAAATAATAATTCTTTGAAAATACCCAAACGCTAAAAATTTTCAATTCTCGTTAAGAATGATTAGCTTTGTGCCAATTCAATAAAAAACAAACTATTAATATAACTTATTACCATGGCTTTTGATATAGAAATGATTGAAAAGGTATATGCTAACTTGGCGGAACGTGTGGATAAGGCACGTGAGTTGGTTGGTCGTCCACTTACATTATCCGAAAAGATTTTATATTCTCACTTATGGGAAGGAACTCCAACCAAAGCATTTTCAAGAGGAAAAGATTATGTTGATTTTGCACCGGATAGAGTAGCTTGCCAGGATGCTACCGCACAAATGGCTTTATTGCAGTTTATGCATGCAGGGAAAAACAAAGCAGCAGTTCCGACAACGGTACACTGTGATCACTTAATCCAGGCTAAAGTGGATGCAAAAACCGATTTAGCACGTGCCAAATCACAAAGCAGCGAAGTTTTTGATTTCCTTTCTTCTGTTTCAAATAAATACGGAATCGGATTCTGGAAACCGGGAGCGGGAATTATTCACCAGGTAGTTTTAGAAAATTATGCTTTCCCCGGAGGAATGATGATTGGAACGGATTCACATACTGTTAATGCCGGTGGATTAGGAATGCTGGCTATCGGTGTTGGTGGTGCTGATGCTGTGGATGTAATGTCCGGAATGGCTTGGGAGTTGAAATTCCCTAAATTAATCGGAGTAAAATTAACCGGTAAATTATCTGGTTGGACTGCTCCAAAAGACGTAATCCTGAAAGTTGCCGGTATTCTTACTGTAAAAGGTGGAACTGGTGCAGTTGTTGAATATTTCGGTGAAGGTGCTACGGCAATGTCTTGTACCGGTAAAGGAACAATCTGTAACATGGGTGCCGAAATTGGCGCCACAACTTCTACTTTTGGTTACGATGACTCGATGAGCCGCTATTTGCGTTCTACCAACAGAGCTGATGTAGCAGATGCTGCCGATAAAGTGGCGAAATACCTAACAGGTGATGATGAGGTTTATGCAAGCCCGGAAATGTATTTCGACCAGGTTATTGAAATTAACTTATCAGAATTGGAGCCGCATTTGAACGGTCCTTTTACACCGGATTTAGCTACTCCAATCTCAAAATTAAAAGAAGAGGCTATCAAACACGATTGGCCATTAAAGATTCAATACGGTCTGATTGGCTCTTGTACCAACTCTTCTTATGAAGATATTGCCCGTGCCGCGTCATTGGCAAAGCAGGTTACCGATAAAAACTTAAAAATAAAATCTAAATTCACGATTACCCCTGGTTCAGAGGTAGTGCGTTATACGATTGAGCGCGACGGGTTCATCGATACTTTCGATAAAATAGGTGCGACTGTTTTTGCAAATGCATGCGGACCATGTATTGGTATGTGGGACAGAGAGGGAGCGGAGAAAGAAGAAAGAAACACAATTGTTCACTCCTTCAACCGTAATTTCTCAAAACGTGCTGATGGAAATCCAAATACTTTAGCATTCGTTGGTTCCCCGGAATTGGTAACTGCTTTGGCAATTGCCGGAGATTTAGGTTTCAATCCATTAACGGATAAATTAATCAACGAAGATGGGGAAGAAGTAATGTTGGATGCTCCATTTGGTAATGAATTGCCTCCAAAAGGTTTTGATGCGGAAGATCCTGGATATCAGGCTCCAGCCGCAGACGGTTCATCTGTTGTAGTATCTGTATCGCCGACGTCTGAGCGTTTGCAATTGTTAGCGCCCTTCCTGCCTTGGAACGGACAAAATATTACCGGAGCAAAATTGCTTATAAAAGCTTTCGGAAAATGTACCACTGATCACATATCTATGGCCGGACCATGGTTGCGTTTCCGTGGCCACCTGGATAACATTTCCAATAATATGTTGATTGGTGCTGTAAATGCATTCAACCAACGTACTAATTATGTTAAAAATCAACTGAATGATGAGTACGCTGAGGTTCCAACTGTAGCGCGTGCTTACAAAGCGGCTAATGTACCTTCTATTGTTGTGGGTGACCATAATTATGGTGAAGGTTCTTCTCGTGAACATGCGGCGATGGAACCACGTTTCCTTGGAGTAAAAGCGGTTTTGGTAAAATCTTTTGCTCGTATCCACGAAACCAACCTTAAAAAACAAGGGATGTTAGCATTGACTTTTGCTAATGAGGCAGATTACGATAAGATTCATGAAAACGATGCGATCAACTTTATCGATTTAGTGGACTTTGCACCTGGAAAACCATTGACTCTTGAATTCGTTCACTCGGATGGATCCAAAGATTTCATTTTGGCTAATCATACCTATAATGAAGGCCAAATTGGATGGTTCGTAGCAGGTTCGGCATTGAACCTAATTGCTGCGGCTGGAAAAGCATAGTCTACAAATTCTATATAGAAAGCGCTCTGAGAAATCAGGGCGTTTTTTGTTTAGAACCAATGACTATAGTGATACTTTTTATTGTTCAGAAATTCATTTTTTGTACATAAATTATTAGGTGAAGGTCTGATTATGAATGTTAAAAATTTCCAAAAATCGATTTTCGGTATCTTTTAACCGATGAAAAGGCTATATTTGTGAACCTCAACAAAAATATATCGACACAAAGAATTGATAAGTTTTAATAATTGTATCACGAAGTATCATGCATTTATGATAGTGAAAATACAGAATCCGGAAGAAATATGAAGCAGGTGAAATTGATTTTATTGGGAATGTTTTTAAGCGGCATCAGCGCTTTCGCTCAACAGAAATATGTAAAGCATACTGTTTCAAAAGGGGAAACAATTTCAGAAATTGCCGAAAAATACAATGTCAGTCCCAGTGATATTTATAAAGTAAACCCCGATTCAAAAAAGCTTTTAAAATTAAAACAAGTGTTGCGTATTCCCGCTCCGGAAACCAAAAAAGAGAAAAAATCCCATAAGGCTGTTGTCTATTCTTCTGTAAAAACACATCAGGTACTTCCAAAAGAAACCATGTACGGTATTGCGAGACAATATGGTATTTCTGTTTCAGATTTAGAAATAGCTAATCCTATTTTAAAAAATACAACCTTACAGGTTGGACAGGAAATTTCCATTCCCGTAGAAGGAGAGAGTAAAGTAATTGTTGAGAAAGAAATCCTGAAAACCAAATCTGGAGGTATGGTTCCTGAAAAACCATTGACACTTACGGATGTTGTCATACCAGAACCTAAGATTTTTACCAATAATACGAGTGAAGCCATTGTTCATGAGGTGCTTCCTAAAGAAACAAAATACGGAATCGCGAAACGTTATGGAATTACAATTGCGGCCCTTGAAAAACTAAATCCGGAAATTGTTAATAGCCTTCCGGTTGGTGTCAAACTGAATATAAATAAATCGGCGGACATCAATAAATCAATTATCGTAAAAAATGAGGCAGCCACTGCCATCATTAAAGATACGACCAGCATTGCAAAATCATATATTCCTGCCGATTTGGCGGAACGATTGATTCAGACCGCATCAGAAAATATTGGGACGCGTTATCACTCGGGAGGGACTTCAAAAGATGGTTTTGATTGTTCCGGTCTGATGTGCAATACATTTAGTGCTTTTGATATTAAACTGCCTAGATCTTCCCATGAACAGGCAGGATACGGAACTAAAATCAATGTAAATGAGGTGAAAAAAGGAGATTTGATTTTCTTTAAAACCAATGGCAGAAATCAGATTAACCATGTGGGTATGGTGGTTGAGGTACTGGATGGCGGCGAAATAAAATTCATTCATGCGTCCGTGCAAAGCGGTGTTATTATTTCTTCTACCAAGGAGCCGTACTATGAAAGAAATTTTGTTCAGGTAAACCGGGTTTTATAGAGACTATAAAATATAAAAGAAAAACGCTCCGGTTATGGAGCGTTTTTCTTTTATATGGGATTCTTTAGTCTTCTTCGTCATGGGTATCTTCTGTGTCTTTTGTTTGGCGTAAAATCTTGCCATCAGCCGTAAACAGCACATCAAAACTCTCGTTACCTTTTTTAACTTCGGATTCGAAACAATTGCCCTTTTTACCACTCTGAATGCTGCTAGCATCAGTTATTTTGAAATTTGCAAAATGGTTCTTTATGGATGCCTGAACGGCTTCCGGCAATGCGGAAACGAGTATTTCTGTTTCTGTTTGCAGCCATTTTCCATTCGGATCAAAACCTGCTGAAACTTTCCTGCCATTAAATTTAAAGTCGGCTTCAAATTCCATTTTATTTTCCTTTTCCCACTTTACTTTTGTTGCTGCTGGAAATTTGGCTTTGAAAGCCGCTTGCACAGTTGCAGGGATTTTGTCAGCCGTTAATTTTTGGGACCAGCCCGTATTGCTGATTACAGTTACTGCAAACAGCATAAAAATTATCTTTTTCATTTTTGAATTGTTTTTAAAGTGAATTACTGATTGAATGCTGTTTGTAATAAGCAACTAATTTAGTGAAATAAATCGCTGTTATCGAGTTAAGTACGTGTTATTTTGTAAAAATAAATCAGTATTTTATAGAAAATGAAATCCGTGAAACCCTATAATCTTGGTTCGTCCTATTCCAGGAATTTCCAAAAAAAGTATATCTTTAGCCAACCAAAACCCAATAACATGCAAGAAAATACCCCAGAAGATTTTAAAAGAGAACTCGGACTACTCGACGGTACCATGCTTGTGGTTGGTTCGATGATAGGATCGGGAATATTTATAGTAAGTTCCGATATGGTACGTCAAGTGGGTTCCGCAGGTTGGCTGACACTTATTTGGGTTATTTCAGGATTAATCACCATGATAGCTGCGGTGAGTTATGGCGAATTAAGCGCGATGTTCCCCAAAGCCGGCGGACAATACGTGTATCTGAAAGAAGCATATAACAAACTGATTGCTTTTCTTTACGGTTGGAGTTTCTTCGCAGTAATACAAACCGGAACCATTGCTGCTGTAGGAGTTGGATTCTCAAAATTTGCCGCCTATTTATATCCGCCATTGAGTGATGAGAATATTCTGTACGAAATTGGTGCTTTCAAGCTCAATGCAGCACAAATCGTTTCTATAATTACGATTGTTTTCCTTTCGTATCTCAATAGTCGGGGTGTAAGAAACAGCAAGATATTGCAAACGGTTTTAACGATAATCAAAATTCTTTCTCTTTTAGGATTGTTAGTATTCGGATTTTTACTGGCTGCCAAAGCCGAAGTCTGGAATGCCAATTGGGCTGATGCCTGGGCTACAAGAACCTATGTAAAAGATTCCGCGTCCTGGCTTCCGATTTCCGGAATGGCATTAATTTCCGGAGTTGCCGCCGCGATGGTGGGTTCTTTGTTTTCCAGCGATGCTTGGAATGGGGTGACTTTTATAGCCGGCGAAATTAAAAACCCAAAACGGAATGTGGGTTTGAGTTTATTCCTGGGAACCCTAATTGTAAGCGTTATTTACGTTTTAGTCAATTTAATGTATTTGGCCGTAATTCCATTGGATGAAATTGCCACCGCAAAATCCGATAGGGTTGCAGTGGTGGCTTCACAATATATCTTTGGGAATATTGGAACGTTGATTATCGCCCTGATGATTATGATTTCGACATTCGCTTGTAACAACGGATTGATTATGGCGGGAGCCAGAGTGTACTATACGATGGCAAAAGACGGACTGTTTTTCAAAAAAGCGGCAACTCTGAATGATGCGAGTGTTCCGGCTTGGGCTTTGTGGGCACAATGTATCTGGGCTTCGGCTTTATGTCTGACCGGAAAATATGGTGATTTACTGGATTTCGTAATCATTATCGTATTGATATTTTATATTTTGACCATTTATGGAATTTTTATTCTTCGCAAGAAAATGCCGGATGCGGACAGGCCTTATAAAGCTTTTGGATATCCGTTTTTGCCAATGCTATACATAATTATTGCCAGTGCAGTTTCTATTTCTTTATTGATTACCAAAACCAGTACGTGTGGTTGGGGTGTTTTGATTATGCTGATTGGAATCCCAATTTATTACATGACGAAACCGAAAGAGTAAATGAGTTATAATTTATGAGTTAGGAGCAACCAAATTTGAACCGAACTTATATAGAATCAAAATATAAATGAAACTATCTACATCTTTAAAAGCATTTCGATTTATCATTTTATTATTAATTACCAATTTATCTAAAGCGCAAGATATTAACTCGAATGTTGAATTGTCAATGAGAGGACATATTTTGCAATCAACAGTTAATAACAAAACATACCAATTATACATCTCACTTCCTGCTGGTTATAATTCAGCAGATACAACTCGTTATCCAGTATTATATGTGTTGGATGCCAACTATTCTTACCCTTTAATTTCCTCACTTCACAATTTACTAGATTCTGGACAAGAAATAGAAAAAATAATAATAGTAGCTATAGGAGATAAAGACCAATCAAATACAACTTGGATAACTAGTAGAATGGCTGATTGTACTCCTTCAAATGATCCAAATGTGGATGCTGAAATAGCAAATGGACTTAACATTCCTGTATCCCAAGTAAAAACAGGAGGTGCTAAAGATTTTTTAGCAACTATTCGCACCGACATTATTCCATTTATTGATAGGTGTTACAAAACCACGAATGACCGTGGGATTTCAGGGCATTCTGTTGGGGGTTTATTTGCCGGATATTGTTTACTTAATGCAACTGATTTATTTAAAAGATATGGCATAAACAGTCCGTCTTTTTTGTGGAACAATCAAGAGATTCTCTCTTCTGAGGAAACTTTTATCACAGAAAACTCCGAGATTAATGCAAAAATTTTTATTTCTTTCGGTAGTCTTGAGCCAGAAATTATGTTGCCATCTATTAATTCTTTTATAAGTGCTTTGAAAGAATATGACTGCAAAGGCTTATCATTAACTACTCAAATTTTTGAAAATGAAACACACATTTCGGTAGTAGCTGCATCAACAAGTCGTACTTTGAAAGTCTTATATGGTGTTAAAAGACAATAATAAATATCGAAAAACACAATAACAATTAAAATTGACAGCCGGTAACATCGGTTTGTAGCGATTACTTTCATTATGTGTATGCTAAAAAATACACAGCTAATTCATTTGTTTGTTTTTGTGCTTAGATTTCATGTGAAATTACAAGTGTCCTAGCCCTGATAGCAGTGGAAATCCTTTTTTGACTCGCCTTTTTCGGCAAGGCAAAAAAGATTGTAACGAATAGCAGGATTAGCTCCAAATAAAAAAATCCGTTTCAAATGAATGAAACGGATTTTTTATTTAAAGAATTTTGCTGTCTGCTAGTAGTACGTAAAACGTCTTACTTTAGAAATATATTTCGCTAAACGAATTACCTGGTGGCTGTATCCATATTCGTTATCGTACCAGATGTACAATACGATATTTTGACCATCAGCAGAAACAATCGTTGCGTTACTGTCATAGATTGACGGAGCCGAAGTCCCAACAATATCCGAAGAAACCAACTCATTGTTCAGTGAATATTTGATTTGCTCTACCAATTCGCCTTCCAAAGCGTATTTTTTCATGATAGCATTGATCTCAGCAATAGAGGTTTTTTTGGTTACTTCCAAATTCAATACGACCAAAGAACCGTTAGGAACGGGAACCCGAATCGCATTTGAAGTTAATTTTCCGGCCAAACTTGGCAATGCTTTCGCAACCGCACTTCCGGCACCGGTTTCAGTAATTACCATATTCAAGGCTGCAGCTCTACCACGACGGTATTTCTTGTGCATGTTATCCACTAAATTCTGGTCATTGGTATAGGCATGGATTGTTTCCAAATGTCCTTTTACAACTCCTAATGTATCTTCCACCGCTTTTAGGATTGGTGTGATGGCATTGGTCGTGCAAGATGCAGCTGAGAAAATATGTACTGTGTCCGGATTGTACTCCGTGTGGTTTACCCCGTGAACAATATTAGGAACTCCTTTTCCCGGAGCGGTCAATAATACTTTGTCCGCCCCTTTTGAAGTCAGGTGTCTGCTCAATGCTTCCTCTGTAGTAAACGCACCGGTATTGTCAATTACAAGCGCATCATGGATTCCGTACGCGGTATAATCAATATCTTCCGGCTGATTCGCTGTAATGATGTGAACGGTAGTACCGTTGATGATTAACGAATTGTTTTCCACATCGGCCGTAACCGAACCCTGGAAATCGCCGTGTATAGAATCATAACGCAATAAAGACGCTCTTTTTTCTAAAGTCGTCGCGTCATTTTTGTCACGGGTAACGATAGCTCTCAAACGCAATTGATCCCCTTTTCCTGTTTTTGACATTAATTCACGCGCCAACAAACGTCCGATACGACCAAATCCGTAAAGCACAACATCTTTAGGTTTGATGTGCTCGTTCTCTTTTGCGTTTTTTAATTTGTCAATTACAAAAGCAGTAGCGCTGTTGTATTTGTCATCTTCCAGATGGTATTCGTAAGTCAGTTTACCGATATCCAATTTCGATGGCGGTAAATCCAATGAAAGAATGGCTCTTGCAATCTCAACAGAATCAAAGATGTTAATTGGTTTTTCAACAAAAGCCCCGGCATACTCATGCAGGTTGATGATGTCACTTACATTCTTGTCAATCAACTGGTTTCTGAAAAGTACAATTTCGATAGATTTATCATACCATAAATCGCTGATGATCTTGATAAATTCTACACCGGCTCTTCTTCTATCTGCCTGAAATGAAAGCTCCTTCTCGTATAATATGTTATCCATTCGTATTAAATTATAAATAGTTAGTGTTGTTATTTTTAATTCCCTGCAAAAGTATAGATTTCAAAAGTTTTCGTAAAGTGTTTTCCCATATAATTTTACAAAATAAAAAAGTCACCTCACATGGAGATGACTTTTTTAAAAAATTACGTGTTAATTACAGTATCAGTCGGATAACCTGACCTTTAACCGTTATCATTTCGATCTGGGCGCTTTCATTACTTTGCTTTGTCGATAGGATTCTGGAAACCGTTTCGATGTCGGTCGCCTGGTTATTATCGACGCTCAAAATAATACCGCCGGTTAAATCCCTTGCATAACCATTCAGCTTTTCATTATCAATATCATTGATTTTAACACCAAAGTCAATATGGAATTTCTTTTTATCCGAAGCATCAATATTCTGAAGCTGTAATCCATTGTATTCAAAGGAAACAAATTCGTTTTTTGTAAGCGTTACCGGAATTACCATCGATCTATCCTTACGGATCAAAGTCACCTGGACTTTATCGTTCGGCCTTTTGGTATTGATGTATCCGTTGATATCGGCATACGACGAAATATTCTGGTTGTCCAATTTAATCACAATGTCACCTTTTGTAATTCCTGCTTTATCCGCACCAGAGTTTTTGGTTACTTTGGCCACATAAAAACCTTCTGTTTGGTTAATGCCTAATTCCTTAGAAGCATTGTTGTTCAGTTCTCCGCCTTCAATTCCCAAAATACCTCGTTGCACATTTCCAAATTCCATCAGATCCTGAACGATCTTGCGTGTAATATTTGAAGGTACTGCAAAGGAATAGCCAACATAAGACCCGGTCATCGAAGAAATCATCGTGTTGATTCCAATTAATTCGCCTCGGGTGTTTACCAATGCACCACCACTGTTTCCGGGATTTACGGCCGCATCGGTTTGGATAAACGACTGGATTCCTTTAGTATCTAAGTTTCGGGCTTTCGCCGAAATAATCCCCGCCGTCACAGTTGAGGTAAGGTTATACGGATTTCCGACTGCCAAAACCCATTCGCCTACCTTTATATTATCAGAATCCGCAAAAGTGGTGTAGGACAATTTTTCGTCTGCATCAATTTTCAGCAAGGCAATATCCATTTTGGAATCGGTTCCCACCAAAGTAGCTTTGTACACCTTTTTATCGTTTAATGTAATTTCAATTTCGGATGCGTCTTTCACAACATGATTGTTGGTGACAATATATCCGTCTTCGGAAATAATGACACCAGATCCTGTTCCAACCTGTTCCTGCTGCTGTTGTCCTTTATAACCGTAGAAAAATTCCATGATCGGATTGGAAACGGTTCGGTACGAAACATTTTTGACGTGAACGACGGTGTGGACTGCCTTGTCGGCGGCTTCGGTAAAATCCAAAGGTTCGGCAGACATTCCTACGGTTCTTTGATAATTTGTTGGAGCGAGAGTAACAACAGACTTATTATCTGAAAAATATCCGTTTTCGTCAAATAATAATTTGTACGCTCCAAGAGTCATCGCTCCACTTAGCATTGAAACTAAAAATAAGCTTGAAAATCTTTTCATTGTATTTAATATTATTTTGGTTACTATTCTCGTAAAATTAAAAAAGTCTTGCGGTAAAAAAATCAGTTTAACGCCGGTTTAACAATGATTAACTTTTCATTAATATTTGTACTTTTGTTATAGATAATTGCAACAATGGAAATCACATTTTATAAATACGAAGGCACCGGAAATGATTTCGTGATAATTGATAATCGTCACGGGACTTTTCCCAAAGGAAACATCAAATTGATTGCCCATCTGTGTGACAGACGATTTGGTATTGGCGGGGACGGATTAATTTTATTGGAAGATGATAAAACCACCGATTTTAAGATGGTTTATTATAATTCCGATGGAAATACCAGTTCCATGTGTGGGAATGGTGGTCGATGTCTGGTGGCTTTCGCCAAAAAGTTACAGATTATCCAGAAAGAGGCCACGTTTATTGCAGCTGACGGATTGCATTATGCTACCATAAATGATGAAGGTGTCGTTTCGTTGCAAATGAAAGATGTCGATACGGTGAAAACGATGAAAGATTATGTTTTTTTAGATACAGGCTCCCCGCATCATGTGCAATTTTCGGAAAACTTGAAATCGATGGATGTAAAATCAATCGGAGCCGCAATTCGATATAGCGATTTGTATGGAAAAGCAGGAAGTAATGTGAATTTTGTTCAGCAAAAGGGCACAGATTCTTTTAGTATCAGAACGTACGAAAGAGGTGTCGAGGATGAAACATTATCATGCGGAACCGGAGCTACAGCAGTGGCCATTGCGATGAAATTCCTGGAGAAAACAAAATCAAATACCATTAAGATTAATGTGGAAGGCGGTAAGCTCGAAGTGTCATTTACCTTTATGGACGGACGGTTTACCAATGTTTTTCTGAAAGGCCCGGCTACTTTTGTTTTTGAAGGTACTATCCGTGCGCTGGTATAAACAGGTATCAAATTTATAACCGATAATCCAATAATCTATTTTGATTACATTAAAAGGGAAGACCATACATTTAAGAGCACTCGAGCCCAATGATTTGGAGTTTGTGTATGCTTTGGAAAACGACGAATGCATTTGGGAAGTAAGTAATACCAATACGCCGTACAGTCGTTTCTTGGTCCGCCAATATCTGGAAAACGCCCATCAGGATATTTTTGAAGCCAAACAATTGCGATTGGCTATTTGCAAAAACAATGATAAAAACGCCATTGGACTTATTGATTTATTTGAGTTTGATCCTAAAAATAATCGGGCCGGTATTGGTATCCTTGTCGGTAATGATCAGAATAGGGGGCATGGAATAGGAACCGAAGCCCTCGATTTGTTAATTCAATATGCGTTCCGTCAATTAAACCTTCATCAATTATTTGCGAATATTGATACTAACAATGAACCCAGTCTGAGCCTTTTTACTAAATTTGGCTTTGAAAAAATAGGGATTAAAAAACAGTGGAATTTAGTGGATGGCAGATACCAAGATGAAGCTTTATTTCAGTTAATCAACCCAAAATTTTAAATAAAACGATTTAAAAAAACGTATAAGCCAACAGTTAACAAACAGCACCTCACAAATGAAAAATAAAAAAATACTATCGATTGTTTCTATTCTTGTAATTTTAGCCTTAATGGTTTATGGTTATAAACTGTACCGGGATATTTTTTCTGATAATACGAAATTTGCAGAAGATGAATTTTTTGTACATGTTCCAACTGACGCCACTTATGCAGATGTCAAAAAAATAATCAACCCTTTTATCAAAGATATGGACCGTTTTGAAATGGTCGCCAATAAAAGATCATATCCGGAGAATGTAAAATCCGGTCGCTTTTTGTTCAAAAAAGGAATGAACAGTTTTGAATTGGTAAATGCGATGCGTCAGAATGTCCCGGTGAAATTAGCTTTCAATAATCAGGAACGGTTGGAGAATGTGGCCGGAAGAGTGGGGTCGCAAATCGAAGCCGACAGTACTTCGTTAATGAAAACGTTTACCGATTCAACTTTCTTAAAAGAAAACGGCCTGACCAAAGACAATGTGTTGAGCATCTGCATTCCAAATACCTATGAGTTTTACTGGAACACATCTGCCATAAAATTCCGCGATAAAATGATTAAGGAATACCGCAAATTCTGGAATGAAGAACGTACAGCTAAAGCAGCTAAATTAGGATTTACCCCAATTCAGGCTACTACCTTAGCATCTATAGTACACAAAGAAACAGTAAAAAAAGACGAAAGACCAAGGGTAGCAAGAGTTTACATCAATCGTTTGAAATTGGAGATGCCACTTCAGGCAGATCCAACGGTTATTTTTGCCAAGAAAAAGCAATTGGGTGATTTTGATACCATTATCAAAAGAGTGTATTTCAATGATTTGAAAATCAGTTCTCCTTTTAATACCTATATGAATATCGGTTTGCCTCCCGGCCCGATTGCAATGCCGGATATTACTGCCATTGACGCCGTACTGGATCCTGAAAACAATGATTATCTTTATTTCTGCGCCAGCGTCACCAAATTTGGCTATCATGAATTTGCTTCCACCTTATCGCAGCATGCGGTTAATCGTAAGAAATATGTGGAATGGTTGAATAAACAGGCATTGGAAAGAGAAGTTTTAAGAAAGTAATTTTGAGTTGGAATAAATATTTTTTTTTCGCGCTGTTTTCTGTAGTAATCTTTCATCAGGGTTTTGCACAGAATACAGTAGATAATTTTTTAAAACCTTCCGATTCGTTAAATATATCCAGAAGAAATACGGTGGTTATTTCCGAAACTGCTTTGGCTGCAACTGCATTAGTCGGGCTGAACCAACTTTGGTATAAGGATTATCCAAGATCAGATTTTCATTTTATAAATGATAATTCCGATTGGTTGCAAATGGATAAAGCCGGCCACGTTTTTTCTTCCTATCAACTTGGAAACATAGGTAAGAACACCTTGCAATGGAGTGGTGTCGGCCGCAAAAAACAACTGCTATATGGAGCAACTGCAGGATTTGTTTTCCTGTCGGCTGTTGAGATATTTGATGGCTATTCGGCGGAATGGGGTGCCTCGTCTGGAGATGTATTGGCAAATGCAACCGGAACAGCACTGTTTGTTTCTCAGGAATTGATCTGGAAAGAGCAACGCATCATTCCTAAATTTTCTTTTCATAGCACAAGATACGCTTCTGTAAGACCGGAAGTTCTTGGCAATTCTGTTGACGAACAAATTCTGAAGGATTATAACGGACAAACCTATTGGTTGTCTGCCAACATGCATGCCTTTTTTAAAACCAGCAAAATACCAACCTGGCTCAATTTGGCAATAGGTTATGGAGCTGAAGGAATGATCAATGGACACAATGAACCGTTGAGTAATTCTTCGCTTCCAAATTATGACCGGTACCGACAGTATTATTTGTCTTTTGATGTCGATCTGACTAAAATCAAGACGAAATCCCATGTTTTGAAAACACTTTTTTCACTCTTCAACACCATAAAAGTGCCTGCTCCTACAGTTGTATACACGCAGAATAACCAGTTAAAATGGCACTTCGTCTATTTTTAGATAATTTTAACATATTGATTTTCAACCCCGTTTTATTTAGGTTATCTTTGCAGGGTAGAAATTTCTTAATTCTGAAATCACTTTTAGTCCCAAAGTCGTTACCGGCTTTTTGAATTTTATGTTGGTTTTGATGTTTCAAAAATGCCCCAGTTTGATGACTTATTTGTCTCACTGACAAAATAAAAACATCGTTAAGAAGAAAAACAACTTATGTTAAGAAAATGGTTCTTTTACGCTGGAATAATCAGCGTCGTAGCTTTTTTAAGCTCAGGTTTTAAACCTTTAAAATCGGAAACTTTCGATTGGTTTCATGTAGATGTGAATGAGGATATCTCTTATCAATTTCCATCACAGAAACAAAATGATTACAAAAGTCTAAACATTCCTTTCACCGGCAGGTTTTTTGTGGGTTACAAAGAAGCCATTGGTTTCAAAGAATCAGAAGGAAAGTACAGAAAGATTAACTCTCTGGGTTATATGGGCAAATACCAATTTGGTGTGGGAACCCTGAAAACCATCGGAATTCATGACAGCTTAGCGTTCTTAAACAGTCCAAAAATGCAGGAAAAGGCATTTGTGGCGCTCTTGGCTAAGAATAAATGGGAACTGAAAGATGAAATTGAAAAGTACGAAGGTAAGATTGTAGGCGGAGTTCGGATAACCGAATCAGGTATTTTGGCGGCAGCCCATTTGGGAGGAGCCGGTTCTGTAAAAAGATTTCTGCACAGTAATGGCAGAAAAAAATGCAAAGACAACTACGGTACCTCTATCAAGCATTATATGAGAGATTTTGCAGGATATGAAACTTCAGGAATTGTGGCCGATAACAATGCAAGAGTGAAATAAACATTTGCGTTCATAAAAAAAAACCTGTCTTCGCACAGGTTTTTTTATGCGCTACATTTTATGGATGATAAATATAGTAGGGCGATTGTGTAAATCGATTTTGGCATTTTTCCATTCCGAGGCCCTCATCGTTTTAATATATTCGGTAGGCAGTGTAATGTCCGATGCGATGCAAAGATAGGTCGATGGTTGAATAGCCTGGAGGATATCTTCCAGCATCTTGTTATTCCGATAAGGAGTTTCAATAAAAATCTGGGATTGGTTTTTATCTTGGGATAATTTTTCTAAATTTTTCAAAGCTGCTTTTTTATCTGCCTTATCAATTGGGATATATCCATTGAATGCAAAGCTTTGACCGTTCATTCCGGAAGCCATTATGGCTAACAAAATAGAGGAAGGGCCAACCAAAGGAACTACCTGTATTCCTTTTTCATGTGCCAATTTCACAATTACCGAACCAGGATCTGCTACTCCCGGACAGCCTGCTTCGGACATAAGTCCAATGTTTTTACCTTCTAATAGAGGCTTAATCATTTCATTATGCTCTGACTTTTCGGTGTGTTTGTTCAGGGAGCTAAGACGCAAAGCGGCTTGTACTTTTTCTGGCTGAATGCTTTTGATGAACTTTCTGGCGGTTTTTTCGTTCTCGACAATATAATCGTCAATGAAATCTATGGCTCTTTTTACGGTTTGCGGCAATACATCCATAGGATCGCTTTCGCCTAAAGTAGTTGGAATAAGATATAATTTACCTAATAATGCAGTGGGTTTCATTCATTAATGGATTTAAATGCGAAGGTAGTGATTAATTGAAATAATGCGGGTTACGGAAAACAGCTTTTTAATTGAAGTAATAAAGTGAAGACGTAGCTAATTGTTATACGTGTTTTTGAACTAGCTTGTCAGCAATGATAGTACAGGCCTCATCCAACATTTCATATACCATATCGAATCCATTCTGCAAACCAAAATAAGGATCGGGTACATCCACATTTTCATCTGGAAACAATACGTTCAGAATCATATGGACTTTCTTTTTATGTTCTTCGGTCTGGGCTAAAAACATCACATCATCATAATTGATATTGTCCATTACGTAGATGTAATCAAAATTGTCGAAGTCTTTTGCTGAAAACTGTCTGCCTTTTTGATAAGAAATATCCAAGCCGTTTTTCAATGCAATAGCGATGGAACGCTCATCAGGCTGTCTTCCGACATGCCAGGGTCCGGTACCGGCTGAATCCACGGAGAATTTATCTTTAGGAAGTTTAGAAGCCAAAAGTCCTTGTGCCAACGGCGAACGACAAATATTTCCCAAACATACCATTAAGATTTTAACAGGCATTTATAGCGATAATTTTTTGTGGATATCATCCACGTATTTTTTGAATTGTTTATCGGTAGAAACCAAATTATCAACGGTTTTACAAGCATGTAAAACAGTAGCGTGGTCACGGTCACCAATTTGAGATCCGATGTTGGCTAAAGATGCTTTCGTGAATTTCTTAGCAAAAAACATAGCTAATTGTCTCGCCTGAACCACATGTCTTTTTCTGGTTTTAGATTGTAATGTTTCAATATCCAATTGGAAATAATCAGAAACGGTCTTTTGGATATAGTCAATGGAAACTTCACGTTTTACATTCTTAACGAATTTTTCAACCACCTGTTTTGCCAAATCAATAGTAACTTCCTTTTTATTGAAAGACGATTGGGCAATCAATGAGATGATAGCGCCTTCTAACTCTCTAACGTTCGATTTAATGTTTTTGGCAACATATTCGATTATTTCTTCCGGAATTTCCACGCCGTCACGGTATAGAATATTCTTTAAGATAGAAATTCTTGTTTCATAATCAGGCTGGTGCAGTTCTGCAGAAAGTCCCCATTTGAAACGGGACAACAAACGTTGTTCGATATCCTGCATGTCAACAGGTGCCTTATCAGAAGTCAGGATTACCTGTTTTCCGTTTTGGTGCAGGTAGTTGAAGATATGGAAAAACACATCTTGCGTTCCTGATTTTCCGGAAAGGAATTGAACATCATCAATAATCAAAACATCAATTAACTGATAGAAATGGATGAAATCGTTCCGGTTATTTTTCTTAACTGAATCAATATATTGTTGAGTGAAAATTTCAGCTGAAATATACAGCACGGTTTTTTCAGGATATTTATCTTTTATTTCAACACCAATAGCATGGGCCAAATGCGTTTTACCAAGACCAACTCCTCCAAAGATTAATAAGGGATTAAAGGAAGTCCCGCCTGGTTTGTTGGCGACTGCCATACCGGCAGAACGAGCCAATCGGTTTGAATCTCCTTCAAGAAAATTATCAAAGCTGTAGTTTGCATTTAATTGCGACTCGATTTTTAAATTTCGAATCCCTGGAATCACAAATGGATTTTTTAATTCCGGGCTTAGATTTTTAAATGGGGCATCTACTTCTTGTGGTTTCAATGGTCCTCTGTGGGCACTGGGCAATTGTTCCGTAAACGGTTGTTTATTGCCATAAGTGTTTTCCATTTTAATTTTATAGAGTAACTTTGCGTTTTTTCCAAGTTCTTTGGTCAGGGCCACTTTTAATAATTTTACATAGTGTTCTTCCAACCATTCGTAGAAAAATTTACTAGGTACTTGAATATATAATGCGTTATCGGTTAGCTCAACTGATTTGATAGGTTCGAACCAAGTTTTGTAGGCTTGGTCCTGAATATTGTCCTTTATGAAAGACAGACAGTTTTCCCATACTGATTGCGCAGTTTTGCTCATATATTCGGTTAAATTAGTATTGTTATATTAAATGTTTTCATACAATTGAAAGTGACTTCTTTTGTATTTTTTTGGGAAGACAAATATGTGAACAAAAATCGTTAAAAAAAAATAAAATCAAGATTGATTTTCTAAAAATATTGTTGTAAGGACCTTTCAAAAAGCGTCAAATTTAATTAAAATATCATATGAAAGAACATCAGATCCAGGTGCGTGTCCGCTACTCAGAAACCGACCAGATGGGCGTGGTTTATCACGGAAATTATGTGCCGTATTTCGAAATGGGAAGAGTGGAATGGCTAAGAGACAAAGGGGTTTCTTATAAAAGTATGGAAGAAAGGGGAGTGGCACTTCCGATTGTTTCGATGAATATTAATTATAAGAAATCAGCACGTTATGATGAGGTGCTGACTGTAAAAACGAAGTTTAAAAGTCAGACTACAGTCAAGATTGAATTTGATTGTGAGATTCGTAACGAGGAAAATGAGTTATTAACAACTGCTCACTTTGTTTTGGTGTTTGTCGACATAAAAACGGGTCGGCCAGTGACTCCTCCGAGTTATATAAAAGAGCTTTTGAGCACCATCGAAATTTGAAACAAATTAATCTAATTTTGTTATATTAATTTCAAACATGGAATTAAAAATGTCGGATACCTTTTCGGCATTTTTTTTTCGCGTGGAAACTTCAATCTCACAACTCAGTTCCATTTTTTGGTTGACGATTTCCAGGTTTTTTTCTTTGATGACCCGCATGACTTTATTCATGTTTTTGTAATCAAATGTAATAAGGAAATGAACGTCAATGGTTTTCTCTATAATCTCCGAAATTTCCAGTGCCATCTGCGCAGTGGTTTTGTAAGCAGAAATCAATCCGCCAACTCCCAGTTTTACGCCTCCAAAAAAACGTATCACAACAACTAAAATATTGGTCACACCAAAAGATTGGATTTGTCCGTAAATGGGCATTCCGGCACTGTTGCTCGGTTCGCCATCATCATTGGTGCGAAAGGAGATTTTGTCCGTGCCTATTTGGTAAGCATAACAGAAATGGCCGGCGCCAAAATGCTCTTTTCTTAAATGTTCCAAATGAGTTTTTACTTCGTCTTCGTGACTAACGGGAAAAGCATAACCAAAAAATTTGCTGTTTTTTTCTTTAAATAAAACGGCTGTTGAAGGTTGTTCAATAGTTCGATACGTGTCTTTGTAGTCCAAAATGGGTTATTCTATGTAATGATTTTTTTATCATATAAATCAACGACATCTTCCTGGCCCACTTGTAAATTCCATACCTGAAGTCCGATAGCGGCAGCGGCATCGGTATTTTCTTTACTGTCGTCAATAAAAAGCGTACGTCTTAAAGACAAATCGTGCTTCTTAATAATATAATTGAAAAGTTCCGGTTCCGGTTTTCTCATTCCTAATTCGAACGAGAAATACACCTGCTCAAAACATTGGTAAAATTCCCTGTAAAAAGTCATTCCCGCTTTATGCTGGAATTTTTCAATGTGCATCGGATCCGTATTGCTCAATAAAAACAAACGGTATTTTAAGGATAGTATCTGTAGAAATTCCAGTCGGTACAATGGCATTGGATGTTCCGGTAAAACAGAATTCCATGCGTTACGGACATCTTCGATCGAAGCATCCGGCAAATATTTCTGAATGCCTTGGATGAATTGAAGTTCGTCCACTTTTCCCAATTCGAATTTTATGGACAATTCGTCCAGATCCGATGGCCATTCCTTTAACCCTAATTTTGCAAACTCAACTTTTGGAGCCCCTTTATCCAAATTAATAAATATATCCCCAAAATCAAAAATAATTGTGTTAATCATAGTTTCGAAAGATTATAAGTTCATCATTGTGTATTGAATATTTTTTTCCATTTCCATTTAAAAAGGGCGCTCTGGTTCCGTTTCTCAACTCCACGCTGCCTTTAAAAACTCTCGCTTCATCCCAAAGATTAGAATCAATAAATGATTGTAATGTTTGTCTGCCGCCTTCAATAATTACCGATTGTATTTCATTTTGATGCAAAAACGCGACAATCTGCTCGCATATGTTTTTGCTAAAATCAATTCCAACACTAGTAACATTCTCTTTTACAGCATTGTAGGTTCCGCTGTTAAAAATGATGGTATTCCGGGGACTATCAAATATATGACTTTCTTTTGAAATACGATTATTTCTGTCAATAACAATTTTAACAGGATTATTGCCCGACCAATCCCGCGCGTCCAATTTCGGATTGTCATCCACCACGGTTTGCGTCCCCACAAGGATCGACTGCTCTTCTGTCCGCCATTTATGCACCAGTTGTCGGGAAAACAAATTCGAAATCCACACTGGTTTCTGTTCCTGTTTTTCGGCCGGGCTGATGTATCCGTCCAGACTTTCGGCCCATTTCAATATGATGTAGGGTCTTTTCTTATGGTGGAAGGTAAAAAAGCGTTTGTTCAGTTCATGGCATTCCTTTTCCAGAATACCAACGGTCACATTTTTTCCGGCTTCCATCAGTATCCTGATTCCGGTTCCTGCTACCTTCGCAAAAGGGTCAATCGTTCCCACAACAACATTGGGGATCTTGTGCCGGATAATCATATCGCAGCACGGTGGCGTTTTTCCAAAGTGACTGCAGGGTTCAAGGCTCACATAAATCGTCGCTTTGGATAACAGTGATTTGTCTTTTACGGAGTTTACCGCATGGACTTCGGCATGGGGTTCGCCGGATTTTTGATGCCATCCCTCGCCGATAATTTTGCCTTCATGTACAATTACACTGCCCACCAACGGATTAGGATAGGTGGTGCCCAAACCATTTTTGGCCAATTGAATGCAGCGTTTCATGTATTTTTCTTCGGTAGTCATAGTTCTTGCCCATGGTCGTCAGGAACGCTCTTTTCTAATTTTGAATATTTCTTTTTTTTCATGAGCGTTTCATGTATCTTCACATCACAAAATTACACTTAAAAAATAAGAATTAAAACGATAATTTTCAGGAGCTTTTTCCCGCTGTATGTTGCAATCTTTACTCGCCTTTGGTCAGGCCATTAAAGGATTTTCACGGCCATCGGGGCTAGGCATTTCATTATAAATTAAATTCAGCATGGATAGCATACTTATCAGAGAAATTAAGCCGGCCGACAATCCTGCAATTGCAGCCGTAATCCGAAACGTTTTATTGGAATACAATGTGCCAAAAGTAGGGACAGCATATGCCGATCCGCAGTTGGATTTTATGTGTGAGGCGTATGATAAACCTAATGCGGTTTATTATGTAGTGGAAAATAACGGAAAAATTATTGGCGGGGCCGGAATTAGCCAACTGGAGAATGAAGCGGAAACGATCTGCGAACTGCAGAAGATGTACTTTCTGCCGGAAGCCCGCGGTTTGGGATTGGGAAACAAGATGATGGACAGATGCCTGACCCGTGCCAAAGAATTTGGATATGAAAAGTGCTATCTTGAAACAATGCCGTATATGGAAGATGCACAGAAACTGTATAAAAAATCCGGATTCGATTATTTATGCGGACCAATGGGTAACACCGGACACACATCGTGCCCTGTCTGGATGATTAAAGAGTTGTAAGGATGAAAACAGACAGAAGCATAAAAGACTACCGAACTTATTTTATTGACGAACTGACGCCGTTTTATGACGCGGGAGAATCTGAAAGTTTTTTTTATCTCATTCTGGAAGACAGACATCAGTTGAAAAGAATTGATCTGGCACTCAGTCCACAACTCACTTTATCGGAAAACGAAATCCAGGTTTGGAATTCTATTCTGGAACAATTAAAAAAGGAAATCCCAATTCAGTATATTTTGGGCACGACCAGTTTCTACGGACTGGATTTTGAAGTCAACGAAAATGTTTTGATTCCGAGACCGGAAACAGAGGAATTGGCGGAATGGATTATTTCCAAAACTAAAAATATATCGGGCACCATTAAAATTCTCGATATCGGTACCGGAAGCGGGTGCATTGCCATATCACTGGCGAAAAATATCCCCAATGCGGAAGTATTTGCCATTGATGTTTCGGAGAAAGCTTTGGCTACAGCCGAAAAAAATGCACAACGCAATGAAGTCAAAGTGACATTTATTCAAATGGATATTCTGGCAACTGAAAATTTGAACCAGCAATTTGATATCATCGTTTCCAATCCGCCGTATGTACGCAATTTGGAAAAGGAGGAAATCAAGAAAAACGTTTTGGATAATGAACCTCACTTGGCCCTTTTTGTGGAGGACAATGATGCGCTACTTTTTTATCGTAAAATATCCGATTTGGCAAAAAAGAATCTTTTGGATAACGGACAACTGTATTTTGAAATCAACCAATATCTCGGAAAAGAAATGATGGATTTGCTTCAGAATCTGAATTTTAAAAATATGGAACTCCGGAAAGATATTTACGGCAATGACCGAATGATTGGATGCGAGTTGCCTCAATAAGATATGATGTCAGAGAAACAATTGAAGGCTGACTCAAAACACTTGGCCAACCATCTTCCGTTGCATTCTACCCAGCCAAAAACAATAAGTAACACATTCACCAGCATTTTTATTTTTTTAAAAACAATCTATTTTTATTGAATGTCAATAAATATTTATTACATTTGTGGATGTAAATAGTAACTCAAACAAAATGGAAATTAAAATTAGCACTAAGCAAATACTTAATGTATTGTATATCTTATCTTGGATAATATTTATTGGTTTGTGTATTGAAGCCGGTAGTTTAATACTGAATCCTTTCTTATCACTACTTTTCAATTTAGATAATTCCGGTTATTTTGGGTTGGACAATCTCTATGCATTTGACCACGGACATTTCTATGTTCAATTATTGCTGGTAAGTATTCCGGCAATAATGAAAACGCTTCTTTTTTACCTGATTGTGAAAATTTTAAAAAACAAGAAACTAAATATTTCCAATCCTTTTAATCGGGAAATGGGACAGTTTGTATTTAATGTTTCCTACCTGTCATTTGGAATAAGTATATTCTCTTCTTGGGGTGTGAAATATAGTAAATGGTTAGGTACGCAGGGAGTGAAAATGCCTGATATACAAAGCTTAAATATAGATGGAGCAGATGTTTGGTTGTTTATGTCCGTAACATTATTTGTAATTGCACAAATTTTTAAGAGGGGAATAGAAATTCAATCTGAAAACGACCTAACCATATAAATTATGCCGATTATAGTAAATCTTGATGTGATGATGGCCAAGCGAAAAATGTCACTAAACGAACTTTCTGAAAGGGTAGATTTGACCCTTTCCAATCTTTCAATATTAAAGACTGGAAAGGCAAAGGCTATTCGTTTTACAACTTTGGATGCTATTTGTAAGGCATTAAATTGCCAGCCTGGAGATATCTTAGAATATGTTGAAGAAGAAAAAAGAACATCGAACCGCTAACAACAATTTGATAACGCGTGAAGTGCCAATTGGTATTTCTTTAAAAATACTATAAATTATTCGTATCGGAGCGCTTCAATCGGATCGAGCTTAGAAGCCTTTACCGCCGGATAGGAACCCGAAACTACCGCTACCAAAAATGTGGTGATGACTGCGGCTACAATAGCACTCCACGGAATTACAAAATCGAAATCAATGGCCGATGAAATTCCGTAACCAATCAGGATTCCTAAAATGATTCCCACCAATCCACCTAATTGGCCAATGATTAAGGTTTCCACAAAAAACTGAAAGGCAATTGTACTTCTTTTGGCACCTAAAGCTTTACGGACACCAATTTCACGTGTTCTTTCGGTAACGGAAACCAACATAATGTTCATCAATGCAATAGACGAACCAAAAATGGTAATGATACCTATTATCCATGCCGAAGCACTTAATACGCCTGTTAATTCCGCTATCCTGTTGATCAGATCGTCACTTCTAGAAATTCCGAAATTCGTTTCCTGAACGGGATTCAGTCTTCGTACGCGGCGCATTGTTATGGTCGCATTATCTACGGCTTCATTGAGTAATTCCTCTTTTTCAACCATAACGCTCATCATATAATTGATTTTGGGAGCAGTGAATAAGGAGCGCGCCACCTGAATCGGGATCAAAACCCGTAGATCCTGACTGTTTCCAAAGGTGGATCCCTTTTCCTTCAAAACCCCAATAACCCTGAATTTGGCTCCGCGAACAGAAATAACTTTGTCGATAGGATTCAGATCCTTTAGCAACCCTTTTTCAAAATCCGAACCTACAACACAGACATAGGCATTATTATCAATATCAAAACCGGTAAAATTCCGTCCTAAGGTGGTTTGCAAGCCGGAATTGTTTAAAAAATGCTCGTCGACTCCCAATACTGAAATTTCCGGATCCGTTTTCTTGGCGCCGAATTTAACCTCAGCCGTCGAGGTAGCTGTAAAAGAAAGCGAGGTTTGTGTTAAAGGATATCGGTAACTTTCTTTGAAAGCCTTGGCTTCGGGATATGATATCACCGGATTTATTTTTTCAATCTCATCACCGCCACGACTTTTGGTGGTATTTTCATATTGATTGATGTTGAAGGTATTGGAACCCATCGATGCAAAATTGGTAGAAAGAGTATTTCTTAATGCCGATACCACCGTCAGGATTCCAACTAAAGCGGTAATACCGATGGCAATAATCAATATGGTAAGAATTGTTCTCAATAATTGTGTACGGATGGAACTGAGTGCAATTCGGATATTTTCTTTAATCAAATTAAACATAGTGGGATTTTGATGGCACTAAAGTAATAATATTTAGTTGATTGATTTTTATTTTTTGTGCGAATGTTTTGTCTTTTTAGGCAACTTATCGGTAAACCAATATGCATATCGACGAATAAACCTTATTTTTGCAACTTCAAAATGATAAAATAAAATGGCACAGAAACCGAGTATACCAAAAGGCACGCGCGACTTTTCACCAACTGAAGTGGCAAAACGCCAATATATTATCCAGATTATAAAAAGTAATTTCGAGAAATTTGGATACCAGCCAATAGAAACGCCTTCCTTTGAAAACTCCGAAACCCTGATGGGAAAATACGGGGAAGAAGGTGATCGTTTGATTTTTAAGATTTTGAATTCAGGGGATTATCTTGGAAAAGTGGATGCTACATTATTAGAAAACAGAGAAAGTAATAAACTGACATCCAGCATTTCTGAAAAGGCATTACGTTACGACCTAACCGTTCCCTTTGCACGATATGTGGTACAGCATCAAAATGATATTGAATTTCCGTTTAAGCGATACCAAATCCAACCGGTTTGGCGTGCCGATCGTCCACAAAAAGGGCGTTTCAGAGAATTTTATCAATGTGATGCTGATGTAGTGGGTTCCACATCCTTGTGGCAGGAGGTAGAATTGGTGCAATTGTACGATGCGGTTTTCAATGAATTAGGTTTGGAAGGCGTGACCATCAAAATCAACAACCGAAAAATCCTTTCGGGAATTGCTGAGGTTATTGGTGCTTCTGATAAACTGATTGACTTTACTGTTGCATTGGATAAGCTGGACAAAATAGGCGAGGACGGTGTAAAAACCGAAATGATAGAAAAAGGAATTTCAGCTGAAGCGATTGCAAAAGTACAGCCGTTATTCACTTTCACCGGAACGATTTCAGAGAAAATTGAAAAATTGTCCCAACTTTTAGCCTCCTCGGAAGAAGGGATGAAAGGTGTTGCCGAAATACTATTTATATGTGATAACGTCATCAACTTAGGATTGAACAAATCAATTTTAGATTTGGATGTAACCTTAGCGCGTGGATTAAATTACTACACAGGTGCTATTTTTGAAGTCGCTCCGCCAAAATCCGTTTCAATGGGTTCTATTGGAGGCGGCGGAAGATATGATGATTTGACGGGAATTTTTGGATTGAAAAATATGAGTGGTGTAGGGATTTCTTTTGGCCTGGACCGAATTTACATGGTAATTGAAGAATTGGAATTATTCCCGGAAACCGTTACCTCAACTTCCAAAGCATTGTTCATTAATTATGGGGAAAAAGAAGCTTTTTATTCGATGAAAGCGATTAAGGAATTGCGCAACCACGGAATAAAAGTGGAACTATATCCTGATAATGTAAAAGTTGGAAAGCAGTTTCAGCACGCCGACAAACGCGGAATTCCTTTCGCAGTTGTTGTTGGAGGGGAAGAAATGGAAAAAAACCAATATGCGTTGAAAGACCTGGTTTCAGGCGAACAGAAAAACGTGAGTTTAGAGGAACTGATACAAAATCTGAAATAATAAAAAAGGCTGTCACTTAACGACAGCCGTTTATTTTTTGATAGTTATTTCTTTTGCTTTAGCATCCAATCATAAATCGCATCTTCCCGAAAGAGATTTTCCACATTGCTATGGTTTCCGCCGGGGATGATGGTAAACTTCACATCCGCTTTGGGATTACAACCCTTGATGGCATTTACTATTTTTTTGGATTCGGAAAGCGGAACGACAAAATCCTTATCTCCATGTTGAATCCATAACGGTATTTTTCCCAGCATGCAGGCATCTTTTTCGTTACCGCCGCCGCAAATTGCTACTGCTGCTGTTATCCGGTGGGGATATTTCCCGGCAAAATGCATCGTGCCATACGCGCCAAGACTCATCCCGCAGACATACACCCGGGATAAATCGGTTTTGTAATTTTTCTGCACATATTTTAATACTTCTAATACTTTGTCAGGATTCCAAGCGCCGGAAGCCAATTGAGGGGCAATAACTAAAGCCGGTATTTTTCGGCCTTTTTCAATGGCACGCAAAATGCCGTATCGCTTCACGCGGTTGATATCTGTTCCTGAGAGACTTTTTCCATGTAAAAAAATAATTATCGGTACTTTACCATCCATCACTTTTTGAACAGGAACATTTACCCAAAATGGATAATCGGTTTTTCCAATTACGGTACTCAGTTGAGCATGCATAAGAAAACTTCCAAATAGAATAAGTGTCAGAACGAAAATTTTTCTCATAAGGGCAAAGTTATCCTTTTTGATCGGACTGCTGCTGTTTCTGTTAAATTCGGTATTTTTTTTGTGATTTTGGTATTAAAAAAAACAGCCCTCCGATAGGGAAGGCTGTTAAATAGGTATAAATAAATTTAGAGATCCTGTCATTGTTTGATGATGATTTTTTTGCTTAAGGTGCCGCTGGAAGTATGGATTCGCACAACGTAAGCGCCGATGCTTATGTTTTTAATTGGGATTTGTATGTTCTCTTGGTCTAAATTTTCAACCTCCCAGTTTTGAATCGCCTGACCGATAAGATTTACTAAAGTGACTTTTTTAACAGTCTCTCCAATTAATGAATTATTGATTAACAGTTGATTTCCATTTTGTACGTGGATTATTTCAATGCCTGCACCATTGTGTTGATCTACATCTAAAGCCACCTCGGAGAAGCGTACAGAAAAGCGGTCGTTATGTTCGCCAATTGGTAAGGAAGCAGTGAAATCTCCATTTTTCAAATCATAGTATAGACCGGTGAAATTATCATAAATAAAGATTGATGTGGCATCAGTGATATTTTCCAAATTATCTATTTTGATGGTAGTTAATCCAACACTGGCGACTTTTACTCCAAGAGAAATTTCCTGATTGGAACTGAAATCAGTAATTGCCTGAATTACAAATTTACTATGGTTTAAATCCCAATACAGATCCTCATTATTAACATCTATCATTGGAGCATCATAACCTAAATCAAATAGCGTTGAGGTGCGGGAATCTGCTCCTAATAATAACTGGCGTTGTACACCAGAAGGGGAAATGAATTTTAATCTGATTTTTGGACGGTTATCTACATCGATTGCTGTTGTGGATTCGTTTTGGTTTCTAAAGAATACGGAACTTGATGATTCTGTTTTAAAAAGACGTTGGGTGTTTTTAAATACTATTGGTCCCCCCGTTATTGCAGAAGTTAATCCAGGATTATTGGTAGTTAATAAAGGATCCACAATGGTTCCAATAAAGAATCCCTGTCCTACCGGGATAAATTTACCTGGCATTCTAGTACCGGTGGAATTATTGTTGACGGTCAAAGGATCATTCGCGACAGCAACTGCCCCTCCCATTAGAGAATAAGTTGCATAACCACCAATGTATTCATTTAATAAATGGGTCTGACCACCGAAATGATCCCAAAAATAAAGTGCTCCGTTAAAATTATTAGAAGAAGCATTTCCGCCATCTTTAATGTTATCTATAATAAAAGCATCGGCATTTAAAGCTGAAGGATAGGGGTTTCCTATCAGATAACTTTGGGCCAGACTAATATTTAAGGTAATGGTTCCACTATTTGGTTTTCCGTAGAACACATAATTTTGCTGCGTTAAAAAGGCGGCTGTGCCATCGGTCCCTTTCATCGTAAAACCTTCGGCGATTTTTAAAGACCCGGTACTGCCTATGGGTTGCCATGCAGAATAGCTATTACTGAGCGCAGTGTATTTAAAAATCCAACTGTTACTAATTTTTATTGGAATTGATGCAACGCCATCGGCAAAAGTAACCCCATTTCCAAACGCGATGCTATACGGATTAAAGGGAAATGAAACAACATCAGTTCCATCACGTAAAATACCACCAACTGTATAATTGATATTGTCGGTACTTACTGGGGCGCACCAGTAATTATAACGCCAACTGCTTTTGGTTCCTTGTTGGTCAGCTACTAATTTCCCGGTACCACCTGCAGGATTTGCCGCTGTACCGTTTTGTACTAATTGTGCATCGCCTGTTAAACGTAAGTCTCCATTTAACAAGGAAAGATTCTGTATGACTGTTAATTCAAATCCAGTAACAACGCTCACGCCTTTGCCTCCATTTGACGTGCTTACAGTCATGTTGTAAAAAGTTTCCTGAGTTTTTATTCCTTCATTTACAGTCTGAATAAGATTTGATGTCGCTCCGTTAAAAGTGACGGTTCCGGTTCCTGGAATAAATGTGCCATTATTTTTCCAATCCCTGCTTACCATTAATTCCGAATTATTGGTAGCAGCCATCGTAAGTGAGGTCCCTGCATTTAATATTAAATCTTGCGCCGAAGCAATAAAGCCATAAGCCGCAGCAAATGGGGAACTACGGTCAATAAGCGGCATTCTTGGACTTCCCGCATTAATCATCGCATTTACGGTACTTGATGGTAATCCACCAGACCAATTGTGACAGTCAAACCAATCGGTACTGACTAATCCGGTCCATAATCCTGGTGTTCCATTCAACACTGTGATATTTGCCATCCCTGTAAAATCGCCTGGTATCGCTATACATCGAAAATCTCTTAAAGCAGTGATCCAACAACTTACATTGGAAGTGATATTTGGAACAGAAAAAACATACGGATTAAGAGACGTCGTTACCGTTGTAGGTGTTGTGCCATTAGTGTAAGTGATTGTCCACGGCGCTGTTCCTGTTAATGCAATGCTGAAAGTCGCCGTACCTCCATTACAGACCGTTTGATTGGGTCCAATACTGGCGGTAGGTCTTGGATTAACAGTTACGGTAACATTTTGTGAACCCCCTGTACAACTACCAATTGTAGTCGATACCGTATAAGTAGTTGTTACAATAGGCGAAACAGTTGCAGTGGATGTATTACTTATAATCTGACCATTAGTTGTGTCAACCCATTGCGTATTTAAGCCTACCGGCACGTCCGGAATTCTAATATTGTCTATTGCCCAAGAACTACCGGCGCTACCGTGGTAATTGAAACGTACTTTCAAGGAAGTCTGGCCAATATAAGCACTTAAGTTGATAGATTCAAGAGGGAAATTATTATAGGGAGTTCGCGTATCAGTGGCAAAATATTCCGCTAGTACAATATTGTAAGATGCCCCGCCATCTAGTGAAAGTTCTACCCGTACCCATGAAGTCCCCACTAAATTATACGCATGATTAAATTCCAAGGTTGCTGTAGTAAGCCCGACGGTACTGAATGTCGGGGTTTGCATGATGGAATTAAAATTACCATTAGCAATAGCAAATTTCCCTGTGGCACTATAATTAATGCCTGAATACGTACCTCCATTTGTGGCACTAAGTTGGAAAGGACCAGGATTAGTGTTACTGCCCCCGGCGTTAAGGCAATTGCCGCATCCATCTACAAGCCATCCCGTGGGATTGGAATTATTGAAGGCACCGCCGGTTGCTAGATTCTGACTGGTTGCATACCCGCTTTGTGACGTAAGTATAGAAGAGTCTCCGGCACAGATGGTGGATGGAGTTGCTACTACGGGTGTTGGAATAATTGTCGGAATTGCATTAACTACAGCCGTTACGGAGTATGCAATGGGACAAAACGAAGTATTTTCTACCACGGCTCTGAAAATCGTAGTTTGGTTTATTCCGGAATAATTATGAGTCGTAGTTGTTATAGGCCCGGGAATTGTAGTCCATGTTGTACCTCCGGTTGTTGATGATTCCCACCGTAGGACTGTACCTAAATAACTACTTAATGTCAACGTACCGCTGGCAGGCGCACAAGTAGTGATGAGCGCAGGAGTGATTACCCCCCCATCTGTTGATGATATTACCACTACAGTTGCAGTTATTGGCGTTCCCGGGCACCCGTTTGCAGTAGGGGAAATGGTGAAAGTCACTGTTATTGGTGCGGTGGTTATATTGTTTAATGTACCACTGATATCACCCGAACCACTGGCGGCAATTCCTGTTACATTAACAGTATTATTTCTCGTCCAGGTATAAGTAGTTCCTACTGTACTGCTGCTAAGGACCATTGTGGCAATTGTATCGCCGGAGCAAATAGTTTGCGATGCATTAGTTGCTGCCACAGTAGGTTTTGGTTTTACAATTACAATGGTTGTAATAGGTGTTCCTGTACAGCCATTTGCTAATGGTGTTATGGTAAAAGTTACGGTAACATTTGCGCTCGTTGTATTGGTCAACGTTCCGCTGATGTTTCCGCTTCCACTAGCTGCAATTCCGGTAACTGATGCGGTATTGTCCCGGGTCCAGTTATATACGGTTCCGGTCACATTTCCAGATAATGCCATCGCAACAATTGAATTTCCAGAGCAGATAGTTTGTGGCGAGTTTGTAGCGGCAACAGTGGGTTTAGGGTTTACAGTCACAGTGGCGGTTATAGTGTTGCCCGGACAGGCGGTCGCTGTTGGCATGATGGTAAAGGTTACAATAATAGGTGCAGTGGTTGAGTTTGTCAAAGTTCCACTAATGTTTCCGCTTCCGCTGTTTGCAATACCCGTTACGCCAGAATTGTTTCTTGTCCAGGTAAAAGTGGTGCCTGCAACACCACTTGTAAGTACAATATTGGAAATCGGACTTCCAGAACAAGCATTTTGCGACGCGCTTGTAGCTATTGCATCCGGTTTAGGTTTTACAACTACTGTGGCGGTTACGGGAACCCCGCTACATCCATTGGCAACTGGTGTAATGGTGAAAGTTACTGTAACTGCAGCATTGGTTGTGTTTGTTAGACTTCCTGATATATTCCCGCTGCCGCTTCCGGCGATTCCTGTTACTGCTACTGTATTATCTCTTGTCCAATTGAAAGTGGTTGACGCTACGGTTCCAGAAATGGTCATGGTGGTTATACCACTTCCGGAACAAATCGTTTGGGAGGCGTTGGTTGCAGATGCTGTCGGTGTTGGTTTAACAATCACGGTAGCAGTGATTATGGTGCCTGTGCATCCGTTAGCTGTGGGTGTAATGGTAAAAGTTACTGTAACATTTGCGTTTGTGGTATTTATTAATGTTCCACTAATATTTCCGCTTCCGCTTGCGGCTATTCCTGTTACTGTTGCCGTATTGGTTCTAGTCCAATTAAAAGTTGTAGATGC
>NZ_VJZK01000006.1 GCF_007109225.1 Flavobacterium sp. GT3R68
AAATTTGGTGCAAAAATGCGGGAAATAAAACGGTAGATTTAAAAACCTAAAAATTGCGCTAGAAACTTGAAACCGCCCCTTGATTACGCAAAAAATGGACAAATTAAAATATGCCT
Source organism: Flavobacterium sp. GT3R68 (assembly GCF_007109225.1). Classification (GTDB taxonomy): domain Bacteria; phylum Bacteroidota; class Bacteroidia; order Flavobacteriales; family Flavobacteriaceae; genus Flavobacterium. Next base: position 117 of record NZ_VJZK01000006.1, read on the forward strand.
AATATTGACAGAGCCGAACTCGCCACAGTCTGTTAACCTTAATTAGGCCATTCCAAATTAAGTGTAAATTCAACGCTATTACTTTCAGGAAATGAAACTGTAATTGAATTAGGTTTTGTCGAAGCATACTGGTGCATGTAAATATGGGGCACATTTACAGAATTATTCAATAGCTGGATTAAATTAGATTCATCCTGATCATAAATGGAAAATATTATATAACCTTCAGGATCTATATATAAGTCCTCAGTGAGAAATGACCATGTAAGATCTCCCTGATTTTCTTTTATCGAAGTCAGATAAAATTGCTGACTATATCCGCCTCCATCAAAAGCATTTAATAACCCTACTTTATTAAAGCAGAAACGAACATCTGCAAAACTATTAGGATTTGATGCATTATATTCAGGATCCCAAACTGTATTAATACCGTCAAAAGAAGTAATCTTAAGACCCGTAATTCTCACTCTATCTCCCTTACCTACATCAACCGTAATGGCTTTTGTTTCACTTTCAATATCACCAGCCTTAGTTAGTTTAATGTAAATAGTTTTTTCGCCAATAGTAAGAAATTTAAAATGTAGCTCCTTTGATGTACCAAAACCTGCACTCGGAAATTCGCCAAAACTAGTTTCGAAATTGTCAAACGAATAGCTGATCCCCATGATGTTTTGGTCACTGGTTACAGTAATTGAAAATGGCTTGTCAACAATGACATTTGGCGTGTTTACTGCCGCATCAAATTTAAATGAATCCTCTTCTGTACTACATGAAAAAAGGAACAGTAGTGAAATTAAACTAAAAAAAAATCTCATTTTGAAAGTTTTTGAAATGCAAATATATCAGATTTTATCCATTTCGCTATAACTCCTTGAAGAAACTTGCTATAAAAATTAATTTAAATGACCCGCAAAAAATCGACCGCATAACAGGCATCAAAATCAATCGCTGGTTTTCAGTTCATTGTTCGTTTCTTTTTCCTATTTTCGTTTTCTCCAAAGTAGAGAAAAATCGGTCGCCAAGCCGCGACTGCTTCTAGCGCCGAAACGTTATGCGTAATTGTAAAGAAAACTGTAGAATAAATGAACGATTGGGATTCTCATGTAGAAAAGCAGAAAGAAATCTGTAATGACTATGATTCATTGTGGAAACCAATAAACAAAGATTTTAAAGTTGGCGTTTCAACAGATTTGAATTCAGATCCTTTAAATGGTTTGCGCCATAATTCAGAAGATGGAACAACGGGTTGGTTTATTTGGTCCGGAGAATACGAAGAAAGAGAAGATTTTTTCAAGCCACTTTGCGCAGAACATTTATTGAGAATAAAACCCGAAGTAATCAAATATTTGGGTTTAGATATTGGTTTCAGATTCTTAATTGGAAAGGATAATTACCAGGATGTTTGGTTTGACAAAAATGTTAGTGAAATATAAACAACAACGCATAACAGCGGTTTGCCTCAATGGCTTAATTCTGTGTTTCTTTAGAAAATACGCTGATAATTCAAAGTTTGTATTTGCAATTGTCCGGTGATAGGCAAGCCACTGAATGCAAGCAGCGGGGACGTTAGCCGTCAGTTTGGCTGAACCAAGAATGCAACACTTAAAACTATAAACATGAATAACGCAGACAATAAACCAAACAAATCAAAACTTTTATTTGGAATAGCTACTTCGATCTTTTTTGTAATTTTAGGTATTTACTTGTTTTCTACCGCAACAGAACAAATTGACACTTTTCACGCTGGTTTTTCAGAAAGCCAATATTTTTATTCAGATGACAGTAAACAAACATTACTTGTACGTTATGGAGAAATCCAAAACTTGCCGACACAACTTCAAAAAGAAATTGACAAAAGTGTTGTTTCTGAAATAGAAGCCGAACTACCAAAGCCGACAAAAGGAGAAGGAAGTTATCGCTATTATAATTCTTTTTGCTGTCCACATTGTTCAAGTCCATTTATTGATTTTCAGAAAAATAGACAAATCAGACCTAACGAATATTATGGGAATAAATATATAAACGAAAAAATTTACACGATTGACGACAACCAATTAGCCGAAAAATAAAAACTGCTGGTAACAGCGGTTTGCCACAATGGCTTAATTCAGTGATTCTTTAGAAAATACGCTGATAACTCAAAGTTTGGTTTATATTTGTCATTGTTCGGTGAGAGTCACGCCACTGAGGCAAGCCGCGGGACGGTGGTGGCAAGTATAAAAAAATCCGCCTCCAGTTGACAATTAACTAATAAAAATGTCTAAAAAATATGGCTGAAAAATCATTAAATGCCCAAATAAATATGACTGATACTCTTGTACAATTTCAAACAGATATGCGCAGAGGTTATGCAAATGGTTCCATAGGTATAATTGTTTCAGGACTTGCATGGCTCATTTCTGCAATTGTTACATATCAATACTCTGCTAGCCAGGCAGTTTGGACACTTTTAATTGGAGGAGTGCTTATCCATCCTGTGAGTGTACTTCTCTACAAGACAATTGGACTAAGTGGAAATCATACAAAAGGTAATCCATTAGGAAACCTGGGGATGGAAGGAACGATATTTATGATTATGTGCTTACCTATTGCTTTTGGGCTTTCATTACAACATACACAATGGTTTTTTCAAGGTATGCTTCTGATTATTGGTGGAAGATATCTGACATTTTCTTCTATTTATGGAATTAAGCTTTATTGGATTTTAGGAGCTATTTTAGGAATTGCAGCATACTTATTATTTAAAAATAGTGTACAATCTTTTGGTACTTTATCAACTGGTGCACTTATTGAAATTTTGTTTGGGCTTTTTATGTTTATATCTTTTCGAAGAAACAATAAAAATATTTAAAGTTGTAGTTAACCATAATACCTGCCACCAACAGCCGTTAGGCAAGATTGGGCTTAAGGCTTAATTTAAATTTTGTCTTGTATTTGGAAATTAATAATAAACCGAAAAATAATCTTAATTTAGTCCCAAACCTCGCCAAGCGGCGGGACGTTAGGCACAAGTAGTAAAAAATCTCCGGAAGCCAATTTTTTAATTGACGATTTCCATTCCGAAAAATGGTGTACGGATCTAAATTTGTAATTGAATACATGAGCAACTTTTCATTTAAAAATAAATCATTGTATTGGGTATTCGGACTAATGCTGATGGCTATGACCATCCGTTTAAAATTTCATCTTAACGGAAATTATCTGTTAGCAGGAGTTGATGGCCCTTATTACCCTTTACAAGTAAGGTCTTTGATGGATAAATTCCGGTTAGGAATCTCGGATATGCCATTGCTTTTTATGTTGGAAGCAGCACTAGCTTTCATTTTTAAAATGTTATTTCGTGGGTCGCTTAATGAATCAATTTTAATCGCTGTAAAATTTGTGGATATAGTTATCCCACCTTGTGCAGCGATTCCTGTTTACTTATTATGTAGAGAATTTAATTTAAATAAAAAACAGACCAACTATCCTTGTTATTTGATGGTAGGTTATTCCATCCTTAATTTCACTACTGTCTTGTTGTTCTCTAACAATTTTCAAAAAAATGCCGTTGCTGTTGTTTTCATATTTTTCTATCTCTATTTTGTTTTTCGTATTCTTAAGTATTTTCAAAAAAAAGATGTTTATTATGCTGCTTTCATTCTGTTGTGTTGTACACTAACACATTTTGGAAGTGCTGCAATATTGTTTTTTATTACAATAATCATTCTTCTGTCCTATGCCCTAACTAATCGACAGTTTATTAGGGCCATGAATGGCAGAAGAACATATATTCTATTTATTCCCGTAATTTTATTTCTATCAGCCCTCCTTTTTTTCGATAGTACTCGTTTTGAGCGTTTTATTAATTTACCAATCAGGTTATTTGAATCACCCGTAATATTAATGATGCTGGATGGTCAAAACATTGCCGATTATTTCAATCCAATAAATTTTTTCATACCAAATCTGTTAGCCATTCTGGCTGTATTTCTTTTTATCAGGCTTGGGAAAACAATAAAGAAAGAAGTTAAAATATTTGGGTTAAGTCTTTTAATAGCTATATTTATTCTAACTTCTCCTTTAATTGGAATAGAGTGGGCAAATAGATTGTATATGATGAGCTATGTTCCTATTGTAATTGTCTATTTAATTCTTTTTAGTGAGATAACGCAAAGGTGGCTAATAGCATTACCTGTTTTTATTTTTTGTTCTCTTATAAGTATTGTGGTAATTAGGGGGTATGCAAGTCCTATGCTTCAAAGCATTTCTAATTCGGCATATAATGAGTTTAAGCTGCTAAAGAATAAAGCAATACTGGGTGAAAACACCGTAATCGTTGCCAGGCAAGATTTGAGGATTCTTGGAAGTTGGGAATTTAGAACAAAAGGGGTAGCAAGCTATTTACTTACCAAAAATGACTTTTTACAATTTGATGCCGTATTCTTTCTAACTCAAAAGGAGGGAATCAACTATACACAGGAGCCGTTAGGGGCAAAATTGAAAATACCTGCTAATTCTATTAGAGTATTTCAAGGTGATTTTTTTGATTTATATAAAGTCAATAGCCTTGATAAGAATAATTATGTTACTGGAATCCGCCCACTCGCTGCCGGAATAATAATAAATCTTGAAAAAGATAGTTTTGCTTTACAAAACAAAATAACTGGAAAAACAAAGACTATAATTATCTGCAAAAATACTATTTTTCATTTATTGACTCCGAATAGTAAGCTAGCAGAGGGTATGAACGTAGAAATTTGGGGGAAAGGAATTCCATTTAGTTTAAATCTAAATGCTCAAACAATTGTCGAATCGAAATAAAATCGTAATTACAAAAACTTCTATGTGCTTCGACAGCTATGTATTTCCTTCTTCGACTACATTGTTAAAGTGTGTTACGACCGACATTCAAGAGAAAGAACTTTCTGTGCCTATGCAGACAAACTTGTAAAACCTTGACATTGTTTCGCTGACTTCCTTGTGCTTTGACTATTGTGTAATTACTGTGTGCTACTCGAAAGAAACTACCTGTGCCTAACAGCGGTTTGCCTCAATGGCTTAATTCTGTGATTCTTTAGAAAATACGCTGATAACTCAAAGTTTGGTTTATATTTGTGATTGCTTGGTGAGATCCACTGAGGCAAGCCACCGGACGTTAGCGGTTATGCGGTTGCACAGAAAAAAATCTACTTAAAAACAATCAATTTTTTTTAAATTAAAAATATATTATAAATAAACATAAAAAATATATTATATAATTGATATATCAATTATATTTGCATCAAATAATTTAAAATGAAAAATAACAATCCTACAGGAACTGTTCTTTACACAATTGAACAAACAATTAAAGAATATAGAAAAATTTCACAGAAAAACATAACTCAAATAGTAAGTGATATTACAGTTGACCAATGTTTATTGCTAATAATTCTTGACAAGAACGCTACTTATTCCCAAAAAGAAATTGCAGAATTAATTTTTAAAGATAACGCGTCAATTACAAGAATTATTGAATTAATGGTACAAAAAAACTATCTAATAAGAAAAATAAACGAATCAGACAGAAGAAAATTCAACCTTGAAATAACAGAAAAAGGAAAAAAAACAATTAAATTATTAACACCAATTATTTACAAAAACAGACAAGATGCTCTTGAAGGATTATCAAAAAATGAAATTGAATTGCTTGACAAATTACTAGCTAAAATAATCTCAAATTGTAAAAAATGAAATGAAAAAAATCTATCAAATACCTAAATCGGCTCAAATTTTAATATTAATACTTTTTCCAGTATTAATTTTTGGACAAAAAAACGTAGCAACTAATCTTGCAAAATATATGCAAGCACAGGTTGAAGTAAATAATTTTAGTGGAACAGTCCTTGTTACAAAAAACGGTTCCGTTTTATTAAAAAAAGCATATGGTTTAGCAGATTACGAGTGGAATATTAAAAACACTGTAGATACTAAATTTCAGTTGGCTTCAGTAACAAAACAATTTACTGCAACGGCTATTCTTCAATTAGTAGAAAAAGGGAAATTGTCACTAAATGATCATTTAAGTAAATTTTTTCCAGATTACCCAAAAGCAGATAGTGTGACTATTCATATGTTATTATCTCATACTTCAGGACTTGCTTTAGGTTTTAAAGAGTTGGCTTTAAGCACTATTACGAGTGATTCTGCCTATTCTAAAATAAAGAAAATGCCTTACGAATTTTCACCAGGAACTAAAACCGCATATAGCAATATAGGCTATTACTTATTGGCTAAGATTATAGAAAAAGTTTCAGGCGAAAAGTACGCTGTTTTTTTAAGAAAAAATATATTTGATAAAGTAGGAATGAAGAATACAGGTGTTAGTAATAATGATTCGATAATCTCAAAAAAAGCAAAGACTTATTGTCGAACCGAAAAAGGATTTATCCACAATCCCTATATCAATTGGGAAGTCAACATAGGTCACGATGGTGTTTATTCTACCGTGGAAGATTTAGCTTTATGGGACAATGCGCTATACGGAACGACTATCTTGTCAAAAGAAATGAAGAAACTAATGTTTACTCCCTATAGTTCCGAAAATTGGGGGTATGGATTTATAATTAATCCATTTTATAATCACGGACATCAACTAATTGCTCACGACGGAGGCTTTTTTGGTACAATGACTTCTTTTAACCGATTTACAGATGACAAACTTTTTGTGACTGTACTTTCTAATAACGAATCATTTTCACATATTATAGGTTATGGCCTTTCAGCAATTGCATTGCAAAAAGAAGTAGAACTTCCATATAAACATTATGAAACCAAAATAGATACTACAATATATGATAAATATGTAGGCAAGTATGGTAAAATTGAAATATTAAAAATTGACGGAAAACTTTACTATAATAGTGTAGAAATGGAACTCCTACCTGAGTCCAAAACAAAATTTTTTAAAGCAGACAATAATGACAGAACAATTGAATTTATACAAGACAAATCGGGTGTTTACAATTCAATAATTTTGACAAAAGGAGGAGTAAAAGAAGTTGCAATGAAAAATAAGTAATAATAAGCACGAACCGCTAACAGGCGTTTGGCAAGATTTGGGTTTTAGGCTTAATTTGAAGTTGGTTTTGTGTCAGGAAATTTCTATCTTTCGCCAAAAGTTAGGGCTTTTTTAATCCCAAACCTCGCCAAGCCACCGGACGTTGTGCGTCAGTTGGCAAAAACCGAATTGAAATTAACACGAACTTAAAATAGAATATAAATGAGAAGTATTTGGATTACAAATTTTGAAAATAACGAAATAAGAATTGAGAATAGTTGGATTAATGGTGAAAAATTGTTTGTTAATAATGAATTACAAGATGACCGTTTAAGTTTTTTATCAAGTAATTTGACAGGAAATCTAATAAACAAAAATGGAGAAAAATTAAGTATTAAGGCTAATATTTCAGGTTTTTTTAAAGTAGATTGTAGATTATTTGTAGATAATAGAAAGTTAGAATTAACTCAAACAAAATAATTCCCTATAGAAAAAGGATCGCTAAAGTTTGAAACGAAACTTGAAAGCCAAAAAGTTGAAAAGTGCAAACTTTGAAAATCTAATTTAAAATAGAAATTTCGCTATCATAAAAACCGAACGGCTAACAGCGGTTTGCCTCAATGGCTTATTCTGTGTTTCTTTAGAAAATACGCTGATTACTCAAAGTTTGGTTTATATTTGCGATTGTTCGGTGAGTTTCACGCCACTGAGGCAAGCCACCGGACGTTACCTGCTAGTTTCTCCGAAAATTGCGAAAAAAAGATAATCCGAAAAAAACATCTATTTTTGCAAAGTGAAAAAATTGAAAAACATAATAATTATAATAATTTGTTTGCAAATTACAATTCCGTTTGTAGTTGAAGGTTGTTTTCGTATTCCAGTTTTGGTTTCACATTTTTTGCATCACAACAATCATCACGAAAAAATAGATTTTAGTCATTTTGTGGCTGAACATTATTCTGAAAAACATCACGATGAAAATCACGATGAACACGAAAATCTTCCTTTTCATAAACATTGCGATTACTCTTTTAATCAAACTTTAGTAATCAATTTTGAAATTATTGAACTAAAGTTTTATAGAAATGTAATTTTTAAAGAACCAAAAAAAATTGCTTTTAAACAAAATTGTTTTCAATCGAATGTTTCTATAAATATTTGGAAACCACCTAAAATTAGTTAATAAAATGTACTTCGCACAAAATGACTTACGATGCTAACGCATCGCAAGTCATTATTTTATTAATCTAATTTTTAACTCAAATGAGAAATTATTTGTTATTACTGACTATTTTTTGCGGAATAAATTCTGCTTTTAGTCAAAATACATTCAAAACAATATTAAAAAACAGCATTACAAACCAAAAAATTAATGGTGCAAATGTTATAATAAAAGGAACTCAAATTGGTGCAAGTTCTAACGAAAATGGAGAAATTGAAATCTCAAATGTCCCAAATGGAAAACAGATTTTTCTATTTTCTTTTATTGGTTACAGAACTTTAGAAATTGAAATTGATTTTCCGCAAACTGTATTAATTGAAACAATTTTATTGCAAGAAGGAGACAGCCAAGAATTGGAAGAAGTCGTTGTTCAAGGAACAAGAAGCAACCGAACTTTGTCTAAAATCCCAACTCGTGTAGAAGTTTTAACTGAAGAAATAGATGAAGCCGCAACGATGGATCCGAGTAAAGTTGCCCATCTGTTGACACACAGTACAGGAATTCAAGTTCAGCAAACATCGGCTACGAGCAATACAGCAAACGTAAGAATTCAAGGACTTGACGGACGATATACGCAAATGCTAAAAGACGGTTTTCCATTGTATGGTGGTTTTTCTGGAAGTTTGAGTATTATGCAAATTCCACCTTTAGATTTGCGACAAATTGAGTATATAAAGGGTTCGGCTTCTACACTATATGGAGGCGGAGCAATTGCAGGTTTAATCAATTTAATTTCAAAAGAACCAACAAGTGAAGAAACAATCTTACATTTAAATGGCTCACATATTGGTGCATTTGATGTAAATATGTTTACTAGTAAAAAGTACAAAAAAATTGGTTTTACACTTTTGGCACAACGAAATGCACACAAAGCATTTGACGCTGACAAAGATGGGTTTACTGATATGCCGGAATTGGTAAAGTTTAATTTCAATCCAAAATTAGTTTTTTACTTAAACAAAAAAACTAATTTAAGCGTTGGCGGAACTTTTACAACCGAGAAAAGACAAGGTGGCGATACTAAATTATTAAAAGACGAAACTGCTACAAGTTCAAATTTTTACAAAGAAAAAAACGAAGTTAGCCGAATTACCACACAAACCAAATTAGAACACAAAGTAACTGAAAACAAAACAATTGCATTCAGAAATTCATTTAATGTGTTTGATAGAAGTTTGTTTATTACACCCAATTTTATTGATGGAGAATACAAGTTTGCTGGAAAACAGTTATCATCATTTTCTGAAATGTCGTATTTGTACAAAAAAAATAAAAATTCATTAATTACGGGTTTAAATTTCTATACAGACGATTTTAAGGAAACGCCATTACAAAGTGCCAATTTGAGAAATGAAAATTATCAAACTCTTGGAGGTTTTTCGAATTATACGTTTGATATTGGCGAAAAAGTATCCTTAGAAACTGGATTAAGAGCAGATTATGTTTTTAACGAAAAACTTTATTTATTGCCAAGAGCATCAGCACTTTTCAAATGGACAAACAAATTAACAACTAGAATTGGTGGCGGTTTAGGTTACCGAAATGCAAGTATTTTTAATCAAGAAGCAGAATTGTTGGGTTACAAAAATGTTTTAGCCATAAACAGAAATACTACAAAAGCAGAGCAATCGTATGGAGGAAATGCTGATATTAGTTATAAATTAAACTTTGGTAACAAAATGTTTATCAACTTTAACCAAATGTTTTTTTACACTTATCTTGACAAACCTTTGGTTTTACAAAACAGTGGTTCAAATTTTGAATTTAAAAATGCAAACGGTTACACAAAAAGTGTAGGGACCGAAACGTTTTTTAAATTCGGTTTTAGTGATTTTGTACTATTCATTGGTTACACCTTTACTGACGCAACAAATCATTTCAGCGGAACAAAATCGAATGTTACATTAACACCAAAACATAGTTTGAAAGGCGATTTATTATATGTTTTACCAGGAAAATGGAGAATTGGAGTTGATTATGAACTAAAAAGTAGCCAAACTTTAAGCAACGGAAACCAAACCAAATCGTTTTGGACTTACGGAGCAGTTGTAGAACATTATTGGAAAAACTTTACGTTTTTTGGAAATGTAGAAAACATATTTGATTATCGACAAACAAGACAAGAAAGTCTAATTTCTGGACCAAACAACACTCCACAATTCACAGAAGTTTGGGCACCATTAGACGGATTTGTATTTAACTTTGGAATAAAAATTAAATTGTAAAAAAGAAATAAAGCCCATAAAACCAGCAGGTAACAGCGGTTTTGCGCTATTGCGGTTTTTGGGCTTAATTTAAAGTTTGTTTTATATCTTTGAAGTCAGTGCTTAACCGAAAGTTTCGGCTTCTTTAATTGCTGCAGTTAACATCGGTTTGCATCAATGGCTTATTTCGGGTTTCTTTAGAAAATACGCTGATAATTCAAAGTTTGGTTTATATTTGTGATTGTTCGGTGATGTTCACGCCACTGAGGCAAGCCACCGGACGTTAGCAGCAAATGTAAAAGCATTAGGAGAATTCAATAACCTAACGCAACAAATTATAAAAACAATCATTTCCTATAAAAAAATTATGAAACCAAAAAGTATTTGCTTAATCGGATTGTTATTTTTTGTTCTGAGCTATATTATGTTTTCCCAAGGTTCTAAATTAGCATATTTTCAAAAACCTATAGATTTTGCACATTGGTTTAACTTAATTGGAGCAATATTGCTAATTTCATTTAATAAAGTATTTCCAAAGAATAATCTTCATTCTGTAGCTTCTTTTTTAACAACTTTAGGAGTTATTGCCCATATAGGTCTTTGCACTATTGACTTTATAATGTGGAGTTTTGGGAATGATGATATCGCCAGAACGGAATTAAGTAAACATATCAGCAATACTCCATCTATTTTATACCCTTTTATCATTATTGGACCATCTTTGCTCTTTATAGGATTAGCAGTACATGCATCAAATTTTATCAAAACCCATCCTATAAGCTCGTTAATGGTTATAGTAGGAGCTCCCGCGGTAGGCTTTTCATTTTTTATATTGAAAAATGGAGTATCTATGGTTTTAAGCTGTGTGCTTTTTGCTCTGGGGTTAATTTTACTTCTTTACGGTAATGAAAAACAGAAAATAGTAACTGAATAAAAGCCAGCTGCTAACAGCGGTAAGCTTAAAAAAAAGATAGAATTATGAATAACAATTGGATTAATCATCCTATAATAATAAAAGGAGATGAAATTGAATTACTCCCTTTAGAGAAAGAACATTTAGAAGATTTATTTCTTGCTGCTTCTAATAAAGAAATATGGGAACTAACATCTGTAGACTATTCCGTTGAAGAAATATTTTATCCGAATTTAAACAATGCAATGAATGACAGAGAAAAAGGAACAGTATATCCTTTCGTTATAGTTCACAAACATTCCAATAAAATTATTGGAACCACAAGATTTCTTGAAATATATCCTAATGATAAAAAAATAGAAATAGGCGTAACATGGATAATGAAAGAATATTGGGGAACAACTGTAAACCTAGAATGTAAATTATTATTACTCAACTATTGTTTCGAAACTTTAAAAACTAACAGAGTTCAATTTAGAGCTAAAGAGAATAATTTACGCTCAAGAAAAGCAATTGAAAAAATAGGAGGGTTATTTGAAGGAATTTTGAGAAAAGATAAAATAGAACTGAATGGAGAACCTAGGAATACTGCTTTTTATAGTATTCTGGATAGTGATTGGGAAAATGCAAAACAAAGTATTAAAAAACAAATTAAGATAAAAGCCTGCCGCTAACAGCGGTTTGGATTAATGGCTTAATTTCGGGATTCTGTAGAAATTACTCCGATAATTTAAAGTTTGGTTTAATATTGCAATTGTTCGGTGACATTTAAGCTACTGAATGCAAGTTAGCGGTCATTGTATAGACCTATCAAAACAGATTTAAACAACATAAATGAGCGCCAATTAAATTGCAAATATTCTTTATTTTCAAAACTAACTAAATAGATATGTTAAAACTTGGTGGATACATAAATATTCTAATTGCAATCGGACATATCGTTGGATTATTGTGGGCTGACAAAATGTTTGAAGTAACAGGAATAGGAAGTGAAATGACTGAACTTGCACAAAATCATTCTTCATTACCCTATTTATTGACAGTTTTTGTATCCATCATTTTTTTTATATTTGGTCTATATGGACTTTCGGCAGATAATAAATTCAGGAATTTACCATTCTTAAAACCTGTAATATTTTTAATCGCAGCAATATATTTATTACGAGGACTTGGTGAGTTGATAGTCGACAACATCCAAGGAACAAATTCGATAACCGAAACCATATATTCTCTATTTGCATTAATAATTGGACTTTTGTTTCTAATTGGTGGACTTAAAAAATGGAATTTGGCAACAAACAAAGAAATAACGAACCCCTAAGCGTTTTGCATCAATAATTTAAATTCTCTGTTTCTTAGAAATATTCTGATAGCTGTTTTTGATTGATCTTGACACAATTATTGTTTATTTGCTATCTTAGTTTCTGCATAGCCAATCAAAATAACTCTATCACCATGGAAATTAAAAAGGAATTATCCGCAGAACAACGCGAAGAACTACTTAAAGTATTAAAAGTCCGTTTTGAAAAAAACATGAATCGCCATAAAGGCCTTGACTGGGAGAAAGTACTGGCGAAGCTGGAAATCAATGCAGAAAAACTGTGGTCCCTCTATGAAATGGAAAGAACTGGTGGAGAGCCGGATGTTACAGGTCATGATAAAACGACAGATCAATACATTTTTTATGATTGTGCATCCGAAAGTCCCAAAGGGCGAAGAAGTATTTGCTATGATCGTGAGGCGTTGGAATCCAGGAAAGAACATAAACCGGCAAACAGTGCTATCGACATGGCTGCTGCTATGGGCATTGAACTTTTAACCGAACAACAATATAGGGAGTTGCAGCAACTTGAAAATTTCGACACGAAAACATCCAGCTGGGTGAAAACCCCTTCTGAAATTAGAAAACTCGGCGGAGCCCTCTTTTGCGATTTCCGGTATAATACCGTCTTCCTATATCACAACGGGGCAGAATCTTATTATGCTGCGCGGGCATTCCGTGGTTCGTTACAGATTTAAACTATATTAGCTTTCAAAAATCATCTTATTTTTCCTATCTTCGTGTCGGCAAAAAAAAGCCTGCCTCCCACTCTGCTTGGGATAGTACCAAGACTATGAAATAATGCAACAACGTATAATAGGTTTTGATTTAGCGCGGGCATATGCAATCTTCGGAATGTTCATTGTCAATTTTAATTTCAGCTTTGGTTCTATAATGACACCAAATGAACCTATTGGTCATTTCTTAAATATTTTTACAGGAAACTCCACCGCAATTTTTATCATTTGTGCCGGTATGGGCGTCTCACTAATGACAAGCAAAAATGGATATAGCAAAGAAGATAAAGCACTATTGAAATCCAAAATATTGAAACGTTCCCTGTTCTTGTTTACTTTGGGTTTGTTACTCTATAATTGGTGGTCTGGGGATATTTTACATTTTTATGGCGGCTATATGCATTTGGCAGCGTTTTTACTTTTTGTACCCAAACGTTACTACTTATGGATAGCAGTTGCTACCATTATCATCTTTCATATACTGTTGTTCCTTATTCCAATTGAAACAAGTTGGGACTTTACCACTTTTAAATACCGGGACTTTTGGACACCAATCGGTTTTTTAAGAAACACTTTTTTTAACGGTTGGAATTCCATGTTTCCATGGCTATCCTACTTTTTAGTGGGTATGTGGTTAGGGAAACTAAATTGGAATGACAAATTCATTCGACAAAATATTTTTCTTGTCGGACTTTTTATTTTTTTTCTTTTTCAATTGATCCGATTTTTAGCAGGACAACAGTATTTTAGCCCGTTCTGGAGCGATTATATTATGGCTGAGTATTTCCCTCCGTACTTGCCGTTCATAATGTTAACAATGGGTTTTGCCTTAATGGTAATTTCATTTTGCATGTATATCGGAGAACTATTTTCGGAAAGCCGATTCATTTTAGCATTGCAAAAAACAGGACAAATGACATTGTCACACTATATAATTCACCTGACGATTGGAATGGTACTTTTAGCCAAGTTAACCAACAAAAATTATACAGGTTTATTGGAGGACGAAAAGCCGACTTTACCGATTTACATTTTAGGCTATTCCATTTTATTCTATGTTTTTACTGTTTTGTTCAGCGTGGCATGGAGTGAACGTTTTAAAAATGGACCGCTCGAAACTGTAATAAGGAAAATAAGCAATTAAAATTTCAAATAAAATCAATCACTAAAACCAACATTTATGCCAGCAGGAGGAAGAGTAACAGGTAGAATACTAAATTGTGTTCCCTCATTTGATAAAGAAAACGATTGGACACTCGATAAGGCAATCCTTGAGGGGTTAGTAAAAACTGACTTTCCTGAAACTTTTGATTTGCGTGAAGACTGGTGGGAAATCGGAGACCAGCTCGATACCTCCTCTTGCGTGGGTTGGGCTTCTACACATGGAATGCTAAGATGGCATCTTGTTAAAGAAAACCGCATCAGTAAAGAAGACCAACTATCATCATGGCTGACATGGATGGCTGCCAAAGAAACAGACGAGGATACCACTACAACTTCCCAAGACATCAGCTCCGGAGTGTGCCTGAAAGCGGCTCTGGACGTATTGCGGAAATATGGTGCCGTACACGAAAAGGAGCTTCCTTTGAATCCGGAAGAATTCAATGTCAAATTCAAAACACCCGAATTCAGCAATCTGGCTGCACAGATGAAGATTAAAGGGTACTACAGAGTAATCAACAATGACGACTGTAACGTGGATTACCTGCGTATGTGGATTTCAAGCCAGGGACCTGTAATGGCTATGGTGGACATAGACAGTCAGTGGGCACGAACTGCAGAGCATAAATTTGAAGTGTATGATATAGAAAATACAAACGGTGGTCACGCAGTATCTATTGTAGGGTATACAAAAGATCATTTTATCGTACGCAACAGCTGGGGAACCGAATTTTGCGACAATGGGTATGTATATTGTTCGAACGAATATGTAACCAAAGCATTCTGCGAGGCATATGGTATTTTGCTTTAGTAACTAAAAACGCACCGGCAAAAAAACTTAAATTTTATGGAAGTAGCATTTTTTATTTCGTCGCTTCTAATCGTGCTTTTTGCACTGTTGGCATTGTTTGATGGTTTTTATTTACACATTCTGAAATACCAACTCCACAATAATCAGGCGAGTAGAAACGAACATCTTACGCATACCCTGAGAGCCATTTTATTTCCGTGCATTTTGTATTTTTTGTTTATACAACAAGACAGTAATGCCAGCTTCTATATAGGGATGTTTATAGTCATGACAGATATTATTATTTTAGGTTTCGATGCGTTTTTGGAAAAAGACAGCAGACAATTTATGGGCGGACTTCCGCGCTGGGAATATATCTTGCATCTGTTTGTAAATGGCTTTCATTTTGCTTCGATTGCCGTATTCCTTACCCTTAAATTACAACTGACAGATACCGGAATTACAATCGTTCCCAATTTGGGGCACTACCCTGGTTATGCGATGCTGAATTTGATTGTGAAGAATCTTTTGCCGGGAGCGATTTTAATGGCATTGATACATGTATTTGTTTCAATGCCAAAAACGGCTCTTATCTGGAATAAACTGCGGCCAAAATTAACCTGTTGCTGATTATCCATACTATGAAAAAGTCCCTGTTATTCAAATCTAAAGAGGATTTTCAGCGCATCAAAGCGGGCAAACAAAAAATTGGTGAAGAAACAACGAACCGGCTTTAGTTCGGAAACCAGTAACCAAGTGGTAAGGCTTACCTAAATACCATTTTGTACATTTGGCTTTTTTAATTGTGAATTTATAAGATATGAAGGTTATGAGGAATACCATTGCTGTCACATTTTTAGTATTGTTATCATTATTCACCTCTTGTACTGATGACCAATACGCTGTTCCTACCCTGGTAAACTTTCCAACCACGGGATTATTGGGCCAGCAATTAATGATTGAAGTACAAAATGTTCAGCCGGGCAGATTACAAGTCTTTTTTGATTCGGAAGAAGCCGAGGTACTTTATGTTTCCAATGACGAGATTATGGTCCTAATTCCCAGAACAATTACAAGAAATAACCCTACACTTAAGGTTATTGATTTGAATGAAAATAAAACAATACTGAATACAACCTTTTCTTTAAAAACACCCGTAATCACCAGCTATAACACTGACAATGTAACTTTTAATGAAACGTTTATTATATACGGTGTAAATTTTGACATTCTTGAAGATTTTGTTTCAGTGACGGTTAACGATAAAAATGCAACCATTGTAAATGTTGCTTATGATCAGATCGAAGTACAGATTCCAAGTGAAATTACCGCATCGCAGTTGCAGGTCAAGGTAACAGCTCAACTTCAGGAAGTAACTTCAACTGTTGCGTTGCAGTTAAAAAACCCAGTTATTACCGGCGTTCAAAATAATGTCGCCTGGATAAGAAGCGAATTGACAGTAGATGGCCAAAATTTCAATCCTAATTTTGAATTTGGAGAAGTATATATAAATGGTACCCGTTGTTATTATTCATCAACTAACAATCAGTTAAGCGTTACCATTCCTCCCGGACCTTATCAGGATTTTAAAATTACAAATGTTACCTATAAAACCGGTGGCCTGACTTACAGTTATGATTGTGATATTCCGATTCAGAATGATGCAATTATGGTCGATCATATCGATAATTCCAGATTGGACCATACCATCTTCGAGCACAACGGAAAAGCCTATCAATTTGTATCTGAATCAAACATTCTTAATCCTACTGCCCCTAAAATATACTCGCTGCTGGAATTTTCTCCCATAACAGAAAAATGGACCAAACTGACCTCTTATAATTATACAGGATTCTTAGCGGATGCCGTTTATGATGGAAGCGATACTGTTTATCTGTACAAATACCTATCCGGTTCAAATTCGTATACCCTGACAAAACTGAACATGAATACTTTTAACGAAGTGGGAATACCCTTGCCTTCCAGCGATAGGATTTACGGCCCGATTCTATTCGCTTATCAGGACAACCTCTATTTGTTAAGTGGCCTGAATAATACAAATGGAGTAGTTACCGTACGTGATCAGAAATACAAGTATTCATCATCATCTAATTCATGGTCGCAATTATCAGATACTGCCTTTTCGGACCTGGCACCGGTTAGCGCATATGGTTCAGGAAAATGCAGTTATATGTTCGCCGGCAACAACATTTATATTTCCTATGGACTAAATAACAGAACCTATAAAATAAGCTCCAATCTTTCCGTGACTGATTACCAGCATATTTTTAGTTTTGAACATGCCAATGCAATTATCGGCAAACAGCTTAACAACACCCAATATTTTTTTAATATAGTTACACAGGCGTCTATACCGGTGATTCAAGATAATCTGTTTGACTACGGTAATAGTTTTTTTACATTAAACAATGAAATTTATTACATCAAAAACAGTTGGACGGTGTACTACCAAAACACTTTTTATACTCAAAAATTAAGAAAACAAATTATAAATGGACTTCTGTAAAAAACAGTACCTGCTTATTATTTTTTTAGCACTCCTTTTGCTTGGATGCAGCAATGATGATGGTAGCAATGCATTAGAAATAAAAGTTACCAATTTTCAAGCTTCTTACAATCAGGTTAAATTCAATTGGGAACTTACAAGACCCAATGGAATCATCATTGAAGATTTATTGGTTTACAGAATATCCAAAAACAGTGATACGGATTATCCTGTAGAACAGCTTGTGACAAATCTGCCTTCTAATGCAACAGAATTCATCGATAATAATATACCTTATAAAATAGACGTATCTTATAAAATCAGAATCAATTATACAGATCAGAGAATACTACCCATAGTAAATGGAAGTTTAGAAAGCGAACCGCAAAAGTTTATTCGGGATATTGTAATGTTTGACATGGTTCCTTTTCAGGTACAAAAAGATCCTTTTGAAGATAATGTGTTCCATATTATGGATCGAAGCGGTAATGGTGCTCTGAAAAGATACAACAGTACGCAACAACAGATTACTAATACACGAGGATTTACTAATAGCTTCGCATTGAATAACAGGTTTCACATTGTAAACGGTACTGATATTTATGTAGCGGACACCCAAGGTAAAATTTCTAAAATAACTACAGCAAATTATCAATCTACAGCTACTTATTTCACCGCAATCAGTAATCGCTTAAATGCATTTGCTGTGGATGGCGATAGAATCTATTATCAGGATTATGATATATTGAAGTTTTATACCATGTCAAATGGGATGTCGGCGAGCACAGGTATTGGTAGTTCGGCTAACTACATGGAACCATTAGGTGAGCATAACATCCTGTCGTGCTACGGTTCAGCAGCTGGTATCAGATATTATACGCCCACCAATTGCAATACCAATGACTGTAATCCGGTTTATGGAATCAACAATTATGGACAAATATCAGCTCAGAATGTAATGGAGCCAAACCTATTTTCCTGGAATCCTACAAAATCAAAATTCATTTCCTCTATAGATGGCCGCGTATACAACATTTCAACCCTGCAGCAGGAAATAAAATTAAATAATATCACCGGCAAGAAATATTTTCAAT
The DNA here is from genome assembly GCF_007109225.1 of Flavobacterium sp. GT3R68. Taxonomy (GTDB): domain Bacteria; phylum Bacteroidota; class Bacteroidia; order Flavobacteriales; family Flavobacteriaceae; genus Flavobacterium. Next base: position 19,086 of record NZ_VJZK01000006.1, read on the forward strand.
TTGCGTTTGATGCTGACAACAATATCTATGCAACAGTACAGGGTGAGAAAAAAATTCATAAGTTCAACTCAAGCTATGAACTCATTGAAACTATTGACACCAAATTATATCCTTTGTTTCCAATGGTTACGAGCACTGGAATAAGTGTCATCGGAAGCTATGAACCTGTTTCGTATTGGGGTAGTTCAACTGGGGAGAATTTTTATTTCAACGTAAAATGTGCTGTAGAAACATTTTAAAACAGTCTCAAACACTAAAATAAAAAATGAAAAACTTCAGCTTACTTTTGCTAACCACCCTGCTCCTATTTTCTTGCTCTTCAGATGATGCATCAGATGGAAATGGGTTTTACCTTGACGGTTCTTTAAAATCAACCAATCATGGCTATTCTGCTCATCAACCCCAAGCCTACGGGGCAGGATATGAACATATAATTATTCTTTCGGACGGAACTATAAACTCCGACTCTTTTGATATTAATTTCATTGAACATAACAATTACTCCAATAATACTTCTAACTTAATCAAACTAATTGTAAACTCTAAATCGTTAACTACTATTGAAGAAGGCACTTATACTTTGGATAACAGTCAGGGTGCCGGATATTTAAATATGGTGTTTTTTTTAAGTGGAGTTACAGTAACTAATAATGTTTTAGAAGATTACAATTACGAATCCTATTCCGACAATGCTTCAGCACATAAAATAATTAGCGGCAGCCTTACAATTACCAAAACCGGAACCCGGTATAATCTGAACTATACGTTTCTACAAAACGAAGGTACTTCCATACAGGGCAGGTTTTCGGGAGAGTTAACTGAATTGCAATATAAATATTGGTAACCCTACAGACCAGATGAATCTCCCACCCTACGCCATTTTCCCAATTATTTCCGGTGAAAACATCTCGTTGCGACCAATTCTGACGTCGGACATTCCCGATATTATTGAGATTTCCTTTTATGATTCGGTCCAGGCCAAAACAGTGCTGCAGGCAACAGAAATGCAATCAAAAATCAACCGGGATTATGATAACGGCAACGCAATCCATTGGGGCATTGCAGAGAACACCACCAATTTCATTATTGGGACCTGCGGGTATTATCGGGGATTTGACAAGGAAACCGGAGAACTGGGCTGCGTTTTATTGCCGCAATTCAGGGGAAAGGGTTATATGACCGCTGCCATGCAATTAGCGATTGACTTCGGACTAAACAACATGGGACTAAAACAGATTCGGGCCGTAACAACGAAGCAAAACACCAACGCCATTAAACTTTTGGAGCGCCTTCACTTTATAAAGATTTCGGACCTGTCGTATGACGAAATCGAATACGAATTACAGACAAAATCTTATATCACCAATTCAATACATCCCAAAAAATGAACTTGCATTTTGATAAGAAACTATTCCTTTACTTAAGCCTTGCTTTTATTGGCATGACCATTATTGGAACCGTTTCACATGAATGCGGTCACTTACTTTCGGCAAAATTGATGGGTTTCAATGCCAGGATAAATTAGTAAAGATGTGATGGAAAGCGAATCACCCTTTAAGATCAGTTTTAAGTTTACAGATGAACGCCTCTCCTTGACTTTTCAGATGAAAGACTTAGATGACACAACGTTTATACTAAAAAAAAGTAAAAACAATTATGTATTCCGCTTCAAACATCCCCAAATATAGGTACAGCAATATCCTTAAATAAAGGATAGTTTTCTTACTTATTTAAGGTACTTTTACGAATTAGAAATAAATTAATCTCGAATGGCTAGTTAACAATTATTTAAAAAATAAAAAAACGAATGAGCGATAATACTAAATTTTTAGAATTTGCAGAATCTTTAAAACTTGTAAGAAAAACAGAATTGAAGATTTCATAGAGGATAAAAATATTGACGACATATATACCGATTTACTCCCAAGTAATGGAGTAATAACTAAACTAAATTTGCCGAGAACAACAATTTTAGTTGGTAGAAAAGGTACAGGTAAATCAACTATATTCCAAAAATCACAAAAAGATTTAATTTCAAATAGAAAATGTATTTCAATTTATATAGATGTAAAATCATTATACGACAATTCTACCCCTGAAATACCGGAAGAAGTTAAATCATTAAGTTCTGAATTATATAAATATTTAATCTATAGTAATTTAATTAAAGAAATAGTTATAGAAACCAAAAACAGACTTGATGATTTTGTTAAAGTATCCATTTTAAAAAAATTGTTAGGATTTGATTTAGATCAGATCGAACAAATCAATGAACAACTGGATGAAATCGAATCAACAATTAACGATGTTATAAAACACATTGATGGCTCTTTAATTCAAACATTTAAGCAAACTAGTCAAAATGATAAGTCATCATCTGACAGTTTAAAATTGGATATTTCAAAAGACCCTAAATTATCAGTAAAAAGTCAAGATTCGATAAATTCTTCGATAAAAACTGAATTTGAAAAGACACTTGTCAGTTATTTAGACATTAAAAAAAGTCTAATTTCAAAACTTAAAGAAATCAAGAATATACTGAATATTGACCATTTATACATATTCTTAGATGACTTTTCAGAAATCGATGAAGATGCACAGAAGATATTTATGGATTGGTTTATAGCACCTTTAAATAATCTATCTGAAGATTTTGTGAAATTTAAAATTGCAGTATATCCAAACCGCTTTTATTATGGAAAATTAGATAATTCTAAAATTGATGAAATTTCATTAGAATTTTTTGATGCTTTTTACAGCTTTGAAAAACAAGTTGATATTTCAAAAATGGAAATGCTTGCATTAGATTATACGAAACGGTTGTTAAAAAAAAGACTAAATCTTTTTTTAGGATGTATATGGAATTGCTCACAAAGGAACCAAATTAGTAGTTGAAGTATTGAATATATTAAATAAAGAAATTGAAAAGGGACAAAAAATTTAACAACTTTGGCTTTCAAAAATTACATTTATAAATTGGGTGAGTAATACACTAATTGATCATCCCCACCTTCCAAACACCCCAATTTATCCCACAAAAACTCCAAAAACATTCTTAACACTCTGGTTTTTAAATATTTATATCGTTACTTTTATTAGCTAACAATATAAACATCACACTATGAAAAATCTAAAAGTATTGCTTTCAGCTATTGTACTGTCTCTAGCTTTTGGCGCTCAGGCTCAGGTGGAAACTAAAAAAACAACCACGACTACGACCACAACACTTCCTGAATGGGGAGTTGCGGGAAGTAATGATGCCCGTTATTATTACATTCCGGACATAGAAACCTATTACGACGTTAAAAACAAAAATTTTGTCTACATGAAAGACGGAACTTGGGCAAAAACAACCGAGTTGCCTGACACGTATAAAGATTATGATCTGTACAGCGGGTACAAAGTAGTGCTGGATGACGAAGCAGAACCATATGGTGACTACGACAAAATGAAAGTGAAATATAACAAGGGATTCAAAGGTGAACCACAAAAAACCGTAAAGATTAAAAAAAGAAAAAACGGTACGGTTAAAATAAAAGAAACAGATTAAATGTAAAAGCCCCACAACAGTGGGGCTTTTCCTTGACTACTATAGTTCAATTGAATCATTGTCACTAATATAATGGTAAATGATGTTCCTAACGTGGTGAACCACGTCCCCAACGTGGTAAGCGGAGATACCTAACGTGGTCAACCACGTTCCCAAGCCCGGTTACCACCCCTATCCACGTGGTTATCCACGTTCCCGACGTGGTGAACCACGTCCCCTAACGTGGTAAATGACGTCATCCAACGTGGCTCACCACGTCATACCACGTAGTGAATGGCGTTCGGAACCCCATTTACCACCCCCATCCACGTGGTAAGCGGAGTTCTGGACGTGGTGAACCACGTCTCCTAACGTGGTAAATGGCGTTATCCAACGTGGCTCACCACGTCATACCACGTGGCGAACCTCTTTCCTGACGTGGAGAACCACCCCCACACACGTGGTTAGCGGAGTTCCGGACGTGGTGAACCACATCATACCACGTGGTTCACCACCTTCTAAAAAACATCCGTTGAGTACAGAAGGGAATGGTCCCGTTCCATCGTATCTTCGACAGCCATCCGTCCCGATTACATCCCGGCAGGGAATAAAAAAGCCTGGAAGAAACTTTCTTCCAGGCTTTAATAGTTGTCGTACCTCTTGGCTTTTAAAGGTTTGATTCCGCTTTCAGGGTTTGATTGGTAGTGTTGGTTCCACCTGAAAAGAATTGTGCAATTTCACCCGCTTTGGTTTCAAAACCCACCGCTTGTGTACCCGCTTTGTACTTGGCATAATCATAATCACTTAGGGCAGCGCGGTAATTATCCCAGTCATGAAGTATTTTGGCATTGTTCAAACCATCCAATAAACTCTGTAAACGTTGGATATTGGCCTGAAGAAAAGATCGCGTATCATAATCGTTCATGAACTCATTCCAGTCTACATCCGGACTGCTCAACGTCGGCTGACTGTCCCTGAAGTCTTTTACTTTGTTGATAATAAGCTTGTTCTGTTCATTAACGCTCCCATACTGCTGGCGCTCTTCGGCTGAAAGATTAGCGAGTTTCGGGTTTAGGGCTACTTCTAATGCACTCACTGCATTGCTTACGGTCGTTTTTTCTGCAGCATTGAAATACCTGCTGTCAAAATTGGTAAATGGCATGTCATCGAATTTTATAATTAATATCCTACAATTTTATAACAATAATTTTAACAGTGAAAATATTTTATACTTAATTTCCTACATATTATTAACAACCAAACGTTGATAAAAAAATGCGAAATCCATAGGAAATTTGCCTCTACCGTCTTATGCTCTTCCTCCAAAATGAAATCTTCAAATTATTTTCAGGAAATTGCTTTGTATTTCAAAGTACTTTATTTAGCTTTGTAATTCAAAGTACTTTAAAATAGATTAATTATTACTAACATCTAAAAAATAAAAAACATGAATACGATTATGGAAAATAACAAAAGACTCTTCGGCATTGTGGTTACAGTAGCCGTTCTATTGATGATACCACTATTAGGAATGCTGTTCTCAGATCAGGTAAACTGGGGCGTAGAAGATTTTGTAGCTGCAGGTATCCTGTTGCTCGGCACTGGTTTGGCGTGTGAAGCGGTCATGAGGACTGTAAAAACCCGGCAAAATCGTCTGATCCTTTGTGGTGTTATTTTAATAGCTCTCGCACTAATTTGGATAGAATTGGCGGTAGGTCTCTTCGGGACACGATTCGCGGGATCATAATCAGCAGACAAAAGGACATCACATCAGACCTTATCAGTTGGTTCACATATAGGAAATAGTGATCTTGGGGACATCGATAGATAAATATTAAATCACAAAAAATGGATAACGAGTTAATTCCCGAGAGAACTTGGTGGAAAAAAAATTGGAAATGGATCATCCCATTAGCCCTATTTATGGGGGTGGGCATGATTGTATTACTGTCCGCAAGCCTACATAATGAACCGAAGCACGAGATGGCTTTTGATAAAACTAAATGGAATACGAAGAATGATATGGGGTATGCCCACAGAAACGATATGCTAAACGATTTAATCATCAATAAAAAACTGAAGCGGTTGAAAAAAGAGGAAGTCCTGGAGATGCTTGGGTCGCCGGAACGAAGCGACAGTCAGTACCTTTTCTATAAAATATCTGAAAAGCGTATTGGTCTGTTCCCTTTGCATGTCAAAACCCTGGTCATCTTAATTTCAGCCGACACCACCGCAAATAAGGTGATGATTCACGAATAAAACAAATAACCTTATGCAACTCTTTGCTGATAAAAAATCGATAGTCCGAAAAATATGGGGCAAGAGCGACACCATACTTTTTATTTTTGCGGGTGCCTCGGCCGAATTTGCCTGTAACAAAGCGGTGGATTGGCTGTACTTCACGGGTAAGCTGCCCTCCGATCCTTTGGGCCGGTTGTTTTCTACCGTAAGATATGCCCGAATGATTGTTTTTGCGTCTGAAGATGATGCGCATGAAGCCATTGATTCGCTGCGCCAAATCCATTCGGCCGTCGAACAAAACCGTGGTGCGGTAATACCCGACTGGGCGTATCGGGATGTGTTGTTTATGCTGATTTACTACTCGATTGCAGCCTACGAACTGCTCGAGAAAAAATTAACCGACGAAGAAAAGGAAGAAGTGTACAATGTCTTTTACCGCGTTGGCATAAGGATGGGATTAAAGGAATTGCCGCTTACATACATTGACTGGCTTCCGGTAAGAGAATCCCATTTAATGGAAAACCTGCAAAAGAGTGACTACACTGCCGATCTTTTTAAGCAATACAAAAAGCATCTCGGGGCCATGCGGTTTACGGTGCTACTCGAAGGCCAGAAATTAGTGGTTCCCAACATAGTAAAAGAGTTATTGGACTTCAATGATTTTTCCCTGCTTACACCGGTGGTTCCGCTGTATAAAGTCAGCAGGCTGATGAAGATGGACTGGCTGCTCAAAAGTATCCTCCTCCCCTCCGATTATAAGGATCAGATCAACGAACTGGACGTACATGCCGATTAAATGAAATGCCATATATAAGGATTGGTAAGCCAAATTATGTACTTAATTTTCATATCTTCGTTCGTCAGAAAAAACAGCGTAAACTGACAAAACCAACTATAGCGATGGAAATTAAAATTGACGAAAATTTAAGAATTGAATTGATTAACGAAAGTCATTCCCAAGCCATTTTCAATATGGTGGACCAGAATAGAACTCATTTACGCGAATGGTTGCCTTTTGTTGACAGAATGGAATCGGTATTGTTTGCAGAAAACTTTGTTAAAGGATCGATGCAACGAAATAAAGACGGAGTGGAGTATGCTTTTGTAATCATTGACCATGAAACCGTCGTCGGACGTATAGGTGTTTACAAGATTGACAACCAGAACAAAATTGGTGAAATTGGATATTGGCTGGTGGAAAACCTTCAGGGAAAAGGTATCGTAACCAAAACATGTAAGGCATTAATAGACTTTTGTTTTTCAGAATTGGAACTCAACCGGATGGAGATAAAATGTGGCACCGAAAATCATAAAAGTAAAACGATTCCGGAGAAATTAAACTTTACCCACGAAGGCGTTATCCGACAGGGAGAATTACTTTTCGATAAATTCATTGATTTAAATCTGTATTCGTTTACAAAATCAGACAGAAAAAAATTATCAAATTAAAATCATGAATAAAAAATTGTCACATATTCTACATAAAGTCCAGGATGTACTTTTGCGGTATCCGATGGTTTTGGTGATGGCTGCCATCATGGCTGTGACTATAGTTTATAATGTCGAAACCGAAAATAAATCAGCGGGAAATTTCACTTTAGTTAAAATCATCATCACTTCTGCTCTGGGGATTTCACTGATGTTTGCCGTAAAAATGCTTTCCCAGCGAATTGGCAAAGAACTTTTATGGCAGGCTTTGGGCATACTTTTTCTTATCGGGTTTTATTTTATTTTGCCCGATGAAAAAGAACTATTTACAGAAGTATATGCCTTTGTTATCATTCCTACATTTGTACTTTCCCATTTAATGGTGGCTTTTATTCCCTTTCTGAACCATACTCCGGAAAAAAACTTTTGGCAATACAATAAAAATCTGTTTGTCAATTTTGTTCTGACAGCGATTTTCACGGGCGTTCTTACCGGTGGTGTTCTGTTGGCGATCCTATCAGTCGACCAGCTATTTGCAATGGATATCGAAGAAAGGTATTATGGGGAAACCTTTTGTATGTTGGCAATCATAGGAAGCACCTTCATTTTTTTATTATTTGACGAAAGTGGGGTTGAATTTCTGGAGAAGGACGGCGACTATCCACAGGTTTTAAAGTTTTTTACCCAGTTTATCCTGATTCCACTTCTGATTATTTATTCCATTATCCTTTACCTTTATTCGGCAAAAATCTTAGTGAATTGGGAACTCCCAAAAGGCTGGGTCTCGTACCTGATATTGGCCTACTCCATTATAGGGATTCTGGCTTTGCTGTTAGTGCATCCTTTAAAAGAGCAATCCTCTAAATCCTGGGTAAAAATGTTCAGCCGGATTTTTTATTTCACCTTAATCCCGCTGATAGTATTGCTGTTTACTGCGATTTTTACCAGGCTGCTGCAATACGGCTTTACCGAAGCAAGGTATTTTGTTTTACTGTTGGCGGTATGGCTTTTGGTTGTGGTCCTTTATTTCATTTTCATAAAAAAATCAACCATCAAATTTATCCCGGTTTCGCTGTTTTTGTTTGGATTGTTTGCATTGGTATTTCCATATTTCAATGCTTTTTCCGTTGCCAAACGCAGCCAGAAATTTGAATTTGAAAAGGTTTTAACCGAAAATAGTTTATTGAAAAACGGGAAAATCGACTTTGATAAAAAAATTACTTATGCTGTTGCCTATGACATTTCAAATAAATTTGAGTTTCTAAACAAACGCGTAGAAGAGGATTATTTACAAGGTTTTTTGAATGCTGAAGCAGCTAAAAGCCTAAAAAATAATGACAAGTATAACATAGGGCACTTAGCAGACCTCTTTAAAAATGTGGAATCAGGGCAAAATGAGTTTGTGGAAAAAACGTTACGTCTGTACTCAAAGCAATCTTATTACACTATCAATGATTATCAATATGCTGTGAGTAAAAATTTAATGTATCGGCAGACAAAAATCCACAATGATTATTTTTGGCTTAGAGAAACGTTTGGAGAAAATCCAATTCTGGAATTGTCTTTAAATTCTAATGAAAAAGTTGACCTCCTGCCTCTTATTGATAAACTTTTTGAAAAACACACAATTTTAAATGGTGAGATTGAAGCCAATAACATTTCTTTGGAAATCGATTTGGGTAAATATCATATTAAGCTATTTTTTAAGGATATAGTCAAAACAACTTCCCCTGAAGGTAAGCATCGTTATATAATAGATGACGCCTTGTTTTTAATACGGGAAAAGTAATGACACAAATTACAATCCCGGATATTCTAATTCCGATTAAAGAACAGGTTTTTGATAATTTGGATTTTGAACTGAAAAATATTATCAAAGAAAAAGAGAGTGCAGAATACGCAGCATACCAATTTGACCTGAACCATTTGAAAATAGTGTTTCGCAATGCGAAAACCACACCAACAAAAGCGGGGCAATTTGTGACCCTTTGGAAAAGAATTGCAGGCGGTCCAATTCGGCCCTTCGATGCTTCGGATGAAATTGATTTGGTTATCATTACGACAAAAGCTGAAAATAGCTTCGGACAATTTGTATTTCCAAAATCAGTTCTGATACAACAGGGAATAATTTCGGATGTGAAGGAAGGAAAACGTGCAATCCGGGTTTATCCGCCCTGGAGTAACACCGAAAACAAACAGGCCCAACAAACCCAAAAATGGCAACTCGAGTATTTTTTAGAAATACCGGCTGAAAAAACCATCGACAAGGAATTGGCTGAAAAATTATATCTTTAAGAAAAAATACGATGGCAAAAAATGACGGAACCTATCAGGATGTTTATATAAAGCGGGACGGTAAATTCATCAGTTTGAGAAATGACGTAACCGAATTTTGTGAAAAATATATAAAACCTGTTCATAAAGTAAATTGGGATTGGTCTGAGAGAGATTTTGAAAACCCAAAAAACGATCCGACCATTGAAGAAGCGAGAGTCATCAGAAATGTCATCTTTAAAGACTTAAATGATAAAAAAGAAACGGAGGTAAATCTTTCCACAATTAATAATGTTGAAGCGCTCAAAGCTTATTTTAATCCTAAAAGCAAGCATGAAGAATTCAATATGAACGAATTTGCTTTTGCGCTAAAAGTGGAATTGGAACACGGAAAATTAAAGGCCGCGAACGTTACCAATAACCATCCGTTTCTTACTGCGATGATTGTCTTGGCTCACATGACCGAAACGCTATCCTACTATAAAAGACTTCAGATAATGGAGGCAGAAGGTGAAATCTATGAAATTTTACGCAAGATGGATAAATCCGGTTCTCAAAAGGAAAAATGGCATAAGGCATTGATTAAAACGGAAACGAAACTGATTGAATTTAAAAAAGAACTCGCCGAGCGATTGGATAAGATGGATGACATTCCGGCTCTGGAAGAAATTGGTGATTGAAAAAAATAGTAACGCGATTAAATTCATATGCCCAGAATTATCCTCAAAACAGAAATTAAGGCCGACAAGAAAATTATCTTCGACCTTTCCCGAAGTATTGATCTTCATAAAATTTCTGTCCACCATACCAATGAAGAAGTCATAGCCGGAACAACATCTGGATTAATTGGACTTAATGAAACGGTTACCTGAAAGGCGAAACATTTTATGATGTCACAATTATTAACTTCAAAAATTACCGCTTTTGAAAGTCCGGATTATTTTGCAGATGAAATGGTTTCAGGGGCATTTAAGAGTTTTCGGCATGAACATCATTTCGCAGATTTCAATAATGGAACCTTAATGACGGATTACTTTGATTATCAATCTCCGTTTGGATTTTTTGGAAAACTTGCGGATGCACTATTTTTAAAAAAATATATGAGAAATTTATTAGAGAAGAGAAACGCCACGATCAAAGATTTTGCGGAGTCTGAAAAGTGGAAAACGGTGATTGAATAATTACAAAAAAAAACATAGCCATTTGCCTTTAATAAAATCATTCACAATTTAGTTTAAATTAATGAACAGCAGGCTTACTTTGATGGCTATGCCAAAATGCTATCAAGCATTCAAATTTACGATACAACCAGCTTTAACTAGCATGAACCCTTTCTTTTCCGGTATAGGCTACTATTAACGCCATAATTCCAAGAGCCATATTCAAATATGCTGCGGGCTCATTGATATTAAATGCATCTATTACATAATGGACGGCGGGAACAAAACGAAGTATTCCTACCCCGATAAGCAATAAACCAAGTAAAATACAATAACCTTTTGCATGTTTTTTTAACCCCAGAACAATACCCATGACACCAAACATTATTTGTATAATAGCGAATGTAAAACTTGTGGTCAATACATTAAAAATAACATCACTGTAAATACCCCAAATCCCTGCCAGAAGCAAAAAAGCACCGATTACTACTGAAAAGATGTTGTTTATTTTTCCAGAATCTAACATAATTTCTAACTTTTAATTTGTTTTTCTACATTAAAATTAAGAAAAAATAATGGATTAATTTTCCTATTTAACATATAATAAAACAGTACGTAAAGCCCTTTAAAAATTGGCCTGATAGCTCTAATAAATGCCCACTAACCCTTCTGTTTTATACCGTATTTTCCTACTTAATAAACATTCGCTATATTTAACGCAATTTTACAACACTATGCAAAATTAAGTCAGTAATATAATAATGAAAGAAGAAGTAATCATATTCAAGAATATCAACAGACTTTGGTTTTAATCCAAAATTCTGCATCATCAATTACATCTGGCTATTTGTTTAACAACTAATTAAACGAATGCGTTAAAATGGAAAGTTTTGTATATTGCATTCATAAAAACCAACTTTAACCCTTAAAATAAATAAGTATGCGTCCAATCGTTAAAGATATTCTGGCAGTCCTTGCAGGCTTCATTATCGGAAGTTTGGTAAATATGGGGATAATCATGATCAGCGGTAATATTATTCCGCCACCGAATGGTGCAGATGTCACAACGATGGAAGGATTGAAAGCGTCAATTCACTTGTTTGAACCCAAGCATTTTATTTTTCCTTTTTTAGCTCATGCCTTAGGAACTTTTACCGGTGCTTTTTTAGCGGCTAAATTTGCTGTTACCCATAAAATGAGGTTTGCGATGATTATTGGCGTCCTTTTTCTGATTGGTGGAATAGCCAATATTTTAATGCTCCCTTCTCCTACTTGGTATACCATTTTGGATTTAGTTGGTGCTTATATTCCAATGGCTTACCTGGGCGGAATATTAGCATTGAAAAAATAGCATATGAAGCTTACCGCGCCATGCCTTGAAATTTCTGTTTATACTTTTGTTGTTTGGCTTCCATAATGCTAATGGTCAGAATAAGCCTGTTCGGATAAAGATTAAATTGCTGCCACCGATTGCCGTATTTCGGACAAATGGAAAAAAGCTGTCAAATATAGGTTAAGTAAAGCTACCTTAAAGCGGTTTTTAATAAAATATTAAAGTAAAATGATCATTAGAGAATATAAACCTTCCGACAAAAGTAGAATAATGGAACTTTTGAAGCTAAATACTCCCGAGTACTTTGCGCCTGCAGAAGAGCAAGACCTGATGGATTACCTGAACAATCATCTGGAAAATTATTATGTTGTAGAAGAAAATGGTTTTATTGTGGGCTGCGGAGGTTTCAATCGGTCAGACGATCCAGAAATCGTACGGATTTCCTGGGACATTATAAATCCCGAAAGTCAGGGAAAAGGAGTTGGAACCGCCTTGACAAAATTCAGAATCCAGAAAATTAAGGAATTAAAAAACATCAAAGCTATTGTTGTCAGAACCACCCAATTGGTTTATCCATTTTATGAAAAACTTGGATTTAAACTTAAATCGGTAGAAAAAGATTATTGGGCACCTGGATTTGATTTATATTATATGGATCAGAAAGCAGATTCCTTTCATGAGTAGATTTTCATTTTAAATCCTCTCTGGGATCTTGACTCTTTTGATTTTGTATCTTTGGACACCTGAAATCCAGCAACAATGAACATAAAGCTCGTAGCCATCGGCAAAACCGATAATAAAGCCTTACAAACACTTATCGATGATTATCAAAAGCGATTGTCTTTTTATATCAAATTCGACCTGGAAATTATACCGGATATCAAAAATGTAAAAAACCTCTCAGAAAGCCAGCAAAAAGAAAAAGAAGGCGAATTGATTTTAGCAAAACTTGCCCCAACTGACCAACTTATTTTATTGGACGAAAATGGTAAAACCTTTTCTAGTGTCGGACTTTCAGAAGAACTCCAGAAGAAAATGAATTCGGGTGTAAAAACGCTGGTTTTTGTAATTGGTGGTCCCTATGGATTTTCGGAAACTGTATATGCCAAAGCCCATGGTAAAATTTCACTATCGTTAATGACTTTTTCGCATCAGATGGTCCGTTTGTTTTTCATCGAACAATTGTATCGTGGGTTTACCATTTTGAAGAATGAGCCCTACCACCACAGATAGTATAAATTCCTGAAAAATATTTACGTCATCACAATCTTCGCAGGAATGACAGCCAATGTGTTGTGGGAGTTAGCAGCCCAACAGCCTCTAAATAGATTTACTATATAAAATGACCGCTTCCATCGCTTCTTTAACATCATGAACCCTCAAAATATTGGCCCCTTTTGTCAGAGCAAGGGTATTTAAAACTGTAGTCCCGTTTAAAGCTTCTTCGGAACTGGAATTCAATGGTTTGTAAATCATGGACTTTCTGGAGAATCCGACCAACAATGGTAATTCCAACATTTGAAATAATTCAAATTGCTGCAAAATTTCGTAATTCTGTTCCATTTTTTTTGCAAATCCGAAACCGGGATCAATAATCAGGTCATTAATACCAAAACTTCTGGCTTTGGCTGTTTTTTCAGAAAAATAAAATAGCATTTCTTTGATGATATTCTCATATTCCGTCAGCGCTTGCATCGTTTGAGGCGTACCGCGCATATGCATCATGATGTAAGGAACCTGCAATTCCGCGACCGTTTCCAGCATTTTTTCATCCAGGCTTCCGGCAGAAATATCATTGATAATCGCCGCTCCTTTTTCAATACAAATTTTAGCGACCTGACTTCTGAACGTATCAATTGAAAGTATGGCATCCGGGAAGTGTTTTAAAATCAGATCCACCACAGGAGCGATGCGGGATATTTCCTCTTCCTCCGAAACAAATTCTGCATTGGGTTTGCTGGAATAAGAACCCAAATCAATGAAAGTGGCACCTTCAAACAACATTTTTTCAGTTTGAGAAAGCAGTTCTTTTTCGCTTTTATACTTTCCTCCGTCAAAAAAAGAATTGGGCGTAATATTCAAAATCCCCATTACTTTCGAAGTAGATAAGTCGATCAGCTGTCCCTTGCAATTAATAGTCATCCGTTTGTGGTTTTAAAGACTTTAAAATTCCTGCATTCAAAAAAATTATTCTTATTTTTGAAAAAATTTGATACAAATATACACCAATAATGAAGAATACTCTCGTGGAATATGATAACGTGATTGCAATTTGCCGCACACTGTTTATCAACAAAATGAAAGATTACGGAAGTGCCTGGCGCATTTTAAGATTACCGTCATTAACCGACCAAATCTTTATAAAAGCCCAAAGAATCAGAAGTTTACAGGAAAACGAAATTCGAAAAATTGATGAAGATGAAACGGGTGAATTTATCGGAATCATCAACTATTCCATCATGGCATTAGTCCAATTGGAATTAGGCATTGCAGACCAACCTGATTTGGATGTCGAAAAAGCCACGAAATTATACGACGCAAAAGTCCAGCTCACAAAGGATTTAATGGAAGCCAAAAACCACGATTACGGTGAAGCCTGGCGTGATATGCGGGTTAGTTCACTGACCGATTTGATACTTCAAAAATTATTAAGGGTCAAACAGATTGAAGATAACAAAGGTAAAACATTGGTCTCTGAGGGTATTGATGCCAATTATCAGGACATGATTAATTATGCCGTTTTCGCGTTGATTTTAATGGATTTTAAAAAGTAATTATGAAAAATACAATCGTTCAATTCTCCAGAATAGTTGTTGGTATACTGTTTATCATCTCGGGATTGATTAAGCTGAACGACCCCCTGGGATTCTCTTATAAACTAACCGAATATTTTAGTGAACCGGTATTCAATATGCCTTTTCTGGTTCCTTTTGCATTGGCTTTAGCTTTGTTTTTAGTGATATTGGAGGTCGTTCTCGGCGTCATGCTGCTAATTGGGTTTCGACCTAAATTTACAATTTGGAGTCTTTTACTGCTGATTGTGATGTTTACTTTCCTGACCTTCTACTCGGCCTATTTCAATGTGGTGAAAGACTGTGGTTGTTTTGGTGATGCACTTCATCTGACACCATGGCAATCGTTTACCAAAGATGTAATTCTATTGTCTTTCATCCTGATTCTATTTTTCAATATAAGGCTGATAAAACCATTATTCCGAAAATCTATTCAGAACATGGTAACATTAGTGAGTTTTGTTCTTTGTGCTTTTATGGGGTCTTGGGTATTGAACCATTTGCCACTGAAAGATTTCCGTCCATACAAAATCGGTAATAACATCCAAAAAGGAATGGAAATTCCGGTAGGAGCACCACAGTCAGTGGTGGAAATGATTTTCATATACAAAGTCAATGGTGTGGATAAAGAATTCACCGAAAAAGATTTGATGTCACTTCCTCCAGGGGCCACGTTTGTAGACAGAAAAGACAAAGTAATTACAGAAGGTTACGTCCCTCCTATTCATGATTTTATTATGGAAAAAGACGGTTCTGATTATAAGGACGAACTCCTGAATGAGCCTAAATTACTGATGTTCGTCGCATACGATTTATCGAAAGCAAACCCTGCTGCGATGGCCAAGCTGGAAAAATTGAATCAGCAGGCTAAAGCCAAAGGGTATAAGGTAGTTGGAATGACAGCTTCGACCAAAGAAGAAATTGCCAAAATTATAACCGCCAATCATTATACATTTGATTTTTATTTCTGTGATGCCATTCCGTTGAAAACAATCGAAAGAGCTAATCCAAGTATTATTGTTTTAGAAAAAGGAACCATCAAACAGAAACTGCATCACTACGATATGGACGATTTATTGTTGTAGTAATCGACAAAAACATTAGTATTCCTTTGTGAAACTTGTTAGAAGGCCCTGCTTATCTTTGTACACCAATAAAATGATTGCAATGAAAAAAACATACCTGCTCCTTAGCCTCTTTATGATAATTGGGTTGGTTATCTTTTCTTTTTGGGAAAACCCAAAAACCGAATTCACAAAACAAAGTCTTGAAAATAAAATGCTGGCTTTTGACAATTCAGAAATTGCATTCAAAGACATTCTGAAAAAATACAAAGGCAAAACCATTGTAATTGATGTTTGGGCTTCCTGGTGCAGAGATTGCGTCGGTGGAATGCCTAAGGTAAAAGAATTACAGAATGCAAATCCGGACGTAGTATATCTGTTTCTTTCGATGGATAAATCCTATGATAAATGGAAACTTGGTATCGAAAAGTATGATGTTCAAGGGGAACATTATCTGGTTACCGACGGAATGCAGGGCGTTTTTGGACAGTCCATTGATTTAAACTGGATCCCAAGATACATGATCGTTGATAAAACCGGAAAAATCGCTCTGTATAAGGCAATTGAAGCAGATGATGAAAAAATAACTGCCACGCTAAAAAAAATAAAATAATGAGACATAAAATTATTGCAGGAAACTGGAAAATGCATAAAAATGCTGAACAAACTGAGGACTTATTGAACGATTTGATTGATAAGCTTCCCCCTGATGTTCAAGTGGAAATTATTGTTGCTCCTACATTTGTCAATTTAGCGTCAGCCGTAGATCATCTGGAATTTACCAATATTGATGTAGCTGCTCAAAATATGCATCAGGCGGAAAGCGGTGCTTTTACCGGCGAAATTTCTGCAGAGATGCTGAAAAGCATCGGAGTCAACACTGTTATTCTTGGACATTCCGAACGTCGTGCCTATTTTCACGAAAATGATGCACTATTGGCATCAAAAGTAAATAGCGCATTGGAACATGAATTGCGTGTTATTTTTTGCTTTGGAGAAGAATTGAAAGACCGGCAGGCAAAACAGCATTTTAGTATTGTTGAAAACCAGCTTCATGACGGACTATTTCATTTGGATGCAAAAGACTGGGGCAATATCGTTTTGGCTTACGAACCAGTTTGGGCGATAGGAACAGGAGAAACTGCCACTCCGGAGCAGGCGCAGGAAATGCATGCTTTCATACGCGAAACGATTCGTTCCAAATACGGAAGTGATGTTGCTGAAGGAGTTACTATTTTATATGGTGGCAGCGTAAAGCCTGACAATGCTAAAGAAATATTCTCAAAACCGGATGTCGATGGAGGATTAATTGGAGGTGCAGCCTTGAATGCAGCCGATTTTGCCGCTATTGTAAGCGCGGTGTAAATACTGATCATGAATATTCTAAAACTTAAAGGTTGGAAGTATTCCTTCCTCTTTTTTTACTTTTCAATAGTCAATATACGAGAACCAAAACAAAATAGAATCATCTTTTGAAATACAAACAAAAAAATCCTGTCCATTAATCGGACAGGATTTTTTTATTTACAAATATAAAAACATTATTTCCGTTTAATCAATCTGACCGTTTGTTGGTCAACCCCTTGTTTTACCTTGGCAATATAAAGACCAGTCTCCAGTTCTTCCCCAAACTTAATTAGCTGTTCATCATTATTTTTGATATGATTTATCAATCTTCCTGATGTATCATATATTGATACTTCGACTTTTTCATCACCACCACCTTTGACAACTAAAGTAAATTTATTACCACTTGGGTTAGGAGAAGCAATCACATTCAGACTATTTTCAGAATAATTTACAATAGACAAAGGAGGTGGACTAAACAATTCACTACTAGCCAGAGTTACCCGTGTCAATGAAGCATCTGTGGCATCTCCGCCAGTTACTAACACTTTTCCGTTGGACAAAAGGGTTGCAGTATGCCACTGGCGAACACCTATCATTGAAGCGGTCGCACTCCAGGAATTAGTTGCCACATCATATAACTCACAATTGGAGATACTGCCAGCAGAACTATCGCCGCCGGTTACCAGTACTCCGCCACTTGACAAAATGGTGGCAGTATGAAAGGAACGACTATTTGCCATTGAACCTCCTGCACTCCAAGTATTTGTTAACGGATTGTATAACTCGCTACTGGATAATTTGACATCGGAATCCCCACCGGTAACCAGTACTTTGCCATCTAATAAAAGTGTCGAAGTAAAGTCGATACGACTTGTAGCCATCGAAGTGGCTGTACTCCATGTATTGCTTACCGGATCATATAGCTCACAACTTAATAAATAAGTGACACCGTTTCCTCTTCCCCCCGCTACCAGGACTTGACCATTAGGTAAAAGGGCCGCAGTATGATGGTAACGACCATTCGCCATTGAAGCACCTGTACTCCAGATATTTGTTGCCGAATCGTATAGCTCACAACTCAATAATTTGACCATGGAAAAATATCCGCCGGTAACCAGCACTTTGCCATCTGTTAGTAGGGTGGCAGTATGAGAGGGCCTGGCATCGACCATTGAAGGAGCCGCACTCCATGTATTGGTTACCGGATCGTAAAGCTCACAACTGGTTGAAGCACCACTCCCGCTTACTGCTCCACCTGTTACCAATACCTTACCATTAGTCAAAAGGGTGGCGGTATGATTCACACGGCCTGTCAGCATCGAAGCGGCTGCACTCCACGTACTGGTTGCCGGATCATATAGCTCACAATTGGATAATGGACCGGTGGCCGTTTGGGTTTGACCGCCAGCTACCAACACTTTGCCGTTGGACAAAAGTGTGGCAGTATGAAATTCCCGCTCGTTCACCATCGAAGCGGTGGCACTCCATGATTGTGCACTTGTCGTAATGGTTCCCAATAAGAGCATTGCCATACATTTGCAAATAGTTACTATTTTATCCATAATATCTAATTTTACTTATTATTTGACGCCCAAATGAATACCGCTAAGTTACTAATTAACAACTATATACGAATGAATGTGCTTGTAAAAAACATCAAATCCATTTCCAATCATTTAGCCTTTTAAGTCGATAACTTTATATTTTAAAAATTACTATTTTTCCTGGCTCTTTTTTTTACTTTTAATAATTCAATAGAGGAGATAACATTACCTTTGCAAAAAAAATATCACATATGTCAAATATATATTTAGGCTACCATTTTTCGGTAGAACCAAAAGAACCGGGATCGGAAATCCTGGTGGCGGAATTAGGGGAATTGCCATTTGAAAGCTTTATCGAAAGCGAGGTGGGTGTGATTGCCTATATTCAGAAGCAGTTTTGGACAGAAGATATCCTGGAAGACATCCATATACTGAGTTCACCTGAATTCGTTGTTTCTTATAAGATAGAAGAAATTGAACAGGTTAACTGGAATGAAGAATGGGAAAAGAACTTTGAAGCGATTGATGTTGATGGAAAATGCCATGTGCGTGCGCCGTTTCACCCAAAAACGGATGCCGAATATGATATTGTGATTGAACCTAAAATGAGTTTTGGAACGGGTCACCACGAAACCACCCATATGATGATCCAGCATATATTGGAAACTGATGTCAAAGGAAAGAAAACCTTGGATATGGGTTGCGGAACGGCGATTTTGGCGATTTTGGCTGAAATGAAAGGAGCTGAACCAATCGATGCCATTGATATTGACAATTGGTGTTATCAAAATTCGATTGAAAACGCTGAACGTAATAATTGTCATCATATAACCGTTTATGAAGGTGACGCATCATTATTAGCCGGAAAAAATTACGATGTTATCATTGCTAATATCAACCGGAATATTTTATTGAACGATATGCAAACCTATGTGGACTGCCTTAACCTAAATGGCATTTTACTGCTTAGCGGATTTTATGAAGAGGACATTCCTTACATTGATGCATCCTGCACGGAGAAAGGGTTAACGTATGTTAAAAAGTTTCAAAAAAATAACTGGGTATCATTAAAATACGTAAATTAGTTATACGAAATCTGATGGAAATTAACGACAATAGAAAAGAGCATTGGGATACTGTTTATTCAACCAAACAACCCCATGAAGTCAGCTGGACGCAGGAAAAACCAATCACTTCCCTCGATTTTATTACTCAGACAAATCTTGACAAATTCGCCAAGATTATCGATATAGGAGGCGGCGACAGCAGATTGGTTGACTTTTTATTAGACGAAGGGTATCAGGATATTACGGTTTTGGATATTTCGGCAGAAGCATTGGAAAGAGCCAAAAAAAGATTGGGAAACAAAGCGGATAAAGTAAATTGGATCGTTTCGGACGTTACGGAATTCATACCCGAAACTACCTTTGACATCTGGCATGACCGGGCTGCGTTTCATTTTCTGACAACAGAAGAGCAAATCAAAGCCTATACAGCAACCGTTGCGAAAGCGGTTACAGGATATTTGATTATTGGTACTTTTTCTGAAAATGGCCCACAAAAATGCAGCGGCTTAGATATTAAACAATATACAGAAACAACGCTGGAACATCAATTTTCCGATTCATTCAAAAAATTGAAATGTACAACGGAAGACCACGTCACTCCTTTTGATACCACACAGAATTTTTTATTCTGCAGTTACAAAAGAGAAAATTCGAACTAGTTTGGGAATTCATAATTCATAATTCATAAATTATAAAGCTATGAGTACAAAAGAAAAAATACAGGAAAAAGTCATCTTAAAAGAAGCCGTTTCGTTTGATAACGAAATTGTAATGTATAATGATGATGTGAATACTTTTGATCACGTAATCGATACGTTAATGAAGGTATGCAAACATAGTTCAGAACAGGCAGAACAATGCTCATTAATAGTACATTACAAAGGAAAATGCACCGTAAAGACAGGGCCCATTGATGAATTAACCCCTCAATGTTCCCTCCTTTTAGAAGCCGGCTTAAGTGCCGAAATAGTATAAGTTCCGATTGTTGGACTGGCAATCAGAAAATAGATTTTAAATTACACACATGGAAGAATACGGGAAAATCTTAATCGTTGCAATGCCTCTTTTTTTATTATTGATTATAATAGAAAAAATCTACGGGCTTTACAAAGGAGAAGATACCGTGCCGTTAATGGATGGCGTCTCCAGTGTCAGTTCCGGAATTACCAATGCAGTTAAGGACGTTTTGGGACTTAGCCTCACATTTATTTCTTATAGCTGGATGGTTTCCAAGGTTGCTTTATTTGAGATGGAAGCCAATGCATTGACGTATTTCATTGCCTTTGTTGTTATTGATTTTTATGGATACTGGACACATCGGCTGGCACACCAAGTCAATTTTTTCTGGAATAAACATGCGATTCACCACAGCAGTGAAGAATTTAATCTCGCCTGTGCCCTGCGCCAGACGGTATCTAGTTTTGTAAACTTATTTACTTTCTTACTTATTCCTGCAGCGCTTCTGGGCGTTCCTCCAACAGTTATCGCAATTACACTTCCCATTCAGTTATTTTTACAGTTTTGGTATCATACCAAACACATCAAAAAAATGGGCTTTTTAGAACATATCCTAGTTACCCCATCGCATCATCGGGTACATCATGCCATCAATCCGGAATATTTGGACAAAAACCATTCACAGATATTCATTATCTGGGATAAATTATTTGGAACCTTTCAGGCTGAACTGAATGATGTTCCCCCTGTTTTTGGTATCACAAGACCAGCGCTCACCTGGAACCCAATCCGGATTAATTTCCAGCATTTATGGCTTCTGATCACAGACGCTTGGCGCACGGAAAACTGGCAAGACAAATTTATCATTTGGTTCAAGCCAACAGGCTGGCGGCCCGAAAATTTTGAAGAAAAATATCCTGTGCACAAAATTACAGATGTGTACGGTTTTGATAAATACGGAACTCAAAATTCCCCTAGATTAATTTATTGGTCGGTCGCGCAGGCTTTAATCACCTTGCTTTTTGTGAGTTATCTTTTTAACAACATTGCTACCATTGGTCTCCCAAACATTTTTATCTATGGATTGTTCATTTTCGTAAGCATATACAGTTACACCGAATTAATGGATGGAAAGAAATTTTCACTATTTTGGGAAAGCATCCGTTTGATTTTTGGGATTGGATTGGTATTGTATTTTGGTGATTGGTTTGGATTTAATTCTATAGTACCTAGTGGAAATTATATTGTAGGAACTTACTTGGTATTTTCTCTTTTAATAACGATTTATTTTGTAGCTTTCGAGTTCAGGAGAGAAAAAACAATACTCCTCAATACTTAAATTTAATCTATGAAAAATAATGTACTGCTTCGGAGTTATATTGTTTTCAGCGTTTTTTATTTGTGCCTCATTTTAATTGGAAAAGTTGACATAGCTTGGTTTCTCAAGCCTCTACCCCTTCCTTTCTTATTGATTTCTGTTTATAATTTTGAAAAATTCCCGACAAAAAGCTGGCTGTTCAGCGCTTTGGTTTTTTCATGGATTGGGGATATTATCCTGATGTTTGCATTTAAAGGTGAACTTTACTTCATTCTCGGATTAATTTCCTTTCTTATAAGTCATCTGCTGTATATTATTCTATTCGTAAAACAGGGAAATACGACAAGGCATCGAAAGAATATCATTTTTTGGATTGCATTTATTTTGATTCTCCTGTATCTCAAAAATATGCTTGGATTTCTTTATCCAAAATTGGGCGATTTAAAAATTCCCGTTACGATATATGCACTTACCATTTCAACGATGCTACTGATGGCATTAAAAGGATATTTCAGCTGGAAAAAGCCTGAAAACATTACCATTCTTTTTGGCGCTATATTTTTTGTGATGTCCGACAGTATTTTGGCAATCAATAAATTTTATGAACCGTTACCGTATGCCAATTTTATGATTATGATGACCTATCTTATAGCGCAGTTTGCCATTGTGGTTGGAATCGAAAATTTAAATCGGAAAGGAATCAGCAAATTACAAAAATAAATAAAAGCCCCTAATGGGGCTTTTATTTATATATAGAAATATTATCCTCTTGTAAATATTTATTTTTTTCTACAACAGAGTTTTTAATGTGGCAATTTATCCTTTACCCATCCATATAAAAACGTTCCAATCAATGCGCCCAATAATACCAGAATTATCGGAAAATAACCCGCTCCCAACAATATAAATATTGGTCCGGGACAGGATCCTACCAATGCCCAACCCAATCCAAAGAGTATTCCTCCAATCCAATAGCGGAGCGAACCTCTTTCTTTATCTAATATTTCAATGGGTAACCCTTTGATGTCTTTAATCTCTTTTCTTTTTATCATCTGTATTCCAATCAATCCTGTCCCTATTGCCACCATAATAATTCCATACATATGGAACGATTGAAATTGGAACATTTCGTATATTCTGTACCACGAAACGGCTTCTGATTTGGTCAGCACAATTCCGAAAACAAATCCGACCAATATATATTTTAAGATGTTATTCATAATTAAAAAATTAAAGGTAAAATGAAATAAGCCATAATAAGTCCACCAAGAAAAAATCCGATAACAGCTTTCAAGGAAGGAATCTGCAAATTACTCAATCCTGAAATAGCATGTCCCGAAGTGCAGCCACCTGCATAACGCGAACCAAAACCAATTAAGATTCCGCCTATAATCAATATTAAAATCATTTTTGGGGACTGAAAAATAGCATTTCCGAACAACGCTTCCGGTACTAATTTACCGTTGGGGGCATCGATTCCCATTTGGGCCAATTGCTCGATTGTTTGCGGGTTGATATCCACGTTCGAAGGATCACTCATAAAATGAACCGCTACAAATCCGCCTAACATGGCTCCGGCGATAACAAACAGATTCCAACGCTGTGATTTCCAGTCATAATTAAAAAAAGGAACATATTTACCTGCTCCTGCCATGGCGCAAAGCGAACGAAGATTAGAAGACATGCCAAATACTTTTCCGAAATAAATCAGGCATAACATAACCATTCCAATTAAAAAACCTGATATATACCAGGACCAGGTTTGAGAAATAAAATCCATATTGCTTATTTTTTTTACAAAAATAGTATCTTTATATGATTAAACTGAAAAAATAAATGTCATCCACTAAAAACGTTGTCGGCTGGTTTGAAATCCCTGTAGCAAACATGGAAAGAGCCATCAAATTTTATGAAACCGTGTTTGATTATCAACTGTCCAGACACCAAATGGGGCCGTTGGATATGGCGTGGTTCCCCTGGCAGGATGACCCGGATGCGGCTGGTTGTGCGGGTTCGTTGGTGTATCATAAAGATTTCTACAAACCTTCTGATAATGGGACGTTGGTGTATTTTATCAGTCCTTCCGGCGATTTACAGAACGAATTATCCAAAATCAATGATGCCGGTGGCAAAGTATTTGTAGAGAAAATACAAATAAGCCCAACGCATGGTTTTATGGCTGTATTTTATGATACAGAAGGCAATCGTGTGGCATTACATTCCTTAAAATAAAATTCGAAACCAAATGAAAATCAAAATTTCCCTGCTTCTGTTGTTCCTTATTACGATTACTTCCTGCGTAAGCACCAAATCTACTTTGAAAAATGTGGATGACAACGCGCCCATTCCCAAATTAAATCCTGACAATACTTTTGTCATCACCCAATACAGCAAGGATCCGAAATACGGTTACAATGCCGATTATCCCATCAATATCTTTTTCCGGAATACCAAAGATGAAAACGTTAACCAGCAACGATTTTTGGATGCATTGACAGGCCCGAACGGCGAGGCCATCATGTATAAAAAACTGGAAAGCTGCTGTCCGTTTCCAACAAAACGCAGTGAAATGGGAGCCGGATTTCTGGATGTATATGAAGTGACCTGGAAAGGACAGAGTAAACCCGTCAAATTGTATATCAATATTTACGAGAAAAGTGTTTTGATGGTTCCGGTTGGCTTTGGACTGAAAAAAATCAATTAAAAGGGAATGTCCTAGCCCAGATTACTTCACTAAACATTTATTTTAATTGGAGTTCAGTGAATTTCATTTGCAGCGGCATCCCACGCCTTTTTGCGTGGATATAGCGGATAGCTGGAAATAGCTCCAAATAAAAACATAAAGTAATTCCATATTCTCATTTCCTAATTATCTTTGTACTTTCAAAAAAACTAAAAAATGAACATTCACAATATTCCTCAAATCAAACATACTGAAAGTGGTAATTTCTTTTTGCTTGCCGGGCCCTGCGCCATTGAAGGCGAAGAAATGGCGATGCGTATTGCTGAGAAATTAATTGGCATTACCGATTCTTTACAGATTCCTTTCGTTTTTAAAGGGTCTTTCAAAAAAGCCAACCGCTCCCGAATTGACAGTTTTTCCGGAATTGGGGATGAAAAAGCATTGAAAATCCTGCGTAAAGTATCCGAAACTTTTCAGGTGCCAACCGTAACGGATATACATACGAATGAAGATGCGATGATGGCTGCTGAATATGTAGATGTGCTTCAGATTCCTGCTTTTTTGGTTCGCCAGACGGATTTGGTGGTGGCTGCTGCCAATACCGGAAAAGTGGTTAACCTGAAAAAAGGACAATTCATGAGTCCGGAAAGTATGAAACATGCCGTTCAGAAAGTATTGGACTGCAACAATCAGAATGTGATGTTAACGGATCGCGGAACGATGTTTGGGTACCAGGACATGATTGTGGATTACAGGGGTATCCCGACGATGCAGCAATATGCAACGACGGTTCTGGATGTGACGCATTCGTTACAACAGCCCAACCAGACTGCCGGAGTTACCGGGGGAAGACCTGATATGATTGAAACCGTTGCCAAAGCGGGAATCGCTGTTGGTGTAGACGGTATCTTTATTGAAACTCATTTTGATCCGGCTCATGCCAAAAGTGACGGTGCCAACATGCTGCATTTGGATTATTTTGAAGGATTAATGACCAAATTGGTCGCTATCAGAAAAACGGTAAATTCATTTTAATAATTATATAGAAAATAGTTATCATTTTTTTTGGTAGCTATTTTTTTTATCACTTACTTTGCTATTCAAAGTACTTTAAAATGGAAGAGCAATATTTAAAAGACATTAGTGAAATAAAAAATATGATGAGCAAATCATCCCAGTTTATTTCATTAAGCGGTTTCTCAGGAATCATAGCCGGTATCTATGCATTGATTGGTGCTTTTGTGGCCCATCAATTGATAGAAAACCATGAAGGGACCTATATAACTTGGGAGAGTACCACGTTCCGGCTGATTGCACTGACCGCCTTTTTGGTGTTTTTATTATCAGTTATAACCACGGGAATGCTGACGTATAGCAAAGCTAAGAAACACGGAGAAAAAGTATGGAATGCGACTTCCAGAAGATTGATGGTCAATTTTTTAATTCCGTTGGTGACCGGCGGTATTTTTGCGCTGCTGCTGCTTCGCCACGAACATTATGAATTAATTGCACCGGTAACGTTACTATTTTATGGAATGGCCTGTGTCAATGCAAGTAAATATACATTGCGTGATGTACGTTATCTTGGGCTTACAGTGATTATTTTGGGTTTAATTGCAACTGAATTTATTGGGTACGGCATACAATTCTGGGCGATGGGTTTTGGTGTTTGCCATATTCTTTACGGTACAATCATGTATTATAAATACGATAGAAAATAATTGTGCAAAACATCATACAAAATATCAATAAGGCCTTTGATCACCGAATTCGTTTGGGGATTATGTCAGTTCTGATGGTGAATGAATCTGCGGATTTTACTACGCTGAAAGAACTTCTGGGCGTCACTGACGGTAATCTTGCGAGCCATACCAAAGCTTTGGAGCTTGAAAATTATATAGCAATTGAAAAACAATTCATCGGAAGGAAACCCAATACCAGCTATAGGGCTACGATTGAGGGCAGAAAAGCATTCAAGGAGCATATAGATGCTCTGGAAAAATTAATTGCTCCGCCAATTCGCTAACGCTCGGGTCAAAAGTAGTAACCTATTTTTTTATCTATTAACTTTGAAATTCAAAGTACTTTTAATCAATTAAAAACAAAAATTATGCAACATTTAAATTTAGAAAGTCAGCACGTGAATGGGCGTTTCTCAACGGAATTAGCTATCGGTTCGTTCATCATAGGGACGGTCTTTTTTATTTTACACCAAGTATATCCAAATGCGGATAGTGTGTTTATGATGGGTTTTATGTATGTAGCCACCGCGATTCTACTCAATGCCATCATGCTGATTCATTTAGTGTATCATTTTCTACTTTGCCCGAATCAAAGTGAATACATCGCCATAAAAATGATGATTCTCCTCAGCAACATCCCTATTGCAGCCATGTATTACCACATCATTTTCAGCTAATCACTAATTCATTATTAAACAAACTAAAAAACAAAAAAATGGAAAACAACGAAAACCAGAATCCAATTAGTTTCTTTCAGTCTAACACTGCCAAAATTATCATGGTGGGTTTACTGACGCTCATTTTACTAATTCCGCTGGAATATGTAAAAAACCTGATTAGTGAAAGGGCGCAACGTCAAAAAGAAGTAATTGCGGAGACCAATGATAAATGGGGAGGAAATATCTTTTTCTACGGACCGATATTAAAAGTTCCGTACACTTATTTTGATGAAACGCTTACCGAAAATGCTACAACCAAAGTAACCGTAAAACAGAAAACGGCGCACACGGCCTTTGCTTATTTTTTTCCGGAAATGCTTAAAGCTAAATCCGATGTAACCACTAAAGCACTGAACCGTAATAATTATGAATCGGTTGTATTTAGTTCCAAAATGAAATTGACAGGACATTATATTCAGCCAAATTTTAGCAACAGGAATATTCCCAACGAAAACATCCAGTGGGATAAAGCCACAATTTTAATTAAAACCACAAATCTGAAAAGCATCAAGGACGAAGTGAAAATTAACTTCGGGAACATTAATTATACCTTTGAACCAGTTTACAATATAACCCCGGGCGATTCCACTGAAGCTCTCGAAACAGGCTATATTGATTTGACAAAAACTCTGGGCAACCAGAAAACAGCTTTCAATATTGATATTACCTACAACGGCAGCAAGCAGATAAAGATGGTTCCTATAGGAAAAACGACCGGATTGAATATGAAATCCAATTGGGCATCGCCGAGTTTCACCGGAAACTTTTTACCGGATGACAAAACAAAACACATTACCAAAACTGGCTTTGAAGCGAACTGGAAAATTTTGCACATCAACCGTGCGTTTGCCCAACAGGTATTTGAAACATTGCCCGATTTAAAACAATATGCTTTTGGAGTGGATTTTGTCATTCCGGTCGACCAATACCAGCAAAATGAACGGGCGTCCAAATATGGCTTTTTAGTGATTGGATTGACATTTTTGATTTTCTTCCTGATTCAATCCATCAGTAAAATCAACATCCATATCTTCCAGTATTCGATGATTGGATTGGCGCTTATCATGTTTTACACCTTGCTAATTTCGATAACGGAACACAGCAGTTTTATGAAAGCTTACGCTATAGCGGGAATAAGTGTAGTGGTTTTGATTACCCTCTATTCCATTTCTATTTTAAAAGACAGGAAATTCCCGTTGTTTATCGGATTATCATTAAGCGCTTTGTATACTTTTATTTACGTGATTATCCAATTGGAAAATTATGCCTTATTGGTTGGCAGTATTGGTTTATTTTTAATATTAGCCGCAGTAATGTATTTCTCCAGAAAAATAGATTGGAGTACCGGTAATTCATAAACCTTATTGTTAAAAACAATGGTAAAAAAAAGAGCCCATAAATCAATGGGCTCTTTTCATTTTAAGTATGTTTTATTGGATTCCGTATTGGTCGACAAGATATAATAGCGAGGCCATTGTTGCGGCTCCCAATTCCAATTCTCGCTTATTGACCGCATCAAATTTATCATTGGCTGCATGATGATAATCAAAATAACGCTGGGAATCCGGTTTCAGTCCTGCTTTTACGATTTTTCCGGAAGTTAACGGTTCGATGTCCGAACCACTATGGCCTTTGGTAAAACTATGAATTAAGTACGGCTCAAATAAATTTTTCCATTCGTTGATCCTGTTGAAGTTGGCATCATCACTTTCAAAAGAAAATCCTCTGGGACTGAATCCTCCTGAATCACTTTCTAGAGCAAAAATGTGGTTTTCATTATTCGATTTGGACAATTCTTCATATTTCTTGCCACCTCGTCCGCCATTTTCTTCATTCATGAACAGCACTACACGAATGGTGTTTTTTGGCTTGTAGCCGAGTCTTTTAAAAATATGCATTACCTCCATGCTTTGTACTACTCCGGCGCCATCATCGTGGGAACCGTCTGCCAAATCCCAGGAATCCAAATGCCCGCCCACAACCATTATTTTTTCCGGATGCTCGCTTCCTTTTATTTCGCCCACAACATTATACGACACCACTTCCTCCAGTTGCTGACAGGATTGTTTGAAATAAAACTTCAGGTGCGAATTCGTTTTTAATGATTTGCTTAAAAGTTCAGCGGCATTCGTACTGATAGCTGCAGTTGGAATATATTGTGATTTTGGAACGTCGCCATAACCTTGTGAACCCGTGTGTGGAAAATCATCCAACCTAAAATTTACCGAACGTACTATCGCTCCCGCAGCACCATATTTTAAGGCTTCTTTTGCTCCGGCATAACGCTGATCAACACAACCTCCATAGGAAATAAAAGCTTCAATATTGGCAGGATCCATCGGTCTGTTGAAAAATACGATTTTGCCTTTTATTTTATCAGAACCTAAAGTGGCCAACTCGTCGAAACCATGGACTTCAATCACTTCCGCGGTCAGTCCGTTTTTAGGAGTTGCTATAGAACCTCCCAAAGCGCAAATGGGCACATTGGTTTTCTTTTTATTATCTAGGATATAGGCGGTTTCCTTTTCTCCCCGAACCCAATGCGGCACTTTCATCTCCTGAAGATAAACGCGGTCCAATCCTAGTTTTTCGAGTTCGGCTTTGGTGTACAGCACAGCTTTTTCTGCATTGGATGAACCGGAAAGTCGGGCCCCAATTTTATTGGACAGATAGTCGAGCCACGAATAACACTGACTGTTGGTTAGTGAAGATTTATAGATGTCTTTCATCATTTGCTCATTATTTGTCTGGGCAAAAGCAAAAAAACTATTTAGTAATATTATAAAAGTTATATTTTTCATGGTATTGATTTAATTATACGGCAAGAGGCTCATGACTTGCATCCATTTCCATTTCGATGGCATCGACGTCAATGTTTTGTTTTTTCAAAATCCCTTTTACCACAAAAGCAAAAACGGCGAGATATACAAAACAAACTACAGTAACGATATAAGATTCATGTATCCCAATGATATCCGATAATTTACCCTGAATCGGAGGAATAATTCCACCTCCAAGAATCATCATAATCAAAAATGCAGATCCCTGTGTAGTGTGTTTCCCCAATCCAAGTATCGCTAAGCTGAAAATGGCCGGCCACATGATAGAACACCATAATCCACCAGCCAAAAACGCATAAATTGCAATGGTTCCGGTAGAAAACAATCCGATCAACATCGAAATCACCCCTAAAACAGAAAATATCATCAAGGTTCTCGCTGGTTTATCTTTACATAAAAAGAATGCACCTATTTGAATGAACACACAGAAGATATAGTAATACAAAGGAGTAATGTCTTTCCCAGTAATAAAATTAACTGCTAAAATAATGATGAAAGCCAAAATTGGCATCACTATCAAAAGCATTTTCTTTGTTACGCTTTTAAAATTGAACGCACTAATGGCACCAGCCCAACGGCCAATCATCAGACTTCCCCAATACATCGACACATATGGTCCGATGTCAGAAGCCTGAAGACTACCAAATTCAGGTGTTTTCAACAAACCGCCCAGATTACTTCCGATAGCCACCTCTACTCCAACATAAGTAAAAATCGCTAACATCCCCAATACCAATTGCGGGTATTTCATGGCTCCCCAGCCTTCACTTTTTTTGGTAGCAGCCTGATTGGCAAATAATAATCCTGCCACAATCACCAATAAAGCGCCTATAAGCCAATACATTCTATAATGTTCGAGGCTTCTAAGTTCTTCTGCTGAAATAGTTGGGCTTAAATTGGAATAACTGTCGAATATTGGTGCAAAACAAACCATCAACAATAGTGTGATAACACCTAAAGTGATTAAGGCCTTGTTACTTTTTTCTACTTTTTCGGTATTGATTCCTGCCGGCACATTTTTCGATAAACCAATGATTAAAGCGCAAATCAGGAATAAACCGCCAACAGTTGCATACAGGTAACTTACAGTGTCCAAACCTAAATGTTTGATATCATCATCATTTACCGTGGCAACACCAAATAACGCAAACGTAACAACAATAGGCGCAATCATCGTTCCGAAGCTATTGATACCTCCGCCCAAATTTATTCTGGTGCTGCCTGTTTTTGGATCTCCCAACAGAACCGCAAAAGGATTTGCTGCCGTTTGCTGTAAAGAAAAACCTAAAGCGACAATGAAAAGCGCAAATAATATGGCTGAAAATCCACCAAAATTAACCGCTAAAATCATCAGTAGTGCACCAATAAAAGAGAACAGCAGTCCAAAAGAAATACTCTTTTTATATCCCCAAAGTCCCACTACATCTTTTCCTGAAATGGAACTGAAAAAATACAATCCCAACGCACCCAAATAATAGGCACCGTAAAACGCAAAATCAATTAACTGCGATTGAAATTGGTCCAGATTGAAATAACTTTTGCAAAACGGAATAAAAACACCATTTCCGGCCGCTATGAATCCCCAAAAAAAGAATACGCTGATTAAAGTATAAAGCGCGGGGTAATTGGTTTTGATTTGATTTGTACTCATTTGAGTTTTTAAAATTGGTTAGGTTCCCCAAATTTAAAAAACTTAATGAATTATGCTACAAATAATGGAATTAAAAAATCCCGAGAGTATCGGGATTTCTTTTATTTTTCGACTACATAACCCTGTAGGTATTTGAATCTTTCGGTGAGTTTTCCGTTTTCGGTCATTTTGGCTCTTTGGAGTATTCCGTCTTTATCCCCATTAAAAAATGCCGGAATCACATGCTCCATAAACATTTCACCAAAACCTTCACTGGCATCTTTAGGCAACTCGCAAGGCAAATTATCTACAGACATCACCACAATGGCGGCAGGATGAAAAACATCCACTTCTTTATGTTCGCTCGGCAAATAACCAAATAACGGTTCAGCAATGGTAGAAGCTTTGATAGTAGCGGCTATCGGACCATCGACATCACAGGAAATATCGGCGATTACTTTTATTTTATTGTCATTGGACTGCAGCATTTCCCTAGTAAGGATAACCGGAGCGCCATTGGCATAGAAATGTCCTGCCATAAATATATCCGACATTTTTGAAAAACGTTCAAAATCAGAAGCATAATCAGTTGGATTCGCGTAGAAATCTGTTTTATCTGATGGCTGCCCGTCTATTCTCTTGTTATAATCCAAAACATCAATCTGGGTATAAACCGGTTCCGAATAGGTTTTGGTCAGATAGTTCTCAATTGAAACTTCCTTGATTTTGATGGCATCCAAAATTTCTTTAGCACCATTTCCAACTTTTCCGTGACCGGTTAGAACGATCTTAATCGGTGGAAGAATCTGTTTTTTCAATTTCTCAACCAAGGCATCTTTCCCGGAAAGGGTTTCCGCTTTCGGAATATTGAACAATTCGAATTTAATTCCGAAAGCACGAAATCCGTTGTAAGCCCCAACAATTCCTGCATATCTTCCAAAACCAATCAAACGCTTAAAATTAGCATCCACAATGGTTTCATGGTCATACAATTCAATATTTTTATCGATTATCGCCTGAAGTAACGGTCGGTTATAGGGCTGTTTTTTTATGGTATGGGAAAAGAAAAAGTATTTTTTATTTGGAATTAAAGCATCAATCGGCACTTCTTTTACACCGAAAAGCACATCACAATCCGACATATCAACAGCAATTTCAATGCCTGATTTGGCATATTGCTCATCTGTAAAAATCCGGATATCAGAACTTTCCACTTTAATAGAAGCTTCAGGATGTTCCTGTTGCAATTTCGCCAATTCCTCCGGCGTAAAAACTACTCTTCTGTCAGGTGGATTTTTTCTTTCTTTAATAATTCCGAATTTCATTGTGCAGGCGATTTTTTATTCGGTCTCAAAAGTAAGATTTACTGCATCGCTGTCAAAATTTTTTTTCAATTAAAACGAATATTTTACATGCATCTTTAGCCTTTCGGCAGAAGAAAAAAAATTAAACTTTAAAAAATCTTTAACAAAACTTAGAGCCGATAATTTATTTCTTTAATTATATTTGTTTTTTAAGTTTCCAAAAAATGACCATAAAAACCACCTACTATACTATACTTTTTTCATCAGTCTTATTTCTTTCATCGTGTTCCAAAAAAGAGAAATTAGTCGCTGAAACCGTGGATACGGATACGGTTGCCAGTGTTGTAATGCGGCCTTCGAATGTTAAATTTGAAAAACTTTCGGCAGAATATATTGCAGATAAGAAATACGCAATTGATCGTTTTTACCATAAAAACTGGCCGGCCCAAACTAACAACGTGAGCTTTCTTGTAGCAAAGGACGGACAGATTTTATACGAAAAATATGATGGTTTGTCCAACCTTAGGAAGAAAACACCCATCACTGCCGAAACGCCAATTCATATTGCTTCAGTAAGCAAAGTATTGACCGCCACTACCGTTTTAAAATTGGTTCAGGTCGGTAAAATAAAACTGGATCAGAAAGTAAATACAATCCTTTCAAATTTCCCTTATCCTGAAATCACCATAAGAAACTTATTGAGTCACAGGACCGGGATGCGCAATTATGCCTATTTCACTAATAAAAAGGAAATTTGGGACCAGCATAAAACACTGACCAATCAAGACATTGTTGATGTTATCAATGACAAAAATATTGATCTTGAGTATAGGACTGATTCCCGTTTTGGCTATTGCAATACGAATTATGCGATTTTGGCCCTGATTATTGAAAAAGTGACGGGACAAACCTATAAAGAAGCCATGAAAACGATTATTTTCGATCCATTGGGAATGAAAAACACATTCGTTTATGACTATAAAAAGGATCAGGACAGCGTGACCCTTTCTTATAAATGCAATGGCCTTCAGATTGGCTGGGATTACCTGGATGGTGTTTACGGGGATAAAAATATTTATTCAACACCAAGAGATCTTTTAAAATTTAATATGGCAACCAACGCCCCTGATTTCCTAACGCCTGAACTAAGGAAGCAAATTTACAAAGGCTATAGCAATGAACGGAAAGGGACCAAAAATTATGGTTTGGGTATTCGGATGATTAATTGGGCAACAGGCCAGAATTTTTATTTCCACAATGGTTGGTGGCATGGTAATATGTCTTCGTATGTGACCTTAAAAAAGGAAAATGTAATGATCATTGCGCTGTCTAATAAATGTTCTAAACAAGTTTATAAAGTCCGTAACCTGGCACCTCTATTTGGTGATTATCCGTTCAAGATTGACAAAACCGACCGGGACGAATAGACAGACATAAAAAATTAAGTAAAAAAGACTACATTTGCACACTTAAAATTTGGAATACTTTTTGCGAAGTGTATCAAAATATTGGGGTCGACTGGTTTTGACAGCAAGTCGAATTGGAAGGTAAGCACGTCGAGAACTGGGACAATTCTCGTAAATAAAAGGTTCTAACAATTTTACACGGCGAAAATAACTACGCTCTAGCTGCATAATCTGAATTATAGTAAGATTAGCCTCGTCCCTATCAGATAGGGAAGCAGGATTCTCCTTGAAAGCCTTGGTTTGTGGCGGTCAATCCAGGGGAACCGTAAAAATAAACCTAGATTACCATAAGCTTCGGGTGGTTTTCGAAATTAAGAAGATAAGTTTTGTGTGGCTGTTTCTGGCCAAGCACAAAATCGAAAATTCAATCAGGAAATAAGCGTGTAGAAAATCTTTTAGTTGCTTGTTTGGACGGGAGTTCGATTCTCCCCGACTCCACAAAAACCTTGTAGTCAAATGATTACAAGGTTTTTTTAGCTATATTCACAAAGTAAACCTCGCTGCTGCGCCAATATATCCGTTAAATCCCGCAGGTCCACTAGTGGTTCCGGTACTGTATTATTTCAGTAGTCATTAACGGAGCAGAAAATTTATTTTAAAGACTTTTTTATTTTTAAAAAAATATACTATCATTGTATTCGGCTAACCTATTATTAACCCAAGCTCCATACATATGAAAAAGATTCTTTTATTATTAGCATTGACCACGTTCACCATAAATGCCCAGCAAAAATTCGATTTTCCATTGAATGAAAACGGACAGATTATCTTCACGGAAGTTGTGTCTGCGGAAGGAAAAACCAAAGATGACCTGTATAACAACTCCAAAATGTTCTTTGTAAACATTTATAAGGTGACACAGGATAAGCTTAAGCAGAATAAGGAAGCTTCGTCGGTTAGTGACACCCAGTATTCCTTCATGACGATTAAGGCAAACGGAAGCGAGGTAAAAGTGAAATTATTTTATAATATCGCGATTCTGTCCAAAGACGGTAAATACAAATACGAAATAAAAAACATCCTTATCAAGATGGATTCTGAAATACCTTTAGAGAAAATGTTTGATAAATTGGCTTCCGAGAAAGTGGCGACAAAGCCAAAATTAATGGAAACCCTTAAGGCATATTATGCCGCAATCAATGCTGAGGTTGAAACCATTAAAAGCAACATCAAGCAGGAAATGGCTAAATCCGGCGCGGCAAAAAGTGACTGGTAGTCGGATTACAATATACACTATAAAAAGCTTCGTTAATTTGAGGCTTTTTTGTTTTCAGAACTTTTTATACCGGTTCCATAAGATCAAAATCCACTTAAAAACAAGAATAAGTTCTAAGTCATTCAAAAATCTATTCGATAATTATATATTTTTGTCCACAAAAAGCGTTGTAATTACCTATATTACAACGCTTTATTATTTATCTGCTGTTTTAGTTACTATTTATTATTTATTGCTTCTATCCTCTAAAATTGACAATACGTCTTTTAGCTGAAATCCTTTGGCTTGCAATAAAATGAGATAGTGAAAAAACAAATCAGCACTTTCGCTTAGAAATAGATCGTCGTTATTGTCCTTGGCTTCGATAACCACTTCGATAGCTTCCTCTCCTACTTTTTGGGCTATTTTATTGATACCTTCTTCGAATAAGCTGGCAACATAGCTTTTTTCCGCCGTTGCGTTTTCACGTCTTGATTTTATCGTTTCTTCCAGTTTAGTTATAAAACCATATTCGAAATTATTGCTTTCCTGCCAACAAGTGTCTGAACCCATATGGCATGTTGGTCCTTGAGGTTTTACTTTTACCAAAAAAGTATCGTTATCACAATCAATCTTTATGTCAATAAGATTTAAAAAGTTACCACTCTCCTCTCCTTTTGTCCACAACCGATTTTTTGAGCGGCTAAAAAAAGTTACTTTTTTGGTTTCCACAGTTTTGGCGTACGCCTCTTCATTCATATATCCCAACATCAAAACTGATTTTGTCTCGCTGTCTTGAATTACCGCTGGAACCAATCCATCTTCATTTTTATTAAAATTTATTTTCATTATCTATTTATGATTTATAATCTGATTTCTATATTATTTCTTTTTAACTCTTTTTTTAATTCTGGAATTTCAATTTCCTGAAAATGGAAAACACTCGCTGCCAAAGCTGCATCAGCTTTTCCAATTTGAAAAGCATCCACAAAATGCTGCATATTCCCAGCTCCACCAGAGGCTATAATTGGAATATTTACCATTTGTGCTAATTTTGACAAGGCCTCATTGGCAAACCCATTTTTGGTACCATCATTTTCCATTGAAGTAAAAAGAATTTCACCCGCTCCACGATTTTCAACTTCCTTTGCCCAATCAAACAGATTCAGATCTGTTGGAACTTTACCACCAACTAAATGCACTTTCCAAATACCGTCAATACGTTTTGCATCAATGGCAACCACAACACATTGCCTTCCGAATTTATCAGCTAAATCATTAATGAGCTGCGGATTTTTTACAGCAGAAGAATTTATTGAAACTTTATCTGCACCATTTTGTAATAGCAAATCTACATCTTCCACCGATGAAATTCCGCCACCTACAGTAAATGGAATATTTATCGTAGCGGCTACTTTTCGAACCAAATCAATTAATGTTTTTCTTCTTTCTTCAGTAGCAGAAATATCCAGAAAAACCAATTCGTCTGCTCCGGTTTCAGCATATTTTTTTGCTAATTCCACAGGATCACCGGCATCTTTCAAATCAATAAAATTGACTCCTTTTACGGTTCTCCCGTTTTTAATGTCAAGACAGGGAATTATTCTTTTTGTTAACATAATTATTAATTTGAAATAATAAAATTTTCAAGTTGTTTCAAAGAAAGTCTTCCTTCATAAATGGCTTTTCCAATAATAGTTCCTTCACAACCCATTGCTGCCAATTCCGGCAATTCATCAAAGACCGAAATTCCTCCGGAAGCAATGAGTTTTATATTTGGCACTTGAGCTAGAATTTTTTTATACAAATCGAAGCTTGGACCTTGCAACATTCCGTCTTTAGCAATATCGGTACATATAACATATTGAATACCATTGCTTTGGTACTTCTGAATAAATGGGATTAAATCTTCGTTACTTTCTTCCAACCATCCTGAAACCGCAATTTTCTCGTTATGGACATCCGCTCCAAGAATTATTTTATCAGCACCAAATTTAGAAATCCATTCCTGGAATAAAACTGGATTTTTAACTGCAATACTTCCTCCGGTAATCTGGTTCGCGCCACTTTCAAACGCAATCCTTAAATCGTTATCAGTTTTCAGTCCTCCTCCGAAATCAATTTTCAAACTGGTTTGTGAAGCAATTTGTTCCAATATTTTGTGATTCACAATTCTACTTGATTTTGCTCCATCTAAATCAACTAAGTGCAAATACTCAATTCCATGGTTTTCAAATGATTTGGCAACTTCCAACGGATTCTCGTTGTATATTTTTTTAGTATTGTAGTCCCCTTTTGAAAGGCGGACACATTTTCCGTCTATGATGTCTATGGCTGGTATTATTCTCATATTCTTAGTCTTAAAGTTTGAATGTCAAAAGTCATAAAGTCCCTATTTTATATTCAAAAAGTTAGAAAGGATCTGTTCTCCCATTTTTCCGCTTTTTTCCGGGTGAAACTGCACTCCATAGAAATTATTTTTCTGTAAAGCTGATGAATAGCCCAGTTCATAATCAGTTATTGCAATGGTTTGATCACATTTTGGAGCATAAAAACTATGCACCAAATACATATATTCATTTTCTGAAATTCCATTAAATAATTCGGTTTTCAAATTATAAATAGTGTTCCATCCCA
This sequence comes from Flavobacterium sp. GT3R68, assembly GCF_007109225.1. Taxonomy (GTDB): domain Bacteria; phylum Bacteroidota; class Bacteroidia; order Flavobacteriales; family Flavobacteriaceae; genus Flavobacterium. Next base: position 57,359 of record NZ_VJZK01000006.1, read on the forward strand.
TTTGTGGTACTTTCACTTTATTTGAAAACTTAATAATATCAACATCAAAAATTCCTAATCCTGTTGTATTACCTTCTTCGGAAGATTTACACATCAATTGCATTCCAAGGCAAATCCCCAAAACAGGCTGTTTTAAGGTTGGAACAATTTTATCCAAACCACTTTCCATCAACTTTTTCATTGCGCTGCTTGCCTCGCCTACTCCCGGAAAAATCACTTTATCAGCTTGTTTAATTTCTTCCGGACTTCTGGTTAAAACACCATTAAAACCCAATCTTTCCAATGCAAACTGAATACTTTGAATATTTCCTGCACCGTAATCTATAATAGCTATTTTCATTACAAAACCCCTTTAGTTGATGGCAAAATCATTTTTTCAGCATCTCTTTTTACCGCCATTTTGATTGCTTTTGCAAAAGCTTTAAAAATTGCCTCAATTTTATGGTGTTCATTTGTTCCCTCGGCCTTGATATTCAGATTGGCTTTCGCTCCGTCAGTAAAGGATTTAAAAAAGTGAAAAAACATTTCTGTTGGCATTTGTCCAATCATTTCTCTTTTGAATTCGGCATCCCAAACCAACCAGTTTCTTCCCCCAAAATCTATTGCAGTTTGAGCTAAGCAATCGTCCATTGGCAAACAAAACCCATAGCGTTCAATACCTAATTTGTTTCCCAAAGCTTTGGCGAAAACTTCCCCTAAAGCAATGGCGGTATCTTCAATCGTGTGGTGTTCATCTACTTCCAAATCTCCTTTTACGGTGATTTCCAAATCCATTTGTCCGTGACGTGCGATCTGGTCCAGCATATGATCAAAAAAAGCAATTCCGGTGTCGATTTTACTTTTTCCGGTGCCGTCAAGATTGACAGTAATGCTAATATCCGTTTCATTGGTTTTTCTGACAATAGAAGCCGTTCTGTTTTCTAATTTCAAAAACTCATATATCTCCTTCCAGTCTTTGGTTTGCAAAGCTATCGTATTGTTCAACTCTTCTTTTTCAGAACTAATCTCAGTACTTCCGACAGTCTCACCATTATTAATAAAAATGGCTTTTGAACCCAAATTTTTAGCTAATTCAACATCAGTGATTCGATCTCCAATAATGTATGAATTTTCTAAATCGTAGGCGGAGTTATTGATATATTTGGTCAACATTCCTGTCCTTGGCTTACGGGTTGGCGCATTTTCTTCGGGAAAACTCCTGTCGATACAAATTTCATCAAATGATACATTTTCATTCTCGAATGCCTTAATGATGAAATTTTGCGTAGGCCAAAAAGTGTCTTCCGGAAAACTGGAAGTTCCCAAACCGTCCTGATTGGTAACCATTACCAATTTAAAATCCAATTCCATGGCGATTTTACCCAAATATTGAAAAGCTTTTGGATAGAATTCCAATTTTTCCAAACTGTCCAATTGATAGTCTTCAGGTTCCAGAACCATAGTTCCGTCTCTATCTATAAATAATACTTTTTGTGCCATTACAATAATTTTAATATTTTGATGAGCTGTTCATTTTCTTGTTTTGTACCAATTGTAATTCGTAGACAATTTGCACACAAAGGTTGTGTGGTTCTGTTTCTGATTACAACGCATTTTTCCAATAATTGATTGTATCTTTTGGTTGCATCATCAACTTTTATCAATATGAAATTAGCATCGGTCGGAAATATTTTTTCAATAAATTTAATTTCAACTAATTCCTTAAGTAATTGCTGTTTTTCTTCTTTTATCAAATTGATTTCAGAAAAAACACTTTCTTTATCTTCAATTCGTGATATGGCGCTTCGCTGAGACAATTCATTGATATTATAAGGCGGCTTTATTTTGTTTAAAACTGCGATAATTTCAGTTGAAGCATACAATATTCCTATACGAATTCCTGCCATTCCATAGGCTTTGGAAAGTGTTTGCGTAATCACTAAATTAGGATAATCATCCAATTTTTCCAACCAACTTTCCTGCTCTGAAAAATCGATATAGGCTTCATCCAAAACAATTAATCCTTTGAATTGTTGCAATAAAATTAAAATACTTCCAATTGAAAACGAATTGCCGGTTGGATTATTCGGCGAGCAAAGAAATATCATTTTTGTATTTTCATTTATCTTTTCCAAAATAGAAACTACATCGGGCTGAAAATCAATATTTAAAATTATTTCCCGATTCTCTATTGCATTCAGATTTGCCAGGACACCATACATTCCGTATGTTGGCGGCAATGTAATTACGTTATCTTTATTTGGCTCGCAAAACGCACGAAAGAGCAAATCCAGCACTTCGTCACTTCCATTACCCAATAAAATTTGATTTTGTGCTATTCCTCTTAATGTTGTCAAGGCAGTTTTTACAGTTTTTTGCTGCGGATCCGGATAACGGTTTACTCCGTTTTCAAATGGATTTTCATTGGCATCCAAAAAAATCATCTTTTGATCAAAGTCTTTGAACTCATCTCTTGCCGATGAATAAGGCTGCATTTTTTTGATATTTTCTCTGATGATGCCATTTATATTGAAATTATTCATTTTCTAAAGCTTTTAATCTTAATGTAACTGCATTTTTGTGTGCCTGTAATCCTTCCGCTTCAGCCATTATTTCTATAGCTTTTCCAATATTTTGAATACCAGCTTTTGATATTTTTTGGAAAGTCATCGCTTTTTGGAAACTATCTAAATTCACACCCGAATAATTCTTGGCATAGCCATTTGTCGGCAAAGTGTGATTGGTTCCTGAGGCGTAATCACCTGCGCTTTCGGGAGTATAATTTCCAATAAAAACGGACCCTGCATTCTCAATATTATTGATATAAAAATCTTCATTTTCTGTACAAATAATAAAGTGCTCTGGTCCGTATTCATTGATTAAATCCAGCGCCATTATATCATTTTTGACAAAAATTAATTTTGAATTTGCAATGGCTTTTTGTGCAATTTCCTTTCTAGACAAAACGGTAATCTGTTGAATAATTTCATTTTCAACTGCGTCAATTAGCTTTTTTGAAGTCGAAACCAAAATTACCTGGCTGTCCGCTCCGTGTTCTGCCTGACTTAACAAATCGGACGCCACAAAACTTGGAATGGCGCTATCATCAGCAACAATAAGCAATTCACTTGGGCCGGCAGGCATGTCAATGGCGACGCCAAACTGCGTCGCCACTTGTTTGGCAACCGTTACAAATTGATTTCCGGGCCCAAAAATTTTATATACTCTCGGAATTGAAACCGTGCCAAAAGTCATCCCTGCAATAGCTTGAATTCCGCCTACCTTCAGAATTTTAGTTATGCCGCACAAATTAGCAGTATATAAAATAGCTGGATTTATTTTGCCCTCTTTGTCTGGTGGAGAACACAATACAATTTCTTTACAGCCTGCAATCTGCGCCGGAACTGCCAACATTAAAACCGTTGAAAACAAAGGAGCTGTTCCTCCGGGTATATACAAACCCACCTTTTGAATTGGTCGTTTTTCCTGCCAGCAATTCACTCCTTCTGTTGTTTCAACTTCAACTTTTACTGTTTTCTGAGCAACGTGAAACTTTTCAATATTCAATTTTGCTAGCTGAATGGCTTCTTTTAATTCATCTGAAATTGAAGTTACTGCTTCTTGAATTTCTGCATCAGAAACTTCAATACTTTTTATCGAAATTGCATCAAATAAAGAAGTGTATTTTGCAATAGCCACATCTCCTTTTGATTGAACTTCTTTGAAAATTCCTTTAACCGTTTCTTCTATGTTTTCGAAAGTTTGTGTCGGTCTTTTTAGAATAGTTGACCAGGTTTCTTTTGATGGATTATATATTTTATTCATTTTTGCTTTCTTTAAAATTTACAAAACCATTTTCTCGATTGGACAAACCAAAATTCCTTCGGCACCTGCCTCTTTCAATTGGTCGATTACATCCCAAAATTTATCCTCATCAATCACAGTCTGCACACTGCTCCATCCTTTCTCATTCAATGGAACAACCGTGGGGCTTTTGAGTACAGGGAGAATTTGAGTTACTTTTGCAATATTATCATTTGGTACATTCATCAAAATATATTTTGATTTTCTTGCTCTTAAGACAGACTGGATTCGGAATTGCAGTTTATTCAATATGGCTTGATTTTCATTTGAAATAGTTGGCGAAACCGCTAAAACGGCTTCACTTTTAAAAATCACTTCCACTTCTTTAAGGTTGTTTTTGAATAAAGTGCTTCCGCTGGAAACAATATCTACAATTGCATCGGCCAGACCAATATTTGGAGCAATTTCAACCGAACCAGAAATTTGGTGCAAATCGACAGATATATTTTTGGAAGCAAAGAAATCATTAACGGTATTAGGATAAGATGTCGCAATACGTAATCCGTCTAAATCTTTAATGGATTTGTATTCGAAAGATCTGGGAACTGCCACCGAAACCTTGCATTTAGAAAAGCCTAATTTCTCGGCAACCTGAATCGTCTTTCCTTTTTCTACCAAAAGATTATCCCCAACGATAGCAGCATCCACTACTCCATCGATCAGGTATTGTGGAATATCTGAATTTCTCAGGAATAAAATTTCAAGGGGAAAATTAGAAGCTTCTGCTTTTAGCTGGTCATTCCCATTGTTAATGGAAATTCCGCAATCTTTAAGAATTTGAATGCTGTCTTCGTTAAGACGTCCTGATTTTTGAATTGCAATTTTTAGAGTACTCATTTTTTAGTTTTAATTTTATGAATGAGTACCACTTGGAGGAAATAAAAAACCCGTTTGAAGTACTCAAACGGGTTTTAATATTGTGATTTACACGCATACCATTAACACATCGCCTGAGAGCAATTATGAAAATGATGATGATGTAATTGATTTTTGAACATTTTATATTGATTTTATTTTGCAAACATATGCAAATATATTTTAGAACCAAGTTATTTTTTAAAATTTTCATATGTACCTAAAATGAAGACCCATCTGAAATACCAGCAATAAGCTTTAAGCCATTCAAAAATCTGTTTGATAATTGTATATTTTTGTCCACTTAACGGGGCAGTTCAATAGTATTGAATTGTCTCGTTTTTATTTTTAATAAAAACAATAATTTTTGTACCTTGTCTTTGTGTTTTTTATACGCATTTTGAGTGTCTAAAACCCGTGGTTTTTTATGTTTGAAATGCCATAAATTGCATTATTGTGCAGTTATTGACAGTATTAAAAAGTGTCTGAGTTCTTATATTTATTGACCTAAGCTAGTAATAGATTACTATCCTTTTGGAATGCTAGTGCCAGGAAGGCACGCAACGAATATTAGCAACGGCTATCGCTATGGCTTCCAAGGGCAGGAACAGGATAATGAACTGAAAGGCGAAGGGAATTCGTTGGATTATACCTTCAGGATGCATGACCCGAGAATTGGACGGTTTTTTGCTGTTGACCCTTTGGCAAGAGAGTATGCTTATTTAAGTTCTTATCAGTTTGCCAGTAACTCCCCTATAGCTCTCGTTGAGATTGAAGGTTGTGAAGGCGGTTATAACAGTATGACAGCGGAAGATCTTGATTTGTCACCTGAGCAAATTTGGAATAAAGCTGCAGATGGTTTCGGTACTATTTTGTCGACGATAGGCGAATATGAAGTTACAGATGAAGTCGAAGGTAGAGTTATTTATAAAATGTTGATGACTTCAAATATTTATAGAGATGTTGTTGTTCCTGATGAAGTCTCTTTTACAGATTTAGGGAAAAATTTTAAAATACGAAAAGAAAATCGATCATGGGTAGTTCTTCCTGAAGAAGGGGTTTTAGCCGATTTAAAAGATTTGGCAATTTCAAGCTTAGACGTGGCTTCACTTTTTCCAGCTAAGGGGGGTGTTTACATGGCTATAAAAACAGGAGTGACCACGAATAGTGCAGTTAGCTCAATTTTAAAGTCACTTAAGGTAAGTTCAAGAAGTAAAGAAATTTTAGAAACTTTTAGAGATGTTGGAGGTCAAGGTGTTTTTAGGCAAATTGAAGCCGAAGGGATGGCAATTTTTGAAGAAACTTTTAATACTACAGTTAGGGCTATAAGAAACGGTGAACAAAAAGCAGGTGATTTTATAATTACTCAAGGAAAGCTTGCAGGAAAGTCTGTTGATTTGGTAAGTGCAGTAGATAAAAAAGGATTTAAATTGGATGCATTTATAAAATCAATAGATAGTCATTTTTTAAAAGACGGCGTTGATTTTATAAATATCGATATTAGAAAGTTGGGAAATGACGCGAAGCAAGTTGTTAAAAAACACATTGGGGAATCAAGTAAAGCTAATCAGGCTAGAACCATAATAACAGAGTAATGTCGAACAGCATAATAAAATATAAAAGTAAATATTTCAATCCAAACGATTGCATATTGATAATGTCTTTATGCCAAATCAAAGAATTTATTAAAGGTATTGATTTGCCAGTTTGGGTTAGTCAATATTTTGTAGATGTTATTGATGTAATAATAGATGTTCAGCCAATTGGTTGGTGTGATTTAGAACTTGATGAATATTTTGATTCTCAACATAAAAATATATTTTTTATTAATCTATTAAAGGAGTGTATTTCCAATCTAAATAAAAGAGCAGATGATTGGATTAGGTATGAAGAAGTAAACAATCTTTTCAAATTAGAAGGAATAGAAAAATGGGGAGAAAAAAATTACATCCTAATTCAGGACGTAACTGATTGTTTAGGCGACCTAGTTCTTCTTTTAGATGAAGAAATCGAAACGGATTTCAGAGAATAATTGCGCGAATTTGTATATAATGCGGATTTGTAATCCGTGCCTAAAAAGTATTACAAAGAAAAGCTTCAACCATAAAGTTGTAGCTTTTCTTAATTGAACTCTAACTCGTTCTTTATCCCGCTCCGCGAAGAGTGAATAAGCTGCATACAGCTGCGCAAATGTCTCTGACTTTGCGCCACAATACTCATCAAATTGCATAATAATAAACTACAACGAAGTAAAATTTGTTGTAGTTTTTTTATATTTATATTTGGTTTTAAATATTTTTGTATGCTTACAAGTCAGAAGTCTTTATAGCACAAGAAAGTATCCAAGCATATGCCTTTTAGAATCAAATAAGATTTAATATAAAAACAACTATGAAAGAAGGATATGTTATTCGGGACCAAACATTACCACATTTTATAACGGCAACTGTCGTGGACTGGATAGATGTTTTTACAAGAAAATCATATAGAGACAGCGTTATTGATTGTTTGGATTATTGCATAGAAAACAAAGGAATGGTTTTATATGGATATGTGATCATGAGTAATCATATTCATTTGATAGTTCAGTCAAATGATGGGAAACTTTCGGATTTAATAAGGGATTTTAAAAAATTTATGGCCAAAACAATTTTAGAAAAAATTCAAACCGAGCCAGAAAGCCGAAGAGAATGGATGTTAGAACGATTTAAGTTAGCTGCAGAAAGTCATTCAAGAAACAAAAATTATCAGTTTTGGCAATATGGCAATCATGCAGAAGAGATTTACACGAATAAATTTATGTGGTCAAAATTAGATTATATCCACTTAAATCCTGTTCGTGCGGGTATAGTAGAAAATGCATCGGAATACATCTATTCCAGTGCAAGTAATTATGTTTCCGATAAAGGTTTGTTGAAAATTGAAAAGGCGGACAACCCGATTGTAGATGCTTTGAATCAGGCTTCATTTACACGATACAACCAATATTAATGATATCTGCAAAGTCGGGAGACTTTGCAGAGCACATAACTTTGAATTACCTGTGTTAATAACTTTCCAATTTGCTATGTACTTTCTCAATCTCCTTATCCATATAGGATTGAGCGTAATGCACATACCGGTTAAAAGAACTGCTCGCATGACTATGCCCGCTTATTTTACGCACTAAATGTTCGGGCATGCCTAAAATCAATAAGGTCGTAATGGCCGTTCGTCGCATCATGTGGGAACTCATTTTATCACAAAAACGGTTTTTAGTGCTGTCTGTCTTTTTTGTAAGTTGGTGTGTTTTGCCTTGCTTCTCCCGGGAAACTTCCACAGATGCTGTAAAACCGGCCTGTTCCCCAATGTGTTTTAAACTTTTATTAAAATTAAATAAGCTAATCTGTCCAAAAACGGTTGCTTTGCTGTTTTGGGGTTGGAATTTCTGGTAAATCGTTACCGCATACGGAGACAATTTAATATAACTGAAGGTTTTTGTTTTTAGCGATTTGAGTTTCAAATACCATTCGCCATCCATTTGTTCAAAGTTCTTGTTGGTCAACAAAAAGATATCCGAATAACGCAGTCCGGTAGTACATCCAAAAACAAAAATATCCTTAACACGTTGGTGACTTGGCAATAACGTCTGTTCGAATTCTTTGTCGTGAATTAAAAATTTAAGTTGTTCCGGCGAAAGTACAAAAATCTCAATTTCTTCTTTACGCACATAAAAAAGACGCTGGAAATCCCCGGTAAATAGATCTTTGTCATTTTTTAAGTAATTAAAAAACACGCGGATGACTTTGATATTGGCCCCTACATAATTATCATGACAGCCTTTTTTATACAAGAACTCGGTGAACTTTTGATAAAATTTTTTCCAATAGGTTTTCTCCGATTGCAGTTCACGCGTATTCAATTTCGAGGCATCGCAAATACGCAGCTCAAACTTGGTGTCACTCGAAAACTGAATCAGGTTGTTTAAGACATAGTAGTAGTTTTGTATTGAACCTGGTTTTATTTTTTCCCCATTTTTCTTTAGCCGCTTTCCTGTCTCCGTTTCTTTTATAAACTGCTTGAATAAAGGAATGATCGGCGTCGTCTTTTTCATAAAATGGATTTGTGGCAAAAGTACAATTTTATATAACTAGAACGGGTTAATTAAAAAGCTACAACTTTAGGGTTGTAGCTTTTTTTTGTATCTTCTCTTTGTCGGGCACGGATTGTAAATCCGCGCAATCGTTGCGTTGATATATCCGCGCAATCGGGGTTTTGATATCTTTTTTTTACGGTAATTCCGGTGGAACATATTGTTCGTATCCGGTAATTTTACCCCAAGAATACCATTCTGCACCCGACAAGATATTAAGTCCATATTTTTTTAAGAGCATGGAATTTACTTCAATTTTAGTATTTAAATCTTCACTCTTAATAGAATCAAAATCGTAATAGACACCTGTTTCTTTTTTAATAATATGTTCTAGTCCGACACTATATTTCCAATCATATTTTCCAGGTTCTACTTTAGAAATGTAGTTATAAACATTAACTTCAATATAATTATTAGGTCTATTGTATATTATTGATACAAGCAATTCTTTTTTTAAATAATTTATTTTTATTAATCTTGCTTTTTCTTCAAATCCATGGTATTTAAAACCAAAATCGTTTTCCAAAAAAGTAAAAGATGTCTTAACAACATGGAGGAAATTGTCATTTGAAATCATAATTATTCAGTTTTCGTCATTTTAATAATTGTAGCACTTGAACTACCTTGAGCACTTTCAACTGCATTTACCGTGGTTGTTTCCATTTCATAAAATACTCCCATATCTGTATTACCTATCGAAGTAAATTTAGGATCTAACCCTGCATCGATAACAGAATAACCATCATCAATTTTACTTTTTACCCAAGTATTATTATTAGCCAAATTTTTGGCTTCGGTTAGCAATGGATCAAATCCATTCCAAGATTCAGCTTCTACACCATTTTCGGCCAATTCTTTTGCCAAGGGGTGAATCCTCTCTTCCATATTTCTTCCTATAATAATAAATTTGTTATTACTTCCAACACCTTTAATAGTAATTCTTTCAATTCTGATTGCTGTTCTTTCAATTACTTGCGCAATAGGGACTACAGCTTCAGAAAGGCTAGAATAAACAACTTTTACAGCTGGAGTAGAAAATATATATTTCCCAAAACGGGCGAACAGTGGAGAAAAAATAGGAGATAAAATTTTCGCAAAAAGTAATTCACCAGCCATACCTTCAACTACTCCACCACTTCCGCTGAATTTGTGTCTTGCCTCACTGAATATTTGATAATTCTTGCTATCTCTGTAATTAGTAACATGGTCTAACTCTGCCATTAACTTAACATTCGGATCGTAGCTATCCATATCCGCTCTTATCATTTCTAAGCCCTCAAGTTCAATGCCATCAATAACCCTATTTTCAGAAAATGCATATGTAGAATTATGTGGATATTTTTTAAATAATGGATCAACTGCAAAAAACCTACCCACCCTCGGGTCGTGCATCCTAAAGGTATAGTTTAACGAATTCCCTTCGCCTTTGAGTTCATTATCCTGTTCCTGTCCTTGGAAACCGTAGCGGTGACCGTTAGGAATATTCGTTGCGTGCCTTCCCGGCACGAGCATTCCAAAAGGATAGTAATCCGAGTAGCTAAGAACGTCGGCATTAAAGTGTTTCAATATGCTGCTAGGCAACTCTAATTCCGGTATTTTCTTATCGTTAATCACTACCAGTACGTTTCCTAAATGGTTGGCCAGTTCGTACCGTTTATCACCGATTAAATTTACGAAATTATGCAATTCCATATCCTCAGTTACCGGGAATAATCCATTGGTACAATCCAAATAATTTTTGAATGTGTCTCCGTCACTATCCAATGTATAGGCTAGTCCCGGAACAGAGTTTTTGACTCCAGGCCCACCTTCTTGCGTCTGCCAAGTCGGATATCCATCACCGTCATCGTCTTCATCCAAATAATCCGGAATGCCATCAGTAACCATACTTGGGTTTGCCGCTACTGCCGTACCATCGTGGTTTACTATTGTTCCTGTAGCCGGATTACCATCGGTGTCAGTCTCTTCCCATTTGGTCAGGATACCATCACCATCATCATCCGTATCCATGTAATTTATAACACCATCACTATCTGTGTCGTCATCTGCAATATTACCATTGCCATCGGCATCCTCAAATACATCAAATATACCATCCGTATCGCTATCAGAAAGACAAGGACCTAATCCTCTTACCGCCGGTGGTGTTACTGCCATTGCAATATTTCCCAGTGTTGAAACAGGGGCTGCTCCAATATTATGGTTAAAATCAAATTCTCGGCTAACTGTACTTCCCTGACTTCCGAAGCTGTAGTTAATACTACATACATCAAATATACCAGAACCCAATTTAGACACAGGCACTGCAACAACTGGTGTTGTTGTGGCTGGAGCGACAGCGTTGAAGGTTTGGGTCAATACACCATTTACGACAATGGTTCCTGAAAGTTTATCCAATCCAAGCTGATTAAAGTTTCCATCAAATTTAACTTCCATTCCTTTAGATGCCATCTCCGCAGAAGTAATACTTAAAGTGGACGCAAGCGAATATTCTTTCTTAGTATTTGCACCGTTTGTAAATATCTCTTTTGTAACGATTACTTTAGGTTTAAACGTTCCTCCTGCCGCTGAGAGATACTCAGCAGAAAGCTTCATTGTGGTTTTAACATCACCGTCTATTCGTTGGAGCGGTTTTTTATAATTCGTCACTTTTAAACCATAAATACCTGTATTGTACTGAGACATCGAGAAATTAACAAGCATCGGCAGTCCCAGGTTAGCCGGGGATTCATTAACTGTCCGCAACAAAATATTGTTTTTATAATACTTAATTTTCCCGTTTATTCGCTCAATTTTCAAAATATTAGTAAGAGCGTAAAGATTTGCACCACCTGTAACAGGCAGATTAACTTGAGTACCTGATTCAAAGGCGATAAGAGTATTGGTTGGATAGGTATACAGTGCATAATTTATTCTAGCATAACCTACATTGGTTGGAGTACTTGCATAAGAAAGCCCCAACATTACGTTATTATTGGAAGCGAGGGTTGCACCACCAACAACACGTTCAACAAAACCGTCTCCAGTTAAAATTTTATCAGACTCTCCTCCTGCATCAAATGAGCTCGTTGTTGATATTTTAGTAATTGTTCCTGCAGCATCGATTGCGATATTTGCTGAAGCAGTTACAGCAGGTTTAGGATTCGTATAATTTGTGTTAATATAGGAATCGCTATAATTTACCACTTTTAAGTTATAAATACTAGTATTAACTTGGCTCATAGAAAAATCAACAAGCATCGGTAATCCAAAATTAGCCGCGGTCTCAGTAACTGTCCGCAATACTATACCATTTTTATAGTATTTTATTTTTCCATTAATTCTTTCCACTTTAACCACATCACCTACTTGATATGAACCTGCAGCCGTTGGTAAACCAGTAGCTGTAACTCCATTTTCATATATTACAATAGTTCCATTGGTATTCAGACCATAGGTAATAGTATTGGAAGCAGTAAGGTTCGAATTCGTTTGGTAAGAAAGCCCTAATGTTATGCCGCTATTAGATGGTAGAGTTCCACTTATTGTGCGTTCAACATACCCATCACCAGATAAAATTTTAGCAGTTTCCCCTCCTGCAACAGCTATTGTTGGGTTCGATATTACTCCGGCAGTAACTGTTACATTTGCCATAGCTTTTAATGCAGGATTTGAAATTACCTGATCTGTGTTTACATACGGAGCATCATATTTTACGATTTTCAAATTATAAATACTGGTTCCACTTACACTCATAGAAAAGTCTACAAGCATTGGTTGGCCTGCGAGCAATGCAGGTTCAGCAGTAGTTAGAAGCAATGTACTGTTCTTATAATATTTTATTTGTCCATTAATACGTTCTACTTTTAAGAGATCATTAAATCCGATTGTAGTTGCAGGAATAGCCTTTTGGACATTTGTCTCATATATTGTAATGGCACTAGCATTTGTATTCAAACCATAATTAATGGTTGCGGAGGGCGCAAGACTTGCATTACTCTGATATGAAAGCCCTAACATAATACCGTCATGAGAAGGAAGAGTCCCTAAAACTTTACGTTCTACATATCCATTGCCTATCAGTATATTTCCGGTCTCACCGCCCGCATCTGCTGCAGAAGCTCCTGTTTTAGAAATTTTCCCTGCACTATCGACAGTTACATTTACAAAACCGGTCAAAGTAGGGTTTGAAATCGTCTGATTACTATCAATAAAGGAACCTTGTCCCAGAACTTCAGCCTGCGCAATGACTGTTGACGCTGGCGGTGTTATTGCCTGATCTATTTTAAATTTACTCGTGAGTGATACATTTTTGATATTAGGATCAACATTGCTCAAATTAGGCTCGTTCCAGGTAGCAGTAGTAGAACTACCTACCTTAAGAGATAAAATCATTAAATCTGCAACATATACAGGTGGTAAAAAACTGGCACTTATGTTCGTGACCGCTTTGGCCACAACATCAGCAGTTATCTTAGTATCAGCAGTCCCTTTCATCAAAATTGACGGCTTAACATATTTGTAAACCAGTTTGTATTTGGCTTCCAAACCTAGTCGGCTGCTGCCAAAAATATGGTGCTCATTCAGATACAAAGTCTTTTGAAGATTACTCCGACTTGAAGATTCACTTAATTTGTACATGCCCATTACATTACCTTGCGCATCTCTGGCATAATAATCTGTAGTTGAGTTTGAGCCATAAAGGTAACTTTTGCGTTTGGCTATCCTGTTTCCTAATCCGTCGTATATGAAAGTAGTTACATCTCCTCCTTTGGTCACAGATTTTACTTTTCCATCTACCCGCCACTTAATCGTTAAATTTTCAGCTTTGTCTTTAACCAACTGTCCAATTTTATCGTATTCATAATTATGGGTGGCTGTATTAGAGATATTATAGGAACTGACTTCGCCGGGGCTTGAATTGAATTTAATATCAATACCTGTTTCGGCAAAGATATCGCCTGCGGCATCAAACACCTTGTTTAATCTATTTTGATTATCGGCATATCTATAAGTGAAGTTATCCATTACCGGATTGGCAATTCCATTAACAACTATTGGAGCGGTGTTGCTCAATGTCTCTAAATTTCCGTTTCTATCATAGCTAAAAGTAGAACTATAACTTGTATCAAAAGTGCTAAAACCTGTCGCCGTCGGAATAATAGCTTTCGATGTCATCCCAGTTATACGATTAAGCTGATCATAGGTATAGTTATTCTTCTGAACCGGCAATACCGCGTCACGATCTGTACGGATTGCAGTCGTCATTTGTTTAATATTCCCGTTATATAGATCTCTGGTGTTCGACAGTATCGCATCATTCCTACTAAACATCAGTGGTTTAAACGATGCATCTCCAACAACAGGATGATAATCACCCGCGAAATAGCTTAATGAGTACCCAAAAGCATCCTTTGTTTTTGTCGTTCCTGCCGCCAAACCGTCCTGACCCAAATCGTTGGCAGGGTCAGTAATATTTTCTCCATTTACAGTCTTTAACCACCCCTGTAAAGTATAGGCATAGTCAATTCCCTGCACCTTTTTATTTCCGAGTTCCACGCGCGCCAATGGTCCGTGTGCATAGTATTTATAGTCCGCATCTTTTTCCCAGATGATACCATCAACTGAGGTCTCCACATTGAGAATACGGTTGTCAGCATCATAATTGTATTTATGAATAAACTGGTCAATTTTATTGGGTTGATAAACGACTTGATTTACATTTCCGCTTATCAGATCATAATTATATACGATCCGCTTAAGATGTTGTTCACAATCGTTAGTCTGTCCTGTCTCTGGATCTATAACGGTACCCGGAGTACATTGCAGATTTTTAAGATAGGTATAATAATTTACAACCTCTTTTACATTTCCATGGACATCATAATTATAGAAAATAGCATTATCAAAATCGAAGTTCTGAGGATCTTCATAATAAAAAATACCGGTTACCCTGTTTCTGTTATTTAGGAAAAAATCTCCTCCTCCATTATTTGTTGTGAATAAATCGGACGCATGTATACTATCTACAGCCGGATCCTCATCATATATCGTTTTTGTTACTTCTGTTTTGTACGCATCCGAACCAAAATCTTCCGCATCGCCACCATTGGTTTTCAAACGTCCTTCAGGACTTATGGTAAAGTTTGAAGCTGCGGGCACACCTACCTGGCCTGCTTCAGTAATTCTTCCTAAAGCATCATACGTAGTATAGCTAAAGTGAACGTAGCCTTCTGGCGATACTATTACTTGGTTGGCATTTTGAGAGGCTATAATCCTACCCAAATAATCATAGGCAAAACGAGTTATACCGCCATCCGGTGTATTTTGATAGACCAGCTGGTTTAATGAGTTGTACCTGTACTGGGTATTATATTTGTGATCTGGTTGTAAAGAAGTATCTTCAGATGTTAAGCTAAAATTGGTTCTAAAATTATTTATAAGCGCGTTCTTCGTATTCATCTCAAGATTGGTAAAACGTTTCACTCCTTTTGGAGCTACTGTTTGCGTAAGGTTACCGGCTTGGTCATAATAATACAGTGTATATTGGTATTCCTGATCAAAATACGTCATATTGAGTGTTTCTGATACGGATTGGAGCGCTTGTTCAATATACGCGGCAATGAATTCCTTTCGTTTGGTTTGCAGAAGATTATTATAGTTCTCCGCAGAATAGGTTTCATTGATGTTTTTAATCAAAGTTGCGCATGTTTCATTTTGATCTGCCGGCAAAATAGGTGACATATAATCTATAGGAGCAGGAGGACAAAACATGTTTGTAGCTCTAAAAACTTTATTTACCCAGGCATTCCATTTTTTTAAATCATCAGGATTGTTAAGGGGATTCAAAAAGTAATCGTTATAATAGGTTTTAAACTGTTGAATAACGCCACCTGGTCCGGTCATTCCTGTAAAGCCATAGTTTAGATACGTATCTCCAAACTCAGAAATTGTTAAAAAATGTACATTATCCGTTGAAGTTATCCCCATTGTGGTAATATACTCCATATAGCTTGCCAGAATGTATTGATATTTCTTTATACAGAAATCATCAAATTCGCCAGCATCAACAGTATACCCCGCTATTTTATTAGAATTATAGTAGGTGTAATTAACCCCGCTCGCATTTACCGTAATAGGAGCACTTAAACTCAAGAAAGTTAAAAAATCTGCTTGTGCAGTACCACAAGGAATAGGAACTACCGGTTGCGGAACGCAGGTTTCGCATCCCGGATTATTTTTAGCTGCCACCATATTTCGGCCAGTGGAATTTGACACATAACAATCTGCAAATATTGGCGTATTACTGTAAATATCTTCTATCAATTCTTGTAAATCATGGGTAGTGTCGAGGGTTTCAGTTTGCACTTTGGTAAAAACCGCATAATTAGCGGTAGCCGCATTGTTACCGATATATTTCGATGGAGTAATATTTAAATTGGCTAAGTATTGTTCAGGTGTGACAGTTGGAGGATTGTTGTAAGCGTAATCCACAACATTCCCATTAGCATGCGTCACAAATACAAAGAATGGTTTCCCTGCGTTGGCAACAGCACCGCTAAATAATGAATTAAATGAAGTTCTTGTAGCTGCAAGATCACTATCAATATTACTTCCAACAAGGTAAAAAACAACATCTATCTTCTTAACAAGTGGCACTGTTCCATTACTCAAACTAGTATTTATGTTCATAATGGTACTATTATAATCGTCCTCCTGAATCTGCAAAATATTAGTTGGTGTATAAATTTCTGAAGGAAGAGTTGTATTAATAGGATTAGTATTTGCAACATAATTTGCATCATTACTGTCGTTATTGGGATAGTTAATCAGTCGAAATCTAGGAGTTCCACCATTCTGTCCGCTAATATCATCTACAGTAGTTAAACTAATTTGATTTGAAACATCTAGATTACTACCAATAGATCTATGCGCTTTCATAAAATCCAATATATTTTGCGCTACTTTTACTCTGTGTGGACTTCCAAAATAATTGTCTACATGTGGCAAATCAAAAACAAATGCGATATGTTTTTTTACACAATCGTCTGCATCGATTACCCCGTCACAGTCAAAGTCATTTGGCATACAGGGCTGAAATGCAACACAACAGTCAAAATTATAATTCGGCGGCAAAATCATCGCACCTTCTGTGTGAACAATCGTCCCATTAGCCGCTGCAGTAGTTAATTTTAAAGTGTATTTGTCCCTTGCTTGAGTTACAACAACTCCTTCAAACCTGGCGAAAGTAGTTGGCAAAGTAATTTTGAATGTTGCCAATGTAGTGGTACCATTTTTAATATAATACATATCAGGACTGACAGCAGTAGCATCTTTCACCCAAATTGTATTTGCACCAAAAAATTCTGCCAAATATGAATTTGTGTATGTTGAAATGCTATTTAAATTAATTGCGGCAGTACTATTAATCTGATTAAGCGCCTTCAACTGATTTAAAAAGGGTATCAATGCTTTTCTGAACTTGTATTTTTTGTCACATCCATCTTCATTTGATCCTGCGTTAGGATCCAGCAAATCACCTATCCCATTATTTGACGCACTACATTCCCCAATTTTTGCGGTGGTTTCCCCGGTAATCAGGACTTCTGTTGCAACACCACCAGCTTCTATTGTGGCAATCGCTTTGAATTTGAATATACCAGGTGTCACTATTGGTGCATCATAGTATAGTTGTTTGATGTTTGTAATTTTCCACGCAGTCTTATAGTTACTCCATGAATAAGTGGATGGTACTGTGATTTTTGTTGCAGCAGTTGTATAATCAACTGCCCCATTTTTCAATTTTCCGGTGAACTTCAGCGTTAGAGTACTTGTAAGTACAGAAGTATTAATATTTATTGAATATAATGGAAAGGTACCGTCAGTATATGAAGGAGCGGTACCTTCAGTAATAGTTCCGTTAGGCAGTAATGAACTTAAAAATGCTTTACTCAAATATTGTCCTGCAAAAGGAATTGTACCAGGTGCGGTCGCATTTCCGGCTTGTACGTTGGCATTTGTAAAAAAACCATTCAATAACATATCCAAATCGACCATTAGCGGACAGTTTCCTGTTTGCATATAATAATCGTATCCAGCAGCTGCTACCAGTTCAGCCTGAGCATCGGAAGGATTGATTGCTGAATTATAACCGAAATCTGCAGGCAGATAACGTTTTTGTTTGACTTTATACAAAGGACCACTCGTACTGGCACACAACGAGGTTGTCTGAACAATGCTGTTGTGTATATAATTGTATAGGGTTGCTTTCTGGGCGAAATTATCAGTCAGAACATTAGTTACTGAAATTGAAACGTCACCACCAATGCATCCATTGTATGATTTTTTCTCCATCGCATAAATGTTCATGAACATTTGTTTGATTTTACTTTTAAAACTCACATACATGGATTTGTAAGTAGACCATATTCTATTTTTAACAGCTAAATCTGACGGTACAGTGGTATAATTAAATCCTACATTGGATGTTAACGGATTACCCAGAACCGCTTTAACTGCAGTTTGAAATAAGTTACCTTCATTGGCTTTAAGATAATCATTAACGATGGCCTGATACATTATACTATTGATTCCCACCCTTGGATTAGGAGCGACGGTTGTTTCAAATGGTGCTGGTAAGGCTTGAAAATAAGGGTCACTTGAGTATATTTTATAAATTGAGGGTGCCGAAAAATCCGAACCGATCAACCCTATCGCATTAGCTTCAGCAAAAGTGGCTGTTTTCATTAACAGATCATCATAACCATCAGAAGACAAATCAACATTTACAGGTGGCTTACCAAGTACAGGAATAGTAAACGTTTTTTTCAGCTTACATAATTCGTTATTATAGATGTAATATTGATATTCCGGGTGATATGGTAACAGGGAATACGCCCAATTAGGATTACTGTTCCACTTTAACACGAAATCATTCAACTTCTCTAACTTTTCTGGTAATACTTTATAGGTTGTTAAACCTCCAGGCAATGCCGGCACAGTAATAGGAGTTCCAATTATCGGTGGATTATAAGTTCCATCGTCTAATTTCTCCACTGTTACATATGACAGAACGCCGTCAGCATCTCTGTACGGAGTTACTGGAGCTCTCCAACTATTACCCGTAACGGTACTATTGGCAGAATTGAATAATACACCAGCTGAATTAAATACGCTTAACTTAAAATCAGGATTATCAACCATAAGATTGGTGGCCGTATCCAGAATTTGTGCAGCAGTAGCACCGTATTGGCCCAATGGAGTTACATCAGACAATAGAATACTTTCGTTGGTCTTACAGCTGTTTTCAAAAGTAGGTTCGCAGAGTGTCTTACACTCCGCCTCCAATAAATGCCATTCTCTGGCATAACGCACAATTAATGCATTAAGATCTGCAACATCAATATTCTCTGCGCCATTTACATCAGTGGCACTATTATTATAAGTTACAGTTACTGTGTCACCCGATGGCGTTGCAATAAATGAGGAATTATTGTAATGGCCTCTAAGAGCTAATTCTACATAAGTCTGAATTAGACCTATTTTAGTTACGCATGAAGCACACGTCAACCCACATAAATTAATGTCAATTTTAGGCGAATAACCTAACGGGTCAACATAACAGCCACTACCTGAAGTCTTCAATTTGACAACATAATCATCTGCGTAAGCATTAAGGGCGTCCTTATTTACCATTAATTCCTTAGTTAAGGAATAGGAGTCCATATCCAGGGGGAAATTACCTGAATCAAAAGCTACTGAGGGAACAGCACCAGAAACAGATGCCGGACCAATTTTTGCTGTATGGGACATTTTAGAGATTCCACACTGATTTTTAAGATTTAAGTTTAAATCAAAAACAAATGGATAATTCCCGCATCCCGAAGCATAGGTTGAACCATTTTGATTTAGAGTGTAATTAACCTTATGCGTAACTTGCGTTCCCACAACATTAAATGTTTTGGAAACAACCAATTGGTCGTTGTTTACAGGAAAATTTGTTGAATATTTAAACAGATTGTTTCCAGTAAGTAATTCGGCAGTCTCAGGACCATGAAGTCCTATAGCTTCATCAGGAAGTCCATCAAGACTATTGCTTGCTGGTTTTGGGCCTGATAGTGCGGTCGCAATAGTTCGTCCCTGGGGATCCAGATAACTTACAGATGCCTGACCATTAGGATCGACTACAGTATTTTTTTTGTAATGGGAAACATTACCTACGCTATATCCAAAAAGTCGATTTAATTCTTTGTCGGTTGGCGTTCCATAAAAATAAGTCATTTCATGTTTACCCAACTTATGTTCAGGACCAACCCCTCCCTTACGGGCGATACGACCTGTATTATCAGGGGTATACTCTATCTGCGAGAAAGGAAATTTTTCAGCATTAGGAGTAAATGGAGCAAATTGATTATTTGCAAGTAAGAAATCACTGTTTTGAGAATAATACTTACTTGATCCTGAAGTGTTTGACATTCCTGACACCTCGGGTTGACAAGCAATAGTTGTGCTGTCATAGTCAAAATTTGGATATCTATATGGTGTATTTGATGGATTTAAATTATAATTATTGAAAAAATGAATGGTTGGATCTAACGTTGGTGTAGGCAAAACTTCGATGGCAGGTCGGCCTTGCGCATCGTAAATCACTTCCCCAACAACCGTATTATTATCAGAATTGACTTTTGTAACAGTTTGTCTGTTTCTTAAAGAACCATCAAAATAACTAACTACTTCTTTTTTCTTACCTTCCTCAGCATAACTTGCCTGAAATTGCCAGTTTTTGCCGGCTTCGTGTTCAGCAGTAATCTGATATATATGTGGCCAATCATTTACTGTGGATTTGACCCCATAACCGGAACTCCATATACCATAAGTTTTGGCATAACTGGCATTGTCATTTCTACCTACTGCTCTTACCCGATATATTAAATAACCCTTAGAATAAATAAGTGGAATTTCATATGTTTTTTTGTTAGTGGTAACTCTCGTATTATTTAGTTCAAAGTTTCTTTCTGTAAAGTTGATTTCATTTTTTTGTAATATGCTCGAAAGGTTCACACCACTATAATTATCTACCCAAGTCCATTCTACTTCATACTCTAAGGCACCTGTAATAGCAGCCCAATTTATTGTAAGGGAAGTACCGGCAGGATTCGCTACTGCGGTAGGAGATGGTAATTGATTGGATACAGAATAATACCTGTTAACCTTAAAGCCCATGCTTACAAAAATATTATCTGTAGGCAAAGTGATCGCAGTACCATCACTAACTTTTGTAACCTGGATACTTCCAGGAACTACTTTCACAATAAGTCCATATCGGTTTTTAACCTGAAGATAGTTCAGATCGCTGTACTCGGTTCCCGCACCTGAGCTAATACCGTTAGGATTATATGACACCATTAATTCCTTTATGAATGTGCCGGCAGTATCGGCGGAACCATTAGGAAACAAAGGCGTGATCTCAAAAGTGGCTCTTGCCTCATACCATTCAAACGGACCTTTGTCTGTATTGATGTTTAATGCTAAATAACTATACGGATTCTGATTTACCTGATTTGGCAATCCAGGTTCAGAATCATACACACGAATACCATTAGGCGTATTAGTTTGCAAATCATATAAAGTAGTCGGCACTACAGCTGTCGTAGTGGGAAATACAGTATAAGTATTATATTCTTTCGCTGGTACTTGTGCGTTAGCTACTAAAGAAATAAACAGTAAAAATAAAGTAAGGATATTTTTAAACATATTATAGGTCATTTCGATTGGTTTTATTGTGTAATTAGCTTATAGGTAGCAAACCGCTTTGAAGGCTTAATTTTTTTGTCTTTGATGGTAAAATAATCACTCCTAATTAAGGACGGAGTAACGCTTTTAGCATCTGAACGGTCGAGCAGCGTTATTTCTAATCGCGGATCATTTATTTTAACCGTTTTATTATTTTTTTTGAACTCTTGCGTTCCGTTCATATAAAAGACCTGCTTGAGTAAACTGAAATCTTTTTTAGCGATAAAAAACCGTATTCGGCTATATTGCGATGTCAGTAACGCTTTATCAGCCGATAATTCGCAAATCCAATAATCCGGATTTTGTATAATTTTTTTTGTTGGAAAAAAGTTCAGATAGCTGTTTAAAATTAGTGGTGATGTACTGCTTTTATTTTTAACAATCTGTATTTTTTTCTCCCCATTATCAACCACCACATTATAATCTCCAAAATTTATGCTTTCAATACCAGTTAACTTTTGATAAATGACATTATTTTTTCTTATGATAAGGCCGCTTTTTTTCTCAATTGGAATTTTAGAATTTGTGTTTTCATAAAATGAATACGCACTAACATAATGGTACACCTTCAAATTTTCATAATGTTGTTCCACTTTATGAAATAATTGCGCCACCGTCCATTTTTGCTGAGAAAAAGCAGGAGCACCAATACATAAAAATGAAAAATATAATAATAGATATCGTACCATTAAGGACTATTTCTTAGGGTTATTACTTCTAGTTTCCTGAATAGTATATACCCCTCTTTCGGTTTCCTTTTTTACACGGACCAAACCTCCTTCAAGATCATATTCGTAAAAAGTCGCGTAATTATTCTCATCCAGTTCCGCCATCAACCGTTGCGTGTCTTCATCATACGCAAAGCTTTTTAAATTACCATTGTACGGATAAAAACGAATATCATCGAAATAACAATCTGCTAACGTGTTGGAGCAGACCAATGCTATTTTTAGGTGTGGATAACCCATTTGGGTAACATCCGGAATTTCAATGATTCCGGCAATACGCTGCCACCCGTCTATGATTGCTCCACTTGGATTCAAAGCTAAAGAATAAAATGCCGGATCGGTACCATCAGCAATATTAACAGTAATGGTACTATAACTATAGGATACGGGCTGGTTACTCACATCTTCTTTTACCCAGCCACTAACAATATATTTACCCGATACAGGCATAAAAGATCCTTCCGATATTCCGTCAAGGACTTGTTCTGGCTGAGAAAATGCTTTTAAACTAAAGAGTGTTAACAGTAAAAAAAATAGTTTCATATTATACATATTTATGCAATTTATTTGTTATTACTCTTGACCGGGATTGGTGAAACAGTACGTACCCTCAGTCCCATGAAAATCCCAATCCGGATTTTCGGGTGTTCCCATATTTACTGCACATCTACCAAGACTCCAATGAACAGTTTTAAAAACACCGTTTACCTTTACAACTACCTCGATGTCTTCCAGACAATACGCACCGGTATAGTACCCATTACTACCAACAGCCATAATCAAATCCGATCCGAGTACATAAATATTATATGGATGAGAAGAGCTTCCTGGAGCGTGATTAACAGATTGCAAAATAACATCATCCATGGCCGCAAATTTAAATGTATATCCATACCAAGCGGCATTGCCTGAACCACTCAATACCGTTTTTGTTAAATAACAAGGACCTGGGGGTGGTGTAGTAGTAGGACATTGCGCTAGATTAGTCGTCCGTATAACTGGCTTAAGAGTCCGACCCAATAAAACAGATTGATTTCTATCCACCTTTATACTATTTTTACCCGTATGAGAGTGATTAGCAGAAATATTTGCTGGGTTGTCGATATCAAAGCCAAAATGTTTACCACTTAAGCCTGATTTTTTTTCTTCGAATCCTTCATATCCAATTTGTTCATATCTTGAATTGGAAGCGACCGCCATTGGCAATTTATACTGATATCCGTACTGAGCAGAACTATGACGCCCTAGCGCATCTTCATTTTCTACTTCCGCTCCATAAGGGTTATATTTAGTGATAGTGCTTGCAGATTGCCAAATGGATGGCACTTTAAACCAGCCATTAATTAGATCATAGTGATAGTAAGGTGAAAAAGTAGTAAAGAACCCTTCGTTTCTTGGATTATTGATTGCTCCATTCGATGGTTTTCTTCCGGTCAGATAAGCATACGATTTTTCTGCTCTCCATTCTCCCTTAATGTTCCATACATAAGGATTTACTAACACATTATAAGGATAATTTGGCAAGCCAACATTGGTTACCGGATTATTGACTGGATTACTACTGTATGGATCATATTCCGGATAATACGGTATCATTGCTTCCGATTGTGTATTCCACAAATCTTTATATTCCACTGCGCTGGCATTTATAATCCTGGGGTTAGCGCCGCTTCCATCATATAGGAATGAATTCTGATGTAGAGTACCGTCACCTAAAACTGGATTATTGGTAATCTTAATCGGATTTGTCATGGAGGTCACACTAGCCATTGATGCCGACTGCAGATTTCTGTATCCAGAACGAACAATCTTAAAATGAAAGGTACCAAGATCCAGACAGGTGTTAATGTAGTGTCCGGCAGCATCCATTAGAAGCACTCCGATATTTTTTCCATTAGTATCCTTTTTGAAACCTATAACCCATACTTTATATTGCGCAGGCATATTTATATTATTCACGCTGGATGACTGAACGATTCCGGACAGCACCGATAATTCGTCACCAACATGAAATACATTGGATAAATCTGCCGTATAATCTTTTAGGCTAAAGTGTGGAAAATTTGTATAGACTGGAGAACTACTCGGTGGTGTAGCGGCTGCGAACGGCACTAAATCTCCTTCAATACCAATATTTTGAGAAGCAAGTCCCATACCATCATACATCCAATATGCAGGATAAGTAAAAGAGAAGTAATGATCATTATATTCATTTACTGTTTCAGTCAGAATAACTTCACCTGAACCGGCATCCCATGCTATATTTTTAGTGGATACCCTTGCCCCTAAATCATACGCTATTTTTTCGACCAAAATACCTGTTTTATGAACATGTTTAGTAGTTACCGCGGTTCTTAATACACTTTCGCTGGAAAAGTTTTTAGGGAACATGGTTGGTACAAAAACAGCAATCGGTGGCACCGACGGTGTCAGGAATGACATTAAATTGGCGTCAACACCACTGCTTAAAGTCGATGAAAAATTTTCGCTAAAATCATTAATCAGATCATAATCTAAACCAATCAATTTTTTAGAAACTTTCCCTTGAGAGTCAATTGTAGTCAGATTACTGTCAATATTATTATTCGCATCAAAGTTGTAGATATACTCCACACTTGACAAGACGTCGTTACCCGTCGCCCCTTCTTTATATACTTTTTGGCTTTTTATTTTTCCATTCATGTCATTTGTTTCAATCGCATATCCCTGCGACATCGTCAAATGATTTTTAACATTGACATTTCCATTCCTTAACATCGAACCGATCAGATCGTTTGGCGTGATGTCGGGAATCGCATTCATATTAGTGTATTCGACTTTGGTAGGAAAATCATATGTGGTATAATGTTCGGTAACAACCATACCCGTCGCATGTTTTTTTACACTTCCTCCGCTTTCAATGCGCGGAAGGTTTTTTACAACTACCCGTGAATAGGTAACTTTTGCAGCAGGGAAGAAATTCTCACCAAAAGGTTTTTCGACATAATTACTTTCCATTGGAGCAGCAATATTATCAGCGTAAGAGCCACTATTGTTATAAAAAGGCTCCACTAATGGATTTTCTGAACAAGCGTTTGGCTCAAATGTAGCGACACCACTGGATTTTGCATTGACTACGTCACTTTCTGTGTAGGAATAGGTCTGACCATATTCCATATTCGTTCCTCCGGCTGGCGTTAGCATAGTAGTCCACTGATCGCTCAGCTTAATTGATTTTACCCTTAATCCACCGCCTAATTTTTTTCCTGTTCCAGTTTCTAAACGCACCCATGATTTTGCAGGATTAAATACCCTGGCACATCCTTTATCCTGCAAGGCCTTATTAGGACCCTTAAAAATTTCGCTGATTGCTTTTATACTACCTCTAAGAGCATTTACTATACTCTCAAAATCCTTTTCGGTAGGATCAGGATCTTGCCCGTACACTACCGTATTTAAGAAACTTCTTCCAAATCCCCATCCTGCTTTTGCGATAGGATTTACAAGCATACCACCATTAGTACCACCACCACGTTGCAGGGGTTCTAAAGGAATAGCAGCGAATGTACCAAGGCCATTTCTTACAATTCCTATACTTTTACTTTTTTTAATTTTAAAATAACCTTGCACATATTCATATTGCCAATTATTATCACTCCGCATATTCAATAAGAATCTAAACTGAATGGCTTTGTCATAATTTTCGCCCAAGTAGTCATTTTTAAATTGTTGCTCATTCAATAAAGGATGAGAGGTTGCACTTTTGCTTAATTGTACATATAAATAATCATTATGGGTACTTCCGGTATACAATTTGTTTTTAATAATATCAGTTTCAGTAGGATTGGGAACCGCTCCTGCACCAATTACATTAAACATCTGCATCGCTTTTTTGTTTTGCACATACTGGTAGTCGTCACTTTCGGTTTCAAGTGTTATTTTACCTCCTGACGGCAGACTGATTGTCTTCAGATTCCATACCGCTGTATAAATTTTAGCATCGGCAGTAGCATCTTTAACAGTTGCTATATCAATATTTATTTGATCGACGAATGGAAACTCTGTATTGGTTGGTATTGCAGAATTTACTACTCCGGTACCTAAATTTGGCTTATAATTTCCCCATATATCAAATCCTTTACTGTCATATTTTGGACAGTCCGCATTGACATGATTAAGATTTCCCCCGAGAATAACATCCATTTTATAACCAGCATCATTCTCATTATAGTCAAACTCATACGGAGTATATTTCCCCATGTTGGAACCTCTATAAGTAAAATACACTTTTTTCAATGTTAATTTCCCTCCATAATTATGAAGTTCATTTGCGTCTAGGACCAGGTCATTCGGATCTATAGGATTAGCAACTATATTATTAGGCATTCCTTTACACAAACTGTAACTGTATATGAAATGAGCAGTTTTTATTGGCTTTATGCTTCCATTTATTCCCGGATCAACAATCTGGCCCGCAGCATTGGTCACTTCTGGCAATGAATACAATCGTATGGATTTTAACTTCTGCATTTTTCCCGGACCCATTCCTCCAGCTTCATTCATCACACCGCGGGCATCTTTCCTGGCTGCAAGATCAAAGAAAGCAACATGGGTTTTGGTAACAATCTTATTAACGTATAATAATTCTTTTTTACCGTATATGTAATTTCCCTTCTGATCCTGCTTTTTAGAATAAAGACCATTATTATAAGTAGCTTTTTTTGATTCAAAAGGAATTCTCCATTTATAAATAGAATCCGTTGTCGTATAATCAAATTGTGTATAACTACCTAAATCCTTTATGGAAGGTCCATTATTGTCAACATCTTCATAATCTGAAGATAAAACGGTAGTCAGCATATAACTGTGTGCATATCCAGGCGTGGTGATTTTATTTAAATACTGATCACTTCCAAGCCCGTTATTACTGTTAAGGGTACCATTGACGCTATTATCTGCTAAAGCATAATAAGGCACTTCGCCCGTTTTATTGTCACCATTTCGTGATGACACATCAAAAGTTGCTTCTATCTTTTTGGTGTTATAGGCAGTTTGTCCATAAACATAAGTACTACCATCTGTTTTAAGAACTTTCATTCCGGAAGTATGGTGCGGTTTCGCAAAATATTCTGTTCTATATTTAACAAAAAGGTCCCGTTCTGCTTCCTTATTAGTAACTTTTTGGATTACCTGATTTCTCAAAAAACGTTTCTGACGTCTAATTTCAGAAATTGGCTTCGGGAGTACATCTCCTTTCACGAAAAAATTGGGAGTTGCAGTCCCATTTTTGTTACCACCGGTTATAGCAACCTGCATTGCATTGGTTCTATGTATAGTTTCATATATATTTTGTTCAGGATCTACTGCGGTTGCCCCAACCATTTTGAAGGTGCAAGGCTCATAATCTATCGTTTTTGGATCATTGCTCCCCTCTTTAAAGTATGGTAAAGCATTATTATTAGTAATCCATGGTCCAGTTGAGCTGGTCGTTGAGTTCGACTTAAAATCGGCGCTACCATGAAATAAATTACCCAAACCTAATTCAGCACCATAGCTTCCCCCTGATCCATTATCAACAACCATGTCGTTATAAACGGTACTTACTTTGGAGCGGTAAGGCCTGAACATTCCTGCTACCCCCTGCCCATCAATATTGTAGGTATCATACGTGTAATTTGTTGACGGCAAACTAGTTGTTCTCTCCGTAATTACCCTTTCATTAATCCTATTAAAATCCAGAACCCCGGATTGATCATTTTTATATTGTGTATTTTCGTAACCGAAAGCTTTCTCCGGTCTTACCTTATATTCAGGACTAATACTCTGATAAGAGCCATAACCTGTAACCTGAACCTGTCCTTCTATTCCAAATACCTCTCCACCTACAGCAGCATTAAAATTAAAACTGGAATTGTCATACCCAATTCTTTTACTAGGGGTATAACTTTGATTATTGAAAGATATACTACCCCCTATACCTGTACCACTCCCTCTATGTTTTGCGGGTGTATTAGCGTTAATATTATCTGCTTTTTTTGCATATTTTTGAGATACAGATGCAGATAAATTTAAATTTTCAACTCCTTTTCTACTACTTAAACCCAATGACAAAGAACTTGATAATGATGTTACCGAACCATCGCTTTGTTCTTTTCCTTTTCTGGAAATACTAACGGAAGGAGTAACGGATGCTCCATCTGCAACAGAACTGGATAAATTCATTCCCACAGAAACGTTGTCACTTAGTTCGAATCCCACACCCATGGAAGGCTTGAACGAAATACCTTCGTAATTATTGGACTCAACAGCCAGACCCGCACCTAAATTCACACCATCCCATCCAAAAGCTGCAGCATTCACACCCAGATTCATACCTACAGTAACGTTATCTCGGGTATTGTTCTCGTATTTTATCTGATCACCCTTGAAATCATCCGGTAATCCACGAACTTGTCGCTCAATCTGACCTACATTCAGATTCCATCCCAGTCCTACCCATGACGCTTCCTGATCCATAGTGACCCCCGAATTATATGCCAGGTTAAGAGGATATCCACCCACATCCATAACAGGAATGTTATAATTAAAATCACCACTGGTCAGATCCACCATATCAGAAGTTCCAATTGGAGTAAATGAATTAAATTCCGGCTGCGTAGGCCCACTCGTTAAGGCATACATTTGCAGGGGCTGCAATGTTTCCAATAGAATCATCATTGCTAAATAAATCGCAATGATTTTTTTAAATTTACTTTTTTTAACTTGCTTGATCATAAGGCTATTTCTGTATAGGTATCTTTAAACTTAAATTTTAATGTTCCTTTTTTAAAAAGGCGGTCATTATAAATCAACTGTATTTTTTCTTCAGGCTGTATTCCCGAAAAAAATAATAATACTTTTTGATAAGGGGCAATTTTATAACTTCGCTCATAAGTAACTCCCGAGCATGGAATAGTGTCATTTTTTGAAGTCACTACATAAAAATCTTTATCAAGAGAGAAAGACATATATTTTATGCCGTCTTCATAGGAGATTCCTGTAAACTCTTCCTTGAGTAATTCGTTTTCATTTTCTTCCTGGAAAATAAATTCAACTACCCGCTCTTTTTTATTTTCTTCGTATAAGGAGTCAACCATTATCAGATCTTCACTTCCTTTATTTTTCAAAAGATAATACTGAATGGGAACTTCGGTTGCAGTAAAACTAATCTCATCTACTTTTTGAACATAGGAACGGGATTTCCAGCCTATCTTTTCTAGATTATAATACCGGGAACGGATTTCAGAGTCATTTCTTACTTCTTTTTCTTCTTTTTTGCAGGAAAACAAAATAAAAACAAGCAGCAGACAAAAAACCTTATTTAAGTCCTTCATACTTCTTGTTTATGTAGGTAAGTAATTCGTTGGTTACATCCACATCCCCATCTGCGAACAACACGCTTCTTTTATTTTCTGAACCTATCACAAGGTCATAATTATTGGTTTTGGAAAATTCTTCGGAGTAGCTATGAATTCTGGCCCAGATTTTTGAAGTCTCTTCTCCCCCAAAATTTTGGTTGAATTGTTCCAGCTCTTCTTTTCCCTGAATAAACTGTTGCATCATCACCTTCTTATCAGTTTCAGAAATTGCTGGAGATTGCAATTTAAAATACAGAGTATCTAAGACCGATTTCCTTGCATTAAACTCTTTCTCTCCTACTCTCTTCATCTCCTTGGTCATATTGAATCCGTCAAAAAGTTTGATATTATCGACATAGACAATTTTGTTTGACCCCAGAATATTAAAAACAAAAATGGCAATTAATAGGCATATCAAAATACTATTAACTACCACAACCAGATATAATTTATTTTTTAGCACTAAAATTTTTGTTAAATTTGGTGCAAAAGTAGTCTTTTTGTTATATTTCAAACATTAAAATACCACAATGTTTAAAATAGATGCCGTTGTTCTTAAATACAAATCAACTATAAGTTTGATTTACAAACAATTAGTCTAATTGTTTTTTATCAAAAAAAAAGAGTGCTGCTGATCTTTTATTCGATTTTGTGAGAAATAGAAATAACCCAACCAATAGTTAGAATTTATTCTTATTATTTTAATCTTACATCTAAGAACTGCTAGGTTATTATTTTTTAGCAAAAAACACTACCTTGCGCCCTTTTTAAAATAAATTTTACTCCATTGAAAACAAAAGTGTTGCCTCCTTTTTTATATCTTATTCTAGCAGTGGTATTAATGTCTTTTTCAGACCCATACACGATAAAGAGAATTTCAGATGCCAATTTTCGATATGAATTTTACACCACCGACAAAAAAATAAAACCCAAATCAAACAAAATCTATTATTGGTTTAAGGGCGGTGCCATTCATAATGCACAAGCTGGTGCTACCGGAATGTTATTGAATGATAAGTTCCTTAAAATGTACCATAGTAATCAGTTAGCGGAGCAGGGCGAATTTAAAAACGGACTTAAAGTCGGGCTTTGGAAATCGTGGCATCCAAACGGTACCATACAAACTACTCAATATTGGGACAATGGCTTCAGAACAGGATTATATTACCGTTATGATGAAAACGGAGCGGAAGTAGAGAAAGGAAATTACCGAAGTGATAAAAAACACGGGCAATGGGTTGATTATGCTAAAAAGGACACCGTGGTTTATAAAAGAGGGACCGTTTTTGTAAAAAAACCAAAGTTATCCAAAGCACAAAAAGCAGCTTTAAAAATAGAAAAGAAAAAAGCCAGCGAAGCAAAAAAAGTATTGAAGGAAACTGAAAAAAATCAGAAGGCAGTTGCGAAAGCAAATAAGAAAACTTCGAAACCCGCAAAAGGTTCTAAAGAAGCTTCTGATAAACCCAAAAAAGAAAATTTCTTCAAAAGACTGTTTTCTAAAAAACCATCCAAGCAAAACACAAATGGTCAGGGCGCATAGTTTATTATATGCGATTTATATATGCCTGATTGTTTCCATAATTTGTGGGGCACTCCTCTATTTTGCCAATTTGTATGGTCAGCTGAATGTTCATTATAATCTTCACGAAGAATTGTATATTCAGAACCAGTCGGTTGTAAATTTTGCCTTAGGAAACAAAACGCAGCCGGCAGAAATCCCACTGGACGAAAATTCAGGCATCGAAGGAAGTTACGAGACAAAACAATACGGATTGCTTACTTTACTATTAGCTAAATCTTCAGTGAGAAATGACACGGTTGCATCAGCGCATTTTGTCGGACATTATTCGACGGATAAAACAGCAATTCATTTGTCCAATTTTTCAAAAGGACTTTCCTATTCTGGTACCGTTAAATTAATAGGTATTAACCATTTACCGACACCGTTTATTGAAACATCATATATAACTAACGCTGCTAATCTGTTGACGGCACAAGGAACCATTATGGTATCGGAAATTCTTTTGCCAGAAATCAATCCCAACTTCAGGAAAATATTTGAAGGAATACAGACAGAAAAGACGGCATTATCCGACGTGGACAAACCAAAGGATTCATTGTATTACAATTCCTTTCTTAACGAAACCAAAGAGATTAATGTAAATCCTATTTTAAGTAACGTGATCTTTAAAGGAAATTTCGTTTTGCGTTCGAAGGATTCTCTTCATATCCGGAAAAATGCCGTTTTAGAAGATGTCATCCTGATTGCCCCAAAAATCACTTTCGAAGATGGTTTTAAGGGAACTGTCCAGGCCTTTGCCACACAGGGAATTGAATTAGGGGAAAAAGTAACATTAAACTATCCCTCGGTAATCTGTGTTTATAATGAAACCAGGGATATCAGTAAAATAAAAATCAAAAAGGAAAGCAAAATAACGGGTGCAGTTGTTTTGTTTGGAAATCCCTTGGAAACAATCGACAAAAACAGCATTGAAATTGAAGAATCAGGCTTGGTTTTTGGAACGGTTTACTGCACGGGGAAACTGCTTCTGAAAAGTAACGTATATGGTTCGGTCTATACCAACCGCTTTTTCCATAAAACCACATCGTCCAGTTATGACAACACCATTTCCAATATAGAGATTAATGCACTGAAACGACCGGCTTATTTTATAGCTATTCCATTGTTTGACACTAAAAAAACCGAATATGGTATTCTTAAAAAAGTATTATAGCCTCAAAGCAAATTCTATTTTAGAATCCATGATTGCATTGACAATTATTTCGGTGTGTCTGTACATCGCCATCATGATTTTTGCAGCGGTTTTTACACCCCGGACATCAGCTAAATTTTATGATACCCAGAATAAGGTCAATGAACTATTCTTTTTGGCACAGATAAAAAATGATTTGTTACAATATGGGGAAGACGAAAATCTTCTCATCGAAGAAGAAGGAATTAATGACGGACTCAAAAAGGTGGTTATCCAATATAAAGACAGTACCCAATTTACCTTTGAAAAAAGTTTTT
Source organism: Flavobacterium sp. GT3R68 (assembly GCF_007109225.1). Taxonomy (GTDB): domain Bacteria; phylum Bacteroidota; class Bacteroidia; order Flavobacteriales; family Flavobacteriaceae; genus Flavobacterium. The sequence continues at coordinate 90,095 of NZ_VJZK01000006.1, forward strand.
ATATCCAATCCAATGAGTAGCAAACATTCAATTCCCGCATTTTCAATAATAGAAGCCATTGTCGGTATGGCAATTACGGCTATTATTATGGGAATCATATTCGTGGTCTTTTCCATTGTGACCGAAAGAATGATTGATTATAAAAACCAGAATCAGTTGGTCAATGATTTGAACCGATTAACCTATAGTATCAATAAAGATATTTTTGAAAACGAAAAAATGAAGGTTATCGAAAACGAAGTGATTTTTAATGGTTACTCAGGAGAAACCGTAAAATACAGTTTTGAGGAAGCGTACATAGTGAGAAGTACCGAAATATTCATTGATACATTCAATATTAAATTAAATCAAATCAGTATTGATTCGGTAAAAAACAAATCGCAGAAATTGGTTTTCCAAAAATTGAAATTGAATTTAGAAGTCAATGAAAGGGAAATGGATCTGAATTTTTACAAACGGGTATATGCAAACGAATTGTTACAAGCAATAAAAGAATAATGAGTCTGGATTTAAGTACATATAAAACAGCTAAAGCTGAGAAAAAGGATTTTAAGATAGAAACGGGCCAGGTCCGGTTTTCTAAAAAATTGTCCGATAAAAAGAAAGAAATATTCTATCGGGAATTGGGCATGCTTTTGAAATCAGGTGTCGATTTTAAGAAAGCGCTCGAAATATTGGGTAATCAATCCAGCAATAATTTTGAGAAAGATCTCATCCTTCAGATTAAAGACAAAGTGGTCGAGGGAAGAAGTATTTATGAATCAATGCGGGAAACAAAGCAATTTTCACCGTATGAATATTACAGTATCCAGATTGGGGAAGAAACCCGCAAATTGGAGGAAGTTTTAAGCGAACTCCAGAAATATTTCAACAGGAAAATTCAAATGAAAAGACAAATAGTCTCGGTTTTGACGTATCCTGCCATTGTGATGTTAGTGACATTCTTAGTGCTTTATTTTATGCTGAATAAAGTAGTACCGATGTTCAGTTCGGTATTCAGGCAATTTGGCAGTGAATTACCGAAGAGCACCCAGATCATCATAAAAATATCGAATCATTCCGGGACAATTTTCACACTGATATTCGGGATAATAATTGGGTTAATAATAACGCACAATGTATTAAAAGAGAAGCAAAGTTATAGGTCGTTTACAACAATGATGGTGCTTAAGATTCCGTATTTCGGAAACTTAATACGTAAAATTTATATCTCCCGTTTTTGCCAGGCGATGAATCTATTGATTACGTCTAAAACCACATTAATCAACTCCTTGTCATTAACCGCAAAAATGATTGGTTTTTATCCTATTGAAATTGCTATCGAAGAAATAAAAGAAGATATAACTCGTGGTGCTTCGCTAAACGAAAGTTTAAAAAAGCATCCTGTATTTGAAAATAAAATGGTCTCCATGGTCGAAGTTGCAGAGCAGGTTAACCAACTGGAAACCATGTTTGAACGCTTAACCGAGCAATATAATGAGGAAATCAGCCACCAGACTAAAATGATTGGAGTCATCCTAGAACCCATGATTATCATTGTTATCGGTATCATCGTGGGGGTTATCATGGTCTCCATGTATGCGCCAATGTTCGATTTAAGTAAAATAATTAATAACTAACAATCGTATCATTAGTATTTGTACTTTTGCACCGTCAAAATCAGTACATTTTTAAATGACAAAACAGAGTAATATGTTAAATAAAAAGTATTTCCTTAAAATTAAAAAAGCAACCGTCAAAGCATACTCTCTGACGGAGATTTTAATTGTATTGTGCATCATCGGTATATTGTTGTTGATGGTTTTGCCAAACCAGACTTCCGTAATCAGCCAGGCCAAAGCCATAGAGGCACAAGCCATGCTTAATCAGGTGTATGGATTGGAAAAAAGTCATTTCTACCGTCATTCAAAATATTCAAATAACCTGGAAGAGCTGGGATTCGAGCAGGAATTAACCGTTGAGGAAGGCGGTCAGGCCGTTTATAAAATTGAAATATTGGATGCCTCCAATGAGTCTTTTACCGCAAGAGCAACTGCTGCCTCTGATTTAGATGGCGACGGAAGTTTCAATACATGGGAAATTGACAGTAAAAAAATGCTAACCGAAGTAACAAAGGAATAAATTGAACATAGCTCTCATTATTGGTTTGTCACTTTGTTTGCTGGCTGTATTTTTTCAGGATTGGAAATACAGAAGGATTCACGTGGGGCTGCCTTTGGCTATTTTTCTTTTTTCTTTTTACATAATCCAACAGCAAAGCAATATGATGGTCGGGCTAATTGCTTATAACTTAGCCTTTTTCGGAATCACTTTAAGCATTTTGACACTATATATGAGTATAAAGAACAAACGGTTTTTAAACCCTTTTCAAAATTATTTTGGATTAGGAGATCTGTTGTTTTACGCAGCAGTTGCGCCGTTATTTTTACTCCAGAACTACATTCTTTTCTTTATTCTTTCCATGGTTTTTGCTATAGTGCTGCAAATCGGGTTAAAGAAAATTATTAAAGAAAATACCGTTCCGTTAGCTGGCTTTGCTTCTTTGTTTTTATTCATTATCATCATAAAAGATATGATGTTCGGTTTTCAAAAAATCACATTGTTATAGGTTATGCGGGACATCGTAATTCTTTCTGAAAATCAACACAGTATTTCAAATGATCTGGCGAACCAATATAGGATATTGCCCAAATCGGTGTCCGAAAGCACGTTAGAATTATACATTGACGATTCCTTTGACAATCGCGACATTAAAGACGAACTGGAACTTTTTTTAGGCAAAAACATCGTTTTTCAGCCTATAGATTCTTCAGAGATCGAAAAAGGATTGTCCATTTATTACCGAAAAGAAAGACAGACAAGCACTCATAAATCGCTGAATGTAGATAAAGGGGATTTTCTTGAAAATCTGTTGACAGAAGCAAAATCATTGAAATGTAGTGATATTCATTTTGAAGTTTATGAGGATTCGTCCCGGATACGTTTCAGGATTGACGGTCAATTGATTGAACGCTATAAAGTGGATAAGGAAAATTATCTCGAATTGGTCAACAAGATTAAGATTAAGGCCAAACTTAATATTACCGAAAAACGTTTACCTCAGGACGGAAGGATTACGAATGACGCTTTTGATATCCGGGTTTCGATTTTACCTACATTATTTGGGGAAAAAATAGTAATGCGTCTCTTAGGACAGGATGCCTCAAATATTGATTTAAGCACACTTGGTTTCCAAAAAGAAGAACTGGATCATTACCTCGAAGCCGTAAAAAAGCCAAACGGGATTATCCTGATAAGTGGGCCGACAGGTTCGGGAAAAACCACGACATTGTATGCGACATTAAAACTGCTGAACGATAGCAGGAGAAATATAGTAACTGTTGAAGACCCAATCGAATATACTTTAAAAGGAATCAACCAGGTCCAATTAAAAGAAGACATTGGACTAACGTTTTCATCAGCCTTAAAATCATTTTTAAGACAGGACCCTGATGTCATTATGTTAGGGGAAATTCGGGATTCCGAAACCGCTTTAATGGCTATTCGGGCTTCCTTAACCGGGCATTTGGTATTGTCAACAATCCATACCAATTCTGCCATCGGAACCATTTCAAGATTAATCGATATGGGGGTTCCCTCCTATCTGATTGCCGAGACTTTAAATCTTTCGGTGGCACAACGATTGGTGCGTAAACTTTGTAATCATTGTAAAAAAGAAGTCGATTGCCAGACGGAAGATTTCCCGGTGAACTATCAATTTCCGTATGACATTTCAAATTACAATAAACCGGTCGGCTGCAACAAATGTTTCCATACGGGATATAAAGGCAGAAGGGCAATATATGAAGTTTTAACGATCGATACCGCCATTTGTGAAGCCATAAAAAACAATACCATTTCGAAATTATTCAGTAATGACGAAAATTACAAATCATTGTCCGACAAGGCATTTGATATTCTAGCCGAAGGTGAAACGTCATTGGAGGAAATATATTCTATTTTAATCAACATATAAAAAATGTTTAAACAAGTTGTTTACATACTAATCGGTTTATTTTTTACAAATCTTGTTACTGCACAGCAGGACATAAACGAATTAAGCAGAAAATTTGACGAGTTGGCCATCCAAAAGAAAGGGTTGACGGAAACCATTAAAATTGATGTTTCCGGATTGACATTGCACGATTTCATTTCTTCAATAGCTGAGGAGCACCAATTGAATATTGATGTGGATATGAATTTAAACCAGCCCGTTGTCAATAATTTTTTTGATGTTACCGTGAAAGATGTATTTATTCACCTTGTTCAGAAATATGATCTGGAAGTCACTTTTATGAATAATATCATCACCTTCAAAAAAAGGACTGAAATAAAAATCATTGAAAAAAAACCGGTTAAGGTTATTGATGTGGATTACAATTCTCAAAATGATTTTTTATCCATTAAATTAGAAAACGACTCATTACCGGCGGTTGCCAGAGCCATTACTGATAAATCGGGAAAGAATTTAGTCCTGGCTCCGGATATAAAAAACCTAAAAATTTCGTCTTATATTTTAAATCGACCGTTTGATCAGGTAATTGAAATGATGTCGAAGTCCAATGATTTGATTGCCACCAAAGATGAAAATGGATTTTATTATATCGAAAAAAATAAAGACGGAAATAATAACGTATCAGGCACTAACAATCAAAAAGTCAAACAGCCTAAAGCCAATGTGGATTCGCCGGGTTATTATGATGTTGGATTAACAAAATCAGGGTTTTTATCCGTCAAAGCGAATGTTGCAGATGCGGCCGATTTATTAATGGAGGCTGCCGAAAAGCTGCATATCAATTACTTTTTATACAATAAGCCTGAAAATGAAAAAACTACCTTATTAGCAGAAAACATCACTTTTGATGAACTTTTAGAGCAGGTTTTCAAAGGAAAAAAATACACGTACAGGAAACAGGACAATTTCTACTTAATTGGAGAACAGGTTACTGAAGGCTTAAGAGCTGTCGAGTTAGTCCAGTTAGAAAATCGTTCCATTGAATCTGTGGTTTCTTCGCTGCCTAAAGTCTTTTCAGAAAAACTGGAAATCAAAGAATTTATTGAACTAAACGGGTTAATTGTTTCCGGTGCAAAATCAGTACTGGAAGAATTAAAAGTCTATATCAAACAAATCGATAAGGTTGTCCCGATGGTTCAGATAGAAGTGATTATCGTACAATATAATAAGTCATACGATATTCAGACGGGAATGAAAGCAGGACTGGATAAAATAAATAAGGTTCAGACCGGAGGTACATTATTTCCCTCTACAGATATGACGGTAAATTCGGCATCAGTTAATAGTCTTATAGATGCCTTTAATGGTTTTGGCCTTTTCAAGTTAGGAAAAGTAGCATCGTCATTTTATCTGAATCTGAAGTTGCTTGAAAATAATTCTGTAATCAAAGTGGAATCAACCCCAAAAATAGCTACGATTAGCGGACACGAAGCTAAATTGTCCATCGGGGAAACTAATTATTATTTTGAACAGAGTAACCGATTGATAAACAGCAGTATTGGGAACGACATATTGAATTCCGGGACATGGAAATCAACGGATGCCAACTTAACCGTATCCATCAAACCTTTTGTATCGACAGATGAAAATGTGACGTTAACAATTTCTGTAGAAAAAAGTTCGTTCCTTGGCAGAGCTGGAGAAACGGCTCCTCCCGGAAAAGCGACTCAACGGTTCGAATCATTGGTGAGGGTCAAAAATGGGGAAATGATTTTATTAGGAGGATTGGACGAATTGAAAAAAGAAAATTCAGGTTCGGGTACACCGCTAATATCCAGAATTCCGGTTATTAAGTGGTTTTTCAGTAGTAGAAAAAAAGGAAAAGGTAATTCGAAATTACATATTTTCATTAAACCAACAGTGGTATATTAATGATTACGTACCTATCTAAAATAATAAAACTGAACAATATACATGTTGTTGGCGTCATTAAAAAAGATAATGATGAAAGCTATAATGTGCTTACGATCCAGAAAAAAGGCGACAAAATAGACATTGTTGCCATGGCATCATTCGATACCTTCGAAGAGCTCCATAAAAATACAGATGCTAAACTGCCTGTCCTTTTAGTGATAGATGGAAAAGGCGTGTTGAATAAGGAAATTAATTTCAACAATGAATCCGATGTCAATTGGCAAAAAAATATCGACTTCACCTCTATTTACCATACAAGCTTAAAAGGCGCCGACAGTAATTTTATAAGTTTTTGCAGAAAAAACATCGTCGATGACACGATAGTCAAATTTCAAAAAAATGGCTTTCAGGTAGTCGACATTTATATGGGTTCCTTTTTATCGGCATTAATATACTCTGCGATAAAAAAAGACACCATACTTTCAAACGACCTGATTCTGGAATTTGAGAACGAAAAATTGGCCCGGTTTACCAAGCAAATAGATGCACTAAAAAAAGAGCAGTATACCATTGGAAAAGAGAATATTTCAAATTATTTCTTACCGCTTTACGGCACACTAATTCACTTTTTTATACAGCAAAAAGAAGTTTCGAAAACAAAAAACGAAAACTTGAATAGTGAGGAAATTGTCTATAAGAAAGCATTTGCTGCCTTTGGGATAACCATGCTGATTGGATTTTTACTGGCATTATTATCAAGTTACCTACTGATACAATATTACGGTTCAAAACACGCGGAACTTACTGTTCAGAATGTCTATTCCAATCAGTCCTATCAGCTGATATTGGATTTAGAAAAACAGAAAGAAAATAAGCAGCGGATTCTGAACGAGTCCGGGTTTTCATCTTCCAAATTTCTTTCCTTTTATGGATATGAGATTATTAAAGCCATTCCACGGGATATTTCTTTGACAGAATTAAATATAACTCCGGTCGGAAAAGAGACAAAAGCCGGCAAGAAGATGAGTTTTGAAGCCAAAACCATTATCGTCAAAGGGGAAACATTCAGAGAATCTTCATTTAACACTTGGATGGAAGGCTTAAAAAAAATGAATTGGCTTAAGCAATTTGAAATTATAAGCTTGAAAAAGGATAAGAAAAACAAATCTCAGTTCGAAGTAAAAATCACTATAAAAGATGTTTGAGAAGTATTCTTATAAACAAAAATGCATGGCATTAATCGGCATCTTTTTGATGTTGTCCATAACGGCTTATAAAAGATCGTTCCATACCTTATTTCAGGTAATGGAGGAGTACAACGCCTTATCAGCAAAAGTGGCAGACATCAACAAGAAAGCCAATAACACCGAAGGATTACGCAGGGATATTGCCTATTTGGACCAGATAATTGGCAAAGAAGGAATAACCAAAGAAATGGTGCAGCAGGGCATTGTAAGTTATGCGTCTGAGAAACATCCGCAGGTTTCCATTAACGATTTACAACCTATTCATGTCTTTGCTGACGAAAATCATAAAATAGTCACCAATCAGCTGGATGTGACCGGAAACAGCAATCAATTGATGCAGCTGGGCTATGATTTTGAAAAAGGATTCAACTATTCCCGGATTGTCAGCATGAATTTTTATACCACCAAAAAAAATAATAAATCTGAAGTTTTACATTTAAAAATGATTTTCCAAAACTATGAAATCGCCATGTTTCAAAATAATAATCAATGATGAAGAGTGGCGATACCATATTCTTTACAAAAGCAAATATTTAAATAATTATGAAAACAATAAATAAAATTTTACTATTCGCGTTGGTTATCATGATGGTTTCATGCGAAGATATATTTGAGGAAGATATTACCAATGATACGCTGCAGACCATTTCTCCACAGAACAATGAAGAAGTGGAAAGCAATGTGGTCAATTTCCAATGGACTGCTATTGATGGTGCAGATGAGTACAGAGTGCGGGTATATGGGTCGAATCAGGCAATTGTATTAGATTCATTAGTGAGTCAGACGCATTTAAGCTATCCTTTGCCAGAAGGAAGCTATCAATGGAGGGTTCGCGGAGAGAATTTTGCCTACCAGTCAGCCTATTCTTTTTGGTCCAATTTTTCTATGATAGAATCCGATGATTTAACCGCTCAGTTCGTTGTTCAGTCAAGTCCTAATAATAATATTTATGTAAACTCTGCCAATCTTAATTTTTCATGGCAATCGATGGCAAATGCGACCAGCTATAGCATTGTTGTCAAAAATGACGCTACTACTACAGTAGTTTTTTCGAATCCAGATATTGTAGGAACATCAATATTATTAAATAATCCGAATCCGGCTGATATACCAGATGGAGTTTATCAATGGAGCGTGAAAGCAAAAAATGCAACTACTGCCACCGAAACAGAAGATGCTACAATAAGAAAATTTTCTATTGACCGTGTAGTTCCAAATCAACCTGGACTTACCGCTCCAACTAATGGTGCTACCCCACTAATAAATACGTCGATTACATTCACCTGGACAGTGGCAACGGATTCAGGGGTCGTGATGTCACCAATTAATGCTTTTATAATTGAGTTTTCGCATGATAATTTTGCAACTGCTCCTTTTCTGACATTAAACGCTAGCACCACAAGTATTTCGCAATCTTTTGATACTTCAGGAGATTACTATTGGAGAGTGAAAGCAAGAGATGAAGCAATGAATATCAGTACTTCAAGTGCAATTCGTAAATTTGTTATTAATTAGATAATGAAAAAGAAAATAAATATTGCTTTAATACTAGTTGTTTTAGGACTATGGGGTACCGTAGGGTATAAAACAATTAACCAATATTTCTTTTCAAAAGAAGTGCTTACTGGCGCAGTGCCGTCAAATAGTAATTTACTTTCCAATCTAGTCCATAAAGATACTTTTCTACTGGAAAACGTTGCCAGGGATCCGTTTTTAAATAAGCAAAGTCATACCGGTTTTGTACCTAAAAAATACTATCCGAAGGTTTCAATCGTCAAACCAACGAAACCAGTTATAAAACCGAAAGTAATTATAAACTGGCCATCGATTACCTACCATGGATATATCAAATCTAAAGATAAAAATGCAGAATTGGTTTTGGTCAAAATTAATTCCAAGCTGTATAAATTGAGAAAAAAAGATCAGGTGGAAGGAGTAACGCTCCAAAAAGTATACACCGATTCTATAGAACTTGATTTCAATAAAGAGAAAAAAGTAATCAAATTAAATTAGAATTTAGTTGTTCCTATTTATACATATGTTCTCTCTTGTAAAAACTGCAGCTACGAAGTTGACAGAGATCGTCAGTTAGGATAATTATTATTTCATTTATTAATTTTCATGAATAAATTTATATACACCTCATTAATAATCTTTTTTCTTTCTAATTGGAATCTTTTTTCTCAAACTACACTAACCCATAATGTAGGCAACAATGTTATTCCCAACACGATGTATTCTTGTAGCTGGGGAGGTGTTTGTTGGGCTAGAAAATTCGTACTTTCTGATTTCGGCATCAATTCTAATCAAAGCTTCACAATAAACTCGGGTGAAGTAGGGTTATTTTATGGAATAAATTGGGGTACTAATCTACAGTTTAATATATATGCGGTTGATTCCAATTTTCCTGCTTCTTTTTCTGAATCAAATCTGATCGGAAGTAGTCAGGTTGTTAATATTCCTGTGAATATTAATATAAACCAAATTATAAACGTGAATTTCACTAATCCAGTAATTGTACCAGCAGGTACTGCAGCAATATTAGTTGAAGTTTTTCAATTACATAGTTCAAGCAGCGACGCACATGCATTTGTTGCCAGTACAGAATTTGATAATGATTTTTCGTGGTTTCGTACTAAAAGCAGTGGTTGTTACCCAAATACCTATGTAACAACAGAATCATTAGGTCGTCCAGATGCTAAATTTTACATAACGATTAATGGTCAGACTACAAATATTGGCCCTTTTAACATATCCGTGGAAAGTGACTGTAATGTATTTTCAAAAGAATTCAGTCTGACAAACAGCTCAGACATCAGTACTATTTCCTGGAACTTTGGTGATACAAACTCTGGTACCAATAATACCTCCGACTCGATTAATCCTACTCATGTTTTCTCTTCTATAGGTCAATATAATGTTACTGCTGCAGTGACTAATTTGTCTGGACAAACATATAATATCAATCACTTAGTAAAAGTGCTATCTCCTCCTATTGCCCATCCTGTTCAACCTATTAGCATTTGCGAGAGCACTAATAATATAGCTGTCTTCAATACATCAAACATACAATCCACATTGTTAGGAAATCAAACAAACATGACTGTATCCTATATGGACAGCAATGGGAACCCGCTACAGAGTCCGTTACCCAATCCTCTCTCAAGCTCAACTACAACAATTACAGCAAGGGTAGCATATTCAAATAATCCAAATTGTTATGGGGAAACTAATATCAGTTTAATAGTAAATCCAAAGCCTATAGCGCATCCTATCAGTCCTATTTATTCTTGTGATGATAATATTGATGGAATAGCCATATTTAATTTGTCAAACGTTGCGTCGAATCTTCTGGAAAATCAAACAGGAATGGTGGTGACTTTTTATGATGGAAACGGTCAAACTTTACCAAATCCATTACCAAATCTGTACACAAACACTATTCTTAATCAAGAAGTAATAACCGCTAAAGTCACGAACCCTTTAACAAATTGTTGGGCGCAAACAACATTTAGTCTAATCGTAAATACTGTTAATCTACCAATTGTGAATTCTCCACAAACTTTCTGTATTCAACAAAATTCAACTTTGGACTCAATTGCAGTAAGTGGTCAGAATATTAAATGGTATAATGCTGTAACTGGCGGAAATTCACTCCCAAATAATACCCAGTTGGTCAATGGAACAACATATTATGCTTCACAAACAATTAATAATTGTGAAAGTTTGAGGACCACTGTTTTAATAAACATACAAAATACTCCTGCACCAACAGGAACAGCAGCCCAAAATTTTTGCTCAACTCAAAATGCGACTTTAAGTGACATTGTCGTAAGTGGTACTAATTTAAATTGGTATAATTCAAGTTCCAACACAAATGTAATTCCGAATATATCACCATTAGTTAATGGTGCAACTTATTACGCATCACAAACGATAAATGGTTGCGAAAGTGTCAACCGATTAGAAATTGCTGTTACCCTAATCAACACCTTAAATGCAATAGATTATTCTGAAACAATTTGTGATGACCAGAATGATAGTTCTGAAATTGTTGACCTAACAAGTTATAATGCCTATTTAATTTCGAATCCATCAAACTTTACTTTTGAATATTACAATTCACTTTCCGGAGCAACCAATCAAACAAATCCTGATTTGATTACTGCAATAACTAATTACAATATAACTTTGGGATTCAACCCAATTTATGTCCGCATAATTTCGAATAACGGTTGTCATCAAATTGTCAAAGTAAATTTGACATTAGTAAGTAAGCCTATAGTCAACATCCCTGATATCGTCCGCTTTTGCGAAAAAAGTGCCATAATAGTTGATGCTGGTTGGGGTTTTGATAGTTATACATGGTCTACGGGTTCAACTTTACAAGCTATTACAATCTCACAAGCTGGAAATTATTCCGTGACTGTAACAAAAAACTATGGTAATATAGTTTGTTCAACTATAAAAAACTTCAATGTTCTTTTATCAAATGCAGCAACAATTACCAACATTGAACTACAGGATTGGACTGATACAGAAAATATAATTACGGTAAACACAACTGGTTTTGGAGATTATGAGTTTTCAATTGATGGAATTCATTATCAGGACAGTAACGTGTTTTTTGGATTAATTAGCGGTGAATACAACGTTTATGTTCGGGATAAAAACGGTTGCGGAATTAAAAAGGAAGAGGTCTTTTTATTAATGTATCCTAAGTTCTTTACCCCAAACGGTGATGGATATAATGAAAATTGGGGAATTAAATTTTCTTTTTTGGAACCTGGGTTGAAAGTAACCATTTTCGACCGTTATGGTATGTTTATAAAAGAATTAAGCCATACAACTTCTTGGGACGGGAAATATAATGGAAATGAACTTCCATCAACCGATTACTGGTTTGTCGTTAGGAGAGCAAATGGAAAAGAATACAAAGGACATTTTACGTTAAAAAGATAAAACTGTAAAAGCAGATCCTGATATTTTTATTTGAAACTTATTTTGTGTAATGGAAAAACCATTTTAGTGTCGATTATGAGTAACGTAAAATATCATGTGGGCGCTCCCCTTCTATGCGATTTCACCGTCAACCAGTGATTTATACAGTGGAAAATCTTTGATCATAAATTGGTAGAGTGGAAAAATCTATTCAAGGCCATGGGTTAATTTTGATAATATTTAATCTCTAATAATCTGTATATTTATACTTCCAAAATCAGACAATTGTTAAACTAAAAATCTCAGCTATGTCCACAAATAAAGAAACTGTAGAGCAATACATGCAGGGATTTCGGGAAGGTGATCATCAAAAAATCCTTTCCTGTCTGACGGACGATGTGATTTGGGAAATGCCCGGGACTTATAAACATATTGGCAAAGAAGCTTTTGACGGCGAAATTGAAAATGACAACTTCGAAGGAAAGCCATCCATACAAGTTTTCAGGTTGGTGGAAGAAAATGATGTCGTGATTGCCGAAGGTGCCGTACAATGCCAAATGAAAAACGGGCCTATGCTAAATTTAGTGTTTTGTGATGTCTTTCTAATGAAAAACGGAAAAATCAAGCAACTAACTTCTTATTTGATGACTCTATAACTAACTGAGTTTATTCCCAACTTCCCGAATCTCTTTTCTTAACTCCCGAAGCATATCCTTTACATTCTCAGCGTTCATATCATCCGGGGTAAATTCTTTCGTGGCAATGCTGCAGGCATATTCCCAAATCTCCAGAATCTCCGAAGCCTTCACTTCATACGGTGAATAAACCGTATTGTCGGAAATCAGCATCAGGGCATTCTTCCCATTCTTGTTCAGCCTTTTATATACAATCCCCTGGCTTTTGGTTACCACGATATACGTCTTCCCGTCCATTACATCTCCCAGTTTTTCTACATATTGACCTACAACAAACGAACCTTCTTTATGAGGCGGCATCGAATCGCCATCGACCGGAAAGGCACGGAATTTCCCATTTCGTAAAAACGGCAATGAAATATGCTGCAGGCTTTCAATGAATTCCGGATCGGCATATCCGTTTGCGTATCCGGCTTTCGCTTTGTGTGGTACGATTTCAATTAAATTATCACCATTGCCATCAACCTTTATTGGTAAAAGGATTCGGTTGTCTTCTAACTGCAGTAAATTATCAATTGAAATCCTGCTTAAATCAACAGTCAGAAGTAAATCAATACTGATATGGAAATAACGAGAAATCAGAAGCAACGTTTCCGCTGGGGGTACGTTTTTTCCATACTCATATTTCTTATAACGGTCAACAGGTAATTTCATGCCGTCAGCCACTTCCTGCTGCGACAAATTCTGTTTGTTCCTCAACCATTTCAAATTGTCAGAAATATACAACATACGTTAAAGGGATTTTAAATCACTACAAATATATGCTTTTTAAGGATTTAACGTCCTAATTTTGTATAATTAATTTCAACTCCAAAATCTCCAAAAATAATATGACACGCGCCATCGTACATATGGACTTAGATACCTTTTTTGTTTCCTGTGCAAGACTTGAAAACCCACAATTAAATGGGATTCCTCTTATTGTAGGCGGCGGCGAAAGAGGGGTTGTGGCATCGTGTTCCTATGAAGCCAGATATTTTGGAGTGCGTTCAGCCATGCCTATACGGATGGCATTACAGTTATGCCCGCAGGCAAAAATAATTAAGGGTGATATGGAGTTGTTCTCGAAAAAATCCCATGAGGTAACCCAGATTATCGAAGAAAATTCCCCATTGGTCGAAAAGGCAAGTATTGACGAATTCTATCTGGATATTACAGGCATGGATAAATTTTACGGTTGCTATAAATGGACAAACGAGCTTTCGCAAACCATTACAAAAGAAACCGGACTTCCCATAAGTTTTGCTTTATCTGTAAACAAGACGGTCTCTAAAATTGCTACCGGTGAAGGAAAACCAAAAGGTAATCTGGAGATTCCTCAAAATATGGTACAGCCCTTTCTGAATCCGTTGTCCATCCGTAAAATCCCAATGGTGGGCGAAGTTACTTTTAACCTGCTTTCCAGATTAGGGATTCGGAACATTGAAAAATTATCGGGAGTACCTGCCGAAGTACTGCAAAGTATGATCGGCAAAAATGGTCTTGAATTATGGAAAAAAGCCAATGGCATTGATAATACACCTGTAGAACCTTATACAGAAAGGAAATCTCTTTCTACGGAGCACACCTATCTTCAGGATACGATTGACATAAAACAAATACAATCATTGATTTTGGGCATGGTTGAAAAACTGGCCTACCAGGCACGATGTGAGCAATGGTTAGTCTCTACCATAGCTGTAAAAATACGATATGCCAATTTTGATACTGAAAATTTACAAAGAAAAATATCATACACTTCCTGTGATCATGTTTTAGGGAAAATGGCCCTAGAACTATTCCACAAACTGTACAATCGGCGTATGCGTATAAGACTGGTTGGTATAACCTTTACAGGTTTAGTCAGGGGAACATACCAGATGAATATGTTTGAGGACACGGAAGAAATGATAGCGCTCTATCAGGCCATGGATAAAATTAAAAAACGCTTCGGTTATGATGCGGTGACGCGCTGTGGCGGAAGAAACCAGAAGTCAAAGGCAGGAAATATAATTTCAAATCCAAAAGCACAATTTCTAAACCCAAAAAATCCTGAATAATGTACCTCAACTGCCATTCTTTCCATTCCCTACGCTACGGCACTATTCCATTAAATGACTTAGTGGAGCAAGCCGTATTGTATAATGTGAAAGCCATGGCATTGACAGACATCAATACGGTAACGGGCATTTATGATTTTATAAAAGCTTGTGAAGCAGTCAAAATGAAACCTCTTGTTGGAGTTGACTTCCGTAATAATGGCAGGCAGCTTTACATCGGGATTGCCCAAAACAGAAAAGGTATTGCCGAAATGAACTGTCTGTTGACCAAGCATAACTTTGAAAACACACCTTTACCGGCACCTCATTTTGAGAACGTCTTTATCATTTATCCGTTCGATAAAGTTCCGGATAAGCTGAAGGAAAATGAATTTATAGGCATCAGTGCGGAGCAATTGCCTAAACTGTACAATGTCGCCTGGAGAAAAAAAATCCCTAAAATGGTCATTTTCCAACCAGTCACGTATCGGACAAAAAAAGAATTTAACCTTCACAAAATACTTAGGGCGATTGACCTCAACATTATAGGCTCTAAATTGACTGAGGATGATCATTGTAAGATTTCCGAAGTAATGATTCCCCTGGAAAATCTGATTTCAAAATTCAGCGATTACCCGCAGATTATTCAAAACACCCAAAAAATACTGTCAGAATGTAATTTCGAATACGATTTCAAAACACCAAAAAATAAAAAACACTACACGACAAACAAAGAGAATGATATTCAATTACTCACAAAACTGTCGTACGAGGGAATGCTCCATCGGTATGGCCCCAACAATTCGGAGGCTATAGCAAGGGTTGAAAAGGAACTGAAAGTAATCCACGAACTGGAATTCAGTGGCTATTTCCTGATTACCTGGGATATTGTACAATACAGTATCAGTCAGGGCTTTTTGCATATAGGCCGTGGTAGCGGTGCCAATAGTATCATTGCGTATTGTCTTGATATTACGGATATCTGTCCGCTGGAACTCGATTTGTACTTTGAGCGATTTTTGAATCTTAACCGGAAAACGCCGCCAGATTTTGATATTGACTGGTCCTGGCGCGAACGCGATACCATTTTGGAATATATTTTCACTAAATATGGCAGGGATCACGTGGCTTTTTGCGGGACCAATGTAGAGTTCAAGTACCGTTCTATTTTTCGGGAAGTGGGAAAAGTTTTTGGTTTGCCTAAAGAGGAACTGGATCAATTGGCAAAAAATCCAATGATAAAACATCATGGGAATGCCGTCGTCAAAATGGTTCAGGCTTATGGAAAGATGCTCGAAAAATACCCAAACCAGCGCAGCATGCACTCTTGCGGCATTATCATTTCAGAGGAACCAATAACCAATTTCACAGCGCTGGAAATGCCGCCAAAAGGTTTTCCAATAGTACAGTTTGATATGCACGTTGCAGAGGAAATTGGCTTTGATAAATTTGATATCCTAAGCCAGCGCGGTATTGGGCATATCGACGATACCGTGAAGCTGGTTAAAAAAAATCAAGGTATCGATGTTGATATCCGTAACACTTCGATATCAAAAGATGAGGGTCAATGCAATGAGTTTCTAAGCCATGGTAAAACCATTGGTTGCTTTTATATCGAAAGTCCTGCGATGCGGGGGTTATTACGCCGACTTAATTGCAACAATTATAAAACACTCGTGGCGGCTTCCTCTATCATCCGGCCGGGTGTTGCCCAAAGCGGCATGATGAAGGAATATATCTTCCGACACAATCATCCGGACAAATTCGACTATTTCCATGAGGTTTTTAAGGAACAATTGGGTGAAACTTATGGCATTATGGTCTATCAGGAAGATGTGATCAAAATAGCGCTGCATTTTGCAGGAGTTCCTGCATCAGATGGGGACATACTTAGGAGGGCAATGAGTGGCAAAGGTCGTTCGAAATCAGCGTTGCAAAAAGTAAAAGATAATTTTTTTGCCTGTTGTGCAGAAAAGGGTCATCCTTTACAGCTCAGCCAGGAAATCTACCGCCAAATAGAATCCTTTGCCGGTTACTCCTTTTGCAAGGCACATTCCGCTTCATACGCGGTCGAAAGCTACCAGAGCCTGTATCTGAAAGTATATTACCCTGTTGAATTTATGGTTGCCGTAATCAACAATCATGGTGGTTTTTACAGAACGGAAGTATATGTACATGAAGCCCGGATGTCCGGGGCCGTGATTAACAATCCGTGTGTCAACAAAAGCGAATACGAAACCACTCTTTACGGAATTGACGTTTATCTTGGCTTGATGCAACTCGAAGGATTGGAAACAAAAACAACTCTCCGCATTGTCTCCGAACGCCAGGCTCATGGGGAATACCAATCCCTGGAAGATTTCATCAATCGCATCCCGATAGGTATTGAAGGAATACAAACATTGATTTTCATTGGAGCCTTCCGTTTTACGGGTCAGACAAAAAATCAATTACTCGTCGTTGCAAGACTGATATTGGTCAATTATAAACCTGAGAACAGGAATTTAATGTTACTTCAGGAACCCGTTAAGGAATATAAGCTTCCGGTATTGGAGCGTTCCCTTTTTGAAGATGCTTTCGACGAAATTGAGCTGCTGAGTTTCCCTGTTTCCTGCTCCCCTTTTGATCTGCTTCAAACCAATTATCGGGGTGATGTATTGGCGAAAGACTTATTGAAGTATCATAGGAAAACGGTCAAAATGATGGCGTATCTTATTTCCAGAAAACATGTTCCCACCAAAATTGGCGCGATGTACTTTGGCACTTGGATTGATGCTGAAGGGCAGTTCTTTGATACAGCACATTTTACTGACTCGCTGAAACAATATCCTTTTCAGGGTGGAGGCTGTTATTTATTATTGGGGAAAGTAGAAGTGGATTATCATTTTCCAACCATCACTATAATCAAAATGGCTAAAATGCCCTTCATACCGGATCCGAGATATTCCAACTCCCCTGATCGGCAGTACAAAGCCCATCAGCAAATACGGGAAGATGTCAGTATGACGCATCGGGCACCATACCCTCAGGAACATGAGATAAATCTGCCAAGAAATAAAATGATTCCATCTTAAATCAAGATAAAACTTAATAAAATATACATTATGCTACTTTTTGACGATATAGAACTCTTTACTAACGGCCTTGGCGGCAAAAAAAAATTTGACCTGCCGGACACCGACTTGATGCTGTGCGATAATTTTTTCAATAAAGATGAATCCGATTATTTTTATACCACACTGCTTAGGGAAACTCCATGGAGAAAATCTGAAATGACCATGTATGATAAAGTCCACAACATTCCACGATTGATTTCCTGGTATGAAGACAAAGACAATTTAGGAGCCGATTCAACACGGCCGGACTGGACACCGGAACTACTGAATATCAAAAAGAGCGTCGAAACCGAAACCGAAATGCTGTTCAACAGTGTGCTTCTGAATCTATACCGTAATGGGAATGATGGGGTATCATGGCATAGTGACCGCGAGGAAAATTTTGGGAAGGATGCCATTATCGCATCGGTTAGTTTTGGCGAAACCCGGATGTTCCGCATGCGTCATAAATTCAGAAAAGACATTCCGATGGTAGAAATTCCGCTGCATCACGGATCGCTACTATTGATGGCAGGAACTACACAAAGCTTTTGGCAGCATCAGGTTCCGAAAACAGCGAAAGACATTTTGCCACGAATAAATCTAACCTTCCGACAGATAAATCGAGGATTAATTGAACTTTAAAGTTTCCGCAATTTTCACTAACTTTATAGGATATAACTGCTTAGCTGTCCTGAATATTTCTCCTAATAACCAATTATGATGAAAAAATTTATACAGAATAACAGTCTCACCATTGTGTTTTTTTTAATGTTTCTAGTTACTATAGTCGGTCAGATTGTATTCGGTTTAGAAGAATACAATAAAGTCCGTGTTGAGGAAAAGCTTGCTCCTGTAGCATTGAATCAGTATTTTAATTCAGGTCATTTTTTAGAATCCACTTTTGAGAATTGGGAAAGTGAATTTTTGCAAATGGCGCTCTTTGTGGTATGTACCATATTTCTGCAGCAAAAAGGTTCCTCAGAATCGAAAGACTTCAGTAAAGTGCAAGAGGTGGATCGCGAACCATCGCCAAAGCGAAAAAATGTGCCTTGGCCTGTTAAAACGGGTGGATGGATATTATCTCTTTATAAACATTCCTTAACCATTGCGTTATTTTTGTTATTTGCCATATCGTTTGTGATCCATTTTTATGGAAGTCTCCAGGATGAAAATGAACAATTGGCCCTAAAGCACCAACCACTCGAAACAGTATGGGATTATCTGGCTGATTCCAGATTTTGGTTTGAATCGTTCCAAAACTGGCAAAGTGAATTTCTATCCGTTTTTGCAATCGTATTATTATCGATTTGGCTCAGACAAAAAGGGTCGCCACAGTCCAAACCTGTTGATGCTCCCAACAGTAAAACTGGCGCGTAGATATAAAAAAACCGTAAAGCTTAAGATTTACGGTTTGTTGAAATTATTCCGGAAGGACAACCTCACCCTTCCATTGCAAAATGCCTCCTAAGAGGTTGAATGCGTTTTCAAAACCCATCTGATTCATCAGGTTACAAGCTTGCTCGCTACGCGCCCCTGATCTGCAATAGACGTAATAATTGTTCGATTTGTCCAATTCTTCTACCTGATAAATAAATCCCTGCCCTTTGTATATATCGATGTTGATCGCATGGGGAATCATCCCATCATTAAACTCGTCTTCTGTCCGTACATCCAGAATCACAGCATTGACATCCTGTTCGAGTTGGGCAATCCAATCTTCTTGTCTCAAATTCATTTTACAGCTTTAATGCATTAGTAGACACCAAAATTCGTCAAAAATATAGTAACAAAAAAATGTTTAGACAAAAAAATCCCGATTACACTAATGCAATCGGGACTTGATAAACTCAAAAAGGTTTTATTCTATAATTAATTTTTTAGAAGCTTTTTTACCATCGCTTTCCACATTCAGGATATATACTCCCTTGGAAAGTCCATTGAATTTTAGCTCCTGTGTAAATGTTATATCGGAATTAGAAAACGATTTGGAATAGATATTTCTACCACTTATATCAAACAGGCTCACATTCACATCCGATGTAGCGCTCAATGAAAGCATAACAGTTCCTTTTGAAGGATTTGGATAAAGTGCAAAAGTATTAAAGTTATTTTGAGTTGCTCCCAAAAGTGTTCCTTCAATAACAAAATTATCAATGATAGCGCCCTCTTCTGTAGCTGAATCATCGGAATGGAATACAAATCGGAACAACATATTCGATTGTGGTGTGGCACCGCCATTACCAAACTGTGCTAAACTATAACTGTATTCTCTCATTTTAGCGTTAATTCCATCCCCTCTAGGATTCGCAAGCGCACCTTCGCCTGTCCATTGTCCACCAATACAATTGAAACAATCTGTTCCGTTTGGCAATCTTGAACTGGTATACCAGGTTGAACTGGTTCCTGTTCCTAAAGGACTCCATGTAGTCCCATCTGTAGAATATTCCATGTACATAAGATCCCAATCGGTCTCAAAGTCATAAGCCATATTAAATTTCACAACCGGGCTGGTAACATTTGTAAGATTATAACATTGGGAAACCAGAAAAGCCTTTGTTTTATCCGGGTATAATCCAGCTAATTTAGTCGCATATACGGGAGAATTTCCAGCAACTGTATTACTTAATTGGGTTTTTGTTGAAGTTCCTCTCTGCCACACACTGTTTGTACCCGCTTGATCAATTGAAACCAAGGCATCTGCAGCAGTATTAAATGAATTGATCGTTCCAACCGTTCCGGCATCATTCACCACAATAAGAGATGTTTTTGTATTGTTTGCAGCATTCCCATCGCTTGTCACTGTTGTAGTCACGCTAAGGATATGTGTCCCTCTCGACAACGCCCCGATAGTAAATGGGAAATTTTGGGTAGAACAAGCCGTTAAAGATCCTGTCCAGGATGTATTAGTTGCTGTACCTCCATCAATATTATAAGAAATTGTTACCGATGTAATAGGATTAGTTCCTGCATTTTCAAAAATTATACTTGGACTGAAACTGGTGTTACAGGCAACGGCTATATTTTTAGTAACACTTTTAAGGTTGACATCATTTGGGTAAGCTGTATAGCTTGTTCCTACGTTTACGGCGAACCAGGAATCCATTACCGCTTTATATTCCGCGCTTGAAGCACAATACAAATTTCCTGCCACAGCAAGACAAGCGTTTCTCGCATCAGCATAAGTTGAATTGGAGGTTAGATAATCTCTTTCAGCTAAATAAGCAATTTCGGCTGCCTTCGCCAAACCAATTCCGGTAACATTATATGTATCTCTTTGAGCAACCGGAGCGTTATTTGTTGCGGCCTCTCCTACAGCAAGGATATAAAACCAGTGGTTCATTACACCGCTGTTTTTATGAACACCACAATAATCATTTCCGGATGTCGGAGTACAAGTCCCATCATCGGCAGTAGTGGTCCAGTACGTTCCTTTTACACAATCCGGATCGCTTTTCACGTTAGGATCAGCCATAGAACGCAGTCCGCCACCTGCAGCCAGGTCCTCACCTATTTTCCAAACGTTTGCTACTGGAACTCCCGTCATCGAACCCGTTCTTCCGTAATGCTCAATACAGGCTCCCCAAATATCCGAATATCCCTCATTCATTCCACCCGACTGATTTTGGTAAGCCAGGTTAGCGGTGTATGTACAAATAGCATGACCAATTTCGTGGGCACATACATCAATTGATGTCAAAGCATTTAGCGAAATACCGTCACCATAAGTCATCACAGAACCGTTCCAAAAAGCGTTGTCCAAATCAGTTCCCGCAACTTTTCTAAAGTGAACATAACTTTTTATTTGTGCACCTGCATCGTCATAACTGTTTCTGCTAAAAACGTTTTTCCAGAAATCGTAAGTCATTTCGGCACCCCAGTGGGCATCCAAAGCCGCATCGTCTTTATTGGTGTTGCTAAATTCTGCGGCTGTCCAGCTATTATCCAGATCTTCGAAATGCTTATCCTGATACGTAGTCAATTTTTCACAATTGTATGTAACAATACCATTTCCGGCTCCTCTGGTTATTTCCTGCAAATTGTATTTGGAAGTTATTGCATTCAGCGAAGTTTCAATATTTTTAGCACCACTATATCTGGTTGCTGCATTTCCTGTTGCCAGCGCTTCAATTTTAGCGGCATATTCTTTTGATTCCTTATCAGAAATTAATCTGTTGGCATGTTTGATAAGTGGATTTTTATATAATATTTCGCCGGTGTGAGCATCAACAAATATTTCTTCACGTGAAATCGGCTCCATCGCATACACATCAAATTTATAGGCTAAGCGTACTTCCCCGGTTCTTACTTTTGGAAAAACAACCAATTCCCCTTGAGGTTTACTGTAATCCATTATTTTGGCCTGAACGGCATCTTCCCAAAGGTATTTCTGGGCATGAGTATCAATTAAAGCACGTTCGAACGCGTCAGCTTCACTCAAAGTTGGAGTTAGATTCAACTGATCTGCATTGTAGATTTCCCCATTTACCGAAGTAACCATACCATTTAAACTGTGGGTAATCAACATTCCGAATTCAACTTTTATTCCTTTATAGAATTGTTGGTAGCGCTGATGCGTCATTTCGATTTTATCAGTTGTAGCTTTTTTAG
Source organism: Flavobacterium sp. GT3R68 (assembly GCF_007109225.1). Lineage (GTDB taxonomy): Bacteria > Bacteroidota > Bacteroidia > Flavobacteriales > Flavobacteriaceae > Flavobacterium. The sequence continues at coordinate 112,610 of NZ_VJZK01000006.1, forward strand.
TCTCAAAAGTGTTGTCTTTTCCAAGGTTATTAGCCTTTGTAAAAGCAGCAATTGCAGCATCCAAAGGAATTCCATCTTCAAAAGAAACGGTTTTTTGGTAAGGCGCATCATCCTGCATCTTACTATTTACCTGTGCCGAAACCGTTGAAGCAGTAATAAGCAATAATGCTATAAATGCGGAAAAATAATTTTTTTTCATGGTAATGGGGTTGTATTAATAGAATAAGGCAACGAATATATTAATAATTTATCAAATTCTAAAATTTTGAATTGTTAGAATTTTAGACAAAAAAAAATTAACATAAAAATAACAACACATTTGTATGCACAAATTAAAAAAGCTCAGTACATTTGTATCTACAAATATTGTAATAACAATTATGACAATTGAAGATATAATTAAATCCAATGCACCCCTGCCAATTCCTAAAAAAACGGTATTGAATATTTTTTACACTCAAAATATGATAGCCGATAAATTTAACGACTTGCTCAAACCTTATGATCTTTCAGGAGAACAATTTAATGTTTTGAGAATCTTGAGAGGACAGCACGGGCAACCAGCCAATATGTGTCTGATTCAGGAGAGAATGTTGGCCAGAACCAGCAATACTACCCGGTTGGTCGATAAATTACTTTTGAAAGAATATGTTACCCGCGAAGTATGTCCGGAAAACAGAAGGAAAATGGAAGTACAGATTACCGAAAAAGGACTCAAACTCTTAGAGGAACTCGACCCCAAAGTAGTTGAACACGAATTATCTTTTTCGAGAAATTTAAATCCCGAAGAGTTGGAAATATTAAACACCTTATTAGAAAAATTCAGAAATCAATAAATAAACAATTACAGCAAAATATGAGTAATTTCATTCACCATCAAAATTGGAGGTATGCAACTAAAAAATTTGATGCAGCAAAAAAAATAGCCCCGGAAGATTTAAACATTTTGAAGGAAGCTATCCGTTTGAGCTCTTCTTCTTACGGATTACAGCCGTACAAAGTACTAATCGTTGAAAACAAGGATCTTCGCGAGAAACTTAAGGCAGCTGCCTGGGGTCAAAACCAGATTACGGATGCTTCACAAGTGATTGTTTTCGCTAATCTGATCAACATAGGCAATGAAGAAATTGACGCTTATGTCCGCAATATTAGTGAGACCAGAGGGATTCCAACTGAAAATCTTTCAGGTTATGGGGACTTCATGAAATCGAAAATCACTTCTATGGCACAGGATTTGAAAAGCATCTGGACATCGAAGCAAACGTATTTAGCTCTGGGGAATTTGTTGAATGCTGCAGCTGAATTAAAAATCGACGTAACACCTATGGAGGGGTTTGATGCTGGTGCCTTCAATGAAATATTAGGTTTAACCGAAAAAGGACTGAATGCGTCAGTAATTGCTACTATCGGTTACCGACATAACGATGATGAGACACAGCATCACAAGAAAGTAAGAAAATCACAAGAAGAATTATTTATCAATTTATAATCAATAACTAAACTCAATTTACACACATGAAGAATTTAAAAACAATTGCATTAGCATTATTAGTAGCTTTCGGAACTGCAACGGTAACAGCTCAAACAAAAAAAGTTGACGTATCAAAAAGCCAGATTAACTGGGTTGGTAAAAAAGTAACCGGACAACACGAAGGGACTATTAATTTACAGGACGGTGCCTTAGTATTCAAAGGGAAAAAATTAACAGGAGGAAATTTTACAGTTAACATGACAACCATCAGTGCTACAGACTTATCCGGAAAAGGGAAAGCAAGTTTAGACGGTCACTTGAAAGCTGAAGATTTCTTCGGAACTGACAAATACCCAACATCAAAATTGGTTTTTAAAACTATAGCTGACAAAGGAAACAACACATATACTGTAACTGCTGATTTGACTATCAAAGAAATAACAAATCCAATCACTTTTGATGTTGTTGTAAACAAAGGCGTTGCAACAACAAAATTAATTGTGGACAGAACCAAATACGATATTAAGTATGGTTCAGGAAGTTTCTTCGAAGGATTGGGAGACAAAACAATATCTGATAACTTTGAATTAAACGTTAATTTACAGTACTAATTAATAGAAAAGCATACCACTATAAATAAAAACCCTGATGAGAAATTGTCAGGGTTTTCTTTTATAATAGAAATAATTTTCATGGATTTAATTAAAATTCAATATGTTTTTTATGTAACTTTGTTAAAAGTCAATTCAGGATAACTCCAATTCCTTTATTGGAAATTTAAAATCAGTATTAATTTAAATCAAGTACAATGAATAAGATTCTATCCGTTTTATTGGTATTATTTATTAGTATTACCATTTCCGCACAAACAAAGCCAATCAATATTTCAAAAAGCAAAATTACCTGGGTCGGTAAAAAAGTCACCGGTCAGCACGAAGGTATCATTAAGTTTAAGGAGGGGGCTCTGATATTCAAAAACAAGAAGCTCATTGGAGGACATTTCACAGCGGATATGACTTCGCTTACCAATACAGATCAAAGCGGAAAAGATAAAGAAAAATTGGAAGGACATTTGCGATCCGGCGATTTCTTTGATGTCGAAAATTTCGGCACTTCAAAACTGGTCTTCAAATCCATTACCAGTAAAAAACTCAATTCCTATACTGTTAACGCGGATTTGACCATCAAAGGCAAAACCAAACCGGTTACGTTTGACATGTTTATAAAGGGTCGGGGCGCTAAAGCAAAAGTAATTATCGACAGAACAAAATACGGTATTCAATACGGTTCCGGCAGCTTTTTCGATGATTTGGGAGACCGAACCATCTATGATGAATTCGAACTGAATGTAAGTTTGTTTTTTTAACATCAGAAAAATAAAAAAGAGGCTGTTGATATCGACAGCCTCTTTTTTTTGTGCAAATTCAAAAAATCTCTTTTTCATTATCTTCCCGGAACGAATCAATGTTTTTCAAATAGGGATCAACAACGATTTTTACCGGCTTCCCGGAAACTGTGATTTTTCCCGTAACATGATTATTTTTTAGCACAAATGTATGAAGTGTTAACACCGCATTATCATCATAGATGCCGATATCGATGGTATGGTCGTTTGGAATTAATTTCGTCTTTCCTTTTCCGTTTTCCGAAAATTTAAAACTGCTGGCTTTGAACCTGATTTCATATCCTATATCCGGAATGAGTTTGCTGCTGACACTTTCTACTTTTGATGAATATGTAATGATTTGCTTAAATAATTCATCTATTTTGTCGTGGGATTCTATTGGCGCTACTTTGTAGATTTCATTCAAAAAATCCTGTGAATCAGCAGGTGACTTCGGATAACCATAATTCACGATAAGCGATTTAAGTACGTGATTCACCCTCCCCTCACCTATCAGCATCCGCAATTCATGCATCACCACCATTCCTTTGTTATACGGCAAATGCGGCGTGTCATAATTGGTTTTGTAAAGCGGTCTTTCCTCAGAAAATGCACGATAACTCAGGTATTGATCCAAATGGATACTGACCGTTTCCAACATGCGCTCCCGCCCATGCGCCTTTTCATACAGCATCAGTTCGGTATATTGCGCTAAGGTTTCCGTCAGAATCCAGCCCCCCTCTTTAACTTCTGGATTAAATTGCGACGATCCCCACCATTGATGCGATAATTCATGCCCTGCCGTCATATTGATGGCGTCTTCCTTATTTCCATTACTGCAATCACCATAAAAACCTCCGTTCTCTTTCATGTATATGGTCGTAGGATATGCAGTACCCGAAAAACCTTCGGCGAAAGCCGAGATTTCTGCATAACGGATTACCGCATACGGGTATTTCCCGAAGTTTTTGTCGCAATAATCCAATGTCTTTTTGGTATCCCGAATAAGTTCATTTACATTTCTGTGATGCCGGGCATCATAATACACTTCAATGGAAATGCCTTTATAAACTTCCTTCTTCACTTGATATTTTGCCGACGAAAACGCAAAACGAAATGGAATTGGCTTTTCTGTTTTATAATGAAAATAATTTCTGTCATTAGTTTTCCATTGCTTAACCAAGGTCCCGGAACCAATCGCCGTCTGATTTCCTGAAGTGGAAACCGTGGCATCCAAATCGATAAATTCATGGGGATATGGACCTGGAATCCTGTCTTCAAATTTGGGAATAGTTGTTGGTGTTTTTAAATTTCGCTCCAGTCTTTCCTTTTCATTGTCAATTTCATTGGAACTCTGATATCCAAAACGCGGAAAATAATTACTGATCCTGATAAATGAACCATTATCAATAATGGAATTGAATGGTGTATGTCCTTTGAACTCAGACCATGACGATTCCATTGAAAAATCCATTTGTATGGTATCGTTTGTACGAAAAGGTTGCTCCATTTTATACCAATAATGACAATATTCCAATTCCTGCTGAAGCAATTTAGCGTTCGGAATACTTACAGAAGTCAATTTCGGATTTTCATTGACATAAATCAGTAAACTGTCAATGTTTTTCCCTGTCGTATTAATCAGCTGATACATTCCCCTAACGGTATACCGCTGTTCCTCCGGATATAAATCAATGTTTGTCTTTACTTTAATTACAGTGGGCTGGGCGAGTTTTTCATATTTTCTAAATCGGGTTTCATACGCTTGCTTCCAATCCATTATGTCAGATTTAGTGGTGTATGGAAACTCGATATTGGTCTTATAAAAAATATAACCTCCAAAGCCAATAAAAAACAAAGCTCCCAACGACAAAAATCCTTTTTGTGAAAAATTCATTTTTTTCAATTGAAGCGAATCTTTTTTCCATAAAATGCCACTGAAAACGATTAAGATCATGACCAATCCCAAATTATAAAGTATTTTTAAATGGAAAGCAACCGTGTAATTTCCAAAACCATTCATATCAAAATAAGGAACTTTGAGTACATCGGCAAAGCGGAACAACGGATGATTAATCCCTAACAGTTTCCCGAAACTACTGCTAAATAGAAACACTATTACTGCAGAAACTGCCAAACCAATATATTTGTTGGAAATGAAAGTCTGCATCGCCAATAATATTGTTGAAATCAGGAACATAGGCACGCCTATGAAATAAAACAACGACAGATAATGCCCAATTTCAATCGGAGCATTGTCTTTTACTATTTGGAACGCAATCCCAATAAGGATACTGGCTGAAATCAGTAAAAGCGGAATTGTCGTCAATGAAAGTAATTTTGAAAAAAAAATGCTATACGAATTGGAAGGTGTTGCGTTTTCAAGCATTTCAAAATTTGTGTTTGCGCTCCTCCAAATCAATTCATTACTGTAAAATAGAAGCACCAGAATCGTCACAAAAGGCAATATTTCCATAATGGTTGTCATCATCAAGGATGTATTAGTAATGCTTTCCGGCATTCTGGTTCCCCCATCAAAGGCATTAATTATTTCAATAACTATAAGCCCACTCAGAATCATCAGAATCAATAAAAACGGAATTCCCTTGACCACTGAAACAATATCAATCTTAACAAAACTGAAAAAGACTGAAAGGTTATGTTTTCTCGTTTGGATTTCAGCATGAATACTTCGATATGGCAACACTTTTAGAGAATGTTTTGCTATGTTTTTTTCTTTTTTTACTTTTTTAGAATTTATCTTTCTAAAGGAGAAAATGGAATACGACAATCCTAATATTAAAATGGAAATGAGAAACCATAACACACGGTTAAACAGCAAATTCCCTGTTAATTCTATTCCATGCGTATTTCTGCGAAAGCTGGTCCAATAGCGCGTTTGCTCAAAAAAAGCAGCCAGTCCGAAGGAATCCATTTTAGCCACCATTGCCATGGCTGCTCCTGACGCGGGCGATGCTCCCGCGAGTAATGGAGAATTCGAAAAGACAGACCCGACGATGTATAAAATATAAATCAGCAAACCGCCAACATACACAATGAGTTTATTTCTTGTCAGCCAGGCCAATGCCGTTAAAATGGTCGTGCACAGTAAAATATTGGGTATAGCCAGGATCAAAAACGGCCATAAATAAGTCGTTAGAGAAAAATCGGCCATTGCTTCATTTTTGAGCCACGGCATATGATGTCCAATCATCATCCCGATAATAGCCATTCCAAAAGACAACACTCCTATTCCAAAAACCGACAAAAACTGACTACCCAAATAGTTTGTTTTCGAGACCGGAGTTGCATAAATAATCACATCCATTTTGTTTTCGCTGTCACGCAAAAGTGTTTGCGCCACAAGCAGTGTCATCGAAAATATAATTCCAAGTGATAAAATCCCTACCAAATATGTAATCATGTAAGGTGAATTCCGGTCCATACCCGGCATGGCATTGTTTCCGCTTGCTGCAAAAAAACCAAGGAGTAAAAAAACCAGAAAGGTCACATAAAATAATACGTTTTTGGTGTGATAATGCCATTCAAAAGTGATTAATTTCCTAAACATAATCCCGTTTTTTAGAATGATTCTGATGCAAAGCAATAAAATACACATCCTCAAGATTGGGAGCAATCGATGTAAAACCGGAATCAGGCCGGATATCAGAATGCACATGAATATTCATCTTTCCGGCATTCAATTGAGACGAAATTACATTTGCTTTTTCTCTGTAATCCGCGAGCTCATCCTTTGCAATGGTCTTCATCCAAATCTCGCCATTGATGGCTGAAATCGCTTCTTCCGGTTTGCCTTGCGCAATTATTTTTCCACTGGCGACAATCGCCATATTAGTACATAAATCAGTGACATCGGCTACAATATGGGTTGATAACAGCACGATCTTGTTCTCGCCGATTTCACTCAATAAATTATTGAATCGGTTCCGTTCCTCCGGATCCAAGCCAGCCGTGGGTTCATCCACAATAATTATTTTTGGATCTCCTAATAATGCCTGCGCAATCCCGAATCGCTGGCGCATTCCTCCTGAAAAAGTGTGAACAGCCTTATGTTTATGATCTATTAAATTGGTCTGTTGCAATAAGTTCATAATCTGCCCTTGGCGGTCACTTTTGTTGACAATACCTTTCAATATTGCTAAATGATCCAATAAACGGTAAGCAGAAATCTTTGGGTAAACCCCAAATTCCTGGGGCAGATACCCCAGACTTTGACGTATATGCAAGGGATTTTCAATGATGTTGACGCTGTTAAATTCGATGCTTCCGGTATCCGGCTTTTGCAAGGTTGCAATAGTCCGCATTAATGAGGACTTTCCGGCACCATTAGGCCCCAGCAAACCAAACATGCCGTTGGAAATTTCAAGCGAAACGTCGTTTATCGCTTGCACTCCGTTGTCATAAGTCTTACAGAGATTGTTGATTTTTAATGTGTTCATTTTTTGATGATTTTTTCCGCTGCGCTCCAAACACTTTGGCTGCACTTCGGGATGATTGATGATTAAATTAAATATTTTTTCTTTTTTTAAAAAATTAAGGCAAAAGAAAGCCTGTCGGCCAAATGGGCCGATATTTAAATCCGGATTATAAAAATTTATTCGGGGATGTATTCCAAAATATCTCCCGGCTGACAATTCAATGCCTTACAGATGGATTCCAGCGTATCGAAGCGGATACCTTTGGCTTTGCCCGTTTTTAATATAGATAAATTAGCAGGTGTGATCCCCAGAATTTCAGCCAATTCTTTCGATTGCATCTTTCTTTTGGCAAGCATTACATCAACGTTGATTATAATTGGCATAGGCTTAAATATAAAGATCTTGTTCGTTTTGCAACTCGACACCCTGCTTAAAAATGGAAGCCATAAAAAATATAAAGATTCCAATAATAAAATGCAGGACAGTTAGCATCACCATGGTGCTTCGTTCTTCCGAAAATTCCGAAAACAATGACAGTAACAGAAACACAATTCCGGGCACCGTCAAATTCACAATATAAAATCTGGACAGTTTTATTACCGAATCTGAAGTAAACAATTTAGATTGTCGGAAAGCCAAAAATACATCGCTCAAAAGCCATAGAAAAACTCCATACAATCCAATTCCTAAAAGCATTTCCAGAATAAACAGCTTCGTGTATTCTCCCAAAAGAAAAGGTATATCAGTAAAAGGATACAGAATATCAAATCTTTTATCAGCGGTAATGACAATCGGGTTCCCTATCACGTCCGACTGAAACGACAGAAACAATACCACAGCCGCATAGACAAATGTAATTAAGTATAGCGACGCCAGAATTCGCGTCAGGTAAAAAAGGATTGTAGCTACAAATCGAACAGTTTTCATTTTTATTAAAATTTATTTTTATTATTACAAATATATAATTAATTATCGTAAAACAATATTTATTTACATATTTTCGATAATTACTGACCCCTTAAAAAGAATTCCATCCGGAATTTTTATTGCAATTTCCTTGGTTTATAATTTTACATTACTACATTTGTAATTCAAAATATAAAGATGAACACAATTTTAAACAATACTTGGTGGTGGAATAATTTACGTCAAAAGTCGTGAACTAATCCTCTATTGTATTTTTAAATTCAAAATATAAAAAGGCTTGTCAATCACGACAAGCCTTTTTTTTATTCCCAAAACCGAACAAACAACATCATGCAAAAATATAAGTTACATACGCATTACAAACAAATCCTGGCCGATACCATAACCCCGGTAAGTGTCTATCTAAAAATCCGCGATAAATTTCCGAACAGTTTATTGTTGGAAAGCAGTGACTATCACGCCAATAATAACAGTTTTTCATACATCTGCTGTAATCCTATTGCATCCATCAGAATTGAAAACGAAACCATATTTAAAACTTTTCCGGATATGACTTCCGAAATTATTGCAATTCAAAAAGAGACAAGCATTCCCGAAATTCTTCAACAATTTGCGTCCCAATTTCAATCAGAGAGCAATGATTTTAAGTTTATCAACAATGGACTATTTGGCTACATCGCCTATGATGCAGTTCGTTATTTCGAAAAAGTAACCATCAGCCAGAAAAAGAACAATTTACAGATTCCTGATATTTTTTATGCTGTGTATCAGAATATTATCGCCATCAATCATTTCAAAAATGAAGCGTATATTTTTTGCCACAGTCTTGATAACAGAAATAATATTCCAGAAATTGAGCAATTACTGCAATCCAAAAACTTTGCGTCGTATTCCTTTTCAAAAGAAAATAATTTTACCTCCAATTTATCGGATGATGAATTTAAATCACATGTGAGCTTAGCAAAAAAACACTGTTTTCTTGGTGATGTTTTTCAACTGGTTTTATCCCGACGGTTTACCCAAAATTTCAAAGGCGACGAATTCAATGTATACCGGGCGCTGAGAAGTATCAACCCGTCGCCCTATTTATTCTTTTTTGACTATGGCAATTTCAAAATCATGGGATCGTCTCCCGAAGCACAACTGATTGTTAAGAATGGAAAAGCCGAAATTCATCCTATTGCCGGGACTTTCAAACGGACCGGGGATGACGAACAAGACACTATTTTAGCCCGACAGCTTTCGGCTGATGCCAAAGAAAATAGTGAACATGTGATGTTGGTGGACTTGGCCCGAAATGATTTAAGTCGAAATGCCACCCATGTTTCAGTTGAAAAATATAAAGAAGTGCAGTTTTTCTCCCACGTCATTCATTTGGTTTCAAAAGTTACAGGGCAATTAAACGACAAAGCAACCACCATGCAAACAGTAGCAGATACATTCCCCGCGGGAACCTTATCTGGGGCACCCAAACACAAAGCCATGCAACTCATTGAAAGTATTGAAAATACCAATAGGAATTTCTACGGAGGAGCAATTGGTTTTATGGATTTTGATGGTAACTTCAATCACGCAATTATGATTCGTACTTTTTTGAGTAAAAACCACCAACTGCACTATCAGGCCGGCGCGGGAATTACAAGCAATTCGGATGAAGAAAACGAAATGCAGGAAGTCTATAATAAGTTAGGGGCGCTAAATAAAGCATTGGATTTAGCCGAAACATTATAAAAAAATCAAACAGATGAAAATTTTAGTCATAGATAATTACGATAGTTTCACATACAATTTAGTGCATTACCTTCAGGATCTAAATTGCGAGGTAACCGTGTACCGTAATGATGAATTTGATATTGCGGAAATCAAAAACTTCGACAAGATTTTGCTATCACCGGGTCCTGGAATCCCGGATGAAGCCGGACTTTTGAAAGAAGTCATCCGAACCTATGCCGCAACCAAAAGCATTCTAGGCGTATGTCTAGGGCAACAGGCCATCGGAGAAGTTTTTGGCGGAAGCCTGATTAATCTGCAAAAAGTCTATCATGGTGTGGCATCACCAATATCAGTGATTGTCGATGATGAAAGTTTATTTAATGGTCTGAACAAAGAAATAGAAGTCGGCCGGTACCATTCCTGGGTGGTCAACCCCGTAAATTTACCTGACGTTTTAGAAATTACTTCCATAGACGAGAATGGCCAGATTATGTCACTTCGACACAAAACACTTAATGTTCGGGGTGTTCAGTTCCATCCGGAAAGTGTATTGACACCAGACGGAAAGAAAATCCTGGAAAACTGGCTAAACAGCTAATCCCTCAAAATTCATCAAAATATAATGCCTGATTTTAAACAAAATAGTTAGAATCCTAAACTTTCTACATCAACTATAAAATGAAAAATATACTGAACAGACTTATTCAACACGAAACGCTTTCCAAAGAGGAAGCCAAAATGGTGTTGGTTAATATTTCCAACGGGAATTACAATCCCAGTCAGATTGCCAGTTTTTTAACGGTATTCATGATGCGTCATATTACCATTGAAGAACTTTCCGGTTTTCGCGAAGCGTTGTTGCAATTGTGCATCCCAATTGATTTATCAGCTTACAATACCATTGATTTATGCGGAACAGGAGGCGACGGAAAAGACACTTTTAATATCTCGACCTTAGCTTCATTTGTTACTGCCGGAGCCGGAATAAAAGTGGCAAAACACGGTAATTACGGGGTTTCTTCCATTTCCGGTTCCAGTAATGTAATGGAAAGCCTGGGGATTAAGTTCAGTAAAGACTCTGATTTTCTGGAAAAATGCATCGACCAGGCCGGCATTTGTGTATTACACGCTCCCCTATTCCACCCTGCAATGAAAAACGTCGCGCCTATCCGAAAGGAACTTGCGGTTAAGACGTTTTTTAATATGCTGGGGCCGATGGTAAATCCTTCGTTTCCACAGAATCAATTAGTAGGCGTTTTCAGCTTGGAACTGGCGAGAATGTATGCCTATCTCTACCAAAATACGAAAACCAATTTTACCATTTTACACAGTCTGGATGGCTATGATGAAATTTCATTGACCGGAAGTACTAAAACAATTTCTAATACCATGGAAGGCATGTTGCATCCCGAAGATTTTGAAGTATCACTTTTAAAACAAACGGAAATTCAAGGAGGTACTACCATCGAGCAATCGGCTGAAATGTTTCTGAATATTATTTCGGGAAAAGGAACAACAGCACAAAACAATGTGGTCTGCGCCAACGCCGGAATGGCGATTGCGACTGTCAATACCCTTACACCAAAACAAGGATTCGAATTGGCTATGGAAAGTCTTCAGAGCGGAAAAGCCCTGGAAAAATTAAAAAAACTGCAACAATTAAGTGTATAGATTATGACGATTTTAGACAAAATAATCAACGATAAAAGACGGGAAGTCATTCTAAAAAAATCCATTATTCCGATTTCCCAACTCGAAAATTCAATACTATTTGGAAGCAAAACCATTTCACTAAGCAAAAACTTAAGAAACAGCGTTTGCGGAATTATTGCCGAACACAAACGGCGTTCGCCTTCTAAAGCCATCATCAGCCAGGACTTCACAGTAGAAGAAGTGACACGAGGTTATGAAAGCGCCGGTGTTTGCGGCATTTCAGTTTTAACGGACAGCAAATATTTTGGTGGTTCCTTAGACGATTTAATATTGGCAAAAGCTTCTGTAAATGTTCCGCTACTGCGAAAAGAATTTATTATTGACGAATATCAGATTCTGGAAGCCAAAGCCCATGGAGCTGATGTCATCTTGCTCATAGCGGCTGTTTTGACCCGAGAAGAAATCAGACAATTATCCCAATTTGCGCAGTCCTTGGCTATGGAAGTTTTATTGGAGGTCCATGATTTGGAAGAATTGCAAAAAGCGATAATGCCCAGTCTGGATATGATAGGAATCAACAACCGTAACCTGAAAACCTTTGAAGTCAGCCTCGATTACAGCAAAGAATTAGCACCCCAGATTCCAGATGAATTCGTGAAAGTCTCCGAAAGCGGCATCAGCAACACCGAATCCATCAAAGAATTGCAACAATACGGTTTTAAAGGTTTTCTTATTGGGGAAAATTTCATGAAAAGCAATAATCCAGGCAAAAGTGCCGCCGAATTTATATCTGAATTACACCTATGAAACTCAAAATCTGTGGGATGAAATATCCTGAAAACATAGTTGAAGTCAGTAAACAGCATCCTGATTACTTGGGATTTATTTTCTATGAAAAATCTACCAGATATTTTAATGGTGAAATTCCGGAACTTCCAAAAAGCATCAAAAAAGTAGGTGTTTTTGTGGATGCACCTTGGGAAGAAATCATTTCTAAAATAGATCAATACGATTTAGATATAGTTCAATTACACGGAAATGAAACCCCTGAATTCTGTAAGCTATTGCAACAAACTCCAATTGAAATCATCAAAGTATTCTCGGTAAATGATGATTTTAATTTTGAGGTTTTAGCACCTTACGAAGCGGTTTGCGATTACTTTTTGTTTGATACCAAAGGAAAATTACCGGGCGGAAACGGAATCCCTTTCAACTGGAAAATTTTAAAAAAATACAATTCCGCCAAACCGTTCTTTTTAAGCGGAGGCATTGGTATCGAAGAAATTGATAAAATAAAAAAAATGAATTTACCTGTTCACGGCATTGATGTCAACAGCAAATTTGAAACCGGACCCGGATTAAAAAACGCAAGTGCAATTCGGGAATTGTTCCTTCACAAAAACAATATTATGAGAACAACTTATAACGTCAACGAGAAAGGCTTTTATGGCAATTTTGGCGGCGCCTTTATCCCCGAAATGCTCTATCCTAATGTCGAGGAATTACGCCAGAACTATCTCCAAATAACCGCTGAACCATCGTTTCAGCAAGAATTTTCAAATCTGTTGAAAGATTATGTCGGAAGACCAACGCCGCTTTATTTTGCGGAACGTTTATCAAAGGAATACAATACCAAAATCTACCTGAAACGGGAAGATTTATGCCATACCGGCGCCCATAAGGTCAACAATACCATTGGACAGATTTTATTGGCAAAACGCCTGGGCAAAACACGGATTATTGCCGAAACCGGAGCTGGCCAACACGGCGTAGCCACTGCAACCGTTTGTGCGTTAATGGGATTGGAATGCATCGTTTATATGGGCGAAATCGACATCCGGCGCCAGGCACCCAATGTAGCCCGAATGAAAATGCTCGGCGCGGAAGTCCGTCCGGCAACTTCAGGTTCCAAAACCTTGAAAGACGCGACCAATGAAGCGATCCGCGATTGGATCAACAATCCCGAAAACACGTATTATATCATCGGCTCGGTCGTGGGGCCCCATCCCTATCCGGATATGGTGGCGCGTTTCCAGAGTGTTATTTCCGCCGAAATCAAATCACAATTACTGGAAAAAGAAGGTCGTGAAAATCCTGATTACGTCATAGCCTGCGTGGGCGGTGGAAGTAACGCAGCGGGGGCATTTTACCATTTTTTGGATGACGATCAAGTGAACCTCATCGCCGTGGAAGCTGCCGGAAAAGGCATTCATTCCGGTGAAAGTGCCGCAACCTCAGCTTTAGGGAAAATCGGGATTATCCACGGAAGCAAAACGCTTTTGATGCAAACGGACGACGGACAGATAACCGAACCCTATTCCATTTCGGCCGGGCTGGATTATCCCGGCGTAGGACCGATGCACGCGCATTTATACGAAACGAAAAGAGCCGAATTCCTGTCTATTACCGATGACGAAGCCATGCATTGGGGCTTAAAATTGTCCCAGTTGGAAGGCATCATTCCCGCAATCGAGACCGCACACGCATTTGCCGTATTGGACAATAAAAAGTTCGAACCAACCGACATTGTTGTAATTAACCTCTCTGGTCGCGGTGACAAGGATCTGAATACGTATATCGATTATTTTAAATTTTAATTGGGCGTTACCGCAAGGGTCAGGTCATCCGCTATATCCCCGCAAAAAAACGGGGGATACCGCTGCTACCCCTAACGCAAACAAAAAAATAACATGAACAGAATCAACACAAAATTACAGGAAGACAAAAAAATCCTTTCGATATATTTTTCGGCAGGTTACCCGAACCTCAACGATACCGCAGCCATAATCCAGGATTTAGAAAAAAGCGGGGTTGATATGATAGAAATCGGATTGCCATTCAGCGACCCGTTGGCCGACGGGCCAACAATCCAGGCGAGTTCCACTGAGGCTTTACAAAACGGAATGACTACCAAATTGCTGTTCGAACAACTGAAAGACATTCGGAAAACGGTCCAGATTCCGTTGCTTATTATGGGGTATTTCAATCCGATCTTGCAATTTGGAGTAGAAGAATTTTGCAAAAAATGTGCTGAAGTAGGTATCGATGGATTAATCATTCCCGATTTACCTATAGACATTTATGAACAGGAATACCAGTCCAATTTTGAAAACCATAATCTCAAAAACATTTTCCTGATTACGCCACAAACCTCAGAAACCCGAATCCGTAAAATAGATGCAATTTCCGATGGATTTATTTATATGGTCAGCAGTTCAAGCGTAACAGGAAGTCAAAGTACTTTTGGTGACAACCAGAAAAATTATTTTGAAAGAATTGCAAAGATGAACCTCAAAAATCCGCAAATTATTGGATTTGGAATTAGTAATGCCGCTACATTTTCACAAGCGGTACAGCATCAGAAGGGAGCCATTATAGGAAGTTCATTCGTCAATCATTTAAGTCAAAACGGCATTGAAACTATTGCAGCCTTTATTCAGCAGATTGCAAACCCAGTTGTTAAAGAAAAGTTAAAATAAAATTAAACGATTGTTTAAATTAAACAGTTGTTTAATTTTGTCCCCGATTTAATTAGCAACTGTTTTATGAGTGATTTTAATGACAAGCAAATTCATATTCTTCAGGTAGCCGAAAAGCTATTTACAGAACATGGCTTTGATGGCACCTCCATCCGGGATATCGCAAAAGAGGCCAAAATCAATATTGCGATGATATCCTATTATTTTGGCTCCAAAGAAAAACTACTGGAAGCACTGATTATCACAAGAATATCCGATTTGCGCCTGCAGATTGAAAACCTTTTCAAGGAAGAATTAACTCCTTTCGAAAAAATTGACCGACTCATCGAATTATACATCACTCGCCTGAACAAAAATCGGGGTATGTATCAAATCCTGCATTTCGAAATTTCCACCAAAAAAAGAGACATCAATTTTGAGGCTTTTAATGAGGTAAAAAAATACAATCTGGTAGCGTTGCAGAATATCATTGATGAAGGCCAAGCTAAAGGGATTTTCAAAAAAGATATTACGGTAGAACTGATTCTGCCAACCATAATGGGGACCTATTTTCATTTTCACATGAATCGGACTTTCTACAAAGAGTTATTGAACCTTCGGAATGATGACGATTACAATACTTACATCCACAGCACTTTAATTATACACATTCAGCAAACTATAAAAGCCCTTTTAAAATATGAAGCGTAGACAACTATTGCTTTATGCGATGTTATTCTTCGGATTTACATCCATTCAAGCCCAGCAAAAAACAAATCTGAATCTGCGGGAAGCCATAGAATTGGCATTGACCAAAAGCAATGAGGTGAATTTGGCCAACACTAAAGCAGAGACCAAAAAGTACGAGTTGGAATCTATGAAAAACAACCAGTATCCGGATTTTAAAGTATCGGGACAATACCTGCGATTGACCAATGCAAAGGTAGATTCCAATTTAAGTTCAGGGGATTCGAACGGTCCGCCTCCAAAAATAGACCAGCTTATCATTGGCCAGGTTAATACCAGCCTTCCGCTTTTTTCGGGATTTAAATTAAAAAACAGCATCAAGGCTTCAGAAAGTTTACATCAGGCAGAAAAAGCGAATGCGGCGCAGACCAAAGAAGAAATTGCGATGAGGGTTGTGGAATATTACGCCAATTTATACAGAGCACAAAAAGCGGTCCATTTGATAACCGAAAATCTAAAGAGCGCCGAGCAACGGGTAACCGATTTTACCGCAATGGAACAAAACGGAATTATCGCTCGAAATGATCTACTGAAATCCCAATTGCAGCAATCCAAAGTTCAGTTGTCGCTGGATGAAGCCTATAAAAATGTTGCCGTAATTAATTACTATTTGGTTACACTTCTGCATCTTCCTGAAGATTACCGCATTGGCATCGATGAGCATCAGTTTGATGACGAGCAGCCTATCAATATCATACACAGTGAAGAAAATGCATTGAAAAACAGGAAAGATCTCGAAGCGGTTCATTTTCTACAGAAGGCCAGTGAATGCAATATCAAAATTGCAAAGAGTGGCTACTACCCTTCCATAGCTTTAGTGGGTGGCTACGCGTATCTGGATTTAAAAAACGCCATTACTGTTACCAATGCCATCAATTTTGGTGTGGGTGTATCTTATGATTTAAGTTCGATTTTCAAAAATGGATCTTTTGTAAAAACGGCCAAAAGCAAATCCTTAGAGACGCAACAGACTGAAAGTATCTTATCGGAAAACATTAAAGTCGAAGTGCAGCAATCTATTGAAAATTACAATTTGGCCTTAAAGCAAAACTTAGTTTACAAACAAGCGATTAATCAGGCAGCGGAAAATTACCGGATTGTAAAAGACAAATACGATAATGGGCTTTCCAACACTACTGATTTGCTTGAAGCCGATGTGGAACAGTTAAATTCACGAATCAATCATGCGTATTCCAAAGCCAACATCATGCTTAAATATTATGAAATGCAATCGGTTTCAGGGCAATTAACACAATCTTTCAATCTTTCAAAATAACAGAACCCATCTCATGGAAAAGAAAAAAACCAACAAAAAATTTATAGCCATCTTATCTGTTTTACTTGTATTGGGTGTAGTATATGGAAGCTACAAATACATTCATTCGCTTTCGCATGAAGGAACAGATGATGCGCAGATAGAGAAAAATATGAACCCAATTATTCCAAGATTGTCGGGTTATGTGACGAAAGTATACGTCAAAGACAATGATTATGTCAAAAAAGGTGATACACTTTTCAAGATTGATAACAAAGATTATTTGGTAAAATTGGAAGATGCAAAAGCGGCATTAGTGGCAGCCGAAAGCAATTTTGAGGTTTCAAAAGCGGATGTTGGAAGCGCTATGGCGAGCGTTTCTGTATCGGATGCGAATGTTCAGTCGGCCGGTGGCAATATCGAAACTGCAAAAATCAGGTTGGGCAGAGCTACCAATGATTTCGAACGTTATGATAATTTATATAAAAACCATTCGATTACCAAACAACAATACGAGCAGGCTTTGGCCGCGAGACAGGAAGCTGAAAGTCAATTGAGAATTTTACAGCAGCAACAAAAAGCAAGTAATTTCCAAAAATCGGTTATTGTAGCCAAATCGAATGTATCGAACAAAATGACAGAAGTAGCCGCTGCCAATATCAAACGTGCACAAGCCATGCTGGACGCTGCGAAATTGAATTTGGATTATACCGTTGTTACCGCTTCTATTGATGGACAGGTTTCAAAAATTGCTATTCAGCCGGGACAATTGGTTCAGCCGGGACAATCCTTATTTTACATCATCAACAATGAAGAAGCTTGGGTTATTGCGAATTTCAAAGAAACGCAGCTGAACAAAATGAAAATGGGCCAAAAAGTAACCATCAAAGTCGATGCCTATCCGGATACTGATTTTGAGGGGGAAATTACTTCTTTCTCACCGGCAACAGGTTCTAAATTCTCTTTACTTCCGCCTGATAATGCTACCGGAAACTTTGTAAAAACCATTCAAAGAATACCTGTAAAAATTAGTCTGAATGCCTCTAATGACGCAGAGAAAATAAAATTGCTCCGCTCTGGAATGAACGTTGACGTAGATGTACATTTAAAGTAAGATTCTGAACAGCTAAATCTAAATATCTGAACTCATGGTAGAAGGAGACAGTTTAGTCGAATACGGCTTCAGAAGGGTCATCATAACAATCACCGCAGTGCTTTGTGCGTTGCTGGAGATTGTCGATACCACTATCGTAAACGTGGCGCTAAACAATATGCGTGGAAGCCTTGGCGCTACTTTAACGGACGTTGCATGGGTTATTACCGCTTATGCAATTGCGAACGTAATTGTGATTCCGATGACGAGCTGGTTGTCTCAGCAATTTGGCCGCCGGAATTATTTCGCCACTTCCATCATTATATTTACTGTTGCGTCTTTCCTTTGCGGCAATGCCACCAACATCTGGGAGCTGATTATTTTCAGATTCATCCAGGGATTAGGCGGTGGTGCATTATTGGTGACTGCCCAGACCATTATTACCGAAAGTTATCCGATTGCCAAACGTGGAATGGCGCAGGCCATCTATGGCATGGGGGTTATTGTGGGGCCGACTTTAGGACCGCCGTTGGGAGGTTATATCGTTGATCATTTTTCATGGCCATATATTTTTTACATCAATATTCCGATTGGAATCATTGCAACTTTTTTGACGTTGGTATTTGTCAGAAGTCCTAAATATGGAGAAAAATTAAAAGCCTCTCAAGTCGATTGGTGGGGAATTGTATTCCTTATATCTTTTGTGGGTTCTTTACAATTTGTTTTGGAACATGGACAGCAGGATGATTGGTTTAATGATAAGCGGATTGTCTTTTTAAGTGTATTATCCGTTTTCGGTTTATTACTATTTATCTGGAGAGAACTTACTTATAATCATCCTATTGTGAATTTAAGGGTTTTAAAAGACACCAATTTGAAGGTCGGAACCATTATGTGTTTCATTCTCGGATTTGGATTGTATGGCTCCACTTTTATCATTCCGCTTTATACACAATCTGTTTTAGGATGGAGTGCTTTGGATGCCGGTTTATTGTTGATTCCAAGTTCTATCACTACCGGAATCATGATGCCCATCATTGGCCGATTGATTCAAAAAGGAGTGCCGCAGGCATATATGGTTTCAGCAGGATTTTTGATCTTTTTCATTTTCACGTTTTGGATGCATAATGTCATTACGCCGGATACCGGAGAAGAACACATGTATTGGCCGCTGGTTTTGCGAGGTGTTGGATTGGGGCTTTTATTTGTTCCGATAACTACACTTTCACTATCAACCTTAAAAGGGAAAAGTATTGGTGAAGGAGCCGCTTTTACAGGAATGATGCGACAATTGGGTGGTTCATTTGGTATTGCGATTATTACCACTTTTATCGCCCGTTTTAACCAGCAGCATCGTGTAAATTTGGTTTCCCATTTAGATAAAAGCAGTTTTGAAGTACAACAACGGGTCCTGCAATTACAACAAGGATTCATGTCTAAGGGATTTTCGGCTAATGAATCGCTGAATAAAGCCTATCAGGCTATAGATTATGGTGTGATGAAACAAAGTGCAGTTTTATCATACATGGATATCTTCATGTATTTAGGCATCTTATTTCTACTTTGTATTCCGTTTATGTTAGTGATTAAAAAAGGAAAAAACAAAGTGGATCGTTCCGAAGCAATGCATTAATTTCAATACCAAAAAAATATATATTTTCAGAAAACTCCGAATCCTTTTCGGAGTTTTTATTTTGTGAAAATGCAAGAAACACAGTCTTCTAAAAGGAAAATGTACTTTAATGAATTTCTTATATTTGACTGTAATTTAACTTTAAAAATACTGTTCTATCTGGTAAAAACAATTGTGCTCCCTTTCGATAAATTAGCATCAAACCGGTATCCATCATAATTGAATCCTTTCAGATCTTCGAGAGTCTGGGCATTAGTATCGATAATATACCGCACCATTAACCCTCTGGCTTTCTTCGCAAAGAAACTTTTCATTTTCAGCTTCCCATCTTTGTAATCCTTAAATTCAGGTGTAATCACAGGAACTTTCAACGCTTTTCCATCTACAGCCGAAAAATATTCACTACTGGCCAGATTGACAAACAATTCTTTCTTGGTCAATTCCTTATTTAGCGCTTTGGTAATTTTTGGTTTCCAGAATTCATACAGGTTTTTATCTTCGCCAATTGGCATTTTAGTGCCCATTTCCAATCGATAAGGCTGAATCAGATCTAACGGTTTAAGTAATCCGTACAATCCAGAGAGGATACGCAGACGGTCTTGCAAATCATCCAGTTTTTCTACTGGAATTGTATAGGCATCCAAACCTAAATAAACATCACCTGCAAAGGCAAAAATTGCCGGACGGGCACTTTCCGCAGTAAAAGGGGTTTTCCAATGCTTATTGCGTTGCCAGTTCAAGTCAGCCAGTTTTTCGGAAATATCCATCAGCTCCGCTAAATCTTTAGGCGATTTTTGTTTTAAAACTTTGTGAACCTGCCGCGCTTCTTTTAGAAAGGTACCCTGAGTATGCTTTACAGTGGGCAGTTGGGTTTCAAAATCCAAAGATTTGGCAGGCGATAGGACTATTTTCATGGGTATTGATTAATGTTCAAAAATACAAATTCCCGCCTTATTACAACAAAAGCAATCATCTAAAAAATGCTAAAAATCACTGATCATTTACCCTAAAAGAATAAATTAAATGTTTTATTAGAATAACGGCATCGAAAAATTGCTTAAATTTGATAGATAAGAAATTCATTATTAGCAGTTTAAATTTATAAAGTAATCATTCATTACAATAACTTAATTACAATCGCTATGAAAAAATTAGAATTCGAAGTCGATATCGACGCACCCAAAGAGAAAGTATGGGACACACTTTGGGCAGGACCTACTTATGAAAAATGGACCAACGCGTTTAATAAAGGTTCCAAAGCGGTAACAGACTGGAAAGAAGGAAGCAAAGTTTTATTTATATCGGATAAAGGCGGTGGTATGTACAGTAAAATAGCCAAAAGCGTTCCTAACACCATGATGTCCATCGAGCATCTGGGTGTCCTAAAAAATGGACATGAACAGCCGCTTCATAAAGAAAGTCTTAAATGGTCCGGTGCAATGGAAAACTATATGCTTGAGGAAAATCAGGGAAGAACCCGCCTTAAAGTAAATATGGATACCACCGAAGAATTCAGCGCTTACTTTAAGGAAAAATTCCCTCAGGCATTAGAAACTGTCAAAATGTTGGCCGAAGACAAAGAAGTCAAAATAACCGAAGACAAGGAAGCCCATATTAAAGATTATCCGTGATAATTACGTCTCAGTTTAAATATAGCCCCGAAATGGGGCTTTTTTTATTCTCAAAAACTACTGGTACTATTTTCAAACAGACCGATGTTGATAATAAGAATTTATTTATATTTGGAATTATAACCTCGAACAATCTAATCTATAAACAATGGCAGCAGTAAATCCTTATTTAACCTTTAACGGCACTTGCGAAGCAGCATTCAATTTTTACAAATCGGTATTCGGCGGGGAATTTCCATACATAGGGAAATTCAAAGACATGCCACCAATGGATGGCTGTGGCGAAATTTCAGAGGCGGATGGTGAATTAATCATGCACGTTTCCCTTCCTATTAGCAAAGAAACGATATTAATGGGCAGCGATAGTTCGGAAGCATTCGGACAGGCTACCGTGGCCGGAAATAATTTTTCGATTTCTATCAATGCTGAGAGTAAGGAAGAAGCTGACAAATTATTCGACGGACTTTCTGAAGGCGGAAAAGTAACAATGCCATTGAATAAAACGTTCTGGGGTGCTTACTTCGGAATGTTTACAGATAAATTTGGTATCAACTGGATGGTTAACTTTGATGAAAGTCCTAAATCATAACACATAAATAATAAGCTCCAGATGGGGCTTTTTTAATTCTCTTCTTCGTCGCTGTGATGCGATTTGGAATAATTACGCCATTTCTCAATACAATCCTGCATATCCTGTGGCAATTCGGTGTCAAAACGCATCATTTCTCCGGTAGTCGGATGAACGAATCCCAAGGTTTTGGCATGCAAAGCCTGACGCGGCAATATTTTGAAACAATTATCAATAAACTGTTTGTATTTCGTAAATGTGGTTCCCTTCAAAATCAAATCTCCACCATAACGCGCATCATTGAAAATTGGATGACCAATATGTTTCATGTGGACACGAATCTGGTGTGTTCGTCCTGTCTCCAGAACACAAGATACCAACGTCACATAGCCAAAACGCTCCAATACCTTGTAATGGGTCACGGCTGGTTTTCCAATTTCAGGATCTGCAAAAACCGACATCTGCATGCGGTCTTTCACGTGTCGGGCGATATTACCCTCAATCGTTCCTTCATCCTCTTTCATCGTTCCCCAAACCAAGGCAACGTATTCCCTTTCCGAAGTTTTTGCTTCAAATTGCTTCGCCAGATGTGTCATTGCCGCTTCCGTCTTTGCAATTACCAAAAGCCCAGTAGTGTCTTTATCGATACGATGCACCAATCCTGGACGCTCGCTGCTGTTCTTTGGTAGATTTTCAAAATGGTAAGCCAATGCATTCACCAGAGTTCCGGTGTAATTACCGTGACCTGGATGCACAACTAATCCTGCCGGTTTGTTGATCAATAAAAGCGCATCATCCTCATAGACAATATCCAACGGAATATTCTCCGGATCGACACGGTTTTCAAATGGCGGATGGCTCAACATAATGCGCACCACATCAAAGGGTTTCACTTTATAGTTTGACTTTACCGGAAGGTCATTCACATAAATATCACCTGCGGTTGCCGCATTCTGAATTTTATTTCGGGTTGCATTTGGAATCAGGTTCATCAAAAATTTGTCGATTCTCAAAAGCAATTGCCCTTTGGGAACATCAAATCTAAAATGCTCAAATAATTCGTCTTCTATTTCGTCTACTTCTGTATTCTGATCGTTATTCATTTGGTGTTTCCGTATCTAAACTGTCTAATTCCGCTTCTTCAAAACCCACTTTTCCATCTCCAAGAACTAAATCAATTTTGGACGATTTAAAAATCTTATCGCCGGGATTCAATTTTTTTCCATTGCAATGCATCTCCAGCACCATATCCTTCCCTAAGTAAGGCTTATAGGTGATTTCGCCCAGTTCCAGTCCTAATGCCTTCAATGTTGGCACCGCCTGACGGTATGTTTTCTCTATCAGGTTTGGAATTCTCACCGAGGTAAACCCCGAAGAATTGATCTTAATATATATTTTTCTGTTTTTCTTTACTTTCGCGCCCGGCAAAGGATCCTGCTCCACAACACTGTGTTTCGGATAATCCTTGTTATAATCGACACTGTCCAACAGCACATAGTCCAAATCCAAATCGTCCAGCTTCTCTTCTACCTGATCCTCACTTAGTTTAGCAAGATTCGGGACCGTAATTTCATTCCCGTGATCAGTCGTAAAAGTCAACCAATGCATAAACAAATAACCCAAAACAGCAATTATCGAAATCGCAATGAGAACCTGAATGGCAAAAACGCGGCTGGTAAGATATTTTCCTAAACTCATATAAATTTTATTTAGCGCAAAGATATAAATACTAAAGGTTTTTCCTTTCAACAAAAAATGATATTTTTGTGTAGCTAAAATTTTATTTGAAGCTATTCCCGCTATTCGCTATATCCACGTAAAAAAACGTGGGATGCCGCTGTTATCGGGGCTAAAAAAGCAGTAACAACTACCTATTCAGAATTAAAACACAGCAATGAAAAATATAGCGATCATCATGGGAGGGTTTTCCAGCGAATTTGAAATTTCGTTAATCAGTGGAAACGTCGTTCACCAATATCTTGATAAAACCAAATACAACGGATTCCGAATCCATATCTTCAAAGAAAAGTGGGTCTATGTTGGCACTGATAACGCTGAATTCCCAGTCGACAAAAATGATTTTTCTGTAACTGTTGACGGTAAAAAAATCAAATTTGATGTTGTTTTCAATGCCATCCATGGAACACCGGGCGAAGACGGACTGATGCAGGCCTATTTCGAATTAATCGGCATGCCACAAACTTCGTGCGATTATTATCAGGCAGCTTTAACGTTCAACAAACGGGATTTATTGTCGGTCCTGAAACCATACGGCATAAAAACAGCCACTTCTTATTATCTGAATCAAGGAGATAGTATCAATACGGACGAAATTGTAAAAAAAGTAGGCCTGCCTTGTTTTGTAAAACCCAACAGAGCGGGTTCCAGTTTTGGAATCTCCAAAGTGAAAACCGCGGCCGAATTGCCAATTGCCATTGAGACCGCCTACAAAGAAGACAATGAAATCATTATTGAAAGCTTTCTGGACGGTACCGAAGTTTCGGTCGGCGTCATCAATTACAAAGGAATTGTAACCGTTTTGCCAATAACCGAGATTGTTTCCGAAAATGATTTCTTTGATTATGAGGCCAAATATTTAGGAAAATCAGAGGAAATCACTCCTGCCCGAATTTCTCCTGAAATGACTGAAAAAGTGGGCGCCATCGCCAAGAAAACGTACGAAGTATTGAAAATGAAAGGTTTCTCCAGAAGCGAGTTCATCCTTGTTAATGATGAACCATATATGCTCGAAATGAACACCATTCCCGGATTAACCACCGAAAGCCTGATTCCCCAGCAAGCCAATGCCGCCGGTATTTCATTAGAAGAGTTATTTACCAATGCTATCGAATTGGCTTTGCCTAATTAGGTATTATTTTGGTTAACTTTGTTAGGCAATAAAATCCGTATTTATGGCGGATCCATTTTTATATCATGAGAAAAGCAGTATTCCCAGGGTCATTTGACCCCATCACTTTAGGACATTTCGATATCATCAAAAGAAGCATTCGGTTGTTTGATGAAATCGTTATTGCCATTGGCGTCAATGCCGAAAAAAAATACATGTTTTCATTGGAGGACCGCAAAAGATTCATCGAGGAAACATTCAAAGACGAACCATCTGTCTCCGTCATCACATATGAAGGCCTGACCATTGATTTGTGCAACAAACTAAAAGCGGCTTTTATCCTCAGAGGTTTGCGTAATCCCGCCGATTTCGAATTTGAAAAAGCCATTGCCCATACCAACCGAAAATTATCCGGAATCGAAACCGTTTTCCTGTTAACTGCTGCCGATACGTCATATATCAGTTCCAGTATAGTACGCGACGTTATCAGGAATGGCGGCGAATATGAAATGCTGGTTCCAAAAGCGGTTCGTATTAAATAATAAGCAAAACCGTATTTCGCAAAATAAAACAGACACTATTATAATGAGTATAGAAAGAGAATTGAATAAACGCAGTGCTTCCAAATGTGAGTTATGCGCTACAACCGAAAACCTAAGAGTTTATCAGTTATTGCCAACAAAAAAAGGCGGATTGGAGGAAAGTATCCTGGCTTGTGAAACTTGTATTGACCAAATTGAAAATCCGGATAAAGTAGATTTAAACCATTGGAGATGTCTTAACGACAGCATGTGGAGTGAACATACTGCTGTACAAGTGGTAGCCTGGAGAATGTTAAGCCGTCTTCGCGCAGCTGGCTGGCCGCAGGAATTATTGGATCAGATGTATCTGGATGAAGATACCTTAGCATGGGCACAAGCAACCGGAGAAGGTGAAGAAGATGAAAATAAAGTCATCCACCGCGACAGTAACGGTGTAATTCTGGAAACTGGTGATTCGGTAGTTTTAATCAAGGATTTGAAAGTCAAAGGTTCCAGTATGGTAGCCAAGCAAGGTACTGCCGTTCGTAATATCCGTCTGGATCATGAAAATGCCGAATACATCGAAGGTAGAGTCGATGGCCAGACAATTGTCATCATTACGCAATACGTTAAGAAAATATAAATTTCAGTTTTATTAGAAAAAGGCTGTCAATCCAATTGGAACTGACAGCCTTTTTTGTATCCATTTCAGAATAGTTTACTCTTCTTCTTTCTTGATGACTTTTCGGGCCACTTCAATTTTAAACTTCTTGCCTTTCATTTTTTCGTCCTTGATCGCATGAAGCAGGTCTTTTACTTTATTGAATTTCACTGCCGCAAAAGAAATGAAATCTTTTACTTCAATCAACCCCAAATCCCCTTTTTCCAATTTTCCTTTTTGTGAAAAGAAACCAACGATGTCAATTTTGTTCAGCTTGTTTTTCTTACCGCCACTGATATAAATCGTTTGGAATTCAGGAGGTTTCGGTAATGAAGTTGCGTTATCGACTTTCAGGGCTGTCATTCCGTAGTCGATATAATCCATTTTTTTCTCACTTTCATGAGCAATGATATAGGCCGTTCCGGAAGCTAACATACGAGCGGTTCTTCCGTTTCTATGGGTAAATTCGTCTTCTTTCGATGGCAGGTGATAATGGATAACGTGTTTCATTTCCGGGATATCCAAACCACGGGCAGCCAAATCGGTGGTAATTAAATAGCTCACGCTTCCATTTCTGAATTGGATTAGTGCGCGTTCTCTTTCATCCTGATCCATTCCACCGTGATAATACGTGGAATAAATTCCTCTTTCATTCAGCGTGTCACTGATACGTTCAGCTGCATCACGATGATTACAGAAAATCAAAGCCGATTGCGATTTTAACGAACAAATAAGATTGAATAAGCTTCCGATTTTATCTTTCTCTTTCGAAACCACCATTTTCATCGTAAGGTTGCTTCGTTCTTCTTCTTCCGGAATAAAATCCAAAATGGTCGGATTGATAACTCTGGTATATTTTGGAATTTCAATATCAGAAGTGGCCGAAACCAAAACCCTTTTATTCAGCTTGGTCAATTTCCCAATGATGAACGACATCTGCTCATGAAAACCCAATTGCAGGGATTTGTCAAATTCATCCAAAATTAACGTTTCGATTTTGTCCAGACGGAAAGTTCCCCTGTCAATATGATCGGCAATACGTCCCGGAGTTCCAATTAAAACCGCAGGCGGATTGCTTAAATTTTTGATTTCAGTATCGATCGAATGTCCGCCATAACAAACATTCACTTTATAATCCGTACCCATTTTTTTCCAAACCTGCTCAATCTGCAATCCCAATTCTCTTGAAGGAACCAAAATTAAACACTGTACAGAGAGTATTTCCGGTTTCAGCATTTCAAAAATCGGTAGTAAAAATGCCAATGTTTTTCCGGAACCTGTCGGTGATAGCAAAAGGATATTATTATCGCTCAGAATGGTTTCCTGAGCTGCAACCTGCATTTCGTTTAGGCTGTCAATTCCTAAATTTAAAAGTATATTGTTCGAATGATGTTTATTTTTCATGGCGCAAAGGTAGAATCAATTATGAAATATAAGTAAGGAATTGGCAGTTTTGTAACAAATCTCATTTTATCAGAACCAGAAAACGAAAACAATTACGAAAATAATTACATTTGATTTCCTTTTATAAAAACCTATATATGAGATTTTTCACTATTCCATTTTTACTGTTAACTTTTTCAATGGTGGCACAAAAAAGCAACAAATACGATACTTTTTTTGAGAAAGGAAACGGAAACCAATCGGCATCTTATCAGGAAACTATTAACTATTATACGCTTTTGGCGAAAGATTTCCCAACTATTAAAATGCAGGAAATGGGATTGACCGATAGCGGAAAACCGCTTCATATGATTATCTTCAATCCGGAAAAACGATTTGATTTCACAAAAATCAATACTTCTAAAGCAGTAATCCTTATCAATAATGGAATTCACGCAGGAGAACCCGACGGAATCGATGCCACAATGCTATTGTTTCGGGATTTGGCGTTAGGTAAAATTAAGGCACCGAAAAATACCGTTTTGGTAACAGTCCCTATTTATAATATCGGCGGTGCATTGAACCGGAATTCGACTACAAGAGTAAATCAGGATGGCCCTGAAGAATATGGTTTCCGGGGCAATGCCAGAAACTACGATCTGAACCGTGATTTTATCAAATCGGATGCCAGAAACACCAAAAGCTTAGTGGAGATTTTCCATGTAACGAATGCCGATGTTTTTATGGATAATCATGTGAGCAATGGCGCGGATTATCAATACAAGCTGACGTATATTATGACGCAGCACAATAAATTGGGCCCGGATTTAGGGAATTACCTGAAGAATGAAATGATGCCGGTCTTGGTCAAGGATTTATATAAAAAGAATATGGATGCCACACCGTATGTAAATGTCTGGAATGGCACACCGGATCAGGGATTTGCGCAGTTTTTTGAAAGTCCGCGCTATGCTACCGGTTATACATCATTATTCAATACTATTGGTTTTGTTGTCGAAACGCACATGCTTAAAAAATATGCAGATCGTGTGAAGGCAACTTATGAATTCATGGTCAGCACCATTGATTTCACTGATAAAAATTTCCTTGCCATTAAAGCAATGCGCCTAAAAAACGAGCAGCATTATCTGCCAAAAAAATCATATCCGATACAGTGGGAAATCGACAGTTCGAAAGTCACAACGATTCCGTTTTTAGGATATGAAGGAAGTTACAAAAAAAGTGAGGTTACGACCGGAGACCGTTTGTTTTATGATCGCAAAAAACCGTTCAAAAAAGATATTCCATATTACAAGGAATACAAATCGGTGAAAGAAGTAATTATCCCGAATGCATACATCATTCCGCAGGGATTTTGGAATGTTATCGATTTACTGAAAAGCAACCACATCACATACACGCAGCTTCAGAACGACACGATTATTGAAGTTGAAAGTTACAGGATAGCCGAATATAAAACTGCGACAAATGCGTACGAAGGACATTATCCGCATCGCAATACAAAGGTTGCTTTCAGCAAAATTAAAGTGGCTTTCGCCAAAGGAGACTATGTTTTTCCGACGGCACAAAAAGGAGTCAAATATTTATTGGAAACCCTTGAACCGGAAGCCTTAGACAGCTTTTTTAACTGGAATTTCTTTGATACCATTTTACAGCAAAAAGAAGGGTATTCGGAGTATGTTTTTGAAGATTTGGGGGCCCAGCTTTTAAGGGAAAACCCAAAATTGAAGGCCGAATTGGAACAGAAGAAAAGCTCGGATAGTGACTTTGCCAAAAACCCCAATACGCAATTGAACTGGGTTTATATGCATTCGATTTATTACGAGAAAGCGCATTTACAGTATCCGGTGTACCGTTGGATCAAATAAGAAAAGCTCCTTATTGAAGGAGCTTTTCTGTTTCAAATAATAACTTTATATTTTCATAAGAATTTTGCAAAGCTTCCTGAATCTGTGCGGGATTTTTCCATTCCACTTTTTCAATTCCTTCATCGGCCTGGCCAAGGGGAGTTCCTTCAAAATCGGTTTCCATTTCGAACCAATGAACTATCTTTAATTTATAGACCCCATTGCGTTTAAATACGTGGTAGGTTTTCTGCAGTTTCCTTTTAATTCTCAAACCCGTTACCCCAGTTTCTTCTTCCACTTCCCGGATTGCGGTATTCTCAATTTCTTCTTTTTTCTCGATTCCGCCTTTAGGCAAATCCCATTTTCCGTTCCTGAAAATAAACAAAACTTCGCCTTTCTTGTTATACACCAACCCTCCGCCGGCTTTATTGACGGGAATTTTAGCTTTCAGAGTCTTCATAATTTCCTTTTCATCCGGATGAAAGAGATAGGCTTTCTGAATTTTATTTCGAAACATTTTGACAATAAGATGCTTAATATCAACACTATCCAGCAAGAAAAATTGGAAATCTGTCTCTTTGAAGATTTCATTTGTCAAAAAAAGTGGTTTATCGTTCACAAAAACTTTATACATTTGTAATATGATTTTTAATAAAGACACAGCCGAAAAAACAGCCGAATTGCTTTTACAAATAAATGCAATTAAATTGAATCCAGGAAATCCTTTTACATGGGCTTCCGGTTGGAAATCGCCTATTTATTGTGATAATAGGATAACACTCTCATTTCCATTGATTAGAAATTACATTCGGGATGAGTTTTCTAAAAACATTGAAAAACAATATGGAAGACCCGATGTAATTGCCGGAGTGGCTACTGGTGCCATCGGAATTGGCATCCTGGTTGCCGAAAGCCTGGGATTGCCATTTGTCTATGTGCGGCCAGAACCAAAAAAACACGGCAGACTGAATCAGGTGGAAGGCTTTTTACAGAAAGGCCAAAATGTGGTGGTGATTGAAGATTTAATCAGTACCGGAAACAGCAGCTTGCTTGCAGTGGAAGCATTACGCGCAGCGGGAGCCAATGTAAAAGGCATGGTTGCTATTTTTAGTTACGGATTTAAGGTTGCCGATGAGAATTTCAAAAAAGCCAA
This sequence comes from Flavobacterium sp. GT3R68, assembly GCF_007109225.1. GTDB lineage: Bacteria > Bacteroidota > Bacteroidia > Flavobacteriales > Flavobacteriaceae > Flavobacterium. The sequence continues at coordinate 143,016 of NZ_VJZK01000006.1, forward strand.
TGTAGAATTATTCACGTTGAGTAATTATGAAAATTTACTTCATGAGGCAGTAGCCAAAAGATATATTACCGAGGATGAAATACAAGCTTTGCAGGAATGGAGAATCAGTCCGTCTACCTGGGGAGTTGAAGTTTAGCATTGACATCTAAAACTCAAAACGCCTACACTAATAACAAATCGAAACCAAACCATGAATTTAGAAAGCCCAAAAGTTACCGTAGAAAAATCAGCTGATTACATCTTTAATGCGTTGACTGACGTAAAGAATTTCGAAAAATTAATGCCTGAGAATATTGCCAAGTTTGAAGTATTGGATGAAAACTCTTTTATTTTCGGATTAAAGGGAATGCCGGAAATCAAGCTGAAAATGAATGAAAAAGCGGCACCAAATAAAGTAGTTCTTGGTTCGGCCAGCGATAAACTCGCTTTTACCTTAACGGCTGACATTAATGCTGTTACGGAGAATACCTCAGATGTAAAACTAAATTTTGATGGAGAGTTCAATGCGATGATGGCCATGATGATTAAAGGCCCAATCAGTAAATTCATAGAAACTCTGGCCCAAAACATGCATAAATTATAATAAAAATTTTTTATATTTTTATCTAAAAGCCCTTTAGTCCGTCTGAAGGGCTTTTTTATTAATTCAAAACTTCTATTAATGTGTTTTTATCGAGTTTTCATGCTTGTCATAGACAAATTTTGTGCGACAGTAAATATTGAATTAACTTAACTCTCAGATAACCACGATTACTAACCCCAAAGGAAAAAAGATAAAGCACAAAATCTATGCTAAAAACAGACCCCCAGTTAAAGAGCAACGATTGCGGAATCAGTTCCATAAAAACTATTTTCAATCTTTATAAAAAAAATATTTCTCGAAAGTACATCGAGCAGAATGTGCCATTGGAGGAAAAAGGATCAAGAATTACTGATATAAAGAAATTTTTTGACACTAACGGCTTTATTGCGAGCTTTAGATTACTGGAAGTTAATTACATCAATGGAAATATTCTTGCCGTAAAAGAGCTGTTTCCATTCATCCTGCCTATCCAAAATAAAAAAGGCCTGCATTATGTAGTTGTCGACGGGATGAAAGGCCAAAAACTCAAAATATACGACCCGAGCAAAGGAAAGGAATACTATCTGTCGCTTCAGGAAATAAAAAAAATCGCCCATTTTACAGAAAACCATTGGGATTTGGCCGATACCGAAGAAAAAATTATTGCCTTTTGTAAAAAAGATCTTGAAGAATATCATATCAATATTGAAACGGCATTACTGGAAAATGGTCATGCCGAACTCTACAACAAGCTAACTTATTTTACATACCTCAAAAGTAATTTTGGGTTTAAGGATATCGTAGCAGAGAAAAACTTTCTCAACGATTTATTAAAAAATCAGGAGATATCTTCGGTTCCCCGCAATTTCAAAACCTTAAAATTCAACAAAGACCAATTAAAAAACACATCGCCTCTTATCCTGGTCGTAAAACCGGATCCGGATAAAGAAGCCATTCCATTACCAAAAGAAGAAAACACCAATTTGTATTGGAGACTGTTCAAACAATTGGGGGAATTTAAAAAGTTATGGTACATCTACATTTTTGCTGCCGTATTTTCGGCCAGTACTGCGCAGATTGCTGTATTTACCAACCAGATTTTAATTGACGATGTCCTTCCCTCCTATAACCTGAATACCTTGGTTCTATTTGCCGTCGGCTTAGGTGTTTACAAAATTTTTGACATCATCACAACGATATACAAATCCTTTGTAGGGATACATTTGGGTAATATATTAGACAAATATTTTCTGTTTTCATTTGATAAAAAAATCAACAATTCCAGTCTTTCTTATATCCATTCTTATAAAAAAGGGGATTTGATGGAAAGAATTAGCGATGCACTAAAACTGAAGACGTTTTTCCTTAAATTCTTCACCAGCATCCTTGTTGATATTTTTGTATCTGTCTATTCCCTCGCCGTATTATTTTTTATAAACAAAATGTTGACCGTAGTGGTACTTGGAGTTATGGTTTGTTTCTATATATGGTTCAAAATAATTACACCCTACCTCAAACAAAATGAAAGACTGCGGTACATGCGAAAAGCGGATTTCCTGTCCAAAATGATGGAAAAAGTAGAAGGAATCCAGGTTATCAAAAGTTTTAAAATCGAACAGTTTCACTCTGATAAAGTCTTTGGAAGCATCAACGAATATTTGAAAATCCAGCTTAAGAACGGATACATTGACCTGCTGAACAAAATCATTGTAGCGTTAATTGTCATTGTTTCTTCTGTGTTTATCATGGTATATCTGACCAAAACCGCGATGCTGACCCAGTTGATCACCTTGGGACAAATTGTGACATTCATCGCGCTGTCATCTAAGATTTTTTCTTCCCTCAAAAGCATTCTCGATGACAACTTATCGTTGCAGGAAAATGAAGTTATCCTTAAAAGATATTTGGACTTCGATGAAGAAAGTAAAAAAGTTACCAGAAAAGGAATCTCCGAATTCGAAATTGAACACATCGAACTTCAAAATCTGAATTACGGTTATGTTCCAAATGAGCTTATTCTGAAAAATATCAATCTTCAGATACAAAAAAACCAAAAAATAAAGATTGAAGGACAAAACGGCTCGGGTAAATCAACCTTCAGCAAAGTGCTGACCACCCTTTATCTGCCAAATTCCGGTACTATTCTGATTAATGAACGGGACCGTAAATTTTACAATGACGACCGAATGAAAGATAAAATCCTGCTGGTGACTACCGAGGATATTTTATTTAATGATACTATTCAGAACAATATTGCATTGGGAGCCGACATTACGATTTCGGATATTATTGACAAGGCCAAACAGATTAATTTTTATGATTTTATCGCATCAAAAGAAGAAGGATTGGATTTTCTTATCAATGAAAACGGGAAAAACTTCTCGACCGGGCAACGTAAAAAGATACTGTTATTAAGAGCCCTGTTTTCTAAAGCAGAAATAATCATTCTGGACGAAGTGCTTTCCGGAATGGACAATGAATCGAGACAAAAAGTAGAAATGCTGATCAATGATGATGATTCGAAAACCTATATCATTATTTCTCACGAACCGGTAAATAACATCATATTTTCTAAAAAATATAAAATACAAGATGGAGAACTCATTTTACTATAACACCAACGCAATCCACTTTATAAAAATCCTGTACAGGATTTTTGTAGCCTTTCTGGTAATTATATTAATTTTAATATTTACCCTGGAGATGAACGATGCTGTAAAATTCAAAGATGGTCAAATCTATTCGGACACACCACAATTGAAAATTAATGCTCCGAATGAGGTCAAGATTTTGAAAGTTTTGGTTAAAGAAGGACAAGAAGTCAAAAAAGGAGATACACTTTTTGTATTGGAAAACAAGAAAACCAAATCCGAATACGACGTCGCCAATATGGATGTGGATATGATGGAAAATAAAATAGACATCATTCATAAATTGATTGCCAGTACAAAAGAACGCAAAAATTCATTGACCCAATTATTGGGTATACAATCCAATATTTACCGTACCGACAGAAAAAAAGCCGAACAGGAAATCGCTTCCTTAAACAATAAAATTAATCTGTCATCCCAACAAACAAATATTCTTACCGATAAGTATAAAACGGATTCGCTGCTTTACGCGAAAGGTGCCATATCCAAATATGAACTTACCGAAACCAAAAGCAGAAACCTCGATGACAAAAAAGGACAAGTTGATATTTCTTCAAGTTACAGCTTGAAAAATTATGATTTTGAAAATCTGGCCAACAATTACCAAAAAACCAACAATGATTTAAAAAGGGCGATTATTGATATCGATAACCAAATCCAGAATTATGAAAGAGATATTCTGGAACTTCAGGCTTTGATAGCCGACAGGAAGTACAACCTTACCTATTTTGAAGATGAATTACAGAAATTGAATATCGTTTCCCCGATCAACGGAACAATTTCGAATCTATTTAATGTGAAGCAAAATTTAGAAATTATCAATAAGGGAGAAATCCTTACCATTATTGCACCCAAAAAAGAGAATTTTTATGCCAAAATCATTTTGGACGAAAAAGACATCGCATACATTAGGAAAGGTCAGGAAATAAACCTCAAACTTGATGCTTACAATTACTATAAATATGGCGCCATTAAGGGAAAAATCACTTATGTTTCGCCATCAGATGTTGATCAGACTTTTTACTGCCTGGCCGATATGCAGAAATACAATTCGAATATCAGACTCAAAGCAGGTTATGTACTTAAAGGCGAAGTAATCATTGAAAAAATGCGTCTTTTCCGGTATATAGCTAAAAAATTATTTAACAAAATTGATGATGGTGTAAATTAACAATGATGAAGAATATCCTTTATATTTTGTCGTTTTTCATTTTCTCAAATTTATTTTTTGGGCAAGAATCGCTTTCGTTTAATGATTGCCTCAAGCTGGCCATCAATAACAACGTGACAATCAAAAGCGCCTATCTTTCAGAAAGAATAGCGTTATATCAATTACGGACAGCACGCGGCCACCTACTTCCCGAAATCGAGGGAAATGTGGAAAACAAGTATTCCTGGGGACGTGAAATCGACCCGACTACCAATACTTTTGTTGACAAAGACCTTAAATCGTATACAGGCAATCTTAGCGCCACGCTAAATCTTTTCTCCGGATTTATAAACATCAAATCCATCAAGGCTGCCAAACAGGAACTGGAAATAAATAAAGCCTATGTCCAGCGAATTAAAAATGACATCACCATTGAACTGGCTCAAAAATACATTACCATTTTATATTTGGAAGAAACCATTTTGGTCAACCAAGAACAGATAAAAGCGAGCGAAAAGCAACTGGAAATTGCAGATTTAAAATTTAAATCAGGTGTAATTGCCGAAAGTGAAGTCTTTAAGATTCAATCCCAAAAAGCTACCGAAGAACTATTGTTGATCAATAATCAGAACCTGTTAGCCTCAAATTATATTGATTTGAAACAATTGATGAACATTCCCTTGGACCGTAATATCGTGTTAATTAAACCTAATCTTGTGTTGTCGGAAAACCAAAATCAATTTGAAAACCAATTTTCATTGATTCGGAATGCCATCGACATCCATCCTGCATTCCGAATGAGTGAACTGATGGCACAAAAAGCTAAAACAGATATTGCAATTGCACGATCTTATCGAATGCCTTCCTTGATAGCAAAATTTACATATGGTTCAAAGTACAGCAACAATGACCCCTTGGTAAGTTTTGAAGATCAAATTGATGAAAATCTGGCGCGCGGTCTAAAATTAACGATGGTCATTCCCATTTTTAACCAATTGGAAACTAACTATCGGATAAAACAACGCAAACTTGCTTATGAGCAGTCCCGACTGGAAACCCAACTGGAAGAAAACAGGTTGTCAAAGGTGGTTTTACAGGCCATCAATGATACTAAAGCGGCTTTAAAAAAGCAGGAGTCCTCCTCTATTGCCTATGAATTCGCCCGAAAAAGTTTTGATTCGGATCAATTGAAATATGAATTGGGAAAAATAAATATTAACGAAATCAATTTCACAAAATCCAATTTTAAAAGTGCTCAGGCAGAATTGATTCGCGCCAAATATGAATTGCTTTTCAATAATGCGCTGATTAATTTTTATTTAGGAGAAGATTTTACGCTTTAAAACTAATACAACATCTGAATTTCTTTAATATCAAAAGAGGCAATGGAATCGTCTTCCAACAAGATTTGCAATCGTCCAAAATCATTAACATGCTGAATGATTCCCATGAACTTTTCGCCTTTAGGATTTTCAAACGGCATCGGAATTCCCTTTTTGAAAAGACTGTTGTTGTATTGTTGCCATAAATCTTGTGACTGATGATTCTGCAATTTGAAAATCTGCAATTTCATCTCTTCGACAATTTTAAAAAGCAACTGTTCTTTATCCAAATCCATATGCATAATTACCGCCAAAGAAGATGCTTTTGGAAGATTCTCAAAATTAATTTGATTCACGTTGAGTCCTAGTCCGACAACCGAAATAATCTCACCATTGGTTTTAATACTGTTTTCAATCAGAATACCACCAATTTTCTTATTATCTGACATAATGTCGTTAGGCCATTTGATAGTTAATGCAGGAACTCCAATATTTTCTAAAGCAGTAATAACACTCAGCGAAATGGCAATATTGAGATTATAAATCTGACTAATATCTAACAATATGTTTTTAATCAAAATACTCATTATTAAGTTTTTACCAATTTCAGAATCCCACGTGGACCCCATTTGTCCTTTGCCTTTGCTTTGATTTTCGGCAGTGACTACGGTATAATTTTCGACTGTAGAATCGTTTGCCAGAGCCTTGAGAAAGTCATTCGTGGAATCTATGGCATCGAGTTTGATTAATTTCATTGGAAAATTTTTGGGTAACACAATTTAATCTCATGTTAAGGTTCAAAATTAAACACAAAAATGGTAACTTTGCACAATATAGAAAAATAATAAATGACGAAAAAGAATATAAATAATGACGTTTTGCTAGCGAACATCATTAAGGGAATTGAAGAAGTTAAAGGAAATGATATCGATATTCTGGATTTGAGAGAAATTGACAATGCTGCTTGTGATTATTTCATTATCTGTAATGGTAATTCCAACACGCAGGTAAATGCAATTGTAAATTCAATCCAAAAAACAGTTTCAAAAGAACTAAAAGACAAGCCTTGGCATGTTGAAGGAATGGAAAATGCCGAATGGGTTTTGATGGATTATGTGAATATCGTTGTGCACGTTTTTCAAAAACAAATTAGAGAATACTACAACATTGAAAGCCTTTGGGGCGATGCAAGAATTACTACTATTCAAAACAAATACTAAAAAGAATTAAAAATTAATGGCTAAAGATAATAATCCCAACCCGAAGAAAATAAAAATCAGTCCTTGGCTGATTTATGGTGCTGTTGCATTAATTTTTATATTCATCTTTATTACAGGCGGCAACAGTTTTCAGGAACCCCTAAAAACCTCTTCATCAAAATTTAATGATTTTCTTGAAAAAGGTCAGGTACAGAAAGTACTGGTATACAATAAAACCCAGGCTGAAGTGTATCTTACTCCCGAAGCTTTAAAAGAAAAAACCCATAAAGCCGTTGCAAAAGACATGTTGAATAACCCCAACAAAGGGCCTCATTATTCTTTCGACATTGGTAATGATGAGATCTTTCAAAACAAACTGGAGAAAGCTGTAAAAGACGGGAAACTAAAAGATTATAGTTTTTTACCGAAAAGTAATTGGAGCGAATTATTACAGATGATTCTTCCGTTTGCGTTAATTATTGGACTTTGGATATTCATCATGAGAAGAATGTCAGGCGGAGCCAGTGGAGGAAGCGGCGGAGGCCAAATCTTCAATATTGGTAAATCAAAAGCCAAACTTTTTGACGAAAAAACAGATATCAAGACTACATTTAAAGATGTAGCGGGTCTGGAGGGTGCAAAAGAAGAAATACAGGAAATTGTAGAATTTCTTAAAAACCCTGAAAAATATACAAATCTGGGAGGAAAAATTCCCAAAGGCGCTTTGCTGGTAGGACCTCCGGGAACAGGAAAAACATTATTGGCCAAAGCCGTAGCCGGCGAAGCTAAAGTTCCCTTCTTCTCTTTGTCCGGTTCTGACTTTGTGGAAATGTTCGTAGGTGTTGGAGCTTCCCGTGTACGTGATTTGTTCAAGCAAGCGAAAGAGAAGGCCCCGGCGATTATCTTTATCGATGAGATTGATGCCGTAGGTAGAGCTCGTGGAAAAAGTAATATGTCAGGCGGAAACGACGAACGTGAGAACACTTTGAACCAATTACTTACCGAAATGGACGGTTTTGGAACCAATTCAAATGTAATTGTTTTGGCCGCCACTAACAGAGCGGATGTGCTGGACAAAGCGTTAATGCGTGCTGGACGTTTTGACAGACAAATTTTCGTTGACTTACCGGACGTACGCGAACGTAAAGAAATATTTGAAGTACACCTTGCCCCTTTGAAAAAAGTAGAAGGATTGGATACTGACTTTCTTGCCAAACAAACACCAGGTTTTTCAGGTGCAGACATTGCCAATGTATGTAACGAGGCGGCTTTAATTGCTGCCCGTCACAATAAAACTGCAGTTGACAAACAGGATTTCCTTGACGCGGTGGACCGTATTGTTGGAGGATTGGAAAAGAAAAATAAAATTGTTACCCCAGAAGAAAAGAAAGCCATTGCCATTCATGAGGCTGGACATGCAACTGTAAGCTGGATGCTGGAACATGCGGCACCGTTGGTAAAAGTAACGATTGTTCCCCGCGGTCAAAGTCTGGGAGCAGCCTGGTATTTACCCGAAGAAAGGCTGATTGTGCGCCCTGACCAAATGTTAGATGAAATGTGTGCGACAATGGGTGGAAGAGCAGCTGAAAAAGTAATTTTCAATGAGATTTCCACGGGAGCATTAAGCGACTTGGAGAAAGTAACAAAACAAGCCAGAGCGATGGTTACCATTTACGGTTTGAATGAAAAACTGGGAAATGTCACTTATTATGATTCGTCCGGACAAAATGAATACAATTTCTCGAAACCATATTCTGAAGAGACTGCCATGATTATCGATAAAGAAATTTCATTATTGATTGAAAGCCAATATATGAGAGCGATTCATATCCTGCAGGAAAATAAAGATAAACTGAACCAATTAGCTGATATTCTGATAGAAAAAGAAGTTATCTTCAAAGATGATTTGGAAGCTATTTTTGGAAAACGAACTTTCGATAAAAATCTGCAGGAAGAAACTTCTCTGTAATTAAAAAATATTCTCCTTTTTTATAAAAATCTTAATTCAAAAAACGCTTTTGAATTAAGATTTTTTTATCTTTGAAAGTTTTCAAACGACAACCTTAGCATTTGAATCTATAATATGAGTCTTTTCAGAAAAATTTTTGGTTCTGGTAACGATTCCTCTGATGAGGAAAATCACAGTGAGTTTAACAATTCTGCTTTAAATTTATCATTGCCTGTTGATGAAAGATTTACTTTTAATTTTAAAAAAAATGGAGGTAAATTTTTATACTGCGAGAATTTAAATGAGGTTAAGGAACATTTTGAAAATATTTTAGAAGAAAACGACTGGTTTGAATCGGAAGCGCTTTGTTATGAGCCTAAGCTATTCAGTATGCTGGATGAAAACAAAATCAACCACGACAAACCTGCCAACCCAAAATTTCTTTTGGCATCCTGCGAAAATCTTATCGCTGATGAAGGCTCCGTATTATTTTCGTCAAGTCAGATCAAACAGAACAAACCAAACGAGCTACCCGTTAATATCGTAATTTTGGCCACTACCAGCCAAATTCTGGAAAGTAAAAGCGACGGACTTCGAATGATCAAAAAGAAATACGAAAAAGATTATCCTACCAATATCACTACCATAAAATATTTTGAGAAAGTAAAAGAAGAAGATTTTCTGCATTACGGAAGTTCTGCCAAAAACCTATATTTGTTGCTTCTAGAAGACCTTTAAGATGAATGAAACGCTCAAAAGGTCATTATCAGGGGCTATCTATATAATTTTATTACTGGCTTCGATTCTATATTCGACCGAAAGTTTTTTTATCCTATTTGGAATTTTCCTCCTTATTTGCGTTTTTGAATTTTGTAGCCTTGTTCACATTCCTAAAATCATTCTTTTGTTATTAGCTGCGGGCACTTACTTTATACATTATTACATTCCCTTTAGCAGAATCACCGATGTTATATTACTTGCAGTCACTCTAAGCATTTCGATAAAAGCCATCTTTTTTTTGTTTGACGACAGCCAAACAAAAATTGATACCATTTCGAAATATATTTACCTCCTAGGATACATCATCCTTCCCATTATCATTATTACCAAAATACCCTTCGGAATAAAAGGGTATAACCCAAAAATCATTATCGGGATATTTATATTGATCTGGACTAATGACACATTTGCCTATATTGTTGGAAAATCTATCGGAAAAAGAAAATTATTCGAAAAAATTTCACCCAAAAAAACAATTGAAGGATTTATCGGTGGTGTTTTTTTTGCAGTCATTGCCAGTTTCTTTATATCCAAATACTATATTGAAGGACAAGAACTTGCACAAAAAATATGGATTGGATTTGCTTTGATAGTAGGCATTTTCGGTACCGTTGGGGATTTAATCGAATCCAAATTCAAGCGTATTGCCAATGTAAAAGACAGCGGAAAGATAATGCCCGGCCACGGGGGTATTCTAGATCGATTAGATAGTGTTATATTTGTGGCTCCATTTGTATTTTTATTTTATCAAATTTTATATTATGTTTCATAAAGAAGGCGGAAAAATCATTTTAATAGCATCCACTTTAATGGTTGTGTTTATTTTATTGGCTGACAAATTTATCACCATTCCATGGCTGAAAATGTCAGTGCAACTCTTAGTTTTATTCTTTTTAATTATGGTTCTGCAGTTTTTCAGAAATCCGAAAAGAGATGTTAAAATCGACGATAACCAAATCATTGCTCCAGTTGATGGTAAAGTGGTTGTCATTGAAGAGGTGTATGAAGGTGAATATTTCAAAGACAAACGTCTGCAGGTGTCCATATTCATGTCGCCAATAAATGTGCATGTTACACGTTATCCTATGAATGGAAAAGTGAAATTCAGCAAATACCATCCCGGAAAATTCCTTGTAGCGTGGCATCCAAAAGCAAGTGAAGAAAACGAAAGAACAACGGTAGTTATCGAGAATCCTGTTTTTGGAGAGATTCTTTACCGTCAGATAGCAGGTGCTTTGGCCAGACGAATCGTTAATTATGCGAAAGAAGGCATGCAGGTTGTTCAGGGTACGGATGCCGGTTTTATCAAATTCGGTTCCCGAGTTGATATTTTTTTACCTTTAGGCACACAAGTTAACGTGAAGCTGAACGAAAAAGCAGTTGGGGGAAAAACAATTATTGCAATTAAATCTTAATGACAGAAAAGGATTTAGATATTCGGTTCCAAAAAGCGGTAGATATAGCGTCTGCCATACCTCAGGCGTCACTTCCGCAGGATGTCCAGCTGAGACTATATGCCTATTACAAACAGGCTACTTTTGGAACATTAAATCCGAGTCATATTTCCAATTTTGATTTAAGAAACGCATTCAAAACCAATGCCTGGATGCAAATCAGTCACCTGACACCAGATGAAGCTAAAGAATTATACATTGAAACAATTATTGCCTTACAAAAAAAATAACGTGATCATGAAAAAAACATTTGGATTATTCTTGTGTTTTTCAGTTCTTTTGATATCACAATCCTGTAACAAAAAAAAACTTACTGAAGTCGTCGAAGTCCCACTTCCTACAGCACAGGAAAAAATTACCATTGGTAATCCTGAAGATGTAAAAGCGGATCCAGGATCGTTTAAAATGATTGCGCTCCCGTATTCCTATGATGCGTTAGCGCCGAGTATTGATTCCCGAACTTTGGAAACCCATTATTCCAAACATTACCTGACATATACTAACAATCTTAATAAAGCTATTGCAGGAACCGAGTTAGAACGATTGAGCATTGAAGATATCCTTTCACAGGCAGCGGTCGACAGCACCGATATTCGCAATAATGCCGGAGGATACTACAACCATAACTTGTATTGGGAATGTCTCGGCCCCAAGGCAGGCGGTCAGCCTAAAGATACTTTGGCAGCAGCTATTACCGCAGATTTTGATTCTTTTGAAAATTTTAAAACCCAATTTACAGCCGCAGCTACCAAGCAATTTGGTTCCGGTTGGGCATGGCTGATAGTGGACAAAACCGGCAAGCTTCAGGTTACAAATACACCTAATCAAGACAATCCGCTAATGCCAAAAGCTTTGATTCCCGGAACACCAATATTGGCATTGGATGTTTGGGAACACGCCTATTATCTGGATTATCAATACCGTCGGAAAAATTATATTGATGCTTTTTTCAATATCATCAATTGGGATGTAGTCCAGAAGAAATATGAGGAGGCCCTGAAAAAATAAATCTAAAGAGTATATTTATTCTTTTACAATAATCATTGTCGCCCTGAATCCTGTGGCGAGATTCCACTGGTTTGCGCAAATTGGAATTTCCTTATCATCATAAGCCTGAAATTCAGCGGTATTAGGACCTAAAAGTCCTTGATTTATTGCTTCAAATTCGATTTTATTAAAACCTTTCGTTAAGGGAATATCGAATTCCTGTGATGCGTCGTCGAGCGAAATTCGGGTAACCACAAGAACATCATTAACATAAAGGCGAACTTCATCGCCATCTATTAACCCGTAATCCCTACAGAAAACCTTAATAAAAGCAGATTTGGTTTTATAATCACCCAGATATTGATTTTTTCTATAAATGGTTTGTACTTCTTCACCGTCCCTTTTATTTAGTTTTTGCACGATGATATCTCCCGGATTTTTAAATTCCTCTTTTTGTATCATGGGACTCCTGGTGGGTAATTCTCCAATTTTCTTCATGCTACTTGGAAAAAGATCCAATCTAATTGGTAATCTTTTCAACGCTGGAAAATCGATGGGCGGGACGTTAAACTTGGAAAGAGCCCCAGAAGCTCCCGTTTTTAGATTACTTTCAAAATGGGGTATTGCCAATGTTTTACTACCAAATTCACGTTGCGCGAATCCTGGTAACGTCATACTAACAATCATCAATAACATGAGAAAAAGTTTCATAATCTTGATTAGGCAGACCCCAATTTATAATTTCGGTTAAAAATAGAAAAAAGGAAGATTGAAATACAATAATTAACTCAAAATTAAATTAATAAAAAATGTCCCAATAAATGGGACATTTTAATTCTAAAGTATAAACTCCTAGATTAGGCTTGCTAAGCTTTGCTCAATCGTTGCTATTTTGGCTAAAGCGTCGGCTTCTTTTTGTTTTTCATTATTCAGAACTTTTTCCGGGGCACCGGCAACAAATTTTTCGTTTGAAAGCTTTGACTGTACCGATTTCAGGAAACCTTGCGTGTATTTTAATTCTTCGGTCAGTTTTGAAATCTCTTCTTCAATATTGATAGAACCCATTATCGGAATAAAATATTCATTTGATTTTACGCGGAAAGACAAAGCACCATCCACTTTTTCTGATACATATTCCAATGCCGTAATATTCCCTAATTTGGTTACAACCGAATCAAAATATATTGAAATTTTATCATGGTTTATAACTTTCAGTTCGATTGGGTCCTTGAAGGGGATATTCTTGTCCTTTCTGATGGTCCTGATACCTGAAATCACCTCCATAGTGTTTTCGAAATCCGCAATCAGGTTCGCATTGAATGGTTTCAATACCGGCCATTCAGAAACAATTAGGGCTTCTTCAGTTGTTCTTTCTGTTATATAATGCCAGATTTCTTCCGTAAGGAAAGGCATGAACGGATGCAATAATTTCAGGTTGTTTTCGAGCATCTCAATTGCCTTGTTGAACGTCGCTTTGTCAATTGGAGCCTGGTATGCCGGTTTTATCATTTCCAGGAACCAGGAACAGAAATCGTCCCATACCAATTTGTAAATACCCATCAGGGCATCTGAAATACGGTATTTTTCGAAGTTGTCTTCAATTTCAACTAAAGTCTGCTGTAATTTGGCTTCGTACCATTCGATAGCTACTTTGGAAGAACCCGGCTGTGGAATTGTATCGCTTACTTCCCACCCTTTTATCAATCGGAAGGCGTTCCATATTTTATTAGTAAAGGCTTTTCCTTGATTACAAAGTTCCTCGTCGAACATGATGTCGTTTCCGGCAGAAGCGCTTAACAACAATCCAACACGAACACCATCAGCCCCGAATTTTTCAATTAAGTCCAATGGATCAGGTGAATTACCTAATGATTTTGACATCTTGCGCCTTTGCTTGTCGCGAACCAATCCCGTTAAATACACATTCGTAAAAGGTTTTTTACCGGTGTATTCGTATCCTGCAATAATCATTCTGGCTACCCAGAAAAATAAAATATCCGGACCTGTTACCAAGTCGTTCGTTGGATAATAATATTTGAAATCTTCATTTTCAGGTTCCATGATTCCTCCGAAAACAGCCATTGGCCATAACCACGATGAAAACCAGGTATCCAATGCATCTTTATCCTGTGTCAGGTCATCGATTGTCAATTGTGGGTTATTGGTTCTGGTTTTTGCCAATTCCAAGGCTTCCTCTTTCGATTCGGCTACCACATAATCTTCTTTTCCATCGCCAAAATAATAAGCCGGAATTTGTTGTCCCCACCATAATTGACGGGAAATATTCCAATCGCGGATATTTTCCAGCCAATGTCTGTAGGTATTTTCGAATTTTTTGGGATACAGTTTAATTTCGTCATCTTCCAAAACCGATTTGATGGCCGGTTTTACCAAATCCTCCATTTTCAGGAACCATTGGTCCGATAAGCGAGGTTCGATTACGGCTTTCGTTCTTTCGGAAGTTCCTACTTTGTTTAAATGGGTTTCGGTTTTTGCCAAAGCGCCGCTGGCTTCCAGCTCTCTTGAAATTTCTTCGCGAACTACAAAACGATCTTTTCCTTCATAGTGCAATCCAAAACTGTTGAGCGTAGCATCTTCATTGAAGATATCGACGATTTCAAGATTGTGTTTTTCACCCAATGCCTTGTCATTCATGTCGTGTGCCGGCGTCACTTTTAAACATCCGGTTCCGAACTCAATATCTACGTACTCATCTTCGATGATAGGGATTACCCTTCCGCAGATAGGAACGATGGCTTTTTTTCCTTTCAGATGCGCAAAACGTTCGTCATTTGGATTGATACAGATAGCAGTATCCCCAAAAATAGTTTCCGGGCGTGTTGTGGCAATCGTCAGGAAATCTTCACTACCTTCGATTTTATATTTTAGGAAATAGAGTTTTCCCTGTTGTTCCTCGTAAATAACTTCCTCATCAGATAAGGTCGTTTTAGCTTCCGGATCCCAGTTAACCATTCGGAAACCTCGATAAATCAATCCTTTTTGATGCAAATCAACAAACGAACGGATTACTGAAGCTGACATATCCGGATCCATCGTGAAC
Source organism: Flavobacterium sp. GT3R68 (assembly GCF_007109225.1). Taxonomy (GTDB): domain Bacteria; phylum Bacteroidota; class Bacteroidia; order Flavobacteriales; family Flavobacteriaceae; genus Flavobacterium. The sequence goes on from NZ_VJZK01000006.1 coordinate 158,130, forward strand.
TTCGTTCTTTCCCAATCGCAGGACGCACCTAGTTTTTTTAGCTGATCCAAAATAACACCTCCGTATTTATCGGTCCATTCCCAGGCATGAGCCAGGAATTCATCACGCGTCAGGTCATTTTTGTTGATTCCTTCCGCTTTCAGTTTCGCAACGACTTTAGCTTCGGTGGCAATGGATGCATGATCCGTTCCTGGAACCCAACAGGCGTTAAAGCCTTTCAATCGGGCGCGGCGAATTAGAACATCCTGAATCGTATTGTTCAGCATGTGTCCCATATGAAGTACCCCGGTCACGTTTGGCGGCGGAATTACAATAGTGTATGGTGTACGATGATCCGGTGTGGAGTGAAAATAATTATTTTTCATCCAGTAATCATACCATTTGTCTTCTATGGTCTTGGCGTCGAATTGCGATGGAATTGTCATTTTAGTATTGATTCGTTATTGCGTTGATTCTGTATTTGATTTATTATTGTAAACAATCAAATGATTTATTACTAGCCCTGATGGCAGTGGAAATCCCGCGCCTTTTCGCGCGGATTGCAACGTACAGCAGGAAAATGATTTATTAAAAAGGCTCAAAATAATTGCTCCAAAACTAAACAATTGAATTTTGGTACGCTATTTGTATTTGTTACAAAAGTAAATAATAATGTACAGTATAAAAAGCGAATTAAATATTTGTACATTAATTAAAACAAAACTAAATTTACATAACCAAACTAAAAGTTAAAAGATGAAAAGAATATTATTGTTATTAGCATTTATCGCTGTAAGTTTTTCAGCATTTGCTCAATCTGGTGCGAAAATCGAATTTTTGGCCAAAGATAATACGATCGATTACGGAACGGTAACGAAAGAGGAAGATAAAGGAGTCCGTGTTTTTCAATTTAAAAACACCGGTGATGCGCCTTTGATTATCACGAATGTACAATCGACCTGCGGGTGTACTGTTCCGACTAAACCAACGGAACCGATCATGCCTGGAAAAATGGGAGAAATCAGTGTGAAATACAACATGAATCTCGGCCCAATCAGAAAAACAATCACAGTGGAATCCAATGCGGTTAATTATCCGGAAGGCAGGGTTCCCTTGAAAATAAAAGGAGAGGTAGTTGTGAAAGAGGAAGTCAACTTGCTCGCCAAGAAAAAAGCATTACCAAATCAATAATAAAAAAAAGCGCTTCGATTGAAGCGCTTTTTTTTATAACATACTTTTCAGCTGGAATTTAAACTTCATAAGAACGTTATTTCGCTCCACTTCCATTTCTATAGTTTTTCCATCTTCTGATTTTAAAAGGGCAGTAATTTGTTCCAAGGAGTATTTATAGCTCGGTGACTTGTTGATGGAAATCACGACATCGCCTTTTTTCAATCCGCTTAAATCGGCGGGTGAATCCTTTCTGACATTGGAAATGGAGTAAATCGGTTTCAGGCTAAATTTATATTTAAAATCATTTTTAATTCTTTCCCCGCTGGAATCAAATTCAATTCCTTTGGGCGCGGTTTGCAATTGCACTGTTTCCTGAACCCATTGCAATCCCTGATGCTGTATCTCTACCCCGCTCATATTATAATTAAAGGGAGCATCGAAATTTCGTCCTCTTTTTAAATATAGGCTGCTGTTTTTATAGTCGAAAATAACGGAGAATCTTTTAAATATTTCCCCGCCAATGGATCCTGCCCTGTCCTTGACAAAAACGACATTCCCCAAGGAAGAAGTGTTTGGAAAAGCTACAATCGGATTCTCAAATCGGAATTGGTCGATGGCGAAATTGGCAACACGTGCTCTTTTTCCGTAGATATCACCATTGAAACCTCTTCCAAGAAAATCATTGAAATTTTTAGCTGGAACACCAATTTTATTCGCCCGGTTTTCAAATAACCAGATGGCATCGCTGTTTCCGGAATCCAGCAATAATTTTACCGGAACCGTTTTCTTAATAATGTCCACTGAAGCAAACAGATAGGGTTTGTTATTTTCGATGCTGATCGGATAGGAAGTGTATTTATTTTTAATTCGTTTACTGACTTTTTTATTTTCCTTGTAGACGAATACTTTTTTGCGGTCGTAATCGATTTCGACAAGGTTATTCTTAAAAAAATGGTATCCAATTATGCCGTTTACCGGGATTCCTACATGCGAAGAAAAATTAAAATCCTGATCCAGAACAATGAATAATTCATGATCAGCATCTAACATATGAGGAAGTTCAAGCTTATTATGTGATGACTTTAGGCCTTCAATTGCATCCTCGTCGCCCAATCCTTTTAGTTTAATTTTTTCGACATTAAAAAAACGGACTTCATCTTTATCTTCTAGACTAAATAAAATGGTTTCATCGACACCGGTATCCAGCAGGAAGTTCAGTTCCACGCCATTTACTTTGATTGGTATAAAAATCAAATTGTTAATCAATTGAAAAGGGATAACTACTTTATTCTTATTGGATTGAAATTGGAATCCGTCCTGAGCAAATAGAGGAATACTGATAAAACAGATTAAAATTAGAACAAACGCCTTCTTCATGGAAAATCATTTTTATAAAGTTACAATAAATACTACAAATAAAAATGATTTAACGATATCCGCTACTATAGATTGTCACTTTTTTGAAAAAAAAATCGCAAATTTGCATTTCAAAATAATCACACATGCCAAAAGTTTCAAACAAAGGAAAACAAATGCCTGAGTCGCCAATCCGAAAATTGGTGCCCTACGCAGAAATTGCGAAAAAGAAAGGAAATAAAGTATACCACCTGAATATTGGTCAACCGGATATCAAGACCCCGGAAGCGGCGATGAATTCGATTAAAAATCTTGACATAAAGGTTTTGGAATACAGTCATTCTGCCGGTTTTGAAAGCTACAGAACTAAATTATCCCAATATTATATCAACCATGGCCTGCCAATCAACGTAGCCGATATCATCATTACAACCGGTGGCTCGGAAGCATTGCTTTTTGCTATGGGGAGCACGATGGACCAAGGAGATGAGATCATTATTCCGGAACCGTTTTATGCTAACTATAATGGATTTTCAACAGCTTCAGGCGTAAAAGTAGTCCCGGTAATTTCCACTATTGAAACTGGATTTGCCTTACCTCCGATTGCAGATTTTGAAAAATTAATTACACCAAAAACAAAAGCTATCCTGATATGCAACCCTGGAAATCCAACAGGTTATTTGTATTCAAAAGAAGAAATGATGCAATTGGCAGAATTAGTTAAGAAGCATGATTTGTTTCTTATTGCTGACGAAGTATACCGTGAGTTTACTTATGATGGCGATGTGCATTATTCGGTGATGAATATTCCCGAATTGGAAGAACATGCCATTATGATTGATTCGGTTTCTAAAAGATACAGTATGTGTGGTGCCCGAATTGGCTGTATTGTTTCCAAAAACAAGGAACTTATGGCTACGGCAATGAAATTTGCACAAGCCAGATTGAGTCCGCCTACCTTTGCCCAAATTGCAAGTGAAGCTGCTCTTGACACTCCTCAAAGTTATTTTGATGAAGTAATTACTGAATATAGAGAGCGTAGAGACACTTTGATTACCGAATTGAATAAAATTGAAGGTGTAGTCGTAGCAAAACCTAAGGGTGCATTCTATTGTATTGCTCAATTGCCTATTGATAATGCAGATAAATTTGCACAATGGTTATTGGAGTCATATGACTTGGATAAAGAAACAGTTATGGTAGCTCCAGCCGCGGGTTTTTATTCTACTCCGGGAGTTGGTTTAAACGAAGTCCGAATTGCTTATGTTCTTAAGAAAGAAGATTTGATCCGTTCTGTAGAAATTTTAAAAGATGCGATAAGGGTTTACAATTCTAAATAGTATTGAAAACACAAAACCACTCAAATTGAGTGGTTTTTTTTTATTGCCATATTTAGATAAAAAAAGCCTCCAAACAAGAGGCTTTTTTATTTTAATAAAATTGTTATCTCTTCATGGAGAAGTGTGCCTTGAATACTTTGACAACTCCTTCTTCTGTATAGTCTACACTAAACCAGTAATCCGAGGATGGCATCAGCTGCCCGTTAAAAGTACCGTCCCAGCCAGTTGAATTAATCGGACTGAGCTGTTTAAGGAGTTTTCCGTAGCGGTCA
>NZ_VJZK01000007.1 GCF_007109225.1 Flavobacterium sp. GT3R68
ACCCATACCAACGCCGGAACTTATGCTACAGATGCCTGGGTATTCACCGATGTCACCGGAAACTATAATAATGCGAACGGAATAGTAAGTGATGTAATTGCAAAAGCAAATGCAACAATTAATGTTTCACCATATAATGTCACTTATAATGGCTTAGCTCGCACAGCAACTGGAACTGCAAGGGGTGTATTATCGGAAAACCTTGCAGGTCTTAATCTAAGCGGAACCATCCATACTAATGCGGGAACATATGCAACCGACCCGTGGGTATTTGCTGATGTCACCGGAAATTATAATAATGCGAATGGAACGGTAAGCGATGCTATCGCAAAAGCGGTATTAACAGTAACGGCGGATAATAAAGCTAAATATTGTGGTCAGGAAAATCCGCCTCTGACGGTGTCAATAATTGGATTTGTGAATAGTGAAACTTCAGCTGTGATCGACGTTCTTCCTACAGCAACTACAGCAGCAGATGTAAGCAGTATTCTAAGTTCATACAGTATTATTCCAGCAAATGGTGTGGATAATAATTATAGTTTCAACTACGCTAATGGAGTTTTGACAATTAACGGTGTCACCATAGACGCTAATGCCAGTAGCACTCCTATACCATTAGGATCTACTGCTACGCTGTCGGCAAAAGTTACTCCAGCAGTAGCGGGAGTTTTGGTAAAATTTTATATGGATGGAATTTTAAAAGCAACTGTAACCACAAATTCATTAGGAATTGCTACTTATGCCATAAGCGGGCTGGCTGCCGATGTTTACAAAATTGAAGCAATTGCCGGTGGTGGATGCGCCTCTTCCATTGCCTATTTACCGGTATATGATCCGAATGGCGGTTTTGTGACAGGTGGAGGTTGGATTAATTCCCCAGCAGGGGCATATGTTGCAAACGCTACCTTGGTAGGTAAAGCTAATTTTGGATTTGTCTCTAAATATAAAAAGGGATCCAATGTTCCTGAAGGAAACACAGAATTTCAATTTCAAGCAGGTAATTTAAACTTTGCAAGTTCCGCTTATGATTTGGGATCGCTTGTTGTCGCGGGGTCCCAAGCCATTTATAAAGGTGTGGGAACTATTAATGGAACTGGTCAGTATGGCTTTATGGTATCTGCCGTGGATGGTCAAGTTAACGGAGGTGGTAATATTGACAAATTCCGCATTAAAATATGGAATAAGATTACTGGCGCTATGGTTTACGATAATAATTTAGGGATGGATGATAATGGCGTACCCACAACTGTTTTAGGTGGCGGCTCCATTGTAATACATGATCCTAAGAAAACTGCCAGAATGGAAACTGCCACTACTGTAATAGCTACACCATTTAATGTTGTAACGTATCCAAATCCTACAAACAGTGAATTTAACCTGGTTTTAGAAACTGATACGAGCGAAAAACTATTTGTTGAAGTGTATGATCTTCTTGGTAGAAAAGTGAAACAAATGGAAGAAAATTATCAGCAACCAATCCGTTTTGGTAACGATTTACCTGCAGGATCCTATATTGCCATAATCAAACAGGGAGTAAATGTAAAAACCATTAAATTAATTAAACAAAAATAAATCAATCAAATAATTAAAAAATCCATTCAGTTGATTCTGAATGGATTTTTTTTTGTTGGCATGAAAATAAAAAAGGACAGTTATTAAAGCTGTCCTTTATTTAAATCTATTTTTTTACTTCAATGTCTACACCTTCTCTATCCACTCTTACGGATGTTCCCTTTTCAGGAAGTGGTGCGGGTGGAGGTGGTGGTGGAGCAGGTACGATAATTTTTTCAGGTGGAGGTGCAGGGGTCACAATTACTTCTTCCTTAACCACTTCTTCTTTTTGCTTGCAGGAAACCATGATCATAATGGATACCATTCCCAAAAGGATTACTCTTTTCATCTTAATTTTTTTTAAATTGGTTTCTACTAATATAACTCAAAAAATATGATTTTTATTGTTAATAAGACAATGGATTTTAAGAGAACCTTAATCCGCTCAGTTCTCTTGTGGCAATCCCTTTCTGTTGGATGAGTACTTTAAATTTTGTCCCCATATCCATTAGAAAAGTATGTGTTAAAATGGCTTCCTTAAGTGCGGCCTGGCTGATATTTTCGTTTTTTTCTTCCTGTTGTCTTAGATATTCTTTAAAACCCAAGCCTAATAAAAATCGAGGCTGATCTGTAAAACCGCAGATTCCAATTTCATTTTTTAAACCCCAATGTGTCAACGCTGAAAAATTAACATGAGAGGTGATGTCCTGATGTCCAATGTCGATGTAAGGATGACTATTGACTTTATGTTTGCTGTAACACATCAAAGTCCCCCAACTTCTTTTAGGACTATATAAATCATCGGAAAGATATCCATAATCGATGGTGATGATAAAGCCTTTTTGTAACGATAATGCTATTTCTTTTATCCATTGGATTGCCTGAAGATTTATTTCGGCATGAAATTCTTTTGGTAATTTCACTCCCAACTCTGAAAAATAATTGGTTAAGGATTCATCCGCAGGTTTTAATATTTCGATAAAATCATCTTGGTAGTCTATAAAAATTTCCATGAGTTTTTCTTTCATAATGACCTGATGGATTGAAAAGGTGTCCAATAATTCATTTGAAATTATACATCCGTTAATTTTTCCAATTTCTGCAATGGATTCGTGCCAACTGACTTTTTCATGTAAATGGGCTTTCTCTTTTTCGCACATAGCGCGGCTTTTCTCGATAATGCAGTACTTCAGATTTACGTATAATTTTTGATTGTTCTCAAGATAAACCAGAATGTCGTGGCATAACGCGCCGGTACCAGCGCCATATTCGACTATGGTAAATGGGATCTGATTCATCAAATTCCACATTTCTTCTATTTGTTTTCCAATCATGGCCCCAAAAGCGGAAGTGAGGTTGGAACTTGTGTAAAAATCCCCATTTTTACCAATTTTGTCTTTGGTGGAAGCATAATATCCCAACTCAGGATAGTATAATGCCATTTCCATAAAAGCTTGAAAGGAAATAGGACCTTCTTTTTTAATTTTTTCTATTATAATATCAGACAATGTCATGACAGTCGAGGTTAAAAATGGAATTTGAAATAAGATGATATGCGATAACTAATACTCGTAAATTTACTAAAAATAGTATATAAACTATTCAGAATAAGTAAATTATCTTTAGAAATTAGTTATGAAGTCCCCGAACTGCTTAAAGAGAAATTTTTTATAATATGCAAAAACTTTTCTTTGGTCATCGGTTTGACAATGAAATCCGAGACCGAACTTATTAATTTTGATTTTTGTAAATCAGATGGGTCAATGGAAGAAGAGACGATAAATATCGGTATTTCTTTCGCCAGTTTAGATTCTAGTTTACGATATTCGTCCAGGAAAGCCCAGCCATCCATTACTGGCATGAAAAGATCTAAAAGAATAATGTCAGGAAGTAATTCTCTTTCGTTCTGAACCGATTTCAAAAATTTGATGGCATCAAGTCCGTTCGAAAATAAATCAATGTCTTTTACGAGCTTGGTTTCACAGATGACTTTTTGCGTTAAAAACTGAAAAATCATATCATCATCAATCAAGCATATATTTTCAATTTTTTTCATGACTCATCATTTTTAGAGAGCTTAAGGCGCAAATTTACTTCCTTTATATGGCGTAATTATAATACCGGGCAAACCAATTTGGAGTAGGCACCAAATGCATGTTTATATCATTTTGAAAAGCATAGCAGTCAATAATGCTATACTACAAATATAAATTTATAATAGAAGAGATGAATACGGTTTTTCTGTAAAAATTGTTAAAGTAGTCACTTATGCGGCCTGTATCGGAAAATAAAACTGCATAAATGACTAAATATTAATTGAAGTTTAGTACAAGCTTGGGTAATCAGCAGGATTGGCTTCATGCATCATCGCATATACTTTTTCATAAATATCTTCAACAGAAGGTTTTGAGAAGTAATCACCATCGGTTCCATAAGCGGGACGATGGGCTTTTGCAGCCAAAGTTTCTGGTTGGCTATCCAATACCATGTATCCTTTCTGCTCATCAATAATTTGCTGTAGTATAAACGCTGAAGCACCACCGGGAACATCTTCATCAATCACTAAAAGACGATTTGTTTTTGTCAAAGATTTAACGATATCGTGGTTGATGTCGAATGGTAATAAGGATTGAATATCAATAATTTCAGCATCGATACCCACTTCCAGTAATTCTTTCGCTGCCTGTTCAACCAAACGTAATGTAGATCCGTAAGACACTAATGTGATATCATTACCTGATTTTATAGTTTCAACAACTCCGATGGGTGTTTTGAATTCCCCTAAGTTGGTTGGCATTTTTTCTTTTAATCGGTAACCGTTCAAACATTCGATAACTAAAGCCGGTTCATCGGTTTCTAATAAAGCATTATAAAAACCGGCAGCTTTGGTCATATTTCGGGGTACCAAAACATGAATTCCACGAACAGCATTGATAATCATTCCCATTGGAGAACCTGAGTGCCAGATTCCTTCCAAACGGTGACCACGGGTTCGTATAATTAGCGGTGCTTTTTGACGCCCCGATGTTCTGTATTGTAAAGTGGCTAAGTCATCGCTCATAATTTGGATTGCATATAAAAGGTAATCCAGATACTGTATTTCGGCAATAGGACGTAAGCCTCTCATCGCCATTCCGATTCCCTGTCCTAAGATAGTGGCTTCACGGATTCCGACATCGGCAACACGAAGTTCACCATATTTTTCCTGCATGCCTTCCAAACCTTGGTTAACATCCCCAATGTTTCCGGCATCTTCCCCAAAAATCAACGATTCAGGATATTTTGTAAAAATGGCATCAAAATTATCACGCAATACCAGACGTGCATCTACATCTTCTGCGGAAGCATCATATGTTGGCTGCACTTCTTTGACAGAAAAAACATTATCATCAGATTGCGAAAATAAGTGGGAACTGAATTTGGGTTGAATTTTATTGGTGTAAGCCGTTATCCATGCCGCTAATTCCGTTTTTCCGTTTTCTTTTACAATCAAGCGCAATATTTTTCGGGCTGTCGTTAAGATATCTTTACGAATCGGCTCTTTAATGGAAGCTAAATCATTTGCAGATTTCTCAATAAAAACTTTATTAGAGCTTGAAGCGACAAGAGAGTTTAAAAGTGCCAGCAATTCCTGTTGTTCCTCTTTTACCGGAGAAACAAACGCGGTCCATGCTGCTTTTTTACCTTCAAGAACATCTTTTTTGGCTTGCATATCGATAGCATCCAGTTCTTCAGCTGTAGCGAAATTATTCTCAATAATCCAATGTTTCATTTTACGTAAACAATCGAAATTACCTTCCCATTCCAAACGGTCCGCGTTTTTATAACGCTCGTGCGATCCTGAAGTGGAATGTCCTTGCGGCTGCGTTAATTCCTGAACGTGAATCAATACCGGAACGTGCTCTTCGCGGGCAATAGCTGCTGCTTTTTGATATGTGTCTACTAATGCAGGATAATCCCAACCTTTAACGATCAGAATTTCATACCCTTTATTATCTTCATCTCTTTGGAACCCTTTCAGGATTTCAGAGATATTTTCTTTGGTTGTCTGATGTTTGGCATGTACGGAAATTCCGTATTCGTCATCCCAAACGCTCATTACCATCGGGACCTGAAGTACTCCGGCAGCATTGATGGTTTCAAAAAATAAGCCTTCAGAAGTAGAAGCATTTCCAATAGTTCCCCAGGCAACTTCATTTCCTTTTTCAGAAAAATTGGTTTGGTTTATTCCGGAAACGTTTCGGTATATTTTAGAAGCTTGAGCCAATCCTAACAAACGTGGCATTTGCCCTGCTGTTGGAGAGATATCAGCGCTCGAATTTTTTTGTTGTGTCAGGTTTTTCCAATTCCCTTTTTCGTCCAATGAATGGGTGGCAAAATGCCCGCCCATCTGACGACCTGCACTCATAGGATCATGCGCTAAATCGGTATGGCCATACAAACCGGCAAAAAACTGCTGGATAGTCATTTCACCAATAGCCATCATAAAAGTCTGGTCACGGTAATAACCAGAACGGAAATCACCATTTTTAAAAGCTTTTGCCATGGCAAGTTGCGGAACTTCTTTTCCATCACCGAAAATACCAAATTTCGCTTTTCCAGTCAATACTTCACGTCTACCTAACAAGCTGCATTCTCTGCTGATGGTGGCCACTTTATAATCGGTTAGTACTTCCATTTTGAAGTCCTCAAAAGACAGGGATTTTGTTTCTGCTTGTGTCATAATGAATCGGTATTATTGAACATTGAAAAACAAAAATAAATAAAAACTATTTATTTTCATAATGCTTTGAATAAAATATAATTTAATTATTGATAATAGAATAGGAGGAACCGTGCTTTAATTTACGGAATGTTTAATTAATTTACTGAAACAATGAAAATAATTTAACAACAAATGATATTATCGTTATTTACAACCATTTTCTTGTAAAAAGATTGATTAGCGTTTTTGGATCAATTGTGACAACAAACCTGATTTTCTCATTATAGTTGTCTTGGGCAATTTCCCACCCATTATTAGAATATACCGGAAAAAATAATTCAAAATAATTAGTGACTAAATTAAGGCGGATACCACTATCGTAAACAAATTTTTCAGATTGGTGTCTGTTTTTTATAAAACCGGCATCTCCGTAGACTTCAATCCAATTCCAAATATTGAAACTTCCGTTTACCGTGGCTATCCATTGATTGGCAAAAGGCGTATCTAATTTTGATTTGAAACCACCCTCCGCCAAAATATATTGCTGACTGAAAAGCCCAGTGCTCTCTGATCTTCCATAGAAATTATAATCAAATAGGTAGTCGGTCGGACGGTCGAGTGCAAAACTAAAGAAGTCAGACTGGGTCTTATTGTATAAAAAGCTTCCCGCAAATAAACGCAGGTTGATCTGACGGTTGTCGTTAAATAGTCTCCTGTACCCAATTTCGCCTGATAGTTTTCCGAAATTCCCACCCAATTGAACGTCAGTTAAGAAATTAAAATGATTTGTAACTTCTGTGCGGGAATTGAAATATTTAGCATTAAAAACCGAATAATTTTCATCTCCACTATTTGTTATAAATTCGCTTTTCTCCCTGTTTACCAATACCTGGCGTATAGCAAATTGCTGTTTTCGGTTATCCCTGAAGTTGGGTTCCCGAATTTTAAAGGTGATGCTCGGATTGATTTTTAGATAGGTGGCATCTGGCGCATAGTGAAAGTAAGAACCTGAAACGGCATATCGGATATTGAATAAATTACTGTCCCTGTTGTTCTGGTTTGCAGCAAAAGAAGCACCACCTGAAAAGGTCTTCGCAGCGGTGGAATAGGAGGGATTAATATCAAATATGAATGGTTTGTCCAAAAGTGTTTTATTATGAAGCCTCATTCCCGGCGATAAACCATCATAAATATTGTATGTCAGTGTCGGAACATACATGATCTGATTATAATACGGATCTTCCATGTCTTTCATAAAATTAAATTTTATGGGACGATTATTTGGAAAAAATTTCAATGACCTCCAGTTGTTTCTCAAATTGTATTCCGGAACCTCGTTCTTGTAATTAAGAACGATTTTATCGACATTCTGTCTGTCCCATTTGTAAATACTATCAGGCGATGGCGCTGCAATCCACTTCTTAAAAATAACTTCGCCTTTTTTGATTCCGTATACAGGGATTGGAACCGTCACATTGGTTTTATTTTTGACCGAAAAAAATATCTGGTCTTTTGTTTTCGAAACGGCTGCAAATTTATAATCGATGATATCCCGTGAATCAATAATGGTATTGAAAAACCAATTGATATCGGTATCAGTATTCGATTTTAGAATAGTTTCAAAGTCAGTCCGGGTTACCTGCTTGGTTTTATTCAGCGCATAAAATTTATTGATACTGTTGTTAACAATATCATTTCCTAGATAATTATCCAAATACCTGAAGCTCAAACCCGAACGGTATTTACTGGCAATCTGTTCGTTGAATTTTATCAAAGTGTTTTTTGGATTACCCAAAGGCTGGTCCAAATTTTTACGAACCATCAGCATATAAAAATAACTATACTGCTCATTGAAATTGATATTGGCCAAATTATAGCTTTTCAAAAGCAGATAGGTAGACAGACTTCCGAGCATTTTACTGTCTGGGTGGTTTTGATCAATATATTTCATCATCGCATACACCTGAATCCCGTCATAAATCCAATTGTCTTTTCGAGGGTCGAGGCGAAGACTGTTTTTCAGATAATTATTTAGATATGTTTTTAAAAACTTAATTTCATAGATGAATTCATTTGAAAACGGACTCAGAAAAGACGGTAATTGATTTAACCCATAAAAAGGATTACGCTCATAATCCGTTTGGGCAACCGTGATTTTTTGATGGGGATATTGACCAATATGTTCATTTACAAAAGTGACCACATGATCTATGACAATCGCTTTTTGAATGGTATTTAAATTGTCATCTTTCAGATTCGTGACTACTTCAACCTGACTGTTTTTAAAAGTGTAGAAGGTTGATTTTGGTTCCAGGAAAACATTGAAATCGGTGCGGTTAGTTCCATTTAATTGATAAACTGAAAACATCTCTTCCTGAGTTGGCTCCAGCGTATTTAAATCCGTAAAAAGCTGCAGATTTTTGGGAACTTTGATGTCAATTTCAAAATGAGAAATCGCATTGGTGATATCATCCAAATTACTGTTATTGTATTGAACAAAAGCATGGTTTTCATAGCGAGCCGGAGTCAGGTACCAGTATTTTAAGTTCATCCCGCCTTTATCGGAATAACCATATTTGGTGAATTTATCGCTTGGAATTTTGGCGCTATAGGTTAGTGTTATGACGATTTTTTGATTCGGAAGCAGTTTGTCCCGAAGCTGTACTTTTATGAAATCTGAATTTTCTTCAGGTCTGGCCCACGAAAGAAGTAATTTTTCTGGTCCGATGATGGTCAGATTTTCGGTATTTCCTCGCTCTTCGTCTTTTGCCAAATGAAAACCGCGATAAAATTCATCCGAAAAACGTTTCGCCAAAGTAGTGGATTTCGAGGAATAGGCATGGTTCCAGTCATTCAATACAATGGAAGTCAGCGTATCGTCTGATTGATTGAAAAAGATAATTTCCTGCTGAATATTTAATATTTTACTCTCTGCATTGACCTCCACATTCATTTTGGAATTATGCTGGCCATATTGTTTTATGGAGACAAATAAAACAAGAATAAACAGTATTTTTTTTAAGGGTGATTTCAACTATTTTTTTCGAATTTTAAAATAAAGAATGCCAAGATACTTATATTAGATACAATTTTCACGATAGGTTGCTTAAAAATATCTTAAAAAAAGAAAGCTGTTTTTGAGACAGCTTTTTTACTTAGAAATTCGGACTTAAATTGTATTTTTTATAAAAGGTATCCAGCACCTCGATGACTTCATCTTCAGTGTCTACGATTTTTATCAGGTTCATATCTTCAGGACTTACTGTCGCATATTTGTCAATTAAGACGGCTTTTACCCAGTCCATCAGACCGCTCCAAAATTCCCTTCCGACTAATATAATTGGAAATTTCCCTATTTTTTTGGTCTGTATCAAGGTAACGGCTTCGAACATCTCATCCAAAGTTCCAAAACCACCCGGCATAATTACAAATCCCTGCGAGTATTTGACAAACATTACTTTTCTGACAAAGAAATAATCGAAATTAAGATTTTTATCCCGGTCGATATAAGGGTTGTAATGCTGCTCAAATGGCAATTCAATGTTCAGTCCAACTGAAGTTCCACCACCTAAGCTGGCTCCTTTGTTTCCGGCTTCCATAATTCCGGGGCCACCACCTGTGATGACACCATATCCGGATTTACTGATTTTATAGGCTATTTTTTCGGCCAGCAGATAATATTTCTCTTCCGGTTTTGTTCTGGCAGAACCAAATATGGTAACACACGGACCAATACGGCTCATGCTTTCATACCCATTCACAAATTCAGCCATGATTTTGAAAATTCCCCAAGAGTCATTCGCTCTTATCTCATTCCATGTTTTCTTTTTCAGCTTATTATGGATTACTCTATCCTCATCATTATCGAAATCTTCTAATCTCATTTTTTTATTTATAAATTTTAAATATTTTTTGGAGCTGTTTAGCTACGCTGAATCTTCGATGTCCGGCTGTCCATTATATCTTTTTATGGCAAAAAAGCCAGTAAAAGGATGCCGTTTCCATCCGGGCTAAAAGCAAACATACTAAATTAATTCTTTTTTTAAGAATTGAGCCGTATAGCTTTTTTTATTTTTAATAATTTCTTCCGGAGTTCCTTTCGCAACTACTGCTCCGCCACCTTTTCCGCCTTCTGGTCCAATGTCGACAATATAGTCGGCCAGCTTGATTACGTCCATATTATGTTCAATAATCAGGATCGTATTTCCTTTGTCAACCAACTTATTAATCACTTCCATCAGTACCCGAATGTCTTCAAAATGCAGTCCCGTCGTGGGTTCGTCCAAAATGTAAAAGGTATTCCCTGTGTCTTTTTTGGACAATTCTCCCGCCAGCTTAATTCGTTGTGCTTCCCCGCCCGAAAGTGTGGTACTCTGTTGGCCCAGCGTTATGTAACCCAAACCAACATCCTGAATGGTTTTCACTTTTCGGTATATTTTCGGAATGTTTTGAAAGAAAGGGACAGCTTCATCAACCGTCATATTTAACACATCTGATATAGATTTTCCTTTGTATCGGATTTCAAGTGTTTCCCTATTGAAACGTTTCCCCTGACAGGTTTCACATTCCACATATACATCCGGCAAAAAGTTCATTTCGATGGTACGCACCCCAGATCCTTCGCAGGTTTCACAACGTCCGCCTTTCACGTTGAAACTAAAACGTCCGGCTTTGTATCCCCGTATCATACTCTCGGAAGTCATTGTAAACAAATTCCTGATTTCTGTAAAAACTTCAGTATACGTTGCGGGGTTGGAACGTGGAGTTCTTCCAATCGGACTTTGGTCAATATCGATGACTTTGTCGATATGTTCCAAACCTTCAATTTTTTTGTACGGTTGTGGTTTTTTGACCCCATTGAAATAAAACGCATTCAAAATCGGGTATAAAGTTTCGTTGATTAAGGTCGATTTTCCGCTTCCCGAAACTCCCGTAACGCAAATCATTTTACCTAAAGGTAATTCGATGGAAACATTTTTTAGATTATTTCCTGTGGCTCCCGTTAATTTCAATGATTTTCCATTGCCTTCACGCCTGGTTTTCGGAATCTCGATTTTGCGTTCCCCATTTAAATAGGAAGCCGTTAACGTATGCTCTTTTAAGATTTCAGCAGGTGTACCTTTGCTGATGATTTCACCGCCATGTTTTCCTGCTTTTGGACCGATATCAATTACATAATCCGCGCGTTCGATCATGTCTTTATCATGTTCTACAACGATTACGGAATTTCCCAAATCGCGCAATTGTTCCAAGGAATGAATCAGTTTTTCGTTGTCCCTTTGGTGCAAACCGATACTTGGCTCATCCAAAATATACAAAACCCCAACCAATTGCGAACCTATTTGCGTAGCCAACCGGATCCGTTGTGCTTCTCCTCCGGAAAGGGATTTGGAACTTCGGCTTAAAGCCAAATAGTCTAAACCAACATTCATAAGGAAGTTCAACCTGTCATTGATTTCTTTGATGACTTCCGTGGCAATGACCAATTGCTTCTCGGATAGATTATGTTTTAAATCATGGAACCACAAGGTCAGATCCGAAATATCCATATTGGATAAATCAGCGATATTCTGTTCGTTGATTTTGAAGAAAAGCGCTTCTTTTTTCAGACGGGTTCCTTCGCATACCGGGCATTTGACTTCATCCATGAATTCTTTCGCCCATCGTTTGATGGAGGTGGAACCGCTTTCGTCATATTGGTTTTTGATGAAATGGGAAATCCCTTCAAATTCGATTTTATAGTCTTTGGTAATTCCTAAAACTTTTGACGCCACCGAAAATTTTTCTTTTCCGCCATTCAGAATCATGTCCATTGCTTCTTCCGAAATACTTTCAATAGGATCGGTAAGTTTGAATTCAAATTTTTCGCCTATAATTTCCAATTGTTTGAAAATCCAGGAACTTTTATATTCACCCAAAGGTGCAAAACCACCTTTTTTTATGGACAGTTTCGAATTGGGTATAATTTTCTTTAGGTTGATCTCATTGACCGTCCCTAAACCTTTACAATGTTCGCAGGCTCCTTTTGGGGAATTGAATGAAAAAATGTTGGGTTCCGGATTTTGGTATGAAATTCCGGTGGTCGGGCACATTAAATTCCGACTGAAATACCGAACTTCATTGCTGTCCTGGTCTAAAATCATCAAGACATTTTCACCATGATACATCGCCGTTTTGATACTTTCCGTCAAACGTTTTTCATTTTCCGGAGTTCCATCAACTACGATTCTGTCAATGACGATTTCAATGTCATGGGTTTTATAACGGTCCAGTTTCATTCCGGCCGTAATCTCTTTGATTTCACCATTGATGCGGACTTTTACAAATCCCTGTTTCGAAATCTGGACAAACAATTCGCCATAATGTCCTTTTCTCGCCCGAATAATCGGTGCCAGAATATTAATGCGTTTGCCGTTAAAATCTTCGGTAATCAGTTCTTTAATTTGGTCGTCATTGTAACTGACCATTTTTTCACCGGTATTGTAGCTGTAAGCATCCCCGGCGCGGGCAAAAAGTAATCTTAGGAAATCATAAATCTCAGTAATTGTCCCTACAGTAGACCTGGGACTTTTGCTGGTCGTTTTCTGCTCTATTGCAATAACAGGAGATAATCCGTCGATTTTATCAACATCGGGACGCTCCAATCCACCCAGGAATTGACGGGCATACGCAGAGAATGTTTCGACATAGCGGCGCTGGCCTTCCGCATAAATCGTGTCAAAAGCTAACGATGATTTTCCGGAACCCGAAAGTCCGGTAATCACAACCAGTTTTTCACGAGGAATGAGGACGTCTATATTTTTTAGATTGTGTACCCGCGCGCCAAGGACTTCGATGTTATTGTCTGAATCTAGCATAAATTAAGGAGCAAAAAGCAAAGTTACCACTTTGATTTATTCTTTCGATGCAACCCTTGGGAAGATTTTGTTAAAGGTGATTTTATTTTCTCCGAGATTTTTTTTTGTTAAATGATTTATCCTTTAGCCCCGATGGGATCAAGTATCCTTTTTTGTCAGCATTTTTGGCTGACAAAAAGATACTGTGGACAGCGGGAAAATGAATACTAATTATGCCCAAGATTTTTGCTCCGGCGAAACTGAAAAGTATAGTATAAAAAAAAGCGTTAACATACTTGTTAACGCTTTTTTGTTGAATTTGATGAATGTTATTCGGTTACAAATTCCGTAAAAGGCTTAAGTGCAAAAGTAGTATTGGTTTCTTGTGCTTTCTTTTGATAAGAGGCTTCGTGTTTGGATTTCAAACCTTTAAACTCTTGAATTCCCTTTTCGAATAGTTGTTTGACGGCGTCCATGTTCTCCAGCTGTGAGGCTGAGGGTGCCATGAAACTGCTGGCGATACTGGCATACAATTCGCCCAATTTTTCTCTTAATTGGGGTTCAGCCGAACCCACGTAGTTGTCACCGGTTGTGATTACCAATTTGGCTTTAAGATTCTCGAAAGCAGTTTTAATTTTGGTAGCTTCTTTGGTATATCCTTTGTCTTTTTCCATCAGTTCGGTTAGCAAACTGGTGGTTTGGTCAATTTGATATACGGTATAGGCCAACTCTTCGTTCATGTTGAATAGTATCCGTGTAATTTGTTTTTCTTTTTGCCTGTCTGCTAAAGAAATACTGCTTTTTGGATCGTTTACTGCTTTTATTATGTGTGTGTAGGTTTCTTTCCCTTTTGTCAGCACCACTTTATAATTCCCTTCCTGAACTCTAGGAGCTGTAAATCCAGAATAAGAAAGCGTTTTCCCTGCGGCAATTTTGGGGCTTTTCATGTTGTAATTCCAATTGACAACATTGATTCCTTTTTGTTTTCCAGGGGTAAGGGAGGTAATTTTGTTGCCATTTTCATCTTGGATTTCAATATCCATTTTCCCTAAAGTATGGCGTTTTTTTAGGTAATAGATAATCTGAGCACTGGAAGAAGGATTATTTCCAACAAATTCCAATTCGGTTGCTGTTCCTCCAAAATTAGACTGCTCCTCTATTACTGCAGGTTTTAAATCAAAGAAATGCAATTCTTTATTTAGGACTACCTGATTGATCTGACGTAGTGGACTAATGTCGTCGAGAATGATAATTCCTCTACCGTGGGTAGCCATAATCAAATCGTTTGTTTTCTTGTTTAACTCCATATAGTGAATAGCTACCGATGGCATTTTGTTTGTAAAATGAGACCAATTGCTTCCACTGTCAATAGATATATATAACCCTTTCTCAGTACCTAAAAATAATAAATCTTCATTTATATAATCTTCCTGAATGTTGCGGACAAATCCGTCCACATCAGCAGTGATTATGGATTTCCATGTTTTGCCATAGTCGGTAGTTTTATAAGCATATGGCGCATAATCGTTTTTAGTATGTCCTTCGAAAACGGCATAGGCAGTACCTTCTCCAAAAACGCTGGCTTCGATATGATAACACCAGGTATTTTTTGGCAAGCCTGTGATGTTGGCCACAACATTTGTCCATGTTTTTCCGCCATCTTTTGTCACTTGGATGTTACCATCATCACTTCCTGCCCAAATGATGTTTTCGTTTAGCGGCGATTCTGCGATGGTAAAAAGTGTACAATGATTTTCGGCTCCCGAGTTATCTTTTGATAGGCCTCCCGAATTTTCCTGATTCATTTTTTTAGAATCATTTGTAGTTAAATCAGGAGAAATTTTTGTCCAGGTGCGACCCATATCTTCCGATTTATGAACAAATTGACTTCCTATATAAAGACGATCAGTTTGTTTCTTACTCACTTCAATGGGGGTATTCCAATTAAAACGCAGTTTGGGGTCTCCTTTTACCGCGAGTGGCTCAATTGTAATAAGTTCCTGGCTGTCAATATTGAAGCGCCATACGCTTTCGGCACCTTGCATTTCGCTATAAATAATGTTTTTTGATGGATGTTTTACCACTCTGAATCCATCTCCATGCCCTACGCGAGTCCAATCTCTGGCTTCGATGCCTCCCGGACTTTTTGAAGGTCCGTACCAAGACCCATTATCCTGTAATCCACCGTATACATTATAAGGTTCTTTATCGTCTATACTTACATGATAAAATTGAGAAACCGGTAAACTCCTTACCATTTCCATGGTTGAACCACCATCCCAACTTCTATATACACCACCATCGGTTCCACAATAAATACGATTACTATCCTTGTTGTCAAAAGTAATGTCATGAATATCACTATGCATATTGCCTAAACTTTTAAAAGTCTTTCCTCCATCTCGGCTAATTGAACCTGTTAATCCTCCTTTAACCACGATGTCAGCATTTTTTGGATCGACTGCAATTCTGGAAAAATAAAATGGTCGTACCACTAAACCAAAATCACTATTTAAATGCTTCCATGTTAAACCTGCATCATCTGACCGGTATAAACCATTCTTAACACTTTTCTCTGTTTCGAGTACTGAATATAAAATATTAGGATTAGTAGGAGCAATAGCAATGGCGATTCTTCCTAATTTACCTTGCGGAAAACCATTGTGTATTTTGTTCCATGTTTTACCGCCATCTACTGATTTGTACAATGCCGATTGTGTTCCTCCAGAATTGAATGACCATCCCGTTCTTCGGAATTCCCAAAAACTGGCATACATAATGTTGGCATTCTTTGGATCTATAATTAAATCGGAGCAACCTGTTTTTGCGTCAACGAAAAACTCCTTTTTCCAAGTGGTGCCTCCATCTGTAGTTTTATAAATTCCTCTTTCATCGCTATCTCCCCATAAAGATCCCAGTATTCCAACCCAAACCACATCACTGTTTTTCGGATCGACTACAATAGAGCTGATACGGTCGGATTTTGGCAAACCCATGTTTTTCCAGTTCTGTCCACCATCGGTAGATCTGTAAATTCCGTCACCCACAGATACACTATTTCTTGTCCAGGTTTCACCAGTTCCTACCCAAATATTTTGATCGGGTTTTGACGGGTCAATGGTTACACAACCAATAGATTGAATATGTTCGTCAAAAATTGGAGCGAAGGAGGCGCCGCCATCATAACTTTTCCATACGCCACCGCCGGCAGTACCCGTATATATTATTTTATTATTGGATGGGTGCATTTCAACGTCTGTAATACGGCCGCTCATCAACGCTGGGCCAAGATGTCTTGCGGAAATATCACCAAATAATTCTTTTCCTTTAAGGATTACTTTTTCTTGCGCAACAGTCATTGATGACCCAAAAAAAAGTAAAGTTGCTATTAATAGATTGATTTTTTTCATAAAATATAATTTAAAAAAAATCCCCAACTAATGTTGCGGATTGATTGTTATGATCTGCTATTATTCTGTTGGGAAAGCAAAAGCCTTGTCAGCAACTATAGGGTTTAAAGTTATTTTTTTAACTTTCATATTTTGTCCTCCCATATTCATTGCAAACGGGAAAAGCAGACCGTCAACTTCTTGGTAATCACTCATTGTAGAAATCGATTTTTGACCTTTCATAGGACCTTGTTTAATTTCTGTTTCTGTTGCTATTGCTAAAAAGTTTTCTGTATCAAAATAGTAATAGGTGATATCATCCATTTTTACGCCGTCAACTGTAACTGGTTTTTTAGTGAATTTTATTTTGAAACATTCCGTTCCTTCTTTAGTTTCTTTCCCAACAAAATCTGCCGCGTAACCTTTTGCTTTATAATCTAATAATGCATCCGGAAAATCGTTATTGCTTAATATAGCATTTGCTGTTGTTTCAGCGTCGCTTTTTTCCGCTTTCATCGTCATAAAATTAGTATTCCAAATGGTGTTGCCATCTGATGCCACTTGAGTAATTTCTTTACCTTGCATGGAAATTTTAACATACATTTTACCTCCAGTTAATTGCACCAGTTCAACAGGAATTTCCATACCCTGAGCATCAACCGTCATTTCCATTTTAACACCTTTAAGGGGTTTCAATTTTTCTATACCTCCAATAGTTGTAAAGTATTTTGAGATAACTTCATCTGCATTTTGAGCAAAAATCGGAGTGGTCATGGCAGAAAATAACAAAGCAATAATTGATAATTTGAATGTTTTCATTTTATTTCGTTTTTTGGTTATAAGGATTAGTCCTACTAATTAATACAAAGATTGCAATTTTTTTTATTAAAAAAAAGCTTTGTGGTTTCAAATTAGAACCGGTTAAATAACAAAAAATTAATTTAAATATTTAAACAATTCTCTTGAAACTATCTACAGAGTCTACATTAAATTTTTTGAAACTGGTTGTTTAAATGTTTTTATAATCGGCAAAAGGTTTATTCGATGGTCATTGATTTTAACTTGTCCCGATAGGCTTCAAGCGCGATGGACTTCGATATAAATCCATAATATTTTCCATTTTTCAATACCGGTAAAAAAGCAACTTTTCCTACTTCAAATTTATTCATCACGGTTTCCATATTATCATTGGATGTGACAATATCAGCGGGTGCAATCATAATTTCTTTTACGGAAGTGTACTTGACTTTGAAATTGCTGAAAATAATTTCACGGATAGTATTGAAATGTACAATACCCAGCAATTCCTTTTCTTTATTGATCACAGCAAAAATCACCTGATTGGAATGCGAAATCAAATCAACAAGTTTCTCCAGATTCTCATCCGGGGAGATGGTCAGATAATCGGTTTGTATGATTTTTTCGGTTTCTAAAGTGGAAAGAATATTGGTGTCCTTATTACTGGTAAAAGCATGTCCTTTTTTCGCCAAAACCTTTACATCCAAAGAATGTTTTTCAAAACGTTTAGAAATGGCAAAACTGATGGACGAAACAATCATTAGCGGAATCATCAAGTCATAACCACCGGTAATTTCAGCAATTAAGAAAATGGCTGTCAATGGCGCATGAAAAAGCCCGCTAAGGATTCCGGCCATTCCAACCATAGTGAAGTTACTGATAGGCAGTTTGGTCAAGCCTGTTAAATTTAAAAATTTTGAAAAGAAAAACCCCACATACGATCCCAAAAATAGGGAAGGTGCAAAATTACCCCCGTTTCCCCCGCTGCCCAAAGTGATTCCGGTTGCAAACGCTTTGAGCATCATCGTTAAGCCTACAAATATTAACAGTGCCCAGCTATTATTCCGAAAACCACTGAAGAGCGTATTATCCAATAACTGTCCGGGATCATTTTCTGATAAGGTTCTAATGCTTTCGTAACCTTCGCCAAAAAGAGTTGGAAATATGAAAATGATAATGGCCAGAAGGGAAGCACCAAATAATGCTTTTTTGTATGGTTTTAATTTAAGTCTTGCAAAAAAATGTTCTACCCGTTGAAAATTTCGGGTGTAATACACAGCAATAAAACCGGTAAATATTCCCAATGCTGCATAGAACGGAATATTGTGATAATCAAATGTCTGTTGTTGACGGAAAGACAATAAAATGGTTTCATCCAGCGCAATTACAGAAACTAAAGCTCCAGTCGCTGCGGCAATCATAATGGGAGTAAAGGCAGCAATGCTGACATCGACCAACAATACTTCGATTGCAAATAGAACCCCCGCTATCGGCGCGTTGAAAGCAGCAGCAATTCCTGCCGCAACACCACAACCAATCAGTAAGGTCCGGTCTTTATAACTTAGCTTGTATTGCTGGGCATAATTTGAACCGAAAGCGGCACCCGTAATCACAATTGGGCTTTCCAAACCTGCGGAACCACCCAACCCAA
This sequence comes from Flavobacterium sp. GT3R68, assembly GCF_007109225.1. Classification (GTDB taxonomy): domain Bacteria; phylum Bacteroidota; class Bacteroidia; order Flavobacteriales; family Flavobacteriaceae; genus Flavobacterium. The sequence goes on from NZ_VJZK01000007.1 coordinate 18,931, forward strand.
CTGTTAACGAGCTGGTTATAATCTGTGCATACATTTGTTTTTTCGGAATGATACTGGCTTTTTGCGCAACGGCATATAAGATCTGTGAAGTTCCTTTTTCGATGGTTCCGCCCAAAACTCTTTTAACTACAAAAACGGTCAGCAAAATTCCAATTATGGGTAAAATACTGTTGATGAAACTCAATTTTAAAATACCATTGATGTAAGTGGCAAACGAAAAAACGGAGTGCGCAAATGTTTTTAAAACAATTACAGCCAAAGCTGCGGAAATCCCAACTAAAACGCTTGATAAAAAAATAAACTGCTTATTGGACAATTTACTCTGGGACCAGATAATTACGTTTTCAAGTTTGCTGAGATATTTTTTGATCATTTTTATTTTTAAAAGGAAGGCGAAATTATTACAATTTTATTAATTTATCCCAGCTTTTTCAGGGCTTCTTTCTGGCTTAAGGGTTTCAGATTATGCTCCGCGACAAACTTTTTCACTTCATCCGGATTGGTTTTGGCATATTCCCGCAACGACCATCCGATTGCCTTTTGAATAAAAAATTCCTTCGATGCGCTATGTGTTTGGCATTGGCGGAATAAAATAGCGGAGTTGGTGTTTGTTTTGTAATCCAATTGAAAAAGGAGCGCAGAACGATTAAGCCACATATTATCCGACGCCGAAAATTTAGAAATTACTTTTTCCGTTTCTTCAGGGAATTGAAGGAGAAAATTTCCCAGGAGGTATTTAGATAGAAAATCGACAGAATCCCACCAGGAACTTTTTAAGATCAATTTTTCAATCAGTTTGATGTCTTCTTTCCGATAGTTGTTTTTGAGTTCTTTTATCCCGATTTCGATAGCCGAATAATGAAATTCACGTTCTTTTTTATTGAATAGTTCCAAAGCGATCTCACGGACATTATTTTTTACCTCTATTTTGTGGTGCTTCCAGATTTCTTTTGTAATGTCTTTTCGCGGCTTTGATTTTATTCCGAAAAAACTAAAGAGATTTTTCATGTATTTTGCCATAGGGACAGCATTCTCAGGTTCGGCATTCAGAATGAAGGCATTTTCTAAGTCGGTGATGAAATTCATTATAGAATTGCCGTTTTATGTTGTACAAATGTTCGTAGTTCTTCAAAGAAAAGAGTAAATTCCTTCTCAAACTCATCGTAATATTCCTCAAGTTCTTTGACCGAATACTGCATATTGGAAGTGTGTTTGCTCCGCATATCCATCTGGCCTAATATACGTTGAATCCCAGGCACGGTACGATAACTAACAAGCCAGTTCTGAGTGGTCATATAAGGCAATAGTTTTTGAACCTTAGAAGTAAGCAATTCAAAATTATCCTGAAGAATATGATAAAAGGATCCCACAAATTCCTCCAACGGAGTTTTGGAATATCGCGTCCAGTTTTTAGCTAAAAAATGATCATAAAACACATCGATAATCACACCTGAATAATGGCCATACTTTTCATGTAAGCGATGTTTGCTTTTCCTGAAAATCTCATGTGCATCGGTAAATGTATCGATGGCGCGGTGCAATAAAATGCCTTTTTGGATATCCGGCGGGAATTGTTGGTAGTCATTCCCACGGATTCCGTCGGCCATAAAATTGCCTATTTTGATGAAATCTTCATCATTGGAAAGGTATATGTGTGCTAAAAAATTCATTCGTCTAAGGTAAGAATTATTACTGATGAATTTTGAATTTTAAATGGGTTTTAGAAATGACCAAATTGTTATATTTGTGAACAAATTTTTTATTCATTCCAAATCAAGAATAGTATATGACATTAATAAAATCAATTTCAGGAATTCGTGGAACCATTGGTGGAAAGGTAGGGGACAACCTTACTCCGGTTGATGCCGTAAAATTTGCTTCAGCCTATGGAACTTTTCTTAAAAATAACAGCAGTAAGGAAAAACTAACCGTAGTAATTGGACGTGATGCCCGAATTTCCGGTGCCATGATTCAGAGTTTAGTGGTAAACACTTTAATCGGTTTGGGAATTGATGTTATCGATTTGGGATTGTCGACAACACCTACTGTTGAAGTAGCTGTTCCTTTGGAAAAAGCGGATGGTGGTATCATCCTGACGGCTTCGCATAATCCGAAACAATGGAATGCCTTGAAATTATTAAATGAAAAAGGGGAGTTTTTAAGTGGTGCCGAAGGTTCCCAAATCTTGGAAATTGCGGAAAATGAAGCGTTCGATTTCTCGGATGTGGACAATTTAGGAACCATCACTGAAAATGATGCCTACATGGATATTCACATTGACGAGGTATTGAATCTTCCTTTAGTCGATGCGGAAGCAGTAGCCAAAAAGAAATATAAAGTAGTTGTGGATGCGGTAAACTCCACAGGAGGAATCATCATTCCGAAATTATTGGAGCAAATGGGAGTACAAGTCGTAAAATTATACTGCGAACCCAACGGTCATTTTCCCCACAATCCGGAACCATTGAAAGAACATTTGGGCGATATCTGCAAATTGGTCGTCGAAGAAAAAGCAGATTTTGGAGTAGTGGTAGATCCGGATGTCGATCGTCTGGCATTTATTTCAAATGATGGAGAAATGTTTGGCGAAGAATATACTTTAGTGGCTTGTGCCGATTATGTGTTGAGTAAAACCCCGGGAAATACCGTTTCTAATATGTCGTCGTCTCGTGCATTGCGTGATATTACGAACAGCCATAACGGAAATTACCAGGCAAGTGCAGTAGGTGAGGTGAATGTGGTGGAACTGATGAAAGCAACTAATGCCATTATTGGTGGTGAAGGAAACGGCGGAATTATTTATCCGGAATTGCATTACGGTCGTGATAGTCTGGTTGGAGTTGCCTTGTTCTTAACATATCTGGCAAATCAGGATAAAACGGTGGCAGAGTTGCGTGCCAGTTATCCTCAGTATTTCATGAGCAAAAACAAAATCGAGCTGACACCTGAAATTGATGTGGACAAGATTTTGGAAGGGATGAATGAAAAATACAAAAATGAAAATATTTCTACCATTGATGGTGTCAAAATTGATTTTGCAGAAAACTGGGTGCATTTAAGAAAATCGAATACAGAACCGATTATCCGAATCTATACCGAGGCAAAAACTCAGGATGAAGCCGATCAACTGGCATTGCGCATTATTGATGAAATAAAAACAGTCGCTGGAATTTAAAATAAAGAAAGCCCTTTCAATCTGAAAGGGCTTTCTTTAAATAAGTGATTACATTAGAATTGCATAAAAGTAGGTGCACAATACCCAGTTATGGTTTTAGAACCCCCTGTAGCCTCTTTTGTCAAAACCACATTGTTAAATACAATTTTGAAGTTATTATTACCATTGTCTGTAATAGTAACTGTTCCGGTTGCTGCATTTTCTCCATCGCCAAATGTCTCAGCAGAATTTGCAAAAACGCATACAGCATATGTTGATGGTAATGCAGAAGAATTAAAATCTAAATTGTAAGTACCGTCAATGGACTGACTGACAGGATAAAAAATAGATAAATTAATAGTATCAGCATCTTCTTCACTGGTAGAATTTGCTTTCACTATCGTAAACGTTCTGATATTATAATCGCCAGTACTTGTGCCAGCGTGAAACATGGTGGAATTATAGAAAGAACCTATTCCGCCATTGGCTCCAATAGGAAAAGCAACATCGTTTACAAACATCGTATCGCCGGATGTAGTTTCTTCACCGGTGCATTGGATGAATAAAAAAGCTAATACAAGAAAACTTAGAAATCGATAAATTTTTTTCATTTTGGTATTTTTTTTGTGCAAATATAAGTTCTTTATTATTTGCCGTATTGTGTAATTTCTTTTGGGAATTTATCCGCTATCAGATTCAGGTTGATGTTGTGCTCCATAAATGCTTTTAAACCATCCAACACGGTTGTAAAACCGCCCGTTGAATCTTTGATTACATCCAAAAGTTCATCACCGGTTTTATCAAATCCGTAGTTTTTAATTGTAACATACGTTGTGCTGTCCGTTAAGGCCTTGAACTCAAAATCTACCGTAGTTGCCGGCTGGCCCCATTCGATGCTGATAATTTTATTGTCCACAATTTCTTTTACCAGAATGTCTGTTGTAATCCCATACATATCCCATTCCCATGTGATTGTTTTTCCGATTTCTAATTTCCCGCTTCCTTTGGTAAACCAAAAATTCTTCGTGATTTCAGGGTCAATAAATGCGGAAAAAACTTCCGAAACAGGTTTTCTGATCAACATTTGTGTTTCTACGGATTTTGAATTTTTTGTCATCTTGTTAAGGTTGGTTCTGTATTTAAATCAGTGCTTTCGCTATTTTGAATCCTTTTGAAATATAATGTTCGCCATCCGGCCACAATGTTTCCCCTTTGGTAATCCACGAAATGCCGAAAGCTTCAATTGCAATAGCTTCAAACACAAATATCACCGGAAAATCACCTGCAATTTCATGAACCGGAGTGCATAAAAAATAAATTCCTAAAATAAGCACACAACCAATCATCGTCCATCCGCATACTTTAAAAACGATATTCCTTTTGGCTTTTTGCGTGCGATTGCCTTTGGAATCCACCAAATATTTTTTATTGGATTTTGGAAAATAAACCAATGAGATTATTGATAAGGTGATGAAAAATGTGACTGCAAACAGTAAATGTCTCTCCAGACCTAGAATTAACGGTACTTTTTCGTGAGCGGTATGTACGCTGAAGGAACTTCTGGAGTATTTCGTTACAGTTGGACTAAAAGCGATCCCAATACCACAGATCGCCGCAATGACAGTCCACATTTTTTCTTTCCATTCATATCCTTTGTATGTAAATAAAAATACAGACAGCATACTTAACATGACTACCAAAACATCACCATTACTGGTATAATAATAATCGCTAATTGATGGTTCGATGATTTTATCGCTGAAAGTTTTACTGGTAGTCAGCGCCAGCACAAAGGGCAGAAGCATCCCGCTGAACCCGATAAGATTTCTCATCGTCATATAGGAAAATACCAAATCATTGTTGTTTTCCTTGTTTCGGTCTGGTTTTGTGGCAGTGGATTTGATTTCAGGCATGTATGAGATAATTTTTGGCGTGCATTTCAGAGTGTTTTATTCGGCTCTGTCAAATATAAAAAAAAGAACAATCCACTTTTCAAAAATGTTAATGCCGACGTGCCAAATGCCTAAATCCGTAAAAATCTGTATCTTTGCGCCAAATGAAGCATACCCATGACTACTACTGAAACGCCTACGCAATTAGAACAATACTTCCAACAGTTCCGAAAGAACATAATTGGAATTGATCAGGAATTTGTTTCGCCGTTTGGCAAACAAAAAATAATCTACACCGATTGGACTGCAAGCGGGCGTTTGTACCGTCCTATTGAGGAAAAACTTATGAATGAATTTGGTCCCTTTGTGGCCAATACGCATACAGAAACTACAGTTTCGGGCACGGCAATGACGATGGCGTATCATGAAGCCCGACATATCATTAAACATCATGTCAACAGCAATGATGATGATGTCCTGATTGCTGATGGAACCGGAATGACCGGTGTAGTCAATAAATTTCAGCGTATTTTAGGTATGAAAATTCCTGAAAACCTGAAATCTTTTATCAATATTCCAAAAGAAAAGAAACCCATCGTTTTTATTTCACACATGGAACACCATTCCAATCAGACTTCGTGGCTGGAAACCATTGCAGATGTTGAAGTAATTCCTGCCTGTCCGGAAGGATTGTTCTGCATGGATAATTTTACAGCTTTATTAGAAAAATACAAAGACCGCGCAATAAAAATTGCATCCATTACTTCGTGTTCGAATGTAACCGGAATCAAAACCCCATATCATCAGGTGGCCAAATTGATGCACCAGAATAGTGGTGTTTGTTTTGTGGATTTTGCCTGTTCAGGACCATATGTCAAAATTGACATGCATCCGGAAGATCCGGAAAGTTATCTGGATGCCATTTTCTTTTCGCCACATAAATTTTTGGGTGGACCCGGAACTACCGGAATTTTAGTTTTCAATAAAAAACTGTATCACAATATGGTTCCCGATAACCCGGGAGGTGGCACGGTAAGTTGGACTAACCCATGGGGCGAATATAAATATATTGACAATATTGAAGACAGGGAAGATGGTGGAACGCCAGGTTTTCTGCAGGTTATTAAAACAGCCCTAGCGATTCAATTGAAAGAGCAAATGGGAATCGATAACATCCTGAATCGGGAACATGAAATTACCGAATTGGTTTTTGCCGAATTAGGAAACGTAACCAATATCAATATTTTGGCTGGACAACACCAAAATAGGTTAGGGGTGTTTTCATTTTATATCGATGATTTGCATTTTAATTTAGGGGTGAAATTACTGAATGATAAATTCGGAATCCAGACTCGGGGCGGCTGCAGTTGTGCGGGAACTTACGGACATTACCTGCTTCACGTGGACCAGGAAACCTCTCATAATTTAATCTGCCAGATTGATTCCGGTGACTTAATACAAAAACCGGGCTGGATCAGAATGTCTATTCATCCAACGACTACAAATGCTGAAATACAATACGTTTGTGAGAGTATTAAGGCTTTGGCCAAAAACCATCTGGAATGGTCAAAAGACTATAGCTACAACAAGAAAACAAATGAGTTCATACATGCGCAAGCCTTACCAACCGAAATGGAAATGGTGAAAAAATGGTTTAGCCTGTAATCATAAAAATAAAAATCCCAAATAGAATTTATTTGGGATTTTTTATATAATTAATTGACTGTCTTCTTATCAGCGTGTTTCCAACGTTTGTGTGTCCAAAGATAGTATTCCGGTTTTTCCAAAATCTGCTGTTCTACCATTCTGAAAAACATATCGGTGATTTCATAATTCGGCACTTCTTTCGGATTGTCCACCATCGGTACAAAAGTCGCCTGATAATAGCCTCGTCGCAGTTTCTCTCCTTTTACAAAAAGCACATTCATATCCATTTTTTTGACCATCATTTCGGCTCCGGTATGAACAGGGACTTCAATTCCCATGAAGGTATTCCAGTGAAAAGCTTTTCCTAATTTGGGAGACTGATCGCTTGCAAAGCCATAAACACCAAGAATCCCCGCTTTTTTATTATCGGACATCACTCTGATGGAGTTTTTGGTGTCGATCAGGTAGGCGTCAAATTTACCGCGGATATCCTGAACGAGTTTGTCAAAATATTTGTTCGCTATTTTTTTATAAATTCCATAACCCCTGAAACTAATATGTCGGTTCATAGACACCAGCCATTCGTAGCTTCCGTAGTGGGCACACATAATGGCAATGCTTTTTTGTTTTGATTCCAGTTCCTGATACAACTCCAGATTGGTGAATTTAAAACGCTTGTCCATCTCTTTGCGGGAAATCGTCATTGTTTTAATCATTTCAAAAAAACCGTCGCAAAAATGATGGAAGAACTTTCGTTCGATGATTAATCGTTCCTTATCTGAAAGATGAGGTAGGGCTAATGCCAAATTTTCCCGCACCGTTTTTTGTCGATAACCAATGATTTTATAAACCAACACATACGTAAGGTCAGAGAAAAAATAGAGCACCCGGAAGGGCAATATGGAAATCAACCAGAGAAATGGATATATGATAAGAAAAAGTAAAAGTTGCATTCTTGAATTTTTTACAAATATACATTTAAAACAATATTTAGAATACAGCGTTTAACAAAAGGTAAGGAAAGTATTTCTATTTTTACAGTAAAATAATTTACTCATTTATGAATATCATACTTATTGTTATCATGGCGATTACGGGCATCATAAGTTTCAAGGGCTTTGATGATTTGGCATTCTTCAGAAAATACGAATTCCATATTGGCAGTATCCGGGCAGGAGAACAAATCCGAATGCTCTCATCAGCTTTTCTGCATGCCGATATTCCGCATTTGGCCTTCAATATGCTGACACTTTATTTTTTCGCACCGGTAGTTTATACGTATTTGGGTAATTTTTCCTTCGCCTTGATCTATGTCGGAAGCCTTTTAGCCGGAAGTCTGCTCACGCTTTTCATGCATAAAAACGATTATTCCTATCGTGCAATTGGAGCCTCGGGTGCCGTAACCGGTGTCTTGTATGCTGCAATCTTACTGCAGCCGGATATGAGTCTGTACCTGTTTTTTATACCAATACCAATTCCCGCTTATATATTCGGAATAGGCTATCTGCTGTATTCTATCTATGGCATGAAAGCCAAAAGAGATAACATTGGGCATACCGCGCATTTTGGCGGCGCTATCGGCGGATACGTGATTACATTGATAAAAGAGCCGCATATGTTTACCGATAATATTGGGATGGTTGTCTTATTGGCAATTCCGATTGTACTGCTTTTTGTTTTGGAAAAAATGGGCAAGCTATAAATTGGCATAAAATTTGAAAGAAATTACACAACTAAATATAAATTCTATACCATGAAAAAATCATTTCTAATTTTGATGACATTGTTTTTAACAGTGTCGCAGGCGCAAGAACTAAAACCGATTCCGATGATTAATGTATCAGGAGAAGGAAAGATTAAAACAGTTCCGGATCAGGCCGCCATTTCTGTTTCGGTGGAAACCAAAGGAACCAATGCTGTCACCGTTAAGAAAGACAATGATGCGAAGATGGACGCGGTCTTAAAATACATCAAAAAATTTATTGCCAAAGAAGATTTTCAGACGCAGCGGGTTACTTTAAATCCTAATTATGATTATCAAAAAAAGAAGCACGAATACTTGGCGAACCAGACGGTTAAGATTCTTTTGAAAGATTTATCCAAATACGATGAATTGATGGAAGGTCTGGTTGATTCCGGAATCAATGGAATTAACGGGGTGGAATTCAAAACTTCAAAATTGACACAGCTGCAATCGGAAGCCCGAAAACTAGCGATAAAAGATGCTAAGGCCAAAGCCGATGATTATGTTTCGGTGCTGAGTCAGAAAGTTGGGAAAGTGTTTACAATTACCGATAATTCGCAACCGTATTATCCACAGCCAATGTATCGCAGCATGAAAGCTGAAATGGCCGATGGGACTATGCAAAGAGAAACATTAGCCGTTGGTGAACTCGAAATCATCATTAATGTAGCCGTAAGTTTTGTTTTAGAATAAACACCTTCAACTATAAAATAAGAAGCCTGGACAATTGTTCAGGCTTTTCTGTTTCGCACAGTTTCCATTAACTGCAACACTCTGAAATTCAATGATTTTTCGTATCTTCAAGGTTGTATTAAGAATGGAACTTAATTGAATACTATGAAAATAGCTACTTATAATGTCAATGGTGTCAATGGTCGGCTTCCTGTTTTACTCCGTTGGCTTGAGGAAACAAAGCCTGATATAGTTTGTCTTCAGGAATTGAAAGCACCTCAGGAAAAATTTCCTGAAAAAGCCATTTCAGATGCGGGTTATAAAGCCATCTGGCACGGACAAAAAAGTTGGAACGGTGTCGCTATTCTTTCGCGGGAAGCTGAAATGGAGGAAATTGGCCGGGGATTGCCCGGCGAGGACGAAGATATCCAAAGCCGCTATTTGGAAGTGATGATTAATGGCATCGTAATTTGCTGTCTTTATCTTCCTAACGGCAATCCTGCACCGGGCCCCAAATTCGATTATAAACTGCGATGGTTTCAACGGTTAACCGAACGGGCAGCAACACTGCTGGCGTTTAATACTCCTGTCATATTAGTAGGGGATTTCAATGTCATCCCGACAGAGAACGATGTTTACAAACCAGAAAGATGGGTCAAAGATGCGTTGTTCCGTCCGGAGACCCGGGAGGCTTATGAAGCGCTTGTTTCGCAAGGATGGACCGATGCCATACGGCATTTGTATCCGACAGAGAAAATCTACACCTTTTGGGATTATTTCCGAAATGCTTACGCACGTGACGCCGGTTTGCGTATTGACCATTTCCTGCTAAGTCCAAAATTGGATAAACGGCTGATAGCTGCCGGCGTGAATCGTGATGTACGCGGTTGGGAAAAATCGAGTGATCATGCGCCGGTGTGGATTGAATTGCTTGACAAATAAACTCAGGTTACGGATAAAAATTTTGTAGTCGATAACAAGAATGTTAGGTATATTTTTTGAACATTAACAAAAAATCAACCCTTAATAAAAAACCCATCTAAATAGATTTTTAGATGGGTTTTAAATGGATTCAAAATATTACACAATAAATAAATTGGCAATAGAAACCGTTTGTTGGGTTGTTAGTGGCTCGTCAAATGCTTCTGTTCCAGCGTCAACACCAAATAAAGCAGCAGTATTGTAGCCTGCCTGATTGGTATTTTGCTCGCCGTCATATGTTCCTTGGGCCTGAACCGGTAAGCCGCCACGATCATTGCGTATAATCCATCCCTTTTGGCCTCGTAATCTTCTTACTTCAGAGGCATGGCGGGCTTCAACAGAATGAATCTGCAAAGCGGCAGTCAATAAATCAGGAGTCGAAATTAAATTTCCGGCTTGGCCTTTATAAGCTCTTACCCCTGTATCTTCAAATGCCTGAGCCAACGCCAGAAATGTTGGATAATCATTAAATGGATCAAAAGCTCCGCCCACTGTAAAGTCAAAGGTTGGCTTGGCAACAAAATTTGGGCTGCCAACACCACCTAATCCATTGATTAAAAAAGCAACGTGATCCGTTTCGTGATCTGAAATCTGCATAAATACTTTCTCATCCCTACTTCCAGTTGGTATAACGCCAGATTCCAATCCCATGATGTAATATTCTTTTTCAAGGTATTCCAAGGTGAGGGCAAGTTGTAAGGCACCTATCGGAGTATTAGGTGTAGGGGAAATATCTGCTGCATAGGCGGAATTTGTTAGAGTTGCCAATCCAAATGGAATGGAAGCCAACGCGAAATTTTTTCCCAATTGACCAAATTGGTCCAAACTCTCTCTTCTGGAGCCTTTACTTTGCATTACACCTTCATTAGTAAAAGACTCTATAAATTTTAATAAGTTCATAATTTCTATATTTTAATGTTAAGTGTTATGGTAAGTATAAAGCAGAAAATTCAGTCGTAATAAAACCGTCAGCAATCGCAAGAACCTCTGATGGATTTTTCTTTACATCGAGTCCTGTTGAAGGATCAACCACATCATCGCCGGCAAAATCTTTAGAATTTGGATTTATCAGACTTCTGATAGCAGAGGCATGTCTGGCTTCAACAGAAACAATTTTTCCGGCCAATAACAAATAAGTTGGGTTCGAGATTAATCTTCCTGCTCCATTATAAGCTGCAACACCAGTATCTTCCAGGGCTTTGGCAGTAGCCAAAACCTGGTCGCGGCTACTGAAATTTAAACTGCCATAATCAAAAGCTAAATCAGGAAGTAATTGTCTTTTTGGATTGGGAAGCGCACTACTCAATACCGCTTTAAAGAATTCCCGATGAATTACTTCATGATAATATAAATCGGTTAGTTCTTGTTGGTCTTCGGCTGTAAAATTTGTGGTAAAACCAGTGGTATTAACTACTCTGGTATAAAAATCTGCTTCTAACTGTTCCAAAGCATAGGCATAAGTCAGAACACCTAAGTCGCCACCGCCTAAATCAAACACGCCATTTTTTTCTCCGGGAAAATGTCCACGTCCGGGTTTTGAAAGCATATCCGGATCAGCATAAAAATCTTCTTCCTTATTACAGCCCGCTAATAACAATCCCGAACTCACAAGCGTGAGTCCACTGATTCTTAAAAAGCTTCTCCTGTCTGTGGATGAAGGTTTTACTTCTTGAATCTTTACTACATTTTTCATAATTCACTATATTTAAAAGGTTACTAATTGTATTAATAATGATATAGTAGGTTGAATGTATTTGGGATTTGTTTAAATTTTTGTTACTATTTTTGTTTATGAATCATTTATTTTGCCTCGCTTTTTTTAATACCTTTCATTACATCTTCTTTGGTTAATCCTGTAGTGTTTGTATCGGGATCGGCTGCGTTTTCTTGGGTCGAAAAGGTGAGTTTTTGCATATATACTGGGTTGGCTCCATTCATTTTCTCTTTTACAATATCGCCATAGGCCGTTCTAGCCTGCTCCACAGACTTTTTACCTGTAATGATATCATGAGCCAGATTTAAAGCCAGAAAGTTATTTCCTTCCTGATCACAGCGGGCGCTCATGGTTCCTTGCGTACGGTCAAATGTTACACTGCCATCGAATTTACCAAGTTCGTCCATCATATCCACAGGCACTTTGTAACTTATAGTGGTCTGCATCATATCGGTATGCTCAATTGGAAAACTATGTTTGGTTTCCTTTTTATTGATGCATATTTTTTTCCAAATGCCTTTGTTCATCCAGATGAGTTCGTCTTTTGTAACCGCATCGGCTTTACCGTATTTGCCGGTGATTTCTTTTACCGCCATACGTGAGGCTTCTGGCCAATTGCTTAAATTGGGCATCATCATTACTTTTTTATCCTTGGACATTTTAGTGTCCTGAGCTGATAAATTTCCTAATCCTGCTGTGAGAATCAGCGAAAGAATTACTATTGCTTTTTTCATTGTGATTATTTTTGGATGATTACTATTTTATAATTATTTGCCTTTTGATTTAGTGATTTTAACGGAAGTATGTATTATCCCGGCGGTATTAATTGTTTAGACCTTCAAATACATTGATATAATTATGTTGAAACAATTGGAGTGGCTTTGTACTTTTTGGGAGTATAAATTTACAAAATAAAATTAACAAGAAAATATAAGTGCCTCTTTATTAACAAGTTATGTTGTATTTAAACATGAAAATGACATATAACCTCTTCTTTTTTGAAGTTTTATTTTTGGAAAAATACTATCGCAGGTATTTCATAATTGTTTCTTAGAATAAATAAATAATTCATCAATTAATTTGGATAAGCAGAAAAATATTTTTTATTAATTACCTGATAATTAAATATTTGAATCTAATTTAATAACTTTGTGTTATAGGGTGGATTATTTACTAATCAAAAATCGTACAAAGTAAACATTTCGTTTACGTGGAGCTGGAAACCTATTTCCTACATTGGAAACTATGTTCTTTAAAGACTGAACTTAATGATAAGTTTTCCAAATTAAAAAAGAAATACCCGTACTGTAATAGGTACTGTTCTCAAAATTATTCCTTAAGATTTATTTTACGATTATCCATTGTTCACAAAAACCTTCTTCCCAATTTTTATTACCTGCATTGTATTATATGAAGTAGCAGTTATAAATACTGTTTACATATTTTCATTTTCCAAAAGTTAACAGCTCAAATATCTATGTAGGATATATGAGATTAATTAATGCATCAAGTTTAAAAGAGTAATAATAAATATAACATTAAATGATATGAAAAGACATTCCGTTTTAAGTAAAGCCGCCATAATAATGGTATTAGTGAGTGCCAGCGATACTATTTCGGCGCAAACTGTTGATCCGTCGCAGGATCCACATATAGAAAGTAACGTTAAGACATTTTTAAAAGCCCTTAACTCAGCACCTGGTAAACCAATAGAACAATTAGCACCCATTGATGCACGAGCGGTTTTGGCTAAGGCCCAGTCCTCTGTCAAAGTAGATTTATCAGGTATAACCGTTACTGAAAAAACAATCAGCCAGGACGGTTTATCCATTAAGCTAAATATTGTTAAACCATCGAATGCAAAAGAACTTTTACCGGTATTCATGTTCTTTCACGGTGGGGGTTGGGTATTGGGGGATTTTCCAACGCATGAGCGAATGATACGGGATATCGTGGTAGCATCCGGCGCAGCAGCGGTGTTTGTTAATTATAGCTTATCCCCGGAAGTTCATTATCCGGTAGCGATCAATCAGGCTTATGCGGCAACCAAATGGGTAGCAGAACACGGAAAACAAGTCGGTTTGGACGGTAAACGACTGGCTGTAGCCGGTAATAGCGCGGGTGGTAATATGGCCACAGTTGTAGCGCTGATGGCTAAAGATAAAAAGGGACCCGAAATAAAGTTGCAGATTTTATTTTGGCCTATAACGGATGCTAATTTCGAAACGGAATCTTACAATCTGTTCGCAACCAAACGGTTTTTAACCAGAAACATGATGATATGGTTTTGGGAAAATTATACCAGTGATCCTAACCAGCGAAAAGAAATTTATGCTTCGCCTTTATTAGCTTCATTAGAGCAACTCAAGAATTTGCCGCCTGCATTGGTACAAACTGCCGAAAATGATGTGTTGCGGGATGAAGGAGAAGCTTATGCCCGTAAACTTGATGCTGCCGGAGTCAAAGTGACAGCAACCCGCTATAATGGGATGATTCATGATTGGGGATTGCTTAACGGATTAAGTACAGTTCCGGGTACCAAATCGGCATTGCTACAAGCTGCGGCAGAATTAAAAAAAGCATTTAAATAAAGTATAATATCTGTTTTTTTTAAGTCTTTACGCTTGATAATGAGTAATTTACCATTGCTTTTTTAAGCCCTATGTAAGAAAATTTGCGTACCTTTAAATGAGTCATCTGCATTAAGTTATCTTCAATACGAACCGCATGAAAAAAGATACCAAAACCAAAACAAACAGTTTTACATTTCCAAAGTCCCCGACCGGAATATTGGGTTTAGATGATATTACTACCGGAGGGCTGCCTAAAAATCGTCCAACGCTTTTACTGGGGAATGCAGGTTGTGGGAAAACCGTCCTATCCATGGAATTTCTTCTTAATGGAATCAGATTGTTTGATGAGAGTGGGGTTTACATGACGTTTGAAGAAAAAACGGAGGAGTTGGTTACGAATGTCAGTTCCTTGGGATATGAACTCGACAAATTTATTGCCAATAATAAATTATATCTGGATTCGGTAAAGATTAATCCGGATGAGGTCCAACAAACCGGAAAATACGATTTGGAAGGGTTGTTTATAAGACTCGGACTGGCTATTGATAAGGTTAAAGCCAAACGTGTCGTGCTGGATTCGCTCGATGCGCTTTTTGCCGGATACGATATTCGGGTACTAAGACAGGAATTCAAGAGACTGGTATCCTGGCTCAAAGAAAAGAAAGTCACCGCAATCATCACCGGGGAGATCGGAAGGAAATACCTCAGCCGCCATGGTTTAGAAGAGTATATAGCCGATTGTGTTATTGTAGTGGATAACCGTGTTACGAATCAAGTCTCCACCAGAAGATTACGCATTGTCAAATACCGGGGTTCGTTTCATGGCAACAATGAATATCCGTTTACCATTGATGATAAAGGAATTACCGTACTGCCCCTCGTAAGCGAAATCGTTAACCAAAAAGTAAGCACAGATAGAATATCTTCGGGTATTGAACCCTTAGACGAGATGCTTGGCAAAAAAGGATTTTACCTGGGAAGTAGTGTTCTTATATCAGGAACGGCAGGAACAGGTAAAACGAGCGTGGCGGCTTCATTTGCCCTCAGTGTGTGTGAAGCTAAAAAGCGCAGCCTTTATTGTGCCTTTGAAGAAGCGCCCAATCAGATTATCCGGAA
Organism: Flavobacterium sp. GT3R68; assembly: GCF_007109225.1. Lineage (GTDB taxonomy): Bacteria > Bacteroidota > Bacteroidia > Flavobacteriales > Flavobacteriaceae > Flavobacterium. The sequence continues at coordinate 34,424 of NZ_VJZK01000007.1, forward strand.
TATGAAATCCATCGGACTTAATTTAAAACCTTTCGTCACTTCAGGGATATTGACTTTTTACTATTCCAGACCCACCTTACAGAATCTGGAAATGCACTTTATCGCCATCAGGAAATTAATAAAAGAGTTAAAACCTACGGTTGTTATTCTGGATCCCATTACCAATCTGATGACCGAGGGGCCCAACAGTGATATACGGTCTATGCTCACCCGGTTAGTCGATTATCTAAAACTGGAGGAAATAACAGTACTGTTTACCGCCGCAATAACGGTGGGGTCGATATCCCGAAATCCAAGTGATGAAGGTATCTCCTCGATGGTAGATACGTGGGTTATGGTCCAGGATATAGAAGTGGAGGAGGAACGTCTGCGAAGTATCTGTGTCATGAAATCGAGAGGTATGTCACACTCCACTTCATTAAGGCAATTTAATATTTCAAAAAAAGGAATTACCATGTCCGAAATTGTCCGGAATGTAGCAGAAGACATACCGGGGACCAAAAGAACAGAGAAGGAAAATAAAAATATATCGACATCGAAAAATTAGGATGAATCCATCACGGAAGCAATCTTTTATAATTTAAAAAAGGAAATCAATTCTCATGTCAAAAGAAAGCCTCATAAATGTAAAAGCTGTTAACCAAGCTAAGACAGATGCCACTGATGTTGCTGAGGAAACCTATGTTTTCAAACTATTTGTTACAGGCATTCTGCCCAACTCCGTTCGTGCCATAATAAACTGTAAGGCGCTTTGCGAAAAATATTTAGAAAACAGGTATGAGCTGGAGATCATTGATATATACCAGCAGCCGGAATACGCCCTTGCGGAAGATATAATTGCGGTACCAGTCCTTATAAAAAAATTTCCATTACCTGAAGGAAGGGTGATTGGCGATTTGTCTGATATTAAAAAGGTGCTCAAGGACCTTGATCTCATTTACTAATTCTATTTGTAAAATAGATATGAAAAACACGGAGCGAAATAGTCAGGATACTCAAAATCTGAAAAAAGAAATTGAAGCACTTCACCTAAAGCTTAGTGAGGCACAGATTACTATTGACCTGATTAAGGCTGGAAATATTGATGCCTTGGTGGAGGCCGATAAAAATAGAATCAAGATTTTTACAGAAAAAACCGCTGACCAAAACTACCGGACTATCGTTGAGAAAATGCATGAAGGCGCCGTTACGCTCAATCAAGAAGGAATTATTTTATACAGTAATTCCAGTTTTGCAGAAATGCTGGAATTGCCTTTGCAAAAAGTAATTGGGGCAAAATTCAGTTCTTTTATTGCGGATGCCTCCGAAACCACTTTTAATGCTTTATTAAAAAAGGGATGGGAAGACAATGTCAAGGGTGAAATTCATCTGAATGGCAACAAGTCTATTGTTATGCCAGTACTGCTATCGGCAAGTACTTTTATGCTTAACGAGCATTTGGTCCTAAGTATTATTCTGACTGATATCTCTATTCTGAATAGTGTCCAACAGGAATTGAAACTGAGTTCAAGTCACTTGGAACAAAATATTACAGAATTGGCAAACGCAAATAAAGAAATTGCCAATCAAAATGATGAGTTGCAACAAAAAAATCAGGAAATCGCCCTAAGCTTTTATAACAAAAGGTTTTTAACCCAATTCTCGGAACAATTTTCTACCTATGCGAGCCACAATGATTTTTTTAATTCCATGGTTTTATACATATCCGACATCACGCGGCTTGATTATGTACTGGTAGGTGAAATGAAACAATTCACCGAGGAAGATTTTTTAATACGTACCGTCGCGATTGCTGCCGCAGGGAAGCTGGTTGAAAATATCGAATACCCTTTGCCCCATGGTCCCTGCGAACAAGTGACAAGAGGGACATCATATTCTTATCCTGAAAATTGTCGGGGACTCTTTCCTAAAAACCAAACATTGGTACAATTTAATGTAGAGGGATATATAGGTTATCCTTTATACGATATACACGGAGCTGCCATAGGATTAATTGCCGTGATGCATAAAAAGGAAATTGAAGATCCCGAAACCGTAACGTCCATTTTAAAAATTGTGGCCAAACGGGTGGAGGCAGAGATGGAACGGATAAGACATGAAAAATTATTGGCTGAAAGTAATAAAGCCCTTCAGGAAAAATATGAGGAACTTGAAAACACATATAAAGACCTTACTTTTCAAATTGCCGAGAAAAAAAAGAGAATGGCCGATTTAAGCATTGCTAACACCAATGTTAAAGAACTCGAAGAACTCGTGGCGCATAAAGACAGCATACTTGCCATTCTATCCCATGATTTACGAAGTCCGCTGGCCGGTATTATCGGAACTGCCGAATTTTTGAAATCCAATTTCGAAGATATGGACAATGTTGACATCAAAGAGATGCTCGATCTCCTTTATGAATCTTCCCATAAAGAGTTGAATATGTTGGATTATCTGGTGGAATGGGCCCGGATAAAATATGCATCAGATGTTTTTTCTCCCACAAAAATAGAATTGTTGGAATATGTTGGAAAAGTGTTTGAAACCTTAAAAGACACTGCAGCCTTAAACACCATTAACCTGCATCAGGAAATTGAAGAAAATACGACTGTGTTTGCTGATGGTAAAATGTTACTATCGATTCTTCAGAATATTGTTTCTAATGCCATCAAACATTCCAGCCCGGATGGAAAAATCACCATCACAGCCAAAAGAACCGACGATGAGGTTATTGTTGAAATAAAAGATACCGGAATCGGCATGTCTGAAGAAATACAAAAAAATCTTTTTACCCCACAAATGAGCTCGCTTACCGAAGAGAGAAAAGACGACAAAGGGGCCGGTATCGGACTGTTACTGGTAAAAGGGTTTTTAGAAAAAAATGGCGGCAGAATATGGGTTGAAAGTGTGGAGGGAGTTGGTTCGTCCTTTTATTTCACATTACCGATTAACAGCCCATTAAATAAGATTTAATAAATTCAGGAAATCTTCATAGAAGAACGGATAAGCGAGTCATTTTTCATCACAAATATACCCACTCATCAGGATTTAAAACTGCTGTATTGTAAATTCTAAATCAAATTTTCAATATAGCTTAGTGATTTCATTCTGATGAATGGGTAAAAATGTACTACAAGAAAAAACTAGTTATGATAATGTGGTTTATAATCACTTTCAGGAACACTTTTAGTTCCCATTTTACCTGCATTTTCTTCTCTTGAGGTACTTTGAGTTGTACCGCGATCCTGCTGGTCGTGACCCTCCACTTTTACTATTTTATTATACACACCAAGCAATAAAAATGTTGGTGCCCATTGGCCAATAAACAACGCCGTGTTTTTTTGCCCAAATAATTTAAATGTTGCAGATATTCCTATTGAGGCTGCAGCGGCCCAAAGGAATAAATCGGAGGGTAATTTAGCAGTCTGGCTTTCGATAGCTTTTGCTACTTTACCTTCTGAACGAGCACTTTCTTTAGTTTCCATATTGTAAATATTTATATTATTACTAATTCTAATATTATAAATTTACAAATAGATTGGGGGATATAGTCACACTAACTTGTTAATTTTAAGCGCATTGCGTTAAATTGTTTTCTACACGATTTGAAATTATCGGTTTAGTATAAAATAATCGGCAGTTCGTATTGACGGCTCCCATCTTTAGCGCTGGATTCAAATAAGATTAAAGTTAACGTTGAATTTGGTCGTTTTTTATTCACCTCCACAGTAAATAGGAAATTTCCCCATTCGGGCGCACCGGCATCGGTCATTTGAAAACCTTTTTGCAATTCTTCGTGACCATCATCGACTACCCAGCTGAAACTTGCCTCAAATATTTGTCCTTTACCCTTTATCACATATTTATTCTCTTCTGCTTTAACGACAGTTACTTCTTTAAACCTTTCATTGGAAAAAACCTTTGGTAAAGGAATCGTTGGTTTCTGCGGTATTATTTTTTCATGTGATGCTGGTCTTAATGTCTCTGTATCATTGGTTATAGTGTCATTCTGCCGGTTATTACAGGCGGTCAATACAATTGCGAATAGCAAGATGATTTTTTTTCTGAAAAATAAATGGTGTTGCATGTCGGTAAAATTAAATAATTCAATACTGGATTTTGGAGCAAAAACTTCGTTCGGATACAGTTTATTAGTTTAATTGTCATAATTAAAATTTTACAATATAAGTTCGAGGCAATAGTTTTGAGACTATAAGTCTTCTATAATACCGCGGTAGTCTCTGCCAATAGGAATAGATACTCCGTTCACTTCAACGATTTGAAAAGCTCAAGAAGAATTTCAACTTAAAATTGACGCTGCTGCAAAAGAAGCAAATCAAACCCAAGACGCAGCAGAACGGAGCAAAGCCAAATCTGATTCTAAATTGAAGAAAGCGGAGGCGATTGTATTCTAACAAGGAATTTCAAGCTGGGAGATAATTGTAGATAAACCTGAAAAAAAGCCTTGTAAATCATATTACAAGGTTTTTTATAGGGATAAAAGTTATTTGATGCTTCGCTATTAAATTCTTCAAAGAATTCTTTTGTGATAGGTTTAGCCAAAAAACCGACTATGTTTTTATTCTTCTCTGCCAGAGAAATATCCTCTTTATCAATAGTGGAAGACAGCATATAGGCTTTGCAGTGATTTTTTAAAGTATCAGACAGCCTTTCATACTCTTCAAAAAATTCAAAGCCGGACATCATTGGCATGTAGATGTCGATAAAAATAATCTGTGGTAATTCCGTTATATTTTCCTGATTATCCTTCAGATATTGGAGTGCTTCCGGTGCATTTGTATATTGGAGTACCTCTTTGCTAAAATAATTTTTTATAATCATACGAGACGAGATAAAAACATCAATATTATTATCATCGACAATCATTACCTTTTGGAATATACTTTTGGATTCTTCTTTCATTATTTTTTAATTTATCCTGGAATAGCCCTACATGGGTTGAATTCTTAGGTTATGTTTTTATTAGGTGAATGCCTTATATCATTATACGTACTTGTCAATTATTATTTAAGTTTTGATTCTTTTTACTTTATTTAAATTTTTCAAAGTAATATTAAAAATGCTGCCAATTCCTTTTTCAGACTGAACCTCTATAGATCCCTGCAACTTGTCAATGGTATCCTTTACGATGTACAGGCCAATACCTGAACCGTCTGCCTGACCCGATAGGCGAAAAAACATTTCAAATATTTTTTTGTGGTACTCCTTATCAATACCAATACCATTATCGGCGACGCTGAGCTTTAATTTGTCGGGGTCGGACTTCCCGGATATTTTTATATATCTTCCACTTACCCGTTGCTTATGGTGTTTTACCGCATTCGAAATAAGATGTTCCATAATGCTGTAAAAGCGCAGACGGTCCGAATAAAAAGGTTCATCTTCCGTAATATCGATATCGAAAGTAATTCCTTCGGCTTCCTTTGTGCCTTGAAGTGAATTAATTATTTCCGCTGCGGTTTGCTGTATAATTATCTTTTCCGACACCACTTTAAGACGGTTGTTTCGGGAATAAGTCAGGATATTTTCTATGAATGCGTCCTGCCGATTAATGCAGCTACGAATCATTTTAGCATATTCTATTGTATCTGCTTCGCTGCTTTCTTCTTCAATAAAGGACAGCAGACCACGGATGGACGTAAGGGGAGATCTTAAATCATGGGAGACACTATACACAAAGCGATCCAATTCATTGTTGATCCTTACGAGCTCTTTATTTCGATGGCGTAGTTTTAATTCCGCTTCTTTTCTTTTAGTAATGTCAAACCTGGTGGAGACATATTGGAAAGGCTCCCCTTGTTCGTCGAGAAAGGGTACAATTGTCGTATCTTCCCAGTAGGTTGATCCGTCTTTTGCCCTGTTTTTAATTTCACCTTTCCATGTTTTTCCGATACGTATCGTTTCCAACAAATTTTTAATAAATGCTTTAGAATGATGACCGGATTTAATGATTCTATAGTCGCGGCCTATTAGTTCTTCCCTGCTGTATTTTGAAATTTTACAGAAATTGTCATTGGCATATATTATTTTTCCCTTATTGTCTGTAATACCTACTATAGATGTTTCATCCAAAGCAAATTTATAATCAGCCAGTTCTTTATTACGCAATTCCAAATCTGTTTCAGTTTTTTTCCGTTCAGTGACATCATTTGACAGAATAATTCGGGCCGGGGCTCCTTCAAATGCTATATCCTGTGCAAAAATCTCAACCAGTATAATTTCTCCATTTTTCTTTTGATGCTTCCATATACCCTTATTAAAATTAGGTGCTTCACCTTGCTGTGATGACCTTGATAGCCTAAATAGCTCCTTATCTTCTTCGGGCCGTATGTCTATGGCAGTCATCTGCAAAAATTCATCACGGCTATAACCATATTGAAGGATGGCCATTTTATTGACATCAAGGAATTTAGCGGTTTTTACATCAATAATCCACATTGCAAGCGGATTGTTCTCAAACAGATATTTTTCGCTGAGCGCATTTTCTGCTGCTGTGATTTCAGCTTTTGAAGACCCTTTTGCTGTAGGTTTCATAACTTATTAATTAAAAGGTAATATTAACACTCTGGGATATATTAATATAATAGTAAAATTATAGTTTTAACCGGCGTGAAGTGTTATGTATATACAGATGATTTTTATATAATTATTTGTTATTTCACATGAACATCTTTAAATTAAAAGTATAGAGTCCAATTGGAAATAATTCCGGAGTTTTACCGTAAATCAAAAATAACTGTCAGTTTGATTTCACATATAAAAAAACATCTGAAAGCTCTATGTATCTGGAATTTAAATACTTATCTTTATAAAGGTAATTAATTTTTTTCTTTGGCTTAAAATCATTAAGTATATGGACTAAAATTTAACAAAATATACGGTAATACCGTACTAATTGCATATAATATATAATTATCTTGTCAAACTTTCTTTATAAATCTGAAGAAAATATACTTTTTGCAAGTAATAAAATTTTTTTGTCGATTTCGAAAAATCGAATTTTTCATTGTGCCCAACACAAACTTTTAGCTGGTTATCTTATTTTTTAATTAAATTAAATTTTAAAAGATTATGAGAAGCATTAAATACCAATCAGAAGATGTAAACCAAAATCCCGACATGAATCCACTAATACTCGATATTATGGCTCAGGGGGTGGCGACCCTTAATAAAGAAGGAGTGATTCTCTATTGTAATCCGAGTTTTGCACAGATGGTAAACCTAACACCTGAGCAAGTGACAGGAACAAAATTCAAAACTTATATTGCTGACGCTTCAAAAGACCATTTTGATACTTTATATAAAGAGAGTTGGAGTGAACCTGTAAAGGACGAAATACATTTAAATCCTAATATTGCAATGGTAATGCCGGTACTTATTTCTACAGCGACTTTTATACAGGATAATAAAGCGCTAATGAGTGTTATTCTGACTGATGTTTCCATCCGTAATAGACATCAAAATGAATTAAATCGACAAACAGAAGAATTGGAGAAAAACCTGCTTCGATTAAAAGAAAGCGAAGAGCGATACAAGCTGATTGTAGAGAATGTGAAAGATTATTCCATAATTATGCTGGATGCCAATGGAAATATTAAAACCTGGAACAAAGGTGCAGAACGAATTATAGGATATACATCAAACGATATTATAGGAAAGCATATTTCTATTGTTTATACCCCGGAGGAGATTTCCAGAAAGGAGCCCGAGCGGAACCTGAAAATGGCGAAAGAGCTCGGCCGTTACGAAAGTGGAGGTTGGCGTGTACGTAAAGATGGTTCCACTTTTTTTGCCGATGTCATTATTAGCTCTTTATATGATGCCAATGATAATTTTCAGGGTTATGCCAAATTAACTCGTGATATTACTAACCGAAAATTAACAGAAGATAAACTTAAAGACAGCGAAACGCAAATCCGGACTATTTTTAAAAGAGCACCTGATGCAGTTACTGTTATTGACCATGACGGAATCATTACGAAATGGAATCCCAGAGCAGAAGAAGTTTTCGGCTGGAATGCTGACGAAGTGATAGGTCAGCCGCTGCACGAAATACTTATTCCTGAACGTTTTCGTGAAGCGCATCTCAATGGCATGAAACACTTTTTGGCAACAGGTGAAGGACCTATTTTAAACAAACCGATCGAGATTCCTGCTCTGCGAAAAAACAATTCCGAAATTCAGATAGAGTTAAGCATCTCACATTATCAATTTAAGAAAAAGGATTTTTTTATCGGCTTTCTAAAAGACATTACAAAACGTAAAATTGCAGAAGATAAACTGAAAGAAAGCGAAGAACGGTTTTTAAAAATATTTGACAACAGCCCGGTTGCTATGACTTTATCCGAGATAAAAACCAATAAAATTGCGTATGCCAATCAGCTTTTTTATAATGTTTTTGGCTATACGGCTAAAGAAGTTATTGGCCAAACTTCGGAAGAATTGGGCTTGATGGCGCCCGAAGAGTTAGAAAGAGTAACTTCCCTCATTTTGAATTATCTCCAGGAAGAACGTCCTATATCCGAGTTGCAATCCATGACTGTGGAAGATACAGAAGCATTGCTTATAAAATTGAAGCAGACCAATGCCATGAATGATTTTGAAGTTCAGTACACCAAAAAAAACGGAGAAACCTTCTATGCCCTTGTGTTTTATGAAACTATCAGATTTGGTTATCAAAGCTATACCATAACTTCCTATCAGGACATTACCGACCGAAAAATAGCCGAAGAAAAGGTAAAGCAAACATCCAGGGAGTTGGTCCTCCTCAATAAGGAACTGGCACTGAAAAATAAAGAAAATGAAAAAAGAGCAGCACAATTAAGTGCAACCAATCAGGAACTTATTTATCACATCGAGGAGAAAGATAAAAAGGATGCCGAATTAGCTGCGGCCAATACTGATCTGAAAGAGAAAGAGGAACTTATTGCTCACAAGGACAGCATCCTTGCCATTCTCTCACATGATTTAAGAAGTCCATTAGCCGGGATTATCGGTGCAGCGGAATACCTGCAGGAAAATATAGAAAAAATGGACCCTGCTGAAGTAAAAGGACTATTGGGACTCTTGTATGAAGCATCGACAAAAGAGTTAAATATGCTGGATTATCTGGTGGAATGGGCCCGTATAAAATATGCTTCGGAAGTGTTTTGTCCCGAAGAAATAGAATTAGGATCTTGTGTAAAAAAAGTATTTGACCTTTTAAACGAAAGTGCTGCTCAAAACGGCGTCACGCTTCATAATGAAGTTGAAGAGCAAATAACTGTCTGGGCCGACAGAAAAATGGTGCTTTCCATTCTGCAGAACCTGCTTTCAAATGCAATAAAACATTCGGTTCCCTGTGATACAATAACAGTTATTGCAAAAAAAGTAGAAGAGGAAATAGTGGTGGAGATAAAGGATACCGGAATCGGAATGAATATGAGAACGCGGGAAAGACTTTTTACCCCGCAACTGGATTCATTGTCCAAAGAGAGAGAAGGTGGCAAAGGAGCCGGAATTGGATTGTTACTGGTCAAAGGATTTTTAGAAAAAAATGGAGGCCGCATCTGGGTTGAAAGTGAGGAAGGAATGGGGTCATCTTTTTATTTCACGTTACCTATTAATAAACCTTTAGATGAGGACTGTAATTGAAGAGCGAAAGTGCTCTACAGGAAAAAACAATTGGAGTGCAAAGCATCGTAAAGGAATTAAAAAGGATTCTATATGTCACGCATCTATTTAAGATTCTGTCATAGCAGTTACCTTCTAAATTTATAGTTTCAGCATCGTCAGAATTTTTACATCTTGTTATACATGGATATCATTGCTGCTAAAATAATTGAGGTTATTTTATGTTCATTATTTTTATTTTTAATTGATTATTAATTAGTTACCTAATATATTGCTTTTTGAATTCTCGTTACTCTATAATATAATTTTTTAGAACTTTTTATTCATTGAACTCACAAGTGTAATTTAAACTTAAATTTTTAATAATTCAAATTCAAACCAATTCCAAATCCCATATCACTGTCATAATGGGTTCTAATGCTAAAATTTCTTTTAACAATGTATCGTAATCCTGCCATGTATTCTTTATCTGTATTCCACATCAAATCCATTCTTACTCTTTTAGAAACAGGTATGTCCATTCGTTCTAACTGAAACCTGAAATTCCCATCAGTAAAGACCTCCGCTTGTGCTTTAATAAGCATGGGTAAAGTATATTCGATACCTGCACTAAAAACGGAGCGATTATCTTTAGTATTAGACTGATTGAAAAGGTTTTCTTCCATTTCACCATCTTCCATTTCTCTGTAACGCCAATCGAAACCTATAAATGGCATCAGCCATTGCATTTTTCCAATATATCTACCAATATGTGTTTCTGTTTCGTAACCGTGATGGTCATTGTATCCCAATCGCCATTCTGTTGCAATGCTCCAACGTGTGTTGCTTAACATTGCCATACCATCGTTTCCGTTAGTAGCAAAATCATTTTCTGCCATGAAATGAAACCTTCTATCATCAGCAAATAATTTTCGTTGTGCTAATTTAGGATTTGGTATTTCCGGATTTGCAGGTGAATTTTCATAACTAAAAACTCTTCCCATTCCGCTCATCATGTGATACAAAATATGGCAATGAAAAAACCAATCACCGCCATCTTCGCTTGCGGAGAATTCAATCGTATCTGTCTCCATTGGCATGATGTCGATAATATTTTTCAATGGAGCATAATCACCCTGCCCGTTAATGACTCTAAAATCGTGTCCGTGCAAATGCATTGGGTGACGCATCATTGAATTGTTATGCAAAACAATTCGTAAAATTTCTCCCTTATTAATCAGGATTTTATCAGATTCCGAAACCACTTTGTTATCCAGGCTCCAAACATATCGATTCATATTTCCCGTAAGCTCAAATTTGAGTTCCCTTACCGGAGCATCTTTTGATAGTGCTGTGCTTGTAGGGGATTTTAGCATCGCATAATTTAATGTCACGATATCGGCAAGCTCATTGGGATTGTACTTATTCTCCATATTGTGCATATCGTGCGTTTTACCGGGAGTCTCTTTTTTGGTTTCCCCTTTATTCATGTCCATTGGCATTTTATCAGGAGTCTCTTTTTTGGTTTCCCCTTTGTTCATGTCCATCGGCATTTCCTCGGAACCCTTTTCTTGTGGGCCTGTAATTTCGGGATACATCACGGCGTTCATGTCCATTTGGTTCAACGACATTTGCATTCCCATATCATCCAGGTCGCCATTCATCTTCATCATATCGTTCATCATTTGCATCCCTTCAAAGTATTTCAGTTTGGGTAAAGGAGAGATGAGTTGTTTGATGCCATTACCAATGTAGAGGGAAGTGGACTTTGTACGGTCTTCTGGTGTAGCTAAAAACTCATAGGAGGTATTTTCTGCGGGAATGGTCAGGATAACGTCATAGGTTTCAGAAACTGCAATAAGCAAACGATCTACCTCAATAGGCTCAACATCATTTCCATCACTTGCCACCACGGTAATTTTGCCTCCGGCATACGTAAGCCAAAAATTACTGGAAGCACCACCATTCGCCACACGTAATCTTACCTTATCACCTGCTTTAAACTGCGAAAGCTGGCTCTCATTTTTTCCATTGATTAAGAATTTCTCGTAATAAACATCACTTACATCCATGGCGTTCATACGCTTCCATTCATTAATAACCTTCGTTTTGAAATAACCTTGTTGTATGGCTTCCCTATAGCTTTGGGTTGTGCCTTTTTTTATTGCAAACCAATCGGAAGCATTATGTAACATCCTATGTACATTCTCCGGGTTGATGTCAGTCCATTCGCTTAAAACAATCGGAATTGTAGGAAGATCATCTATTCCATCCCGGAAATTCGGATCGGAGTTTCTTTTATTCATCACAAACGAACCATACATCCCGATTTGCTCCTGCAATCCGGAATGGCTATGATACCAATGTGTCCCATGCTGCCGGATTGGAAAAGAATATTTGTATGTACTGTGTGGCTTTATTGGCATTTGAGTAAGATTAGGCACACCGTCTTCCTTATTTGGTAAAAACAAGCCATGCCAGTGTAATGAAGTTTCCTCATTGAGTTCGTTATGAACATAAATTTCTGCGGTATCACCTTCAGTGAAGGTTAATCTAGGCATTGGTATTTGTCCGTTCACTGCTATTGCTCTTCTTGATTTTCCGGAAAAATTTACCACTGTATCGCGGACATATAAATCGTATCGGACTACTTTTGGCGGCTCATCTTTTAGCACTCTTTTTTTTACGGGTGGATTAACCGTTACCTTCTCCATGTTTTTCATATCATGGCCCTTATCCGTGTCGATTTTATCTGTAGAGGAAGATTTTGCTTTTTCAGGATTTTCCTTTTTAACCCGAGTTACGGCTTTTGGTTTTGCACTTGCTTTCGGCTTAATTGACTTTGACTTTTCCTTTACCAGTGCCATTCCGCATTTTGGGCATTTACCGGGTTTGGGTGAATGGATTTCGGGATGCATTGGGCAAGTATACGTTGTGGGTTGTACCTTTTGCACCTTTTCTTTTTTTGACATATCCATACCTTTCATCTCCTGTGCTTGTGCAAAAGAAAATATTGCGAGTATGAATGAAATAATTGCTATTTTTTTCATTTATTTTAATTTAAAGATGAATTACTAATTTTTATGGAGTTATTTATCTAATTCTTTAAGCTTTGCTTTCATTTGATCAATCTCGGCCTGTTGGCTGGTAATGATGTTTTTAATCAATTCTTTTATTTCAGGGTCGGTTACTGATGCCTCTTTACCCATTAATATGGCAGCAGCATGATGTGGTATCATTGATTTTAAAAACTGTTTATCTCCAACTCCTATCTGTTGCCTGATGCCTATAAAAAATAGGATCAAACCAATGGAAGCAATGGTTATTAATGAAATATTCCATTTCTTATTCTTGTACATTCCACCCATTATGATAACTTCAAGTATAATCATAGGCATTGTCATAAGCCCAGCCATATAAAATTGGTTTACATTCGGTATTACATTAGCAAAAATATCTACCATTGCATACATTAGCGCATACATCGCTGCAAACGACAATACTATCATAAGTGCTAATTTTTTGTACATTGATGAACCTGCTTCTTTTATGTGTTGCTGTGTTGTGTGTTTCATTTCCATAATTTTTGATTTAAAAGTTATTAAACGTTATTCTTTCCATTATCGATAATCTAGATTTGAATATTATATTACTTCATTTCAGAGTTTTAAACTTCTTAATCGCAAGGCATTTACGATTACAGATACTGAGCTGAAAGACATTGCTAAAGCTGCTATCATTGGCGATAGTAAAATACCGAAAACCGGATATAAAACCCCTGCTGCGATTGGCACACCAAGTACATTGTAGAAAAATGCAAAAAATAAATTTTGCTTAATATTTCTCATGACCGCATGACTTAGATTTTTTGCTTTCACAATTCCCTGTAAATCTCCTTTGACTAAAGTAATTTTGGCACTTTCTATGGCTACATCTGTTCCTGTTCCCATTGCTATTCCGATGTCAGCTTGTGCCAATGCCGGAGCATCATTTATACCATCCCCTGCCATGGCTACAATTTTACCTTCTGCCTGCAATCTTTTAATTTCGTTTAGTTTGTCTTCCGGCAAACAACCAGCTTTGTAAGATGACAAACCTAATTCATCGGCAACAGCTTTGGCTGTATTGACATTATCGCCAGTGAGCATAATTACTTCGACACCCTGGCGCATTAATTCCTTTATTGCTTCCTTACTTGAAGTTTTAATAGCATCTGTGATTGATACAAAACCAACAGCAATTCCATCAACAGCTATGTATGAAACCGTTTTTCCTAATTTCTGTTCAGCTATGATTTTGTTTTCTAAATCGTCAGAAACTGTTGCTTTGACTTGCTCCATTAGCTTTTTATTCCCTAATGCCACTTTTTTGTTGGTCACTGTTCCAGTAACTCCTTTACCGGCAACCGCTTCAAAATCTTTTACTTCGATTAATGAAACTGTTTTTGATTTGGCATAATTCACTACCGCTTGTGCTAATGGATGTTCACTGTATTGGTTTAATGAAGCAATATTTTGTAACAAGTTATCTTGGTCATTAATGGAAGCGTATACTTTCTCGACAGATGGTTTTCCTTCGGTGATTGTTCCCGTTTTGTCTGTAATTAATACATTTACTTTATTCATGTTTTCCAGTGCTTCGGCATTCTTAATCAAAACTCCTGATTGAGCACCTTTACCAACACCAACCATTACAGACATTGGCGTAGCCAACCCTAACGCACAAGGACACGCGATAATCAATACCGCAATCGCGTTGATGAATCCATAAACGAGCGCAGGTTCTGGACCAAAGTTAGCCCAAACGAAAAAGGTCACTACAGAAATAATCACAACAATTGGAACAAAATATTTAGCGATACTGTCTGCTAATTTCTGAATTGGCGCTCTCGAACGAGAAGCATCGTTGACCATTTGTACGATTTGAGAAAGCAATGTTTCCGAACCTACCTTTTCAGCTATCATCACAAAAGATTTATTGCCGTTAATTGTTCCTGCAATTACGTTATCATCTTTCTTTTTGTCAACGGGTATTGGTTCTCCTGTAATCATGGCCTCATCGATACTGCTTTCGCCATCGGTTATTTTTCCGTCAACCGGAATTTTGTCTCCGGGTTTTACTCGTAGTAAGTCACCTTTTTTGATGTCGTGGATAGAGATTACTTTATCGCTCCCGTCAATAACCAAAGTTGCTTCGGTTGGCGCGAGTTTTAATAATTCTTTTATAGCTCCACTGGTTTGACTGTGTGCTCTTGCTTCTAATAGTTGCCCCAATAAAACTAAAGTTAGAATAACTGTTGTCGCTTCGAAGTATAATAGTACTGTACCATGATCCGTCTTGAATTCGCTTGGAAAAATATCAGGGAAAAACATTCCAACCAAACTAAATAGAAATGCTACACCAGTGCCAATTCCGATAAGGGTAAACATATTCAAATTCCATGTAATTATTGATTTCCAAGCCCGAACAAAGAATATCCAACAGGCATAAAAAACAACAGGAAGCGACAATATTAATTGCACCCAATTCCATTTTGAGGCATCCATTATTCTAAATAAAGGATTGTTGTGTGCCATTTCTATCATTGCAATAGCGAAAATGGGAACAGTAAATGCTACCGCTATTTTCATTTTCTTAACCAAATCCTTATATGTCTTTTGGTCTTCGCTTTCGCTTGGTTCCATTGGTACTAAGTCCATACCACAAATAGGACATGAACCTGGAGTCTCACTGATTACTTCGGGATGCATCGGACAAGTATATAATGTTTTGCTAACCGCCAACTCGGGTGCTATGACCAAATCCATTCCACACACAGGACAGTCACCTGCTTTGTCATAGACTTTTTCGCCTTCACAATGCATTGGACAATAATATTTGCCATTCGCGTTAACGGGAATTTTGATTTCTTTTTCATCGCTATGAGAATGCATGGAGCAACAGGATTTTACAGCGGCTTCATTTGTTGTTAAATCCTGGGGCATTTTGACATTGGTCATTTCTATAGTGTATTTTCCCGCTGCTGTTAATGCGTCCTGAAAATGTGTCGTTGGAATGTGCTTTTCCATAGATATAGTGGCTATGGGTGGGTTTAATGAAACTTTTGCTTCAACGCCATCAATAGCATTCAATGTTTTTTCGACTTTGGTACGGCAACCATCGCAAGTCATTCCGGTAATGTTGTAAGTATGTATCATCTTTCTATTATTTTAATACAAATTTCCAGTTTAACTGTTTATTGCATTTGCACAATTTTGGGTTTGATTTGCAAGATTTATAAATCTTCAATTTGCTTCCTTTTGATGGACTTTAAATTTTTGAAATAGGTTGGCGAAAAGCCCGTCGCTTTTTTAAATTGGTTACTCAGATGCGAAACACTACTGTAGTTTAAAGAATAAGCAATTTCGCTTAATGAGAGTTCGTCATAAATAATCAATTCTTTTACTTTCTCTATTTTTTGATTAATGAAATACTTCTCGATAGTGGTATTTTCAACTTCTGAAAAAAGGTTACTCAATGTATTGTAATCCTGATGTATTTGTTGCGATAGAAAATCTGACAAGTTCGTTTTCAAATCATTGTTTTTATTCTGAACCAAATCAATAATAATCGTTTTAATCTTATCAATAGTTTTACTTTTTCGGTCATCAATTAAATCAAAACCAATTACCCGGAGGTTTTTTAGTAATTCCTGTTTTTGCTTTTCCTGAATGTCATTTTTCAATTCGACTTCCCCCAATTCAACCGAAATAGTACTAATGCTTAAATTTTCAAATACCGACTTTACTACCATTTTGCAACGGCTACAGACCATGTTTTTTATATGTAATTTCATTCGTTGTTCGTTGTTATTTTTAAGACGTTCTACATCTTCATTCCTTCCATGGGATCACTTCCTTTGCGGAATTTATATTCACTGTTTATAGCATAAGCTCCCGTAATCACTACTTTTTTTGAGGGGTCCATTTCAGATTTAATTTCAATCATGCCATTGGTTTCCGCTCCTGTTTCCACCATCAGGCTTTCAAATAACCCATGTTTTTTTTCTACCCATATATATGATGCATTTTCTTCTCTGATAACCGCATCAGTTGGAATAAATAATCCTTCTATATTAGGTTGCGATAATTTTGCCATCGCCTGCATACCTGGTTTTAATTGTACGTTTGGATTAGGCACTTCCAGGCGTATTAATAACAGTCTGGTATCAGGATTTATTTCAGGGTCAATAAATGATATTTTTGCATTTATAGTCTTGTCAGGATAATCGGAAAATGAAATTTTTGCGTTTTGACCAAGGTGTAAACTTTTAGCATAGTTTACATTTACTTGTGCTTCAAGCCAAAGATTGCTTAAATCAGTCAATTTAATTATAGCGGAACCCTCCATAATATAACTGCCTTCTGTAGCCACTATTTCTGTAACATATCCACTGGATGTACTGTAGAAAGTAGTGTAAGGAGAAACTTCAGAGGTTGTTTTTATACTTTCAATTTGTTTGTGTGATAAACCATAAAACAAAAGTTTTTGTTTGGCTGCATTTAACATACTTTGTGCATTTTTTCCAAAATCTCCGGGCATTGCCAGTTGTTTATAAGCGGTAAAATAATCCTGTTTGGCTATTGCAATATCTTCACTATACAGTACACATACGGGGTCGTTTATTTTAATATAATCGCCTGTAGTTTTGAAATATAACTTTTCAATACGCCCCATTGCTCTTGCTGATATGGTTTTAATTTTTCCCTGATTAATCGTTAAAATACCGGTATATGTTTGTTCTAAATTGCTTTGAGTTTCTGCAATAGTTTGTGTAGTGATATTACCCAATTGTATTTGCTGGTCAGTCAAACTTATTTCGTTTGAAGAAGTATCCTCATTCTTCATTGGGTTAATTTGTTCATCCTTATTTTTAGAATTACATGCTGCAAAAGCAATACAAATCAAAAACAGAATGCTGATTTTATTTTTCATGATTACTCGGTTTTTATAAAGCTTTCGCTATCAATTAAATATTGTGCATTTTCAGCAATTGTATCCTGAGTTGAAATTCCATCAATAATTTGAACAAAATCGTTGGTTTCAATTCCTGTTTTTATTTCTCTTACTTTAAAACCATTACGCATTTTTATGAAAACTATTTTTTTATTTCCAATACTCACAAAAGCCTGTTTTTGCAACCAGATTGCTTTTAAAGGGTTTGTTTTAATTATGCCTTGTAATCGTAAACCAATGGGTAATTTTAGCGTACTGTTATTTAAATAAACCCTAATTCTGTTCGTCTTATCTTCCGGATTAAATTGAGTTTCAACGAAATTTACTTTTGCAGTAATGGTTTCAGTTTCATCTAATTCTGTTGAAATACTAATGGATTGATTGATCTTAATAAGACTATTCGATCCTTGTGAGATATTAAAAATACCCCATACTTTATTGGTATTCAGTAATTTAAAAACGACTTCGCCTTTTTTAACGTAATCACCTTCTTTTACTGTCAAAAATTCTGGAGTTACATTAGTATTTTGCATGCTATCATCAGCACTTTTGGTCATGTTATCCTTTCCTTGGACAATTCCATAGACAGGACTGTAAACAGAAACTATAGGGTTTGCTCTTTTGGTTACAGAGAGTGAATTTATTTGATTATTAGTCATCCCATAAAGCCTTAATTTCTGTTTGGCAGCTTTGATAATGGAACCATTTAAAGCATCATTGGTGATTAAGTAGATAAAATTTTGTTGTTCAGTCAGCAATTCCGGACTGTATAAGTCAAAAAGCTTTTGCCCTTTATTAATTTGTTGGTACTTATAGTTAACATATATTTTTTCTATTCTGCCACCTATACGCGCGGCAATATTTACTGCAGCAGTTGGATCGTAGGCAACTATTCCTGGTAAATTGATTTCACTGCTTATCGTGGTGTCTTTTGGTGTCGTGGTTTGATAATTACCTACAATAAAATTATCCGTAGGCTTTAAAAGGTTTTCAATGGAGTCATTTTCTACAAGATGATTTTGAGTTATTTTTTTTACCAGAGTCATTCCACAAATAGGACAATTTCCAGGCTTGTCGCGAATAATTTGAGGATGCATGGAACAGGTGTACACTTCTTTTTGATGCTGATTATCAGCTGGCCTATTTGACTTTACTGCAAAGAAATAAATTGCCAATCCAATAATTGAAATTACAATAACCACTAAACTATATTTTAAATACCTGTTCATATTTATTTAGTTTCCAGTTGTTTTTCTATTTCTATTTGTGTTGTCAAAATAGCTTGTAATTTATCCAAAGCATCCATTTGTGACATGTTGAATGCTTCCCAGGCATCCAGAACAACAAATAAATCGCCAGTGTTATTTTGCCAGGCTATTATTGAAGTATCATAATTCCTGCGAAGAGCCGGGATGACACTTTCTTCGGCAATGTCATATTGCTTTTTTAAGTTCACAAGTTCTGCATTCATTCCTGAAATCATTCCTGAAGCTTCGTTCAAAACCATTTGTTTCTGCCAGTTCAGGCTTTCGTTTTTTAGTTTAAAACTATTGATATTGGCTTTACTCATTCTCGCTGACCATGGTGCAAAAGGAATATTAACCATCAGCATCAAAGAGAATTGTTGTGGTTGTTCTCCAAATGCAAACATGTGATCATATTTGACCCCAAACTCTGGTAATAATTTTGCTTTTTCAGCAGCTATTTTCAATTGATTCAATGCCATTGTTTTTTCAATAGCTTTTACATCGCTTCGATTTTGAGAAAGGAATGTTGTATCTGATTTCGACAAATTAAAATCGTTTAATTTATAGATTGTATCTATTTCAAAAGCGGTATTTTTATCTCTCGCCATCAACATATTAAGCATAATTCGTTTTTGATAAATATCATTTTGTAACATTACTATCATGCTTTCCAATGTGCCGTATTGCGATTTTGCTTTATAATACGTGGGTAATTTATCCATGTTATACTGGTATCGTATCTCCATGCTTTTAATCATATATTCTAAAAGCAATAAATTATCATTGGCAAGTTTTATTTTTTTATTCAGTATCAGCCACTGATAGTAATTTGTTTTAGCAATAGCATACAATTGATTACTGGTATAGTTTTTATTTTCGGTTTCCACCGAAGACATGGTGCTCATATAATTGTAATCTGCCTTTAATTTTTTTGAATTAGGTATCATTTGAGTAACACCTAACATATAAAATCCCATTCCGGGCGTCATCTCGTCGGCCTTCCACATTTTGGGATTGTATGGCGTCATAAAAAAGCCTGTACTGACTTGTGGCGGCATCCAACTTTTAGCCCCTTTTGCTGCTGCATCCATACTTAGTATATCTGCATCATACATTTTTAGCTGTGGATTACTTACTTTGATAGTAGTCAAAACATTCTCCAACGAAAGTTTTTGCGCTACTATATTAGCAGTGTTTAAAAGCAAACAGCTTATAA
Organism: Flavobacterium sp. GT3R68; assembly: GCF_007109225.1. Lineage (GTDB taxonomy): Bacteria > Bacteroidota > Bacteroidia > Flavobacteriales > Flavobacteriaceae > Flavobacterium. The sequence goes on from NZ_VJZK01000007.1 coordinate 54,476, forward strand.
CGAGAAAATAATTATTCTTTAACATCTATAAGTTCTATTTTACCTTTTGTTCTTAATTCACGTAGCTTTACTATTTCAAAAACAACCGGTGTTACCAATAATACATAAATAGTTGAAGTGATTGTTCCTCCGATGAGCGGAACTGTAATGGGAAGCATCACATCGGCCCCCGTTCCTGTTGCCCACAGAATCGGGATTAATCCAAATAGAGAAACGGAAACGGTCATTAGTTTTGGCCGCAATCTTTTTGCCGAGCCATCAATAATATGTTGCCGTAAAATAGCTTCGGTGATCGCCTCTTTACTGTTGCCATATTTTGCTACCATTTTATTCATGGCTTCATTCAAATAAATGGTCATTAGCATAGCTGTTTCTATGGCCATTCCGAATAGTGCAATAAAACCAACTGCTACTGCGACCGATAAATTGATGCCATAGAAATAGACCATAAAAATTCCTCCTATTAAGGCAAATGGCACTGTTATCATTGTGATTAAAGCTTCTTTCATCGAATGATAGGTAAAGAATAAAATAAGGAAAATTATAACAACAACTATGGGCAAAATCATGCGTAATGTTTTATTGGCCCTGATTTGATTTTCCCATTGTCCGCTCCATTCCACATAATATCCTTTAGGCATTTTTGAAATCATTGCATTGAGTTTTTTCTGTGCATCTTTTACGGTACTTCCTAAATCGCGCTCCCGAACATTAAATAAGACACTACCACGAAGCATCGCATTTTCACTATTTATCATTGGAGGTCCGTCACTTATTTTTATGTCAGCAATAGCTTCTAATGGGATTGGTCCGAATTGCATGGTTTGCACTTGTAGTTTTTTCAAAGCTTCTATGCTATTTCTGTATTCTTGTGCATATCGTGCATTTACCGAAAAACGTTGCCTTCCTTCAATCGTCGTAGTCAGTTTCATACCTCCAATGGCAGCCTCGACAACGCTATTTACATCATCAATGGTAAGTCCATATCTGCCAATTGCTTCTCTCTTTGCTTCAATATCTATATATTTCCCTCCAGTTATAGGTTCTGAATATAAATCCTTTACTCCAGCTGTACCTTCCAATGCTTTTTTTATTTTTTGAGATAAAGCATTTATAGTATCTAAATCTGCTCCATAAACTTTTATGCCTACATCAGTTCTGATACCGGTAGAAAGCATATTGATACGATTAATAATGGGTTGTGTAAAACCGTTAGTGACACCGGGTATTTGCAGCTTATTGTTTATTTCAGTTATTATATCATTTTTGCTTTTTCCTTCTCTCCATTCGCTTTGGGGTTTTAGCAAAACAATGGTTTCAATCATGCTTATGGGACTATTGTCTGTTGCCGTGTTCGCCCTTCCGGCTTTACCAAGGACATGGGCTACTTCGGGTACCGATTTTATCAGTTTGTCCTGTACCTGTAAAATTCGTTTTACTTCCGAATTTGACACATCGGGTAGGGTGACGGGCATAAACAGAATGGAGCCTTCATCCAATGGTGGCATAAATTCGGAACCCAAACGTGTAAACATCAACACGCCAATTAGTAATGCAATGATATTTACACCCAACACCGTTTTTCTCCATTTTAAACAAAAAATAAGGATAGGAGTATAAATGCTTTCCAGTTTTTTGTTAATTGGATTTTTTGCTTCCGGGCGAAGTTTGCCTTTAAGTAAAAAACTTATCAAAACGGGCGTCAGTGAAATGGCCAAAAACGCATCCACAATAAGTATAAAAGATTTTGTCCAAGCCAGCGGACTAAACAATTTGCCTTCCATCCCCGTAAGAAGGAATACCGGCAAAAACGAAGTAATTACGATTATCGTTGAAAAAAAAACACCTGGCCCGACCAATTTGGAGGATGCCTCAATGATCTTCAATTTTTCTTCAGAAGATAATGAGTCGTGTTCTTTTTTGAATATTTTTTTCAGAAAGCTTTTCATTTTTCAATTGATTGCTGGTTATTATCCATTTCTTCCTGTTTTTCCGAAATATTCCGATAGGCATTTTCTACCATCACAATTCCATCATCTACTACAACCCCTATTGCAAGAGCAATACCAGTTAATGACATAATATTGGATGAAATACCAAACGCCTGAAGTAGAATAAACCCGACAGCAACGGATATTGGCAACTGTATAAGAATAATCAATGCACTTCTCCAATGAAAAAGAAAAAGGAGAATGACAATAGAGACTACAATCATTTCTTCGATTAAAGTTCCTTTAACAGATTCAATCGCTTGTTCTATTAGTTCGCTTCTATCATAGGAAGTTTTAAATGAAACATCTTCTGGCAGTCCTTTTTCGACTTCTTTCATTTTTTCTTTTACTGCTTTTATTACTTCATCAGCATTTTCACCATATCGCATGACTACAATTCCGCCTACGACTTCGCCTGTGCCATTTTCGTCAAAAATTCCCAAACGCAAATCGCCTCCCATTTGTACTGAACCAATGTCTTTTACTTTAACAGGAACAGCATTATAATTTTTAATAGCAATATCTTCGACATCCTTGATGTTTTTAATATAGCCTAATCCCCTTATAATATAGGACATATTGCTCATTTCAAATTTTCTGCCCCCAACATCATTGTTATTTGCCTTTACAGCATTCATCACCTCCATCATGCTTACATTGTAGTATTGCATTTTTAAAGGATCTAACACCAACTGATATTGCTTTTCGAAACCTCCAAAGGAAGCTACTTCAGCCACACCAGGAACGGTTTGCAATGCAAATTTCACATACCAATCCTGTAGGGCACGTTGCTCTCCTAAGTCCATCCCGTTGGCTTCTAAATGATACCAAAAAATATGTCCAACCCCCGTGCCATCGGGACCTAATGTTGGAACAATATTTTGAGGCAGCAATCGTTGGGCATAATTTAATCTTTCCAGTACACGGGTTCGTGCCCAATATATATCTACATCATCTTCAAAAATGATATAGACAAAACTCATCCCAAACATAGATGCCCCGCGTATATTTTTAATTTTTGGTATTCCTTGCAGGTTAGAAACTAAAGGATAAGTTACTTGGGCTTCTATAACCTGTGGACTTCTTCCCATCCATTCTGTAAAAACAATAACTTGATTTTCTGATAAATCAGGAATTGCATCTATAGGATTTTGTTGTACACTATAAATACCCCAAGCAAATAAGCAGGCTGACACGAGAAGGACAACAAATCTATTTTTTAACGAGAAGGATATTAATTTTTCTACCATAAGAGTTAAAATTAAGATTGCGCTTTTTGCTTAGTTTTTTTTTGAATTATTCCGATCCGGCAACTAAGGATTCATTTTCTGAAAGCCGTTGTAATGATTTAATATTAATGTGCTGCTAACCAGCTTTCCAGTTCTTTAATATCCTTGTTTTGATCAGTAATCATTTTTTCAGTCATTGATTTAAACTTTGCATTTTTGGCGTATTTTAAAATCGCCTGACCCATCATGATTCCATCTTGATGATGCTTTACCATGATAGTAGCAAAATCCTTATCAATTGAGCCTGTAGGTTCTGTCATTTTCATCATCGACTTCATATTGTCCATCATTGCTTTACCCAATCCTTGATCCTTGTCATCATAATTTTTGACACCGCCTTTTGATTGTGACATTATGCCTTCCAATTCTTTAATTTCCATTTGTTGCTTTTCCGTCATTTTTTGAGCCATTTCTTTGAGCTTGGCATCAGTACCCGAATTAATTTCCGCAGCAGACATATCAATGGCGCCTTGATGATGCTCTTTCATTGAAGCAGCGAGGTCATAATCAGCATTGCCGGTTTTCTCCAGTTGATGCATTTTCTCCATCATTTTTTGCATAGATGCCATAATCGGGGATTCTCCAGATACAGCATCGGAATGATTCATGTCGTGACCTGTTTCACTGCTAACTGTATCGGTAACTGTTGTTTCCATTTCAGTTGTTTGTTCTGTCTTTTCTTTGCAGTTTGCCAGTAATAGTGCAGCTGCAGTACCTAATAAAATTGACTTGATTTTCATAATGTTTAAATTAAATTTATAAAATGTACTTACTATATAATTGTGATTCCTGATCCCAACCCATATCGATATAATAGCGGGTGAGAGTGAAATTGCCGTCTCATACCGCGTTCTGTAACTTTATTGCAAAAAAATATTCTTTAACGAAAATGATATTTAATTTTTCTACCATAACAATTAGTTTTCTAATGAAAGACTATATTTTGTTATATTAATCCAATTGATTACTTCCTTTTTTTGAGTAGGTGTTATTAATGCTTTTTTATGTAGTAACGTGTAGGAGGCTATGGGCATTTTACCCGATTCCATTTGTTTGATAATAGCTTCTAATTTGCTGCCTTGTTTTCGTTTAGAATATTTACCAAACTCACTAAAGTTTAAGTCCTTCTTTCCCTTTTTAATGTGATTTTCCATGAAAATCCGTCCTGGTTGTATGTATGAATACCAAGGGTAATTAGTGTTATTACTGTGACAATCATAACAAGAAGTTCGCAAAATGGCCTGCACATTCTGCGGGACATGATATACTTTTGTAAAATGTTCGGGTAAAACCTGCCCATCATCTAAATTACGGGCAGGTTGATATAACTGCATTAGCAAAAAAACAATAAATCCTATTGTGACTATTATCCTGATTGCTTTTTTCATTTACAATTCTTTTTTCATTGACCCGCATTTAAGCATTTGTGAACCGTAATAAGGGTTTTTGATTTCTTTGGTTTCACTAATCCAAATTGCACCTTTATTATCATTATACATTGGGCAATAATCCTGATAAAGTTTTTGTTTTGTTCCAAAAGCTTTTATTAAATCGTTAATATCTTTGCTCAACATGGCAAAGTGTTCTCTTTGGTGGTCAATTTTACCTGAGTTATCACCAATATGTTCGGCGTGTTCTTTGGCATCATCGGCTATATCAAGATATTCTTTTTTCAATTTTGCATCTATTGAATTGGGTTTTACCTTATTAAAAGTTGCATATAATACTTTACCTGCGCTGGCTGCACCCTTTGTATCGTCTTTTGTTAATGCGTTTTTTAATTTTAAATAATCAGAAATTATTTCATTTGTAGAGAATGTTGTTTGGGTAACGGATGCAGCTTCATTATTGACTTCAACGGTTGTTGCATCATCGTGATTATGACTACCATCAGTATGATCATGAGCTGCTTCATTTTGTACAACTGGTTCTGTTAATTCCATCCCGCATTTAGGGCATTTGTCACCTTTGTGACCTGTTACTTCAGGATGCATAGGGCAAGCATATAGTTGCTCATCATCTTTACTTTGTTCTTTTATTGTCGCATCTGTATTAGTATCATTTTGATTGGTTGTTTTATTATCCTTACAGGAAGTAAGTGAGAAAACTAAAACGATGATGCTGATTTTTGCTATATTTTTCATGTTAATTTATTATTTAAATTTAATGATAATTGTTTAATTGTAAGTCAGTTATTGTTAATTTTTATAAAGTTCAATTGTTTTTCAAATTTTAAAACACATTGTAAAAATTATACTCCAATCGGAAGGTGAATCCATTGGGCGCGCTTCGATACATTGTGCTGTATAATTCGTGGCGGTACCCTAAATCCAAACGGGCTCTGCTAAACAAAATAAATTGCACTGACGGCGCAATGTCTAAATAAGATTTTCCGTTTTCATTGAGTCGTTGACCCAAAAACTCCAACATTAAATTGAAATTTGTTTGATCATACCCTGTATATTTTTTAGGTAACATCAGTTTTCCTACTGAGAGTGTGTAATTTATCGCACTATTTGATTGTTCATCAGGAAATCTATAACTCTCATTATTCATTGCCTGTTCAAAACTTAACGACGAACTAATTGCGACTTTGTGTAATAATTGCGTTCCGATAATACCTGCTTCAAAACCAGAGTTGTGTCCGACTGTTTCTATTTCTTCCTGATGAATGTCGGCATTATTGAAACTCACACGACCATAGGCAGCCATTCTGAAATGCTTTTTTACTTCATCATTATTCAAGAATTTGTATTGTGCATAAAAACCGCCTCCTTCATAAACTAAATTTTCGTTACGATTGCTAATGAAAGCCTGACCCTGGACCATTAGCTTACTTGAAATTCCGTATCGGATTTCCGGCATGAAATGAATATTGGTTCCACTTTCATACCTTTCCTTATAGAACGAAGACATTAACCGCGTACTCAAAACATTTGCAGGAATATTACTTGCCGGCTCTGTAAAAACAAAAAGTTCCTGAGCATTCATCTGAAAACTTAAACATAAAAAGAAAACTAATTTTACTATTTTTTTCATTCTTTATGTTTAAAGCGTCACGTTATATACCCTCGTATTTGTTTCAGTACTCAATTTGTCTTTTACTTTTTTGAATTCCTTAGCGGATATAAAGTTTTTATTGAGTAATTTAAATTCGACATCGCCATTAAGCGTTTTCTCTTTTACATTGACAAAGTGAAACGTTTTCCCCTGAACCGCTGTGTGTGCAGCATTTTTGATATTCAAATTATCGACATTCATTGTAAAAGTTAATTTAGATACTGAAAAACCTGCTTTTTCGACTGCTTTTTGCAAAGCATCTAATTCTACATTCTGACCTTCTTTAAACGTTACTTTAAACGTGGAGGTTTCTACATCACTTTCTATATTCTCAATAAATGCCACTGTTTTTAATGATTTTAACACCGCAATACTACACATGCTACACGTTAAGCCACTAGCCTGAATATTTGCTTTCTTTATTTGGGCTGTTCCTAAAAAGGGGATTAATGCTACTGCCAGCATCATAATTAACTTTTTCATATTTTATTTTTTTAAACCTGACGAGTTTCAGTAACACGCCAGGCAGAATGGTGCTTGTTATTTTATTGTTTCTACCGTTTTACCACAACTCAACATTTGTGAACCGTAATATGGATTTTTAATTGTATTTTCTTTGCTTAACCAATTGGCTCCTTTACCGCCATTTGCCATTGGGCAAAACTGATAATAGGTTGGTGTTTCTGTCTTTGATACTTTTAAAAGCTCGTACATGTTTTTTGATAAAGTCATAAATTGATTTCTTTGGAGTTTTACGTCCTGAGTATCTGAAATATGCTCGGCATCTTCTTTTACCTCATTCAATACTTTCATCCAAACCATGTGAACATCCATTTTCAATGTTTCCATTTTTACGGCATTGATTGCCGAAAGCAGTTCTTTAGAATTTATTGAAGCCGTTTTACCATCTGATTTAACTAAGGCATCTTTTAGTAAAAAGTAATTATCAAAGACTGGCTTCAGTTGGTTTACTTCCTGTTTTTCATTTGTTGCTGCAATAAGCTTCGCCTCGTTGCTATCGCTTGGGTCTGCTTTAGTTTCGGTTTTTACGGCAACTTTGGCCTCTCTATCATATTGGCAGCAGCCATGAAGATTGTTATATACATCATCCGGTGCAAGAAATTTTTCGCTATCATAACCCGCCAGCGCGATGCGTTTCAATATTTCGTCCTGATTGGTTTTTTTTGTATCATAAGTCAGGGTAGCCATACCGGTATCTTGATTCCAATCTACTTTAGCAATTTTGTTTATGCTACCTGCTTTTTCTATTGTAGTCTCGCACATTCCGCAGTTTCCAAATACTTTTACTGTTTCTGTTTTTGCGTTTTTAATTTGCGCATTGATTGTAATTGATAGCAATACAAAAGTTACTATCATTATTTTTTTAAATGAATTTTTCATCTTTTAATAATGTTGTAATCAAAGATTTCTCTGATTTATTGATAAAATAAAATTGGTTAAACAAACAGTTTAGGGAATAGAAATATATTTAGCTACACTTAAAAAGTATAGAAATTTTTCATAAACTGTTTGGAAATTTATAGCTCATAGCTATGGATTTGACACACTTATGGCTGTCAAAAAAGGGATTTAGCTTATTTTTGGTATAAGCCAAAGAGAATAGAAACCAGAAGATATAAAGGTTTCTGAATTATAAAATTTTTGTTTTTCGGAAATGAAATCTATACTATTATTAATATGGATTTCACCATAAAAATTTAAAACAGTAATTATAGATGATGGGCACCCACATTTGGAATGTCCACATTTACCACCGCACTCTTTTCCTGAATTATCTTTTTTATCGCAACAAGACTTTTTTTCTGATTTAGAAGTAGATTCTTTTTTGCAACAGGATTTTTCTGTTGTAATACTTTTTTTTTCACATGCCACAGCATTATCCGGTACCAGGAAGATACCAAGAATAATGATTACTATTATGTGAAATCTGTTCATCTTAATTATTTAACAAATCAAAATTAGCTAATATTTATCGAACAATCAATAAATATTTGTTAAAGCTAAATTTACCGGAATAAAAATGAAAACCTTAACGCTTCCCAGTAGTACTGTTCGACACTCTCAAGAAAATATATTTGCTAAACAGAATGACATCGCTGTTTACTTAAAGGAACTGCTTTATAAAAAATGAACAGTGGGATGGAATACTATTGAATCATTTAAAAAGCAACGAAATCACATTTTAGCTTTAAAATTTTCTATTTGTAATCTGTGTCGTAAAACATGAACAATTGCATGCTCCATCATTTGTTCAATATCGTATACCTGTTCCCAAGAAGTTTTTATTTTTTCAGATTCCTTGAACCTCTCGAGCTCTTTATCAGAAATTGTATGAAATGTTTCATGAGTAAATTTTAAAACATTATTTAAATCTGTTAAATATTCAGAAATAGATCCGCGGTTCGTTTTTTCAGGACATAATACATTTTCATTTCTCAAATTCCGAATATAAACACAATATGAATATCCAGAACGCACAACATGGGAAAGAACAGTTTGAATTGATTGGCAATCCGGATTATCAGTTTTGGTATCAACTATAAAGGTCAAGTCCTCAACAGAAATATTTTGGATTGCATGCTGTAATTCGAGGATTGCTTTTTTATATTCTGACAGTAACGCATGGACAGCATTTTTATTCGTAATCATTAAATAAGTATGTTTATTAAATTGTTTAAAATTGATGTTGGCAATAGTATTTATTTCTTTAAATCCTTTACAACACTATATTCAATAAGTTTTTCAGCATATGAATATTACTGCGTCAATTCGCTTCGCTCGGTCAAAAATTTGTCTATATAACTAATTATAGACTTTTTTGAAACTGAATTTCCATGTCCAAGATAAAATCTTTCTGTATTTAATGAAAGGATATTCTCTAAACTTTTTTTGACTTGCTCTAAATTATCGTGAAAAGGTGGATGTTTCATTCTTGAATTGAATGCAATTCCACCAAGCAATATTCCTGACGACGCTAAATCCATTATTATAGCATCTCCATTTTCAAGTACAATAGATAAAGAGCCCGGAGTGTGTCCCGGTGTATGAATTACGCACCCATTTATACCATAAATTGATAAATCATACTCTTCATTATCATTTAATATTATGTCTGGTAAACAAGGCGATGCTGTATCTTTTGCTAATTTTGGTTTAAGTATAATGTCCCAAATTTTATTGTTAGGCTTTAAAGTCTCCACCATACTTTTTCCAGTTTGTAGTGCCTTTATATCTAAGTCGTGTACAAGAACGGGAACTTTTAAAATGTCCTTTAATTCTTTTGCACTTCCAAAATGGTCAATATGACCGTGAGTTATGATGATTAAGCCAATATCTTCTAATTTGATGTTATGCTTCTTTAGTTGCCTGATAATTTTTGCCTCGCTGTTGGGAATACCTGTATCAACCAAAATGTGTTTTATTTCTCCTTTTATGAGAAAACAATTTATCATACCAAATGGTAAAATGGAAAGTTGAATTATTTGATGCATCTTTATAAGTTTTTAAATTTTGATGCAAAGTTCAGTTTTTGTAAAAGAATACTACTTGATAAATGTTAGGAAATTATTTTTTTTCTGATCCTGCTCAAAGATTCCGGCTTGATTCCTATGTAAGAAGCAATAAATTGGATTGGTACATTTTGAATGATTTCCGGTTGTTCCTTCAGCAATTTCAAGTATCGTTTTTCAGCGGAAAGTGCTATAAAATCAATCGTTCTCTGCTGATTGTTACTAATAATCTTTTCATAAATCTGTCTGCAGAAACTACCCCAAAAAACGGTTTTATTGGATAGTATCTCATAATCTGATTTGGTAATATAAAATACTTCACAATCTGAGATACATTGAATATTTTCTTTTGAAGTAATTCCTGAGGTAAAACTATTAAAGCTTGTTATAAATTTATTTTCACCTATAATCTGAGTTGTAATTTCTATGCCTTCTTTACTAAAAAATGACCTTACAAAACCTTTCCTTACAAAATATAGTTTCTCAGCAACAACATCTTCCTTTTCAATGATTGTCCCTTTGGGAAAACTTGATGGTTTGAAAAAATGAGATAGTAGTTTTATCTCGTTATCAGAAACATCAACGAGATTTGAAATATATTTAACTATAGGTTCAATTGTCATACCTGAGGTTGTCTTATGGTTTCCACTACGTCCAGTGGCGTGAATGTTACCGGACCCTCACAAATATAAAGCAACTTTGAGTTATCAGCGTATTTTTTGTGCTCTTAGTATAAAATTGTAACAATATTTTTGTTTTCATAATGTTAACCTTTTGATTATTATTCAATTTAAATTCCAGCGTAATAAAGTACATTTTGAACTTTATAATGAACAGGTTAGAGCATTGTGTTTGCAAGGCTTAAGAAAATTTGTGAGAACCCAGATTTGCATCTTTTTCAGGGTCTCGATTTTGACCCTTAGTTTTTAGATTGAATGAATATTTTGAAAGAATCAGAAAAGCAAAAACCCAGTAAATCATAAGATTTACTGGGTTTTGAGATTGATTGATTTTACAATCGTGGGGAGAGCAGGATTCGAACCTGCGAAGTTTACACAGCAGATTTACAGTCTGCCCTCGTTGGCCGCTTGAGTATCTCCCCATCGGTCAAGAAATGACTGGCATCTCTTGCAAGCGGTTGCAAATATAACAACAGTTTTGGTGTTTGCAAACTAATTCCGAACTAATTTTCTGTACAATTTTCAATTGCTTGAAATTGAATAAAATAAAAAAATCTCCGATAAGGAGATTTTTTTATTTATGGACTTTCGGTAATGATTATGCTCCTAAAAGCTCGATAATTTTTGCTTTTAGAGCGTCACCGTGTAAATCTTTTGCTACTATTTTACCTGAAGCGTCCAAAAGATACGTTGCAGGAATTGATTTCACACCGTACGTAAGCGCAATTGGTTCATCCCAAAACTTTAAGTTTGAGATTTGGTTCCATACTAATTTATCTTTAGCAATAGCATCTTTCCATTTTGTAGCATCTTTATCTAAAGATACACCAATAATGTTAAATCCTTTTGCATGAAGTTCGTTGTATAATGCTACCACGGTAGGATTTTCCGCTCTACATGGATTACACCATGAAGCCCAGAAATCAATTAAGGTAACTTTCCCCATTGACTGTTTCAAAGAAATAGATTTTCCTTCTGGATTAGGAGCACTGAAATCAGGAGCTATTGTACCAACTTCTGTTGGAACTGCCGTAGCCACTCCAGACATTTTATCCAATTTGGCTTTAATAGACTTTCCTGGTTTGGTATCTTTTACAGATTTATCCAAACCGTTGTATAATTTTTTAATTTTTGCAAGATCCGGGTCCATCTGATTGAACATTCCCTCAATAAGCAAAGCAGAAATGAATGCTTTTGGGTGTGCAGGAACATATTCATCAGATTGTTTCATAAATTCTTTCTCAAACTGACTGTATTCTTTTCTAAGGCCATTCATCACAACGGTGTCTTGTTTTTGTTGTGCTTCCTGCATTTTCTGCATATTGTCCTTTTGAAACTTCATCATTTTCTTCTGAATCTTCATTCCGGCTTCCTTATAGTTATTTAACTCGTCATTGTTATAAGTACCGATAACTTTTGTCATGTTGATGCTGTCCTTATTGATTTTCATCTCAATATCTCCATTTTCTAAAATGAATGGTACTTTACCCTGAGCGGCCTCTAGCTGAAGTAAATGCATTTCTGGCTCTTTAGCTGTTCCTTTAAAAGTAAATGTACCCTTCTCAATTTTTACGGTATCGATTGACTTAAGTTGTCCCATTTCATCCTGTTTTTCAAGAATGACAGTTTTACCATCTGCACCTTCGATAGTTCCGGTAATGATGTATTCATTTTCTCCAGCTTTGTTACATGAGAACAAAACGGCTGAAACGGTAAGTAATAAAAGAATTTTTTTCATTTTCTAATTAATTATTTTGGATTTTAGATTGCAAAAGTATTTAAAATTATAAGTTCTGTATCATTTCAGCGCTTAATTTTTTGTTATTATTTAATTTTGAATTACTTCAAAGTGGAAGGGCATACAAAATGGATTAGTGGAACCGATGTATTTCTAATGCCGCTCATTCCTTTTTCAACGTTCACCATGTTATGATAGCCACGGGATTTTAATATCGAGGCCATGATTACCGAACGATAACCGCCGGCACAATGCAGATAGAAATTGTCATTTTTTGGAACGGAATCCAAATTTGAATTAACGGTATCTAACGGAATATTTAAAGCATTTTCTATGCGTTCCGCTTCATATTCCGTTGGTTTTCTGGAATCTACAATGATGCATTTATCATTTAGTTCGGATGCAAATTGTTCCGGAGAAATGGAAGCTATAGAATCCGTCTCAAATCCTGCTTTTTTCCAGGATTCGATGCCGCCTTCAAGATAACCTATAACATGATCAAATCCCACTCTTGAAAGTCGGGTAATAGCTTCCTCTTCTTTTCCTTCTGGCGTAATCAATAACAGGGGCTGTTTTACATCCATAACTAAAGCACCAACCCAGGGTGCAAAATTGCCTTGAATTCCAATGAATATGGATTTTGGAATATGTGCTTTAACGAAATCGTTTTCATGACGGACATCAAGAATAATGGCCTCTGATTCATTTGCTAACGCCTCAAATTCGTACGGTTGCAGGGGTTTTAATGATTTTTCAATGACCTGATCCAGACTTTCATATCCCTGAATATTCATCATCACGTTTTGAGGAAAATATGCCGGAGGCGTTCCCAATCCATCCAACAGTTCCTTTATAAACTCTTCACGCGTCATATCAGCACGCAAAGCATAGTTAGTTTTCTTTTGATTGCCCAACGTATCTGTGGTTTCCTTGCTCATGTTTTTTCCGCAGGCACTACCGGCGCCATGGCTCGGATACACGATTAAGTCATCCGATAAAGTCATTATTTTATTTCGCAGCGAATCATATAAAAAGGAAGCGAGTTTTTCGGTGGTTAAATCTTCCACCAGAGCCTGCGCTAAATCCGGACGGCCTACATCCCCGATGAATAAAGTGTCTCCAGTGATTATTCCGTGTTCTTTGCCATTTTCATCCGTTAAAAGATAACAGGTGCTTTCTAAAGTATGGCCTGGCGTATGGATTGCTTTGACGGTATAATTTCCAACTTTAAATTCCTGGTTGTCTGTTGCAATCACAGCTTCAAATTCAGGTGCTGCGGTTGGGCCGTATATGATCTGGGCTCCGGTTTTTTTTGCTAAATCAAGATGTCCCGAAACAAAATCGGCATGAAAATGCGTTTCAAAAATATATTTAATCTTTGCCTGATCTGCGTGGGCTTTAGCAATATAGGGCTGAACCTCGCGTAAAGGGTCAAAAATGGCTGCCTCGCCATTGCTTTCCAAATAATAGGCGGCTTGAGCCATACAGCCGGTATAAATTTGTTGTATTTTCATTTTTTAAAATTTATGGTGCAAAAATAATAAGAAAGTTAAAGCCATAAGGTTAATAAAATCACAATCTAAAAAATAATTCTTTAGTTAAAATAAATAGGGCCATCACTAAAACGAACCATCCGAAACCCTTTTTAAGCTGGCCTTCATTTAAATATTTACTGAGATAGAGGCCGAGAAAAATCCCTATGATGGCTACACCCGAAAAACTTAATAGAAATATCCAGTCAATCTCAATGTTTCCGATATCGCCGGTAAAACCGATAAGCGAATTGATTGCAATAATTAGTAAGGAAGTTCCAATAGCTTTTCGCATCGGCAATTTGGCCATAAAAACCAGCGCAGGAATAATCAGAAAACCACCGCCGGCACCAATCAATCCAATTAAAACTCCTACCAGTGCAATTTTAATAACGGTCAAAATAAGATTCGGATTTTTATCGGGAACCTGGAATGATTTCTTTTTCAACATTGAAATAGAGGCTGCAAACATTACAATTCCAAAGAGAATCATCAACAGGGTACTTCTTGTAAGGATGATACCGCCTTTTTCAAACACAACTTCAGGAATATCAGGAACAAGGAATTTACGGGTCAGAAAAACAGCAATTAATGAAGGAATAGCAAATTGAAGTCCGGTTTTTATATCTACGACTCCTATTTTTAAATTCTGGAATGTTCCAAAGGCGGAAGTGGTACCTACAATAAAAAGAGAATAGGCGGTAGCGGTAATCGGATTCAGACCCATGATATACACCAGAATGGGAACAGTTAAAATGGAACCTCCTCCACCCGTAAGGCCTAGAACTAATCCAATAAGTAATGCTCCGAAATATCCTAAAGCTTCAACCATTTAAAATAATTTTAAGCAAAAATAACCTTTTTTGCTTTGCCAAAGGGTATAAAAAAAGGTGCCCATAGAGGAGCACCTTTTAATATTGTATGTATCAGATTAATCCTGGTTGATTGTTTTTCTCCAGGTAAAAGCATTAAGAATGTGTCTTTTTGCAAATCTTCCAGGCGAATCAGCGTTTACCATTTTCACATAAGTTGCTTTTGGAACACTGATGTATTCGTAAACACTTCCGTTTGAGAAATTGATAATCAATCGTCCATCCACAAATTTATAATCTGTAATTGTAGAAGTAGCGATCGTTTCGGTGTATTCAGGTAAATTTTGTTTGATAGTTTCAGGATTGATACTTACCAAAAAGTGGTAGGCTTCAATGATCTTTTTACTATTTTCTTCAGCAGCCTTCAATCCGGCATCATCACCTTGAAATTTATCAGGATGCGCTTCCTTCATCGCATTGCGATAAATTGTTTTTAAATCTTTAAGCTCTGCAGTTTTTTCTACATTTAGCAGTTTGCGGTATTCAACTATTTTTTTCATAAATGGGATAACTCTTTGTCTATTAACATGAAAGCATTTTGTGGACTTCCAAAATCGACAATTTTTTTGCAAAGGTACACTTTTTTAAATAAGTTTAAAATTTTTTTGTTTTTTGACGTAAAAAAGATTGATTTTCAATTGTTTAACAAATCAATAAGTACTTATGTTGAATTTATTTCTATATTTGTCCCCCCTAAATCGTCGAAAATGTTTAAAAAATACGTTCTTCTATTGACATTATTAGTGTCAGGCCTGTCTTATGGCCAATTAGTGATAAACGAACTCGATCCGGATACGGCTTCTACCGATGTGAAAGAGTTTGTTGAAATAAAATCCACCACACCCAATTTTTCATTGGACGGATATGTAGTGGTGTTTTTTAATGCCGGCAGTACAGCACCTTATTCCGGTACTTCAAGTTATTATGCTATTGATCTGGATGGATTGGTCACCGATGGAAACGGTAATATCCTTATCGGTAATCTTCAGGTTTCACCTGCTGCATCTTTGATTTTTCCACAAAATACCATTCAAAATGGCCCTGATTCGGTGGCTATCTATTTAGGTAATGCTATCAATTTCCCATTGGCCACACCCGCTTCGTCTACCAATCTGATTGACGCATTAGCATACAGCAATGGTGCTACGACGCAACCATCGACATTGATGTCGATTTTTGGAGAAACTGTTTGTTACAATGAAAATGTAAACAGTTTGGCAGCTTCGCAATCCATTCAAAGAAAATCGGATGGAACCTATGAAGTAAAAACGCCAACACCCCGCACCAACAATGATGGGTCAGGAATTATTTACAACGGAATTGGAACTACTTTTACACCATCTGCCCCGTTAACGGAGGGACAGACCATGACTATTACTTTTACAACCGACAGCAATGTGACCTCCGATTTAAATTTTTCATTTACACTTAATAATAGTGCTTTTAATAGTGCAGATTACACCGGAAGTTTAAATGTTACTATTCCAAACGGAACGAATACAACTTCAAAAGTAATCCAGCTTCTGAATGATGGGGTCAATGAAGGGGACGAGACCATGAGGATCACCTTAGGTACCGTTCCATCCCAATATATTATTCTGAATAATAACATTGCGGTAAGAGTCAACGATATCAACTTTGTGGTTTCCCCTTGGGGAACTCCGTTGAATCCTACTTATGGTCAGGTTACAAGCACTGCTCCTGCAGGATATTACAGCTCTCTGGAAGGATTGGCGGGAGCAGCATTGAAACAGGCTCTTCAGGATATTATTGCTAATCCGGCGGTAGTTCATGCTCATAATTATGGCGATGTTTATGATATTTTAAATGTAGCCGATCAAAATCCGGCGAACAGTAGCCAGGTTTGGTTGATGTATGTAGAACAGCCACGCTCTAAATTGGATGTACAGTCCGATAACAGTATTGTGGGTAAATGGAACCGGGAACATATTTATTGTCAGTCCCGTGGCGGATTTACAGATGGAACCTCTTCGACGCCGGACGGAATCAATACATGGTTGCCAACTGATGCCAATGATATTTTGACGGGTCACGGAGATGCACATCATATTCGCGCTGAAGACGGGCAGGAAAACAGTTCCCGAAATGAAAGAAACTATGGTGTTGATTATAATGGGCCTGTAGGTTCTGCAGGCAGTTGGCGTGGGGATGTGGCACGAGGCGTATTTTATATGAGTGTCCGATACAATGCCTTGAATGTTGTCAATGGAAATCCGCCTCAAAATCCGGATTATTATATTGGAGATTTAGCCACTTTACTAACCTGGAACATGAGCGATCCATCCGATGATTTCGAGATGAACCGAAACAATTATATTTATACCTGGCAGGTGAATAGAAATCCATTTATCGATTATCCGAGTTTAGCCGACTATATTTGGGGAGCAAACGCTGGACAGCCTTGGTTTTCGGCATTGGGAACACATGATGCAACTGATGTGAGAATGGTTGTTTATCCGAATCCGGCAAAAGATTATATTACTGTTTCAGGGGTTGACGAAGGGTTGATAGAAATTTACAATTTAGCAGGTTCTAAATTATTCAGCAGTTCGTTTATGGGAAATACACGTTTGAATATTAATCTGGCCTCCGGACTGTATTTGGCAAAAGTGATTTCTGGCGAAAAAACAACAATTAAAAAGATAATCGTTAAGTAATTTTACAATAAATAGAATTATAAAAAAGAGCAGTTTCGTACTGCTCTTTTTTTTTTAATCGGATGAAGCTATTAAATGCAGATTCTCAAGAGTAACGGGTTTAGAAAAGTAATTTAAGATATCAGGAAAGGTTTTAGCTTTGTGTTTATCTTCTGCGGCAATGGAGGAACTGGCAATATAGATTGCAATTTTTTTTGTTATTTGAGGTTTAAGCCGTATCATCTCTTCCATAAATTCCCATCCGTCCATTACCGGCATGTCTATATCCAGGATAATGGCGTCAGGTAATTTCGTGATTTCGTCCAAAGAATTTTTCAAAGCCGTAATAGCATCTAGTCCATGTTGAAAAGTAGTGGGAGTTTCAAACATTTCCGACTTTTCAATAATTTTCCGTACGATTATTTTGAAAATAGGGTCGTCATCTACAACCCAGATTATCTTTTTTCTCATCTGATATATATTTTAAAAGTAGTGCCTGCGTTAACTTCACTTTTTACACTGATGTTTCCACCCATGGCATCAATTTGATTTTTTGTAATAAATAGTCCGATACCTCTTGAATCCGGATGATCGCTGAACGTTTTATACATTCCGAAAATTTTATCCGCGTTCTTTTTCATGTCAATACCAATTCCGTTATCTGAAACCTCAAGAATGTGTCCTTCATTTTTCTTGTACCATTTAATCTCAATCACGGGCTTGCGATCGGGACTGCTGTACCGTATGGCATTAGAAATAAGGTTCAGCAGGATGCTTTCCAGATATGCGGCGTTATAGGTTAACGTATCCTCGTCGTCGACATTGGTTATGATGGTAACATCTTTTAACGCAATCTGTTCCGACAGGATATTTTTTATCTTTTCAATATAGCTTTTCAAATGTACCGTTTCGGATATCAGGCTAATATTTGTTTGAATATTAACCACCTCATTCAGGTTATTCATAGTTTCATTTAATGAAACAGACACCGTTTTTAGTAGCTTAATCATTTGCAATGTTTCTTCCTCAGATTCCGAACCTTCTATTAAATCGATGATGGATTCAATGTTACTGGTATGGGAACGTAAATTATGTGAAACGATATAGGAGAAATTCAATAGCCGCTTGTTTTGTTCTGTGACCAAATAAAAAGAATTGTTCAGATCCTTTTCCGCTTCTTTGGTTTTGGTAATATCAATCATAATTCCACGAAGACTGACCGGCCTGTTGTTTTCAAAAACGACATTGATAATTTCCCGGACCCAAACGATGTTACCATCTTTAGTAATCATCCGGTATTCGGAATCCTCATGCTCATTGTCATTAACTATATTTCGGAATGCGGTGACCACAGCTTCCTTGTCATCAGGATGGATATGGTTTTCCCAAAAGTTAATATCCGACATCCATTCGGATGGTGTATAACCTAAAATATCTTCTACTTTTTTACTGATGAAGGTCAGTTCCAAAGTATAATAATTGCATTCCCAAACAATTCCATCAATGGAATTCACCAAATCTCTAATCTTATTTTGGGAATTTAGGATTATTTTTTCATTTATTTTTCGGACGGTGATATCTTCAGTAGAAACAATAATGCGTTCTAATGTTTCTTCATAACCGCGAATAACATTCCATCTCAAATCGATATCCCGATATTGACCTTCAGCGGTTTTAACGCGGGAATCCATAATGAATTTCTTTTCACCTTTGCATATTGCCATCAAAATTTTGACGAAATCAGTTGCAGAATCTTTATCCAGAAGCGCTGAAAGGCTTTTTGTCAATTCATTTTTGCTTCCAATTTTATGAAGCCGCAGGCATTCATAATTGACATCGATTACGTTTACCAAAGAAATGCAATTGCTGACAACCTCCGGATGTTCATACAGATAATTGGCGACCACTTTAGGATCTTTGCCCATCAGATTAAGTTCATCCAGATACTTTTTAACTTCTGAGAAATCCTGCTCCCACAATGGAATAGGAGAGTCATCAAATAAACTTTTAAATCGTACTTCACTTTTTTTAATCAAATCTTCGGCCTGTTTCCGAAGTGTAATATCCTCAACAATTGATATGTGTGTGGTAGGTGTTTCATTGATTTTCCATAACGGGGAAACAAAGAGATTAACCCAAATAATTTCGCCGTTTTTGGTTACATATCGTTTCTCCATCGAAAACTCCCTTATTTTGCCGGCTTTAAGGTCTTCCATAAATCCTAAATCTTCATCAAGATCATCAGCATATGTTATAGATTGGAAGTTTTTCTCTTTCATTTCCTCCTGAGAGTATCCGAGTAATTTGCAATATTGTTTATTGATTTCTATAAAGACGCCGGTTTCCGTATCGACGTGGCCAATACCCACAGCAGCCTGATCAAAAATAGTTTTAAACTTAATTTCACTATTTAGAAGTTTTGATGCCTGGTTGTGTATCAATCGTTGCAATTCGGCTGGTTTTCGTAAAAGCGTAGTTGTGAAAACCCCTAAAAGGATAGCAATTACCAAAGATAAAATAGCGGGAATTAACATGAACAAATGAAGTGTGTATGCCTTTTTTATGATCAGGTATAATTTCCAGTCTCCATCAGGAATATGAGTGGATATAAAATATTTACCAGTAAAATCCCTTTTATCAGGAAGAAAAAACTCTTCTTCGCCGGTAACAGGATTTTGTTTGGAAAATTGGAAATAATATTTGGATTGGTCTATGGATTTAATTCCGGCGGAATCTAAAAATTCATCCAATTTTATAACTACTGCAGAGAACCCCCAAAATCTGTTATTTTTGTAAACCGGAAGTCTTCCGACAATCCCTAATCCCCCTTGTTTTAATTCGAAAGGCCCTGCGAAATACATTTTTTGGTTTTTAACGGACCGTAAGGCTTCTACCTTTAGGATTGGTGACTTCAGAATATTTAAACCCATTGCGGCTTCATTACCTTCCATCGGATAGATGTATGATATAACTCCGTTAGGAACCAGCTGGACGGCCTTAATAGTCGGATTGGAAGCTACAAGTTTGGCTCCAATATGATTAAAATCTTCAGGAACGCCTTTGTCATTTAAAGTAAGAGCGAGGGTTAGGGTCGTGGTATAGCAGTTTTTGAGGGATTGGTCAATGTTTTGTTCGACAACGGTAAGAATGTTACTCATTTCCCGTTTCTCATTTTCTTTCACAATGTGATAGCGCTGATAGACAATGAAAACACCCACAAGGCAAAGGATCAGGAAAACTAGGAAACCTGAATATCTAGGTCTCTTGAAGAACCAATCGAAAGCTTTTGACAATTTTTTTTTAGATTCCATTATCTTGTATGACAGGCTTAGGGAAACACTTCGTTTTAAAGCCATAAATATAAGAAATATGTAGCAGAAAGTCGTATCTATATTCGGGAAGTTTCCGTCTTTAACAGGATTTTCATTAACTTTGTTGTTTAAAGAGGTATTGCTAAACCATTAATTAAAGCACGCCTTTGTTTTTTGAATATGGAAAAAAAATACAATGTAAAACCCAATTCTTTTAAAAATACCTTCTGTGTTTTTAAAGAAATGGATTCCGCCGAATTGGAAGGTAAGGAATACTCTTATGTAAGCAAGTCGGGCAGTGCCTATTATTTTACCAAATCGGGCATGTATCGGTATTCCAATCACTGGGGAAGGCTGGCCAACAGCAAATGGAGGCTCGAGCCAATGGTTCCGGAAACGGCATCCAAATTCAAAATGGGTTTTGCGTTCTGGACCGAATTTTATCCTGATAATGCGGTTGATGAGTTGTATTATATCGAAGCTGATTATAAAAACAATACGGTCAATTACCAACACCGAAAAAATCCGAAGTATGATAAAAAAGCTATCCTTCGCACCAGTTTGGATACTACCAAAAGAATCAAACAAATCCGGAACCTGCAGCAATTAACGTCATGGGCGAGGTATTTTGATGAAGATGATATTGATGACTTGCGTCAAAAAATAATAGATGAACTTATATATACCAATAAGACCTTAGACCAAATCAAACGGGAAATCCAGCACCTCAGCGACGCGAACTGACGAAGTAATCTTAAAACAGAACCCCATGAGCAGAAATACTGAAAAAAATATCAAAAAGCATAATGATAAGCTGCACAAAGAGCAGGCTAAAGTCAAAAATGCGGCTATTCTCCGAAAGGAAAAACTAAAAGAAATCGTCCGGAAATTCAACGAAAATAACCCTCCC
Organism: Flavobacterium sp. GT3R68; assembly: GCF_007109225.1. GTDB lineage: Bacteria > Bacteroidota > Bacteroidia > Flavobacteriales > Flavobacteriaceae > Flavobacterium. Next base: position 76,046 of record NZ_VJZK01000007.1, read on the forward strand.
AAAGACTAAAACACTAAATTACAGAAATTATGCAAAACAATAAATTCACTGCGATAAAAGGCAGAGTTCAGGAAATAATTGATTTGATTGCGAACAAGCAAAATAAGGAAGCCAACAACCTGCTTGCTAATGTAAGTGGAGAACTGGACGAGCTATTGGATTTCTCGGAAGAGAATGATGACCTGATGGAAATCAGTCGGTATCAGGTGTTGCTGAATCAACTGCATCAAAAGATTAACTTCACCAATGAATGCAATGAGTTATTCTAAAACGTGTTACTGTGGTTCGGCTGCAATGTTCAATGAATGTTGTGAGCCGTTTATCAACGGAATCCGGAAAGCACCCACGGCGGAAACATTAATGCGTTCCCGATATTCGGCGTATGCCACCCATGCGATTGATTATCTGATGGAAACCACCCATCCCTTGCAAAGGAAGTATTATTCGAAATCTGAAATCAAGCAATGGGCAACGAGTAATATCTGGATACAGTTGAAAGTTATTTCCGCCACGGAAGATACGGTGGAATTCCAGGCATATTTTACAGATGGAAGCGGGAAGGAGCAAATGCATCACGAAAAATCTGCATTTGCATTTGAAAACGGAAGCTGGTTTTATGTCGACGGTCAATTTTATTAAAGTTCACTAAAACAACTACAAGATGCCGATAGCCAACCAATATGACAAGAATATCTTTTGCCTTGAAGGCGATTGGGAATCGGATTTGCGTGAAAAAAGTTCGGTGCAGAGCGCTTTGCAATTGCTGGAGGCCAACCTGGTGATTGATACCATTTACAAAAGCTGCTGTACATATGAGGAATTTTGCAGCAGGCTCCATACTTTGCTTAACGACAAGAGAGCGTATAAGAAATACACCATCATCTATCTGGCCTTTCACGGAAGGAAAAACAAAATCCAGATTGGGGATGAAGATTATTCGTTAGATCAGATTGGACATGAATTCGAGAATCAGCTGGCGGACAGGATCATCCATTTCGGGAGTTGTAAAACCCTTTTTATTGAAGAAGACAAAGCTAAAGAGTTCCTGAAGAAAACCGGAGCTTTAGCATTGTCGGGATATGCCCGGAATATAGATTTTATCTCGAGTACCGTATTCGACATTTTATACTTTGAGATGTGCCAGAATTATGTGGAGATTGACGCTATTGAACGAAATATGTTCAAGAATTATGGTGGATTGTGTGAAGAGTTGGATTTTAAAATTTATTATTGATTCCCAGTCCAGAAGGACTTTTTAATTATAGCGGTAATCTAAAACCATATACCGGAAGTTCTCCCTGCATGAAGTCCAAATCTTCGGATCTTTTGAACCCCATATTCTCATACATACCCCAAGCGGTTTGCATTGCTTTGGTGCTGTGAATGATCATCTGGACTAAGTTGTTTTCTTTCGCTTTACGGATGCACTCGTTGGTCAACAATTTGCCAATTCCTTCTCCCCTGAAAAAAGACTCTACTGCCAGCAACCGGAAACCAGCTGCATTCTGTTCTTGGGTAGCAATCCCACCCGAACCGTAATACTGCATGTCGCCAAAATACACGACTGCTCCGGCGATATCATTCTCGGGGGAAACCGCTACCAGTAATTCCGTTGTGGGATTGTTTAAAACCGTCTCGATATTCGCCAGCATGTTGTAATAATTGGGTTGTACGGCGGGTTTTGGGAAACCGTCTAACTGCGAATAGACATTGACTAAGAGTTGGCCGATTGTTTCGTATTCTTCCGGATGGGCGTTTCTTATGATAAAGTGCTGGTTCATTGTTGCAGTGTTTAGGAGTTATTTGGGATCAGGAATAACATCAGTAAGGTTAAATGTTTTACTTTCATCGTTTTGAAGATTGAGATGTAAAGCTACATTTTAAGGCTATGAAAAGCAAATCGATGAATCTGATTGTATTATATTCTTCAAAAGTAATGAGCTGGTTCACGAAGTGCTGGTTACCCAAAATACCCTGATCAGCGTCACGGGGTGGCTCAAGTGATTAACGGCCCTCTTTTTCCATTATCCGAAAAATATAATTACCGTTTAAAATGCTACCGGATCAGGCCGGCTGTGCAGTATTACACTTACGCGCTGTCGTTCTGCTCACATTTCTGCGTTTCGATTTCGACTGTTTAATTGACATCTGATTTAGTTTTACTTTTCACTTATAGTTATTATAACTACCTTTGAATAAGGTAATTATAAATAAAAAAAGCTATGAAAAATTTACTTAAATTACCAATATTCATATTGTATTTATTAGTATTGGTTGCATGTTCAGAAGATCCTTCGACACAATTTCAAGGACCTGTAGATAACGGCGGTAACACAGGTGGTGGCAATACAGGTGGTGGCAATACAGGCGGCGATAACACAGGTGGCGGTAACACAGGTGGTTTTCCGACAGGAAATAATGTATATTTTGGATTTTTGGATGGTGAGGGCAGTTCTACTACTTATATTGACATGCCGGTAGAAAGTTCCCCCGAAAATTTACTGGTGGGCAGATGGAAAATCATAAAAATAGGATTTGATGAAAATAATGATGGGAATATAAAGTATTCTAATTATGCTGATTTTAAACATGCAGATTGCGGTCTGAGTTTTTTACAATTCAATAATCGGGTAGTTTTTGAAAACAGCTATTACATGACTGATAGTGGTATTTGTACTCTTTATGCAGAGACGGATGATTGGGAGATAGTGGAAGGGAACCGACTTAAAATATATGTTTATGATAATATATATATTATTAAAGTAACCGATACTGAATTGGTTTTAAAATACGACTGGAATTTTGAAAATTCCCTCTACGGACCAGCGCAGGTGTACTATTATTATGAAAGGATTCTTAATTAAATCCAACATATACCTTTTTCGCAAAGAATCAAAGATTTTAGTTAGTTTGCTTTTGTTTTACTTTTATCCCATCGAAATAATCACCATTTTGGAGACTAATAAGTAAAATTTTTTCCTGGTTTGTTGCATTGGCACTCACAATAATTCTGTTTCGATTTATCCTTTGCAGGATAAATTCGGGCTTTCGTACAATGAAATTTTGCGAAGAGTAATCTATTTGTTGGATAGCAACAGGCTCACTATTAAGTGCGATTCCATTTAACCCCCAGGATTTGGGTTCAGTTGTAATAGTGACTGAATTTGCATTTGCATTAAATTCAACCTGTGTTTGGGAAAGTTTAATATTGTCATCCCATTTTCCGTCTGTGTTTTTTGAGCAGGATACCAATGTGATGTAGCAAAAAGTAAAGATTTAAAGAGAGAAGTTTAATTTCATGAAATTAATTTGATCATTTACTAATAAGAATATAGCGTCCGCGTCCCATTGCGGTGCTTAATTACCAATCATTAGTGGAAGGGGATAGAGGACTCTAACGATCTGTCCGTTCTTTTTTCCCGGGTTCCACTTTGGCAGGCTTTTTAATATACGAAGCAACTCTTTAATTTTAACAGGATCAAGACCCCGCACAATTTTTATATCGGTGAGCGAACCGTCTTTTTCTATCACAAACATGGAAAATACTTTTTCTTTTACATGTGATTCAAATCCTGCTTTGAGGTAACTTTCATCTATAAGAGACTTTAATTTATCCAATCCTCCGGGGAATTCTGGTTTAACATCAATCCCAGCTATTGCATAAATATTAGTATCCTCTTTTTGTTCAGCGCTTTGAGAAAAGTGTGCAATCGAATACATTAGCACTAACAACACCATTATTTTTTTCATAGTACATTTATTTACATTATTGGGTATTGTGCAATGGTCCGCTGTTTTTATTTGGATTCTTTTATTTTAGTTGATGATTTGGTAATTGGTAAAGTAAAATAAAAAGAAGAACCTTCACCTTCAACGCTTTCTACCCATATTTCCCCTTCATTTTTTTCTAAAAAACCTTTGACCAATAATAATCCTATTCCGGCTCCCTTATTTTCTTTCCTGGCTTCGGATAATGTTTTTAGTTGTGGAGTAAACAGTTTTTCCTGTATTTCTTTAGACATTCCGATTCCCGTGTCCTTTACCTGAATGATAAGTCTGTCGTCTTTTTCTTTGGCCGAGATGGTTATTTTTCCACCTTTGTGTGAATGTTTTATAGCATTAGACACTATGTTTTGAATGATGGAAAGTACCATTTTACTGTCTGCAAACACCGACACCTTTTCTTTAATTTCATGGTGAAGATTAATTGTATTTATGGCGGCGGTATCTTTTAAGGTATCAAAAACTTTTTCCACATGTTCTACCAATTCGATTTTTGTGGGGGAAAATACATCCGAGGCGTATTTTATTCTTGCCCACTCTAATAAATAGTCTAACATTTCCAGCTCATCCGTAGAAGCTTTATAAAGAAGTTCAAGCATTTGTTTAACCGAACTTGCCTTCATATCCTCAAAATTTGTTTTCAAATATTTAGCGGTTGAGATAATACCTGCAAGAGGGCTTCTTAAATCATGTGAAAGTATTGCCAGAACGCTCTCCTTATGAGTGTTCAGGTCTTCCAATTCTTTCGTATATTTTTTTACCGCGTCTTCCGACTCTTTTATTTCGGTTAGATCACGAAGTATTTTGACATAGCCGAGCATCTCTCCATCTATTCCTGTGAGAGGAAAAACCAACCCATAAGCGTAAAACCTTTTTTTGTCTTTTGTAATATGCCATCGGTTATCTGTGGATCTGCCATCTTTTAAAGCCGTATCAATTTCCTTTTTCGGAATTCCATTTTTTAAATCCTCGTCTGTAAAGATGATGTCAAAACTCTGTCCGATAACTTCGTCTGTTTCGTAACCAAATATGTTTGTCGAACCGGAACTCCAGCTATTGATTTTGAATTCCGTATCTAACGTAAGAATTGAATAATCCTGCAGACTGTCAATTATCTGACTATAAAAATCGGCAGTTGGTATGTATTTATTTTGAAGGATTTTAGGGAGATCTTTATGGGCCATGTGGTAATTTTTAATTGTTTTGACTTGTAATTGAAAGTCAAAGATACAATAAACTTTAAATTGGCTGGTGAGGACTGATTCACTTTAATTCTGCAGACTCTGGTCAATTCCTAATTAAGAAACGTAACCGGATTAAAATGCTTAATTGGATTCTTTTATTTCATTTAATGGTTTGCTGATTGGTAAAGTAAAATAAAAAGAAGAACCTTGACCTACCACACTTTCTACCCATATTTCCCCATCATTTTTCTCTAAAAAACCTTTGACTAACAATAATCCTATTCCGGCTCCTTTATTTTCTTCCCTGGCTTCTGTCAGCGTTTTCAGTTGTGGGGTAAAAAGTTTTTCTTGTATTTCTTTGGACATTCCCATTCCTGTATCCTTTATTTGAATTGTAAGTTTGTTGTCCTGTTTTTTTGCAGAAACGGTTATTTCGCCTCCTTTTTGAGTATGTTTAATGGCATTGGAAACTATATTTTGAATAATAGAAAGTACCATTTTACTGTCTGCAAACACCGATACATTTTCTTCAATTTCATGGTGAAGATTAATAGTGTTTATAGCGGCGGTATCTTTTAAGGTATCAAAAACCTTTTCCACATGTTCCATCAATTCGATTTTTGAGGGAGAAAACACATCCGATGCGTATTTTATTCGGGCCCATTCCACCAGATAATCCAGCATGTTCAGCTCTTTTTTTGAGGATTCGTGAAGAAGATTCAGCATCTCTTGCCTGTCATTATCCTCCATATCTCTAAAATTCAATTTCAAAAATTCAGCGGTTCCGATAATGCCTGCAAGAGGGCTTCTTAAATCATGGGAAAGTATCGCAAGAACACTCTCTTTATGAGTGTTGAGTTCTTCCAGTTCTTTCATATATATTTTTGCCGCGTCTTCCGCTCTTTTTATTTCGGTTAAATCACGAAGTATTTTGACGTAACCCAACATCTCTCCATCGATTCCAATGAGTGGAAAAACCAGCCCATTAGCATAAAATAATTTTTTGTCTTTAGTAACATGCCATCGGTTATCTGTGGATCTGCCTTCTTTTAAAGCGATATCAATTTCCTTTTTGGGAATTTCATTTTTTAAATCTTCGTCTGTAAAGATGATGTCAAAATTTTTTCCGATGACTTCTTCGGTTTCGTAACCAAATATGTTTGTCGAACCCGAACTCCAGCTGTTGATTTTGAGTTCCGTATCTAACGTAAAGATGGAATAATCCTGCAAACTGTCAATAATCTGACTAAAAAATTCAGAAGTTGGTATGTATTTACTGTGTAAAATTTTCGGAAGATCTTTATAGTCCATGTGTGCACTTTTTAAGTATATTGGCTTGTCATGATAATCAAATATACAAAAAACTTGAATTGGTTGTTTCAATTACAATTTGATTTTTTATATGCTTTTTCAAAACATTCTTTTCCTTCTTTTACAGAAAAATAGAGTAAGCCGAAAGCACCTAATGCATCCGTATACCCAAAACCAGTAAAATAATAAATGGCGCTGGAGACCAATAAAACAAGGCTCATATAGATGCAGACAATCGTGCATTTCGCATCGGCTATAATGGGTTCTGACTGTAATGTCCTGCCAATTCTTAACTGGTTATAGGAAACAAATACCATAACTAAAATGGATACTACAGAAACCAGAACACCGAATGGCGTAAATTCAGGTTTATGTTTTTGATATATAGTGAGGATTCCTCCAAGGAGCAAACTGAAACTTAAAAGGTAAAATCCCCAACCTGTTATTTTTAAAGCGCTTATTTCAAAATTTGACTTGTCACTATTGGGATTTCTTTGGATTCTCTTTATCATATAAACCACGCCAAGATTGGAAGCGACCTCAATGACGCTATCAGCTCCAAAACCGATGAGGGTCAGGCTTTCGTTTTGATACCCTATGATTATTGAAATAATTCCTTCAATGATGTTGTACACCACGACAAACTGTGCTATCTGGAGTGCTTTACTATATAATTTAGTTTCCATACACTTTAGTCACATAATTTCCCCTCAGGAACGCGATGGGGTCGATCTGGCTTTGGAGAATCACGCCCTTCAACTGGTTTTCTAGAAGGAGTTGAGCCGCCTGAACCAACGGTGCTGCGGTAGTGGTTTGTATCGCCCGCAATTCGTGTCTGCCTACTTTTTGGGGAACAATGCGTTTGGCTGTTTCGCGTCGGCGTAAGAATCCGTCCGCGTCTTTACCTTCAACGGCGGCATACAAAACAATCTGGTCGTCCTCAATATGGGGAATTACTGCTTCCATCTTTTGCTGTAGTATTTCAATGGCCTGTCCCGAAGTTCTGAAACCTACCAGCTGTTCCTGTACCCATGCATAATGTCCGGGATGGCGTAGGGTCTTATAGTCGAGCGAGCGCACTTTTCCCGCAAGGACATCCGGCAAATCCGCGGCACCACCTGAGGTAAGATCCTCTTCGTAAGCTATTCCACCAATGATAATAATAGACCGTTCGGAAAGTGAGGGCAGGGTTGTCTTGGTAAAATCCCGCAGTACAATGGCATCCTTCAGGTACTCAGTAGCGACGCCCACGGGACTCCAGGTGAAGCCATAATAATGGGGTGCAACGGCATGTCTGGTGAGGGCGCCGACTTTGAACTCCAATTTGTCAACTTTGTCAACTTTATAGTCAGAACAAAATTGTTGAAATAATCCGTTGGCGAGCAAATCGATATATCCCGGAGCGAGGCCTGTCTGGAGTATAAAACCAGTTTGGGCATCTTTGGCGAGAGTGGTAATTTCGTTGGTTTCGGCGACGTATTCGGTCAGGTTGGCGTAGTGCAGTTGGTAGTCTTTGGCGAGTTGTGCCATTCGGGGAGCCTGGCTTCCGGGGAGACAGTCGAGGATGATATCGCCCTGTTGCAGGATGGTTTTCATTTCGTCAGTCAGGCCGCTTTCAGGAAGATGAAAGGGAGTAACCCGGCCCGGTTTGGTGGTGCCCTCTTCAATCCATTGCGCCACTTTTTGGGCGTTGGAGAGCGTCCGGTTTCCGATGAAAAGGGTAGGAGTGACCTCGCTCCATTCCATCAGGATCAAACCCGCGGCTTCGGCAATACCTCCCGCTCCGGCGATTATGATATTGAAATGTTTTTTCATCGGTGTTTGTTTTATGTAAAATTACAGCATTATGCTGAATAATATTCTGCGTAAGTGTCAGTAAATGAGTTAATTATTGGTTAAGATTTTAAACGTTAGCGAATATCTATTTAACTTTAGGAGTTACAATTTCCACCTTTAAAAACCATAAGTTATGAGTACTAAAAATCTGTATAGCGAAGAAGCAAAAGAAAAAATCAAGGAGTTAGCCGTTGGTATTGATTTTGCGATCATGGTCACCAAACTCGGCAATAAGCCGTCGCATATGGTGCCGATGAGTACTAAAAAAGTAGACGATAATGGTGATATCTGGTTTTTGAGCGGAAAGGACAGCCATCACAATAGTAACCTTGCAATTGATAATGACATGCACCTGCTGTATGCAGATAAAAGTGCGATGCGGTTCTTAAATGTGTACGGAAAAGGTTTTATCAGTACGGATATAAATATGATAAAAGAGCTTTATCAAAGTTCCGATGATGCCTGGTTTGAAGGAGTAAATGATCCCAATCTTACCGCGATACGGGTTCAGCCACTGCATGCTTTTTATTGGGATCCCAAAGATAATAAATTGGTTACTTTATTGAAAATGGGAGTTGCGGCGGTTACCGGAAAGGAACCGGATTTAATGAATGAAGGGGAACTGAGGGTTTAGTGTCATTGTGAGCGCAGTGCAACGGAGCCAGTACCTCGGATGTCATTGCGAGCGGAGTGTAACGCAGCGCGGCAATCCCGTTCCTCGTCGCAATCGTGGCGTGCACAGCCAATACCTCGGATGTCATTGCGAGCGGAGTGTAACGAAGCGTGGCAATCTCAGTTTATTGTTTTTGAGCAATTTGACTATTTGTTTCATCGTTATTTTTTATCTAACTACAAAACCCATTACCATGCAAGAGCTGTATTCCATAGCGATATCCCCATCCCAAGATATCATTTCTGAAGTAAAGGAAATGAAAGAAAAACTGAACAGTGAGGTAGGCTGGTTCAACAGCATACACTCGTGGGCGCACATCTCCATCAATCAATTCCTGGCTTCTGAAGCGGAACTGGAAACTGTCAAAACGGAATTGATGGCTATCTGTGATCCTTTGCAACCATTTGAAGTGACGTTTAATGACTTTGGCACGTATCCCAAAAACGGCGCATTTTTTATAGCTCCCGATGCGGCTTCAACAGCCAGTCTTAAAATACTTATGAACCAAATTCATGATTCACTGCAGGTGGATACCGAGTTTAAAAACAATGAGCCGCATATTTCGATTGCCAGACGCCTGACTCCCGAAAAGCTTGAAAGTGCCAAACGTCTGTTTCCTACCGTTAACCTGCACTATTGGTGTGACAGTGTGGTGATTAGAAAGTTCAGTAGTGAGAAGAAACAGTTTGATATTGTTGTGGAGTTTAAGTTTAAAGAGAGAGTAGGGTTAACAATTTAGAATGTCATAGTGAGCGTCGTGCAACGGAGTTGGCAATCTGACTGGGTCGTTATTCCTACTCGCAATGCCTACCACGACTGTCATTGCGAGCGCAGTGTAGGAGTGTGAGATTGCTTCGTCGTTCCTCCTCGCAATGACGTTACCTATCACGACTGTCATTGCGAGCGCAGTGTAGGAGTGTGAGATTGCTTCGTCGTTCCTCCTCGCATCGTTCCGCTTTTTCACAATGACTGGCTTCCTCGTTCCTTCTCGAAATGACGTGTATACTTTGAATGTCATTGCGAGCGCAGTGCAACGGAGCGCGGCAATCTTACTATTTCATGCTTTTGTAGTAGATATTTTCTTACAATTAATATTTTTTTTTAATTTTATAGAATTCTCTTACAAATCGTAGTAGGGGATTAACCTAAACAACCAACTTATGAGAAAAATTACCAATTACACAATGCTTTGGTCATGCAGTTGTCTATTACTGTTCTTTACTAATTGTAGCGTCAACAAAAATATTGATGTTAAAATTGAGGAGAAAATCAATGAAAAAATCAACAGTCAACTCAGTGATGATACTCTTGCCAGTAAGACAACCAGTGAGACCACCAGTGAGACAACCAGTGACAAAGCCGGTAAAAAAATAGACACGAACCTTGATGAAAACCAGGAAAAAAATATTAAATCTGCAGCAGATGATTCAATTATCAATAAAATAATTACAGTAGCAAAGGAAAAGATTGATAAGGCTATCGATGAAAAGAGGGATAATTCAAATGAAAACAGAAATGTTAACATAGCAAACACCAATACTTATGTTGTAGAATATGATTTTACAAAAGGATCTTATACAAGAAATAATTTATCCCCAAAAGTAGATGCGCCTGTTGTTTATAGAATAAAAAACATTAATCGACTGGCTTATAACGTTGTCATCAAAGGTGTGGACTCAGTACTTGCTGATTCATCCTGGAAAGAAGATGATATAACAAAATTAAAAAAAGACATGGAAGTTTCTGAGCAACAAAAAGTAGAAAGTTCTGTCTTTCCATCTTCAGTTACAAGTCAACAACCTGTTTCAGTTTTGGAAGAGGATTTATCCAAATACATTACTGATGGATTCAAGAAAAAATTTAAGGAACTTGTTAATTTAAATCAACAATTGTTGCAGGACACGCGCACTGTAACAGAGCTAGAACACATAAAAGAAACGCTTAATCAAGAGTTAAAAAAGGTAGAAGTTAATCAAGATTCTTCTCTCACTGCTAGTAAAGTAGAAGTTAATCAAGATTCTGCTCTTAAAACCAAGATTAAAGAAAATAATGATATGATTAAAAGTAAACAAGAACTTATCAGAGATACAACTTTAAAAATTGACACCGCTTCTAATGATATTCCCGATTACGATCATTATATCAAAAAATATACTGAAGATGGGATACTCTATAACAAAAATTTTTCAACTTTAAAAAATAAATATTTTGAAATTATTAAAATTGAGAATCTTTATTCTGATTTGCGGACATTCTGTAAAGATCCTTTGTTAACACCAACTGACTTTAATATTAAATGCGATGAAAAACAAGTAAACTCGTTGAACAATGAATTTAAAAAAATAACGGATGCCTATGATGATTTCAAAAAGGAATATAGTTCTCTATCCTCTCACTTTGACGCTTTAAAGGAAAGCTATATGGAATTGGCAATCTTTTTTGACTTCGGCGGTCGGCGAAAGTTGTTTGATGACTTTGAATCATCTAAAAATGAAGCTAATAAAATGTATGAAGAACTAAAAAAAACAAATGTTTTAGAGAGTATAGAAACAATGAAATTAGCTATTAAAACACTAAAAGATCCTCAGTCTTATGTTTTTACATCATCTCCGGTTCAGCCAATGAATGATGTAGCTATATTTCATGTTTCAATCAAAAAACGAAAAATTGATGAGAATGGTTATCACGATGAGAAAAAGTTTTCTCACCGGGAGTTTACCCGAGGAGGAATGCGATTAGACTTTGGAGTAGGTTTGGCAGGAAGCTATTTTGGAGATGCCCCTGTTTATACCATTACAAAAGACTACATACGAAAAGAGGCTGATTATAGTTACTTCTCTTCTGTCCTTGGTACAGTTACCACCACTTTTAGGAGTTCGTCTTTGACTACCTTTGGCATTACTGCAGGAATTGGTGTTAATATAGTTGACGGAAAAATTCAGAGTAATAATTTCTATTTCGGCCCAAGCGCTGTTTTAGGGAGATATGAACGGTTTTGTTTTACTGTTGGCGGAAGTGTTAAAGGAATTGAAGTCCTAAAAAGTGGTTATGGAGTGAATGAACAAATTCCTACCACTGGTCCTAAAGAGATATCGGCTTTTACAGAAACCAGAACGAGAGTTGGTTATTTTGCCTCAATCACATACAGCTTAACAAAGGGTGTTAAGAGCAATTTGCACTATGTTAAAAAATAATGCAAATACCTTATCTAATGATGCCTCACGATATTCAGCTAGACAATATCCCCAGAAGCGGGGATATTTTTTTTTAACGAAAATCTAAACACAACAGTCATTGTGAGTGAAGTGTAACATAGCGAGATTGCTTCGGCGTTCCTTCTCGCAATGACTGTGCCTACCACGACTATCATTGCGAGCGGAGTACAACGAAGCGTGGCAATCTGAGATTACTTTGTCGTTCCTCCTCGTAATGACAGTACGCTGATAAAAATATTTTCAATACCAAATTCTAAATTCCTATTTTGCACCTTCAAATCAACAGAAAAAAATGAAGGTCTGTATTGCCGAAAAACCAAGTGTAGCCCGCGAAATCGCATCCGTTTTAGGAGCCAATACCAAACACGATGGGTATTTCGAAGGCAATGGTTATGCCGTAACCTACACCTTTGGGCATTTATGTACCTTAAAAGAACCGAACGATTACAAACCCCATTGGAAAAGTTGGAATCTGAACAACCTGCCCATGCTTCCCGAAAAATTCGAAACTAAAGTGGTCGAAAATGCAGGAATTCAAAAGCAATTTAGGATTATAAAAAGTCTGTTTGATAAAGCCGATGTGGTCATCAACTGTGGGGATGCGGGGCAGGAGGGAGAACTCATTCAGCGCTGGGTCATGAATGAAGCCCAGTATAAAGGCGAAGTACAACGCCTATGGATTTCGTCCTTAACCACCGAAGCGATTAAAGAAGGTTTTGAAAACTTAAAACCATCCGCCAATTACGATAATTTATACTATGCCGGTTTTTCCAGAGCCATTGGCGACTGGTTACTCGGGATGAATGCCACCCGCTTGTACACGGTAAAACATGGCGGTTACAAACAGGTATTGTCTATCGGCCGGGTGCAAACCCCAACTTTAGCGATGGTGGTGGACCGATTCAAGGAAATTGAGAATTTCAAACCGCAACCGTATTGGGAGTTGCAGACCTTATACCGGGAGACACTTTTCAACTATGAGGAAGGACGTTTTCTGAAAAAGGAAGATGGCGAAATTCTGGCCCATAAAGTCAAGGAAAGTGAATTTGAAATTGTTTCCGTTGATAAAAAGAACGGCAATGAATTTGCGCCCAAGCTGTTTGATTTGACAGGCTTACAGGTGTATTGCAATACCAAGTTTGGGTTTTCGGCAGATGATACCTTAAAAATTGTCCAAACCCTGTACGAACAAAAAGTAGTCAGTTACCCGAGAGTCGATACCACTTTTTTACCCAACGATGTCTATCCAAAAGTACCCGGTATTTTGGAAAAGCTGACCAATTATTCTGCGTTGACGCAACCGCTGTTGGGAAAAAAGATTATAAAATCGGCTAAAGTGTTTAACGATAAAAAAGTAACCGATCACCATGCGATTATTCCAACGGGCGTACAATCCAATTTGCAGTACAATCAGCAACAAGTATATGATATAATAGTTAAACGTTTTATTGCGGTGTTTTATGACGATTGTCTGGTAGCCAATACCACCGTAATCGGAAAAGCAGCTGATGTACCCTTCAAAACCACCGGAAAAGAAATCCTGAAAAAAGGATGGCGCGTCGTTTTTGAAGACCCCAATTCCAAAGAAAGAGAAGCCGATATATTACCCAGTTTTGTGGTAGGCGAAAAAGGGCCACACGAACCTTCGTTTTTGGAAAAAGAAACTAAGCCACCCAACCAGTTTACCGAAGCCACTTTATTGCGGGCCATGGAAACCGCGGGCAAACAGGTAGACGATGAAGATTTACGCGAATTGATGAAAGAAAATGGTATCGGACGTCCATCCACCCGGGCCAATATTATTGAAACGTTGTTTAGACGCCAATATATCGTCCGGAACAAAAAACAGGTATTGCCAACGCCAACGGGGATTCAATTGATTGACACCATCCAAAATGAATTGGTCAAGTCGGCAGAATTGACGGGTTCCTGGGAGAAGCAGTTGAAAGATATTGAAAGAGGAACTTTTACGGCGGGAGCATTTATTGCCAATATGAAACGTATGGTCGAAGCGCTGGTGTATGAAGTACGCAGTGAAACCACCCGCGCCAATATTTCGCATGCCGGAAGTATCCAAAAACAAGAAGCGGTCGTGGAGAAAAAGAAAGCCGCAGGAATTTTGGCGGAAACCTGTCCGAAATGCAAAAAAGCGACACTCGTAAAAGGAAAATCGGCTTATGGCTGTGGTGATTATAAAGCCGGTTGTAATTTTGTATTGCCCTATACTTTTGCAGAGAAAAAAATATCCGAGAACCAATACCTGCGATTACTTCAAAAAGGGTCGACAGTAAACTTGAAAGACTTCAAAACCGATTCCGGCACCGTGGAAGGTTTGCTTCGCTTTGATGAGAATTTCAAACTCGTATTAGAACCTAAGAAAACGGACGCGAAGACAACACCTGACGCCTTACTCTGTCCGAAATGTGCGAAAGGAACCGTTCTTAAAGGAAAAACCGCTTATGGTTGCAGCGACTATAAAATGGGATGTGATTTTAAAGTGGGTTTTGATGTAGTGAGGGCGAAATTAAAGGATCAAAAAGCTACCAAAGAATTAGTGTATACTATTTTGAGAGAAAGTATTTAGATTGCTTCGTCGTTCCTTCTCGCAATTACGGTGCTTACCTCGAATGTCATTGCGAGCGCAGTGGAACGAAGCGCGGCAATCTCATTAAGTACTTCGTCGTTCTTTCTCGCAATGACGGTCTCTACCTCGAGAGTCATTGCGAGCGTAGAGCAACGGAGCGCGGCAATCTCATTACTTCAAATGTTCATTATTTCTTCATACAAATCCTTCCAATCGGGATTTACAATATTAGTCAAAGCAATTTTCTTTGCTCTCGAGCCTGCTTTCAATTGCTTCTCTCTGGCAATAGCATCTCCAATCATCTGAAAAGCTTCATAGTAAACCAATTTGCTCAGATTGTAGTGCGAAGAAAAAGAACCTGCATATCTTTTTTCAATGTGTTCACTGATACGTTTAGGGAGGTTTGACGTAACACCTACATATAATGTAGTATTGTTTTTATTTGTGATGATGTAAATAAAGCCGGGTTTCATAATTCAGATTATGTGTAAATGTAAGAAATTACTTTTTTGCTTCGTCGTTCCTTCTCGCAATTACGGTGCCTACCACGAGTGTCATTGCGAGCGGAGTGGAACGAAGCGCGGCAATCTGAGATTACTTCGTCGTTCCTCCTCGTAATGACAGTGCGTGAGATTACTTCGTCGTTCCTCCTCGCAATGACAGTACCTAAGTGTCATTGCGAGCGGAGTGGAACGAAGCGTGGCAATCTCAGGATATTACTTCGGCGTCACTCCGTAATGAGGGATGAACATAAAAAAGAGGTCCGAAGACCTCTTTCTCTACAATGTACTTTTATGAACCGTAACCCCACTAATAAAAACATCCGTTTCATCCAGTTCCTTATTGATACGTTCCAGATCCAGTTCCTTTTCAAGAAGCGCTACAGAACCATAACTCTCTTTCCGGTTTTCCAATAAGAACCGTTTGTACTCCAATCGCGTCTTTCGTTTGATCTCATCCTCTTTGGTCGGGCCGTCCGGTAACACACCGATAACCATTTCTACTGCTGCAATTTCTGCTACAACACCTTGTAGGATCGCATCGATTTCTACGGAGATGCTGCTGTAGTTTGTGGTAACGCGTTCCACCGATAATTGTTTGAAGGTCAAATCGGATTTTTCTTTTTCTGCCCATGCTAATAATACATCGCAATCGGCCACTGTGGTAATCTTGTTTAATGAATACATAATAATTCAATTTAAAAGTTAATATTATTCTTACGGTTTCCAAAATCGATGCCAAAAAATTCTGACAAATCATCTGTTTTGAAATTTTAACATTTTGTAAGAAAATAACCCTTTTTAAGTTATATTTATGTGGTTGAAATTCAATTACTTTTCTGGCTGAGAAATTTTGTTGCCAATTTTCAATTTTAACATTTCGACGTTTTCTTTTTTTAGCTGAAGATCCAATAATTGGGACAAACTGTTTTTTTGCAGGGTATTCGTTGCACAGATTTGGATGCTTTTCAATAGGGAAGTATTGGGATTGGGTTGTGATTCCAAAAAAGAAACCGCTTCCAATGCCGCGAAACATTCCTGTCTTTTATTTTCAATGGTAGTGATCTTTTTATCTAGGAGTAGTTCATTATGTTTTAGGTTATGGAGTTGCTGTTTCACCCATTCCTGCGTTTCCTTTTGTTCGGCTTCTGCAATTTTTTGTCTTTCGGCAGATTTGTGTTTGGGTTTTTGCAATTGCGACAATAGTGTGGCCAGTTGGTTTTTGGAGGTCAACGGCAAATCCCGTTTTCCGGAAGCATACATCGCCCATTGGCTACGAGTAATGCCCAATAGCATTGCGGTTTCTTCTTGGGATAAACCAATGATACTTTTGATTGAAACGTTATTTTTCATTTGTGACAAGTTTTACTGTATTTGCAATCGTGTCACAAATATTGTGACATTTATTTTAAAATAAAAATTTTGTCACAGAAGTTGTGATAAAATTTTAATAATATTTTTTTTGTCACAAGTTTTAGTTGTCATTGCGAGAAGGAACGACGAAGCAATCTCATATCCCTAAATTTAGGGATTGTGTAAGTACTTTATTATTGGTATGTTTGGGAAGTTAAATTATATCCGCCCCAATAAATAAAATTTAATGAAGACTCTCGAGTTAATAAAACCTACTATACTGCATCTAACATAGTTAGTTTACAAATTCCTGTCTTTATCTAATCAACTTTGGGATGGGTTACCAACATTTTTAAACATTACATCATAACATAATAGTAATAACCTATAATGGCAGCTGAACAAAAACACAAATTAGAACAACAACTCTGGAATATTGCAAACACCTTGAGAGGGAAAATGGATGCCGATGACTTTAGAGATTACATATTAGGTTTTATTTTCTACAAGTACCTGAGTACAAAAATGGATTTGTATGCCAATGAAATACTCAAACCAGACGGTTTGACTTTTCAGGAAATTGAAGGACATCCTGACGAAGCAGCACTGATGGAAGAAATTAAGCAATTGGCTTTAGATAAGTTGGGTTACTTTTTACAACCTTCCGAATTATTCTCCCAACTGGCAAAACGCGGTAACGGAGGCGGAAAACATAATTTTATCCTAGGTGATTTAGCAGCTGTATTGACGCACATTGAGCAAAGTACTATGGGTTCTGAAAGCGAGGAAGATTTTGGCAACCTGTTCTCCGACCTGGATTTAACCAGCCATAAGCTAGGAAAATCAGAAAACGACAAGAACGAACTGATTGTAAAAGTACTTGTGCATTTAGATGAAATCGATTTTGATTTAGAAAATACTGACAGTGATGTTTTAGGTGATGCATATGAATACCTAATCGGAAAATTTGCCAGTGGCGCCGGAAAAAAGGCCGGAGAATTTTATACTCCACAACAAGTCAGCAGTGTTTTGGCACAATTGGTAACCGTGGGTAAAGACAAGCTCAAGAGCGTTTATGACCCAACCTGTGGTTCCGGTTCGTTATTGTTGCGTGTGGCGAAAGAAGTAAACGATGTGAGTGCCTTTTACGGACAGGAAATGAATCCTACGACCTACAATTTATGTCGTATGAACATGATCATGCACGATGTGCATTATAAGCGTTTTGATATTAAGAACGAAGATACTTTGGAACGACCACAGCACTATGATATGCGTTTTGAAGCTATTGTGGCGAATCCACCATTTTCTGCTAATTGGAGTGCCAGTCCTTTGCACATGAACGATGAGCGTTTTTCCGCTTATGGGAAACTTGCACCAAGCAGCAAAGCCGATTTTGCTTTTGTACAGCACATGGTACATCAATTAGACGATAACGGAACCATGGCCATTGTTTTGCCACACGGTGTTTTATTTAGAGGAGGAGCCGAAGGACACATACGACAATATTTAATAAAAGATAAAAATTACCTGGATGCCGTAATTGGTTTACCGGCCAATATTTTTTACGGAACCAGTATTCCTACCTGTGTTTTAGTCTTAAAGAAAAAAAGAAGCCATCCCAAAGATATTTTGTTTATTGATGCCAGCCAATATTTTGAAAAGGTGAAAACCCAAAATATGTTGCGATCCGAAGACATTGACAAAATTATCAGTACATACGAAAACCGTTTGGTTGAAGAAAAATACAGTCATGTTGCTTTGTTAAGCGAACTAGCCGATAATGACTACAACCTGAACATACCGCGTTATGTAGATACGTTTGAGGAAGAAGATGCTGTAAATTTAGCGGCTGTAACTACTGAATTAAGGGAGTTAGCAGTTGTTAGTAAAACTACTGATGCTGCGATTGCCGAGTTTTGTACCGAATTAGGAATTGAAACCCCATTTTAATGAGTATAGCAAACTTACAAATAGAAAAGACCCAAGCCGCAGGCGAACGGAGCGCAGCTAAAAAAACGTTGGTTCCTAAATTGCGATTTGAGGAATTTGATGGGGATTGGGATGAAAAGAAGTTGGGAGACATTGTGCAAATTTCATCGTCAGCACGAGTTCACAAGGAGGAGTGGACCGAAGAGGGTGTTCCTTTTTTTAGGTCAAGTGATGTAGTAGCTGCGTTCAATGGAAAACAAAACATAAAAGCGTATATTTCTTTTGAGTTGTATAATTCTCTTTCAAAAAAGATAGGTAAGGTTAAAATAGATGATCTTCTAATTACAGGAGGTGGGTCGATAGGCATTCCATTTTTAATAAAAAAAAATGATCCTCTTTACTTTAAAGATGCTGACCTATTGTGGATTAAAAATAATGAAAATATAAGTGGATATTTTTTATACTCTTTCTTTCTAACTCCATTATTTAAAAATCACCTTAAAAGTGTTTCCCACATTGGAACTATAGCTCATTATACTGTTATACAAGCAAAGAATACACCTTTTAACACCCCTTCCCTTCCAGAACAACAAAAAATTGCTTCGTTTTTAAGTTCCGTGGATGAAAAAATACAGCAACTCACCCGCAAAGCAGCTTTATTACAACAATACAAAAAAGGGGTAATGCAACAACTGTTCTCGGGTACATTGCGGTTTAAAGATGAGAATGGGGAAGAATATGCTGATTGGGAAGAGAAAAAGTTGGGGGAGGTTGCTAAATTTAGAAGAGGTAGCTTTCCACAACCTTATGGTTTACCGAAATGGTATGATGATGAAAATGGGATGCCTTTTATTCAAGTGTATGATGTTGATAATAATATGCTTCTAAAAAAGACAACCAAAAATAAAATAAGTAAGTTAGGTGCAGAACACAGTGTTTTTGTTAAAGAAGGAACATTGGTAATTACAATACAAGGTTCAATTGGTAGAATTGCAAAGACTCAATATGACGCTTATGTTGATAGAACATTATTAATCTTTCAATCATATAAATTTCCAACAGATGTAGATTATTTTAAATATGTTGTTTTTTTACTTTTTGAAATCGAAAAGACAAAAGCTCCCGGTGGAACAATAAAAACAATTACAAAAGAAGTATTAACTGATTTTATAGTTCCAATTCCTTGTTTAAAAGAACAACAAAAAATCGCCAATTTTTTATCAAGTATTGATTCAAAAATACATAGTGTAAACCAACAACTTGTCCAAACGAAAAAGTTTAAAAAAGGGTTGTTGCAGAAGATATTTATATGAAAGAAAAATTTCTGCATAATGAATTTTGGACATTAACATTTGGTGCTGCTTTTCAGCGGGCTTATGTATATAAAAAGAATGTATCTGATAAGAATAAAGAACAATTTAAAACGGTAACAAGACATTATATTGAAAATGAATTATTAGCTGTCTATTCTTATGAACATGTTAGTGATGAGGTACATATCGATAACATTATTAAATTAAGTAATTTCACTGGGCAATTTTCAAATATTCTTCAGAATGGAAAATTAAATTTTGGGGTAAGTCAAAAAATGTTGAACCTCTATTTGAAATATTTGTGGTGTTATGGGAAAATTAGTGAACCTCCACATTTTCCGGTTGATAGAAGAATACAAGAAAATATAGAATTTAGACCTATAGTTTCTTGGACAAGATTTAAGGATGAAGTTGATTATATGAATATTATTAATCATGTAAGATTAATAAACAAAGAATATCCAACTATTGCAGAATTCGAATTAATTCATTTTAAACGAAGAGTAAAAACTAAAGAGTAAATGAGCCACCAATCTGAAGCAGTACTAGAAAATAACTTAATCAAGCAATTGCGTGGCTTAGATTATACCTCTGTCCAAATTCAAGATGGTGTTGCTTTGGTTTACAACCTCAAAAATCAACTAGAACTTTTTAACCAAACCACCTTTACTCAGAAAGAATTTGATGCGGTTTTGAATCATTTAGCTAAAGGAAATGTATTCGAGAAAGCCAAAACGCTACGAGATCGCTTTCAGTTAACCAAAGAAGATGGTACTTCGTTTTATGTTCGTTTTTTCAATAGTGAGGATAACAGTAAAAATTTATTTCAGGTCACCAACCAAATCAGTCTGGAAGGCAGTTACAAAAACAGGTTTGATGTGACACTTTTGGTCAATGGATTGCCATTAGTACAAATAGAACTTAAACGCTCGGGTATTGAAATAAAGGAAGCCTTCAATCAAATCAATCGCTACCAGAACCATTCTTTTTGGAGCAATCACGGTTTGTTTCAATACGTTCAATTGTTTGTGATAAGCAATGGAGTTAATACCAAATATTTAGCGAACAACAAATTGCAATCGGTTAAACAAACCTTCTTTTGGGCTGATGACAAAAATAAAAACATCACCGAGTTAACCGAATTTACTGCGGCTTTCTTAAACACGGATCATTTAGGTAAAATGATTGCACATTATATCGTAATTAACGAGACCCATAAAGTCATGATGGTGTTACGTCCGTACCAATATTTTGCCACCGAAGCTATTATCCATCAAATCAAAAAATCTAACGATAACGCCTACATTTGGCACACCACAGGTTCCGGTAAAACCTTAACTTCATTCAAGGCAAGCCAGATTGTAATGGAATTGCCTGAAGTCTATAAAGTGGTTTTTGTAGTTGACAGAAAAGATTTGGATTACCAGACGATGAACGAGTTTAACGCTTTCAAGAAAGACAGTGTTGACGTTACAGATAATACGCAATCGCTGGTAAGACAATTGACAGATAATACAAAGTTGGTTTTAACCACCATTCAAAAATTAAACAATGCAGTTTCCGAACGTTTTAAAGGAAGCATTGAGTCCTTGAGACACAAGAAAATCGTTTTTATATTTGATGAATGTCACCGTTCTCAATTCGGGGACACACACGACCGCATTACCAAATTCTTTGAGAAAAGCCAATTAATAGGATTTACAGGGACACCCATATTTGCTGAAAACGCATCTAAAAATGATTTAGGAAAACGAACCACCAAAGATTTGTTTGGTAATTGCTTACATAAATACGTGATTACTGATGCTATTCGGGATCAAAATGTATTGCGTTTTGGGATTGAGTATATTGGAAAGTACAAAAACAAGAGTAATGCTTTTATTGATATTGAAGTAGAAGATATTGACAAAAAAGAAGTGCTCGATTCCAACAAAAGAATTAATAAAATAGTAGATTACATCATTGCCTATCACGATCAGAAAACCTTTAGTAAAGACTATTCGGCTTTACTGGCAGTTAGCAGTATTGATAATGTTATTCAGTATTACGACCTCTTTCAACAAAAGAAGGATGCAGGAGAACACGATTTACGGATTGCTACAATTTTTACGTATGGCACTAATGAAGATTCAGACGAAGCACAGGATTTTCTTCCCGATGATGAAGAATTTGATATCGCCGCTGAACCACAAACCATTTATCAGTCCAGCCACACCAGAGACAAACTGGAACGATACATTGGCGATTATAATAAAATGTACAACACCAGTTATACGACCAAAGACAGTGAGTCATTTCAAAAATATTTCCAAAACATCAGTAAACGATTAAAAGATCGTGAAAAAGAAAACTTCGACCACGAAAAAGACCGTTTGGATATAGTCATCGTGGTCAACATGATGCTTACTGGTTTTGATGCTAAAAAAGTAAATACGCTTTACGTAGATAAAAACCTGAAACAACACGGCTTAATCCAGGCGTATTCCAGAACCAATCGAATATTGGGCGAGCAGAAGTCGCAGGGGAACATCTTATCTTTTAGAAACCTCAAAAAATCTACGGATGATGCCATTACTTTGTTTTCGAACAAAGATGCCATTGAAGTTGTTACGATGCCAGATTATGAAGCCATTGCCGAAAAATTCGATGAAGCATTGAAACTATTACGCGAGATTACACCGACTTATCAAAGCGTTAATGATCTAGAGAGTGAAGAAGCAGAGGCACAATTTGTGCAGGCTTTCCGGAAATTGATGCGGGCGATGAATGTATTGCAATCGTACACAGATTTTGATTGGGATGATTTACTAATTGATGAGCAGGAATTTGAAGATTATAAAAGCAAGTACCTGGACTTGTATGAAAAAGTAAAACAAGACAATCAAAAACAAAAAACATCCATTCTGGACGATATTGATTTTGAACTGGAGTTAATCCATAGAGATCAAATTAACGTTGCCTATATCCTGAAATTGTTAGCACAAATGAAAGGAGCTAAGGCTTCTGATTTAGCTGCACAAAGAAAAGTTATTATTGATTTATTGGGTGGCGATATCCAACTAAGAAGCAAACGGGAATTGATTCAAAAATTCATTGATGAGAACATGCCACACATAAAGGATGGGGATAATATTGAGGATGAATTTGAAAAATTCTGGCAAGAGCAAAAAGTACTGGCTTTGGGTAAACTGTGTGAAGACGAGCATCTCGACAATGCGCAATTCAAATCATTAATAGATGCTTATATCTATAATGGACGTGAACCTATAAAAGAAGAAGTTATTCAATGTTTAGACAACAGACCCAGTGTTCTTCAGGCGCGAACAATCGGTGATCGTATCATAGCCAAAATGAAGGAATTTGTTGAGGTGTTTGTTAAGGGTATGGTGGCTTAGGAAGGGAAAGAACAGATGGTGCAAAACATTAAACGTTGTTGTGAAACAAAGGATGTTGGTAGCAACTCTTCATTATGACAAATTGAACAGATAAAAATTGATTGCGCTTAAGAATTTTTCAAACAGTTAACTATTGATGGGCATATGTTTTGGGATAAAATAAAAAAATATTTTAAAAAGAAATTGTATAATAAAACAAAAATGGCAAAGGTTAGAATAAAAAGAATTTATGAATTTGAAAAACCTTTAGTAATATGTGACACAAATGTTTGGTACTATATTGTTGATAATAAATTCAAAAAACCAGATGATGTTTTATTGATTCCAACTTCATTTTCTTTAGAGGAAATTGCAACTTCAAAATTAATGGTTCATAATACAAAATATTATCAAGATGTATTGCGGTCTA
Organism: Flavobacterium sp. GT3R68; assembly: GCF_007109225.1. Classification (GTDB taxonomy): domain Bacteria; phylum Bacteroidota; class Bacteroidia; order Flavobacteriales; family Flavobacteriaceae; genus Flavobacterium. The sequence continues at coordinate 99,534 of NZ_VJZK01000007.1, forward strand.
TCTATGAAAATTGTGGACCAATAATACCAAATAATCCATTTGATTTTATATTAAATAATTTAGATAGAAACTACAAGTTAAATGATGAAAAAACAGAGTTGCTATAAAAGGGATTTTCTGAACTTTTATCAAGAAAAGTTGAGGATGTTGAAATTGATGAAGAATTAAAAAATAAAATATTGAAGGATTGTGAAGATAGCAGAAAACCTACTTTTGAATTTGCACATTTCAGTAATGAAGAAATATTCTCGATAAGAAAAAATATTAATAAAGGAATTGGGATTAAGGAACATATAAAAATAGATTCTACAGAAATCAATAAACAGATGCTAATAGAGATGTTTAATGCCTATGCGAAAGTAAAAAAATACACGATCACTTGGGATAAATTTGATTGGAATCAAGTAGAATTATTTATGGTTGTAACCGAAATTTTCTTTAAAAAATTAGAAACAACAAAAAATATGAAAATCAGCCCTAACGATGTAGTTGATTGGTTTAATTTACTTTATGTTACACCTAATGATAGATATTTGACATTTGAGGATAAATGGAGAAACTATATTTTAGAAGATGAGAGAATAATGCACTATTTATATAATTAGAAATGATATTTAAAATAACCAAAGCATTTTCAATAATTGAAGAAATATATACCGATGGGCATAGTCCATTATTGGTTATTGATAGCGATAATAAAATTTACGTTGCAAAAAACGACAAAGGTAAAATTCCCCCAATTTCATTAATAAATGAATGTTTTGCACAATTTTGTCTTGAACATTGGAATATAGAAAGAGCTAATTTTGCTTTGATGAATTTTTCAAGAGAATTAATAGAAAATTCTGAATTATCTAATAATCACAAACCATATTTTTATGATACTATTTGTTTTGCATCTGAATACATTCAAAATCCTATTGATGTAAATGAATTATTAATTACACATAAAAAAAACGTTTTTAATAAAATCAGCAATCCTTTTGAATTTTTACATATTGCATTATTTGATACTTGGGTTGAAAATGACGACAGAAAACCCACTAATTATAATCTTATTTTTAAGCTTGAAAATAATAAATATACTGTTATACCAATTGATCACGCATTTATTTTCAGCACTTTAAAATACCAAAGTTTAGACCCAGATTTATTCACACCAATTGACAACGAACATATATTAGTTTCAGAATTAGGTAAATTAATAAAGAGACATATTAACATTAACACGGACTTTATTAACAAAGAAAAAGAATATTTCTATATTTGCATCGAAAAGTGTAAACAAGACTTTGATACTTTTATAGGCCAAATTTGTGGTTTTTATGATTTAGATAACACTGAAATTGAAAAATTAAGGTTATTTTTATTCAACGATGAAAGAAATAAAAAAGTTTTTGAAGAATACGTTTATCGATTAGGACAATGAAAAAGTTTTATACAATAGTTCAATTAGCACCAAATAAAGCGGCAGGAGATACCGTTGCAATTGGTATGCTTTTATTTGATGGTAGTAAACTTAAATATTACATATCAGATAAAAAGAAAAACATTGCACTAAAATTATTAAATGATAAGAACGTAGATATTGACTTTTTTATAAAACAGATAACTAACAAATGTGATATTATAAATAATGATATCGATGAACGTAACCTGTTTAATAAATATGATAAAATTTCTGATGTATCATACATTAATTATTTAAGTAATTATTCTAACGGACTTTTACAATTTTCAAAGCCAACTATCTTTTTTGATGAGGTTGATGACTTTAAATTTAACAATCTTATAAATTTATTTTTTAATGAAACTATTTTTAAAAATGAAATAGTAATTCATCACGAGATAAATATAGAAGCGATTGTTCAAAATGAATTAATTGAAAAAGTAAACAATAAAATACATACTAATTATAAATTTTCTCCAAGTAACTTAAATTCAATTTATTTTCCTTTTGAAATGGATTGTATTGGTTTAAATGGTTCTTTAATTGGTGCAAAGTCAATGTCATTTGAGAAATCTAAAACTACACTTGACAAAAATTTAAGTCATTATTTTACTTTAATTTCAATGCTATCAAGTAAATATAATAAGTCTCTAAAAGATAATAAATTTTATTTGATAACTGAAGAACCATCAGAAATAAATAGTGAAGAACATACTGTATGGGAAAGTATTGTTAAAAATGAGTTAGTTACTCTAATTCATCCAGAAGAATCCAACATAGTTGCTGATTTAGTATTTGAAAAAAATGCTGGTAAATTTCTTGAAGAAGTTTCAGAATAAAATTAGTTGTAAATAATCATTACCTCATTCATCTGCACAAAATCCTCGTTTGTCAAAGTATTCCTGTACACAAATCTTTGTTTGATTTCATTAATGAAAATGGTAGAAAAAATAGCAACACTCGATGTAAAGAAAAGATGCATAATTACTCTACTTCCCGATACAGAAATAAAGAGTTATTGATTTTAAAGGGCTTCAATGATATGAGGTACAAATAAGGTACATGGAAATGAAAAGTTTAATCATCAACAATATTTGAATATACTACTTAGTGAGTGCATAAATTTAGCAAAGGTTTTACTTGTATCATAATTTCCTTTCTTATTTCTGCTTTCAAATTTTTCTCGTTTTCAGTTTGGTTGCTTATTTAAAATCTCATTAGTGTTACCTTTTAATAATTCAGTCTTTGTTTCTTTGCAAAGGTTTTGCAATGGTTTTGCAACAAGTTTTGCAACAAGTTTTGCAACAAGTTTAGTTAATTTAATTAGCAATGATAGTATTGGTATCGTCCTGAAAAAGTATTGCAATATTTTCTAACAATAATTGCAATGGTATTGCAATGTTTTATCTTGATAATTGCAATGATTAAACTGGAATGTTTTATTATAAATATAATTGTCAACTGCCTTATCCAATTCCTTACCCATAATTTTTGCATTGAACGTGTTTTTGATTTGGGTTGATTGGAAAAGCCGTGTTACAGAAATGTTTCACAGCTTTTTTCTTCAGGAATTATAAAAAAATAGATGATTTGGATAACAAATTAATATCTTTGCCCTAATGAAGGCATATTTCAAAATAATCATTTTCACTCTTATCTCCTGTTGTTATCTCAACACGGTTTTTGAATTTTCAGATAATGAAGAAAAGCTAAATTTTGAAAAAGAAAGTCATTGTTATATTTCTCAAAATACTTTAAAGTTAAATATACCCGAAACTACAACTCAAAGTAAAGTAGCTGTTGTTGAATCTGATTTTCAACCTCGAATTGTCCTTTATCCTGTAGTTATTTCCAAAATAACTACAAACAATTTCCAGAATAATTTCTGTCAACCTCCACAAAGGCGTTATATTCTTTACGCCTCATTATTAATTTGATTTTAATTATTTAGGGATTCTTTGTTGCCATAATCTTGTGCAACAAATTTTCTACTGCTATAATCAAAATAAAACATAAGAGATAGCCTTTATCGGCTTTGACTAACTTCAATTGAAGATTTAGTGAGTTTTATTGATTGCATTATAGTTTATAATTTTTTTCAAATTAATAACTATTTAAAATTAAAATATGTTTGCAAAAAAATCTATGCAGGGAAGATTTGCCCTGCTTTATAACTTCGTAATTTGGTTTCTTATCACTTCACAAATCTTACGAATAGCTTTTTTAGTTTGGGAGTATGACGAAGTTTCGTGGAATATTATTAATGTATTCAGGACATTAATTACTGGGCTATTTTTCGATATAGGAACCATTGCTTTTATAAGTCTTACTGCCATTCTATATTATTCTTTAATGCCGAATCGCTGGATTGGTTCGTGGGTAGATAAAGTATTGGTTTGGTTTTTTACTTCACTCACTGTTTTCATTTTGATATTTACTTTTTTTGCCGAGTTGACATTTTGGGATGAATTCAAGACAAGATTCAATTTTATTGCAGTTGATTACCTAATTTATACCCATGAAGTTATCGCCAATATTCAAGAATCATATCCGCTTCCTTTATTAATCGGCGGTGTCTTAATTATTACAGCGTTAGTGCTATGGCTGTTTCATAAACGACTTGCCTTTACAAATACATTTTCAAATACGGCAACTTGGAAAAGTCGGATAGTATTATTTGGTTCTGCTATCACAGTTTCATTCATCTATATTGCTTTTATCAAAAACTATCAGGCGGAATGGTCATCCAACCGTTATAATTCAGAAATCTCGAAATCGGGGATTTATTCCTTTTTTGCTGCCTTCAGAAACAATCAAATGGTTTACGATGAATTTTACACTTCCGTAAAAAACAAAGAAGCTTTTAGTATAGTTAGAAATAAATTAAATGATAAAAACAGCAATTATCAATCCAATGCGCTCTCAATTCATCGAACAATTTCAGATACAACAAATCAACAACCAATAAAGAAAAATGTAGTTTTTATTCTTGTTGAAAGTTTAAGTGCAAGTTTTATGAAAGAGTTTGGCAATAAGCAAAATGTAACACCATTTTTAGATAGTCTGGCTCAAAAAAGTATCTTTTTTGATAATTTATATGCAACGGGTACAAGAACGGTTCGTGGTATGGAAGCAATGACTTTATGTATTCCGCCAACACCGGGACAAAGTATTGTGAAAAGACCTGAAAATCAAAACTTATACACTATTTCAAATGTTTTTAAATCGAAAGGATATAATGCGAATTTCTTTTATGGTGGCGATGGATATTTTGATAATATGAACGCATATTTTGGTGGAAATGGTTTTACGATTTATGATCGTGGTCGTGGTAGTATTTTGAATGACAAAATTAAAACGCTTAGGAATAATATAAATGATGATGAAGTCACTTTTGAAAATGCTTGGGGAATATGTGATGAAGATATTTATTCTAAAATGATAAAAGTTGCAGACGAGCATTATAAATCAAGTAAACCTTTTCTAAATTTTGTGATGACTACATCCAATCACAGACCCTATACTTATCCTGACAATAAAATAGACATACCGTCAGGAACAGGTCGTGAGGGAGCAGTAAAATACACCGATTATGCCATTAGGGAAATGTTTGAGAAAGTTAGAAACAAGCCGTGGTTCAAAAATACGGTCTTCATAATTATAGCTGACCACTGTGCTAGTAGTGCAGGTAAAGATGAAATAGATGTTGCTAATTATCATATTCCTGCGTTCATTGTCAATCTGTCAGAATATGAAAATCAAAAAATCAAAAAGCAGTGTTCTCAAATTGATGTTTTTCCGACATTCTTTTCGCTACTTCATTGGAATTATGAAAGCAATTTCTTTGGTAAAAACATTTTAGCATCAAGTTTTGAAGAGCGTGCATTGGTGGGCACATACCGAAAATTGGTTTTAATGAAAAATGATAAAGTGATGATTTTATCAGACCAAAAAAGACAAAACTTTTACAAGTGGAATAAAGCAGATAATAGTTTGAAGTTGATACCAATGGATGAAAATTTCCTAAACGAAACCATTTCGTGGTATCAAACAGCAGATTATCTTTTTACTCATAAGTTGTTGAAATAATTAAAAGAAATGTATTATGAGACAAATCTCAAAATTAGCACGCAATTCAATCGCATTAAAGTGTGTACTATTATTACTTTTTATCTCATTTACAGAAATTGGGCTGGCACAAGAAAAAGATAGTTCAAAAATTTTAATCCCAAAAATTGAAAAATTAGATACTCAAGAGTTCAAGATTAATAACAATTTATCCTATCAATATCAAAAGCCAAAACTCTTTGATTTCATTACCAAAATCCCAAATGATTTTGGCATAATGGGAAATATGTTTATACAAAAAAACAATCTAATTTGGTTCGGTGCGTCAGTAGGAACTACATTAGCTATCATCCCTTTCGACCAAAAAATAACGGACAACTCACGAACTTTTGGTAATCAAATCGGCTTTCAACCTGACCATAGTTACTCGGGACCAATAAAAATGTTCCCCAAAAACATAAATTCAGGAATATATAGAGTTGGAAATGGATTTACAGCACTTTTGGTTGGAGGTGGATTGTTAACTTATGGTTTAATAAATAAAAACTACAGAGCGATTCACACATCTAGTGAAATAATGGAAGGCTTAATTGCATCAGGTCTATTAGTTCAACCTTTCAAAAGAATTACTGGTCGAGAAAGTCCATTTATTGCAGAAGAGAATGGAAACTCTGGTGGAGCTTGGAGACCATTTCCTTCATTCAGCGCTTACCAAAAAAACACTCCTAATTATGATGCTATGCCATCGGGTCATCTAACAACACTAATGACAACAGTTATGATAATTTCTGAAAATTATAAAGAAATTAAATGGATAAAGCCAGTAGGATTTGTTTTGATGGGTTTGATGAGTTTTGAAATGTTGCAAAGTAAAGTGCATTGGGCATCAGATTATCCCATAGCAATTTTCATGGGGTATATTATTGGGAAAAGTATTGTAAAGGGAAGAATTACAGAAAAAACAAATTCAAATGTTGGAATGATAAAAAATTTAAAACCAAAATTTCATTATTCATTTTCATCAAATTCAAATTACACTTTAGCAGTAGTAAATATGACATTTTAATTAAACTAAAAAATGAAAGCATTGAAACAAAACATAATTTTACTTACTATACTTTTAATTACAATTTCTTTAACCGCACAAGAAGTAGTTAAAAAGGATAGTATCAAACAAAATTTAAAGTTCAATTACAAGCAACTTATTATTCCAACCGTTTTAATTAGTTACGGAGCTATAGGTATTGAAAAAATCGACTACCTAAAAGATTTAAATCTTGAAATTAGGGAAGAAGTTATAAATGATATTGACGGAAGAACCACTTTTGATGATTTCTCGCAGTATGCTCCAGCAGCAACAGTTTACGCATTAAATAATCTCGGAATACAAGGAAAAAATAATTTGAAAGACAGAAGTGTTATTTTGGGAACATCATTCTTGTTGGTTTTTACTTCGGTAACAGCACTAAAGCGCATAACCAATATAGAAAGGCCTGATGGCACGTCATATTCATTTCCATCAGGACATACTGCGACCGCTTTTGCTGGTGCGGAATTCCTTTGGCAAGAATACAAAGATAAATCTATTTGGTACGGAATTTCAGGTTATGCGGTCGCAACAGCAACGGGTATTTTTAGAATAATAAATAATAAACATTGGCTTACTGATGTTGCGGCAGGTGCGGGTATAGGAATACTAAGCACAAAAATTGCGTATTGGCTAAATCCTTATATGAAAGCAAAAATATTCAATTCAACTGAAGATGCAAAAACAGTATCAATGATAGTTCCATTTTATAATGGTAAAGAAATTGGGTTGGGGTTACTACTAAATTTAAAATAAATTTATCTATGAAAAATTCATTAAATAATTACCAAAATAAATTCTCTCAACCTCCGAAAAGGGATTACGTTCTTCAAACAAAACTTTCTGTGTTATTAATTATCAAATTATACTAAAATGCTTAACATATCATTTTTAGACCTTTCTTCGTTAACAGGACTAGTCGCTACCATGGTGTTAACTTTTAATTTTATTTTAGGAATGTTGTTAAGTACAAACTATAAACGACAAACCTATTGGAAAACGCTACCCAAAAAAATTAAAAATATTAATCTGTTCAATTTTCATAATTGGACAGCATATTTCGCTTTATTTTTAGTCGTATTGCATCCAACATTATTACTATTTGATGTTTCAGCAAAATTCAAATTTATTGACATCATTTTTCCAATAAATGCGCCAACACAAAAAATATTTGTTGCGCTTGGAACTCTTTCCATGTTTGCAATATTTACGGTTATCATAACAACACAAAAAAAAGTAAGAGATAAAATGAGTTTTCGCACTTGGAAAAACATACACCTCATTTCTTATGGTACTGCAATGTTATTTGTAATTCACGGAATAGTAATGGACCCGCAATTAAAAGACCGCCCTATTGATGTTTTCGATGCCGAGAAATTAGTTTCGGAACTTTGTCTGATACTTTTAATAGTTGCAAGTTTTATTCGATATAAATTTCATATTAATACCAAAAAAACCTAATGAAACATTTATATCTATCACTATTGCTCTTATGTTTTATTAATTCAATTGCACAGAATGACAGCATCAAACATTTTATTTATAATCCTTATGCAGGTTTACAGTATAAAAAAAATGATTTTCAATGGACAACTTGGGCGTTTGCCGAAAGATTATTTTCGCCAAATCAACTTCCTGCGTGGCGAAGAGCTCGACAAGGAATGGAATTTCAGTTACCTAGTTACCCATTCAAAATAAATGGAAATAAGTACCGTTCAACACTATTCTATGAAGTTGATTTTACGGACAATAATTTTTTTCAAGACAGCAAACGCTTCAAAATTTGGGAAAATTTATTTGTTACTTTTCAAAACGCAAATGATCCAAATAAATTCAGAATATTATTTGGGGAAAACACAAGCATACTTTCACGAGAAGATAATTTGTCGTCGGGTAATTTGCCAACAATAAACCGAAGTTTAATACTCGAACAGCACGGCAGTACAAATAGTTTCGGCACACAATGGGGCTTACAAATTCAATCACAAGTGTCAAAAAAAACATTCTTACAAGCATCAATGCAAGACAATAGAGGCTCGCTTAATCAAGACCATCCAAGTTTTCAATTTTGGAATTCGCTAACTGTCAAAATAACACAATCACTAATTAATTCAAACGATAAAAGTGCTGAAAAACTAAATATAGGTTTAGCAATCGACCATACACGCAACATTAAAAATAAAAGTTTTACGCTACTTTCGGCAATAAACAATGAAAATCTCGGGAATACATTGGCAACAGGAAACAAACTCACATTTGAAAACAATGTAGATTATACTAACAAAATCGGAAGTCATTATTATACAGTAGAATATGAAGCAATATATTCTAATTATTCCAACCAAAATTTAAATGTTACAGGCGGTTACGGGCAAATACAATTTCAAGTTTTTGATAGCAATAAATTGGGAGATTTAGTTCCATTTATACGATATGATTTAGTTGCACTAAATAATCAAATAGAGAATGCAACAGAAGAAGCCATAAAATTAGGTCTCAATTATAATTTGTCATACACAAACAAGTTAATCAATTTCCATATTGAATATGCACATCATAAATTAAATGGTTCACAAACCATAATCACTACATCACAAAATCAATTCGACGAATTCAGATTTGGAATTCGAGTAAATGCAACACGATATCTAAGATTTTAATTGCATCTTTATGAAAATATTTAACTACATAACTAACCCATGATGGCAGTTTTTATATTTCCACTATGGATTTTCTTTAGCGGGCATTAGGCGACTTGGAATAGGGATTCGTTTTAGATTTCAGTTGCGCCTCCTTCCCAACGCTCCTAAAAAAAATTACTGTCACAGTTATTGATGCAATACCTCGCACACTCCATGACTTGCACCCGTAATTTTTTCTCCCATGCTTAAGAACTATCTATATAGTAAATTAATATCTTTGTCTTAATGAAGTTATTTTTCAAAATAGTTATGTTTACTCTTATCTCGTGTTGTTATCTCAACACGGTTTTTGAGTTTTTTCTTCAACTCTTAAAGACAGACAAATAGGAATGATAAAACAGATTATACTCGTTGGACTTGGTGGCGGACTTGGAAGCATTTTTCGCTACCTGACTTCTTTATTGACAGCTAAATATTATTCGAACGCATTTCCTTTAGCGACATTTGCTGCAAATATTTTTGGCTGTTTTTTAATCGGAATTTTAGTTGGTATTCTAGGTCAAAATATTCAATCAAACAATAGTTTAAAACTTTTACTCATTACAGGATTTTGCGGGGGCTATACAACCTTTTCAACTTTTGCTTCCGAAAACATTTCATTATTACACACAAATAATTACTTAACAGCAATTTTTTACATCGGTTCAAGTATTTTCGGGGGACTGCTTGCTATGTGGTTTGGCTTGACAATTTCAAAATGAAATATATTACACGGACAATCTGGGTTTTATCAGTTGTGAGTTTGCTCACTAACTTGGCAAGCGAAACTCCCTATTCTATATTGCCAATTTCAACTTATCAAAGTAGAATTTAGTTACTTAAATTGTTATAAAAGCCTTTACATTAAAAATACTAACCTGTTGCATTTAATATTTCAAGAAAAGAGGTAACACTTTTAATTCAATTTTTCTTAAATAATCCCCCAATCCTTTTAAAATTGGGGGATTATAACATCATTTAATTTAATACTCTAAATCGAATGCCAACATATATTTCTCTTCCTCTTGTCGGACCCCAAACAGACGAAGTGTCAAAGTATTGACTAAATGGGTCTTGCCAACTGATAATAGGTTGCTTCTGTCTGAAGTCAAATACATTTTCACATCCTGTATAAACTTCAACCTTCTTAAAAATATAAGTAAATTGCGCATTTACTAAAGTATAAGGTTGTGAAAAATCAGGGCGTTGAAATTCTGCGGGATTTGATTTTGTATCAGGTAAGCGTTGTTCACCATACCAGTGGATATTTACATCAAAATGGAATTTATTTGTTAAAGGTTTATAACTATATGTTGTCAAAACTTTATGTGCAGGATTAAATGGCAAGTATTGTTTAGTACCGTTTATTTCTCTGTAAACATCTAAAAAGTTGTAACCAACTTTAAATTCAAAGCGTTTCCAAATTTTTAAATAAAGTTCTGTTTGAAAACCATTACTTATGCTTGTTCCAGTAAAGTTTTTAATGATTGCCTTTGTTGGGTTGGTGTCATAGTCAGGAAAAATTTGATTTTTAAAATTAGTCCGATAATAATCTGCACTAATATAACCCGAAAGATTATTGCTTTCAAATTTTTGAGTTACGTTAATTCCAAAATTTGTTGCTCTTTCAGGTCTTAATTGTTCTGAAAAAATAATATCTCTGGAACTAACTAATAAACCTATATTCTCACTAAATAAATTAACTGTTCTCCAACCTGTTCCGATACTGGCACGAAAAACAGTTTTCGGGCTAACATCATATTTTAATAAGGTTCTTGGAGTAAGAGTAAAACCAAATTGGTTATGTTGGTCGCCTCGGATACCAGCTATCCAAGTTAATTTGTTATTTAAAAAACTCATCGAATTTTCAGCAAATACACCCGGAATATTCTCTGCTTTTTTGTAATTCCCTGCGTAAGTTCTTTGCAAGGATGTGTCAGTAAAAGCAATGTCTTCATTAAGATTTAATAGACGATAACTAATACCCGTTTTTAATGAATGTTTTTGTGAATAAACCAATTCATATTGCAGATTACTATAAAAATTTGTTTGCTGTGCGTTATATTTTACCGTTCCGAAAAAAGATTTTTGGTCTTGGTGAAATGAAGAAACGAACAAAGTTATTTTATGATTGTCATTAAAGCGATAAGTAGTTTTTGTCCAAATTTCGGGCTGATTAGTATTAATCGTTTGCACGTAAACAGAAGAGCTACCCTGATCGCTATCTGGATTGTAAAATGTTTGTCCACCAATACGTTTTTCATTCAAAAAGCGCAAACCAATTCTACTGCTCCAACCCCAATCTTTGTCGTTTCCGTATTTCCATTTATTTGAAATCATATAGCGGGTCAATTGTGGTAAATCAAGAAAGTTATCCTTGTCCCTGTCAATTTTATTTGCAGGTTGTACTGTATGGAATGCTGTAAGATTACTCCATTTGGCTTTTTTAAAAGCATAGTTGGCGTTAAAATGTTTTTCCTCAAAATTATTCATATACACATTAAGCAATAATTTATCAGTTTTATCAGGGTCTTTGGTTTCAACATTAATTTGTCCGCTAATACTTTCATATCCTTGCAAAACGCTATTAGCCCCTTTTGACACATAGATATTGTCAACCAATGTGCCAGGAATTCCGCTAATCCCGTATGTGTATGATAATCCTTGTATCATTGGGAAGCCGTCAATTAAAACCTGATTGTAAATACCTGATAATCCCAGAATACGAAGCTCTTTTGAGTTGGTAATTACATTAGTCGTTTGTGGTTGTACAGTTGTTTGCGTTTCAAAACAACCAGCCAAATCACAACAGGCAGCTTTTTGCAATTCCGTTTGAGTAATAATTTCTGTTTTGATTGGTGTAATGTTAGAAATAATTACTCCGTCTCGCTGTTTTTTGACTACTACTTCATCAAGGGTTTTTGCTACTTTTAATTTAAACACAACAAAGGTTTGATTTGAGATTTCAATCGTATCCGATATGTGTCCTTCAAAATCAGCAATTAATTTTTTATTGCCGATGTCTTGGGTTGTTATCTCAAATTCTCCCTTTTGACCAGTATATGCTCCTACGGTTGTGTCAAGCCAATACACATTTGCACCAATAAGAGGTTCTTTTTTGTCGTTGGTTACTTTTCCTAAAATGGTTTGTGAGAATACACCATAGGGGAACAGTAAAACAACAATGAAGATATATTTTTTCATTGTGATTTTTTTTAAAATAAGGCAAGGTTTATCCGAAAGAACAAACCCTGCTATATTATTTGTTTACTGTTTTACTTTATATGATTTCTCTTCTGGATTTTCACAACTACCGGTATTTTCAATAGCCTTGTTAATTTCTTTTTCAGTTACTAATAGTGGATTAAATGTTACTACAAATGAAGAAGTTGTTCCCATTTTGCCTGATTTGCAACTGCTAACACCTTTCAATTTTTCTACATTGGCAGAAATCATTTTCAAGTCCATCGAACAGTTAATCCCCTTAACTTTAACAGTGATAGTTTTTGTATTATCGGTATTTTGTGTTTTTTCTTGAGCAGACACAATGCTTGTTGTGACAATCAATATGATGAATGCCAAAACTAATGATTTTATAAATTTCATTTTTTTGATTTTAAATTGTTAACAATAAATAGTTACTCTGAATTTATCAGGGTAATAAGAAGTATTTTATATTGTTAAACAATTTTGGGAGGTTGCCAAAAATCAGGTTTGAACTGAGGGTTGAAAGTAGTTTGGTAATTAAAATTTTGTAAAGTTGTAATTGTATGTTTTGAAGCTTGAATAGTAATTGTACTTGGTAAAATACTTAAAATGCAAGTGCTACAATTTTGGAATGGATTACAAGTTTTACTTTTCTGTTCTTTCGACTTTTTTTGTTTATCGTGAGATTTTTTAATAATATTTAATGATGAACATCCATCAACACAACAATTATTGCTAATCTTTGATTGCAATGATAAAATATCTACTCCAGGCTTTACAGTCAAGAATAAAATTATTGTTGCTAATATGAATGTTAAAAATTTCATTACTCTGCAAATCTACAAGGAATTAAGAGATATTGCAATAGTATTGCAATGTTTTCAAATATTAATTGCAATGCCATTGCAATGGTTTTGATACTAAAATCAATTCTTGATTTATTCCGCAATTCTCAAAACTGTTTTCTGTCTTTAATTATAGTTTAAGCTAAAACTTCATTCTTTGTATTCTGACCGCATTTAGTATAGCCAATAACGCTACTCCTACATCAGCAAAAACTGCTTCCCACATAGTTGCTAAACCACCTGCGCCAAGAATCAAAACGATTGCTTTTACTGTAAATGCTAAACCGATATTTTGCCAAACAATTTTCTTGGTTTGTTTACCAATATTTATAGCAGTAAAGATTTTATACGGTTGGTCATTTTGAATTACGATGTCGGCAGTTTCTATAGTGGCATCACTACCTAAACCACCCATTGCAATTCCTGCATCAGCAAGAGCAACTACTGGAGCATCATTTACACCATCGCCAACAAAGGCAATTTTCAGATTTTGCAATTTTAATTCCTCTACTTTTTCAACTTTATGTTCGGGTAATAAATCGCCGTGTGCTAAATCGATATTTAGCTCTTTTGCAACGGCATTTACAACAGCTTGTTTATCTCCCGAAAGCATTACGGTTTTGATGTTTATTTTGTGTAAACTTTCTATGGCTTGTTTTGCATCTTCTTTGATTTCGTCAGCAATTAGAAAATATCCTGCATACTTTTGATTAATTGCAATGACGATAATTGTAAATGGAGTGTTTTCGATTTCGACATCGTAATTAATGTTGAATTTTTCCATTAATTTTATGTTTCCTGCTAAGATTTCGGTTCCATCCACTTTTCCTTTTAGTCCGTGTCCTGCAATTTCTTCTACATCGGTTACAGATGCGCCTTTTTCAGTTCCTTTTGCGTGTTCAATGATAGCTGTTCCGACTGGATGTGTTGATTTGGTTTCGAGTGCTGCAACCCATTTGACTAAATCCGCTTCCGAAACATCAACAGCAACTACTTTTTGAACTTTGAAAACACCTTTGGTTAGTGTTCCTGTTTTGTCCATAACAACCACTTGAATAGATGCCATTATATCAAGAAAACTTGAACCTTTGAAAAGAATTCCGTTTTTACTTGCTGCTCCAATTCCACCAAAATAACCTAAAGGAATTGAGATTACTAAAGCGCAAGGACAAGAAATAACCAAGAACACCAAAGCTCTGTATAACCAATCTCTGAATACATAATTATCAACAGAAAGCATAGGTAACACACAAATTGCAATTGCTAAAAACACTACAATAGGCGTATAGATTTTAGCAAACTTTCGGATAAATAATTCGGTTGGTGCTTTTTTGGCTGTGGCTTCCTGCACCATTTCGAGTATTTTAGACAGTTTACTATCGGTGTAAGCCGTTGTAACTTCAACTTGTGCAATGGTGTTCAGGTTTATCATTCCTGCTAAAACGGTTTCGCCTTTTGCTTTTGTATCGGGCTTGCTTTCTCCAGTTAGTGCCGCTGTATTGAATGTAGCGTAATCGGTTAGCAGTTTTCCGTCTAAAGCCAGTTTTTCTCCCGATTTGAGTTGGATGATTTCACCAACGGTAATTTCCGATGCTTTTTTGATGGTTGCATTTCCGACATTTAAAACCGTTGCTTCGTCTGGTCGTTGGTCTAATAATAATTTGATATTAGATTTTGCTCTTTGAACTGCTAATGTTTGGAATATTTCGCCAATAGCATAAAACAGCATTACGGCAACACCTTCGGGGAATTGTCCGATTGAAAATGCTCCAATGGTTGCAATGCACATCAATAAAAATTCTGAAAATATTTCGCCTTTGCGAATGCTTTCAAATGCTTCTTTAAGAACTGGAAATCCAACAGGAATATAAGCGACAATGTACCACACTATTCGCACCCAGCCTGTAAACCAAGTTTGAGGAAAATAGTTATCGAAAACAATTGCAATAAGTAATAATGTAAAACTTATGATTGCAGGTGTAAACATTTGCAATGTAGTTTGGTCAGTATCTGAATGGTCGTGTCCGTCATCATCTGAATGTTCATGGTCATTGTGTGTTGTACAACAACCTGTTTTTTTATCTGTTTTATGATGAATTTTTTCTTCTAACGTGCAACAAAGCTGTTTACCGTTTGCATCGTATTTGTGTTGGTGTTTCATTTTTGTTATGATTATTTTTTGTGCTGTGTTTGTCGCAACAGCGTCATTTAACGTGTGGTTTTGTATTCTTACTAACAATGATTGTAACTAGTAATGCTAAAAATCCTAATGCGGCACAAATTACAAAGCCCCATTTTAAACCTATTGCTTGCGAAATAACACCTATCAACAAAGGACCTATCATGTCGCCAAATTCTTTAAATGAGCCTGCCACACCCATTGTTGCTCCCATTTGTTTTTCATCAGATAAATTACTCACCATAGCATCAGAATTTGTCCAGACAATACCGATACCGATACCTGCAATAATGCAAACTATGATTAAAAATATTCCGCTGACAAATGGTATCGATGCGGTGGAAATGCAGGATAATAACATGGCACAGCGTAGGATAATAACAGCATTAAATTTATCGGCGAACCAACCTGCAATCGGCTGTACTAATAAATAGGAAATAGCTGTTATGGATAATATTAAACCTGTATTAAAAGAGTTATATCCCAATTCATGGATTCGTACAGGTAAAAAACCAAATAATATACCAACAAAAAACATGTTTATTACTATAATTAAGAACCAAGGCATTAAGGTCTTATTTTTTAAAACTATCCAAAGGTTTTTAAATGAAAAGTCATCATCATCGTCGAAAGCAGCACTGCTTTTTTGTTTATCGGCGGGTAAAGCAAAAGCAAGCAACAATGCAATAATGCCTATAACAGCACAAGCATAAAATATGCCTGTAAAACTGCTTTTCAAAACAATAGCTCCACCAATGATTGGGCTTACAACATAACCAAATCCTTTTATTGCACTATAAATACCAAAAGCTTTTCCTTTATTGTCTTTATATAATATGCCCACCATAGCTAGTGAAACAGCAGAAATCGAAGCACCGCCTAACCCCTGAAGAAACCTTACTACTATTAATAATTTTGGTGGTACAAAAGGATATAATAACGAAGCAAGTGTAAAAATAATTATACCAAGGTATAAGGCTTTTTTCATTCCTTTTTTATCAGCCAATCCACCGAATATAGGCTTTGCAATTATTTCTGCAAAATCATAAATGGCTATTAGCAAGCCTATCATAGTTAAACCTATACCAACTTTCTCTGCATAAAAAGGGAGATTAACTGCTACAATATGAGCTCCAAAAGAGGTAGTAAAACCAAGAAAGCCAAGTATTAAAGCAAACTTTATTGATGTTTTCATCTTTAATATATTATTAGTTATTTTTTGTTATTGTTAGTTTTTAATTATTCTTCTTCGCTTCCTTTGGTTAACTCTGATAGTAAATAATAAGCTCCTTTAATTACTACCTTGGCATTTGCAGGAATCTCATCGATTGCTTTTACTTCGGTGTAACCCAAATCAGTTGAACCAATAGTTACTTTTATTTGTTGGAAAGTGTTTTTGCCAGTAGCAATAAATATAAAATGGTCGTTGCCATTATTTACTATTGCTTCGGTTGGTAATGCTGTTGTATTGGAATTGTCAATTTTCACTCTTGCTTCTACATACATTCCGGGTAAAAGTGTTTCGGTTGTTTCATTTATTTTGGCGTGAACCAATACCGCTTGTTCGTTGGGTTCAAAGGCTTTGTTGACAGCGTAAATTGTTGCAGGATGCGAATGAGAAACATCGTTGGCATCGCTAAACTCTATTTGTTGTCCGATTTTAATTTTGTGGATGTCTTTTTCAAAAACCTTTAAATCTAAATGTAAAAAACGGTTATCGATAATTTCAAATAGTATTGCATTCGCATCGGCAAATTTACCCATACTCAAATTGATATGTTGAATATAACCGCTAATCGGTGCTGAAATTGCAATACTTGAAGCAATATTTTTGGATGATAAATTATTGGCATTAATTCCTAATTGGGCTAATTTAGATTTTAAAGTTTCTTTTTTGGCTTGTGCAATTTGCAATTCTCTTTGTGATTGTTGGTAGATTTTCCCTGCGTTTATATTATCATCACGCAACTCCTTTTGACGTACGTATTCTTTTTCTAAATACGAAAGATTGGCGTTATTCTCTAAATAATCTTGTTGCAGTTGTATAACATCAGTATTAGCGATTGTTGCCAAAGTTTTTCCTTTGCTTACAAATTCGCCCTCTTGAACGAAAATATTTTTTACAACTCCACCAGTCAAGATACTTACTTGTGCTTGGTATTGTGGTGGTAAGGATAGTTTTCCGTTGATTTTTAAAGTTGTTGTTAGATTTTTGTTTTCAAAATTACCTAACTGTAAATCGATGGCTTTTATCTGTGCATCAGTGAAGGTTACAACTGCTGTTGTTGGCTTTTCGGTCGGTATTTCCTTTGAAGCTTCATTCATTGTTGCTTCTTTATCATTATTCTTGCACGAAACTACGCCCAAAAACAAAAGGATTATGAGTGCTATATTATTTTTCATCGTTAGTATTTTATTTGTTTAATAAATATTGAATGTTGATTATGGTTTGATTGTAATTGTTCATTGCAATCAAATAATCGGTTTTTATTTTGTTGGCATCTTTTAGGTTTTGAGTATATTCAATATAACCAATATCACCCGATTTATACAAGCGTTGTGCAGAATTCACAATTGTTTCCGCCATTGGCAAACCCTCTGTTTTGTAAAAATTGAGCTGCTCCGAATATTGCTTTTGCAGTTGAAATTGTTGTAAAAATAAGGTTGACAATTCTTGTTGTGATTTATCTAATTCCTTTTTAGCAATTTCGGTTTCTAACCTTGCGACTTGTGTTTTTGCTTTTATTCCGTTTCTGAATAATGGAATGTTGATGCCAACACTACCATAATAAAATGGATTTTCCTTGTCTAAACTTTGTGCGTTTACACCTAAATTGAAAGATGGATTTGCTTTTGCTTTTTCGGATTTTATGGCTAATTCTTTAGCGATAATTTGCTGTTGCAAAAACTGCAAAACAGGATGGTCTTTTACTAATGTGCTATCGCTTACATTAATTTCGGGTAACGCTTCATATTTTTTTGGTGCTTGATATGCTGTGTTGCTTCGTGTCCATTTTTGTAATTCGGCTACATAAAAAGCTACCTGCGAATTGGCTTCAGCCAATTGCATTTTTAACTCTTTGCGTTGCAGAGAGGCGTTTACTTTTTCCAATTTACTAGTTTCTCCGACTTGAAATTTCTTGTCTGCATACTTTTCATAATCGGCAAAAATGTTATCCGTTTCGAGCAATAAATTATAATGTTGCACATTGTAAAGCCAAAAGAAATAAGCATTGGAAACATTTTTTATCAACTCGTTTTTTGTAACGCCTTCAAAAGATTTCGCAACTGCTACATTTTGATTTAATAGGTTTCTTTCGGCTTTATTGGACAGTTTAAAACCTTGTGCCACGCCAATATTATAATCAAATAATTTGCTGTTGATTTGCCCTAAATTACTGTTGATATTGAAAGGGTCAAGTACTGTTGCTGTTTTAGTTAGTGTCTGTTGTTGTTCTGTTTGCAATGTTGCTTGTTGGATTGTTGGATAATTTTTGGTTGCTAAATCCAAAGCGTTTTGCAAAGTTAAATCTTGCGATTGTGCATTGGCATTGAAAGAAAAACAACTAAAAAACAGCACCACAATTGTTGCGATTTTTGGATTTACTTTTATGTTTTTTGGTGTCATTACTAAATAATATAAAACTGGTAAAACAAATAATGTTAATAGTGTAGAAGTAAGCAAACCACCAATAACGACAGTCGCCAATGGTTTTTGCACTTCTGCACCTGCGCTTGTACTTAATGCCATTGGTAAAAATCCTAATGAAGCAACAGTTGCCGTTGCCAAAATAGGTCGTAATCTTGCGCTACTGCCTTTGTAAATGCGTTGTAAAAGATTGTCTTCGCCCTCGTCTTTTAATTGATTGTAGTAACTGATTAAAACAATTCCGTTTAAAACCGCTACTCCAAATAAAGCAATAAAACCAACTCCTGCCGAAATACTAAAGTTCATTCCACGAACCCATAAAGCAATAATTCCGCCAATGGATGCTAAAGGAATTGCTGAAAAAATAATGGTGGCTTCTTTGAGCGAACGGAACGACAGGAAGAGTAAAAAGAAAATCAGTAAAAGTGCAACAGGAACAGCCAATTGCAATCTTCCTTTTGCTTCCTGCAAGTTTTGAAATTGACCGCCATAATTAATAAAATAGCCTTCGGGTAATTTTAGTTTGGCATCCAATTTTTGTTGAATTTCTAAAACTACACTTTCTACATCACGACCTCGAACATTTGCTTCAATTACTATTCTGCGTTGTGCATCTTCACGACTTATTTGTGATGGTGCGGTTTTGAAAGTGATTTCAGCAACTTCGTTTAATGGAATCTGATTGCCTTTTGGTGTTGGAATTAATAATGATTTTAAAGCGTCAATATCAGTATTTTCACTTTTAGGAATACGAACGACTAAATCAAATTTTCGTTCTCCCTCATATACAACGCCTGTTGTACCACCTGCATAAGCGGTGTTTAAAATTCGGTTTACATCGGCAATATTCAAACCATATTGTGCAATTTTATTACGATTATATTTTACGACCAATTGTGGCATTCCCGAAACTTGTTCTACTTTAATATCGGTTAATCCTTTAATTTTTTTTAACATTGGAACTGCTTTATTAGCTTCTGAAAACAACTTATCTAAATCATCACCAAATATTTTTATGGCAATATCCGATTTTACACCTGCAATTAATTCACTGAAACGCATTTGAATGGGTTGTTCAAATGATAAATTGCAACCTGGGATTACACTTAATTTTTCATTCATTTTTTCTGCTAATTCTTCGTTATTGTTAGCAGATGTCCATTCTTTTCTATCTTTTAAAACTACAATAATGTCTCCATTGTTTATTGGCATTGGGTCGGTTGGAATTTCACTACTACCAATTTTACTTACCACTTCTATTACTTCTGGAAATTGTTTTAATATTTTTTCAACTAGTGTAAATGTTTCTACCGTTTGAGGGAGTGAAGTACCTTGTCTTAAAGTGGCTTCGATTGCGAAGTCGCCTTCGTCTAATTCGGGAATAAATTCGCCACCCAATGAATTGAAAATAAATAATGAGGTTATGAATAAGAATATTGCAACACCGATAACCGCAAATTTTCGTTCTAAAGCTTTAACCAAATAAGGTTGATACCAATTGTTTAATTTATTGATAAACCTATCGGTAAAATTGGGTTTGTCACTGATTTTTTTACTTAAAAAAAGACTACTTGCCCAAGGCACATAAGTAAGTGAAAGGATTAATGCTCCAACAATGGCAAAACTTACTGTTTGTGCCATTGGCATAAACATTTTACCTTCTATACCTCTTAAAACAAATAAAGGAATGTACACAATTAAGATAATGATTTGACCGAAAATGGCACTACTCATAATTTTTGATGAACTTTTGATAACCTCTTTGTCCAATTGATTTTGGGTAAGATGATTGTTTTTATAATGCTTCGAGAAAATATGTAATGTGGCTTCTACTACAATCACAGCTCCATCGACGATAAGCCCAAAGTCTAATGCTCCCATACTCATCAGGTTTGCACTTAACCCAAACATATTCATAATGATTATTGCAAATAACATTGCCAAAGGGATTACTGAAGCTACAATTAAACCAGCTCTTAAACTTCCTAAAAACAAGACTAAAACTAAAATAACGATTAATGCACCCTCTAATAAATTGGTTGAAACTGTGCTGACAGTTTTCTCAATGAGTTTAGTTCTATCGATAAATACATCTAATTTTACTCCTTGTGGCAATGATTTTTCGATGGATTTCATTCTTTCTTTTACTCGTTCAATTACTCGTACTGCGTTTTCTCCTTTTTGCATTAAAACTATTCCACCAACAGTTTCTCCTTTTCCGTTTCTTGTCATTGCTCCGTAACGAGGTGCAAAACCAAATTTTACTTCGGCAATATCTTTTATTAAAATGGGAACACCTGAATTGTTTTTCACTACAATATTATTGATGTCATCTAGGTTTTGGATTAATCCTTCTCCTCGAATAAAATATACATTTGGACCTTTGTCGATGTAACTACCACCAGTATTTTCGTTGTTGTTTTGCAAGGCATCAAAAACTTCAATCAGTGTTAAATTATTAGCAGAAAGGCGTTCGGGTTTTACCGAAACTTCGTATTGTTTTAATTTGCCACCAAAACTACTTACATCGACTACGCCAACTGTTCCCAACAATTGACGGCGCACAATCCAATCTTGAATGGTTCTTAATTCGGATAGGTCATATTTTTCTTCATATCCTTTTTGTGGCACTAAAACATATTGAAATATTTCGCCCAGTCCTGTTGTTGGCGGCAATAATTCAGGTGTTCCGTATTGCTTTGGGATATTATCTGTAGCGGTTTTTATTTTTTCATCTACTCGCTGACGAGCAATGTTGACCGCAACATTATCTTTAAAGACAATCGTAATTACAGACAAACCCGAACGGCTTGTACTTCGCAATTCGACCATATCGGATAATGATTTAAACTCAGTTTCTAACGGATATGTTATGAACTGCTCGACTTCTTGTGTGGCGAGATTGGGTGCATTTGTGATTACCTGCACTTGATTATTGGTAACATCGGGTAACGCATCTACGCTTAATTGTGTGAATGAATAAATGCCAAACATCACAAATATTGCCAACAAAACTCCTGTAATGAGTTTGTTGGTTACGGAAAAATTAATGATTTTATTTATCATTGTAATTGTATAATGAATGAGTAATTAGGCACTAATGCCTATTGGATATGTGGAAAGTCCACAACTCTATAACCCGAAATTACTCGGATTTCATTATGCTATTTGGGGTGGTTGCCAAATGCTTCCGAAGAAATTGGAAGCAATTATTGATTTGTATTCCGGTACTTTTTTCTCAATTGAAATTCTACTTGGAATAAAATTATAAGAATAGATAGGTGCGAAAGCAAAGCCTTGACAACCACAGCAATTACAAATACACAGCGGAGAACAAACATCATTGTTGTCCTGATGTTGGCTTGATTGAGCACTTATGGTAGTTCTTTTCAATACCGAAAACGCTTCACCATCTGCGCAAGGCATACAGGAAAGCACAATTAAGTAGACTGAAAATATTATACTAATCCATTTCACGATTGTAAAAGTAGTATTTTTTATTATTATGATAATAAATTATTTGCATTATGTTTAATATGAATATACCTTATTTTAAAGGGATTGCGAGATATTTCAATGGTATTGCAATGCTTCTTAATATTAATTGCAATGCCATTGCAATAATTTATTATTATAATTGCAAAAAAATATAGAAAAAATAACTAAACAATTGTTTTTCTAAAAACATCTTCCAAATCATTATTGTAAACTCCTTCAAGTTTTAATTGTTCGTCAGTTTTACTTTCAGTCATATCCCATATTTTAGCATTGATTCCCAATGAAATAAGAAATAGTATTTTATTTAAAATTATACTGACCGCATTTTCGCTCATATCGGGAATGATTAGCACATTATGACCAATTAAAGGGCTTACTTTATTTTCTGTTAATCCGTTAATTCCACCATAAGCCACCCAAACATATTGAGGAAATAAAATGTAGCCAATAATAGCTGTTTTTTCGCTTTCAGTTAATACAATTGTTTTCTTTGATTTAATTTTATCATAAACCAAATGTTCTCCAAATAAACAGTTGAAATATCCATTTTCATTTTTATAAGGAACTTTAAACTGATTAGTTCGCTTACCGTTTGTCTCATAGTAAGCTATTTTGGCTTTTTGAACTTTTAAATTACTGTTTATGCTCCAAAATATTATACCTCCGTCATTACTTGTACCTAATGCATAAGTTTCTTTCGCATCTTCAGTTTTTATATCTCCATAAGTTTTGCGTAAATATTGTAAGAGGTTGTTTTCGGGGTTTACTTTGAAATATTGCCAAATTATTGATTCATTTACAAATTTTTGAACCGTTAGTTTTGGCACATTTATTATGCTTTTTTTAGGAAGAATTAAATCGGTTTGAAATTTATTTTCTAATTCATTCCAAATGTATTGTTCTCCAGTTTCATCAACATATATAGCAGGGGGTAATGAAGCTTTCCCGCAAGAATGACAATAGCCATACTCTGGGCTTAAATTTTTATAGTTGATAAATTTTCCGTCTGTATTATTTCTACCACAACAAGGAGTAATTAATTTATAATCTCTTTTTGAATTAAATACAAGTTCCAATTTAGTTTTTTGAAGCATAATTATCTTGTTTTTGGTTTGCAACCTGCAACTTGCAATATTTTAATTAATCCTTGTTAAGTATTGTTTTTATTAGCTTTTTAGAGGTTTTGTGCGTTAATCTCAAGTTGCAAGTTGCATTAATTCGTTATTCCATTTTCTTGATATTGATGATTTATTCATTCCAGTAATGGCAACAACATCTTTTTGACTGGCATTGTTTTTTATGGCTAATCGGATAATATCTTCGGTAGTTGGTAATTTTTCTTTTTTATTGATATTTTCATCTAAAACGATTTTGAAGTTTATAAAATAAAATTCAAGAATCAGGATTGCAATTTCAATGGTTTCAGTATTGATTTTACGTGATATATCAATGTACTTATTAGTGTTTCCTTGCAAAAAGAACGTTCTCCAAGCTGTGCCTTCCGTACTGCTTTTATTTGCCATTTTTTCAATAATGAAATAGAGTTCATCTATAAAAATCCCAATTGAATATTTATTTTTATAATGGGTAAAAATTGCCGATTCAATTGTAGCATCTTGAAGAAATAACTGTTTTCTATCGCTTTTTTCAGTTTCTTCCAATTCGATATTATTTTTCTTGAATTCTTTATATTTTTCATTGTCATATTTTACCAAAGGAAATGTTGCTAAATCCATTGCTGGGGACTTAATATCTCCACGACTTCCAATTATAGAAAAATATAAATTGGCATAATTTATATATCCCATTGCTTTTATTGAAAAGGCAAGACCGCAAGCATTGCTATAAGCAAACAATATTGAACTTAATAAATATTCTTTTGGAATCCTTTTTAAAGCAAACGCATCGTTAATTAGTGTTTTGATTTCAATTGGCATCTTGGAAATTATTTGTTCCAATTGATTAATTGCAATTTCTTTGTTTGTTTTAAAAGCGTTTCCAATTTTATCATCAATATCTTTAAGATTTTTTACATCCATGATTAATAATTAACGATTAAATAGTTGGTTTTTCATTAAATACTCATTGGCTTTGGCTTCTGTATCATCTTTAGAATCTTTCTTTCCGGATTTTAACCAATCAATAATTTGTGATTTCAAAAAGTATAAACGCTTTCCTTTTTTATGGTATGGAATTCTGTTTTGATGAACTAATCCATAAATACTGGGTTTGGCTAAATTGATAAGTTTAGCCGTTTCGTCAATGTTCATAAAGACATCCTCGGTTGAAGAAATAGAGGGATTAAGTACCTTTTTAATGTTCTCCGTAATTTGCTCTACAAGTACTTTTATTCCTTCTTCTGAGAGCATATAAATTTGTTGATTTTTCATATCCCAAAATTGATTCAGAAAAAGTGTGTTCGTTTCCGTGTTCTTTAGTGTGTTTTAAAAAACACTTGTAAAGTTTTGATTTTATTCGTTTTTATTTAGGATATAAAACGAATATTTCTCTAAAATTTGAATTTTAAAATCAAACTTTAGAGAAAATGATAAATTTGTGTGGGGATTTTACGTGAAATTTAGCGTTATTTTGCTTTATTGTTGTTTCTTGCTATGGAAGCTTTTAAAAAAGTACTTTTTTCTGATAGATACTTTGTTATATTTTTAAGTTTTAATTGCCTTGTTTTAGATATTAAAATATCAATAAAGTTATCTTGAAGTTTAATATCTAAACTTATTTTTTCTAAACCACCGCTTAATATTCTATAATAATCGGAGTTTTTGTAATTATCACTCACTAAACAGGAATCATCTTTTAAATTCACGATTGACAATACTTTGTAAAATTCAGTATTATTTAGTTTTGTGTTTGATTTGGATTCTTCAATGATTTTATAGATTGAATGGAGTAAAAAAGCTTTTTCTTTTTCATTAAAATAAGGGAGATTGTTTTCTAAATCATCAATAATATCATCAGTATAGGTTTCTAAAAAACTTTCTGAATATGTTTCAGGCGATTTTTTTAATGGATAAAATCTATTTAACAAATCGGTATAATTTTTTGAATCCCTAAAATCAATGGGATTGTAGTCTTTTATTTCAAACAAATCAAAATAATCATTATCATACATCATTTTAAATAAATCAGAATGATTATTGAATAATCTTGAAAATTCATTTATTGCATTATGTATGGCTAATTCTTTTATAAATGATTCAAGGGTATAATTAGTATTTTGGATGTCTAAAGAGAGTTTTAAAAAGCCTTTTTTTACTTCATTTTTTAATACCAATTCAATTTCATTTTTTGAATAATTGCGTAGGGAATTTTGATAAACATTTTTAAGTTCAAAAAGTTGATGTTCCTTATTGATTGAAAAATTTTTTTCAAAATTTTCAATCAATTCTCGTGTAATATTGGAAGCTCTGCCAAAGGATAAGGTTTCTTTGTTGAATTGTATTAATTTGTGTTTAAAAAAACTTTCTCCAATTCTATATGCTTTATTGTAATTTGAATTGTAAATATTAAGATAATCCATCCAGTTGAATATTTATGCGATTAGCGGCTTCAATTTTATTTTTGTCCATTACTTTGGTATAAATCTGTGTTGTAGAAACGTTTTTATGACCTAATAATTTCGATACGGTATATATATCTGTTCCATTTGCAAGTTGTAAAGTTGCATAGCTATGTCTAAAATTATGAAATGAAATTTTCTTTTTAATACCTGATTTTTTTATCCATTCTTTTAAAGGTCTGGTTATTTGAGAATATTCAACACCTCCAAATACAAGCCCAATATCAGTTTTTTGTGTTTTTAAAATATTGTAAGCAGTATCAGAAATAGGATGATTTTTTATTGATTTTGTTTTCTCTTCTCTTAATGATATGTAATACCCTTGGTGTTTGTCTTTAAATAGGTTCTCCCAATAGAGATTGTTTATATCTACAAAACGCAAACCACTCAAAGCGGAAAATATTGCCATATATTTTACTTTTTCAATTTTAATTTCAGTTTTCCATAACAAAGAAATTTCTTCTTCGGTTAAGTACTCCCTATGTGTTTCTTCTTCTTTTATGTATTCCGCATCTTCTGCTAAATTTTTTTCTATCAAATTTTGTTTATATGCAATCTTTAAGACAGCAATAAAATTTTTAAAATAAGATGAAGCAGTATTCTTGGTTAGCTTTTTGTCAACTTTTGAATTTCTTGTGCTTTTTGCGTTTAAAAGATAGGTTCTGTATTTTTTTATATAATCGAGGGTTAAATTGTTTGTTAATATCATACCTCCACTAAAATTTTCTAAATGATTTAAAGAAGCTTTCCACGAATTGTGATTTGATTTACCGCCAGTATTAAAATAGTCGTCAACAACACTTTTATAAAGAGTTATAAAATTAACATTCAATACCACATTATCTTTAAAACCAAATTCTTTGTTTTTGAGTTGAACATTTCTTTTGGATCTGATTATTTCTGCAAGGTCAAAATTTTCTGTATTCTGCTTTTTTTCTTCTGCTGTTTTCGGATTGCCAAATAAATATAACTTTAAAAATTCTCTACGGGTTTCCGTTCCATTTTTAGGATTAATGATAGGAGGGTAGTAGTCTAAATAAAGACTTATTTTTCCAGTACTCAATTTTTTTTCTCTTAATGTTACTCTGCTCATAATCGGCTATTGAAAAATTTTGTTTAAGTCCTCTCTTTTTACTAACGTATATTTTCCGTACTTCTTTTTTGGGATGTTGTGTTTTTTGATAATGTTATATAATGCCCCATTTGAAATATTAAATTTTTCAATAGCTTCATTGATGGTATAAGAATTATCTCGATTAATTTCGTTCTCTCTATTAGGATTAACATAATCAGGATTTATCAAATTATTTTCAAAATAACTATCAATATCTTTTCTCCTGATTAGTGTTTTTCTAACCGAAAAATTGAAAGCATTTAATTCTTTTTGCTCAATTAATCTATAAACAGTTTTGGAAGACATATTTAGTAGTGTAGAGGCTTCTTTAACGGTTAAAAAATCTTTTGAATTTACATCAACAACGTAATTAGAAACTTTTAATTTTGTTTCTGTATCGCTTACTTCAATTTTTTTCAATTTTTGATTTAACTTATAACCTCTGCTATTACAAATATGTGAACAATATTTAGTTTTTGTTGTTTTGGCATCAAAGACATTTTTGCAATGTTCACAGATTCTTTTTACAATGATATTTGAACTCATATTATTAGGCTTTAAAACGATATAAAACGACATAAGAAGAAATAAGGGTAAATAAGGGGCAAAATTTCTCCTGCGAGTTCAAAAATAATAAAAATATTTATTTGAGGTACAAATATGGTACAAAATATTGCAAAAAATAACAAAATATTACAAACCGTGTTTTTGTATAAAAATAAAAAAGCCTTTATTTAAAAGGCTTTAGTGTGTTATTTTTTATTTTAGTTTGTGTAGTTTTGTTGTGTTATTTGCCAATACAAAAATTAGCAAATATATTCCCCAGCAATTCATCATTGGTAACCTGACCGGTAATCATCCCGAAATGGTATAAGGCTTCCTTGATATCAATGGCCATCAGGTCGCTCGATAAATTGGTCTGCAGCCCGTAATTGACTTTCTGGATTTCCTCGAACGCTTTCAGTAGCGAATCGTAATGACGCGTGTTGGTCACAATGGTTTCGTTATTGCGCAACGCACCGGTATTGACAAATGACAGCAACTGGTTTTTGAGGTCTTCGACACCCAGATTTTCCTTGGCGGAAATTGTTTGTAGTTTAACGTTTAAAGTTTCAAGTTGTTTTCTAATATTTAGTAATTCACTTTCTGAAAGCAGATCTATTTTATTGATAACCACAACCAAAGGCTTTAAAGGAAACTGATTCTTTATTTTTTCAATTTCCGTTATGTATTCCGAACTTTGCACTTTAAACTTTAAACTTTCAAATAAATACAAAACAACCTGG
Organism: Flavobacterium sp. GT3R68; assembly: GCF_007109225.1. Taxonomy (GTDB): domain Bacteria; phylum Bacteroidota; class Bacteroidia; order Flavobacteriales; family Flavobacteriaceae; genus Flavobacterium. The sequence goes on from NZ_VJZK01000007.1 coordinate 128,175, forward strand.
GCCTGTTCTATTTTTTCAAAGGTCTTACGGATTCCGATGCTTTCCACGACATCCTGCGTATCCCGGATTCCCGCGGTATCAATAAAACGGAAACCAATGCCGCCAATCACCAATTCGTCCTCAATGGTATCGCGCGTGGTACCTGCAATTTCCGAAACGATGGCGCGTTCCTCATTCAACAACGCATTCAACAGCGTCGATTTCCCCACATTGGGTTCACCCACAATCGCTACGGGAATCCCGTTTTTGATAACGTTCCCCACTGCAAACGAATCAATCAATCGTCGGAGCACAAATTCAATCCGGTTCAATAATTCGCGGAATTGCGTGCGGTCGGCAAATTCGACATCTTCTTCGGCAAAGTCCAGTTCCAATTCGATCAGCGAGGCGAAATTCAATAATTCTTCCCGAAGTCGGGCAATCTCATTACTGAACCCCCCGCGCATCTGCTGCATCGCAATCTGGTGCGACGCCTCATTGTCGGAAGCAATCAGATCCGCTACAGCCTCGGCCTGCGACAAGTCCATTTTGCCATTGAGAAAAGAACGCAACGTAAACTCACCGGCATTCGCCATACGGCAGCCTCTGCGCAGCAATAACTGGATAATCTGCTGTTGGATATAGGAAGAACCGTGACAGGAGATTTCGATCGTATTTTCGCCTGTATAGGAGTTGGTTCCTTTAAAAATGGATAACAACACCTGATCTATTGTTTTACTGCCATCGACGATATGTCCCAAGTGCAGCGTATGCGTTTTCTGTTTGGTGATGTTCTTTCCGGAAACCGATTGGAAAACAGCAGCGGCAATAGTAATGGCATCTTCACCGGAAATCCGGATAACGGCAATTGCACCCGCGCCGGAAGGGGAGGCCAAAGCAACAATAGTATCTTGTGAAATCATAAGTTGGTATTCAAGGCGGCAAAGTTACAAAGATTTAACCGGATATTTTTAGCGAAGGATTTGGGTGAAAATAGTGTGATTTTAACTCTTTGAAAAAGTGTATGTTAGGTCGTTTTGTAAAAAAAAATCTGTAAATTTATACAGCCAAATGTAAACCGATGATCATGAAAAAAATACTCTTTCCGACTGATTTTTCTGAGACGGCCAATAATGCATTTGTGTATGCGCTGCAGATGGCCAAATTTATGGATGCTGAAGTAATTTGCCTTCATGTATACGACCTGCCGCCAATTTCCTATGAGGGCTATCCATCGTATGTGGCGGAGGTATATGAGACTCTGGAACTGAATAAATTTGAAAACTTCAAGGACCATATTCCTTCGCTGCGAAAAATAGCAGAAGAGAACGAGCTGGGTTTCATCAAAATGAGCCATGTCCTGGAACAGGGTGATCTGGTTCCCGCGATTGAGCATCTGGCTGAATCCGAAAACATTGATCTGATTGTGATGGGCACCAACGGTGTTTCGGGATGGAAAGAAAAAGTTTTCGGTTCCAATACCGGGGCCGTTATCGGGAAAGTTCCGATGCCGGTCCTGAGCGTTCCGGTGAAGTCCAAATTTACCGAAATCAAAACAATAGGATTTACCACGCGATTCCGAAATAAGGACCGGGCCGCCTTACAGCAAGTATTGGAAGTGGCCAAAAAAATGAAGGCTCAGGTCAAATGCCTCTATGTGCAGACGTTTGATTCGGATGTGAAGACCGCACAGATTGAAAAATGGCGGGAACGTTACGCAGCCGAGCCTGTAGAATTTTTTGTCGTGGCGCACGATGATGTGCAGGAATCTATTTTTGAGTTCCTGAAGTCCCAAAAAATTGATATGCTGTCGATGCTGACCTACAAACGCAGTTTTCTCGATGGCTTGTTTCATACGAGCATGACTAAGAAATTATCGTACCATTGTGAAATACCGATTCTCGCTCTGCATGAACCGGAAATAAAAAAAATGAAATTGTTGGGTAGTGAAAGTGAAGCGCTGAAAGAATAACGAATAGGTGAAAATTCCGATTTTGCGCGACATGAATGATTTGCTCTCAGGATGATTAAATGTGCTATATTTGAGGCTCTTATACCCATCCTATGAAATTCCTTTTCTTTTTTATTCTATCATTTTTTTGTTTTTATCCTTTGCACAGCGCAAAACTGGTGGAAACCCACTTCCTAAATATGATGCCGCTGTCACTTATGACAGTTATAAAAATCTGAAAAACGATAAAACCCGGAAGATTGATTCGTTGGGGTTTCTGGTGGTAAAAAATGATACCCTGATATTCATTACAGGATATAAGCAGCCACAAGGAATTAAGGTAGCCTATGAAAGGAAAGATCCTGCCTTCCTGGCGATTTATAAAGAGATTGTTTATAATAAATCCAATCAAAAACCAAACAGTACTTCGAAACCAACGATGAAAATCTGGAAAGATGAGATTAAGGTCTACTTTGATTCGACGGTGACTTCTTCCCAAAAAAGAGAAATGACCAAATTTTTTAAATATTTGGATATGGAAGTAGATTCGCTGAAAATATCGGTGGTACACAAAAAAGAGAAATCAAATTACTTCATTTACTGTATCAATAAACCGACCGACATCAATTGGGAAAACAGAATTACAACTAACGATGGGTATTATATCTTGTGGAACGTGAGACAACGGATTTACAATGCAAGCCTTAAACTGGATACCCAAAAAGTGTTCAATGAGAAACAGCAACTGATGATTTTAAAGAAAAACTTCATCCAGACATTAGGCAATTTTTACCTGCAGAACAACAGGGATTGTAAAAGTTTCCTGTCGAGCTGCAGTACCATGGATAAGGAAGTAACTAAAGAAGATCTGGAAATTCTTAAATATCATTACTCATATGGCATTTGTAAAGGGACAGACCTGAAAACTTTTGAAGAAAACCATAAGGATGCACAAGAGCTATTGGCTAAACATCCTGATTATAAATTTACTTTTACTCACGTGGAGTAATAAAAAAAAAAACCGCAATTTCTGGTTAGGGAAATTGCGGTTTTCTAAATATAAAGGGGGTTAATTAGCTAGTTGTTCAGCATTACCGGCATGACCAGCATGGTTACTGTTTCTCCGTCCTCCAATCCGTCAACAGGAGTAAGGATTCCGGCACGGTTTGGCAATGACATTTCCAACATGATCATATCCGATTGAAGGTTCGTCAGCATTTCGGTAAGGAAACGGGAGTTGAAGCCAATCTGCATGTCATCACCTTGGTAATCACATGTCAATCGTTCCTCCGCTTTGTTGGAGTAATCGATATCCTCTGCAGATATGTTCAATTCCGCACCGGCAATTTTCAGGCGGATCTGGTGTGTGGTTTTGTTCGAGAAAATCGCCACACGACGTACAGAATTCAAAAATTGCGTTCTGTCAATCATTAATTTATTTGGATTCTCTTTTGGGATAACCGCTTCATAGTTTGGATATTTTCCATCTATAAGACGACACATTAAAATGTAATTGTCGAAAGAGAACGTTGCATTACTGTCGTTGTATTCAATCTTCACTTCGGCATCCGAAGAACCCAAAATACTTTTCAGGATATTCAACGGTTTCTTTGGCATAATGAAATCCGCTACCTGAGACGCTTTTACATCCGTTCTCGCGTATTTCACCAATTTGTGGGCATCCGTTGCAACGAAAGTTAAACCTTCCGGAGAAAACTGGAAGAAAACCCCTGACATTACCGGACGTAAATCATCGTTTCCGGCTGCAAAAATAGTTTTGCTTACCGCAGTTGCCAGAACATCCGCAGGAACTAAAGTCGTTGACGGATCATCAAGGTTTACTGATTTTGGGAATTCTGCTCCGGGAGCGTATGCCAAGGCATATTTTCCCGAATTAGAACTGATTTCGATGGTGCTGTTTTCTTCAACCGTGAAAGTTAAAGGCTGCTCCGGAAACGTTTTAAGGATTTCCAAAAGCAATTTTGCAGGAACCGCCACACTTCCCTGGCTGGTAGAATCGATTTCTAAAGTGGCTGACATTGTAGTTTCCAGATCAGAGGCAGAAACGGTTAAGGTTTTACTGTCCAATTCAAAAAGGAAATTATCTAAAATAGGTAAGGTGTTACTGCTGTTAATCACACTACCCAATACTTGCAATTGTTTTAATAAGTACGAACTCGATACTATAAACTTCATCTGTGGTCTTTTTTTTAAATCAAAACGGCACTACAATAGTGTCACCGTTAATTTTTACATTTTACAAATATATCCTAAACAATCAAATATTAAAAATGTTTTTATTAACATTACTTGGCATATTTTCTTCTGCGTAAGAATGTGAAAGCTACCCCGAAAATGGCCAGGACAACAATTGGTAATCCGACGGTTATCATTTGCGAAGCGGTATAATTGGCATATACTTTTTCCTTATCCAAAATCGGCAAATCGACAACCTTGCTTCTAATGTTAATAAGTCCGTTATCATCGAGTAGGTAATTGACGCAATTCATCAGGAATTCCTTATTGCCGTAAAGATTATTGGTCCATTTGTCATAACCCAATTCCAGTGGCTGGTAGTTTTTATCCAATTGATTTTTAATGATATCCCCATCGGAAACAACGATCATCTTGTTGGTTTTTCCTTTGGTTGTGAATGTTTTTTCCTGAAAAGGCAAAACCCGGTTTTCAAACATCGAATTAAATTCTCCCTCCATTAAAACGGCTACGGGAATGTTTCCGGTGTCTTTGAATTCACTTTGTTCCGGACGTTCCTGAACCATATCCAGTTTCACTTCAACAGGGGCTCCGACCAATTTGGAGTACGGGGAAGACTGCAATAAAACGGTTTTTTTGATTCCGTTTTTTAACGTGTCTATCCCGCCTGCAAATTCAAATTTTAACGCATCGAGATTATTTACAATAGGATGTTTTGTGGTTTCTGATGGATATACCATAGGTGAATAAAACCATGGGTATTGCGTGTATTGTGCGGCGCTGCCTTTGTCTCCTGTAGCCAACGCGATTGGCGTTGCCTGTAAATCTTTGACCAAATCCGGATTGATACGAACACCATATTTAAAGAACATATCGTTCAGGTTCAGATCATTTGGGAAAGCCAAAGTAGAACCTTGCTCGTTATACAGGCTGTCCATTTCCATGTTCACCTGATCGATAAGCCAAAGCGTTTTACCGCCATTCATTACATATTGATCCAACACCAGTTTCTCTTCATCTGAGAATTTCTCCGTTGGTTTTGCGATAATCGCCAAATCGTATTTCTTCAGGTATTCGAGACTTTCGTTGGGTTTCTTGGCAACAGAATCCAAGGTGAAGGTTCCGATGTAATAATTCTCACGGACCTGTTTTATGAAATCGGCCATTAATAAATCGTGTAATTCGCCATTACCTTTGATGATGGCGACTTTCTTTTCTTTGGCTTTAGCTATAGTATTAAAAGCATTCGCGAAAGCATATTCCAGATGTTGTACTGAACTTACAACTTTCTCTGCAGTCGAAGCGCCCATCATATTTTTTAGCAACGGAACTTTTACGGTACGGCCATTATAAGTCGCGGTTGCCCACGGAAAAACCACTTCCTGGGTTTGTTTTCCCCGGTCATCCAAAGTTACATTGAGTGGGGTCATGCCTCTGTCCATGAAAAATTGCATGATGGTGTCGCGTTCTTCTTCCTTTTCCAACGGATTGACGAACTGGAAAACGATATTCGGATTGTAGGCTTTGAATTCTTCCAATAACTGCTGGGTTTCAGTCTGCAGTTTTTTGAATTCGCCCGGAAATTCCCCTTTCAAGAAAACATCAATAATCAACGGATCTTTTATCTCTTTGATGATGTTCAGCGAAGTTGGCGAAAGCGTGTATCTTTTGTCTTTGGTTAAATCAAAACGATGAAAAAACTGGCTTCCGATGCCATTCAGGATCAATAAAGCGGCAATAATGAACAATAAGGTCTTCCCGTTGCTATTTTTAATTGGTACCATTATGATTTCAAAGATTTTAATTTAAACACTGTAAACGAAAGGAATAAAACGGTTACGCTCACAAAATATAAGATGTCCCGGGTATCCAGAACGCCACGGCTCATGCTTTTGAAATGAGTTTCCATTCCTAATTTAGAGATAAAATTTTCAATGCTTGGAACATACGTTGACAAACCTTCAAATCCAAAATAAAACAGGAAACATAAAAATACCGAAAGGAGAAAAGCCACAATCTGATTGTCGGATAGGGTGGAAGTGAAAATTCCAATTGCGGAATAAGCAGCAATCAGAAACAATAAACCAAAATACGAACCCATAGTGCTTCCCATGTCGATATTGCCTTCCGGCATTCCCAATCCGGAAATTACCCATACATAAATAAAAGTCGGAATGATAGCGATAACGATTAACAGCATCGCTCCAAGAAATTTGCCGTTGACAATCTGCCAGATGCTTAAAGGCTTGGTCAGTAATAATTCTAAAGTTCCTTGTTTCGTTTCATCCGAAAAACTGCGCATCGTAACGGCAGGAATCAGGAAGATAAGAATCCACGGCGAAATGGTAAAGAATGGGCTTAAATCAGCAAAACCGGAATTCAGGATGTTGTAATCGCCCTGAAAAACCCAAAGGAACAATCCGTTGAGCAAAAGGAAAATGGCGATCACCAAGTATCCTATCGGCGAACCGAAAAAGGATTTTATTTCACGTAATAATATGGCTTTCATTTATAAGATTTGGATAATGTTATTTTGAAAATGATTAGTGCAAACTTACTAATTTATCGACGCTCCACGCTTCGGGTTTGTCATTGAAAAATTTTTTGGTAAAAGTCCAGACATCATAGAAAAGTTCCGAATTCCGGTAATTCTCCAAATCGGCTTCGGTTTCCCAATAACTATAGGTGAAGAAAATACTTTTATTGTTTTTGTCCTGATACAGTTCGAGGAATTTATTTCCGGGCGCACTGCGGATTTTTTCTTTCATTAATTCGAAATTTTCCAGAAAAGCAGGAATATGTTCCTCGTGAAAACTCAACTTTACTATTCGTACAAACATATATTTTAATTAAAATTGATGGTAATGACATCCCTGTAACCGATTCCAAGCAAACTCGAGGCTGTTCCAACGGTGGCCGGGTTGCTTCTGAAAATGGCAATTTCCAAGAATCCCGCTTCATTAAATATCGCCAGTTTATCGCCTTCGTAATTTTTTACGGGATAATTCCCGGTATTGGCGATGTCGGAATATTTGGGCCAGATATTTTTGATGTTTCTTTTATTGCTTTGTTTCAGCCTTTCGTTTAAGACGATTTCGTAAGGTCTTCCTTTGGATACATCCAGAAACATTTTTTTGGAGATATTGGTCACGACATTCCCGAAATGATCAATATAGATGACATAGCCCTTGATGGAGTTTTTGTCGGTTGATACCAAAGGCTGTAATTCGGTTACCTGTTTGATGGCGGTAATTTCCTTTCCGATGACATTCAGGAGTCCGCCTTTGGCCAGATGACAGGCGACGGTAACAAATACGTCCAGATCGGTGGCTTCGACAGGCAAGCGGTCGTGTATATTAATGGCCGCCATTTTCTGCGGAACCATTTTTTGCATCAGCATACTGAGGATCCCATTATCGGCACAGATAAAGAAATGATCGTTCCATTGAATCGCCAGATGCTGGTTCTCTTTATTGAGTTCCAAATCCACGCCAATAAGGTGTACCGTTCGTTTCGGAAAGCTGGAATAAGCAGCGCTGATCATGTAGCTGGCTTCGACGGTATTAAAGGGATCTATATTGTGTGAAATGTCAATTATTGTAGCTTCTGAGAATTCAGATAGGATTTTCCCTTTCAAAGCACCAACAAAGTGATCTTTGAGCCCGTAGTCGGTAGTAAGGGTAATTATTGACATAAAATTGTTTATAACTATTACAAGGATTTTATCTTAAAATTTCTTAAATTTGAGATATGCAAAGCTAATAATTATAAAGTGATTATTTTTTAATTTAATACGACTCCATTTGAACGAAAGAACCATTGAGCTCATAGACATCGCTCCTAAAGATTTTTGGGGCGCTCAAGACACTCATCTTGAAACGATTAAAAAGTACTATCCGAAATTGAAAATTGTTGCCCGTGGGACGACGATAAAGGTTTTTGGAGAAAAAGATGCACTGGACGAGTTTGAGAAGCGTTTCCACCGACTGATGCTCCATTTCACACGTTATAATAATATTGACAACAACGTTATCGAAAGAGTCATACAAAGCGATGTGCAGGACGACAGAAGAATGGAAGGCCAGGACAAAATTTTAGTTCACGGTGTTGGCGGAAAGATCATCAAAGCGATGACAGCCAATCAGCAATTACTCGTGGATTCGTTAAACAAGAATGATATGGTTTTTGCCATCGGGCCTGCGGGAACCGGTAAAACCTATACAGGAGTTGCGATGGCAGTAAAAGCTTTGAAGGAAAAACAAGTCAAGCGTATCATTCTGACAAGGCCCGCTGTAGAAGCAGGGGAGAACCTTGGTTTTCTTCCGGGTGATATGAAAGAAAAACTCGATCCGTACATGCAGCCTTTATATGATGCGTTGCGCGATATGCTTCCCAACGAAAAACTGGAAGATTATATCCTGAAAGGAATTATTCAGATTGCACCGTTGGCTTTCATGCGGGGACGAACTTTGGACGAAGCTTTCGTAATTTTGGATGAAGCGCAGAACACGACCCATTCCCAAATGAAAATGTTCCTGACCCGTATGGGAAAAAGCGCCAAATTCATGATTACCGGAGATCCGGGGCAGGTCGATTTACCAAGGAGAACCATTTCAGGACTTAAGGAAGCTATTTTGGTTCTGAAAGATGTGGACGGAATCGGGATTATTTATTTGGATGATAAAGATATCGTGAGACACCGTTTGGTTAAAAAGGTGATTGATGCTTATAAACAGATTGAGAATAACGATTAGAATATTACTCAACTTTTTTAAAATATAATTGGAGCGAAAAGCATCGGAATAACGAGAAATCATAGTCCCGCTTTTCGCTTCAATCTTTTCCTTTTTAAATAAAAAGGGAAAGGATTTCCACTGCACTCGGGGCTAGACATGATAAGAAGGGTCCATTTGGAATTTTATTGCAGGAAACTTCCGTTCTTCGTTGTGAATCTGTTGGAAACGACTTATTTTTGCGCAAACAACAACACAACAACCTAAATGAATACCATCACCACTACTGACTTTAATTTCCCGAATCAAAAATCAGTCTATCACGGCAAAGTACGTGAAGTCTATAATATCAACAATGACCTTTTGGTTATGGTGGCCACCGACAGGCTTTCGGCTTTTGATGTGGTCATGCCCAAAGGAATTCCGTACAAAGGACAAATCCTAAACCAGATTGCAACCAAATTCATGGAACTGACCCAGGATATTGTTCCCAATTGGTTAGTTGCCACGCCGGATCCAAATGTTGCCGTTGGACATTTATGTGAACCTTTTAAGGTGGAAATGGTAATCCGTGGATATCTGGCAGGTCATGCGGCACGTGAATATGCATTGGGAAAAAGAATCTTATGCGGTGTTGCATTACCCGATGGACTGAAAGAAAACGATAAATTACCAACTCCTATAATTACACCTTCTACGAAAGCAGATAACGGCGAACACGACGAAGACATTTCCAGAGAAGAAATTCTGTCAAAAGGAATTGTATCTGAAGAAGATTATCTGGTTTTAGAAAATTATACCTATGCTTTGTATCAGCGAGGAACCAGTATTGCAGCGAGCCGTGGACTTATTTTGGTGGATACCAAATATGAATTCGGTAAAACCAAAGATGGGAAAATTGTCCTTATTGATGAAATCCACACTCCGGACTCTTCGCGTTATTTTTATGCTGAAGGATACGAGGAAAGACAGGACCAAGGGGAAGAGCAAAAGCAATTATCAAAAGAATTCGTTCGACGCTGGTTGATTGAAAACGGTTTCCAAGGCAAATACGGGCAGGAGATCCCCGAAATGTCAGAGGAATATATTGCAAGCGTATCGGAGCGTTACATCGAATTGTATGGAAAGATATTGGGAGAACCCTTTGTCAAGGCCGATATTTCGAACATTCAGGAACGTATCGAAAAGAATGTGTTGGCCTATCTGAATAAATAATATCTTCTGTAACAGTATACAAACCGCCTTCTGGGCGGTTTTTTTATTGGATTCCAAATGTTTTCTTTAAGTTAAATTTTAGTTAATTTTGGTACTGTGTAAAACATGATACCATCTTTTAGCTATATATTTGTATAGGATATTAATCAGTTTTAATATTCTGACAAACAATCAATCATCAATCAACCCGAGGCGTAGCCGAACAGTTTGGAGCGCAGCGGAAAAAATCAAAAACATTATGAAAAAATCAATCGTTTATCTAGGAATTGCTTTAGTAGCTTTTGCAAATGTTTCTATGGCAGCCGGAGATCATGCTCCAATTCAAAAAGTAATTACTTTTGACAAAGCAACACCGCTTGCGGTTGCCATCAGTAAAGGAGAAGTGGAGCTGGTTAAGAAGTTTATCGAATATGGGGCAGACGTGAATGAAACCTCCAACGGAATGACTCCTTTAATGATAGCCGCCCGTTACAACAATGTGGAAATCATTAAAATCTTATTGGCGAGTGGGGCTAAGGCAGGCGCCACTAACGAAAGAGGATACACAGCATTGAAATATGCAGAGTTGTCGCAAGCAAAAGAAGCGATAGCATTGCTGAAAAAAGGCTAATTTTTTTTGATTTATTCCAAAAACAGAAAACACCATTATTCGATGGTGTTTTTTTTTTGCTATATAAATAACTCCTAAGAGTGAATGCAGGGGAGTTATTCTGCGTTTGTCGTAACGGACTGTCCCAATCTATTTAGAGTAAGGCGTTCAGAACCACTACTTAAAAATTATCTCTTTTTATATTCTAAAGTATGGGCAGATTGATATTTTGTTAATATTTTGTTAAATATAAGTACTATGCGATACACAATACCTGTTTTAAGACATATATTTGTATAGGATATTATTATATGCTTTTACACAGTTGTAAAAAACAATAAAAAATCAGAAAAAAACAACAACAATTTAAATTCAATTATCATGAAAAATTCAATCATTTTAGGAATCGCTTTAGTTACTTTCACAAATGCTCTTTCAGCAGCTAATGTACGCCAATCATTCACTCAGGATGATTTTAAAGCAGCACAGACTTTTCAGTTAGATCAGGAAGCAATTTTAGCTTCAAGCGACATCGATGCAAAAGATTCAGTGAATACAGAAGACCCTACAATCATTCATATGGAAACCCTGGCTTTTACTTCTTATGAAAAAACCATCGAAGAGATAATCGCAGAAAACAATCAGATAACAGAAAGTTCCATCTCCAACGAAATGACATTTCTTTTTATCGAAAAATCAATCGAAGAAGTAATTGCTGAGGATAATAAGATTATTGATAGTACTCCAGTTACTGAAGTAAGTCTTCTTTTTATCGAAAGACCAATTGAAGAAATCATCGCAGAAGATAATAGGATAATTGAAAGCACTATTTCAAGTGAAGCAAAACCATTAAGCCTTTAAAATACAAGCTGGTATTTGAAACTATGTGTTGGTAATAAAGGTAAAAAACACCAGAAAATTAAAATTAAGTTAAAATTAAAAAATCCGGTAACGTTCGACCGATTTAAAGCGTCTAAAGTTTATAGCTTTCAATGTAAAATCAATCATCAAAATCAATCATCAATCATCATAAATCAAAAATCATCATGAAAAAATCAACAGTTTATTTAGCAATAGCGGTGGCAGCATTTGCAAATCTAAGCCATGCTACCGCTATTACTAATGTGGATGGACCTGGACATTTTACTTCGTTACAGGTTAGGGCAGCACTAAGCAATAAAATGCTGACTGAAACAGTAAATTCGGAGCCTAAAGACTTTACATATGACGAAGAAATCACAACAATGGATCCCGCAAAAGTTATTTCTTTGGACGTCAATAAACCAATCGAAGAACTCATTAAGGAGAACAACTTAATTACGGAGAGCGCAGTTTCTCATGATGTAACTTTTTTATACATCGAAAAATCGGCGGAAGATCTTATAGCAGAAGACAATCAGATTATTGAGAGTACGATTTCGGATGAAGTACAGCCCTTTTTGATTGACAAAACTATTGAAGAAATTATTGCGGCAGACAATCAAATAATCGAAAGTAATCTAATAGATATACAGCCTTTAGACCAAATCTGAAAAAACTACAAATAGCGAGAGTAAAGAAAGTTTACTATGAGCATTATTACCAAGGAGCGTAATGATGCTTTTTTGGTTATAATTGGGCTATCTGTCGGTCCTGAATTTTTGAAAACAAAATCAATCCAATTATCGCGCCCATGGTTGCAAATAACATATCCGACTGCGTATCCCATACATAACCCTGCGTCCCTAAAAACGCATCGCCGCCATCACCGGTTAAAATCGATATCAGCCATTCAATCCATTCGTAAGCGGCGCTGATGGCCAGACAAACGCATACGATAATGAAGTTGAAAAAGCTTTTATTACTGATCACCATTTTACGGATAAACAATTCCCTGATAATCATTGCCGGAACCAATCCCTGGGCAAAATGGCCCACTTTGTCATAATTGTTTCTGCTCTGATGAAAAACTTCCCGGATATAATCAAAGAAAGGAACTTCAGCGTACGTATAATGACCACCAATTAAAAGGATGATGCAGTGAATCAGAATCAGGAAGTACGTGAAATTCGTAAATCGGAATCTCCTGAACGTCAATATTAAAATCAAAACCCCTATTATGGCGGGAATAATTTCCAAAAAACAAGTGAAACTTTCCTTTGGATTGATAATCGACCAAAGGAAAGTTCCGACAAATATGTTCAACATGATATAGATGTACCTCATTTGTTTTGTTTTTTAGCCCTGATGGAAGCGGCATCCCACGCATTTTCGCGTGGATACAGCACACAGCAGGAAAAGCTCCTTATATTATTTAAAATAAGAATAGGTTTCATTATTCTCCATTTTCAATAAACTTTCATAGATTAATCTGATCACATTCTCCACATCTTCACGGTGCACCATTTCGACTGTCGTATGCATGTAACGCAGCGGAAGCGAGATCAACGCAGACGGCACGCCACCATTACTATAAGCAAATGCATCGGTATCTGTTCCGGTTACGCGGGAGGAAGCCGCGCGCTGAAAAGGGATTTTCTTTTCTTCAGCCGTATTGATAATTAATTCCCTCAGGTTGTTCTGTACCGCCGGAGCATACGTAATTACAGGGCCTTTTCCTATTTTGGTGTCTCCTTCAATTTTGACATCGATCATTGGAGTAGTGGTGTCGTGGCAAACATCGGTAATAATGGCAACGTTCGGTTTGATGGTTTTGGTAATCATTTCTGCCCCACGCAAGCCCACTTCTTCCTGAACCGAATTGGTAATGTATAATCCGAAAGGCAATTTCTTTTTGTTTTCATGCAGCAAACGCGCCACTTCGGCAATCATGAATCCACCCATACGGTTATCGATGGCGCGGCAAACGAATTTATTTCCGTTCATGATGAAAAACTCATCGGGATACGTAATGACGCAACCCACATGAATTCCCATATTCTCAACTTCTTCTTTGGTTTCACAACCAGTATCAATAAATAAATTGCTGATTTTTGGGTTTTCCTCTTTGTCGCGGTTGCGGGTATGAATCGCCGGCCATCCGAAAACACCTTTGACAATTCCTTTTTTAGTATGGATGTTTACGATTTTTGATGGTGCAATCTGATGATCGGAACCCCCATTGCGGATCACATATATTAATCCGTTATCGGTTATGTAATTGACATACCATGAAATTTCATCGGAATGCCCTTCAATCACAACTTTATAAGGAGCATCAGGATTGATGACTCCTACTGCGGTTCCATACGTATCGGTAATAAAGGTATCCACATAAGGTTTCAGATACTCCATCCATATTTTTTGACCTTCGGCTTCAAAACCGGTAGGGGAAGCATTGTTTAAATATTTTTCAAGAAATTTGATGGAAGATTCCTTCAATATTGATTTAGAGTTCATATAATAATTTTTTGCTAATTTATAAATTTGGCATTAGAGTTGTTATATTTAATGTATAATTTTGACAAAACAAATATCCTTACCAATGAATGTATTCAAGTATCTTTTGCTTATTTCCTTTATCTCAATCAGTACCGTTGCCCAAGTGGTAAAAAAAGACAGTATTAAAACCGAAGAAATTTCAGAAGAGAACGATACCATACTCGGTGCACCTATATTATTGGAAGAGGTGATCATCAGCAAAGAGAAGCTGAGTTACGAAAGTAAAAAAGCATACCTGATCCTTCAGAACAGGGTATATAAGGTGTACCCATATGCGAAAATCGCTTCGGAACGGCTGACTGTCCTCAACAGGACTATGGCCAACCTGAAAACAAATAGAGAGAAGAAAAAGTATCTGAAGATAGTGGAAGACTATATCGAGAATGAATTTACAGAGAAACTCAAGAAACTATCCAGAAAGCAGGGCCAAATCCTGGTAAAACTGATTCATCGCCAAACCGGCAACACTACCTTTGACCTTATTAAGGAATATAAAAGCGGCTGGAAGGCCTTTTGGTCTAACAGCACCGCCAAATTATTCGACATTAACCTTAAAACAAAGTACGCTCCGTACGATGTCAATGAGGATTATCTGATCGAAACCATATTGGAACGTGCCTTCATCAGCGGGAGATTGGTCAGACAGGAATCTGCAAACCCTGTCGATTATGATGCGCTGATGGATCATTGGTATAAAAAAGCCGCTACTAAGAAGTAGTTTTCTTTTCTTCAGGAGCTACAACCAGACCCTTTTCAAGAACATTCAGTCCCGCTTTCCGCTCGTATCCACGCGAAAAGGCGTGGGATACCCGCTTCAATCGGGGCTATGGAAGAATATTTACGGTCCTAATATATATAAGGAAGCATCTCAGGAACATTATCGAACATCGAACAACCTGAAAAACCAACCCAAAACGGTTTACCTGCGACAACCCTACAACGACCTGAAAAAACTTTCGCCTCCAAAAAACGGG
>NZ_VJZK01000008.1:0-32809 GCF_007109225.1 Flavobacterium sp. GT3R68
GTTTCCCTTAAAACGGCTGTCAATTCAATATGTCTATGAACGTGTTCTTCTATGTTTTTCGTTTCGTTTGACCCACATCGTGTGTCTCTGGAAGCGGGTGCAAAAGTACAACTTCTTTTTAATCTCGCAAGTGTTTGTGAAAGTTTTTTTGAAAAATTTTATTCTTCGTTTTCTCTCGTTTCACTCACTCAATATGTATAAGAACTTGCTCCCTTTCGGGTCGGCAAAGATAAATACTTTTTTACTTTCTCGCAAATCTTTTTTCTAATTTTTGTTAGAATCTTTTCGATTAACATCCCAGTAAATAAGTAAGAACTTCTGCGTCATTGCGGGTGCAAAAGTAGCATACTTATTCTCTTTCGCAAACTTTTACAGGCCTTTTTTTTGAAATTTTTTTTCACTCCTTCCCTAACTCGTTGGGAACCCGTTTTTTGGAGACTAAAGTTTTTTCCCTCGTTGTAGGGTTTATGGTGGCTATTCTGTTTGGAGCTGGTTTTTCATGGCTTTATAGCAGATGAATAATGTTTCCGGAACCCTTCCTTATATATAAAGAACGTAAATTTCCATCCTTAGCCCCGGGTGAAGCGGTATCCTGGCGCTTTATTCTTTATAAAAGCGCCAGATACGAGCGGAAAACGGGACTGAACGTTCTTGAAAAGGGTCTGGTCATAGCTCCTGATAATAAAAAAATCCCTGTAACAGATAATAAATCATGTTACCTTATATATATGTAACAAACCTGTCATATATATTGTGTGTGTTTTGGTAATCCTTTATATTTGCGGTTCATAAAATACGAACGATGATTAAGATTACTTTACCCGATGGGTCAGTGAGAGAGTTTGCGCCCGGCGTAACTCCGATGGATGTTGCCAAAAATATTAGTGAAGGCTTTGCCAGAAACGTGATTTCTGCAGCTTTTGAAGGCACAACGATTGAAACGACGACGCCTCTGACCACGGACGGAACTCTTATATTATATACCTGGAATGACACCGAAGGAAAAAAAGCGTTCTGGCATTCGACTTCGCATGTGATGGCGCAAACCCTGGAGGAATTATTCCCTGGGATTAAGCTGACGCTTGGACCTGCGATTGATAATGGTTTCTATTATGATGTCGATTTTGGCGACAAAAAAATAACCGATGCCGATTTTAAATCTGTCGAAGACCGTGTCCTTGAAATTTCGAGAGAGAAGCATGAATTTAAAATGCGTCCGGTTTCTAAAGCGGAAGCATTGGAAGTTTATAAGAATAATGAATACAAGACAGAACTGATTTCTAACTTAGAAGACGGTACGATTACTTTTTGCGACCATGCCAACTTCTTTGATTTGTGTCGTGGGGGACATATTCCGAATACCGGAATTATCAAGGCCATGAAAATCATGAGCGTTGCCGGAGCCTACTGGAGAGGTGACGAGAAAAACAAGCAGTTGACCCGCGTTTACGGAATTTCGTTCCCAAAACAAAAGGACCTGACTGATTACCTGTTATTATTGGAAGAGGCCAAACGCCGCGACCATAGAAAATTAGGTAAGGAATTGGAATTGTTCGCCTTCTCTCAAAAAGTAGGTGCAGGATTGCCGTTGTGGTTACCAAAAGGAGCTGCCTTACGTGATCGTTTGGAGCAATTTTTGAAAAAAGCACAAAAGAAGGCCGGTTACGAACAAGTAGTGACCCCTCATATCGGACAGAAAGAACTGTATGTTACTTCGGGACATTATGCGAAATACGGAGCTGACAGCTTTCAGCCGATAAGCACTCCGGCGGAAGGGGAAGAGTTTTTATTGAAACCAATGAACTGCCCTCACCACTGTGAAATTTACAACACCAAGCCTTGGTCCTATAAAGATTTACCAAAGCGTTATGCTGAATTTGGTACCGTTTACAGATACGAGCAAAGTGGTGAATTACATGGATTGACCCGTGTACGTGGATTTACTCAGGATGATGCGCATATTTTTTGTACACCAGATCAGCTGGACGAGGAATTTAAGAAAGTGATTGATTTGGTGCTTTATGTATTTTCTTCATTAGGTTTTGAAAACTTTACCGCTCAAATTTCTTTACGAGATAAAGACAATAGAGATAAGTATATAGGAAGTGATGAAAATTGGGAAAAAGCAGAGAATGCAATTATCAATGCAGCTGCTGATAAAGGCCTGAATACCGTTGTTGAATATGGCGAAGCTGCTTTTTATGGTCCGAAGTTGGATTTCATGGTGAAAGATGCATTGGGAAGAAGTTGGCAATTGGGAACGATTCAGGTAGATTATAACTTACCGGAGCGTTTTGAACTGACGTATAAAGGTTCTGATAATGAATTACATAGACCGGTTATGATTCACCGTGCTCCTTTTGGATCGATGGAACGTTTCATCGCCATTTTATTGGAACACACGGCAGGAAATTTCCCACTCTGGTTAATGCCTGAACAGGCTATTATCTTGTCTTTGAGTGAGAAATATGAAAATTATGCGAAAAAAGTTTTAAATCTGCTGGAAAATCACGAAATTCGCGCCCTTATAGACAACCGAAACGAGACTATCGGTAAGAAAATTAGAGATGCAGAAATGCAGAAGACCCCGTTTATGCTGATTGTAGGCGAGGAAGAAGAGAAAAACGGAACCATTTCTATCCGTCGTCATGGACAGGAAGGAAAAGGCAATATCAGCGTTACCATCGAAGAATTCGCCACAATAGTGAACGATGAGATTAATAAAACATTAAAAGTATTTACAGTTTAACTTAAATTATAAAGTCATAGCAATAAGAAGCAACAGAGGTTACCAACCTCGAGTAGAAAAAAAAGATGCCCACAGAATAAACAGTCATATTCGTGGTGTGCAAGAAGTAAGACTTGTAGGTGAGAATATCGAGCCAGGAGTTTTTAAACTAGCTGAGGCCTTAAGATTAGCTGACCAATTCGAATTGGATTTAGTTGAAATTTCGCCAAACGCAGATCCGCCGGTTTGTAAAATTATGGATTATAAAAAATTCATTTACGAACAAAAGAAGCGTGATAAAGCGCTTAAAGCAAAATCTACTCAGGTAGTCGTGAAAGAAATCCGTTTTGGTCCACAGACCGATGAGCATGATTATGAGTTCAAAAGAAAGAATGCGGAGAAGTTCCTGAAAGAAGGAGCCAAATTAAAAGCATTCGTATTCTTCAAAGGACGTTCGATTATCTATAAAGATCAAGGTCAGATTCTATTATTAAGACTGGCTACCGATTTGGAAGAATATGGTAAAGTGGAAGCGATGCCGGTTCTGGAAGGAAAGAGAATGATCATTTTCATTGCTCCGAAAAAGAAAAAATAAGATTCGGTATTCAATTACAGAATGTGAAGATAGTAAGTAAGAATAAATTAAAACACTAGGAAAAAATGCCTAAAATGAAAACCAAATCTAGCGCCAAGAAACGTTTCAAAGTTACTGGTTCTGGAAAGATTAAAAGAAAGCATGCTTTTAAAAGTCACATCTTGACTAAAAAATCTAAAAAACGTAAATTAGCTTTGACACACTCAGCGCTAGTTCACAAAACAGATATGAAAAGCATCAAACAACAATTAAGAATTATATAATTAGTCTTAAAGTTTAAAAGTCATAAAGTCATAAAGTTGTTGACTTTTGACATTCGACTTTCTAACATTTGACTAAAAGATTCTTTAGGTTAAAACAATTTAAAATAACCTTGGAGTATGGCCTTAAGTTCTCTTGATTAAATTCGGGACGCCTGCTACAAAAAAACAGTAAAATTATGCCAAGATCGGTAAATTCAGTTGCTAAAAGAGCACGAAGAAAAAAAATAATGAAACAAGCCAAAGGTTTCTTTGGTAGACGTAAAAACGTTTGGACAGTTGCAAAAAACGCGGTAGAGAAAGCAATGTGCTACGCTTACCGTGACAGAAAAGTGAACAAAAGAAATTTCCGTGCTTTATGGATTCAACGTATCAACGCTGGAGCCAGATTGGAAGGAATGTCTTATTCTCAATTCATGGGGAAAGTTAAAGCTAACGGAATCGAATTGAACAGAAAAGTTCTTGCGGATTTAGCGATGAACCACCCAGAAGCTTTTAAAGCTGTACTTAAAAAAGTAAAATAAACGTTTTATAAACATATATTTAGCTTACTTACTTATACAAAACCCATTCGAAAGAGTGGGTTTTTTATTTTCAAGCATAAAAAAACCTGACAGTTTGAAGTGTCAGGTCATTAATATAAAATGTATAGTCTAATCAAATACTTCAAAATCGGTTCCGTCATAACTGGCAAATACCATACTTGGGTACGAATCCTGATGAAATATATTTCCTTTGGCATCTATCGCGATTGCACCCGCAAATCCATCGTTTTCTTTTAGTTCCGCAAACGTTTTTTCGAATGCTTCTTTCAAAGAAAAACCATCCGTTACACGCGTGACAATTTTCGCTGCTGTGGCATTGCTGACAATATCCTCACCAACGCCCGTTAGACTCACCCCACAATGCGCATTGGCATAATTTCCGGCTACGGTTGCCGAATCAGAAATTCGTCCCGGCATTTCAAAACCTTTCCCACCTGTAGAAGTAGCTACCGCCAGTTTACCATCTGCATCCAAAGCCACACAACCTACAGTACCTGTTCCGGAAGCTTTTAGTTTGGCTTCATACTCAAAACGACGTTGCGGAATTTCTGTGGAAAAAATTTCAAAGCCATTATTTCTTGCGAAGCTGATTGCTCCTTCTCCACCAAGAACCTTATCATCGTAATCCAATAGCTTCACAGCAACCTGAATTGGATTTTTAACTTCTTCGATATTGATGACACCACTCATCTTTTGAGTGCTGCCCTCCATTAAAGCGGCGCTCATCCGGATTTTTCCGTCGCTTTGTATTTGGGAACCAATACCTGCATTGAACAATTCATCATCCTCCAATTCAGATACAGCAAGAACAACCGTTTCCAAAGCTGAATGGGTTTTCAAAAATTCATAGGAATCTCGGGCAATCCGTTCTAAAGCTTGTTGCTTGGCTAATTTCGTTTCAGCATTGGTAGACGATTCCGAAAAAAAACCACCGTGGATAATTACTTTCATGATGCTGGAATTAAATGTACTGTGACGATTGGATGTGCATCTTATGCGTTTTCAAATCGTAGGTATCAAACTTGCTCAACACGTGAACAGCAAAATTATTGACAGATATCGGTTGTCCCAATTCTATCTCAGTTAAGTTCGTATCTTTAATCTGGCGTCCGTCGACTAATATGACAAGTCCGGAACCAATAGCTTCCATTCGGGAGTTATTGGTAATCAACAGACCGGTATCTTCTCCTAGTCCGATTCCCAAAGTTCTTGGATTACCAACAACCGATTGAAACAATCGTCCGATTCTTCCTCTTTGAACGAAATGCGTATCAATGATGACTCCATCAATCAATCCCAATCCGCTGGTTATTTTAACTTCACCTTTTAAAAGAGCCTCATGGCTGCTTCCCTGATAAATCATGTTATTGGAAGCGGCAGCTGCTCCTGCTGAAGTACCTGCATAAATAAAATCCTCATTCTGGTATTTATCCAATAGTATGTCATGAAATAGGCTTCCACCCAAAATTGATGTTAATCGCAATTGGTCACCACCGGTAAACATCACTACATCGGCCGCTTTCAGTCTTTCCAAAACTTCCGGATCTGTTGCTTGTTCACGACGTTCAATGTGCAAAACATCCACATTGGTTGCCCCCAAATAATTAAGGGCTTTGATATATTCAGGCCCAATCTCTCTTGGGATTTTCGAAGCCGTAGTAATAACTTCAATTCTTGATTTTTCCTGATGTTTCGCCTCAACCAATACACGTCTTAAAATACCCGCTTCGAAGAAGTTCAGGTTGTTAGAAACGTTTTTGTCCAAATCGGTTTCAGTAAAACTTCCTTTATCTACTGCACCACCTATTATAATTAATTTTCCTCGTATGTTCATTTGGTAAAAATAGATAAAAAGATAAACCAGACAAATCCAGTCCCTCTTTTTTTGTTATTATTTTCATTAAAAAAATATAATCGTATTTTAATGAATTAAATTTTGATTAGTTCTCTAAAAAATTTATTTTAGTTGCTTTATATATTACATTTTTAACAAAATTTCCAGCTTTTTTTATTTCTTTTTACAAATTTACAATAAATTAAAATTGTAATGGACTAGCTGTGAGCCCATTATTCAAAAATAATATCCCCGATTTATGAAAATATTAAAAATACAAGCGCTTCGTGGCCCTAATATTTGGAGTGTCCAAAGAAAAAAATTAATCCAAATGCGTCTGGACCTGGAGGAAATGGAACAGTTTCCCACCAATAAAATAGAACGTTTCAGAGAAAGACTGGAAGCAATGATTCCTTCCTTGGTTGAACATCGCTGCTCCGAAGGAGTCCGTGGCGGATTATTTTCCCGAATTGAACGCGGAACATGGATGGGTCATGTCATTGAACATATTGCGCTTGAAATACAATCCTTAGCCGGAATGGAAACCGGGTTTGGAAGAACCCGAGAAACTAAAACTCCGGGAACCTATAATGTGGTATTCAGTTACACCGAAGAAAATGTAGGACTGTTTGCCGCTGAAAGTTCAGTGGCTATTGCCGAAGCATTGGTGGCCGGAACCGATTATGATCTGGAGGCGGACATTCAAAAGATGCGCGAAATACGCCAGCGCGTGCGTCTCGGTCCAAGTACGGGAAGCATTGTTGAAGAAGCTGTAGCAAGAGACATACCCTGGATTCGATTGGGTACCAATTCCCTTGTACAATTAGGATATGGAGTGAATCAAATGCGCTTCCAGGCAACCATCACCTGTAAGACCAGTAATATTGCGGTGGACATAGCCTGTAATAAGGAAGAAACCAAGCGTATGCTGGATGGCGCATCAATCCCTGTCGCCGCTGGAAGTATCTGTTCGGAAGAGGATGAACTGGAAGCAACTATCAAAAAAATCGGTTATCCAATCGTCATTAAACCTTTGGACGGTAATCATGGCAAAGGTGCCTCCATCAATGTAACCAATTGGGAGGATGCCAAATCAGGACTGGCTTTTGCTAAACAGTACGGCCGTCGGGTAATTGTTGAAAAATTCATCACCGGATTCGATTTCCGCGTGTTGGTTATTGACAACAAATTGGTCGCTGCCGCAAAAAGGGTTCCTGCAAATGTCATTGGAAATGGAAAAGACAACATAAGGGAACTGATCGACACCGTCAATTTGGATCCGCGAAGAGGATATGGACATGAAAATGTTTTGACAGAAATATTGGTTGACAGAGATACTTTGGATCTATTGGATCGTTTACAGTATACATTAGATACCGTTCCTAAAATTGGCGAAATCGTTTATTTGAAATCGACTGCGAATTTAAGTACCGGCGGAACTTCAGTTGATGTGACCGATATGATGCATCCTGAGAATATTTTCCTTGCCGAAAGGATTTCCAGAATAATAGGTCTGGATGTTTGTGGTGTAGATATTATGGCCGAAAACCTGACACAGCCTTTAAAAGAAAATGGCGGCGTAATTTTAGAGGTTAATGCAGCTCCGGGTTTCCGAATGCATTTGGCCCCATCTGAAGGATTACCAAGAAACGTTGCTTCCCCCGTTATTGATATGCTTTATCCCCTTGGTAAACCAAGTCGTATCCCGATTATCGCCGTGACAGGAACCAATGGAAAAACCACCACTACCCGACTTTTGGCCCATATCGTTAAAAACAATGGTTATAAAGTAGGTTTTACAACCTCTGACGGAATATACATCCAGAACCACATGATGGAAAAAGGAGATACTACCGGACCATTGAGTGCCGAGTATATCCTAAAAGATCCAACAGTTGAATTTGCCGTATTGGAAACTGCCCGCGGCGGAATTCTACGTTCCGGTTTAGGTTTCAGTCGATGTGATATTGCAATTATTACCAATATCCAGGAAGATCATCTTGGATTGAATGATATAAATACATTGGATGATTTGGCACGTGTGAAAAGTACTGTTGTCAGAAGTGTAAAAAAAGATGGTTGGGCGGTTTTAAATGCTGATGATGATCAATGCATGAAAGTCGCCACTGACCTGAGCTGTAATATAGCATATTTTAGTCTGGATGAGGACAGCCCTAGAGTTAAGAAACTGTCCAAAGAAGGAAAAATAGTGGCCGTGTATGAAAATGGATTCATCACCGTAAAAAAAGGGGAATGGAAAATACGCATTGAAAAAGCTACGATCGTTCCATTGACAATGGGCGGAAAAGCAAAATTCATGATTGCAAATGTATTAGCCGCGACCCTTGCGAGTTATTTATGGGGCTTCAAAACTGAAGATATCAGTCTGTCCTTACAGACATTTATTCCCGGTGCAGCCCAAACCCCAGGCCGAATGAACATTTTTGAATTCAAAAAATTCAAAGTGATGATAGATTTTGCACACAATCCTTCAGGTTATAGAGGTGTGGAAGACTTTCTGCAAAGTGTTGAAGCCAATAAAAAAATTGGAATTATCGCCGGTGTTGGTGATCGAAGGGACGAAGATATTAAGGAGTGCGCTAAAATTGCGGGCCGAATGTTTGACCATATCATCATCCGTCAGGAAAAACACCTGCGCGGCAGAACTGAAGAAGAAATTATCGGACTGATATTGGAAGGTATTGCTGAATCCGGCCGACCTGTTACTCATGAAATTATCGCAAAGGAAATAGAAGCCGTTAAACATGCTATCAACAGTGCCGAAGAAGGAAGTTTTATCACAGCCTTAAGTGATGTTATTACCAACGCTATAGATATCGTACAGGAATATTTAGATAAGGAAAATGAGCAGGGTATAATTTAATTTTGTTAAAAAATCTCCCCAGTGTAACAAAGGGTATTGTTAATAGACCAATAAAGTCTGTTGACAATACCCTTTTTAAATACGTTTCAAATCAAAACCATTACATTATGAATAAAAATTTAATCTTAGTTTTCAGCTTTTTTATTGCGCTTACGGCTTTCGGCCAAAACAAAAACATAACACTGGAAGATGGCGTTTTACAGCAAAACAGAAATTTCAGGGCTGATAAGATGACCGGATTTCAATGGATTCCAAACACCAACAAATACATTTATTTGGCCGAAGGCGGAAAAAAATTAATGACTGCCAATACCAAAGATTCAAAAGCAGTTGAATTAATTTCACTTGCGGATGTAAATGCGGTGTTAGGTTCGGATTTTAAAAATTTTGGAGGTATTCAATGGAAAAACACGTCAACTTTTATTTTATCCGACGGAACAAAAAATTATGAGTATGACCTAAGCAGTAAAACCGGAAAAGCTGTTTCTGAAGTAGCGGGAATGGAAAATGCAACTTATGATAATGCGAAGGAAAACATTGCATATACCAAAAAAAACAACCTTTATATACTGAACAAGAACAAAGAAAAAGTGGCTGTTACCAATGACGCTAATGAAAACATTGTTTCAGGGCAGTTTTTTGCACGAAATGAATTTGGCATTGATAACGGAATTTTCTGGTCACCAAATTCCCGTTTTGTAGCGTTTTATCAAAAAGACCAAACCGATGTGGCTGATTATCCTTTATTGGATATCACTCAAACACCGGGCCAGTTGGTGAACATCAAATACCCGATGATTGGCCAAAAAAGCGAAAAACCTCGCGTCGGAGTTTATAATCTGGCCACTAAGCAAACAGTTTTTATTTCCCCAAGAGGAAATTCAGATGATTATCTGACCAACCTTGCGTGGACACCGGATGAAAAATATGTGATTATTGCCGAATTGAACCGTGGGCAGAATGACATGCATCTCAACGTTTATGACGCAAATACAGGTGCTTTTATCAGAACTATATTGGAAGAAAAAAGCAACAACTGGGTTGAACCGGAGCATCCTGCTTTTTTTCCAAACAAAAAATCAAATAATTTCGTTTGGATCAGTGAAAAAGACGGTTTCAATAATTTGTATTACTATACCATCGAAGGAAAATTAATCAAGCAATTGACCAATAATAAATTTATCGTTCGCGATATCCTTGGAAGCAATGCTGCCGGAACAGAAATTTATTTTTCTTCTCCCGGAGAAAACCCAACCAATATGTTGGCTTACAAAGTAGATCTAAAAGGAAAACAAACCTTAATCACAAAAGACCAAGGCGTTCACAGCGTTGCAATCAGTACCGACGGAAATTGGTTTTTTGATGAATATTCAAATCACTCCACGCCTTCCAAATCAGTATTGTATGACAATAAACTAAAAGCGAAAACGCTTTTGGAAAGCAATAATAAGTATGAAGGTTATACTTTGGGAACTTCTGAAATCAAAACCATCAAAAGTGCTGATGGAACAACCGACTTGTACACGCGTTTAATCAAGCCAAGTAATTTTGACCCAAGTAAAAAATATCCGGTTTTGGTGTATGTTTATGGTGGGCCTCACGCCCAATTGATTACGAATTCCTATTTGGATGGGGCCAATCTTTGGATGTACTGGATGGCCGAGCAAGGATATTTGGTTTTTACAATGGACAATCGTGGTTCTGATAATCGTGGCGTTGCTTTCGAAAGTATTATCCACGGAAAATTGGGAGTAAACGAAATGGAGGACCAGATGAAAGGTGTGGATTACCTTAAATCGCTGCCATATGTAGACGGAAACCGTTTGGCAGTTCACGGATGGAGCTTCGGTGGATTCATGACAACTTCATTGATGTTGCGCAAACCGGATGTATTCAAAGTTGGAGTTGCCGGCGGACCGGTAACCGACTGGAAATTCTATGAAATCATGTACGGCGAACGGTATATGGATACGCCTGCCGAAAACCAAAAAGGTTTTGATGAAGCCAACACGCTGAACTATGTTAAGAATCTGAAAGGAAAATTGTTATTGATTCATGGAACCAGCGATGATGTCGTAGTAATGCAGCACAATTTATCCTTGATCAAAAAGTTTGTTGAAGCAGAAAAACAAGTGGATTTCTTCCCTTATCCAATGCACAAACACAATGTAATAGGGAAAGACCGCGTGCATTTGATGACCAAAGTATTGAATTACGTAATCGAAAATAATTAATAGTCTTTGGAGCTATTCCCGCTTTCCGTTTTAATCTTTTTATTTTTAATGAAAAAATAAAAAGGATTTCCACTGCAATCGGGGCTAAAAAACAAAAAGCCAATCGTAATTGATTGGCTTTTTGTTTTAAAATATCGACATTCCGGTTTTTGTAGTCAGTAATTCCAATGCAAACATTCCCAATTCCGAATTTCCTTTTTCGTTTAATCTGGGATTCCAGGTTGCCACAGCAAAATTTTTAGGAAACAATGCAGCTATTCCTCCCCCGATTCCACTCTTGCCGGGCAACCCTACTTTATAAGTAAACTCCCCCGATTCATCATAAAATCCACAAGTCTGCATCAGGGCATTCAATCGCTTCACCTGACTTTTGGATACAATCTGTTTTCCCGACTGCGTTTTTCCTTCATTGGCAAAGAAGAAAAAAGAATGTGCCAGTTCCTTGCAGGTCATTTCAATGGAGCATTGATGGAAATAAAAATCCAAAACCTCTTCCACATCATTCTCTATATTCCCAAACGATTTTAAAAAATTCGCCATAGCGGCATTCCTAAAACCGGTGTCTTTTTCAGATTGTGCGACTTTCAAATTAAAGTCAATTGTCGGACTGCCAGAAATCATTCGGATAAACTCAAGAAAATCCTGTTTCGGGTTCTTCAAATGGGAAATCAGGATGTCGGCAATTACCAGTGCGCCGGCATTTATAAAGGGGTTTCTAGGAATTCCTTTTTCGTATTCCAATTGCACCAATGAATTAAACGGATCACCGGAAGGTTCCACTCCCACTCTTTTCCATGTTTTTTCATCCAAAAAAGAAAAAGCTAACGTAAGCGTCAATGCTTTGGAGACACTCTGAATAGAAAATTTTTCGTCACTGTCTCCTATACCAAAATCCTGTCCGTCAATGGTTGTTAAATGAATGCCAAATTTATTGGGATCAATTTTTGCCAGTTCCGGAATAGTCACAGCGACATTCCCAATAGCAGGCGACAATTGTGCTTCCTGATAAATTTCCCGTAAAATAGCTGCATAATCCATTATTGACAGATATGAGTTAATAAAGAAAAGTTCGAGATTATGTTTTTTGTTTTTTCTTTCTTGCGGCAGGAAACAAAACATTATTCAAAATCAACCGGTAACCCGGAGAAGTCGGATGCAAATCCAAAACCGTAGGGTCATCCCCCACCTGATGTCGGTAATCTTCGGGATCATGTCCGCCATAAAAAGTGAACATTCCTTTCCCTTTTTGGCCATGAATGTATCGGGCTTCACCATTTAATAGATTTTCACCTAAAATAAGAATATTGGATTTTATCAGGTTTCTATCGAAAGAGGTACTTTGTCCCATGAAACCTTTAACCAATTGCGTGTGATTCTGGCATAACATACTTGGAATCGGATCCCATTTCGCCGAAAATTCCATTAAAGTAAAATAATCTTTCTCCATTGGAATGATTCTTTTTTCTGTCATGTCAATATCCGAGAATTCATATTTTTCGGGTCTGCGCTCCAAAATATAATCTTTGAAGGCGAATGATTTGGTATAATCAATTTTGGATTGATAATTTCCTTCGCTGGCATCACCATCAAACATAGGCTCACAAATGTCAACTCCATCAGCTGCCAATGCAATGTCAAAACTATCCGTTGCCGAACACATCGCAAACATGAACCCGCCACCAATGACAAAATCACGTATTTTTTTTGTCACTGCCAATTTTTCCTCCGACACTTTTTTATAGCCTAATTTGGCAGCTAATGCTTCTGCCTCTTTTTTCTGCTCGATGTACCAGGGAGCATTTTTGTATGCTCCAAAAAACTTTCCGTATTGCCCGGTAAAATCCTCATGGTGCAAATGCAGCCAATCGTAAAGCAATAATCCGTCGGATAATACTTCTTCATCATAGATTGGGGTAAATGGAATTTCGGCATAAGTTAAAACTAAAGTCACAGCATCATCCCAGGGTTGCTTGCCTTTGGGGGTATAGACTGCGATTTTTGGTGCTTTTTCCAAAATAACGGTTTCCATATTTTGGGACGGACTTGAAATTTCATCAAGGATAGTATTGGCCTGCCCGTCAGTTAGTAATTCAAAACTAACGCCCCGTATTTGGCATTCCTTACGGATTTCAGGAGCATCAGGCAATAAAAAAGAACCCCCACGATAATTGAGCAGCCAGCTGGCTTTGTAATTTTTATCCAGGCACCAATAGGTAATCCCATACGCTTTGAGATGATTTTGCTGCGTGGTTTCGTCCATTGGCAATAAAATAAACGATGCCTTCACTGATAGGGAAATCAGAAAAAAGAGCATACAAAGGTATCTTTTAGTCATTGCTTACTTATTTGTACCAAAGATATAAAGGAAGATATTTAAATTTATCTTAAAACGTAAATATAATTTAGTTCCTTTATACACTATATTTTGAATTATTTGTTAAATTTATAAGAGTAAACTGCTAATTATGAAAAAATATTTTACCAAGCAAGCTTTTAAAGGCAATGGAAAAATACTTAAGGATACTTTTACTGGCTTCATAGATGACAAAGCCCTTAAGTTTAGTGCCTCACTTGCTTATTATACGGTTTTTTCGCTGGCTCCATTATTATTACTTCTCATTTCGCTAGTAGGTATTTTTTTTGGGAGAGAAGCTGTCGAAGGACAGTTATTTTCTGAGATAAAAATGCTGTTGGGAAGCGAGGCAGCTATACAAATTCAGGAGATGATCAAGAATATTGAGTTATCGGGTAAATCAAAAACAGCAGCTATTTTTGGTGGAATCGCTTTAATCGTAGGAGCAACGACCGTATTTGCAGAAATACAGGATTCGATAAACATCATCTGGAGAGTGAAGGCCAAACCAAAAAGAGGATGGTTGAAAATCGTACAAGACCGACTGTTGTCATCATCAATTATCGTGGCATTGGGTTTCTTATTGATTGTTTCCTTAGTGATTAATGGTGCACTTAAACTCTTGAGTGATTTTCTGGTTGGTTATTTTCCCGATGTTACCGTCTTATTGTTCAAAGCATTGGATTTTTTCATCAGCTTTGCTGTACTTAGTTTGCTCTTTGGTGTTATTTTTAAAGTATTGCCAGATGCTAAAATTAAATGGAAGGATGTGCGGTCCGGTGCTTTTTTCACCACATGCCTTTTTTTGTTGGGCCGGTATTTAATTGGTCTTTATTTGGAAACAGCAGGTACTGCCTCGACTTATGGCGCAGCGGGATCTCTTATAATTATTTTGGTATGGGTATATTATACTGCGGCGATTGTATATTTTGGAGCTGAATTCACGAGAGCATATGGTAATTTTAAAGGACGAAAAATTGAACCTGCCGATTATGCCGTATATGTTGAAATGACTGAAAAAGAAATCGATAAAAAAACAATACCGCTGGGCAAGAAAAAAGACGAAACTATAGACTAATTTCTAAAACGGAACATCACTGTCATCATCAAAACTATTTAGGTTGCTTCCAAAAGCTTCGTTGGCTGAAGGTAGGTTTTTAGTCTGGAAAGGATTGTCTTCTAAATTCATTTTCGATGGCAAATCATCATAACCTCCGCCATAATCTTCCAGGTTGTCGAATTTACCCAGATTACCAATAAACTTCAGACGCACATTTTCCAAACTACCGTTTCGGTGTTTCGCAATGATAAATTCCGCCTGGCCTTCGGTTGGAGAATGTTCGTCATCATCCCACTCGTCTATTTTGTAATATTCGGGTCTGTAGATAAACGATACGATATCCGCATCCTGCTCGATCGCCCCAGATTCACGAAGATCCGAAAGCAAAGGTCTTTTGCTCGATCCACGTGTTTCAACGGCACGCGATAACTGTGATAATGCTATTACCGGAACACCTAACTCTTTGGCAAGAGCCTTCAGGTTTCGGGAAATAGTGGATATTTCCTGCTCACGGTTCCCACCACCTTTACCGTTACTTCCTCCGGCGGTCATCAATTGCAAATAATCGACAATGATTAACTTGATACCATGTTGGGAAGCTAAACGACGGGATTTGGCCCGCAAGTCAAATATAGAAAGCGACGGCGTATCATCTATAAATAAGGGTGCTTTTTCAAGGTTTTTCACTTTGATACTCAACTGTTCCCATTCGTGTTTTTCCAATTTTCCGGTTCTCAATTTCTCCGAAGACAAACCGGTTTCCGAGGATATCAAACGGGTAATCAACTGTACGGAAGACATCTCCAGAGAGAATAACGCTACCGGATGCCCAAAATCAATGGCAATATTACGCGCCATGGACAATACAAAAGCGGTTTTACCCATACCCGGACGCGCTGCAATGATAATCAAATCACTAGGCTGCCATCCGGAAGTAATCTTGTCCAGTTTTTCAAAACCGGTTGCGATTCCACTCAACCCTTCTTTTCCGGCAATTTCCTCAATTCGCTTTTTGGCTTGTATAACCAAACTTTGTGCGGTTTCGGAACTACGTTTGATATTCCCTTGGGTAACTTCGTATAATTTAGATTCGGCTTTGTCCAATAAATCAAAAACATCGGTTGATTCATCATATGATTCCTCAATGATTTCCGAAGATATTTTTATAAGGCTTCGTTGAATGTATTTCTGTAAAATAATTCTGGAGTGAAACTCAATATGTGCCGATGATGAAATCTTTTGGGTCAGTTGGATTAAATAAAAATCACCACCTGCCAATTCCAGTTTTGAGTTCTTTTTTAGCTGAGCGGAAACTGTTAATAAGTCAATCGGTTGAGAATCTGTGAATAACTGAAAAATGGCCTCGAAAATATGCTTGTGGGCATCTTTATAAAAAGCATCAGGCTGCAAAATATCGATTACCTCATCAACTCCTTTCTTATCAATCATCATGGCACCTAAAACGGCCTCTTCCAACTCCAGCGCCTGTGGCGGGAGTTTTCCTTTTTCTAAATTGATAATCGTAGTTTTATCTACTTTCACGGGGTTGATATTTCTGAAATTTTCCATGTAGCGAAAGTAACTAAAAAATAAAAAAAACTGCTATTGAGTTATTACTAAAAATTGTTTATAACTAAAGTTTTTTTGTTGATAACCCAAAAAAAATCCGAAACCACAAGGCTTCGGATTTAGAATATATTTGTAAGAATTTACTCTTTAAATTCACCCATCTTACTGTATTTGTCCATCCTTTGCTCAACTAAAACTGCTGTTGATAAGTCTTTCAATTCCCCGTATGCTTTAAGAATATATTGCTCCACAGTTTTAAAAGTTGTATCGCGGTCATAATGAGCTCCACCTAATGGTTCCGGAATAATATCGTCTACCAGTTTTTGCTTTTTCATGTCGGCAGAAGTCAACTTCAAAGCCTCAGCAGCCTGTTCTTTATACTCCCAGCTTTTCCATAAAATAGAAGAACACGATTCCGGGGAAATTACAGAGTACCATGTGTTTTCCATCATCAGTACACGATCTCCAACGCCAATTCCTAATGCACCACCGGAAGCTCCTTCGCCAACGATAACTGTTACGATAGGCACTTTAAGACGGATCATTTCGATAATGTTTCTGGCAATTGCTTCCCCTTGTCCTCTTTCTTCAGCTTCCAGCCCTGGATAAGCACCGGGAGTGTCAATTAAAGTCAAAACAGGTATTCCGAATTTCTCGGCCATTTTCATCAAGCGCAATGCCTTTCTATATCCTTCCGGATTTGCCATTCCGAAATTACGGAACTGACGGGTTTTGGTATTGTATCCTTTTTGCTGACCTACAATCATGAACGATTGTCCGCCAATTTTTCCAAGACCACCAATCATCGCTTTATCATCTTTGAAATTTCGGTCACCGAACAATTCCAGGAATGTATCGCCACAAAGTGCATTTACGTGATCCATGGTATACGGACGGCTTGGGTGACGTGATAATTGGACACGCTGCCAGGCAGTCAGGTTCTTATATATGTTTTTCTTAGTCTCTTCTAATTTTTGCTCTATTTGCTTGCAGGTATTAGTAACATCAATATCGGATTCCTGACCAATGATCTGACATTTGTCCAATTGGTCTTCAAGTTCTTTTATAGGAAGCTCAAAATCTAAATATTCCATAGGATTTGTGCGTTTTTAGTTTTAGTTCGAAAGGCAAAGATAAAATTTTCAGCGTAGAACGAAAGATTTTTTTTGTTTTTTGTCTAAAAGTATCGGGAATCCCTTAGCCCTGATGGCAGTGGAAATCCTTGGGGTTGGAAAGGTATTTTTTACCGATGAAAAAGAGCGACCGAAGCAAGCTCCTTTTTTGTCGTGGAAAAAACCATTTCCAGCCCGAAGATGGAAACGTACAGCAGGTTCCAGCTCCAGAAGATTTTTAAGCTTTCTCTTTTTTATAGTATTTGACTACGCCGTTCATGATTACTGTGGACAGAATGATTAGCGCACCGATATAGAATGCCGGATCCATTTTTTCTTTTTCCTGAAAGACAATCACAGCCAGGATAATCCCGTAAATAGGTTCCAGATTGATGGTCAGCATCACGGTATACGGACTTAAAAATTTCATTACTTTGACCGAGGCTATAAAGGCATACGCCGTACAAACTGAACTTAGTATCCCAAGATACATCCAGTCGGAAGCGGAAACCTGAAAAAATTTGGTATCAAAGCTGTTGGTAGTTCCAAGAAAAACGGAGAAAATCAGAACACCTCCAAGTAACTCATAAAACGAAATGACTGACGGATTATATTCCTTGGCGTATTTGCTGTTGATTACGGAAAAGGTGGCGGATAGGAATGCGGAACTTAACGCCAGAATTATTCCGTAGACATAGTTACCTTCCACATTGAAGATGATGTACAGTCCGAGCACTACTATAAGTCCAAACAATACTTCATACCAGATAACTTTTCGTCCATAGACCAAAGGTTCCAAAAGCGATGTAAAAAAAGCTCCGGTGGAAAGACAGGCTAATGTTACAGAAATATTGGAAACTTTAATCGCCTTGAAAAAGGTAAACCAATGCAGTGCAATGATCAGACCTGCGAATAGAAACCCGAAGAGGGTCTTTAGCGGCACTTTCATGGGGATTTTTTTGTACCAGATGTATAAGGAAATAAATCCCACTGCCAATAACATCCGGTACCAGACTAATGGCAACGCATCAAGAGTAATCAGCGCACCTAAAACGGCTGTAAATCCCCAAATAAATACGATGAAATGGAGATGGAAGTAGCTCTTTAGGTTATCGTTTTGCATTTCGGAGCAGATATATGGCCAGAATACCGAAAACAATGTTGGGCAACCAAACGGCCAACAGTGGTGGCACACTGGATTTCTCAGCCAGAACACCAAATATCTTATCAAAAAAGACAAATGAAAATGCCAGACCAATTCCGATAGCCAGGTTTAATCCCATTCCGCCTCTCCTTTTCATCGATGAAACGGCCACGGCTATAATGGTAAGGATAAACGCGGAAACCGGGAGGCTGTACTTTTTATATAGCACAACCAAGTATACATTGATGTTAGATGAACCGCGGCTTTTTTCTTTGTCAATAAACTTGTATAATTCACCTAACGGCAAGGTTTCTGCCACATAAACTACTGGGGTTAAATCTTCCAGGTCAAATTTAAAAATGGTGTCTTTTTTATCGGCGGTTTCAATGATATCAGCAAACTCCCCTACTTTTCGTTTGTTGTAATTGAACATCGTATACGAACTGTCTTTCGGATTCCATTTGATCCGGCTGGCGGTAACTTTGTATTGCAATTTTTCCTTTTTGAATTTTTCCATCGCAAAGTTGAATGCAATTTTGGAGGTCTGATTGAAATTTCCAACATAAATAAATTCGTCCTTGCTGATTTGCTTAAACACATTTGAATTATCGCGCATCATTTCCTTTCCATTTCCTTTCAGGTAAGTATATCGGAAATTATTAAATCCCTCACTTGCTTTTGGTACCAGGAAAACCCCCATAATCAAGGCAAAAAGGGAAACAATTGAAGCCCCGATAATAAACGGGCGCATAAATCTTTGGAATGAGATCCCGGAACTTAATATTGCAATTATTTCGGTATTATTGGCTAGTTTTGACGTAAACCAAATGACCGAAAGGAATAAAAATATAGGAAATAATAAGTTGGCAAAATAGATGGTAAAATGATAATAATAGATGGCAATTTCAATGAATGGGATTTTATTTTCAATCATTTTATCGACTTTCTCCGATACGTCAATTACAATTGCAATTGGGATAAACATTAAAAGCATCGCCACAAAAGTGGACAAATATCTTTTTAAAATGTATTTATCTATTATTTTCATTTAAATTATTTAAAAATTTAAAACCAAAAATCCCCTACCAACCAGTGTCCTAAAGACGCTGGCCCATTTGTTTGACCATTTTTTCCTTCCAGGGATAAAAATCTCCTGCTAAGATATGTTTTCTTGCTTCACGAACCAACCACATATAAAAACCTAAGTTGTGGATTGTGGCAATTTGCTTTCCAAGGTATTCGTTGGCTGCAAAAAGATGACGCAAATAGGCTTTGCTATATTCCCTGTCCACAAACGTAGTTCCCATCTCATCCACGGGAGAAAAATCGTCGGCCCATTTTTTATTTTTGATATTGATGGTCCCGTTTGCGGTAAACAGCATTCCGTTTCTCGCGTTACGCGTGGGCATCACACAATCGAACATATCGATACCCAAAGCAATGTTTTCCAGAATATTGATCGGCGTTCCAACCCCCATTAAGTAGCGTGGTTTGTCTTCGGGTAAAATGGCGGTAACTATTTCGGTCATGGCATACATTTCCTCAGCCGGTTCCCCTACGGAAAGTCCACCAATAGCATTCCCCTGCGCTCCGGCATTGGCAATGTATTCCGCGGATTGCATTCGCAAATCCTTATAGCAGCTTCCCTGAACAATCGGGAAAAAAGTTTGTTCATAACCGTATTTGACAGGAACTTTTTCCAAATGATTGATACATCTGTCCAGCCATCGGTGGGTCATGTGCATCGAACGTTGTGCATATCGGTAATCACAGGGATAAGGAGTACATTCATCGAAAGCCATAATGATATCCGCGCCAATACTGCGTTGAATCTCCATCACACTTTCAGGTGAGAAAAAATGATGCGATCCGTCAATATGGGATTTGAACTTAACACCTTCTTCTTTAATTTTTCTGTTGGCTGAAAGCGAATAAACCTGATAACCCCCGGAATCAGTTAAAATATTACGGTCCCAGTTCATGAATTTATGCAATCCGCCCGCTTGTTCAAGAATATGGGTTTGGGGACGTAAAAACAAATGATAGGTATTACCAAGTATAATATCTGGGTTGATTTCCTCTTTAAGCTCGCGTTGGTGCACTCCTTTTACGGAAGCTACTGTACCAACTGGCATAAATATGGGTGTTTCTATAACCCCATGATCAGTGGTTATGCTTCCGGCTCTGGCTTTGGATAAGGGATCTGTGTGTAATAAGTCAAACTTCATAACGTCTTTTTTCAGTCGCCAAAGATAAGGCAGATAATCAGATAATTTTCAAATTTAAAGATGTTTTATGATTTTCGTAAATGTACTATTTTGCTTACTAATTAAATTATTTTTTCAGCGGCGAACCCAGATATATTTCATACTATTGATATAGAATTGTTATACACCGAACTATTGAAGCGTTTCTCACACAATAACACATTATCAAATCAAAAATGGTAAAGAGAAAAAAATCGGATGACGTCGTGGCTTTTCAAACCGAAGAGGAGCAAAGATGTGCTGCAGAGTTAGTTATTGCGAACCAGGAAAACAAAGATAGAGCGGCAAAATTAAAAATTGTCAATAAAGAGCTGGCTTTTGAAAATATCGAAAAAGAAAAACGAGTCGCGGAGTTAGTCATTGCTGATAAGGAGTTAGTCTTTCAACATAAAGAGAAAGCAAAAAGAGCGGCTGAATTGCTAATTGCCAATAAGGAACTTACCTTTCAGAATAAAGAGAAAGAAAAAAGGGCGGCTGAATTAATCCTGGCTAATGAAGAACTAACCTTTCAGAATAAAGAAAAAGAAAAACGCGCTGCTGAACTAATAGTGGCCAATAAAGAACTTGCTTTTCAAAATAAAGAAAAAGAAAAACGAGCCGCTGAATTGATAGTGGCCAATAAAGAACTTGCCTTTCAGAATAAAGAAAAAGAAAAAAGGGCAGCAGAATTATTAGCTGCGAATAAGGAACTTGAAAAAGCTAAAAAATATCAAAAAGAATACATTACGGAACTGAAAGAGATGATTTTTGTGACATCACATAAAGTTCGAGAACCTATTGTATCCATCTTGGGCCTTGCTGATGTTCTAGATTACTCCCGACCGGAGGAGTTAAAAAACTTAGTGCATTATATCAAATCATCTGCCTTAAAGCTGGATGCACTTACCCAACAGCTGAATATTCTTATTCATGAGTCGAAAGTTAAAGCACAAAATAAGCATTAAATAATTCAATCAGTCTTTTCTGTAACGAAAGGGCAGCTTTATTTTTCTTTTGTTAAACCTCTCTTTTGTTTGACTTTCCCATCCATGAAGATCTGGTCGCCATTTTTCATCTGCATGGAACTTCCATCTTTCATATTTACTGTTCCATCCGGAGCAACCACAGTTCCATTGGCCAGCTTCATGTTTTTATCAATTAAAAACAGCTCCCCTTTTTTCATCAACATCATTTTTCCGCCTTTCATTGTCACATGATCTTTCATTTTTTTATGGTTTTTTACCCAACGATCTTCCTTGACCTTTTTACTTGTAATTTTGCCTCTCATATCCACGATATCTCCATTTAAGAGCATTCTAATTTTACCGTCCTTGGTTTTAATTGTCCCATCCGAAGAAACAACAGTTCCATTGGCCATGATCATATCCTCATACAGGATTGCCATTTTCCCATCCTGAATCATCATCACTTTTCCGTCTTTCATCATTACATGATTTTTGGTCTGTTTCATTTTCAAATCTTTAGCATTCAATTTGTCTTCTTGCGCCATAATTCCAACCGATATGAATACAGAAAATAAAATTATAAATATTTTTTTCATAACTATTTGATTTTAAATTATTTAAAGTTTAAAATTATGTAATAAATTTACAAAAAATACCATC
Source organism: Flavobacterium sp. GT3R68 (assembly GCF_007109225.1). Classification (GTDB taxonomy): domain Bacteria; phylum Bacteroidota; class Bacteroidia; order Flavobacteriales; family Flavobacteriaceae; genus Flavobacterium. The sequence goes on from NZ_VJZK01000008.1 coordinate 22,190, forward strand.
GAATAGCTTGATTTGAGGCAATAGCAGAAGTATCACCTAACTTTCTTATACCGATTAGTTTCTGACAATTTAAAACCAAATATCTTAAAAAATGAATCCCTAAAGTAAAACACATATTGTAAACCATTACAACTGCTAGCCTAATCCAGTATCCCTCATTCATTATGTTGCCTTCCAAATTGCGTTTTTCAATAAATTATTTTATTCATTATATATTAATTATATATTTTTTAACTGTTTAATTAACAGATAATTATGGAAAAAATTCGTAATATTACTATATTAAATTAATTAAAAAAGGTCATTTACTTTACCAATTTTACAAAATGTACACAGGTATTTAATTAGAAAAATATTAATATAAAAACAAATAGTTATGGAATCATCTAAAAAAGGAATCGTTAAGGCTAAAACAAATGCAGCACATGGATTAAGAGAGTTATTTGCAAATGGCTTACAGGATATTTACTGGGCAGAAAAAGTCTTAACCAAAACAATCCCAAAAATGGTTAAAAACGCCACTTCTCCTGAATTAATCACTGCTTTGGAAAATCATCTGACTGAAACTCAAGTACACGTGACCCGATTGGAAAAAATATTTCAAACTACCGGAATCAAAGCTGTTGCAAAAAAATGTGACGCTATGGAAGGAATTATAAAAGAGGGAGACCACATAATGGAAGAAACCGAAATTGGAGTGGTGCGGGATGCCGGTATAATTACTGCGGGACAAAAAGTGGAGCATTATGAAATTGCCTCATATGGCACCCTGCATGCTTTTGCAAAAACATTGGGAGAAGATGAAGCCGCAAAATTATTGGCCATGACTTTAAATGAAGAAAAGAAAGCAGATGCCACACTTACCGGAATTGCTGTTTCGAATATTAATGAGAATGCAGCCTTTGCAGATGAAGAATAATTAGGATTACATTTTTAAATATTAAAAAGCCTGCTTAATGCAGGCTTTTATATTTTATAGTACCTAAAGCTTATTTGTATTCGATAATCAGGTCACCGAGTTCCACCAAGCCGTTTTCCCTGAGGACAATTCGGGAAATGGTCCCTGCAGTATTGGATAAAACCGTGTTTTCCATTTTCATGGCTTCAATAGTAAATAAAGGCTGATTTATTGTAACAACATCATTTTCCTTGACCCAGATCTTACTTAACATTCCAGGCAGCGGGGAGCCTATTTCTTTTTCGCCATTCGCTTTCTGGTTTTGATTGTCCACAATTTTAACCGATTTATCGCGAATTTCAACTGCACGGGTCTGACCGTTAAGCTTGAAATAGACTGTGCGCATGCCTTTTTCGTCCGGCTCCGATTTGTAGAGGAATTTCACAATGATAATTTTCCCTCCCGCGATATGGATAATGATTTCCTCATTGGGTTTTAAACCATAGAAAAAAGTAGTGGAAGGGATTACGCTGACATTTCCCCATTCTTCATTGGCTTTAAAATAATCTTCAAATACTTTTGGATAAAATTTATACGATAGAAAGTCGGTCATCTTAGCGGTAGAGGAGAACTTCACTTTAAATTCCTGGTATTCCTTTTCAAAATCGACCGGAGATAAATGTTTGTTAGGCAAATCGACGAACGGAACTTCATCTTTCAATACCATTTTCTGAAAATCCTTTGGCCATCCACCTTCGGGTTGCCCTAATTCTCCCATTAGCATTCCCTTGACTGAACTCGGAAACGATAAAGTGTGTCCGCTATCCAATACATCTTGTTTAGAAAGATTGCTGTTGACCATAAACATCGCCAGATCGCCCACAACTTTTGAAGAAGGGGTCACTTTAATGATGTCTCCTAATAAATGGTTTGCATCTTCATACGCCTGTTTTATATCGGTCATTCTGTTTTCCAATCCTAAAGAATACGCTTGCGGTTTTAAATTAGAATATTGACCCCCCGGAATTTCATGGTTATATACCTCAGCTGTGCTGGATTTTAAATCAGATTCAAACGGATAATAATATTCACGCACATCTTCCCAATAATTACTATAGGCATTCAACGTATGAATATCAAATTCTGAATGTCTTGGAGTTCCTTTCAAGGCTTCGACAAATACATTAAAGTTAGGTTGGGAAGTTAGTCCTGACATCGAAGAAAGGGCAACATCAATAATATCGACACCGGCTTCAACCGCTTTAAGATAGGTCGCCGACTGAATTCCCGCAGTATCATGAGTATGGAGGTGAATCGGGATATCAATTGATTTTTTCAATTCGGTGATTAATTTTTCGGCGGCATACGGTTTTAACAAACCGGCCATATCTTTAATACAAAGAATATGAGCTCCGGTGTCTTCTATTCTTTTGGCCAGATCCAGATAATAGTTTAAACTAAATTTGGGACGATCAGGATTTAAAATATCTCCGGAATAACCCATGCTGACTTCGGCAATCGAATTGGTATTATGGAGCACGGCATTGATGCTTGTTTTCATATTATCGATACTGTTCAGGGAATCGAAAATCCGGAAAACATCAATTCCTTTTTCTGCTGAAACCTCGATGAATTTTTCCACTAAATTATCCGGATATGCAGTGTAGCCTACGGCATTTGCCCCTCTGATTAACATTTGAAGCAACACGTTGGGCATTGCCTTGCGGATGAGTTCCAATCGGTCCCATGGATTTTCATTTAAAAAACGCATGGCTACATCGAAAGTGGCACCGCCCCAGACCTCCATAGAGAACATGTGTGGAAAATGCTTTGTAAACGATTCCGCAAAAGGCAACATATCTATCGTCCGGGCTCTGGTTGCCAGTAATGACTGGTGTGCGTCCCGCATCGTACAATCGGTGAATAGAATCTGATTCTGGTCTTTGATCCATTGGCAAAAATCCTTCGGTTTGAGTTCGTCCAACAATTGTTTTGTCCCTCTGGGATGTTCCATAATCGAAGAACTGTCAGGCAATTTCGGCGTCAGGAATTTTTTTTCGGGCAAAATGAATTTTACATCGGGATTCCCATTGACAATGGTATTCGCAATGTATTTCAGGTTTTTGGTACCACTGTCGGCTTTTTGTTTAATTTGCGTTAACGAGGGATTGTCAGCTATAAAATTCACAGTGATAGTACCGTTTTGGAAATCCGGGTGAACAATCAAATTTTCGAGAAAAGGAATATTTGTCTTTACACCACGGATTGTAAATTCGTTTAGGGTTCGCAATAAACGCTGGCTTGTGCCTTTTAAAGTTCTTCCTCGGGCCGTGACCTTGACCAACATCGAATCAAAAAATGGTGAAATTTTGACTCCAGGATAAGAGCTCCCTTCATCTATCCGGATGCCGTATCCACCGGCATTTCTATAAGCGATTATGGTGCCATAATCCGGTGTAAAATCATTTTCAGGATCTTCGGTGGTAATTCTGCACTGGATTGCAAATCCGTGGCATTTCAAACTTTCCTGACCTAAAATGTAAATTCCGGGACTGGACAATTCGTGGCCACAGGCGATAAGAATCTGGCTTCTGACGATATCAATTCCGGTTACTTCTTCTGTTATCGTATGTTCGACCTGAATCCTTGGGTTGACCTCGATAAAATAGATATTTTCGTCTTTATCAATCAGGAATTCCACCGTACCGGCATTATTATAATTGACTTCTTTGGCAATGGCCAAGGCATAATTATAAAGTTTTTCTTTGGTTTCTGCTTTTAAATTTGGAGCCGGGGCAATTTCTACTACTTTTTGGAAGCGTCTTTGAATACTGCAGTCTCTTTCAAAAAGATGCACAATATTGCCATAATTATCCCCTAAAAGTTGGACTTCGATATGCTTGGGGGTTTCAATGAATTTTTCAATAAATATCGTATCATCACCGAACGCCGTTTTAGCTTCTCTTTTGGCTTCATTGAAAAGGGCCTCGAAAGCATTTTCATCCCTCACCACACGCATTCCTCTGCCTCCACCGCCAAAAGCGGCTTTCAGCATCAGCGGAAAACCAATAGCTTTTGCTTCTTTTTTGGCAATTGAAAAATCAGTAAGATTTACTTTACTGTCGGCAATAATGGGAACCTTTGCTTTTATGGCAATTTTTTTTGCAGCTACCTTATCACCCAATTGCGCCATTACGCTGGGATCGGGACCAACCCAAAGGATATTATTAGCAATGCATTTGGCGGCGAACTCGACATTCTCGGCCAGAAAACCATAGCCGGGGTGAATGGCATCTGCCCCTACCCTTTTGGCCACTTTAACAATTTCATCAATATCCAAATACGGTTTTAACGGCTCTGAATCTCTACCAATCTGATACGCTTCATCCGCTTTGTATCTGTGAAGGGAATACCGGTCTTCAAAAGTATAAATACCTACTGTTTTGATTTTAAGTTCTGTAGCCGCCCGAAAAATACGAAGCGCAATTTCTCCCCGGTTTGCAACCAGCAATTTAGATATTGTTTGCATATGTATAATGTTTTGGTGTCGTAACAATAGACCTTCGTCTGTGTACTAATTTTTTTTCATAACGGATTCGAATACAATTGAATTATTAAATTAATGAATTGTTTTTATCTGGTGAAACATTTAACAAACTATCCGATAATAGGTTATTTTTTTTCGACAAAATGAATTGTTCTTCTTAGTTTTCATATCAGCTATAATAAACTGATAAGTAAATCGCTTTTTTTTTGCCTCAACCCCAAATAAAAATTACTTTTGCAACAGTATAACTTTTACACACAAAATGAAGCCTAACACACAACAATTAAACGATTTAACAATCCAGGTCAGAAGAGATATTCTTCGAATGGTTCATGCTGTCAATTCAGGCCATCCCGGAGGTTCTCTTGGTTGCACCGAATTTCTGGTAGCCTTATACCAAAACCTAATGGACCGCAAAAAAGGATTCGACATGGACGGTATCGGAGAAGATTTATTTTTCCTTTCCAACGGACACATTTCACCTGTTTTCTACAGCGTTTTAGCAAGAAGCGGTTATTTTCCGGTGAAGGAATTGGGGACTTTCCGTCTGATTAATTCCAGATTACAAGGTCACCCGACCACTCATGACAATTTACCCGGAGTAAGAATTGCTTCCGGATCTTTGGGACAGGGACTATCTGTTGCCATCGGTGCTGCACAAGCAAAGAAACTGAACAAAGACAATCATTTGGTTTATTCATTGCATGGTGATGGTGAATTGCAGGAAGGTCAAAACTGGGAGGCTATCATGTATGCTTCCGCAAAAAAGGTGGACAATATCATTGCTACAATCGATTTAAACGGAAAACAAATTGATGGTTCTACGGATGAAGTTTTAGCTATGGGAAGTATCCGCGCCAAATTTGAAGCTTTTGACTGGGATGTTCTGGAAATTGCTGAAGGAAATAGTATCGAAGCGATTATTGCCGGAATGACGGATGCCAAATCAAGAACCGGAAAAGGAAAACCAGTGTGTGTTTTATTGCATACCGAAATGGGCCATGGTGTAGATTTTATGATGTACAGTCATGCCTGGCATGGCAAAGCACCAAATGATGCGCAACTGGAAAATGCTTTAGGTCAGAACTATTGTGAAGATGAGGCTGATTATTAGAATGAAGTCGCTTTTGACTTTACTCTTTTGTTTGTTGCTTTCCGGAGTATTTGCCCAGGACCATAAAATGAATTATTATTTTAATAAGGTCACGGTAAGTAATTTTATAAATTATGAATATGATACTAAAGTCAAATATATTCATTTCATAAATGAAAAAGATACAACCTATTCGTTGGTAGTAGCTTTACAAGAAAATTCCAAGACCGCGACACTTTATGATTTTGAAAATAAATTTTTGGTAAACTTTAATGCTAATTTCAATTACGAAAAAGTTGAAGACCTGAATAAATTAAATCATGTCATTCTTCGCAACAATGTTTTTTGGGGCAGAAAAAAAAGGTCTAAAAAATTTGTGGAAGATAGGGAATATGAAAAAGATTCAGTGACTAATCAAACTATTGTTCATGTTACCCAATATAAAAACAGTAAAAGAAAAAAAATAATAAATGAGCATTATTACATTTTTGAAAAAAACGACAAAATAAATAATAACGGTAAAAACTCTATTAAAAATTATTTAAGCAATAAATATAAAATTAATTTTAGTGAAGATGATAATCTTAAAAAAATTATACATCTGAAAGGTGCAAAAAATGCTGGAGAAACTGAAATTGTAACGATTGACGCTGCTGATTTCAATTTCACTTTTAAAATTGATGATGCTATTCCTTATCATATTCCCAAAACAACACATACAATAAAATAAATGAAAAAATATACAGACTCAGGCAGTAAAGATACCCGTTCCGGTTTTGGAGCAGGAATGACCGAATTAGGTCAAAAGAATGAAAATGTCGTAGCACTTTGCGCTGACTTAATTGGTTCGTTAAAATTTGACGATTTTAAGAAAAATCATCCGGAGCGTTTCTTCCAGATCGGGATTGCGGAAGCCAACATGATTGGTATCGCAGCAGGTTTGACTATTGGCGGGAAAATTCCATTTACGGGAACATTCGCTAACTTTTCTACAGGAAGGGTTTATGATCAAATCCGTCAATCGGTTGCATATTCCGATAAAAATGTGAAAATTTGTGCTTCACATGCCGGTTTAACTTTAGGGGAAGACGGTGCCACGCATCAAATCCTGGAAGATATCGGTTTGATGAAAATGTTGCCTGGTATGACGGTAATCAACACATGTGATTACAATCAGACCAAAGCGGCTACTTTAGCAATTGCTGATCATCACGGGCCAGTTTACCTGCGTTTTGGACGTCCGGTAGTTCCTAATTTCACTCCTGAAAACGGCGAATTTGTTATCGGAAAAGCAGTACTATTAAACGAAGGAACGGATGTTACGATTATTGCCACCGGACATTTGGTTTGGGAAGCTTTAATCGCTGCTGAAGCATTGGAAGCAAAAGGTATTTCAGCTGAAGTTATCAACATCCATACGATTAAGCCTTTGGATGAAGAAGCTATTCTAAGATCGGTAAAGAAAACAGGTTGTGTTGTTACTGCCGAAGAGCATAATATATTAGGTGGTCTTGGCGAAAGCGTTGCCCGAACATTAGCATTGAACCATCCAAGTCCTCAGGAATTTGTAGCGGTTCAGGATAGTTTTGGCGAAAGCGGAACTCCGGCACAATTAATGGACAAGTACAAACTGAACAACCAAGCGATTGTAGAAGCAGTAGAGAAAGTTATCAGGAGAATATAATCTCTTTGTTTTTATTATATAAAAAAATCCCGTTCAAATAGAACGGGATTTTTTTTATTTAATAAACTGTATAAGGAGGTTTAGCGGTCGGATCAAGATGTCTTCTTAATCTTGTTGGTGTTGTCCCATCAGGCTCCTGTGTTGTAGTATTTATGATATCTTTACTTGGAATTCCTTTAGGCTCACTTTCATCTTGAGTAGTAGCCGGATTATCAGCTATTGGGTTATATGGATAATAAGCTTTTGACCCCAGATGAGTAGTTGGCTTTCTGACTTCGTCTCTAGTGTAATACAGATCTCCATCATCATCCAGGTCGTAAAAATTGGCAATACCATCTCCATCAGTATCGTAATCAATTTGCTTTGGATTAGGAACTTCGGCAGTAGGAGCAGCTACTTCGTATTTAGACAAAACCCCATCTCTATCATGGTCTCTGGCGCGTTGTTTTTGTAATTTAAAATTAAAGACCAATGGCGAATATGCAGGTATTCCTGGAATATCTAACCTGTTGTAATACCCTAAACCAGAAGGAAGAAACATTACACCAGCACCAAATCCTGTAAAAGTAACCGGATCCGGACCTTCCGTTATAGAATAAGTACCTGTTTTAAACATAGGAATAATTTCTGACCATCCTTGAACTACGCTCTCTAATGGAAACCAAACCGGATTTTGGGCATAATCAAACTGCTTGTCATAAATATTATCAACATAGGTTTTAGGATTAGTCGCAGGAAGTATTTCATCGGATTGGTGGTATATAGACTTCCCTTTATAAGCTACATATACAGAATCTACCGCAGTGGTACTTTCACCAACACCTTCCTGAAAACTAATATAATACACTTTATAATCCACATCATGATCCTCGTTTTTGACTATTTTAGATTGCAATGGATAGGTTGTCTGCAGACGAATAGATTGCTGAGTACCACCTACTGGTATTTTTGTGAACGTCACATCAAAATCCGGAGTAACTTCCATGTAATATTCATCCAGATACCGGTCAATTGTTGCCAAATCTTCCGTATATTGTACTTTGTAATCTTTTGGAGGAACAATATTTGGAGAATCATCCTTTACACAAGAGACCGCAAAAACTGTAATAATAAGAATTAATAATAACTTATAAATTTTGTTCATTATTCTTTTAATTTAGGTGCGCAAGATACAATATTGATTTATTTTTGCAGCGAATTTAACGTTGATTTTAGAAAAATTATGAGAGTCGATAAATATTTATGGTGCGTCCGTTATTACAAAACCAGAAACATGGTTACAGAGGCCTGTAAAAAAAATCATATTACAGTCAACGGCCAGGTTGCAAAACCATCTAAAGAGGTTTTTCCTACCGATAAAATAACCTTCAGAAAAGATCAGATTACCCAGATAATCACCGTGTTGGACATTCCGCCAAATCGTGTTGCTGCCAAATTGGTCGACATTTACCGAAAAGACGAAACACCAATCGAAGCTTTCCAGCATTTGGAATTACTGAAATTATCAAAAGAACATTATCGAAAAACAGGCGATGGAAGACCTACAAAAAAAGACCGGAGGGATTTAGAAGATTTTGGAAATGAAACTAACGACGATGAAACTGAATAGCGATTATTGGGAAGAGCGGTATCAGAACAACGAAACCGGATGGAATGTGGGCGAAATTACGCTGCCACTTAAAGAATATATTGACCAGATTAATGATAAAGCCATCCGCATACTGATTCCCGGAGCAGGTAATGGATACGAATTGGAATACCTGATCCAAAAGGGTTTTGAAAATTCATATGTTGTGGATTTCGCTACCACTCCTTTGGAAAATATTCAAAAAAGACTGCCCAATCTTGATAGAGGACATCTTATACAATCCGATTTTTTTGATTTAGAAGGACAATATGATTTGATATTAGAACAGACATTTTTCTGCGCAATTGATCCGGAATTAAGAAAATCTTATGTTCAGAAAATAAAATCCCTCTTAAAACCAACAGGAAAATTAGCCGGTTTGCTTTTTCAATTTCCATTAACAGAAGTTGGCCCCCCATTTGGAGGCTCCATTGAAGAATACAAGAACCTGTTTAAGAATGATTTTACCATAAAAACAATAGAAACGGCATATAATTCGATAAAACCCAGAAAAGAAAACGAACTCTTTTTTATCTTTGAAAAAAAATAACTCGAAATGGGCCAAAACATTATCCTCAACAATCAGGAAATCGAACATAAAATCAAACGAATTGCATATCAAATTTATGAGACTTTCGTCGATGAGCAGGAAATTGTAATCGCAGGAATTGCTTCAAATGGTTTTGTTTTTGCAAAAAAATTGGCTTCAGCATTGGAAAACATATCCTCCATAAAAGTGTCTCTTTGTGAAGTGTATATCGACAAGCAAAATCCAAATACCCCCATAACGACCTCATTATCTCAGGCACAATATGAGAATAAAGGATTGGTTTTGGTAGATGATGTTTTAAACTCGGGAACTACACTGATCTATGGCGTGAAACATTTTCTGGATGTGCCGCTTAAAAAAGTAAAGACTGCTGTTTTGGTTGACCGAAATCACAAAAAATACCCGGTTAAGGCTGATTTTAAAGGGATTTCACTTTCCACTTCCCTATTGGAACATGTGCAGGTAGTATTTGAGGAAGATAATGACTATGCCTATTTAAGCTAATTTACCTTCAATTTCCGAAACAATATTTTCGGGATTTTTATCATCCACATTCACTTTAAACTGTGCCTGATGGTAAAAAAAGCTTCTGTCGAAAAGATGTTTCGCAATAAATTCTTTCAGCTCATCCTCATTTTTATTGGCCAGTAATGGGCGGCCTGTTTTATTATGAATAAGCCTGTTATATAAAGTCGGAATTGAAGCAGCCAAATAGACCGAACAGATTCCGGTTCCTTTCAGCAATTCATGATTATTGGAATAGCAGGGTGTTCCGCCTCCCAAACTTAAGACCATGCTTTGGGAATTGGTCATCAAATCCTGAAAAATCTGATGTTCTAATTTTCTAAAATAGATTTCGCCTCTTTCATTAAATAAATCCGGAATCGACATTTGGGTCTTTTCTTCGATAATTTCGTCCAGATCCAAATAAGGTATTCCCGTTTTTTCTGACAGGAGTTTTGCTATAGTGGACTTCCCACAACCCATATAACCTAATAAAATAATTTTTTTCATTTGAATAAGACCTTATAAATTAAGGCGTTGAAAGTATTTGGTAAAAAAATGTAAATTTATAAGAAAATTGCTTTGAAAAATAAATAATAACGCCTTATATTTGCACCCGCGTTCAAGGAAGGAAATTTGACTCGATAGCTCAGTTGGTAGAGCACATCACTTTTAATGATGGGGTCCTGGGTTCGAGCCCCAGTCGGGTCACAAAAT
>NZ_VJZK01000008.1:32817-135634 GCF_007109225.1 Flavobacterium sp. GT3R68
GACTCGATAGCTCAGTTGGTAGAGCACATCACTTTTAATGATGGGGTCCTGGGTTCGAGCCCCAGTCGGGTCACAAAATGACCAATCATTTACAGAATTTCTTGAAGCATGACTCGATAGCTCAGTTGGTAGAGCACATCACTTTTAATGATGGGGTCCTGGGTTCGAGCCCCAGTCGGGTCACAAAAAGTCGAGCATTTCCTGCTTGACTTTTTTTATTTACGGCCACGTGGAGAAACGGTAGACTTGCCAGCTTGAGGGGCTGGTGCTCGCAAGGGCGTGTGGGTTCAAATCCCACCGTGGTCACAATAACAAGAAAAGCCTATGCGAAAGTGTAGGCTTTTTGCGTTTTCACATCCACTCTACACCGTTTATCAAATAAAATCTTTATTTTTGTTTAACAAAAATGATTATTCCATGAACATTAAAAATGTCTTTAGTATAAAAGATCTTGAAAATCTCTCTGGGGTAAAAGCGCATACCATTCGGATTTGGGAAAAAAGATATAATATCCTGCAACCAATGCGATCTGATACGAATATCCGTTACTACAATCTGGAAAGTCTCCAAAAATTACTTAACATTACTTTATTACATAATCACGGTTTTAAAATTTCAAGGATTGCTACATTTTCGGATGAAGCAATCTCACAAATGGTCCTGGATGTTTTATCTGAAAAAAGCGTAAAAAACCATGCCATCAATGCACTTAAAATAGCAATGATGAAGTTCGATCAGACATCGTTTTCTGTAACTTATATTAATTTACTGGAAGAAAAATCTTTTAACGAAATTTTTTACGAAGTCTTTATTCCTCTTCTGGAAGAGATAGGCCTGTTATGGCAAACAAACACCATTACTCCTGCCCACGAACATTTCATTTCCTATCTGATCAGACAAAAATTACTGATAAATACTGAAAAAATTCAAATGCTGCCCCGTACCAAAACTGACAAAGTGTTTATTTTGTATCTGCCATTGAATGAAATCCATGAATTGGGATTGATGTATCTTCACTACGAGATTATGCTACAGGGTTATCAGTCCATCTATTTGGGTGAAAGTATCCCTATGGAAAATCTCAATGATCTGAAGCGATATTTTGACTCCATTGTGTTTGTATCCTATTTTACAGTTCAGCCTCAAATGGATCAGATTGACGACTACCTTACTAAATTTACTAACGAAATTTTAAATGATTCAACTTCCAAATTGTGGCTTTTGGGAAAAATGACGCGGTTTATCGATACTAAAAAACTGATTCCGAACACAGTAATATTCGACACTATCTCTGAATGCGTCGATAATCTTTAAAATATTATATTATAAAATCATTTTCTTGTTCAAGTATTTTGTATTTTTGTTAAACAAATGAAAGATATCAAAATAATAGGATCCGGTTTCTCTGCTCTTTCTGCAGCTTGTTATTTGGCTAAGAGCGGTCACACAGTTACTGTTTACGAGAAAAATGCCGCTATAGGTGGTCGGGCACGGCAATTTAAAAAAGACGGATTTACTTTTGACATGGGTCCCAGCTGGTATTGGATGCCCGACGTATTCGAGCGTTTTTTTGCCGATTTTGACAAAAAACCATCGGACTATTATCAACTCATCAAATTATCCCCTGCCTACCGTGTATATTTTGGAATCAATGACTTTATTACCATTGCCGATAATCTGCCGGAAATCATTTTAGCTTTTGAAAAAATCGAAAAAGGCAGCGGAGTGGCTTTGGAATCTTTCATAGCAAAAGCCAAAAGTAATTATGATATCGCCATCAAAAATCTGGTTTACCGCCCAGGGATTTCTCCAATTGAATTGATTACCACTGAAACGGCATTAAAATTAGGACAGTTTTTGAGTACCATAAGTAAAGATGTCCACAAAAAATTTAAGAATCAGCGATTAATTCAAATTTTGGAATTTCCCGTTTTATTCTTAGGCGCAAAACCATCCCAAACGCCATCCTTTTATAGTTTTATGAACTATGCTGATTTCGGATTGGGAACCTGGCATCCTAAAACAGGAATGTTTGATGTCGTATCAGCGATGGAAAAACTGGCGTCGGAGCTGGGTGTCCGCTTTCATACCAATTCTAATATTGAGAAAATAGTCGTAGAAAATAACAAAGCAGTTGCGTTAATTGTCAATGGGGAAATCCGTTACGGGGATGTGATTGTCAGCGGGGCTGATTACCATCATACGGAAACACTACTTGATCAGCAACATCGGATGTACTCCAAAAAATATTGGGAAAGCAGGATTTTTGCACCCTCATCACTATTGTTTTACGTGGGATTTAATAAAAAATTAAAAAACATTTCGCATCACAATTTATTTTTTGACGTCGATTTTGATCAACACGCGACAGACATTTATGACGCACCACAATGGCCTAAAGAACCTTTGTTTTACGCCAATTTTCCTTCCATGACAGACGAAACAGCGGCCCCTGAAGGCATGGAATCCGGATTCTTTCTTATTCCTTTAGCACCGGATATTATTGATTCAGAAGAATTACGTATGCAGTATTTCAATAAAATTATCGAACGTTTTGAAACGATTACTCAGCAAGACGTAAAAAAGAACATCCTATTTAAAGAATCATTCTGTAAAAATGATTTCGTTGAAGAGTATAATTCTTTTAAAGGAAATGCCTATGGATTGGCCAATACATTATTACAGACCGCTTTCCTCAGGCCGAAATTAAAAAGTAAAAAAGTCAGGAATCTGTATTTTACCGGGCAGCTGACTGTTCCGGGACCAGGAGTGCCGCCTGCTTTGATTTCAGGAAAACTGACCGCAGGATTAATCGAGAAAAACATTTAAATCATGAAAGCTATTTTTGATAAAATTTCGTTTGAATGTAGTAGGAATGTCACTAAATCCTACAGTACGTCCTTTTCGTCAGCAGTAAAAATGCTCGGACCGGATATTCGCCAGGACATTTATAATGTATATGGGTTTGTTCGTTTTGCGGATGAAATTGTCGATAGTTTCCATGATTATGACAAGGCGATTTTATTTGCGCTATTTGAAAGAGACTTGGAATTGGCGTTAAAGAATAAAATCAGTTTAAACCCTGTGTTGAATTCATTCCAACATACAGTTGCGAAATACAACATTCCTTTGGAATTGATTGCGTCCTTTATGAAAAGCATGAGATTGGATTTGACAAAAAACCAGTACGCTACCCAGGAGGAATACAACGAATATATTTTTGGATCAGCAGATGTTGTGGGTTTAATGTGTCTGAAAGTTTTTGTTAAAGGGAATGATGATCAATATGCCGAATTGAAAAATGCTGCCATGAGATTGGGTTCGGCTTTTCAAAAGGTCAACTTTTTGCGAGATTTAAAAGCAGATTTTGAAGGCCTAAACCGTTCGTATTTTCCCAATACTGATATGAACCGACTGGATGAGACTTCCAAACAGAAAATTATTGAAGAAATTGAAGCCGATTTCAAGGCCGGGTATGAAGGTATTATAAATTTGCCTCTGGACGCGAAATTTGGCGTCTACACCGCATATATCTATTATAAAAAACTGCTCTATAAATTAAAAATGACGCCTTCTGCTCAAATAAAAAACAGCCGGATCCGGGTTCCCACCTATCAGAAATATGGGCTTTTCGCGAAGTGTTATTTTAGTTATAAGCTGAATATCATTTAAATCAAAAATAATGGGATTACAAATTTTAGTTTTTCTGATGACTTTCTCCTTTATGGAATTCATGGCATGGTTCAGCCATAAATACATCATGCATGGTTTTTTGTGGAAATTGCACGCCGACCACCATAAGAAAGATCATAATTCGTGGTTTGAAAAAAATGATGCCTTCTTTATTTTTTATGCGATTATCAGCATCGTTTTTTTTCTGCTATGGCGCCATGGCATTTTAGAAATCGGACTGTCAATTGGAATCGGAATTTTCGCCTATGGTATGGCCTATTTCATCGTCCACGATATATTTATTCACCAACGCTTCAAATTGTTTCGCAATGCCAACAACGCATATGCTCGTGCGGTCAGAAGAGCACATAAAATGCATCATAAACATCTTGGCAAAGATCATGGGGAATGTTTTGGCATGCTAATGGTACCATTCAAATATTTTAAAAAATAAAAAAGCGCTTCGATGGAAGCGCTTTTTTTAAAATAAACTGTAAAACTATTTCTTCAGCATCTCTACTATTGGTTTCAATTGTTCCATATCAAGGTTGGAACTTTTCAAAACAGACATCATCGTCATAATTCCCGTCGGATTCATATCTTTTCCTAAAATGCGGACGACCGCAAAGCCATTTTCTTTTTGGTTGGCAAACAACACAAACTCTTCGATATGTTCATCATCGCCTACAAAGCTTACAGAAGCTCCTTCTTTACCGTTACCAAACTTCATTAACTGCTGGTATTTCTCGTCTTTTAAAATCGTAACCACTTTCGCTCTTTCTGTATCAAATTGTGCTCTGTTAGAATCATTTAGTTTAAAAGCTAAAATGTTCATTTTATCAAAGGATTTCAATGCTTCATTCTCTTCGGCAGATAATTTTGTTTTGTCGACATTCAGAATACTTGGCGAAACATCCAAAGCTATAAAATTTTTGTTTTCGGTATTTTCAACAAAATATTTCTGCAAAGTAGGTTCATTATGGCAGCCAGTTAAAAACAAGCTGCAAATAATTGCGATGATATAGATTCGTTTCATGATAATTTATTTACGTTTTAACGACTCTATTATTTAGAACCTTTTGGACCTTTAGAACCTTTGGTTGCTTTTTTCAACTCATCACCACCCGGCATTCTCATCTTATCTGTCAACACTGAAATCTCATTCAAATCGAAATCACCTGTCAAGGACATTAATACGGTTTGATTCCCTTTGGAATTCCCTTCCATAAACATTAGCAATTCTTTAATCTGAGAATCTTTTGAACCTGATTTTACCAAAATCTTGATGTTTTTTCCGTTATCGGTCACACGCATCAATTCTTCCAATCCTGCAGTTTTCAAATATTTATCTGAAGTTGCCTTCATCTCAGCTGAAACTCTTGTGCTGGTTGTGGTAAACACTTTAAGATTATCTAATTTTTTGATTAAATTCAGATACTGTTGCGCTTCCTTATCGGAAGCATCCATTTTAACTTTACTCATCAATTCAAACATTTTTTTGTTCACAATGATTGAAGTTACATCATCCTGTCCGTCAAATTTATCAAATGCATTTTGTGCAAAAAACAGGGTTGGCAATAAAGCGAATATCAGTGTTATAATTATCTTTTTCATAATTTCTTATTTGTTGTTTTTTATTTAATTTGTTTTCATTTTAATATTTGAACACTCTGTCTCGGGCGACTTCATATTCGTTAATAATATGCACACTTTCTATGCCCACATTCACATTCTCTGATAATAATGCCAATGCTTTCTGCGTTTCTACAAAAGCAACTTCCGGATCGTCATAAGAGCCCAAATCCTGATTTTCTACATTATTATTATTAAAATAGGTGAATGTTCCTATTCCCAGCAAAACAACAACTGAAGCAGCAATCGATAACCACGCTACATTACGTTTTTTAGATTGTAGTGGAATTTCTTGCTTAAACTCTTGCTTTTTTGCCTGAGAGAAATAGCCAAATAATGGCTGGTATTGCTCCAAATGCTGCGCAACATCTGAGGATGAAAAATAATTTTTCAATTCATTTTCTTCAGCAATACTGGTTTCTCCCTGAAAGTATTTTTCTACTAATATTTCTATTCTATCTGATTCCATAACTGTGTGTTTTTGACATAAATTCCCGTACCGTTTTTCGTCCTCTTGAAAGCGCCACACGAATGGCGGTTTCGTTCATATCTAAAATTTTAGCGATTTCCTCAAACTCATATTGTTCGATGTCCCGCATTTGAATAATCAATCTTTGCTGTTCGGGCAGCTCATTTATAATTTTTTCTACCCAGCTTAAACTGTCCAAATCCTCTACCTTCTGTTGTACACTCGCTTCCCTGTCGGTGAAGTTATTATGCACGATTTTTAAATTACCGGCTCTCTTTGATTTCAACTGGTCCAGACAATAATTTTTGGTCATCGTCATCGCAAAAGCTTCAACACTATTATAATCGCCTAACGCTTCATTTCTGTTCCACAATTTAACCAACACTTCCTGTGTGGCATCTTCTGCTTCTTCTGTACTTACCAGTAATCTTTTTGCGAGTCGGAAGACTTTGTCCTTAAAAGGAGAGATTAACTGCACGAACTCTTTTTGGTTCATTTTATAGTTTATTAGGTCGGTTATATAAGCAAGACGAGGCTTATTATTTTTTGTTACACCAAAAATAAAAATAGCGAGAATTTCAGAGGTCAAAATGCTTATAAGGAGGAAATTACTGACTTATTTCATATTCCTATACAATAAAAGGTACATTTATCCGATAATATAAAGGAACAAAACTCAAAACCTAAAACATGAAAAACACAACCAAATTATTTTTAGCACTTACATCAGTGGTTTCTTTTGCATTTGTAAAACCTTCACCAGAAGAAGTAAAACAGATCAACATTGTTATTGATGCCGGTCATGGCGGATCAGATATGGGTGCCAAAACGCATCTTTTTACCGAAAAACAGATTGTGGAGCAGATCACGCACAAGATTTATGCGATGAATACCAATAAAAATGTGGTAATTCACCTGACCAGAAGCTCTGACATTTTTGTTCCGTTAGAGGAAAGGACCAAAACAATCAATGCATTAAAACCGGATTTGGTTTTATCGTTGCATGTGAACTCCAGCAAAAACAAATCAAAATCCGGAATGGAAATGTATGTTGCAAAAGAAACCCCATCGGCTCCAGCCTCGCATACACTTGCCACACAACTTTGCAATAAATTTTCGAATACTAATTTGAAAACATCCGAAATAAAAACAGCTAATTATCATATCCTGAAAAAATCACAAGTTCCCACAATCCTTATTGACTTAGGATATTTGTCAAACGAAAATGATAGAAAATACCTGACCGGTGAAGAAGAGCAAAATCAAATCGCTCAAACCATTGTCTCATTCATCTCGGAATTAAAATAAAGATATTCACATATAAAAAAAGGCTTCCGATACGTGGAAGCCTTTTTTTATATGTGAAGCACTAATTGAATTAGTCATTAAAATAAAAACCTGCAGGAATAACACCTACAGTATAATCATGTTCCAATACTCCTGTTAACGAATAAATATACACTTTTCCGTTGGCACTATAATCTCCTGCATCACCAACAAAGATTTTGTTGTTTTCCACTTTAAAACTATAAATTCCATAAGCGCCCTGACTTGTAGTGGTAAACAAAGGGGTTGCAGGTAAGGTCGTTGCCGTTAAAGTAGTTTTAAAAATTCCTGAATCCAAAGTATAATACACCGCTTCGTTTTCAATTTCCAAATTAGAAGGATGTGATGCCGTCGCAAAATTAATTGTGCCGGTAACGGTATTATTACTCAAATCCACCTTAACCAGTTTACCAGCACTTTCAGCACCCGACCAAGAAGGTTTCCCTCCACAAATTACATATAGATTTCCATTATTTATTTCAACAGAATTTGGAAGATCTCCAACCGGAATACTTGTTGAAACGGTATTCGTAGCCGAGTTAATTACCGAAACGGTACTTCCAAAACCATAACCACCATAATGGGCCACATATAATTTATTGTTATATTCAACGATTTTTTCCGGACCTTCCAAAACTGAGATTGTACTTGAAACTGTATAATCGGTAAGGTTGATAACGGCTACGAAATCATCATTTGCATCATTCCCATTTCCCCAGTTCGTTACATAGCCTTTACCATTTGCAAAAGCGATATATCTCGGATTACTCAATCCTGTAGTAATTGTTGCTACCGTTTCAAATGAATAACGATCTACAACCTCTATTTTATTAGAACCATTCAATATGATGAACGCATAATTGTTGTAAAAACCCATGTCCTGAGCGGTATCACCTAAAGTAATCGTGGGATTCACTACTGAAAAAACAGTGTTTTGAAAGGTTGCAAAATCATTAGAGAGATACGAAACAGATGCATTCCCATTTCCAAAACCACCTTGATTCAAAATTAAGGCACCATTGTCATAAGTACCAAGAGGCGCATCCTGCACATTATCATTATTATCGCAAGACACCAAAAAAACAGTACTTATCAATGTGACTAAAATTACTTTTTTAAAATTCATTGTATTAAAATTTAAGGGTTAGATTCATATTTATATTTCTGCCAGGCATGGGTCTCATCGACACACTTTGGTAGTTTTCGTTTAGAAGATTCAGGATCTGAAAGCCTAGTTTGCACGTACTTATTTTTCCGAAATTATAATCAATTCCCAGATTTGAAACTTTGTAACTATCCAAAGCATAATAATTATCCGAGGAAGTAAACACTTGACCGTTATATAGAAATTGGTAAGAAGCCGTTACTTTTTTGAAGGAGTAAGATGCTGAAGCGGTGATCTTATGAAATGGGACATATATCAGCTGTTTGTGTTTTTGTTCATCATTTGAAACAGTATAAGCATACGTTCCATTCAGCTCAAAATGATGTTTCCCTGTATTTTTAACCCAATTAAATAACGCTTCAGTTCCGTAGGTAGTAACCTTGGCGATGTTATTTGGTGACCAGACTCCATTTGGACCCGGTGACCACCGTAACATATCCTCTATTTTAATATAATAACCTGTGGTGGAAAGAGTAATGTTTTTATATTTTATCTCTTGTCCCATTTCGGTCTGGAAGGAACTTTCGGGTTTTAAATTGGGGTTTCCGCTTCCCTGCCAATACAAATCGTTAAAAGTGGGAATTCTGAAATTTCTGGAAACGTTGTATTTTAAGGCATAATTTTTAGAAATGTCATATTTTGCCCCTAAAGAATACAAAATAGGGCTTTTATAATTTGTCGTAAATTCTTTTCTGAAACTGATTTCATATTCCAAATTCTCCAAAATACGATGTTTCATCAATAAAGCTCCCGAACCGATTTGTCTTTTATTTTCACCAATATCCGAACCATAACCTTTCGTTTGCGTGAAATCAGCAAGCACATTTAAACAGATATTAGAACCTGCTTTAAAACTTAAATCGTATTTGACGATACTCGTTTCAGCTTTCCCTTTGGTAAAAAAAACAGCATCCTTATCTTCGAAATATTTATATTCTTCATCCAGAAAAGCCAGCTTCAGTTTGGATATAAATTGCTTATAAGCTCCAACCCATTCCAACATATTCCTGGCATTTACACTCTGGTATTTACTTTTTGAAGGTGCCGCAAGGGTTCCCGAGAAATGTCTTTCGCTATCAAAAAACTGACTGTATAGCTTTAACGTATTTTTGGTATTTATTTTATAGCCAACACTCGCATTGAAACTCGTGCTGTAATATTCTCCGTTTTCGTTTTTTTTACTCGTATACAGATACTTATAATCATTTTCAGAATTGTTTCGGGAAATACTAACCTGAGAACTTATGTTTTCATTGGAAGCTTTCAGATCATAATGTACTCCCAAAGTATTAAAACTCCCGAAGTTCAATTGCAATTCATTCACAAACTGATTCCTGAAATCCAAATCATTATTCAGGTGAATGCTTCCGCCAATGGCACTGCTGCCATAAATTGCGCTTCCACCGCCAGCCCTTACAGATATCGAACTAAAATCGCGTGTGGTTATCGTATTGAAATCGGTTTGTCCGTTAAGTTGTGAATTGATGTTGATCCCGTTCCAGATGACCGCGGTCTGTTGTGCGGTTGTTCCTCGGAAAGAAGGCGAAGAAACCATGCCAAGACCATTTTCTTTAAAATAGATAACCGTATTATAATTCAAAAGCGAAGTTAATGACGGCTGGTTTTTCTCAATAATCGAATCGTTTAATTTTTGAACCGATTGGGTGTTGGAGAAGTTTTTAAGATAGGTGTCGGAAATGAGGACTTCATTTAAGTTTGTTATAGAATCATGCTGAGCCAAACCAATTTGGCACATAAATAAAAGACAAAATAAAAGTAGCTTTTTCGCAGTCATAATTTCTGAACTTTTTTTCCCGAAAGTTCGATATTCGTTAAGAAAAAGGCAGGTCTCCTGGCTTGCGTCTTGTTGTTTACCTTCCCAAATAGCTGAAATAATCAGTAACTCAGTGGTTTTGTAGATAACAACAAGCTTAGTAGCTTACAGTTGCGGGAACAGCTTAGGTTTTGAACCTAATTCCCTTTTAATGTGATTTATGAAAATCATAATCACAACCTTAATTCGAGTGCAAATATAGGTTCTCAAAAAGGAATTAACAATGTTTTTTTGAAGAATGAATATAATTTCGGACTTTCTTTAATATTTTTCTTATTTTTATAACTGATTTGAAACCTATTATCATGAAAAAAACAATACTCTTTCTTTTGTTTTCAACTTTTGCAATGGCACAGTCCACTGTTGAAATTCGAATAGTTAATGCATCATTTGGGCAACCTTTATTTAATTATACAGTTAATCAGACGACCGAATCCAATGATGCGGTATTAAATGCAATTTTTCAAACGCACCATGTTTATAGCTATATACCAAAAGGTGGGCATCCTTATCCCAATTATGCAAATAAGGTAATGGAAGCCCAATGTAATAACTGTAACTTGAATCAATTAGCTCTAGATTTGCAATCCTATTCTACGGTAGTAGCTGCTGCCAAAGTTTCAACTTATGGCTACTTTAAAGATGCTTTGAGACTGCAACTTTTTAATTTAAACTATGGGATTCCAACAGGAACTAACAACAACATTATTGTTACAAATGATGCGGGACTAAATCAAATTTTTCAGAATTATAATGTCTTTTATTATACGCAATCCTTTCCATATGCCTCTATTGGATCTTCTCTATTAAGAGTTTTTGATGTAGTTTGCAATTGCGACAATACCTTATTGAAAACGGCATTGGATAATTACAATACTTTAGTTGACCATGCCGAATATATTAACGCAGCCTATTTACTTGGAAATTCACAATTTGATTTATCCAAAACGACCATTTATCCAAATCCATTTGAAGATACTTTTAATATTAATGGTACAGAAGGGATTATAAATTATACTGTTTTGGATAACACAGGAAAACAAATAATTAATACTAAATTAAAAAGTGAATTAGATAATTTTTCTCCTCAATTAAATTCTGGTCTTTATATCTTAAAACTTCAATTTGAAAACGGACAGAATGCCAACTATAAATTGGTAAAGAAATAAAATTCCATTTTGCCGTAGGATTCTTATACCTTTGCATTCTTTGCAAAAGTTTTATTATGAAATCAAATATTCGCCGTATTGTTCTGTTTTTGATGGTAATCTCCTTGCTTGGATGCAAAAAGGACCAAACAACTACCCTTACTGTAACCAAAGCACAAAATTCGATTCAATATGCCAACGGCTTGGAAATCTACAAACATGAAGGCTATTCGGTTGTAAAAATTACGAATCCGTGGCCGGAAGCGAAAGAAAGCTTAACCTATATTCTAAAGCAAAAAAATGGAATTATCCCGGACAGTCTGAAGCAGTTTACCACTATTCCCATTCCGATAAAATCCATTGTGGTGACTTCAACTACTCATATTCCCTCACTGGAAATGCTTGGTGTTGAAAATACCTTAATCGGATTTCCGAATACGGATTATATTTCTTCTGAAAAAACCCGCCAACTGATTGATGCCGGGAAAGTCCGGGAAATCGGTAAAAACGAAAACCTGAATACCGAAGTCCTGATTGATATGGCCCCGGATGTAATCGTCAGTTTCAGCCTGAACAACAGCAATCCAACGTTAACAAATTTACAGAAAAGCGGTTTAAAAGTAATCCTAAATGGTGATTGGACCGAGCAGTCTCCACTGGGAAAAGCCGAATGGATCAAGTTTTTTGGCACCCTGTATGGCTTGGATAATAAGGCAAATTCGCTTTTCTCAGAAATCGAAAAAGAATATAATGCGACTTTGGCTTTAGCCAAAAAAGCAACAACGAATCCTACTGTTTTGAGTGGTGCAATGTTTCAGGATCAATGGTATGTGCCTCAAGGCGAGAGTTGGGCCGCTTTGTTCCTGCAAAATGCCCAATCAGAATACCTTTGGAAAGACAGTAAAGGAACCGGAAGCCTGACATTACCTTTCGAAAACATTTTAGAAAAAGCTCAGCATGCCGAATTCTGGGTTGCGCCCGGAGATTTTTCTTCCCTAAAACAAATGAGTGACAGCAACCCGCATTACAATCAGTTTGCGTCATTTAAAAATAAAAAAGTATATTCGTATGGTGTAAATAAAGGAGCCAAAGGCGGAACTATTTATTTCGAATTGTCTCCAACACGACCCGACTTAGTCCTTAAGGATTTGATTAAAATTTTTCATCCTGAATTATTACCCAATCATAAACTTTTTTTCTTTCAGAAATTAGAATAAATTGAACCATACCACCCGAAATACCGCTCTTTTCATATTCCTGACCATGGGACTTTGTTTTTTGTTTGTCATCAACATCAGCCTGGGTTCAGTTTCAATTCCGGTAAAAGAGATTTTCACCAGTCTTTTTGGAGGAAATGCCACTAAAGACACTTGGGAATACATCATCATTAACTACCGTTTGCCAAAAGCTATTGCAGCGGTTCTCGTTGGAATGGGACTTTCTATCAGTGGATTGCTGATGCAAACCCTGTTTCGAAATCCGCTTGCAGGACCTTATGTTTTGGGATTGAGTTCCGGTGCCAGTTTAGGGGTAGCCATGGTTATTTTGGGCGCGGCTTTTCTCCCGCCTTTTATAGCTTCAGTTTTATTATCTTCCTATGGTATTGTTTTGGCTTCCAGTTTAGGAAGTTTTTTTGTGTTATTGGCAGTTTTGGCGGTTTCCCAAAGGCTGCGCGATACCATGGCCATTTTAATTGTGGGATTGATGTTTGGAAGCTTAACCAGCGCGATTGTAGGAACCTTAACCTATTTTAGTACTGCTGAACAATTGCAAAAATTTACTTTTTGGTCGTTGGGGAATTTGGGGAATTTATCCTGGACAGCAATACTCATTTTAACAATATGTACAGCCATCGGCTTGCTGATGGGGATTTTCAGTATCAAGCCATTAAATGCACTTCTTCTGGGAGAAAATTACGCCAAAAGTCTGGGGTTGAATTATAAAAAAGCGAGACTGGTCATCATTTTTGCCACGAGCATTCTTGCAGGAAGCATCACAGCTTTCGTAGGACCCATTGCTTTTATAGGGTTAGCTGTTCCACATATTGCAAAACTAGTTTTCCAAACCAGCAATCACAATATATTATTTTGGAGTACGTTGGTTTTTGGAGCCATCATCATGCTGATCTGCGATATAATTTCGCAGGCACCGGGAAGCGATATTACCTTACCAATAAATGCCGTGACATCTATTTTTGGCGCTCCTATTGTTATTTGGCTATTGGTTAGAAAACGAAAAATGATGGCATAATGGAAAACACAATCATCTTACAAGCTTCCTCTATCAGCATTGGCTATTCTCATAAAAAAGAACAAAGCATTGTTGCTGAAAATATTGATCTATCACTCAAAAAAGGAAAGTTAGTCGCTTTGATCGGTGCTAACGGAATTGGAAAATCGACTCTTTTAAGAACGATAACCGGAATTCAGAAAACCATTTCAGGTACCGTTTTCCTCAATGGAAAAAACATCCATGAAAGTGACGCGTTGACCTTGGCACAGAATTTAAGTGTCGTTTTAACCGAAAAATTACCTCCTAGTAACTTAACTGTTTTTGAACTCATTGCATTAGGAAGACAACCGTACACAAATTGGATCGGAAAGTTAACTGATACTGATATTGCAAAAGTGAACGAAGCGATGGAAATGACGCAAATCAGTCACTTAGCAGCCAAAAAACATTATGAAATCAGTGATGGACAATTGCAAAAAGTCTTAATCGCCCGCGCTTTGGCACAAGATACTCCATTAATTGTACTGGATGAACCTACAACCCATTTGGACTTACTGCACAAAGTATCATTATTCAAATTACTGAAGAAACTGACTCAGGAAACCCAGAAATGCATTTTGTTTTCCACGCATGATATTGACATGGCGATTCAGCTGAGCGATGAAATGATTGTGATGACTGCGGAAACTGTAGTCCAGGATCAGCCCTGTAATTTTATTGCAAACGGGACTTTCAGCACGTTATTCAAGGATGATCATATTGTTTTCGATAAGGAGAAAGGTAAATTTATGATTGTCTAATCACCCTTCAACAAATTGATGCTGACGGTTGCCAACTCCGAATCCGGGAATTTTCTAAAAACATGAGTATCCGGAAATAATCCAGCTTCGGCACATATTTTATGTAACACTTCAATTTCCACAATAAACTGATCTGAAAAACCGTGTGTCGCATCATACGCCGTAGCGGCAGTCTTCCCTAAATTGCTGGCTGTCAAATGTGGTGCAATAGTATGTAATTCAATCATCAGCAAACCATATTTACTCACATAAGGTGACCATTTCTTGAAATGTTCCAACAAGTTATCTTCTACCCAATTGTTATTGATTCGTTGGCCACGGTGTGCAAAAGCTCCTGTGGATTCACTAACTCTATCGTTAGTTAAGTGATTTGGCATTTCCCAAATCCGGTTGTGATCCAGAAATGTTCTGACGTTCAGTAAATCTTTCAGGTCAATATTATAATTCTCGATCAGGTCATTTGCCAATAAATCCGGACGTCCAATATCACCCCAAATCACTTTGGCCCAAATATCCGCTTTTATAAGGTTTGCCCTGGTTACTTTCAGAGCTGTCTGATTATAATCGGCACCCACCAAAAATAAAGGATGATCATCGAGCATTTTACCACGGAGTGTCTGTCGATCGATTACTTCAAAAACATGCTGTAAAAAAGCGCCATTTCCACAACCCATATCCAAGATTCCTTTGGGCTGTTCTTCAATGGGCAGATTGAATAATTTTATCAGGATTTCATCTACGATTTTGAAATAGGTATCATGGGCCCCACCGCTTCCCCAAACGTTCATTTCCCTGTCGACATGGATTTCATCCTCCCCTTCCGAAACAGTTCTTAAAACATTCGGATTACCGAAAAGCAGTTCGTCCATTTTACTGAAAGTGGGCAGATATGAAACTGTTACCCCGTAAGCTGTGGCTCTTTTAGCAAAAAACAAACCGGTTTCTGTAAATTGGTAATTGCCGTTTTTTTCGGTAAACCAACCCAAATGGCCAAAGAAGTCTAATATTTTTTTGAAGTTTTCAGGTGATTTGTGGAACTCTTCGGGACGGAAGGAAATTTCCATAAAATATTTATGAAACATGCCGTTCATGCCCAATCGGACTAATGTTGGCCCGACCAAAGCACCTTCAATGTGTTTTAAAATCTGATATTGTATGGAATTTGTCAAAGCATCCTCCGAGAACTGGATGCCGTAATTATTTTTGTATTTTTCGAATATGACATTCAGTTTTTCAAAAGGAGCATCTTCAAAAAGCCGGGGATGAAACTGCATCGAGAACTGAAGCAAATCCACCACATCTTCATACAGGTGAAACATCGAAAAAGCTATTTCACTTTTTTCGGTAACTGAAAAACGGATTTCGCCATTTTTATTATTGATATTATAATTCAAAAATCCCTGCGAACATAAAACACGAAGACCGACATTCAAGTAGCCTTCATTGGCTTTAAATTTGGTTCCAAGTTCCGATAGTGTTGCTTCCTTTTTGTCCACAATATATTCTAATACGCCTTTCTTTTGAAGAGAAAAGGCTACTGGCGCGGTTACCAAACCATCCAAATGCCTAAAAATGGAACTTCTGAGGGAAATTTTATCTATCATATTGTACTATTTAAAGACATTTATCGTATTGCAATGTCTCACTCAAATATATAAAATTTCATACGCAAAAGAGAATCTTCCTCTTAAATATCATATTCAATTTGTCGTTTTGCCTCACCAATAGCGAAGGCTACCGCATTTGCCAGATTGTAACTGCGCACCAAGGGTGAAATAGGAATTGTAAGATGATTTGAAAATGTCGCCAAAATGCCTTCGCTCAACCCGACACTTTCCTTTCCGAAAACCAACCAATCCCCGTCTTGGAATTTAGCATCCAGATACGAAGTCTCACTATGAGAACTGAACAAGAACACACGGGAAATATCCGGAATTTGCCCCATCCAATCATCGACGCTCGAATATTCTTTCCAATCAAGATGTACCCAATAATCCAATCCGGAACGCTTGAGGTTTTTATCGGTAATCTGAAACCCGAAAGGATGAATCAGATGCAGGCGATTGCCTGTGCCTACGCAAAGTCGTCCAATATTTCCGGTATTATTTGGAATTTCAGGTTCTACTAAAACAATGTTTAACATATTTATATTTGATAAATTTTATTACTATAGGTCCAATTGAAAATCGGCAACCTGAAGCACTTCCCCAGCTTGCAAATCCTTCAGATAGACATTCCCAATACGGACACGAATCAACCGAAGTGTTGGAAAACCAACCGCTGCTGTCATTTTCCTCACTTGGCGAAACTTCCCTTCATTCACGGTAATAGAAACCCAGGATGTAGGGCCATGACGCTCATCCCGTATTTTTTTTCCCCGGGTACCAAAAGCCGGAACTTCTTTCACCAGAAAAGCATCGCAGGGTTTGGTTATGTATTTTGTGCCATTAAAACCAATTTCGACACCTTTTTTAATTTTATCAATAGCTTCCTGGGTGATAATACCATCAACCTGTACGTAATA
Organism: Flavobacterium sp. GT3R68; assembly: GCF_007109225.1. Taxonomy (GTDB): domain Bacteria; phylum Bacteroidota; class Bacteroidia; order Flavobacteriales; family Flavobacteriaceae; genus Flavobacterium. The sequence continues at coordinate 49,620 of NZ_VJZK01000008.1, forward strand.
TTCCTTATCTACTTTTTTACTGCGCACCATTTCACTTACTTTTCCGTCGGTGGTCAATAAAAGTAAGCCTTCGGAGTCTTCATCAAGTCGCCCAATCGCCATGGTTCCGGCGGGAAAATCATACAATTCCCCCAAAAGTTTTTTCTTTCGCTTCAACTCATAAATAAACTGGCTCAAATAACCATATGGTTTGTGAATGATATAATGAGAATGTTGCATTTTACGTACTTTAGAATGCAAAGATAATCTTGTTTTCTGAGATTTAACAAGAGTTATCCACTTTCCGTAAAGTGTCCAAAAGCTATGTTAAATGACTGGATATTTCAAGATAAAAGATGTAATATTATAGTTGGAGAATAAATAATAAAAAACACAATGTCATGGAAAGCAAAGATTTAGGTTCAAAAAAGATGAACAACAAACAAAATGTGAATGAGGGCTTTAGTGGAGACAACATGTCGGCGATGCATAATCCTTCAGGACCCATTCTAAAACCGGATGTCGAAATTGACTTAAACGGAAATCCAATAATCGTTCAAAGAGCACGGGACTTAGACACGACACCGGTCCATATTCCTGAGCCACCTCATCATCATTGGAATGAAGATGAAAACATGAATCGGGATTTATCCGAAGGTGAAGTAAAAAGAACAATAGAAAACAAAGACAGAAATTCAGATATAACAGCCAATAGATATCCAAATTCGAACCCGGAAAACCGTGAAGACCGTGGAAATATGAAACTTGATGAATAATGAATTCAACATTTAAAAAAAGCCGACAGGATTATTCTTATCGGCTTTTTTATATTTAAAATTCTTATTTAAGATAGCTTAAATTCAGGATTGTATATTAAACCAATACAGTTGCCCCATGGATCTTTAACACTGGCAACCATAATATCGCCACCTACATTTTGGGGTTTCTCATGTGCCGTGGCACCCAGGATTAACATTCTTTCATATTCGGAATCAATATCATCTACACCCCAATAGGCCATGACGCTTTCCTGCTTTTCGATGGCAGGGATTTCTTCAGGCTGCAGTCCCAATTCATAACCTCCAATATTGAAACCGACATAATACACCTCATCAAAATAAGGTTCCGTCTGAAACAGATGTGCATACCATAATTTTGCTTCAGCGATGTTGCCCACTTTATAGATTACAGTTCGCAACCCCAAAATAGTAGTTTTCATAATAGCTTGTTTAATTCTACTCTCAAATATACTCAGAAAATCAAACAAATGCGAGAACAAAATCGGCTTTTTCAGAAGTAAATTCAATTTCAAATTAACTAATCCGTAATATTCCTTACTTTTACTTTCTACAAAAATAACTAGCTGTATGTCTGAAATGTTTTCTCTGTTAATTGTCTTTTTTATTGCGCTTGCCATTGGTGTTTATGTTGGAAAACTCGTTTTTTCGGCCCGGTTTCAATCGGAAAAAATTGGATTGGAAGAAAAATTGCTCAGTATGACCGCGCAGTTCCAAAATCTGAAAGAACAACAGGCCGAGGACAAAACCGTCTTTGAGAAACAACTGCATCAGGCAAATTTTGAAAAAGAAACCATCCGCAACGAAAAAGAAGCGTTAAACATTCAACTGACGAAAAAGGAAGTCGATTTCGAAAATCTTTGGGAACGCAATAAAGAGCAGAAAGAAGAAGTCGAAAAGCTACAGGAAAAATTTACCAAAGAATTTGAAAACCTGGCCAATAAAATACTGGAAGAAAAATCGAATAAATTTACCGAACAGAACAGGGAAAATATGAAAAATATCCTGTCACCATTGCAGGATAAAATTCACTTATTCGAGAAAAAAGTCGAAGATACCCACAAAGAAAGCATAGATTATCATGCGGCGCTGCGTCAGCAAATTCTGGGATTGAAAGAAATGAATCTCCAAATGAGCAGGGAAACACTCAACCTGACCAAAGCATTAAAAGGAGACACCAAAATGCAGGGAAATTGGGGAGAATTGGTTTTGGAAAGAGTCCTGGAGAAATCCGGTTTGGAAAAAGACCGGGAATACTATGTACAGCAGTCCCACACCAATGAGGATGGAAACCGTGTTTTTCCTGATGTGGTGATTAATCTGCCTGACGGAAAAAAGATGATAGTCGATTCCAAAGTTTCCTTAATCGCCTATGAAAAATACATTAACGAAGAAGACGACCTTTTAAGAATCGGCTTTTTAAAGGAGCACGTGAATTCCATAAAACGCCATGTGGAACAATTGGGTGATAAAAACTATCATGATTTATACCAAATAGAAAGCCCGGATTTTGTACTTTTATTTATTCCGATGGAACCAGCTTTCGCAATGGCCTTAAATGAAGATACATCGTTATACAACAGGGCATTTGAGAAGAATATTGTGATTGTTACCCCTTCTACCCTTTTGGCGACTTTGCGCACGATTGACAGTATGTGGGCAAATCAGAAGCAACAGGAAAATGCCTTTGAAATTGCACGTCAGGCGGGAGCATTGTATGATAAGTTTGAAGGGTTTGTGAGTGATTTAATAAGAATCGGAAAGAAAATAGACGAAAGTAAAACCGAATATCAGGGGGCTATGAATAAATTAGTAGAAGGAAAAGGCAACCTGATAACCAGTGTGGAAAAACTCAGAAAAATGGGAGCTAAAGCAAAGAAAACGCTTCCGGAGAATATTTTAAAAAGAGCTGAAATAGACGAAACCGAACTTTAAAAACCAACTAAAATGAGAAAACTTCTAATTATTATTCCCGTTGCGTTACTCTTGCTATTACTTTGCTATTATGCCTTTTTATATTATGTTCCTTATAGTGAAGGCGTCCGTTCCGGCGAACTGATAAAAATCAGCAATAAAGGAATGGTCTATAAAACTTGGGAAGGAGAAGTCAGCCAGGGAATTTCCGGGGCACAAATATTTGCTTTCTCTGTTTTGGACAAGGACAAAAAAGTCATTGAAGACCTTAAAAATTTTCAAGGCCAGTATGTGAAAGTCACCTATATAGAAAGATACCGGACTTTTTCGTGGTGGGGTGATACTAAATATTTTGTCACGAATGTTGAAAAGGAACAATCTCCTCATTTTAACAACCGCTAAAGAATGGAATCCAACTTTAAAACAGTACGCTCATCAAAGGTGACGATTTCAGAATTGATGCTTCCTTCACATTCTAATTTTAACGGAAAAATCCATGGTGGCTATATTTTGTCGCTGATGGATCAGATTGCGTTTGCCTGTGCCTCTAAATATTCGGGTTCGTATTGCGTAACTGCATCAGTCGATACGGTGGATTTTTTGAAACCTATTGAAATTGGCGAATTAGTTACAATGAAAGCTTCGGTCAATTATGTTGGGCATACTTCTATGGTCATTGGTATCCGTGTGGAATCCGAAAATATCCAAACCGGAAAAGTGAAACACTGTAATTCTTCTTATTTTACGATGGTGGCCAAAAACGACGCGGGAACTTCCGTGCTGGTTCCGGGACTAATTATATCAAATATGGAAGAAGTGCGACGTTTTTACAATTGCCTAAAAAAAATGGCGCTAAAAAAAGAAAGAGAACGTAATGAGGAAACTTTCGATTATAGTTCCAAAGAGGTTTTAAACGAACTCGCACAATATAATGTTTCAGTAAAACTAAAATAGTTGATTCAATTTAATCAGCAATTCTAATATATCACGACACTTCTTAGCTTGAATCAACTTTCAAATTGCCATTTCTAGAAAATGCTTCTCAAAAGCATAAAATAAAGTGAAATTTGTTTAACAATATTTACAAACCGTTAAACATTACATACCTTTAGGCTCTAAATCAGAAATACACATGGCAACTAAAAAAACAGCACTTACAAAAGATAAAATTATCTCTATGTATATAAATTATACCTTGGAGCATAATCACAAACCAAAATCAGTTTACAATTTCACAAAACTAAATGGCATTTCGGAAACAGAGTTTTACAGCTTTTTCGGAACGATCGAAAGTATCGATAAGGAAATTTTCAAGACTTTTTTTGAAAAGACAGTAGAGTTACTCTATAAAAACAAAGACTATAAAGATTATGACATGAAAACTAAAATGCTGAGTTTTTATTTCACTTTCTTCGAATTATTGTCTGCCAACAGAAGCTATGTGGTCATGAGTTTGAAGGAACATCAGAACCAACTGAAAAATTTGATGCAGCTTTCAGGTTTGAGAAACAGTTTCAAAAAATATGCTTCCGAAATAATTACCGACGATTTCAGAACACAACAGGAACGTTTCCAAAATTTCCAGGAGAAAGCCATTCAGGAAGCCTTTTGGATACAGCTTTTACTGACTATGAAATTCTGGCTGGACGATTCGTCGCCTGCATTTGAAAAAACAGACATCTTTATTGAAAAATCCGTAAAAGCTACTTTCGAATTAATGAATATAACGCCAATTGACAGTTTGATTGATTTTGGCAAATTCCTTTTTAAAGAAAAAATACACAACAAATCATGAAAACCATCGATTATATTCCAACATCAAAAATAGAACGTGCAAGTAAATTAATGCAAACCGGCGCTAAAGTGGGTGTTAACTATTTGAAATATTACGGAGAGAAATTAATAAACCCCGATATCACCAAAGACAAACTCAACGAGAATAATGCTGAAGACATTTATGGTGGCCTGAAAAGCCTCAAAGGAAGTGCTTTGAAAGTAGCGCAAATGTTAAGCATGGACAAAAGTTTTTTGCCACAGGCTTATGTAGAAAAATTTTCATTGTCCCAGTTTTCTGTCCCGCCATTATCCGCACCATTAGTATTGAAAACCTTTAAGACTAATTTCGGAAAAACACCTTATGAAATTTTCGATGAGTTCAATGCCAATTCAGTAAATGCCGCCAGCATTGGTCAGGTGCATTTGGCGGTAAAAGACGGTAAAAAACTCGCCGTAAAAATTCAATATCCTGGGGTCGCCAATAGCATTTCTTCGGATTTAGCTTTGGTAAAACCAATCGCGATCCGAATGTTTAACCTTCAGGGAAAAGATTCGGATAAATACTTTAAGGAAGTCGAAGATAAACTGATCGAAGAAACCAATTATTTATTGGAACTGAAACAGAGCCAGGAAGTCGTTAAAGCGTGCAAAAAAATATCAAATTTGGTTTTTCCGGAATATTATCCTGAATTTTCTTCCGATAAAATCATTACCATGGATTGGATGAAAGGCATCCATCTTTCGGAATTTACCAATAAAAACACCGATTTAAACACCGCTAATACAATCGGTCAGGCTTTATGGGATTTTTATATGTATCAGATTCATGTGCTGAGAAAAGTGCATGCTGATCCGCATCCCGGAAATTTTCTGGTCAACGAAAAAAACGAACTCGTAGCGTTGGATTTTGGCTGTATGAAACAAATTCCGGATGATTTCTACCTCCCCTATTTTGAATTGATTGATAAAAAAGTAATCGATAATAAAAAAATCTTCAACGAGAAATTATTTGCTTTGGAAATCCTGCGAGCGGATGACAGTAAAGAAGAAATCGAATATTTCACCAAGATGTTTTATGATTTATTGTCGCTTTTCACCAAACCGTTTCAGAAGACGACATTTGATTTTTCCGATGCCTTATTTTTTGAAAATATCGCCAAATTGGGTGAACGATTTGCCAATGACACCAATCTCAGAAAAATGAATGGCAATCGTGGTTCGAAACATTTCATCTATATGAACCGAACTTTCTTTGGATTGTATAATTTGATGTTTGATTTGAAAGCCGAAATTGTGGTCAATCAATATCAGAAATACCAATAAAAATATGAATCAAAGAGCTTAATGATCTGGATAAAGAATTAGTTATAGAAATGACTTGGTAAAATCGAGCCACTTTCCATGCTATTTTATTGAATTTTGGATTAAAAGAACAGCAAGTAATTAATTTGTTGCAATCCCAATGAAGGCTTCGAGTTTGAAAATGTGGTGCAAGTGAGTTCACGGAGGAAAAAACAAAGAATGAAAAGTTGCGAGCATTTAAAGAAGTACGTTTTAAATGTACGATGCAAAGACAAATCAATAATAAATAAAATTTCAAAAAGATAATATGAAAAACATTGTAATCATTGGCGGAAGCAAAGGAATAGGGCATGCCATTTTATTGCAGCAACTCGAATACAATACGGTTTTCAATATCAGCAGAACCGCTCCTGAAATTACGCATCCTAACCTGAAACATTTTACACTGAATGTGCTCCAGGATGAACTTCCGGAAATAGAAAGCATCGATGCGCTGATTTATTGTCCGGGTTCCATCACCTTAAAACCAATTATGAGTTTGAGTATTGATGATTTTAAAAATGATTTTGAAATCAATGTGCTTGGTGCTGTAAAAACCATCCAGAAATATTTACCGGCATTAAAAAAAGGAAACAATCCCTCGATTGTATTATTTAGCACCGTGGCCGCAAAATTAGGAATGCCGTTTCATGCCAGCATTGCCACAGCCAAAGCAGGTGTCGAAGGACTGGTAAAATCGCTTGGTGCTGAACTTGCTTCCGTTCTCCGAATAAACGCCATTGCCCCAACGATTACGGAAACATCCCTTTCGGCAAATATCCTGCGAAGCGACCGAATGAAGGAAAATATGATGGAGCGTCATCCGATGAAAAATTATTTAAAGCCAGATGAAGTTGCACAAATGGCGCATTTCCTTATTTCGGAAAATGCCAAATCCATTTCAGGGCAGGTTTTCGAAATGGACTATGGATTGGTCACCTTTAAAATGTAAATAAGAATAAAACAACATTACCTAAAAAATGAAAAGCTACGAAAAAACTGAAATATACGATATAGAAAAAATTGAATCTCTATCAAAAAATTACAAATCCATTATTGAAGATCTGGGCGAAGATTTAAACCGAGAAGGACTTCAAAAAACACCGGAACGCACTGCAAAAGCAATGCAGTTTTTAACCCATGGTTACGATTTGAACCCATCGGAAATATTAAAATCGGCCATGTTCTCCGAAGAACACAAACAAATGATTATCGTAAAAGACATCGAAGTCTATTCGATGTGTGAGCACCACATGCTGCCGTTTTTTGGTAAAGCGCATGTTGCATATATCCCGAACGGAAAAATTGTAGGATTGAGTAAAATACCAAGAGTAGTCGATGCTTTTGCCAGAAGAATGCAGGTTCAGGAAAGACTTACGGACGAAATTAAAAATTGTATTCAAGATGCTTTAAATCCGCTTGGTGTTGCTGTGGTTATTGAAGCGCAACATATGTGCATGCAAATGCGTGGCATTCAGAAGCAAAATTCCGTAACCACCACTTCTTCATTTACGGGTGCCTTTGAAAAAGACAAAACCAGAAAAGAATTTATCAGCTTGGTTTCCAATAAATTGAGCTAAAAGCTTTAAATATATAAATTAAAACCATGAAAATTCTCTTAACCGGCGCAACAGGATATATTGGGAAGCGACTTTTGCCTATTTTAGCAGCGCAGGGTCATGACATTGTTTGTTGTGTAAGAGATAAAAACAGGTTTTATTGTCCAATAGAATTACAGAAAAATGTCGAAGTTATCGAAGTCGATTTTTTAGATCAAACTACATTATATAATATCCCCACAACCATTGATGCCGCTTATTATTTAATTCATTCTATGTCGGGTGCTTCGGATGATTTTGATGAATTAGAGCGTATTTCGGCAGAGCATTTTGTAGAACGGATTAATCAAACTACTGCAAAACAAGTGATTTATCTGAGCGGCATTGTCAATGAAAAATCGCTTTCAAAACATTTGTCCTCCAGAAAAAAAGTGGAAGAAGTATTAAATTCCGGAACCTTTCCTGTAACCACTTTAAGAGCCAGTATCATTGTGGGTTCCGGAAGTGCTTCGTTCGAAATCATTCGAGATTTGGTCAATAAACTTCCCATCATGATTGCTCCCAAATGGCTGAATACAAAATGTCAGCCTATTGCAATAACCGATGTACTCGAGTTTTTAATCAAATCGTTACTTAATCCCCTAACCTATAATCAGAATTTTGATATTGGTGGCCCCGACATTTTAACGTATAAAGAAATGCTATTGGGTTTTGCCAAAGCCAGAAAACTCAAAAGGCGGATTTTTACCATTCCGGTCATGACACCGAAATTATCGTCATATTGGCTTTATTTTATAACCTCAACATCTTACAAACTGGCATCTGCCTTGGTGAGCAGCATGAAAGTGGAAGTGATTTGCAGAGATCATAGAATCAATGAAATCTTACACATTACACCAATGTCCTATGAACAGGCAATCTCCAGAGCTTTGATAAAAGTGGATGAGAACAAAATTGCTTCCAGTTGGAAAGATTCCTTTGTCAGCGGGCGATTCAGCACCAGTATATCCGAATATATTAAAGTTCCCAGAAAAGATTGTTACATTGACCGCCGAAAAAAAACAATTGAAAACATGGATTTCACCATCAACCGAATCTGGTCATTGGGTGGAGACACGGGTTGGTACTATGCAGACTGGCTTTGGGACGTAAGAGGTTTTATCGATAAGTTATACGGAGGTGTGGGCTCCAGAAGAGGCCGAACCAACAGAACCGAAATTCATACGGGAGATGTTCTGGATTTTTGGCGTGTTTTATATTCCAATAAAGAAGAAGGAAAACTGCTGTTATACGCCGAAATGAAATTGCCGGGTCAGGCCTGGTTAGAGTTCAAAATCATCAATAATAACTTATACCAAACGGCAACATTCAAACCTAAAGGTATTTGGGGTAAATTATATTGGTATTCTGTTTTGCCCTTTCACGGATTTATTTTTAATGGAATGCTTAACAAACTCATTCGATAATGATATTAAATTTAATTTCATTATAACTAAAGCCGTTCTCAAACTTAAGTTTGCATAAGGTCACTTATATAAAAGTACCGGACTTTTTCATGATGAGGAAACTTTTGATTACACGTCAGAAGAAGTAGTTTTGGAACTAAAAAATACAATATCCAATTGGCATTAAAATAAAAAAATCCCGTTCATGAATGGGATTTTTTTTATATCGGAATCTCTAAAAAACCCGTACCAGATTAAACCCGAAAGCAATTTCGTCTTCACCCCAATCACCGGTTGTTTGGCCTAAATAACCCGTTTCATGCATGGCTCTGGAGTTTGTAAAATGCATTTGAAAAACATGTCCGCCTGTCTCTAAATCGACACCAATAGACAATGGGTTTCTATAGACGGACTGACTGGCGCGATTGAGATGTGCCGCATAGTCCATATTAACTGACCAGCGTTTCGCAAATTTATACCTGCCGCCGACTCCAATCGCAAACTGACTGTTATCTTGCGGATTCGGCAAAATCGCATCGTCATTTTCATCCAGAATATCCCGAACGGTGTTTTCATGAAAATAGGTGGGTGCTACTTCCAAAGACAATTTATCATTGAATTTTCTCGAAATCAATACTTGTGTTACATAACTCAAACGATTGGAAAATTTCATTTTGGGATAATCTTCCTCCTTCATTTCAGAATTAATAGCAACACTGTTAAATCCAACTATTGCAAAAGGGAATCCATTTTTTTCCTGCGAATGCAAGCGATATTTGACCCCTACGTCATAGGTTTCCTGAAATCCGCTTCGGGCCACATGAACAGTCCACCAATCTATTACCCCATATAAAAACTTAAGTTGGGTATTGGCATTATCCATACCAAAGAAATCATCAAAACCGTGGTTGACATAGTCAAAACGATGTGCAACTACAAAATACAAATCACCTCTTGCGGCCAATTTGGTCGATTCAATATTGACTATTTTCATCGATTTGAAAGCCGATTCCACTTTTGTATCCACTTGAGCACTGTCAATTTTAGACAATAAATCATCTTGGGCAAAAGCGCAGAGGGGAAATAATAAAGCGAGCAGGATTTTCTTCATATTAATTCACTACCAGGGTTTTAACAGCCGACCCATCCTCTGTACTGACTTTCAAAAGATAAGAACCTTTTTGTAAATTAGTTATATCGATATTGTTTTGCGCATTGCTTACCGATTGTTTTTTGACTATTCGCCCTAAGAAGTCATATACGGCTACTTTCGCATCTGTGAAACCTTCCGGTAATTCAATGGTTGTATAACCAATCGTTGGATTTGGATACATTTTGAATTTTGCCAAAGCGAAGTCTTCTGTACCCAATGCTAAGTTTACTGTTGTTGCACCGCAATTTCCGGATTCGTGGTAAGCAACCACCATCGATCCTAGCCTACGAGCATAAACTACATTAATTGGTTGCGCTGCAGCAGGAAAAACATAATCGTTGGAATCACCGGTATTTCGCGCTCTAGTAGCGACAACGGTTCTTACTCCGGTGTTTACCACATCTGAACTTATAGTCCAGTTTTGTATTGCATCCAGAGGAGGTTCAAAGCCTACGCCGACAAATGTTCTGTCTGTCATATTGATACCGTCATAAATAACGACGTCCCTACCTACAGTACCCATTCCTGTCGTATTAAATCCCATTCCCAGCCAACTTGTAGAAGGCCCAATTAATGTTAAGGTTACTGTTGCAGCTGTGACATCAATTTTACCAGAATAGGCCGTAGTTGCGCCACCTCCAAAAAAAGGAACCGTACCTGTTGAATACGTTTGGGCAAATAATCCACTAGCCGTAAACAATAGCCCTAGAATAGTAAATGTAATTTTTCTCATGATTTAATTTTTTAGAAGTTGCATCAATTTTTCATCGTTGTTCATTTTGGCATAATCCATTGCCGAATTTCCTCTGATATCTTTTAAAGCTATATCCGCTTTAGCTATTAACAGCATTTCCACAATTTCAAAATGTTTAAAAAGGGTTGCATAAATTAAAGCCGTATTCCCGCTTGGATCAGCAATATTAGGATTGGCTTTTTGGTCCAGTAAAATTTTAACTATTTCTTTATTTCCTTTTACAACTGCTGCCATTAAAGGAGTTCCCATAGAACTGGTGCCGTTAATATCTTTCACTCTGGTAACCAAAAAATCGGCAACGGCAATATTTCCTTTGTAACAGGCTAAAACCAGGGGTGAATATCCACCTTCATTAACCGAATTAATGGCGTCCGGATTTTGTTTAATAATGTTTTTTATTTCCTCAACAGTTCCTTTTCGGGCTACATCAAAGATATCCTGTTGTGAAAATACAGGCTGCAAAACAATCATCATTAAAGTTACGTAAAAATATTTCATAAGAAAAATTTATGGGTTTACTATGGCGCACTGATCCATTTTTAATTCATCCAATAATTCGTCATAGCCTATAAACCGTCCTTTTATTTTCACAGCAGTTAAAGTCTTTAAATCATTTGGGAACTTATCTTTGAAAACGGCAACCAGCTTATCGTCAAGAATGATAACATTTGCAGAAGGATCGCTACCCGAAATTTTCCCGGAAACCTCAATTGTCTTATCCAGATATTTTTGGTTAGATTTGGTTTCATTTTTGATGAACTCAGTATAGATTGAAGTAGCGGAAACCTTAAAACTTTCTTTTTCCGAATTGATATCGCGGTGGCTTTTATAGATATAAAAATACAAACCAATGCAGGTAATAATAAAAAAAATTGCAATTATAAATAATGTATTTTTTTGCATGTTTTGTAAATTTATCTTACAAATTTAACTAATTTTTTCTTTAATATTAATTTTTTTATCGCTAACTTTAATAAGCCAATAGCACTAAGATGACAATCAAAACTTTATTTTTTTATTTTTTTGCAGCAACTCTGTTTTGGGGCTGCGATACCGATTCCGAATCGGATCTGACTGAAATCAATAACAATACAGAGCCTATTACTTACACACAAACTGTTCGAGGCATAATCAACAATAACTGCATTATGTGTCATGCAAGCACTCCTGTAAATGGAGCGCCAATGCCCTTAACTACTTATGCCAATGTCAAAAACGCAGTGCTATTCAGAGGATTATTAGACAGAATCTCAAGACCTCAGGGAAGCCCGGGAATGATGCCGAACGGAGGAACAAGGTTACCACAAAGTACGATTGACCTGATTGTACAATGGAAAAACGACGGTTTATTAGAATAGTTAGCACATCACCAAATTAACGCCATCATGAAAAAATCAATAGTTTTATTGATCACCTTCTTGTCATTCCATTCTATTTTTGCACAAGATAAAAAGCTTACCAAAACGGGCACGGTTACATTTGAAGCTTCAGTCCCTTCCTTTGAAGAAGTGGAAGGAACCAATGAATCAGTTACTTGTATTTTAAACATTAAAACAGGAGAATTTGCCAGTTTGGCATTGATTAAAGGATTTCGTTTTAAAATCGCTTTAATGGAAGAACACTTCAACGAGAATTACATGGAAAGCGACACCTATCCGAAAGCAATGTTTAAAGGCGTCATTCAAGGTTTTAATTGGAATATTATAGGAACTGCTTCCAAAGAATTCAAGATGAAGGGCAAACTCGAATTGCATGGAAGAAGCAGGGAAATTTACACCACTGTAAAGCTTCGAAAAGTAGATGATGCACTGGAAATACTTTCTGATTTCAATGTGAATTCAGAGGATTTCAGAATCAGCATTCCAAAGGTAGTCAGTAATAAAGTATCCAAAACCGTCAATATTAAAACCAATTTCCTGGTTAAATAAAGCAGTGCAGGTCAACTGCATTAAAAATATTCAGCTTGTCTAAATGCAACACCGTTTTTGAGCTGTCGCCGCTTCGGGTATACATGGGTTCGAATTTTGCGCCATACACCACTTCATCAAAGGTATAGGACGTTCGCGCGGCAACCGTGTTACTAAACATATCATCAAAGGTTTTGATGAAAACCAGTATTTCTCCATTCATATTCGCAAAATCCTCTTTTGTAAATTTATAGAGTGGACTGTCCTCGGTTATTGGATGCACCAATGTCCAGCTCAAGGTCAACGCATTAATTTTTTTCAGTTCTAAATCCAATGCAAAAAACTTGTTGGTCTTTATACCATTTTCCTCTACACTCATTCCCAGGGTCATCTTAGCTTCGGCATCTGTAAAATTGGTATTCTTAAAAGGCGTGGTTCTAATCATCAATCCAGTTATTTCACCATAAGGTGCAATCAGGGCATTATGTGAAAATTTCAAAAATGCAGTCGGTTTACTGAATCTTCCGAAGAATAATCCTGTCGCAATAGCAAAACTCAACAAACCAATTAAGGCTTCTGCGGCAGCAATAGAACTAGTCAAAAAACCGGACGGACTAATATGCCCGTAACCCACAGTAGTAAAAGTTTGCGCACTAAAAAAGTAAGCCTGTCCGAATTTGGTCCATTCCGAACCTGCCGTATCGATGCCGTTTAAGTGTTCAATGCCTATTCCATAATAAATCACAGCAAAAATAAAATTCATTCCAACATAAAAAGCCAAAACGACAAACATGAATTTCCAACGCGGCAAGTCGATGAGCGTATGATACCAGCTTATCCGGTGTAAAATATGCAGGCCCCGTTTTTCGACATTAGCAGTGCCGTTTTTATTGACAAACCGGCCTCCATAATTGGATGCGTTGGTTCCGAATCCTGTATTCTTATCAGTTTTTGCTTTATTGTTAAATTTTTTCATATATATTGAGAATCAGTAGTTTACGAGTAAAATTAAATAAAATATAATGTGCTAATAGGGCCTGTATCTCGTTTTAATTATTATCTTCGCATTCCAAATCTACTGTAATTATGACAATTAAACGCATAGTCCTGTTACTATTTGTATTCATTACGTATAGTTCATTTTCACAAAAAAACATTGACCCGACACTCGAGGATATTGTTTTAGCGAAACAGCTTCGCGAAAAAAACTCTAAATCTGACGTCGCAGTCCTTTCGAGTTATTCGATTATTTCATTCGGATTAAACTCCAAGGAAGGAAAGGTGACAGTTAATCATAGCCTACGTGAAAACTTAATGAATATAACACATAGGACGGATATTCAAAAATATGAGTTCTATGATAGTGAGTCTATGATTGAAAACTTCAGGCTGAAATACCGTAATGAAAAGAACGCCTATTTTTTGGTTAAGGATGAATTCTATAAAAATGATGATTTATTTTATAATGATGCACGTGTAAAATACATGAATGTCGATTTTCCGGTTCAGGGCTATACTTATTTTTATGAGTTGGATAAAAAATACAAAGACGTAAAATATTTTACCACGGTGTACCTCAACGATGATTATCCCGTAGTAAAAAAAGAAATTACGATTGTCATTCCAAGTTGGTTGGAACTTGAAATAAAAGAATTCAACTTTAAAGGTTTTGAAATCAAGAAAACCGAGAAAAAAGACGAGAAAGCTAAGACCACAACATACACTTATACTATCGAAAATGTTGCCCCAACACCTGTTGAAAAAGCAACTCCTGGCCCCAGTTACATTTATCCTCATTTGATGCTGATCGCAAAATCATACACTAAGGATAACCAAAAAACGACGCTTTTTAACGCAACATCTGATTTATACAAATGGTATAAGTCACTTGTGGATCTGATGCAGGAAAATCCGGCTCTTTTGAAGGAAAAAGTCAAAGAACTCACTGAAAAAGCAACTTCCGATGAAGAGAAAATCAAAAACATCTATTATTGGGTTCAGGACAATATCCGATATATTGCATTTGAGGATGGAATAGCAGGATTTAAACCGGACGAATCCCAAAATGTTTTTCAGAAGCGTTATGGCGATTGCAAAGGAATGGCTAACCTTACCAAACAAATGCTGAAAGAGGCTGGCTTTGATGCGCGTTTAACCTGGATTGGAACCAAACGAATCGCTTATGATTACACTACGCCGTCATTATCTGTCGATAATCACATGATTTGCACCTTGCTATTTAAAGGTAAAAAATACTTCTTGGACGGAACTGAAAAATACAACTCCTTTGGTGAATATGCAGAACGGATTCAGGGGAAAGAGGTTTTAATTGAAAACGGAACTGATTTCATAATCGAAAAAATCCCGGCTACAAATGCTGCGGCAAATACCGAAACGTTGACTTCCACTTTCCATATTGAGAACGAATCGTTGATTGGAAATACAAAAAACACCTTTCTCGGAGAAAGCCGTGCGTCCTTTTTGTATAATTATAACAACACCAAAACAGATAAAAAAGAGGAGGCCTTACAGGAATACATCACCGACCGAGATAAAAATTTTACGGTAACGAATATCACTACTTCCGACCTGAAAAACAGGGATAAGATGTTGTCATTGGAATACAATACCAAATTGGACAATAAAGTGTCGAGTTTCGACAATGACCTTTACATTGATCTGGATTTCAAAAAAGAATTTGCGACCCTTGATTTTAAGGAACGCAAAAACGATTATGAGTTTCCATACAAGGAAAATTATGAATCAACCATCAAATTGGAAATTCCCGCCGGATACAAAGTAGTCAAACTTCCGGAATCCATTTCTTTTTCAAAAGACAACTTATTGGTAGACATCAGTTATCAGCAGGTTGGAAACGAAATTATTTACAAAAAACAATTTACCTTCAAAAACGGAGTGATCAAATCGGCCGATTTTACGGACTGGAATCCTTTTTTGGAAAAATTGTCAAAAATCTACAACGAACAAATTACCCTAACCAAATCATAATCGCCATGAAATTAAAAATTTTAACCCTACTATTATTTGTTTCCAGTTCGCTTCTGGCGCAGGACAAAGCTGAAATAAAAGAATTTTTCTGGGGAAAAAATGATGCCTATAAATCTGTGTCAACGATTCCTGAAAAATGGAAAAATGAATCGGCAGTCATCATTTATAAATATGAAGATTATGATTATCACAAATTTGGTAAAAACGTTACCTATAGATCCGCATTTCGTAAAAGAATCAAATTACAGGATCAGGCCGGTATAACGGAATATTCGGAATTTACATTTTCGGAAAATTCAAAAACACGGTATGGAACCGAAATTGTTCTGGGCATAAAAGTCATCAAACCAGACGGAAAAGAAGTGGAGATTAATGTGGACGCGGATGCTGTTAAATTGGATAGTAGTAAAAAAATTGCTATTCCTAATTTAGAAGTTGGCGATATCATTGATTATTACAGTTATAACACCGAAACCTTCAAATCTTTTATGGAATATGGTTTTGAAGAAGTGGAAAAAACCTTGGGCGATACGCATCCGATAATGAATTACAAACTTACTTTTCAGACCGAAAATGACTTTTTTGTAAATTTCAATACGTATAATGGCGGTCCTGAATTAAAAGAAATAGCTTTGGATAGAAGCAACGAACGTAAATATGAAATAGTTGCCACGGACATTGCCAAAAACGATTTCCCAAAATGGTTTTATCCTTTAGTAGAATTACCTTGTTATAAGTTTCAGGTATTTTTTGCCCGTAACGGCACTTTTGAAAAAAGAGCGGATGCCTTTTTGCCTGCCAAAGAAAATATAATTAAAAAGACCGTTTCAAAAGAAGATGTACTGAATTTTTATACCAACAAATTCAGACCTTATGGAGATTTAGGACATATTGAACGTTTTCTCAAAAAGAACACATTTGCCACGACAGAAGAAAAAGTTAAGGCGGTGTACTATTTCACCAGACATTACTATTACACGATGTATGTGGAGGCTTTTGTTGCTAATGAGGCAAAAATTATGTTCCCATTTGATCTTTATGGTACCAATCCGATATTCTTTACACAAGAAGAAAATTTCATCAACTATTTCATGGCTTTCCTGAAGGATAATAAAATTGATTACGATATTATTGTGGCTACCAACCGATATAATGGCGATATTAAAGACTTATTGATTCAAAAAAATGCCAGCCTGTTATTGAAAGTGAATACAGAAAAGCCAATATACATTGAATATTTCACCCCTTATTCTGATGTCGATCAATTCTCATCCCAGCTTGAAAACACGGAAGCCTATGCTTTGAAAGTTTCAAAACTGAAAAAAGTGGTAGATGTAGAACGTGTAAAACTGCCTTCGTCTACCTATAAAGACAATGTTTGGAAACAGGTGATTACTGCCAGTCTGGCAAAAGATTTCAACACCATGCAGATCAATTTGGAAACGGCTTTGAGCGGACAAAATAAAACTTCTGAGCAGGCAGAAAAATTATACTTTTTTGATTACACCACTGAAGATTATAAAAAATACGAAACGTTGCCGCTAATGGAACGCGTGAAAAACAAGAAAAAAAGAGAACAGTATCAAAAGGAATTTGACGCAATTGTCAATAAACTGAAAGATAAAAGAAAAGAGGATTTCAAAAAATCAACTGAGAATGGTTATACTTTTGAAATCGACAATCACAGTTATGAAATTCTCAATACCGGAAGGTATGGTAAAACAACGCCTCTCGCTTACAAGGAAGATTTCACAATCAAAAATGGCCTTGTGAAAAAAGCGGGTGAAAATTACATCCTGGAAGTTGGAAAACTGATTGGCGTCCAGGTTGACATTTCCAAAAAAGAAAAAGAACGTACCAATAATATTTATTACGGATTTCCTCGTTCTTTGGATAATGAACTTATTATTGAAATCCCGGAAGGATACACCGCGACAGGTCTGGAAAAATTAAATAAAAAAGTAGAGAATGAAACCGGCGGATTTATCAGTTCGGCAGTGATAGAAGGAAATAAACTGAAAATAAAAACGTATAAATATTATACGGATTATTATCAGCCAAATAAAAACTGGAGTAAAATAGTTGATTTCCTTGATGCAGCATATCAATTCACACAAGAGAAAATTTTAGTTAAGAAAATCAATTCCTAATTAAGATTGTCCCATAAAAAAATCCCTCAGCTGAGGGATTTTTTATTTTTATAATGATTGGATTTATTTACTCAAATACATTTTTCTTCTGGAGTACAATTCATAGAATTGATCGTCTTTCAAATCGTCGATAAACAAAATGCTCTCTCCTGTAGATTTCATTTCAGGACCTAATGCTTTATTCACGTTTTGGAATTTGCTGAATGAGAATACAGGTTGTTTAATCGCAAATCCCTTTAATTGCGGATTGAATTTGAAGTCGGTCACTTTATTATGGCCCAGCATTACTTTAGTGGCATAATTCACATACGGTTCGCCATACGCTTTTGCTATAAATGGTACGGTACGGGACGCCCTTGGATTGGCTTCAATAATATAAACAGTATCGTCTTTTATCGCAAACTGGATATTGATAAGACCAACAGTCCGTAATGCCAAAGCGATATTCTTCGTATGGTCTTTGATTTGCTGCATGACGAATTCCCCTAAATTGAAAGGAGGCAATGTCGCATTACTGTCTCCGGAATGGATTCCGCATGGTTCAATATGCTCCATTATACCGATAATGTATACATTTTCGCCATCACAGATCGCATCCGCCTCTGCTTCTATTGCACCATCCAAATAATGATCCAACAGCAATTTATTCCCCGGAATCGATTTTAATAGATCAATTACGTGTTCTTCTAATTCTTGTTTGTTGATGACAATTTTCATTCCCTGCCCTCCCAAAACATACGATGGTCGAACCAAAAGCGGGAAATCCAGAATATCCGCCAGAGCAGATGCCTCGTCAGCCGTTTCAGCGATACCAAACTGAGGGAAAGGTATTTTCAATTCGGTCAGCAATTCAGAGAAACGTCCTCTGTCTTCCGCTAAATCCAAAGCATCAAAGCTAGTTCCTAAAATTTTGATTCCGTATTTCGAAAGCTTTTCAGCTAATTTAAGCGCCGTTTGTCCTCCCAATTGTACGATGACACCTTCCGGTTTTTCGTGACGGATAATATCATAAATATGTTCCCAGAAAACAGGCTCGAAATACAATTTATCGGCGGTGTCGAAATCAGTGGAAACCGTTTCCGGGTTACAATTGATCATGATGGTTTCGTAACCACATTCTTTGGCTGCCAAAACTCCGTGAACACAAGAATAATCGAATTCGATACCTTGGCCAATCCGGTTTGGTCCGGAGCCCAATACCACTACTTTTTTCTTATCGGAAACGATACTTTCGTTATCAACATACCGTTCACCGTTTGGTTTCTCGATTTCAGCTTCAAAAGTCGAGTAATAATAAGGGGTTTTTGCTTTGAATTCAGCTGCACAAGTGTCCACTAATTTGTAAACTCTTTTTACGCCTAAATCCTCTCGCAATTTATATATCTGACTTTCCAGACAGCCTAACATGTGGGCAATTTGTCTGTCAGCGAATCCTTTTTGTTTCGCTTCCAAAAGCAATTCTTTTGGTAACGTATCTATTTTGAAATTTGAAATTTCTTTCTCTAAAGTATAAAGTTCTTCATATTGCTTTAGGAACCACATATCGATTTTGGTGATTTCGTGGATTCTGCTCAATGGAATTCCCATTTGAATTGCATCATATATCACAAAAACACGGTCCCAACTTGCAAAAGTCAGTTTCTCGATAATCTGTTCGTAATTTTTATATCCTTTTCCGTCAGCTCCCAATCCATTTCTTTTGATTTCCAAAGATTGTGTGGCCTTGTGAAGCGCTTCTTGAAAGGAGCGTCCGATTCCCATTACTTCCCCTACCGATTTCATCTGTAAGCCTAAAGTCCTGTCGGCACCTTCAAATTTATCAAAGTTCCAACGTGGGATTTTCACGATAACGTAATCCAGTGTTGGTTCAAATAAGGCGGAAGTCGATTTGGTAATCTGATTTTGCAGTTCATCCAAATGATATCCTAAAGCTAATTTTGAAGCAATTTTGGCAATTGGATAACCAGTAGCTTTTGATGCCAAGGCAGAAGAGCGGGAAACACGTGGATTGATTTCAATCGCTACAATATCTTCTTTTTCATCCGGTGAAACCGCAAACTGAACATTACAACCTCCGGCAAAATTTCCGATACTACGCATCATCAGAATGGCCATATCACGCATTTTCTGGAAAGTCGTATCCGATAAGGTCATTGCCGGCGCCACCGTAATACTGTCTCCGGTGTGGATTCCCATTGGGTCCATATTTTCGATAGAACAGATGATAACTACGTTGTCGTTTTTATCTCTTAAAAGCTCCAGTTCGTATTCTTTCCATCCAATTAATGCCTTATCAATTAAGACCTCATGGATGGGTGACATTTCTAATCCATAGGTTAGTTTTTCGTCAAACTCTTCCTTTGTATGTACAAAAGCAGCTCCGGTTCCTCCTAAAGTAAACGAAGGACGGATTACTAACGGAAATCCAAATTCCTGTGCTATTTCTTTTCCTTTTAAGAAAGAAGTCGCTGTCTTTGCAGGTGCCGCCGGAATTCCAATTTTCTCTAAAAGCTGCTTGAACTGCTCTCTGTCTTCGGTAATATTGATGGCATTGATATCCACCCCGATTAATTTCACCCCGAAATCCTGCCAGATGCCTTTTTCATCCGCTTCCAAACATAAATTCAAAGCTGTCTGTCCTCCCATAGTCGGTAAGACCGCATCAATTTGCGGATGCTCTTTTAGGATTTGAATGATTGATTTGGTAGTCAGTGGCAATAAATAAACATGATCCGCCATGGATGGATCGGTCATGATGGTAGCCGGATTCGAATTGATCAGGATTACCTCGATTCCTTCTTCACGGATAGAACGTGCAGATTGGGATCCGGCATAATCAAATTCGCATGCCTGGCCGATAACAATTGGACCTGACCCTATTATTAAAACGGATTTTATTGAATTGTCTTTTGGCATTGTGTGTTGTTGTAGTTAGTGTGTAGTTATAAGTATTTCAGGTAACATTTAATCGCTTCGAATTAAAGCTTTTAGGCTTTTTTTAGTCACGACAAGATATAAAAAAAGGCGATACTAATAGAAGTAACGCCTTTATTTATGTTTATTCAAACATTATTTTTTATGTCTTGGTTCGCAAGATACAGTCAATTTATGTCTTCCTTTAGCTCTTCTGCGAGCAAGGACTTTTCTTCCATTAGCAGAAGCCATTCTGTCCATAAATCCGTGCTTATTTCTTCTTTTTCTTTTCGATGGTTGAAATGTTCTTTTGCTCATTGTTTGTTATCTTTAAAATCTTGAATTAAAATATCTGTATTGGTTTTTTACTTGTGTTGTTTTAAAACCGAGTGCAAATATACAAAGACTTTTTTTTCTGGCAAGTGGTTTTGTAAAAATATTTTAAAATCCTTTTACTATCTTTGCCAACTCATAAAAACACTTATATATGTTTCACAGAAATATTAAGCTTATAATAGCCGGACTTATTATTATTGCAGGGGTTTGGCAATTTACAGAAGGAAATATAGGAAATGGGATTTTCCTGATTTTACTAAGTGCAATACCTGTTCTTTTGTACTTCAAAAACGAATTTATTCTATTGGCCTTTTTAAAATTAAGAAAACAGGATTTTCCTGGTGCCCAAAAATGGCTTGCCTATATCAAAAAACCTGAATCGGCATTGGTACGCAAACAGCAGGGTTATTTCAATTACTTACACGGAATCATGCTTTCGCAGACTAATTTGTCACAGGCAGAAAAGTATTTCAAAAAAGCTATCGAGTTAGGTTTGTCCATGGATATGGATTTGGCTGTAGCCAAATTAAATTTAGCTGGGGTTGCAATGACGCGCAGAAGAAAATTGGAGGCAACCAATTTACTGAACGAAGCTAAAAAATTAGACAAACAAGGTATGCTGAAAGACCAGATCGTCATGATGAAAGGTCAATTAAAGAAAATGTAATTTTTAGTCAAAAAATACTTCTTATTACGACATCAACAATCAAAACCACCTCAGAAGGTGGTTTTTTTGTGCAATTAATGTTTTTTAACGAGTATTTTTACGATTCATCGAATAATTTTTGCGAATAACCGTTCATGTAGTAGTTTTGCCACAGATTTAAACTCTCATGAATAAAACTTTACTTACAGTCCTTTTTATATTCTCGTTTTCAGCTTCTTATAGCCAGGACTCCATTGTTTTTTTCTCCGATGCTTTGAAAGCTAATATCAAATCCTATAATAAGGCCAGTGACCTTGCTTTTGAAAAAAGAGATTTTAACGAAGGACAGCGGTTATTTGATTCTTTGGTACAGTATAAATTAGTAGGTACCCAATTTGATAACTTTACTATTAAGAGTTACAATTCCAAAAAAGTGGAGCTGAATAAAATCACAAAACCGGTATTCATCATCACTTATGCTTCGTGGTGTGTCTTAAACAAAGGCGAAATCCCAGCATTGAATAAATTAGCGAAAGAGCACCGCAATAATATGGAGTTTATCGTATTGTTCTGGGATAAAAAATGCAACATCAAGAAAATTGCCAATCTCTTCAACAGCAATATAAAAGTGTGTTACGCCAACGAATCTTACGATAATGATTCCCGTATTGTTTCGACCCTAAAACACACCTTGGGCTTCCCCACTTCATACTTTATTGATGAAAATAAGAAGGTAGTCAGCATTAAACGTGTTGTGAGTCAATTTCAACCTAAAACGGCATTAAAAATTGCAATAGCTCAGAGCTATGATAATTTAAGTAAAAGCATCAACGAATCACTGATAAATAAATCAGTAGTACATTCGCGTCTGGCTACCAATTAGTATTAATTGTAACCTTTCAAAGGGATTTCAATGGTGTAAATTTTCTTATTCACATTGTCCAATTTCTTATCTCTCAACCACGGATTGTGGATTTTCAATATCTTGTAATTAATTCCCTGTCCTTTGGCAAAAGTGGCCAAATCCGTAATAGAACTGTCTACCTCAATTTTTTTTGTCGGCAAAATAAAATATAATTCCTGCTGTGGAATTGTATAACCATATTTTTCAGGATTTTTCATAATTTCCTTTAAAGCCAAAATCCTGAATACATATCTGGAGGTTTCATCGTTCAGCAACAAATCATAATAATTGGTTACTTTTTGACTTTCCATTTGTCTTAAAACCCCGCCCATACCCCCGTTGTAAGAAGCCGCAGCTAAAGTCCACGATCCAAATTTCTCTTTTGCAGTCAATAAATATTTACAGGCCGCTTCGGTCGATTTCTCCAAATGATACCGTTCGTCAACTGTTTCACTTACTTCCATGCCTATTCCCTTAGCGGTATCCGGCATAAATTGCCACACTCCTCTTGCTCCCGCTGAGGAAACTGCATTGGTCAACGCACTTTCGATTACTGCAAGATATTTAAAATCATCAGGCACTCCATTTTTTTTCAATATAGGCTCAATGACAGGGAAGGCACGATTAGCCCTTTTAATTACCAAAATCGTGGAAGAATGGAGATTCGTATTAATCAATAGCTCCTTATCAAAACGTTCGTTGACATCCGAAATATTTAAAGGCGTTTGCTCTCCGGCAAAATCTACTTCAGTCGGAAAAAAATTTGACGTACCTTCATGGGTGATTTTATTTTTATTTTGAGTAGAAATGGCGAAAATAGAAACACCACTTACAACCACTACCGAGGCAATAATGCCAGTTTTTTTTATCCAGTTCATTTTCTTTCTTTTACTGTTTTCAATTCGTAAACCTACAAAAATCTGTCCGTTTTATAAATCCCGCCCCAAAATAATTTTCGGCAGATTGTCATTCAGCCATCTGTGCTTCGTCAGGATCATAATGTGTGTCCCTCCTTTTACAACGATGCAGTCGGAAATATATTTTATCGGAAATATCTCATCAGCATCGCCGTGGATATGAATTACATTTTTATCCGCTTCCGTTCTGTCCCACAAAACTACCTGCTCGATAGCCCAATCCAAGTATCCCCGATCCCGAACGGAAAGAAATTTTTCATATATTTTCAGTCTTTCATTGATGGTTTCCCCAAAAGAATATTTAGCCCAACTTTCAAGATTTAAAATCATATTTGTCGGTATCAGCTTATAGGCTTTCGTGGTTTTTGCAAACGCCATTCTCTTGGGAAATTCCAAGTTACTTTTGACACTTGAAATAATAATTACTTTACTGGTTACGATAAACTGAGCCATTTCCTGAACCACAATCCCACCAAAGGAAACCCCGATTAAGACCGGGTTTTCATGTGTAATTTTTGCGGAAATTCGTTTTGCATATTCTGATAAGGATTCATTCTCTAACGGAATTTCCCATTCCAAAAGGAAAGTGTCAAATTGTTCTACTGGCAAATTTATCCGTTCGAAAATAAGCGGGCTTGCAGCCAAACCGGGCATAAAGTAAACTGGAATTTTGGCCATGTACTAAAATTTTTATAAAAATAGTTTTTTTAAAATAACCCGTCCGGAAGGCCACATTTATTTATCAATTAATTATGACTCTATTCTGACTTAACCACTTTCTGAACAAGTAATAGAGCGATAAATCGATAACATCGGTACGCTGTCAGTTTTTACCGACAAACAGCAGGCTAACACGGAGATATGAGTCAAAATTATTTGATATTGAAAGGCAAATCGGTATCTTTGTAACTGTTGTTTTGCTTTTTTCTATTTAAGTATGTTAAAAGTATAAAAACAATTAAATACACAGTATAATTCCCTAAAACGGTGTTTATCTTTTGAATTGAAGGAGAAATCCAGATAAAACAAAACCACTTTGAGCCCCAAAGATGCTTTAGGAATAACCATTTTTTTTAACCAATGCAGTAATAACTTATGGAAGCACAAGCAGCTATGGAAATTAAAGACAACACATTTTCGAGACAATTTGAAACCTTCGTGGACGGCAAATTGATTTCACTTGAATATTCTTTTCAGGAAAAGAAGATTTTCCTGACCAAGATTAACGTGCCCGATCATTTTGAAAACGAAGAATTCATAGTGGATTTTCTTAAAAACATTATGGAAATCGCCTATGAACGCAAATTAAAAGTAGTTCCTATTCTGCCAAAAATAGCTGCTTTCTTCAGAAAAAATTCCACCTACAAAGATTTATTACCTCCAGGAATTAAGATATAAATAAAAACCGCCTTTAGCAGGCGGTTTTTTATTTCAAATGCTATCCACAAATTATGTTAGGACAGCAACAAATTCCATTCTTACGCTACCATCTTCATCTATCTTCGTCAGGTTGATCTCGTATAGTGTGTTAACCAATTCCGGATTCCATGGGGTTTTAACTTTTACATAATTCTCGGTAAACCCGTGAATATAACCTTCTTTGTTTTCACTTTCGAACAATACGGTTCTGTTAGTTCCCAACTGGCTTTCATAAAAAGCACGACGTTTCTTCACTGATAATCCACGAAGCATTTTACTTCTTTTGCTTCTTACATTCGCAGGAACTTCCCCAGACATAGTAGCGGCTTCGGTATTATCCCGTTCCGAATACGTGAAAACGTGCAGATACGAAATATCCAGATCATTCAAAAAATGATACGTTTCAAGGAAATGTTCGTCAGTTTCGCCCGGAAATCCCACAATTACGTCGACACCAATACAAGCATTCGGCATCACTTCCCGAATTTTATTCACACGTTCCGTATACACTTCGCGCAAATAACGACGCTTCATTAACTTCAGTATGTCATTACTTCCCGATTGCAACGGAATATGAAAATGAGGAACAAAAGTCCGGCTTTTGGAAACAAATTCAATAGTTTCATTTTTTAATAGATTGGGTTCGATAGACGAAATTCTCAATCTTTCAATACCTTCTACTTTATCCAACTCCTGAACTAACTCAAAGAATGTATGTTCGTGTTTCTTATTTCCAAATTCTCCTTTTCCGTAATCACCAATATTCACTCCCGTCAGTACAATTTCTTTGATGTTTTGTTGTGAAATTTCTTTCGCATTTTTCAATACATTTTCCAATGCATCGCTTCGGGAAATTCCCCTTGCCAATGGAATCGTACAATAGGTACATTTATAGTCACATCCATCCTGAACTTTCAAGAAAGCACGCGTTCGGTCTCCGATGGAATAACTTCCCACGTAAAAATCGGCTTCTGAAATTTCACAGGAATGCACCTCGCCCATATCATTCTTGGACAAGTCATTGATATAATCAGTAATCTTGAATTTTTCGGTGGCACCCAAAACCAAATCCACGCCATCCACTGCTGCCAGTTCTTCAGGCTTCAATTGAGCATAACAACCAACCGCCGCGACGAACGCTTTATCGTTCAGCTTCATCGCCTTTTTCACCACTTGCTTGAACTGTTTATCAGCATTTTCGGTAACCGAGCAGGTATTTATTACATAAATATCAGCCACTTCTTCAAAATCAACACGGTCGAAACCTTCATCCTGAAAATTTCGGGCAATTGTTGATGTTTCTGAAAAATTCAGCTTACAACCGAGCGTATAAAAGGCAACTTTTTTTCTGTTTTCCATAAATCCATTCTCTTATTTGGGTGTGCCCCTATCGGGTCGGGCTTTCCGTTTCAATCCACGCCCAAAAGCGTGGGATTTCCACTGCAATCCCTCACACAAAACACTTTATAAAAAGAGTTTGCAAATTTACATACAATAATCGGTTTGAAGAAATTATTAATCTGCTACATATCAACTATTTGAATTAATTCCGAATTGAATAATAATCAAAACCACGACTATATGTATAATCGTGGCTGGAGATTATTTCTTTTTAATTTATTTGGATTTTGGTGCCAGCATATTTTCGGGATTCAGAATGTCATCCAATTGTTCTTTAGACAAAAGATTGTGTTCCAATACGAGCTTGTAAACACTCTTACCGGTTTCCAATGCTTCTTTGGCAATTTTGGTGCTGTTTTTATATCCAATATATGGATTCAGCGCGGTCACAATTCCGATACTATGCAAGACCATTTCTTTACAGTGTTCCTCGTTGGCAGTGATTCCGTCAATACATTTGGTCGCCAAAGTATCCATTCCGTTTTCAAGCAGTTTCATCGATTCCATAATACTATAAATCAAGACCGGCTCCATTACATTTAATTGCAATTGCCCGGCTTCGGCTGCCATGGTAACGGTAAGATCATTCCCGATAACCCTAAAACAAACCTGGTTCATTACTTCAGGAATCACCGGATTTACTTTGCCTGGCATAATGGAAGAACCCGGCTGCATCGGAGGAAGATTAATTTCATTCAAACCACAACGCGGACCGGAAGAAAGGAGGCGTAAATCGTTGCATATTTTAGAAATTTTGATTGCCATTCTTTTCAATGCAGAAGAATAAATCACATACGAACCCGTATCGGGCGTTGCCTCAATGAGGTTCGGTGCTGAAACGAAAGGATGACCTGTGATTTTCGCCAAATTTTCAGCGCATAATTTTGCATACCCCGGCGCGGCATTCAAACCCGTACCGATTGCGGTTGCACCCATATTGATTTCAAAAAACAAGGCCGAATTTTGGTTCAGGCGTTCGATTTCTTCTTCTAAAGTAGCAGCATAGGCTTCGAATTCCTGCCCCATAGTCATCGGAACAGCGTCCTGTAATTGGGTTCTTCCCATCTTAAGGACATGTTTGAACTCCTCACCTTTTCGTCGGAATGACTGAATCAATTTTCTTAAATGTTCAATCAGGTTGCTGTTCGAATTAATGCTGGCCAGCTTTATTGCAGTCGGATAGGCATCGTTAGTCGATTGCGATAAGTTCACATGATCATTGGGAGAACAATATTGATATTGACCCTTTTCATAGCCTAAAATTTCAAGTGCACGATTCGCAATCACTTCATTGATATTCATATTGGTAGAAGTTCCGGCACCACCCTGAATCATATCTATTGGAAATTCTTCATTAAATTTTCCCTCAATCACTTCTTTGGCAGCCTGAACTATCACGTCTTTCATTTTTTCATCCAGCAGACCCAAGTTAAAATTGGTTTCAGCTGCAGCCCATTTGACATACGCCAGGCCTTTGATAAATTCCGGAAACTGATTTAATTTGACACAGGAAATTTGAAAATTTTCAATTGCCCGTTGTGTCTGAACACCATAATAGGCGTTGACGGGAACATTGAGATCGCCTAATAAATCATTTTCTACTCTATACATTTTATGTTATTTTGTATTAAATTACTCTAAAGATACTTCTTATTTTGTAGCCAAAAACTACTGAATATCATATTTTAAATAAATTAAGGGATAAAAAAAACCGCAAAATGATTTCTCAATTGCGGTTCGTTTTTATTACAAATATGGTAAAACTTATTCCTTTCGGTATTTTTTTGTTTCTTCAAATACGTGTTCCATAATTTTAGCATCCTGCTCCGTAAAGTCAACATGCCGTCTCGACATTACGATTCGTGCCGTCTCGAAAGCTTTTTTCGTGATGTAAGTCGTGAACCCAGAAGCACCGCCCCAAGAAAAACTCGGGATAAAATTTCGTGGAAAACCGCTTCCGAAAATGTTGGTACTCACACCAACTACTGTACCGGTATTAAACATCGTGTTGATACCGCATTTACTGTGATCTCCCATCATCAAACCGCAGAACTGCAGGCCTGTTTTGGCAAAGCCTTCAGTTTCGTAGCTCCACAATTTCACTTCCTCATAATTATTTTTCAGGTTCGAATTATTACTGTCGGCACCGATATTACACCATTCCCCCAATACAGAATTCCCTAAAAACCCATCGTGTCCTTTATTGGAATACCCAAACAACACGGAATTATTTACTTCGCCCCCAATTCGGCAATGCGGACCTACAGTCGTTGCACCGTATACTTTGGATGCCAATTTCACCTGCGCTTCCTCGCACAAAGCAAATGGTCCGCGGATTACAGAGCCTTCCATGATTTCAGAGTTCTTTCCGATATAAATAGGCCCTGTGGATGCATTTAAGGTAACAAATTCAAGTTTCGCACCAGCTTCAATAAAAATATTTTCCGGGGCCATTACATTGACACTTTTCGGGATTGGTTGTGAGGTCCGGTCTTCGGTCAACAGTTCAAAATCTTCACGGATAGCGGCATCATTTTTCGCGAAAATATCCCATGTTTTTTCGATCGTCAGGCAGTCTTCTTTATAATCAATGATGTCATAGGAATCAAAATCCACTTCTTCCTGAGATTCCTGGGTATAGAAAGCAATCACTTCCTCTCCCTTGAAAATAGCCTGATTCGGCTCCAGATTGCGCACGAGTTCCGACAGTACATTATTAGGCAGAAACGAAGCATTGATCATCACATTTTCTTCCAGTTCGACCATTGGGAATTTTTCGGAAAGATACTCTTCGGTCAAAGTCGTGGTAGTGGAACCCAAATGCTTTTCCCATTTTTCGCGGATTGTCAGAATCCCTACGCGAATGTCGGCTACAGGTCTCGTGAAAGTAAAGGGAAGTAATGCGTTGCGGACTGTACCGTCAAAAAGTATATAGTTCATAAAAATGTCGATTCGTTAATTCGTTGATTTGGTTATTCGATATCCTGATTCCAAAAGTCTAATAGTCACAAAATTTAGAATTCAAAGTTACAAAGTTTTCAATTCAATAAAAAACAAAAAAGCCTTCCGATTGGAAGGCTTTTGATATATAAGGATAAACTACTATTATTTAGTATGTTTAGCGTATTTAGTTTTAAATTTATCAATACGTCCTGCAGTATCGATAAGTTTAGATTTACCTGTGTAAAAAGGGTGAGAAGTTCTGGAGATCTCCATTTTCACAACTGGATACTCAACACCATCAACTGTAATAGTTTCTTTAGTGTCTGCTGTAGATTTAGTAATAAAAACTTCTTCGTTAGACATGTCTTTAAACGCTACTAATCTGTAATTTTCTGGGTGAATTCCTTTTTTCATCTTGTAAATCTTTTTTTATTTGTTGAATTATAACCTGTTTTGAAGCTTTTCGTTTAATTGAAAAGGTATAAACCCGCTATAACTTTTATTTTACTATATTATTTTGAGTTTGCAAATTTACAATTATTTTTTAATAATCAAATCTTTAAGTGTGTTTTTTTAAACTTTATCTAAAACTAAATTTTATCGTTCCATAATTTGGTAATTCATATATTTGTGGTTTAATTTAAATTAAAGAAAATGACAGAAAAAATTTCACCAGCTAAATCTGGACTTCAGTTAGGTATTTTATTTGGAGTTATTATGGTTTTAGAATTCGTAATAATGTACGTTATAGGAATGAAATCCTTGATTGGTTCACCCGTTGGCATGATCGTAAATCTTTTAAACTTTATTGGACTCCCATTATTATTTATTTATATGGGATGTAAAAACTACAAAAATCTGAATAATGGTTTTGCCTCATTCGGTGAATGTCTAAAAGTGGGCGTTTCTATGATGGTTATAGCTGCTTTGATTTATGCTGCTTTCAATGTTATTTTTAACTTAATATTTCCTGAATTCGTTGATGAGATGATTTCGATAATTAGATCTGAGATTATAAAGAAAACTCCCGAAATAACAAGCAAACAATTAGAAATGGGTTTATCATTTCAAAGAAAATTCATGAATCCAATGATTGCATTTCCGGCCACTATAGCTATGTATGCCTTTTTTGGACTATTGTACTCCTTAATAATTGGGGCTATTGTTAAAAATGAAAAGCCTCAAAGTTTCTAATTTCCAATTAATGAACCTATCCGTCATCATACCTCTTCTTAATGAAGAAGAATCCTTGCAGGAGCTCCATAACTGGATTGTTTCTGTAATGGATACGCATAATTATTCTTATGAAGTTATCTTTATTGATGATGGAAGCACTGATCATTCCTGGTCAATCATTAAACAATTATCCTCCGAAAATCCAAATATAAAAGGAATCCGTTTTCTGAAAAATTTCGGAAAATCCCAGGCTTTACATGCCGGTTTTGCTGAAGCCAAAGGTGATGTGGTCATTACCATGGATGCTGACCTGCAGGACAATCCGGAAGAAATTCCAGAGTTGTACCGGATGATTATGGAACAGCATTTTGATTTGGTTTCGGGCTGGAAAAAGAAACGGTATGATTCGGTTGTAACCAAAAACATCCCATCGAAATTATTCAATTGGGCGGCCCGGAAAACTTCCGGTGTGCAGCTGAATGATTTCAACTGCGGCCTGAAAGCCTATAAAAATGTGGTGGTCAAAAATGTGGAAGTTTCGGGCGAAATGCACCGTTACATTCCGGTTTTGGCCAAAAATGCCGGATTTGGAAAAATCGGCGAAAAAGTGGTCAAACACCAGGCGAGAAAATACGGTTCGACCAAATTTGGAATGGATCGTTTTATCAACGGGTTTCTGGATCTGATTACGATCTGGTTTTTGTCGCGTTTCGGAAAAAGACCGATGCACCTGTTTGGCGCCTTAGGTTCCATCATGTTTATCATTGGGTTTGTTGCCGCGGGAATAATAGGAGTTACCAAATTATACCGCCTTGGCAATCACCTGTCTGCGAATCTGGTAACCCAAAATCCGTGGTTTTATATTTCATTGACGACGATGATTATTGGAACCCAATTGTTTCTGGCCGGGTTTTTAGGCGAAATTATCCTGCGCACCAAAAATAATGAGGAACGCTACAAAATCTCAAATACTGCCAACATATAATTGTTTAGACTAAATGCCTAGCCCTGATTGAAGCGGCATCCCACACTTTTTTGTGTGGATACAGCGGAAAGCAGGAAATAGCTCCTGAAAAAAATAAAGAAATGCATATCGAACAAAACATACTAAATGCTGCAAATGAATGGTTAACTCCAGCATTTGACCAACAGACCCAAGAGGAGATCAAGGAAATAATGACTTCTTCGCCTAAAGAACTCGAAGATCGTTTTTACAAAAACCTGGAATTCGGCACTGGCGGTATGCGTGGCGTTATGGGCGTGGGTACCAATCGTATCAATAAATATACGTTGGGGAAAAATACGCAGGGACTTTCCGATTATATGCATCAGGTATTTCCGGGAAAAGAACTGAAAGTCGTTATTGCTTATGATTGCCGTCATAACAGTGATACTTTGGCAAAAGTGGTTGCGGATGTGTTTTCGGCAAACGGCATTCAGGTTTATCTGTTTTCGGACATGCGCCCGACGCCGGAATTGAGTTTTGCAGTGAAATATCTAGGCTGTCAATGTGGTATTGTGCTTACCGCTTCCCATAATCCGCCGGAATACAACGGTTATAAAGTCTATTGGGAAGATGGCGGGCAATTGGTTCCGCCTCAGGATGCCGAGATTATTAAAGTTATCGAAGATTTAAAATACGATCAGATTAAATTTCAGGCGAATGAAAACCTGATTCAATATATTGGCAGTGAAGTGGATGAAGCCTTTATCCAGTCTTCGATTAAAAACGCAAGTTTTGACACTGCTGCTGCCTCAAAAGAAAACCTGAGCATTGTTTTCACGTCTTTGCACGGAACTTCGATCAAATCGGTGCCGGATACTTTGGCGCAGGCCGGATATTCCAACGTACACATTGTGGAGGAACAAGCCGAGCCGAATGGAGATTTCCCTACGGTAAAATCACCGAACCCGGAAGAGCCTGAAGCACTGACCATGGCTTTGGCACTGGCAGAAAAAGTAAATGCCGATATCGTCGTGGGAACCGATCCCGATTCTGACCGATTAGGCGTTGCGGTACGGAACAATGAAGGTAAAATGATTTTGCTTAACGGGAATCAAAGTATGGTGATGATGACCGCTTTTTTACTGGAGCAATGGAAAAAACAAGGTAAAATCAACGGAAAGCAATTCATCGGGTCTACGATTGTTTCGACTCCGATGATGTTGGAACTGGGTTCTGCATATGAAGTGGAATGCAAAGTCGGACTGACCGGTTTCAAATGGATTGCCAAAATGATCAAGGATTTCCCGGAATTGAATTTCATAGGTGGTGGCGAAGAAAGTTTCGGATTTATGGTCGGCGATGCCGTTCGTGACAAGGATGCTGTAGCCGCTACATTACTGATATGCGAAATTGCCGCTCAGGCAAAAGCCAATGGCAGTTCGGTATATAAGGAATTACTGAACCTGTATGTTGATTTCGGATTTTATAAGGAACATTTGGTTTCAATGACCAAAAAAGGAATAGAAGGATTAAAGGAAATCAATCAGATGATGGTGGATTTACGCCTGAATCCTTTGAAAGAAATTAATGGCGAACGTGTGGTGATGGTAGAAGATTATAAGACTTCCATTGCCAAAAACCTGTTTACCGGCGAAGAAGAGACGATGGAAATCCCCAAATCGGACGTATTGATTTACTATACTGAAGATGGCGCTAAAATTGCGGCAAGGCCAAGCGGAACGGAGCCGAAAATAAAGTTTTACGTTAGCGTAAACGCTCCTCTTCATTCGGTTGAAGAGGCTGCTGAAGTGGAAGCTGAGTTAGATACTAAAATCAAGAACATTTTAATAGATTTAAAAATCGTTTAATGAGTAATTTCAAAAAAATATATCCTTTTATTATTCCGTATAAAAAGTTTGCTTACCTAAATATCTTTTTTAATATTTTGTATGCTTTGTTCAGTACACTTTCCTTTATGGCATTGATTCCGATGATGCAGGTATTATTTGACCAGACCAAAAGAAATACCATAATGCCAGTTTGGGAAGGAATAGCTAATGCAAAAGGATTTCTAGAAGATTTTTTAAGTTATTATATTACCACTTCTACCGACAATAACGGGATTGGGTTTACTCTATCGATAATGGTTGCCGGAATTATTTCCATTTTCTTACTAAAAAACCTGAGTGATTATTTAGCGATGTTTTTTATCACTTTTCTTCGAAATGGTGTTTTAAGGGACATGCGGAATGCGATGTATAAAAAAACCATCGATTTGCCGCTTGCTTTTTTCTCTGAAAAAAGGAAAGGCGATACTATTTCCAGGATTGCTGGCGATGTGAATGAAGTACAAACATCCTTTCTTTCAATTCTGGAACTTATTGTAAAAGAACCGTTAACTATTATTTTTACAATAACAGCAATGTTGACCATCAGTGTAAAACTCACGTTGTTTGTATTCATATTTATTCCCGTTTCAGGATTAGTAATATCCAAAATCGGAAAGCAGTTAAAAAAACAATCCACGAGAGCACAACAGGAACAAGGGCAATTTTTATCGACTATAGAGGAAACTTTAGGAGGATTGAAAGTCGTAAAAGGCTATAATTCGGAAAATTATTTCAACCGGATATTTCAGGAGTCTACCCAACGTTTTTTTAATTTATCCAATAGTATTGGCAACCGACAAAATCTGGCGTCACCTGTAAGTGAGTTTATGGGAATTATGGTGATTGCAATTTTGCTTTGGTATGGCGGACACATGGTTTTAATTGAAAAAACACTGAATGGCGCCTCGTTTATCGCCTATATGGGTTTAGCTTATAACATTCTTACGCCTGCAAAATCTATTTCCAAAGCATCTTATAATATCAAGAGGGGAAATGCCGCAGCAGAACGCGTATTGGAAATTTTAGACCAGGAAAATCCAATTACCAGTAAGATGGATGCCGTGGAAAAACACACATTCGATTCGGAAATAAGCATCCAAAACATCAATTTCAAATACGAAAAAGAAAATGTTTTAAAGGACTTTTCTTTAAATGTCAACAAAGGAGAAACTGTTGCGCTTGTTGGTCAGTCCGGAAGCGGAAAAAGCACTATTGCCAATTTATTGACGCGTTTTTATGATGTCAATGACGGAACGATTGCCATCGACGGTCTGAACATCAAAGATATGGACCTGCAATCGCTTCGTGGATTGATGGGATTGGTAACACAAGACAGCATTCTGTTCAACGATACGATCAAAGCGAATATTTCCTTAGGGAAGTTAGATGCTTCGGATGAAGAAATCATAGATGCCCTTAAAATTGCGAACGCTTACGAATTCGTTAAGGACTTACCTCAAGGTATTTATACTAATATTGGGGACAGCGGAAACAAACTTTCGGGAGGCCAGAAACAAAGACTGAGCATTGCCCGTGCCGTATTGAAAAACCCTCCGATTATGATTTTGGACGAAGCGACTTCTGCGTTGGATACCGAAAGCGAAAAATTCGTTCAGGTGGCTTTGGAAAACATGATGCAAAACAGGACTTCTATTGTGATTGCGCACCGACTTTCCACCATCCAGAGAGCCGATAAGATTGTTGTAATGCAAAAAGGAATCATTGTCGAACAAGGAAAACACGACGAATTGATGGCACTGAATGGTACCTATAAGAAATTAGTGACGATGCAATCTTTTGAATAATGATAAAAATCCGTACCTTCAACATGGATTTTAAAAAAGTTGAACTGCGAATTACTCTAATATAATATGTATCTCAAAGACAAAAACATCGATCTTCCCTACGATTCAGATACTATTGTCTGGAAATACCTTGACCTGTCCAAATTTGTCGATTTACTGCTTTACCGAAAATTATTTATGTCCCGCTCCGATAAGTTCGAAGACCAATATGAAGGAACTTTCAGCGAACCTACTTTTGAGGAAATCCGGAAATTATCGGTAAACAATCCCGACTTTTTGGATTTTTATAAAATGCATCGGGAGAATGTAGTCATCAGTAGCTGGCATCTTAACGAATACGAATCGTTTGCGATGTGGCAGATTTTTACCCAGAAAAGCGAAGGATTAGCTATCCAGTCTACCGTGGGCAGATTACAACAAGCTTTGACCCCGGAAGTAAACTACGATCAATATATTGGTGCGGTAAACTATATTGATTACAAAAAAGAATACATCCCTTTTGACGATGCCTTTTTTCCTTTTTTGTTCAAACGGAAGAGTTTTCAGTACGAAAGAGAAATCAGGATCATTTCGGATTTGACGCACCAAAACGTCTCCATCGATAATGGACTTAAAATTGATGTAGATATCAATCAGCTGATTGAAAAAATCTACATTCACCCCAAATCAGAAAACTGGTATAAAAACCTGGTCATTGAATTGGTAAAACGGTTGGGGTTTGATTTTAAAATTGAAAAATCAGATTTGGAAAGTGATATCCTGATTTAAGATTAAATCGGTTTGTAATCCAGAACTTTCCAATCTTTATTGGATAAATCCACAAAGTGATAATAGAGAATATCGGTTTTATCGAACTGGCCATTTTTATTGGCATCTTCTATGGTTCTGAAATACAGACGGTTTTTGGACTCAATTACATTCCAATCAATTAAGTCTTGTAAATCAGGCGAAAGTTTCATCAATCGCTTACCGCTGATTTCACTGATATAAAGCGTTTTGATATCACTTGTGTCCAATTTGCCATCTTTATTAGTATCTACATCCGCCATCGTATACACCATGATCTGCTGCTTGGTTTTATCCGAAACCGTTTTAAGATATGTGGCCGTTTGGATCAATACCGGTTTGTCAGTCAATGCTGTAATTGTATCCGAACCAATTTTCTGGAATTTTAAATTTCGTAAATAACCGGTAATTTCAAATTCACTGGTATTTGAAATCGTGAAACTGACACGATCCGCATACTTTGCCTTTCCATCTAAAACGCTTAAATCTCCTACCGGATGAATCATATAATTCGTTCCTTGCATTTGGATTGGTAAATCGGCAATTTCAATTTGGGCAGTATCCCGTTTAGTGGTTTTACCTTTATCTTTTGTTGCTTCATAAATTACTTTAGGTTTTGTTTCTTGCTTGCAGCTGGTGAGCAACATAACAGAAAATCCGATGAGAAGTATATTTATTGTTTTCATTGTTTCGATCTTTTTATTCTTATGCCCTCCAAATTTTGGGGTGAATTACATAGTCAAATATAAGCAATTTTACGCTTTCTAATCTATTACAACCTTGCGGTAATTTTTAAATTAAAAGTCCGGGTGGTCATATAATTTGGAATTCCGTATTGATTCTTAGTGTAAACATCGCGTACCCAAGTATTGGTAATGGCATTCTGATTGTTGAAAAGGTTGAAAATTTCCAAACCAACAGATAAATCTTTAAATTTTTTTAGCCAATGTCCGTCAGGACGATCTTTATTATTATCCGTGAAAACCTTCGAAAAACCAACATCCGCTCTGCGGTAATCTCTCAAACGGCTTTGATATACATAAGGATCTGCATATGATGGTGAACCACCAGGCAAACCTGTGTTGTAAACCAGATTTAGGTACAATTTCACACTCGGAAGATTGGGCATATAATCCTGGAACAAAACGCCAAATTTTAATCTTTGATCTGTTGGCCTTGCAATAAAACCTTTGTTTTCGATATTTTCTTCGGTTTTTAAATAACTAAAACTAAACCACGATTCGGTACCGGGAACAAACTCACCGTTTAAACGGAAATCCAATCCTTGCACATAGGCCTTGGCATTGTTGGCAGCAGCATAACGAATCCGTACATTTTCAAGCGTATAGGGATTTACATCCGTTAATGACTTGTAATAGACTTCGGAAACCAATTTGAAAGGACGGTTCCACATTTTGAAACTATAATCATTGCTCAATACAAAATGTATGGATTTTTGGGCCTTAACATTAAGAAGCACTGTTCCGGTGGAATCCCTTAGCTCCCTGTAGGAAGGTGGCTGAACATACAACCCTGTGGAAAATCTGAAAACCATATCTTTTTCCCAAGCGGGTTTAATTGCAAATTGCCCTCTGGGACTGAATTCCATCTGACTTTTACCTTGTATATTTCTATTTTCTACCTGCCACTGATGCATTCGGACACCGGCATTGAACCATACATCGTGATTTCCCAATTTGCTTTTTCTATTCCACTGAGCATAACCGGATAATCTGTTTATAACATTAAAATTAATGGCTCTCACATTATGATAAGGTACCAATGGCCCCATGTAAGGATTGTTAGGCTGATCATTAACAGGATCAACATATATAGGATTGATGGAAAATCCTGCAGAATCAATAACTTCCCACTCCACTACTCTGTCTCGGATATCTTCCCGTGTGAATTTAACGCCCCATTCTATCTGGTTTTTTTTCAGAATATGGAATCCTTTTATTTCCCCATTTAGTATCACGGCATCCAAATCATTTCGGGCATGATTCAGTTGAGTACCGATAGCTCTATTGAAAGTAACATCTCCCAGTGTTTCCGAACCGATATTGGTATCTACCTCACCTAAAAAATAGGCTGCATAAATATCAAAATATTCCTGTTCTAAGGTATGATACCCCGAAGCGATAACTTTAAAGGTATTATTTTCATTGGGAGTAAAGGTAGATTTCATTGCTCCGAAATACGTGTCGTAACGGTCTTTCTCCTGTCCTTCATAAAACACCTGTAAAGCAATTGGTTCATCGATTGTACCAAAATTAGTCTGACGCGATAACGGTTGGTAATTATATTTATTTTGAGAAACATTACCCAAAAAACTCCATTGCCATTTGGTCGAAGAAATGAAATTAATATTGGTCTGAACATCGGCAAATGTCGGTTTGAAATTAGTTTCCGTTTCCTGACTATTGACCAAAAGACTGTTGTCGCGGTAACGGATTCCTGTTATTGCTGACCATTTTTGGTTCTTTGAAACGGCATCTATGGCTAAACTTCCACCAAGAAGACTGGCTTCTGCGGCAGCGGCAAATTTAGTAGGCCTTCTATAGGTAATATCCAGAACAGAAGATAGTTTGTCACCATATTTAGCTTGGAAACCACCGGCAGAAAATTCAACATTCTGTACTAAATCCGTATTGGTAAAACTCAATCCTTCCTGCTGTCCGGAACGAACCAAAAAGGGCCGGTATACTTCGACTTCATTAACGTAAACCAGGTTCTCATCATAATTCCCGCCGCGAACCGCATACTGCGTACTCAATTCGTTGTTCGAATAAACACCCGGTAAGGTTTTTAAAATATTTTCGATCCCGGCATTTGCTCCCGGAATTTTTCGGATTACTTCGGGCTCAATACTGGTGATACCCTGTACACGTTTGCGGTTATTAGCAGTTACGATTACTTCGCCCATTTGTTCAGCGTTTTCGTTCATAACCACGTTAAACTCGAAATCTTCGTTAGGCTTCAGGTTAACTGTCGCTGTAGTTTTTTTAAGGGAAATATGCGTAAAGACCAACACTACTTTTTGGTTTGCCGGTACCGTTAACGAATAAAAACCGTTGGCATTGGTAACCACGGATTTATTTTGATAAGAAATATTAACATTTTCAACCGGATTATTGTTCTCATCCAGAATAATTCCCTTTACTCTCGCATTCTGTGCAAAAACCGCACATCCGACGAACAAAAAAAACAGGGTTGTAATTTTAAATATGATTTTCAAGAGCTTTCTTTTTATTGTTTCTGACTTCTAAAAAATTGAGTTTCAAAGATAGTTGAATTTCCTACATTATCAGAAACCTCCACTTTTAAATCGTTCTTCCCTTCTGCAACTATTGCGTCATCGAAAGTGTGGGTTAGCATTCTGGTTTTATAATCGTATTCAAATAAAATCCACTGCCCGTTGAGATAACCGTTATATTGTTTTACACCTGATAATTCATCTTTAATAGAAAGCCGGATGCTTTTTTGATCCGTCAACCACTTCCCCTCAATACTTTTCGGAATTGTAATTTTTGGGGCAACAGTATCCAAAGCCAAAACAAACTGGCCTAAGTTTTTGGTATAGGTAGTAAACGTATATTTATTACGTCGCGTCGGATTATAACCCCGTTTTTTACCTTCAACGGAAGCAATAAACATTTTTTCTTTTTGTTTGTCAGTGGCTACGGAATCCTGAATCGAAACCACAAAATTGGTATGAACAGCCACATCATCATTATGAAAATAAAGTACACTGTCCTTTACGTCAAAATCCAGATAAAAATCCTCGTAGAACGTTCCGGCCGGAATAAAGACAGACATATTGTCCTTTTCGAAGTTGTACTCTTTATTATTTTTTACCAAATAGGGTGTTTCCTGCACCTGCGAATGGTCGGTAGCTGTAGCCGAGGAATACTGAATCGGAATGCTGACAATCGTTTTATTGTCATTAAAATCGGAAACTTCAATCCGGCACATCTGTGTCATATTTGGTAACACCTCAATAATTCCATTATTGCCGTCGGGCTGAATAATACTAAGGTTGTATGGTTGTTTCATAAACAATTTCTGAACTCTTTGCGACATTTTTTTATATCTCGGATAATCAATCAAGGCATTGACATAGCGGGCTTCATCAAATGAAAAGGTATCGAATTGGTATCCGAATGAGAATCTTCCATTCAGGAATGACTGGATTTTATAAACGCCATTCCTGTCCCAGGCAACATCATAAACATCATAGGTATTGATTCCAAAACCAATTTTTCCATTGGCAAGTACCTTTTCAGCCAGGTAAGAACCGTCGCTCTGCAAAGTAAGATTCAGCATCATCGGATTTTGGGAAAGGTTAGCGACGGAGTTTTTATCCAGCGGATAAACCATCAGATTGGTAACTATAGGTTTTTTGGTGTCTTTTATCTGGCTTCCATAATTAAAAAACATCGGATTGATGACTTTCTCACTTTGTGTGTCCCTTATCTCAAAATGCAAATGCGGACCATCGGAACCTCCTGTATTTCCTGAAAATGCAATAATATCTCCATTCTTAATTACCAATTCTTCGGGCTTCGGGAAAATATCAATCTCAAAGGTTTTTTCTTTGTACTGATTGGCTTTTATGTATTTTTCAATTTTTGGCACTGCAAATTTTAAATGCCCATACACAGAGGTAAATCCATTTGGATGTGTGATGTATATGGCCTTACCATAACCGAAAGTAGATATTTTAATTCTGGAAATATATCCATCTGCAACAGCATAAACATTTAGCCCTTCCATTTTTTGAGTCTTTAAATCAAAGCCCGCATGAAAGTGATTGGGGCGCAATTCCCCGAAATTTCCGGAAAGTTGTAATGGGATATCCAATGGAGACCTGAAATACTCTTTAGGGTACTGATTTTGGGCAAAAAGGGATGCATAACAAATAAAAAAAAAGAAAATAAATCTCATCGATAACGTTTTTGCTAATATAAGAAAAAGGGGGCAAAAGGGATAAAAATATTATTAGTTATAACTTACTAACATACAATTTATTATAATTAACGTTTACAATTATGCTAAAATTTCGGTGAAATAATTGTTATAATTAAATAGGAATACTAACTTTGTCCATTAAGTAACGAATATAGTTTCTAATGAGTGAAATTGCAGAAATAATTGATACTCTTGAAAATAGGATAGAAAAACTCTTTAGTAAAATAGCGACTTTAGAGCAAAATACCCAAAGTTTAAAACAAGAGTTAAAACAGTCTGTAACCATCATACAAAAACAATCTGAAGAGATTGAAGTGTTTAAAAC
This sequence comes from Flavobacterium sp. GT3R68, assembly GCF_007109225.1. Classification (GTDB taxonomy): domain Bacteria; phylum Bacteroidota; class Bacteroidia; order Flavobacteriales; family Flavobacteriaceae; genus Flavobacterium. The sequence goes on from NZ_VJZK01000008.1 coordinate 90,781, forward strand.
ACAGTATGAATCACTTAAAATTGCTAATTCATTGCTCGGCAGTGACGATAACAAAAGAGATACCAAGCTAAAAATAAATTCATTAATTCGGGAAATTGATTACTGTATAGCACAGCTATCTGATTAGAAAAATATGGATGAAAAGCTTAAAATCAAATTATCAATTGCAGACAGAGTATATCCGTTAACGGTAGATTTGTCGCAGGAGGAAGGGCTAAGGAGTGCTTCCAAAAAGATTGATATTATGATTAAGCAATTTGAAGAAAATTATGCTGTTCGTGATAAGCAAGATGTTTTGGCCATGTGTGCTTTACAATTTGCTTCTCAATTGGAACAAAAGCAAATCGACAAGTCAATCGATAATGTGGAAACAAACGAGCGACTCAAGAAGATTAATGATTTATTAGCCAAATATCTCGATAAATAAACGTTCTTTACAAAGACTAAGATACTGCCTACATTAGTTCATATTGGTAAACTCAACACTAACATTTTAGAATGAGCGAATCATCACTACTAAAGCATGCCACGCTTCGGCGAGGAAACTTGAACAGTGAGTTAGCTCAAAACTTGTCTTTTCGAGTTTATACAAGCAATCTAATGTAGGCTTTTTTATATATAAACATTAACAAACATGGACAGTACATTAATTATAATTATTTCAGGATTTCTAGGCATTGCGGGCGGTTTTGCTATCGCAAAATTTATGGAGAAGAACAATGTTTCCAACCTTATCAAAAATGCCAAAAAAGAAGCGGGATCTATCTTAAGAGACGCTAATGTGGAAGCGGAAAACATTAAGAAAGACAAGATTCTGCAAGCCAAAGAAAAATTCATTGAATTAAAAGCCGAACACGAACAAGTAATCCTTTCCCGCGACAGAAAAGTGGCGGAAGTAGAAAAAAGGACCCGTGACAAGGAATCTCAGATTTCAAACGAATTGGCTAAAGCCAAAAAAGTAAACGACGATTTCGAGGCAAAAACCTTGGAATATACCACTAAAGTAGAGCTTCTGGACAAGAAGCAATACGAAGTGGAAAGAATGCACAAAAGCCAATTGGAACAATTGGAGGTTATCTCCGGTTTATCTGCTGAAGATGCTAAAGAACAACTAGTAGAAGGCTTAAAAGCGGAGGCTAAGACCAAAGCAATGTCGCATATTCAGGATACTATTGAAGAAGCAAAACTAACGGCACAACAGGAAGCCAAGAAAATCATCATAAACACAATCCAAAGAGTTGGAACTGAAGAAGCGGTAGAAAATTGCGTTTCTGTTTTCAATATTGAATCGGATGATGTTAAAGGTAGAATTATTGGACGTGAAGGACGAAACATTCGCGCATTGGAAGCCGCTACAGGAGTTGAGATCATTGTTGATGACACGCCGGAAGCTATTATTCTTTCTTGCTTTGACCCGGTAAGAAGAGAAATCGCCAGACTGGCTTTACATAAATTGGTAACGGACGGAAGAATCCACCCGGCAAGAATCGAGGAAGTAGTCGCTAAAACAGCCAAACAAATCGATGACGAAATTATCGAAGTTGGTAAGCGTACCGTAATCGATTTAGGAATCCACGGATTACACCCGGAATTGATTAAAGTAGTTGGACGAATGAAATACCGTTCTTCATACGGACAAAACTTATTACAGCACTCTCGTGAAGTATCCAAACTTTGTGGAATCATGGCTGCTGAATTAGGATTGAATGTAAAATTAGCCAAGAGAGCCGGATTACTTCACGATATTGGTAAAGTACCGGATACCGAAAGTGATTTACCACACGCCTTATTAGGAATGCAATGGGCTGAAAAATATGGTGAAAAAGAAGAGGTTTGCAACGCTATTGGAGCACACCACGATGAAATCGAGATGAAATCATTATTATCGCCAATTATCCAGGTTTGTGATGCTATTTCAGGAGCGCGACCAGGAGCAAGAAGACAAGTATTGGATTCTTATATCCAACGTTTGAAAGACTTGGAAGAAATTGCTTTTGGATTCCATGGTGTGAAAAATGCGTATGCTATTCAGGCCGGTAGAGAATTGCGTGTCATTGTTGAAAGCGAAAAAGTATCTGATGATAATGCAGCTACCCTATCTTTTGAAATTTCACAAAAAATCCAGACTGAAATGACATATCCAGGTCAGGTGAAAGTAACGGTAATCAGAGAAACAAGAGCGGTGAATATTGCAAAATAGACCCTCTCAGAAATAATAAAAAAGCCTTTCGAATCGAAAGGCTTTTTTATTTTAGAATATTTTATTTATCTGCTCACCATCCATTGGTTTTAGAAGATAACTGGTAATCTCTTTTTTAAAGTCGGCTGATTTATTTAAATCCACACTGTCGTTCGAGGAACTTATAAGATATATAAGTGGTTGTTTTTTTAGTTGGTTTTTTATCGTTCTGAATTCTTCTAAAAATTGCCATCCATCCATGATTGGCATATTGATATCTACGAGAATTAAATCCGGAAGATCGTTTTCGAAATCTATCTTGTCTTTCAATTCTATTATGGCATCAAGACCATTTTCAAAAAAAACAGGAACCGTTTCAATATTGTTTTTCAGCAACAGCTTTTTAATAATAAAATGAAAAACCTTGTCGTCATCAACGATAAATACCTTTTTAAATTTCATTATTAAAGTATATTTTAAATGTCGTCCCCACTCCCACTTCACTCTCAATCTTCAGACTTCCGCCCATCGCTTCAATCTGATTTTTAGTTATAAACAAACCGATTCCTCTGGACTTTGGATGCTTATGAAAGGTCTTATACATCCCATACAGCTTATCCCCATGTTTTTCCAGATCGATACCGAGACCATTATCCTTTATTTCCAGCGATTTTACCCCATTCGTAATAATGAAAGTATATTTAATTTCAGGATTTCTGTCCGGGCTGCAATATTTAATAGCATTGGTAGTAAAGTTTAAAAGAATACTCTCCAAATACGCCGGATTAAAATTCACAGTACTATCAGCGGGAATGTGATTATGTATAATTACTTTATTTTCATTGATTTCTTCTCCAAGGATGCTTATGGTGTGATTCAAATAGTAATTTAAATCCAGATTTTCACGCTTGTGCACAAGTCCCGATTGTATGTCCATCAATTCTTTCAGGTGATTGATAGTTTCGGTCAGGGAATTTGATGTAGATTTTAAATGAGAATAACTTTCTTTAATTGTTTCCGCATCATCCTCACTATTGATAATCTGCAGTAGCATATTTAAATTACCCACATGGGAACTCAGATTATGTGATACTATATGGGCAAAATTCAGTAAACGACTATTTTGCTCACTAATGATCTCAAAAGTTCGTTTTAATTCCTGTTCTTTTTCTTTCTCAACAGAAATATCGGTGTGCGTGCCAATAATTCTTAAAGGAGCCCCGTTTTTATCTCTCTCAATAACTTTACCTCTACTTGAAATCCATTTATAGGTTCCATCAATGGCAAGCATTCTTTTTGAATTCTCGTAGACGGGGGTTATACCGTCCAAATGCATTTGAATGACTTTCCGATAGTTCTCCTTATCATCAGGATGAACCCGATTTTCCCAGGTTTCGTGCGAATTTACAAGATCACTATCTCCGTAACCCAACATTTTCATGGATTGTGAAGAATGAAAAACTTCGTTAGTACTTAAATTCAAATCCCAAATTCCTTTTGTGGAAGCTTCTAAAGCAAATTGATATCTTTCTTCCGATAGCTTCAATTTTTGTTCATTTGCTTTCTTTGCTGTAATGTCCGTTAACCTTCCATAAAAAATAATACTGCCATTCTCATCTAATCCTACCGTCGCTGCACCTTTCACCCAGCGTAATCCCTTGGACGGAATATTTACACGGAATTCATAAAACCAAGATGTACAGTCCGTCTTAGCGTCCTCTATTGATTGTACAAAACCTTCAAAATCATCAGTAACAATTCTGCTTTTTACAATTTCAAATGCTCCTTGAAATAGTTCTTTACTGCTTAATTCAAAATAAGCAATAACGGACCGGCTCAGAAAAGGAAAGTTCACATGGGCATCCCTTGAGATAGTGGCCTGAAAAATTAAATCAGGGATTTGAGATAATAATTTCTTGTAGAAAATTATTTTTTCTTCCAATAGTAAAGTATCAGAAAAAGTATCAAACTTCATTTTTATAGGTGTTAAATAATTTGAGCAATTTTTTGATTTTATTTGAAAAAAAATATAAATCAGCCGGCAAATTTAGCGATAAAAAATAATACTAAACTACTTTCTGGGATGGAATGTGTTGATTATCTGTGTTAAATGTTTTCTGTCAAGATGAACATAGATTTCTGTAGTGGTAATTGACTCGTGCCCCAGCATGAGTTGGATGGAACGTAGATCAGCGCCATTTTCCAATAAATGGGTTGCAAAAGAATGCCGAAACGTATGGGGGCTAATGGTTTTATTGAGATTAATTTTATGGGCTAAATCCTTAATAATTATAAAAATCATAGCTCTTGTCAAATGTCGCCCGCGTCGGTTTAAGAATAAGGTATCTTCGTGGCCTTTTTGGATATTGATATGATTACGAACAGTGCCTGTATATATCTCAATATATTTTTGGGTTAAATCTCCCACCGGTACAAACCTTTGTTTATTGCCTTTTCCGGTAATTTTGATAAATCCTTCCTCAAAAAACAAATCGGAAATTTTTAAAGAAACTAATTCGGAAACCCGCAGTCCACACCCATACAAAGTTTCAAGGATAGCACGGTTGCGTTCGCCTTCATTTGAGCTTAAGTTGATTGCCGCAATTAACAAATCAATGTCCGATAAAGACAATGTGTCTGGTAATTTCCTGCCGGTTTTTGGCGTTTCGATTAATTCCAAAGGGTTATCTGCGCGGTAATCTTCAAAAATCAGATAAGAAAAAAAACTTTTTAATCCCGAGATCATTCTCGCCTGTGAACGGGGATTTACTTCTTTGGAAACGCTATAAATGAATTGCTGCAACGTTTCTTCTTTAATAGTTAAAGGCGAGACAGTAATGGAATTCTCCGTCAGGTGTTGGCACAATCTCTCAATGTCAAAAGAATAATTGTCTATCGTGTTTTTAGACAACCCTCTTTCAATCCGAAGGTACGACTGAAAATTTTTGATATACGAATCCCAATTCATGATTCGAAAGTAAGCATTTATTTGGCATAAAAAAACCTCGGAAGAGTGAGGTTTATAGTTGATTAAAAATATTTTTAAAGTTTCACCCCGACTGACACTTGGATCACCCCGTTTTTAGAACCGTCCTCTCCGGATGGCACTCCTTTTTGAACCTCAATAACACCATAATCATAGCGCAATTGTGCAAATATTTTTGTGGTAATGTCATAGTTCACACCCGCATCCACGCCGAAATCAATCGCATTGAAGGAATCTTTTACATCCAAATCCCCATCTTTTGCAGAAATTAAAAAACCTACTCTCGGACCGGCCTCCACACTAAAATAGTCAAGGAAATAATATTTAAACATTACTGGCACCGTGATGTAGTTCAACTTTAAGTCACCCGTATCGTTTTTGGCTCCCTGGGTCGAAAACAAAACTTCGGGCTGCAACGATAATTTTTCGGTTATTACCGTAAATTCAGCGAGACCACCAAAATGGAAACCAATCAAGGTGCTGGAATCGGAACTTGATAATGAAGCGACATTCACACCTGCCTTGACTCCGAAATTCATATGTTGGGCTTCAGCATATTCCAAAACAAACATTGCAGCTAAGAGTAATATAAACTGTTTCATTTTGATACTATTTTAAACTTCTTTTAAAGTTAACCAATACTATAAAAAGTCTTCCTATTTTTCGGACAATTAACCATATAATCCGACTAAAAACAAAAAACCTTCCGTCGTTGGCGGAAGGTTTGTATATAAAGTGCTTTTTATTAGAATTTGTATCCAAATGACACTTGTAAAACCCCATTTTGAGATGCATCCTCCCCTGGAAAAGGCTCTTTTTCAATATCAGACAAACCGATAGTGTAACGAGCATTTAAAGACATATTAGAAGTAAGGTTATACCCAACTCCGAAACCAATCCCAAAATCCGTTGAGTTAAGATCGTCTTTTACATCATCATCACCAAAATCTGCACTCATCAGAAAACCGATTTGTGGCCCTAATTCAACGCTGACAGCAGGGGTTACATAAAATTTAGCCATTACTGGAATATTAATGTAATTGAGTTTGTAATCAGTTTCACCCAAAGAATTATCAATTTTAGCTCCTTGCGTGGAAAACAGAACCTCAGGTTGGATTGCAAATTTTTCACTTAACATGAATTCGCCAAAAGCTCCCACATGGAATCCGATTAAGGACTTTGCATCGTCAGAGTTAGAAATCGAAGCTACGTTCAGACCTCCTTTAACTCCGAATGACATTGTTGTATCCGGTCCTGCTGTGTCTTGGGCGTTAGCAAATCCAAAAGCGAATACTGCTGCCACTGTAAAAATTACTTTTTTCATATTTGGTTTTTATTTAAAATTTACCGCCTAAGTTAAAAAATAATTGAGAACGAAGATTATCCTTACAGTAAAATCGATAAGCTGTTAAAAAAAATCGACTAAGAACAAAAAAACCTCCCGGTTGGGAGGTTTTTGGTATTAAAATCTAACTAGATTAGAATTTGTAAACTAAACCTAACGAGATATCACTTAAGTTTAAACCGAAATTTACTGTATCAGTAGAATCTGGATTACCACCATTGTCTGGTTTGTTAGTATCATAACTTAACACACCGATTGAAGCCTCTAAAGCGAAATTGTTAGAGATAAAATAGCTAACACCTGGAGCAAATGCAATGTTAAATCCAGTTTCTTTGTCATCAGGAGCACCATTCTCTTCAATTTTTGAGTTCGTGAAATTAGCACCTAATTCTGCGAAGAAAGAGAAATCTGAAGCAGGAGTAGTATAATATCTACCAAAAGCTCCTAATGATAATTCCGAAGTTTTAATGTCTTCAACTAACGGAGAAGCATCTTCAGTTTTAGTTCCTGTAAAACCAATTTTAGCACCGATAGCGATGTTATCAGATACAAAGAAACCTAGTTTTGGTGAAACTGTGTAAGAATTAAATTTGTCATCGCCTTCAGATGTTGAAGAAATTCCAACTGAACCAGACATGAAGATATCTCCGCTAGAGAAACCTTTTCCACCTGTACTTTCAACTTTTGTTTCTTGAGCATTAGCAAATCCGAATGCGAAAATTGCTGCTACTGTAAAAATTACTTTTTTCATATTTGTTTTATTTAAAATTAATACAACGAAATTAGATATTAATGTTACTACGATGTTTTTCCAGTAAATACAGTTGTTAACAATGTTATTAACATTGGTTATCCTACAAATTTACTGACTGTCACAATATTAGTCGAAGATTTATCGTTTGGAGTCGAATATACTTTAATCTAAAACCATAAAAACATGAGAAATTCAATCGTATTAACTATTTGTTTCATTGCCCTATCAATGAATATGCACGCTCAGATCCTGAAATTTGGTTTAAAAGGTGGTGCTAATTTTTCTGATGTGGATAGTGACATTAATTCAAGTACGCTTACCAGTTATCATTTTGGAGCTGTGGCCGAAATCAAAGTATTTCCGAATTTCGCTCTTCAGCCCGAATTGATGTATTCTTCTCAAGGCGCTAAAGTGGAAGGTTCCGATGATTTTAAATTTGATTATTTAACCGTGCCGGTCATGGCTAAATTTTATCTGATTACGGACCGGTTGAGTCTCGAAGCGGGTCCTCAATTTGCATTTTTGGTTAATGATAACGTGCAAGAGACTTTTGAAACAGAATCCTTTGACTTTGCCGTTGCAGGTGGTTTAGGCCTGAATATTACCAAACACTTTTTTACCCAGGCAAGATATGTCATTGGTTTAACGGATATGTCAAGGGATGCCGATGTTAAAAACAAAGTCATTCAGTTATCTGTTGGTTATACTTTTTAAGTAAAAAAATAAACTTTTGTCAAACCGTTCTATTATAGGAACGGTTTTTTTATTTTTACAAAAATTCAGTTATGAAAATCATAGTCATTAATGGGCCAAACCTTAATCTTTTAGGTAAACGTGAACCAGAAATTTACGGAAGCGAAAGCTTTGAGAATTATTTTAAAACGCTTCAGGACGAATTCCCGACTATTGAGTTGCAGTATTACCAAAGCAATATCGAAGGGGAACTGATCTCTAAAATACAGGAAACCGGTTTTTCATATGATGGCATTATTTTAAATGCCGCCGCTTATACACATACTTCAGTAGGGATTGGCGATGCAGTCAAAGCAATAACGACGCCGGTAATTGAAGTTCATATCTCCAATACTTTTTCCAGGGAAAGTTTTAGGCACCAGTCCTTTATTTCTCCCAATGCGCAAGGGATAATCATTGGCTTCGGCCTTAGCAGTTACAAATTGGCACTGTATTCTTTTATAAAATAATAATTCCCATGCAACCATTCTGGTATTTAACACGTCTCAATTCCATGCAACCGTAAACGCCTTTAAACTTTATCATGAAAAAAAACTTTTTATTCTTACTCTTATTAGCCTCCTTTTCCGGCTTCTCTCAAATCAGGGGGACGGTTTCCGATGAAAAAGGAACCGCATTACCTTTCGTTAATGTCTTCGCCGAAAACACTTACAACGGAACCACCACCAATGAACAGGGAAACTATGACCTTAATATAAAAAAGTTAGGAAAACACACTGTTGTTTTTCAGTATTTGGGTTTTAAAACCAAAAAAATAGCAATTGTAGTCGAAAAATTACCTTATGCTTTAGACGTAAAAATGACTGAGGAAAGCTTCACGCTGAATGAAGTGGTCATCAACCCTAAAGACAATCCTGCCAATGCTATCATCCGAAGTGCGATAGCCGCAAAGAAAGAAAATGCGGAGAACACTGCCCGTTATAAAGCCGATTTCTATTCCCGGGGGATTTTTAGGATTAAAGATGCCCCAAAAGCGATTTTAGGACAAAAACTGGATATGTTTGATGACATGCTGGACTCCACACGAAGCGGTATCTTGTACTTATCGGAAACCGTTTCCAAAATTACTTTTAAGAAGCCTGATAAGATGCAGGAAACCATTATTGCTTCAAAAGTAAGCGGTAATGACAATGGCTTTAGTTTTAATAATGCCGCTTCAGTAAATTTTGACTTTTACGATAATTATTTGCCGTTTGATGTCAATGTGATTTCCCCGATCGCGGATAATGCGTTCAATTACTACAAATACAAACTGGAAGGTACTTTTTTTGACGAAAACAACAACCAGATCAACAAAATCAAAATCACTCCCCGAAGGGATTCAGAACCTGCCATGCAGGGATATATTTATATTGTAGAAGACAGCTGGGCCATTTATGCGGTGGATTGTAATATAAAAGGAAGCCAAATGCAAAGCCCTGCTATCAATTTATTGACTTTAAAGCAGAATTTCAGTTACAATACCACTACTAAAATCTGGGTAAAAAATACACAGACAGTCGATTTCCTGGCCGGTATGCTCGGCATTAATGTTTCAGGAAGATTCACTTATGTATATTCCAATTTTGAGTTCGAACCTAAATTTGACAAAAAAACGTTCACACGGGAGATTTTAACATTCCAGGAAAATGCCAACAAAAAGGATGATGATTTTTGGAATACGATTCGTCCGGTGCCTTTGACCAATGAGGAAACTACCGATTATTTGAAGAAAGACATCCTGCAAACAAAGAAAAAATCTAAGGTCTATTTGGATTCCATCGACAAAAAAAGCAATAAGATTGGTTTTTTTGATTTTATAACGGGCTACACTTATAAAAATTCATATAAGAAATGGCAAATTGGTTACGCGGGGTTCCTGACAGGCGTTAGCTTCAATACCGTTCAGGGCCGGAAACTGAATACCGGATTATCTTTCAGTAAAAGAAATGATGAAAAGAGAACCTTTACCCGAATCAATTCTGATTTTGAATATGCTTTTTCAGAAAAAAAATTCCGTTCCAATGCCAGTTTTGACCACAAGTTCAATAACATCAACCAAAGCGAAATTAAGATTTCCGGCGGAAGCAGTGTGTCGCAGTTCAACAGCAACGATCCTATAGGCATCCTTGTCAATACCATAAGCTCGGTGCTTTTCAAAGATAATTACATGAAATTGTATGAAAGGAATTTTGTTAATGTCTTTTTCGGAAGAGAGGTTGTGAACGGTATCTTTCTAAATGCCGCTGTAGATTATTCGGAAAGGAAACCTTTATTCAATACCTCCGATTTTACTTTCGCAAAAAAACAAAAATTATACACCTCGAACAATCCTTGGGCACCTGATGATTATACAACGCCGGCCTTCGAGAAACACAATCTGGTAAAAGCGTCAATACTTGCCAAGTTCAATTTTGGACAGCAATACTGGATGCGTCCTGATGGAAAATTCAATATCCGAAACGATAAATATCCTACTTTGTATTTTGGTTATGAAAAAGGATTTGCCGGAAGTGAAAAAAAATATGAATTTGATCACGTAAACGGCCGGTTGTTTTATGATATCACCGTTGGTAATAAAGGAGTGCTGAGCATGAACTTAAAAGCCGGGAAGTTTTTTAATGCCGAAAGCATTTCGTTTGTCGATTATAAACATTTTGACGGAAATCAAACGCATATCGGTCAGTCGGAAAGTTATCTGAACGTATTCAACCTGATGCCCTATTATAGCCACAGCACCAATGACAGTTATTTTGAAACCCATATGGAACATAATGACAAAGGGTATCTGATGAATAAAATTCCGTTATTGAATAAATTGAAATCAACGCTGATTCTCGGTTTCCATGCTTTGGCAGTTCCGAATATGACACCTTATACCGAATACAGTATCGGTTTGGATGATCTGGGTTTTGGAAAATTCAGGATGTTCAGATTGGATTATGTGCGCGCATACCAAAATGGTATTCAAACCGACGGTATTGTTTTTGGAATGAAATTCCTAAATGCTATCGATTAGAACAAAAATATAAACAAAAACGGGACCCAAATCAGGTCCCGTTTTTTATTCTATTACGTACACGGTCTATTCGACACGAATTATATTCGCCCCGATGGCTCTTAATCGCTCATCAATTCGTTCATACCCGCGGTCTATTTGTTCAATATTTTGGATGGTACTGGTACCTTTAGCAGATAGAGCTGCAATCAACAATGAAATTCCCGCACGGATATCCGGTGAGGACATCGTGGTCGCTTTCAGCTGTGACTGGAAATTATGACCCATAACTACCGCTCGGTGTGGGTCACAAAGCATGATTTTAGCGCCCATATCAATTAATTTATCGACAAAGAACAAACGGCTTTCAAACATTTTCTGATGAATCAAAACATCGCCCTTGGCCTGCGTAGCCACAACCAAAACTATACTCAATAAATCCGGTGTAAATCCAGGCCATGGTGCATCTGCAATAGTCAGGATAGAACCATCAATATCGGTTTTTATTTCATATCCGTCGTTGTGGGACGGAATATAAATATCGTCACCTTTGCGTTCTAATGTGATCCCTAATTTTCTGAAAGTGCTCGGTATCACCCCTAGATTATCCCAACTTACATTTTTTATTGTGATTTCGCTTCTGGTCATTGCAGCAAGTCCGATCCAGGAACCGATTTCAATCATATCCGGAAGAATTCGGTGTTCGCAACCGCCTAAACTTTCTACTCCCTCAATGGTCAATAAGTTGGAACCTACTCCGGTTATATTAGCTCCCATTGAGTTCAGCATCTTACATAATTGTTGCAGATACGGTTCACATGCTGCGTTATACACAGATGTTTTGCCTTTTGCCAAAACAGCAGCCATAACAATATTTGCTGTTCCTGTAACCGAAGCCTCATCCAACAGCATGTCTGCACCGGTTAAACCTTTCGGCGCTTCAACACCATAAAAATGGTCTTCGCGGTTGTAACGGAATTTTGCTCCCAGATTAATAAATCCTTCAAAATGCGTATCCAGTCTTCTTCTTCCGATTTTGTCGCCACCCGGTTTTGGAATATAACCTCTTCCGAAACGCGCCAATAAAGGTCCGACGATCATGATGGAACCTCTTAAAGAACCACCTTCTTTTTTGAAAGCTTCAGTTTCAAGGTAACCGACATTTACATCATCGGCCTGGAATGTGATGGAACCCAGTCCGTTTTTTTGGATTTTGACACCCAAATTCCCTAATAAGGTTATTAATTTATTGACATCGATAATGTCCGGAATATTGTTGATTGTGACTTTTTCGGGAGTCAACAAAACGGCACACAGAATTTGCAGTGCCTCATTTTTTGCCCCTTGTGGCGTAATATCGCCTTTAAGACGAATGCCACCTTCAATTTGAAAAGTTCCCATATGTATAATGATCAAGTGTAAGTCGTCAGGTATTCTATAAATCAAGAATGCGACGTGCCCTTACTGTGGTTTTCTATTTTGGTTTTTGTGAGTCGGGTTGTTGGATTTGGTGTTTTTGGTGATTTTTGGCTTGATGGCCGCACCGCCTCCAGGAATAATCTTGTTCGAAACGCGTTTATTGGTGCGCATCAGGTCAGTAGTATTGAGCAACTCTTCCGAACTTTGGGTCAAATTGATTTTTCCGTCCGAAAGCTCAAATAAATGTTCAAAAATCACATCATCTTTTACCGTGTCTTTGTTCCAGCTCAAGTACGATTTTTTCATGTGGTTGGCAATAACTTTCACCAACGCGCTTTTCATTTCGCCATCGTCCCACTTGTTGGCCACATCAATCATGTATTTGATATTATTGCCATAAAAACGGTATTTAGGAAAGTTCTGGGGGTATTGCAGGATTTCCGGTTTCAGTTGCAATACTTCGCGGGAAGGAATCGGATACGGGGAATCCACATCAAGTCTAAAATCCGACATGATAAAAATCTGGTCCCATAATTTATGTTGGAAATCCGGCACATCCCGAAGGTGTGGATTCAGACTTCCCATTACCTGAATGATATATTTTGCGGCTTTGTTGCGCTCTTCCTTACTTTCTATAGCAGTGGCCTGATCGATAAGCTTCTGCAAATGACGACCGTATTCCGGAATGATCAGATGCTGCCTTTCGGAATTGTATTCTAAGTTGAAAACGACATCATTTGCGTTTTCTTTCTGATATTTTGTCACCATAATTATAGGGAAATTATACCTTCAACAGTAGCTAACTGCTGGTATTTATCTATTATTGCCTCCGCACTCTGCATATGCACATTTATAGAAACGCTGGTGTATTTGCCCGCTTTAGAATTCTTGGTTTCTATTACAGCACCCATACGATCAAAAGCGTTCTGTACGGTTTGTATTTTTTCTTTATCCGATGGAACGATGAATTTAAAGAGGTATAAAGCAGGCCAATGCTTATTACTACTGTTTAATTCCAATCGCAACCTCTCGTAAAATTCTTCGCTGTCCTTATCCATTTTCATTTAAAAATATAAGCAAATATACGGTATTGATTTTAGATTTGGGAATTCTCAATTAAGGTTTTAGGATATTTTTAAAAAATCCAATAATTTCATACCTAGCCCTGATGGAAGGGAAAATCCTCCCGATTTTTTTTCGGGAGATTACTTCACATACTTTTATTTTCATTGGAGTTCAGTAAACTTTGTTTGCAGCGGACAGCAGGAATTGTGGTTCTTAAAAATCCGCAATCTTCAGCTCCCTAAAAATTAATTTTTCATATCCCGATTAGTTTGAGTAAGTTTGCGCCTTATTTCTAAAAAGTGGAAAAAGAAATTGTAGTTATCATTGGCGGGCCAGGTACCGGTAAAACCACTATCATCGATGGATTGATAAAAAAAGGTTTTTGCTGTTATCCAGAAATTTCACGCGAAGTAACTTTGGAGGCAAAAAAACAGGGTATCGAGCAATTATTTCTTGAGAACCCGCTACTTTTTAGCGAATTGCTGTTGGAAGGCCGAAAAAAACAGTTCCTGAATGCACAAAATGAGCCTCACGAAATTGTTTTTCTGGATCGCGGAATTCCCGATGTTTTAGCTTACATGCATTATATCGGCGACAGCTACCCTTCTTTTTTTGATGCTGCCTGCCACGAAAATAAATACACAAAAATCTTTATTCTTCCGCCCTGGGAAGAAATATATGTCAGTGATGACGAGCGTTACGAGAATTACGAACAGGCGAAACTTATCTATAACCACCTTACGGAAACCTACGAAAACTACGGATACCATTTAATTGAAGTTCCGAAAGACAACGTGGATAACAGAATTCTTTTTATATTAGATAAACTTTCTAATTAATTTAGGGAATTTCGATATTGGATTTGCGCATGAAATCCACTGTCAAACTTATCTGATTCTATGCAAGAAGCATTAGACATTCTTCAAAAATACTGGAAGTACGATCAATTTCGGTCTCTGCAAAAAGAAATCATTGACTCTGTTCTCAGTGGTCAGGATACTTTTGCATTGATGCCAACCGGCGGCGGAAAATCACTGTGTTTTCAGGTACCGGCGATGATGCAGGAAGGAATCTGTCTGGTTATTTCGCCCTTAGTGGCATTGATGAAAGACCAAGTCGCCAATTTGCAAAAACGGGATATCAAAGCCATTGCGATGACCGGCGGAATCCAATCCGACGAGATGATTAACTTACTGGATAATTGTCAATTTGGGAATTATAAATTCCTGTACCTATCCCCTGAAAGATTGCAGTCCGACTGGATTTTGGAACGGATCAAAAATCTGCCCATAAGTTTGATTGCTATTGATGAAGCGCATTGTGTTTCGCAGTGGGGACATGATTTCCGTCCGGCTTATTTGAAGATTTCACAGTTAAAAGCGCATTTCCCAACAATTCCATTTTTAGCGTTGACAGCTTCGGCAACAGACCGCGTTCAGGAAGATGTTATTACGCAATTAAGATTGGAAAACCCAGTGATTTTCCAAAAATCATTCGCACGGGAAAACATCGCGTATATGGTTTTTGCGATTGAGGACAAATTATTCCGGATTGAACAAATTTTACAGAAAAATCCACAACCTTCTATTATATATGTACGGAACAGAAAATCGTGTCTGGATGTTTCTTCGCAATTGCAGTCTTTAGGTTTTAAAGCCACGTACTATCACGGCGGATTATCGTCTAAGGAAAAAGACAAAAACATGCAGCTTTGGATGAATGAAGAAGTGCAGGTTATTGTCGCGACGAATGCTTTTGGGATGGGCATTGATAAAGCCAACGTTAAAACGGTCATCCATATCCAGCTTCCGGAGAATCTTGAAAACTATTATCAGGAAGCGGGACGCGCGGGACGAAATGGCGAAAAGGCGTTTGCCGTTTTATTGACCAGTCCGTCCGACAGTCTTCAGGCAGAAGGGCAGTTTATTGCGGTTTTACCCGATAAAAATTTCCTGACCACGATGTATGTCAAATTGTGCAATTATTTTCAAATTGCGTATGGTGAAGGGATTGACGAGCAGTTTTCCTTCAACTTAAATCATTTTTGTGCCCAATACAAGTTCCCTATATTAAAGGTATATAATGCAATGCAGTTTTTGGACCGGCAGGGAATCCTGACCTTATCTCAGGAATTTTCAGAAAAGGTGATGGTGCAGTTTATCATTCCGTCCAAAGAAGTGATTCGGTACATGAGTTTAAATACTTCCGATGAACCTATAATCCTGGCATTATTAAGAACGTATTCGGGGGTTCATGATGTGCCTGCTGCTTTAAATTTACCTTTGCTTGCCAAAAAAGCAAATACAACTGAAAACGCCGTAGCCCAACTTTTACTAAAATTAAAAGACAAAGGCGTTATCGATTATCAGGCAAAAAGCAATGATGCGACATTAATTTTCAATGAAGTCCGCGAAGATGAAAGAACCATCAATCGCGTTTCAAAATATTTAGAGAATCAAAACAAACTTAAAACGGAACAATTAAAATCGGTATTGAATTATGTCAATGATAAGGATACCTGTAAAAGCAGGCTGATATTGAATTATTTCGGAGAGACCAAAACCGAAAACTGTGGAATCTGTTCTTATTGTATTCAGCAAACCAAGCCTGAAACCAATACCGTTTCTTTAGCCAAAAAAATTCTTGCTTTATTAAAGACAGAACCACTGAATTCAAGGGAAATTCAATTCCTGACAAAAAATTCGGCAGACGACATTATCTTTGCATTGCAACAATTACTCGATCACGATGTTATCATCGTGAAACCAAACAATCAATACACTCTTAAACAAATACTGAAATAAATTCAGCACAAGATGGAAAAATTACGAATCGTTTTTATGGGAACTCCTGAATTTGCCGTGGGCATTTTGGATACCATCCTCAAAAATAATTATGAAGTGGTTGGCGTGATTACTGCAGCTGACAAACCAGCCGGACGTGGACAGAAAATAAAATATTCTGATGTAAAGGAATATGCATTAGAACACAATTTGCACTTATTGCAGCCTGCCAATTTGAAAGACGAAGGTTTTTTAGCCGAGTTAAAAGCATTGAATGCCCACTTGCAGATTGTCGTGGCGTTTAGAATGTTGCCGAAAGTAGTTTGGGAAATGCCGGAATTAGGAACCTTTAACCTCCATGCTTCGTTACTTCCCAATTATAGAGGTGCGGCCCCTATCAATTGGGCTATCATTAATGGGGAAACCAAAACGGGTGTAACGACTTTCTTTATTGATGATAAAATTGATACCGGTGCGATGATCCTGAGTTCCGAAATTGAAATTTCGCCAGAAGAAAACGCTGGGGAATTACACGACCGCCTGATGAATCTGGGAAGTGATACTGTTGTTGAAACTTTAGCTTTGATTGGAAAAGGTAATGTAGTTACAACAATTCAAAAAGATAACGACAACATAAAAACCGCTTATAAACTCGATAAAGACAATTGCAAAATTGACTGGAGCCAATCAGCAAAAGAAATTCATAATCTAATAAGGGGACTATCACCATATCCGGCTGCCTGGTGTTATTTTAAAGACAACGGACAGGAATGGAACGTGAAAATATACGCCGTCCGAATAGTTGAAGAAGCTCATCAGGAACCAATCGGAAAAGTACTCAGCACCAAGAAAGAATTGAAAATTGCCGTTCAGGATGGATTCATACAGGTCTTACAGTTACAATTCCCAGGGAAGAAAAAAATGAGTACTTCCGAATTATTAAATGGACTACCATTAAGCGAAAACGCTGTCGTTTGTTAGGGTGCGAAAACACTGAATGTAACGGAATTTCGATAAAAACAACTTAGTTTATCAACAAAATGTTAAAGTTATTAACAATTCGATTAAAAACAATCGAAAAGACTTGCACAGTAAGGAATTCCTATTAAATTTGTTACAAGTAACGTAATATTTAACCAACAATTAATAACTATTATTATGAACAAATCAGAATTAATCGATGCTATCGCTGCTGACGCAGGAATTACTAAAGCAGCTGCAAAATTAGCTTTAGAATCATTTTTAGGTAATGTAGGTGGTACTTTGAAAAAAGGAGGAAGAGTATCTTTAGTAGGTTTCGGATCTTGGTCAGTATCTGACAGAGCTGCAAGAGACGGTAGAAACCCACAAACTGGGGCAACTATTAAAATCGCTGCTAAAAAAGTAGTGAAATTTAAAGCTGGTGCTGAACTAGAAGGTGCAGTAAACTAATTACTTATCTACCCATATAAATATAAGCCCTCCACTTGGAGGGTTTTTTTTATCCTATTATCGATTTTATTTGGGAGTTAATACTTTTTTTCTCTAAATTTAATTAAAAATAAGCCAAAATGATTTCAGAAAAACTAAAAAAAGGCCAGCTGCTCGTTGCAGAACCTTCCATAATTGGTGATTTATCATTTAACAGATCGGTAATTTTATTGGCAGACCATAATGATGATGGTTCGATAGGCTTCATCATAAACAAACCTTTAAGGTATACCATAAACGACCTAATTCCTGAAATTGAGGCTTCATTTAAAATTTATAATGGAGGTCCGGTGGAACAAGATAATTTGTACTTCATCCACAACATTCCGGAACTAATCCCTAACAGTATCGAAATTTCCAGTGGTATTTATTGGGGTGGTGACTTTGAACTGACTAAAAACCTCATCAACGAAGGAAAAATCAAGAAAGATAATATACGTTTTTTCCTGGGTTATACCGGATGGGATGCGGAGCAATTAGAAGTTGAAATGCTTTCCAATTCATGGATTGTTGCAGAAAACCTGTACCAAAATAAAATCATTGGCAAGTCCACGGCTGATTTCTGGAAAGAAAAGATATTGGAATTGGGCGGTGATTATCTTATTTGGTCCAACGCACCGGAAAACCCGCTCCTGAATTAAGTCAATCTTATTTGAGCATTCAACCTGATCAGCAAGTCATTTGCTACATCACTCTCATATTCTTTTTTTCGGTATTTAGTTATTGACTGAATACCTTTAATCACATTGGTAATGAATAATTCGTCCGCTTTTTGAAGTTCAAAGGGTGAAATGGGTTCTTCTACCACTTCTAAATTCTCAATTTTTTTTGCCAAAGCAAGAATTTGCTTCCGCATGATGCCATTCAAGCAACCTTCTGAAACGGGAGGGGTTATTAATTTTCTGCCCATTAACATGAAAATATTGCCTTGTAAGGCCTCAATTACATTCTTACTATCATTGAGCAGCAGGCAATTATTTAATCCGTTTTCGTCCGCGAAAATGCTTCCGGTAATATTAATGATCTTATTGGTTGTTTTTATGGAGGACAGTAATTGTTTGGTTACATAAAAATCCTTGTATAAATCGACTTCATAGTTGCCATTTTCCATAGCGTACATTTGGCTCCCTAATGGGGATACCTGAATCAAATAGGAGATCGACCGGTCAGTTGGCATGTAATATCCTCCTCCGTTTCTGTAAACGGTAATTCTCGCCCGGCTGGATTCTGTCAGCTTATTTGCTTTTGCTAAAGTTAACAGTTGTTCTTCCAGAAATTCCATGGTGAAATTCATAGGGATTTCCATACGGACAACACGCATGGATGCCATTAGCCTGAAATAATGATCTTCAAGGAAAAGGATTTTACCATCAAAGATCTTAACGGTTTCAAAAACCCCATCTCCATATAGAAATGCGCGGTTATTAACTAATAAATTGGTGTCTGGCGAAAGAAGCGTCCCGTTAAAATTGATCATAAAAAAAGCCCTAAATTAAATTCAGGGCAAATATAAGTTTTAATACGCAAATTTTATACGGAACCAATCACATGTTTTAGATCTGAAATCTGGTTTTCCCATAGCAAACGGGCTTCGTCCATATCGTCTTCCTTTGCATAATCAGTGACCATCAAGGATACGTCCTTAGTGATTTCATCCTCTAAAATACGAAGTTCAAAATAGAAATCAGTGTCTTTATTATTATCATCTATCCATCTGAATTTTACTTTTTCCCCTGTTTTTTTTGAGGACAACCGTGCTTTCTCTTCAGAACCGTCCCAGATAAAGGTAAAGAATTCCCCTCTTGAATTCACGTTATCTGCAAACCACTCAGATAAGCCTGAAGGCGTCGAAATATATTGAAACAATAATTGAGGCGATGAGTTTAATGGAAACTCTAGTTCATATCTTATTTTATTATCCATGTGTACTGATTATTTTTTTGGAAATATATATAAATTTAAATGAATAAAAAAGCCTTTTTTAAAATAAAAAATTATCAGTTTATGTTTGGAAGCTATAATATAAGTTTTATATTTGCACCCGCATTCAAGGCCTTGAATAAAGGCAAAATAAGGCGAGGTAGCTCAGTTGGTTAGAGCGCAGGATTCATAACCCTGAGGTCACGGGTTCAACTCCCGTCTTCGCTACAAAATTAAACCCTAATTACTTTAAAAATAAGTAGTTAGGGTTTTTTATTCACGGATAATTCACGACTATTTTTATTAAGTGTCTAAATTAACCTTATTTAATTTATTTTAATTCACACTTAATATCAAGAAGTTAACAAATCAACAGCACTTCCTCCACTAAAAAAAGTCGGGGCGGGTGGGTAAAAACTTTATTAAACCCCCACCCTTTTACAAGGGTATCTACCCTCGAAACCACATGAAAAAATTATAAATTTTACTATATATTATATAAAGGGGGGACTACTGAACTTTTTTAAGAATAATTTTTCAATAAAAAACACTAATTAATCAAGGTAGTGTAGTTTTACATAAAAAGAATAATGTAATATTCATTCTAGCTTCAAAACATATATTAAGGTTTAAATCCTTTTTGCTTTGCATAGTAAATTATTGTTGCGAAAGAAATTATATGTGTTTTATCCAGTTGCCTTTTATTATAACAGTATTTCAATAAATTAATTGATTGCTCTTCCGAGTGCTTATCTTTATCTAATCTACATAGCTTTAAAAAAAAAGTTTCACCAACATCATAACTGAATGTATAAGATAAACCCAATCCTACTTTTACCCATGCATCATAATTATCGGTAATGGAAATATCTCTTTTTTCTAAAAACCTCAAAATATCTCTCATTAGAATTTTATCATCTCTTTTATTAAGACCTTCAGTTGCGTAGGCACTTTTGCCAACTAATTGTTTCACAGTTGGTCGAAGATTTTTAGCAACTCTTACCTCTTCTACTTCTAATATATCGTCGAATATCTGTCCATCAGGATTATAGTACAGATTTTCATCCCACGAAGAAAAACAAAGTCGTGAAACGTCACTACCACTTTTGTCAAGCTCAATTTGATAATTATCCAAAAAATAAATTCTCAAAGCATTAAATACAGCTTTGTGCTTATTAACATCACTATCTATTTTTATTATTCCTTTAAGACCCAGTCCAGATGGCGAAAGCCACAATGCTGTTATATATTTATCTTTACGTAAGTCTTGATTGATGTCTTGTAACTTATTAATATCTAAATTATCAATATCAATAACCATTAAATTATTGTAAGTGACCATGTCGGCAACTTTATGCCCTTCTAAAAACTCACCACAAAATGTTACAGCAGGCAAATTACTTTTTAGCTTTGCATATAAATTCTTATCTCCATTCGAAACCGCATTTCTACAAGTCACAATTAAATCTCTGTATTTCCCTCTTTTTATATTTCCGAATTCTTCGAATAATAACATGCTTCTACAATTTGTAGATTTCATATTATCAAAGCAAGTTATTTTTATTTTTGAAAGATTCTTCATGTTAATACAAAATTACATATATTTGTCCAAAGCGTAGTGAAGGGTGGGTAATTATTTATTCCATTGTATATATCAGGGTGTCATTTATTTGTCTAGGAAGATTTCTTAACAAAAATCAACCAAATAATCCAATAGTCTGTTGGTCCTGAAAGATTTTTTTGGCTATGTGTATTTTTAAGCTTATTGAATACACTTTTCTTCTATCTTCCACAATATTTTAAACGGCTACGCTTTTATTTTCTATGGATATAAATGACTATTTTTCTGAAAAAAAAATAATACGATTATTATGTAAATATCGTGCAATTCATGCTGGTAAAAGACATGAAAAGCACATGATTAGGAATTTTAGCACTCATCACAGGTCCAATAATATTCTTTCATCAGAGCAAAATCCACTATTCCAAGAAATTCAGGAATTATTCCCTTCACGAAGAAAATGGAAAAAATTACATCGTGACGAAAGAACATACTGTCTGGATAGTAATAAAAGTAATCAAGAGCGACTTTATAATACATATTTAAAAACTAAAAAAGACATCGGTAATGGGATTGTTGCACCTATTTGGTATGATAAATTAATAAAATATGTTGAAGATATAAAAAATGAGGTTCTACACATTGAAACTTCAAATTATTCCTTTACACCCCCAAAAATTACAGGAATTAAAAAAGATGAGAAGGAAAAAAAAATCACTTATAGACCTATTGCAGTATATGACATAAAAAGTAAAATAATATGTTCACTTACTGCAAAATATCTAACAAATTATTTTGACAGTATCTTTTTAGATTGCTCCTACGCATTTCGTGCTAAAAACAAATCTAATATCATTCCTACTCATCATGACTGTATTGAAAAAATAGGCAACGAAAGAAAAACAAACAATCCGTTATATGTAGCTGAATGTGATATTCAAAAGTTTTTTGACACAGTAAATCATGAACATTTATTAAATATTTTTTACGATATTAGTAAAAAAATAGAAATTAAAACTTCTAAATCAATTGACCAAAAAGCATATAAAATATTTCAATTATTTCTAAATTCTTACTCGTTTCAAGAAAATGTACTAAAACTCAATAGTGATTCCACTTGGTTTGAAAACAATAAATTGCCTATAGGAAAATTTGGGTGGGTTGAGAAAAATCTCAATAATGAATTTGGTCAAAACTATTGTGCTGAAAATAAAATTGGAGTCCCTCAAGGAAATGCTATTTCATGCTTCATTGCTAATCTGATATTGCATAATATTGATGAAGAGGTATTATCTTCTGGTAAGGATATATTTTATATTAGATATTGTGACGATATGATTTTAATGCATCCTAACAAAGACACATGCAACAATGCATTGAAAGTTTTCATGTCAGGTATCCATGCAAATTTTTTGTTATACCATGAACCGACCGCTAATTTAAATTACAAAGCTCAAAGCTCTTCATTTTGGGATTCGAAATCAAAATTACCTTTTTTATGGGGAGATAAAAATGTCAATGAAAATAATGTTCCTTGGGTATCTTTCGTAGGGTATCAAATAAATTTTAATGGGCAGATTAGAGTTCGGAAATCAACAATAAAAAAAGAGACGAAAAAGCAAGTTGCCGAGACCGAAAAAGTAATTGAAAACCTAGGAAAACTGAAACATTATCAAGAAACTCGTAATGAACATTCAAGATGGTCAAAAAGACAAATAATATTTAGTTTACAACAAAGACTTATTTCTATGTCTGTAGGTAGAATCCAAATTTACAATCACAAAAAACCCACTAAACAAGGTTTATGTTGGACTAACGGATTTAAAATGCTTACAAAAAATCGAATTATTTCAAAGCAACTAAGATATTTAGACCGTAGAAGAGCACATCAATTAAAACGTCTGCAAAACGAATTAAATAAAATTACTAGAAAATCAAAAAAAACTACATTTAAGGAAAATGACACCTTTTACGGTTCTGCCTACAGTTATTTTAACTTTCTAAAACATAAATAATTTTAAAATTTTATTTATTATGTGGATTTTTTACGATGAAAATCTAATAACAAAAAGTTAGATTGAATTTTTAAAACTGATATGTTTATACCATATTGATTCACTTGTATATGTCGTTTTTTTTCTTTACTTCTGTAAGGAATTAAAATCTATTAACATGCAACAAATTATTCCTTCAAAAATCAAAGCTCCTCTCCTACCAGCCATAAAGACTAGTGAATTCGTAAATGAATTAGTTGCAGTTTGCAAACAAGTAGATTTTAAAAAATTAAAAAATACTTTTAATAAATTCAAATTACAAAATCATCCAGATTTTATAGATTTTATAAATCAAGGCGAACATAACTTTGGACTTTTTAATAATATCGATAAAGGATTTGAAGTCGTTTCTACTGAGACGCACGAGAGCAAATGCAGTTTTTGTTCTTTAGGTAAAACAGTAATAGGTTTTAATGTAAATTATAAAAAAAATAAAGATTCAAGACTTCCAAGTAGAATAATCTATGCAAATTCATTCGCTGTTAATCTAGAAATTAAGAACGGATATTTATATGAATTCGGTTGGTGTAATAGTTTTTTAAGTAAGGAACAAATGAAACAATTATAAAAAAACTGCAGTTTATTTAAAATCAAATAAGTCCTTAATATCTATTTTTAAAGAATCCGCTATCTTTTTTACATTGATTATGGAAGTATTAATAAGCCCCCTCTCAATTCTTGATATTTGAGAAATTTCAATATTCAAATCATTAGCCAAATATTCTTGGGTAAAATCTTTAGAGATTCTTATCCTTTTCAAATTTTGACCAAATAATTTTAAGAAATTAATATCTTGCTCTTTTCTCACAATCAAAATTGATGATTATGCAGAAAAATTATATAAGCATATTTGCCTATATTGAATATTTTTTATACTATTGATTGATATTCAATTCCTATAGGTTTAAATAATTTAATGAGTTATTAGACCCGATTTCCCTTAAATCTCCAATCCAATTCATATGAAACACTTATTTCTATTTTTATTAATCGGGTCCATAAATTTAATCAGTGCACAGTCATATTCCGAAAAGTATAATGATTTATATAAAAGATATGAATATTTCAATAATCAAGGCATTATGATTGGCTATAAGTATTATGATAGTTTAAATGAAGTATGGAAATACAAAGATTTATCACAATCAGAACAATCGACATATATAAACCCAATAGATATAAATCTATTAGAGAAAGCCTTATCGTCAAAACAAAATAGGTATGACACAAATGTACAAAGAGTTCAAAATGCTATCACGGATATTCAATCAAAAATATGGAGCTTATCGTTTAGCGATAACACAAAAACTACCATTAACGCAAGATTTAAAAATGAAACACTCCATTATATTAATTCAAAAAAGTTTGACTACTCTAGCAATAGCATGACTAATCAGGTAGTTAATTATTTATATTCAGAAGTAAAAACAATTGAAAATGAAGAGTCATCTACAGCAACTCCCAAAAATGAAAATCTCTATGAAGTTCCTAAGAAAAACGTACCAGAGAAAAATGAAGCATTAGATTTTTTAAAATATAGAGGTGGGTATAAAATTTCTCAAGTTTCAGAATATTCATTTGAAAATAAAAATTGGGTCTTAACACAAACTGATGTCGGACAAAACCTATTTTATTACGCAGGCAACTACTTATATTTCAAAAGGGGTAATAATTCTTGGTTGGATAGAAAATTAGACTTTAAAGTATATAATTCTTATACCCAAACTTATTATTATAATACACCTTATGGAGATGTAGTTATCAGTGAGGATTTTAAAGTAGTAACTCTTTATGACGGAAACATCAACAATTGTTCAAAAAAATATGAATTTATAATTGAAGCGTTTGATAAAAACATATATCCAAATTAATGGCATTTGCGGAATTTAAGACTTAAACTCAATTTGGAACAAATTCTATAATATTTACCAAACAAAAAAAGTTTGTTTTATATTTATGAAATATTATTTCACCAAATTAATTTTAAGAAAACGAAATTATGGCATTATCAAATTTCTTCAGAATCAACTTACCCTATGGAATTAAAAGAAATTCAAACAATGAGTGGATTGCATTTAATCGTGAATACATGCCCTTAGGTTGGAGTAAAATAAGTGACAAATTTTCAATTCATAGTGAAGAAGCATTTTCTGAAAATCCCGTCTATACAAAATATAAGGCACTAACTGAATTAAAATTAATAGACATCGCCAGCTCTGAAAATTCTATTAAATATGACACTGAGGGTAAAATTTCAATGATATTTCTATATGACGATAAAACGAATCCAAGTTCTAATAAAGATTATTGGAAGGATTACTTCGATAAAATTGAAAAACTAAGCATTTTGATTGCCATAAATTAAATTTATGAAAATCCTTTTTGAACCGAATGAAAAATACATTCAACAAATCACAACATGGTTATTTGAAGAAAGTCAAAGTGGATTAAATAGTTTTATATACAACTTCAATAATTCCCAATTTACCAATGATAATTTTATATGTTTGATTGATGACAACGATTTTTGTATTGGTTATATTTCTTACTCCATAATTGATAAATATGCTAAAATAGAAGTCGTAGTAATTAAAAATAATAAAAAAAGAAATGGTTTTGGAAAGATTTTACTAAATGAATTAACTGTCCATTTATTAAACAAGAATGTAGTTGTAATGGAATTGTTTTGCGAACCTTCAAGTTCGAAAAAAATTTGGAAAAAATTAGGCTTCAAAGAATTTAAAGAAAAAGAAAATCATAAGTTTTTAAATTCTAAAGATTTTAAAAATCCATGGTTATATAAACCACTAGTACCCGAGGTGTCTTCAACTAAGAATCACAAATTAAATTCATATATTGAATTATGGACTATATCAGAACACTCTGCAAGTAATTATTCCCCACAATATAAATGGGATTTATTGACCCCAAATTCAACTATAATTTATCCCATTGATGAGGAATGGAAAATCAAATATGTGAGTGAAGGGAATATTATATATGAAGGAATGATTAAAAGATTTAGTAAACAAAAAATTGCTTTTGGGAATTTCTTAATAATTAATAATTAGGTATTAATAAAGCTTAAACAGCAAAACAAAGCCACAAGACGTTATAAACATTTAAAAAATAGCAATATTGAAAATAATTGAAGATTTAAACTTGCCTAAACAAATTTTAGATAAAACTGAAAAATTAATGACGAAATTATTCGGACCTTCAATAAAAGAGTTTGGCGAAATTTTCGCAGACAATGTCAGGTTTAGAAGACTTAAAAATCAAGTGAGAATACTAAATAAAACTCGTGAACTACTTGATAAAAATGGATTAGAACCTAGAGAATTAAATCTTAAAACAATTGTACCTTTAATAGAAAAATCGTCAGTCGAGGAAGATGAATTACTCCAAGACAAATGGGCAAATTTAATCGCAAAGATTTCAACATCCCCAGAGAACGGTTTAGAACCAAGGTTAATTAATACCCTATCTTCTCTTTCTTCCTTAGAAGCTAAAATACTGGATTTTATTCACGAAGACTTTTATGTACAACAACAATTAAGATTAGCAAGATTGTTAAATAGTAAATATGCAAATAGAGTTTACACAGAACGAGATATAACTTTGGAAGATATAACAATTAGCTATAGCTCTGTGAAAGAGCATTTTGAGTTAAGTGATGAGTTTATAAAAATCTATATTGACAATTTAGTGTCACTTGGACTATTAAGGTATGAAGAGCCTGAAATTGACATTGACAATGGCTCTACTTCTGCTGATATCATTGATGATGATGAAGATAAATCTGTTGACCTCAATTTAGATTTGTCAGCTAGCTATAATAGTTCGGACGACTTTCATATTACTGCATTTGGAAATTATTTCATAAAACAATGCAAAGTGGAATAATTTTACAACAGTGATTTAATTACGAAACATAAACTTGACACCATTAAATAAAATAATTAAAAATTGATACTGATATGAGTAAAAAAATATTTATCAGCCATGCTGTAAAAGATAAGGAAATTGCAGCTGCATTCGTTGATTTTATCCTTCACGGGGCATTAAG
Organism: Flavobacterium sp. GT3R68; assembly: GCF_007109225.1. Taxonomy (GTDB): domain Bacteria; phylum Bacteroidota; class Bacteroidia; order Flavobacteriales; family Flavobacteriaceae; genus Flavobacterium. The sequence continues at coordinate 118,116 of NZ_VJZK01000008.1, forward strand.
CGTTCCAATAGATGAAATCTTTTGTGTGTCCACTGATGGAACAAAAATAAAATCTGGAGATGACTGGAGAGATTCAATTAAGTCAAATATATTAAGTGCAAAAATTAATTTTCTTTTGATTTCACCTAACTATAAAGAAAGTGAGGTTTGTATGAATGAAATGGGTGCTGCATGGATGACAGAAGCGATTGTTCTTCCTTTAATTATTGACCCTATTAATTATAAAACCGTTGGTGTGATTCAAGAACTAAGTCAAATCGAAAAACTAATTGATGAAACTAGTTTAGATAGAATTCGTGACATCGTTCAGGAAGAACTTGACATTAAACATTCTTTAATTAAGAGCGACAGATGGACAACAAAGAAAAAAGAGTTTCAAATAAGGGTAAAAAAACATCTCACGTCTAATCCATTTGACGTACCTATGGACAAAGCAATTTTTAGACAATTAGTTAAAGAAACTACTGATTTGGAAAAAACAATTAATAATTTAATTGAAGAAAAATCTGAATTAGAAGACATAATTACCAAATTAAAGGAGGCAAAAGATAAAACAGCAGTAGCAGAAATTCTAAAGAAAAAAAAGACAAATCGGTATGAAGAATTTAATGAGCTATGTGGAAAAGTAACTAAATTATTGGACAAACAAAGCGGAATTATGAATGGTTTAATATTCAGGTCTTATTCAGGTAAAGATATAAAAATTGGATGGGATGCTAATAGAGATGAGCTAGATGAAGCACATGCAAATGATTACATAAACGAAGACTTAGATATACAATGGAGCACAACAAAAGAGATGCAAAAAATTAACGATGCACTTGACAGTGTATCAACATTCATAAATTCTGACCTAGATAATAATTTTCATGAAGCGTATGAAGAAGAATTCGATTCTCCATTAGAAATAAAGAACAAAGGATTTTGGGAAGAAGTATTTGAAGCAAAAATAAGATTTAATTAAACGATGGTATCAGCACTAGATAATAATATGATAACCCAAGTTTTTTTGCAAATCTTAAATAACAACCCAACAATAAAATAATTAATTCATGAAAGAAGCTAATCTTATTTCAATTCTAAGTGCTCATAAAAATACAACTCCTGATTTATTCAACTCATACTTAAAATACCATACAATTCAAATCAAGCTAGAAGAATTAAAAGATTTGGATGTATTAGTAAATCACTTAAAATCTTTAAGTAAAAATATAAGCTTATTTGATAAATACTTCATAGGGTACACAATCCCACAAATTGGCAAAGAGTTTGACCTACTAAGAATAGATGATGAATCTGTGGTAAATATTGAGTTAAAAAAAAGTAGTACACCCGAAAAAATTAGAAATCAGCTCATAAGAAATAAATATTATTTAAGCTTCTTAAAAAGAGAAATATATAATTTTTCTTATGTTGCTGAAGAGCAAAAACTTTATACGATTGATGAAAGTCAAAATTTAATCGAAGTGAATCTTAAGCAACTTTTAGCAGTACTAGTATCTCAGAATGTAAAAAAAATTATTGATATTGATAGTTTTTTTAATCCTTCAAATTATTTAGTTTCTCCTTTTAATTCAACACAAGAATTTATTAAAGGAAAATATTTTCTCACATCACATCAAGAGGAAATAAAAAACATAATCCTAAATGAGCTAAAAAGCACCAATTATTCTATACTTTCAATCAAAGGCAAGGCTGGGACAGGTAAAACGTTACTTACTTTTGATATAGCCAAAGAAGTTTTAAAAAAAAATGAAACTCTAATAGTACATTGTGGATATTTAAATCAAGGTCATATAACATTGCGTGACGATTATGGATGGGATATTATCCCCGCAAAGGATTTAATGAAGCAGGATTTATCAAAATACCATTTAATTATTATTGATGAAGCACAAAGAATTTATCAAACTCAATTAACTCATATAATAGATGAAGTAAAGAGAATTTCTAACAAATGTATTTTTTCATATGATGGGCAACAGACATTGAGAAAACAGGAAATCCATAATAAAATAGAAGAAAAAATAGAAAGTGATTTAACAATAAAACCCTTTGAATTAACTACAAAAATTAGGACAAATAAGGAAGTAGCTTCCTTTATTCAATGCTTATTAAATAAAAATAAACCTATTGAAAATTATAAATATTCTAATATTGAGCTTAAATATTTTGACAATTACGTAGAAGCTACATCATTTCTATCTCAATTAAAATCAGAAGATTGGAAAACTATAAATTATACTCCATCCACAGTATCAAAGCTGCCGTATGAAAACTATAAAATTGAAGAGGAAAATGATAATGCACATACTGTAATCGGACAAGAATTCAACAATGTTGTAGCTGTAGTAGATGGACATTTTTACTACAAAGGTGAAAATCTTTCAACAACAGGCTACAAATTCCAACCTTATTATCACCCGACTAAAATGTTATTTCAGATTGTCTCTAGAACAAGAGTTAAACTTTGTTTAATTATAATTAACAATCCAATAATTTTAAGCAGATGCCTAGACATACTTAAGCAATAGTTTCTCATTTGAGAGTAATTATTAGTTATATCTCATTATAAATCTTTTTTATGACAAATAATTTTGACCTCAGTACACTCAGAAGCCTAGCGGACATAATAGCCGAAATTTTGACTCATAAACAAATTAATGAGCAATTTCTAAATGCAAATATTGTTGATAATGGAGAAGGAACTAATAAACCTGATAGAATTTATCATTCACTAAAAGCAAGACAAAATCAAGACAAATGTGCTAATAATGTATTGAGTTTCATTTTGAGAATTATAAATCCAAAAAGATATACTGATGAAGCAGCTTTTGAGAAGGACAGAACGAGAATAAACGAAAAACTTCTTTATGAAGGAATAGAAATTAATAAAGCTGGTGAAGCAAAACCTGTGGAGAAAGCTAAAACTATTTCAGAAGCAAAAAGAAGGTCAATGAAAATTAAAGAAAGGGTTCATGGAATTGGAATTCATTATGAAATTTTACCTTATTGTGAGTCAGAATGGTTGAATGAAAATTACTTCCATGCAATTTTAGAAATCACAAAAAGTGTTGCTCAAAGACTTAGGCAGAAAAGTGATTATAATTCTGATGGTGGAGAATTGGTTGATGAATGTTTTGGGCTTGGAAAAGATAAAAAACCTATGTTAGCTTTTAATATGTTGAAAACAGAAAGTGAAATAAGCGAACATAAAGGTTTTGGGAATTTTGTTAAAGGATTTTTCAGCATGTACCGAAACCCTAAAGCTCATGACCCAAAGCTTATGGAAGATACACAATTGACAGAAATGACTGAAGTGTTAGTTGTAGCAACCATTATTCAAAACAAATTAGACAACACATACAAAACTGGATTTAAATAAGAGAAAAAAACCTGCACGGGGCAGGTTTGTTCTTCGCATTATAGTTGACATTTAATCCCTAAGCTACATTTCTATATTCAGGATTATTGTTGTTTATTAATTCTATGAATTTTGAATTAAGTTTTTCTCTTATCGCTTTTTTCATTTTTAGTAATTCATATTTATTTAATAGATAATTAAAGTCCCTTTTTAAAGCAGAAATTCTTTTTGGGCTTATCTCAGATTTTATTCTAATCCAATAATTTGGATTGGTATATTTGTTAAGTTTATCGCAATCGTTTTGAGGCACTTTTCCCGTGTCAAAAAAATCCACAATACACAAACCCTCAAAACGTTCCATAAAGAGCTTAAAAAGTCTATTAATTACTTCTTTGTCCATAACATCTTCCAGACAATTAATTTTTAATTTCTGCAACAGTCGCTTATTAATTATTTTCAACTCAATTCTCAATAAATTTGTTTTTAATTTATACTGCTTAGACTTGTTATATATCTTAATTCGATAATCTGTTAATTGAAATTCCTTATAATCACCCCTACCTGAGAATTTTAAGTTCTTGTTTGGGGCTATATAATTATTCATTAATACATTATTGTCGAGTATTAATTGTGGGTCTTTTGATACCTCCAAATTGAATCCAAATTCTAGGTTTGTTATTTTAGTATCTTTTTCAATATGGTATTTTTTAATTAACCCCCGAATTACATCTTGAATTTCATCAAAATTGAAATCGTTGTGATTTTGGTCTCCTTTGCCTTCCATAATGTTTTTATACTTATGAATACTGCCTAATAGAGTGGCTGAATGCAAAGTAATAGTAACGTTTAGATTTGAATCCTTGCCTCTTTTTGGGTATTCTTCAACTTCCCCAGTAAAGTAGTTTAATGTAGTACTTAATTCAACCAAACCATTATTAATAATTTGATTTTCTAATCTGTGTTTGTCTAATACAAACAGTTTAATATTGTCTATCATTATGCTACATCATTTAGTTTATTAAACACTTCAGATTTCAAATAGAATACTTTTCGTCCAATTTTTTTGGCTTCAAGTATTTTTTCTCTATTCCAATTGAATAAGGTAGTATAGCTTACTTTGAGAAGTTTACTTGTTTCTTCCCTTGATAGCAACTCATTTTCCTGACTGGGTTGCTTAAAAATGTTGCTGATTTTTTTAAGTTCGTTCGCAACTGCATCTCTGATAATTAGAGATAAGTCTTCAATACTTAATTGAAAGACTTGGATTTGTTTTAATTCCATATTTTATTTTGTTTTACAAATAGCTTTATTGCCATTTTCTAAAATCAAAATTATGAGGAAAACATTGGGCAGAATGAAGGTCTGGACTAATGCAGACTAAAGCAAAGTATCTTTAATCATAGTATATATAGGGCAGTTTAAATAAAAATAAAAAAAAATATTATTTTTTTAGATGGACCAAAATCGGACTAAATAATGTCTAAAAAGTGAAATTCTGATTTTGTTTTCCGTGTTAATTGTAATTTTCTTTTTTCTGGTGTATCAATAGAATTTTTTTCATGAAAATCATATAAGTCTCTTAAAAATTTAATACCCTCAGAGTTATTTTCATAAAAGTCTTTAAATAGGTTTTTATTCTCACAATGATTATAAAACCGAACAAGATTAGCAGATTTTTTCAGCCATTTTCCTCTGCTATTATCTAAATATTTTAGACTAATCAGTTTCCTTTCATATTCAAGAAATGTTCTTAAGTTATTCGTATTCCGTCCAATTAAATTGTTCAATATTTCGTCCCTTGACAAGACAGGTATTTCTTCATTTTTATCAAATAAATGAGGTGATAAATGATAATATTCATCTTTTAAGCTTTTATAACATCTGCTATATGACTTTAAATATTCTTTTAGTACCAATTCATTTATACTATTTGAATTACCTATTAAACTCTTTAAATTATTACTAGTTTTAAGAATTTCTTCAATATTATTGATTAGCATTTTTGTAAATTTTATATCGGACAAACTATTTTCCAATTCGTTTGTTATTGATTCTAAAAACCTTTTTTCTTGCGTTGAGATTAGTGTAGTTAGCTCCAATTTAAATATTTCTAAATCAATATTATCTAGTAAATACTCATAATTCAGACCTTTATAAAAATGATTCTTATTTTTGTTATTAAACTCCTTGTAGGAAATAGGAAGTTTTTCAAAGTCTTCCGCATCAACTTCTATTTCATAGAATTTCATAGACCTTTTTATAACTTCATTACTATTAATAAAATCATCGTTAATCCCAAAAAAATCATCATTTAAATATTCTATTTGGGGAACATAAACATTTTCGATGTCTAATAAGCAATGTTTTATATATTTCATTTTGTTATTGATTGTTATTGAATATTTTTTTTCCTTTCACCTCATTAAAAGAATAAATTGGAATTTGAGTTTTTTCAATAAATTTTATTGGAAGTTGATATGAAGAAATCACCAATGGCTTAACTTCAAATTGCAATAAATCTAAATCAAATTTTATTGAAAGTTGCTCAAGGTTTTCTTCTAACCAAATCCCTCTTGCAATATGCTTAGGCAATTGTTTTGTTAAATAGTTTTGAACATCACTTGAGAAATCATACATTATTTTTACTTGTTTGGTATTTTTGCATTCTATAGAATAAATAATCTTATTTTCTAAATCAAAAGCCAATATATCAATATCCCCGTAATCCCTAACTGCATTTGGGAATACGCTCTTTCGAATTTTAACTTCATGTTTGATAATTTTTAAATTAGTATTATCACTTAACCATTCATATACTTTATTTCTGAATTCAGTTCCTTTTATATTATTTCTATCCTTTATTAGCTGGTTAATCTCTTTGTGTTCTTTATTAACTTTTAATAAACCACTATGAAATATCGCTAATAGATTCTCTAAAGCCCTATCTAAATGTCTTGCACTCCATAATATTGTATAGGAATTATTTTCAGCTTTCAATTTTAGTATTGGTCTCCTAATATAAGAATACTCTCTATTGTATCTCCATGGGTATATTTCAGGATATTCACTTTCATTTTCTGGCACATCCATTTTTCCCCTTGTTACTATTGACATGAACTTAACGAATGCATTTATTTCATTTCCGTCTAAATCAGAATTGTCTTTTAAAAGCTGCATAAATTCTAATTCACCACAGCTATAAATTGAATTTTCATTAACGAAGCAATGGTTTGAAAGAAATATTAATATATGATGAATTTTTGTAAGTGTAATCCCTATATCATTTTGAAATGCAATATCTACCTTATCATAATAAGAATTTAAGGATTCATCTTGTTTAGCTCCATCCTTTTTTACTTCCTCTTTTCTAAAACGATTATCAAAAGATTCCCGATACTCGTGAATTTCATCAAAAGTAACTGACTCACTATATTTTACAAGGACATTCTCATAAAAATCATGATTCATTCCTATTCTTCCAGATGGTAAAAGCCCCATGTCGGGGTTGTCAATTCCCAATTTAATTGAATCTTTTACTGAACCATAATAAATTAATTCACTGATTAAAGCCAATAAAAAATCAGTATCATCGTCATTAACTGTTTTATTACCATAGTAAGGTTCAGCTATTACATATTCAATTAAGCATCGAATTGCATGAGATGATTTAATTAATTTTGAATTAAAATCTTTATATTCTTCAATTATATCATCATATTTACTAAAACATTCCAATCTGGCTACTAGTCCAATATCCTTAAATCCATTTTTTTGTATCAAAGACTCATGTCTTAACATTAAATGAATTAATAATTTTTCGGAATTATACTCGTTAATTCTATTTCTTATTTGATTCGTTAGTGAGTTAATTAAGTCATTACATAGTTTTATTTTTTCTTCAATATCATTAATCTTGATTGGAATTGGTGTACTATAATTTAACCATTTTACGTTTTCTTCGAGAACAATTGATGTATCAGCAGAATATATATATCTGACAGTAGGTATGTATTTATCAAATGATTGAATATTATCATGTGAATTAGATGTAAGAATCATTTTTTTCTTGCCTAAGGGGATATATTCATCAATAATGTTTTTAATCAGTATCTCTGGAATTTCTTCAGAACCGTTAATAATAAGCAGATTATTTAAGCATTTAATAACTGAATTCATGATTATTCTTTCGCCATAGTTATCTTCTCGATGTAAAGCATTGAAGATACCGACAGGAAAAGTCAATTCAATTTTTCTTTTATCAGGGTTAATTTCAAAATCAATATTGATTTTGTTATTGTCAGGCATTTGCTTTCCATCATTCATAAATTCTCTTAACATTTCATCAAATGACAATATGAACTCAACAGGAAGTTTCCCTAATGGTTTTAATAATGAATTAAGTGGATGATGTAATTCGTTAAGCCAGTACAAAATCGCATCAATGAAATTTTTACCCAAATAATCTCTTTGCTGCTTACATGATACCCAAATTGGAAAAGAAAATTTTTCCAAAGCAACTTTTAAGCTTCCTTCAAATATTTCTTCAGAAGTATATATTTTAGCATATTTCTCTGTTTTATATACAGGAATGTAACCCAATACTTTTTCATCATTAATGTATAAAATTAAATGTTTATCATTTTTTTTATCTGCTTCAATAATCACTTCACCTTGCATGCTAAAATCAAAGGATATCATATTTGGTATTGCATCATCACTATGAAAAAAGGATTCCTTATTCGAAACATACCATTTGTAATAAGTAAGGATTGAAAAAAATGGAGCGATAATAATGTCCTTTTCATCTAATCTATTTTTAGCTTTAGCATATTTCCAAAACGATAATTTATCTATATCCCAATATGTATTAATTCTTTCAAAATCAAAAAAATCTATAGCTAACTGATATTTTGCCTCTGTTATACCTTCAAACATATGAGGTACAATTTCATCAATTTTATAAGAAGCAAAAAAATGAAGAGATAAGAATTCTATATCTGTCTGTTTATATTCTTTCTTAAAATTATGAATAACTTCATTAGCTCTATCTTCCGTTTTTATATTAGAATCTTCGTGTATGTAGCATACGTAAGCAAACTTATTAGTATCAAATTGCCAAATTGATTCATCTTCATTTAGCAGGGAATCAAATTCGATTTTAGACCAATATGGAACTAGATATTTATATACCTCTTGATTAATAAATTTATTATAAGTTTTGTTTAAAATATCCAATTCACTATTTTCAGAAATTACTTTTCTGATGAATAAATTCAAGGAATACATTTGAGCTGTAGGTAATGCTAAGTAGTATTTGTCATCATAAATGATAAAGGGCTTTTGAATAAGTAAAGTTTCTTCTCCGTTATGATTTTTTATTTCTTCTGGTGTAGATACAAATTCTTTAATTATATCGTTTTGAATATTAAACTTTGTATATATATGTTGTATGTCTTCAATTGTAAATTCAAATAAATGACTATTTGATTCTAAAAATTCGGGGGTTGGGAAGTGAATTTTTCCTTTATAATCATCTTCATATAAAAACCTTTCGTAATTTAATTTTTTTGCTATTTCATTGTGAATATGCAGTAAAAGGAATGCACCTTCTTTTATTTTATTTTTTGATTTTTCAGATAATTCATTTTTCCAAATTATTGTAGTGCTTAAAAGTATCTGATTCACATTAGTACTGCCACTAGAAATCCCTGGGAACACGATATTGTTACCATTTAAAAAAATTAAATTTTCGGTAAAAGAAGATTCAGAAGGGTCTTCCCTATAATCACTGGCAAACTGTTTATGAATTATAGATTGGAATGCTACATAATTTACATCCAAATCATTATTTGTGAGATTTTCACATACAGTATTTTGAATGGTTTCTAACCGTACAACCTTAGAATGGTTCTTGGGAATCAATTGAATAAGCGATAAAACTTTTAATAATTTGATAGAATTATTAGTCTTAATAAACAATTCAAAATCATTACCAACATTTTCAGATGTTAAGACATTTCCTGCTTTCCCTAAACAACATTTTTTATATTTTACATCACTCCCACAAGAGCATAAATCGTTTCTACCTATTTTCATAACTGCATATTAAGCTACTTATACTACTTTCATTAGTTCTATACTCTTCAATTCTTCTTTTTTACTCCAATATTCTTCAAGTTTATTAGCCTGCTCTTTTAAAGTAGTTTTTACGTATTTAAGAAATTGGGAATTACTCCTATGAGAGGTAATAGCCATGATTGTCTTATCTGGTAATTTACCATAATGATTTGACACGAATGACCTTCTACATGTATGCGAAGAGATAAGTTTATATTTAGGATAATATCCTTTAACTTTTCTGTTTGTTTTTGGGTCTTTGATACTCCCTAAAATAGTTTCATCTATTCCTGCTGCTTCGCATAAATCTTTCACATATAAATTGAACTTTTGCTCAGATATTATAGGCAAAACATTATTCCTCTTTTCTAAAATCCTTTTTAATTGTGGATGTATTGGAATTTCAACTGAAGCCTGAGTCTTTTCAGTACATATAATTTTGATTCTGTTATTAGATATATTGAAATCATTAATTCTTTTCAGGTCGGAAATTCTCAATCCTGACCAAACCCCAACGATAAACAAATCCCTGACATTTTCCAATCTCAAATTGTTACTTAAATCTAAATTGAAAATTGTTTCAATTTCATTTTCGTCTAAATAAGTATCAAGTGTTTCATCTCGTTTAAAAGTAAATTTATTACTTTCTATCTCTACACTTGTCTCAAAACCTTCAATCTTAGATTCCTTTACAAAATTCTTTATATGGCTGATATATTTCTCAATTACAGTACTTGAATAATTGCCTTCGGTTTTCAAAAAACTGGTGAACTTTCCGTGAAAATTTAAATTAATATTTTTTGTTTTTAACTTCTCATGTTTAATTTCAAACTCTTTTAATCTAGTTAATGTAGTCGTATAATTCTGAATTGTTCTTACTGAAATCTGCATTCCTGATTTAGGGTTTATTCTGGTTTTTGAGCTTTCAATATATTTTGCTACAAATGGTACAAAATAAAATCTATAATCATCGTCTCCTTCAGGTTTGCAGTAAAAACCATCAACTTGTTTTATTAACCAATTACTATCAATTGTTTCACCCGTTGGAAAATCTGTATTAAAGCCTTGTAAAATATGCTTCGATATATTTTCAATCTTTTCTTCAATAGCTTTCTTTTCTTCTAGAGGCAGTCCTTTTACTTTATAAGTCTTGTTACTCCAATTAATTGAATTAATAAAAACATTAGACTTTGCATAACAATTAATTTTATTATGAAAAAATCTAATATTAAGATTTACTGGGTCTTTTGTACCTAATGCTTTAAATTGGATAGTTGCCATAAGTAGGGTTGTTTTACAGTGACAGAGATACAATTTAATTCACGGATAATTCACGGATTTATATTAATCTTAACTAAATTAACTGAAATTTATTTGGATTCACTTTCTTCTAAAGCCTTAGTAAACAAGAGGATTAAGAATTCGTCACATCAAGCAAGATAAAGTCAGTTCCTCCCGTCTTCGCTACAAAAATCAAGTATTTGAAAACAAACGGTTTAAGCTATCTAAACCGTTTTTTTTATGCTCACATATTATAGTTCATAACATTACTCTCAAAAACTATTGTTAACTTTTTCGTGAAATAAAAATCAGAAACTATAATATCTTGAAGATAGGGCCTTTTTTAGTCACTGTCCTTCGGACGCGCCTGTCCCATATGGTGTCTGAATTTTCCCCTTTTGAAACTATATTTTTGACCCTGCAGTCATTGTTATTTCTACACTTTACTATTTTATGCGGAAAAACCATAAAATTCACATAAGAACGTGTTTTATTATTATAATAAATAAAAATAAAGAATAAACTTACTTTTCTTAACAATATATGCGCTTAATCGACTTTATTTGTATTTAATCGACAAATAATTTTTTTATTTCAAAATATCGCATTATATTTATTTTCTAATTAACTGATTGTAAGCCTTTTAGTATTAAATTAAAGAAAATGTTATTTTTATCGATAATTAACATAGTTATGTCGATTTTATTGAAAATGTTTTTGTATTTTTAACATATAAATAACATATACACAAGTTGCCTATTTAAAATGCCATAGCCCAAAATTAACAAACACACTGAATCATTAATCTAATCCCCAAAGATTATGAAGAAAATTACCCTACTAGCTGGCAAACTAATTCTTACTTTAGTTTTCCTATTTTTTACCGCTTTAAGTTTTTCCCAAAACGCAAATCTTATCATCAGCGGTAATGGAGTCGACATTGCAAACAATGACATCACACCAAGTCTAGCTGACAACACTGATTTCGGAACAGTGTATGTGGGAAACACCCTGAACAATACCTTCGTACTAAGAAATACAGGTGTGGCCGGCAATGCTGGTTCTCGCAAAATTACATTCTCAAACCCTTCGATAGTAATATCCGGTATTGATGCAGCACAATTTTCAATAATTTCAGGTCCTACAGCAGGAAGTACATTAAATGGTGGTGGAGCCATTTATTCTCCAAATTTAGTAATTCGCTTTACTCCTACTTTACCAACCGGGACAAAAAATGCAATTGTTACTGTAAATTATACCAATAATGGAGGCGCTTTAATGTATACTTTTGCGATTAAAGGTATCAGCGCCGCCAATCCTGAGATTGATATTGAGGGTAATTCTACATCGATTGCAGATGGCGATATCACCCCTACCATTACGGACTGGACCGATTTTGGCACCACTGAGGTTGGGGGAAACATTCCACGAACTTTTACAATTAAAAATTCAGGAAATCTAAACTTAACGATCGGAGCCATAACTATCAGTGGGCCTAACGCTGCTGATTTTACCGTTACTACCGCACCAAGCGCTACAGTAGGCCCAGGATCCAGTACGGCATTCGTAGTAACCTTTACTCCAACTACAAATGGTAGTAAATCGGCCACGATATCCGTTATAAATAATGATTCCAACGAAAATCCATATGATTTTGCCGTTAAGGCTTTGGTAATCCAGACTTTTTATGACAGTGATGATGACCTTGTTTTTGACAACATCGATATTGATGATGATAATGACGGGATTCAGGATATTGCAGAAGAGGCAAATTGCAATAATGCGAATGGGCATAAAGTAAATTATAAATTTCTAAATGAAACTTTTGGAACCGGATCCAGAACAACCATAAACACTACCTATGACGCAAGAACGACCTATTGCTATGAAGATGGTATCGTGGGTCCTAATACCGCGGCATGTCCATTCCAGTCTTCAATAATACTTGATGATGGAGAATATTGCGTCGTTTCTAAAATAACAGGCACAATAGCCAGCGATCCTGAAAACATTCACGGGGATCTTGCATGGTATAATGGAGAAGATCACACACCAGGCGATACCAGCGGAAGAATGGCTGTTTTTAATGCCAGCTTTACTCCGGGAGTGTTTTACGAAACTACCATAAGTGGTGTTTTATCAAATTTGCCTATTACTTATAGTTTTTGGGCTCTTAACATTATGGCTCCATCTACTTTCCCAGGCTCTATCTTACCCGATGTGACTGTGCAATTTGTGGATTTATCAAATAATATACTTGCTACATTCACAACCGGACAATTTGGAAGATGTTCTGGAGGCCTCGCGGACAATTCATGCGCCCAAGGTGTTTGGAAACAATACACAACAAGTGTAAATCTAGGAAATGTAAACGCCTTTACGGTTCGTTTTATCAATAACGCTCCTGGTGGAGGAGGTAATGACCTTGCTTTAGACGATATAGTAATTGCCCAGACCTTATGTGATTTGGATAATGATGGTGTTGCTGATATGTTTGATTTGGATGCGGATAACGATGGCATCGAAGATGTCATTGAAGCAGGATATGGAAACCTAAGTAATGGTAAAGGAAGAATTGATGTGGCCTGGATTGATGGAAATGGAAATGGACTTCATGATGGCGCTGAATCATTATCACCGGTATTGGATTCTGACGGAGATACCATTCCAAATTATATCGATTTGGACAGTGATAATGATACGCTTTTTGATGTGGATGAATCAGGTGCGGGAAATACAAATGCCGTTGCAGGATATGTAAACGGGGATGGTGATATTACCGGAGATGGTGTAGGTGACGGTTTAGATACTGAAACATTTAGAAGCAAGGATGTGGATGGAGATGGTATCACGGAAGGTTTTGGAGACGGAATCTTGGACATTTACGATTATGGAACCGGTATCTATCAATATGGAAATCTAGACCAAGGCTCTTTCATAGCTCCTTTTCTGAATTATGTAATTGACACGGATGGCGACGGAACTCCAGATTATATGGACATTTCTTCTAACGGTGCCACTTATGATATTGCCGGAACATTGTATGCCACTTTAGATGCCAACAACAATGGAATAATTGACGGAACTACAGATATTGACAAAGACGGAATTGTAGATGCTTTTGATACTAATAACGCCCTTTTTGGATCACCAAGAGATTTAAACAGAAAACTATTCCTTGATTTTGACGGAAGAAATGATTATGCACAAAGCACTGCAATCCTGGGCGGCTTATCAAATACTTCGTTAATGGCTTGGGTTAATATGAGAAATGATTTCGCCAAAGTGGGTGTAATTGTTGGACAAAATAAATTCCAGTTACGAATTACTACCAATAAAGAATTGGAAGCCGTAGTAAATGGAACCATGTTAACATATACCCTTCCTTTAAATGTTTCCCAATGGTATCACGTTGCTGCTGTTTATGGTGGAGGATTTTTAAAATTATACTTGAACGGTGTTATGGTAAGCAGTCAAGCTTTGAGCGGTACCATCGCAGCCGACCCTTCCTTTTTGACTATCGGTAAAAACCCAATAGCGGGAGATAAATATTTTAACGGAAAAATAGACGAAGTACGTGTATTTAATGTAGCGTTAACTGATAGCCAACTGCAAAGAATGGTGTATCAGGAAATCCAAAACAACAGTTCTCAAGTGAGAGGTGCTGTCATTCCAAAAGATATAGGCACGTTACCTTATGCAAATCTTTTGAGATATTACAGAATGGATGTTTACAAAGACGATATTATTGATGATTTAACAACTCCAGCGATTGACATTGCTAGTGGAACCAGAATTTACAATCATAAAAACATATACGTTCAGCAGGCGCCAATGCCTTTCATCACGGAAAGAACAGGGGATTTTGCAACTGCTGTAAATAGTCCATCCAAAGAAATCAGAGGAATGGACATCATGGATTTTGATTGGTCTATCGTAAACGTAAAACATAACATTACCGAAAGCAGCAACACCATCGACTTAGGAATGTTCGTAGACCCTTTAGTAAAAATTGTGATGAACAATGATAACAAAATCCAAAACGACTGGTATTTGAAATTGGATGGGAAAATCGATTTACAAGGAAAATCACAATTGGTACAAACTATCCAAAGTGACCTGGAGCCAACCAGTGCAGGTAGCATCGAAAGAGATCAACAAGGACAATCTAATTTATACAACTATAACTATTGGTCGTCTCCAGTGGGCCCTATCAACGCCTTTACTAACAACAACAGTTATACCGTTGGCGGCGCTATAAAAGACGGAACAGATCCGGCAAATCCAATAAATATCAATTGGGTAGGCGGTTATGACGGAAGTGCCGGAACGCCAATTAGCCTGGCTCGTTATTGGATCTTTAAATTTCAAAACGTAAGCAATTTATACGCAAACTGGGCACAGGTTACAGAAAGCGGTTCTCTTTTACCAGGGCAGGGATTCACAATGAAAGGCAGCGGCGGTGCAGGTACCACCCAAAATTATACTTTCACGGGAAAACCTTTCAATGGAACCATCACCAGTCCAATAGCAGCTAACAATTTGAATTTAAGCGGCAACCCGTACGCATCGGCAATCGACGCAAATCAGTTCATAGAAGACAATGTGACTTCTATTTCAGGTGTGGCAACAACTACAGGCACTATTTATTTCTGGGAACATTCCAGCGCTAATAATACACATATATTAGCCGCTTATCAGGGAGGCTACGCTGCTTACAACAAAACAGGCGGAACTCCTCCTATTGCACCGACAGGCATTAACGGTACCGGTGGGAACACAAAAATTGCCAAACGATTTATTCCAGTAGGACAAAGCTTTTTTGTGGCCGCAAGTGTTACAGGGGGCAATATTGTTTTCAATAATAATCAGCGCCTGTTTGTGAAAGAAGATAATGCAGCTGCTTTTGAATTGTTCAGAACCAATAGGTCTTCATTAGCCTCTTCTACAGCCTCTACTGAAATAAATGCGAATGATGAATATGAAATCGATACATTTAAAAGAGTTCGTTTAGGATTTAATTCCAATAACAACTACCACAGACAAATTTTGCTTGGCTTTATGAATGGGAATGCTACCAGCAATTACGACCCAGGGTATGACGGATATCACATTGATAGTCAACCCAGTGATATGTGTTTCATTAGCGATAAAAGCAAGCTTACCATTCAGGGTGTAGGTTTCTTTAATGAACATAAGAAATACCTACTTGAAGTAATAACAGATGTAGCCGGAAATGTTGAATTTGTACTGGATGGATTGGAAAATTTCAGTACTAATCAAACTGTTTACATATATGATAAACAAACCAATACTTATCACAGCATTAAAAATCAGGGATTTGGAATCAGGCTACAAGCCGGAACATATAGTGATCGTTTTTATTTATGTTTTAACAACAAAAATAGCAATACGGTAACCGCTAAATCAGATGAAAATGGCGGTGTGGGTGCAGAGATCCAAGTGAGGTTCACCAATACGAACCATAATCTGAATATCATCAATACCACTGAACAATTGGTAAGTTCCGTTACACTTTTTAATATTGTAGGTCAGTTTATAACGCAATGGAATATTACTGATAAAAACCAAACCGATATTCAGATTCCTATTGAAAATTTAAGCGCTGGAACCTATCTTGTAAAAATTAAAACTAGCGCCGGTGATATCAACAAAAAAATTATTATCCAATAAATTAAAAATCTTAAAATTTATAAAAGCTTCTCCACCGGAGGAGCTTTTATATTACCTAAAATATTCTAATTTTACAATGTTAAATATCTATTTTCAGGTAAGTGATCCCCTTTTAAAAAGTCATCTTTACTAAAATATGGTTGTTCATCGAAGGATGGAAACAATTCATCGAAAACTGAATTCTATCTCTCAAAAATAGATTTTAAATAACTAATTTTAAAGTAGTTAGTTCAATAAAAAATACCTATTATGGTAAAAATTACTTTGTGATGTATACAAATACTCTTAATATTTCTTGTTTATAATCTAAATAAATATTTTTATATTTTATACAATTTACGAACCCAATCGTAAAACATATACCACAGGTTTTATTCGGAATTTTATCATAAGTGGTTTCCATTGAGTTAATCAAATATCAAAAAAATGTATTTGTTTAATCAATAGCATTCATTATGAAAAATTTTAAATTCCTGGTAATTCTGTTGTGTTTCAAATCCTTTATTAGTTTCGGCCAATGTCCCGTAGCCACTGCTGCGCCCGATGTTGAAACGTTGTGTTCTGGGGGGACCACCAATGTTTCATTAACGAGTGATATAGTGGGTACAACTTTCACCTGGACAGTTGTGGAAACGGATGTAACCGGTGCTAGTGCAGCTAGTGGAATTCTAATTGCACAAACGCTTACTGCAACAGGTACCGTTCAAGGTACAGCTGTTTATACCATTACTCCAAATGCAAATAGTTGCAATGGTACACCTATAACAGTAACCGTTACTGTAAATCCGCAATCTAATGCAGGTTCGGCAGGAAGTACTACTATTTGTGATTCCAGCTCGACCCCAATTGATTTATTTAGTTTGATTACCGGAGCACAACCCGGAGGAACTTGGACACGGCCCACAGGAACCGGCGGAACATTCGACTCAGCAGCAGGTACTTTTACTCCCGCGCCCGGAGCAACAAACAGTACCTTCACCTATACTATTACCGGAACATCACCTTGCGTGAATGACTCAAGCGTTGCAACAATTACCATTAATGCCCAACCTAATGCAGGTTC
>NZ_VJZK01000009.1 GCF_007109225.1 Flavobacterium sp. GT3R68
AATATAAACCAAACTTTGAGTTATCAGCGTATTTTCTAAAGAATCACAGAATTAAGCCATTGTGGCAAACCGCTGTTGTGAGCAGTTTTTATTTACTCGGCGTTATAATCATGTCTTTAGTAATTTTGATTACCGGTGCAGTTTTCACACTGTCAATTTTTGGAGAATTTTTTGGATCTGAATTTTTTTCAATATATGCAGTTCTGACAAACTCGTTTTTAGAGACTACATTTACAACTTTCATGTCCAATAGAAAAAATTGCTTAATCTTTGTTTTTTTCCATAAGTCGATTGTTTTTAATTTGTCACACTCAAAAAGTTGTAAATTTTCTAAGTTCTTTGTGTTCTGAAGGTCAAGATTTACAACAGGATTTCCTTGAATATACAAAGAATTTAACTTTGGGAATTCTCCAATAAATTCAAACACAGCTATGTCATTGCGAAAAGCATAAATACCCGTAAGATTAGGCATGTCTTTGACTACTAATTTTGGTCCCAGTTTGTTTTCGCCAATATACAACTCTTCGATAGTTGAGTTTCCATAAAAGACTTTAATTTCTTTTATGTCGTTAGTCATAGCATTGAGTACTTTTAAATTCTTGAAATAAATCATATCGTCAAGCGATTTGATATTTCGTTTGGATATTCTTAGTTTTTGAACAGTATCAATTTCACTAACTTCTATTTCGGAGTTTTTATTTCTATCGTAGCCAAGCTCAATTAAAGCCTTTTTTAGATTAGAATCTTTGAATTTGATTTTTTGTGCATTAGCTTGAAAAAAAGCTGAAACTGTAAAAAGTATAATTATATATTTCATTTTGAAATGGATTGGTGTCATAAAATTGCTCACAACGTCCGGTGGCTTGCCTCAGTGGCGTTCCCATCACCGAACAATCACAAATATAAACCAAACTTTGAGTTATCAGCGTATTTTCTAAAGAAACACGGAATTATGCCATTGAGGCAAACCGCTGTTAGCTGCTGTTTTTTAACTAATCCAAGTTCCGAATGATTCTATTATTTTCCATTTTCCATTGATTTTCTCTAAAAAAAATGCTTTGCCTTGACCACAGAGACTTCCACAGTAATAACCTAGCTCAACATAGGCTTTATTATTATCTACTGAAAAAAGAGGTAGTGATATTTCGTAGAAACTATAATGTTTCCCAATTTTTCTTTTTGTTTTTTCCATCTCAGATGATGTGAAATTTACTTTAGCTAATATTTTTTCATCAATTCTATATTTTACAATTCCAGAATTTTGCAAAATCAAGTATGTTGAATCTTTACTTGTAAAAAACATAGGCTCAATAATTTTGCTATTTATCAAGGTGTTTATTGAAATATTATTTGATGGTGGTGGAGGTGGCAGCTCCAATCCATCTTTGCTTTTCTCAGGGACGTAGACATTAATTTTAATTAAATCTTCGCATAACATTCTTGATTTTTTGTCACTTTTTAGAACATTTAAACTGTCTTCGATGATTATGGTTTCTACAATTTCATTTATATTTTTTATTTTGGCAGAATCAAATTCACCTTTTTCATTTGATTTTTTACAGCTTAAAAGCGATAAAAATGTAATTATTAAAATTAAATATTTCATTGTTTTGTGGTGTTTTTCAAAATAGCTGCTAACGTCCGGTGGCTTGCCTCAGTGGCGTGAAAATCACCGAACTCTCACAAATATAAACCAAACTTTGAGTTATCGGCGTATTTTCTAAAGAAACACAGAATTAAGCCATTGAGGCAAACCGCTGTTATAAGCTGGCCTTGGTTCTTATTCTTTTCATAATACTTTTTGCAATTGAACCCATATAATAGGTTTTTAGGTTTTTCTCATAATAGGTATGCAATTCTTTAATAAGTTGAAAGTGGTTATAAAAGATTAGAGAGTATGTAGATAAATTTTTATCTTTTAACTCATCTGAGTTAAAAGCATAATTATCCTGTAAATACTGAGAGAACTGCATTTCTAATAATATTTTTCGTAATTCTTCATCAATATGTTTTCCTGATAAAAATATTCTATTTATGTAATTAAGAGTTGAATCTTGTCTTTTATTAAAAAGGAAAATCCAATTTTCATTTTTATAATAGAATGGAATTTTATCTTTTGGATTTACTTTTTCTAACAATACATTAAATTCACTTTTTGAGGGAAAATTATCAAAATCAATTTTTTGGTTATTTCTCAAGCAACAAATTATGGAATAATTATTTACAATTAGATTTATAACATTTCTTGATACAAAAGGAAGTATAAGTTTTTTTTCCCTTCTTTCAACAAGATAAATGTTTAAGAAGTAAAACATATAACCAGCTAAATAAGACATGCACAAATTTTCAATCAAGGATTCAATCTTTTCTGCTTTTCCGCTAATCATTCCTGCGAATTTAAAGTCAATGAAATTAATCCAATAAACTATTCCGAAACTGATGATTGCTATTATTGTTAATCCTTTAATTTTCATTTGATTTATTTATTGAAACGTAGAAGTTGAGTCTACTGCCGGCTTGCTTATAACGTCCGGTGGCTTGCCTCAGTGGCTTGAAATGTTACCGAACTCTCGCAAATATAAACCAAACTTTGAGTTATCAGCGTATTTTCTAAAGAATCACTGAATAAGTCATTGAGGCAAACCGCTGTTATGCATTGCCTTTTTTTAGTTTATGTATTTTTGTAAGGCAATATAGTTTGTGTCTTTTTTTATAGATTCAGGTACTTGTTTTAATAGATTTTTAAGCTCTTCTTTTGTAAAATTTGGTTTTAGAAAATTCAATCTTTTTACCCCGCTTTTAGTTTTAATGTATTTTATTGCTAATTTTTTATTTCTATTTATAAAGTACTCTTCAACGATACTATCTAATGAATTTAGCATTTTCTCATCTGATAATTTTGATGCATTTTCTTTGACATATTTTTCACTTTCAGTGCTAAATTCTGCTTTTAAATTTCCATTTTCTATTTCAAATTCTTTGTCTGAAATTGATTTACATGATGATAAAATAAAAAAAGATGTAAATAAAAGTATAGTTTTCATTTAGGTAGATTTAACAAGGTTGTGCATAACGTCCGGTGGCTTGCCTCAGTGGCTTGAATGTTACCGAACAATCACAAATATAAACCAAACTTTGAGTTATCAGCGTATTTTCTAAAGAATCACAGAATTAAGCCATTGAGGCAAACCGCTGTTAACGACTGGCCTTATTTTTCGCTTCGGTTATTGTTTTGTTGATTACTATATCATATTTTGAACTCAATAAGTTATTTAGAAGTAAATTGATCGGTTTGAAATACACTCTGGTTTCATTTTTCGTTCCGTTTTCAATATATTCAAATTCAATACCTGTAAGGAATGTTTCTTTTGAGTGTTTTAAATGTATAGTATAGAAAGTAATGTGATTTTCTCTATAAACAAGTTCATCATTTGAAAAAAATAATAGTAGCCAAGGATTGATATTCTTAAAGCGCTTTCTTTTTAAAACACGAACAGTTCTGATTTGTAGATTTTGGTTCAAATTCAAATCCTTTTCACAGTGAAATTTTAAAAGTTCAAATTGTAATTCCGCACTGTATTTTGTTGTCATTGAAAATTCTACGTTTCGTTTTTTTTAGGCTTGTCGTTAACGTCCCCGCGGCTTGCATTCAGTGGCGGAAACATCACTGACAATCACAAATATAGATGAAAATTGGAGCTAACAGAGTTTTTTCCGAAGGAAAAAACAACTAAAGCCATTGATGCAAACCGTTGTTAACCATCGTTTTTCTTACTGATAAATATTATTCATTCATTTCGATTAACACTTCTTTTGCAAATTCGTTTACTTCTAACCATTCTTTTGTCAAAATAAATTCCTCAATACTCATTAAGTTTTCGGGTATTTTTTCGGAAACAATATTTAATAAAGTATTAAATTTGGCAAGAATATCTCTTTCCTTTTTGGTAAATGCAATTTTATGAATTTCGCTTTCTGGATAATAATTATCATCCCAAAGGTTAAATAATTCGCTAGAAACTTGCGCAATTGGAACGTCTTTTTGAAATTTTAATTGACTTTCTTTTGAACTCCATAAATTAAGTATTTCAAGAATATTCTTCCGTATCTGTTTTGCTATTTTTTCGGATTTACTTTCTGTCATTTGGTAGTTTGTCTTTCAAGTTTTCGTTCCTTAAAATGATGGTTAACGTCCCCGCGGCTTGCATTCAGTGGCTTGCCTGTCACCGGACAATTGCAAATATATACCAAACTTTCAGTAATCAGCGTATTTTCTAAAGAATCACTGAATAAGCCATTGATGCAAACCGATGTTAACTATAGCTATTTATTTTTTACGCTTAGTTTGGTTTTCGGTTTTACAATTCTGTTTTCGGAATTCAGCCAAAACTTTTCAACGTTGCGTTTTCAGCTTTCTGCTAAGCCAATTAAATGGCAAGTACAAAACAAGATTTCGGTTAAGCGCAAACTTTTCGGAAATAGGATAGAAGTGGAAAAAAACCTGAATTACGCCTTTTGGTTATGTTCACCGTAAACGTTTTCAGATAGTTATAGTTAACGTCCCCGCGGCTTGCATTCAGTGGCTTACCTATCACCGGACAACTGCAAATATATAGCAAACTTTGAGTTATCAGTGTATTTTCTAAAGAAACACGGAATTAAGCCATTGATGCAAACCGATGTTGTGCGTTCGTTTTTTTATTTGTTTTTCCAATCGTTAATATCGATTCGGTAAATATTTACCGGCATTCCATTATACTCGATGGATTTATCATTTCTCATTCCGTTATTTTTCGCAACTTTTTCAGAATTGATGTTTTCAGTATTAATTATTGAAATTAAACTTTGAGAAAAATTATTCTCAAATGCAAAATCTTTACATTTTTTAGTTGCTTCAGAAGCAAATCCTTTTTTTCGATATTCTGGTAAAATAGAATAAGCAATTTCTATTTCTTGTTTTTCCTCAATTTCTCGAACTATAAGTCCACTTTGACCAATAATTTTATTTGTGGTTTTATCGAATAATACATTCGCTCCGCCTAAATCGTTTTTATATCTTTCAAATGTCATTTCAAACCAAAGTTTACATCTTTCGTTTGGTGTTTCAATTTTGTCGACTCCTAAAAATCTACAAACTTCTATATTTTCAAACAATTCAATCCATACATCAAAATCCTCATTATTTAGTAACCTAAATTTTAATCTTTCCGTTTCCTGTCCTTCTAATGTATATTTCATTCGGCAATTATTATCCTGATTTTTTTCGTTTCGCCAAAATGACGCACAACGTCCGGTGGCTTGCCTCAGTGGCTTGAAATGTTACCGAACAACCACAAATATAAACCAAACTTTGAGTTATCAGCGTATTTTCTAAAGAAACACCGAATAAGCCATTGAGGCAAACCGCTGTTGTGCGTTCGTACTTTCTTCTAATGACTTGAACGTTGAACTAAAATTGATGATTTGTCTGATAAAAATGCTACATAGTAAAAGCTATCATCTAGTTCTTTTGAAAATTCACGCTCGATTTTCAAACCGCTCATTTCTCGTTCCGCATTATCTAATTCGGGGCAACCTAATCTATTTTCATTTTCAAATAGTCCATTTTCGGACAGTTTAGATTGCAAATTTTTATAAAAGTCAGTTTCGACTTTGATTATTGAAACTGAAGTGTAATCTCCGTGTTGATCTGGATAACTTGAAGTTTTATATTCAAATTCAGTTTCTTGAGGCAATTCTATTCCCGTAACTTCTTTAAAATCGGTTTCATAAAATTCTGATGAAGGATAAAAAGCACTGTAAACAAAGTATCCAATTACAAAAATTGGCAAGAAGGCGAGAATTCTCCATTTTGGTTTAATATCTTTTTTTTTGAAAATTTTGTAAACCCAATAAGAGAGTAAAATTGGAATTCCAAAAATAAGAATTGGTACTAATATTAGAAGTAAAGAGTAGAAGAATTCGTCCATTTTAATTATTCATCTTAATCTTTAGTTAGTATGACGCACAACGTCCCCGCGGCTTGCATACAGTGGCTTGCCTGTCACCGGACAATTGCAAATATATACCAAACTTCCGGTTATCAGAGTATTTTCTAAAGAAACACGAAATTAAGCCATTGATGCAAACCGATGTTATCTATTGCCATTTTAGAATTCAGTTTGGTTTTTCGGCGAAATATTTTTTG